>NZ_JANBVS010000001.1 GCF_024586915.1 Bradyrhizobium sp. SRS-191
CAACCGTCGCACAGGGAAGGCCGGGCGAGTCCGGCTGCACCTGTGGTACCTGCCGCCTGCATTTTTCTCGCAGGCGGGCCACGGGCGTCAGCCGACGCCCGGCCTTCCCTGTGCCCTCTGTCTCAGAGAGGGCGGCCTAGAGCAACAACTCGGACGCCGCGCGCCGCGAGGGTGCACGCCCATGCCTATTCTCATCTGCTCTGCCTTGGTCGGTCCCAGCCGCAGCCATGCCAACCGTGATGATCCCCCCTGCGCTCGCCAGCGCGACGAGGCGACAACGCGGGTCGTCAGCACGTCCAATGCTGCAGATGCGTCGAGAGTTATGTCGCGCCGCCATTTGTCGGACCCGGGCGGTTCCGTTGGCATCGCTTGCCCGCGACGCCCTTCGCTGATGCGAACAACAATCACCGTGAGGTTGTCAGGTCAGAATTTTAGTTGCGCACCTCAAAAAATGAGGACAGGATTACCGCAACAAAGAAGACGGTTGGGAGGATTCTGATGGGACTGCTCGCGAAGCTGGGACTCACGGCTGCCGCATGCCTGCTTGCGGGCACAGCCGCCATCGCCGACACCACCGTCAAATGGCTGCACATCGAGGTCAATCCGGCCCAGGTGAAGATCTGGGAGGAGGTGGCACGTGCCTATGAGGCCTCACATCCGGGCACCAAGATCGAGATGCAGTTCCTCGAGAACGAAGCCTACAAGGCCAAGCTGCCGACCATCCTGCAGTCCAAGGATCGCCCGAACATCATCTACAGCTGGGCCGGCGGCGTGCTGAAGGCGCAGATCGAGGCCGGCGTTCTCGAAGATATGACCGACCAGGTGAGAGGCTATAGCGACAGCATCACGCCGGCGGCGCTCGCTGCTTTCACTGACAATGGCCGCGTGTACGGCCTGCCGATCTCGCTGTCGCAAGTCGGCTTCGTCTGCAACAAGGACCTGATGGCCAAGGCGAAGGTCGATCCCGCAGATATCAAGACCTGGGACGATCTGCTTGGCGCGGTGAAAACATTGAAGGCCGCGGGTGTCACGCCGATCGTGGTCGGCGGCGCCGACAAATGGCCGCTGCACTTCTACTGGACGCATCTGGCCGTGCGCCTGGGCGGCAAGGCCGCCTTCGACGCTGCGCTGCGCGGCGAGAACGGCGGCTTCGGCGGCGACACCTTCGTCAAATCCGGCGAGATGTTCAAGCAGCTCGTGGACCTCCAGCCGTTCCAGAACGGCTTCCTCGGCTTCAAGAACCCGCAGGCCGTCGGCTATTTCGGTGACGGCAAGGCGGCGATGACGCTTGCGATCAGCTCGGTCTACAATCTTCAACGAGCGCTTGCGGCCGACAAGGTGGGCCTGAGCGAGGACAAGATCTGCTGGTTCGATTTCCCGACAGTGGCGGGCGGGAAGGGCGCGCCGACCGATACACTGGGCGGCATCACCGGCTGGCTGGTCACCAAGGGCTCGCCGAAGGAAGCCACGGACTTCCTGAAGTACTTCATCTCAAAGGACGTGCAGACGCGGCTTGCGGCCGGCAACTTCATCATTCCGGTGGTGCAGGGCGCCGAGGCCGGCCTCAACAACGCCTTCATGAAGCAGATCGCGGCCAATCTGGCCAAGTCGAACTATCACCAGAACTTCTATGATCAGAGCCTGGGGCCTTCGGTCGGACGCGTCGTCAACGACGTCAGCGCGGAGATCGCGGGGGGCAGCATGAGTCCGCAGGACGCCGCCAAGGCCATCGAAGCAGCGCGCAAGCAGGGTAACTGAGGTGGCGCGTCCGATCGCGAGTGGGCCGGCGATGCATGTCGCGCGGCCGCCGCTGGCCGCGCGGGCAAGTCGCGGTCCGAGCTGGGACGGCCGTTTCACGGTTCTGATCCTGTTCCTGCCGCCGGCGCTGCTGTTGTTCACGCTGTTCGTGGTGCTGCCGATCGGGGAGGCCGCCTGGTATTCCGGCTTTAATTGGAACGGGTTTGGCCGGCCGACCAATTGGATCGGCTTCGACAACTACCGCTTCGTGCTGGAGACGCGCGCGTTCTGGCTCGCGTTGCGCAACAACGGCCTGATCATCGCGGTCTCGCTCTGCGTCCAGCTCCCGCTGGCGCTGACGCTGGCCCTGATGCTCGCGGAGCGGTTCCGCGGCGCGGTTGTGCTGCGCATGCTGTTCTTCATGCCGTACATACTGGCGGAGATCGCGACCGGCCTGATCTTCAGCTTCGTGTACGACGGCGACTATGGGCTCGTCGCCTCGATCTGGCGAACCTTCGGTGCCGAGCCGCCGCATCTGCTTGCCTCCACCGACACCGCGATGCTGGCCGTTCTGATCGTCATCGTCTGGAAGTATTTCGGCTTCCACATGATGCTGTTCATCGCGGCCCTCCAGAGCATCGACAAGAGCCTGATCGAGGCCGCCCGGATCGACGGCGCGACGCGGACGCAGAGCCTGCGCCATGTCGTCATCCCCTTGCTCTATCCGACAATCCGGCTCTCCGTCTTCTTCGCCATCATCGGCTCGCTCCAACTGTTCGACCTCGTCATGCCGCTGACGCGCGGCGGACCTGCCGACTCGTCCAACACGATGGTGAGCTTCCTCTACAACAACGGCATCTCCCGCATGCGCGTGGGTTACGGCAGCGCCATCGGCGTCATCCTGTTCGTGATCTGCGTGACCTTTGCCTTCACCTACAAGCGATGGTTCATGCGCGATGAATAGGGCCGAAACCTCAAGAGAGCCGTTCGATCCGGCCGTGCTGTTCAAGGCGGCATTCCTCACGCTCGTCGCGATCTTCGTCCTGGTGCCGCTGCTGGCGACCTTCCTCGGCGGCTTCAAGTCGCTGGGCGAATTGCGCGTCAATCCGTTCGGCCTGCCACGGCATTGGGAGTGGCAGAACTATGCGGACATCCTGTTCTCCGGGCGCTACTGGCAGCTGCTGCGCAACTCGCTGATCATCTCGACGCTCACGGTGATCCTGACCCTGATTGCCGCCTCGATGGCGGCGTTCACCTTCGCCCATGTCCGGTTCTTCGGCAGCTCGATGCTGCTGAGCTATCTGACGCTCGGCCTGCTGTTCCCTGCAGCGACTGCCGTGCTGCCGCTGTTCATCAAGGTGCGCGACCTCGGCCTGCTCGACACTTATTTCGGTGTCGCGCTGCCGCAGGTCGCGTTCAGCCTCGCGATGAGCGTGCTGCTGCTGCGCCGCTTCTTCAAGGACATCCCGTACGAGCTGCTCGAAGCGGCGCTCGTCGACGGCTGCAGCTACGTCAAGTTCTTCCGCTACGTGACCTTGCCGCTGTCGCGGCCGATCCTTGCGACCGTCGGCACCATCACCTTCGTCAATAGCTGGAACGCCTATCTGCTGCCGCTGGTGATGCTCAACACCGATGCGCTGTATTCCTGGCCGCTCGGCATCATGGTCTATCAGGGCGAATATTCGTCCGAGTGGCACCTGATCCTCGCCTTCATCACCCTGACCATCCTGCCCACCATCATCCTGTTCCTTCTGGCGCAGAAGCACATCGTTGCCGGCCTGACATCAGGGGCGGTCAAGGGATGAACCTGACATCACGGAGAATGCTATGAGACGCGTCGGCATCGGCATCATCGGCTGCGGCAACATCAGCACGGCCTATCTGAAGGCTGCGCAGCGGTTCCCGGTTCTCGACATCAAGGCGCTTGCCGACATGCGCAGCGATGCGGCCGAGCGCCAGGGCGCCGCCTTCGGCCTGCCGGGGATGCGCGTCGACCAGATGCTCAGGCGCGACGACATCGAGATCGTCATCAATCTCACCGTGCCGCTGGCGCATACCGATGTCAGCCTCGCGGTGCTCAATGCCGGCAAGCACGTCCACTCCGAGAAGCCGCTCGGCATCGACGTCGCCGAAGCGCGCAAGGTGATCGAGCTCGCCGCGCAGAAGAATTTGCGCGTCGGCTGCGCTCCGGACACCTTTCTCGGTGGCGGCCACCAGACCGCACGCAAGCTGATCGACGACGGCGCGATCGGCAGGCCGGTCGCCGGCAGCGTCTTCTTCGGCTGTCCGGGACATGAGCGCTGGCATCCGGCGCCAGGCTTCTACTATCTGCGCGGCGGCGGCCCGATGCTCGACATGGGCCCGTACTACATCACGGATCTCGTGCAGTTGCTCGGCCCTGTCGCCAGCGTGATGGGCTCGGCCGCGCGTCCGCGCGCGGAGCGCCTCGTCACCAGCCAGCCGATGAACGGCACGCTGATCCCGGTCGAGGTCGCCACGCATGTCGCTGGCACGCTCGAATTCGAGAGCGGGGCCGTGGTGTCGGTCACGATGAGCTTCGATGTTCCGAAGCATCGGCATGCGCCGATCGAGATCTATGGCGACCAGGGCAGCATGCTCGTGCCGGATCCCAATCGGTTCGGCGGCGAGGTGCAGGTCGCCAAGACCGGCGGCGACTGGGAGTCGATGCCGCTGACGCACGGTCATGTCGACGGTGAATTCCGCTCGATCGGCGTCGCCGACATGGCGACCGCCATCCTGAACGACCGGCCGCATCGTGCCAGCGGCGCGCTGGCCTTCCACGTGCTGGAGGTGATGGAAGCGTTCCAGACCTCCGCCAATGAAGGCCGCCGCGTCAGGATCGAGAGCCGCGTCGAGCGGCCGGCGATGCTGCCGGCGGGCCGCGACACCGGGCAAATCGACTGAGGAACAGAGACATGCGCAAGGCAATGATTGTATGGGGCGGCTGGCCGGGACACGATCCCGATCTCTGTGCCTCCATGATCCGTGGCTGGCTCAAGGCCGAAGGCTTCGACGTCCGAATAGAGACCACGACGGCCGCGTTCGCGGATCCCGCGATCCACGATCTGTCGCTGATCATCCCGATCTACACGATGTCGAAGATCGAAAAGGCTGAGGCGCTCAACCTTTGCGCCGCGGTGCGCAGTGGCGTCGGTCTCGCTGGCCATCACGGCGGCATGGGCGATGCCTTCCGCGATTCGGTGGACTACCAGTTCATGTGCGGCGGGCAATGGGTGGCGCATCCCGGCAACATCATCGATTACCGGGTCGACTTGACCAAGCCGGACGATCCCATCATGAAGGGACTGAAGAGTTTCGAACACCGCTCCGAGCAATACTACATGCATGTCGACCCGGCCAACGAGGTGTTGGCGACCACGACGTTCAGCGGCGAGCACGCCCCCTGGATCAAGGGTGTCGTGATGCCCGTGGTCTGGAAGAAGCGTTACGGCGCGGGCAGGGTGTTCTATTCCTCGCTCGGCCACCGCGCCTATGAGCTGGATGTGCCGGAGATCCGCACGCTGATGACGCGCGGCATGCTATGGGCGGCCCGCGAGTGACAGCCGGTGCGCCTCCAGCGCCCGTTCGCGCCACGCTCGAGGACGTCGCGCGCACCGCGGGCGTATCGCTCGCCACCGTCGACCGCGTCATCAATCGGCGCGAGGGTGTGCGGGCGAAGACGGTGGCGCGCGTGGAGGCCGCGGTGGCCAAGCTCGGTTACCGCGCCGACATCGCCGCGGCGCGGCTGGCACGCGGTCAGAGCTTTCGCTTCGCCTTCGTGCTGCCGACCGGCGGCAACAGTTTCATGACCCATCTGACCGAACAGGTCCGACAGACCGCCGACTGGCTGGCCGGCCAGCGCGGCTTCATCGACATCCTGCATGTCGACGTGTTCGATCCCGACGTCTTGGCAGGCGCGCTGGAGACGCTGTCGCCGGCCTATCACGGGGTCGCCGTCATCGCGCTCGATCATCCCCGGGTGCGCGCCGCGATCGACGAGCTGGCCGCGCGCGGTGTTGCGGTGGTGACGCTGGTGTCGGATGCGCCGAATGCCCGCCGCCTGCACTATGTCGGGATCGACAACCCGGCCGCGGGGCGAACAGCGGCCACGCTGATGGGGCGTTACCTCGGCGGCCGCGAAGGGACCGTCGCAGTGATCGCGGGATCATTGTCGCTGCGCGATCATGCCGAGCGGCAGTTCGGCTTCAACCAGATCCTCTCCAGCGAATATCCCAATTTGCGCGCGCTCCCGGCCATCGAGGGCCGCGACGACAGCGAGCTGACGCGGGAGCTGACGGCGGCGCTGCTGGCGCGGCATGCCGACCTCAGGGGTATCTATTGCTGCGGCGCCGGCAATCGGGGCATCGCGGATGCTCTGGAAGCGTCGGGCCGGGCGCGAGAGGTGGTGTGGATCACCCACGAGCTGACCCAGCACACGCGGCGGTTCCTGGTCCGCGGCACGTGTGACGCGGTCATCAACCAGGATCCTGGCCACGAAGCGCGCTCCGCCGCGCGCGTCCTGCTGGCGCATTGCTCGGGCGAGCCGATCAGCCCCGATCAGGAGCGCATCCGCATCGACATCTTCCTGCGGGACAATCTGCCTTAGCGGCTTACAGCCAGCCGAAGATCGCAAGCGCCAGCACCGCCTGCGCCACGAAGCCAACGACGAAGGCAAGCGTGCGGAACACGGGCAGGCCGATCGCATAGACGATGACGTGGGCGACGCGCGACCAGAAATAGACGGCGCAGGCGAGCACGGTCCATTTGGTCGAGTAGTCGATCGAGTTGAGGATCAGCACCAGCGGCGCGAAGATGACGAGGTTCTCGACCGCGTTGTCATGCGCGAACATCATCCGCGTCGCCCACTCCGCGTGCGGCTTGTCGCTGCGCGACGGATTCGCCATTGCGCCGGTGAGGCCGCGGACCTGGCAGCGGTTCAGGATGTAGGGAACCCACAGCAGGCCGGTCAGAATGACCGTCAGCGTCAGCCAGAACAGTTCGCGCGTCATCGAGATCCCCTCAACTGATTCCGTCCCGTCCCGGCGGGACGGAGCGGTTATAGTCAATCGCGGCTGATCACGCTATGCGCGGACGCGGACATAGGAGCCCGGCGCATCCTCGATCGGTGGATAGGCCTCGCTGCCGATGCTGCGCGCGGGAACCTCCTCCGGGTCGAGCTCGCCGAGCCAGGCGCGCCAGTCCGGCCACCACGAGCCCTTGTGCTCCTCGGCGCCCTTCATCCAGTCCTTCAGCGAGATGTCCTGGATCTGGTCGTTGGTCCAGTACTGGTATTTACCGGAGGAGGGCGGATTGACGACGCCGGCGATGTGGCCCGAGCCCGACAGCACGTACTTCACGGGACCGCCGAAGAACTGCGAGCCGTACAGGACCGAGTCCGCCGGCGCGATGTGGTCTTCGCGCGTGGCGAGATTGTAGACCGGCACCTTCACCTTGGAGAGGTCCAGCAGCGTGTTGTCGAGCACCATCGTGCCCGAGGTCAGCCGGTTCTCGAGATAGCAGTTGCGCAGATAGTAGGAATGATTGGCCGCCGACATCCGCGTCGCGTCGGAATTCCAATGCAAGAGGTCGAACGCCTGCGGCGGCTGGCCCTTGAGGTAGTTGTTCACGACATAGGACCAGATCAGATCGTTCGACCTGAGCATGTTGAAGGCCATCGCCATCTTGCTGCCTTCGAGCACGCCCGAGGCCTGCATGTCGCGCTCCAACGCGGAGATCTGGGTCTCGTCGACGAACACCAGGAGATCACCGGCATGGGTGAAGTCGACCTGGGCCGCAAGGAACGTCGCCGAGGTCACGCGCTGGCGGCGCTTGTCGGCGAGCCAGGCCAAGGTCGTCGCGAGCATGGTGCCGCCGACGCAATAGCCCATCGTGTGCACCTTCATCTCGCCCGTCACCTTTTCGATGACGTCCATGGCGGTGAGCGGACCTTCCTTCATGTAGTCTTCCCAGGTCTTGGTCCCCAACGACTTGTCGGGATTGACCCAGGAGATCACGAATACGGTGAGGCCCTGATCGACGCACCATTTGATGAAGGATTTTTCCGGGCGAAGGTCGAGGATGTAGAACTTGTTGATCCAGGGCGGCACGATCAGCAGCGGCGTGCGGAGCACGTTCTCCGTCGTCGGCGCGTACTGGATGAGCTGCATCATCTCGTTCTGGAAGATGACCTTGCCCGGCGTCGTCGCCATGTTGACGCCGAGCTCGAGATTGGCCGGATCGGACTGGCGGATCTTCAGCGTACCCTTGCCGGCCTCGATGTCCTCGGCGAGCATCTGCATGCCGCGCACCAGGTTGTCGCCGCTCGACGCCACCGTCTGCCGCATCACCTCAGGGTTGGTCAGCACGAAATTCGACGGCGCCAGCGCATTGGTGATCTGGTTGACGTAGAACTCGGCCTTCTTGCGCGTGTGCGGATCGAGGCCCTCGGCATTGTGCACGAGGTCCTGCGCCCACTGCGTCGTTAGCAGATAGGCCTGCATGACGAAATCGTAGAACTGGTTCGACTTCCACTCGGGGTCGGCGAAGCGCCTGTCGCGCGGCGACGGCGAAATCGCCGGGGGGGCCTGCTCTCCGGCCAGCCGCCGTGAGGCTGAGCCCCACAGGTCGAGATAGCCCTTGGCGATCTTTGTTTGGATGTCGCTGGCGCGATCCTTGTCGGACAGCCAATAGTCGGCCACGGCGGTGAACGATTTCACGACCTCGGCGAGCTCGGTCGGCGGCCGGTCCTGCACCTCGCCGGTTTCGCGCGGCTTCAAATACGCCGCGAGCGCCTTGCCGCTTGTTTCCATTGCTCTCGCGATATTCGTCGCGAAGGCTTCGGCGTCGAATGTTTTTGTTGATTGGGTGGTGTCGTTCGAAACGTCGGTCATGGCCTGATCACACTATCGCTTCGGAAGCCGCTCGTCACCGCGCGAGATCAATAATCCGCGAGTTTGCAGTTAATTCGATTTCTGCGTGTTGCATTGCGAAAAAGACTCTCGCTTCAGACACAATGCACTCGCTTACCGGACGAAATTCCTGTTCAACCGTGTAACGTTTCGGGTGACAATTGGTTGTGCTGCGGCAAAATGTGCCGCATTGCGATTTGGGGTCGGTTGGGGTGGTGGGGACTTTGGGGTGAGGACGGCGGGGCAAGACGGGAGGACGTGGGCGCGCGCCGTTGCAGCGGCCGCCGTGCTTTGCGGCAGCCTCGCGTTGGCCGGCTGCTCCAGCTCGATCGCGGACATGCCCTCGCTTGATCCCGACGCAGTTGCGCGGCCCAAGGAGCCGGCCGGCTATCTCCCCGTGAACGACGTCCCGCGCGAGCGCGTGACGCCGACGATCTCGCCGGAAGAACGCGCCAAGATCGAAAAGGAGCTCACGGCCGCGCGCGACCGCCAAGCCTCGGCTGCGTCCGGCATCAGGGACCGGTAAGCGCGCCAGCTCGATCCCGGTCACGTAATTGTCTGGCGCGGCGCGGCGTCCATGATAAAACACCGGAATCAACCGCACCCTTGCGTGTCGCCGCCAGCCAGGCCGTATGGCCGTGCTAAGCTTATGTTCTAGCACGGATTTCAGGGCTGAGGCGTCGCAGCGCCAGCCGAGCTGGTGAATCCGCCCCCGGTTGCCGGAGCCGAGAGACCCATGGAAGATTTCTATCGCATCCGCCGTCTGCCGCCTTACGTGTTCGAGCAGGTCAACCGGGCCAAGGCGGCCGCGCGGAACGCCGGGGCCGATATCATCGACCTCGGCATGGGCAATCCGGACCTGCCGGCGCCGGCGCATGTGCTGGAGAAGCTCAAGGAGACCTTGGGCAAGCCGCGCACCGACCGCTACTCGGCCTCGCGCGGTATCGTCGGCCTGCGCCGCGCGCAGGCGGCCTATTACGATCGCCGCTTCGGGGTGAAGCTCAATCCCGACACCCAGATCGTGGCGACGCTCGGCTCCAAGGAAGGCTTTGCCAACGTGGCGCAGGCGATCACCGCGCCGGGCGACGTCATTCTCTGTCCCAATCCGAGCTATCCCATTCACGCCTTCGGCTTCCTGATGGCGGGCGGCGTGATCCGCTCGGTCCCGGCCGAGCCGACGCCGCAATTCTTCGAGGCGGCCGAGCGCGCGATCATCCACTCCATCCCGAAGCCGCTGGCGCTGATCGTCTGCTATCCCAGCAACCCGACCGCCTATGTCGCGAGCCTCGATTTCTATCGCGACCTCGTCGCATTCGCGAAGAAGCACGAGATCCTGATCCTGTCGGACCTCGCTTATGCCGAGGTCTATTTCGACGATAACAACCCGCCGCCGTCGGTGCTGCAGGTGCCCGGGGCCATGGATGTCGCGGTCGAGTTCACCTCGATGTCCAAGACCTACTCGATGGCCGGCTGGCGCATGGGCTTTGCCGTCGGCAATGAGCGCATCATTGCCGCGCTGGCGCGTGTGAAGTCCTATCTCGACTACGGCGCTTTCACGCCGGTTCAGGTTGCCGCCACTGCGGCGCTGAACGGGCCGGATGACTGCATCCGCGAGATGCGCGACGTCTACCGCAAGCGCCGCGACACGCTGGTCGAGTCCTTCGGCCGCGCCGGCTGGGAGATCCCGTCGCCGGAGGCCTCGATGTTCGCCTGGACCCCGCTGCCCGAGAAGTTCAAGAGCCTCGGCAGCATGCAGTTCGCCACCCTCATGGTGGAGAAGTGCGGCGTCGCGGTCTCGCCCGGCGTCGGCTTCGGCGAGCATGGCGAGGGCTATGTGCGCATCGCCATGGTCGAGAACGAGCAGCGCATCCGGCAGGCCGCCCGCGGCGTCCGCCGCTTCCTTGAAAGCGGCATCGAAACGTTGCACAACGTGGTTCCTCTCGCCAATCGGCGCTGAGTCTCCCGTTTTCCTTGCTGCAGGTTCTTTGATTCCATGGTCGCACCCCTGAGAGTGGGCATCGCGGGCCTCGGCACCGTCGGTGCCGAAGTCGTTCGTCTGATCGAGCAGCAGGGGCGTGTGCTCACCGAGCGGACGGGACGTCCCGTGCAAGTCGTGGCCGTGACGGCGCGGTCGAAGAAGAAGCGCGCCGTCGATCTCACGGGCATCAAGTGGGCCAAAGATCCGCTGGCGCTGGCGGCTGATCCCGAGGTCGACTGCCTGGTCGAGTTGATGGGCGGCGCCGGCGACCCGGCGCTGTCGGCGATCGACACCGCGCTCAAGGCCGGCAAGTCGGTGGTCACTGCCAACAAGGCGCTGATCGCCAAGCATGGCCTGAAGCTCGCCAAGGCCGCCGAGAAGTCTGGTGCCGCGTTGAATTTCGAGGCCGCCGTGGGCGCGGCCATTCCGGTCATCAAGACCCTGCGCGAGGGTCTCGCGGCTACCGGCATCAGCCGCGTCTATGGCATCCTGAACGGCACCTGCAACTACATCCTGACCCGGATGGAGCAGGAAGGTCTGTCGTTCGACGAGTGCCTCAAGGACGCGCAGCGGCTCGGCTATGCCGAGGCCGATCCGTCGTTCGACATCCACGGCCACGACACCGCGCAGAAGCTCGCGATCCTGGCGAGCCTCGCCTTCGGTACCCAGGTGGCTGAGAAGTCCATCTATGTGGAAGGCATCTCGTCGATCGCTCCCGAGGATCTCAGGGCCGCCGATGAGCTCGGCTATCGCGTCAAGCTGCTCGGGGTCGCGATGCGCACCGCCAAGGGCATCGAGCAGCGTGTGCACCCGACCATGGTGCCGAAATCCTCCTCGATCGCCCAGGTGATGGGCGTCACCAACGCGGTCACGATCGATGGCGAGGGCATTCCGCCGATCACCTTGGTCGGTCCGGGAGCGGGGGGCGCGGCCACCGCATCCGCAGTCCTGGCTGACATTGCCGATGTCGCGCGCGGCATCCGCTCGACGCCGTTCGGGCGTCCCGTCGAGAAGCTGCAGCCGACCGAGAAGGCGCCGATGGAGCGGCATGAGGGCGGCTATTACATCCGGCTGATGGCGCGCGATCACGCCGGTACGGCGGCAACGATCGCGACCCGGCTCGCGGAGCAGAAGATCTCGATCGAGTCGATCGTGCAGCGCCATCCCAATGGCAGCGAGCCGTTGAAGACGGGCGCCAAGGGCGGACCGGTGCCGGTGATCCTGATCACCTATGCGACGCATGAGGACGCGGTGCACAAGGCGCTCCAGGCGGTGCAGCGCGACAAGGTCATCAGCGGCAAGCCGCAGGTGATCCGGATCGAAAAGAATTAACCTGGGATGCCCAAGGAACCGGTTGTCCCTGCTCAAACAAACGCGTGGCGTTTGGGTTAGGTTCATGCTCAAACCGGTGGAATCGCGCGGTGAGGAGCGGCCATCCGGGCCATCCCGCTGAACCGTGAGCCGCCCCCGATGGCGGCCTCCGGCTGGTAGAATTTGAGGGCGGTGAGCCGCCTTGACGTCTTGAGGAGTTGACCGATGTCGACGCAGATTTCCGTCCCGCAACAGCTGTTGCTCGAGCGCATCCTGACCCTGGAGCTGGTGCGCGTGACCGAGCGCGCTGCGGTGTCGGCGGCGCGGCTGCGCGGCCACGGCCAGGAAAAGCCGGCGGACCAGGCGGCGGTCGACGCGATGCGCCGCGAGCTCAACAAGCTGCCGATCGAAGGCACCGTCGTGATCGGCGAGGGCGAGCGCGACGAGGCGCCGATGCTCTACATCGGCGAGAAGGTCGGCCTCAATGCCGGTCCGAAGGTCGACATCGCGGTCGACCCGCTCGAAGGCACCACTCTGTGCGCCAAGAACATGCCCGGCGCGATCGCGACCATGGCGATGGCCGATGGCGGTACCTTGCTGCACGCGCCCGACGTCTACATGCAGAAGATCGCGGTCGGTCCGGGCTACGCCAAGGGCGTGGTCGACATCGATGCCAGCCCGGCCGACAACGTCCGCCGTCTCGCCAAGGCCAAGGGCGTCGAGCCCGGCGCCATCACCGTGCTGGTGCTCGACCGTCCGCGCCATGCCGACATCATCCAGGGCGTGCGCTCGACCGGCGCGGCCGTCCGCCTGATCACCGATGGTGACGTCGCCGGCGTCATTCACACCGCGACGCCTGAGGACACCGGCGTCGACATGTATATGGGAACCGGCGGCGCGCCGGAAGGCGTGCTGGCCGCAGTGGCACTGCGCTGCATCGGCGGTCAGATGCAGTGCCGCCTGATCCTCGACACCGACGAGAAGCGGGAGCGGGCGGCCAAGATGGGCGTCAACGATCCCAAGATGATCTACGGCATCGAGGACATGGCCCGCGGCGACTGCCTGTTCGCTGCCACCGGCGTCACCACCGGCTCGCTGCTGTCCGGCGTCAAGTTCCGCAAGGACGGCGTGATCGAGACCGAGACCGTCGTGATGCGCTCCGTCACCGGCACCGTGCGCTACATCCGCGCCGAGCACCGCCAGCTCGAGAAGTTCCACCTCGACTGAGTCCGCGAGGTCAGTCCGGGGCATGCATAGCGTGCCCCCGGAATCCCGAGCTCGCAGGTCGCAAGTCCCGGTCTGCGCGCGTCGCACGCATCCCGGAATGACGACGTCGGAGAGTGATTCAAGATGTCCGATCTCTCCATGGTCAAGGCGCTGGTGTTCGACGTGTTCGGCACCGTCGTCGACTGGCGCACCAGCCTGATCAACGACTTCACGGCATGGTCGGCCAAGCGCGGCATCCAGGGCGACTGGACCGCG
This sequence comes from Bradyrhizobium sp. SRS-191, assembly GCF_024586915.1. Classification (GTDB taxonomy): domain Bacteria; phylum Pseudomonadota; class Alphaproteobacteria; order Rhizobiales; family Xanthobacteraceae; genus Bradyrhizobium. Next base: position 13,438 of record NZ_JANBVS010000001.1, read on the forward strand.
CTGGTCGATGGCTGGCGCGGGCTGTACGTCGGGTCGATGGACGAGGTTCGCAGGCATCCGGAGCGCGGCTACCTCATTCTCGACGTCCTGCACCGGCGCTCGCTGGAGACGCTGGTCGCCAAGCTCGGCATCACCGGCCTGACCGAAGCCGATCTCGACTATCTGACGCGGGGCTGGCACCGGTTGCATCCGTGGGCCGACAGTGTTGCCGGGCTGACCCGGCTGAAATCCAAATACATCATCGCGCCGCTCTCCAACGGCAATGTCGCGCTGCTCACCAACATGGCGAAGTTCGCGAGGTTACCCTGGGACCTCGTGCTCTCCGCCGAGCTGTTCGAGCACTACAAGCCCGACCCCGAGACCTATCTCGGCGCCGCGCGTCTCCTATGTCTTTCGCCCGGCGAGGTGATGATGGTCGCCGCGCACAACAATGATCTCGAGGCCGCTCAGCGTTACGGCCTGAAGACCGCCTTCGTCGCGAGGCCTACCGAATACGGCCCGCTGCAGAACCGCGACTTCGAGGCCACCGGCGCCTGGGATATCATCGCCCGCGACTTCAACGGCATCGCCGACCGGCTCGGCTGCTGATCCTCCGTCCTCACGCGCCCGACACGATCACGCCGTACCAGCCGAGCCCCTTGTAGGTCTCGTAGCCCGGCGTGGCGTGGAAGGCGACCATGCGTCCGGATGCGTCCTGATAGAAGCCGCTGCGCTTGCCGTCGAGCTTCAGCGACACGCGCTCGCTGAGAATGCCTTGTCCGTCCGAGGATGCGATCACGCGATGGCTGGAATCCACCAGCAGCGCGCGGGCCTTGTCGCTCTCGCTGACGCGCACCCCTTGTACGATCGCGCGCGCCTGGGCCTCCCAATCGAAGTGGATCGCGAGCACGCCCAGCGGCTTGCCATGCGCGTTGCCGTTCTCGCGCACGGAGGCGCAATAGGTCGCGACCTGGGCGTTGCCGAGCAGCGGCTGGCACTCGACGTCGCCGGCGACGTAGTCGTCACCCGAGCGCAGGCCGCGCGCCTCGCGAAACCACTTTGTCTCGGCGACGCTCTGGCCCACCACATTGAAGCGATCGGCACGGCCGTTGGCAATCACCTTGCCCGAGGGGTCGCACAGCCACAGATCGAGATAGACCGTGTAGGCCGAGAGGATCACAGCAAGTCGCTCGGAGACATGGGCGACGCGCGCGGCGTCCGGTGTGGCGGCGCAATCGACGACGGCCGAGTCTGTCGCCCACCAGCGCACGTCGCAGGTCCGCTCATAGAGATTGCGGTCGATCAGCTCGATCGCGTTGAGCGCGAGGTCGACCATGCGCTCGCCGCGCGCCCGCTCGGTCATGCGCTCGATCGAGCTCTTCAGATTGCCGGTGCGGGTGGTGAGCTGGCCTTCGAGCTCGCGTGCGATGGTCTCGACCTGCTGGCCGACCGCGCGCACCTCCTGCGCCACGACCGCAAAGCCGGCGCCTTGTGCCCCGACCCGCGAGCTTTCGATCAGCGCGTTCAACGCCAGCATCTTCATCTGATTGGTGATCTGCTGGATCGACTTGGTCTTCTCGCAGGCGATCTGGTTGACCTCGCCGGTGAGCCGCGCGATCAGCGCGGAGACGTCGGTCTCGTCCTGGGGAGCCGTGGGAGAGGGCGCAATCGAAGGGGAGGTCTTCAGCTCAGGCGCTGCTAACATCGAACAACTCCATTTCATCGCCGTCTCGGCCGATGCGGAGACTGCGAGCAATTCAGTCGGTATAATTTGATTGAAATGTCACGGAGTTCGCCTAACGCGCGTTTAATGCACGCTCCTGAACACAGCTGTAATTTTAGGCAAGCCGCACTATATGTCATCAATATCCCCTTCGAGGCGCTGATTTCCGGGATGATGCAGTGCGATTCCAGTGGGTTCCCGCGACGGAGCCTGCCGCGACCGGCGACTTGCTGTAGATTCGACGCCGTCGCTTTCGAATCGCCATGCTGCATGCGAGGCCCCTAGCCTGATGGCACCGTCCGCTCTTGCCTTGCCCCTGAGCGCCCCGCCGGCGTTCCTCGGCGTGCGGCTGTCGCTGACCAACAAGCTGTGGCGCGACCGGCTGGATGCGCGCGGCGCAGCGCGGGCGCTGGCGATCGTGCAGCGCTATCAGTTGCCGGAAATGCTGGCGCGGGTGCTGGCCGGGCGTGACGTCAAGCTCGACGCGGTCAACGATTTCCTCGATCCCACCATCCGCAAGCTGATGCCGGACCCGTTCACCGTGACGCAGATGGAGGCGGCGGCCCAGCGCATCGCCGATGCGGCGGTCAAAGGGGAAAAGGTCGCGATCTTCGGCGACTACGACGTCGACGGCGCGACCTCGGCGGCGCTGCTGGCATGGCATCTGCGCCATTGCGGGCTCGACCCGCTGATCCACATTCCTGACCGCATCTTCGAAGGCTACGGGCCCAACGTCGAAGCGATCCGCATGCTGGCCGACAAAGGCGCGACCCTGCTCGTGACGGTCGACTGCGGCACGACCAGCCTCGAGCCGCTGGCGGAGGCGCGGCGGCTCGGCATGTCCGTGGTGGTGATCGATCACCATCAATGCGGCGAGGAGCTGCCGGAGGTCGACGCGCTGGTGAATCCGAACCGGCCGGACGATCTCTCCGGCCTCGGCCATCTCGCCGCCGTCGGGCTGACACTGGTGACGCTGGTCGCGGTCAATCGCGAGCTGCGGGGCCGCGGCTTCTGGAGCAGCACGCGGCCCGAGCCCGACCTGCTCGGCATGCTGCATCACGTCGCGCTCGGCACCGTCGCCGACGTGGCGCCGCTGATCGGGCTCAACCGCGCCTTCGTCGCCAAGGGCCTGATCGCGATGCGTCGGCGCGACCATGTCGGCCACACCGCGCTGATGGATGTCTCCAGGCTCAATGGCCCGCCGGAGGCGTGGCATCTCGGCTTCATGCTGGGGCCGCGCATCAATGCCGGCGGCCGCATCGGCCGCGCCGATCTCGGCGTGCGCCTGCTGTTGGAGAGCGACGTCTCGGAAGCGGCGCGGATCGCCGCCGAGCTCGACCGGCTCAACAACGAGCGCCGGATCATCGAGCAGCACGCCGAGGCGCAGGCCGAGGCTGAGGCGCTGGCCTCGCTCGGCCTGGAGGACAAGGGCGCGGTCATCGTAACCGCGTCCGAGGGCTGGCATCCCGGCGTGGTCGGGCTGGTCGCCTCGCGGCTGAAGGAAAAGTTCGCGCGGCCTGCTTTCGCGATCGCACTCGAGCCCGGCGGCATCGGCACCGGATCGGGACGCTCGATCCCCGGCGTCGATCTCGGCAAGGCCGTACGCCACGCCGTGGAGCAGGGCATCCTGATGAAGGGCGGCGGGCATGCGATGGCGGCCGGCGTGACCCTGCGCAAGGAGCGGCTGGCGGAGTTTCGCGCCTATCTGGAAAGCGCGCTGGCGGCCGATGTCGCCGAGGCGCGCCACGTCAACGAGATCCTGATCGACGGGGCGATCAGCGCGCGCGCGGCGACGCCGGAGCTGGTCAACACGCTCAACCGCGCGGGTCCGTTCGGCAGCGGCAATCCCGAGCCGATCGTGGCGCTGCCGTCGCATCAGCTGGTCTATGCCGACGAGGTCGGGCAGGCGCATCTCAAGCTGCGCTTCAAGTCCGGCGATGGCGCCACCGTCAACGCGATCGCGTTCCGCTCGGTCGGCCAGAAGCTCGGCAATGCGCTGGTCCAGCATCGCGGCCAGGTCCTCCATGTCGCGGGCACGCTGACCGTCGACCGCTACCAAGGCGTCGAACGCGTCCAGCTGCGCGTGCTCGACGTCGCCGTGCCGGACCACGGTCCGGCGATGATCAGGTAGCAGTCCCAGCCCCGCTGTCGTCCCGGCCTTGAGCCGGAACCCATACCCCGCAGCGGAGGTTGTGAGCGCGAGATGCCCATTGCCCTCCTGCCTCACACTGCTCCCTGTGGGTATGGGTCCCGGCTCGGAGGCCAGGACGACACAGGAGCGTGTGGCGCGCACCCTGCCTCTCATGACCAGTCGCAAACATGACCGTTCGATCTCGCCGCGCATTCGCGCCCGAGTGATGCCTGATCAAAACCCTCATCGATGAAAGAGGGCGCAGGGAATGCCGGGTGAAGGCCTCACCCATGGCCCGCCTGCAAACAAAAAGCAGGCGGCAGTCACCACAGGCAAAGCCGTTTCAACCGGCATTCCCTGCGCGATGGGTTTAACGCTTATACGCGATCTCCCCGGTGTCCGGCTTGATAGCCACCGTCGCCTTCGGGCTCATCATCACCCGAAAGCTTGGCGCCAGCTTCGGGGCGCCAGGACCACGCGATTTCACGTCCGCCAACTGCCGTTCGTCCGCGCACATCGAGTACGCTGCGGCACATCAGCGGCCACCGCATCCCATCCCCCACGTTCGTGACGATCGCGAAGCGTCCCTCTCACGGGGACAGGACCCGCACAATATTTCTGATTTTCGGCAGAAAAGCAAGTGAAAAAATCTTCGCAGCCGGATGGGAGCCAGTATCCGTCTGACGCTGCGATCGAACCCGGCCGTGGTCGCCATGGCTGATCGCGCTCGCGTGCACGAGACCTGTTGGAGGGCAGCTAGCATGTCGAGCGTTCCCTGTATTATCCGCCGGTTGTCCGGTAGTATTGTTCGCGCCCTCCCCGACGAGCAGGAATGAAGTGCCGATGCAACGTTTGCCTGCCGTGCTCGCAGTCTTCTGCATCTGGGCTAGCCTGCCGTTGTTGCCATTGGCGTATGCCGAGCCAGGCCAGCACTGGCCGGCGGCGAAGCCGGACGGCAGCTCCTGGCATGCTGCGGTGTCGCGCGACGTCCAGGAGTTTGCTGTCGAACACAAGCCGAAGGCCATCATGGTCGTCAGGGACGATGAGGTCGTCGCGTCCGCGGGGGACATCGCCGCAAAGGTCAATGTCCGGTCGATGCGAAAGAGCCTGCTCAGCGCTCTCATGGGCATGGCGATCAAGGACGGTCGGATCGATCTCGACCGCACGCTTGCCGAACTCGCGATCGACGATGGGCCGCCGGCGCTGTCGCCTGCGGAGAAGGGCGCGACAGTTCGGCAGCTGCTGATGGCGCGCTCCGGCGTCTATCATGCCGCAGCCTATGAGACCGGGCAGATGAAGGAGCGGCGGCCGCCGCGCGACAGCCATCCGCCGGGAAGTTTCTGGTACTACAACAATTGGGACTTCAATGCGCTCGGCACGATCTATCGCCAGTCCGTCGGCGACATCTTCGCGAGCTTCCAAACGCGGATCGCCAGGCCTATCGGCATGGAGGATTTCTCCGTAGCCGACGGCATGTATCTGAAGGAATCGTCGTCCGTTCATCCGGCCTATCTGTTTCAGATGAGCGCCCGGGATCTCGCAAGATTCGGTCTTTTGTTTCTCAATGGCGGGCGCTGGAACGGGGTGGAGGTTATTGCGCCGGAGTGGGTGAAGGACTCGACGACGCGGCTCTCGGACACGGAGCAGCCTGAACGCGGCTATGGCTATCTCTGGTGGACCTACACGAAGGGAAGTTCGGGCCTCAGCGCCTTCTTCGCCAATGGCTATGGCGGCCAAATGGTCGTCGTTGTCCCGTCGAAGCGACTGGTGATCGTCGAACTGGTCGATCTCGCCGTCAACCCGCAGGGTATCCGCACCCAGCGCGTGCTCGATCTCGTGAGCCGGATCAGCGCGTCGGTGCCTTGAGAGGTCGGACATGCCGATCGCGATCAATCTCCGGTCAGATCACGTGTCCGCAGGCGAGATCGAGCGTCTGTGGGACCAGGTCGCGGCGTTCGAGGACGCACCATCAATGCGCGAACTCGATTATCGCCCGCATTTCACTTTGGCGATCTACGAGTCGCCCGACATCGACGCGGCAGCCGCATGGCAGGTCATGTCCGCGGTGGTGTGCGGTGGCGGAGCGTTGAAGATCGAGTTCAGGCGGCTTGCATGGTTCACGCACCCACGCTTCGTGCTGTGGGCCGTGCCTGAACCGGTTGAGGAGCTGTCGCGCTGGCACGCAGCCATCGCTGCAGCCATCGACCCTGCGCATTGCCGAGAGCACTATCGACCTGGTGCCTGGACGCCTCACTGCACGCTGGGCACGCGGATCGTGGACGCTCATCGTGCCGACGCGGTGGCCCTCGCACGCGCGTTCGACCGGCCTTTCTCCGTCGTATTCGACGTCGCCGACTGCGTGACGTTTCCGCCTGTCCAGATCGTGGCGGAGCAGAAGCTGGATTGAACGAGTTCTGCTCCCATTGGAGGTCAGAAAATCGGAGGCGGGATGCTCACCGCCAAGATGCTCACCGCCAGGACGGCTTCGGCAGCTGCTCGGGATTGAACTTCGGGACCGGGCGTGGAGCCGGCGGCGGCGCATTGTCCGGTGAGGAATACAGCAGGAACGCTTCGAAGGGCACGTCGGGCGCTTCGGCGGCCCGGCCCGAGCAGGTGAAGGAAGTGGCTCGACAGCAGCCTTCCAGGCTGAGGGTCAGTTCGTCCGGACCGAACAGCGAGGGCTGTCCCGGGGCGTGCCGCTTCGTCCTGATCAGGGCGGTGAAGCGTTCGCCGTGCGCCTCGTAGCTGCCGCTATAGCTCAGCACGCCATCGCCGCCGCAGACCTTGCCCGCGGTCAATTGCACGATCCCGGTCCCCTGGCCCCGTGGGGTCTTGAACCAGGCGGAGTAGATACCTTCTCTCATCATGGGCGATGCCCCCGTCGATGGGTCGCATCATCGTTGTGCATCGCAAATTAAAGGAAGGTGAAAGCAATCGCGCCAACCCCGTGGGAACCCGGGAATTTATTCGTATACAAATGGTGAGCCGGCGGCTCTCGGTTGAGCCGGCGGCGTCCTGAATCCTGCGAATTCTCGGCTCTTGCTAGGATGTTTGTCGCTCGGAGCCGCTTACGCCAGGGTATAGAGGAACCAGACCAAAGTCATTTCGAAAGACATGCCATGCCATCCGAAGCCCGCTCGCCACGTCTTGCCGTCCTCATCGACGCCGACAACGCCTCGGCCAAGATCGTCGACGGGCTGTTCGAGGAGATCGCCAAGATCGGCGAGGCGAGCGTGCGCCGGATCTATGGCGACTTCTCCAGTCCGCGCTCGAAGCCCTGGGCCGACACGCTTTCGCGCCACGCGATCGTGCCGCAGCAGCAGTTCGCCTACACCACCGGCAAGAACGCCTCCGACATCACGCTGGTGATCGACGCCATGGACCTGCTGCACAGCGGCCGGTTCGACGGCTTCTGCCTGGTGTCGTCCGACAGCGACTTCACGAGACTTGCGGCGCGCATCCGCGAGCAGGGCATCGACGTGTTCGGCTTCGGCGAGCAGAAGACGCCGGAGAGTTTTCGGCAGGCCTGCCGCAGGTTCATCTACACGGAGAACCTGAGGAGTGACGCTGTGAGCAGCAAGGATGCGGACAGCGCCGCTGCGCCGAAGCCGCTGCAGCCGATCAGTGCCGCAACGCCGATGATCAAGAAGGTCATCACGCAGATGGAGAGCGAGGACGGGTGGGTCGCGCTCGGCGAAGTCGGCAAGCAGCTCTCCAACCTCGTCTCCGACTTCGATCCGCGCACCTATGGCTGCCGCAAGCTCAGCGACCTCGTGCGCAAGACCGGCGCGTTCGACATCGAGGAGCAGTCCAAGGGCGGTGGCTCGGTGCGCATCCGGGTGAAAGCGACGCGCGCGCCTCAGCCTGAGACGGCACAGCCCAAGGACGCTCTGCCAAAGGACGCGCAAGCCGATGCGTCCCCCAAGGAGGCGCAAGCCAAGTCTCGGGCCCCGCGCGGCCGCCGCCGGGCCGCAGCCAAACCGTGATGGTTCCGGTGCGGGGGGCTCGATCGCGTCCGCGCGTGCGATGATCCGCGACACCGTCTGACCTGGGCCGCTACGCCATGAGCTTGTCGCGGAGGTAGCGGTGAGCCTCCTGCTTGGCCTGCGGCGGACAGAACGAGATGAAGGGCAGGCCGGCATCGCCCGATGGGGCGCCGTCGAACGGCAGCGCCAGCCGGTGCTCGTGCTGTTCCAGATGGACGCAGATCGCCCGCAGGCCGAGATAAAGGGCCTGGAACGAATCCGCGCCGGAAATCGCCTGCGCCATCGGCCGGCCCAGGCCGCGAACCTCGAACTCGCACGACCAGCGTGTTGCCGCGGCGCGTTTGGGCGCGGACAGCCGTGCGACGACGGCGGCGTCCGTGGTCACGTCGCGCAGCACACGCTCGGCGACGATGTCGGTCATCGGCGTCCCGGGCACACTCTCCGGCGGCACTGACGAGACCGGTCCGGGCAAGGCGTCGAGCAACTCCTGGTCACGCTGCGTGACGAAGCGCAGGGCTTCGGTCCGGGTCTGCGGAAAACAGCAGCTGGTCACCAGGGGAATGTCCGCGTCCCCCGACGCGCCGTCGAGGGACGCCAGCTCTGCTTCGTCGTCCGCGAGAAGCCTGCAGAGCAGCTGCAGGCCCAGATAGAGCGCCTGAAAAGAGTCGCCGCCGATGATCGATCTGTCCACGGGGCTCGTCAGGCCGTGCAGCTCGATCCTGCAGCGCCACTCGCAATCGTTGACGCGTTCGGGCGCGAACAGCCGTGCGACCACATCGCTGTTCGTTGCGACCTTCCGGTAGCTACGCTCAGCCACGAGTGTCGTCATCTTCGCTTCCTTCCTGACAACGGGTTAATGAGTCCCTCCCGCGGGCGCTGTCTCACGCCGACGAAGCTCACCCGCCTTGCCGCAGCTTCGCCAGCACCTTCAGCCCGCCATAGCCGTCGGCGGGCGTGATGCCCGCCTTGGCCTGGAAGTCGCGGATGGCCTTCATCGTGTCGTTGCCGACGCGACCGTCGGTGCCGCCGGTGTCGAAGCCGGCGGCGGTCAGGCGCTTCTGCATCTCCTGGACTTCGGCCAAGGTCAGCGCGCGCTCGGAGCCGGGGAAGGGATGCAGGAACGGAGGGCTTCCCAGGATGCGGTCGCCGAGATGGCAGATCGCGAGCGCGTAGCTCATCGCGGGATTATAGGACTTCACGGAGTAGAAGTTCGGACCGAGCAGGAAGGCGGGGCCGCCCTCGACCGGGATCCAGAGTTGCGCTGACGCGTTCGGCTGCGGGAAGGACTCGCCGTCGGCGCGGGTGACGCCGGCGGCCTGCCAGGCCGCGTAGGTCCTGCTGCCCGACATGTTGCCGGGCGCGCGCACCTCATAGCCCCAATGCTCGCCGCGATGGTATTTGCCGCGGTTGACGAGATACCGCGCGGTCGAGCCGAGCGCGTCGTCGGGCCGGCCGAACGGGTTGATCTTGCCGTCGCCGTCATAGTCGAAGCCGACGTTGAGCCAGACCTCGGGCATCCACTGGGTATGGCCCATCGCGCCGGCCCAGGAGCCGCGCATCTCCTCCGGCGTGCTCCAGCCGCGGTCGACGATCTTCAGCGCGTTGGTGAGCTCGGTCTCCCAATAGGCCTTGCGGCGCGGCTCGTTCCAGGCGAGCGCGGCGAGCGCGGGAAACACCGGACGCATGTGGTTCTGCTGCACCAGGGGATCGCCGAATGCGGACTCGACGCCCCACAGCGCCAGCAAGGTGCCGCGCTCGACGCCGAAATCCTTCTCGATGCGCGCGAACAGCGCCTCGTTCCTCGAGAGCGCGATCTTGCCGTTGATGACGCGCCAATCGGAGACGCGGCGGTTGATGTACTGCCAGAGTTGCTCCTTGAACTCGGGCTGATTGCGCATCTCCTTGAACACGGTCATGTCCGGCTCGAGCCGGGACATGACGCGCGTCCAGGTCGCCTGCGAGATGCCCTTGGCAAGCGCCCGGCTGCGGAAGCCGTCGCGCCAGGCGTCGAACTCGGCCGGCGCTGCCATGGCCGGCAACGGAGACAAGGGAGACAAGGCAGGCATGAGCAGCGCGGCGGCGCCGAGGCCGGAGCGGAGCAGGGTGCGGCGGGTCGGGGAATCGGGCTGGGTCATGGCCGGCAGTGTAGCCGCTGGCGCGGGAGGACGGCAGACCCCCTGGGGCGTTCAATCCGGATGGAACTCGGCCGCGACACGCGCCAGCCAGCGGCGGATGGTCGCGAGGTCGCGCTCGCCGAGCCCCGCGCCGAGGCGGCGCTCCAGCGCGCTCGCTTGGCGCCGGGCCTTGGCCAGCAGGGCACGGCCGTGAGCGGTCAGCGTCCACTGCAGAATCCGTCCATGCACCGGATGCGGCGAGCGCTGGATGGCGCGGTCACGTTCCAGATTGTTGATGATGACGTTGACGGTCTGCGGCGTCAGCAGCGCGACGCGGGCGCAGTCGGCGCCGGACAAGCCGGGATAGGCTTTCAGCATCGTCAGCACCACGAATTGCGGATGCGTGAGGCCGGTCGAGACGAGCGCGCGATCGAGCGACAGCCGCGCCGCCGCCTGGGCCTGGCGCAGGAGATAAGCGAGGTGACCGTCCTCGCCGCGCTTGCCCTCGCCGGGCGCCGGCGGGCGCGCGGGCTGACCGGTGCGCGCCGCGCGCGTTTGCCGCCGCGCGCGCGAAGGTGAAGATGTCCGTGCCTTGCGCATGTTATCAGAGCTCTGATAAATTGTCAGAGGACTGATAACACGAGAGACGAACCATGTCACATGCGCGCAGCGAGTATGCGGATTTCAGGCGGCAGGCGCCGGAGCTGTATGACGCCATCCTTGCGGTCAGCCAGCAGGCGGCCAAGGCCGGGCTCGACAAGCAGCTGCTCGAGCTGGTCAAGATCCGCGCGTCGCAGATCAACGGCTGTGCGTTCTGCGTGCAGCATCATGTGCTGCTGGCGGAGAAGCTCGGCGTGTCCGCCGACAAGCTCAACCTCGTCGTGGTCTGGCGCGAGGCGCCGCATTTCTCCGCGCGCGAGCGTGCGGCGCTGGCGTTCACCGAGGCGGTGACGAAGCTGGATGGTGGCGTCAGCGACGAGGTCTATGCGCAGGCGCGTACTGAATTCTCGGAGACGGAGCTGGTGTTCCTGACGTCGGCGATCGGCGTCATCAATCTCTGGAACCGCTATGGCGTCGCCTTCCGCTGGACGCCGGCGGAGCGGCCGGCGCGCTCCGTCAGCTGACGTCGATGGAACCTCGGCGAAGCGGCGCGAGTTGTGCCTTCAAACGAGGGAGGCGCACGTGACAGAGCCGAACGAGCCGCTCAAGCCCGACGATTTTCCTTTGGAGGCCGATGAAGATCGCGTGCGTCGCAAAGACGGGAAGCCGATCGCCAAGACCAAGGACGAAGCGATGGCGCATGAGATTGCCGAGCGTCTGAACGCCGAGGAGCACCGGCGGGAAGAGGACAAGTGGTCGGCGTGACCTTGAGGGCAGTTGAAGTCCATATTTGCCCAAGGGATTGGATGGCCGGGTCAAGCCCGGCCATGACGAGCGTTGCGGCTCTTAGAACGGGTTCGCCGGCTGAGCGCGCTTCGGTCCTTCCGGCTTCGGCTCGACGGCGAGGCTGGGATCGGTCGGCATGACGCGGGCGCCGGCGGCGCGGGCGACCTGGCCGGTCATCGAATGTCGCGCCGCGTCGGCGGATTTGATCTCCGGGGGGTGCCAGCGGTCGCGCACCAGCATGATGAGCGCGCCCACGCAGGCAAGAGCGATCGCTGCGGACACCAGCGCCGGTCCGGTCCTGTGCTGCGATGTGACTGTCGCCATTCGACATCCTCCTTGGGTCATCAACCCGCAGCCAGGGAGGTCAGTTCCGGCCCTCTGACCGCGCGATCAGTTCCGGTCGCGCCCCACGGCAGCGTCCGCGGAGGGGCCGAGCGGTGAGGCGGCTTGCGCCGGCACCCTGATGGTTCCCGTGGTCACGGGAGATGGCGACGCGGCCATCTCCGGGCCTGCGTCGATCTCGCGGCCGCGGCCGCCGATCAGGCGTTCATAGGCGGCGATCAGGGTCATGTAGGGATTGACCCAGATCCAGCCGTCACGGGTGAACAATTGGATGTCGAAATGCACGTGCCGCGTGGTGCCGTTGGGATGGTCGAGGTAGTTCGAGACCACGCCGATCGGCTCGCCTTCGCGCAACGAACGGCCGTTGAGCAGGCCGTCCTTGTCCATCGCGGCCGGGTTCATGTGCATGTAGCGGAAGCGGATGTGCTCGGTGCCGCTGTTGACCTGGATGGTGACGGCCTGCTGCCTGGTCGCGCGGATGACGACGCCGTCGCGCACCGCCAGCACGCGCTGCCGCTGAGGGTCGCAACCGTCAGGCCCATTACGGCGCACCGGGCAGATGCCCGGCCGGATGTCCTGGCCCTGGTGTCCGAAGCCGCTGGCGCACTGGCCGACATTGAAGTCGCGTGCCTCGCAGAAGCTGTCGCGCCAGGGATACTGACTCCAGGGCTGGTCGAGCTTGTCGCTGGCGCGGCGGCGGCCGAACGACTGCGAGTGGACGTAGGCCGGCGCGTCGACGGGAAAGTGGATCTGCGAGTAGACGATGCGATCAGCACGTCCGCCCTGGCCGCGCGCGCCTGAATTGGCGACGATGTCGCCGGGCGGACGATAGCTGAAATCGGGGTCGAGCGTAGAGGGCCGATCGACGCCGAGCTGTGTGACCTCCGTCGTACGGCGCGCCGGCTGGCCGCCGGCGACGCGCAATGCCCTGAGGAAGCGCTCTGCGACCGGATAGGCCTCGCGGCAGGCGAGGCGCTTCGGCCGCGGTGCGCTGTCGAGGCATTGGATCGAGACCACATAGGGCACGCCGAAACGGGTGAAGGCGTAGCGGACATAGCCTTCGCGGATGAAGCGGCGCAGGTCGGGATATTGCGCTGACAGCGCCTTGACCGGGTCGCCCTTGCCGCCCGCGGGATCGGCGATGTCGTAGGTGAGGCTCGATCCCGTGATCTGGACCTCGACCGGCTTGGCGAAGATGCGCGAGGGCAGGCCGGAGGTCACCTCGGGAGCGAGCGAGAACACCGCGTCGTAGCCGGAGGGACCGGCGTCGAACAGGTCGGTCTGGAAGTCGGCCTGGTAGCGCGGCAGGGTCTGCGGATCGACCGCGCCGCGGCGGCGCGCGCCGAGATAGGAAGCCGTGTCGAACGGCAGCAAAACAGGGACCGGACTGCGTCCGATCCCTGTGAAGATGGTCGAGGTGACGCCGTTGAGCTGTACCAATGCGGGCCGCCGCCGCGGGTCATCGCTGGTCAGGCTAGGTCGGCGCACTGAGGGTGCGAAGTCGGCGACGACGTCGGGGGCCGCATTGAGCTCGGACCGAAGCTGGTCGAGCGCAGCACGCCAGTCGGCGCGCTGAAGCGAGATGGCGGGCGCGGCGAGGGAGTCTGCCGCGCGCGCCCAAGAGGCCGCCGCCAGCGTGATCACCGCCGCCAGGGCCGCGGTGATAAAGGTGATCCTTGCCCCCAATCCCCCCGCGCCCCCCGGCGTCAGATCATGCCATCGCGGCCGCCATCATGCGTCAGTCCTTGGCGCGCTCGCAATAGGAGCCGTCTTCGGTCATGACCACAATCCGGGTGCCCACGGTGATGTGCGCCGGCACGCCGGTGCGCACGCCGTTGGAAAGCACGGCCGGCTTGTAGGACGACGACGCGGTCTGGCCCTTGGTGACCGGCTCGGTCTCGACGACCTCGAGCGTGACGCGCTGCGGCAGGGTGATCGCCACCGGCACCACGTCGTGCATCGACAGCTTGACGGTCATGTTCTCCTGCAGATAGGCCGCCTGGTTGCCGACCACGTCCTTCGGCACCTGGACCTGGTCATAGGTCTCCGGGTTCATGAAGTGGAAGCCGTCGGCATCCTCGTACAGGAAGGTGAAGTTGCGCTCCTCGATCGTCGCCTTCTCGACCTGGTCGGTGGTCTTGAAGCGCTCCGAGATCTTCACGCCGTCGCTGATTCGGCGCATTTCGATCTGGCTGACCGGGGTGCCCTTGCCGGGATGGATGTTCTCGGCGGTCACGACGACATAGAGCTTTCCATCTTGCTCAATGACGTTACCCTTGCGAATAGAGCTGGCGATGACTTTCAAAGCTGTTTTCCTGACACTGAGGGGCGGGCGCCGGGCAAGGCCTGGGCGCCGCGGGACGCGGGATGCGGTTTCGGCCGGCAACATACTGATTTTGTCCGGGGTTGCCAGCCTTTTGGCGATCCCGTGATGCCCCAGGAGCCATCCCCGTCACCCTGGTGGTCGCCGCAGCGGCATGCCGATGTCAGGCCGTTCCTGCAAGCCAGGGCCGCGATCACGCGCGCTTTGCGCGCCTGGTTCGAGGAGCAGGGTTTTACCGAGGTCGAAACCGCGATCCTGCAGATGTCGCCGGGCAACGAGACCCATCTGCACGCGCCGGCGACCGAGTTGACCGGCTCAGATGGAACCCGGAATAGACGGTATCTCAGAACCTCGCCGGAATTCGCCTGCAAGAAGCTGCTGGCGGCCGGGGAGCAGCGGATTTTCGAGTTTGCGCGGGTGTTTCGTGACCGCGAGCGCGGCGACCTGCATCTGCCGGAATTCACCATGCTGGAATGGTACCGGGCCGAGGCGCCGTACGACGCCATCATGGCCGATACCGTCGTGGTCATCGCCCATGCCGCCCAGGCGACCGGAATCCGGCAGTTCGGCTTCCGCGGCCGCACCACCGACCCCTACGCCGAGCCCGAGCTGCTGACGGTTGCGGGCGCGTTCGAGCGCTATGCGGGGATCGACCTCTTGGCGACGATCCGCGATCGCGCGGGCGACCGCGATGCTCTGGCGGCCGCGGCCGCCGGCAAGATCCGGATCAGTGGCGACGACACCTGGTCGGACCTGTTCAGCAAGGTCCTGGTCGAGCATGTCGAGCCGCAGCTCGGCAACGGACGGGTGACCTTGCTGTATGAGTATCCGTCGCCGGAAGCCGCGCTGGCGCGCGCGAAGGCCGGCGACCTCCGCGTCGCCGAGCGGTTCGAGGTCTATGCCTGCGGCGTCGAGCTCGCCAACGGCTTTGGCGAGCTCACCGACGCCGCCGAGCAGCGCCGGCGGTTCGAGCAGGAGATGGCGGAGAAGCAGCGGCGCTATGGCGAGCGCTATCCGCTCGACGAGGATTTCCTCGCCGCCGTGGCCCAGATGCCGCAGGCGAGCGGCGTCGCGCTCGGCTTCGACCGGCTGGTGCTACTGGCGGCCGGCGCGACCAGGATCGACCAGGTGGTATGGACGCCGCCGGCAGGTGAGCAGCGATGAACCGCATCGAACGGCCGACGACCTTTCGCAGCGCAGCCGATCTGGTGGCGCAAGGCTTGGCTGCGCCATCAGAGCAGGACGCGCTGGACCGTGTGGCGCAGCGCTATGCCGTGGCGGTCACGACGCATCTCGCCGACCTGATCGACAGCGACGATCCGAATGATCCGATCGCGCGCCAGTTCGTGCCGTCGGCGGACGAACTCGTGGCGGCGCCCGGCGAGCGCGGCGATCCCATCGGCGACGATGCGCATGCGCCGGTGCCGGGCATCGTGCACCGTTATCCCGATCGCGTGCTGCTCAAGCTCGTGCATGTCTGCGCGGTGTATTGCCGGTTCTGCTTCCGCCGCGAGATGGTCGGTCCCGGCAAGGACAATGCGCTGTCGGAGGACGCCTATCGCGGCGCGCTCGACTACATCAAGTCGCACGGCGAGATCTGGGAGGTGATCCTCACCGGCGGCGATCCCTTGATGCTGTCGCCGCGGCGGCTCAAGGAGATCATGGCGGATCTCGCCGCGATCGATCATGTGAAGATCATCCGCATCCACACGCGGCTGCCCGTCGCCGATCCCCAGCGCATCACGCCGTCGCTGGTGGATGCGCTGAAGGTGCAGGGAGCCGCGACCTGGGTCGCGCTGCATGCCAATCATCCGCGCGAGCTGAGTGCGGAGGTGCGCGCCGCCTGCGCGCGGCTGATCGACTCAGGGATTCCTCTGGTCAGCCAATCGGTGCTGCTGCGCGGCGTCAACGACGATACGGCGACTCTGGAGGCCCTGATGCGCGCCTTCGTCGAGACCCGCATCAAGCCGTATTACCTGCACCACGGCGATCTCGCCCCGGGCACGGCGCATCTGCGCACGACTCTGGCAGAGGGGCAGGCCCTGATCCGGGCGTTGCGCGGCCGCGTGTCCGGCCTGTGCCAGCCCGACTACGTGCTCGACATTCCCGGCGGCCACGGCAAGGCGCCGGTGGGTCCGCAATACCTCACTGCCGAGGATTCTGTTGAGCTGCATCATGCCGCCGCTGCGCAAACACGCTATCGTGTGATTGACTATTGCGGCGAGGCGCATCTCTATCCGCCCGCTGGGGAATGAAGTGATCGGCTGATTCCGCTGACACGGAGGAGCAACATGAAGACACCTGCGATGAAGACATTTGCGATCGCGATGGGGCTCCTGATCCTGGTGGCTGACGGCACCGTGCTGGCGCAGAGCGGCGGTACGAGCAGTGACGCGACGACGCAG
This sequence comes from Bradyrhizobium sp. SRS-191, assembly GCF_024586915.1. GTDB lineage: Bacteria > Pseudomonadota > Alphaproteobacteria > Rhizobiales > Xanthobacteraceae > Bradyrhizobium. Next base: position 29,827 of record NZ_JANBVS010000001.1, read on the forward strand.
GGCGCGAAGAAGCGCCGGCAGCCGCGCCCGGCCGACCTGCCGAAGGCCGAGCAGGCCGATGAGAACTCCATGAGCAATATGAGCAAGGAAGACCGCGAGCTCGATCGCAAGATCAAGAGCATCTGCCGCGGCTGCTGAGCATTCAGTTGCGGCGCGCACGAGGCGCGCCGCTCGATTGATCCGCGAAGCCCTACGCTGAGCGCTCGCGCAGTGAGTCGCCGCGCTTCTCGCGCCGCGCCGTGACGGCGTGGGCCAGCTGCTCCAGCACCTCGACCGTCGTGTCCCAGCCGATGCAGCCGTCGGTGATGCTCTGGCCGTAGGTCAGCGGCACGCCCGGCTTGACGTCCTGGCGGCCGGCGACGAGATGGCTCTCGATCATCACGCCCATGATGCGCTCTTCGCCGTTCACCAACTGGCCGGCGATGTCGGCGGCGACGAGCGGCTGGTTTTCCGGCTTCTTGCTCGAATTGGCGTGGCTGGTGTCGATCATCAGCCGCGCCGGCAGGCCGGCCTTGACCAGCTCGCTCGATGCCTGCTCGACATGGGCGGCGTCGTAGTTCGGGCCGTTGCCGCCGCGCAGGATGATGTGGCAGTCCTCGTTGCCGGTGGTCGCCGCGATGCCCGAGCGGCCGCCTTTGGTCACCGCCATGAAATGATGCGGATGCGCGGCCGACTTCACCGCGTCGGTGGCGATGCGGATGTTGCCGTCGGTGCCGTTCTTGAAGCCGACCGGGCAGGACAAGCCGGAGGCGAGCTCGCGGTGGATCTGGCTCTCGGTGGTGCGCGCGCCGATCGCGGCCCAGGCGACGAGGTCGGCGATGTATTGCGGCGTAGTCATGTCGAGGAATTCGCATCCCGCCGGCAGGCCGAGATTGTTGACGGCCGACAGCACGTTGCGTGCCAGCCGCAGCCCCTTGTTGATGTCGAACGAGTTGTCGAGATCGGGATCGTTGATCAGGCCCTTCCAGCCGACGGTCGTCCGCGGCTTCTCGAAATAGACCCGCATCACGATCTCCAGCCGGTCACTGAGGCGCTCGCGCAAGGCGGCGAGGCGGCTGGCGTAGTCGAGGGCGGCCTTGGGATCATGGATGGAGCAGGGGCCGACGATGACCAGCAGGCGGTCGTCGGTGCCGGTCAGGATGGCGTGGATGGCGTTGCGCGCGGCCATCACCACGCGGGTGGCGGTGAGGGTGCGCGGAATCTCGCCCATCACCTCCACAGGCAGGCTCAATTCCTTGATTTCCTTGATACGAAGATCGTCTGTGGTGCTCAGCATGGCGGGCTCCTGAAGTCTTTCGATGGGCACCTGCCGGCACAAAAAAAGCCGCCAGGTCTGGCGGCTTGTTCGGATATCTTGCTGCAATGTATCAGATTGAGCGCGATCCTCCCGCCGCCAGCGAGCTGTCGTAGGTAAAGTACCAATAATAGCTGGTGGCGGCGTTGATCATGTCAGTCCTATAGCGGCGGGGGTCCCGCTTGTCATCCCCAAAAATGAAACTCCCAAAAATGAAACTCCCAAAAATTGAAACTCCGAAGTCTCAGGCGTTTCGGGCCGCCAGCGCCATGCCGATCATCGACAGGCCGCCGAACAACAGGTTGATGCCGACGAGCAGGCCGATCGCCCACAGCGCCGTGCCTGGCAGGCCGGAAATGATGATGCCGGCAATGGCAATGTCGACGACGCCGGAGATCGCGAGCCACGACCAGCGGCCGGACAGTTCGCGCCGGTGCTCCAGCGCATACATGATCGTGGCGACACCCTCGGCGAGGAAATAGACGCCGATCACGATGGTCAGGGTTACCGTGCCCTGGACGGGCTGCGCCACGAGGATGAAGCCGGCGATGATGGCCAGCAGGGCCGAGAGCAAGGACCACCAGAAGCCCGGCATGCCGCGCGCCCAGAAGGTGAGCGCGAGCCCTGCGATGCCCGAGATCAGGAACATCCAGCCGAGGAAGATCGTGACGGCCAGGCTCGCCAAGGGGGTGAGGACCATGGCGAGCAGGCCGAGCACGGCGAGCAGGATGCCCTCGATCAGGAACGCCTTCCAATGCGCGCGGACGGCCGCGCCCATCTGCGACCTCATGCGCTCGAGCTCCGGCGGGATCGTATCCTGGGGAAGGGTCATGCTCATTACTCCGGGCAGGGCACGTGCTGGACGCCGTGCCCGCCACCGATGAACATGGCGAGGAACGGCGGCCGGAACAAGCGCGCGAGGTGCGTTTCGTTGCAATCGAGCCCTGCGGCCGGCGCCTAGGCGGTGGTCCGCATCCGGTTGCGGCCGAAGATATAGATCGTCGTTGTGACAATCAGCAGGGCGACGCCGAGCAGGATCGCGGTGAGGCCCAAGGGAACCAGGACGCCGGCGATGTTGCGGTCGGGGTTGAGCAGCCAATGCCGGATCGACGTCAGTACGAAGCCGAGACCGATGAAGCCGGCGGCCCCGCCGAGCAGCAGCAGCGCCCACATCCGCCGCAGCTGGCTCAGCCGGGCCTTCGCCAGCTCGGTGCGGGGCGTGTGGTGATGCGCCACCCGGCGCACCAGCCGGATCGCCAGTCCGATCGAGGAGAAGCCGATCAGGACGCTGACGGCGCCGAGCCAGAGCCGGGAGGTCGGATCGAGATTGGAGGCGCGTTGCAGCAGCAGCAGCGGATAGTCGAACGCCGCATGCAGCAGCACCGGAGCGGCCAGCACCAGCGCCCAGCTCGACATCCTCGCCCCGTCGCGATTGTGCCGGTTGGCGCCGAGCGCCGTCGAGGTCCGGGCGATCGCCAGATAAGCGCCGGCGATGATGCCGAGGGCGCCGTGGAACGGCACCGTGAGCACGCTGCGCAGGATCGCGAGGGAGCGCCACATTTCGGCATGCTGGACGAGGTAGGCGAGATTCTCGTACGCGGCGAAGCCGAGACCGACCGCTGCGCCATAGAACACCGTGTCCATGGCATTGCCGACCTGCCGGCGTCGCGACCACAATGCGGCGATCACGGCGACCTTGGCGATCTCCTCGGGCAGAGCGACGTTGAACAGCGCCCGGACGGCTTGCGCGATCCACGGGTTTTCGATCGCCAATCCGATATTCTGGAACGGGATCCGGACAATGCCGAGCAGTAGCACGCTGGCGGCGCCGAGCAGGAACGCGGTCCAGATCTTGAGCGGCGGACCGGAATTGTCACCTGCCGCAACCACCAGCCACAGGATCAGCAGCGCAGGCGCAATCGCCGCGGTTCCGACCACGGTGGCGAGCGCTTCGAGCAGGTTCATTTGCGACGGCAGGTAGGCCATGGTCTCCCAATCGTCTCGTCCCGCTGGCGGATCCAGCTTTTCACCTCCCGCGCGGCATCACGGCGACATCGGCAGCCGCGGGGCAGAATCCACATGTCGGTAAAAACCGCCGATCATCAAGGCATGGATGGCCGACATGGATCGCCGGGATGCCCTGCTGCCGCTTTCGGCCGCAGGGGGACCCGCAGGTCAGCGAATTCGCGATCCGCCCGCAGCCTGATTGCCGTCACGCACCGGCGTCTCCCGACGCGGCTCCGGTGTCCAGGCATCGGTCCGAGACGGGGCCGGGACCTGGGCCGTGGTCGGTGTCTCGACGCAGCTCAGCCGCGGCGTGGGATCGGCAACTCGACGACATTCCAGACCTTCGGCAAAGGCGGCCTGACTGATGACGCACGCAATCACGACAAGCGGAAAAACTTTCATGGTGCCCCCGTATGCAGGCCTTGCGGCCCGTCATGCAACCCGCGACGAGATCCAGTCTACGGCAATGCAGCGCCTTAGTTCGCCCTGAAAGTGTGCAATTGTTTGGCCAATCCCGCCGGGATTCAAATTTCCGCGCCTCAACCTAGGTGCGAATGCGGCGCAATGCTCGCATCCGGGGCGACGGAGCCTCCGCTGTGCAGGGACAATCCGGCAGCTACCGCCCGTTCAGCATGCCCCGGGCCAGCGCGACCAGCGGGCTTGATGCGGCCAGGGGATCATGATCGGTATGCCCGCATGAACCCGTCGAGTCCGTTTCGCCCCGCCGACCCCTGCCTGCCTCGCTATCGCCGCGGCTGGGTCGATGATGCCGTCGCCGCCATCGAGGCGGACCAGTGCCGGACGGCCGACACGCACCTCATCCGCCTCATCGTTCCGGCCCTTGCCGGCATCGACGTCTATCTCAAGGACGAGTCGACGCATCCGACCGGCAGCCTCAAGCACCGGCTGGCGCGCTCGCTGTTCCTGTATGCGCTGTGCAATGGCCATATTCGCGAGGGCACGCCGGTGGTCGAGGCCTCCTCGGGCTCGACGGCGGTGTCGGAGGCCTATTTCGCGCAGATGATCGGCGTGCCGTTCTATGCGGTCATGCCGCGCACGACCTCGGCGGAGAAGATCGCGGCGATCACGCATTACGGCGGCAATTGCCACCTGATCGATGACGGCCGCTTCCTCTATGCCGAGGCGGCTGCGCTCGCGGCGCGGCTCGGCGGCCACTACATGGACCAGTTCACCTTCGCCGAGCGTGCCACCGACTGGCGCGGCAACAACAACATCGCCGAGTCGATCTTCAACCAGCTGCAAGGCGAGCGCTGCCCGCTGCCGGAATGGATCGTGATGGGGGCGGGGACCGGCGGCACCTCGGCGACGATGGGGCGCTATCTGCGCTATCGCCGTTTCCCGACACGGCTCTGCGTCGCGGATGTCGAGCATTCCGCCTTTTTCGATGCGTTCTGCAGCGGCGATTGCGCCAAGACCTGCGAGATGCCGTCGCTGATCGAAGGCGTCGGACGTCCGCGCTGCGAGCCGTCCTTCGTGCCGGGCGTGGTCGACCGCATGATGAAGGTGCCGGATGCGGCCTCGATCGCGGCGATGAACGTGCTGACGCGCAGGCTGCGCCGGCCGGTCGGCGGCTCCACCGGCACCAATTTCCTGGCGCTGTGCCGGCTCGCCGACGAGATGCGGCAGCACGGACAGACCGGCTCGCTGGTGACCCTGATCTGCGATTCCGGCGAGCGCTATCGCCAGACCTATTACGAGCCGCAATGGCTGGCCGGGCGGGGCCTCGATCCTGCGCCGGTCGAGGCCGCGCTCGCGAGCTTCCTCGACACCGGCGCGCCACTCGCGCTCGACATTCCCGACGCCGGCAATCCGCGCCATCCCTGATCTGGATCAACGAACGGCCTTCCGAACTGGGCTTTTGTCCCAGCCGAACAGACCTTTAAAGGCGCGCTGGAACGCTGGCGTCGGGCCGCCGGGCAGGGGAAGGACGGATCAGGTGATGAACTACGACAGCTATTTCGACCGCGCCCTCGACCAGCTGCACCAGGAAAGCCGCTACCGCGTCTTCGCCGATCTCGAACGTCTCGCCGGCCGTTTTCCGCGGGCTATCTGGCATTCGCCTGACGGCCCGAAGGACGTCGTGATCTGGTGCTCCAACGACTATCTCGGCATGGGCCAGCACCCGAAGGTGATCGGCGCCATGGTCGACGTTGCCGCGCGCATGGGGACCGGCGCCGGCGGCACCCGCAACATCGCCGGCACCAATCATCCGCTGATCGAGCTGGAGCGTGAGCTCGCCGATCTCCACGGCAAGCAAGCCGCGCTGGTGTTCACCTCCGGCTACGTCTCCAACGAGACCGGCATCTCGACGATCGCAAAGCTCTTGCCGAACTGCCTGTTGCTGTCGGATGCGCTCAACCACAATTCGATGATCGAGGGCGTCCGCAAGGCAGGCTGTGAGAAGCAGGTGTGGCGGCACAATGATCTCGCCCATCTCGAAGAGCTCTTGCGCGCCGCCGATCCGGACCGGCCCAAGCTGATCGTCTGCGAGAGCCTGTATTCGATGGATGGCGACGTCGCGCCGCTGCATCGCATCTGTGATCTCGCCGAGCGCTATGGCGCGCTGACTTACGTCGACGAAGTTCATGCCGTCGGCATGTACGGCCCGCGCGGCGGCGGCATTGCCGAGCGCGACGGCGCGATGGCCCGCATCGACATCCTCGAAGGCACGCTCGCCAAGGCCTATGGCTGCCTCGGCGGCTATATCGCAGCCAACGCCAACCTGATCGACGCCGTCCGGTCCTATGCCCCCGGCTTCATCTTCACGACTGCGCTGCCGCCGCCGGTCTGCGCCGCCGCGACCGCCGCGATCCGGCACCTGAAGACCTCGCAATGGGAGCGCGACCGCCATCAGGACCGCGCCGCCCGGCTCAAGGCGGTGCTGAATGCCTCCGGCCTGCCGGTGATGCCCTCCGATACCCACATCGTGCCGGTGCATGTCGGCGATCCCGAGAAGTGCAAGACGGCCTCCGACCTGCTGCTGGCCGAGCACGGCATCTACATCCAGCCGATCAACTACCCGACCGTGCCGCGCGGCCTGGAGCGGCTGCGGATCACCCCATCGCCCTACCATGACGACGGCCTGATCGATGCGCTGGCCGAGGCGCTGGTCGACGTCTGGGACCGGCTCGGCCTGGCGCGCGCGCCGCAGGCGCTGGCAGCGGAGTAAGCCGCCGGCTGTCCTTTTGGCCTGTCAGGTCCACCTGTCAGTTTGATCTGCCGCAATGCCGCCCGCGCCCGCGCGGGCGTAATCTTTTGCGATCAGGGGAGCATGCCGGTTCGGCAGAACCCGGCCCGGCGCAAAGAGGCAGCCATGGCAAAGATCATCGAAGCGCTGTTGCAGGAGCACCAGAACCTCGAGAAGCTTCTTTCGGTGCTTGAGCACGAACTGGAGCTGTTCGATCATAATCGGCGGCCCGACTACGACATCCTTCAGAGCATCATCGCCTATTTCGAGGACTATCCGCAGCGCTGTCATCATCCCAAGGAGGAGATGATCTTCGGCAAGTTGCGTACGCGCGATCCGGCGGCTGCCGCGACCTATGGCGATGTCGACGACGAGCACGAGACCGAGGCGCAGCGGCTGCGGGGCTTTGCCGACGCGGTCAACGCCGTGCTGTCCGACCAGGAGATTCTGCGCGAGAGCTTCCACGCCGCCGTCCTCGAGTTCATCGACAGCCAGCGCGAGCATCTGCGCAAGGAGGAGACGCTGCTGTTTCCGGCGGCCTTGCGCGCGCTGCAGCCGGAGGATTGGGCCGACATCGACACCCGCATGTCCGACCGCAAGGACCCGCTGTTCGACGGCGACGTCGCGGAAAAATTCCACAACCTCGAGCGGACCATCCTGCGCTGGGAGCAGGAGGCGGAGCAGGCGCGCACCGCCGCGCGCTGAGGGGCACGCTGCCTCACGGACGCTTTGTCTCAATTGCACCTGATATCCAGAGGGCTATAGTTCCCAACCGTTGGGGGCAGGCACTCTTTCACGGAGTTGGCTATGACCGCGTTGAATACAGGGCTCGATCCGGGCCGGGCTTCGTTGGCCGGAGCCAGGGGTGATCGGAGCGGCGAGCGGCCGGACGGTCCGGCACAGACGCCGATGTCGCAGCAGAGCGCCTTCGGCTGTCAGGGCTACGACATCCACCCGCAGGAGTTCGTCCGTCTGTCGGGCTGCCAGGAGCGCGCGCTGCGCCGCGAGAAGAAGCGCGCGTTGATTTTGAGTTGAGAGCCGTCGGTGCTCAATCTCAGAATCCCGACCCGCCGATGAGCGAGCGGGTAACCCTGATTGCGTGCGGTGCCCGGCAGACGTGCAGTTTCGTCTGTCGCCTCGCTTTGCGCATCCTCCGTTAAGTCATCATTAACCAGGCCGCGCGACCCTGTTCGCATACTCCCCCAGGAGTGCGACGGAACCGGACGGCCGGAGCCGGCAGTCGCGACAAGAGGCCGGCGGCGTAACGCCCGCCGGCCTTTTTGCGTCGGCTGCGCTGCGAAGGCTGCTTCCACGTCGCTTGCTCAGTTGCGCCGCGCCAGCGAGCGCAGGAAGCCCTGGTATTCCTCGTTCAGCTCCATGTCGACGGCCGGCGCGAGCTTCAGCAGCACATTGGCAATGAACGCCTGGTCGTTGCGCTGCTCCTCCAGCACCTCGCGCAGCACCGGGACGTTGTCCTCGATGTGATGCAGGAATGCGACGCCCTTGTCGGCGGTCTCGGTCCAGCGTGCCCGCGTCCATTTCGCCAGCGGATACATGATCTCATGGATGAAGTTGGATTTGCGCGCCTTCTCGAAGAAGCGCAGGCCCGCGCTCCAATATTCCTTGGCGCGCAGCGGGGGCGGCGGCAGATCGCCCGCGAGCATCTTCTTGCCGGCCTGGCCGACGAAATCATCCAGCGTGGTCGGCGCATCGATCGTGGTTCGGAAGTGCCAGAGCGCGAACGAGCCGGGAAAATCCTGGCCCATCTGGTCGAGCAGGGCGGTCTCCACCTTGTCGACCGCAGCCTTGTCGCCCTTCAATGCCGCCGTCATCGCGAACGCAAACAGCGCGTCGTTGCCGACCTCGTGCACGCCGCCCGTCTTGAGCTGCGCGGGCGATAAAGCCGGTGTCTTGCCGTCCGCGGGCACAGTGGCCTCGCCGCTGCGCTGGGCCTTGATGAAGGCGGTGATCTCGAGCCAGCCCATCAGATGGGCGATGAAGGCATCGGGATCGACATGGACGATGGCGAGGTTGAGCGGCTCCTTGCGTGTCCTCAGCTCCGTCATGTCGGTCATGTCGCACTCCGCCGCCGCTGCCCGCTGCCGCGACGGTCGTCCTGTCGCGTTTGCGACAGGACGACGCGTCCAGCGAGATCTCGACAGCGAGGCAGCAAGAAGGGTGCCATCGTCTTGCGGCGCGCGTCGAGACGAAGCGCAGCGGAACGAGTCTTGCTCCGGCCGTCATCTGCAATCACCGCGACACACGACGGAGAAGGCCCGCGCATGTTCACCCGCGTCTGCAAGGCCGACACGATCGACGAAGGCGGGATGCGCCTCGTCATCGCCGATGCCCAGCTCATCATTCTCGCCTGGCCCGACAATGGAGAGCTCAAGGCGTTCCAGGGCGTATGCCCGCACACGGCGGCGCCGATGGAGGAGGCCGGCTTCGACGGTCGCGTGCTGAGCTGCCCCGTGCACAACTGGACGTGGGACGCCCTGACGGGCGAGCCGTTGCATCCGCCCGAGAGCGCGTTGGCCGAGTATCCGGTCAAGGTCGAGGACGGCGTGGTCTATATCGACACTGCGGGGATCTCGCCGCTGTTTGCGGCGCGTTGAGCATGGCGTGACGGGACCGGTAAAGACGCTCACGGGCGGCTTGCCCGGGCGGGCAAACGCCTCTATACGTTCGCCGCGCGCGGCACGGAATCACCTTTGGCGGTTCAGCCGACCTCGCAGATCACAGCCACAAGCTGCTGTTTTGTTGACGGTTTTTCCTTGAGCGTGCAAACGGCGGTGGCGCCGGGGACTGGGTGTCTCCGTCACATCGTACGTCTTGCTCCCTTCGTCTATCGGTTAGGACGCCACCCTTTCACGGTGGAGAGAGCGGTTCGATTCCGCTAGGGAGCGCCACTCGGCGTCTGTCTTTCTCACCCCTCCGAATACCATCCCCGCCATCGACATTGCCGGTCGATGGCCTGCTGTGTCGACGCAGCGCAGCTGCTCTTCGATCCGGTCAACCGTCCATTAGGGTCCTTGCCGTACTGCAGCGGGCGAGCAGGAGCAGGAAGATGGCCGCACCCAAGAAGCGGGAAGCCCGCAAGTCGATGAAGCAGCCGGCGTGGATCACGCTGGAAGGCGGATTCGCGGTGCGTCACTGCCTGGTCCAGGACATCTCCAGCGCCGGCGCCAAGTTGACCCTGGAAGATGCGGCGGCGCTGCCCGCCACGATCCGGCTCGCTTTCGCCCGGGACGCGCGCACCGGCCGCCTGTGCCAGGTGGTCTGGCGCCGCGGCGCCTCGGTCGGCGTCAAGTTCATCGGCAAATAGCGCCTCGCGCCATCGCGTCCCGGCGACATCGGCGCTATCAAGCTGACATGTGCAGGTCTTTCCTTCTCGGCGCGATCGTGTGGCTGGCCATCGCGACCGTCGCATCCGCCGGCTCGCCGGGCTCATCGCTGTTGGAACCGAAGGCGGCTGCACCCAGCAAGCCTGTAGCTCGCCCTGGCGCCGTCACCAGCAATCCCTGCGCGTCCTACGGCGCGAACTTCGTCCGCGTCGAAGGCACGGACACCTGCGTGAAGGTCGGCGGGGCGCTGCGCCTCGAGACAGGCACGTCCGTCGGGCGCTGACGGCCTTACGACAGCGGCGGCGCGACGTGGCGGATGAAGGCCGGCCGTTGCGCGATGCGTTCGTACCAGCGGGTCAGGTTCGGCAGCTCCGGCTTCTCGACGCCCTCGACGCCGAACCAGCGCCGCGCGTAGGCGCCGAGCGCGAGGTCCGCGAGCGTGAAGCTCTCCGCTTCGACATGGCTGCGCGTGGCCAGATGCGCGTCGAGGACGCGCCACATCGTCGCGGCCTCGTCGGCGGCCTTTTGCAGTGCGATCATGTCGCGCTGCGCGGGCGGGGTGCGCACCAAGCCCCAAAATAGCGGGCGCTCGGTCGGCTGCACCGTCGATAGCGTCCAGTCGAGCCAGCGCTCGATTGCGGCGCGGTGACGCGGCTGCGCGGGATAGAGCAGGGTGTCACCGCCATAGGCCAGGCAGAGATAGCGCATGATCGCATTGCTCTCCCACAGCACGAAATCACCGTCGACCAGCGTCGGGATGCGGCCGTTGGGATTCATCGCGAGATAGTCCGCCTCGTTGTTGCGGCCGAACTGCATGCCGGCATCGATGCGCTCGTAGTCGAGATCGAGCTCGGCGAGACACCACAGCACCTTCTGCACGTTGACCGAATTGATGCGGCCCCAGATCGTCAATTGCGTCGCGGTGGGCACGTGCGGCTCCTGTGTTTTTTCTGCTGATCGTCATAGCGCATCTCACGCAAAAAGCCCCGCTTTTGGCGGGGCTTTTCGGTTGAACGCGTCGCGCGCGATCAGTCTCTCAGTCGTTCCCGGCCATCAGCGGCCGAAGAACAGCCACAGCAGAATGATCACCGGGATCGGCACGCCCAACAACCACAGTAGAATTCCTCGACCCATCTCGGCCTCCTCGTATCCTCACCGTCAATCGGAGCGACAACGCGAGGGTGGCCTCGATGTTCCGGACCTGTGTGCGGACGATTGCGATGTGCCTACCAGTGGCCGGTGTTCGGCATCGACAGCCACGGCTCGGCCGGCGCCTTCGGCTCGCCCTTCTGCAGCAGCTCGATCGAGTGCAGGTCGGGCGAGCGGACGAAGGCCATGTTGCCGTCGCGCGGCGGCCGGTTGATGGTGACGCCGAGCTTCATCAGCCGATCGCAGGTGGCATAGATGTCGTCGACCTCATAGGCGAGATGGCCGAAGAAGCGATCCTCGCCGTATTTCTCCTCGTCCCAATTGTAGGTCAGCTCGACCAGCGGCGCGCCGCGCGTCGAGGGCAGGCTCTTCAGCAGGTGTTCATCTTCGGGTGCGCAGAGAAACACCAGGGTGAAGCGGCCCTTGTCATTGTCGATCCGGCGCACCTCCTTGAGGCCGAGCGCATCGGAATAGAACTTAAGCGCGACGTCGAGATTGCGCACGCGCAGCATGGTGTGGAGATAACGCATCGTTCCTGGTCTCCCTGAGCTTGAAGCGGTTGTTCAACGGCCGCCTGCGGATGCCGATCCATAGCAGCAATCGCCTCGTTTGCGCATCACGCCCGGGCCTTCGGTAACGCCGGCTCGCGCGGAATTGTGGGGCGCGCGACGACGCTGCGGTCGGGTCGGAAGGCTGCGAATCGCTGTTTTCAGCCGTGATTCGGAGCGCGGGCGAACGCGCGCCATGCGGGCGTATACGGGTTTTTCAGCGCTTTTTGCAGGTGATGTGCGACCAAAATCACGCAGCAGCATCGAAAATGCCTGGAAATATAGGGGAAAATGAATCGCATGCTCCATTCGATCGGCATCGCAGCTTGACTTCTCCGCGCTCCGTTGGAATTTTGGCGCCGCTGTGGGTGCTTCGGGGCCCCTTGAAATGCAGGAGAATCCCGAAAATCGCGGGGTGCTACACCACCAGACGACTGAAGTCCCGGCTGTGCAATGCAGCCAGAAAACCCCGACCAGTCTGCGCAGCAATGCGCTGATAGCCGCGCAGTCGTCACGTCATTCATCTGTACCAATCGCCCGGTACCAATCACAAGGAGATACGATGGCTACCCAACTGTCCAAGTCGCAACTGATCGAGAAGATTGCGACCACCACCGAGCTGTCCAAGCGTGACGTCAAGAACGTCATGGAGACGCTCACCGACGTCGGCCACAAGGAGCTGAAGAAGAACGGCGTGTTCCTGGTGCCGGGCTTCGCCAAGTTCGTCGTCGTCAAGAAGCCGGCCGTCAAGGCGCGCAAGGGCACCAACCCCTTCACCGGCGAAGAGATGATGTTCAAGGCCAAGCCGGCCCGCAAGATCGTGCGCGCCCGCCCGGTCAAGGCCGCCAAGGACGCGGTCGCCTGATCAGACTTCGTCAGTCGTGATCGCGATCAGAGGCCCCCTGCAAAGGGGGCCTTTTTCGTTGCTGCATGTCGGTGTGTTGTGCCCTGACGCGCCGCCGTGCGGCCGCTTCGGCGCGGAAACGACAGTAGCGCCAGCGCGACGGAATATCTTCGTCGCGTGGCGCCACCCTCGAACACTGGGCCCTGAAATCCCCAGTACTGATGTGTCTCGGCTCCCGGTGAAAAGGTTCAAGGCCGACGCGAGAACGGCTCGGTGAGCCGCAGGGGGGCGCAGGCAGGCCGCCGGGACACGGCATCCCGAGCTGCCCGGCTCAGGAGAGCCCCCTGATGACGACGACCGCGATATTGCGCAGCAAGCCATTGAACTCGGGGCTTCAGATCGAACGAGACGGGCTGTGGATATGCTGCGGATGACCTGTGGAGAGCCTGTGGGACCCGCGGCTTCATAGGCGATCCGGACCAGCTGGGCCCGTTTCGATGCCGCGCACGTCCAGTCCTGTGACGGATGTCTCCGCTCCGTGGTGACGCGAGGCGATCAGGACGAAGCCGCCATAGCCGATGATGTTGAACAGAAGTTCCAGCCAGGATGCCATGACCGATCCACCTTGATCGGGAATGAACGTCCTCGGCTACCGGCGGTTCCGCTGCTCTGGGTCGCGCCTCTTGGTCGAGCTTCGCCTGCAACCAATTCGCCGGCGTCTGCGTTGTTTGGACGCATCGGAATTGGAGGATATTGACCATGACAAAGACTTTGGCTGTTCTGGCCACCGCAGGCGCCATTGCCGCCACCGCGCTGGCCGTCCCCGCGCCGGCTGAGGCGCGCGGCCTTGGACCGGGCCTCGCATTCGGCCTCGCCGCGGGAGCATTGACGGCTGGCGCCATCGCGTCCTCGCATCCCTACTACTATGGTCCGGGCTACGGCTATTACGACTACGGTCCGCGCTACGCCTATGGGCCGGGGCCGTATGCCTATTACGGCGGGCCCTACTATCACCGCCACCATTACTGGCGCCATCACTGGTAAGAGCGCGCCAGACCAAAGAAGAAGAGCCCGGACGGCAGGCGCCTCCGGGCTTTTCTTCGTGTTGCGGAATACGTCTCTATTCCGCGGCTTCGCCGCGCTTTGCCTTCCGCCAGGCCTCCCGCGCGAACTGCTCGCGCTCGCGCGCGAACCTGTCCTGGGTCGACTTGAATTGCGCAATCCTGGCCGTGATCTCGGCACGCTCCTGAGTGCGCCGATCGTCCTGCGTCTGGTTCTGTCCCACGGATCCTCTCTGCTCCGGTCGCTATCCGGCGAGTCCAGCCATGAGACGCGTGACAAACTTCCTGGCGAATCGCTGGCGCGATGTGGATGTCCGATTGAGGCGTGATTGCGGAGGGACACGCCCCGGACGATATGATGCACGGGTTTTGCTGAGGGGGACGGCGGCAAGGCACTGGCATCTGTTCTGTCGGCGGTAGAGACGCTCGCCAGGGACTCGTCTCGCTTGCAGCGCGAACCGCACGGTTCCGACTGATGCAGGATTGACTCAGTGTCGTCGGCGGCAGGCCATGACATGGTAGGAGAGGAAGCGAATGATCCGATGTGTGACGCGCGGGAGCCGCCGCTGATGATTGCATCCGATCTGCAGGATGGCGTGAACCGGCTTGGCGACATGATCGCCGCCGCACGCGTGATCGTGCCATTCACCGGGGCGGGTATTTCGACAGAGGCCGGCATTCCCGATTTCCGCTCCCCGGGCGGGCTGTGGACGCGTAACCGGCCGATCCATTTCGAGGAGTTCGTCGCCAGCCAGGACGCCCGCGACGAAGCTTGGCGCCGGCGCTTTGCGATGCAGGACACGTTTGCCGCGGCGCGGCCGGCCCGCGGTCACCGTGCGCTTGCGACGCTGTACAGGGCGGGAAAGATTCCCGCCGTCATCACCCAGAACATCGACAACCTGCACCAGGACTCAGGCTTCGCCGCCGATCACGTCATCGAGCTGCATGGCAACACCACCTATGCGCGCTGCATCGGATGTGGGCAGCGCTATGAGCTCGATTGGGTGCAGCAGCGGTTCATCGCCGAGGGCGCCGCACCGGATTGTCCTGAATGCGCCGAGCCGGTGAAGACGGCGACGGTCTCGTTCGGTCAGGCGATGCCGGACAATGAGATGCAGCGCGCGACCGAGCTCGCGCAGCATTGCGATCTGTTTCTCGCCATCGGCTCATCGCTGGTTGTATGGCCGGCGGCCGGCTTTCCATTGATGGCAAAGCAGGCGGGTGCACGACTCGTGATCATCAACCGGGAACCGACCGAACAGAACGACGTTGCCGACCTCGTCATCCACCACGACATCGGCGAAGTGCTCGGTTCGTTCGTCCGTAATTGAACGGAAATTGATGCATTTTTGTCGGCAAGTCTGTTCATATGCCTCACTGAATCCGATTTTTGTCTATGCGCGGCACGAGGGAATGTTATCTTTGATTCGAGAGATTCGCGTGAATCGTCTTGGGTATAAGTGATGAGCACGCGCAGATGCCGTTGCAGGGGTGGCGGCTCACAATTCATCTGTGAGGTCCGGGGTTATGGGGTCGGACGGATTTGAGTCCAAGAAGCTTGGAGTACCGGTTACTGGTGTAGCTACACCAAATCGGCTCGGGGCTGACTATCAGAGCGGTATCGCACGCGATCAGGCGATCGACGCATTGGCTGGTCTCGGCGAGAACCTCGTCGAAATCAGCGGCGTCATCAAATGGTTCGACGCGTCGAAGGGATACGGCTTCATCGTTCCCGACAATGGTTGGCCGGATGTGCTGCTGCACGTCACGGTGCTCAGGCGCGATGGCTATCAGACCGCCTATGAAGGTGCCCGTCTGGTCGTCGAGTGCGTCCAGCGTGCGAAGGGTTATCAGGCCTTCCGCATCGTCTCGATGGACGAGTCGACGGCGATCCATCCGGCGCAGATGCTGCCGCCGCGCACCCATGTGACGGTGACACCGACCAGCGGATTGGAGCGGGCCCAGGTCAAATGGTTCAACCGTCTGCGCGGCTTCGGCTTCGTCACCTGCGGTGAGGGCAGCCCGGACATCTTCGTCCACATGGAGACCCTGCGCCGTTTCGGCATGACCGAGCTGCGTCCGGGCCAGTGGGTTCTGGTCCGCTATGGGCCGGGCTCCAAGGGGATGATGGCCGCTGAGATCCACCCCGAGGCGGGGTCCCCGGCGCTTTCCTCGCACTGAGCGGACCGCCTCGATCGCTTTCGCAGAGCCCCGGGATCCGGGGCTTTGTCGTTCTTGGGATTGAGCTTTTCAGACCGAGCGCCCGGGGGCCGCGCCTGCGGCTTGCTGCGGGCGTCGCGACCGTGTAGTGACGTGGTCACTCCACAACAGTGGTCCTGCGAGGACATCGGGGTATAGCGCAGCCTGGTAGCGCGGCAGTTTTGGGTACTGCAGGTCGTTGGTTCGAATCCAGCTGCCCCGACCATCTGGACCATTGATTCTCCTACATTTTTCTCGATCGGTTCTGACGTCGCCGAACCGTCGTTGCCCGGGCGCGCAATCGGGACCGGAGATCATTGGAGGGCGCCCGCCGCTGCTCTCGGTCCAAGGGAAGACGGCGCTTCTTCATCGCTGCGGAAAAAGCCGTCGAGTTGGGGTTTGAGCCTCTCGAGGACGTAGTGCGACCCCTCCGGCGTGAGGTGAAGCGTGTCCCATACGATCGGCGTATCCGTGTTCGCCGTCAGCGGGCAAATCCGGTTCGGGCACGCGGCCTGCAGCACCGAGATGAATTTGACGTTCTCATAGCGGCGCGACAGCTGCCTCAGATGGTCATCGGCGGCGAAGCTCGCCTCGAGTGCAATGAACGACTTGTCGGGTGGGAAGTGAGTGAGTTCGCGGCTGACCAGGCTGCTGGCGAGCGGCACGGGAAACTCGATCGACGGACCAAATAACAGGACGGGCAGATCTGCGTCCCTCGCCGCCGCCAGGGTCGCGCCGAGATAGCTGTCGAGTGCAGGCGCGGGATCATCGGACCGTTCGCTGGCGGTCACGGCGGGCGGCGGCAATTGCCGATGCAGGTAGGCGCGCCAATGCGCTGAGATGATGATCGCTGAAAGCCGGCGGCTGCGGATCAGCTCGCCGATACGTGCGGTGACCTCGTTACAATTGCTCGATCCCTCCTGGCGCATTCCGAGGAGCGGCGCGCAGCCCGCAGAATTCAGCTGAAGCAGCTCATAGCGGGTGGTTGCGAAATAGTCCTGGAGGGCGGGGACATAGTGAGCGGCGGTGCTGTCACCGACGATCAGCACGTTCTTCCTGTCGCCGGCGAACGCCAGGCATTCGGAGCTCCGATAGACCGATATCGGCTCTTGTCGATCGAGGAAGCAGACGTGCTGGCGGTAGTACGGGACGAGCGCTGCCGCATCATATCTCAGCATCCGCTGCTGCGCCTGCGGATAGCGATCGGGGTAGCCGTTGCCGATGATGCCGGCCGAAGCAATCGCGATCAGGAGTGACGAGGCCACCGCAATCAGGCGGGTGACACGCATATGCTTCCATACGACCGTCGCGCGCGCGGGAGCTTCGACCAGGCGATAGGTCACGTCAGCGAGCACGATGGAGCCGAGCAAGAACACGGCGCTCGATAGGGGCCCCGTCGCCCAGTCGCGCGGCAATGCTGCCGTCCCGAGCACGAACACCGGCCAGTGCCAGAGGTAGAGCGAGTAGGAGATCTTGCCGAAAAACAGGAGGGCGGCTTCGGCGGGCAAAGGCGGCCGCGCCCCCTCTCGGTTGAACGCGAACAGGAAGACCGCGGCGCCCAGACATGGGAGCAGGGCATGCACGCCAGGGAAGCGCGTCTCCGGGCTGAACAGGGCGACGGGCAGCAGCATCGCCGCCAAGCCGGCCAACGCGAGGGCACAGCGGATCCGGAGGTCCGACGGCGACCAGCGTTCGGCGAGATAAACCACCCCGCCGATGAGAAACTCCCAGGCCCGCAACGGCGACAGATAGAACGCCGCCTGCGCCTGCTGCTTGATCATGAGCTCGTCGAGGACGCAAAGCCCCACGGCACCGCCGACGACGAGCAGCAGCGACCAGCGCGACGAAGGATCGCGAAAGCACTTGCTCCACAACCAGGTCGCCAGCGGAAAGACGAAGTAGAACTGCTCTTCGACCGACAGCGACCAGGTATGAAGCAGGACCTTGCTGATTCCCGGCAGGTCGAAATAGCCGGCTTGGGTCCAGAAGTAGATATTCGATCCGAACAGCAGTGTGGCGACGGCGCTCTCGAAGAATGCGCGGTAGTCATGGGGCGGCGCGAGATGCCACGCGCAGATGCCGGTCGCGAGCAGAACCACGTAGAGCGCCGGCAAGAGTCGTCTGGCGCGCCGCTCGTAGAAATTCGCGAACGAGAATGAATCGACGCGGATGTCGGCCCAGATCAGCCGCGAAATCAGGAATCCCGAAATGACGAAGAAGATGTCGACTCCGACGAAGCCGCCGCCGAAGCCCGGGACGTCGTAGTGGAATCCGATGACCGAGAAGACTGCGATGGCCCTGAGATAGTCGACGTCGCCGCGGAATGACAAACGCATCTGACTGAGCCGCACCTTCCGTACCCCGACACCGAACGCATCGCGGACACAAGGCGAAATGAATGGCAATATTTGGAAACGCGACGGCGAAGACGGAGGATGGCTGGCGATCTCGCAAAGGGCCGCAAGCCCGCCGCGGTGCCGACGTCGTGTTGCCTTTGATGTGGCGAGTTCAGGCCGATAGCGTGCCGATTTAGAAACGCGATGAACGACTCGATGGGCCGGCGATGGGGTCGCTCTCGCTGCCGCCACGAGGGGAATGACTCGCGCGAGCATGGCGAGCGCGCTCGGCAGGCATCAGCAACTGCAGGACCGGGCCTGCGGCAGCATCAATGATAGTGAGGTTGTCGACCGGCAAGGCCGTGCCGGATGCTCAGCATGGGCGGTCCAGGCCGGCGTGGTCGACGAAAAAAGTTCGGATGCTCCCGCAGCGGCAAGACCCGGGAGCATCCGAAGTGGTGCGGGTGAATCCGGGGAAGGAACATCCGCCAGCCCTCACATCATCGCAATCGAGATTTCGCGTCTTTGCGCTAAATCAAATCAATCGCGCAGGTGCCGGCGCGGTCCTGAGTATCGTCACCGCCGGGTTCAGATCGCTGGTCAAGACAACGCCGGCCGCGATCGGCGGCCGGCGTGAAATGAGAGTGCGCAATCAATCCGGCAACGGCCGGGTCGTTGCGTCAGTTGCGGCGATGCTCAGCCCGCGGTGCCCGTCATCACGCGGGGCGGCGCCATCTTGAAGTGCTGCTTGGCGTAGGCGACGATCTGCCGATCGGTCGGATGATCGGCCGCCTCGACGGCCACGATACGCTTGCCGATGGCGGGATGTTTCTCGTGCAGGTACTTGGCGAGCTCGGTCTTGGCACTGGCCGGACCGATGATCAGGATCTCGCCGGCGTCGTTGAGCGCATGCGCGATCTCCTCAAGGAAGTGCTTGTCCGGCGCCGCATGGCCGCTGCCGATCGAGTTGGCCTTGTGATGCAGATGCTTGGTCTGCAGCTGCGGATGCAGCGTCAGCTCATCGGCGCCGGTGAGGCCGATGTGAAACAGCTTCGCCTCGCTGTGATCGAGCCACACGACGGCGTGGAAATGGGTCGGCATGATCTGGTCCTCGTCAGCAAATTGTCAGCAATCGCCGTGGCGGCTGGCGCGCTTGCGGAAAGCGCGCGCCGCGGCAAGCGGCCTCTCTTGTGCTGCGGACCTTAGCGAGCCCGAAACCGGGCCCCTTGATGCAGGTCAACCGATGCGCCGCCGCGAAGGCGGCTTGTCTCGGCCGGCTATTTCGGAGCAGGCGGCTTCGGCAGCGGCTTGTCCTGCCGCTTCGACCAGGAGATGTAATAGGCCACCGTCGTCATGATCGCGATGCCGGCGGCGCTGACAAGGATCTGGGCGAGCAGCGAGCCTGAGCTCAGCATCAGCGTGAAATGACCGATGAAGGACAGGAAGACGCCGACGCAGAACACGGCCAGCGACTGCTGGCCGCAGACCACCAGCGGATCGAACCCCTTCCACTCCAGTCCCGGCCATTCCTTCGGCACGAAGCGGATCACCATGATCACGATCACCACGAAATGCAGGAACCGATAGGGGGCGAGGTTGGTCTTGTCGTTCGGGTTGAACGCCGAATACAGCCAGTGCGGCAGCATCGTGCCATAGTCCGGAAAGCGGCCGGCCATGGTCATGACAAGCGCGAGCAGCAGATAAGCGAGACAGAAGTAGAGTGTGGCCGGGGCCATGATGATGCCCATCGAGCGGCGGGCGCCGCCGAGCGCGCACCATGAGCCGAACACGAACAGCACCTGCCAGCAATACGGATTGAAATACCAGGTGCCCGCCGGATAGGCCGCGAAATTCCAACCCATCTGCCGCGCGACCAGCCACAGCACGATCGAGGCGATCATCGTCACGTCGGGCTGGCGCAGCATCATCCACAGCACCGGCGGGAAGAAGCCCATCAGCACGATGTAGAGCGGCAGCACGTCGAGATTGACCGGCTTGAACTTCAGGATCAGGCCCTGCGCCAGGGTGTCGCTGGCGTGGTCGACCAGGCCCGCCACGTTGAACTCGTCGATGATCTCCGACACGCCGAAGCGCGTGGCGAGATAGCTGATGGCCACAATATAAATGACGAACAGCACGATGTGGGCGACGTAGAGCTGCCACACCCGCTTGAACAGCCGGGTGGCGCCGACGATGAAGCCGCGGTCGATCATCATGCGGGCATAGACGAACGAGGCCGTGTAGCCGGAGATGAAGACGAACAGGTCGGCGGCGTCGCTGAAGCCGTAATTGCGGGTGGTAATCCAGTTCACCACATTGTCGGGGATGTGGTCGAGGAAGATCGCCCAGTTGGCAATCCCGCGAAACAGGTCCAGCCGAAGGTCGCGCCCCCTCTCGGGCAGCGTGGCATTGATTTTCATGGCCGCTTCAACGCACTGTTTTGAATGGAAAACGTTCGGGGGATCAGGGAGGCGCGGTAGCAGTCGAGCGAGATTGTCACGGGACAGCAGAATGACTATACGAGCACGATAGACGGTCACGTCCAGGATGGGAATCACCGTTCCGTGCTGAAGGATTCGTGTACCCCATCCCGGCCGTTTCCGCCAAACGCATGACGAACCGCTGCTCCGAGAGGCTCTTCCAGCCATGACCGCACGCATTTTCAAACCGGCCAAGAACGCGATGCAATCGGGCAAGGCCAAGACCCGCGACTGGCAGCTGGATTACGAGCCCGAGCAACCGCGCGCGGTCGAGCCGCTGATGGGCTGGACGTCGTCGTCGGACATGAATCAGCAGGTCACCCTGCGCTTCGACAGCAAGGACGAGGCGATCGCCTATTGCGAGCGCAAGGGCATCCCGTACCAGGTGATCGAGCCCAAGGAGCCGGTGAAGCGTCAGGTCGCCTATGCCGACAACTTCTCCTTCCGCCGCGGCGAGCCTTGGACCCACTGAGCTTGGACCCACTGAGCTTGGACCCACTGAGCTTGGACGGACTGGCCGGGGCTGGGTCGGCCGGCGGGGTCTTTGATCCCTAATCGGGACTACCGTCCGCCGCGGAGATCGGCAGGGCGCCGTCCTTGGACTGCCCGAGCGACGGCAA
This sequence comes from Bradyrhizobium sp. SRS-191, assembly GCF_024586915.1. Taxonomy (GTDB): domain Bacteria; phylum Pseudomonadota; class Alphaproteobacteria; order Rhizobiales; family Xanthobacteraceae; genus Bradyrhizobium. The sequence goes on from NZ_JANBVS010000001.1 coordinate 50,917, forward strand.
GCTTCTGATGGTGCGGACGCCGGGCAGGGCAGCAAATTGTCGCAGCTGCCGGCTCATGCCCTCGACCCCGGTCGAGACGCATTTCAGCAGGAAGTCCGCGTCTCCCGACAGCCGCCAGCATTGCTGCACCCATGGCAGCGGCATGATCGCCGCCTCGAACGCCGCCAGCGTGGCCTGGTTCTGGCTCTCGAGCTGGATCGTCACGAACGAGACCACCTCATAGCCCAGCGCACGTTCGTCGATCGTGGCGCGGAACGCCTTGATCACGCCGCTGCCGCGCAGCGCGCGGACCCGGCGCAGGCAGTTCGGGTGCGAGATGCCGACGCGGTCGGCCAGCTCGTTGATGCGCATGCGACCGTCGGCCTGGAGCTCCGCGAGGATCCTGCGGTCGATCTCGTCGAGGTCGGGGCGCTCTGCCATCGCCTTTATGCCTGTTCGCCCCTTTTGCCGTCACCGCCCGATGGGGATGCCGCGCTGTGCGGCATGACGCCTGAGAGCACGAGCTTCTCATGGGCCGCGATGATCGCGTCCTTGGTGAGCCGCCCGCCCGGACGATACCAGCTGCATAGCCCGGTCAGTAGCGCGATGATGGCAAAGGTCGCGACCTGGATGTCATCCACGTCGAACACGCCTTCGGCAACGCCATCGGTGAGGATGTCGGCGAGCCGGCGCTCATAGGCGCCGCGCAGCGCCACCACCGCCTCATAGTTGCGCGGCTCGAGGCTGCGCAGCTCCGAATTGGCGATGAAGACCTCGCGCTTCCGGGTCATGTGATAGCTGACGTGGAAGGCGACGAACGCTCTGAGGCGTTCGACGGCACCCCGCTTGTCCCTCAGCGCCAGCTCGAGCTCGCTCAGGAGGTGGTTGATGTGGTCCTGGATCAGCTGCGACAGCAGCTCCTGCTTGGTGCTGATGTGATTGTAGAGCGAGCCCGGCTGGATGCCGACCTCGGCGGCGAGCTGGCGCAGGCTCATGGCCTCATAGCCGTGCTCGAAGATCAGCCGCAGGCCGGCCTTGCGGATCGCCTCCATCGTCGTCGGACCATGTGACCCGATCGTGCGCGCCATCTCGTCCTCGCCAGACCCGTTCCGCGCCGCGACGTCAGGAGATCGAAGACGCGCGGAAGCGGCGGTCGTTGTCAAAACACGTGTCGTCTCAAAGAGCTGCTGCCGGGATCAAACCATACAACAATCCTCTTGAGAACTCGATATAAAAACGTATGATCGTTTAATTCGAGAACAACGGACGGCCTGACCGGCCGCGACAGGGCCAGGGAGGACAGCATGCCGGCAGAGGTGGTACACCCGTGGTTGCGGCGAACCTCCCGGTCGCGCGCAGCCTGACGCGTGCTCCCGCGACCTTCCCTCCAAGCTGAGACACGAAGACGCCGATCATGACGCTTCATTCCACGATCGATCCCTCGTCAGCGGAGTTTGCGCGCAATGCCGAGGCCATGCGCGCGCTCGTTGCGGATCTGCGCGGCAAGCTGGCACAGGTCGCCGAGGGCGGCGGCGAGGCCTCGCGCAAGCGGCATCTCGCGCGCGGCAAGATGCTGGCGCGGCAGCGCGTCGACCTGCTGCTCGACCCCGGCACGGCCTTCCTCGAACTGTCGCCGCTCGCGGCGCACGGCCTCTATGGCGGTGACGTTCACTCCGCCAGCATCGTGACCGGCATCGGACGCATCGCCGGCCGCGAATGCGTCGTCGTGGCCAATGATGCCACCATCAAGGGCGGCACCTACTACCCGATGACGGTCAAAAAGCATCTGCGGGCCCAGGACATCGCGCGGCAGAACAATCTTCCTTGCGTCTACATGGTCGATTCCGGCGGCGCCTTCCTGCCGCTGCAGGACGAGATTTTTCCGGACGAGCGGCATTTCGGCCGCATCTTCTTCAACCAGGCGCAGATGTCGGCCGCGGGCATCCCGCAGCTCGCCATCGTGATGGGCTCGTGCACGGCCGGTGGCGCCTATGTGCCGGCGATGTCGGACGAGAGCATCATCGTGCGCAATCAGGGCACGATCTTCCTCGGCGGTCCGCCGCTGGTGAAGGCTGCGACGGGTGAGGTGGTCAGCGCCGAGGAGCTCGGCGGGGCCGACGTGCATTCGCGGCAATCGGGCGTCACCGATCACTACGCGCAGAACGATGCGCATGCGATCGGCATCGCACGCCGCATCGTCGGCACCTTGAAGCCGCCGGGCGCGCGCACCGTGCTGAACATGCGTGAGGTCCGCGAGCCGCGCTATCAGGCGGAGGAGATCTACGGCGTGGTGCCCGCCGACGGCCGCAAGCCGTTCGACGTCCGCGACATCATTGCGCGCGTGGTCGACGGCTCGGAGTTCGACGAGTTCAAGAAGCTGTACGGCCAGACGCTGGTGTGCGGCTTCGCCCACATCTTCGGCTATCCCGTCGGCATCATCGCCAACAACGGCATCCTGTTCAGCGAGAGCTCGCTGAAGGGCGCGCACTTCATCGAGCTGTGCTGCCAGCGTAACATTCCCTTGGTGTTCCTGCAGAACATCACCGGCTTCATGGTCGGCAAGAAGTACGAGGCCGGCGGCATCGCCCGCGACGGCGCCAAGCTGGTGACGGCGGTGGCGACCGCCTCTGTGCCGAAGTTCACCGTGGTGATCGGCGGCTCCTACGGCGCCGGCAATTACGGCATGTGCGGCCGCGCCTACGCGCCGCGCTTTCTCTGGATGTGGCCGAACGCGCGCATCTCGGTGATGGGCGGCGAGCAGGCAGCGATGGTGCTGAGCCAAGTCCGCCGCGACGGCATCGAAGCCAAGGGCGAGAGCTGGCCGGCAGAGGAAGAAGAGAAATTCCGCGCGCCGATTCGTGCGCAATACGAGGCGCAGGGCAATCCGTATTACGCCACCGCGCGGCTGTGGGATGACGGCGTGATCGATCCTGCCGACACCCGCCTCGTGCTTGGCCTCGGATTGTCCGCTGCCGCCAATGCCCCGGTCGAGCCGACCAAGTTCGGCCTGTTCAGGATGTGATCATGGCTCGTCCCGGATTGTATCGTCGTTTCCGCAAGCTCCTGATTGCCAACCGCGGCGAGATTGCCGTGCGCGTCATCCGCTCCGCGCGCGCGATGGGTTTGAAGACCGTCGCGGTCTATTCCGAGGCGGACCGCAACGCGCTGCATGTCGCGCTGGCCGACGAGGCCGTGCTGCTCGGCCCGGCGCGCGCCCGCGACTCCTATCTCAACATCGAGCGGCTGATCGAAGCCGCGAGGCAGACGGGGGCAGAGGCGGTTCATCCCGGCTACGGCTTCCTGTCGGAGAGCGCCGAGTTCGCGCAAGCCTGTCTCGATGCGGGGCTCGTGTTCGTCGGTCCGACGGCGGCGATGATCACTGCGATGGGCTCGAAGTCGGGCTCCAAATTCCTGATGGAGCAGGCCGGCGTGCCGCTGGTGCCCGGCTATCACGGCGAAGCGCAGGACGAGGCGACGCTGGCGAACGAAGCGGCACGGATCGGCTATCCCGTGCTGATCAAGGCGTCCGCCGGCGGCGGCGGACGCGGCATGCGCGTGGTCCGCGCGGCCGGCGATCTCACCGACGCCGTCACCAGCGCCAAGCGCGAGGCCAAGGCGGCGTTCAGCGACGACCGCGTGCTGATCGAGAAGTACGTTCAGAATCCTCGGCATATCGAGGTGCAGATCGTCGGCGACAGCCACGGCAACTTGGTCTCGCTGTTCGAGCGCGAATGCACATTGCAGCGCCGGCATCAGAAGGTGATCGAGGAAGCGCCGTCGCCGACGCTGTCGCCTGAGCAGCGCGAGACAGTCTGTGCGGCGGCCCGCCGCGCGGCGGGGGCCGTGAACTATGTCGGCGCAGGCACCATCGAGTTCGTCTCCGACGGCCGCGACGTGTTCTTCATCGAGATGAACACGCGGCTCCAGGTCGAGCATCCCGTCACCGAGCTGATCACCGGTGTCGATCTCGTCGAGTGGCAGCTGCGCGTCGCGTTCGGCGAGGCGCTGCCGCTAGCTCAGGACCAGATCAGGCTGAACGGTCACGCCATCGAGGCGCGCGTCTACGCCGAGAACCCCGCCAAGAATTTCATGCCGTCGGTCGGCACGATCAGGACCTGGCGGACACCAGCGGAGGCCGGCGGCTTGCGCATCGATGCCGGTTATCGCGAAGGCGATGCGGTCTCGCCCTATTACGATGCGATGCTCGCCAAGGTGATCGCCTGGGCGCCGACGCGCGAGGTGGCGATCGAGCGGCTCAACCGCGGCCTGGAGGACACGGATGTCCGGGGCATCGTCAGCAACATCCCGTTCCTGTCGGCGCTGCTGACGCATCCGGATGTCCAGGCGAATGCGATCGACACCGGCTTCATCGAGCGCCATCTGACGCAGCTGACGCAAGACGGCTCCGCTGCCGGGGATGTCGAGCTGTGCGCTGCCGTTGCCGCCATTCTGGTCGACGAACAGAAATCCGCTTCAGGCGAGCGGGGATCGCCGTGGCGGTCGTCGGGCTGGATGCCGGGCGGACTTCGGCAGCGCGTGTTCTCGTTCCGCCATGCCGGCGGCGATCCACGCACGGTGACGCTCGCCTATGGGCCGGGTGCGCAGACGCTGTCGATCGATGGCCGGCAGACCTCATTCTCGATCATCCCGACCGATGATGGCGGCTTCGACCTTGTGCGCGACGGCGTCAAATCCCATGTGGTGGCCGTCGTCGAGGGGCACGAGCTGTACCTGCGCACACGTAATGGCCGCTTCGATCTGCACTGGGTCGATCCATTCGGCGGCGACGACGAGGAGCAGGACGGCGAGGACAAGATCGTCGCGCCCTTGCCGGGCACCGTGGTGGCGTTGCTGGCGCAGGAGGGGGCCGTGCTGGAGAAGGGCGCGGCCATCCTGACGCTGGAGGTGATGAAGATGGAGCAGACCCTGCGCGCGCCGTTCGCAGGTGTGCTCAAGACCATCAAGTGCAAGGTCGGGGACATCGTGCAGGAAGGCGTCGAGCTGGCGGAAGTCGAACCCTCCGCCTGATCCTCCAACTTCAAGAGGTCAGCATGAGCGAGAGCGTGCGCATCATCGAAATGGGCCCGCGGGACGGCCTGCAGAACGAGAAGACGTCCGTCAGCGTCGCCGACCGCATCGCCTTCGTCCGCGCGCTCGTCGCGGCTGGCCTGACCACCGTCGAGGTCGGCGCCTTCGTCTCGCCCAAGGCGATCCCGCAGATGGTGGGCTCCGACGAGGTGATGCGCAGTGTGGCCGCGCTGCGGGGCGAGTTCCACGTGCTAGTCCCCAATGTGAAGGGCTACGAGGCCGCGCATGCGGCCGGCGCGAAGGTGATCTCGGTGTTTACCGCGGCCTCCGAGAGCTTCTCGCGCGCCAACATCAATTGTTCGATCGAGGAATCGCTGGAGCGTTTCAAGCCGGTCATCGCGCATGCCAAGACCGACGGCATCAAGGTGCGCGGCTACGTGTCCTGCGCGCTGGGGTGTCCCTACGAAGGTGAGATCAAGCCGCAGGCCGTGGCTGACGTCGCCAAGGCGCTGTGGGATCTCGGCTGCTACGAGATCTCGCTCGGCGACACGATCGGTGTCGGCACGCCAGTGAAGGCCAAGCAGATGCTGCGCGCGGTCTGCGACGACGTGCCGGTCTCGCGCCTCGCGATGCACTTCCACGACACCTATGGCCAGGCGCTGGCCAACCTCTATGCCGGGATGGAGGAGGGCGTCCGCGTCATCGATGCCGCGGCCGGCGGTCTCGGCGGCTGTCCGTTCGCGCCGGGCGCGACGGGCAACGTCGCGACCGAGGATGTCGTCTACATGCTGGAAGGCATGGGCATCCGGACCGGAGTCGATATGGCCAAGCTGCTGGCGGCGACCAACGAGATGAGCCGGCTGCTGGGTCGCCCGCCGGTCAGCCGCGTCGCAGGTGCGCTGAATGCGAAAGCGAAGCGGGCGAGTAGCGAATAGGGCCGACCCTGCTCGCTACTCCTCATTCGCTATGCGCCGCCGCGTCAGCGGCTCATGTCCGGGCCCATCACGAGGTCCGGCAGCGCGGTCGAGATCTGCGGCACGAAGCACAGCAGCAGCACCGCGGCCATCATCAGCAGCACGAAGGGCAGGGTGCCCCAGATCACCTCGCGCAGCGGAATGTCGGGCGCGACATTGCGGATGACGAAGATGTTCAGCCCCACCGGCGGGTGGATCAGGCCCATCTCCATCACGATCGTCATGACGACGCCGAACCAGATGATGTCGAAGTTCGCCGCCCGCAGCGGCGGCAGGATGATCGGCGCGGTCATCAGGATGATCGAGACCGGGGGCAGGAAGAAGCCCAGCACGATCACCATCAGCAGGATCGCGAACAGCAGCTCCCAGCGCGGCAGATGCATTGCCACGATGGACTCCGCCACCGACTGCGAGATGTGCAGGTAGCTCATCACGTAGGAGTACAGCAGCGACATGCCGATGATCAGCATCAGCATGGTCGATTCCCGCAAGGTCGCCTTCATGATCGGCGCGAGATCGGTCGGGCTCCAGACCCGGTAGATGATCGCGATCAGCACCAGCGCGAGGATGCCGCCGAGGCCGGCCGTCTCCGACGGGGTGGCCAGGCCGCCATAGAGCGCGACCATGACGCCGGTCAGCAGCAGCACGAACGGGATCACCCGCGGCAGCACCGAGAAACGCTGCGCCATCGTGTACTCGTCCTTGGTCAGGATGTCCGACCAGGCGCCCGATTTCTCATAGACCGCTTTCGCCCGCGCATATTCCTGCCGGAACCGAATCACGGCATAGAGGCCGAACAGCGTGACCAGCAGCAGACCCGGGCCGATGCCAGCCAGGAACAGCCGTCCCAGCGATTTCTCCGCGGCGATCGCGAACAGGATCATCGTGATCGACGGCGGCAAGAGGATGCCGAGCGTGCCGCCGGCGGCGATGATGCCGGCCGCGAAGCCGCCGGAATAACCGCGCTTGCGCATCTCGGGAATGCCGGCCGAGCCGATCGCCGAGCAGGTCGCGGGCGACGATCCGGCCATCGCCGCGAACAGCGCGCAGGCGAAGACGTTGGCAACCCCTAAGCCGCCGGGCACGCGATGCAGCCAGGCGTGCAGCGCCGAGTAGAGGTCCTGGCCGGCGCGCGAGCGGCCGATCGCGGCGCCCTTGAGGATGAACAGCGGGATCGACAGCAGCGTAATCGACGCCATCTCCTCGTAGACGTTCTGAGTCACCGTATCGAGCGAGGCGGCCGGCATGTAGATCGCCATGAACACCACGGCGACGGCGCCGAGCGCGAACGCGATCGGCATGCCCGCGAACATCGCAAACAGGGTGGAGAGCCCGTAAGCGATGCCAATTCCAAATACGCTCATCGACGGGCTCCGGTCAGCGGCGCCGCGATCTGCAGCAGCATCTGTATACACAGCAGGGTCATGCCCGCAGCCATCAGGCCGTAGGGAATCGCGAGCGGCGGCGACCACATCGAGTTGGACACCTGGCCATCGGCCCAGGCCTCGTGCGTCAGTGTCCAGGACTTCCAGGTGAAGAAGGCACAAAACAAAAAGCTGGCGACGTCGACCAGCCAAAGCCGGATCTTGTTGGCGAGCGGCGACATCAGGCCGACGAAGGCCTCGATGCTGACATGCCCACGCTGCTCCTGCACATAGGCAGCCGTCATGAACGTGGCGCCCACGAGCAGGAAGACGGCGGCCTCGTCCTGCCAGTAATTGGCAGCCTTGAACAGCGCGCGGCCGGCGACGCTGTAGCTAAGGATGGCGCAGGCCGCGACCAGCGCGAACGCGGCCAGGACGACGATGATGCGATTGAGCAGCGAGACGAGACGCTGAATTGGCGCCAGCGGTCCGCTGGCGCCAATGACTGTCGTGGTCTCGGTATCGGAGACGGGCGCGTGCATCACTCAGGCCGCGACGTCGGAGGCGAGCTTGAGGAGCTTGGCGCAGTTCGCGGACTTGCCGCCATAGTCCTTCCAGGCGGTGTCGCGGGCGATATCGCGCCACTTGTTGACGATCTCGACATCGAGCTCGACAACCTTGGCGCCGGCCTTCTCGTAGACCTTGGCGACTTCGATGTCGTCCTCCTGCGCGCCCTTGCGGCCGAACGCCTCCATCTCCGCGCCGACCGTCATCAGGATGTCCTGCTGGTTCTTCGGCAGCTTGTCGAACGCGGCCTTCGACATCATCAGCGGCTCGAGCATGAACCAGTACGACGCCTTGGCGCCGGAGGTCAGGGCCTTGGCGACCTCTTCGAGACGGAACGAGATCAGGCTGGTGGAGGACGTCAGGCCGGCATCACAGGCGCCGGTCTGCATCGCGGTATAGATTTCGTTGGACGGGACGGAGAGCACGGACGCGCCGGCGGTCTGTAGCACCATGTCCATCTCGCGCGAGCCGCCGCGTACCTTCATGCCCTTGGCATCGTCGGGCGTCAGCAGCGGACGCGAGCGGCTGGCGACGCCGCCGGCCTGCCAGACCCAAGTGAGCAGGATGATGCCCTTGTCAGCGAGGAAGTCGCTGAGCGCCTTGCCGACCGGCTCGTTCTTCCAGCGCATGCCCTGGTCGTAGGTCGTGACGAGGCCAGGCATCAGTCCGATATTGGTCTCCGGAAGCTCACCGCCGGCATAGGGCATCGGATAGAGGCTGATGTCGAGCGCCCCCTTCCGCATCGCTGAGAACTGCGCGACCGTCTTGATCAGCGAGGAGTTTGGATAGATTTCGGCCGCGATCTCGCCGCCCGAGCGCTTGGAAACCTCCTCGGCAAACACCCGACATAGCCGGTCGCGGAAGTCGCCCTTGTCGATGGTTCCGCCGGGGAACTGATGGGAGATTTTCAGAGTGGTGGCCGCGTGGGCGGTGCCGGTTCCAAAGCGCAGGATGGCCGGCGCGGCGAGCGCGGACGCGATGACATGACGGCGTGAAAGCATGAGACTTCCCCTGGACAACTTCTGGTTGGGTTCCCGACCCCGGTTCGCTGGCATTACCGATACGAGCCAAACTGCCGGATTTACCTCTAGCCGAACTATACAGTTCGTTCGAGGTCAAATGCAGGGGAGGCGACATATTGCTGCGGCGCAAATACCGGCCTCTGAGTCCCATGCAGCGGTCGTACTAACATCGGCTCGTCGGGGCGAAATTGTGTCGAGCTTCTAAACACCGCAAAAGGCCGATCAAAATTGATCCAAGAGAATTTTTTCGGAGGCTCGTAACAATCGCGCGTCCGGCAACGTCGAGATCGATGAGCGGCGCATCGATCGCCGTCCAACCCCGCACCTCGAAGGAGCGACCAACATGACTTCTCGCAGCCGCCTCATCCTCGCTTTCTCCGCCGCCGCTCTCGCCTTCAGCGTCGCCGCCGCGCCTGCGGCCTTTGCGGAGGACAAGATGGGCAAGGACGATGGGATGAAGAAGGATTCGATGTCCCACGACGGCATGAAGAAGGACACGATGGCCAAGGACAGCATGAAGAAGGACGGCATGTCCAAGGACGGGATGAAGAAGGACGACGGCATGATGAAGAAGAACTGAGCCGCGTCGCAGCGATTGCATCCGAGGCTCGGTTCGAGCCTCCCGGCTGAGCGAGGCGCCAGGGCGAGATGTTCTCGCCTTGGCGCCTCTGCTTGCTACTTCTTCTTGCCGCGCGCCTTGCGTGCAGCGTAGCGCGCGTCGCGCTTGGCCTTCTGCTCGGCTTCCATCTCGGCGGCGCGGGCGGCCGATTCTTCCGCCTCGCGGGCCAGGCGGGCCGCTTCGGCAGCCTTGGCTTCTTCCTCAAGCCGCTTCTGCTCGGCCTTCGCAGCCTCGCGCTCCAGTCGCAGCTGCTCGCGGCGGGCCGCGGCGGCTTCGCGCTCCTGCCGGCGCTTCACGACTTCGGGATCGTCCGGCCCGGGCTGCGACTTGAATTTTTGCACGATGCTCTGGCGGGCCTGCTGCGCGGCCTTCTGCCGATCGGCAAATCCAGGTTCCTTGAATCCTCTCATGGAGACGTCGTCACTTCGCTACTGGTGTGGTTTGACTGATCTGGTTTGATCTGTGGGGTTCGGTCAGGGGCTGCTTGCGCCGCCAGGCGACTCTTCCACGGTGTCGTGAACACGTGCGAAGGCTGACGCGAGGCCGTGTGTATAGGATCGCATGTGTCGATGACAAATGCTTTATCGCCAGTCCTCCACATCGGGCCTGATCAGCGCTTGCATGCTGTGTAGCGATCGCTATGTAAGCCCTCCCGTCAAGCTGACGAAGGTCGGCCGGCTGTGAGCAGCCTCACACCTCACGGGCACTGGCGCACCGCTCGGGTGCGACGTCGAACGGAGACGACCGGCATGACCTCTGTTTTTGGAGGGCGCGGGCGCGCAGCGCTCGCTGTTGCGCTCACCTGTCTCGTGGTGAGCGCCTGTGTGGCGACGGCGGTTTTCGCCCGTCCAACCCCCGTCCCAGCCGGTGTGCTGGGCGCGGAATGGGAATGCGGACAGCTGTTCTGGGTGACGAGCTGCACCCGGATCGAGCCCGCCACCCCGGCATCGCGCCACCACCAGGCGCCCCACGGCGCCGCGGCTGACCTGCGCGCCGCCTAGCCGCGTCCCATCATGAGCGGGCAGGACGATAGCGGCGGGCGAGGCGGAGCCATCGCGGCGCTGGTGTTTGCGGCCATCATGGTCGGATTCGGCCTTTGGCTGGCCCACAGCCTGACCACGGCAAGCAGGATGCAGGATTGCCTGATGTCGGGCCGGACCAACTGCAACGTCATCGTGCCGGAGCGCTAGATCCGCCGGACGTTGTTTTGCGCGGCGGAGTGATCGTCGCGGCGAATCGGCGCCATTTTCGGCTATGCTCGATTCTCCGCGCGAAGCCGGCCGCAAAATTGTCGCGATCTTACCGGTTTGTCGCGAAGAATATGATGTGGCCGATCGCATCCGCGCGGCGTTCGGCCTGACATCGATGAGCCATAGCCCTGGCCAGCGCAGGCGCATTGCAGACGGCGGGCGAGCAAGGGGTAGGCAAGCATGACGTCGTTCGACCAAACCAGATCCTGGCTGCCGGCCTTGGCCCTCCTGACGGCCGTCGTTCTGCCGTCCGCGGGATACGCACAGGGGCCAGCGCCCGACCAAGCCGGCCCGGGCCATCCGCCGCAGGGCCGTCCGCCCGGCGTCATTCGCCAGGGGCAGGGCGGGCAGCCGCCCGCCGGTCAGCCGCAAGCGCAGCAGGGGCTGCGTCAAGGGGCGATTTCGGGGGCTGTGCAAGGCCGCATCCCGACGCCCGGCCAAGGTCCCGTAGCGGCACAACCAGGACAACCAGGGGGACCAGCGCCGCGCGTGGCGATGCCGCCGCAGGGACGGCCGCCCGCGCCAGTCGCACAGCAGCAGGGACGCCCGCCGGGCGCCGGCTATGATCGTAGCCACGGTTATGCGCCGGGACCCGGTCCGGCAGCCATGGGCCGTGGCCCGGACGCGCGCTTTGCCCGCGGCGCCATCGGCGTCCGGGACTATGGCGGACAGTCCTATCGAGGCCGGGTCGGCTGGGAGGGCGGCCGCTGGCACCACACCGCTCACAATGGGCGGCAGGGCTGGTGGTGGGACGTCGGCGGCGTCTGGTATTATTATCCTGAACCGATGGAAGGCCCGCCGACCTACGTCTCCGAGGAATATGCCGACGACGTCGTCTACGCCCCCGCGACCGTCTACGAGGCCGCGCCTCCGCCGGTCGCCTATGAGCCGGCGCCGCCGCCCGCCGACCCCGATCCCGGCGCCAGCGCGCTCGGCGGCGCCATCATCGGCGGCGTCCTCGGCGGCATCCTGACCGGCAAGGCCGGCGGTGCCGCGGCGGGCGCGGTGATTGGCGGCGCAACGGGAGCGATCGCCGGCGCGACCGCCGCGTCGCGGCCGGGCTATTATCTGTCGCAGGGCAATTGCTACTATCGCTATCCGTCCGGAGAGTATGTCGCAGTCGATCCGCGCTCTTGCTACTGATCTCGCTGCGAGCGACGTGGCCATTGCGGCCAACTTGGCATTGATCGGCGCCATGTGCGGCCGCGCTTCTGAACCCGGACGCGCTGGCGGCGACTGATGGAGGAAGCGGATCCGATCACGAGCTCCGGTCCGGCCTCCGCAATGGTCCGGAGCGGGAGTTGGAGCGAATCCTGTTAGGCTCCGCTTCAAGGCGAGGTGAGAGTTTCGGAAGCAATGACCAAGGCGTCCAAGCTGGTTGCCGCCAAGGGCGGCAAGGTTCTCCTGGTCCGGCGCTGCATCGACGGCCGCTGGATGTTTCCGGGCGGCCGCAAGCGGGCGCGCGAGACCGCCAAGGACTGCCTCAAGCGCGAGATCAAGGAGGAGCTTCCCAAGCTCAAGCTCGGCCGGCTCAGGCTGTGGAAGGAAGTGACCGCCAAGAACAAGCGCTCCGGCCGCATGATGAGCGACGCGATCTTCATCGCCAAGAACGCCAGGGGGCGGCTCGAGATCGGCGACAAGAAGGAGATCGACCGTGCGGTCTGGCAGAAGCCTTATGGCCTGAGCCTGACGCCGACGTCGCGCTACATCCGCGACCGGCTGTTTCCGCGCAAGCCCGACTAGAGCACCGTCGGACCGGGAACGTCTTCGGGGTTGGGGCGTTAGATGGTTATGACTTACGAGAGCACAGCCAGACCGCCACGCGTCCTGACGCCTGAAGAGCGCCGGGCGCGCGATGCCATGCGCAGGGCCGATGCCGAGCAGGCCATGCGCGAGCACGAGGAGGCCCAGCGGGCCTTCTACAAGAACCGTGAGCGTTTGCGCGCCGAACGATTGGCGCGCGAGTCCGCCGACAAACCCGGCTGATCCGGAACCGTTCAGCCGGCAGGACGCGCTCGGAACGCGTTCGCCATCCGCAGGAAGGCCCGATCCAGCAGGTCGTACATGTCGCCCGTGATGTCGCAATCGAACATCGCGCGGCGCATGCACGTCATCCACTCGTCGCGCTCGGTGTCGCCGATCGGATAGGGCCGGTGGGCCGACATGATGCAACGGTGCTCGGCGCGCTCGAAATACAGCGGCGGTCCGCCGAGCCAGCCGCTGAGAAACTCGAACAGCAATTGCCGGATAGGACCGAGGTCGGCATCGTGCATGGCGCGAATGCGGCGCGCGTCCGGCTCCTCGTCCATGATCGCATAGAAGCGATCCGCCAGACGGCGCACGCCCGCTTCCCCGCCGATCAGCTCGTACGGCGTCGCCTCGACCACCACTGCTTCGCTGGCTTGCTCCACTGCCGTCATTGCATCCCGTTTCCGTTCGCTCCGTTGCAGCCAATAGGCGACGGGCGCCTGACGCCTTGATCTGCATCAAAGGCGACATGGCGATGGCCGCGGCGCGGCATGGCCGCGGGCCCGCGTCACAAACGCGCGTGAGCGCTAGCGCAAATTGGCTTTGACGAGGCGCTGCCGATCGGTGTCGGCGGCGATCTGGCGCAGCGTCTGCCGGAGCAGCGCGAGATCCACGGGCTTGGAGAATGGCGGGTAGACGTTGAGGCCGAGGATCTTGCCCGCCCGCACCGTGACGTCGCGGGTCTGGTCGTCGGAGCCGCTGATGATCAGGACCGGCGTCCGGGACTTCATGTCGGCGAGGAGCTGCAGCACTTCCGTGCCGGAGCGTTCGCCGAGATTGAGATCGAGGGTGATGCACTCGAAGTTGCGCCGGCGCAGCACGCTCATGGCGCCATCGACCGAATTCACGCCGGTCGTGGCAAAGCCCGCCTGCACAGCGATCTTGCGCAGGATCGACAGATGAACATCGGCATCTTCGATCACGAGAAGTTCGTTCAGCATGGTCCCCGCGCGGCTGTGTGTCGACCTCTGATGGGCGCCTGCAGCTTAAAAGTCGGTTTCTGAGTTCGACGTAAATTTTCGATCCCGTAGAATTACGTGTGGTTCTGCACGTCATCGTATATTGTGTGTGAATGCGCGACACGCTCATCGTGCTTCTTCGCCCCTGAGCATCGGCCCGAACGCGTGCCGTCGTCGGCGGACACGACCCGTCGTCAACGCGACGCCTTCCGGCGCCCGAGCTCTGCGATGGGCTCGCCCTCTGCACAGAGGGCGCGGGGAATGCCGGGCTGCTGGCCGCAACCCATGGCCCGCCTGCAGAAGAAAAAGCAGGCGGCAGTCACCACAGGTTCAGCCGGATCAACCCGGCATTCCCCGCGCGATGGTCTTCACGCTTATACGCGCTCTCCCCGGTGTCCGGCTTGGTAGCCACCGTCGCCCTCAGGCTCATCCTGCCGAAAGCTTGGCGCCAGCTTCGGGGCGCCAGGACCACGCGATTTCACGTCCGCAAGCAGTCGTTCGTCCGCGCACCAAAGCACGCTGCGACCCGCCTGCGGCCACCGCATCCCGCGCTCAACGTCCGTGACGATCGCGATCCGCCCCTCTCGAGGAGCACGGGACCACGTCAGAGAACACCAGTTTTCGAAAAAACGAAAGCGCGATTTTTCGGGCGGCAGGACTGGACAGGGGGGATGTCCCTGATCCGCCTCGCCAAACCAGTTTTCCGGCACATCGTGCATTGTTAGTTCGCCATCGCTCTTGGCCGGCCGAACGCCGCCCCGGGCGACCCGACGGGCAAATCAAGCCGACATCAAGCAGTCACCGTGAGCGGGCATGCCGTGGCGCATGCATCAAGCCTGTCAATACATGAGATCACAACGATCAATTTTACGAATGTTCCGAAATCGCTCATCAATGGCGTGATCAGTCGGGCGCCGGTGCGCCGTCCCGGCGGTCGATGGGGGCAAGCTCGTTCAAGAAGCGCGCCACTGAGGGGGGAATATGAGAAGAGGACTGAAGCAGTCCGCTCTGGCGACATTGATGCTGGCTGGAATGCTGCAAGGCGCAACGGCGGCGGAGAATGGCACCACCAACTATCCGGCGGGGTCACCCGGCATCTTCATCGGAACGATGCCGCCGATTCCCGGCCTGTTTGCGATCAGCCAGACCAGCTACACCAGCGCCAACGGCCTGTATGATGGCCAGGGCAACAAGCTGCCGATCAACTTCAAGCTCTCCTCGGTGTCGGAGACGATGCGCTTTCTCGCCAGCTATCCCGGCGAGTTCTTCGGCGCTCACGTCTATTCGCAGCTGGTCGTCCCGTTCGTGCATCTCGAGAACACCACTCCGGGTGGCTCGTTCCAGGCCAACGGGCTTGCGAATATCACCTTCTCGCCGGTGATCCTGCGCTGGGCGTTGTCGCCGGTTCAGAGCGTGACGGCGGGGCTCGACATCATGCCGAATACGGGCACCTACTCGGCGCGGCAGCCGCTGAACGTCGGCACCAACTACACGACCATCTCGCCGGTGATGGCCTATCGCTATGCCGACCCGAAGGGCTTCGAGCTCGGAATCTCGCCGCGTCTCCTGCTCAACACCACCAATACGGACTCCGTCAACGCGTTCACGCAACTGGGCCAGCAGTATCGCAGCGGCGATGCGTTCGTGGTCGACTTCAACATCGGCTACAACATCGGCCCCTGGAAGTTCGGCGCGGTCGGCGGCTACACGCATCAGTATCAGGACGACAAGGTCAACGGCGTCAAGGCGTTCAATCTGGCGGGCATCCAGGACGGCAACCGTCTCAAGTCGCTGAATCTCGGCCCGTCGCTGAGCTATGACGGCGGCGCCTTCCAGGTCAATGTGAACTACCAGCACACGTTCCATGTCGAGAACGGCAGCCGCAGCGACACGGTGTGGGCGAACGTGGCATTCCCGATCTGGGTGCCGGCGCCTCCGCCGGGCGCTGGACCGGCCAGGCGCTGAGCCGCGCTGCGGCACCGACATTCAAAGCCGTGACATTCAAGACGTGCGAACGGCCGGCGCTCCTGCGCCGGCCGTTCGTCATGAGAGGCCCCCGGACGCCGATCAAGGCAGCTCGGCAACGACCTCGCGCATCAGATTGCGCAGCCACAGGAGGCCGGCATCGTTGGAGCGATAGCGGTGCCACTGCACGCGCTGGCGCAGAACCGGGAGCTTGACGGGCAGATCGATGATGCGGATCGGCAGGCTGCGCTGGGCGGCGACCGCCAATCTGCGGTGCACGGTGGCGATGCGGTCCGTCCCGGTGATGAGATGCGGGATGGCGGTGAATGCGTACACCGACACGTCCTCGCGGCGGCTGGTGTCGCGCTGCTCCAGGTAATGACTCTCGAGCGATTGGGCGGCGATCGCGGGCCGCATCACGACATGGGACGCGTTGGCGAAGTCCTGCCGTGACAGCTTGCCCTTGCCGTATTTCCCCTTGCTCCAGGCGATGACGCAGAAATCGTCCTCGAAGATGACCTCCGACGGATGCAGCTTCGAGCTGAACTCCTCGGGAATGATCAGCAGGTCGACATCGCCGCGCTCGAGCGCGCGTTCCGGCCGCTGCACCTGCTGCAGGAAGTCGAAGCGGATTCCGGGGGCGAGAGCCTCGCTGCGCGCCAGCAGCCGCGGGATCAGCGTCACCAGCGTGTAGTCCGAGGCCAGGATCTTGAAGCAGCGGTCGGATTGCGCCGGGTCGAACTCCGAGGATGAGGCGATCGCCCAATCGACCCGCACCAGCAGGTCCCTGATCGAATCCTTGAGCACCTCCGCCCGCGGCGTGAGCTCCATCTTGCGGCCGATCTTCACCAGCAGCTCGTCGTCGAAATAGGTGCGCAGGCGGAGCAGGGCGTTGCTCATCGCCGACTGCGTCATGTTCATGCGCGCGGCCGCGCCGCTGACGCTGCGCAGATGCAGCAGATGGTCGAGCGCGACCAGCAGATTGAGGTCGAACTTGTTGTTGAACCGCATCGGCCGCCTCCCGAGATGTATTCAGAAGATCAATACGAACGATCTTGATAATCAATTTTTCGAAATGGTCAAACCGGGCTAAGCCAGACCTCGGGAAGAAACGTCGAGGGGACGTGCGGCCGGTCCGCGCGTCGCGAGTGCAATCATGTTCAAATATTTTCCGACCAACTACCTCTGGAATCTGTCGGTCGATCTGGCGATCGAGATGGGCGCCCGGATCGGCGAGATCGAGGAGATGTGCGCGCCGCTGCAGGACGCGGCGCGGCAGCCCGACGCCAGCGGCACCCAGGCGTTTCGCGAGACCTGGGCGCGGATGGCGGACAAGCTCTGCGAGCTCGCAGCCGAGGACGAGGCGAAGGGCCGGTTGCTCTCGGCGGGCGAGAAGTACGGCCGCGCGGCGAGCTATCTGATTACCTGCGAGCGCCTGCAGGCGCATGAGGCGCCGGGCCGGCTGGCGCTGTACCGCAAGTGTCTCGACACCTTCGCCAAGGGAATTGCGCTGGCGCGGGAGAACTGCGAGCGCGTCGAGATCCCCTATGAAGGCAGCCACATTGCCGGCCTCCTGGTGCGCGCGGAAGGCTGCGATGGACCGGCGCCGCTGCTGGTGCAGGTCAACGGCTTGGACTCGACCAAGGAGATGAAATACCGCGTGGGGCTGCCGGCGTGGCTGGCCAGGCGCGGCGTGTCGTCATTGATCATCGACCAGCCGGGCTCCGGCGAGGCGCTGCGCCTGCAGGGGCTCACGGCGCGGTACGACAGCGAGCACTGGGCCTCGCGCGTCGTCGACTGGCTGGAGACACGCAGCGACGTCGATCCCAGGCGCATCGGCCTCGAGGGTGTCTCGCTCGGGGGCTATTACTGCCCGCGTGCGGTGGCGTTCGAGCCGCGCTTCGCCTGCGGCGTCGCCTGGGGCGCCAATCATGATTGGCGCGACGTGCAGAAGAAGCGGCTGCAGAAGGAAGGCGACTTTCCGGTCCCGCATTACTGGGCGCATGTGCGCTGGGTCTGGGGCGCCAGGGATCAGGACGACTTCATGCGGATCGCCGAGCGGGTTCACCTCGACGGCATTCTCGACCGCATCAAGGTCCCGTTCCTGGTGACGCATGGCCAGAAGGACTCGCAGATCCCGCTGCATTGGGCGGAGCGGACCTATGAGCAGTTGGTCAATTCGCCGAAGCGCGAGCTGAAAATCTTCAGTGATCGCGAGGGCGGCGCGCAGCATGCGAGCTTCGACAACAGCATCAACGCCGGCCACTACATCGCGGATTGGGTGGCCGAGACCTTGAACGGAAGGGTCGCCTGAGCGGCAGGCGGAGAGGAAAGCCATGAAAATTGTCGGTCTGGAAAGCCTGGTCTTCGCTGTCGACGACGTCAGGAGCGCGGCGCGCTTCCTGGTCGATTACGGCCTGACGCCGGTCGACGTCTCGGATCGCGGCGGCCGCTTCGAGGCGATGGACGGGACTGCTGTCGTCATCGCGCGGCAGGATGACCCGGCGCTGCCGCCGGGTCCGACGCCGGGCTGTCGCCTGCGCAAGACGGTAATGGGCGTCGCCGACGAGGCGACCTTGGGCGCGATCGCCGCCGAGCTGCGGCGCGACCGCGAGGTCCGGCGGCTGCCGGACGGCTCGATCGAGTCGATCGACGATTGCGGCTTCGTGATCGGCTTCCAGGTCACGGCGCGGCGGCCCTTCGTACTCCCCAGCGAGATCTCGAATGCGCCGGGGGGCGTGGTGTTCAGGCCGGTCAACAGTCTCGGCGTGCCGCCGCCGGGCAGCGTGATCCGCCCGCGCTCGCTGTCGCATGTCGTGTACTTCGTGCCCGACGTGATGAAGGCGGAGGCCTTCTACGTCAACCGCCTGGGCTTCCGCTGCACCGATCGCTTCACCGGCACCGGGCCCTTCCTGCAGCCCGCCGGCTCGCTCGATCATCACACCCATTTCCTGATCGGCGCGCCGCCGCACATGCATGGCGTCGAGCACTTCACCTTCCATTTCGGCGGACCGTCGGAAATGATCACCAACGGCTATCGTTTCGTTGAGAAGGGCTATCAGGCGTTCTGGGGACCCGGCCGTCACATCCTCGGCTCGAACTGGTTCTGGTACTTCAACAGCCCGTTCGGCTGCCACATCGAGATGGATGCCGACATGGATCAGCACGATGCGAGCTGGCAGCCGCGTGAGGCCACGGCCTCGGCTGACAACTCGCAGACCTTCCTGCTGAAGATGCGCAGGAAATGGTATCCCGGGCCAGGAATTCCCGAGAATGGCGACTACGCGTGAGGGCGCGCGCCCAGGCTGGGTCCGTCTGTGCCGGGCGGACGAGATCGAGGAGGGGCAATCGCGCGGCTTCGATCCCGACGATGAGGGGCAGGACAGCCTGTTCGTCGTGCGATGGCAGGGGCAGCTCCATGCCTGGCGCAATGCCTGTCCGCATATTGACGGCGCGCCGATGGCTTGGCGCAGGGATGCGTATCTCAATGCGGCGGGGACGCGCATCGTTTGCCACGCGCATGGTGCCGAGTTCATGCCTGACAGCGGGCTGTGCGTGCAGGGGCCGTGCCGCGGTGAGCGGCTAGGTCACATTGAGTTCGTCGTCGATGCCGACGGCGAGCTGTTCGTGAAGTCATAAGAAGTCATAACAAGCCCGCCAGGGCGGACGACAGAAGGAGGAGGCACCATGGCAGTGGTGAGCAAGGTGCTGACGATCGGCGGCGGATTCTCCGGCATGGCCGCGGCGATCCAGATGCGGAAGGCGGGGATAGCGGTCGATCTGGTCGAGCTCGACGCGAACTGGCGACCCGAAGGCGCCGGCATAACCGTCAGCGGCCCGACCTTGCGTGCGCTCGACCAGATCGGCGTGCTCGGCGAATTCACACGGCGCGGCTATCTGTCTGATGGCGTCGAGCTGGTCACGCCGGCAGGTCATCGCATTGGCGAGATTCCGACGCCGAAGCCGGTCGGATCGGAGGTGCCGGGCGGCGGCGGCATCATGCGCCCCGAACTCGGCCGCATCCTCGCCGATGCGACGCGCGCGGCCGGCGTCCACGTGCGTGTCGGCTGTAGCTACACTGACATCACGCAGTACGACGGCGACGTCGAGGTCGCCTTCACCGACGGCACGACCGGGCGCTACGATCTCGTCGTCGTCGCCGACGGCGTGCATTCGAAGACGCGGGCGCTGCTGTTTCCTGAGGTGAAGCCGCCGCAATATATCGGGCAGGTGGTCTGGCGCGCGGTGCTGCCGCGGCCGGAGGAGATCGTGCGGCCGCGGATGTGGCTGGGCGGTGCGGTCAAGGCCGGCGTCAATCCGGTGTCGCCGAGCCGGATGTACATGTTCGTCACCGAGGCGCGGCCCGACAAGCAGCAGATCGAACGATCGGCGTGGCCGCAGTTGGTCGCGGACATGCTGGCGCCGTTCAGCGATCCCGTGCTGACCGGCTTGCGGCCGCATTTATTCGCCGCTGACGCCGCGATCGACTATCGGCCGCTCGCAAACCTCCTGGTGCCGGCGCCGTGGAATCGCGGGCGCGTCATCCTGATCGGCGACACCGTGGCCGCGACGACGCCGCATCTCGCCTCCGGTGCTGGCATCGGCATCGAGAGCGGCATCGTCCTGGCCGAGGAGCTCGCACGCGCAACGACGTTGCAGGAGGCGTTCGACCGCTTCCATGCGCGCCGCTGGGAGCGCTGCCGGATGGTAATCGAGAATTCCGCGCAGCTCTGCCGCATCGAAATGGAGAACGGCGACAAGGCCGAGCACGCCCGCATCATGCGGGAGTCGACCATCGGGCTGACGCAGCCGATCTGAGCCGGCGACAAACACAAAAAATGGACATCAAGGGGAGGACGCAATGACGGTGACGACGGAGACTTGGCGCGGGCGCATCGCTTTGATGGTCGCACATTGCGCCGGGATGGTGGACCTCGTGGCGCTGCCGGTGTGGGTGGGCACGCTGATCGCGCGCTACAAATTCAGCCCGCAGCAGGCGGGATTGCTTGCCACCCTGTTCCTGCTCGGCGCCGTGCTCAGCAGCCTGTTCTTTGCGCCTCGCTTCAACCGCCTGAACGCCCGGCTGGCAGCCGCCGCGGGATACGCCGCGGCCGCGCTGGTGTTCGTGGCCGCCAGCCGGACGTCGGAGTTTGCACTGCTCGCGCTGCTGCATGCGCTGGCGGGTGCGACCGCGGCCTGCGGGTTGAGCTTCACCCATGGCACCATCGCGCGCAGCGCCAACCCGCACCGGCTGTTCGCGATCGTCGGGATGGCGCTCGGGGTGTTCGCCATCCTGTTCCTCGGCGCGACGCCCAATCTCGTGGCGAGCTTCGGCGGGCCGGCGCTGTTCGTGGTGTTCGCCGGCGTCATGGCGCTCGCGGCGCTGGCGTCTGCGATCTCGTTTCCCAAGGGCGTCGTGCGCAGCGATGAGGATCTCATCGCCGA
Source organism: Bradyrhizobium sp. SRS-191 (assembly GCF_024586915.1). Classification (GTDB taxonomy): domain Bacteria; phylum Pseudomonadota; class Alphaproteobacteria; order Rhizobiales; family Xanthobacteraceae; genus Bradyrhizobium. The sequence continues at coordinate 72,117 of NZ_JANBVS010000001.1, forward strand.
GGTCAGCCATCTGCCGCGCGCGGTGTGGTTCGGCATCGCGGGCATCAGCGCGATGGCGCTGACGCAAGCGATGCTGTTCAGCTTCATCGAGCGCATCGGCATAGATCATGGCTTCGGCGCAGAGACGGTCACCGGCGTGCTGATTGCGCTCGGCTTCGTCAACCTGCTGCCGGCGCCTTTGGCCGCGCTTCTGGAGACACGGCTGCCGGCGCGGCATGTGTTGTTGGCGGGGCCGGTCTGCCAGGCGCTGATCGCGGTGGCGATCACCTTCGGCTCGGGCGTGCTGGCCTATGCCGTCCCGACCGCGATGTTTGCGGCGGTGATGATCTTCACCCATACCTTCGCCTTCGGCCTGATGTCGCGGCTCGACCCGACGGCGCGTGCGCTCGCCGCCACGCCGGCGATGCTGATGATCGGCGCCGCCATCGGCCCGATCCTCGGCGGCACCTTGGTGCAGCTGTTCGGCTACCCCGCGCTCGGACTTGGCGCCGTCGTCATCTCGTCCGTCGCCGTCGTGATGTTCTCTCGCGTGTTCGCCGCGCGTGGGGCCGCGTCCGCGACTTCTCTCGAAATCGCCTGATCAGGAGACCTGTTGCATGACCCTTCCGCAGATCCGCCGCGTCGTCACCGGACATGACGCCGAAGGCGCCGCCGTGATCTCGTCCGACGGCGCCCTGCCGACCGTGACCGAGCTCGCGGCGATCCCCGGCACCTTCTTCCACGAGGTGTGGAGCACGCAGGCGACGCCCGCGCCGATCGACAATGGCCCCGATCCGACCATCGGGCCACTGCGGCTGCCGCCGCCGGCAAATGGCAGCCGCATCCGTTTCGTCGACATTCCGCCGGACACCGAGGACTTCCTGCGCCACGGCGCCGAGCGCATGCAGGCTGCGTTCGGCCAGATCGGTGATCCCCATGCCTCGACGGTGACGAAGGAATCGCCGCATCCGCTGATGCATCGCACCGAGACGATCGACTACGGCATCGTGATCTCCGGCGAGATCACCCTGGTGCTCGACAACGGCACGGCCGATCTGAAAGCCGGCGACGTCGTGATCCAGCGCGGCACCAATCATGCGTGGGCCAATCGCAGCGACAGGCCGTGCCGGATGCTGTTCATCCTGGTCGACGGCAAGTTCGGTCCCGACGCCACCCCCGGCAAGGCCGACCGATGAAGCTCGCGACGTATCAGAACGGCAGCCTCGACGGCCGCCTCGTCATCGTCTCCAGGGATCAGGCGCGCGCCGTCAGCGCAAGCGCGATCGTGCCGGATCTCGCCACCGCGCTGCGGCGTTGGGGCGAGGTCGAGGCGCCGTTGCGCGATCTCGCCGACGGCCTCGAGACGGGCGCGGCATCGGACGTCTTCGCGTTCGATCCTGCGCGCTGCGCAGCGCCGCTGCCGCGCGCGCCGCAATGGCTGGACGGCTCGGCGTTTCTCAACCATGGACGGCTGATGGACATCGCCTTCAGCAAGCCGCCGATCCCGGACTTCGAGACCATCCCGGTCATGTACCAGGGCGCGAGCGACGACTTTCTCGGACCGCACGTCGACGTCCCGTTCGTGTCCGAGGCCGACGGCATCGATTGCGAGGGCGAGTTCGGCGTGATCGTCGACGATGTCCCGATGGCCGTCACGGCCGAGCAGGCCGCGCAGCGGATCCGGCTGCTGGTGCAGATCAATGATTGGAGCCTGCGCGCGGTCGGCGCGCGCGAGGTGCGCACCGGATTCGGCTTCCTGCAGGCCAAGCCGTCCACCAGCTTCGCGCCGATCGCGGTGACGCCCGACGAGATCGGCGCAGCCTGGCAAGACGGCCGCGTGGACCTGTCGCTGCATATCGAACGCAATGGCGCGCGGATCGGCGCGGCGTCCGGCGGCGAGATGGCGTTCTCGTTTCCGCAGCTGATCGCCCATGCCGCACGGACGCGCCGCCTGAGCGCGGGCACGATCATCGGCTCGGGCACGGTCTCGAACGCCGATCGCAAGGCCGGATCGAGCTGTCTCGCCGAGGTCAGGGCGATCGAGATGATCGAGCTCGGCGAGGCCCGGACGGCGTTCCTGAGCTTCGGCGAGCAGGTCACCATGGAGGCCCGCTTCGCCGACGGCCGCGCGGGGCCGTTCGGACGCATCCATCAGCAGGTGGTGCGCGCCTTCCGCACGACGGCGGCCTGAAGCGATGCGCATCCTGGTCACCGGCGCCGCCGGCTTCATCGGCTCAGCCTTGCTGCGCCGGCTGCTGATGGACGCGACGATCGCCGAGATCATTGCGATCGATCTCGCGGAACAGCCATTCGGATGGTCAGATCCTCGCCTGCGCTGGATCAGCGGCACGCTCGATGCAGCACTGCTGGCCGGTCTCGGCGAGCCCTCCTTCGATCGGGTGTTTCATCTCGCCAGCGTCCCCGGCGCGCGCGCCGAGGCGGATCCGGCGCTCGGCCGCCGCGTCAATCTCGATGCCTCGCTCGATCTGCTGCAATGGCTTGCGCAATCACGGCTTCGCCCGCGCGTCGTCCATGCCAGCAGCATCGCCGTCTATGGCACGCTCAAGGAGGCTGCGGTGAGCGCGCGCACCGAGCCGCGGCCGGCCACGACCTACGGCGCCCACAAGCGGATGGTGGAGATCGCGCTCGCCGATCATACCAGGCGCGGCGAGCTCTCCGGCGTCTCGTTGCGGCTGCCCGGGATCGTCGCGCGCCCGCGTCCGGTGAGCGGCTTCGGCTCGGCCTTCATGAGCGAGCTGCTGCACGCGCTGGCCGCGGGCGAGCCCTATGTCTGTCCGGTCTCCGCCGCGGCGAGGTGCTGGTGGCTCTCGCGGAAGGCGGTGGTCGACCATCTCGTGCTGGCGGGCGCAGCCGACATCTGCGGACCGCTCCAGCTGCCGGCGCTGCATCTCTCGATCGCCGAGGTGGTGGACGGCCTTGCGCAGCTGTTCGGCGCCGAGCGGACGCGGCTCGTCACCTACGAGCCCGATGAGCGGATCGAGGCGGTGTTCGGGCGCTATCCTGCGCTGGATGCGCGGGCCGAGATGGCGCTGGGCTTCGCCCATGACGGGTCGGTGGCAGGGCTGATCACGCACGCGTTGGCGGCTGGGTGATCCGGATCGTCGCCGTGCCGCTCACCGTTCGATCGTGCCGATGCTCCGGATCAGAACGGACGGCGGCTGGACAGGGCGTTGGAGGAGGCCGGCAGGTTCGCCACCGTATCGGTCGCTCGTGCGCGACCGCCCGGTCGCCGCCAGTGCTGAAGGTGCAGCAGGATTCCGGCCACGAGCAGCGGCGCGACGGCGGCGACCGCGAGCAGCGGCGAGAGCGGCTTGGGCGTGATCATCTCCATCATCATCTCGCAGACCATCCAGATGGCTGCCGACACCAGGACGAAATCGCGGGAGGGGATGCGGAGCCAGTACAGAAAGCCGGTGATGATCGCGGCGGGCGCGATGATCGGGCCGATCATGTAGAAATTCAACTCGGGCGGCGTCACCGCGTCCAGGACCATGGAGGCCAGCAGCCACAGGCTGAAGAACATCACCGCGCCGTCGACGTATCTCATGGGATCACCCTCCGCCGCGACATTTTGGCGCAATCTTTGTCCGGTTTATGACTGGTTCGTCAAGGGCGACGTCCAAAACGGGCGGTTTAGAGCGGTTTTAGGGAGCTGCGGCCCCCCACATCGGGCTGCGGACTGGCCCCCGGGGCAAGAGCACTCCGGGGCTCCCAACCGCCCGGCACGAGAATCGTGCCGCCGAGCGCCGGATGCGGAGTGCAGGCGTGTGGGACGGCCCAAGACCCCCGCGGCGTACATCCACGGAGTTGGAACGGCCCTCGCTGCGCCTGCGTTCGAACCTGGACAGGACCGGTCCGGCCGGACAGCCCGCCAGGAGAGACGCCATGGAACGCACGATCATCGGTCACTTCGCCACACGCCGCGAGGCCGAGCTTGCCGTCGAGCACCTGGTTCAGGATCACGGCATCGACCGCACCGACGTCTCCTTGCAGGCGCCGGGCGCGGCCAACAGCGCCGGCTCGGAAGCCGCCGGCGCCGATGTCGAGAGCGGCCATCCCGGCGTCGACAAGCAGGGCGCGCCCGAGCTCGAAGGCGAGATCGAGGTGTCGGTCGGCAGCCGCGCCGCCGGCTCGGCAGACGTGGAGGGCATCATGAGGGAGGCGGGGGCGCGGAGCGTCAGCGCGAAGTGATCCCGTCGGCAGCGTTGAGCTCTCGGCATGCATTGGCCGCAGCCTGTTGGTCGATCGGCAAAATCCGGCATATCCGCACATCCGCGAGGACTGCGATATGCCGATCGACGACATCGAGGCGCTGAAGCAAGAATATGCGGCAGGCCGCACGCCGGAGCTGCTGCTGTTCTGGGGACACACGGCCAAGGGCAACGGTAGTGTAGGCAAGCACGTGCTGAGCCAGTGGTGGCACGCGCCGTTCTCGCTCGATGGCCTGACCTATCCGACGGCAGAGCACTACATGATGGCGCAGAAGGCCGAACTGTTCGGCGACCACGCGACGCGCGACGCCATTCTCGCTGTGCCGGGTCCGTCGGAGGCGAAGAAGCTTGGGCGTGAGGTGGCTGGGTTCGACGATGCCCGCTGGACCGCGCATCGCTTCGACATCGCGGTGCGCGGCAATGTGGCGAAGTTCGGCCAGAACCCGCCACTCGGCCAATGGCTGCGGTCCACCGCTGAGGCGGTGCTGGTCGAGGCGAGTCCGGTCGACCGCATCTGGGGCATCGGTCTGGCCGCGGACGACCCGCGGGCGCGCGACCCCTTGGCCTGGCTTGGCCTCAATTTGCTGGGGTTCGCGCTGATGAAGGCGCGCGCTGCGCTCGGTTGATGGGGGCGCGGCATGTACGTATTCGGTCGTCTGCCGCGCATGTCCTGCGGCGGGCTCGATCACACGGCCAATGCCGCGCCGTCAGGGCAGAGAGACGTCCTTCTGGCCATCGGCCTCGATCAGCGTGAGCCTGCCTGTCGCGCCTTCGCCGTTGGCGAGATAGAAAAAGCTGTCGAGTACGGGTCCGCTTGGAATGCCGAGTAACTCGGCCAGGGCGGTCAACCTGTCGTCTTCAAGAAGAAAGGGCTTTGCAGAATTTGGCTCGGTCGCCTGACCGACCGGCCACGATGCGAAGCGCCTCTCGATTTCTGCCAGGAGTTGCTCGAGCGGTGGCGTATTTGGATCCTGGGCAGCCATTTTCGGATAGGACTCTATGAGTTTCTTGCGCACCCCTTCGAGAACATCGTTCTGTGGTCGTGGCGCTTCATTCCGGGAAGATGTCTCGGGATGCAACAGGCGCGACAGTCGAGCATGTGCATCATCGGCCTCGCAATAAGCCGCAACGACCTCGGCCTGTCCTCCGGTCGGCGCCAAACTCTGTCCCGTGAAAAAGCCCGGCGCCGAATTGTAGCTGTCGAGCAGCTTCCCATGATCGACCAACACGTACAGCAGAATGTCGCTGTCATGAACGATGAAGCCGATCACCGGGCGCTGCAAAGCAGTCGAGAGCGCATGGGCGATCTCCGAAAGTCCGACGTCATCTTGAAACGCGGCTTCAGGGTAGATGCTGGTCCATCGATTGCCCGATGCCCGGCGAACATAGGCAGGGACGACTGCAAGCGATCTGAGTGCGTCAATGACGGCCACAGGCTCAGCGTCGCGAACATGCAGGTTGGTGATGAACGATCCCATGATCCCGTCTCATTTGGAAGCCGCCGGCGGAGTGTCGGTTTCTCCATAGCCGGAGCGCATTTGTCGCTCGGAACGAAATCTGGCACATGGGACTCTCGACTGCAACGAGATGGTCGGTTCATAAGATGAGCGTCCGCGCCATCACGCTCCGGCTGCCGAGCGTCGCGCTGATGAAGGTTCGACTCGATGAGGCGCGCGCCGCGTGCGGACGCCGAACGCAAAAAGGCCCGGGCGCGTCTTCGACGCGTCCGGGCCATTCGTTGTCAGTGCAGGGTCGCTCCGTTCAGAGCCTCTCCTGCGCCGCGATCCAGGCGATCACGGCCTCGGAGAAGCCGTCCACCCGCGTCCAGGGTCCGTATCCGACCCCGTGCTGGTACGACGCCACGTTGACCATGGTCCCGCGCGCCCTGGGCGACGGCACCGGATCGTGGCTCTGCTCGTCGGTAAAGACGATCAGGCGGTCGCCGTTGCGATCGACCTCGCTGACCGCACGCCCGAGATAGGTCCCGGAATGCGGCTGCGAGGCGAGGATCGCATCGCGCAGCGCGAAGCCCCGCCGCGGCGGCACCTTCACGACCTTGTCGCTGAACGTGAAGATCTCCACCGCGTCGCAGACCTCGCGGGCCAGAACCGCCAGCCCGCACGCCGCGTCCGCGCGCGTCATCTCCGACTTCGCGGACAACGCCGCGAACATCGAGCCGGAGACGTCGATCAGGAGCCGCGTGCGGCCCGGAAGCCGCCGATGGCCCTTGATCGACCGGAGCATCGCGGCCTCGAGTTCGGGCTCGAAGTCCGGCGCATGCCGTGCCGCCGTGATGAACCGATACGGCAGCACCCGATCCGTCCGCATTGCCGCGATCGCCTCCGCGATCGTCGCGCGCGTCACTCCGGCCTGCCGCATCAGGCGCAGGTTGCGCAACAGCGCCAGCGCTCCGAGCCTGTTGTCACCGAGCAGCCGCTCGAAGCTCTCGCGCTTGTCCGCCCCAGTCGAGAGCGCGACCTCCCAGGTGTCGGGCGAGGGCAGCTCGCCAGCGACGAGCTGTTTCCACACCGCCTCCTGGGCTTCGTCCTTGGGCCTGGCGTGCACCAGGAACAGGACGTCGCGCAGCCGCACCGGACCCTCGCGGTCATACTTCGCGAGCTGATAGGCGTCGAACTTCGAAAACGCCTTTGCCAGCCCCTTCTTGACCTGCGCCGAGACCGGCTGCCGCTTGCGCTGCTGCTGCGAACCCAGAGAATCCGCCCAGTAGATCGCAAGCAGCTCGGTCATCTCGTCCGGCCGCTGGATGATGCGCGACAGCGTCTCGGCGACCAGCGCGCGGTGCTGGGGCAGCCGCGCCATCTCGCGGGCGACGAGCAGCGGCGCGTGCCGCAGCTTCATCTCCTCGCGTGCGCGGACTGCGAGCCGGGCGACCTCGCGCGGCTCGACCTGCGCCACGAGAGCCTTGATCCGATCGGCGATCGCGACCCCGTCCTCGTAGAACTGGTCCTCCCACAACAGGCAGCTCATCAGCGTGCGCTGGAGCGCCTGGACGGGCGCGAGCTGTCGGGACGGCGCACCCTCATGGGTGAAGGCGCGCAGGAATGTGTTGAGCCTGACCATGCTTGGCCTCCTCTCGTTGGGTTTGATTGTGTCGGATGGGACGGCCGGAACGGCCGACACGCGTGATCCACCCGGGAAGTCACGCGTGATGGGCACCACGGGCCGGGAACGGGCGAATGCTGAGGTCCGCACCACTTGCGTGGATTGGATAGCGCTCTGCCACTGAGCTACCGGCGCATGGAACGCCGGGTGGGACTCGAACCCACGACCTCTCGATTATCAGTCGAAGTATCAGCACTCTTCACCACGGCACGTGGAAGATGGGACGCAGAGGACATCTGCGCCGGATTGATGTGACCGCCTGTTCGAAGACGATCACCGGTTGAAATGGATCACGAGCCGGGAACGGGCGACGACTGTACCAGGCCCACGGACGTGGGCCGGACAGTGCTCTACCCCTGAGCTACCGGCATTTGCGCCGGGCGGGACTCGAACCCGCGACACCTGGCGTGGCAAGCGAAGTAACAGTCGTCTTCACCACGGCTCGTGAATGTGGTCGGCGGGGAACGGGTGATGCTGTTGCTGCCCTCGGGGCAGCTGTTGCTGCCCCCTGGGGGCGCTCGGTTTCAACGAAGTAACAGACATCCTCACCACCGCCTGCTCGTCCGGCGTCGCCGGACGGCGTTTTTGGCCTGCTGGGGAACGGGCGATCACGGCGATACGACGATCGAAACGCAGGTTCGGCATCGGCCTCACCGCAACCCGCGACTCACCCATCTCGCTTGACGGATTCCACGGTACGATCGATCGAAGGCGGCTCGTCGCCGCATTGGCGCGAAGGATCCGCGATCTTCACCACCAGCAGCTCCCGGCCGCGGACGGCCGGGACATCAAATAGCTTGTCTGCGGCGCGCAACGGCGCCGCGATTTGCGAACTCCTTGGAGCTCGCTCTGTCATCGGTGTCCGGCCTCACGCCTCGTTCCCTCCGACAGGCCCCGCGCTCTTGGGCACGCGCATCACCGGCGCGAGCCCCGGGATCCGGGTCTCCCGTTCCGGCCGATCGCCGGGACATTGAGTGTTCGCCGTGCAGCCGGCTCGCGCGAGGGCAACAAAAAACCCTCCGGAGCGGCGGGCTCGGGAGGGTCCGTGTGAACAGACAGTTGATCTTGCCTCAAGCAAGACCGCTCCCCCGAGCAAGGCGTGCGCCATCCATCGGCACGAAGCCGGTGGAGGTGCGGATCAGATGTTCGAAGCTCGAAGACATTGTCTTCCTCGTGAGTGTCTTGCTGAGAAGTGTCTTGCTGAAAAGTGTCTTGCTCATCAGTGTCGCGCGCGATGTTTGCCCGCGAGGCCGGCGTACCTACGCGCCTTTGTTGTTGGTGTCAACAGGACGCGGCGAATTATGTTGATCGACGGTGGCGATGTTGATCTGGAGCAACGCGTCGGACTCGTCCAAGCTTATCGTCAATTCGACGGCATGAACTGCGAACATTGTGATGAACCGACGGCGGATCCTGTTAGGAGCAAGCAGCGCGCTGACCGCAGCCGCGCTCGGCGCCGGAGCGTGGCGGTCCGCCACCGGGGCAATGTCCGCCTATGCTGACTACACCGCGCGGCTGCGTGCGCCATTGTCGGGCGAGATCGCCGACGTGATCCGCTACGCGACGCTGGCGGCCAGCGGCCACAACACCCAGCCGTGGCGCTTTGCCGTGGCGGCCGATGCGATCACGATCGCGCCGGATCTGTCGCGACGCACGGCGGTGGTCGATCCCGACGATCATCATCTGTATGTCAGCTTAGGCTGCGCGGCGGCCAACCTTGCGATCGCAGCCGCCGCCAGCGGCCGTCCGGGCGAGGTGATCATCGATGGCCCGCTGGTGCGTTACAATTTCACCAGCGGCCGGCGCGACGACGTCGATCCGCTGCTGGCCGCCATCGTCCGCAGGCAGTCGACGCGCGCCGACTATGACGGACGCGAGGTTCCGCCGCGCGATCTGTCGTCGCTGCAGGTTGCGTCGGCCGTAGCCGGCGTCGATGTTGCGATCATCACGGCGCCCACCGAGATCGCCGCCATCCGCGACCTCGTGATCGCCGGCAATGGCGCGCAGATGCGCGACGCCGCGTTCATGCGCGAGCTGAAGGACTGGATCCGGTTCAATCCGCGCAGTGCAATGGCGAGCGGCGACGGCCTGTTTGCTGGAGCCAGCGGCAATCCGTCCTTGCCGACGACGCTTGGCAGCCTTGCCTTCGATCTGCTGTTCGATGCCGCGGCCGAGAACGACAAATATGCACGGCAGATCGCGTCCTCGTCAGGCCTCGCGGTGTTCGCCGCCGAGCAGGCCGATCCCGCGCATTGGATCAGGGTCGGACAGGCGTGCCAGCGCTTCGCGCTCGAAGCGACGCGCCTCGGGCTCAAGCTCGCCTTCATCAACCAGCCGGTCGAGGTCGCGGCGTTGCGGCCCGAGCTGGCCCGATTGATCGGAACGACGCGCCGGCCCGACCTCGTGCTGCGTTTTGGCTTCGGCCCTTCGCTGCCATTCTCGCCGCGTCGGCCTGTCGATGCCGTGCTGAGTTCATGAGTCGTTCCTGTCAATCTTGACGGATTTGCGACTCGGTGCATTGCTTCGCGACATGTTCGAGAACACTCGATTGGCACGCATGAGCGACGGGCATTATTGCCTGGTGCGCGACCTTGGCCTGGTCAAGGGCGGCAAGGGCATGCGCTATCATGAGGTGGTGGTCGACTTCAGCTATCGCGGCATCAAGGTGTTTGCCAAGCAGGGCGCGTCGGCGCTGATGCGCCGGGTCGCGGCCAAACTTGCGCAGCACGAGGCCACGTCGAAGCTGCCGGCGCTGCTCCGCGTACGGATGCGCGAGCCGCAATAGGTTCAGCCTCTTCGCCGCGGTTTGCCGCCGACCGGCGTCGCGGATCTCTTCGGACCGTACGGGCTGTCCGGATTGACGTCGAGATCGACCTGGGCGACGCAGGATTGCGACTGGCTGTGACGTGGCCCTGAATGCCAGCGGCCTTCGCGCAGCTCCAATTCGCTCATCCCGGCCACGTCGAAGCACTTCCATTGGCCGCCAGGTTGAAGGCCACGGCTTGCGCCACCGGCGAACTGAAAGGCCAGCACCCGCTCGCGGCCCGCGCGATGGCCAAGGATGATCGGACAGATCGCGCGGGCATGGCCGCGATACAGGCACAGCACCTGCTGGCGTGTGATCATCGCCCGTATGATCAGATCATAGGTCGGACTCGCCATGCGCCATCTCTGCACATCGTCTGCAGGATAAGACCATCCTGCCGGACCGGTTCCCAGCTCACGCCTTGCAGCGTGCGCGCATGGGCTTAGATTGAGCCTTCAACGCAACAGGCGAGCCAAGCCATCATGTCCGACCTCTCCAGCTTCCCGATCACCACGCGCTGGCCGGCGCAGCATCCCGACCGCATCCAGCTCTATTCGCTGCCGACACCGAACGGCGTGAAGGTCTCGATCATGCTGGAGGAGACGGAGCTGCCTTACGAGCCGCACGCGATCGATTTCGGCAAGGACGAGCAGAAGACGCCGGAATTCCTGTCGCTCAATCCGAACGGCAAGATCCCGGCGATCATCGATCCCGATGGTCCCGGTGGCAAGCCGCTCGGCCTGTTCGAGTCCGGCGCGATCCTTCAATACCTCGCCGAGAAGACCGGAAAATTCCTGCCAAGCGATCCCGCGCGGCGCTGGCAGACGATTCAATGGCTGCACTTCCAGATGGGCGGCATCGGGCCGATGTTCGGGCAGCTCGGCTTCTTTCACAAATTCGCCGGCCGCGAGTACGAGGACAAGCGGCCGCTGCAGCGCTATGTCGCCGAGAGCAAGCGGCTGCTCGGCGTGCTCGAAGCGAGGCTCGACGGGCGCGAGTGGATCATGGATGGCGACTACACCATTGCCGATATCGCCGCGCTCGGCTGGGTGCGCAACCTGATCGGCTTCTATGGCGCGCGCGAACTCGTGGCCTTCGACGAGTTGAGGCACGTGCCGGCGTGGCTGGAGCGCGGCTTGGCGCGGCCGGCGGTGCAGCGCGGGCTGGAGATCCCGAAGCGGCCGTGATCGTCAGCGAAGCCGATTTCGAGCGTTGCCTCGACGAGGTGCTGTCATCGGCCGCCGTTGCGGGTGATGGCGTGCTCGACCCCGACAGCGTGATGTGGCGGGTGCATCGCGAGGCGGCGCTGTTCCTCGGCGCGGGCCGGGCGTTGCTTCTGCAACTCGCCCATCCCTGGGTGTCGGCCGGCATTGCCGCGCAGTCGAAAGTGTTCGCCGATCCGCTCGGCCGTTTCCATCGCACCTTCAGCATCGTCTACACGATGGTGTTCGGCACGCGTGAACAGGCGATCGCCGTGGCGCGGCGGCTGTACCGGCGTCACGCCGCGGTCGATGGCGCCATGACGGAGACGGCCGGACCGTTCGCGGCCGGCTCGCGCTTTCGCGCCAACGACGTCGAGGCGCTGCGCTGGGTCCACGCGACGCTGGTCGAGACCGCGATGATGTCGTACGGCCTGCTGTGTCCACCGCTCGCGGAGGTCGAGCGCGAGCAGTATTGGCGGGAGGCGATGCGCTTCGCGCGCCTGTTCGGCGTTCCTCATGACGTGCTGCCGCCGGACTGGGGGTCCTTCAAGAACTACGCGGCGGAAATGATGGAGTCGGAGACGCTGACGGTCAGCGCGGCCGCGCGCGACATTGCGCAGCGCATCTTCTCGGGCGAGGCAACCTTGATCGGGCCGCCGCGCTGGTTCACCGCATTGACCGCCGAGATGCTGCCGGAGCGGCTGCGGCTGGCCTTCGACCTGCGATATGGCGAGCGGGAGCGACGCAGCGCGGCGCGGGCCAGGGCCTGGCTGCCGCAAATCTACGCCGTGTTGCCGGAGAAGTTGCGGACAGTCGGTCCCTATCAGGAAGCGATGGCGCGCATCCGCGGCGAGCCGTGTCCGGCCATCACCCGCCTGCTCAATCGCGCCTGGATCGGCCAGCCGTTGATGCCGGCAGCGAGAGGCGCAGTGCAGCGCAATGCTCACGGCTGAGGGCCATAGGGCTGAAGGCTATGGGGCTGAAGGCCATAGCGCTTAGTGTGTGATCGAGTTCATATCGATGCGTGCGCGCCCGCGCTACGATCCATGACGCCCGGATCGTGAACCGGGCTCAAGCCAGCATGCCGGAGACTCCGATGGATGCGCTGACGCTGCTGATCATCCGCCACGCCGAGAAGCCTGATGGCGACGTCACAGGTCCTGGTCTCACCCACAAGGGCAAGACGGATTCGAAATCACTGGTGATCTTTGGCTGGGAGCGGGCAGGGGCCTGGACGGCGCTGTTCGGCAGCGGCATCGGTGGGAGCGACTATCCGACGCCGCAGGCGGTCTATGCAGCCGACCCCGACAGCGCCGAGGACGGCTCCGATCCAAGCCGCCGGCCCTATGAGACGGTGCTGGAACTGGCCGCGCGTGTCGGCCTCGCCAAGCCGAACACGTCGTTTGCAAAAGGACAGGAAGCCGCGCTTGTCGCAGCCCTGCTGCCGCTCTCGGGCACCGTCCTGGTCGCATGGGAGCACAAGGCGATCATCACTGACATCCTGCCGCGACTGCCGGTGAGCAACGCGGACAAGCTGCCGACCCATTGGTCGGGCAAGCGTTTCGATGTCGTGCTGCGCTTTGATCGCCTCGCCGGTGGAGCCGATTTCAAGTTCACTGAACTCCATCCCTGCCTGATGCCGGGCGATTCCGACAAGCCGCTGAAGAGCGATCCCAAGGACGAATGAACCTCTCGGCCGATGCGGCAAGTCTGATGCACGGGGCCCCTTATCAGGCGATCACGATGTCCTCGCGATCACTGATCTCTTCGACCCAGGCATGGGCGGCGAACCATTCGTGATAGGTTCGGCAGTGCGGGCAATAGGCGCGCGAGAAGAACACGGGCATGCGCTGGAAGCGCGCGGCATCCATTTCCATCCCTGTCTCGATGCTGCGGCCGGTCTGCGGACAACGCACCATGATCTTGCCCATTCGCGGTCTCCTGTTCGCGCGCCAGATACGCCGGGGATGCGAAGAAAATGTAATGCTCAGCCGACACTTTCATGGCAAACGTCGGAGTGAATTCCGATTGCGGAACGAGCGGCGTCACCGCATCAAAAGCGAGTGAATCGCACTGCAAAATGCAGGGCCGATTGTCGCAACATGAGACATTCGCTGCAGGCGCACACAAAGGGTTGAGGACGCGTGGCATGAGCATCACGATCTACGGAATCAAGAACTGCGACACGATGAAGAAGGCGCGTGCTTGGCTCGATGAGCACGGCGTGGCCTACGACTTCCACGACTACAAGACCGCGGGCATCGACAAGGCGAAGTTGAAAGCCTGGAGCGACGAACTCGGCTGGGAGGTGCTGCTCAATCGCGCCGGCACGACGTTCAAGAAGTTGCCGGACGCCGACAAGGAGGGACTGACCGAGAGCAGGGCGATCGCGCTGATGCTGGCGCAGCCCTCGATGATCAAGCGGCCGGTGCTCGATCTCGGTGCCAAGCGCGTGGTCGGATTCAAGCCGGACGTCTACGCGCAGGAGGTGAAGGCCGCCAAATAACAGCTCGGCTGCGACCGCCTTCGCGCTCGCGAGATGCGGGGGGTGCGAGCACATGTGAACAAAACGACGGTGGTCCCTTACTCTATGTCCGCGGGTAGGACACAGCAGAATCAACGCGAGGTTCATCAGACGCCCCGCGACCGCGTTGCCCAGCTTTCCGCCTTGCTTAACTCCCTCGATTGACGGCATATTCCGGCCCGAAGCGGTCGCGGAGGGCGGCGCGGAATCGTTCAAGCCCTCCGGTAGAGCCGCCGTACAGGAAGAAGCGAGGGCCAGGCGATCAAGGCGCCGGCTCGGGGGGAATCTGTTTGGCCGACGAGTTCATTCTCGAGACCCACGGATTGACGAAGGAATTCGCGGGGTTCTTTGCCGTACGCGATGTTTCGCTCAAGATCCGCCGGGGTACCATTCACGCACTGATCGGTCCGAACGGGGCCGGCAAGACCACGTGCTTCAACCTGCTGACCAAGTTCCTGCGACCGTCGGCGGGCAAGATTCTTTATAAGGGACAGGATATTACGGCGGTGGCGCCGGCCGATGTGGCGCGCCTCGGGCTGGTCCGTTCGTTCCAGATCTCGGCAGTGTTTCCGCATCTGACGGCGCTGGAGAACGTCCGCGTCGCCTTGCAGCGGCAGCATGGCTCGTCATTCGACTTCTGGCGCTCCAAGAGCGTGCTGAACCGTTTCAACGGCCGCGCGCTTGAGCTGCTCAACGACGTGGGCTTGAGCGAGTTCGCCAATATTCCGGCAGTCGAAATGCCCTATGGACGCAAGCGCGCGCTGGAGATCGCGACCACGCTCGCGCTCGATCCGGAGATGATGCTCCTGGACGAGCCGATGGCCGGCATGGGCCATGAGGACATCGACAAGATTGCCGCCCTGATCAAGCGGATCTCGGCCAAGTACACGATCCTGATGGTCGAGCATAATCTCAGCGTCGTCGCCAATCTCTCCGACACCATCACCGTGCTGACGCGTGGACAGGTGCTGACCGAGGGACCTTATTCAGAGCTCTCCAAGGATGAGCGCGTCAAGGAAGCCTATCTGGGAGCCGGACATGCCTGAGGTGATGACGGCCAAAACGCCGGGACAAGCGCCGGGGCAGGCGGCCGCGACGAACACCATTCTCGACGTCAAGAATCTCGAGAGCTGGTACGGCGAGTCCCACATTCTCCACGGCATGAACTTCAATGTGAATGCCGGCGAGGTCGTCACTCTGCTCGGTCGCAACGGCGCCGGCAAGACCACGACCCTGAAGTCCATCATGGGGATCATCGGCAAGCGCACCGGCTCGGTCGCCTTCAACGGCCGCGAGCTGATCCGGATGACCTCGGACAAGATCGCGCGGCTTGGCATCGCGCTGTGCCCGGAAGAGCGCGGCATCTTCGCGAGCCTGGACGTGCGCGAGAACCTGCTGTTGCCGCCGGTGGTGCGGCCAGGCGGGCTTTCGCTCGAGCAGATCTTCGAGCTGTTTCCGAATTTGAAGGAGCGGCTGAGGAGCCAGGGCACCAAGCTCTCCGGCGGCGAGCAGCAGATGCTGGCGATCGCGCGCATCCTGCGTACGGGCGCTAGCTTCCTGATGCTGGACGAGCCGACCGAAGGCCTCGCGCCTGTCATCATCCAGCAGATCGGCCACACCATCGCGCGCCTGAAGAAGGAGGGCTTCACGATCCTCCTCGTCGAGCAGAATTTCCGTTTCGCCTCGACGGTCGCCGACCGCTACTACGTCGTCGAGCACGGCAAGGTCATCGACGGTTTCGCCAATGCCGATCTGTCCGCCAACATGGACAAGCTGCACACTTATCTCGGCGTCTGACGGGCGCCGAACCTCGTATTTGGGCAATTCTGGGAAGTTGGAAATGAAGAGCAAATTCATCGCGTCATTGCTGCTGGGCACGGCGCTCACTGTTGCCGGCGGCGGTCTCGCGTCGGCCGGCGACAAGACCGTCAAGATCGGAGCGCTGTCCGATCAGTCCGGTCTGTACTCCGACCTCGGCGGACCCGGCTCCACGCTCGCGACGCAGATGGCGATCGAGGATTCCGGCCTCGCGGGGAAGGGCTGGAAGATCGATGTGATCACCGGCGACCACCAGAACAAGCCCGATATCGGCACCTCGATCGCCCGGCAGTGGTTCGACGTCGACAAGGTCGACATCATCGTCGACGTGCCGAACTCCGGCGTGGCGCTGGCCGTGAACAACGTCGTCAAGGAGAAGAACGGCGTCTACATCAATTCGGGCGCGGCGACCTCCGACCTCACCAATGCACAGTGCTCGCCGAACACCGTGCACTGGACCTACGACACCTACATGCTGGCCCACACCACCGGCCAGGCGCTGGTCAAGGCGGGCGGCACGAGCTGGTTCTTCCTGACTGCGGACTACGCCTTCGGCGCCGCGCTGGAGCGCGACACCACGGCGGTGGTCACCGCCAATGGCGGCAAGGTGATCGGCGGCGTCAAGCATCCGCTCAACACCTCGGACTTCTCGTCCTTCCTGCTGCAGGCCCAGTCGTCCGGCGCCAAGGTGATCGGCCTCGCCAATGCCGGTGGCGACACCACCAACTCGATCAAGCAGGCGGCCGAGTTCGGCATCACCAAGGGCGGCCAGAAGCTCGCCGCGCTGCTTCTCTTCCTCACCGACGTGAAGTCGATCGGGCTCGACATCGCGCAGGGCCTCAACTTCACCGAGACCTTCTACTGGGACATGAACGACCAGACCCGCGCGTTCTCCGACCGGTTCGCAAAGCGGATGAAGAACGGCGCGCCGCCGACGATGGTCCAGGCCGGCGTCTATGCGGGCCTCATGCATTACTTCAAGGCGCTGGAGGCGCTCGGCGAGAACCCGCATGACGGCGTGAAGGTCGTCGACAAGATGAAGTCGATCCCGACCGAGGATGCGCTGTTCGGCAAGGGCGAGATCCAGCCCAATGGCCGCACCATCCACACCGCGTATCTGTTCGAGGTCAAGAAGCCGTCGGAATCGAAGGGCCCGTGGGATCTGTACAAGCTGGTCGGCTCGGTGCCGGGCGACCAGGCATTCACGCCGCTCGACAAGAGCGCCTGCGCACTGTTGAAGAAATAAGCCGCTGCAGCCTCGGCGGTTCGCCGCCGGGGCTGTGGTTTGACCTCCTGGGAAACGCCGAGAAAAACAGAACAAGACGATGCAGGCTCTCTACGCACAGCTCCTGGTCGGACTGATCAACGGCTCGTTCTACGCGCTGCTCAGTCTCGGGCTTGCCGTCATCTTCGGCATGCTCAACATCATCAACTTCGCCCATGGCGCGCTCTACATGATGGGCGCGTTCTGCGCCTATTTCCTGCTGAACCTCGGCGGCATCAATTACTGGCTGGCGCTCTTGCTCGCGCCGATCATCGTCGGCGCCTTCGGCATGGTGCTCGAGCGCACCATGCTGCAATGGCTTGCCGGGCTCGATCACCTTTACGGTCTGCTGCTGACCTTCGGACTGGCCTTGATTATCCAGGGCGTGTTCCAGAACTTCTTCGGCTCGTCTGGCCTGCCTTATGCCATTCCCGAACAGCTGCGCGGCGGCATGAATCTCGGCTTCATGTTCCTGCCGATCTACCGCGGCTGGGTGGTGATCTTTTCTCTCGTGATCTGTCTAGCGACCTGGTTCCTGATCGAGCGCACCCGACTTGGCGCCTATCTGCGGGCGGCCACCGAGAACCCCACTTTGGTACGGGCCTTCGGCATCAACGTTCCGCGCATGATCACGCTGACCTACGGTCTCGGCGTCGGGCTTGCCGCGCTTGCGGGCGTGTTGTCGGCGCCGATCAACCAGGTCCGTCCCTTGATGGGCGAGAACATCATCATCGTCGTATTCGCGGTCGTCGTGATCGGCGGCATGGGCTCGATCATGGGCTCGATCATCACCGGCTTCGCGCTCGGCGTGATCGAGGGACTGACCAAATATTTCTATCCCGAGGCTTCCAACACCGTGGTCTTCGTTCTGATGGTCCTGGTGCTGCTGGTGAAGCCGACGGGTCTGACCGGACGGGCGGCCTGACATGACATCGATCACCGACGACACCCAGCCGATCACCCCGCGCGCCGTGCGCGACGAGATGATCGTGTTCGTCATCATGGCGGCGCTGCTCGCCATCGTGCCGTTCACCGGGCTGTACCCGTTCTTCGTGATGCAGGCGCTATGCTTTGCGCTGCTCGCCTGCGCCTTCAACCTCCTGATCGGCTATGGCGGCCTGCTGTCATTCGGCCACGCGATGTTCCTCGGCACTGCCGGCTATTGCAGCGCGCATGCGCTGAAGGTGTGGGGGCTGCCGCCGGAGCTCGGCATCCTCACGGGCGTCGCCGGATCGTTCGTCCTGTCGGTGATCACCGGCTATATCTCGATCCGTCGCCAGGGCATCTATTTCGCGATGATCACGCTGGCGCTCTCGCAATTGCTCTACTTCATCTATCTGCAGGCGCCGTTCACGCATGGCGAGGACGGCATCCAGGGCATTCCTCAGGGCCGGATGTTCGGCATCCTCGACCTGTCCAAGCCGACCGTGCTCTATTATGTCGTGCTGGCCGGCTTCCTGGCCGGCTTCCTCATGATCTTCCGCACCATCAACTCGCCGTTCGGGGAGGTGCTGAAATCGATCCGCGAGAACGAGCAGCGGGCGATCTCGCTCGGTTACAAGACCGACCAGTACAAGCTGCTCGCCTTCATCCTGTCCGGCACGCTGGCCGGTCTCGCCGGGGCGCTGAAGGTGTTTGTTGCCCAGAATGCGTCGCTGACCGACGTCGAGGTGGCGATGTCGGGACAGATCGTGCTGATGACGCTGGTCGGCGGGCTGGGTACGGTGTTTGGACCGGTGGTCGGGGCCTTCGTCATCGTGGGCATGCAGCAATATCTGGCCGGGTTCGGCCAGTGGGTGACGGTGATCCAGGGCGTCATCTTCGTGTCCTGCGTGCTCACCTTCCGCCGCGGCGTGATCGGAGAAATCGCCCACCTGCTCAAGCGATCTCTCTAAGCCATTGATCTAAAAAGAGATCGGCGAAAGGGCAGAAAGCGGTGGATGATCCCGCCGCCGCTTCTGCTGCGGCGTGATCCGGAGTATGACACTTCCGTGACGGGCCAGCCCTGGCCCGTTTCGGAATGGATGGATCTCGTCCCATGCTGAACTGGTTTCGCGCCGTCCTCCCCAAGGAGGAGCGGTTTTTCGATTTGTTCGCCCGCCACAACAAGGTGGTGATCCAGGGCGCGCATGCGCTGCAGGACATGCTCAAGGGCGGCGACGACGTGCTGACCCATTGCCAGCGCGTCAGCCAGTTCGAGAACGAGGCCGACAACATCACCCGCGAGGTGCTGACCGCCGTCCGCCGCACCTTCATCACCCCGTTCGACCGCGGCGACATCAAGAACCTGATCACCTCGATGGACGACGCGATCGACCAGATGCAGCAGACGGCCAAGGCCGTGGTGCTGTTCGAGGTCAAGGAGTTCGAGCCGACGATGCGCGAGATGGGCACCTTGCTGGTCGACTGCGCCAATCTGATCGGCCGCGCGCTGCCGCTGCTGCAGGCGATCGGCCAGAACGTGCCGATGATCACCGCGATCACCGAGGAGATGACCAAGCTCGAGGGCCGTGTTGACGATCTCCATGACATCGGGCTGAAGGAGCTGTTCCTCAAGCACCGCAACGCCAACACCATGGACTTCATCGTCGGCGCGGAGATCTACGACCATCTGGAGAAGGTCGCCGATCGGTTCGACGACGTCGCCAACGAGATCAATTCGATCATGATCGAACAGGTCTAGGGTAGGGCCGCGCCGTGGACGCTCAACTCGGCCTTCCCATCCTGGTCGGCCTCATCGCCGTCGCGCTCGCCTTCGACTTCCTGAACGGCCTGCATGACGCCGCCAACTCGATC
Source organism: Bradyrhizobium sp. SRS-191 (assembly GCF_024586915.1). Classification (GTDB taxonomy): domain Bacteria; phylum Pseudomonadota; class Alphaproteobacteria; order Rhizobiales; family Xanthobacteraceae; genus Bradyrhizobium. The sequence goes on from NZ_JANBVS010000001.1 coordinate 91,861, forward strand.
GCGACCATCGTCTCGACCCGGGTGCTCCGGCCGCAATATGCGGTGTTCTGGGCGGCGTTCTTCAATTTCGTCGCCTTCGGCGTGTTCGGGCTGCACGTCGCCCAGACCATCGGCACCGGCATCATCGATCCGACCATCGTCGATGCGCAGGTCATCTTCGCCGCGCTGGTCGGAGCGATCGTCTGGAACCTCGTCACCTGGGCGGCCGGCATTCCCTCGTCGAGCTCGCATGCGCTGATCGGCGGCCTGGTCGGGGCCGGGATCGCCAAGGTCGGGATCTCGGCGATGGTCTGGAGCGGGCTGTCGAAGACGGTGCTGGCGATCGTGCTGTCGCCGCTGGTCGGCCTCGTCCTGGCGATGATCCTGGTCGCGATCGTGTCATGGGCCTCGGTGCGCTCGACGCCGTTCGCGGTCGACCGCGCCTTCCGCATCCTGCAATTCGCCTCCGCCTCGCTGTACTCGCTCGGCCATGGCGGCAACGACGCTCAGAAGACGATGGGCATCATCGCGGTGCTGTTGTACTCGCAGGGCCATCTCGGCGAGCATTTCACGGTGCCGTTCTGGGTGGTGCTGTCGTGCCAGTCGGCGATGGCGCTGGGCACCCTGATGGGCGGCTGGCGCATCGTCCGCACCATGGGCCTTCGCATCACCAAGCTGAACCCGATGCAGGGCTTCTGCGCCGAGACCGGTGGCGCCATCACGCTGTTCCTGGCGACGTTCCTCGGCGTGCCCGTCTCGACCACCCACACCATCACCGGCGCCATCGTCGGCGTCGGCGCCGCCCGCCGCGCCTCGGCGGTGCGCTGGAACGTGGCCGGATCGATCGTCTATGCCTGGATCTTCACGATCCCGGCCTCGGCCATCGTCTCGGCGCTGAGCTTCTGGCTGGTGCAGGTGCTGAGGCACTGACCCGGCGATGGCCCAATCTTTGGACGGGGGCCTCATGGTTCGAGACGCGCCGCAAGGGCGGCGCTCCTCACCATGAGGATCTAGATTGGCCGTGGCTTCCAGGTCTGGCCACACATTCCGCCCTCGTCCTGAGGAGCGCGCCACTTGGCGCGCGTCTCGAAGGACGGCCGCGGGCGGGGTTGCCAGCCCCGGCGCGCCCATGGGTCCGGCCGGTTAACTCCCCGGTTGGAGTTGCGGTGCAAAACGCCTATATGGAGGGCGCGCGGCGGCCGTGAGCCCGCGCTTTCCCGTACATCGCCATTCTCCGGCCCCGAAACGACGTCTGCCGCCTCATGTCCGATACTGCCGTCACGACCGAACAGCCGTCCCGCTCGCCTCTGTCCGACGAGGTGGCGCGCCGGCGTACCTTCGCCATCATCTCGCACCCGGACGCCGGCAAGACCACGCTGACCGAGAAGCTGCTGCTGTTCGGCGGCGCCATCAATCTCGCCGGTCAGGTCAAGGCCAAGGGCGAGCGCCGCAACACCCGCTCGGACTGGATGAAGATCGAGCGCGACCGCGGCATCTCCGTGGTGACCTCGGTGATGACCTTCGAGTTCGAGGGGCTGGTTTATAACCTGCTGGACACGCCGGGCCATGAGGACTTCAGCGAGGACACCTACCGCACGCTGACCGCAGTCGACTCCGCGGTCATGGTGATCGACGCCGCCAAGGGCATCGAGGCGCGCACGCGAAAGCTGTTCGAGGTCTGCCGCCTGCGCGACATTCCGATCATCACCTTCATCAACAAGATGGACCGCGAGAGCCGCGACATCTTCGACCTGCTCGACGAGATCGAGAAGACGCTGGCGCTCGACACCACGCCGATGACTTGGCCGGTCGGCCGCGGCCGCGATTTCATCGGCACCTATGACGTCAGGGACGGCGGCGTGCGCCTCCTGGAAGGCGGCGGCGCCAAGACCGGCGCGGCGCAGCAGATCGCGATCTCCGACCTCGGCAAGCTCAACGCCAATCTCGACATGGGCCAGATCACCGACGAGCTCGAGCTGGTGAAGGAAGCCTGCAAGCCGTTCGAGCTCGACGCCTTCCGCGAGGGCCATCTGACGCCGGTTTATTTCGGCAGCGCGCTGCGCAATTTCGGCGTCGGCGATCTCCTGGAAGGTCTCGGCCGCTACGCGCCGTCGCCGCGCGCGCAGGACTCCAATCTGCGCAAGGTCGACGCGGCCGAGCCGCGCATGAGCGCCTTCGTGTTCAAGATCCAGGCGAACATGGATCCCAACCACCGCGACCGCATCGCGTTCGCGCGGCTGTGCTCGGGCAAGCTCAACCGCGGCATGAAGGCCAAGCTGGTGCGCACCGGCAAGACCATGCCGCTGTCGAGCCCGCAATTCTTCTTCGCCCAGGACCGGTCGGTCGCGGACGAAGCGTTCGCCGGCGATGTCGTGGGCATTCCCAATCACGGTAGCTTGCGCATCGGCGACACGCTGACCGAGGGCGAGGATCTGACCTTCGTCGGCGTGCCCAGCTTCGCCCCGGAAATCGTCCGCCGCGTCCGCCTCACCGATGCGATGAAGGCGAAGAAGCTGAAGGAAGCCTTGCAGCAGATGTCGGAGGAGGGCGTCGTGCAGGTGTTCCGTCCGCGCGACGGTGCGCCTGCGCTGGTCGGCGTTGTCGGCCCGCTGCAGCTCGACGTGCTCAAGGCACGGCTCGATGCTGAGTATTCGTTGCCGGTCGAGTTCGAGATCTCCGAGTTCTCGCTGGCGCGCTGGATCTCCTGCGACGACAAGAAGAAGCTGGAGGCATTCATCGCCTCCAACAATTCCGGCGTTGCCGACGATGTCGACGGCGACCCGGTGTTCCTGGCCAAGAACGAGTTCTATCTCGGCTACACCAAGGAGCGCGCCGAAGGCATCGTGTTCTCCAACGTCAAGGACGTGAAGAAGAAGGCGTAAGCCGGCTTTCTCGTCCTTGGTACTATCGGTGTCGGCCGAACACCTCGAGCACCCGCACCAACTGCTGGTGTCCTTCGGCGCCAACCTTGTCCATCAGCCGCCGCTCGTGCTCCTGCACCAGACGGTCGGCATGCGCGAGGAGCGCGGTGCCGGCTTCCGTCAGGTGCAAGGCATGGGTGCGCCGGTCTGACGACGGCAAGCGTTCGAGCAGCCCTCGCGACTGGAGTTCGTCGAGCGGCGGAATGATCCCGGAGCGGCCGATGCCGAGCACCTCCGACAGCGCCATTTGCGACAGCCCGGGATTGTCGCGGACAATCACCAGGATCGAGTATTGCGCGGGGCGGAGGGCCAGCGGCGTCAGTGTCGCGTTGAAATCCTCAAAAACCCAGAGCTGCGCCTGCCGGATCAAATAGCCAGCAAGGCCCGTCAGCCCAGCCACGTTGATCTCGGGGCGCTGTTTGCCGGCCTCGAGGGCCAGGGAGCGTCGTCGGGGACGCGAGAGTGCACGATTCAAGGTGAGTTGGGTCCAATGCGCCAATTTGCCCCTCATAGCTGATGCCGGGAGGCCACACATTCCCTTACTGCGCAATCACTTCGAAATCGAATGTCGAATTGTTCTTGACGTGAACAGTTCATGCAGTGAACATTCTTGCAACAAGAGCGACGATATGACGCGCCGGTGCCGGGGGAAAGGTATTTCTTGCGGGTCTCCTCACCTGTCGCTGCGGCGTGCCTAGAACGCGATCAACGCGTCGACGCTCGTGAGGGGAGAGTGAAATGCTGAGCTTGGCTGGATGGGGCAGGTCGAACGGCGCCGACGGCGTGTCGACCAAGGACGAGTCGATCAAACATCAGAGGCAAATCCGGTCGAGCGGGACTTCATCGCGCCGCTGCTGTGTCATGGCTGCCGCCGTTGCGGCAGCCGGCCTCGCTTGTAGTGTGGTCGATGCTTCGGCCCAGACCTATACGCCGATCGCCATCGTTCCGAGTCCGGATGTCTATTCCTACCTCCAGCAAAATCCATCTGTTCAGGGGGTGTTCGGCCCCAAAGTGACAGGCCAGTTTACGAGCCTGACAGTGTTTGGCGACAGCTACGCCGATTGGGGAAACGCACTGCGGGCCGGGTCGGCTGCCCCTCCGAGCGGCCGCTACAGCGCGGGGCTGTCGATGGCGGATGCCCTGCAATTCCACTACGGTCTTCCGACCTCATCGGTCGCCAACTACGCGACGGGGGGCGCGATGAGCGGCGATACCAATGTCGGAAACCTGTTCGGGCCTCCCGTGCCGGTGCTGCCCGGCACGGGCACCGAGATCAGGACGTTCCTCGCGGCCGGCGGACATTTCGGCCCGCGAGATCTCGTCGACATCACCACCGCCGGCGGTAATGACGGCGTGCCCATCCTGTTCAATCCGGCCATCACGCAGGCCCAGATGAACACGGCTGCTGCGCAGACCACGGCCAATATCCTGTCTGACGTTCAGCAACTCGTCCAGGTCGGCGCACGCAACCTCGCGATCTTGTCGGTTGGAGACCTGTCCTATTTGCCGATCGCCGCCGGCAACCAGAACATCCACTACTTCCAATCCACGTTGACGCAGATGGAGCAGGCCAGCCTGGCGCCGTTGGCGCGCTCCGGCATTCGCATCTTCTTCTTCGATCTCGCGACCTTGACGCAGAGGGTGGTCGCCAATCCCTCGCTCTACGGGTTCACCAACGTCACCACGGCTTGTACGGCGGTGCCGTCCTGTGTCGGAGGCTCGGTCGCGGCCCAGAACCAGTTCCTGTCCTATGATGGCCTGCATTTCACGACCGCCGGCTTTGCGCTGATCGGTCGCTACCAGACCAATCAGATCGATGCGCCGTTGACCGTAGCGCCGCAGGGAGACGTCGCGATGTCGATCGCGACCGGTTTCGCGGGCTCGGTGTTCGGACATCTCGATGCCTATCGGAACGTCCTCAGCACGGCCCATGCGATGAACGCGATGGCGGCGGACATGCCGGCCAAGGCGATCCGCGCCGCTCGAAGCAGCGTGCAGAGCCAGTGGTCGGTTTATGGCGATGCCGCTTATGCTGGAGGGAGCCGCGACTCTCAGCAGTCCCTATCCAGCTACAACTACAATTCGGTCGGCGGATGGATCGGGCTGGATTATCGCCTTTGGCCTGATCTGCTGGTCGGCGGGCTGTTCAGCTATGCCCAGCCGAACGTCAATCTCGCCGTGCAGAACGCCCATGAGAAGATCGACGCCTACCAGATCGGCGGCTACGCCTCCTACAGCCGCGCCAACTGGTTTGCGGACGCGCTGATCGCCTACGGCCGCCAGGCGATTGCCACCGATCGTCAGGGTGTGATCGATGTCATCCGCGGGTCGACGCAAGCGGACACGTTCACGGTCGCTGCGCGCGGCGGCTATCTCTGGGATCTCGGCGCGTTGCGCGTGGGGCCGATCGGCGGCTTGTCCTACACCAATGCGCAAGTCGCAGGCTATACCGAGACCGGAGACATCCTGCTCACCAACATGGTGAGCCGGCAGACTCTGGAGAGCCTGACCGGAAGCGCCGGCGTGCAGTTTCGTGCGCCGTTCGCTGCAGGCGGAGCCTTCTATAATCCCTACCTGAACTTGACCGTTGAGCATGATTTCCTGGGCTCGGCGCGCACGCTGATCACGACCCTGGTGACGACGCCCTTGCTGCCGGTGTTGACGCCGATCGACGGACGCACGGATACTTACGGGAAAGTCGCCGCCGGTCTGGCCGCGGCGATCACTGACAAGGTCAGCGTGAATCTCGGCGTGGTCAGCACGTTCGCCCGATCCGACCGCAACGACTATGGCGTGAACGGCGGACTGAAAGTCGCGTTCTGAGCGTTGCTCCGAAGATGCTGGCGATGAGTGACGAGAGTTCGTCGCCGGCAATCGCCTTGCGTCCGGTGGTTGGTACGCTACGCTCTCCTTCGAAAACAATCGGGGGAGAGCGACATGCAGGCGGAATCCTTTGGCCGTGTTGTCCGGCGTCACGCGGCCGGGCTGTTAGCTGTTTGTTGCGTTGCGGCTGCCGCGATCGGAGCAGCCGCAATCGGAACAGCCCATGCCGCCGAGGTGGTCGCGCTCGGCGCCAGCAATACCTACGGCAAGGGCGTCAACCGCGGCGAGGATTTTCCGGCCCAGCTCGAGGCGATGCTGCACGGGAAGGGCCTCCGGGTCAGCGTCGCCAATGCCGGCATCAATGGCGACACGACCGCGGGCATGCTGTCGCGTTTCGACAGCGCGGTCGATGGATCCACCCGTGTCCTGCTTCTCCAGCCTGGCGGCAATGATGCCCGCAAAGGCGTCGGCGACCAGCGCGCCGGCAACATCGGCGCCATCATGGCCAAGGCCTCGCAACGCCGGATCAAGGTCGTGATGGTCGAGAACGGAATGCTGCGCGGCCTGCCGCACCAGGTCGACGGCCAGCACCTGACGCCGGACGGTTATCGCATGCTCGCGGCATCGCTGCTCCCACGCGTCATGGGCGGCCTGCGCAAATAGCGCGGCGGAGACATGGAGTGCTGAGCGGCCGTCTCACAACTCGATGATCCCCCGCCTTGCCGCGTGCGCCACCGCATCCGTGCGCCCGGTGGCGTCGAGCTTGTCGAGCAGCGAGCCGACATGGAATTTTGCGGTGTGCACGGAGATGCCGAGGCTGCGCGCGATCTCCTTGTTCGAGCAACCCTCGGCCATCAGCGCCAGGACGTCGCGCTCGCGCGCGGTGAGCTGAAAGGCGTCGCTCGCTTCGCTGCGATCCGCATCCTTCTCGCTCGCATCTCCGCTGCTCTGCGCGACGACCGCGACATCGGCGCTGTCACCGGGGGCGACCAGCCGCAACCCGGCGACGCCACCGAGCAGCGCCGCCAGCCGATCTGCCAGATCGGCATCGTCGATCGCGATGGCGATCGTGATCGGCGTGCTGCTCTCCGCGCTCACGCGGGCCGCTCGCCGATGGTCAGGGCGAGTTGCCGCGGCTCACCGCTGCGCAGCGCCGCGATCTCGACCACGGCGCCGACGCTCTCCGGACCGAGCTCGCGCATCAAGGCGCGCATGCCGCGGAAGGGCTCCTTGTTGAGCGCGGTGATGACATCGCCCTGGCGCAGGCCGGCGATGGCGGCAGGCCCGTTCTTGTCGATGCTCATCACCATCGCGCCGAGGCCGTCATCGATCCGGACCGGCTGCAACCCCGCGCCGAGATAGCCGCGGGCGATGCGGCCGTGGGTCGCGAGCTTGGTTGCGACGCGCGTGATGGTGGCCGTCGGAATGACGAGCGTGCGGCGCGGTCCGCGCACGGCCATGCCGATCGCCCGCCCAGTCGCGTCGAGCACGAGGCCGCCTTCGGAGCTGTGCCGCAGCCGTGTGTCGAGCTCGATCCGCGCGTCGATGTCGCCGCCGCGCAGGCTGCGCCAGGAGCCGGCGGACTTCGACACCATCGTGAGCGCCGCGACCGGTGTCCCCTGATCTGCAGCCGTGATGACGGCGAGCGATCCGAGCGGCGGAACGTCGGTCGTGAGTGGCGCAGCCGGCACGTCCTTGCCATCAAAGCGGAGCAGGGCGATGTCGGTGGTGTGATCGCGCCCGACGATCGTGGCCGGCCGAGCGGCGCCATCGGCGAAGACGAGCGAAACCTCGCCCTCGTCGGCCAGGGCCTCGTCGGCTGTGACGACGAGGCCCGGCTTCCAGTGGAAGCCGGAGGCCCGCGAGCGGTGCGAATGGACGGAGACCAGAGACGGCGAAGCAGAGGCCACCGCGGCGGAGAGCGCTGACGACAGCGCGGAGAGGGCAGAAAGATCGGACATCGTGAGCTCCATCGGTTGAAACCAATGTGGAGCGTCGATGGTCGTTTCGGAACTCCCCAGGTGGGCAGGCGCCGTCGTCGGCAGTTCGACTCAGATCGTCGTGCGCGCCTTCGGCAGCGGAAATGCGAGATCACCGTGCTTCGATGTCTTCAGGCCCAATCCGACCAGCGCCTCGGCGAAACGCACCGCGGCAGCCACGCCATCGATCACGGGAATGCCGAGCTCGTTGGAGAGGTCATGTGCGAGATCGGCCATGCCGGCGCAGCCGAGCACGATGGCGCCGATGCCGTCCTCGCGCAGCGCCGCCCGGCATTCGCCGAGCAGGGTGCCGCGCACATTGGCCTCGGGCTTGTCGAGATCGAGCACGGCGACATCGACCGCACGGACCCTGCGGCAGTGATGCTCCATGCCGTAGTTGCGCACGAGGTGCTCGGCGATCACCTTGGTGCGCGACAAGGTCGTGACGACGCTGAAATGGGTCGCGACGAAGCTCGCGGCATGCATCGCCGCTTCCGCAATTCCGAGCACCGGCACGGCGGATATCTCCCGTGCCGCCAGCAGGCCGGGATCACCGAAGCACGCGATCACGTGCGCGTGGCAGCCCTCCGCGTCGCCGGCCTCGACCTCCTTGAGCATGCCGACCGCCGCGATCGCCTCGTCGTAATGGCCTTCGATCGAGGCGGCGCCGAACCGCGCGGTGCGGCCAACGATCCGCGTAGTCGGACTCGCGCTGGCCTGCGCGGCCTTCGCAATCAGCTCGGTCATCGTCGCGGTCATGTTCGGGTTGATGACGTTGATCACGGTCTCGCTGAGGCGGCTCATCGTTGCATCCGTCTGGTGTCGGTCCTGCCGTGTTCTAGCCGAGTTCCGCGGGCACGGTCGAGAGCCGTTCAGCCGGCCGGAACGCACGGATGTGAACGGGATTGAGCTTGCGGATTTCGTCGCCAGACCCAGTTCTGGCATCATCCATCCCGAGTGTCCCATGCTGCGCATCGTCGTACTTCTCCTGCTGATGCTGGCCACCCCGGTCACCGCTGACGCGCGCCGGCGCCAGATCAATCCGGTGCCGTTCGCACACACGCCATGCAGCGTGCTGGACGAGCAGCCATGCACGCCGTCGTTCTGCAGCGTGTACGGCCCTTGGCCGTGCATCCCGGAGATGAACTATCCTTATGGCCAGAACCTGCAGCTGACCATCGAGAGCAAGCCGGCCAAGGACCAGGCGGCCAAGTATCAGAAGCCGGACCATGATCTCGACACCATCGGCGATCTGTTCGCCGCGCTCCGCTCCTGCTGGACACCTCCAGCGGAGGACAGCGCCCGCGCCGGCATGCAGATGACGGTCCGCTTCAGCTTCAAGCGGACGGGCGACATGATCGCGCCGCCGCGCGTGACCTTTGCGACATCGGCTGCGTCGTCCGATACCCGCGCGACCTACCTCAAGGCGATCAATGCCTCGCTCGACGCCTGCCTGCCGCTGAAGTTCACCTCCGGGCTCGGCGGCGCGCTGGCCGGCCGGCCGATCGCCATCCGCTATGTCGACAACCGCGACCTGGGCAAGACGTCGCAGCAGCAATAGTTTTGTCGCGATGCTCTGTCGACCGCCGTCATTCCTGGGCGTCAGCGTCGAACCCGGAATCCCGACATGGTCTGCAAAGAACGCGAGCCAAGCTCCAGGCTCCGCGCTCGGCTCTGCGAGCCGCCCCGGAATGACGGGCGGGTGGGACAAGGCGGCTCACTTCGAGAGCCGGTCACGTTGCGAGGCGGCCCCCGAAGATGATACCCAGTTCCCCGCGAGTTGCGTGCACGAGAGGGGGACGCCGTGGGACTTCTGGTGATGGTGGTGGGGCTGGTGCTGTTTCTCGGTGCCCATGTGTTCACGACCCGGCGCGAGGCCCGGGCGCAGGTCATCGCGAAGCTGGGCGAAGCGCCTTATAAGCTGGTCTACACCGTCGTGGCGCTCGCAGGTCTCGCGCTGATCGTGTGGGGTTTTGCCGAGTACCGCAACGGCGGCGGCTGGATCCAGGTCTGGACGCCGCCGAAGGCGCTCAAGCACATCAATCTCGCTTTGATGCTGCCGGCGGTCATCATGGTCGTCGCCGCCTATATCCGCGGCCGCATCTACACCACGCTGAAGCATCCGATGCTGGCGGGCGTGAAGCTGTGGGCGTTCGGTCATCTGCTCGCTAACGGTGACCTAGGCGGCATCATCCTGTTCGGCTCGATCCTGGCCTGGGCCGTGTTCGACCGCATTTCCTTGAAGCGCCGCGCGGATGCCGGCGGACCGCCAATACCCGTCGGGGGCGTGGGTAACGACGTCATCGCGGTGGTGGTCGGCATCATCGTCTATGCGGCGCTGGCTTTTGCGTTCCATCCCGTCGTGCTCGGCATTCCCGTCATCGGCAATTAGCGGTTCTCGGCGGCCGCGTTCTGCCGGACAATTGCGCGCCGCCCGGACCGGGCGGTGCACGTGACCGGTCCCAACCGGCAAACGACAAGAACAGTTCAGGGGAGGCGATCCGATGCAGTGGTCGCAGCATGCCGCAATCACGCCGATGCGGCGTGAGCAGCGTTTCGGCGATCGCGTGGTTCCGCTGTTTGCGGAGCGTCCGGCCAGCATTTGGGACATGGTCGAACAGGCCGCCGCGCGGAACGGTCAGGGCGAAGCGCTGATCTGTGGTGAGCAACGCCTGTCGTGGCGTGAGGTCGCCGACGCTGCGGCGCGCATTGCCGGCGGACTACAGGCGAGGGGACTGCAGAAAGGCGACCGGCTGGCGCTACTGCTCGGTAACCGCATCGAGTTCGTGCTGACGCTGTTCGCCGCCGCCAAGCTCGGCTTGATCACCGTGCTGTTGTCGACCCGGCAGCAGACCCCGGAGATCGCCTATGTGCTGAACGACTGCGGCGCCCGGCTGCTGCTGCATGAAGCGACGTTGGCTGAGCGGCTGCCGGCCGCCGCCGAAACGCCGGAGTTGCTGGAGCGCATCGCGGTTCACGACAATCCGGCACGCTCCGGCTTCGCTGCGCTCGCCGGCCACGCGCCTCATGTTGATGAGATCGTTGTGGGCGAAGAGGACACGGCGATGATCCTCTACACCTCGGGCACCACGGGCCGGCCGAAGGGGGCGATGCTCGCGCATTGCAACATCGTGCATTCCTCGATGCTCTATCAGACCTGCCTCGGGCTGACGCCATCCGATCGCTCGATCGCTGCGGTGCCGCTCGGCCATGTCACCGGCGTGGTCGCCAACGTCACCAGCATGGCGCGCTGCGCCGGCACCTTGATCATCATGCCGGAGTTCAAGGCCGGCGAATATCTCAAGCTCGCCGCGCGCGAACGCGTGACCTACACCGTGATGGTCCCGGCGATGTATAATCTCTGCCTGCTGCAGCCCGACTTCGACAGCCACGATCTGTCGTCCTGGCGGATCGGCGGCTTCGGTGGCGCGCCGATGCCGGTGGCGACGATCGAGAGGCTGGCGGCGAAGATCCCCGGGCTCAGGCTGGTCAACGCCTACGGCTCGACCGAGACGACCTCGCCCTCGACCCTGATGCCGCCGGATCTCACGGCCCGCCACATCGACAGCGTCGGATTGCCCTGTCCAGGCGCCAGCATCCTGGTGATGGACGCGCAGGGCCGGGAACTGCCGCGCGGCGAGATCGGCGAGATCTGGATCGGCGGCGGGCAGGTCATCAAGGGCTATTGGAACAGGCCGGAGGCGACCGCCGAAAGCTTCACCGCCGGCTACTGGCATTCCGGCGATCTCGGCTCGATCGATGCCGATGACTTCGTCCGGGTGTTCGACCGCCAGAAGGACATGATCAATCGCGGCGGGCTGAAGATCTATTCGGCCGAGGTCGAATCGGTGCTGGCCGCTCATCCGGCCGTGATCGAGAGCGCGATCGTCGCCAAGCCGTGCCCGGTGCTCGGCGAGCGGGTCCATGCCGTTGTGGTAACGCGGGAGCCGATGAGTGGCGAAGCGCTGCGCCGCTGGTGCGCCGAACGGCTTTCGGACTATAAGGTCCCGGAAACCCTGACCGTGACCGCGGACCCCTTGCCGCGCAACGCCAACGGCAAGGTGATGAAACGGCAGTTGCGCGAAGGCTTGGGGGCATGATAGCCGCCGTCGACCGCTGTGGCAGGCCGGGACGGGCAGTAACGCTTTGATTCGGCTGGACTCGCCTTGCCACCGCCATACCGATACGGTATCGGCGCCAGCGTGCGGGCAACGGGCGGCCCGCGCGGCACTTCAACATCATTCGCGCGAGCTCGCGGCGAATCTGACGGGATGTCATTAAGTGTCTGAATTCATTGATGAGGTCGACGAGGAGGTCCGTCGGGAACAGCTTAAGAAGCTGTGGGACCGCTACTCGCTCTTGATCATCGCCGTCGCGGTTTTGATCATCGCGGGCGTCGGCGGCTGGCGCGGATACCAGTACCTCGAATCCCAGAAGGCTGCCGAGGCGGGCGCGGCCTTCAACAAGGCCATCGAGCTGTCGGAGCAGAACAAGCACGCCGAGGCTGAAAAGGCCTTTGCCGATGTCGCCGCGACCGCCCCATCGGGATACCGCATGCTGGCCCGCTTCCACCAGGCAGCCGAGGCCGCGGTGCGCGACAAGGCGGCTGCCGTGAAGCTCTATGACGAACTGGCGGCCGATCGGAGCATCGGCGCCGAGCAGCAGTCGATGGCGCGCCTGCGCGCCGCGGGCCTGCTGGTCGATACCGCGCCCTATGCCGACCTGAAGCCGCGCCTCGAAGGCGAGGCTGCGGCCGGCGCGCCGTTCCGTCATGCCTCTCGCGAGCTGCTGGCTTTGTCGGCCTGGAAGGCCAACGATGCCGCCGCGGCCCGTCAATGGCTCGACATGATTGCCCTGGATGGTGAGACCCCGCCGGGCTTGCGCTCCCGCGCCGAGGCGCTGCAGGCCTTGCTGCCTGCCGTCGCCAAGAGCTGATCCAGGAGCTGATGGTGCGCCGATCGCAACGTTGCGACGGCGAGACTGAGTTTGATCGGAAAGACCACCATGCGTCGCCCCCAACGTCTCATCGCCCTGACCGTCCTTACCGCGCTGACCGGCGTCCTCGGCGGCTGCGCCAGCGGCAGCAGCTTCGATCCCTCGGATATGCTCGACTTCCTGGATACGAAGAAGAAGCTCCCGGGCGATCGCAAGCCGGTGTTCCCGGAGGGCGTGCCCGGTCTCGAGCAGGGCGTGCCGAAGGAGCTCTATAAGGGCGCCCAGCAGCAGCCGATGGAGGATCCGGGCGCGCAGACCGCCGCGCCGCCGCCCGCGCCTGAGGAGCCCAAGGGAAAGAAGGGCGCGAAGGGCAGGCAGCAGGCGGCCGTGAGTAATCCGGTGCCCGCCGATCCCCAGGACGGCGAAGCGGCGGCGGTCGAGGAGGGGGCTGCGGCGGTGCCTGCGGCGCCGAAGCCGAAGAAGATCGTCCGTCGCCGTACCACAGCGCCGCCGCCGGATGACGCCGCCCCGGCGCAGCAGCCCGTCCGCCAGTCGGGGGGCCAGTTCCAGGCGCCGGTGCCGAGCGGCTCGTTCAGCCGCTAGGGCGTTAAGCCCGTCCGTCGATCGTCCGATCACCCGTTTCGGTTTTGCGGCCGAATGCGCTAAAGCTGCGCGCCAACGCGCACGGATCATCATGTCTTTCACCATCGCCATCATCGGCCGGCCCAATGTCGGCAAATCGACCCTGTTCAACCGCCTGGTTGGACAGAAGCTGGCGCTCGTCGACGACATGCCCGGCGTCACCCGCGACCGCCGCGAGGGCGAGGCCAAGCTGCACGATCTCAGCTTCACGATCATCGACACCGCCGGCCTCGACGAGGGCCCCAAGGGCTCGCTGACGGCGCGGATGCAGGAGCAGACGGAGACGGCGATTGCGCTCGCTGACGCGCTGTTCTTCGTGATCGATGCCCGAATCGGCCTGACGCCGGCCGACCGCGCCTTCGCCGATTTCGCGCGCCGCGCCGACAAGCCGGTGCTGCTGCTCGCCAACAAGAGCGAGGGTAAGCATGGCGAGCTCGGCGCGATGGAGTCCTACGCGCTCGGCCTCGGCGATCCGATTCAGATCTCGGCCGAGCATGGCGAGGGCATGGGCGAACTCTACGACGCCGTCAGCAAGGTCGTGCCGCCGACGGAGGACGAGGACGACGAGCGCGAGGAGACCGACGAAGAGCGGGCGGCCCGCCCCATCCGCGTCGCCATCGTCGGCCGCCCCAATGCCGGCAAGTCGACGCTGATCAATCACCTGCTCGGCGAGGAGCGGCTGCTGACCAGCCCCGAGGCCGGCACGACGCGCGACTCCATCGCCGTCGAGATCGAGCACAAGGGCCGCGGCTTCCGCGTCTTCGACACCGCAGGTCTTCGCCGCCGCTCGCGGATCGAGGAGAAGCTGGAGAAACTGTCGGTGGCGGATGCGCTGCGCGCGGTGCGGTTCGCCGAGGTCGTGGTGCTGATGATGGATTCGCAGAACCGCTTCGAGGAGCAGGACCTGCGCATCGCCGACCTGATCGAGCGGGAGGGGCGGGCGCTGGTCATCGCGGTCAACAAATGGGACCTGATGGAGGCTCAGCCCGGCCAGATCTCCGCGCTGCGCAGGGACGCCGACCACTGGCTGCCGCAGGTCGCCGGTGCGCCGATCGTCGCGGTCTCCGGCCTGATGGGCGAGGGCATCGACCGGCTGATGCAGGCGATCGTCGAGGCCTACGCGGTCTGGAACCGGCGCGTGCCGACGGCGGCGCTGAACCGCTGGTTCGAAGGCGCCATTGCCAACAATCCGCCGCCTGCCGTGTCGGGCCGCCGCCTCAAGCTCAACTACATCACCCAGACCAAGGCGCGGCCGCCGAGCTTCGTGCTGTTCTGCTCGCGCGCCGACGCGATCCCGCAATCCTACCTTCGCTACCTCGTCAACTCGATGCGCGAGACCTTCGATCTGCCGGGCACGCCGGTGCGCATTACGTTGCGCGAGAAGGCCAACCCGTTCGCCCACAAGCGCAAGCGGCCGAACTGATCCGGGGTTCGCGGACCTCGCTCCGGAATGCCGGGCTGAGAGTGGGTCTCTCTGCATCGTCCTCCTCAATCCGCCGAAAACCCGAACGGCACGGACGACGTCCGGAAATCGTCCGGCAAGATCTCGCGGCCGATCGGCGGTGCCGAGCGGGCGGCGCATTTCGGCCGGTGGCAGACACGGCAGGCTGTGCCGATCGGCGTCGGCGCGCTGGCATCGGGGCCGTGGCCGTCGCGGGTGTAGATCAATTGCCCCGCATGCTCGGCCGCGCAGCCCACCGCAATGGCGCGCTCGACGCGCACCGCGCCGTAGGAGCCGCCGCCGGCGGTCACGGTGCGGGCGATCGAGAAGAAGCGGCGGCCGTCCGGCAACTCCAGCCATTGCGTCACGATCTGGCGCGGCGTCTTGAAGATGCCGTGCACCGACCACAGCGGACAGGCGCCGCCGTGGCGCGCGAACGGAAAGCCCGCGCCGTCGAGTAGTTTTGAGACATTGCCAGCGGGATCGACGCGGATCAGGAAAAACGGGATTTTTTCGGCACCCGGCTTCTGCAGCGTCGTCACACGGTGTGCCGTCTGCTCGAAGCTGGTGCCGAACTGTCGCGCCAGCGCCTCGAGGTCGTAGGACCTTGCATCGACCGCTTTGGCGAAGATCGAATACGGCATGATGATCGCCGCCGCGGCGTAGGCCGCGAGCGCGCGGCGCGCCAGCAGCTCGGCGGTCTTGCTGGCGAACTTGCCATCCTCCAGCGCCGTCCCGATCTCGTTGTCGAGCTCGAGATAAGCGAGCTGCCGCGCCAGCTCGAATTTGAGACTGGCGCTGTCGAGCGAATCCTCGATCAGCAATTGCCGGCGATGCAGATCAAGCCGCCGCAGTGAGCCGAGCATCACATTCGGCGGCATGTAGCGGACTTGCAGCTTGTGCTTCTCGCGAAACCGCTCGATGAAGCCGGACGGGCTCGCCGACACCTGGGGAGAGCCGGTCGCGGAGCCCTGAAAGATCGCCTGCGCCAGCCGTTCGGCTGCGTCGTCGAGCTGAGCGAAGTTGTTGCGGCGGGCCGCGAGGAAGCGGCGGACATCGGCCACGGGATCATTGGCGTCGAACCCCTCGGGCAGCCGCGCGCCGCCGGAGATCGCAGGCGCGCGCTCGGCCAGCGCCAGCTGTTCCTCGCGATAGGCCGTGTAGAGCCGCAGGAAGGCCTCGGCCATGCCGGGATAGCTGACGGCGAGGTCGGAGATCTCGAGCGCAGGGATGTCGATGTCGGAGAACATCGGGTCCTTCAGCACCGACTGCATCCGCGCGGTATGGTCGGCTCCGCCGTCGCCGGCGAGATCGGCGAGGTCGATCTTGTAGGTCCGGGCCAGCCGCAGCAGCATGTCGGCGGTCACAGGCCTCTGGTTCCGCTCCAAGAGGGCGACGTAAGGTGCTGATATTTCGAGGTCCGCGGCCATGTCGGCCTGGGTCAGGCCGAGCTCCCGGCGCAGCCTGCGCAGTCGCGGGCCCATGAAGATCGAGCGTGCCGTGGCGGTACTCATGGCCGGCCATCTCCTGTCTGTAATCTCCTTACAGCTATACACAAGAGATTTGTAAAGTGTGACAAGTTTTCCGCGCAATGTCTGGTCCGCCGGCGCGGGCTGCTTACAACAGGTCCCAGGTTGTCCTTAACCAAGGGATCACGGACATGAACTTCCAACCGCGTGGACTGAACGATCAGGCTCTCCAGGGACCCTCGTCCTACCAGGCCGAGGTCGAGGCGGCGCGTGCGCTGCTCGAGACCAACCCGACCTGGAACGGCGTCACCGCCGAGGCCGTGGCGCGCATGCGCCTGCAGAACCGCTTCAAGACCGGTCTCGACGTCGCCCGCTACACCGCGTCCGTGATGCGCGCCGACATGGCCGCCTACGATGAGGACAGCACCAAGTACACTCAGTCGCTCGGCTGCTGGCACGGCTTCATCGCGCAGCAGAAGCTGATCTCGATCAAGAAGCATTTCGGCAAGACCGACCGCCGCTACCTCTATCTCTCCGGCTGGATGATCGCGGCGCTGCGCTCCGAGTTCGGCCCGCTGCCGGACCAGTCGATGCACGAGAAGACCTCGGTGCCCGCGCTGATCGAGGAGCTCTACACCTTCCTGCGCCAGGCCGACTCGCGCGAGCTGAACGATCTGTTCCGCACCTTGGACGCGGCCCGCAAGGCCGGCGACAAGGCGAAGGAGACCGAGATCATCGCCAAGATCGACGGCTTCCAGACCCACGTCGTCCCTGTCATCGCCGACATCGATGCCGGCTTCGGCAATGCGGAGGCGACCTATCTGCTCGCCAAGAAGATGATCGAGGCGGGTGCCTGCGCGCTGCAGATCGAGAACCAGGTCTCGGACGAGAAGCAGTGCGGCCACCAGGACGGCAAGGTCACCGTGCCGCATGACGTCTTCCTGGCCAAGATCCGCGCCTGCCGCCACGCCTTCCTCGAGCTCGGCGTCGAGGACGGCATCGTCGTCACCCGCACCGACTCGCTCGGTGCCGGCCTGACGCAGCAGATCGCGTTCTCCAGCCAGCCGGGCGATCTCGGCGACCAGTACAACAGCTTCCTCGATTGCGAGGAAGTGACGCCCGAGACCGCGCGCAGCGGCGACGTCATCATCAACCGCAATGGCAAGATGATGCGGCCGAAGCGGCTGCCCTCGAACCTCTATCAGTTCCGTCCCGGCACCGGCGAGGACCGCTGCGTGCTCGACTGCATCACCTCGCTGCAGAACGGCGCCGATCTCCTGTGGATCGAGACCGAGAAGCCGCATATCGAGCAGATCGCCAAGATGGTCGACCGCATCCGCAAGGTGATCCCGAACGCCAAGCTCGCCTACAACAACTCGCCGTCGTTCAACTGGACCCTCAACTTCCGTTGGCAGGTCTATGACGCGATGAAGGAGGCGGGCCAGGACGTCAGCAAGTACAATCGCGCCGAGCTGATGAAGGCGGAGTACGACGACACCCCGCTGGCGAAGGAAGCCGACGAGCGCATCCGCACCTTCCAGGCTGACTCGGCCAAGCGCGCCGGCATCTTCCACCACCTCATAACGCTGCCGACCTACCACACGGCCGCGCTGTCGACCGACAACCTCGCCCGCGAATATTTCGGCGAGCAGGGCATGCTGGGCTACGTCAAGAACGTCCAGCGCGCCGAGATCCGCCAGGGCATCGCTTGCGTCAAGCACCAGAACATGGCCGGCTCCGACATCGGCGACGACCACAAGGAGTACTTCGCCGGCGACAAGGCCCTGAAGGCCGGCGGCGCGCACAACACGATGAACCAGTTCGGCTGATCTCCGCCGGGTGAGTAGCTGGACTGACAGGACCCGTCTGGAGCGGCAACGCTCCAGGCGGGTTTTGCTTGGAGGCATCGACGCCAGACCAGCCCGACGTCAGACCAGGAGGATGTCGTGGCTCGACAGCGTCGGGTGGTTCTGCAAGGTGGCGACCAGCTCATATTGGTTGGCGACGGAGCCGAACGGCTCGGCATACCAGAGCTGGCCGGTCGTGGTCTGATAGTAGAACTGATAGCGCGCATCGCCCACATCGGGCCCAGCGGTCCCCGACGTGAACGACACCACGCCGGGATCATAGACCGGCGCGCCGACGGCGTTGATGTAGGCGGAGCGATCCAGCACGAGCTGATCGGCGTTGGGCTTGAAGTCGGTGATCGTCGCGCCCCAGTTGAAGCCTGCGACGTGAAACAGATTGTCGCCGGCGCCGCCGGTCACCGTGGCGGCCCCGGACTGGATCACGAAGGTGTCGTTGCCATCGGTGCCGTAATACGCGTGCGACTGGTCCGCGCTGATGACCACGCCCGAGCCGGCGCCATTGGCCACAGTGCTGTTGGATCCTGCATCGATGTTGACGACGTTGGTCACCGTCGGCCCGAGCATTGATAGCAACTGCACCGCCCCACTGCTGGTGTCGCGGATCACGAGGCTGCTGCGGCCGGTGCCGTCGAACGTGTCGACCGCGTCTTCCACGATCTGGGTGGCGCCGAGCCGCACCTGATTGCCGCTGTTGTCGTGCACATAGTCGACCGAGAAGATGCCGCCCTGGACGTTCATCGTCCACGTCACAAGGTTGCCGCCGACATTCCACAACAGGTCGGAGATCCCGTCGCCATTGTAGTCGCCGTCGGCGCTGATCAGGGTCGCATTGGTGGCGGGCGAGACGTTGCCGATGATGTTGATGGTCGGATGTCCGTCATGCATCAGCCATTCGACGACGTTGCCGTTGCCGTGATCGTACCAGAGGATGTCGTGGGTGCCGTCGGCATTGAGGTCGGCCTTGGTGTCGAGAATGCTCACCGATGTCGGGATCTTGCCGAAATCGAAGCGCTGCTCGATGTCGCTGCCGTTCATCGCCCATAGCGTGGTCTGGCCGTCATCCATGCCGCGGAACAGGATGTCCGACTTGCCGTCACCGGTGAAATCACTGCTGCCGTCGACGACGCTGTAGCTGGTCGGGATCTGTCCCAGCGGCGTGTAGGCCTTGATGTAAAGGCCGTTCATCTGCCACATCATCAATTGGCCGTCGGTCTCTCCCCGCCACAGCATGTCGGACTTGCCGTCGGCGGAATAGTCGCCGGTGCCGACGACGTCATAGCTTGTCCGCATCCAATTATAGGTCGGGTTGCCGACGACGATGCCATTCGCGCCGGTGAGCCAGTCGATCGCGTGGTCGTTGCTGAGGCTGTGGAACAGCACATCCGTGGTTCCGGAGCCGTCGAAATCGCCGAAGCCCGTGATCTTGTAGGTCGAGGGATAATCCTGGGCGATCTGATAGGTGATGCTGCTGGCCGGAATGCCGTTCTGCATCAGCAGCGTCGTCACGTCGCCGGTCGTCTCATCCTGCAGTAACAGGTCGGAAATTCCGTCATGGTTCAAATCGACTTTGCGTATCGACATTTTGCCCTCAACCCGTCAGCGGTGCCGCACTCTTGGGACCAATTCAATACAGGATCAACGTAGGGCCGGACCAACTCAATACCGGCCTGACGTCAGATGAGCACGGCATCACAGAGCATGATCGGACCATCGGCAGACTAGTCCGCTGCCGGAGTGAAAGCCATCTCCTCTCGGATGCTGGCTTGCCCGGCAATGCGCGTCAAGGTTGCGGATGCGACCAAGCCGACCGCCAACTCGATCCGCCGGTCCGCTCCACCAGGCTGACGCTGTCGTTGCCAACAGCCGGAGCGGCTGTCGCGCGCGCCGCGTGATCGGGTGTTGTGACGCCGGTCCCAAGCGATCCAATCCCAAGCGATCCGATTCCAAGAGAACCGCAGCACCATCCGGGGCCCCTCTCTTACGCAGTCGCTTCAGCGCTCCGCCAGCGCCAGCCGCGCGCCGAGCAGCGCAAAGCCGCCGGCAAACGCCCGGCGCAGCCAGGTCATGACGCGGGGGCGGCTGACGACGCGATCGCGCACGGCGGCGGCGAACAGGCCGTAGAGCACGAACACCGCGAACGTCATCGCCATGAACACAGCCGATAGCTCCAGCATGGCCGCGAGCGGATGCGCCTGGTCGGCTGAGATGAACTGCGGCAGGAAGGCGAGGAAGAAGATCGACAGTTTTGGATTGAGGATGTTGATCAGGAAGCCGGTCAGCACCACCCGCCCGGCCGAGCGCGCGTCATCCCTGGCTTCCACGGACAGCGCACCGCGCTCACCGAGCGTCTGCCAGGCCATGTACAACAGATACGCGACGCCACACCATTTCAGCGCGGCAAAGGCCAGCGCGCTGGTGTGCATGATGGCCGCGAGGCCTATGATCGCAGCCAGCATCGCCGGAATGATGCCGAGCGTGCAGCCGAACGCGGCCGCAATGCTCATTCGCGAGCCCTTGGTCAGCGCCACCGCCAGCGTGTAGAGCACGCCGGTGCCGGGCGAGGCCACCACGATCAGCGAGGTCAGCAGGAAGGCAGTGGACATCGGCGGTCTCCCCAGGTTCGCGGCCGCGAGCGCGGCCGGAGTCTTCAACACCGAACGCCACCATTTCACGCCGCGCCGGCGAACGATAGCCGCCATCTCCGCGACAACGGTCGTTTGGTGGGAAGGCCGACAATGATAGCAGCCAAGGCTTGAAGCCTTGGCTGCCTCTCTGAGCTCCGCGCCCATCGGACCTGACCGCGCAGGCAGTTAGGGCCTGACCACGGGAGCTGGGCTGTTCATCGCGGGTGGGCTGCGAGGATCAACCCTGAGGCGTTGCCGCGGTTTGACGAGGGCAAACTGGGCGGCGAAGGCCAGACCGTAGGCGATGCTGAAGGTCGTTCCCGTCGCCAGGAAGCGCAGCTTGTTGGTGTCCCATGTCGCTCCCTCCGGCGCGACGAGCGTGAGGAGCGAGGGCAGCAGCAGAAACACCACGCCGAGCGAAAACGCGAGACAATTGAGAAGCCTCCAGACAATTCTGCCAGCAGACATGTCGATGTCGGGCAGATCCGGGCAGGTCTGCCGGTCCAGGTAGTAGGAAATGTACACGGACACCAGCGCCGGGCCCAAGCCCCACCTGAGCATCCGGAAATAGAGTTCGGAGAACGGAAGCGCCCGCGACGCATCCTCGCCGAAGAAATGCACCGCCAGAGCGAGTCCGAAAGGCCCGGCGGCAAAGGCGACGAGAAAGCTCCAGCAATACGTGACCATCAGAGATTGGTTCATCGCCGGCACCAGCTCGCTCGTCGCAAGGCGAAGCAGCAGCACCAAGGTGATCGCGAAGCCGAAATTCGACATGGAGTACAGGACCCAGGCCAGCATCCGGTCTGAAGCCTGACCCATGACGAGGCCCTTTCCGTTGAGAGCATCAAAGGTCACGGCCGACAGGTAGACGCCGAGATGCGCCGCTGCGATCAGCGCCACCGCATAGATCGTCCAGTAATGCAGCGGGTTCTGCAGACGCGGCGGGACGATGACCACGCCGAACTCGTAGGCTTCCTTGCAGAGGTCTCGTCGCGAGGCGTTGCGGTAGATCAGATAGCAGGCGATGAGCCGCGCGAAGCGGGTGTGGAGGTTCTTGATCTTCTGGGCGAAGTCGGCCATCGCGAGGTTTGCGGCAGAGCCCGCTTTCCACTGCTCCATCGTCCACGCCGTCTGGTCGAATTCGGCGATCAGCTTTTCGAATCCGAAGCTGTCCTCGATGAAGAAGGTGGCATCGTTGCCGGCTTCGTGACCTCGTTCAAGCCACCACTTCATGTAGCAGATCTCGGCCCACAAGCGATCAGGCGTGAGGTAGTCCTTCTGAAAGTCGCGCTCGGTCAGCGCGCGCGAGCTCGCGACGACCTGCGCAATGGTCTGGGGGGACACGCGCAACGCAAATCGGATCTGGGCGATGATTTCCTTTGCGAGCTGGGGAACGCTGATCCAGAGATGGATCACGTCGCGCATCCCGAGCAGCAGATTCCAGTCGGCTTCCTTGGTGAGCAAATAGAGGTAGATGGCGCCGATGGCAACGACGACGACGATATAGGATGCGGAATTCTGCTTGACGGCTTGCAGAATGGGTTCGGGAATGATGCCGGATGGCGTCATTGCCAGGATCGGCTGATGCTCCTGGACGAGAACCAGGAAGACGGCGCATGCGAAAAGTGTGTAGGCGATGCTTCCGAGTAGGTATTGCGAGCGATTGGTCATGTAGCGCGGAATGGTCGGGAATTCGTCGACAGCGACGTCCCGTCCGAAGGCCCGCCAAGCCAGCCGGGCTGCCGTCGCCAATCCCAGCAGCGTGATGGCCCAATGGGTCACGACCGATGCGTCGATTTGAGGGGAGGCCGTCGGCGTGAGCTGCGCGAGGGCAGGGGACGCGGCCAACAGCGGGACCAGGTTGAACAGGAGGATGCGACGTAGGCGAACCATGACCGACACTCCAACATGTTGCGTGAAAGTTGCGACAGGGATCGTAAGTCCGGCCCGGCCGGAACCCGTGTGAGAAATGCGTGAATTATCCTGCGCGCGGCGCGGCCGTCAGACGGTCTCGCTGTCCATCATGGTCGTCCTCCCGAGCGGGCGGAGCGGGCCGCTCTCCTTGCCGCAGTTCGCTGCGTCCGGCCACGATCCGAGCGCCGGAACAAGACACGGGGGTCATCGGCACCTCCCTGATGATGCGAGAGATGATCGGGACCGGGAGAGACGCGGGCGGGGGCCATGATGAAGCATCGTCGCGGCGCGTGTCGCGCCCGAGCTTTGCCGGTCGTTTCGCCCTCTGCACAGAGGGCGCGGGGAATGCCGGGCTGCTGGCCGCAACCCATGGCCCGCCTGCAGAAGAAAAAGCAGGCGGCAGTCACCACAGGTTCAGCCGGATCAACCCGGCATTCCCCGCGCGATGGTCTTCACGCTTATACGCGCTCTCCCCGGTGTCCGGCTTGATAGCCACCGTCGCCCTCAGGCTCATCCTGCCGAAAGCTTGGCGCCAGCCTCGGGGCGCCAGGACCACGCGATTTCACGTCCGCAAGCAGTCGTTCGTCCGCGTACATAACCACGCTGCGACCAGCCTGCGGCCACCGCTCCCCGCGCCCAACGTCCGTGACGATCGCGATCCGCCCCTCTCGAGGAGCACGGGATGGGGGAGTGTGTAGCATGAAATTCGGAAATATGGAAGTCGATTTTTCGCGCAAGGACTGGACAGGGGGGGCCCTGGCAGATGATGGCGTCCTCGCCCAAGCGCGGTGCCAAGACGTTCGCGGACGATCGCCGTGAAGCCGATGGAGTCCTCCATTTCGGCCCCGCGGCTTGATCTCGCGCTGGAGTTGAGGTTCAGTGCCGCCCCGGGGGAGGCGGGCTCATGCGATATTTATTGTTGATTTTCTTGGCCGGGCCATTGCTGACCGGCTGCTTCAGGTCGTCGGAAGAGATACGGGCCGAACTCGCGGCCAAGGATGACCAGGAATGCCGGAGCTACGGGGCTCAGCCGGGCTCGCCAGCCTATGTGCAGTGCCGGGCGACGCGTGCATCGGCCCACGAGGCGGCAGACGCCGCCTTGGTCGCGGCGGTCTCAGCTCCCCGCGCCCAACGTCCATGACGATGCGATCCGCCCCTAGCGAGGAGCAAGGGACGAGCGCAACCAATCATGAAATTCTGAAAAAGTGAATCCAAATGTTTTCGCGCTGACGATTGGATAGGGGTGATCTTGTTGGTTGGCCTCATGAAATGAGTTTTTCTGCGTATTCTCACAGCACATCCTGAAAGCGCCGTGCCCTCGCACATGATCCGGACGCTGCCGCATGAAGGCCCGCCGGTGGCTGCAATCTGTGCGAGTATCGAACGCATCGCCCTGGCATTGATCGCGAGGAAGGTTGCGGCGGCGCAACGGCATCATGTCGATGACTCCAGAGTTTCCCGCCGCCGGCGATTGTCTGATGCATCCCATACAATCGATCTATTCGATGCCGGGGGATGGCAGCGACTGTGTCCTGCCCGCAACGTAGTTGGTTTTTGATAGTCGATCTAATCCCCCCGAGGTTGCGGCTATTGTTCCCCAGTTCCGCCCCTGCTACCGCTGGTCGACGAGAGTTGGGGATGCCGTGGGGGCTCAGATGAAGTGTTTGCGTTGGCCAGCCGGCTGGCTGGCCATGATTGGCGTAGCGTGTCTTGGTGGGTGTGCTGCGCCGCTCGCGGTCAATAACGTGACCGACATCAGGTCGACCACGGGCAGCCGAGGGATCGACGTCTACGAGGCGAAGCGCCGAACCGACCCGAGCGTGCCCGAGTTCGCGGGCGATCAGCTCGTGGAAGTGCGGACGTTCCACAATCCCGGCGGCGGCGGCGAGGTCGAGATGGCCGGCGCGTCCTGCTTACTGGAAGCCTCCGGCTTCACGGCAACCATGACGACCCCCGCAAAGGTGCGCGTGCCGCTCTACCGCGGACAGTCGAGCACGCTGGCCGTGACCTGCCAGAAGGCCGGCTATCAAAAGCGGATGATCACCGTCGCACCGATCGACGCGACGCGCCAAGCTCGCCTCGCCAGCGGCGTCAATGGCGGCATCCTCGGTGCTGTCATCGTGGCAGGCATTGATGCTGCCGCCGACAATACGAAGAACGACTGGCGCTATCCGGTGGCGAAGGTGGTGTTGGAGGCCGATGCGCCGCGGTAGAGAAGGGGGAGCGGATCGTGTGTCACTGGCGGTTACGGTAGTTGCGGAGACAGCGCATGAAACTGCTGCGCGGGAACGTATTCGATGCGCTCAATCGAGGCACAGAAGCAATTTCGGATTTAACGAATCTTCACCGTAGTCCAGGACAAACTCGATTCGATAGTGCGAGCCGTGCTGGGGATGTGCCGTAGAAAGTTGGAGTTATTCACCGCTCGGTAAGAAATGCGGACAAATTGGGTAGAGAGAATTTTTTATGTTGCCATGGCTCGGCAAATCAGTCCTATCAACCTTTGAGCCCTGAGAACTGATTTCACCGGCTCTCCAAGAGTTTCAATGGAGAGCTATGTCATGAATCAGACGCCTAAATTCCAAATCAGGTTCTGGAAGATCGACGTCAGCGCCGAAGGGGGGCTCGGCATCTTGGCCGCGTGCTTTCTGGTGATCTTCCTTGTCGCTGCCTACAGGTGGTTCTAGCACGGTTGACGATCTGAGCCATTCGGCTCAGGATTTGACCATGCAAACAACTTTGTCTGTGAATTTCGGCGGTAAGCACAAAGGCGCTGGCCGCTGAAGGGCAGTGGGCGCTATAGCAAACCTATCAAGCCCGTGCGGTCCCGCACATCGGGATGCCCCTGAAATGTTTATCTGGGAGTATTGCGATGATCAGAATTCGAATTCCATGGATGTTTGATGTTATCAATGCAATCAATGATCTTGATAATGTAAAGGAGGGTGAGACCAGGATTGCCTGGCCTACCTTGTTCAATGCGCAGAACCAGATTGAAACTGTATTTTTCAAAAGCCCATACTCATCCCATTTGCGAGTTTCTAGAGAGCTGGCGAACGATCTCTATCAGCATATCATTGAAATGCTGGGACAAGGGCCCGACAAAAAGGAATCGGTAAACTCGTTTGAAGTCTGGATGCTTACTTATAAGCGAGACGCGTTCAAGCCGGTCTTTATCTCGGAAGTCAGTAATTTTCCGTCTTTCTTAGTTGTTGAAAAGGAAGGGTACGACGTCAATTTGCTAATCGCGGACGGCGCCCGCCTGTTTCCGACTACCCTGAGCGCAAAAGCTCCGGAAGCTTTGCGTGACGCGAAAGAAGTAGGAAAGGCGATTGCCTTTGAGCTACCAACCGCGGCGGGTTTTCATATTTTCCGGGTCGTTGAATCTGTACTCAAGCGATACTGGGATCATGTGACCAACGGAAAGCCGCGTCCAAAGTTGGAAACCATCGGCACTTTTGCACAGGCTCTGGAAGACAATCATGCTGGTGACGCCAAAGTATGGGAGTCTTTGAAACAGCTTGGTAAACTTCATCGAAATCCGCTCATTCACCCCGAGGTCATTCTCGATGTCGGTGAAGAAATCGAAATCCTAGGTATCTCGCGGAGCGTGGTCGGCGCCATGCTTAAGGTGATGCCCGATGTGCCCACGACGACTGCTGTCGTCCCGACATTGTAGTAGATCAAGAGTTGAGGGTATGGTCACCGTAGTCCAGCGCGCGAAATGGGTAGCCTGGACGTCTTCGAAGATCGCAAATGAAGTATCTTCAATTGCCCCGGTCAGGCAGGACTCGGTCGTAAACGGCACGGCACTCGATCAGCTTGATGATCCGATGATGCCCTTGCGCTGCAGGTCGTCGAAAATTGCTGCAACTGAGCTTGAAGCGTTTGCGCCGTCGCCAACGAATAGAAGTCCGCCGGCATTGACCTGACCATTGCCGACCCAGAGATTCCGCCCGGTGCTTGCCTCCAGAAGCCGGGCTGTAAACGTGGTCTGACGTTTGTAGCGGTAGGTCGGCGTCGCCGTTGCAGTGATCGTGCCCGATGATGTGCCATTCATGGATATCGTCGAGGTGTTGCCGAACGTATTGACGATCCCGCTTGCGCTGGATGTGCCGGAATATTGGCCTGACAAGATCGTGCCGGCGTATTGTTGCTGCACGCCGCTATCGCCCACGCTGATGACGAGAACGCCCTCGATCGCGTCGCGCGCAAGGCCCTGCTGAACTTCGGCGTTGGTGTAGGTCCGTGTCGGAGGAAACAGCATCAGTGCGTCGTCAGCGACGACGCCGCGTTTCCGGGCCTCATCAGCGATATTGGTCTGAATGCTTGATACGAGAGGTCCGGGTCCGGAGACATAAGCGACCATGCGGCCGATCGGCTTTGCCGGCAGTTGTCGGTCTGCATATCCCTGCATGGATGTCGTGATGCAGCCCGGCAGGGCGATGGCAGCCAACAGAACGCCGACGAGTGTTCTTGCCCAATTCATCGAAGCGCCCCGGAAAAATCAAAAAATCTGCAACGCCTATTTGTGCCCCGGATCGACCAAACAGGCCAGCAGTCATGTGGAAAACCGGCCGCCCAACCGATCCAGCAATAAGCCCGAAGATCTCTCGCAGGTAGACCGGTATTGATCTGATGTCTTGGTGAGCGCGCCGGGACTCGAACCCGGGACCCCATGATTAAAAGGAGGGGTGTCGGCCGGTTTTCGTGAATGATTTCAATGCTGCGGGTTGACAAACCTCGTGGGAAATTCTGCCGGAACATGCCCCAGAAAGTGGGGGTTTGCCAACCCTCTCACACGTTCTGGCTAGGGCTCTGCTTGGGTTTTGGCGGCCACTCACCAGTCCATAGCCAGATGCCAAGCTTGGAGTCATGGCGATACTGTCCAATGTACAGGCCGTGCGTCATCACTGGCACGTTGACCGTCGGGCATCGATTGACCATGAGCTTGCCGTCGTTCGGGCCGCCGCAGCAAAGGCCGCTGTAGGATATCTCGCTCATCGGCTCAATCCTTCGCCTTCCCCAACACATGCACCCGCTGCGCGGCCCAGCCGCTCTCGAGGATCCGCATCGCCGAGCGGGCTAGGCGGAAGCGGCTGACCTCTTTCGAATAGTGGTGCACCATCGCGGCGCTCATGCCGACGATCGCGCTGACCTGCTCCTCGGTGCAGCCGACCTCGAGCAGCATGTTGACGGCGTTCTTGCGCAGGCCGTGGAACACGAGCCTGTTGTCGCGAAACAGCTTGAGCTCCTTTTTGTCGAGCTCTCGGCCCCAGGCGGTCTTGAAGCCCTCGTAGCTCCACGGCACGCCGTCAGCGCGCAGGTGCAGGCGGAGCTGCTCGGGCATCGGCTCGGCCTCGGCCTTGTCGCCGGCGGCCTTGTCATTGGCCGCTTTGGCCGTAGAGGCGGCCGCGTCGATCAGGGCCCGGTACTCGGAATGGATCTGGACCGGCACACGCAACTCGGTCTTCTGCGCCACCAGCGGCATCTCGGTGGCGCCGGCCTTGGGGCGGATCATCTTGAGCACGTCGACCTTGCGCTGGCCGGTGAACAGCCCGGAATAGACCGCCAGATGCAGGTCGACGCGGGCATGGGCGAAGAACAGATCGAATGCTTCCGGCGGCCAGGGCGAGTAGGTGCCATCCGATTCGACCGCCTCGGTGTGCTCGACCGGGTTGTCGTTGCGGTAGCCGCGCGGAATGCCCCAGGAGACCAGCCGGCTCAACGTGGCGCGGAACGCGCGGCCGGCGGCGGGGATGTCGCGAAACGCCTTGTCCAGCACGCCCTGGACCTCGACGGCGGTCAGAGCGGCGACGGGGTCATTGCCCCAGGCGGCCTCGATGGTTCGGATGTAGCGGTCGTATTGCTCGCGGGTGGCGTCGCTCAGGTCGCCATAGGCGCGGGATTCGCGGAACTCGATGACCAGGCCTGAAAAGGTCTTGGCGACGCCGGCGGCGAGCCTGCGGCCGAGCTCATCGGCCTTGTCGACAGCGGCCCAGAAGGCCGCGCAATCGGCCGGCGCGGGCAGGGGATGCGTCCGGCCGCTGACGTCGATGAACGTCCAGATCCAGGCGCCGGCCGCATCCTGGGCCGCCGCAAGCCGCGACAGCTGCGTGGCGCGGCGGGCGAACTCCTCCGACAGCGGCTCGGCCGGAATGCGCAGCCGCGGCCAGGCGCGCGGCGTGCGGCGGTGCTTCTCGAAATAGAAGATCGGCTTGCAGCCGGGCTTGCCGGCGGCGCGGACGTAATCAGGCAGCGCCACCATGCCGCCTCCGCCCCGCGGTCTGCCGTTCTTTGGCTGCACAGAAGCGCTCCACCCTGCCGAGGCTGTCGCCCGGGCCGTTGTCACTGGCGGCAGGTTGCAGAGACGGCGGCGCACTTGTCAATTCCGGCAGCGCCTGGTCGCGGCCGCGGTGCCGCTCGGCGCGCCAGCGATCGATCGCCTCGAGGTCGAACATCCCGGTCGTCGGATCGGCGGCCGGGAAGCCGCGCGCCAGCAGCTCCGGCAGCTTCTCGCGAAACTGCGCCTCGGTGAGGTGCAGCCGGCGCGCCGCCTTTTCCGCCGGCACGTCGGCGGGGTCGACGCGGAAGCGAAGGGTGGAGGAGGTGGGCGCGCGGGAGGTCATGGGCAGGCGCTCAATCCATGCGGCCGAGTTTTGCTTCGCATCGCTTGCATTTTGTCCATGTGCCGACGTCCCGCAGCGCGCCGACCTTGACCTCCCAGACGCCGCAAAGAGCGGCAGCATAAGAAAGCTGATCGCGCGTGTAGTAGTGAGCGGCACCCCACTTGCCGAGAACGCAGGCCCAGCCCTTCGTAAACCCCTCGATCGGTCCGCCGGACATCATTGTCGCAATCCTCAATGTTCTTCGATCACGATCGCCCGGCCGTGTTGATCTCGATCTGCCGCAGTAGATCGTCCAGCGTGCCAGCCAGGGCTTTCTGCTCCAGGCCCGCCGTGCCGCCGATCTTGCCCGCGAGCGCATGCGACACGATGGCAAGCTTCTTCAGCGCGACGATATCGATGCCGGTGATAGAGATCGCGACGGTGACGGTGTCGGTGAGGCCGATCATGCTGCGACTCCGGCTTGGCCTGCGCAAATTTGCGCAGGCTTCGGATCGAACCGCACATGCACGCCGTCCGGCCCGACCATCTCCAGCTCGTGCGGGACGCGGCGGCATTCGGCTTCGGCCTCGGCCTTGGTGTATTTGCCGGCGCTGATGCGGTCGTCGGTGTATCCCTGATATTGCGCGCGGTACCAGGCATGCTTATCGCGGGCCCAGATCATCCAGATCGGCTCGGCGCCGAACAGGATGGCCTTGAGCAGCTCGGCGCGGCGGAAGGCCATGCGCTGCACGGCGAGCGCCAGCTCGCCCTCCAGCCGCTTGCGGCGGGCGCGGGTGTTGAGCTTGGCGCGCAAATCGGCCGGCTGGCTCGTGTGGAGGCTGCCGCAGGATTGGTTGAAGAGCTCGCCGCCGGCGACGACCCACCACATGCTGTTGATGTGATAATAGGCTGTGCCCCTGACGATGCGCCCCCGGCGGTCGGCGATCCAGACGGTCTGGCCGTGCTCCAGCAGCGCGCCATCAGCGGATCTGCGATTGGAGTCGTAGTCGCAGCGCGGGCGTCCCAGGGCCTTGTCGGTGTGCCAGCTCTCGGCGTAACCGCGCGCGATGCGCTGCAGGGCCGGCTCATCGGGGCCGGCCGTGCGGGAGACGATCACCGGCGCCAGCGTCCCAAGCCAGGCGGCGACGCGGCGAAACTCCAACTCGACGCGGAGGCGATCGAGATAGGCCATGCGGCGCAACTTGTCGGAATCGTAGCGTCGGCCGTTGCAGTTGATCTGCGGCGCGGTCTCCGACCAGAACTCGATTTCGACAACGCGGCCGGCGATCCTGATCGCGCAATGAAGCGTGCCGCTTGTGCCGAGACGGTGGTCGCGGCTGATGCTGCGATAATGCTGGAGCACCTGAGGATCCGCCTTGATCGACCAGCCTCGCTTCGTCATGGCGCGGATCAACGGCGCGTAGATCGCGGTGCGCAGGGTCGGATCGTTGGCGTTGTCCTGCCAGATGCCGAGATGGGCATCGTGGATGTGGACGGACAGGGCAGGACGCATGGGGCGGGAAGGTGAGGCGGTCATGGGGTGGACGAAGCCTCCGGCTTTGCCTCTGGCCAATAGCTTTCCGGCGGCTCACCATCTTCGCCCAGCGTCCGGTGACAATTGGGAAAGCGTTCGCGGCGCAGCTTGATGCCTTGGTTGCGGGCATCATAGAGATCGAGCGCTTCAATGCTTTCCCAACTCTGCCCCCAGGGCTGTTCAAGGCCGCCTTGACTTTCAAAATAGGCCCCGACCTTGGTGTAGACGCCCGCTTCGTTGATCAGCAGATAGAACCTCGGCATTGAATTCTCCTTGCTTCTCAGAAGATGCCGGCGCCGCCGCCGCGGCCGGTGTGCATGTTGCCGGTCATGGTGACGGTGTCGCCGGTGACCAGACACACGAACAAGGCTGCGGCGATCAGGATGGCAATGATCCATTCGGGCTTCATCCGCGCGGCTCCTCGGTGGTGGCGGGTGTTTCGCTGAGGCTGTCGGGCTGCGGCCATGCGCCAAGGAATTGGCGCATCAGGGCCTCGCTGGAAAAGCCGAACCAGGTCCAGCCGTTGATGGTGGCGCCGCCGCGCGCCCAGTCTCCGGTGTGGCCGTGGATCGGTGAGGATTGCTGGCCGAAGGCGTCGTGACACCAGCGGATGATGTTGTGTTCGCGCACCTCGCCGCAGCGGCCGGTGTAGACGTCGACCATCCATGGCGTCGGCGACCAGACCTTGCGCATCAGCGCATCACGCTCGGGATCGCCGCTCTCGAAGGCCATGGTGCGGCGGAACAGGTCGGTGGTGGCGGGAAGGTCGCCGCTCATGATTGCGCGCCATCGTTGGTCGCCAGTGAGCGCAACCGAGCAAGCTCGGCCTCCGCTTCAAGCGCGCGCGTCTCCAGATGCCCGATGAAATAATGGACGAAGCCCCAGCCGCTCTTGTCTCCAGGCCAGGGCAAGCGATCGAAACCGTCGCTCGCCCTGCACTTCGACAAGATCGCTTCGCGCCATTGGCGCAAGCGGCTGTCAGTAGCTTGCTCTGCAAGAGCTTCAGCCAGCTTCCGTGATAACCAACGAATGCGATCCTTCGCTATGGTCGTGTTGGCAATGGATGGGTCGAGGTAGACCGCATTAGCAACCTCGTCGTCGGTGAGATGTCCACCGGCTGTCTTCGCGCGCTCGCAGTCGTAGCGCGTCCCATGAGGGTCGGGTTCTCCCTTTTCGCGCCAACGGCTGGCCGGTGTTTGTTGGGCGCAACCGTCCACCGCCACGATCTCATCCGCCAGCGCCGAGACGTCGGTGCGGCCGTCGGCCTGGTAACGCATGATCAGCGACATGATGGCGGCGCGTGGGTCTTGCGGGGAGGGTGCGGGCATCGCGGCCTCGTGGGCGGTCGGTTAAAGTTAAGGACAACCCCCGGGCAAATCGGCGAGAAATCCCGGGGGCTCGTTGAAAGAGATTTTTGAGATGACGCGAGGAGAAGGACGAACACCGCCTCCATCGCGCGTCATGGGACCATGGCGCCTCCATCGTTCGGGGGATGGGTGATCGCGACCAGGCGGTCGCCCTTGATCTCGGCGCGGCGGCTGTCGAGCAGGCGGGCCACGATCGCATCCGAGATGCGTTTCGTGCCGAAGCGCCAGCCGCCGCGCGTGCGCCGCTCGAAGGGGCTGAGTTCGAGCAGGCGGAGGTGATTGAAATACATCCGGGTGGCCATCAGCTCGGCTCGCTGGTGATGGTGGGAGCCGGCGAAAGCTCGACGACAGCAGAGCCCTTGGCCGTGACGAGCTCCTCACAACGCAGCGCGAGCGCCTCGGCCTGCTCCTTCCACGTCACCCGCCACAGCGGCTTGGCGCAGTTCGGGCATGTGTCGCCGGCTGTGTCGCGCGACGATACCGAGCCGTCGGCGGCGTTCAGCGTGGCCTGCTGCAGACCAAAGTTGCATTTCGGGCAGCGCCAGGCGCCGGGCACGTAGACGTCGCGCAAGACGGGCACCGGCTGCTCGCCGGTCGCCATCGCCGTGGCGTAGGCGGGATCGCGGTAGCGGTCGAGCGCGGGCGCCGGCGGATAGGCGCCGGGCGGCTTGATATCGGGCCGCGCCAGATCGGCCGCGATGTTGTCGAACGTATTCTCGTTCCAAAGGCCGTGGCGCTCGAACAGCGCGACCACCTGATAATAGTTGTCGGCCTTGGTGACGCGGTGATGCGCGGCGAACGGCTTGCCGTTGGCGGCCCAATGCTCGGCCTGCTGCATCAGGCTGCCGATCTCGCGGCGGAAGTAGGTCGCGATCAGCTGCGCATGCGCATTCTCGACGGCGCGGATCGCGGCATCGGCATAGGCAAGGTTGAGCGCCTGCTCCTGCTCGTCGAGCTCGTCGAAGCCGCGCAGATGCAGATCCGGCGGAAAGTTCGGCCGGATCCAGGTGTTGGTGACGTCGACCAGGGCGGTCGCGATCGTCAGGCGCAGCTGCTCGCGTGGTGTCATCATGCGGCCCTTTCGATGGGACGTATTACGTCGGTGACGTAAGCTTTCCACTGCCGGTCGATCTCCTCGAAATCGTCGACCGCCAAGAGGATGATCTCGCGCATGTAAGCGTCAGTGTCGGACCGCCGGCGGAAGATATCGGCTGCAACCTTCAAGTAGGAATGCGCAGCGCCGCCCAATCGAGCGTAGTCGAACACGAAGCCGCCATAGGGACTGCGATTCACGTAACGGATGAGGTCGCCCGGGAAATTGGCGCCACGATCGATGCTCTTCTTTCGGCCCATGGCGGGATCCTCAGCTGGTGGGCGGTCGGTCATGGCGCGACCCGGCAATCGGTGGTGTGGGTGAGGATCGAGCCGGCGACGCAGGTGTGCGGCGACGGGCGGTCGGGAATGGCGGTCGCCATGACGACGGCGCCGAACAGCACGACGGTGCAGGCGACGGCGAGGCCGAGGAACGCGCGCGAGATCATGATGCGGCCCTTTCGCTCGCGGCGCGCAGCGCGCAGGCGCGGGCCATGGCGCGATCGACCAGGCGAATGATCTCGCCTTGGCCGTGACCGCGACCCGACAGCGTGCGGATCGCCGCGCGCTCGTCATCGCAGGCGCCGTAGCGGAGCAGGTCCTGCGCCATGGTCTCGATCTTGGCGGCGGTGAAGCCGTCAACATTCCGCTCGTCATGGCCGGGCTTGACCCGGCCATCCATCATCTGTGCGACGATCTGTTCGTCGGAGGGGATGGATGCCCGGGTCAAGCCCGGGCATGACGACTGAGAGGGCCGCGACGGCTCGGCCATAGCGGTGGCGACGGCGGCGAGCTGGGCGTCGAGCGCGGCGTCGAGCCGCTGCGCCGGCGGCAGATCGCGATGCTTCTGCCAGTTGATCAGCAGGTCGTCCGCATGCTGTTGCGAGGTCATGAGCGTGTCCCAAAAAAAAGCGGCGGCCGAGCTGTCCTGGGCAGAGAACCCGGCCGCCAGGCTGGGAGGAACGGGTGCGATCAGAGCGAGGGGCCGGCGAGAAACTGCGCCAGCGCGCGGGCATCGGCGGCGTGCAGCTTGATCTGCGCGGCCGTAAAACCCTTCTGCAGCAGGTCGGTCTCGGTGATCCCCGAGCCGCAGGCGGCGGCCTCGCGCATGTCCTCGGCCATGCGCGCGATCAGCTGCGTGGACGGCAGGCTCGCGCGCGGCGGCGTCAGGGCGCTGGCGATGAAAGCGGGGATGGCAGGTTGCGCAGCAAGGCGCGAGGGCTTGGCGGGCAGGCGGTTGCAGCGGCGGATTGGACGGCGCATCTCGTAACTCCCATCTGGTGATGGGAGGCGAGCATGTCGACTTACACGATTCGTGTCAACATGTTTTATGTTGAAAATCGGCTACGCGCGGAAAGCGCCTATTAACGAACAGGATGCTCGCGCCGACTGCGAGTGGATCAATCCCAGGTTCAGCCTGTTGAACTTCTTCGATGTCTTGGCCGGGATACTCGAATAGATCGTCTGGCTGAGGCCGCTGAGCTTGGTCCCGCTAGAGCCACTGAAGTCGCAGGCGACCGTGATATCTTTGACGGCATAGGTATTTTTGTTGAGGATCGTCAGCGTCACGATGGCGACATTGTCGAAGCCGCCTTTCTCCCAGGCATAAGTGGAGATCTCCAACCGGTCGACGGCCGGCCTGTTGCGTTCAAAGGCCTCGGCGCGCGCCTTGTCGTCGGCCGCGACCTTCGCACGCCAAGCCTTGGGGTCGTCGAGCCCGGCCGCTTTCGCCCTGAGCATCTCGGCTGCGTCGACAAAACCGGCGGCCGTGGCGGCAGCCTCATCGGCCTTCGCCTGCTCGTCGCTGGCCACTCTGGCCCGGTCGATCATCTGGCCGCCGACGAAGATTCCGACGACGAGAACGGCAGCAAAAATCAATTGTCCGGTAAAACTTTTGCCTTTCGGCGCAATCGCGGGATCAGCCATCGGCGATCCTTTCAGGTTGTAGCAGTCCTCATCTTGCGTTGAACCGCGCGGCGAAAGCTGCCGGTGTCCAGGGTTTTCCATTGTCCGCGGCGCACCACGGAGTGAACTTCGGTGGCGCTCTGGATCTTCACATTGCGCATCGGCGGCGCATTGAAGCTCTCGAGGTCGAACAATCCCTTGCGGCCGCCCGGCACGATGCGTTTCAGGTAGCGGTTGCCCTCGGCCGTCACGACCAGCGTCTCGAAGTGCAGCAGATCCTCGGGATGGCGCTCGCGCTTGATGACGATGATGACGTCGCCATCGTCGTAGCGCGGGAACATGGAGTTGCCCGCGACCCTGAAGGCCGCGGCATTCGCCGGAAGCGGGAAGGGGACCTCGATCTCCTCAAGCCCATCGTCGCCGACATCCTCGACCGACGTTTCGATCGCGCCGCCGGCTCCGACCAGGCCCTCAACCCTGACCAGGTTGTTCTTGTTGCGATCGCCTTCGCCGGACAGAAGCCACGCCGCCGAGACCTTGAAGGCCTTGGCATACCGCTCGGCGATATCAACAGGAAATCCGTTCTGGCCGTTTTCGTGCGCGGCATAGGTCGACGGCGGCCAGCCAAACCGCTTGGCGGCCGACATCGCCGATGAAAATCCTGCGTTTTTTCGCGCCTCGCGAAGCCTAAGGCCCATCGTGTCCATGGGCCAATCATCACAAATCGTGTTAACACATGTCATGTTGACTGTATCAACACGAATCATGTAGGTCCGTGGCTCATGTCGAACGATTCGCGAACCACTGACGACGTCTTCGGGGCTTTCGGAGGTCCGGCCAAGTTCGCCCGGACCTTCCGGATCAAGCCCTCGACAGCATCGGAGATGAAGCGCCGGCAGAGCATCTCGGTCGATCTCTGGCCGGAGATCGTTGCTGAGGCCGGCCGCGAGGGCATCGATTGGCTCACTTACGAACGGCTCACGCAGATGCACGCCAGGCCTTTCCGGATTGCGAGGTTGTCATGACCCGCAAGTTATCCGCCGATCGCACGCCGTCAAATCAGTCGACCCGCGAGGATGCGGGCAGAAAGTCCGACGGCGCGGCCTGGTTCGCGCCAATTGCCCGGAAACTCGAAGAGATTTTTACCCGCAAGGTTGCGGGTGAGACCGCGTTTCGGGCCTGCGTCGACATCTCCACCGCCGAGCGCTGGCTGGCCGGCACCTCGGCGCCGCAGGGCGTGCACCTGGCGCGCCTGCTGTGCTCCGACATCGGCGATCAGCTCCACGTCGCCCTGATCGAGAACGTGCAGACGCCGTGGGCCGAGGCCCGCCGCGCCGAGCTGAAGCGCGCGCAGCTGCTGCGCGAGCGCGAAGAGATCGAGCGGCGCCTCGCGGCGCTGGGGCCTTTGGGGAAGTAGCAGGGGACACGGGGGCGGGGGGCATGGAAACGATCTGCTGGCTGATCATCGGCGCGCTCGTGCTCGCCGGGTTTGCAATCGTGCGATGGGACCTCAAGCACGGCATGCATCCGGGCGAGGAGCCCGCGCCGCTGGGCGACGTCACCTTCGTGCCTGATGATCAGCAGTACGCGCTCCACCGCGCGCGGTTCGAGCGGATGGACGGGGTGCTGTGATGGCCGCCGATGACCGTTGCTATCAATACGCGCGATCTGGCCACGCCGCTCGACCTGGAGCACACGCCCTGGCGCAGGATCCTGCTGTCGGTGCGCGAGGACGTCTGGACCCTGGTCGATGCCGAGGATCACGCCTGGTTGTCCCAGCACACCTGGAACGTTTGGCATGGCGGCGCGCGGGGGCGCTGGAAGCGCTACGCCAAGCGCAACGTGGGTGCGGATCGCGCGACGGTGCGGATGCATCGCGAGATCATGAAGCGGGCCGAGCCGCGCTCGGAGCGGTTCATGGCGACGCATCACGTCGACCACATCAACGGCAACGCGCTGGACAACCGCCGCGCCAATCTGCGCTGGGCCACGCCGCGGCAGAACGCAGCCAACCGGCAGGTGCGCGCCTTCGTGCCGTCGCTCGACGACATCCTGCACCGGCTGCTGGCCTCGCTGCCGGAGCATGCGGCGCCGGGGCTTGCCGAGATTCCGTTCTGAGCGCGGGGAGGTTCTGCTGATGACGACGCGTCGGAATTTTCTCGGCCTGCTCGCCGCGGCGCCGCTGCTGCCAGCAGCAGCGAAGGCGGCCAATGTGCTGACGGAGAGCCCGCATCTCGGCGGCTACGCCGTGCCTCGCGAGTTGCAGCCGTTCGTCGGCGAGCTCGTGTGCGGGGAGTCTGTGCTGACCCATTCGCAATATTTGCAGCTGGCTCCGTCTTCCCCTCTCCCCTTGCGGGAGAGGGTGGCGCCGCAGGCGACGGGTGAGGGGTATCTCTCCGCGATCTCATATGTCGACGTATACCCCTCACCCGACTGCGATCGTGGTCAGGATCTCGCTGCCCTCTCCCTCAAGGGAAGAGGGCGCAGCAATGCGCGGCTCGCTTGCGGCACCAAGCCCGGCGTCGGCGACCATACGCCGGAATTGCTGGCGCCCTGGGAGATCGCATCATGAGCTATCTCCCGCCTGGTCATGCGCCGCTGAAGCCGCATCCGTTCGCCAACCTGTTTCCGATGCTGTCGGAGGCCGAGCTCGGTGAGCTCGCCGCCGACATCGCGGCTAATGGCCAGGTCGAGACGGTCAAGCTGCACCGGGGCATGATCCTCGACGGCCGCAACCGCTACGCCGCCTGCGCGGCGCGGAGCCTCGGCGTGCGCACCGAGATATTCGAGGGCGACGATCGCGCCGCGCTCGCCTGGGTGATCTCCAAGAACCTGAAGCGGCGGCATCTCAACGAGAGCCAGCGCGCGATGGTGGCGGCACGGATCGCGACCTTGCGGCTCGGCGACAACCAGCAGGCGCGTGCGCAAATTTGCGCAGGCCCTGACCTGTTGGCCTCGGTCGCGCCGCCGGCCGAGCCGCCGGCGGCAGTGTCGCAGAGCGAGGCGGCGGCGAGCCTCAACGTCTCCAGGCGCAGCGTGCAGACCGCTGCGAACGTGCTGGAAAAGGCTGCGCCGGAGGTGGCCGCCGCGGTCGATAGCGGCGCGATCGCCGTGTCGGTCGCGACCGAGATCGTCGAGCTGCCGAAGGCGGAGCAGGCGGCGATCCTGGCCGAGCTGCCGCGCGACGAGCAGGGCAAGCTGACGCCGGAGGCGAAGAAGAAGGTGCGCGCGATCGCCAAGGAGGTGCGCAGCGAGGACCAGGCGGCGAAGCGGGAGAAGCGCAAGGCAAAAGAGGCTGAGCTCGGCGCGCAGATCTCGGCGCTGCCGGAGGTCAAGGCCGGCGTGATCCTCTCGGACTTCGAGTGGCACTTCAAGGTCTACAGCGCCGAAACGGGCATGGATCGTCATGCCGCCAACCACTATTTGACCGCCGCAGAATGCGAGACCGCTGAGGCGATCGTCGCGCGCCAAAACGAGCGGATGCAGGTCGCGGCCGATGATTGCGTCCACTTCATGTGGGTGCCCGCATGCTTCGACAAGGTCGGGCATCGCGTGATGGAGCTGCAGGGCTTCAAATACGTTACGCAGTTCGTCTGGGTGAAGCCCGGAATGGGCACTGGCTACTGGGTGCGCGATGCGCATGAGCTGCTGCTGATCGGCGTGCGCGGCAAGGTGCCGGCGCCGTCGCTGGGGACGCAATTCCGCAGCGTGATCGACGCGCCGCGGGCCGAGCATTCCGAAAAGCCGGATGCGCAATACGAGATCATCGAAGCGTACTTCCCGACCTTGCCAAAAATCGAGCTGAACGCCCGCCGCGCCAGGCCGGGCTGGATCCAGTGGGGGAACGAGGCTCCTGTCGCAGAGGCGGTCGGCTCCTCTCCCCCTTGCGGGGAGGGGGCGGGGGTGGGGGTCGACACCGGCGGTGATGATGAGGAGCAAGCCGCATGAGATCGATCCCCGTTGCGCAGTTTCACGATGAGCTCAAGTCGCAAGGCGTCAAGTCGCACATGGACTTCGCCTTCCGCTGTCCGATCTGCAAGACCGTGCAATCGGCGCGAGATCTGATTGCCGCTGGCGCCGGCAAGAGCTTCGACGATGTCGAGGGCTACTTGGCTTTCTCTTGCGTCGGTCGCTGGACCGGTGCGGGCGGGCACAAGAAGGGGGATGCGACCGGCCGCGGCTGCGACTGGACGCTCGGCGGTCTCTTCCGGCTGCATCAACTGATTGTCGTCACGGAGGACGGCAAGGAGCATCCGCGTTTTGAGCCGGCGTCTCCCGAAGAAGCGCGAGCGCATGCCGCGAAGTTCGAGGAGCAGGCCGCATGATCACCAAGCCCGCCTGGCCCGACGATCACACCGCCATGCTGCGCGAGTGCCTGGCAAAGCACATGACGTTTGCCGAGGCGACCCGCGCCATCAACGCCGAATTCGCTACCTGCTACACGCGCAACGCGCTGATCGGCAAGGCCGGCCGGCTCGGCTTGTGCGAGAAGCGCGCCGACAAACAGGCGACAGCCAAGATCGCGCGAGCGGCCAAGATCGCGCCGTCGCGCAGCACGCCATTCCGTTCGCCGCGGCCCGCTGCACCCCCTGCGGTGATCAGGCCGGCGCCGGTCTGCGCGGCCGTGCCGTCGGTCGAGACGGGCGGCTTCACGCTGCTCGAGCTGCCGCATGGCGGCTGCCGCTATCCGTTTGGCGAGGGCGACGCGATGCGCTTCTGCGGCGGCGGACGGCATCCCGGCCATTCCTATTGCCGTG
The DNA here is from genome assembly GCF_024586915.1 of Bradyrhizobium sp. SRS-191. Classification (GTDB taxonomy): domain Bacteria; phylum Pseudomonadota; class Alphaproteobacteria; order Rhizobiales; family Xanthobacteraceae; genus Bradyrhizobium. Next base: position 131,719 of record NZ_JANBVS010000001.1, read on the forward strand.
GGCATCTGCAGGTCGTGCTGAGTGTCGAGGGGCGTGAGCTGCTGCTGAAGAAGGAACGGGCGAGGAAAAGGGTGAGGGCATGAGCAAGCGGACGAATTCCATCCTGACGCTCAGCAACAAGCGCGGCGTCGACCTGCTGGCGCCCAAGGCTGGCGATATCGATTTCGGGGTGCTCGCTGAGCACCTGGCCAAGACCAACCGCTACAACGGCGCGACGCCCGGCGTGGCCTACAGCGTCGCCGACCATTGCGTCATCGGCGCCTCAGAGATCATGCAGCAGGAGGGCGACTATGAGATTGCCTCCTACTTTCTTCTGCATGACGGCCATGAGGCGTTCCTCGGCGACGACACCACGCCGAAGAAGCGCGCCATTGCCGTCGTCGCCGAGCAGGCCTTCGGCGTGCTCGCCAGCTCGGTGATGGAGGCATTTGATCAACTCGCCGATCGCTTCGATGCGGCCATCCACGAGGCGGCGGGTCTTGCCTGGCCGCCGTCGCCGGACATGAAGCTGCGGATCAAGCATTGGGATCTGCGCATGTTCGTCACTGAATGGCGCGATCTCATGCGCGGCGTCGAGCATCCGGATCCGCAGGCCTATGCCGGCATTCCGCTGCTCGACCGCGAGATCCATCCGCAGCACTGGGTGCATGCGCGCAATCAGTTCGCCGACTACGTCCATCTGCTGCTTGACAAGCGGAGGGCATCGCGATGACCGACATCGAATGTTCGCGCGCGCGGCTGACCAAGACCGCGGGAGAGCTCGGTCTGCGTATCACGCTCGCCGTTACTGACGACGTCTGCGAGGCGATCGAGGGCCAGCTGTATGGCCGGCTGATCGCAGGCATCCGGGCGCGCGCCGAGCTGTCGCATTGGGGGCCGCAGCTGGCGGAGATCCTGCTGCGGCATGTCATGACCGATGCCGACAAGGTCGGCGAGGTGATCGACCGCGTCGACAATGACGACGGCTGGCCGGAATGCCCCGTGCTCAACGCCATCAAGGGCCTTTGCTGTGCGCGCGAATTCCGCGGCTCGGAGTCTCGCTGGCTTGCGGAGGCCTGCCTGCAGGTCGGCGAGCTGCAGATCCCGGTCGGGCAGGGCGACATCCGCCGGCCGGCGCGCATCTGGGCGGGGCAGCAGCTCGCCGCCAGCATCATCGAGATCACGCCCGCAGCCGTGCGCAAGCCGGCCGGCGGGATCAACTAAGCGGGGATTTCAATGGTGCAGTCGCCAGCTCCGTTTGGCCTCGAGGAAGAGATCGAGGTCGATGACTTCGCCGGCGGCGGCGGGGCGTCGACCGGGATGGAGCAGGCGCTCGGCCGGTCGCCGGCGGTCGCGATCAATCACGACGCCGTGGCGCTGGCGATGCACGAGGTCAACCATCCGCAGACCGTGCACCTCACCAGCGACATCTGGAAGGTCGACCCGAGGCAGGCGACCGGGGGGCGGCCGGTCGGCCTGCTCTGGGCCTCGCCGGACTGCAAGCACTTCTCCAAGGCCAAGGGCGGCAAGCCGCGCGACAAGAACATCCGCGGGCTCGCCTGGGTCGTGGTGCACTGGGCCAATGTCGTCTCACCGCGCGTCATCATCCTGGAGAATGTCGAGGAATTCCAGGATTGGGGGCCGCTCGGCGACGACGATCAGCCGTGTCCGCTGCGCAAGGGCGAGACCTTCGCGCGCTGGGTCGGGCAGTTCGAGCGGCTCGGCTATGCCGTGGAGTGGAAAGAGCTGCGCGCCTGCGACTACGGCGCGCCGACGATCCGCAAGCGGCTGTTCCTGATCGCGCGCCGCGACGGCCGCGCCATCGTCTGGCCGGAGCCGACGCATGGTGATCCCGCGTCGGAGGCGGTGCGCGCGGGCAGGCTGAAGCCGTGGCGCGCGGCGGCGGAGATCATCGACTGGTCGTTGCCGTGCCCCTCGATCTTCGACAGCGCGGAGGAGATCCGCGCCAAGCTCGGCCTGCGCGCCAACCGGCCGCTGCAGCCCGCGACGATGGCGCGGCTGGCGAAGGGCGTGAAGCGCTACGTGCTCGATACGGCTGAGCCGTTCATCGTCAGTCTGACGCATCAGGGCGGGGAGCGCGCGCAAGGCGTCGCCCAGCCGATCGCGACGCTGACCGGGGCGCATCGCGGCGAGAAGGCGCTGGTGGCGCCGCTGATCAGTCATGCCCAGCAGGGCGGCCGCAGCCGGCCCGCAGACGCGCCGCTGCACACGGTCACAGCGTCGCGAAAAGATCAGAACCAGGTCGCGGCCGTGCATCTGTCGGTAATGCGCAACGCAGACAAGCCGCAGCAGGGCGCGGACCAGCCGGCGCATACGATCACCGCCGGCGGCGCGCATATGACGGTCGCTGCGGCGTTCCTGGCGCAGAACAACTACGCGGAGCCCGGTCACGACGCGCGCGAGCCGATGTCGACCGTGGTGGCGAAGGGCTCGACGCAGTCGCTGCTGCTGGCGAGCCTGTCGCATCAGTATGGCTCCGGCGGCGGCGAGGGCGATCCGTCGATGCCGGCGCGTGCGGTGACCGCCGAGGGACAGCATCACGCCGTCGTCGCGGCCTACCTGCAGAAGTACTACGGCGCCGATCAGGATCCTGGCGTCAGTGAGCCGCTGCACACGGCGACCACCAAGGCCCGCTTCGGCCTGGCGCAGGCGCTGCTCGACCTTCCGCCTTTCACTGACGCGCACGCCGCGCGCGCCCGCCAGGTGGCGGACTTCCTGCGCGCCCATGGCGCCTGGGATGCGCGCGAGTTCGTGACGGTCGAGATCGCTGGCCACACCTGCGTCATCATCGACCTGGGCATGCGGATGTTCGTGCCGTCGGAGCTGTTCGCCGCGCAGGGCTTTCCGTCCGGCTACGTGATCGACCGCCGGCCGGACGGCTCGCCGATCTCCAAGACCGAGCAGATCAGCAAATGCGGCAACAGCGTCTCGCCGCCGGTCGCAAGAGCGCTGGTCGCTGCGAACTACAAGCCGGAACTGGCGGCGCGGCTGCCGGAGATGATGGAGGCGGCGGAATGAGTGCTGTCGAGACCGTTTCCGCGACGATCCTGCGCACCGCTACCGGCGAGCCGCCGCTCGGCCGGGGTGGAGAGTTCTTCCTGCCGGAGCAGGGCGAGAGGCTCGACCACGACAATCCGCGCTATCGCGCGCCGAACACGGTCATCACGCTGCTGGCGCTCGACAATGGTGCCTGGCTCGCCTCGCCGCCGTCGCTGCATGTCAGCCGTCCGCAATATCCGAGCCGCGATGCCGCGCTGCGCGCCGCGATCGCTGCGCTGATACGGCGAGCGCGGAAATACATGCGCAACGGCGAGGGGCAGGGCACGCAGTGGACCGAGGGCTTTGCGGGGCGTGTGATCGAATGGGCGCTGTCGCTGAAGCCCGCGCCGCTCGATCCTGCGCTTGAATATGGTGCCCTCGACGCAATCGAGAGCGGCGGTGAAGTGTCATCGGCTATTCGCGCCAGGCTGTTCGCAGAAAAGCTGATCGACAACACGCCAGGCGCACCGGATGATTATCGGCTTACCGCGGCAGGCTTAGATCGCATCAACCGACTTCAGGTCGAAGCCGAAGCAGGCCGGATCGAGCCCGATCATGACCGCCCAGAGCATGATGTCGCGCAGGCGGACGTCTGGATGCATTCCGGCGACGATGCCGAGCAGCTGACGCGCGATCCGGTCGTGCGGATGCTGGTCGAGGCGCATCGGGCGCGCCGGCAGTATCCGGCCAAGCACACGTTCTCGATGACCAATCCGATTCAGGATGGTCGGATCATGATCCAGGCGACGTGCGCCTGCGGTCACGTCATCAGTTTTGGGGCCAACGATCAGCTGCGCGTCGATGCCGCCGTGGAAGCGCACTGGCGGCGCCACGGCGACGGGCCGAAGATCGATGGACGCGGCATTCCGATCAAGCCGGGCGACGGCGCGCGGATCTCTGGATCGAAGCAGAAGGTCAGCGGCGCGCCGATCGCGGCCGGCGTCGAGAATGGGATCATCGAACTCAACGCGGAGGATGGGGCTGCCAACTCGGCTGCGAAGTCTCGCAGGCGACGCAAGGCGGACGCGCACCCCAAAGCCGGCGACGCTCCGGATCTCGCCAAGGCCGCGTTGACAGAGCCGGACCTGCTCGCGTGCCACGCGGGTGGGTTCGGCTCGACCGGGATCGAGAGTTCTGACGGCGGCGTGGAAGGACATGCGCCTGTCGAAGCTCAGCAGCCTGGGAATGCTGGCCAGCAAACCCAATGCAGGAGCGAGGTGCCTTGCGGCTCGGAAGCGACAGCGGATCACGTGTCCGTCGTGCGCACGTCTATGCAGGCAGCCGGTGTCGAGCCCGGCCCGTCAGAAGTCGATGCGGCTGCGCAAATTTGCGCAGGCGATGATCTTCCCTCTCCCCTTGCGGGAGAGGGTGCCGAGCGGAGCGAGGCGGGTGAGGGGTATCTCTCCGCGACTTCCGCTGTTGACGCATACCCCTCACCCCCGGCCCCTCTCCCGCCTGGCGAAGCTTCGCTTCGCTTGGGGGAGAGGGGAGAAGAGGACGACCTCGCGATCGACTGGCCGTCCTACGATCAGTTCCTCGAGGACAAGATCGTCGTTGCGCCGCTCAGGGGTATCGAGGTCACTCGCGATTCCCTACATCCGTATCTGAAGCCGCATTGCAAGGATCTGGTGGTCTGGAGCCTGCGGCTCGGCTGTGCGGCGATCTTTGCGAGCTTTGGGCTGCACAAGACGGCGATGCAGCTGGAGTGGTGCCGGCAGCTGGTGCGGCACACCGGGCAGCCCAGCCTCAACGTGGTGCCGCTCGGCGTGCGCCATGGCTTCATTGCGGAGGCCGAGAAGCTCGGCATGGACGTTCGGTTCGTGCGCACCACGGCCGAAGTCGACGAGCTGTATTGCGAGGGCGTCCGACACTTCCTGACCAACTACGAGAGCATCCGCGAAGGCAAACTCGACGTGACCGCCTTCGACGCCGTCGCGCTCGATGAGGCCAGCGTGCTCCGGAGCTACGGCTCCAAGACGTTCCAGGAATTCCTGCCGCTGTTCACGGACGTGCCGTTCAAGCTGGTGGCGACCGCGACGCCGTCGCCGAACCGCTACAAGGAGCTGATCCACTATGCCGGCTTCCTCGGCGTGATGGATACGGGGCTCGCGCTGACACGCTTCTTCCAGCGCAACAGCGAGAAGGCGGGCGACCTCACGCTCTACCCGCACAAGGAAGACGAGTTCTGGATGTGGGTGCACTCCTGGGCCGCCTTCCTGCAGAAGCCCAGCGAGCTCGGCCATTCCGACGATGGCTACGAGCTGCCGCCGCTCACGCTTCGCTGGCACGAGGTGCCGACGGATCACAGCAAGGCCGAGCCGGAGCGCGACGGCCAGGGCGTGATGTTCCGCGACGTCGCCGTGTCCTTGCAGGATGCCGCCAAGGCGCGGCGCGACAGCCTGGCCGCGCGGATCGCCAGGATGAGCGAGATCATCGCGGCGTCGCCTGGAGATCACTTCCTGATCTGGCACGACCTCGAGGCCGAGCGCGAGGCGATCGAGCAGGCCCTGCCTGGCGTCGTCACCATCACCGGCAGCGGGATGGACATCGACGAGCGCGAGCGGCGGCTGCACGATTTCGAGGAGGGGCGGACGCAGTATTTCGCGACCAAGCCCGTGCTCTCCGGATCCGGCTCCAACTTCCAGTATCACTGCCACCGCGCCATCTACGTCGCGCTGCCGGGCTACGGCTACAAGTTCAACGACTTCATCCAGTCGCTGTACCGCCTGCAGCGCTTCGGCCAGGAGCGCACCGTCGAGGTCGACATCATCTATGCCGAGGACGAGCGCCAGGGCCGCGCCGCGCTCGAGGCGAAGTGGGCGCTGGACACCGAGATGAGGGTCCGGATGAGCGAGATCATCCGCACCCACGGCCTCAACACCTTGCCGCTGCGCGACGCGCTGCTGCGGGCGATCGGCGTGCAGCGGGTCGAGATCCGCGGCAAGGGCTGGCTTGCGATCAACAATGACGCGGTCAGCGAGTGCCAGGCCTGGCCGGAGGCCTCGGTCGACCTGATCGTGACCTCGATCCCGTTCTCGAACCACTACGAATATTCGCCGAGCTACCGGGATTTCGGCCACACCGACGACAACGGCCATTTCTGGTCGCAGATGGATTTCCTGACCTGCGAGCTCGCCCGGATGCTGAAGCCCGGCCGGCTCGCCTGCATCCATGTCAAGGACCGCGTGCTGTTCGGCGCCGTGACCGGCGAAGGCGTGCCGACGATCTCGCCGTTCCACGCCGAGGCGATCATGCACTACCGGGCGCATGGCCTGCAGTACATGGGCATGATCACTGTCGTCACCGACGTCGTGCGCGAGAACAACCAGACCTATCGGCTCGGCTGGAGCGAATGCGCCAAGGACGGCACCAAGATGGGCGTCGGCTGCCCGGAATACGTGCTGCTGTTCCGGCGCCGGCAGAGCGACCGCAGCCGTGGCTATGCCGACACGCCGGTGACCAAGGACAAAGAGGTCTACACGCGGGCGCGCTGGCAGATCGATGCGCACGGCTATTGGCGCTCCAGCGGCAACCGGCTGCTCTCGACCGAGGAGTTCGCGCGACTGGAATCTGCGGACCTGGCGCGGCTGTTCGCCAAGACATCAGCGGAGCGCGTCTACGACTACGAGGCGCATGTGCGGATCGGCGAGGCGCTGGAGCGCCAGGGCACCTTGCCGGCGACGTTCATGGCGATCGCGCCGGGCTCGCACCACGACGCCGTGTGGCACGACGTCAACCGGATGCGCACGCTCAACATGCTGCAGCAGCGCAAGGGCGCGGAGATGCATCTGTGCCTCGCGCGGGATTCCCGCGTGCTGACCCGCGAACGCGGATACGTCTCGATCCAGGATGTTTCTGTCGGTGAGCATTGCCTGACGCACAAGGGGCGATGGCGCCCGGTCCTCGTGGTTGCCAACACGGGTGTGCAGCCGGTCGTGACAATCCGCGCGCAAGGCGTTCCTGGCCTCACTGTGACGCCGGACCACAAGCTGTGGGTGCGGAAGTCCGATTGGGTGAGGCAGCGTGATGGGGCGGAGCGTGCGGTGCCGGCGTGGATGGAGGCGCAAGTTTGTCTGGGTGGATACGTCAATCAGAAGCTTCCCGACATCGAGGAGCCGACGAATGACGATGTGCTGCATTGGTGGATCGTCGGCAGGTGGCTCGCAGATGGTCACTGGGAGGATCGCGGATCGGCGATCATCTCGTGTGGCGCCCATGAGCTGAACAGCCTCATCGACGGCCTTGGGGGACGCGCAGGCGGTCGTTACTGGACGGGAACGTCCTGGCAGATCCGTGTGCTTGATCCCGATGGATCACTCAAGGCCACGCTGCGTCAATGCGGCGCGGGCGCGGCAGGCAAGCATCTGCCGCCCGAGGCCGTGGTGCTGCCACTACCATGTGCCTCGGCGCTGCTGGCCGGCTATCTGTCCGGCGACGGTCATCGTCATGATGGTCGCAATCGCTGGATGGTGACAGCTGTGAGCCGCGATCTGCTGCTCGGGATGTCTCTGCTTGCCCAGCGCGTTCACGGCGTCGTTGCCTCGGTCTATGAGGGGCGCCCCGAGCGTGATGCCGAAATCGACGGCAGGCTCGTGCATTGCCGGCAGGAGTGGGTGTTTACGTTCGACCTGCCGGATGCCCGCCGCAAGACGCCGTTCGTTCTCGATGATGGGGCGTGGAAGCGCGTGCGCGCCATCGAGGATGCGGGCGAGATCGAGACGTGGTGCCTGCGCGTCGCTGATGACGAGAGTTTCACGGCGGAGGGTTGCATCGTCAAGAATTGCCCGCTGCAGTTCGACATCGTCGACCGGCTGATCGAGCGCTTCTCCAACGAGGGCGAGCTGGTGTTCGATCCGTTCGGCGGCCTGATGACCGTGCCCTATCGCGCGCTGCTGAAGAAGCGGCGTGGCGCGGCGACCGAGCTGTCGGCGAGCTACTTCATGGACGGCGTCCACTACCTCCGCCTCGCCGAGGAGCAGATGGGAACGCCTGATCTGTTCGACCTTATGGCGTTCGACAAGGCGAACGCGTCACCCCCTGAGGACATGATGGAGCGCGCCGATGACTGAGGAAGCGAAGGAAGCCGACGGCTTCGAATGGTGCATCGTCGAGATCTTCGGCCATCGAAAGCATGCCGGCCGCGGCCGTGAGGAGGAGCGCTTCGGCGCCAAGATGCTGCGCATCGACGTGCCGAAGGTCATCAGCTTCGAGCGCAAAAGCGACGGTCCGGCCGAGCGGCTCGATCCGCCGCGGATCGAATGGACGACGCATTTCTACGGCGGCTCCTCGATCTTCTCGTTCACGCTCACCGACGAAGAGACGGTGATGCGGGTCAACCAGCCGAGCGACTATGCGCGCTACCGGCTGCCGGCGCCGGCTGCGGAGGATGACGACGTCCCTTTTGACCAGGATGCGCTGGATCATGATGGGGGTGATGACGAATGACCGACAGCGTCGAGCCCATCAGCATCCGCGAGCGCTGCCCGCAGCTGTCGCCGCGGGAGCGTGACGTCTGCCTGGAGATCATCCGGGGCGGCACCTGCAAGGAGATCGGACGGCGGCTCGGCGTGAGCTCGCGGACGATCGAGACGCATCGCTGGGACATCTTCCGCAAGCTCGGTCTCCGCTGCACCGCGGCGCTGGTGATGCATGTGCTCGGCAATCCCAAGGTGGGGCCATGACGTCCGGCCGCATTCCCTGCATCAATCCGCGCTGCGGCCGCACCGCGCCGGCCGGCGACGACGGCTCGGGCGCCATCATCTGCCGCTGCTGCTGGAACAAGCTGCCGCAGGCGAGGCGCGACCGTTTCAATCAGCTACGCCGCCGCGAGCGTCGCATGCTGCGGCTCGCGCAGAAGCGGACCGCGCCGTTGACGGCACGGCGGGTCGAGGTGCTGACGCGGCTGCTGGCGAACGGCGCCACGTCGTGCTGGTCGGAGATCGCAACCTATTTCCGCGATGGCGCCGCTCCGGTCGGTCTTGAAGGCTTCCTGAAGGAGATCGGCCTGTGAGACGCCGCAGCGAGCGCCATTACCTGATCGATGACGTCGCCACCGTGCTGCGCAAGCCCACGGCGGGCCCGACCTTGGAGCCCGGCGAGATCATCGCGATCGTGCTGACGACGGCGCGCTGGCAGCCGGGCCGCATCATCGAGGCGGGGCATCCGCTGATCGGGTCCGTGCTCGATGCTCTCAACGAGAGCGGATGGGAGATCGCGGGCGCTTCGGCGCGAACCGTGATCGCTGCCGTGCTGACGGCGACACAGTGGACACCGGGCCGGCGCTTCGGTCCCGACGATCTCGTCGTCGCGCAGATCCTGTCGTCGCTGAAGCAGATGGGCTGCAGCTTCGCACCTGCCGGAAGAGAGCTGCGATGAGCGAGAGCACGATCAGGCTGGAGGTCCCCGGTTACGCGCCGGTGACGATGACCGAGACGCAGTTTCGCGCACGCGTCGCAGACGTGAACAGGCGCAAGAAGGAACAGGGCATGTCGAGCAACACCGGTGTCGATGGGCGGGCGGAGCAGCCGGCGACGCGCTTCGCAGCTGATCAGCTCAAGTCGATCATCGAGCGGATCGAGCGGCTGGAGGAGGAGAAGAAGGCTATCTCCGAGGACATCAAGGACGTGTACGCCGAGAGCAAGGGCAACGGCTTCGACGTCAAGGCGCTGCGCACGATCATCAGGATGAGGAAGCAGGATCCGAGCGAGCGCCAGGAGGAGGAGAGCATCCTCGAGACCTACATGCAGGCACTGGGGATGATCTGATGACCGATCGCCCCATCATCTATTCGGCGACGATGATCAAGGCGTTGCTGGCGGGTCGTAAGACCCAGACTCGTCGCGTTATGAAGTTGCCGACCAAAGGCCAATATGTGCGGCCTGACATCGGCGGATGGGAGCCGACAACCGTTGGCGGCGGGAGCTCCTTTGCGATCGCGCGTGACGGCTCGCGGGTGCCTGTGCGCGAGATGGTGGCGATCTGGAATCGAACGACGGGCAAATGCATCGCCGCGCCGCATCAGGTTGGCGACCGGTTATGGGTGCGCGAGAGCTTGCGCTACGACTGGACGGCAAAGGGCTGGTTGTTCGTGGCGGATGACGTCTCCGTCGAGGCCGTCTGCGGGGCGACACTGGAGACGCCGACACCGGATCGCTGGCCGCGTGGCGTCTGTCCGTCGATCCACCTACCGCGCCAACTCTCGCGCCTCACGCAGATCGTGACGGCCGTGAAGATTGAGAAGCTGCAGGACATCAGCGAGGCCGATGCGGTCGCGGAGGGTTGCGTCGAGGATTGCGCTGACGGCCTGCCAGTTTGGTACGTGCCCGGCGCAAAAATGGAGCGCCATCGCGCAAGCGGCGGCGAGTGCTTCGAATGGCTTTGGGGCAGCATCAACGGCACCGGTTCCTGGGACGCTAACCCCTGGGTCACGGCGACCACTTTCCGGGTCATCAAGGCCAATATCGATACGCCGGAGGCGCTGGTCGCATGATGCCCGCTCAACTCGCCGAGCTTCGCAAGCGCCTGGCCGCCAACCGGCAGCCGGTCGAGCGCGCGCCCTGGTCCAATCACGCGCATCCGCGCGGCTGGAATGACGCTCTCGACTGGGTCGAGGCGCAGCTGAAGGACTTGCTGGGAGAGCGCAATGTCACTGCCGGCTGACCTCGCTCCCCGCATCGTTGCCCTGCTCGAACGCGCGCCGCTGCCGCTGTCGGATGAGAAGCAGCTGCAGGCGGACATGCTCGCGCTGCTCAAGGCCGACGGCCTCGACGCCGTGCGCGAGGTGCGGCTCGACCAGCGGGACATCGTCGATTTCATGATCTTCGACGGCGACTTCGTACTCACGGGGCTTGCGATCGAGGTCAAGATCAAGGGTCAGCGCCGGGCGATCTATCGGCAGCTGGAGCGCTACTGCGCTCATCCGCGCGTCAACGGCATTCTGCTTGCCACCAATGTCGCGATGTCGCTGCCGGCTGAGATCGAGGGCAAGCCCGCGTGCGTCGCCCGGCTGGGGAGGGCATGGCTTTGAATTTCGAAGCCGACGACCTGCTCGCCGCCGCTGCGGCGCTCGCCTGGCGCGATGACGACGCAGGCGAACGCACCTACGGCCGGCTGGCCTATGTGCCGGAAGCGGCCCGCTGGGTCATCACCGAGCTGGCGCCGCAGGTCGCGATCCGCGCCAAGCGCATCTTCGCGCGCATCGCCTCGACCCAGGTCGGCTCCTACACCTTCGCCGACAATGACGAGACGCGCGCGGAGCTGGAATGGTTCATGGGCCGCTATCCGCTGCTGATCTCGGATGCGGACCGTGCTCGGCTCGCCGAGGGGCGCGTGCGCTTCACGCGGATCCGCCACGAGATCGACGAGGTGCTGTCGGGCCGATGGCAGCCGACCGGTCAGCCGGCGCGGCTGCGCGAGGGGGTTGAGCTCCGGCCGAACCAGGCGCGCGTCGTGGAGGTGGCCAGGCGCACGTCGCGGCTGCTGGTCGCCGACGATGTCGGCCTCGGCAAGACGCTCGGCGCGCTGGCGGCCGTGATGGACGAGCGCTTCCTGCCGGCGGCCGTCCTGGTCGAGAAGCACGTCGCCAACCAGTGGCAGGACGAGTTCGTCGGTAAGTTCACGACGCTCACGAGCCATGTGATGCAGACGGTCGCGCCCTATGTGCTGCCGGTGCGCGACATCTACATCGTGCCGTATTCGATTGCCCATGGCTGGGTCGATATCGCCGATACCGGGCGCTTCCGCTCGGTCATCTTCGATGAGGTGCAGAACCTGCGCCACGGCCGGGTGACGCAGAAGGGCGCCGCGGCCGACGTGTTCGCGCGCAACGCCAGCGGCCTGCGCATCGGCTTGTCGGCGACGCCGGTGTTCAACTATGGCGGCGAGATCTTCAACATCCTCGATATCATCGATCCCGGCATCCTCGGCAGCCGCGACGAATTCGTGCGCGAGTGGTGCACCACCAATGACGAGCGCAAGATGATCATCCGGGATGCGCAGGCGCTCGGCGCGCATCTGCGCGACCTCAATTTGATGATCCGCGAGGTCGGCTCCGGCCCGCCGCCGAACCGCATCATCGTCGACATTCCCTATGACGACGAAGCGGCGGCGGCCGATGCGGCGCTGGCGCGGACGCTGGCGCAGAAGGTGCTGTCGGGCTCCTTCACCGAGCGCGGGCAGGCGGCGCGCGAGCTCGACATGATGGCGCGGCATCAGACCGGCGTCGCCAAGGCGCGCCACGTCGCGGCCTACGTCAAGATCCTGCTCGACGCCCAGACGCCGGTCATTCTCGGCGGCTGGCATCGCGAGGTCTACGACATCTGGCTCGATGAGCTCAGGGACTATCAGCCGGTGCTCTACACCGGCAGCGAGAGCACGCGCGACAAGGAGAGGGCCCAGAAGGCCTTCATGGCGGGCGACACGAACTGCTTCATCATGTCGCTCCGCTCCGGCGCCGGCCTCGACGGTCTGCAGCATCGCTGCTCGACCGTGGTGCATGGCGAGCTCGACTGGTCGCGCGAGGTGCACAAGCAGCTCGAAGGGCGCCTGCGGCCGCACGCGCGCACCGATCCGATCACGACGATCTACCTGATCGCCGACGGCGGCAGCGATCCGCTGATCGCCTCCGTGCAGGGCCTGAAGGCCAGTCAGGCGCACGGCATCATCGATCCCGGCCGCAAGCTCACAACTGTCGAGAGCGACGAGAGCCGGATCAAGCAGCTGGCGAAGATGTATCTGGAGAAGGGGGGAGCATGAGCAAGCTGATCACAGGGCCGTGGACGGCCCACGAGATGGGACGCGCGGCGTCGATCTGGCAGGACACCGTCGCCGATGTGCACGGCGACGATCCTCCGGGCCACGTCGTGCAGGCGGCCTACAAGCGCATCGGTATCGCGCTCAACCGCGGCGCGTCCTCGGTGCAGTCGCGCCACCGCGCCGAAGGCCCTGGCTTCGGCATCAACGCCCGCACCCGCAACGCAGCGCCCGGCGCGGCCGAGCTGCAGCGCCAGGCGCGTGAGCGGGCGCTGGCCCAGCAGTCGCTGATCGGCCGCATCATGGGCGATCCGTCGCCGGGATACTCTGCGCTGGATCGAGGGCGTAGCCATGACCGATCGCCTCGCTGAAGCGCTCGAAAACGATCAGGCCTTCTTCCGCCAGTACACGCTGGCGCTGAAGCTGTGGTGCCGCCGTTTCAACACGGCGGAGATCGCGCTGCACCTGAAGGTGCCCGAGCATGTCGTGTGCCGCTGGATTTGGCACTGGCGAGAGCTGAGTAGGCAATGAGGCGGGGCTGCGCACGATCGCAGCCTGCCATGTCGACAATGTTGCGTCATCGCGCGTGAGCGGCGGCCCGCGAGGCCGTCCCCGTTATCAGACTTTTCAACAGGGTGAGACGTGAGCTGGGAAGCTGTGACCTGGGCCAGCAAGCAACGGATGAAGCTGCCGCACGAGCAGCTCATCCTGCTCGTGCTGGCGAACTGCGCCGATCCGGAAGGCGTGGCGTTCGCGCAATGGCGCGGGCGCGAACATTGGTGGACCTATCTGGTCGACAAGACGCGGCTGTCGAAGTCGAGCCTGTTCCGCCACATGAACACGATGATCGATCTCGGGCTGTGCGAGCGCACGATGATCGTGCTGCAGGACGGCGCGCGGCGGCCGATCATCCGGCTCAATCTGACGATGAATTTCGATATCGACGAACACGAGGCCGGCCAGTCTCATGGTGAGACTGGCGCCGAGGGCGATGTCGTCGACGCCGAAATCGTCAGCGATGACAACACGTTGGAAGATGCTTTTGGCGGCTCCGCCGGCCAGTCTCACCATGAGACTGGTCCCACCAGTGGGAATGGCGGTGCACGTCCCATTCCCACTGGTGGGACTGAGCCATTCCCAATCGTGGGAATGCAAGAGGATTCCAAATCTGATTCCAAATCTAAGATTCCCCCCAACCCCCCTGGCGGGGGGCTGTCCGCTGCCGAAGGCTTCGATGAGTTCGCGAAGGTGTGGGGTGTCATCCCGAAGATGGCGCCGGCGCAGGCGGCCTGGGAGCGCACGCCGAGCGATCAGCGGCCGGCGTGCATCGCCTCGGCAAGGGGCTATCGGGCATGGGTTGCTGCGCAGTCCAAGCGTCCCGCGGAGGTCGCTGCCGCATCGTTCATCCGTGACGTGGCCGGATGGGCGCAGTGGCTGCCTTTCGTGCCCAAGGGCGACGGTGCGCGGGTCTCGATCGCCGGCGCCTATCCGCTGGAAAGCGCCGAGGCGCGTGCGATTTCGATGGCCTACACGATCGCGGGCGCCGGCCAGGCTTTGCGCGGCTTCATGATCCGCAACGGGCTGCTGAACTACCAGCGGCCGATCACGGCGCGGCTGCGCGCGCTCGCCGAGGCTCCGAGGGATCGCGATGGCTGGCCGATACTGACGCGCCAACAGGCGGCTGCCTGGGAAGGGCTGATGCGCGAGGCGGTCACGGTGCAGGTGCGCAATCACCTGCGCGAGGGCGCCCGCGCGCCATGGCCATGGCCTCCGAGCCATGACGGCACGATCTACACCACCACCACCGGCTCGCCGCAGCCGGCGATGACCGAGCAGGATGCGGCGGATTTCACGTGAGCAGGGGAGAGACGATGTTGGCGATGCAAGAGATCAACGAGGCGGTCCGTCCGATCGTCGCGAGCCCGGTCGGCGCTCCGGTCGATGCGCGTGAATGGCTGGTGTTGATGACGGAGCCGAACCGGGAGATGACCGCCCAGGCAAACCTGGTGTTGCGCAAGATCCCGTTCTATCTCCCGACGATCTACCGTGCGGGGCGCATCTCGGCGCGCCGTCAGGCGGCGGGAGCCGAGCATCCAGATGTCGTGGTGCCGCTGTTTCCGGGCATTCTGTTCGTGCCGGCGGATCGCGACTTCGATCGGAACTATCAGGCGCTTTGCCTGACGCCCGGAATGCGGTCGCATCCACTGATGCGCTTCGGCGAGCACGAAGCCTATCTCAGGCCGATCGCGATGGAGGCGGTTCGGCGCATCGAGGCGTCGGAGCGGGATGCCTATCTGCGCGCCAAAGGCCGCAAGACCGGCTACCTGCCGAAGGTCGGCGATGAGGTCAGTGTGCTTGTGGACGAGGTGCTCGGCGGCATGAAGGGCCGGGTCGACGCTGTAGACGAGCGGGGACGAATCACGTTACTGACCGAACTGATGAGGCGCACGGTTCGCGTCAAGCTCAATGCGAACCAGATCGAGCCGGTGCAAGCGGATCCAGCCGAAGCAACGGATCGAAGGTGATCAGGTCACGATCATCGCGCGGGCGATCTCGCCTTAAAGCGGAGCTATGAGATTGAAGCCCCGGCACCGTCCGGGGCTTTCGCATTTGTAAGAGCGCTGAACCGCTTGGGAGGCGGCCGGCTCTCTTGGCCTTCTCGGGTGTATCGATCGGGACGCAACGCCGTCGGCAGCCATGCCGGCGGCGTTGTCGTTCTAGGGTGTGAGTGCCCTTCTTGGGGCGTTTCCTCCCTGGACTTGGGCCGCCTGCGTTGAGGTTGCCTCGGTAACCAAGCGCAGGCGGCTTCCTTCCATGATCAAGAAGCTCACGCCTCTGGTGCCCAAGAGCGATGGCCGCACTGTCCGTCCCCCACCCAAGCGCGCCGATCCGGAGCTGCTGACGACAGAGCACAGGGCCTGGGCCGAGCGCGTGTGCAGTCGGGCAGGCTGGCGCTGCGAGAAGGTCGAGGATGGCCAGCGCTGCACGCGCTCACGTGCAACCGGCCATCGCATGGTCGCCGACCACATCATCGAGCGCGCCGACGGCGGCGCCCTCTACGATGACGCCAACGGCCAATGCTTCTGCGTCGCTCACAACACTCGCAAGGGCATCGCCGCCCGCCGCGCCCGCCACGGGGTAGGGGGTTAAAATCCCCAACCACACCCCTTTCCCAACCGCACGTTTCCTCATTCGGGGATTTTTTTCTTCATGGCCGAAGTTTTTGACCTCTTCGGCGACCCGGTGCCGGCCAATTGGGGGAAGCGGGGGCGGCCGGAGCATATTCCGACGCAGCAAAACCGGAATCGTGTCAGCATGTTAGTTGCGCTCGGGTGGAGCAATCCGCGGATCGCGGCCGCGCTGTACGTGACTTTGCCGACGCTCCGGAAGCATTATTTTTCCGAGCTGAAATTCCGGGAGGTTGCGCGCGACCGGCTCGAAGCCGGCATCGCGATGAAGCTGTGGGAAGGCGTCCAGGCCGGCAGCGTTCCTGCGATCAAGGAATTCCGCTCCTACCTCGATCGCAGCGATCGGATGGAAGCCGAGCGCTCCATGGGCTCCGATCCGAAGCCCAGCGAGACGACGCGCCCGGGCAAAAAGGTCGCGGACCAGCAGCGCGCGATCGATGCCGATGCGGACCTGATGGCCGAGCTTGAGGAGGAAGCGTCGCAGCATGCGGCCGTCCACTGAGACGCTGCCGCGCTTCGCCTGCCCGGATTGGTGGGAGAAGATTCAGGCCGGCCAGACACCGATGGCCAGTGTGCCGTTCAATGCCAAGCGGGCGGCCAAGGCGCTGGCGTTCTTCAACCGCCTCAGGCTGCCCGACGTCGCCGGCAACCCGCCGCTTGCGGAAGCCTGCGGCGACTGGTTCCGCGACATCCTCGTCGCGTTCCTCGCCTCGGAGGATCCCGTCACCAAGCGCCGGCTCGTCTGGGAGCTGCTGTGCATGGTGCCCAAGAAGAACAGCAAGACGACCAACGCCGCCGCGCTCGGCTTGACGGCGCTCTACATGGAGGACGCGCCGAGCCGCCAGATGCTGATCGTGGCGCCGAGCCAGAACATCTCGGAACGCTGCTTCAGCCAGGCGCAGGGCATGATCCGGCTCGACAGCCGCCTCGACGCGATCTTCAAGGTGCAGGACCACCTGAAATGCATCACGCGGCGAAAGACTGAGACGAAGCTGGACGTCAAAAGCTTCGACACCACGATCGTCACCGGCGAAATTCCCGTGTTGACGATCATCGACGAGGTGCACGAGCTCGGCAAGAAGGCCAAGGCCGCGGCCGTGATGCAGCAGATCCGCGGTGGCGGCATCACGATGCAGGGCGGCCAGCTCCTGATGATCACGACGCAGTCGGACGAGCAGCCGGCCGGTCTGTGGAAGACGGAGCTGACCAAGGCGCGCAACATCCGCGACGGCAAGGGCGGCCCGTCGCCGATCCTGCTGCCGGTGCTCTATGAGTTTCCGCTGGAGCTGCAGAAGGACCAGACGTTCTGGCGCGACAAGCGCAACTGGCCGCTGCTGCTGCCAAACATCGGCCGTTCGATCGATCCGCTGCGCCTGATCGAGGACTACGACAACAACGGCAAGGTCAACAAGGAAACCGAGACCATCTGGGTCTCGCAGCATCTCAACATCGAGATCGGCACCGGGTTGAAGACCGATGCCTGGGCCGGCGCCGAGTTCTGGGCCGGATCCGAAGACGAGGCGATCACGTTCGAGTGGCTGCTCGATGTATGTGACGTCATCGTCGCCGGCCTCGACGGCGGCGGCCTCGACGACCTCTACGGCGGTTCGTTCCTCGGCCGGCACAAGGTCACCAAGGAGTGGTTGTCCTGGTCGCGAGCCTGGTGTCACGAGAGCGTGCTGGAGCGCCGCCAGTCGATCGCCTCGCGGCTGCGGGATTTCGAGGCCGCCGGCGAGCTCACGATCTGCCAACATGCAGGCGAGGACATTGCCGTTATGGTCGAACTGATCAAGACGGTGAAGGACCGCGGCCTGCTCGGCGCGGTCTCCGTCGATCCGGCCGGCCTCGGCGAGATGGTCGAGGCGCTCACGGCGATCGACGTCACGGTCGAGAACGGCCTGTTGATCGGCGCGCCGCAGGGCTTCGGCATGATGACCGCGATCAAGACGGCCGAGCGCAGGCTCGAGAACGGGTGCGTGCCGGAAGGCCAGCGTAAGCCGGATTTGTCGATGCGGCACGCGAAGTCGGCGCTGATGGATTGGTGCGTGGGCAACGTGAAGATCGAGCCGACCGCAACGGCCATCCGCGCCACCAAGCAGAACGCCGGCGACGCCAAGATCGACCCCTGGGCCGGGATGATGAACGCGGTCGCGGTGATGGTGCGCAATCCCGAGCCGCAAGGCTCCGTCTACACCGCCGAGCGCGGCCTGATCATGTTCGAGGCTTGATCGAATGGGCGTCTTCAGCCGGCTGCTCGACCTAATGCGCGCGCGTGATGATCGCGTCGCGAGCGGCACGCGCGATGCCAATATCGAATCCCTGCTGTGGGGGCCGTCGCTTGCCACCGCACAGTCTGTGACGGGCGTCGCGATCAACCAGGCCACGGCGTTGAACGCGACGGCCGTCATGAGCGCGGTGACGATCCTCGCCGAGGACGTCGCCAAGCTGCCGTGGTCGCTGTATCAATCCAATCCGGGCGAGGAGCCACGCGAGTTCGAAGGGCATTACCTGTATGATCTGCTGCAGGAGCCCAACGACTACATGAACGGGCTCGAATTCCGCGAGATGATGCAGGTCGCGCTGGTGCTGCGCGGCAACGCCTATGCGGCCATCCTCCGCGATGGCCGCGGCCGCCCGGTGGAGCTGATCCCGGTCAACCCCGATTGGTGCGCGCTGTGGGAGGCGCCGACCGGCGAGTTGTTCTACCGCATCACGCCGAATGGCCTGCACATGATGGCCAAGCTGCGCAGCCTGCCGTACCTCATTCCGGCCGGAGACATGCTGCACATTCGCGGCTTCTCCTCCAACGGCCTGCTCGGTGCCTCGCGCATCACTCTGGCGCGGGAGGCAATTGCGCTGACAATCGCGCAGGAGCATCAGGCCGCGCGCTGGATGGGCAATGGCGCCAAGCCGAGCGGCATCCTGACGACCGACAAGAAGCTCGGCGCCGAAGCCGCCAAGCGCATGGCGCAGGACTGGAAAGACATGCATGCCGGGCTTGCCAACCAGGGCAAGACCGCCGTGTTCGAGGATGGTCTCAAATTCCAGTCGCTGTCGATGTCGTCCTCGGATCTCGACTTCATCAACAGCCGCAAGTTTCAGGTCGAGGAGGTCGGCCGCATCTTCCGTGTGCCGCTGCACATGCTCGGCGTCACCGATCGCGAGGCCAAAGGCAACCTCGCGCAAAAGGGTCAGGAGTATGTCAACTATACGCTGACCGGCTACACCAACCGCTGGAGCGCGAAGTATAAGCAGACCTTCGCGCTGCGCCGTGACCGGTTGTCCGTGATGTTCGACTACCGCGCGCTGACCGAGGCCGACCTTACAAGCCGCATCAACGATTGGCGCACCGCCATCATGTCGATGATGGCGACGCCGGACCAGGCCCGCATCGATCTCGGCTGGAGCCCGATTGGCGGCGAGGCGGCCAAGCTGCACTTCCCGCAGAACATGGCGGCGGCGGGCAGCCAATCGACCGGCACCCAGCCGGATGAAGCCGGCCGGCCGGCCGAGGATGCGCCGGCGGTGTGAGCGTTTGCTGGAATCCAGGAGAGGCGCATGAAGCGTAGGACCATCGTCGACATCACCGAATTCCAGCGCCGCGTGAAGCTCGGCCACAAGCCCGGCGTCGCCGTGCGCTTCGCGACCGACGGCCAGGCGCAAGTGCAGGCCGATGGCGATAGCCGCACGGTGTCGTTCGTGTTCTCGGACGGCAGCGTCGATCGCTACGGCGACACGATCAATCCGCGGGGCTGGGTGCTCGAGGCCTTCAACGCCAATCCGGTCGCGCTGTTCGGCCATGACACATCATCGGTCGAGAACGTCATCGGCCGCGCCAGCAATGTGCGCATGGAGGGTGATCGCCTGGTCGGTGATATCGAGTTCATGTCCGGCGATGTGAATCCGAACGCCGAAGCCGTATTCCAGATGGTCAAGGCGGGCTTCCTTCGCACCGTCAGCGTCGGCTTTCAGCCGATCGACTGGGTCGCATCCAAGGATCGGTCGCGCCCGGGCGGGATCGACTTCAAGAAGCAGGAGCTGGTCGAGATTTCGATCGTGCCGGTGCCGGCGAATGCCAACGCGCTGATCCAGGCGAAGGCAGCCGGTATCGACGTCGCGCGCCTGGGTCTCACGGCGAACTATGCGGCGCCAAGCGCGAAGGGCCTTTACGAGGTCTCCTGGCTGGCCGGTCTGCTCGACTCCCTCGGTTATCTCAGCGACTGCGTCGCCTGGGAAGCCGACTACGAAGGCGATGGCAGCGAGGTCCCGGCCCAGCTCGCCGGCGCGCTGCAGCAGCTTGGCGCCGTGCTGGTCGCGATGACCGCCGAAGAGGTGGCCGAGCTGCTCGGCGGCGAGGATGAGGATGACGCTGCCATCATGGCTGATGATCCGGTCGAAACGGCGCAGTTCACGCCGGCGCAAAAGGCGCTGGCGCGCCTGGCAGCGCTCGGTCGCCGCGCCCGGCAGCGCCAGGCGCCTGCAGCCATCCAGACGCGCGCCGGCAAGGTGCTGTCGGCCGCCAACGAGCAGACGCTGCGCGACGCGCATGATTGCCTCACCAAGGGCTGCGAGATGGTCCGCGGTGTGTTCGAGCAGGCGTCTTCCGCCAGCGAGGATCCGGACGAGGACGAGACGCGCGCCGTTCCAGCGCCGGCGCCAGCCGCGGCGGACGACGCTGCAACCGCCTTGCGCGAGCGTCGCGCCCGCGCGCTGAAGCGAAGGCTCGCGCTCACGGCGGCCTGAGGCCGCAAACCGACTTTCCGCCTTCCCTCCGGCGCCCTGCCGAGGGTCACCCGCCGCATGGCATGCGGCTTCACATGTCCATCGGAGGAGAACACATGGACAGGCTGACTGAACTGCGCCAGGCCCTGGGCCGGGCGGTCGACAAACTGAACATGCCGGCGATCGTGGCTGACCCGGCGCAGTTCGAGGCGGTCGAGCTCGAGGTGACGAACCTCGAGGCCGAGATCGGTCGCGCGCAGCGCGCTCAGGAGCGTGCCGCCAGTCTGGCCCGCCCGGTGAACGCGCCAGGCGCCGAGGGGGCGACGGATGTGCTCGAAGCCCGCAGCGTCGCGACGATGTTCGGCCTCGCCAAGCAGGCGCAGGCCCACGGCCGCCGCGAAGGCCGCAAGATCGATTTCGACGACTGTCTGTCGATCGCCCGTAAGGGACTCAACCTGACCATCGATCGCACCAAGGCGTTTTCAAGCCTCGGCGAGCAGCTGCAGGCGATCGCGCAGCACTACAATTCGAAGGGCGCGGCCACGGATCCCCGGCTGGTGCGCGCGCCGACCGAGTTCACGCGTGCGCCGAGCGGCATGGGCGAGGTCGATCCGACCGGCGGCGGCTTCCTGGTCCAGGTCGATTTTGCGGCCTCGATCTTCATGCTGGCCCATGACATGGGCGAGATCCTGCAGCGCGTGAACAAGATTCCGATCTCGGCCAATGCGAACGGCCTCAAGGTGCCCGGCGTCGACGAAAGCTCGCGCGCGACCGGCAGCCGCTGGGGCGGCGTATCCTCGCAGTGGGGCGCGGAAGGCACGGCGGTCACGGACAGCGCGCCGAAATTCCGCCTGGTCGAGTTCGACCTGAAGAAGCTGATCTCGCGCGCGACCGTGACCGATGAGCTGCTCGCCGATCAGACGGCGCTGACCGCGATCCTCGGCATGGCATTCTCCGAGGAAGTCATGTTCATGACCGAGGATGCGATCTTCGAGGGCACCGGCGCCGGCATGCCGCTCGGCGTGCTGAACTGCGATGCCCTGGTCAAGATCGCCAAGGAGAACGGCCAGGCGGCCGCGACCATCGTCAAGGAGAACATCGACAAGATGTGGCAGGCCTGCTGGGGCCGCAGCCGCAAGAATGCGGTCTGGCTCTACAACCAGGATGTCGAGTCCCAGCTCGCGGCGCTTAACGGTCCGGTCGGCACCGGCGGCGAGCTCGTCTACATGCCGCCCGGCGGCATCTCCGCCGCGCCTTATGCCAGCCTGAAGGGCCGCCCGATCATCCCGACCGAGTACAACTCGGCGCTCGGCGCGGTCGGCGACATCGCGCTGGTCGACCTCAGTCAGTACACCATGGTCGACAAGAACGGCGTGCAGATGGCGAGCTCGATGCACGTCGCCTTCGACACCGATCAGATGCGCTTCCGCGTCACCTATCGCGTCGACGGCAAGCCGATGTGGCACAAGCCGCTTGCGCCCTTCAAGGGCTCGACCACCCGCTCGCCCTTCGTTGCCCTGGCAGCGCGCTAGCGCCGTCCAGAACGCGACTGGCGCGAGCGCCAGCTCGTCGCCAGCGCTACCGCAAAGCCCGCGCCGGTCCTGCCTGCGCGGGCTTTGTCGTTTGTACAGGGTAGGGGCGCGTCGCGATCCCTTGTCGACAGCACCGGCGCTGCTGGTGGAGCGCCGAACAACCGCAAAGGACCACTCACCATGGGACGTCAGTTCTCGCTGCCCTATCAGATTCCGCCGACCGCGATGCTCGCGCCGGCCGCCGACGCCGCCGGCCGCACCTCCGGCTATTTCTCGCTCAAGAATGCGGTGAAGGCCTGGATCGTCGCCCACGTCAACCAGGGCAATGCCGCGACCGTGCAGCTGACGCCGTTGCAGGCCAAGGACGTATCCGGCACGAGCTCCAAGGCGATCACGGCAACGCCGATCTGGTCCAATGCCGACACGGCGGCGATTGCCGCGCCCGGCGCCAAGCAGACCGATGCGGCCAACTTCACCACCTCAGCGGCAGTGAAGGACAAGATCGTGGTGTTCGAGATCGTGCCCGAGCAGTGCATGGACGTGAACAACGGCTTCGTGTCGATCGCGTTGCAGACCGGCGCCTCCAATGCCGCCAACATCACCGCCGCGGAGCTGTTCATCCTCGGCTCGTTCGAGCAGACCTCGCCGCCGTCGCCGCTCACCAACTGATCGCGATCGACGCGCCGCGCTTGCGCACATTCTCGTCCCGGCAAAGCCTGCGCAAATTTGCGCAGGCGCGGCGTCTGCCTCTCTCCCTCATCCGTCATCATGACGGCCATCCGGCCGGATAGGAGATCCCCGATGTCCACGACTGCCAGATATCGCAACGGCATCCAGACGTTTTTCGACCCCGCTCAGAACTTCGAGACGGTCGCGCCGATGGCGCCGCTGCAGTTCATGGAGGAGTTCATCGGCGCCGGCCACACGGCGGGCATCCCCGTGGCCGGCTCGCCCACGGCCGGCTATCCCTGGGTCAAGAAGATCGTCGGCGCCGCGCCGCCGACCGTGGCGCTGATCAGCAACGCCAGCGGCGGTCAGGTGCAGCTGGCGCTGACCGCGACCAGCGAGAAGCAGGATGCCGTCCTCTACTTCAACGACAACCTCGCCATCGACGTCACCAAGAAGGCGGTTTGGGAAGCCCGCGCCGCGCTGACGGTGCCGCCCTCGGCCGCCGGCGTGCAGATGGTGATGGGCCTCGCCGCGGCCTGGATCGACGGCCCCGACAACAACGTGAAGTACCTTGAGTTTGGCGCGACCGCGAATGCCAACCTGCTGGTGCGCTCGCAGGACGGCACCACGCAGAGCGCGATCGCCGCGAGCAATGCCGGCGCCGCGGTCAGCCTCGACACCGGCTTCCACGTGTTCCGCATCGAGGTGGGCGACGTCACCGATGTCGCCTTCTATCTCGATGGCGCGCGCATCAACGCCAACAACTCAATCGGCTATGCCGCGACCGGCGCCAACGCAATCCTGCAGCCGTACTTCGCGGTCTACAAGCCGTCGGGCACCGGCGTCGCGACCCTCGTGGTCGACAAGGTCGACATCTGGGCCAACCGCTGAAGCCGCGCTGGCGGCTTCTGCGACCGCGCGCCAGTGCTTGGCGCAAGCCAAGCGCGAGAGCGCGCCCGTCATTTTCCGTATCCGCTCTGGAGACCATGCCATGACCGATGAAGCCACGACCGAAGCCGGCGGCGCACTTCCACCGGCCATCGATCCGTCAATCCAGGAGGCGCCGCCGGCCGAGGGAGGCGACCTGCCTGCCGACGTCGCCGTCGGTGACATCGTGCGCGGCCGCTCCGTGTTCGGGGTCCGCAGGGTCGGCCAGCGCTTCTCGATTCAGTTTGCGGCCGATGGCCCCTGGGCCTCGCTAGAGGGCTGAAAGCCATGGCTATCAATCTTGCGGCTATCCCGGTCACGATCCTGAACGGGGTGGCGTTGTCGGCTGATATCGGCCTCGGCGACGGCACGCTGTGCGGCATCGCCATGCCCGCAGCGTGGACGCCGGCCGGGCTGTCGTTCCAGGCCAGCGTTGACAACGGCGCCACCTGGCTCGAGCTGCAGACCAGCTCGGCCGCCGTGGCTGTGACGGCGGCCCAGGGACAGTTCATCGCGCTCGATCCCGCGATCTGGCGCGGCGTCAACTACATCAGGGTGCGGTCGGGCACGTCGGCGTCGCCGGTCAATCAAGGCGCCGATCGTGTGCTGACCCTGATCACCAGGCGCATGTAAGCGATGCCGCTGAAGATCATCACGACGGTGGTGTCGGCGCCGGTCAGCACCGACCTGGTCACCTTGGACGTGGTCAAGCAGGAACTCGACATCACCGACACGTCGGGCGATACCGTTCTCACGCGCTATGTGAAGAGCGCTTCGAAGGCGGCTTTGCAATATTGCAATCGGCGCACCTTCGCGATCGAGACGCTCAAGGATGATATCCGGCCCGACCGCGACCCTGTCCCGCGGGTCTTGTCAGGCCTATCGGACGTGCTGCAGCTGTCGATGTGGCCGGTGAAGTCGATCGCGTCCCTGACCGAGGACGGCACGGCGCTGGTTGCAGGGACGGACTATCTGCTCGACGCCGCGGTCGGACAGTTGATCAGGCTGAACGCTGCGGGCGACCGCAGCACATGGAACATCAAGCCGAAGCTGGCGCAATACGATGCGGGCTTTGACGCCGTGCCCGACGACGTCGCCGATGCGGTCATCCGCATGGTGACCTCGCGCTGGCTGAACAAGGGTGTCGACCAGAAGATCACCCGCGAGGATATCCCCGGCGTGCGCTCCTATCAGCGCTGGGTCGCGACCGGCGCGGATGCCGGGAACATGCCACCTGACATCACCGACCTGCTCGACAATTACCGGGTGCCGGTGATCGCCTGACGAGGATCCTTTCATGAAGCGCGCCGTCATCGAAATGACGTCCATGGTCCTGCCGCACATCTCGGTTCTCGCCGACGCAGGCCTGTCCGTGGTCGGCAGCCTTGATTGTCAGCACTGCGATACGGTTCGTCTCCTGATCGAGGAGGCGTGGCTGAACGGCGTGCTGCCGGCCGAGTGCGAGGATGGCGTGTTGCGGCCGGGGATACCCGTTGTCAGTATCGTGTTCGAGCAGCAGGCCTACGGCAGCCAGCGCCTCGTGAAGGTTAAGGACGTCACGGTCGGCGGCTATCTGACGCGCGAGCGGGTCATCGTGCCGGCAGGCCAGCCTTCGGAACTCCATTTCGAACGAGCCGCTGCCGAAGCGCGCAGCGCCGCCATCCTGGGCGCCCTTTCGGATCGCGAGCCGGCTTGACCATGGCGGCAATCGTCATCAATCGATCGCGTGCGCGCGCTCGTGTCGGATTTCACCGGCTGCTGCTCCCGTGCGCCGCTCGCTCGACCATGCGCAGGGACTATCTGAAGCGCCTGCGCGGATATGGTCCAGAAGATGGACCTCGGCCCTCGCCGCGGCCGGCGCGCTTGCGGCCCTACAACATGCGGCGGCGCCCATGTCCCCTTTGATCGCTGCCCTCGACCGCGCGCTGCGCGTGGCCGGCGAGGACATCAATCTCCGGCGCCGGTTCGGCGAAGCTCCCAATGAGACCTTCGCGACCGTCACCTGCCGGGCGAGGGTCGATCGGCAGGTGATCGGGCAAAGCCCGGCGGGGATCCTGTTGACCAAGTACTCGCTGATCCTGTCACCAACGCAGATCAACGAGGCGGGCTGGCCCGGGGCTGTGCTCGCCGACCAGCCGGATGCCGATCCGCGGATTCCGCGGGAGAATGATACGGACGATGTGATCATCCGGGGCGAGCGGCCACGGGTCATTACGGTCTGCGATGCCAAGGTTATCGGCGGCGAGCTCGTGCGGATCAATCTGGAGTGCGTGGGTTAGAGCATGCTGACCGATCCGACCACGTCACTGGTTGAGACCATCAAGGCGAAGCTGCTTGGCGATGCTGACCTCGCCGCGCTGGTCGCCGATCGCTGCTACGATCGCATCCCGAACAACCCGACCTTTCCGTATCTGTCGATCGGCGAGGTGCAGGTGCTGCCAGAGCTGGGCGAGGCGACGGATGCGGCGACGGCGCATGTCACGCTGCATAGCTGGGACCGATTCAAGGGCTCGGATGCGGTGCGCAGCATCGGCAAGTATGTGATCGCCGCGCTCCACGACCAGGACCTGATGCTGTCGGATGGCGCTGTGCAGTCGCTGCTCCTGGAGAGCGCACGTACCCTGCCAGATCCTGACGGCCTGACCAAGCACGGCGTGTATCAGTTCGCCATCCTCACTGACGCCAACGCGTGAACCCAGCTCTCTCACAGAAGGACGCCTCGTCATGTCGACCTCTCAGACTTCCACGGTGAAAGCCTCGATTGCCGTGTTCGCCAAGAAGGGCCTGGATGGCCGCGACGTTCAGGACCGCATTCCGGATCTCGCCGATATCGTGTTCTCCTACGGCTCCGGCTACGGCAAGGCCGACATCGCCTTCTCGGATGATCGCGCATTGTCCGCGTCGACCAACGAGAACCTCGACATGGCCGGCGCGCTGGTCGATGCCTTCGGCCAGACCATCGCGGCTGCCAAGGTGAAGGCCATCGTCATCGACAATCTTGAAAGCTCTGTGGGCGTCCTGACTATCGGCGGCGCGGCCTCCAACACGTTCAATGGTCCGTTCTCCGGCGCGACCTATACGATCGACCTGAAGCCGGGCGACCGCGCCGTGTTCGCCAGCCGGACCGGTTGGACGGTCACCGCTGCGACCGGAGACCTGCTCAAGGTCGCCTGCAGCTCTGCCGGGGCGGCAAACTACCATGTCACGATGATCGCGTCTTCGTCGTAAGCGCCTGGCGCTGATTCCGCCACGCCATGAACCAACCTCCGGAGCGCCGTCGATGACCAAAGCGTCAACTCTTTCGTTTTCCAAATTCCTGCTTCAGCTCGGCGACGGCGCGACGCCGGAGACCTTTGCTTCGCCCTGCGGTCTCAATTCGCGCAGCCTGAACCGCACCTTCGCCGCCAACGAGACTAACGTGCCCGACTGCGACGATCCGGACGCCTTGTCCTGGCTCGATCGCGACATCGTATCAGGCTCGGCATCGCTCTCCGGTGCCGGCGTCGTCGCCGACGAGGACTACGACACCTGGGAGCTGTGGGCCACCTCGGGCGTGACGAAGAACGTCAAGGTGACGCTCGGCAATCGTGTCTCGATCGGGCCGTACAAGTGCACCAAGCTCAACATCACCGGCCAGCGCGGCCAGCGCGTGACCTTCGATGTGACGCTCGACAGCGACGGCGAGATCCCGCCGCTGCTGGTGCCAGGGTCGTAACAGTCATCGCCGGGCTCGGCCCGGCGATCTCGGATGGAAGGGCCGCGATGGCTTCCAACAACGCATCCCTGCGCAACTTCAAGGCGGCCAATGCCGACCTGGTCAAGAATGTGCGCAAAAACTTCCATGAGCTGGCGCTCGCGCAAGGCGCGGAACTTGTCGGCGACATCCAGCGTGCGATCGAGCACAATGTGAGCGGCACGCTGCAGGCCAGCGTGCGGTTTGAGGATCGTACCAGTTCTGACGGCAGCCGGGTGACCGTTCTGATCATGGCCGGCGGCCCGACGACAATGAAGGACGGCTTCGACTACGCCCTCGCCGAGGAGTTCGGCACCACCAACCAGGAGCCCAAGCCGTTCTTCTATCATACGGCGAGGTTCTATCGCATGGGCGGCCTGCCGCAGTATCGCGAGACGCTGGAAGAGACGATCCGCGAGAACGAGACCGTCCGCCGCACGATGCAAAACAACAACTACGTCATGACCCCTGGCCGGCACAACGAGGTGGTCATTTCCGTTGGCCATCGCGGGGCCGCCAAGGTGCAGACGACGTACAAGGGCAAGCAGGTCACATGAGCGTGGATGGCGGCGTCACGATATTCTGGGGTGATGACGAGCATCGTTTCAGGCTGGCGATCGGCCAGTTTCGCGAACTTCAGGAGTGCGTCAATCTCAGGCGCATCAAACTCGGCGCTGGCATCGTCGGCCCGATGAGCCTGCTCAATGCGCTGCGTACCTCCGATGCTTGGCCGGATGATGTCCGTGACATCCTCCGGCTTGGCCTGGTCGGCGGTGGCATGGAGCCGAAGGACGCTCACCGTCTGTTGCGGACCTATTTCGACGACGTCGACCGCTATCCGCCGCTGACGCATATGCGCCCGGCGTTCTTGATCCTGACGGCCGGCTTCACCGGGCCGATTGGGGGCGCCGACGACGAAGACTCAAAAAAAAAGCCGGTGACGACGGAGACCCCGACGCCCCCATCGACTTCGGACGCATCTACGGCACGGGCGCCGCCTTAGGGTTCGCGCCGGACCAGGTCGACCGCTGTTCGTTCTGGCAGCTCGGCGTCTGCGTCGAGGGCTTCAACAAAGCGAACGGTGGCGAAGAGAAAATCGAGCCTCCGTCCGACGCTGAATTCGATGCGCTGCTCGAAGGCGCATGCATGGGAAGCGCATGACCGATCTCGTCGTTCAGCTCGGCGCCAGGCTCGACCAGTTCGCCTCCGACATGAACTCGGCCGGCAACATCGCGGATTCCGCGATCAGCCGGATCGAGGGCGCGTTCGCAGGCCTCAATCCTGGGTTCGGCGGCTTGACTGCGCTCGGCACCGTGCTGGCCGGAGCGACGGGTTCTCTCGGTGCGATGCTGGCGGGACTGAAAGCCGTTAACGCGGAGCTGGCCGGCATCGGCAAAGAGGCCGACTATGTGGGGCAAACGACCGAGCGGTTTCAGCAGGTCAAATTCGTGGGGACGCAAGGCGGTGTGTCGTCGTCGGAGGCATCGGCCGATCTGAAGCGTGTAGCGGACCTGCTGGCGGATGCGAAGATCAACGAGAATTCGCTGACCAAGATCCTCGACGCCAACAACATCAAATATCGCGACCGCAACGGGGCGGTGATGGACCTCAACGGCCTGCTGAAGGCTGCCGCCGAACTGCTCGGCCGGTTCGATTCCATCCCGGAAAAGACCAAGGCGGCGCAGATGTTGGGTCTGTCGGCTGGGTGGGTCGACGCGCTGAAGGGCGGTCCGGCTGCATTCGAGGCGATTGCCGCAAGCGCTAATGCGGCTGGCGTCGTTATCGACGGTCAGACCATCGCCAAGGCGCGCAATTTCGACGATGCCTGGAAGAAATCAGCCGACCAGCTCGGCTTGCAGTTCAAGGCGGTGACAGCCGACGTCGCCTCCTGGCTTGATGACCTGGTCGATCGCGCGGCCAAGCTGATGGACGGCATCAACCGCGCCAGCAACGTTCAAGCGGGATCCGGGCAGGGCACCTTCAGCGCGGTCGCGGATTCGCTCGACATCCTGCGCAAAGATGCGGCCGGCCTGCCGCAGGATTTCGAGCAGCTCAATCGCGTGATCGAGCATTACAAATCGCTCAGTGCGGATAAGCAGGATCCCGCCCTGATCGCGGGGCTCGAGGAGATGCGCGACAAGGCGCAGCAGGCAGCCAATGCGCTGCGCGGTGTTGAGCTACTGAAGTCGGCCGCGGCCTTTCCTGAGGGCGTGCCAATGCCGCAGGCCAGGCCTGCCGCAGCAAACGAGAAAACCGGGACCGGTGTCATTCCCGCGCGCAAGGCCGAGAACAGCGGCGCTCGTGATCAGTTCGATATTGCCGTCGACCAAGTGACCAAGCGCACGGCGACGCTCAAGGCGGATACGGCGGCCGTGTTCCAGAACAATGCGGCGCAAGCGCAGTTCCGCGCTGAGTTCCAGGAGCTGACCGCGATCATGCGCGACCATGGCGAAGTGACGCAGGAGCAGATCGACAAATACGAGGCGCTGCGCGGTTCGATGTCGGCGCAGCAGGCGTTGGAGCAATCCGGTATCCAGCTGACGAGTGCTCACCGGGATGCGTTCCTGTCGTCATCGCAGGCGATCGGGCAGGCGACATCGGCCTATGATGCGGCAAGCCAGAAGCTCGCTGAGCTCAACAAGGTCTCCTCGCAGGTCGGCTCGGCATTGTCGACTGCGTTCGCCGATGCGATCGTCGAGGGCAAAAGCGCCAACGAGGTGTTCTCCAGCCTGATCAAGACGCTTGAGAAAGCGGCCATCAACGACGTCTTCGGATCATTCTTCAACGCGTCGGCCGCGGGCGGGAAATCGCTATTCGCGACGGTGCTGTCCAGCATCATCCCCGGCTTTGCCGACGGCACGTCATCGGCGCCGGGCGGGCTTGCCATGGTCGGCGAGCGAGGGCCGGAGCTGGTCAATCTTCCGCGCGGTGCGCAGGTCATCCCGAACGACGTGACGCGGCAGCTCGGCGGGGGCGCCGTCTCGCTCGTCTCGCACGTCGATGCCCGCGGATCGAGCTTCACCGAGGCACAATTGCAGGCCATCCTCGACATGCGCGACCGTCGCCTGATGCATCAGGTCAACACTGCGCTGCCTGGCCGCAACCTTCGCTATAGCCAGCTCGGTAGCTGACGTGGGCCAGATCCTGCACTTTCCGACCGGGTTGTTGCGCGAGACGCAGCTGACATGGCAGCTGTCCGGCCGCACCATTTCGTCCGGTCAGACCGGCGCCGGTTTCGAGCCGATGGCGGAGACCACGGTCGGCGGCCTCTGGCGCGCGGAGCTCGGCAGCATCCCGGTGCGCACAAAGCCGCAGGTCCATGCCTGGCGTGCGCTCGAGGCTCTGCTTGATAGCGGCGCGACGACCATCATTCTGCCGATGTGCGACAAGCGCTACTTTCCGGTGCCCGTCGTCGGCGGCGCGCCGCTGTATTCCTACGGAACGGTGTCGCTCGACGACGGCACGCTGTTCGATGACGGCACGGGCATCGAACAGCCCGTCGTGGTCGCCTTCCTCGCGCAGGATGCCGGGCTGCGCGCCACCTCGGTGCGGCTACTGTTTCTGCAGGGCGCGCCTCTGCAGGGTGGCGAGCATTTTTCGATCCGGCATGGCAATCTCGGCGATCGGCTCTATCGCATCGCCCAAGTCAAAATCGATCCCGTCACCGGCTACTCCGACGTCACCATCCGGCCGCCCCTGCGCGAGGCGACGCCGGCGTTCACGCCTCTGGATTTCGATGCACCTAAATGCGTGATGCGCATTGCCAACGCCGAGAGCATGAAGCTGTCGCTGCAGCTGCGCAAATGGGGATCGCCGACGGCGACGTTCGTCGAGAGCTTCGACTATTCGGCGGTGCTGATTCAGGGCACGCCGCCGGTCGCGCCGACCATCGCGCCGACGCTCGATTTCAGCCAGCCTGGCAACTCGCAATTCGTGCCGGGGATCTAGCACCGCACTTCGTCGTCCATGCCCAGGCTCGACCTTGGCAGCCATCATCCGAGCAAGACGCTGGATCGCTGGGCGCAAGCCCGGCGATGACGAGCGTTTGGGAACAGAGACAAGTGATCGTATCCACCGCCTTGACGCAGCAACTCGAGCGTGCCGAGCAGCGGCTCGGCATCTTCTTTCGGCTCGGCATCACGCCGGTGCAGCGGCTGTGGGCCGGTGTCGGCTTGGTCGCGATCTCTGATGCCGATGATGGCGACGTGACCTATCGCGGCTTTGGCGAGCTGATGAACGTGCCGGCGGTGACGCAGCTGGTCAACGGCGTTGCCGACCGGGTCGATTTCATCATTTCCGGCGTATCGCGGGTGGCGATGGAGACCGCTGCGATCGAAAGCGACCTGGTCAAGGGGGCTACCGTCGACCTCGGCCTCGGCTTCTTTGATCAGCAGCTCGCCTTCGCCGGCATGATCTGGCTGTACCAGGGCGAGGCCGATGTGCTGACGACCAGTCTCGACGCGAGCTCCGGCAGCACGACGCGCAGCATCAAGCTGTCCGTCGGTTCCGCGATGACGGGCCGGCGCCGCTCAAGGCAGACCGTGTTCTCGGACTTCGATCAACAATCGTCCTCTCCCGGTGACCGAATCTGCGAGCGCATCCGCCGCTACTCTCAGGGCGTCAACATCGAATGGCCGCGCTATTAGCCGAATATCTCGCCGCGTCGACCTGCGCCATGCCCGCGGTGGCCGACCCGTGTTTCGAGTTCGTCGCCGGCTGGATCGCCATTGCGACCGGGCGCGACGCGCGCGCGGCCTTTCTCGCCGATGGTTTCATTTCGCCATTGCGGCTCCAACTCGATCGCGACCTGTTCCTGCAGCGGGCGCAGATGATCGCCGACCGGCTCGGCCTCGCGCAGACCGATAGCGAGGCTGACGGGGACGTGGCGCTGCTCGAGGTGGCCGCTCCCAACGGCAAGGGTGGACTGCGCATCGCCGGTGCGATGGCGATTCGCAGCCGCGGGCTATGGTTCGTGCGTACCGAGCGCGGCATTCTTGCGGGACCGTCGCCTTTTCTTCGCGCATGGTCCGTCCAGCAATCGGCGGCCTGCAATGGCTGAGACGATCGGCTTCCTCATCCTCAATGCGATCGGTGTCACCGAGATTGCCGGGTTCGCAGTCACGGCCGCCACGGCCTCGATCGTTGGCACGGCGGCGATTCTCGCCACCACTGTGGGCCTGCAGTACCTGCTGGGACAGCCGAGCGCGCGCGACCTGCCGAAGGCCTCGAACGGTCATCAGCCACTGCGCCAGCCGATCCCGCCACACATCTATGCCTATGGCCGTGTCCGGCTCGCCGGCTACTACGCGCTATTCGAGGTGCGGGACGGCGCGGCTTACACGATCCAGCTTTTACATAAAGGGCAGATCTGCCGCTTCATCCAATTCTACTATCACGACGATCTCGTCAACCTGCTGCCGGATTCCTCGGTGACGGGGGCGCCCGGCGCCGGCGACCTCAGATATTCCGCCGGCGGCAATCCGGCCAGCGGCGGTTCTCCGCCGACCGTGCTGGAATATCGCCTGGGGCTGCCAACCGAGCGGGCCTATGACCGACCGGTCCAGGCTATGCCAGATCTGTGGACCTATGCGCATCGCGGCGACGGCATCGCCAGCCTGTTCATGAGCGCGGGTCCCGTCAAGGCCGATCACTTTTCGACGGTGTATCCGCAGGGCCTGCCGCAAACGTCGGCGGTGGCCGATTGGCTGCCGGTGTGGGACCCGCGGGCCCCGGGGCAGGATCCGGACAACATCGCGACGCTCGGGCCTTGCTACAATCCAGTGCTGCAGGCGATCGACTTCGTCACCAATGCCGCTCATGGCCTCGGCTTTGATCGTGCCGTCTGTATCACGCCGGTGCTCGACCGGCTGATGATCGAAGCCTCGATCTGCGATGAGCAGGTGGCCCGGCGTGACGGCACGACCGAGCCGCGCTACCAGGCCTCGGGATCGTGGAATTCGCAGACCGAGCCGGCGGCCGTGCTCGACGGCATCATGGCGGCCTGCGACGGCTGGTACTCGTTCAACGGCGACGGCACCTTGTCGATCAAGGTCGGCAAGTACCGCGAGCCGGCGGTGACGCTGCCGCAGCGGCATATCCTGGCGTTCTCGATCGACAATGGGATCGAGGACGAAAGCAGCGTCAACACGCTGGAATGGTCGTTCACCGATCCGGACAACAAGTATAAATCATCTCCGGGGCTGGCCTGGCGCGACGAGACGGCGATCTTCGAGAGCGGCCGCACGCGCTCGCAAACCATCGACCTGACATGGGTGCAGAGCCATTCCCAGGGCCGGCGGCTGATGAAGCGCAAGATCGCGCAGATCAATCCGCGTCGGAAGGGCACGGTGACGACGACCTTGTACGGCATCCTTGCGCTCGGCGAGCGCTGGGTCCGCATTCAGGACGATCGCCATCCGGATCTCGCCGATATCGTCGTCCAACTCGGCAAGGCCGTGATCGACATCTCCTCGGCGCGGCTGACGTTCGAATGGACGACCGTCAACACCAACGAGATCGATGCATGGGATCCGGCCACCGAGGAAGGCATGCAGCCGACCACCGGTGACGACAATCCGGGCGACACGTTGCCAGTGCCGCAGCATCTGGCCGGCACGGCTGCGGGCGGCACAATCACCCTGACTTTTGATGATCCGGCGCGCGCCGACCTGACCTATGTGACGCGCTATCGCATCGGCGTTGCGGCATGGGTTCAGACCTCGTCCGGCTCGGTGTCGTCGAACGGTACCACGGTCACCCTGGTGATAGCGGGCTTCTCGACCGGCCAGACCTATGAGCTGGAGGTCGCGAGCCAGCGCTCGCTCGGCGTGACCTCGGACTGGTCGGCCAGCGCGTTCGTGACGACGTAACTCTTGACGCAACTTTCGGAGCCGCGATGTCCACCTTCACCAAGCTCGGCGCCGAGATCTGGCGCCTGTTCGTCACCGATGGCGTGCCGGCATCCGGGCCCTGGAAGGTGCCGAAGGCCGACATGCAATTGTGGATGGCCGAGGTCGAAAGCCAGGTCGGCAACTTCTTCGACCGCGTCATCGGCATGACCGGTGGCGGCCTGGTCGACGATACCAACCACAAATCCCTGATCGTGCTGCCGGCTGACGGCTCGTCGATCACCGCCACCCTGGATTCGCTCGCTAATCTCCGTTCGGGCTTCGCGGTCAGCTTTCACAATCCAAAGGCCTCGACACGCTTCCACAAGATCGTCACTGACAGCGATACGATCCAGATCCCGCCCTACCACACCCTGACCGTATTTCGGCAGGGGACATCCGGCCTCATGGTCTCCGACCAAGTGCGGCGTCACCGCGCGCAGGGTCTGACGATGTACATGCATTCGGCCGCTTTCAGTGACGGCAGCGACGGGCTGCTATTGTCCGACCCGAAGAAGACGGTTGCTGCGGCTGTTGACGATATCTACCGCAAGTTCGATCTGCAGAACGCGCCCATGACGCTGCAGCCGGCCGGAACCTCGAATGAGTCCGTTGGCCTGCAAGGGCAGTTGACGGGCTTCAACTATCTCAACATTCAGGCGGCCGTTCTCGGTAACTTCACCTGGGGCGCCGGCGCGAACGGTTATTGCTTGTTGGTGCAGGACAATGCCGAGGTCATCTGCAAATATCTAAAATTCACGCGCGGAGCCCAGACGAATGCCATTCTGACTGCGACACATCAGACGGCGGTTGCTGACTTCGACACGTGCGATTTTGGCGATGCCGGCAGCGGCGGCACGCACTGCTCGATGGACCATGGCGGCGGCTCGATGAATTTCGGCGCCTATTCGATATCCGGGCCGGCGGCGACCCATTTGCAGGTCGGAGGTAATTGTTCGGTGACGCAGGCAGGTAGTGTCACCATCACCATCACGGGAACGCCGTCGATCGGGACTTGGTATTCGATCATCGGGTCAGGCGCCAATGTCGCAATGGGATCGGGCGTCTCCTTCAGTGGATCGGTCGCGTCCGGCTGCACCAAATATTTGGTGGCGCTGAATGGCTCGCTGTCCCTCGGCGGCAATACGTTGCCTGGAAGCGTCGCCGGCAGCGCGACCGCTGGCGGCCAGGTTGCTCCGTAGGTCCCTTCGGACAGCGTCCATCAAGGAGAATGATGACATGCGCTATGTCAAGATCAAGCCGCGCGCCGACGCACCGCGGTCGCCGTGCGGCCGCCTGATCTTCATCGAGTGCGGCGAGCCCTGCGCCGACGGTCACAAGCCGCACTTCATCCTGCATGAGGGTGAGGATCTCTGTATTCCCGCCTGGGC
Organism: Bradyrhizobium sp. SRS-191; assembly: GCF_024586915.1. Lineage (GTDB taxonomy): Bacteria > Pseudomonadota > Alphaproteobacteria > Rhizobiales > Xanthobacteraceae > Bradyrhizobium. Next base: position 167,557 of record NZ_JANBVS010000001.1, read on the forward strand.
GGCGGCCGAGCTCGAGGATCGCGGCCACGAAATCCTCGAGGTCAACGAGATCCGCGATGGCGCCCATGTCGCGCTCGATGGCGTGACCGTCGAGCAGGTCGATATCGTCGCTGAGATCGGCGCGATGCCGGACCATGAGGTCGACCGCTTCCTGCGTCATCACGGCTTTCACGATCACCTGGCGGTCCGAGCGTCGCCGCCTGTGCGCTCCAACCTGAAGGGCCTCACGGCCTCGCTGGGGCAGGCGTTCGGGCGCGTTGCAGCTGCGCCGGGTGACATCAGTGCGGGTGATCTCAGCGCCCGGGCACTCCGCGCAAAAGCGCTGGAGCTGCATCATGCGCGCCAGGCGCGCAGGCGATCGACCGGAAAGACCGAGCAGAAGGGACGACTAAAATGAAGCTGCGATATCTCGCCGGCGCCGCAGCGCTGGCTGTGTTTGGCGCCAGCGCCGCATGGGCCGACTATACGATCAAGGATTCGGCGGCCTCTACCCGCACGATCTTCGCGTTTGTCTGCCAGACAACCAAGATCTGCCCGGCTCATGTGCTGGTCAAGAGTGACGGCACCGAGATCAGCCCGGCCACCGCAGGGCAGCTGCCGGCCGCGTTGACCGGAAGCGGAAACCTAGCGGTCGCCTTGCAGGAGACCAACATCGCCGGCTCCGCTCCGGTGTTGCTCAATGCGCTCGGCACCACGGTGACCACCGTGAAAGCCTCGGCGGGAAGGCTGGTCTATCTGCACTGCTGGAATCCGAACGCCACGGTGGGTTATGTCCAGGTATTCGATATCTCGGGCAGCGTGACGCTCGGCACGTCGACGCCGAAGCTGTCGATGGCGGTTCCTCCTACCAACAGCAACGGCTTCGTGCTGCCTCTCCAGGGGGTGGCTTTCGCGAATGCAATCAAGGTCGCGGCGACATCGACCGCTACCGGTTCGACGACGCCCGGCACGGCTCTCGACTGCAACGCGGCGACGCTCTGATGCGCCGCGTGCTCTTCGTCCTGCTTCTGTTGGGCCTCGCCGTTTCGCCGGCGCTGCCGCAGATCACCACTCTCGGTGCTGGTTCCGTCGGCAAGCAGACGACCAGCTTCAACACGCGGGTCACCAACACCGGCGACATCCGCATCACCAACACGTCTAATACGAGGGTTACGCAATGAGGCAGCTTCTTGCTCTGCTTTTGACGTCGATTGTTCTGTTGCCGCCCTCGGTGCAGGCGGCCAACGTCAATATCTCTGATCTGGCCGCGGCGACGGCAGCCGGCGCAGATCTGATCGAATGCCAGAAGGGCGGCATCAACAAACAGTGCACTGCGGCTGATGTCGCCAACACGGCGAATGCGCTGAACGCAAGCGCAATCACGGGGGGCACGCTGTCGGCAAGCCGCGGCGGCATCGGCACGACGAATGGCATCGTCAAAGGCGATGGCGCCGGCAATGCCTCGGCGGCTGTAGCTGCTACCGACTACGTCAAGCCGGGTGCGTCACTTCAGGCTACGCCGACCAATCCGACCGGTACCGGAGGGACGGTCATGATGGGTCTCGGTGCGACCTGCAAGATCACGCCGTCTGCATCGGGCCGGGTGATGGTCAGCTTCAATTTCGTGAATGCCAACACCGGCGTGTTCACGAATACGGCGCAGATCAAATACGGGACGGGAACGGCGCCATCCAACAACGTCGCGAGCACCGGTACCAGTCTCGGCACACAGAAGGCGGTCTATGAGCCGGTGGCCACCGCAAGCTTGCCCGTGTCGATGTCGGGCTACGTTCTGACCGGGCTCACGGTGGGCACGCAATATTGGTTCGATGTCCTGTTCGGTACCGGTGGGGGCACGGCGACCATGACCTCGGTCGATTGCTCGCTCATGGAGTTCTGAGCATAGCGAGGGTCAACGCTCCAAAGCCGATGCGGTCGGCAAGCCAGATAGCGCTGGCCTGGGCGTCGGCGACGGTTCTGGCACCGGCGGGATGGTGGCTGGCACGCTGGTGGGAATGATGTCCTCGAACGTCAGGGTACGCGTCGCTGGCTCGCAAGCTGTCGTCAGTCCGGCCACAGAGCCGCGTGTACAAGTAGCCCGGTCGCGGTCCGGGTTGATGAACCCATAGACAGCCAGAAGAGCCAGCGATACCGCTAGAACCATTGTCAAAGCGAGGCGCAAAGCAAAAAACTCCAATATAATACCGCTATATATCAACAGGCGGTTCAGCGAAACAACCTAAAATAATAGAACCAAGCGCCGTCTACTGGAAAAATATCCGGCGTCAGCGGGTGAGGCGACGAAAGTCGGGTAGGGCGTCCAGCTCGTTCATGGCGCGCCGCATGCCCGTCTTGGACAGGTGTACGGAATCAATAAAGTTTTCGGCGCTGGCACCGATATCCGAGCGTGCCAAGTCAAAGAAATGGATGCCGATCTGCGATAACCATTTGCGCGTCTCGTTCGCTTCGAAATCGCGCCAGACGCCTGCGTTTGAGTAATAGCGTTCGTCGTGGTCAAGGAAGTCGACGGCATCCTTCAGGATCGGGAGTTGTACTGCGACAAGCGTGATGTGTCGGGCCTTGCACCAGTCGGCGATCCTCTCCAGTTCATGCTTCTGACGCGGCGACATCTCCGGGCCGCCGAAAAACGACCGTTCCAAGTGTCTAGCATTGAGGTCGGTTTTGGCCGCGGCCGCGATGTGATCGGGAGCGAAGTGATAGGCGCCATCGGCGGCAAAGCCCTCCTTGGAGATCATGGCCTGGATGCCAAGATAGGACGTGGCGAGATTCAAGATTTCGGGTCTTTCCCATAGCGTGCGAGCGAAATGGGATGCGCTGGCAATGAAGTAGCGCAATGGTTGGTCGTGGATTTGCTTACGATCCGATGTCTGTCTTTCCCACTCGTCGACGAGGATGAAGTAGTCGAGAGAAAGGATGACCACGTTGGGCTTGGCCACTTGCGTCACCCGGCCTAGCTCGTCGGCGACCTGCCTGGCACTCCAGGCGGTGAATCCGAAATTGTAAAAGCGGCGCGGAGCGAAGTCCTCGGCGGTGAACCCGCCGGCGCGAGATGATCCTATCGCGACGATCTCTGGCCGCACAGCTGCGATCCGTCGCAGCTTGAAGGCCGAGTAGTAGCGGAGGTCAAACGGCAGCGCGATGTGGTCAGGCCATTGAGCCTGAAGGGTGGCCAAAGCTGTTGGCCCAAATCCGACGCCAAACCATGTCGCCAGCGTCAGCAGCGGGACGGCAATCAGCGTTGAGCACAAAGCCACAAGGGCCAGGTACGTCCGCATCCGCAATTCAGAAGCCGGGCGCAACCCTTCCTCGTTCGTCAGGTCCATGACAATCCCCCGTTGACGGGGGCGCACGGTATCAGCGCCCTCCATGCATTGCAATTTAAGCCTTGGAGCCAAGACATGATCGAGCTGACGCGCGAGAGCCTGCGCGCGGTGTTCCCGCGCGCGCCTGAGGCCGTGATCGAGGCGTTCGTCGCCAAGCAGGAGGTGTTGACCAAGGTCGGCGTCAACGCCACGCGGACGCGGCTGTCGTATTTCCTGGCCAATCTCGAGCACGAATGCGCGGGCTTCGCGCTGCCTGGCCTCGAGGAGAGCCTGGCCTATACGCCGCGGCGAATGGCCGAGGTCTGGCCGCATCGCTTCCCCGGCGGCGCCGACCAGGTGCGGGCGCGGTTCGGCACGGCGCCGGGCTGGCAGAACGGGGCGTTCGACGAGATCTACGGCAACCGGATGGGCAACCGGCCGGGCACCCATGACGGCTCGACCTATATCGGCCGCGGCGGCCCGCAATGGACCGGCCGTGACGGCTACCGCGCCTGCCAGGCGCGCACCGGCGTGCCGGCGGTCGATAATCCCAAGGCGGTGTCGCAGCTCGATTTGCAGCCGGAGATCTGCGCGGCGTTCTGGGACTGGAAGGGGCTGAACCGCTTCGCCGACGCCGGCGACTTCAAGGGCGCGGTGAAGATCTGGAACGGCGGCACCAACGGCCTGGCCGACCGGCAGCATCTGATGGCCGGCAACGATCCGGTCATCGCCCGAATGAAGAGCGTCGACCGGATCATGCCGGTCGCCAAGGCGATGCCCGGCAGCCCGCCGAGCGTGAAGCCGCCGAAGGAGGTCGTCGACGCCGCCACGACGAAAGAGCGCCGCCTGCGCAACGCCGCCGCCACGGCCACGGCCGCCGGCGCCGGCAACGAGACCGCCAAGCAAAGCGGATCGACGGTGCATGTGCCGATGCCGCATCCGGTCTCGATCGCGGTGATCGGCCTCGCCCTGGGCGTCGCGCTGGTCGCGACGATCCTGCTGGTCCGCAAGCGCGCCGCGGTGGCCGCCAACTGGTTCTGAGCAAACGGTGCCGATGACTGCGCCCTCGCCCCTTGCGGGAGAGGGCAACGACGGCCGTTCAACGAGCTCGGTTGGGTGAGGGGTATCTCTCGGCGCGGGAGATCGCGGAGGCATACCCCTCACCCAAACGCACCCGCAGCGTCCAGCGTACATGCCCTCTCCCGCAAGGGGAGAGGGCGCAATCATGGCCGCCTGCGCTCTCGGCGGCATCATCCTCGAAAGGATCTGACCATGCTGAAAGACATGTTGCGATGGGTGGCGTTCTGGCTGCTCAACGGCGCCGTGATCGCGGTCGTCTACGTCGTGTGGGTGGGGCCGCTGCTGAAGCGTACGCCGGCGCTGTCGTGGCTGTTGACGGAAGCAAGCGTGCTGGCGGCCATCCGCGAGAAGCTCGCCGGGCTGAAGCAGCGGCTGACTGCGGCGTTCGTCACGATGGCGATCGGCATCGTCTACATGCACGATTCGCTGGCACCCCTGCTGGTCGGCGTCGACACGGCTCCGATCACCGGCCTGATCGCTCAATTTATCCCGCGCGAATATTGGGGGCTCGGCGTCGTGCTGCTGGTGTGGCTGCTGAACTACTTCCGCTCACTGGCGGAGAAGCGGGGAGACGTCTGATGGCCTTGATCGGGGGCTTTCTGACAGGCGGCCTCAGCCTCATCCTGTCGTTCCTCGGCCCGCTGCTGCCCGGGCTCGCCACGACGATCGGCGACACCATCATCAAGTCCAAGCAGACCCAGGCCGCGCGTGAGGGCAAGCAGGACGAGGCGGCGGTGTCGTGGTCGCATTCGTGGCTTTCCTCGGTGACCGAGGCGAACCGATCCCGAGTTCAAGCGCGACGCGACGAGGGGGCCTGGGGGCCGCTCGGATTAATCACCGTCGGCATCGGCTCCGCGTTCGTCTTTCACGTCTGGTTCGTAGTGCTGGATTCCACGCCGTGGTCCCTCTTCGGGCTGCTGGAGCCGCACAAGATCGGGTCGTGGAAAGTGCCGATGCCGGGCGATCTGGCGCAGGTCGAGCTCGAGGTCATTCGCGCGCTCTTCTACGTCGGGCCGCCATCGGCTGCCGCGATCGTCATCGCCAAGGCATTCCGCCGATGACGATGGGCTATCGCAACCGGCCGCGCCGGTCCCATGCCTCCTATGGCGGTTCGCCGATCGCCGGCCGCGTCGTCGTCGTCGCGGTCTTCGCTGTGACCGTGACGCTGGCCGTCAACGGCGTGCCGCTGATGGCTTGGCTCGCGATCCCCGCCGCGGTCGGCGCCGGCATCGCGGTGCTGCGCCCTGAGATGTTCGAGTGACCTGTCGCGTGACGTGCGTCATCGGAGGCAAAAGCGCGCCCGATGGGTGCGCCAACAGGTGGGAATGACAGGTGAGCCAATCGGACAAAGGCACTGACAAGACCGTCAGCGAGAAGCTGGTTGACAGCGTGCTGCTCAAGGCGTGGTCGCGCGCCAGCATGATCGTGGCGACCACGGTGCTGTTGCCGATCGGGTTCTCGATCGGCAATCGCGCGATCTCGTCGATGGACCAGATCGCCGACAAGCTCGACCAGATGCGGATCGCGCAGATCGAGCAGTCCGCCAAGATCGAGGCTCTGCGCATGCAGCTGACGGTGCAGCAGCAGGGCCTCGCCGACCACGAAGCGCGTGTGCGTCAGCTCGAGCGCGGTCCCGTTCTGCGCCAGTAAGTAGCCTTCCTTCGTCATCGCCGGGCTTGACCCGGCGATCCATCCTTTCCGCAAGGGCGATGGATGCCCGGGTCAAGCCCGGGCATGACGACCTTCAATCTTCATCAAAGGACATCTCCCATGACGTGGCTCTCGAATGCCGCGCGGCTGGCGCTGCGCGGCGGCGCCTTTGCGCGGCCGAACTGGCTGTTCTGGCTGGACTTCATCCTCTATCCGCTGCTCGCGATCGGCCTGGTCGTGAGGGATTGCGACGCGCTCGGCTGGCGCTGGGCGGGCCTTGCGGCCGCCGGCTTCCTCGGCTTCACGCTGCTCGAATATTGGATGCACCGGCTGCCGCTCCACGGGCTGCTCTATCACGGCTCGCACGAGCGGCATCACACCCATCCGGCCGAATATGTCGTGTTTCCGATCTGGTACACGCCGCCGATCTTCGCGGGCGCGTGGATGGTGCTGTCGGTCGCGCCCTTCGTCGGCTTCATCATCGGCTATTGCTGGTTCCTGGTCTGGCACCACGTCCTGCACCACGCCGACCTGAATCGCTTCCCCTCCGCGGTCCGCCGCTACGCGCTGTGGCACCTCGCGCACCACCACGATCCCGGCTGCAATTTCGGCATCACCTTGCCGCTCTGGGACTATCTGTTCGGCACCTGGCGCGCCGCGCCGCAGTCCGGCGGGAGGGCGTGATGCTGTCCGCGATCGCCGTTCTCATCGCCACCGTGGCGCTGTGCGTCATCATGGTCGGCCTGTTCGGCTGGGGACCGCCGCGCGACGGCCGTGGCGTGATGCGCCAGCGGATCATCCGCGTGCTGCTGGTGGTGGGTGGCCTGTTCGCGCTGATGGTCGCCGCGGTGCTGTTCGGCGCCGCCAGGCCTGCCTTCGCCCGCGACCTCGGCCAATGGGGCGGCCAGGATCCGGACCTGCGCGCCTGGTACGAGAGCCTGATGCAGCCGGACGTGCCGACGGCGAGCTGCTGCGGCGTGGCCGACGCCTATTTCTGCGACGACTACCGGCTGCACGGCGGCAAGGCCGTCTGCACCATCAGCGACGACCGCCCGGACGGCCCGCGCGGCCGCCCGCATATCGACATCGGCACCGTGATCGAGATTCCGCCGTACAAGCTGAAATGGGACGCCGGCAATCCCACCGGCCACGGCATCATCTTCCTTAGCCGCAATCGCTATGTCTTCTGCTACGTGCAGCCGGGAGGGGTGTGATGCGCAAGCCCCCGAAACCGTCGCGCGAAGAGATCGAGCGCCGTCAGCGCGAGGAGCGTGAGGCTGCGCTTGGCCGGATGCGCGATCACGACGTCGCGCGCGGACGCCTGGAAGGCTGGAACGGCGGACGCGTCAAGCCGCTGATCCGCGACGACGAGTGAACCCGCGCCGGCCGGCTGCCCGGCATTCCCATCGAACTGGAGATCATCGTGAGCTATTCATTCAACGTGTCTGCCTCGACCAAATCTGACGCAAAGACGGCGGTGGCGGCAAAGGTCGACGAGATGATCGTGAGCCAGCCGATTCACGCGCGCGACAAGCAGGCCATCCTCGCCAACGCATCGGCCGTGATCGACCTGCTGTCCGATACCGTCCCGGAAGACCATTACGTCGCCGTCAGCTGCAGCGGTTATGTCAGCTGGACCGACGTCGCGCTGAAGTCGGACGGCAGCAATGCCGCTGAAATCCCGCTGAAGACGGCTTCGATCTCGGCGGTCGCCAGTTACTTCAAGCCGGTCGTGTGACGCCAATCTCGTCATGGCCGGGCTCGACCCGGCCATCCATCGCCTGCGCAAATTTGCGCAGGCCTCAAGGGTAGAGGCCCCCAGCCTCTCACAAAGACCCAAGTTGCTCAGGACCTGGCCCGGCCGCGCGGATGCCTCCGCGCGCCGGGCTTTTTGTTAAAGCCCGTAAGCTTCGCGCGTTTGCCGGGGATGGGCATTCAGGCCGCGGCAGATGCGCTCGGCCATCTCGGCGCAATCCGTCATCCCGGCCGGCTTGTGCGTGACGCAATTGGTCGAGAACACGATCACTTCGTAGCACTCGCCCTGGTGCAAAACATAGGCGCACGGGCCTTCCCAGAGGATCTTGGTGTCCTTGAAGCGGGGAACGGGAGGGAATGCGCAATCGATCGGCCTGGTCATGGGGTTTTGCTCGTCATGGAAACGGAGTGAGTGAAGCCCACCGGACCGGTGGAGGCAGCGAAGGGAAACTCCCTTGCCGGAAACCCTCTGACGTTCCCCCGCGTCGGCCCCTTTGTTTCGAAGGGCAATTCCGACGCGGCCTAGGTGGGTCGCCGGTGGACTTCACTCTATGCAGACATAGTAAACCGACGCTTTACGTTAGTAAAGCAATACTTTACGAAAAGAGCAGGGATTTTTTCATTTCAGACGTAAATCGTCACTTGACGTTTAGTATAGTGAGACTATACTAATTGCATGATCAAGACATATCGACACACCGGGCTGAAAGAGCTATTCGAGGGCGGCAGGACTGCCCGGATCGACGCCAAGTTTCACGGCCGCTGCATCGAGGCCCTGGACATTCTCAACCGCGCTCCCGACCTGCGGGCGCTGAACCTGCCGAGCCTGCGGCTGCATCAGCTGAAGCAGTTCAAGCCGCTGCGCTACTCGATCTGGATCAGCGGCGCTTGGCGGATCACCTTCGAGTGGGATAAAGGAGACGCCTACCGTGTTGACTTCGAGCAATATCATTGAGGGGGGCCAGCGCGCCCCTTGCGGAGAACCGATGACCGAGCACAAGGCAGGGCCGCGTCGGCGGCCGCCGACGCATCCGGGCGCGATCGTCAAGCGCGAGCTCGAGGCGCTCGGCCTGTCGGTCTATGCGGCAGCGCCTCTGATCGGGGTGACGCGGATGGCGCTCGGCAATATCGTCGCCGAAAAGTCGGCCGTCTCTCCCGATATGGCGCTGCGGCTCGGCAAGTTCTTCGACAATGGTCCCGAGATCTGGATGGGGCTGCAGGCCGATGTCGATCTCTGGAACGCGCGCGCCAGGCTGAAGGACGATCTTGCGAAGATCAAGCCGGCGTCGCGTGGCGCGGCCAACGGCCAGTCGGATTGAGCCGCTACTCCAGGTCTTCGGCCATGGCGTCCATCAGCTTGCGGACGTCGACCATCGTCAGGCGTCCGTCGGAGGGACGCAGATATTCGCGCAGGGCCCGACACTGGCGCGCTGCGATCTCGTCTTTCGGCAATCCCGGGCCGGCCGCCTTGTAAGCCTCGAGATCAGCCATGAAAGCCTGCGCGATGGCGGTCGGCAGTTCGAGCGGCTTGCGCGCCATCAGTGCCTCCGCCGATGGCGCGCGGCAAGCTCGGCCAGCGCGTCCTCGACGTCCTCAAGCTCGGCCGGATCGATCGCCGGCGTCTCGGCCTCGATCAGTGCGCGGTTGCAGATCGGGCAGGGATCGCCGGCCGCTCCGCAGCGGCACCCGCGCGGGCCGCTCCAGGGCAGGCTGGTGTGGGCTTCGCAGACGAAGCCGGTGTCGTCGCAACGCAGACAGGTCGTCATAAAGGATCGATTCCGCTGACGCGCTTGGGTTCCGTACCCGCTGACGGCTCGAGGATCTTGGGCGCATCAGCCCCGCCGCTTGGCGGAGCTAGTCCGCCCGGTCCGGCCGGAAACTAGGTGCCCTTGCAATCGGAGCCGCGGTGCACTAGATTCACCTTGCGAGGTTAACCTGGGACACCTCGTGAGAGGACACTAATATGAAAACTTGGAGCGCATTCAATGCTTAACCCGTTCGGAAAAGCGCTGCGCAAGCTGCGAATCGATCGGGGATGGCTTCTCAAGGACATGGCGCAGGGAATCGGAGTGGCCACCTCGTTCTTGTCAGGTGTTGAGACCGGCCGGAAATCGATTCCGGCAGGACTTGTTGAGAAGATCGCGGGCTGGGCACAGCTCGCGAGCGACGAGGCGAACAAGCTGCATCAAGCTGCAGCCACGTCTCAACGGGAGTTCAAGATCACCGTGCGGCCGGATTTCTCCGATGGGGATCGCGAAGCGGCAGCACTTTTGGCTCGTTTTGGCGAATTGCCCCGCGAGAAGCGGGACGAGCTTCACCAACTTCTTAAGAAGAAGTTCCTATGAGCGATATCTACTATCAAGCTCCGGCACGATCCGGTGACAACATCGAAAGCTTGGCGGACGCGGTCCGCCAAGCCTTCAATCTAACTCATCAAGACTTCTTTCCGGTCGTCCCCTTCGTCGAGCTTGGCCTGCAGCATATGCAGCCCGGAATAGAATTCGATATCGTCGAAGGGGATCTTCTGGGCGCGCGGATGGGGGCTGTAAATCCTCTTACTGGCGCGTTCATGATTCGCGAGGACGTGTATGAAGGTGCCGTACGGCACGAGCCCAGGCATCGCTTCACGGTGGCGCATGAGGCTGGTCACGCGCTAATGCACGTAGGGACACTCAATCGAGTGCCGATCCCGGGCGCAAAGATCCTGACTTACTGCGACCCGGAGTGGCAGGCAAACCGATTTGCTGGCGCATTGCTCATGCCCCGACACTTGGTGTGGCATGCTCGGACGATCGACGAAATAACAACTCGTTTCGGTGTGAGCCGGGAAGCCGCAAAGGCTCGGATCAAAACGCTGAAGATTGGCATTTCCATATGAAAAGGCCATCTCGCTTGGCAGGGCGGGATGGCCTTTTTTGTCTTCGAATTGCCGGCGCGGTTCGAAGGTCACGATCGACAATTGGATTGGCAGCTTGGTCTTGGCAACCTGAGCTTTACTCGCCTTTCCTCGACGTCGCAACACCCGCCGGAGAAAGGAAGACGCTCCACATGGCAAAATATACGCACCCTAAGCAGCCGCGCAACGTGATCTTTCGACGTTATCGCAAGCTGCCTAACGGCACCGTTCTCGACGCCCACGACTATGGGCTGAAGGCGTGGCCGATCTACCTCAACGGCAAATCTAGCTAACTGGTGTTAATGCCAGGTTTACCAAGTGGTTCCCCGCGGCTGGCCGGTCGCGGGGAACGTAGGTGAGATTCTGCTGACGGGCGCATGACGGCGTCCGGATTCCCAGAAGGGGCGTGGCTCTCCGAATTCACTCATGAGGAGGGGTCTTTCAGCGCCCCTTGCGCGACGATCTTAAGCGCCTCGCCAGGCAACGGGCGTTGCAGCGCCTTGGCTTCGTCCCAAGGCGCGCGCAGCCAGACATCGTGCTCCTCAGCCGTGTTCAGGACGACCGGCATCGCTTTCGGATGGATGGTTGCGACGACGGCGTTTGGCTCAGTAGTAAGAAAGCCATAGAGGTCGCAGGTGACCTCGCCCTCCTTGATCTTGCGCACGCTGGTCCAGGTGGTCCAGAGGCCGGCGAAGCAGAGCAAGGGGCGGCTGTCGTCAGCAGCGAACCAGACCGGCACCTTCTTGCCGTCGACCGTGTCGTATTCGCTGAACGAGGTGAACGGCACCAGGCAGCGGTTCGCTGGCGCCAGCCAGCGCTTCCAATGGGCGCTGCCGACGTTGCGGATGTTGGTGGTGCCGCTGTCGGGCTCGAGGCGCAGCAGCTCCTTGAAGTCGACCGCCTTGCCTTTCTCCTCGAGCTTCTGCGCGCGGCGTTTTGCGGCGTCCATCTGCGCCTTCTGCGACGACGGCATGCCCCAGCGCGCCATGACGAGCTCGCGGCCGTCGGCGCCGTTGCGCACGATCGGGGCTAACGTGTCGGGAAAGATGCCGGGCAGGGAAGGCAGGTTGCCGGTGTGGTCGTGGTCGGGCGCGATGCCGAACAGGCGGCGGATCGCGTCGACGTTGCGGGTCATGGAATAGAGGTTGCACATCAGCGCGTCCGGGCCCGGGGCTCGGGATCCGGCGCGGCGCAGGTCAGCCGGAGGATATGCGCCCGCTGGCGGCCCCATTTGCGGGTTTCGCTGCACGGCTCGCAATACAGCGCCGATTCGAGTTTCCAGATCGGTGTCGCCGGCGGCCTGTTGAGGGCGCGCAAGCCGACCAGCGAAATCCGCCGGCAGCGGTTGCACTTGGCCTCAAGCAGATCGAAGCCGGCATTGAGCGCCATGGCGAGGGTCGGATTGGCTTGCGGTTCGCCCGGCGCCGGCATCGCCGGGCCGCCCGCCCACATGATCGCGTTCCAGGCCTCGCATTCCAGCCGGTCGGCCTCGCGCAGTTTCTCCTCGGCCGCGCTGCGGACGGCTTGCGACTGCGCAAAATAGCTGTCGTGCAGACCGCGGGCCTGGCGCAAGCCCTTGGCCTGCGCCTTGCGGTCGCCGCCGGACAGCGGGATCTGGATGACGCGCGGGGACATGCCCCATTGATTCCCGAGAACGGCCCCCAAGGGAAGCCGCTAGGGGTAGGGCCTGCCGGCGCGGCGCACCGCAAGCGCGGCCCGGGCACGCGGACTAGGTCAAGCGAGGATCGCCTTGCCGGCCTCGGTCAGCCGGACATAGGTTCCGCTCTCGTGCAGCCACAGCCAGCCGCGCGCGACCGCCAGGTCGAGGCCGGCCTTGTACTCGGCCGGCGCCGCCTTCAGCTCCGTCAGCATCGGCCAGTTGATCTTCTCGATGTAGATGCGGTTGTCGTAGACCGGCTCGATGCCGGCGGCGATCCGGACGAGCTCGCGGGCGGCTAGCTCGGGATCGGCGTAGCGGCTGGGGGAGACGAATTTCATGGCAGGGGTGATAGTCCGCCGAACGAAGCTTGAACAGAGTTTGCCAACCCGAGCGCTTACATTGTCAACCCTGGCAGCGGCGTCACCGCCGCTGCGCGTTGAAAGGAGCGTAATATCAAGGGGGAAGTGGTGAGCGCGCCGGGACTCGAACCCGGGACCCCATGATTAAAAGTCACGTGCTCTACCGGCTGAGCTACGCGCTCGCTCCCAAGGAAGCGGTGTGACGGCTGGACCGTCACTGTCCGGATCGTCGACAGGATAACATCAGAACGCTTGCGGCGTGGCTGTGGTTCACTGCGGGCTGCGGGAATGGGGGCGACCCCCCTGGCCCGTGGGCCGCATGCTGTCGTGCGGGCTGTGTAGGGGGTGGGTCCGTTCCGGTCAATAGGGCGGGCGGGTGAAACCACAGGGGGCGTGGGTGGGGTGGACGGGAGTATGTCGCGGCGGCGGGGGCCTCGTGGTTCGAGACGCGCCGTCGAGGGACGGCGCTCCTCACCACGAGGGTTGGAACCCGGCCATGACGGTGTTGGTGGGGATAGGCGCGCGCAACTGCCGCCCTCCGCCGTCCTCACACCTTCTCCACCACCTTCGTCGCCGCGGCGCTCAGCGGCGCGGGCTGCATTCCTGGGCCGGCCAGTTCCGGCACCCAGACCGGTCGCAGGCCGATCAGTTCGGCGGTGCGGACCTTGGCGTGGCGCCAGAAGTCGAAGGAGTTGATGCGGGACATCTCCAGGACGGCGATGGCCACCGCTGAGAGGAACGGCAGGCTCTCCAGGATCAGGACGGCGGCGAAGATGTAGAGCTCGGTGATCGCCTGATAATTGGTCGTGATCAGGATGGCGGCGCCGATCAGGAGCAGGGCGCCGATGACGGCCTCCCAGAACGCCTGGAACTCGATCGACATCCGCGACAGGCCGCCCTTGGACGTTCTGGCAAAGGCGAGGTGCTCGGTGATCAGGCCCTGCGCCACGGCGCGGCTGACCGTCCATTGCACCGACATCGCCGCGATCATCGCGCCCAGCATCTGCCAGGGCCTCACCGCGACGCGCAGGCGGTAGAGGATCAGGAAGTGGGCGAGCGAGACCACGAAGGCGGCGATGATCGGGATGGTCAGGATCCTGTCGGGGATGGCGATGCCGGCGAAGGCCACGATCGGAACCCAGATCAGGTTCAGGATCGCCACGACCACGCCGAGGCTCTCGGCACCGAGCCAGTTGAGCCAACCGAGCGAGAATTCGCGCTTCTGGTCCGCCGTCAGCCGGCTGCGGCCGGGCAGGAAGCGCTGCCAGTGCTTCTTGACGATCTGGAAGCCGCCATAGGCCCAGCGATGGCGCTGCTTCTTGAACGCCTCGTAGGTGTCCGGCAGCAGGCCCGAGCCGTAGCGGGTCGCGGTGTAGTGGGTCTTCCAGCCGAGCTCCTGGATGGCGAGGCCGAGATCGGTGTCCTCGCAGATCGTGTCGCTCGACCAGCCGCCGGCCATGTCCATCGCGGCGCGGCGGATCAGGCACATCGTGCCGTGCACGATGATCGCGTTCTCCTCGTTGCGCTGGACCATGCCGATGTCGAAGAAGCCGGCATATTCGCCGTTCATGATGTAGTGCATCAGCGACAAATCCTCGTCGCGATGCTCCTGCGGCGCCTGCACCAGGCCCACGGCGGGGTCGGCGAAGGCCGGCACGAGGTCGGAGAGCCAGTCCGGCGTCACGACATAGTCGGCGTCGATGATGCCGATGATCTCGGCGTCGGCGGCGGTGCGCTCCATGGCGATGCGCAGCGCGCCGGCCTTGAAGCCCTTGACCTTCTCGGCGTTGATGAACTTGAAGCGCTCGCCGAGCATGCGGCAGTGATCCTGGATCGGCTGCCAGAACGCCGGATCGGGCGTGTTGTTGATGATGCAGACGACCTCGTAGTTCGGGTAGTCGAGCCGCGCCAGCGCATCCAGCGTCTGCTTCATCATCTCGACCGGCTCGAAATAGGCGGGCACGTGGATCGAGACCTTCGGGCAATAGCCTTGCGGCATCGCGGCACGCTCGCGCGCGACCCTGTCGCGGGTGAGCAGCCGGCGCGGCTCGCGGCCGAAGGCGATCGCGGCGATCTCCTCGATGCGGGCCATCGCGATCAGGATCAGGGGCACGAGCAGGGTCAGGCCGAGTGTCAGCGCGAAGGCCGAACCCCAGACGAAATAATGCACGTTCCAATAGGCGAAGACGTTGGAGACCCACGCGCCGACGCCATGCGCCGTGATCGCGAGCACCATCGCCTGCAGCACCGTCGGCTGGCGCAGCCGCACGATCGGCAGGGACAGCAGAACGCCGACCAGCAGCGCGATGCCCGCGAGCTTCCAGTAGTCCGGGTTCACGATCGGGCCGGTCCACGAGAACTTGGCCTCGCGCGCGGCGGTGAGCAGGCCCCAATAGGGACCGACGCCGCCCTCGAAATATTTCCAGGGCACGTCGATGCTCTCGACGATGTTGTAGTCCATGCCGATGGCTTCGGCGCGGGCGACGAAGTTGCGCAGCACCCAGGCCTGCTGGAACGGGCCGGGATCGGAGATGCCGCGATTGTAGCCCTGGCTGGGCCAGCCGAATTCCGCGATCACGATCCGCTTGCCGGGGAATTTTTCGCGCAGCAGCTGGTAGCGGTCGACGGCCTGGTCGACGGCCTGGGTGCTGTTGAAGTACTCCCAGTACGGCAGCACGTGCGCGGCGATGTAGTCGACGTTGGAGGTGAGCTGCGGATAGTCGCGCCACAGATTCCAGATCTCGCCGGTCGTGACCGGAACGGTGACCGACTTCTTGACCCGCTTGATGTAGTCGATCAGTTCGTCCGGCTTGAGCTCGCCGCGGTACAGCGTCTCGTTGCCGACGACGATGCCGATGACGTTGCTGTTGCGGCGGGCGAGCTTGATCGCGGTCGCGACCTCGTTCTCGTTGCGGATCGCGTCCTTGTCGAGCCAGACGCCGAGCGTGACCTTCAGTCCGGCCTCGGCCGCCAGCGGCGGCACCTGCTCGAGGCCGCCGGTGGACGAATAGAGCCGGATCGCGCGCGTCATGGTCGCGAGCTTCTTCATGTCGGCCCGGATGCGTTCCGGCGAGGCGACGGTGTCGACGTCGGGATGGGCGGTGCCTTCGTGCGGATCGTAGGAGACGCTCGGCAGCATGCCGGTGAAATCGGGCGCGCTCTGCTTGGTTTGCAGGAGGCCCCACAGCGCGGCATGCGCGGCGGCGACGAACAGGATGACGGCTGCGGTCAAGCGCATCGGTCAGGACACCATGGCGGGCTGAAGACGAGTGAGGAGCAGCGGATCAACGCGGACGATGCGCGGCGCTCCGGCGGGACGCTCCGCTGCGTGCTGCCCAGGCACGTCAGGCGAAGCGTGGCTTCGATTCTGCACCGGCAGGTCCGTCATTGGCCGCGCCGGTGGTCACATTAAGGCCGGTTCATCACTGAACGAGGGCTGAACCGCCGGCCCGATCGGAACCGATCCCCTGCGACACGATAGCGCTGCAGCGCAATTAGACAACAGCGGCGGTGCTGCAATCGGCATGGAGCTGCCCTGCCGGCACCGTGGCCGGGCAGGGCGTCGCGCCAGGGACGCGCTACTGCTTGGCCGGCTGCGGCGAGGGCGAGGCCTGCGGCGCGGCGGGCTGGGCGGCTGCCGGCGCCGATCCGGCCGGGGCCGGCGTGGCAGCGGGGGCCGGCGCGGCGGCGACCTGCGGCTTGGCGTCCGGATTGATCCAGCAGGTGTGGACGTGGTTGTTCAGCGAGTTCGGCACCTTGTCGTCGATCTGGCCGACGAAGCGGGTCAGGCAGCGGAACGAGGCCTGGATGTGGCCGCCCGGGCAGCCGAACCGGTCATAGAGGTCGAGGTGGCGGAACGCGGTATCGAGGTCGTCGCGGTACATCAGCTGCACCACGCGCCGGCCGAGCCAGACGCATTCCGGATTGCCGGCCGGGCCGCCGCTCAGCGCCTGGGCGGCCTCGTTGAATTCATCCGCCTTGCGCTGGTTTTCCTTGAGGTCCGCCGGGCTCGAGGCCTGCGGCTTTTGGTCCTGGGGGTGGTCGTTGCCGCTCTGGGCGAAGGCGCCGGGGACGCCGGCGAGGACCGCAAGGCCCAAAGAGAGGCCCACAGACGCGACAAGGCGGGAAACCGTAAACTTGGACTGGAGCACGCGTCGACCCATAAATTCCCCGAATGTTGCCTTCATGCCGTCCCCTGGCGGACGCAGTGTTGATGCCGATCAAATCGGCCCCGATTGCGGCGGGAGATTGATTCCGACCGTCGCATGCCGTTCCTAAAATGGCGTTCCCAACGGGCGCATGAACGGCACCTTGAAACCGCGGGTGCGACGGGCAGGTCAACCGGAGATTCCCAATGACTGGAATCTCGGATTTTGTCCAGCAACGCCCGAACTTTCTCGCGTCATCGTAAAGGACGGATGTGACGAAGGGCGCCGCGCCGCGGCGGGCTCCGGAGATCGCCTACTTGGCAGATCGCCGCCGACCGGGTAATCGACACCACCTGCCTGGAGACACGGAACTGAAATCCCTTCGTACGCCGCTGGCGCTTCTGCTCATTTCCTTGGGTGTCATCGCCGCTGCGTGGTGGTGGCTGGCCAAGCCCATCACGCTCGCGCGCGCGCCCATCGAACTCGATTCGAAGGTGCAATGCGTGTCCTATGCGCCGTTCCGGGGACAGCAGAGCCCGCTGGATCCGACCACGCATATCGAGGCCGAGCAGATCGAGCAGGATCTGGTGCAACTCGCCAAGATCAGCGAGTGCGTGCGCACCTATTCGATCGAGAACGGCCTCGACCAGGTGCCGGCGATCGCCTCGCGGGTCGGCATCAAGGTCATCCAGGGGATCTGGCTCGGCTCCAACAAGCTGAAGAACCAGCAGCAGATCGGCATCGCCGTCGACCTGATCAAGCGCTATCCGAACGTGATCACCGCGGTCGTGGTCGGCAACGAGGTGCTGCTGCGCGGTGAGATGACCACCGCCGATCTCGCCGCCACCATCCGCAGCGTCAAGGCGCAGGTCCAGGTCCCCGTCACCTATGCCGACGTCTGGGAGTTCTGGCTGCGCAACCGCGAACTCTACGACATCGTCGACTTCGTCACGGTTCATATTCTGCCGTATTGGGAGGACATGCCGGTGCGCGCGAAATTCGCCGCCTCCCATGTCGACACCATCCGCCAGCAGGTCGGCGCGGCCTTCCCCGGCAAGGAGATCCTGATCGGAGAGACCGGCTGGCCGAGCGAGGGCCGCATGCGCGAGGGCGCGCTGCCGTCGCGCGCCAACCAGGCGCGCGTGGTGTCGGAGATCCTCTCGCTCGCCAAGCGCGAGAATTTCCGCGTCAATCTGATCGAAGCCTATGACCAGCCGTGGAAGCGCAAGCTCGAGGGCACCGTCGGCGGCTATTGGGGCCTGATCAGCGACGACACGCGCGCGCTGAAATATCCGCCGGGCGAGCCCGTCAGCAACTATCCCTTGTGGAAGCTGCAGATGGGCGGCGGCATGATCCTGTCGTTCGTCGTGTTCCTCGCCGGCTGGCTGACGGTGCGCCGCCGGCCCTGGCCGCCGCACATCTCGGCCTGGATCGGGGTCGGCATCTCCGCCACGACGGCCGGTGTTCTGCTCGGCATGGCCGCCGACAAGATGTTCTATGAGAGCCTCGGCGTCGGCGGCTGGCTGCAATGGGGCGCGCTGCTCGCCGCCGGCGTGCTGGCGCCGATCCTGGCCGCCAATGCCGCAATGGCCGGGCGGCCGCTGCCGACCTTCCTCGATCTGCTCGGGCCGAATGACGGCCGCAAACAGCTCAAGATCACCTACACGCTGGGTCTGGTGCTGATCGTCACGGTGCTGATCGCGGCCGAGACGGCGCTGGGCTTCGTGTTCGACCCGCGCTACCGCGACTTCCCATTCGCGAGCCTGACCATGGCGGTGGTGCCGTTCGCGATGCTGCTCGGCAATCGTCCGGCGCAGGGGCCCCGACCGATCGCCGAGGCCAGCTTTGCCGGCCTGCTGGCGATCTCGTCGGTCTACGTGATCTACAATGAAGGCCGCGACAATTGGCAGGCGCTGTGGACCTGCGCGATGTATCTCGCCTTGGCGTTCACGCTGTGGCGGGCGCGGGCCGCGCAAAGCCGAGGATGAGCAGGCCGATCGCCAGGCCCGACAGCACGATGTTGTAGAGCACGATGCCGACGCCGGCGGCGATCAGCCCGCCGGTCAGCAGCACGATCGACGGCCGCATCACGTGCAGCACCGCGATCACCAGCGCAGTGGCGCCGAATACCGAATTCTTGAACAGCGTGGTCGCGACCGCGCGGCTCTTGCAGGCGAGCGTCTGCAGCCCTGCGTCGCAGGCGAGCGCGACGCTCGACAGTTCGATGGCGAGATAGCGCAGATAGAGGGCGTAGCCGACGGTGACGAAGCCGACGATCAGGAGCCATTGCACCTGATAGGGCGAGAGGCGGAACGGGGTCTTTTTCATGCGCGGGACTATGCTGCGGAACGGATCGCCGGACAAGCCGCAATGGATCTGATCGGACTGCTTTCACAATCCGCTCAGAGCATCGGTCACGATGAGAGGAGCCGTCAGGAGCGGCGGAAGAACGACGACAGCGTCGCCGGCTGCTCCGGCTTCGGCGCCTCGGCCGGCGGCGGGGGCGGCGCCGCTGCGGCGGGCGGCTCCTCGCGCTTGCCATGACGCTGCTGCTGCGCCTGCGGCGGCAGCGCGCGCCGGCGCTGGACCGGCTTCTGGACGGCTGCGGGAGTGGCCGGCTTTGCCTCGGTGGCCTCGGGCTCTTCGCCGACCGCGAGGCGCTGGCCGTCATAGACGGTGGTTTCGCACGGACGCTGGGTCTCGGCCAGGGCCGCGCAGATCCGGGCGGCCGCCGCGGCATCTGTCAGCGGGCCGGCGCCAAGCCGCAGCAGCATGCCGGGGCCGCCGCGGCCTTCCTTCAGCATAATGATCGGCCGGAGAGCCGCGAGGTCGGCATTGCTCTTGACCAGGCCGCGCCACAGCGCCCGCAGGCCGGCGATGGAATTGGCACCGCCGAGATCGACCGCGAACTCGGTCTTCTGGACCGCCGTGGCCGCAGCCTCCGCTGTCTCAGCGCCCTTGGCTGCAACGTCTCCGCTGTCGACCTTGGCCGGCTTGTCGGCGTCAGCAGGCTTGACGGCCGGTTCCGGCTTCGGCTTGTCCGCGCTCGCCGCAGCAGGCGGGGGGGCCGCAGGCGGCCCGGCATTCGTTGCAGCCGCTCCGCCGGGGACGGGCATGAACGGCGACAGATTGGCGAAGGCCGGCAATGAATTCGGCGAGGAACTCGACGGGGCGGAGCCCACCGAGGCCGCCGCGGGCGGCTGCGAATCGACCGCCGCGATCTGCGGCAGTGGCGCGGGTTTCTGCGAGGAGGTCTGATTCGATCCGGCCTGTACGCTCTGCTTGGCCAGTGTGCCGGTGACCGATTCGAGGCCCTGCTCGAGCACGGTCACGCGGGCGTAGAGCCGGTCGCGATCGGTGTTGAGGGTCTCGATGGCGGCTCCGAGCTGGCGCGCCTCGCCCTGGGTGTCCCGGGCAAGCGACTGCAACAGCTGCGCCTGGCGCGACAGATCGGCCGCCGAAATCCGGTCCTTGCGCCATCCTTGCGCCGCTTGGCTGACAAAAATGGCCAGCCCGACGGCACCGACGGCGCCGGCTCCCCACCAGCCCAGCCGCCACATCGCGCGGCGATCGAGCTCGTTTTCGTCGGCAAACAGTCCGGGTAGCGATCCGCCGGTCTTTTCAACTCCATGCGCGCCGGCTGATTTGTGGGAGTCCTTAGCCATGAACCTGCCTTAATCGAATCACGAAGCGAACATTAACAGGAAAACCCGTATGGGTTTCAGTCGGTGCAGGTTTGCCGCGTGCCGAAAACGATTTATGACAGCGCCACCTGTGCCGCTCAGCTTTTCCCAGGGTGTTTGATGACCGCTCGATCCAGTCTGACCATTGTGCTCGCGGCCGGCGAGGGCACGCGGATGCGTACGAGCGTGCCAAAGGTGCTGCATCCCGTCGCCGGCGAATCATTGCTGGCCCATGTGCTGGCCGCCGCGCCGAAGGGGGATGGCGCCAGCATCGCCGTGGTGATCGGCCCTGATCATACCGCGGTCGAGAAGGAAGCAAGGCGCCTGCGCCCCGACGCCAATATCTTCGTCCAGCGCGAGCGGCTCGGCACCGCGCATGCGGTGCTGGCGGCGCGCGAAGCGATCGCGCGCGGGGCCGACGATCTTCTCGTCGCGTTTGGTGACACGCCATTGATCACCGCCGAGACCTTTGCGCGGCTGCGCGCGCCGCTGGCGCAGGGCGCGGCGCTCGCCGTGCTCGGCTTCCGCGCGGCCGATCCGACCGGTTATGGGCGGCTGCTGATGGATGGAGCGAAGCTGATCGCGATTCGCGAGCAGGCTGACGCCTCGGAGGCGGAGCGCGCGATCACGATGTGCAATGCCGGCGTGATGGCGCTGAGCGGCCGGCACGCGCTGGCGATCCTCGACAAGATCGGCAACGCCAACAGCAAGGGCGAGTACTATCTCGTCGATGCCGTCGCGATTGCGCGCGAGCAGGGGCTCGACGCCGTCGTCATCGAAACCTCCGAGGACGAGGTGCGCGGCATCAACACCAAGGCGCAGCTTGCTCAGGCCGAGGCCGTGATGCAGGCACGGCTGCGACAGGCGGCCATGGACGCCGGCGTGACCTTGATCGCTCCGGAGACCGTCTATCTCGCCGCCGATACGACGTTCGGCAAGGACGTCACGATCGAGCCGTTCGTCGTGATCGGGCCGGGCGTGTCGATCGGCGATGGCGCGATCGTGCACTCGTTCTCGCACATCGTGCAATCGAAACTGGGCCGCAACAGCCTACTCGGACCGTTCGCGCGGCTGCGGCCGGGCACGTCGCTCGGGGACGGCGCCAAGATCGGCAATTTCGTCGAAGCCAAGGCCGCCGTGCTGGAGCCCGGCGTCAAGGTCAACCATTTGTCCTACATCGGCGATGCCCATGTCGGCGCGAACGCCAACATCGGCGCGGGCACCATCACCTGCAACTATGACGGCTTCAACAAGTACAAGACCACGATCGGGGAAGGCGCGTTCATCGGCACCAACACCTCGCTGGTGGCGCCGATCAGCATCGGTGCGCGCGCCTATATCGGCTCAGGTTCCGTGATCACGCGCGACGTGCCGGATGACGCGCTGGCGCTCGAGCGCAGCCCGCAGACGACGCGCGAAGGCGCGGCGGCGCGCTTCCGGAGTGCGAAGCAACGTCAGAAGAAGTGAGCCGGCCGATCAGCCTTCGTCGTCCTGGAACTCGGCAAACATCGCGCGCGTCAGGCGCCAACCGCGGCGCGTGGCGTGCTTGACCGGCTCGTTGCTCCGATGCTTGACCGGCATCGGCTTGAGCTCATGGGCCAGGGTCGGCGGCGGCCAGTGCGCCAGATGGCTGCCGGACGTCGGGTGCGACAGGCTGAGCGAGCTGGTGCCCTTGGGATCTGTGGGGCGGCGGGTATAAGTCATGGCGTCCTCTCCGGCGCGACAGTCTCGTCGCGAAAGCGTTGACCGGGCGTTAAGGCCGCCGTGAACCGGACCTCCGCATCGAACCGGAGTTGCGGGCCGATGCCGCAGTCAAGGCTGCCACTTAACCCTGTCGCAATCCGCAATAATTATTGAATCCTGAAAGCGCGCGGTTTTCGTTAAGACAATGCCACGGATTTGAATCTCTCTCGACGATTTGGGGACTAGCGCTGATGTGCGGAATCATCGGGATCCTGGGACGCGGGCCGGTTGCCGAGCATCTCGTCGATTCCCTGAAGCGTCTGGAGTATCGCGGCTACGACTCCGCGGGTGTTGCCACTCTCGAAGGTGATCACCTCGACCGGCGCCGCGCCGAGGGCAAGCTCAAGAACCTCGAGAAGCGGCTCGAGCGGGAGCCGTTGAAGGGGCATGCCGGCATCGGACACACGCGCTGGGCGACGCACGGCAAGCCGACCGAGAGCAACGCGCATCCGCACGCGACTGATAACGTTGCGGTGGTCCACAACGGCATCATCGAGAATTTCCGGGAACTACGTGCCGAGCTCGAAAAGCAGGGCGCGAAGTTCGCCTCCGAGACCGACACGGAGACGGTCGTCCATCTCGTCAATTCCTATCTGCTGAAGGGGCACACGCCGCAGCAGGCGGTGGCTGCGTCGCTGCCGCACTTGAAGGGCGCGTTCGCGCTGGCCTTCCTGTTCAAGGGCCACGGCAATCTGCTCATCGGTGCGCGCAAGGGCTCGCCGCTGGCGATGGGCTATGGCGACGGCGAGATGTTCCTGGGCTCGGACGCCATTGCGCTGGCGCCGTTCACCGACACGATCAGCTATCTCGATGATGGCGACTGGGTCGAGATCACCCGCGAGTCCGGTATCATCCACGATGCCTCAGGCGCGGTGGTGAAGCGCGAGGTCCTGAAATCCGGCGCCTCGTCGTTCCTGGTCGACAAGGCGAACTACCGCCATTTCATGGCCAAGGAGATCCACGAACAGCCGGAGGTCGTCGGTCATACGCTCGCGCGTTATGTCGACATGGGCACGGAGCGCGTTGCGCTGCCGGCGCGGCTGCCGTTCGATTTCAAGGATATCCAGCGCATCTCGATCACTGCCTGCGGCACGGCGAGCTATGCCGGTTTCGTCGCAAAATACTGGTTCGAGCGTTTCGCGCGCGTGCCGGTCGAGCTCGATGTCGCCTCCGAGTTCCGCTACCGCGAGGCGCCGCTGCGCAAGGGCGATCTGGCGATCTTCATCTCTCAGTCGGGTGAGACCGCCGATACGTTGGCGGCGTTGCGTTATGCCAAGTCGCAGGGCGTGCACACGCTCTCGGTCGTCAACGTCCCGACCTCGACGATCGCGCGCGAAAGCGAGATCGTGATGCCGACGCTCGCCGGTCCCGAGATCGGCGTCGCGTCGACCAAGGCGTTCACCTGCCAATTGATGGTGCTGGCGGCGCTGGCGATCGCCGCCGGACGCGGTCGTGGCGAAATCTCCGAAGCCGACGAGACCAAGCTGGTGCATGGCCTCGTCGAGGTGCCGCGCCTGATCGCGGCGGCGCTGACGACCGAGCTGCAGATCGAGAAGCTGGCACGCGAGATCGCCAAGTCGAAGGACGTACTCTATCTCGGCCGCGGCACCTCCTATCCGCTGGCGCTGGAAGGCGCGCTGAAGCTCAAGGAGATCTCCTACATCCACGCCGAGGGCTATGCCGCGGGCGAACTCAAGCACGGGCCCATCGCGCTGATCGACGAGACGATGCCGGTCGTCGTCATCGCGCCCTACGACAAGGTGTTCGAGAAGACCGTGTCGAACATGCAGGAGGTCGCCGCGCGCGGCGGCAACATCATCCTGATGACCGACGCCAAGGGCGCGGAGGAGGCGACCGTGGAGTCGCTGGTGACGATCACCATGCCCGACATGGCCGCGACCTTCACGCCGATCGTGTATGCGATCCCGGTGCAGTTGTTGGCCTATCACACGGCCGTGGTGATGGGCACGGACGTCGACCAGCCGCGCAATCTGGCGAAGTCGGTGACGGTGGAGTAGGCGACGCTTGCGGCTCGTTTCGAGGCGATGCTCTCGCACCGCTTTGAGAAACAGTCGGCGTGAGTTGCGATGCAGCCTCATCCCACTCAGTGTCATCCCGGCGAACGCCGGGATCCATAACCACCGCAGTTCGTGGCTGGCACGCTGGCAGCTCCAGCCTGCCTCAAACCGCTTCCTGGGAGTATGGGTCCCGGATCTGCGCCCGCCAACGCTGTCGCGTTGTCGGGCTTGTCCGGGACGACACTGGTTTTATTCGCGCTCGCCCTTCACCTGGGCGCGAGCGTGCGACCGCTGAATGATCCGGCAGTGGCGGCAAACGCGGCAGCGCTTGCCATCTGATCCTTAATCCGACATCAGCTTCTGACGATGCCGCTGCAGTGGTCGGCGTCCACTCCTTCACGGGACTGACGATGGCCCTCGACACCTGGCTGCTGTTCCTGCTCACGAGCATCGGCATCTCGCTCACCCCGGGCCCGAACGGCCTGCTGGCGCTGACCCACGGAGCGCTGCATGGCGGCCGGAAGACGCTGTTCACGATCGCCGGCGGCCTGATCGGCTTCGTGCTCATCATTGCGCTGTGCATGTTCGGCATCGGCGCGCTGGTGCAGTCCTCGGTCACCTGGCTCGTGGTGCTGAAGTGGGTCGGCGGGCTCTATCTTGCCTGGCTCGGCATCAAGCTGTGGCGTTCGCCGCCGGTGGCGATCGATGTTGGCCGTGAGCCGGTCACGGCGAGCGGGCATTCGCTGTTTCGGACGGGCTTCCTGACCGCGGCGACCAACCCGAAATGCCTGCTGTTCTTCAGTGCCCTGTTGCCGCAATTCATTGATCCCGCGCGCAGCCTCGCGGTGCAGTTCGGCATCGTGGCCATCACCTATACGATCACCGAGTTCCTGACCGAGGTCGCCATTGCCAGCGCGGCGGCCCGGGTGCGGCCGTGGCTGGCGCGGGCCGGGCGGCGCTTCAACCAGGTTTGCGGGGGCATCTTCATCGCTGTCGGCCTCGCTCTGCCGCTGCGCAGCGCCTAGCGCGGCGAATTGAGGCAGGGCGGGCCCGCTGGGCCGAACGGGCGGCTCAGCCCGCATATCGGGCCCCGGAGCCCGGCTGGCCTGCCACAGGCGGGCGTCAAACCGCGCGGCTGTGTCGGAAAGGGGGCGTTGCCCTTCCAAAAATCTGCTAAGACCCCAGCTGAGAATTGATCCGATCCGGAAGTCCGCATGAGTTCCCGCGACGACCTGCCGCCTGAGACCGATCCCTTGGCCGATGTTCCGGCCGAGACGCCCCACCATGGGTTGATGTTCCGGTTTCGCAACTATTTCCTGACCGGCCTCGTCGTGGCCGGGCCCGTGGCCATCACCCTGTACATCACCTGGTGGTTCGTGACCTGGGTCGACGGGCTGGTGCGCCCGTTCGTGCCGCTGGTCTACCGTCCGGAGACCTATCTGCCGTTCGGCGTGCCCGGCTCCGGCCTGATCGTCGCCGTGATCGGCCTGACGCTGCTCGGCTTCCTGACCGCCAACCTGATCGGCCGCACGTTGGTCGATCTCGGCGAGCGGCTGCTCGGGCGCATTCCCGCGGTGCGCGCGATCTATCGCGGCCTCAAGCAGGTGTTCGAGACGCTGTTCTCCGGCAAGGGCTCGAGCCTGCGCCGCGTCGGCCTGGTCGAGTTTCCGTCGCCGGGCATGTGGTCGATCGTGCTGATCTCGCAGCCGCCGAGCACGGAGGTCGCAAGCCGTCTGCCGGGTAATGACGAGCAGATCTCGGTGTTCCTGCCCTGCGCCCCGAACCCGACCACCGGCTTCTTCTTCTATCTGCCGAAAAGCAAGATCATCGAAGTCGACATGAGCGCCGAGGATGCGGCGACCCTGATCATGTCCTGCGGCGTGGTGCAGCCTGGCTCCGACGCACAGAAGAAGGCCGCCGCGCTCGCCACCATGGCCAATGCCGCACGCATCGCCAACGCCCCGGCGCCGCGCCTCGAGCCGGAGCCGGCCAAGGTCGACTAGGCGAGCCCACGCGCATCGTCATGTCCGCAGCGATGGCCGATCCGCCTTCGAATGGGAATGACGACACGCGCTGTCTTCTCACGCGCCTCCTGGCTCAGCCGGCGTCCTGTGGGACGAAGACGCGAAGGCGATGCCCGTCCGGATCGAGCGCGACAAAGGTCGTGCCGAAATCCATGCGTGTCGGCTCCTGAATGATACGGAGGCCGCGCGCCTTCCAATCCCCGTGCAGTCGCTCGACCTCACCGACGTCGGACACCGCGAACGCGGTCTCGACCGACCCCGCCGCGCCGGCCGCGGCCGGCTCGACCGTGTGCCGCGACCACAAGCCCAGCATGACGCCTTCGCGCAGCGGCAGCATGGCAAAGGTCGGCGATTGCTCGATGACGGGAATGCCCAGCAGGTCTGAGTAGAAGGCGGCGCTGTTCGGCGGGTTGTCGACATAGAGGATCAGGAAATTGAACTCGGGCATCGTCGTGTCTCCGGTGGCGGCGCCGGCATCGGCGCGTCGGCCGAAGCAGTAGCGGAGCGTGCTGCCAGATCCTGTCAGCAGTGTTCGGCGCTGTGCGGCGGCAGGGCGCTCGTGCGCAGAGCGGCGTTTTGCGCCGCATGATGATGCCGCGAGGGCACAGCCGTTCGTCGTCCGCGCCCCTACAACCTGTGGGCGGTGGTGTCCTAATCCGCCGCCATGGAAACATCGAGCCAACAAAAGTAAGGCGTAGGGGAGGTGCGGAGTGAGACGTATGAGTCAGACGTCGCTGGCGTGTGTGATGGCGCTGTCGGGCGCGTGGCTGCTGACGGAGCCGGCATCGGCGCAGACCACCTACACCCGCATCCAGGCGTTCGGCGACAGCTACGCCGACACGGGCAATCTCTGGACCTTCACCGGCGGCATCGGCAAGCTGCCGCTGTATCCGACCGGGCGCTTCAGCGGCGGCACCAATTTCGTCGATACGACCTCGGCGCTGCTCGGCATTCCCCAGCTCAACTACGCGATCGGCGGCGCGACCAGCGGCACCACCAACGTGGCCGGTCCGGGCATTCCCGGCTTCTTCCAGGAATGGAGCGGGCTGACCGGGTTCTCCGGCAAGATCTCGTCGACCGACCTCGTCGAAATTTCGATCGGCGGCAATGATGCGCGGGCCTACTACCGTGCGGGCGGCTCGTTCGCCGGCGCGCCGACCGCGGCGGCCGTCACCGCGCAGCAGGCCATGGCCGGCATCAATGCGCTGGTCGGCGCCGGCGCCCGCAGCATCGTGTTCACGGCCGGCGATGTCAGCACCTTGCCGGAGGCGGTCGGCAACGCCAACGCGCCGACCGGCAAGCTCTACAGCACGACCTACAACAGCCTGATGCAAACCTCGCTGGCCAATGTGGCGCGCAACGGCGTGCGCGTCGAATACGTCGACACGAGCCTCATCGGCTCCCTGATCCAGGCCAATCCGCAGCGCTACGGCTTCAGCAATGTCGGCGCCTGTCCGGTCGCCTGCATCGGCAATCCTGCGCTGCAGAACCAGTATCTGTTCTATGTCGACGGCGTGCACCTGACCTCGCATGGCTTCGAGGTGCTCGGACAGTACATCGTCAACCGCCTCAACGCGCCGCTGACATTCTCGCCGCAAGGGGACGTGGCGTCGATCACCGCGATGGGCTTTGCCTCGACCTTGTTCGGCAAGCTCGACCAGTTCCGCGAGACCGCGGGCTTCGCGCCCTCGACGATGAACGCCTACGGGGCCATCACCAAGGCGCCCTATATGAAGGCGCCGCCGCTCGCCGCGGTCAATCCCTGGTCGTTCTACATGCAGGGCAATGGCGGGATCAGCGACCGCCAGGGCAATGTCGCGGCGAACGGCTTCAATCTCGACAGCGTCGGCGGCACGATCGGGGTCGAGTACCGGCTGTCGGCGAACGCGATGATCGGCACGGCGTTCGACTATTCCAACCCCAAGGCGCGGCTGTTCGGCAATGCCGGCACGACGGATGCTAACTCCTATCAGTTCGGCGTCTACGGCGCCTGGGCGAGCAGCAACCTGTTTGCTCAAGCTCTCGCCACGATCGGCCATCAGGACTATCGCAACACGAGGCCCGGCGTCGTCGACACCATCACCTCGAACCCCGGCGGCACGACCTTCGTCGTCGCCGGCAAGGCCGGCTATCTGTTCGATGCCGGCACCGCCAAGCTCGGCCCGATCGGCGGGCTGACCTATGCCCGCGCGCGCGTCGACGGCTTCACCGAGGCCGGCGATCCCGCTCTGACGCTGATGGTCGGCTCGCAGACGGCAGAGACCCTGGTCGGCAGCGTCGGCGTGCAGCTGCGCACCCCGTTCCAGGTGCAGGGTGCGATGATCAATCCGTATCTCAACCTGACGCTCGACGACGACATCATCGGCAACGGCCGCTTGATCCAGTACAGCGCCACCTCGGCTCCGGTCATCGTCAACAATTGGAACGTCCCGAACAGCACGTCGCACAATGTCTACGGCCGTGTGACCGCCGGCGTCGTCGCTCCGTTCTGGAGCAACGTGGCGCTGACGGCCAACGTGTCGCGGACGATCGGGCGGACCGGCGGCGACGATTTCTATGGCAGCGGGGGCCTGAAGATCTCGTTCTGAGATCGGTCGAAGCAGCAGGCGCCGGGGGGCGCGGCTGCTGCTCCGATCAGGAGAGGGGCAGTCCGGAAGGGCTGCCCCTCCGTTTTCGCGTGTTCCGTTTCGTCATCGAACCCGGATAGTCTTTCGGGAGCCTCGTTGGAATCGGAGTTGTTCTCATGCCTCCAAGCATTGCTGTCATCGCGCCCGGCGCCATGGGCAGCGCCATCGCCGCTCGCCTTGCCGAGCACGGCTGCAAGGTGCTGACCTCGCTGGACGGCCGCAGCGCTGCGACGCAGGCGAGGGCGGCCGCGTCCGGGATGATCGGCGCCAGCGAGGCCGAGATCGCGGCTTGCGACATCATCCTGTCGATCGTCCCGCCGGGCGAGGCCGTGGCGCTGGCGGAGCAGCTCGCGACGGTCATCAACCGGAGTGCCAAGAAGCCGGTCATCGTCGACTGCAACGCCGTCAACGTCGAGACCATCCGGACCATCGAGGACATCGTGCTGTCATCCGGCGCGCGCCTGGTCGACGCCGCCATCATCGGCCTGCCGCCGAAGCCGGGCGCGAAGGGGCCGGCGTTCTATGTCAGCGGCGAGGCCGCGGCCGACGTCGCCGTGCTCGGCCGGCTCGGGCTCGACCTGCGCCCGATCGAAGGACCGATCGGCGCCGCCTCCGCGTTGAAGATGTCCTATGCCGGCATCAACAAGGGCCTGACCGGGCTCGGCGCCGCCATGGTGCTGGCCGCCACGCGCGCCGGCGCTGCGGACGCGTTGCGCGACGAGCTCGCGCTGAGCCTGCCGCACGTCCAGGCCCGCCTCGCCACCGCGCTGCCGGACATGCTGCCCAAGGCCTATCGCTGGGTCGCCGAGATGCGCGAGATCGCGGGCTTTCTCGGGGACGATCATCCTGCCGCGTTGATCTACGAAGGTTTCGCGCGTCTGTTCGAGCACATCGCGGCGGACGTGCAGGGCGAGGGCACGGAGGCGGCGCAGCTGGTGGCGTTTGCGGAGAGCTGCAAGGCGAAGTAGGCCACCTCAGCTCGTCGTCCCGGACAAGCTCCGGCGCGCGCGAGCGCGGCGGAGCGCAGATCCGGGACCCATACTCCGCGGCGGTCGTGATGTGCGAGCAAGCCGACGGGCCTGCCTCGAACGCCTCCCTGGGATTATGGGTCCCGGCTCAAGGCCGGGACGACAGTGGAGTTTGTTGATGCACCGACCCAATCACCCCGCCGTCAGCAGCGGGATCGCTTCGTCGCGTTCGTAGAGATAGAGCAAACAGCGCAGCGCGTCGCTGCGCGGGCCCTTCAGCTTGGGATCCTCCTTGAGGATGCGCAGCGCCTCGTCGCGCGCCTGGGTGATCAGCTGCGCGTGCATCTCGGGCCGGGCGATGCGGTAGCCGGGCAGGCCGCTCTGGCGGATGCCGAGCACGTCGCCTTCGCCGCGGAGCTTGAGGTCTTCCTCGGCGATGCGGAAGCCGTCGGTGGTCTCGCGGATGACCGCGAGCCGCGCCTTCGACATCTGCCCGAGCGGCTCGTGATAGAGCAGGATGCAGGTCGAAGCCTCCGAGCCGCGGCCGATGCGGCCGCGCAACTGGTGGAGCTGTGCGAGGCCGAAGCGCTCGGCGTTCTCGATCACCATGATGCTCGCCGCGGGCACATCGACGCCGACCTCTACGACGGTCGTTGCCACGAGCAGCCGCAGCTCATGCGCCGCGAAGCGGTTCATGACCTCGTCCTTCTCGCTGCCCTTCATCTTGCCATGGACCAAGCCGACGCGCTCGCCGAAGCGCTCGCGCAGGCTGTCGTAGCGGTCGGTGGCGTTGGTGAGATGATCGATGCCTTCGGCCTCGGATTCCTCGACCAGCGGGCAGATCCAATACACCAGCTTGCCGGCATCAAGCGCGCGGCCGACGGCGTCGATGACCTCGCTGCGCCTCGTATCGGCGACCGCGCGGGTGTCGATCGGCTGGCGGCCGGCCGGCTTCTCGCGCAGCTCGGAAATGTCCATGTCGCCGAAATAGGTCAGCACCAGCGTGCGCGGAATCGGCGTCGCCGACAGCACCAGCACGTCGACGGCCTCGCCCTTCGAGGTCAGCGCCAGCCGCTCGCGCACGCCGAAGCGGTGCTGCTCGTCGACGATGGCGAGTGCAAGCGATTTGAAGATGACGTCGTCCTGGATCAGGGCGTGGGTGCCGACGAGCAGGTCGATCTCGCCGGCCTCGAGGCGTGCAAGGATGTCGCGGCGCTCCTTGCCTTTTTCGCGGCCCGTGAGAATGGCGACGTTCATGCCGGCACGTTCGGCGAGAGGGGTGATCGTCTTGGCATGCTGTCGCGCGAGGATTTCCGTCGGCGCCATCAGCGCGGCCTGCTTGCCGGCCTCCGCCACGGCAGCCGCGGCGAGCAGCGCCACCACCGTCTTGCCGGAGCCGACGTCGCCCTGCAGCAGCCTGAGCATGCGCACCGGCTTTTCAAGATCGGCGGCGATCGCCTCGATCGCCAGTCCTTGCGAGTTCGTCAGAGCATAGGGCAGCGCATCGATGATCTTGCGACGCAGACGGCCATCGCCCGCATGGCGGTTGCCTGCGGGGCGGCGCAGCTGCGCACGCACCAGCGCCAGCGCCAATTGGCCGGCGAGCAGCTCGTCGAAGGCGAGGCGTGACCAGAACGGGTTCTCGGGGAGGATATCCGTCAGCTCCTGCGGGGCATGCACCCGCGTCAGCGCCTCTCGCAGCGACGGGAAGTTGCAGCGGCTGAGCACCTCCGGGCTGATCCATTCCGGCAATTCCGGCAGCTTGGTCAGCGCCGTCGCGATGGCTCGCCTGAGCGAGCCGAGCGCGAGGCCTTCGGTCAGCGGATAGACCGGGTCGATTCCTGACAGTTTGGCGAAGCCGGCTTCATCGAGGATGGGTTGCGGATGCACGATCTGCGGTACGCCGTCATACATCTGCACGGTGCCGGAGACGTAGCGCTTGGCGCCTACGGGAAGGATCTTCTCGATGTAGTCGCCCTTGGGACGGAAGAAGGTCAGGACGACGTCGCCGGTCTCGTCGCTGGCGTAAACCAGATAGGGCGCGCGGGCGTTACGCGACGGACGATGGCGATCGACCGTCACCTCCAGGGTCACGACCGTGCCGACCTCGGCGTCACGCACCTTCGGCCGGTTCCGGCGATCGATCACGCTGGCCGGCAGGTGCAGGAGCAGGTCGACCAGACGCGGCGTCTCGTTGCAGCTCAGCAGATAGCGCAGCAGCTTGTCCTGCTTCGGCCCGACCCCCGACAGGGTCGTGACCGGCGCGAACAGCGGATTGAGGATGGCAGGGCGCATGGACCGAACACTTAAAGTGGATTGCAGGCCGGAATAGCCGTGATCGCCCAGCCATCCACCTCTTTTTTCCTGGGTTTCATGAGCCAGACATGCCGGTTCTGCACTCCGGGAGGGCTGACACGAGCCTCGCGCGCCGCTATATCGAGCCGCGCCCGGCATCGTCCGGGCTTTCGGCGTTGTACTGCAGGGATACCGCGATGACAGGGACCACCCGATCAAGCCATGGCCTCGACGACCGCCGCAAGCGGCTGCTGTTCCGCTGCTGGCACCGCGGCACCCGCGAGATGGACCTGATCCTCGGCCGCTTCGCCGATGCCGAGATCGGCACCCTCTCGGAGAGCGAGCTGGACCAGCTCGAACAGCTCCTGGAGGTTTCCGACCCTGATTTTTACGCCGCCATCACCGGCGCCCGGCCGCTGCCGCCGGAGCAGACGCCGGCGCTGTTCGAGCGCATCAAGGCGTTCCGCGCGGTGGACGCCGATTGATGAAGAGTCCAGTCAAGTCGCCCGCCGAGCATCTCGCCCCGGGGCGCGCGCTCACACTCGCCAATGTCGCCGAGGGCGCCGAGGGCCTCGTCGTCTCCGACCTCGCGCGCGCCATCGCCGCCAGGCCGAAGCCGCCGGCCGTCAGCCTCGCCGTGGTCTGCCGCGACGGCAACCGGATGCAGCAGCTGGCGCGGGCGCTCGACTTCTTCGCGCCGGATCTGCCGGTGATGCAGTTCCCGGCCTGGGACTGCCAGCCCTACGACCGCGTCTCGCCGCATGGCGGCATCCTGGCCCAGCGCGTGACCACGCTCGCCCGGCTGTCGCGCCTCGCCGGCAGCGACAAGCCGCTGATCGTGCTGACGACCGTCAACGCGATCGTCCAGCGCGTGCCGTCGCGCGACACCATGGCCGGGCAGGCACTCTCGGTCGCTCCGGGCCACGTGGTGCCGATGGACTCCGTGGTCGCGTGGCTGGAGCATAACGGCTACAACCGCTCGTCGACGGTGCGCGAGAGCGGCGAATACGCCGTGCGCGGCGGCATCCTCGATCTCTTCCCCGCCGGCCTCGACCAGCCGGTTCGTTTCGACTTCTTCGGCGACAGCCTGGAATCGATCCGCACCTTCGACGCCGAGACGCAGCGCACCCTGCTCGACATGCGCTCGCTCGACCTCGTGCCAGTGTCCGAATTCCAGCTCGTCACCGACACCATCCGCCGCTTTCGCATGGGCTATGTCGCCGAGTTCGGCGCGCCCGACCGCGACGACGCGCTGTATGAAGCCGTCAGCGAAGGCCGCCGCTATCCCGGCATGGAGCATTGGCTGCCGCTGTTTCACGACAAGATGGAGACGCTGTTCGACTATCTGCCGAACACGCCGATCGTGATCGAGCCGCAGGGCGAGGACGCCGCGCGCGAACGCTTCAAGCAGATCATCGACTATTACGACGCGCGCCGCGAGGCGATGGAGCATCCCGGCGGCGGCGCGATCTACAAGCCGCTGACGGTCGACCGGCTGTATCTGACGTCGACGGAGTGGGCCGAGCGGCTCGCCGCCGTGCCGCTCGCCCGCGTGACGCCGTTCGCCGTGCCGGAGGGCTCAGGCGTCGTCGACATCGGCGCGCGGGCCGGCCGCAACTTCGCGCCGGAGCGCAACGACGCCGCGGTCAACGTGTTCGAGGCCGTCGTGGCGCATGTGCAGGCGCTGCAGTCGGTACGCAAGAAGGTCGTGATCGCGCTGTGGAGCGAAGGCTCGCGCGACCGCATGGCCAGCATGTTGAAGGATCACAAGCTGATCCATGTCACCAGCGTCAACACCTGGCGCGCGGTGCAGGCGACGCCGCGCAATGAGACCATGCTCGCGCTGCTCGGGTTGGAATCCGGCTTCGAGACCGACCAGATCGCCGTCATCTCCGAGCAGGACATTCTCGGCGACCGCCTGGTGCGGCCGCGCAAGGCGAGCCGCAAGCTCGACAACTTCATCTCGGAGGTCACGAGCCTCGGCGTCGGCGACATCGTCGTGCATGTCGATCACGGCATCGGCCGCTTCGTCGGCCTGCAGACGCTGGAAGTCGCCGGCGCGCCGCATGACTGTCTTGAGCTGCGCTATGCCGGCGAGACCAAGCTTTATCTGCCCGTCGAGAACATCGAGCTGCTGTCGCGCTACGGCTCCGACCAGACCAATGTCGAGCTCGACAAGCTCGGCGGCTCCGGCTGGCAGACTCGCAAGGCAAAGCTGAAGAACCGCATCCGCGAGATGGCCGGCGAACTGATCAAGATCGCCGCCGAGCGCATGCTGCACGAGGCGCCGAAGCTGCCGGTGCAGGCCGGCCTCTATGACGAGTTCTGCGCCCGCTTCCCCTATGACGAGACCGAGGACCAGCTCGCTGCGATCCAGGCGACGCTGGGAGATCTCGAAGCCGGACGTCCGATGGACCGGCTGGTGTGCGGCGACGTGGGCTTCGGCAAGACCGAGGTGGCGCTGCGCGCGGCGTTTGCGGTCGCCCTGGAAGGCAAGCAGGTCGCCGTCGTCGTCCCGACCACCTTGCTGGCGCGCCAGCACGCGAAAACCTTCACCGAGCGCTTCAAGGGCTTTCCGGTCAACGTCGCGCAGGCCTCGCGCCTCGTCTCGACCAAGGAGCTCAACCAGGTCAAGAAGGGCCTGACTGAGGGTTCGGTCGACATCGTCGTCGGCACCCACGCACTGCTCGGCAAGTCCATCAAGTTTCGCGATCTGGGGCTCGTCATCGTCGACGAGGAGCAGCACTTCGGCGTCAGCCACAAGGAGCGGCTGAAGCAGCTGCGCGCCGAGGTCCACGTGCTGACCCTGTCGGCGACGCCGATCCCGCGCACGCTGCAACTTGCGCTGACGGGCGTGCGCGAGCTGTCGATCATCGCCTCGCCGCCGGTCGATCGCTTGGCGGTGCGCACCTTCGTAGCCCCACATGATCCGGTGATGATCCGCGAGGCGTTGCTGCGCGAGCGCTACCGCGGCGGCCAGGCGTTCTACGTCGTGCCGCGCATCGACGATCTCGCCGAGGTGAAGGAATTCCTCGACAAGACCGTGCCGGAAATGAAGGTCGCCGTGGCCCACGGCCAGATGGCGCCGACCGTGATCGAGGACATCATCTCGGCGTTCTACGACGGCAAGTTCGACATCCTGCTGTCGACCACGATCGTCGAATCCGGCCTCGACATTCCCCGCGCCAACACGCTGATCGTGCATCGCGCCGACATGTTCGGCCTCGCCCAGCTCTATCAGCTGCGCGGCCGCGTCGGCCGCTCCAAGCTGCGCGCCTATGCGCTGTTCACCTTGCCGTCGACGCACAAGATCAGCCCTCAGGCCGAGAAGCGCCTGGGCGTGCTGCAATCGCTCGAAACGCTGGGCGCCGGCTTCCAGCTCGCCAGCCACGATCTCGACATCCGCGGCGCCGGCAATCTGCTCGGCGACGAGCAGTCCGGCCACATCAAGGAGGTCGGCTTCGAACTCTACCAGTCGATGCTGGAGGAGGCGATCGAGAACCTCAAGGCTGGCATCACCGAGCCGACCGTCGACCGCTGGTCGCCGCAGATCACGATCGGCATGCCCGTGCTGATCCCGGAGGACTACGTCTCCGATCTCTCGGTGCGGCTGTCGCTGTATCGGCGCCTCGCCGATCTCGAGACCGACGAGGAGATCGAGAATTTTGCCGCCGAGCTCCGCGACCGCTTCGGCAAGCTGCCGGACGAGACGCGCTATCTGTTCAAGGTCGCCGCGATCAAGAACTACTGCCGGAGAGCCAATGTCGAGAAGGTCGATGCCGGCCCGAAGGGCGCCGTCATCGCGTTCCGCGACAACAGCTTCGCCTATCCGGACCGCCTCGTCGCCTTCATCAAGCGCCACGGCCAGGCCGCCAAGGTGCGCCCCGACATGAAGGTGGTATTCCTGCAGATCTGGGAGACGCCGGAGGAACGGCTCGCGGGGACGACTGATATTCTCAAGGAGTTGGCGGAGCTCGCGGAGAAGAAAAAGGCGGCGTGAAGCGCCGCCGGCTGAGGGTCACCGAAGCTGCCAGCCGAAATGCAAAGCAAGGCTTGCGATCAGGAAGACCGAGACGATCGCAACGACGCTGACCCAATCGATCTCCTCGCGGGATTGCCGGTTTTGCATGACGCAGTGCTCCGTTCGTCAGATGCCCCCGAGTCGAGCTGGGATTCCACCATAGGAGTGGGGCAAATGCGCGATCTCAACATGCACGTGTTTGGATCAGATCGTGACGGTCCGTAGGTGGGCAAAGCGGCCGCCGAAGGCGGCAGCGTGCCCACCGCCGGCCGGCATGCTCAGCGGTGAGATGGTGGCCACGGCGCTATCTGATAGCTCGCGTGTGGCGCGACCTTGCCTGCGCCTTTGCCCACCCTACGGACCGGTGCTGGGATTTTGAATGAGACGCGAGCTGATCATACTGCGTCATTGCGAGCACAGCGAAGCAATCCAGGGCGTCGATGGGACTCTGGATTGCTTCGCTGCGCTCGCAATGACGGTGAGAGAGCGTGCCTCGCAAACTCACGACGCCGCGCGCTGGGCCTCGCCGTAGACGCGGGCCAGCAGCGTGCGCGCCGTGTCATTGGGCTGCAGCGCCGCGACCGTGATCGCGGGCTCGCTGCGGGTGTCGCGCTTGCCGTGCGAGGTGTGGCGCATCACGCTGGAGAGGCGGCGGGCGATGGCGTGGGCGGAGCGCAAATCGGTCTCGGCGAACACGACGACGACCGAGCCGTTGTCCTCGTGGGTGCCGAAATCCATCCGTCGCATCAGGCGGCTGATGATGCGGGCACCGTCATATTGCGCGCGCGGATTGACCGGATCAAAAGCGAAGCGGGCCACCGCGAGGCTGCCGCCGCTTTTCTGGGTCTGGCTCACTGCCGTGGCGAAGTCGCGCGCGAAGGCGTTGCGGGTGAGGAGGCCGGTCTGCGGGTCGAGCATGCCGCCGGCTTCGATGGCGCGCAGGGTGCGGTTGAGGCGGTTCTCGAAGGCATGCTGCCGGATCAGCGGCAAGGCATGCGCCGCGATGCGCTGCGGATCGCCGGCGATGATCTCGAGATTGGCGAGCTCCTGCAGCGGCGCCGGCTGGTTGGCGGTGACGACGACGCCGAGATTGCGGAAGCGGGTGTCCTCGGCGAGCACGGCGAGGAACGCATCGACCACGCGCGGCGAAAACCCTTCGCCGAGCACGATGCCGTCGATGTCGCGGCTCGACAGATGCTTCGCCGCGGCCTCGATACTGAGCGCGCCGACGACGGCCATGCGCTCGCCGAGCGCGACCGACAGGCCGGGCAACGACGTGCCGCGGCCGAGCAGCAGCACCGTTGCGTCATTGAGCGGATCGGTGTCGGGCAACGTCGCATCCGGCGTCTTCTTCTCGTCGAGGCGACGAAGAACCGTCGTGTGCAACGTGCGGACGCGCAGCGCGGCACGCAGGCGCGCTAGCAGGCGCTCATGGTTGTCGCTGCCGTGCAGGGGGATGGCGTTGTCGGGCAGGGCGGCGTCGCCCGGCGCGATCGCGATCATCGGGATATAGGGCTTGCGCGCGCTGACATGGCGCGACAGCGTCGCGATATCTGACGCTTCAGCGTCCTCCATCACCGCGAGCACGGCTGCCGGTTGAACCCGGGAGATCGCGCCGGCCGCATCCGCCCAGCGGGCTTCGGTGGTCGGGAGAATTTGCGCCGCTGCGAGAGCCGCCGTCAGCGAAGGCCGCGTGGACTTGGAAACGATGAGGAGCGGGCCTTGTTGGGACATCCAGGGAAACTCAGGATACGCTGACGATACGTCGCGATCCTAGGTGCCTCCCGTTAACGCGGCGTCAACACTGTTCCGAACACGCCGCTTCCGCATTCGTCCGGACGGCAGCTTCAGCCGCCCGAACTGGCACGGTCGCGGAAGGCCTCGACCATCAACGGATTGAGGCCGAGTTCGGCCAGCGCCTCGCGGGCGCGCGCGTTGTCCATCGCGCGTCCTGCCAGCCGATGCCCGCTGAGCCGGTCGGGCAGCGCGGTGAGCAGCGCGCCCTGGCCGAGCCGGCGCGACCATTCATGCAGGTCCTGCGCGAGGAAGCGATAGCCGCCCACGGCCATCACGCCGGCGGGGGGCGCGGTGATCGAGATGGTGTCGTGGGCGCGGTCGAGCCGGACGGCATATTCGGTGTCGACGAAATCGCGCGCCGGCGCGGGCATCAGCGAGTCGCTCGGGGGCGGCGGCGGCGCATAGGCGGCCAGGACGACCATGGGACCACGCAGGCCGAGCGTGCCTTTCGGCGTCACCAGGATCTCGCCGGCGATCGACGATCCCGGCTGCTCGCGCGGCGCGCCCTGTCGGCCGGGCTTGACCGGACCAGGGCTGCCATCGGCGCCGGTGCGGCGCACGGCGAACAGGCCGGCTTCGCCGAACAGATAGACATCGGTGAGCTCGATGTCGCGCGTCTTCCATGCCGGGCTCGATGCCACCTGCTCGGGGGCGCGCCACATGCCGAGCACGTAGCGCAGGTTCGGCAGCCGGGATGCGAGGTCGCCTTCGTCGAGACGCAAGGCGAGCTGCGCGGGGGCGACCAGCGTATCGCAGGCAAGCTCCGCGAGCTGCTGCTCGAGCGCATCGGCATCGAACGGGTGATGCAGCGCCAGCGTGCCGCCGGACAACAGCCAGGTGACGACGGAGGCAGCGAGGCCGGCAAAGGACGACGGCATGAAGGCCGACATCATGTTCACGCCTTGCGGCAGATCGCTTTCGAGCGACACGGCGAGCCCACCGGCGATCAGGCTGAGGTGAGTCCGCGGCACGGCACGGAAGCCGTCGGCGGTCACGTCGAACGAGACGATCGCGGCCTTGCGACCGTCAGGCATGATCCCGCGCGTCGAGCGGGACGGCTTGGCGATCGACTGGTCGAGCGAATACATGCCCTCCGGCAGGTCGGAGCCGAAGCCGCAGACATGGCGGATCGAGAACGCCTCGGCCGCTGCGTTCATTGCGAGATCGGAATGGATCACGCCGTCGATCTTCGACATCGTGACGATGGCGCGCGCGCTGGTGCGGTTCAGCGCCGCCACCAGCTCCGACTGACGCCACAACAGCGGGAATACGGCGACGACCAGCCCGGCGCGATGCGCGGCCAGAACCGTGAGCACGAACTCGATCGTGTTGGGAAGTTGGACGGCGATCACGGAATGCGCGGGCAGGCCGGCGTCGATGAAGTGCGCGGCCAGCGCCGAGATCACGCGATCGGCTTCGGCATAGGTCAGGCGCATCGGAGGCCGGCCGGTGATGCGCTGCTTGTTGATCGGATCGATCAGCGCAACCGCATCCGGCTTGCGCGCCAGGATGCGTTGAAACAACGCGTCGAGCGTCGGCGACGTATTGGCCTGATTCACCTGTTGCCCCGTACTTTCACGGATCCGGCCGACCAACTGCCCCGGTTGGTCATTTCGATGCCGGCTCCGGCCGCTGCCACCAGCTCTCCGGGAGCGCTCCCGTCAAAGCTGTCCTCTTGGGCCGTTCTATACGATTCCACCGAGCGATCCATTCCTCGGCGGCATTGAGCACTGGAATAGCGTAGAACCCCGCCATCAGGGTACGGTCCAATGCGCGAACGGTCGAGATAAATTCCTTCCTGTCGCGGGCCCGCAACAGCGTGGCGATCATCGCGTCGACGGCTGGATCCTTGGCGCCCATGTAGTTCCGCGTCCCGGTCCGGTCGGCCGCCTCGCTGCCCCAATAGAAGGCCTGCTCATTGCCGGGCGACAGCGACTGGTCCCATCGGTTCTGGATCATGTCGAACTCGAAGCTGAGGCGGCGCTGGTCGAACTGCACGGGATCGACGACTCTGATCGCCGCATTGATGCCGGCGCGCTTCAGACTGCCGGCATAGGCCAGCGCGATGCGTTCCTGGTCGCGCGTCGTGACCAGGATCTCGAAGGCGAGCGGCGCGTGCGTCGTCCGGTGCCGCAGCACCGTGCCGTCCAGGCCATAGCCGGCCTCGCCGAGCAGATCGAGCGCCGCCTTCAGCGCGCTGCGATCGCGCCCGGAGCCGTCGGTGAGGGGAAGACGATAGCTGCCGTCCATGATGTCGGCAGGGATCTGCGCGGCAAATGGCTCGAGCAGCTCACGCTCGGTTGCGTCGGCGGCGCGCCCATAGGCCGACAGCTCGGAGCCGGCGAAGTAGCCGCCGCTGCGCCGGTACAGGCCGAAGAAGTAGTTGCGATTGATCCACTCGAAGTCGAACAGCAAGGTCAGCGCCCGGCGTACCCTGATGTCGGCGAACACCGGACGGCGGGTGTTGAACACCAGGAACTGCGACGGCTGCGGCATCCCCGAGGTGAAGCTGTCCCGGATGACCTCGCCATTGCGCGCGGCCGGAAAATCGTAGCCGTCGTGCCAGCGCAACGGTTCGGTCTCGACGCGAAAGTCGTACAGCCCGCGCTTGAAGGCCTCGAACTGCCCGTTCGACTCGCGATAATAATCCAGCCTGACCTCGTCGAAGTTCCACAATCCCCGGTTGATCGGCAGGTCGCGGCCCCAATAGTCGGGATTTCGGGTGAGGGTGACGCTCGCCCCCGGCCGCACGGCGGTGACGCGATAGGGTCCGGACCCGAGCGGAGCGGTCAGCGTGGTGTCCTCGAACGCCGCGGCGTCGGTGGCGTGCTTCGGCAGGATCGGCATCAGGCCGAGAATGAGCGGCAGCTCGCGATCTTCAGTGCCGCCGAAATCGAACCGGATGGTCAGGGGATCCAGCACCTCGGCCTTGGCGACCTTGCCGTAGAATTGCCGGTGGTTGGGGCGGCCGTGATCGCGCAGCAGCGCGAAGGAGAATGCGACGTCCTCGGCCTGGACCGGATGGCCGTCGGCGAAGCGGGCGCGGGGATCCAGGCGAAAGGTGACATAGGTCCGCCGGTCGTCGGTCTCGACTCCGCGGGCCAGCAGCCCATACAGCGTGAAGGCTTCGTCATTGCCGCGCGCGAGCAGGCTTTCCACGACGTAGCCGCGAATTTGCTGCACTGCGACGCCGCGCACGATGAACGGATTGAGGCTATCGAAGGTGCCGAGCAGTCCCCAGATCA
The DNA here is from genome assembly GCF_024586915.1 of Bradyrhizobium sp. SRS-191. Lineage (GTDB taxonomy): Bacteria > Pseudomonadota > Alphaproteobacteria > Rhizobiales > Xanthobacteraceae > Bradyrhizobium. The sequence goes on from NZ_JANBVS010000001.1 coordinate 208,828, forward strand.
CGCGGCCCCCCTTGGGGGCCTGCGGATTGACGTAAGGCATGTGGTCGAAGTCCGGGGGCAGGGCCGGGGTGCCGTGCATCGCGATTGCCGCAGTTTCGGCAGCAATTGCGTTGGGAGTGTAGACCGGCAGCAACAGCGCCAGGACCACGGCGCCCCATCCCGCCACCGCGCTCAACATGCGCTGTAGCGTCAGCATCGGGGCGCAAGCATTTGATTCGGAACAGGCCACGAAAGGCTTTTACCACAGGCTCGCCCGCGCTAGACCGCCGCCCGGACACGGTCCCGCGGCATTGATTCTTCCGCGCACCGCGTTATGAAAGCGGGCGATTGAGTTACGGCGGCAACGCCTGTCACTTAACCGCCTCATTTCCTGAGGAGACAGCCGCTTCGACGGCTTGGTGTGGCGCCTTTGGCGGTCTCGGGCGCTGCCGTTCAGAAAGGGTTTTCCGCAATGAATTTCCGTGACTTGGCCTCGTCGGTTGGGCCGCGTGGGCGGCTCGTCGCCCTGCTGGCTGTCACCGCGCTGGCCGTTTCCTTTGCTTCGGAGGCGCAGGCGCAGGCTCAGCCGCCCGCAGCGCCGAAGGCAAAGGCTCCGGCTGCTGCTCCCAAAGCTCCCGCTCCCGCCGCACCCGCGGCCGGCGCTCCTCCCGCCGCCGGCCAGCAGGCCCAGGCACAGGCGGCGGAGATGCCGCAGCTGATCTATGCGCCCTGGACCAAGTTCTGCCTGAAGGGCCAGGACGCCAACGCTAAGCAGGTCTGCTTCATCGGCAAGGACGGCCGCATCGAGTCCGGTCAGCCGGTGGTGGCTGCCGTGATCATCGAGCCGGAAGGCGAGCCGAAGAAGATCCTGCGCGTGACGCTGCCGCTCGGCATGCAGCTGCAGCCCGGCACCCGCATCGTGGTCGACAACAACCAGGCGCTGCAGAGCGGCTACGTGATCTGCTTCCAGAACGGCTGCATGTCGGACTACGAAGCGACTCCGGATTTCCTGGCCAGCCTGAAGAAGGGCCAGAACCTGTACGTCCAGGCGATCAACTCGAACGGCACGGCGCTGACCCTGCCGCTGCCGCTGCAGGAAGGCGCCAGCAGCTTCGCCAAGGCCTATGACGGCCCGCCGACCGATCCGAAGGAGTTCGAGAAGACCCAGCAGAAGCTGCAGGAAGAGCTGCAGAAGCGCGCCGAGGAGCAGCGCAAGAAGCTGGAGCAGACCCAGCCGCCGGCGAAGCAGTAAGGCCAGCCCGGCACGTTACGAAAACAAAAGGCGCTCCGGTCGGAGCGCCTTTTTTGTTGGATCGGCCGATATGCCGGGAGGCTCGGCTTCCTCGTGCGTGAACGCAGGCGAGGGGGCGCCGCGCGAGACCGTCAGTTCAGCAGCGGATTGCGCGGACGATAGCCGCCGGACTTGTCCTTGATGAAGATCTCCGCAACCTGGGAGTGCCGGATCGGCTCGCCGGACTCGTCGGGAACGAGGTTCTGTTCCGACACATAGGCGACGTATTCGGAATCCGCATTCTCGGCCAGCAAGTGATAGAACGGCTGGTCCTTGTGCGGCCGGACATCCTCAGGGATCGAGAGCCACCATTCCTCGGTGTTGTTGAACTCAGGGTCGATGTCGAAGATCACGCCCCGGAACGAGAACACCCGATGCCGGACGATCTGGCCGATCTGAAACTTGGCAGTTCGCGCTTTGATCATCAGAGTCGAATAGACCAGGATTGAGGCCGATGCTAGTGCCCGGGGGGCGGATTTAATCTAGACATTCCCGAATCGCGCGGTGCCGCGCGCCCCCGCAGCCCCGGCCCGCAACGGGTCATTCGCAAAGACCAATGCTCGACATTCTCAATCTGGCCTTGCCGTATTTCGGCGTCGTTTTCATAGGGTTCGCTTGCGGTAAATGGAAGAAGCTGCCCGAGGCCGGGCTGTCCTGGATGAACTTCTTCCTGCTCTACGTGTCGCTGCCGGCCTTGATGTTCAACCTCATTGCCCGCACGCCGTTCACCGAGCTGAGCAACCCTCCCTTTCTGGTTGCAACGACGCTCGCGACCATGCTGACGTTCACCCTGGCGCTCGTGCTCGGCAAGCTGATCGGCCGGCTGTCGCTGCGCGAAGCGACCATGGCCGGCCTTGCAGGCGGCTACGGCAATATCGGCTATATGGGGCCGGGGCTCGCGCTGTCCGTGCTCGGCGCCAAGGCGGCGGCGCCGACGGCGCTGATCTTCTGCTGCGACAGCATCTTCCTGTTTTCGATCGTTCCGCTGCTGGTGGAGCTGACCGAGCGGGATCACGCCTCGCTGGCGCATGCGCTGCGCACGGTGCTGCAGCAGATCCTGCGCAACCCGCTCATCATGGCCACGGCTGCCGGCATCCTCGCCGCGGCGTTGCAGTTCCATCCGCCGACCGTGCTCGATCGGACATTGCAGTTCCTGCAGAATGCGGCGGCGCCGACGGCGCTGTTTGCGTTGGGCGTGACGGTGGCGCTGCGTCCGTTCGAGCGGCTGCCCTGGGAGGTGCCGGTGCTCACGGTGGTGAAGCTCGCGATCCACCCGCTGATCTCGTTCGGCCTGATGCTGCTGTTTGGACCGTTCGCGGAGCCCTGGGCGGCGACTGCGGTGCTGATGGCGGCGTTGCCCCCCGCGCTCAATGTGTTCGTGATCGCGCGCCAGCACGACAGCTGGATCGAGCCCGCGTCGTCGGCGGTGCTGATCGGCACCTTCGCTTCGGTCGTGACGCTGACCAGCGTGATGTGGCTGATCCAGAGCGGCCGCCTGGTGTTTCCCTGATCGCGCTCAGCCGGCGCGGCGCGAGCTCCGCCAGGAGGGCGCCAAGCCCTCGCGCATCGCCAGCCGCCGCAGCGGACCTATGCCACCCATCAGGTGCATGCCGACCGCGCGCAGCGACTGCATCGGCAGGAGATCGCTGAGCAGCGAGCGATTGGCGACATCGATAGCGAACGTTCGGCTCAGGATGTCGGCGCGGCGCGCCGCGCCATAGCGCGAGATCACCTGGGATGCGCCGAGATCCTCGCCGGCCGCCTTGGCCTTGCGCACGACGTCGGCGACGTCGATGCCGTCGCGCAGACCGAGATTCAGGCCCTGCGCGCCGATCGGCGGCACGACATGGGCGGCCTCGCCGATCAGGGCGATGCGGTTCTGCGCGTAGCGCTGCGGCCGCTCGATCGCGAGCGGAAATACATGACGCCCCGGCTCGACATGCACACGGCCGAAGATCGAATGCGACTGCCGCTCGGCGGCGGCAGACAGTTCGTCGTCATCGAGCGCGGAGAGCCGCTCGGCTTCCTTGGGCGCAGCGACCCAGACGACGCTGGAGCGGTCGCCGGGCAGCGGCACGAACACGCACGGGCCGTGCGGAGTATGGAATTCCGTCGAGACGTTGTGGTGCGGCCGCGCATGGGTGATGTTGAAGGTGAGCGCGGACTGCTGCAGCGCGCGACGGCTGACGCCGATCCCGGCGGCCTCGCGACAGAGCGAATGCCGGCCATCGGCGCCGACGACGAGCTGCGCCGTCAGCACGCGGCCCGATCCGGTGGTGACGGTCACCGCCTCGGCGTCGCTGCGGACACTCTCGGCGTCTTCGGCAATCCGCGTCAGCTCGGCGAGCTCGCCGGCGCGCCGTTCCAGCGCCTCGACCAGGATCGCATTGGCGATGTTGTAGCCGAACACCTCGAGCCCGATTTCGTCGGCGACGAAGCGCACTTCAGGGGCTCGGATCAGCCGGCCGGTATCGTCGACCAGCCGCATCGTCTTCAAGCCGGCGGCGCGATCGCGGCACGAGGACCAGACACCGAGCTCGTCGAGGAAGTCGACGGAGCCGCCGAGCAGGGCGGTGGTGCGGTTGTCGGCATACGGGGCCTGGCGGGCGACGAGCGCCGTCCGGGCGCCGGTTTGTGACAGGGCGAGGGCAGCTGCAAGGCCCGCCGGACCGCCGCCGACGACGATGACATCGAAGCTGGTGTCTGTGTTGGTCATGGCGGAACATTTGACCTTCCCGCGGCCATTTTCAAGAGTGTTCCGCACGACTGCGCGGCGCATCGCCGCAAGCGACGATATGCAATTCGCTCCGATTCCTGGTAGCAGTGAGCCGGAATGGATCAGTTGAGACCAGAGAGCGCCGTATCAGCCACGCCGGCGCATCGCGCCGCCGCGTTTTCGGTGCACGTCTTCACCGCGCTCGGCGCCGGCGTCGCGCTTCTGGCGATGCTGGAGGCCGTGCGCGAGCACTGGACCGCGATGTTCTGGTGGCTCGGCGTGGCGCTGGTCATCGATGGCATCGATGGACCGCTGGCGCGCTGGCTCGACGTGATGAACGTGCAGCCCGACTGGTCCGGCGACGTGCTCGATCTCGTGGTGGATTTCACGACCTATGTGTTCGTGCCGGCCTATGCGATCACCGCGAGCGGCATGCTGCTGCCCCTGGCGGCGCCCGTGATCGGAATAGGCATCGCCGTGAGCGGCGCGCTGTACTTCGCGGATCGCCGCATGAAGAGCGACGACAACCATTTCCGCGGCTTCCCGGGCCTGTGGAATATCGCTGCGTTCTATTTGTTCCTGCTGCATCCGTCGCCGCTCCTCGCCACGCTGGGCCTGGCACTGCTGATCGCGCTGACCTTCGCGCCGTTCCACGTCATCCATCCCGTGCGTGTGAAGCGGCTGCGCTGGCTGACGCTGCCCCTGGTCGTGCTCTGGAGCCTGCTGGTGATCGATGTGTTGAGTCAGAACTTCACCGCGGGTCCGATCGTCACGACTGTGCTGTGCGCGATCGGCCTCTACATCGTCGCGAGCGACTCCGCGATCCGCCTGTTGAGATCCTTGAAAGCATGATCGACCTTCTGACCAGTCCCGAAGCCTGGGCCGCGTTGTTGACGCTGACCGCGCTCGAAATCGTCCTCGGCATCGACAATGTCATCTTCCTGTCGGTGATCACCTCGCGCATCCCCGAGCCGCAGTCGACGCGCGCCCGGCAGATCGGGCTGGCGCTGGCGCTGATCTTCCGCATCATGCTGCTCAGCGTGCTGGTCTGGCTGATCGGGCTGACCCAGCCGGTGTTCTCGATCGGCAAGCTCGGCTTCTCCTGGCGCGACATCATCCTGATCGGCGGCGGCCTGTTCCTGATCGCCAAGGCGACGCATGAGATCCACGCCGAGGTCGAAGCCCGCGAGGAAGATGGGCCGCAGGCCGGCGGCGCCGGCAGCAGCTTCTTCTGGGTGATCCTGCAGATCATCGTCATCGATCTCGTGTTCTCGCTCGACTCGATCATCACCGCGATCGGCATGGCCCAGGATCTCGAGATCATGATCGCGGCCGTGATCATCGCCGTGATCATCATGTACGTCTCGTCCGGGCCGGTCGCACGTTTCGTGGCCAACCATCCCACCACCAAGATGCTGGCGCTCGCCTTCCTGGTGCTGATCGGCGTCGCGCTGGTGGCCGACGGGTTCGAGTTCCACATCCCGCGCGGCTACATCTATTTCGCCATCGCCTTCGCGCTTGCGGTCGAGGCCTTCAACGTGATGGCCTCGCGCAACCGCAGGAAGCGCAAGGCGTGAGGACGGCCGAGTTGACAAGCCTGTCCTGATCGCCTTCGCTTTCGCGGGCGGTCGCGCCGGCGGTTCAACGCGCCGGATGCGTGATGAGAATCAGGTAATTGTCTGAAGCTCCTGGACCGGATTGTCAGATCCGGCCACGCGAGGTTCTGCAAGGGAGGATGGCCCGATGGCCAAGGCGGTGCGCGTGCACAAGGTGGGGGGCCCGGAGGCGCTGGTCTATGAGCCGGTCGATCTTGCCGCCCCTGGGCCCGGCGAGGTCCGCATCCGCCAGCACGCGATCGGGCTGAACTTCATCGACGTCTATTATCGGACCGGACTGTACAAGGCGCCCGGCCTGCCGTTCGTCGCCGGCAACGAGGCGGCCGGCGAGGTGGTCGCGGTCGGGCCGGGCGTAACGCATTTCCATCCCGGCGACCGCGTCGCCTATTACGAAAATCTCGGCGGCTACGCGACCGAGCGCAACATCGGCTGGCAGCGCCTCGTCAAGCTGCCGGACCACATCACCTACGAGCAGGGCGCGGTGCTGATGCTCAAGGGGCTGACGGTCTGGTACCTGCTGCACAAGACCTTCAAGGTCGAGCCGCATCATCGCGTGCTGATCCACGCCGCCGCCGGCGGCATCGGACTGCTCGCCTGCCAGTGGGCGCGCGCGCTCGGCGCGCATGTCATCGGCACGGTCGGCTCGAAGGCCAAAGCGGATCTCGCGCTCGCCAATGGCTGCGATCACGTCATCCTCTACAACGAGGAGGACTTCGTTGCGCGCGTCAAGCAGATCAGCCGCGGCGAAGGCTGCGACGTGGTCTATGACGGCGTCGGCAGGTCGACCTTTCCGGGATCATTGTCCTGCTTGAGACCGCGCGGCCTGTTCGTGAGCTTCGGCAACGCCTCAGGCCCGGTGCCGCCGTTCTCGATCGCCGAGCTCAACAGCCATGGCTCGCTGTTCGCAACCCGGCCGAAGCTCAACGACTACATCGGCACGCGCGCGGAGCTGCTGGAAGGCGCCGACACGCTGTTCTCGGCCGTGATCAGCGGCAAGCTGCACGTGCCGATCAATCATGCCTATGCGCTGAAGGACGCGGCGCGAGCGCACGCCGACCTGGAAAGCCGCGCCACCACGGGAGCGTCGATCCTCAAGCCATGACCGGCTGAGCATGACCGGCTGAGCGCGATGTCGGCTCAGGCGTCGTCGCGGGCCCCGCTTTCATGACCCGACGCCCGGCTCCACAACACGGCATCAGTCTGTGCGCCCGCCGGCGGGCCGATCCGCGCCGCCGCCAGGCTGTCCTGCCCGCTTCGCCACGCGGCCTCCCGTTCGGGATCCGCGAGAGCCAGAGCGAGCCCCTGGTTCAGCTCGTAAAGGTCGGATGCGAGGCAGGCACGGTCGAGCGCGGCCCTGAGCGCATCCTGCACCAGGCTGCGCAGCGCGACATGCGGACCAGAGACCGGCACATCGACCTCGCGCCCGGCCATCGCCTGCGCGCAGGCGCGCCGGTCGAACGAGGCGTGGCCGCGGCAGGCCAGCGGGCGCACCGGATGAATGATGCAGCCGCCGCGCACCACGAAGGGGCAGGGCTGGCGCAGCCGCATGCGCTCGGTCTCGCTCAATCCGCGTGTCGCCCGGTTGGCGAGCTTGATCCGGCGCGACAGGGAGCCCAGCGCCGTGCCCGGCATCCGCGCATCGATCTGGCGGATATAGCGCGCCAGCAGGAAAATTTCGGGCGCCGTCGCCGTCACGCGCAATGCACAGCATGACGGACAGCCCTTGGTGCAGGCGAGCGCCGGCAGATGTGCCGTCTGCGCGTCGATGTTGGCTTCGAACAGATCGAATGCGCGGTCGGCCAGCATATCCGCCAGTTGGGGCGACGCGGACGCCGCGGCGACAATGTCGCTGAACCCCCGTTGAACTTCGCTGAAGACTGCATCGCTCATGCGCTTGCTCCGCCAGACATGACGATCGAACGCCAGCGACCGCGGCGCACCCGGCGCACCGCGGTCGACAGGACTGAGGCAGAGAGGACGCCCACTGCCTCAATCGAACGGCGGGCGGCCTGGATCAGGCCGCGACATCCTTGAGGATCGCCTCGAAGCAGGGACGGGGAATGCGGAAGAAGCCGCGACCGCCGGCAAAGGTCTGATAGTGCGGACGCGCGACCTCGAGCAGCCGCTCGTACCATTGGTTCGCAGTGAGACCGGCGGGCTTCTCGCCGATCATGTTGATGTCGGAGTTCGGGAAGAAGCGGACGTGGATCAGGACCTCTTCAGTCGCGGCAGCGGCGGCGATATGGCTGCGGGTCTCCTCCACGGGCAGCACCCGCGCCAGATTGTCTCTCGCCATTCTTGCATCTCCTCTCATGCCGACGTCGTTGTCGGCGGAATGATCATCAGCTTGGTTCCGGCAAGCCTCGTTCCTGACGAGCTGATCACATCCCGTACGACGCTATATCCATACGGATACAACGTCATGCATCGGACCGCAGGTGTTTGGCCCCGGCAAGATCGTTTTTCAGGAGCCGCGCTGTCTTTGATCTAGGTCAACCGCGGACGAGTTCTGGAAATTCCTCGGCGATGCCGGTACAGCTTGGCATCATGAGTGCTCGTCTCCGCATCGGCATCTTCTGCCCGTACGACAATCACGGTCTCGGCCATGCCGCGGCCATCCAGGCTGAAACCGATCTGGTGCTCAAATCCGAAGCACTCGGCTTCGATGAGGCCTGGATCTCCGAGCATCATTTCGATGCAGGCAGCTCGAGCCCCTCGTTGTTCGCCCTGCTGGGATATCTCGCCGCCCGCACGACCCGCATTCGCCTGGGCACCGCGGCCGTGCTGCTGCCGTTTCGTCCACCTGTGGAAGTCGCCGAGGATGTCGCAACGATCGACATCCTGAGTGGCGGCCGTCTCGATTTTGGGGTCGCGCGCGGCGGACCGTTTCCCGAACAGAACCGCAATTTCGGTGTCGCGTCGGAGGAGACCCGGCCGCGCATGCTCGAGGCGCTGCAATTGATTCAGCGTCTCCTGGCCGAAGACGAGGTTTCCCATCACGGCCGCTACTGCCAGGTCGATCGTCTTCGTTTGACGCCGCGGCCGCTGCAGAATCCCGTCCCGACCTGGATCGCGTCGGCGAGCGAGGCCGCTATCGATGATGCCGCCGCGCATGGCCACGGCCTGATGGCTGGCCTGACGTCGTCGCTCGATGATGTCGGGCAGATGCTGCGGAGCTACCGGGAGCGGAATGCGGCTGCCGATCCGCGGCTGGTGGTCTCGCGATTTTATTGCAGCGCGCCGACCCGGGACGAGGCCATCGCCGAAGCAGCGCCGTTCCTGCAACAATTTTTCGACCGCAGGCGGCAACTCTCCGCCGGACCGGGCGCCGTGGTGCCGCCGACCAATATCGAGGGTTTCCTCGCGAGGTCGCTGATCGGCAGCCATGATGAGGTTCGGTCAAAGCTGGCCGAGCATGCCACGGCCGGACCTCGCAGCGTGCTGCTTGTGCCGACCAGCGTGGACGCGGGACGGCGCTGCGACATGCTGGCGACGTTCGGGACCCACATCCTGGAAAGCAGGCCTGGCGACTGATCCCCAGGCCGTCCTTCGCATCCGAGCCGCTAGGCCACGCAGCGCGCCGCGCCTGCTTTGGTCAGGATGCCGTCGAGCATGTCGATCATCGCGGCGATCTCGTCGCGAGTGACATTCAGCGCCGGCATGAAGCGCAGCGTATCCGGACGCGGCGCGTTCAGGAGCAGACCGAGCTCGAAGGCATGCGCGACGAGCGACGGCGCGATCGGCCTGACGACCTCGAGCGCCAGCAGCAGGCCGCGGCCGCGGACCTCGCCAAGTCCGTGTCGCGCCGAGATGCGTTGCAGTTCGCTTTCGAAATAAAGGCCGTTGTCGGCGACTGCCTTGAGAAACTCGGGCTTTTCGATCACGTCGAGCATGGCCAAGCCCGCCGCACACATCAGCGGATTGCCGTTGAAGGTGCCACCCTGGTCGCCGTGCTCGAAACATGATGCGTCGTTGGTCGCGAGCAGGGCGCCAAGGGGGACGCCGCCGCCGATGCCTTTGCCGAGCGTCATGACGTCCGGGACGACATCGGCATGCTCATAGCCGAACAGCTTGCCGGTCCGTCCCATGCCGGTCTGGATCTCGTCCACGATCAGCAGCAGTCCATGCCTGGTCGCGAGCGTCCGCAATTGCTGCAGGAACTGGTCCGTCGCCGGCCACACGCCGGCCTCACCCTGGATCGGCTCCAGCATGATCGCCACCGTCTTGTCCGTGATCAGCGCCTCGACCGAACCGATGTCGTTCAGCCGCGCCTTGGGAAAGCCCGGCACCTTCGGCTCGAACAGCGGCTCGAACGCCTTCTTGCCTGAGGCGGACATCGTCGCCAGCGTGCGGCCGTGAAAGCCGCCCTCGAAGGTGATGATCTCATAAGCGCCGTTCTTGCGCAGCGCGCCGTATTTGCGCGCCAGCTTGATGGCGCCTTCGTTGGCTTCCGCACCCGAGTTGGTGAAGAACACCTGGTCGAAGCAGGAGCGCTCGGTGAGCGCCTTCGCCAGTTGGAGACTCGTGTCGTTGAAATAGGCCGGGCTCGGCGTGATCAATCGTCCGGCCTGATCAGCTAGCGCCTTGGCAAGCTCGGGCGGGGCATGGCCGAGTGCGTTCACCGCCCAGCCCTGGATGAAGTCGAGATAGCGCTTGCCGCTGTCGTCCCACAGCCAGGAGCCCTTGCCCTGGACGAACACGGTGCGCGGACGCGCCGTGATCTCCATCAGAGCGTCATACGGATGCGGGGCGGTCAGCATGTTCAGTCTCCTTGTGCTCAGGGGGAAAACGTGGGCCGAAAAGCGAGAAGGCCGCTCCTTGCGGGAGCGGCCTTCTCGAAAACCTGGAGCTGATGAGTTGGACTGATCAGCAACGTCTTCGGACACGGCGCGCCCCGGCATCGTCACGGCGGTGACGACGGCAAACGGCGGCGCGGCGGTTGGTCCGGTTGAAGATCATGCGGCGGGCCATACAGGCAGATCGCGGGACGTGTCAAGAGCGGTCGTGACGGCGATCCGGCCGCCGGCCACCGGGAGACCCCGTGAAAGCGCCTGGCTCAGAACTCTTTAGTTCAAATTTTACCAAACGTTTAGCGGCAACATTTACCGTGTGGGAGAGCTTGAATTGCAAGCGCTCAGGACGAGCGATGTCTGATCCCCATCTCACGATCGCCGACGAGGTCCAGGCGGCGATTGCCACCGGCTCAGCCGAACGCTGCTCCGGCGTCGCTGAGCGCGTCGCATCGCTGTTCATCGCGTCGGCTCGCAACCTGGATGTCGAGCAATACGCCCTGTTCGCCGACGTGTTCGAGCGTCTCGTCAATACGATCGAGCTGCGCGCGCTGGCCGATGTCGGCGCCCGGATCGCGCTTGCCGAACTGAGCGCTCAGCTGGCGCCTGTCCCGCAAACCCCGGTGGCCGTGATCCGGCGTCTTGCCCATCACGACGACATCGCCGTGGCCGGGCCGGTGCTCTCCGAGTCGCCGCGGCTGACGACCGAGGATCTCATCGACATCGCCAATACGAGGGGCGAGCAGCATCTGATCGCCGTCGCCGGCCGCTGGTGGCTGCAGGAAGTCGTGACCGACGCGCTGCTGGTCCGTCGCTTTCCGAGCGTCAGCCGCAAGCTGATGAAGAACCCCGGCGCCCGGATCTCCGCAGCCGGCTTCTCGATCATCCTGTCTCAGGCTCTCGGCGATCCCGAACTGGCGATTGCGACCGGCATCCGTGCCGACCTGCCGTCGCCGCTGCGCCGGACCCTGCTGCAGGACGCGTCCGAGGCGGTGAAAGCGAGGTTGCTTGCGTCGGCCCCGCCGCATCTCTACGAGGAAATCCGCAGCGCGATTGCCGCGGCGACGGCGGATGCCGAGCGCGGCATGTCGCGGTCGCGCGACTTCGGCGGCGCCAAGGCCTCGGTCGCGCAGCTGAAGCAGACCGGCAAGCTCAACGAAGCCATGCTGCTCGATTTCGCCCGCCAGCGCCGCTACGCCGAAACCATCGCGGCCATCGCGGAACTCGCGAAATGCAGCATCGAGCTGGTGCGGCCCTTGATGCAGAGCCTGCGCAGCGACGGCATTCTCGTTCCCTGCAAGGTCGCCGGGCTGAGCTGGAGCACGGTGGCTGCGATCCTCGACAGCCGCTTCGTTTCCGGCGCGACCAAGCCCGAGGAGCTGATCAAGCTCAAGACCAAATATCTCGAGCTGACGCTGGACGAGGCTGGACGGCTGTTGAAGCTGTGGAACGTCCGGGCGGGATCCACGAACGCGAGCTGATCCGCAGATCCGTCAGAACCCGGCCACCGAGCCGTGCAGATCGTATTCGTCGGCGCGCTCGATCTTGGCGGTGACGATTTCGCCGACCCGCAGCGGCCGTCGACTGGAGATATAGACCGCTCCGTCGATCTCCGGCGCATCCGCCTTGGTGCGCCCCTTGGCAACGGTCGGGCCGACCTCATCGATGATGATCTGCTGGCGCGTTCCAACCTTGCGCTTCAGCCGGCGCGCCGAAATCTTCTGCTGACGCGCCATCAGGGCGTTCCAGCGCTCCTGCTTGATCTCGTCCGGCAACTGGCCGGGCAGGGCATTGGACGTCGCGCCAGCCACCGGCTCGTATTTGAAGCAGCCGAGCCGGTCGATCTCGGCCTCATCCAGCCAGTCGAGCAAATAGGCGAAGTCCTCATCAGTCTCCCCGGGGAAGCCGACGATGAAGGTCGAGCGCAGCGCCAGATCCGGGCACACCGCGCGCCAGCCCTTGATGCGGTCGAGCGTCTTGTCCTGGGCCGCGGGCCGCCGCATCGCCTTCAGCACGTTGGGGCTTGCGTGCTGGAACGGGATGTCGAGGTAGGGCAGCACCTTGCCCTCGGCCATCAGGCCGATGACCTCGTCGACATGCGGGTACGGGTAGACGTAATGCAGCCGGACCCACGCCCCGAGCTCGCCGAGCTCGCGGGCCAGATCGAGGAAACGGGCGCGGACGTTGCGCTCCTTCCACGGGCTTTCGGCGTATTTGATGTCGAGCCCGTAGGCGGAGGTGTCCTGCGAGATGACGAGCAGTTCCTTGACGCCGGCTGCGACCAGCCGTTCGGCCTCGCGCAGCACGTCCGCGGCCGGGCGCGACACCAGATCGCCGCGCAGCTTCGGAATGATGCAAAAGCTGCACCTGTTATTGCAGCCTTCGGAAATCTTCAGATAGGCGTAGTGCCGGGGCGTGAGCTTGATGCCCTGGGGAGGAACGAGATCCAGATGCGGATTGTGCACCGGCGGCGACGCCCGATGGACGGCGTCGAGCACGCTCTCGTACTGTTGCGGACCGGTGATCGACAGCACGCCGGGATAGGCCTGCTCGATCTGTTCCGGCTCGGCGCCCATGCAGCCGGTGACGATGACTTTGCCGTTTTCGGCCATGGCCGAGCCGATCGCCGACAGCGACTCCTGCTTGGCGCTGTCGAGGAAGCCGCAGGTGTTGACGATGACCATGTCCGCGCCGTCATGTTTGCGGGCGAGCTCGTAGCCCTCGGCGCGCAGCCGGGTGATGATGCGCTCGGAATCAACCAGCGCCTTCGGACACCCGAGCGAAACAAAGCTGATCTTGGGCGCGGAACCCTGCTGCATGTTGGAACTGCCTGATGAGATACGCGTCAGCTAGTCCGAATTGCTCAGAAAGACAAGGCTTTAAGCCGGTCGCGTCCATGCTATGGATACCGGCTCGGACAACTGGTGAACGATGAGCGCCGAGCAGTCGCCTAAAATCGTGATCGTCGACGAAAGCCCGATCCGCGCCGCCATCCTCGAGGAGGGCCTGCGGGAAGCTGGTTTCAGCGGCGTCGTGCATGTCAGTGAGATGCAGGGTCTGCTGGCGCGGATCTACGCCCTGGACCCGGATGTCATCGTCATCGACCTGGAGAATCCGAGCCGCGACGTGCTCGAGCAGATGTTCCAGGTGAGCAGGGCGGTCCGGCGGCCCATCGCCATGTTCGTCGACCAGAGCGATGCGGCGTCGATCCAGGCCTCGGTGGAGGCGGGCGTGTCCGCCTATATCGTCGACGGCCTGAAGAAGGAGCGGATCAAGCCGATCCTCGACCTCTGCATCTCCCGCTTCAATGCCTTCTCCAAGCTGCAGGACGAGCTGGAGCGCACCAAGTCGGCGCTCGAGGACCGAAAGGTGATCGACCGCGCGAAGGGCATCCTGATGAAGATGAAGGGCTTCACCGAAGAGGAAGCCTACGTTCTGCTGCGCTCCACGGCGATGCGCGAGAAGAAGAAGATCGGTGAGATCGCGCAGTCGATCCTGACCGCCTCGGAGATGCTGAAATGACCGGCCCGCTTCGCATTGGCTTCATTCCGCTGGTCGATGCCGCGGCGCTGATCGTCGCCGTCGACAAGGGACTCACGTCAGCGGAGGGGCTCGACGTCACGCTGGTGCGCGAGGTCTCCTGGTCCAACGTCCGCGACAAGCTCAACATCGGCTTGTTCGACGCGGCGCACCTGCTGGCGCCGGTCGCGATCGCCTCCAGCCTCGGGATCGGCCACGTGAAGGTCCCGATCGTGGCGCCGTTCAGCCTTGGCGTGAACGGCAACGCGATCACGGTGACGCCGGCGCTGCATGCCGAGCTGATGGCGCACCTGGATGGCGATCGCTTCGACCCGATGGCGACCGCGCTGGCGCTGTCGCGCGTCGTGGCTGCGCGCCGCAAGGCCGGCGCCGAGCCGCTGACGTTCGGCATGACCTTTCCGTTTTCGACCCACAACTACCAGCTCCGGTTCTGGATGGCTGCGGGCGGTGTCGATCCCGACGAGGACGTCCGGCTGGTGGTGCTGCCGCCGCCCTATATGGTCGAGAGCATCGCCAATGGTCACGTCGACGCCTTCTGCGTGGGCGCGCCATGGAATTCGATCGCCGTCGACCTCGGCATCGGCCACATCCTGCACTTCGTTTCCGACGTTCTGGTGCGGGCCGCCGAAAAGGTGCTGGCCGTCAGGCAGAGCTGGGCGGACAAGCATCCCGACGCGTTGTCCGCCTTGGTGCGGGCGTGCGCCCGCGGCGCCGATTTCATCGAGCAGAACCACGAGGAGGCGGCACGCATCCTGGCCCAGCCCGACCGGATCGGCGTCGATGCCGAGGTGCTCAAGCGCACGCTGGACGGCCGGCTGAAGATCTCGCCGGACGGTACCTTCCGCGAAAGCCCCCGCTATCTGCTGGTTGGACGCGAGGAGGCGGGGCGGCCGGAGAAGATCCAGGCTGCATGGCTGTACGCCCAGATGGTCCGCTGGGGGCAGACGCCGCTCAGCAGCGAGGCCTTGAGCACAGCGATGGGCGTGTTCCGGCCGGATATCTATGACGCCGCGCTTGGCACCCAGGCGCAGGCCCCGGACGCCGCGATTGGGGCATTCGCCGGCCCGCCTTTCGCGGCGGACGACGTCCTGGGCCATCTGAAGGCCTTCAAGATCGGCCGCTGGACGGCCTGATCTCCTTCCGAACAGAAATCAGGCAGCGCTCGCCGTCGACCAAAATTTGGGCGGAGTGCTCGCATTTCAGGGCTTGAGGCCGCGATCGCGGGTTCGACGATTCGGTTAGCGCTCTGAATTCCCTCATATTTCCTGTTTCTCGCGGCTGGCACGCAACTTGAATATTGCAGTGCAGTCAGCCGCCGCAGATGCCGCTGGCTGCAATCCGTGTCGGATTTCCGCAGCAACGAAGCTGGTCGGATCGCTCTCCTGAACGACGCCAACGCTGGCCGTTCGGACGACGCGATCTTCATTCCATCCCCCGAACGCCAATCGCCGTGGCCGCTGGAGCTTCGTCCGCCATCATGAAAATCGAACAATTGTCTGTCGACTTCAACGACGAGCAGAAGCGCTATCTCGAGGGGCTGGCCGCCGGCCTCAAGGTGACCCTCGCCGGCCGCAGCCCGGCTGCGGCCTCCGCAGCAGCCGAGCCGACCGGGCCTGACGCCATCCATGTCAAGGCGCAGGACAAGGTCCTCGCTTCCGGCCGCAAGCTGGCCGACCAGGAGAAGATCAAGCGCGAGCTGCATCCGTTCGATGCCTACGATCGGCTGAAGCAGCAGGCCGGCAGCAATGCCGCGCCGTCGGCCGCCGACAATTTCCGCTGGCGCTATTACGGCCTGTTTCACGTTGCGCCGGCGCAGGACTCCTACATGTGCCGGTTGCGCATTCCCAACGGCATCATGAAGCATTGGCAGTTGACCGGCCTTGCCGATCTCGCCGATCAGCTCTGCGGTCCGTACAGCCATGTCACGACGCGCGCCAATCTGCAGCTGCGCGAAATCCCGCCCAAGCACGCGGTGATGCTGCTCGAAGGCCTCTCCGATCTCGGCCTCACCGCGCGCGGCTCCGGCGCCGACAACATCCGCAACGTCACGGGCACGCCGACCGCCGGCATCGATCCGCAGGAACTGTTGGATACGCGACCTTTTGCGCGCGAGTGGCACTTCCACATCCTCAACGACCGCTCGCTGTACGGCCTGCCGCGCAAGTTCAACGTCGCCTTCGACGGCGCCGGCCGCATCGCCGCGCTGGAGGACACCAACGACATCGCGTTCTCCGCCGTCGAGGTGAAGGAGGGGTTCGGCGTGGCGCCGGGCGTGTGGTTCAGGCTCGGCCTCGGCGGCATCACCGGCCACAAGGATTTCGCCAAGCCGACCGGGATCATCGTCGAGCCGGAGCGCGCCACCGAGGTGGCTGACGCGATCGTGCGGCTTTTCATCGAGACCGGCGATCGTACCAATCGCCTGAAGGCGCGGCTCAAATACGTGCTCGACAGCATGGGGCATGACAAGTTCATGCAAGCCGTCGAGGAACGGCTCGGCCGCAAGCTCGCACGCGTGCCGGATGAGGCGCTGAAGCCGCGGCCCGAGGCGGATCGCATGGCCCATATCGGCGTGCACAAGCAGAAACAGCAGGGGCTGAACTGGATCGGCGTCGTGCTGCCGCTCGGCAAGCTCACCACCGATCAGATGCGGTCGCTCGCGAAGATCACAGCCGATCTCGGCGACGGTGAGATCCGGCTGACCGTGTGGCAGAACCTGCTGATATCTGGCGTGCGCGACGAGAACGTTGCTCTGGTCTGCGCCGCAATCGAGCAGATCGGGCTTTCCACGCAAGCCTCTCACATCCGCGCCGGGCTGATCGCATGCACCGGCAATGCCGGCTGCAAGTTCGCGGCAGCGAATACCAAGAAGCACGCGGCTGAGATCGCCGATTGGTGCGAGAGCAGGGTGGATATCGATAGCCCGCTGAACATCCATCTCACCGGCTGCCATCACTCCTGCGCCCAGCACTACATCAGCGACATCGGCATGATCGCGGCCAAGGTGCCGGTCGGCGACAGCGATGAGACGGTCGAGGGCTATCATCTGTTCGCCGGCGGCGGCTTCGGCCCGCAGGCGGATATCGGCCGCGAGGTGTATCGCGACCTGAAGGCTGCGGACGCGCCCGGCACCGTCGAGAAGCTGCTCAAGGCTTATCTCGCCCATCGCGCCTCTCCCGATGAGCCGTTCCTGTCCTTTGCCCGCAGGCACGATGGCGACACGCTACGCCAGCTCGCCGAAGCCCAGAATTCGTCCGAGGTATCAGCATGAACCAGATCACGCCCATGCCGAAGATCGAGATCATTCCAGCTTCCGCCCCCTTCTCCGAGGCGCAGCGCTCCTGGCTCAACGGCTTTCTCGCCGGCGCGCTCGGCCTCGACGGGTCGACGCCGTTGTCGCCGGCGCAGAACGGGGCCGTGCTTGCAGCCCCGGGCGATAGCGATGACGGCGAGGCTCCGTGGCACGACCAGACCATGCCGATCGCCGATCGCATGAAGCTCGCCGAGGGCCGCCCGTTGCGCCGGCGCATGATGGCGGCGATGGCGCAGCAGGACTGCGGCCAGTGCGGCTACAATTGCAGCGACTATTCGGACGCACTTGCCGATCGCAGCGAGGCGCGACTGAACCTGTGCGTCCCGGGCGGCAAGGAAACCGCGCGGATGCTCAAGGCGCTGTACGAGGAGATCGATAAGGCGCCTGCGGCCGCCAAGCCTCCCGCCGCGGTCACGCCTGCTGCCGTCTCCGTCGTCGTCAGCGAGCCCGGCCGCTCGCGCGACAATCCCGTCGAGGCGACCTTCCTGTCGCGGCGGTTACTCAACAAGCCCGGCTCGGAGAAGGAGACCTGGCACATCGAGTTCGATCTGGCAGAGGCCGGGCTCGACTACGTGGTCGGCGATTCCTTCGGCATCTTCGCCAAGAACGATCTCGGCCTGGTCGACCAGATCATCGCGCTGATCGGCGCGTCGCACATGACCGAGGTCAACGGCAAGCCGTTGCGGCAGTGCCTGCTCGAGGACGTCTCGCTTTCGCCGGCGCCGGACTCGCTGTTCGAGCTGATCTCCTTCATCACCGGCGGTGCCACCCGCGAGAAGGCGCGGCGGCTCGCGCAGGGCGAGGATCCCGATGGTGATGCGGCCACGCTCGACGTCATGGCGGTTCTGCAGAAGTTTTCCGGCGTTCGGCCGCATCCGGAAGCGTTCGTCGAGGCGCTGGAGCCGTTGCAGCCGCGGCTCTACTCGATCTCTTCGTCACACAATGCGACGCCGGGAAAACTTTCGCTCACCGTCGACTGCGTTCGTTACGTCGTCGGCAAGCGCAAGCGCCTCGGCCTCGCCTCGACGTTCCTCGCCGAGCGCATCAATCCCGGCGACAAGCTCCGCGTCTACGTGCAGAAGGCGCACGGCTTTGCGCTGCCCGCCGATCCGAAGACGCCGATCATCATGGTCGGCCCGGGCACCGGCATCGCGCCGTTCCGCGCCTTCCTGCATGATCGCAGGGCGACCGGTGCGCCTGGGAAGAACTGGCTGTTCTTCGGCCATCAGCGCAGCGACTGCGACTTCTTCTACGCCGACGAACTCAACGCGATGAAGACCGCGGGCCTCCTCACGCGGCTGTCGCTGGCGTGGTCGCGCGACGGCGACAAGAAGTTCTACGTCCAGGACCGCATGCGCGAGGTCGGTCGCGAGGTCTGGACCTGGCTCGCCGGCGGCGCGCATCTCTACATCTGCGGCGATGCCAAGCGCATGGCCAAGGACGTCGAGCGCGCGCTCGTCGACATCGTCGCCCAGTTCGGGGCCCGCTCCACCGACGAGGCCGTCAGCTTCGTCGCGGACCTCAAGAAGAAAGGCCGGTTCCAGCTCGACGTTTATTAACCAGTCGAAATGGGATGGAACCCCGCGGATAAAATTCTCGGCTGGCACATCGGCTGAGAATTTTATGGTTCCAAGCGGACCCGAAACAGGGGGCTTGTCGTTATTTGCCCGGTTGCCTTGCATCGGCCGTCGAGAACGCTTTTCTCATGGCCGGAACTTCAGGAGACCGGCCATGCAGACCATTGCGACGACCCTGCGCCAGATGCCTCAGGCCCGCGCCATGCGCGAGCGGAGCACCACGGCGGCGCTGGTCGCGTTCTACGGGGCTGTGGCGCTGATCGCTGCGATCACGCTGGGCATGCCTTTCACCCATCCGTTCTGATCGAGTTCCTGTCATACCGCCGTTTTGAACGGCGCCACCTTGATGCCGGCCGCGTCGAGCGCCCTGCGCACCTCGCGGGCGATCTCGACGGCGCCAGCGGTGTCGCCGTGAATGCAGACGGTGTCGGTGCGCATCTTCATCGCCTTGCCCGTGACAGAGACCACCGCGCCGTCCTGCACCATGCGCACGACGCGGTCGGCGATCACCTTGGGATCATGCAGCACCGCCCCGGGCTTGCTGCGCGAGACCAAGAGGCCGTTGTCGTCATAGGCGCGGTCGGCGAACACCTCATGCGCCATCGAGAGATTCGCCTTCTCGCCGGCTGTCACCAGCTTCGAGTTCGCCAGCACGACGAAGATGAGGCTGGGATCGACGGCCTTGATCGCCTTGGCGATCGCGTTCGCCGTCATGTCGTCCTCGCAGGCGACGTTGGAGAGCGCGCCGTGCGCCTTCACATGCGTGACCTTGTGGCCGGCCGCGGTGGCGATCGCCTGCAGCGCGCCGATCTGATAGGCGACGAGATTCTCGATCTCCGATGATTTCAGTCCCGGCACCGGACGTCGGCCAAAACCGTGCAGGTCGCGATAGCCGGGATGCGCGCCGACGCTGACGCCCTTGGCTTTCGCCATCTCGACCGTCCGGCGCATGATATCGGCATCGCCGGCATGGAAGCCGCAGGCGACGTTGACTGACGTCGCGAGCTCGATCATTGCGGCGTCATTGCCCATCTCCCACGGGCCGAAGCTTTCTCCGAGGTCGCAGTTCAGGTCGACGGTGCTGGTCATGTCAGGGCTCCGCGCGTTGTTGGTCGGAAGCAGCGTTAGAGGCGATCGGGTTAATCGGGCGTCACTCCGGGCCAGGTGGTGACATCGGTTGCGCTGACGGCATGGCCGGCCACATTGGCCGTGAACAGCGCATCCACGTTGAAGTCGCTGCTCGTCAGCTCGGTGACGCGGTGGGGGAGGCTGCGCAGCAGGTCCTTGTAGCGGCGCAGCTCGGCCTGGGCCTCGGCCATGCTCACCGCCTTGAACCGGAACGGCGTGCCGGCCGGCGTCTGCGCCAGCCGGCCGTAATCGGCCGTGATGACGGTCGCGATCTTCGGATAGCCGCCGCTGGTGCCGCGGTCCGACATCAAGACGATTGGTGAGCCGTTGCCCGGCACCTGGATGCTGCCCTCCACGGTGCCGTCGGAGACGATGTTGTGGCCGTGCAAATGGCGGATCACGGGGCCTTCGAGGCGATAGCCCATGCGGTCGCTGGTCGCCGACACGGCCCAATCACTGCCGAGGAACAGCGCCTTCATCTCGTCGCTGAACTCATCGTCCTGCGGACCCATCACAACCCGGATCGCGCCACTCGCCTTGGGCAGCTCGAGTCGCAGCTCCGGCGCTTGGCTGGCAGGTGCGACCTTGAACACGTCTCCCGACTGGAGCGGGCGCGGGTAGGGGCTGCCCAATCCGGCCCGCGCATTGACGGAGAGACTGTCGAACATCGGCTCGCCGGAGATGCCGCCCTCGATGGCGAGGTAGCTGAACGAGCCACCGCGTGCAAAGCCGAGCGTGAGCTTCTCGCCCTCGTTCAGTGTCACCGACGTATTCATCTCGATCTGGCGCTTGGCGATGTCAGCGGGCCGCGGCGCGCCCGCTAACGCGACGCGCACCGGGCCGTCCTTCGCCATAAAGGTCGCACCGAACGGGCCGATCTCGATCGCGGCTGCCATCAGCTCATTGCCGACGAGACTGTTCGCCGCTGCGAGCGACAGCTTGTCCATCGCGCCCGATGGCGTCAGCCCGTAGCGCTGCGCACCGAAGCGGCCGCCGTCCTGGACGGAGCTTGCCGGGCCGATTTGTGAAACGACGAGCGTAGTCATGCGGCGATCCGCTCGGCGATGAGCTCACCAGCTTCGGCGGCGCGTTCCTGCTCGGCAAACGTCTTCTCATCGACGGCGATGAAGCTCACCTCATCGCCGGGCTCGAGCAGAAAAGTCGGCGTGCGATGCAGCTGGAAGGTCCGCATCGCGGTGCGGCCGAGCAGGTGCCAGCCGCACGGACCTGCCAGGCACTGGATGCCGGTCTGGATGCCGCCGATCGCGATGATGCCGGCCGGCGTGGCCAGCCGCGGATTCTGCCGGCGGGACATCTGCAAGCGTGGATCGAGACCCGAGAGATAGGACCAGCCCGGCGTGAATCCGATCATCGCGACGCGATAGGTGCCGGCGACGTGACGAGCGACCACTTCAT
Source organism: Bradyrhizobium sp. SRS-191 (assembly GCF_024586915.1). Classification (GTDB taxonomy): domain Bacteria; phylum Pseudomonadota; class Alphaproteobacteria; order Rhizobiales; family Xanthobacteraceae; genus Bradyrhizobium. The sequence continues at coordinate 230,191 of NZ_JANBVS010000001.1, forward strand.
CCGGCGTGAGGTTCAGCGCCTTGGCAACGTCCTCGAGGTCGATGCCATTCTCGCCGCCATAGCACACCGGCACCCGCCAGCGCCTGATGTCGGTCTCCGGGGCGAGCGAGCCGGCCGACAACGCGAGCAGCTGACTGCTGAGCGCGGCATGGTCGATGACGCCGGGATCATAGTGCACCAGCAGCGAGCGATAGGTCGGCACGGTCTCGGTGATCCCCGTGATGCCGGCCGCAGCCAGCGCGTGATCGAGCGCGAGCACGCGCCGGTTCGCGGTCTCGTCGATGGTCCGGCTGAACTCGACGGTGACGGCGCTGTCGCCGCTGGGCAGCAGGCGAGGGGGTGGAAGAGGATCGGCCATGAGTCCGAAATGATCCGCGTTCGTGATCCCTCATCTAGCTGGTTTCGGTGGCGAGTGGAATTGGGTCAAAGGCAAAAAGTCTCGAAAATTCAATAAATTAATCGGATGCCCTGCGATAAGGATCCTTTATCGGGCCGCTGCAGGCCCCCATGCGCTGGACGCACCGTGCATGCTCTTGACGCAGCGTTCGTCGCTCGCAAGATGCGCCTGCTTTTTCCGCCAGCCTGTTTGGAGCGCCAGTCTCACAATGTCCCTCACTCCCGAAGCCATCGCCACCCTGTCCCAGGTCACCACCGCGACCATCACCACGGTCCTGCTGAAGAAGGGGTTGCGCAATGTCTGGCTGCGCGGCGCGAAGCCGCTGCGCCCGGGACAGAAGCGGCTGGTCGGTCCCGCCTTCACCTTGCGCTTCGTGCCGGCGCGCGAGGATCTGGCGACGCCGGAATCCTGGTCGTCGCCGATCTCGACCCGCACGGCGATCGAGGCCATGCCTGAGGGCTGCATTGCCGTGGTCGACGCGATGGGCGTGAAGGACGCCGGCATCTTCGGCGACATTCTCTGCGCCCGCATGGTCAAGCGCGGGGTCACCGCGCTGATCACCGACGGCGTGGTGCGTGACCTCGAGGGCGTGCTCGGCACCGGACTTCCGGTGTGGTGCGACGGCTACGCCGCGCCGCCATCCGTCGCCGGCCTGACCTTCGTCGGCTGGGGCGAGGCGATCGGCTGCGGCGGCGTCGCCGTATTCCCGAACGACGTCATCGTCGCCGACCAGGACGGCGCGGTGCTGATCCCTCAGGCGATGCTCGACCACGTGCTTGCCGAAGGTCCCGAGCAGGAGCGCATGGAGGCCTGGATCGTCGACGAGGTGAACAAGGGCGCGGTGCTGCCGGGCCTTTATCCGATGAACGCCGAGACCAAGGCGCGCTACGCAGCGTCGAAGAAGTAAGCTCGAACAGCCGCAGAGAGGCTCATCATGGATTTCCATCCCGCCGGCTCGCGCGCGACGCGCAAGGCCCCCGCCGAGTACTTCACCGGCAACGTGCTGCAGGACCCGCTGATCATGGCGCCGGCGCCGGCCCGGCTCAACGCCTCGCGCGTCTCGTTCGCGCCGGGCGCGCGCACGGCCTGGCACACCCATCCGCTCGGGCAGACGCTCTACGTCATCTCCGGTATCGGCCGCATCCAGGCCAAGGGCGGCCCGGTGCGCGAGATCCGGCCGGGCGACGTGATCTTCATCCCGCCGGGCGAGAAGCATTGGCACGGCGCATCGCCGGACAACGAGATGACCCACATCGCCATGCAGGAGGCGCTCGACGGCGTCTACTCGAACTGGATGGAGCACGTCACCGACGAGGAATACGCGACGCCTGTCGGTTGATCCGGGACTAACAAGATGTCGAGCGCGCGGTCGAAAGGCCGCGCGCTTTTGTTTTGAGGGAGCCGTCCTCAGTTCACCCGTGTCCAGGTCTGGCCGCCGCAGAACACGCCGCCGAAGGCGCAGCCCTGCACGCGCAGGCTGTCCGGCCCTTTCAGATCGATCGTGGAATCGTAGGTGCTGCCGCTGTTGGGATCGAAGATCCGGCCGCTCCATTTCTTGTCCTGCGCCTTCTCGCTCGGACGCATGTTGATCAGGATCTGCTCGCCGTTCTGGTTGGTCTTGGCGTTGATCGCGTAGCCGCAGAGATTCGTCCCGCACGGCTCGATGCGGATCTTGCCTTCCTTCTCCTCCGTCAACCAGATGCCGACCGGAGAATTCGGATCGCGCGCGACCGCCGGTGCTGCGGCAGCAGGCGGCACCGCGGCGGTGGTCACGGCCGCGGGGGCCTGCGCCGGCCGGGCCGGTGACGGCACGGCGGCAGGAGCGGTTGGCGCAGCAGGCGGTGTCACAGCTGCCGGAGGCGTGACCATGGCCGGGGCTGAGGGCGCCGTCGCCGCAGGCACGGGAGCAGGTGGTGCGGCGGCCTGGACCGGCGCAGGCGCGGCGGGCGCAGCCGATGGGGGCGCGGGTGCTGCGGTCGTCGGCGCCGGGGCAGGCGGAACAGGGGCAGGGGCCGGTGTTGCCGGGGCGGCCTGCGCGGGCGGGGCTGGCGTGACGGCCGCCTCGGCGGGCGCCGGAGCCGGCTTGTCCGCCCCCGGCTGCGGCTTGGCCGTCGTATCCTGCTCGCGCTTGCTGCGCTTGGTCTTCTTCTGCTCGGTGTTGTCGTAGACGCCGGGGATCTGCACCGTGCCGCGGTCGGGATCGATGCGAATGGTCTTGCCGCCATATTCGATCACGTATTGCGCATGGGCGGCACTGCTGGCCAGAACCACGGCAGCAACGGCCAACAGCCTCTTCATCAGGGTCTCCGCAATGTCGGTTGCTGATGTGAGCGAGCTCACGCGCAATTAAGTCGCTGATGCGGCAGGCTCGGTTCAATCGCTGCCCCGCTCAGAAATCCAGCGGTGCATTGTCGACGACCTCCTTCATCACGAAGAAGGTGCGCGTCTGCCGCACGCCCGGCAGCGAGATCAGCTGATCGCCGTGCATGCGGTTGAAGTCGTTCATGTCGCGGACGCGGATTTTCAGGAAGTAGTCGAAATCGCCGGCGACGAGATGGCAGTCGAGCACGAATTTCAGCTTGCGGATCGCGGACTCGAAGGTGCGAAAACTCTCCGGCGTCGAGCGGTCGAGCACCACGCCGACCAGCACCAGCGCGCTGCGCTCGACCTTCTCGGGCGCGACCTGCGCGCGCACGCTTCTGATGTAGCCGTCCTCGAACAGGCGCTGAGTGCGGCGATGGCAGGTCGCCGGGCTGACATGGACGGCGCCGGCAAGCTCGGCGTTGCTCATCCGTCCGTCCTTCTGCAAGAGCTGCAGGATTCGTCGATCGACGCGGTCGAGGTCGATGTTGGAAGGTTCTTTCATTAGATAACCATCAGGCGAGAGAATTCACCAGCATTTCGGCTCTAGGCGGACGTAAGCACGGAAAAGCCCGCCAATAAAGAGAGCACCTTTCGCGCGCTTTTTCGTATGGTCCGGCCGACCCGTTCCACCATCCACGGAGAGACCCGTGCTTCGGCTCGACAAGTTCAAGAAGTATCCGCTCACCTTCGGGACCACCCCGATCGAGCATCTGCCGCGCCTGACCGCGGCGCTCGGCGGCAAGGTGCAGATCTACGCCAAGCGCGACGACTGCAACTCCGGCCTCGCGATGGGCGGCAACAAGCTGCGCAAGCTCGAATACATCGTGCCCGACGCGATCGAATCGAACGCCGACACGCTGGTCTCGATCGGCGGCGTGCAGTCGAACCACACCCGCATGGTGGCGGCGACCGCGGCCAAGATCGGCATGAAGTGCGTCGTGGTGCAGGAGAGCTGGGTGCCGCACGAGGACGCCGTCTATGACCGCGTCGGCAACATCCTGATGACCCGCCTGATGGGCGCCGACAGCCGGATCGTCGAGGACGGCTTCGACATCGGCATCCGCAAGAGCTGGGAAAATGCGATCCAGTCGGTGAAGGATGCGGGCGGCAAGCCCTACGGCATTCCGGCCGGCGCCTCCGTGCACAAGTTCGGCGGCCTCGGCTATGTCGGCTTCGCCGAGGAGGTGAGGGCGCAGGAAGCCGAGATGGGCATCAAGTTCGACTACATCATCGTCTGCGTCGTCACCGGCTCGACCCAGGCCGGCATGATCGTCGGCTTCGCTGCCGACGGCCGCGCCGACCGCGTCATCGGCATCGACGCCTCCGGCACGCCGGAGCAGACCCGCAACCAGGTGCGGCAGATCGTCGACAACACCGCGGAGCTGGTCGAGCTCGGCCGCAAGGTGGGCGACGACGAGATCGTCATCATCAACGACTACGCCTATCCGGCCTATGGCGTGCCGAGCGCCGAGACCAACGAGGCCATCCGCCTCGCCGCCCGCACCGAGGCGATGATCACCGACCCGGTCTATGAGGGCAAGTCGATGCAGGGCATGATCGACTTGGTCAAGAAGGGCTACTTCCCGGAAGGATCCAAGGTGCTCTACGCCCATCTCGGCGGCGCTCCGGCGATCAACGGCTACAGCTACACGTATCGCAACGGCTGAGGCGGCCTCCGCTGCCGCCGCCTTGTCGCTATGAGCCGAGGTGCTGCAACAAATACAAATGTCGTCCCGGCCTTGAGCCGGGACCCATAGCCACCGACGGCGCTGTTCTGCTCCGCCGCATCTGCGCGCCTGCCACAAACTTCGGCCTGTGAGTATGGGTCCCGGCTCGGAGGCCGGGACGACACCATTTTTGTGGCACGAGCAATCCACACATGACCCGTGATTCCGGGGCGCGCGCAGCGCGACCTGGAATGACGGCGAGTTTGTTGAAGCAGCAATTGAAACATGATCCTGCGTTCTCGCGACGCATCCACGTCCGAGTGATCCATCAGTCGAACCCTCTCGAAGAGAAGAGGGCGCAGGGAATGCCGGGCGCTGGCCGCAACCCATGGCCCGCCTGCAACACAAAAAAGCAGGCGGCAGTCACCACAGGTTCAGCCGAACTCCGGCATTCCCTGCGCGATGGTCTTAACACTTATACGCAGTCTCCCTGGTGCGCCGGGCTTCTGGCCACCATTGCCCGGGCCATGCGGAGCATGGCCACGAGCGTGACACCAGCATCGGGGTGTCAGGACCCTGCGACTTCGTGTCCGCAATCCGCCGTTCGTCCGCGTGCAAGCACGCTTCCGGCATTTCGCGGCCACCGCCTCCCCACCTAGCGTGTCGTGACGATCGCGCGCAACGCCCCTCGTTGAGGCGGGATGGCGGCAGTGAACCATAAATTTCGGAAAACGTGAAGTTGAATATTTTTCGCTAGAGGACTGGACATGGATGTTGCAGTTGAAATTGCTCGCGAATTTAGTTTTTGGTGCAGGTCATTCAGGTCGCGATTTCAGCGGTCGAGGGCCTTCGGCCATGGAGCGGTGAACTCGATGCGGAAAAGCGGCCCAGAAGCTAACAATTCAAAATACGAAGGAAAGGTCCAGTAGCAGCCGTTCTCGCCCACCGACGTGCCGCGTAGTCGCTTTTAGCTGGAACGAAGGTTATCGGTGGCGAGCGTCGCGGTGCCCAACGGAAGCCCGGCACACTCTCGCTTCTACCCGTACCAACCGCGAAGCTAGGATTCACTATCAGTTCACGCACCAACTATTTTCCGGTATTGTGGCCTAAACTCCAAAAAAGGTCAAAAGTCACTCGACGCAAACTTCCTCCTCAGACGCATTTAAAAGCTATTCTCTAGTTAAGCTGCCCCGGAGGGCGTAGGTGCAATCCGAAGATCACGCACTACTTACTAAAAAATGCAGGGCTCAATTGCGGTGGTCGCCCTCACTACCGCACTTGGCATAGCGATGATGAGCTTTCGTCTGCTTTTGCCCGGCATCATCCTCGCAATGTCCGGGTTTGTTGGGGCCGTATGGATTTATCATGCTGATCTTCTAAGACTCCGGTTGCGCTCGGCTGGTCCAGACGGAGCGACGGTGCCGCTTCCGGACGAAGTCAGGGTAGTTCTGATACTACTAGCGATTGCGGTTGTCGCTCCATGGGCGATTTTCATTCATGAAATGTGGCCAGAGAAACCCATTCAGCGACATCTTGATAATTCACAAAAAGAGAGACTGAGGGCAAATCTGAAACTTAGCTCAGATGAACATTATGCATTTCAGATCAATCGTGTGCCGAGCTGTGATGAATGCGAGCAGTTCGCGGAGGAGCTAAGGAATTTTTTTGACTCTATTCCCGGCCTCCGCGCCGCGGGAGGACCGTTGATTTTTGCGTCGCGCTATCCTCGGGGGATATCATTCGTGACGAACGGCAAAGGCGGTGTCGGGAGCGCAAAGCTCTTTTCCGCGATGCAAGACGCTGGAATGATCCCTGCTCGGGAGACAGAATCTCAAATGAAGGACGGGGATTTCGTTGTCCTGATTGGGCGGTCCCAATGATGCTAGTCAAGGACCCAGTCCTCGAAAATAAGTGCCGCAATACAGGCAACTACGAGTACTGCCGCGCAGTTTGAAGGTGGTGCGGCATGCCAACGTCGCCTATCAATTCTTCTTTCCGCGCTTTGTTCGCCAGAGTTCCAGCGCCTTCTTTCCGACAGCCTCTAGGCACGCGATCCCTAGAAAGAACGCCGTGCCGATAGCAACGAAGCTGGTAATATCCCAGATCGATACAGGACCGTCATCCATCGAGACCTACAGATCAAATTGCTCGCCAGTTGCCACTTTGTTCGCAACGCGCCTCACGCGGTCTTAATCAAACCAGGTCTTATAGATCGCCTGATAGCTGCCGTTCTCGGTCGAGATGTGCAGCCACTGGTCGACGAACGCCTTCAGGGCGACGTCGCGCTGCAGCCAGTAGGCCTTCTCGGAGAAGTCGAACGGCTTGTCGGGATGGACGGCGCAGAGCACGCCGGGATGCAGCTTCTGCTGGTAGCGGGTCTCCGAGGCGTCGGTCATCATCAGGTCGGCGTCGCCCTTGGCGATCTCGTCGAAGATGGTGACGTTGTCGGTGTGGACGCGGATGTCGGCGGCCTTGATGTTGGCGCGGGCGAAGCGCTCGTTGGTGCCGCCGGGATTGACGACGACGCGCGTGCCGGGCCTGTCGATGTCGGCGAGCGTCTGGTACTTCGAGGTGTCGCTACAGCGCGCGATCGGGGTCTTGCCCTCGCGCATGATCGCGGTCGAGAAGTAGCCCTTCTTCTGACGGTCGAGCGTGATCGACACGCCGCCCATCGCGACGTCGAACTTGTCGGCCTCGAAATCCTTCATCAGCTGCGGCCAGCTGGTCGGGACGAACTCCACCTTCACCCCGAGCGCCTTGCCGAGCGCCTCGGCCATGTCGACGTCGAAGCCGGAGAATTTTCCGGTGGCCTTGTCGAGATAGGTGAAGGGCTTGTAGTCGCCGGTCATGCCGACCCGCAAGGTGCCGCGCTGCACGATCTCGTCGAGGCGCGAGGGCTGATCGGCGAGCGCGGCCGTGGCGAGCCCGCAGGCCAGCACGGCTGCGGTCAGGGCGGCAATGGTCCGGTCGAAAAATCCCATATTGAATGACCTCGCATGATGTGGCTGCGCTATTCATAGCGGAGGTCGCCACGCGCGACGAGGGGCAAGCGGGAGGGCGGCGATGAGCATTTCCATAGGACAGGCGTCGGTCGGCGTCTTCGTGCCTTATCTTCACAACCTCTCGGGGCTGCTCGACAAGGCCGCTGATTTTGCCGAGGCGCGCGGCATCGAGCCGGCCGACCTGCTGCGGGCCCGGCTCGCGCCGGACATGTACAACCTGATCCGGCAGGTCTGCGAAGCCAACCGCCACGCGACCATTGCTTGCGCGCTGCTCGCCGGCCGTGCGCAGCCGACCGTTCCCGACGGTGATACCGACTTGGCCGGGTTGAAGGAGCGGATCGCAACCGCGATCGCGTATGTCCGCGGCGTGCCTGGCGCGGCAATCGAAGAGGGCGCAGCGCGGGAGGCGGTCTTCACTTTCCGCAACGGCGCGACGCGCCGCTTCGACGACGGCCGCTCATTGCTGCTGACATTCAGCCTGCCGCAGTTCTTCTTCCACGTCACCACGGCCTACGACATCCTGCGTCATGCCGGCGTTCCCCTGGCGAAGCCGGACTATCTGGGCGTGGGACGGTAGGCTCTTCGCGGCGGCGAGGCGCGGACGGCAGGCGCACGTCTGCATCGGTCCGCAAGACGACAAATGGCCAGGACGGAGCCTGGCCATGAGCATCTGGGCGAAATCTCAGCGCGGACCGGTCTGCCTGCCGGCGCCTATTTCTCGCGAGGCGCAACCAAAGCCGGCGGGCCCTTGACGGTCATCTCGTTCTTCAGCGCCTCGAAACGCTCGATCGCCTCGCGCGCGCGGGTGTCGACGGTTCTCACCGCGGCTTCGGCGGTCATCGGTCCGCTGCTCACCGCGATCGAGGTCGGCCCAACGGTCTCGTCGACATAGTAGCCATCTTCGCCGCGCCGCGCCGTCCAGCGGAACCGGATTGCGGAAATCGGCCCCGGTCCCAGCTTGGTGTAGCCGTCGGCCTGATCGAACGAGACGACGGTCGCGGCAGCCTTCTTGGACGGAGAATGAGAAGAGGGAGAAGGAGAATGCGAAGGCGGCGTGGCCTTGTCAGCCGACCTCGCGGCTTCAGGCTGATCGAGAATGCTCGCTATCGTTGCGAGCGCGTGCTCGGTCGCAACACTCATGGCCGCCTCTGTTCCTACCGGCGCGCGCAAACGTCGGCGCCGATCATCACAGTTGTAGCCGGATTTGGCCAAGTTGCAAGAATGCGTTGAAAGTTGGGCGACAAAGCGGGGGAGAAAGGTCCTGACATCCGCGTGATGAGAGTTAGGTCGGAACTTGGGTCCTGCCTCGTCGCGAGGAGGCAGGACCATCGCACCGGCCGGACGATTACAAGACGTCCTGATTGATCACGTTCTGCCGAATCGGATCGCCATCCAGCACGCTTAGAATGTTGCGCGCGGTCTGCTCGCTCATGCGGTCGACGGCCTCGCGGGTGACGCCGGCGACGTGCGGGGCCATGATGACGTTGGGCAGCGCATGCAGCGCGTGGCCGACCGGCGGCGGCTCCTGCTCGAACACGTCGAGGCCGGCACCGGCCAGCCGTCCGGACGACAGCGCCTCGTAGAGCGCCGCCTCGTCGATCAGGCCGCCGCGTGCGGTGTTGATCAGGTAAGCGGTCGGCTTCATCAGTCTGAGACGTGCTGCGTTGAACATCCCGATGGTCTCCGGCGATTTCGGGCAGTGGATGCTGACGAAATCGGCGCGCGGGAGCGCGGCGTCGAGATCGGCGACCGGCTCGCAGCCGGCGGCTGAGATGTCGGCGGCGGGCTTGTAGGGGTCGTAGACCAGGACCTGCATCTCCATCGCCAGGCAGCGCTTGGCGGTGCGGGTGCCAATGCGGCCGAAGCCGATGATCAGCACGGTCTTGCCATAGAGGTCGAACGGCAGCACGCCGAGCCGCGTGGCCCAGGTGCCGTCCCTGACCATCGCATGCATCTCGCTGGCGCGCTTGGCGAGCGTCAGCATCATGAACAGCGCCTGCTCGGCCACCGAGGGCGAGTTCGCGGTGCCCGCGACCATCAGCGGCACCTTGTGCTTGGACAATGCGGGCACATCGACCGCGTCGAAGCCGACGCCGATTCGGGTCACGACCTTCATGTCGCCGGCGGCGATCAGCTCGGGCTCGCCGAAGCGCGTGGCGCCGAGCGCTACGCCATGCACCGGCGCATGCGAGGTGAGCAGCGCAGAGAAATCCGCCGCAGAGATCATGTTGGGGAATTCGATCATCTCGACATCGTCGCGCGCCGCGAGCAGCGCGCGGCCCTTGGCCGAGAAGGATTCCGTGACGAGGATCTTGTTCTTGTTGCTTGCCGTCCTGGTGGTCATGTCCTGCCCTTGAAGCTTCTTTTGCTCGTCAGATGACGAGGCCTGAAGCCTCATTTAACAGGTGCATGTTGTTGAGGTCCATTGCCATGCGCAGGGGGCTGCCATCCCGCGCGCCGGCATTGGGGCTGACGCGCCCGCATACCGGCGTCTCGTTCAGGCTGAAGTAGACCAGGGTCTCCATGCCCATCGGCTCGGTGACATCCAGCATCGCCTCGAACGGCTCGATGCCGGGCTCCGCATGCGGCCGGGTTTCGGTGATGTGCTCCGGCCGGATGCCGAGCAGCAGCCGGTCATTCCGCGACACGGATTGATAGCGCGCGGCGCGCGCCGGCGGCAGCGGAAAGCTGATGCGGTCGGTGAGGCGGATGTACAGCCGGCCGTTGGCTTCTTCCAGCCGGCACGGCACGAAGTTCATCGCCGGCGAGCCGATGAAGCCGGCAACGAAGCGCGTCGCCGGATTGTGGTACAGCTCGGTCGGCGTGCCGATCTGCTCGATGCGGCCCTTGTTCATGACGACGACGCGGTCGGCCAAGGTCATCGCCTCGACCTGGTCATGGGTGACGTAGACCGTCGTGGTGCGGACCTTCTGGTGCACCTTCTTGATCTCGATGCGCATCTGCACCCGCAGCTTGGCGTCGAGGTTCGACAGCGGCTCGTCGAACAGGAACACCTTGGGATTGCGCACGATGGCGCGGCCCATCGCGACGCGCTGGCGCTGGCCGCCGGAGAGCTGCTTCGGCTTGCGGTCGACGAGGTCGGCGATGTCGAGCATGCGCGCTGCCTCCGCGACGCGGCTCTTGATCTCGGCCTTCGGGTAGTGCTTCAGGCGCAGCCCGAACGACATGTTCTCCGCCACCGTCATGTGCGGATACAGTGCGTAGTTCTGGAACACCATCGCGATGTCGCGGTCCTTGGGCGGCACGTCGTTGACGACGTCGCCGCCGATCGAGATGTCGCCGTCGGAGATATCCTCGAGCCCCGCGATCATTCGCAACGTCGTCGACTTGCCGCAGCCGGAGGGGCCGACCAGCACGACGAACTCATGGTCGGCAATGTCGAGATCGATGCCGCGGACGGCCTCGACGTCGTCGTAACGCTTCACGACTTTGCGCAAGCTCACTTCAGCCATGTCAGATCAACCCCCGTCATCAGCCTTTGGTCGCGCCGGCGGTCAGCCCGGCAATGTAGTAGTCCATCAGGAACGCGTAGATGATCAGCGGCGGCGCGGCGCCCAGCAGCGCGCCGGTCATGATCTGCCCCCAGTTGAAGACGTCGCCCTTGATCAGCGTGGTGACGATGCCGACCGGCAGCACCAACTGGTCGGCCGAGGTCGTGAACACCAGCGGATACAGGAACTGCGCCCAGGAGACGGTGAAGGCGAAGATCGTCGCGGCGATCAGGCCGGGCAGGGCGACCGGAATGAAGATCCGCGTCAGCGTCTGCAGCCAGGAGGCGCCGTCGATGATCGCGGCCTCGTCGAGCTCCTTCGGGATCGAGGCGAAATAGCCGATCATGATCCAGGTGCAGAACGGCACCGTCAGGGTCGGATAGATGAACAGTAGCACGTACCAGCGGTTGATGAGCTGGATGCCGGTGACGTCGCCGATCAGCGCGAACATCTTGAACAGCGGGATGAACAGCAGGCTGTCCGGAATCAGATAGGTCAGGAACACGCCGGTCGCGAGCGTCGCCGAGCCCCAGAACTTCATCCGCGACAGCGCAAAGGCGGCGGGAATGCTGATCAGCATGGTGATGATCACGACGACGATCGAGACCATCGCGGAATTGAAGAAGAAGCGCAGGAACTGGTTCGACGTCAGCAGCCCGATGTAGTTCTCCAGGGTCGGATGGAACACCCACCATGGATTGGTCGCCGCCGAGATCTCGGCGCTGCCCTTCAGCGAGGTGATCAGCATATAGAGCGGCGGCACCAGCGAGAAGATCGCGAACAGCGTCAGGAAGAAATACGACCAGCGCAGCGCCCAGGCGCGGTCGCGGCTCATCGAGCCGTATTTGACATTGCGGGTCGGGCCGGCCTTGTCGACGGTCATCGTGCTCATCAGGATTCGTTGCCCCGCTTGTTGACGTCGCGCAGGATGAAGATGGCGGCGACCGCCAGGATCGGCACCATGAACAGCGAGACGCTGGCGCCGAGCGGAATGTCGCTGCCCTCGATGCCGACGCGGAACGCCCAGGTCGCGAAGATGTGCGTCTTGTCGAGGGGACCACCGGCGGTGAGGATGCGGACGATGTCGAAATTGGCGAAGGTGACGATCAGCGAGAACAGCGTGGTGATGGCGATGATGTTGCGCATCATCGGCAAGGTCACGTACCAGATCCGCTGCCACCAGTTCGCGCCGTCGATCGCGGCGGCTTCATAGAGCTGGTCGGGCACCGATTTCAGCGACGCCAGGTACATGATCATGAAGAACGGCGCGCCGTACCAGACGTTGACCAGGATGACGGAGAACCGCGCCCAGGCGGCATCTCCCGTCCACGGGATCGGGCCGATGCCGAAGAAGGCCAGCGTGTAGTTGAAGGCGCTGTAGGACGGGTCGAACAGCCACAGCCAGGCCAAGGTGCTCATCGCCGGCGGGATCACCCAGGGCACCAGCAGCATGCCGCGCCATTTGCGCTGGCCCTTGGCCGGGATGTTGTGGACGAAATGCGCGACGATGAAACCGATCAGCGCCTTGAACACCACCGCCGTCACCGCAAAGATGCAGGACTGTTTGACGACCAGCCAGAACGTGTCGCGCTTGAACAGGAACTCGAAATTGCCGAAGCCGACGAAGCGCTGCATCGACTTGTTCAATGTCGCCAGGTGCACCGAATAGAGCGCGGGATAGACCACCAGCAGCGCGATCAGCAGGATCAGCGGCAAAGTCAGCAGGAAGGCTGTGGTCGATTTTCGCTTCAGCGCATTGCGCAGGCCTCTGCGGCGGACGGCCCTGCGCGGGCGGGCAATGGCGTCTTCGCCGATGGCGGCATCAACCATGAGAGCAGGCTCCTCGTGGCGCTCCCGGCGGCGGGCCGGGCTTCACGTGACGGGCATAGGACCTTGGCGGGCAAACGATGCAGATGGCGGCGGCCCGCACGAGGCGGGCCGCCGTGATTGGCCGTCGCGGGTGCTCAGCTGCGCATGAAGCCTTCGCACTCGCCTTCGGCCCAGGCCAGCGTCGCTTCCATCTTCTCGCCTTGGGCGTAGCGCAGGCACATCTTGGTCATGGTCGCCTGTGCGTAGATCTGCTGCGCGATCTTGGGTGGAGCAGGCGAGGCCGCGATCGAGAGCGTCTGGTGATTGTAGGGATTGGGATAGTGATAGAGGGTGCCCTTCGGCGGCCCCTGTTCCTGCCAGATCTTGAGCGTGGTCAGCTTCTCATAGGCGGGCAGATCGTAGCCGCCGCTCGCCGCCACCATCTTCTCGATCGAGGCCGGCTTCGACAGGTGCACGATCAGGCTCTTCGCCGCTTCCTTGTTCTTCGAGAACGACCAGATGCTCCAGAAGTACGGCAGGAACGGCGCGTAGCGGCCCTTGGGACCGACGGGGAAGCCGTGCGTCCAGCACTGCTCGGCGATCTGCGGCGCGTCGCGCTTGGCCACCGCCCAGGCGCTCGGCGGGTTCATGATCATCGCGCCCTTGCCCGACACCAGCCATTTGTTGTTGGAGGCGTCGTCCCAGGAGGCGACATCGGGCGGCAGCGCCGCGATCAGCCGCTTGTAGAATTCCAGCGCCTGGCGCACGGCATCGGTCTTCACCGTCACGTCGCCCTTGGCGTTGACGAGCTCCGCGCCGAACGCCTGGAAGAACGCGCCGGCGGAATCGACGCTGTCGGTGGTCTCACCGAGACCGATGCCGAAGGGCACGCCGGCCTTCTGGCAGGCTTCCGCCGCCTTCAGGAACGTCTCCGTGGTCCAGCTGTCCGCCTTCGGCGGGCCGCCGGCCGGATAGAGCTGCTGCACGTCGATGCCGGCGTGCTTTTTCATCAAGTCGATGCGGGTGCAGGGCCCCTTGATCTGGCTGCCGACGCAGGAGGGCACCGCGAGCCATTTGCCGCCGGACTGACCGAGATATTTGACGGTGCCGTTGACCTCGCCGTTCTCCTGGATGATCGGCCCCATGATGTCGTTGACCGGCTCGAGCAGCTCGGCATGGGCGTGCGGCCACCAGGTCGGCATCGCGATGAGATCGTGTCCGGACTTCGCTGCACCTTCGGCCGCGATCGTCAGCTCGATCTTCTTGCCCTGGCTGGTGATGTAGTCGATCTGGACCTCGACCTTCTCCTTGGCAGCCCATTCATTGACGAGATCGGTCGAGGCCTGGTTGGCGCCGGGAACCCAGTGGTCCCAGAAACCCATCGACAGCTTGCCGGCGGCATAGGCGCCGCGCACATAGGGCGCGGTGATCATGACCGCCGAGGTGGCAGCGGTCGCAGCAACGAATTGTCGGCGGTTCAGCTTCCTCCGTGACATGGCGTTCCCTCCCTGGTGAGCCAAGCATTCGGTTGACCGCGAATCCTGTTTGTTAGTTGTGCGTCGCGTCATGCGCGCTTGGATTTCGCTTGGGTGTAATCAGAGCAGAATTGCGCGCGGCTGTCGAGAAAGCAGGTGAGGCGAAACTTGGAACTAATGGCGTGCACAATTCGTCGCAGGCTCGCCGCCGATTGCATTGCAACGATAGGCGCTGCAATGCAAAGCGAGCGCGACCGGAGAACGAGCGTGCGCTGTGTTGAGTGTGCTGCGTCGTGCGACAGATGGACTTGCGCGCTGCGGCAACGCTAGAATTTCAGCCGACTCAGAGATGATCGTGCCGGCTTCGCCGCAGCGGTCTTTGTTGTCCGGGCGAGAGGGGTGAGCTGATGACGATCGGCCGATGGGGAATGCGGATGCGCCGTCGTCTCTGCAGCGCAGCAGCCGTGCTGTTGATGCTCTGTGTGGCGACCGCGCTGCCGCGTCAGGTTGCCGCGCAGGGACTGTTCAAGGGCGTCGAGCAGGGCGCCCGCGAAGGCAACAAGGCGGCGGGCCCGGTCGGCGGCGTGCTGGGCGGCGCGATCGGCGGCGTCGTCGGCGTGGTCACGGGCGTCACCGGCGTGCTGACGGGGAACGACGGCCAGCCGAGTGCGCAGCCCACACCGGCGGCGCCCGCTTCAGAGGGCAAGAAGGCGAAGTCAGCCAAGACGGCGAAAGCCAGCAAGGTCGCGAAGGCCGCGCCGATGCTGACACAGCCGGGCGTTCCCGAGCTCACGGCCGAGCAGATCGTCGCCAACAGCGACGCCAATGTCGAGCGCCTGAAGGCCGGACTGAACCTCACGGAGGAGCAGGCCAAGAGCTGGGGCCCGTTCGCCGACGCGATGCACGCCCTCGGCCGCAACGGCGCCGACCGCCTCAACCTGCGCATCGCCCGCGCCAAGCGCGATCCGCCCGACGACATCGTCGAGCAGATGCGCAACGAGGCCCAGTTCCTGGTCGACCGCGCCGCCGACCAGCGCGCCGTCGCCGACGCCTCGGAGCCGCTGTTCACCAGCCTCGACGACAAGCAGAAACAGATCTTCATCGACGAGATGGTGCGCCTCAGTCGCGAGCGCGGACTGGACTAGTGCGACGGAGCTGGGGTCGTCGCAGCTGCACTCGTCGGCGGCAGCGGTCTGCGGAATGCCGTGACGCATCACCACCGCGGCCGCGCCGGATCGACGGTACAGTAATACTACGAAAATGACGATTGGTCGCGTTGACGGCGTGCACGCTGACCGGGCATGAGCGGGGACGGTGCGCACATCGTGGCGGCGACCATCGCTGCTTTTGCAACCGACTCGCCATGCATTTTGACGTACATTGCAATTGTATTACATGGAGAGCTGGAGTCGGCCGGGCGGCCTGCGCAGGGCGCCGGATCGCAGCCGCGATCGGCGGTCGATGATCAGCAGGCCGTTCGGCTCGATGTCTTGGAGGATTCTTTTTGTCGAGAGTGCGATTGCGCCGATGGATCGAGAGCCGGTTGGGCATTGGCACCGCCAGCACCGAAAGCCGCCTCGATGCGGATGTGAAACGCTCCGTCGATGCGCTGCAAGCGGAATTGATCGCCGCGAAGGACGAGTCCGAGCGGTACCGGCGCATCACCGAAGAGAGGGGCGTGATCATGGGTCGCCTGCGCGACGAGCGCGACGGCTACAGGCTGGAATGGGAGGCCGTGTCCGCCGAGCTTCGCCGGCTGACGCGCCAGCGTCCGGCCGTGATCTCGGACAATGGAGCGGTACGGCCATCAGGCAACGGCCACGACGCGACCGCTTTGCGGAATTCTCCGCCTTCGACCTTGCGGGTATTGTGCGTCGGCACCGGCCGGGACGGCACGACATCGCTCACACGGATGATGCAGGAGGTGTTCGACAACCAGGGCAACGGCGACAGGGCCGTTCACGAATGGGCGTCGAGCGAGCTCAACGGGCTGTTCTGCGAGCTCAAGGAAACCAACGATCCCCGCTTTGCGGATCAGATTCGTCAAATGATCCTCGATTGTCCTCATGCGTGCGTCGTCGGCAACGGATATGCGGCTGTGCTGCCGATCATCGCCGAACTCCTCGGCGATCAGGTGACGCTGGTGCATCTGCGCCGGCGCGACCGGGCGGCATGCATCGCGAGCCTGGTCGAGAATGCGGAGCTGTCGCCGCAGAACCACGTCTATTACGCCGACTCGCCAGCTGCGCTGCGCAAGCGTCCGACCGCCTTCCACTTCGGAGAGATGTCGAGGCAGCAATGGATGGGGCTGTCGCCGGCCGACAAGTTCGGCTGGTACTACGACAAGACCCACGCCTTGATCGAACGATACAAGAGCCTGTTCCCGAACACGCTCTCGGTCGACACGGAGGACCTCAACGCGGACAGCGTGCGCCTTGCGCTGGCGCATGCCGCCGGCAGCACTGAGGCGCCGCGGCCGTTCCACGTCAACCGCTTCGTCGATCTGCGCCACGTTCCGGCCGATCGCCGCAGCTTCGTGCAGCGGCTGCTCGGCCAGCTCGATGTTCAGAAGCTCGCCTATGACGACCTGTACGGACTGCGGCAGGTCCTCAACGAGATGATCTATCATCTGGCGCATTTTCCCGATGCGGCGCCGGGCGCGGTGGATGAGCTGCGTTGGACGCTGACCGAGATGCACGATCTTCTCGAGCGCCGCATCCGCGACGTTCGCGAACTGATGGAGCGTGTGGGCGTGACGCCCGAGCAACCGAACGGTCACGATGCGCCGCAGGCGATCAACGGCGCGCACGTCAGCCACTGATCGGCGCGTACTCCCTGCGGGCAGGCTCCACGTCTCAGCGGCCGGATGTCTTAGCCTCCAGCGCTTGGCAGCACCGACCGGTGGACCGCCGGGCGAACCGACGGCTTGCAGTTTGCTGCCGAAGACGGGAAGGGCGGGCCAGGCCCGACGATGATGAGAACGATGGCTACGCGCGGGCATTCTGATGCGCGGGCGTCCAAACGCCATTCCGTCCCGCTAAGACATAGCACTTGCACGATGCGCGAGACGCATCACGTCAGTGCGCTGGCGCGGTACTTCGGAGCCAAGAGCGCCGCCAGTTCGGCCCTTGCATCAGCCAGCGGGATCGCATCCTGTCGCGCCTTGGCCATCGCCATCGCTCCGGAATAGGCGGCGATGACCAGCGTTGCGAGACTGTCCGGATGCAGCTCGCGGGCGCGGCCGGCGAGCAGGTCGGCATAGAATTTCGCCCGCAGCGCCTCGTGCCAGGCCGTGAAGATGGCGTCGAGCGCGCGGCGCATATCCTGATCATGCGCCGAGATCTCCATCGCCATGTTGTTCAGCGGACAGCCGGACACCGCGCGCCTGGTGGTCAGCTCGGCGATGATGGTGGCAAAGATGGCGTCGATGGCCGAGGGCGCGTCGACATGGGCGTCGAGCGCCGCGATCCATGTCTGCGCGACCGCCTGCGCCACGCGATCCCTGATCACCGCAAGACCCAGCGCGCGCTTGGCCGGGAAGTGATGCGCCATCGCGCCGCCCGACACCGCAGCCTTGTCCCGGATCTCCAGCATTCCCGTGGCGAGATAGCCGTGGCGGGTGAAGGACTCATAGGCGGTGTCGATGATGCGGTTGCGGACGCCGTCCGGATCGTTGGTTCGCTTCGGTGCCTTCATCTCGCCCGCCACCATAGCGGCTTGACAAAACAGGTCAATCATCCTGTTGTGTAAAACAGGACGATTGACCTGTCGGAAGGTGACCATGACGCCCCACACGATCTTCGAGCTGCGCCGCTATCGCTTGCGCCCGGGGCGAAGCGATGCGCTGATCGCGCTGTTCGATGCCGAGTTCGTCGCGCCGCAGGAAGCACTCGGCATGCGTATCGAAGGCGAATTCCGTGATCGTGACGATCCCGACGCCTTTGTCTGGATACGCTCGTTCCGCGACATGGATTCGCGAGCGCAGGCGCTGCAGGCGTTCTATGGCGGCCCAATCTGGGCCGCGCATGGCGCTGCGGCCAATGCTACGATGCTCAATTCCGACAATGTGCTGCTGCTGAAGCCAGCCGGCGCCATTCCGCCATTCGCTCACAACCTGCCGCGGGCAGCGGAGCGCGACCGGCCAGGCGCGAGCGGCATCGTCGTCACCAGCATCTGTTCACTGGCGCCGGGACAGGAGGCCGGGTTCGCCGAATTGTTCTCCGAGCGCGCCTGTCCGATTCTGCGCGACGCGGGGGCCCGCATCGACGCCATGTTCGTCAGCGAACGCAGCCCGAACAGCTTTCCTCGGCTTCCGGTGCGCGAAGGCGAGTCGGTGTTCGTGTGGCTCGAATGCCATGCCGACGCGGAGGCGCTGGCGCAGTGCCGCGAGCGGCTCTCGCGCAACCCGGAATGGACCGCCGAGATCCTGCCGCGTCTCGACCAACAGTGCTGGCGGCCGATCGAGGTCTCGCACCTGACGCCGACCTCACGGTCGCTCTGCGCGTTGTGAGTCGAACGGCGCGTGCTGCTGAGCGTCGCTTGGCACGCGATGCGGTCGAACCGGCCTTTAGGGAAAAACATGGCGGAAGGGGTGGATGTCAATCTTTGTTGAAATCACTAACGTTTTTGCCAGCGGTTTTTGAAAAGCTACGGTGTGACCTACGGTGACAATTCGCCACCGTAGCTTCGATCCAGCCATCGCTCAGCGTTCAACCATCCGGCGCCAGTAGCTGTGCGGCAAGGGTGCTGCTCCACACAAGGCTTCACGGCGGCGGCTATCACGGCAGAGCCCGATGTGTGAGCGCGCAGACGCTTGGCCCGATCGAGGTCGCGCCTGAAACTGGAGCCAGTTCCACAGCGCGGCTGGTGCGGCATCGGGTCGGCAATTATCGCGGCGACTTCGGTCAAGCTCCCACCCCCAAGATCCCAGTCGCCTTGGGCACGGATGCGGCTTGCGATCGACCACATCGATATGCGCAGTGGTTGCTTCGGTTTGGAGCTGCCGGAACAGGAGACGCTGAAGCGCCATCGGCGTTACGGCCGCCTGCTCGTGTTCCGCGCCCGTAGCGTGGTCTGACAAGGGAGTATGAAAGCGATTCTGCCCTGTGCCGTCGATCGAGCGTGTGCCACCGATCGATTCATGCGGCGAGGAGGGCGAAAAAGGAGCGAAATTGAAAAGGTGGGAGATTACCCGCCATTTGATTGAAAACTCGCTTAAGTGCATCGGTTCTCAAATGGACCAACATCGTTTCGCTGTGTGACAAAGAACGATTCTCGGGAAATCCTTTGTGCCGTGGCACACCCCAGCGAAGGAGGAATGGCGAGCAACTCGGGAGCGCTGACGCAGAAGATCTGCGGGGTATTCAGCGTTGAAATTGAAAAAAGCGCGTTGGTAAGCGCGTCAGCTCTTAAGATCCAATCGTCGCGATGTGACAAGGTCAACTCGTGACACGCTTTTTGACGCGTCACACTAGGCACCGATGGGTCCCGGAGCGCCGTCACAGACAGTTCTGCGGCCATTCCGTGTTGCAGACCATCTTCTCCATTACGGAGCGGCACCGGCCTCCGAAGGACTTAAGAGGGCGAATTTTCAAAGGAACTGCCCGAGGACCTGCGAAGCATGCTTACGCGACGCTCGGCGCACCCTTCAAGCATCCAAGAAGCAACGCTTATAGGATGCTTCGCGCATGCTTGAAGCACAAGCACCTCGGCGCGAATTATTTTTATGCTCTATTGTTTATTGTACCTACCCAGCATATACCATCGCTAGGTATTGGAGGAGCTTTTGAAAATGGCAAAGTTAATGAAACAAACCATACTACCTTTCGTTCATGAAGTCTTACGGCGCAGGTATGGCCAGCTGACGTTGCTCTCAGGCCAGGGCGTTACCACGGGCGAGCGCGTCGAGTTTGAGCTCGACGGAAACCGTGTCCGCTGCGTGATTAAGGTCAGCTCGGGTGGACGC
The DNA here is from genome assembly GCF_024586915.1 of Bradyrhizobium sp. SRS-191. Taxonomy (GTDB): domain Bacteria; phylum Pseudomonadota; class Alphaproteobacteria; order Rhizobiales; family Xanthobacteraceae; genus Bradyrhizobium. The sequence continues at coordinate 250,382 of NZ_JANBVS010000001.1, forward strand.
ATCTCATTCGGTAAAAGTGAAGGCAAATGGAGTGGCCTCGACGCCTGCGATTTCGTCGCAATGGTAGCGCCGACGTCGCTGGACGACGACGATCACATCATCAGCTTCTTCGACCAGAGGACGATGAAGCTGGTGTTCGACGCGAACCAGGCGGCGCAGGACGAGGCCGGTATGGGCCACTTGCCGAATTGGGTCGCGCCATTCCATGAAGAAGGGCGCGGTCCCCGTGGCGTCGGAGATGGCTTTGGCGACAAAGCGCTTTGGAGTGAGCCGCTAATTATGGCTTCCACGCCAGCTCCCAGATTAGGGGCTTCCGCAACCAGGACTGTCCGCGCACTCACGATCGCCGAGGCGAAGCAGGGCCTTGCCATGACGTTTGGGGTAGATCCGGATGCAATCGAAATAACAATCCGCGGATAATCGAAACGCCCTTTAGGCGGCTCGCCCGGCAAGGCTCCCTATCAGCAGCTGACTCGAAGGAGAACTGAAGTGCTGAACAATTCTATTTGGACACCCGAAAAGCTCGCGACCAGGTCGCTGGAGGACGTTGAACAAATTCGGGTAAATGCCCTCAGGGCGGACCGGAACGACATCGTAGTGCTTTGCGATTTTGAAATTGCTCGTCGAACCAAAGCGTCTCGCACGGAAAGACGGCCCTTGAGGGGAATTCATTTGATTTGCGAGGGGGCCAGCGGAGTAGTCCACGAGCCAGATGGCACGTTCAGGACGGGCTCATGGGCAATCGCGAAAAAGCATGCCGAGCAGGGAAAAACTGCTGGCATTTATGTGGCTCTTCACGAGAGGCACTCAGAGCTGTCGTATCTCCAAGGCATTATCAAGGATTGGCGCCTCACTCCCCGGGAGTCACTCCGGCCGGGTGAGCAGATCAAAATCGACGAGGGGGTCGAGTTCCTGTTGGATCCACTTCCTGAGCCTTTCCCTTGGCGCGGCAACGGTATCGTTGAAAGGAGCTATTGGTACGGCGATCATGCGGAGGTTTGCGGGCTCTTTGCATGAGTTTCAGTCCCGAGCTCGTTCCGGCGCTCGCTGCGCAACTAAGATGTAAAGTGACTAAGTCCATTTGCCATTCGGACGGAAAACGCGTGTGCCTTTTTCGCAGTCGATCAATGATCGAGCCATGCCACTGCATTTTTGCCTAGGTCGAATAATTTTTCACTCAATGAAGAGCGAGTGCGCAAGTGGACGAAGTGCATCCCAGACCTTGAGACGCGCAAACAGTGGACCTCCGGCAAGACGGCGGAGGGCCACGAGTCCAAGAAGACCTTGATTGGTTGGTTTGAGGCCATGACCCTATCTCTCAAATTCGTCCGAATTTGAGTTGGGCGACTGGATGTCATTCGGCGGGATCGCGGGGAACCGGCGCGGAGGCGGAGCGTCGAACAAAGGCCCTCGTCCCTAATCGGACTCGAGCCGGTGGATCCGTCGGTGGCAAGCTAGAAAGCGACGCTGTGCCTCGGTAGGCGAGTGCCGAAGGCGACCTGATAAGCCCAGAAGCTCACGATCTCGGACGCTGATACGCTTCGATAGGAGCATCGTTCCGTCGTCGGTAAAAGCGAGCAGCCCGCGATCGAAGAGGGCATCAATGTGCGCCGCGAGAAGAAGACCATTTTCAGGATTGAGGCGCTCGTCGTTAGTCGATTCAGACCATGGCTTGACGTGCGAAGCGCGGAGCACGGCCGAGATTTCACAGCCGCTAACTGCGCATGCACTCTGCCAAGTCTTCTCAAGGTCGGCTCGGAATTGTCCCTGGCCGAGCCGGGCAGCGATCAGAGCTTGTCTTGTTGTCGGCTTATTGACCTCTCGCTTTATCTCTTCAATGTCTACCAATATCTGAGGCGACGCGGTCGCAGAATTGCGCCTCTCTTCCAGATGGCTGGCGAGAAGCGGCCACGTGAGCACCTGCCGAAGTGCCTTGGCTTGTGTTTGTGCGCTATCCTTGGGGTTGACGTTGTTGGCGGCCTTTCTAATCACATGACGATCAATTCCACTCGCCCCGGCGAGCCACACGATCCAATCAGTGTTCTCGATCCGATTATAGATCGTGCTTGCAGTCACGCCCTTCCTCACGCGCCCCCTGTTGTAGTTGCCGACCCAATTGACCTAAATCTCTTTGAGAGACTAGCGCCCGACGACACTATCCGAAACCTCTTCTGGCAGTTGTTTCAACGCTTCCAGAAAATCGGTCCGGCTCCACGACGTCGAATTGCTATTGCGAGCCAACTGCCACCTCCGAGATCTTGAGCGAGCCCTAACATGGGGGCCAGTTCCCCCCTCGAATCCAACGGCGTTTCATCAGTGTCAAGCGCCGGCAACCTGCGAGCATTCCCGGAGCAATGCATCATGGATGCTCGGCGTAGTCTCGAAGCACCTTCAAGCGTACTAAAAGCATGCTTCAAGCATACCTCAAGCAATACTTGGCGGCTGTACGCTGTTGGTTTGCCTGCTGGCCACGGGTCTTTCGCGAGCTTCCGGTCGAGACCGCCTTGCTGGAGCTAACCTTATCATAAAGACGCGGTGGCATGACGTGTCGGCGCGTCGGCGGATGGCAGGGTCCCGTACTCGCGCCTCGCTAACTCGATAGGCCCCAACTGAGGCCACCGGTCGAAAAATCCACGCCGATGGAGGCCCGTGCGGCGGACGATATCGCCCTGCTTACACAGACCAATCGGCTTACCGCCATCGCGATCCAAACTCCTCCGGCAAAATCTTCATCAGCCGATCGACCGGCATGTCATGAATGTCGTGGGTGAGGGAGAGCTGATTCGCGATCAGAGCGAGCCGTCGTGGTGATCCGCTTCCCTTCGCGCCGGCGCCCCGGGTGGGTTGCCCGGTTCGCGGATCGGAGTAGAGCCGCGCGGCTGCGCCGACCATGCTAGGGCTTGTGATGACGAATTGCCGGGCGGCCAGTTGATCGAGCAAATAGCTTTGACGGCTGAGCGGGGCGGGATCGTCGCTTCGTCCGATGAGCAAGAATCGGCAGCGATCGCCGTGAGTCTTTACGAGGAACCAGGGCGTGCGGACCAAATGCCGATAATAGATGCGGCTTTCGCTCAGGACGTAAACATAGTCTTTGCGAAGGTTGCGCTTGCCGTCAGCGTCGGCCGGACAGAGTTGCTCGAAATAGACGGCGGCCAACCAGCTCCACAGGCCACGGTCGAAGGAGACTGCCTGCTGGTCTTGGTCGGAGAGCAAGTCTACCAGCGCCATTCCGAATTCGTAGCGGTCCGCGAATGGCTGATTGGGGACCACCGTCGCGCCCGGAAGGCGCTCCACGAACTCGGCCTGATCGAGCAGTTCGTTTGGAACCGATCCGTTTGCGCCGGCCCTGATCCATTTCAGGAACTCCTCCAGCCCGGCTGCGGTAAAGCGCGACAGCGGTCTATCCATGCTCGCTCTCACCCTGCAGGCTTGCGCTGCGGACCAGCTCGGCGAACCGCTTCACCTGGCTAAAGCGGGTGACGGCGTCCTCCACCCAGTCCTGCACCGCGTCCTCATCACCGGTGTCATCCGGCTCGACGTCGACATCGAGCGCGCGCAAGAACTTCCGCCAATCATCGCCCCAATCGTGGTCATCCTCGTCCTCTCCCTCGCTCGGCAGATTCCGGAGCACTTCACGGAGCGCGTGCGGCAGGATCAAGCCTTGGACGAGCGGATCCGTTCGTAGCCGCGTTGCGAGCCCCGGGACGCGGCTGTTGATCACGAGCCAGGGACCGTTACGTTCGTTCAGGTCGACGCGCCACAGCTCCTCGCCGAGATCCGTTTCGCGAAGGCGGAGCAGGGGCTGCCTTTCCGGTGTGTCGGAGGTCTGGCGCGGCCTGATGCCTTCGGCGGAGGCCAGGATGCGGCCGGATTGATCGGCAGCGATGACCAGCAGGCGAAACTGGATGGCGCCTCCGCGATCGATATCCGTCAGCACGAGCTTGGAAGGGATATCGAGTGCGGCAACGGTCCCACACGGAAACCGCATCGATGAGCTGCGGTAGTATGCCTCCAGGGCAACGCGGGCGGCGGGATCGAGGCCGAGCTCTACCAGATCGACCTCTGCCGTTGCCGTGGGGAAGCTGAACCGGTCGAGCGGCGGGGTCAGCTCGATGGTCACGCGATCACGGGTGATGCGTTTGCGGCCGGTCGAGTTCAGGCGGCGCTGCACGGAAACCATGATCAGCTCTGAGCCTCCACGACGAGGTCGCGGTTGACGTCGAAGCCGACGACCTCGATCTTGAAGTCGGCTGATCGGGCGACGATCTCGAGCTCGTTCGGGTCGGTGGGCCAGCAATCGGCATTCTGCTTCTCGATCTTCAGCTCGTTCTTGAAGAAGGTGAAATCGTCGTCGCTGAAGCGCCGGAATGGATTGCCGTTCAGGACATCGTAGGCGCAGCGCAGCTTGATCTTGAACGGAAAGGTCTCGGGAGGGGCCTTGGTGTCGGGTGTCAGCGTGAACCCTCCGGCCTTGCGCTGGATACGAAACGGGTTGGGGCGCGGCGGTGGCAGGTTTGGTGGACGCTCGCTTGCTCCCTTGGGAGCCTTGTCCTTCGGTCGCTGCTGCGGGATCGAGAAGAAGTCGAGCAGAGCCGTCGGGTCCTCGCGCTCGATGCGGTCCGCGACGATGGCGTGGAGCTCGTGAAGGACGTTGCGGATGCGACGCAGGACGAGATGCGGGCTCGTCCAATTGGCGCGCAGCTTCTCGGCGCGCTCGTTCCATTGGGTATGCGCGGGGTTTTCGGCATCGCCCAAAAACTGGCTGACCACTTCATGGTCTGCAACGAGCGCCGCATGGCAGTCCGGCAAATGTGCCTTTTTGCCTTCAGTTGGCACCGTAATCGAACCGCGGACAACTAGGGTCTGCGACCGCTCGCCGGGCGATGACGACCTCAGGAAGAGGTCGACATGCGTCGCCCGCCTGTCGCTTCCCTTGGCCTTCGGGCTGACCGTGAGCGGCGCCCTGATGGACAGCATCTCCCCGGATTTGAATCCCTCCCGCAATTTGGTCGTGAGCTCCTCGCCGAGCTGCTCGCCCGTGATCGGCGCATTTTGCCACCCCTCAGGCAGCGTCACGGTCGGCGGAACGGATCGGAGGGCCTGAAGCTGCCGCACAAAGGAGAGCAGGGACGGCGCGATCGCGTCGCTGCCGAGCTCGGCGGAGACCTGGTCGAAGGTCTCAGCGCTGATCAGGCTGCCATTGACGTCCACGATCAGGCGGCCCGTCAGGATCGGAAAATAGTAGTTCTTCAGTGTCGCCTGGATCAGATGCTTCGCTTCGATATCCGGCAGCACGTAAGGGATGACGAGCGAGAGACCGGTCTGCTCGGTTCGCTCGAGCTGGGCAATCCGTGAAAAGCCGTCGCAGACATTCCTGTCGGTCGACGGCAGGCCCTTCTTGCCGGAGGGCAGGCACCAGAAGCCGACCGAATCCATCTCGACATCACCGAGGCGGTGGTTCTTCAGGATCGCCTGGCCCATCAGGCAGGCGTCTGGACTTGCCGCGCGCCGGGTCAGGCCGACCAGGGTCCTGATCGACGAGGACGAGGAGAATACCAGCTTGCCAAGACCCCAGCGCCCGCCGTCGGCGCCCCTCTTGTTCGAACGCCCGAAGCGACGCCAGAACCCGCAGAATTGGCCGTCGTCCTTGTGCTCGATCGAGCCGAGCAGGCCGGTGGTGGCGAAGTCTTCGATCACCAGGAAGCGCTGGGAGCCGTTGGGCAGCGGCATACGGCAGGCGTCGAGATGCGGCGCCAGACCAGCGAGCAACGAGGAAAAATACTGCCGGCTTTCGGCCGAGCTCGGCTCGACCAGGGCGAAGCGGACGCGGACCGGACCAGATCCGTGGACCCCGGCATCGGTCGAGTTCTGGATGGTCTCGCGAACCAGGGCTTCCGCCAGCACGACCTCGTCGTTGTTGAACTGGTCCTGCTGGGTCAGCTCCTTCTCGCTCGGATCGTCAGAAATGTCCCTGAAGTACCATTCCACCCCGATGATCCCCTTATCGGATTCCCTTGGACGATCCCCTTGAACGGTATTTTTCTCTACGTCAGATTGTGCAAGCTTTTGACATCATGTGCAATATCAAGGTCCAAAACGGGTCTGGACAACCGATTCTGACGAAGGGACGACATGCTGACGGGGGAACTTCGGTCCAAGATCGACAATGTCTGGAATGCGTTCTGGTCGGGCGGCATCTCCAATCCAATCGAGGTGATCGAGCAGATCACCTATCTGCTCTTCATCCGCGGGCTGGACGAGGCGCAGACGCGCGAGGAGAACCGCGCCACCCGGACCACGCCACGACCTGCGTGACCAGTGGTGGGAGGGGCTCACCGTCGGTCGGCTCGGCTAGTCTTGGCCGGCACTCGAGGCTGCCGGGCTCGTGACCTAGCGCGCCTGTCGTAGCTTTTCGCCGTAGATTCCAGACCCCACGATCTTCCGTCGATAGAAAGCACAGTCAGTTCAATGACTTCTTTGCATGGGTAGGGAGGATGATCGTTCCGCTTGCCTCGTCAGATCCAGCTTTGCCTTGTCTGGCTGTTCCCCTATTTGCACTCGATTGTACGAGAGACCATCATAAGGATCATCGGGTTGGGATTGCTTTTGGTCGGGGTGCACCAATGAGCATCGCGCAACTGATAGAACTGGGAGATTTTGGTCCCTTCGACAGAGTCATGCGCCTGGAGGAAGTAAATGCCGCGGGCAAGACTGTCGATCGAGTAACATCGCTATGAGCAAGCGTCGCAAAGAAACCGAATTGCTGCTGATTTCGGAGGCCGTATCGCTGCTTGAGACTGGTATGTACGGCAGCCTAGGACAACCACTGGCGATAACGGAAATCAAGAAACATGATCGGCGGTTATCGGTCGGATTGGGAGCGCGAAGCGAGCACGCCGCGCAGATCGTCATGAAAGCCATGCTAAAAGGTAAGTTGGCAGTTTATGTCCAGCCGCATTCACCTGCAGAACCTGAGCAGCCGCATCTCGAAGTGCCGCTTGATCTCGTCAAAGAGATGATACCGATCCGGGGTGTTCTACCCGACTATGCAGTTCGCCCTGAGAGCTTGGCACGCAAAGCGGACACCCGGGAGCTCGCGGCTGCGATATTGCATTCGGCGTTGTACTTGCGATGCGATCAATTCGACGCATGGTACGAACGATCCAAAAAGATGGGCAATTGGCCAACTCAGCATTCAAGCAAAAAGCCACGGATCGGTCGCCCGTCTAAGGCGCGAGAGTTGAGAGACCGAACTATCGGCCTAGTAAATGGCGGCGAATGGTCTGCTCAGCAGGATTCAATCGCCGCACTGATCAGACGCCTGGATTTGGAAGGCGCGATAAGCCGCCAAACAGTAGAGCGCATGCTTGAGCAGCTTCATAGGGAAACGGGCGATCGCCGCTATTGCACGATTCCCGAAAGGACAGCTGACACTACATGGGGCAGTTTCGAGGAACTGGTGAATACCCGGCGCCGTGAGTCAGGTGAAAAATGACCAAAATTCGCAGCCGGCGACAAGAACTCTTATGTGGCTAATTTATTGATTTTTATTGATTATTCCGTTCCTACGTAAGCTCTATGTGCGCCCCCCAGGTGTGCTCTCCTGATGCGCGTCTCATTGTCCGCTCGCGTAATCTCCAATTCGCGCGAACAACTACGGTAGACGAGCAGATGACCGAAGAAGTCAACAAGATCAATTACCTGCAACTTGGCCCGAACGGATCGTATGTCGCCTCACCGAACGAGGCCATGAACTTTCTAGGGGTTGCTCGCGCCAAGCTTTATGAGCTGATCAAGAACGGCGAGGTCGAGAGCTACAGGGAGGGCGGCGCCCGAAAGATCACCTGGCCGTCGATCCGGGCGCTCATACAGCGCCGCCTCGCGGAGGAGACCGCTCGCCGCCATCGAGCAAGATAAGTAGCGAACAGCCCAACTTGGGCTTGGCTTGCCCACCCGTGCGTGCGGTGAGCATTCTCCTGAGTGACTTCAAGCGAGAGATTTGAAATGAAGGTTGCGAAACGGCGACCGCGTCGCATAGCTGCCGATGAGGCGCACGCATGGGCGCGGAATCTGCGGCTCGGCAACATCCAGGCAAAGATGGTGCTGTCGATGCTTGCACTATATGTCGACGGCGATGGGGTATGCTTTGTTGGCATTCCGACGCTGGCTGAGGATTGCGAATTGTCGGCTGATACCGTTCGGCGCCGGCTGTCGTGGCTCGATGAGATTGGCGCGATCCGCCGGACCGCGCAGTGGCTCGACTCATGTGGGAACCGCAATACCGAAGGGCGCGGCAAACGCACCAGCGACAAGATCAAGCTGCTCTACGACGCCGATCCAGATCCGATCGAAGCGCGGGCGCGCGGCGAACGCGTGCCGAAAGCAACGGCGGGCGCGGTGGCTGTTAGCCCTAGCTGGCTGCCAGGACTAAATCCGAACGGCGCTGAATTTAGCCCTGGCGAGCACCAAGGGGTACTGCCCTTGGTCAGTCCTAAGCCAGGACTCGACCAGACCTCGCACTGCAGCCAGGGGCTAATCTCTGAACCTGAACCTGAATCTTCCCCCTTACCCCCTTCCAAGGGGGACGCTATTCGCATGGATCTGCTGAAGACGAACCGGAAGACTTCGCGGCAGCATGGAGCAGCTATCCGGAACATGGTCGAATGCGACGAGATCTCGCGCTCGCTAGATTTCGGTCGTTAACGCCGGACGAGCAGAAGCTCTGCAGGGCGGCTATCCCGTACTATGCTGCATCGCTGAAGCGGCGCAACATTCAGCCAAGATCATTCCATCTCTGGATTAGATCCAGAGGGTTTTCTGAGTTCCCGAGTGCCAAACTGCAGCAGGAGCAACCGGCGCCGTCAGCGCGTCGTCTCATTCAGGGCGATGAGTTAATTGGATTCGCTGTGGCCATGCGGATCGCGGAAAGACGTGATCCCGTCATAATCAACGATCGGGATCATGGTGCGGGAGTTTGGACTTTACTAGCGCAGCGGCCGGATCTCGTTGCGCTCGCTCAGTTCGCTGACGTTGATCGCGGAAGGTGGACCATCGTCGACGAGGGATCTGAGCCGTATGCAGCTTGGCGTGGTCGGCTCGCTCTGTGGCTCGGCGCCGAGCCAAGGCCGGAGCGCATTCCGACCGAACCGCACAGGCCGGGGGTCCACGACCTGCCAGCGAGCCATCCGGGTTTCAAGCTTCGAAAAGCAAGAATAGGGTTTCTCGTGCCGCGGCTCTGGCCGCCGCGTCCCGACGGATCGTGGCCAGCGGAGACGACATAAACGTGGAGCACTCGATGAGGACATGTCGGCCACGAACCCTGGATTGATGATCCAGTCAATACAGCTATCGTGCGACGGCATCCCTCACGACCTAGTTTGTCAGGCGGCGGGGTGTTAGCGATGCATAGCTGTAGCTCCCCCTTGTGTGTGTTTTGGAAGTCTGCAGTCACCAAGCATCTGAGCGCCGGTGGCGGAGATAGACTCCTCCGCACAAACCGGCTCACGCCGTTGATGTGGCGGGTAATTTCGCTGTTCCGCTTCGTACTCGGATGACCGAACTACGGTCGCGACCTACGCGCGGCAACTAGGGGCTTGTACTCATAAACGTCAGCTTGCCAATGCAAAGCGGAAGTCTCCCTTGAGCGTGATCGGCGCCTGGTGTCCGACGAACGCCGATACTTCTGCTGCAGTGACCTTGCACGCAAGCTTTATCCCGGTCTGAGTTCGTTCGGGCGGCTGGATGTGCCGATCCGGGCGGGGGTAGCGGCGGGAGCTGCCGCGGAGCCTTCGACATCGCGCAGCGCCAGATCCCGACGCGGATTGCAGGTGGCAGCGAACTCGGATGGCGTCTTGCATCCGAGCTGGAGTGCGGCCGAGCGTCGTTATAGTCGGCCCGCCGCTTCCGAGCGCGACGCGGGCCTGGGCGAGCGAGGTGAACAGGGTTTCATTCAGCAATTCATCCCGCAGGCGGCCGTTGAAGCTCACGATGAAGGCGTTCCGCATGGGCTTGCTGGGCGCGATGTCGTGCCAGCCGACCCGGCTCTGATCGGTCCATGTCAGGATGGCATTGCTCGTCAGCTCGCTGCCGTTGTCGCTCACCACCGTTTTGGGCTTGCCACGCTCGCCGACCAGCCGGTCCAGCTCCCGAGCGACCCCGGCGCCCGAGGCCGAGGTCTCGGCAGGAGTCCGACAGGTTGATGGCGGACGGTTTTGGAGCGCGGTTAGCCAAGCGATGTTCAATCTCAGGTCATATGATTGCGCATGTTCAATTCTTGATGATAAACTGCCAGCGGCACTGTGTCTTCTCGCTAGCGCAGCAGCGTATATGGACCAAAGCTTGAGATCATATCGTCACCATTCGCACTATCCAATTGGACCCAGCAGATATGCTACCCGTAGCGCGATGGTTTCTCCTTTCCGTTGCGTTTCTTGTCTTGATGATGTGCGCGGATCTTGGCACATCAACCGCAAAGGCTTGCACTACCTCACTCTCCATCACTGATACCGGAGCGCGAGGGCGAGTAGGGGCTTCAGCCCCTTGTCCGCAACGGTCGCGTGGCGGCTTGAAGGATCGGGCAAGGACGCCGGCGCCGGACAAATCGAACAATGGACCTGCGGAGGCCGGGGCGTCGACATCATGCACCCTGCCGACCTGGCTAAACTCCGACTTTTTCTGGTCGCTTCAGCCTTCCACCGGACCTACTTGCGCAGATACTCGTGCGGCTGGCGTGCAGATCGGACGGCCGTGCCTCGCCATGTCTCGTCAAGACACCTGTCCTCCAAACACCTGCTGCGCGTCTCCCGCCCTCGCTGAGCCATCGACGGTGATTTCCATAGGGATGCCGTCCTCCATATCGCCTGGGACGATCACGCTGGAAAAGATTGCGCTACCTGGCCTTGCTCCAGCCATACTGACCGTCCTTCCCGCGACATCTTACCTTCCCATTCTCATCCAAGCTCCACCTGCGCCGCCAACAAAAATAACCGGCCCGGCTCCGACGGCATCTCCTTCAAGTCAGGATTCAACCCCGACCAGCCGGTCTATACCTCCAGGAGCAGCAGAAATCCTCAAGGCCCAGCAGATGCAGGAGCATGCGGATTTCTTGGGAGCAGAAGGCGTTCTGAGAGATGTGCTGGCGAAAGCTGACCTGCAGAAAGCTCAACAGGATCAGGCGAAATCTCAGCTCAGTGAAGTCATCGCCGCCCATCGGGAAATGATCCAACTGGACGCGATTATGCGTTTGATCGCCGACGGAAGAGCGGATGATGCTTCCAAGCAATTGACAGCCATGCTGGCGAAGGCAACTGACAGACATGTCCTGGACCGCATAGCAAAATTGCTTGCCGATGACGGACCGTGGTGGGGGCGTCCGCCTTGGGCAAAATTGGTGTACTGGCTGCTTGCTGCGCTTCCGTTTGCAATCGCCATAGGGTTAATCCTGCTATTGCGAGGCATATTGTTCTATGCATTTTGGAGCCGCTCAGCCAAGTGGGTGCTTGCCGACGTGAGCGACAGCAGCAACCAGAACGCCAAAAGCATGATTGCCCATTATTTTTCACATTGGGCGGCGCCAAAGCCGGCGTCCGTGACGTCGGGGCTGCTGGTCATGGAGGCATCTGTGCTGCCAGCGGCGATTCCGCCGATCGGCTCTGACGCCCAGCAATATGGTATTGCCGCTTCGCTTAGTTCGAGCGATCTAACCATCTGGGGCGTCAATCTCGGCTCACTTTCGCGCGCCTTTACTGCCATTTTCCGATGGATGGTTCCACAGCCGACAGAGGTGTTGGGAACAGTGTACGTCGACGGCAACAAACGAATCTGTGCGCGGCTCACGGCGCCCTTGCCAGAACGTAACAGGAACCTATATGCTGGGCGGCAGAGAGCCCGGATGGTCACCGTCAGCGCCACAGGTGAGGGGCAGTCGGAAGAGGCTCTTCGTCGTGTGTCCGAAGAGGTCACGTACAAGATGCTTTATGCTTTGGCTCGAGAGGGCGATGTCGGCGTTGCCGAATTCGCAAATGACCTGCGAACCGGACTGGAAGGGTTGAAGTCGTATCTGTCGGCTTCCTCACCGAAGAACGGGCCATCGCCATGGAGCCGGCTCGAAGAGGCACGCGATATTTTCGAGACGGTGCGGAAGGCCCGCCCGGAACTGCTCGAGGCTCATATATTTGAGGGCATCGCACTCGACCTCCTGGAGCGGCACGACGATGCAGCCGCTCATTTTGATCACGTGGAGCGCGAAACTCCGAATGACGCAGCCTTGCACGAGAAGGCGGCATACAACAGCGCGGTGGCGCACCTGCGAAATCTCTATGGGCTCGACCCTATAAATGAGTCCATACAGCGTTTGGAAAGCCTCGTTCGGACGCGCCTCAAGCTGGCTGCAGGCGCGCCGTTTCCCCCAGATCCCCAGGCGCTTGAAGATAAGCCGCTTTTGACACTGGCCCTAGCCACCTTGGCGGACGCTTGGGCCAACCGCACCGTCCAGTGGCGGAAGATCAATCACGTCGTGGCCGTACAGGAGCTCCACAGGATCATCAACGATCATCGGCAGCACGTGGAACAGATAACGGACGTGGTCCAAGCGGTTCTCGACCGCGTATCTGCCAAAGTTGCAGCGGCTCCGGCAGGCGTCGTCGAAGGCTGGTCCCCCGACACACGCAGGCAAGTCGAATGGGCAAAGTTCAATGCGCTCGGCGATTGCTTTCTTTATGCCGCGGTAGAAGCGAAGAAGCTTGCAAGCGAGCAACCGAGCGTTCTCGAAGCGCGCGAATTCGCTGATCTGCGTGTTGGAGATCTTCTGGACCGAGCATTGGACGAGCTCCGAAAATGTGAAATGCTGTTGCCGGCGGGAGTCGAGACGCTCAGCAATATCGGAACGCTCTATCTGGTGCGGGGACAATCCACCGACCTCCCATTGGCTCGCCAGTATCTTCGACGGGCAATCGCGCTAAACCCCCACTACGAATATGCCTATTACCGGCTCGCGCAGTCGTGGGAAAAAGAGAAATGGCGCGAGAAGGTTGTGGAGGTGTTAAAGTCGTGGCCAATTCCTCCGCAAATTCCAAGCTTCAGAAAGATGTTCGTCGAGTATTTTGTAGAGCCGAAATCCGAGTACCCGAACGATACAGATCGCGTAGAAAGGCGAAACGGAGACTTGGCTGACGAGACATAAGTCTGCTCGCGTGTCATTCGGTCTCGCGTAAGACGATGGGCGACTGTTATAGCTCGCTGTCGCGGTGGCCCACCACCCATAAGCAGTCTTCCGGTTTCAGAAAGCTAAGGCATTTTGCCTCGTAGATTGGGTCGAGGGCGACATCGCCCAAATGAGTCCTTTTCGGAGACCGTCTGTAGGGTGACCTCGACTGTCTTAACTGCACGAGGCTGCGCCAACCCGGAGGCGCCAATTGATCAAGGCGGCGCATGGGGTCAGCGCCAACGACAACGCCGATAACTGGCAGGCATCGTTCAATCTCGCTAAGACCAGCGAGAACGCCGGCCAGCGTTACCCCCGATCCAACTGGCACAACAAGGCGTTTGGCGCTGTCCGGAATGTTTATCACCTGCCGTGCGGTGAGTTGAACAGCCTCCGAGCATGCCATTCCAAACGGAATGACGGTCCAGCCTGTTGCCGCGCCATCGTCGAGGGCACGACGATTTATCACTGTGTTATATCCAGCCTGGTGGAAAATGATCTCGGCGCCTAGTTTGCCGGCTCGCGCCAACTCTTGAGTCATGGCGCCGGCCGCGGTATGAATCCGGCAGGGCAAACCAGTTCCTCGCGCTATCGCTGCGACAATAACGCTTTGTGGACTTTGTCTGGCCGCCGCGGTTATCAAACCGCGGTTGGCTCGTGAGGCAAGTGCAAAGCACGCGCGCGCCTTTCCGCCATTGACCCCACATACCGTGAAGTTATCTTCGCGCTTCAGCCAAAATTTGCCGACCCGATCTACGGGCGTAGGTTTCAATAAGTCGGCGTGGACTACACATTGCCCGCACGAGCCCTTCAAATTACAAGCTTCCGTTCGTTCGAGAGTCTATGACGAAAGGCAACTCTATCGCGACATCATTGACAAATGGAGGTACGAGCGAGCCCGAGCGTTGGCTCACTCCTGAAGAGGATGACGATTTCTCCCATCGACAACCATAATGCGAGTCTTCCTGCCCGCGCACTGTTCTGCCACAAAGCGTTTGGCGCTGGCTACCTCATCGAAGGCGCTCTTCTCATCGAGCCACGTCAACGACGTGTCATCAAAAATCTGAACCTTGTAATATATGTGTCGCCGATGCTTTCGCCGAGGCCGCCACTCTTTCTCGTCGGGCATCAAACCTTTCCTTAAAACTGTTAGCGGTTGCCCACCGTGAGCATGAAAATAGTCAACCGGGCTATGCCGCGCCGAAAGCTCGATCGATTAGCAGGTCTATCTCCCTCAATGCGTGACTGAAGTTGATCGAATGGGCGTCCCCGATCATGTTTCTTATGCGTCTGACCCTGTGCCGCAATTTAGCTCGAAGTGAGCTGCCGGCCGATCCGCCATTGCCACGCAACAGTATCGTCGGCACAGGAAAACTGCGAAGATCCGGCGCGCTTATCCGCCCAAAACTTTCCTTATGATACCCCGCGCAATGGGTTCTCACATAACCGGCAGCTGCTCCGGAATTCAAGAGCGCACACAGGATATCTGGGCTAATGTTATCACAAATGATCGTAAAGACGCCATAACGGGACACTGTGTGCAAAGGTGCTATTGCCGCGACGAGGGTGCCGTCTCGGCCGCAGATCTGACGGACGAAGACACGGGGTTGGTGCATGAACGTCGTATGATCACCATGTGACGCCAGCCACGGGCCAATTCGAACATGTTCAGAGATAGCGTCGACGCGAAACGGTGAGACGTGTCGACTGCGGACCACGGGTGTCGTTCCTCTATGAGCGCGCTCAAAGGTAAAGGGGCGGGTTCTGAGATCCTGGCGCGTCTGTTCGGGGTGTCCACGGCCAACACGGTACGGCTCGATTCCCAGCTTTACCGCCGTCACGTCTCCGAGGCGCGTTATCGGCATGGTCGATACGAAGGGCGGCCCGCACGTTGCGATAGGCAACCATGGCGTAGAATCCAGGCGTCTAACTACCTCTTCAGCCAGATAGGTAACCGTTGGTGAACTGCCGTCGCGGACACGTCGCGCGAATGGGTATCGAACGACATGCAGCCGACCCTGCTGCTCTCCGTTCTGTCGACGGCAACCCAACAGAGCGACAGTCTTGACTGTGGCACGCGGAAACGCGCTTTTCGGCAGCAATATGACGTGGTCCATCTGGCAATTCTCCAATAGCTCCGCCCTCAGCTTTGCTGCACTGGCCGCCGTCAGTACCTGAAAGGGGAGGACGAATCCGAAAGGTCGCCCTGGCCGCAATCGCTTCAGTGCTTGTGCCATGAAAGCGATGTAGACATCTCGGTAGCCGGCGTATGGACCGAACCGAACGAGCTTTTCGCTGTCTGCCCCGTCGGTAGCCGCGCCCCAGGGCGGGTTGTTGACCACGCCATCTAGGGGCGCACAGCTGGATAAGACGTCGAAAGCGTCTTGACATCGAAGATCGAACCGAGCACGCGGCAGCGTTGATTGTAATCGGCATGCCCGCAAGAGGTCGGACACAATGGTGGCCGACGCTGGATTCTTGTCGACGCCGCAGAGGACAAGCTCCGCAGACCGGGCCAGAGCATTGCCGTCCCGGCAAGCGGCCAACGATTGTGCTCGAAATGCGATTTCGAGCAGCAAAGGTCCCCCTTCCATACTAGGATCCAATATCCTCACAGGTTCCGGCGTTTGGGTCTGCGAAGATGCCAGCCACCTCCAGATGTGGAACGCCAGCGCCTCGGCGACGAGTGGAGAGGTCGGGTAAGTGGAGTATTCGGTACGGCGCCGGCGGCTGTTAATGAGACGAAGTTTGCCTGTTGAACCCTGGCGAGGCTCCATGTGCATCAGCATGGCGCCGAGCGCACTGGCGTCGCGCAGCACCCATTTTTTCTGATCGAAATTGTCTAGCGAGAGCCCAAGCAGCCGCTGATCGAGACAGCGTTTGACGTATGAAGCGAGCAGGTCTGGCCATTTCTTTGACGAACTAAGCAAAGGCGTCTCGGATAATTCGTCGCGAGCACGACGAAACGCGCTGGTCAGTGACGGTGTCGGCCAACGAAAATCCAACCCAAGAAAAATCGAGCTCGATTGATTCCCGTAGACCGGCGCCTCCAGACTCTGGAGAAAGTCAACAGAATCCGTAGCTTGGTCCATTTAGTTCGCCCCATTTCGGTGATGATTGTAGCTGGAAAACTAATCCCCTAGGGTTGTTTAGTATGATCCCTCGATGTTTACGCTAGACGCTTAGGAACGGGCTCGGGAGATCCACGATCACCCGTCTGGCCGTTCCTTTTGCCGACGTTGGTTCGACCCTTGCGTTTCGCGGCGCGGAAGTTCGACTGGTAAGGGACCTCAGGTAGCTGGTCGGCGGGGCAATCGATCAGGTGCAGATCCAATGGTCGCCGACCCATCGTGGAATTCCGTTGGGACACACGGGCGGAGGCACATTCGGGGGAGTTGCTTCAAGCGAAGATGATTTGATTTGATGCAGTGAGGTCAATTGAGAAAATAGGGCGCTCTCTTCGCTTGAAGGCGGCGTCAGGGTAAGTTGAACATGTCTTATGGCGGCTGGGTCGTTTGCAGCTGGTCGAATGAGCTTGGCATCCTCAATGCTCGACACTGGCAATGCAATCCAATCCTGTCCGTTGGGCGTAAAACCAACCCTTTCTTCATCGTCTTTGAACCGGAGTAGTCCTCCGGTTACAGCAAGCCGATGTGGGCCCTCATGCAGGTAGTCGAACAGTTGGCTGCTAGTGCCAAACCGATTCTCTTTCGTGTGCTTCCTTCTGGTTTTCGCCATGAGCTTTGACCCCCTAAAATTATCCGGTTCTCCCTCTTATCAAAAATTGCGAGACTGATACAAATACAACCTGATCGGGTCTTTGTATGGGGGGTAAAAATGGGGTGGACCAATATATTACGTGGGGTAGCTCCCTCAGTTATTCTTTGTCTTGTATCAGGGTGCGGAGCTGTCGATCACTTCGAGCCGCGGGCGCTGCAATATAATCAGGAAGCGGCAACGACCAAAAGCAATACAATCCTCCTCAACATCCTTCGAGCCGCCCATAAGCTCCCGCTGCAATTTACAGAATATACTACAACCGTTGGACAATCTTCGCTGACCGGCCAGATCGCCGCAACCGTCCCGGTGGCAACTGTCCCCGCTAATGCGGCCAGGACATTCACACTTAACCCTCAGGCGTCGGGTACGGCTCAAACGCAGCTGACGATACAAAACTTGAATGCACAGGAGTTTTACTACGGCTTGCAGACTCCTTTGACACAGCAAATGCTCGCGACATTTATGGCGATCGGATACGACCGCAGAATGCTTCTGATGATCGCCGTGAGCTCACTCAAGCGCAAGGCCGGTGTTGTCATCGACGAGATCAAGAATGACGCATCAAAATGGGACGATTTCGCGCAATTCTATGATGTCATCAACGTTCTTGTGACGGCCGGACTCAATTTTGAATCGCGAGAGGGTGCTGCACAAGGCGTAGGCCCGATGATGACGGCCCAAGAAGCGAAGGCTCTGCTTCCCCAGTACCTAACGGCTTCCGCCACTGCCGCCGCTGGCGGATCCTCAAATTCCTTGCCAACTTTGAAGCAGAAAGGAGACTTGTTTCAGCTAACAAAGAGCGCAAGCTCGTTTCGCATTTGCTTCCTGAAGAAGGACCTCGATGCGCTTGCTGCTCGCCCTTCGAAGCAGCTCACGATCAGTGAAAATCGGGGCGTGTACACCCTTCACCTCAAGGTCCAGATCTCAGGTCCAGTCCACCTATTCGACATGAAAGTATCGCCTTCGCATCTCTGCGGCGCGCCCGCCGAAGCGTCGTCGTCGAAGTCCGAAGGGCCACTTGTTGATTGGGATTTCGAGCTTCGCTCCGTCGAAGCAATTTATGGCTATCTCGGGAAGATCGTCAGAGTGGAATGGACTGACCCGAACGTGTTTGAGAATGTCTATCAGTTGCCAAGAAACGATGGCGGTCAGCCATTTTTCCTTTTCAAGGTTCACGACGGATATGCACCGGGGGCGGTCTTCTCGGCAAGCCTTGGGTCGGTCTACTCAGTTCTGCCCGACGCGTTGCTCGACACGGACAAATCGACCCAGGTCATCAGCCTATTGACGGATCTTTGGGCTTTGGAAAGCTCGGCCAAGTCGTTTCCTGCTACGAGCACCGTATCGGTGACTACGCAATA
The DNA here is from genome assembly GCF_024586915.1 of Bradyrhizobium sp. SRS-191. Classification (GTDB taxonomy): domain Bacteria; phylum Pseudomonadota; class Alphaproteobacteria; order Rhizobiales; family Xanthobacteraceae; genus Bradyrhizobium. Next base: position 268,724 of record NZ_JANBVS010000001.1, read on the forward strand.
GCCGAAGGAATGCTGCTCACGGTGCTCCGATGCTAGCGAGCAGACTATAATGGCGCTCGGCCACACTCGACGCCGATAGCCGAAGCGCGGCGCTCATGGGCGATCGCCCTCATGCGCTGCCGCAGCTCGGCATCATCGGCCCGGCTCGTCTGATATCTGACCGTCATGCGGTAACAGCCGATGACTTTACACGCCTGCCGTTCGCTCATCCCGTGAACGCCCACGAGATGTGCGACAGCTTTCCGATTAGCCGCGGGCGTCACCACTTCTTTCCCAGAAGATCCTTCAGAGCTGCGTTGTCCTGCATGGCGTCCGCCTGCAGCCGTTTCAGCCGCGTGTTCTCGTCCTCCAGGGTCTTCAGCCGCTTGGCCTGCGAGACGTCCTTTCCGCCGAACTTGGCCTTCCACTTGTAAATGCTGGCGTCTGTAAATGCTGGCCTCGCTCACGCCATGCTTGCCGCACAGATTGGCGACCGGAACGCCAGCCTGGTGCTCCTTCAAAATCCACATGATCTGCTCTTCCGTAGAGCGGCTGCGCTTCATGCTCTGGTCCTCGTTGAGGGCCAGAACGAACTTCAAACTGGATTAAGCTCGAGGGCTAAGGTCAGATGGCAGAGAGGCTTAGGCCCGACTTCTGAGTGGTTTAAGGGACGACGCGTCAGAGCCCGGCTATCCGGATCGGCACGATTTTGAGCGTCGCCGGTAGTAGGAAGTTCGCCCAGTCTCTCATGAGAGCCCGGCGCTTCTCAAGCTTCTGGCCGCGCTGGTAAGCCGCCGTCGTCTCGCTTTTGTACTTGTGGGCCAGTGCAGCCTCCCGGACGCCGTCGGGATAATCCGTGCATTCCTCTGCCCACGTGGCGAACGTCGATCGAAAGCCATGCACGGTCACGTGACCGAAGCCGAGCCGGTCCAGCACCGCTAGCATAGCGTTCTCGGAGAACTGGGCGCCTTCCGAATTCGGGAAGATCAGCCCGCCCTGACTTCCGTTGCGCATTTCGTTGAGAATAGCCAGCGCCGGCGCGGTTAGCGGCACATGGTGGTCTTGGTCCATCTTCATCCGCTCGCCCGGGATTTTCCAAGCAGCTGCGGGCCAGTCAATTTCGGACCACCTTCCCTCGACGACTTCATTCGTCCGACAACCGGTGAGAATCAGGAAGCGGAGCATCGTCGCCGCCCGTCCGGAGGCGCTGGAGAGCGCGGCCATAAACTGAGGCGCTTCGGCATAGGGCAATGATGGATGATGCTGGACGGCTTTCTTTGGACGCCTCGGGAGCTTCTCGCGAAGCTGCTTCGTGAGCTCGGCCGGATTCCGGAAATCGGTGTCATCGACATCCACGTTCTTTGCGATGATGGTCTCGATGCGGCCGCGGACCCGATTGGCGGTTTCGCGCTTCTCGGCCCAGATTGGCGCGAGCAGATCAAAGATGTGGCTCGGCTTGATTTCGGCGACCGTCAGATGCCCGATTGCAGGATACGCGTAGCGCTTCAGCGAGGAGGGCCATTGATTGCGGTGCTTCTCGCTCCAGGTCGACCAATGCTCCCGGATGTACGCTTCGGCGCATTTTTCGAAGGTCGGGCAGGCGACCGGCACCGCAGCCATCTTGGCCTCCATTCAAGCAACGCGCTTCTTCTCCACCAAATCGATTCCGTCTCGCACCTGCCGGCGCGCCGCGTCGCGGGCAAGGCGCGCTTGCTTAAGCGAAACGTCCTTGAAGGAGCCCAGACCATGCCAGCGTTCCTTGCCCTTGAACCAATACCGGTAGCTCCAGTTCTTCGAAGTGGGGCCGGCGACGATGAGGTACAGGCCGTCTCCGTCTGCGTACTTGCCGGGCTTTTCTTCGCATTCGACGTCGAGGGCTTTGAGCCTTCCTGCCATGCTGTTCTCCTAAAGCGTCCGCCGAACTCACGGTCAAAAACCACGGTCGACGCGCCAATTGGTGAGAACATCCGCGAACGCTTAAGTACAGCGCTTCGGAGTAGCGCGTTGATTTTGCAGTGGATTCCGAACAGTGGCGAACAGGTGAGAACAGCCTACTGGCGGAAGGGGTGGGATTCGAACCCACGGTACCCTTGCGGGCACGCCGGTTTTCAAGACCGGTGCCTTAAACCACTCGGCCACCCTTCCAATCCGGGGTCGTTCCGGAATGCTCGCGATCGCGTCCGCATCATGCGCGGCACCCTCGCGGGACTTGTTTAGGGTGCGGGCTTGCGGCTCGTCAACGGCGGTTTCGCTTCCGGGCGATTCTCGTTCGATCGAATCGTCGGACGGGGCAAGGTTCGCGCTCAGGATCTCCGTCGCCCATAGGCAACGGTCAATCGTGCCGGCGCTCGGAGCGTCCGGCTTCGTTTACATCAACGCAAAAGCCATGAGGCTCGAGCACAACACAGCGGTGCTCACGGCTGCCAGGGCGAGAAAACCGCCCGAAAACAGATCTTGGTGTCGCATGGGCCACCTGCGGCCGGAGTGCGGTCCGAACTCGCGGGCTTGTTCGAATCGAAGGCCCGGCTCGGAGAGAGTGCAGCTTCAGGTCAATCCTGAAGGGTCGTGGTTGAAGCGGACGAAAGCCGACCTTGTCGTCGGCTGTCCGGCCTTCGCAACGTCAGGCCCGCGAACGGACCCCTTCAAACGCATGAGCGAGGAAGATGCCGGCGCCAACCAAGCCCATCACCGCTGTCATTGCTTCGATCATCGTGAACACACCCTTGTTGCGCCCCGTGTGAAGGAAACGACGTGCAGCCCTGCACAGTCAAAATGATTCAGGGTCCGGTAAATGAGAACGCCCCTAAGTGAGCTTTTCACGCAACATATGTGTCCAAAAAGGTGCACTCGCAACAATGCGAGGCTGATCCATGCACGCCGGGACATTGAGCGCACGTGGCGGACAACTGCTGTGATAGGCGCGAGACGCCCCGGAAAGCTCCGGTTAACCACGGCTGGGCCCACCCCATTTCCGCCGTGTTCGGGTTGCGTTATCCTTATGCAGTGAGTTGCGGGGATGCGACTCGGGGAGAAGCCGGGACGTGCGGGCCTGCTGGGTGCGGCCCGAACGGCGACCGGCGAATTGGTATTTGGGGTCGATGGGGATTGGTCAAACAGATCCGGCCGGGAGAGCGGTGCGCGGCGCCGTGGCGATTCTCGCCTGCCTGACGGTCGCGAATTGCGCCTCCTCGAACAAGTTCGCCAGCAGGGTCGATCCGAAATACGGCGTGTCGTCGAGCCCGCGCGTCGTCGGCTTCGGCGAGCCCGTGCCGAAGGGCGGCGGGGTCTACCGAATCGGCAAGCCCTATACGGTCGCCGGCAAGACCTACGTCCCGGAGGAGGACGCCAATTACCGCGCCGAGGGCATGGCGTCCTGGTATGGCGACGATTTCCACGGGCGCCTGACCGCCAATGGCGAGGTGTTCGACATGACCTCGCTGACGGCGGCGCATCCGACCCTGCCGCTGCCGAGCTATGCGCGCGTCACCAATCTCGCCAACGGCAAATCGCTGATCGTCCGAATCAATGATCGCGGCCCGTACCATGGCAACCGGCTGATCGACGTCTCCAACAAGGCGGCTGATCTGCTCGAGTTCAAGGGCAACGGCATCGCCAAGGTGCGCGTCGAATATGTCGGCCGCGCGCCGCTAGAGGGCTCTGACGATACCCAGCTGATCGCGACCCTGCGCACCGGCATTCCGGCGCCCGCGCCGTCGCTGGTCCGCGTCGCCTCGGCCAAGCCGTTCGTGCCGGAGATGGGCGCGAGCCGCCCGATTCGCGGCGAGATCCCGATGCCGGAGGGCCGCCCCTATACGCTCGGCAACACCTCGGCCGACATGGCATCGATCGGCGCGACCTCGGAGCTGTCGGCCTCCAGCCGGTCCAAGGGACGGACGCTGGAGAATCCGCGCGCGGTCTCCTACGACCAGAGCGGCCGCTACGTCTCGCAGGGAGAGACGACCGCCAATGACGGCGCCGACGAAGCCCGCGACATCATGAGCGGCCGCGGCCTTTACTGATCGTCGCGCGACACCGATCTGAATGCCGCGAACCGCCCCGTCCGGGGCGGTTTTGATTCGTCGAGCACTCGCTGCCTTACCGGGCGCTGAACGGCACCCGCGCCCTGGCCGAGAAGGTCCACACGCGGGTGTTGCCGCCGATGCCGCCATATTCGGCGCCGAGGCCGATACCGGCACCGCCAGCCGTCTCGATGCCGAGGCCGCCGGTGAAGCGGGCCGACCAGCCCTGAAGCAGCGGCGTCGAGGCCAGCGCATTGGCGACGAGCGTGTTGGCGTCCTCCTTGTTGAAGTAATAGTCGCCATACATGCCGAGGAAGGGCGTGAGCATCAGGCCGCTATCAAGCCAGGCGACAGGGTAGGCGGCGCGCAGACCACTGGAGGCGCGGCCGCTGGCGAAGTCATTGGTGCCCTGACGCGTGCCCAGCGTGTCGGTGTAGGCGTTCTGGTGTTCCCACAGCGCGTAGACTTTGGCCGATGGCTCCAGCACCACGCCGGCCAATTTGTAGTTGCCGGTCAGGCCGGAGGAGAGCATCCAGCGCTGGCCATTGAAGTTGCCCTGCGCGGTTCCTGCGCTGCCATCATAACCGATGCCGGAATAGGCCACCGCGGCGTCGAAACGCAGCGTCGGCACGATCTTCCAGCCGAGATAGGCGCCGGTGGTCCAGCCGTCGCCCTTCAGCTTTCCGTTGATGTCCTGCTGGGTGTAGCTGAACGTCTCATAGCCGCCGAGCACGCCGACCAGAAGGCTCGGCGTCGCGCGATAGGTCAGCCCCATCGTGGCGTTGAGCTGCTGGCCGTAGAGCGAGGCCTGGTTGGCCTGGGTGACGCCGCCGGTGTTGGTGGTGCCGAACCGATCGACGCCGGTGCCGCGCACGTCGGCCCACAGCAGCCACTCCTTCTGCTCATGCCATCTCGGTGCAGCCTGCTTCTTCTCGTCGCGGTCGACGGAGGCGAGGGCATCGACAATGCGACCTCGGGTCCGGCCACGCTGCGGCTCGCGGCCCGGCAACACCGAGGAGTAAGCGTTGCTTTCCCCGGCGCCAGCACGGTCCGCGGCGGGCGGGCGGTCGTCCTGATCGCGCGAATCGGCCGAGAAGTTGAAGCGCATGCGGGCATTGCCCGGAGTGATGAAACTGCCGCCGTCGCTGAAGCCGTCGGCGATGGCGTCGTCGATGGCGCCCGAGATCGCCTGGCCGGAGTTCTGCGCCACCAGCTTGCTGACGGTCTGCTGCAGCGAGCGCAGCCGCACGCTGTCGACCGGCACGTTGACGGTCTGGGCGAGGCCGGGTGAGGTGCTCGCCGTGAACAACGCGCTGCCGCCATAGCTCGCCGTGATGGTGTGGCTGCCGACCGCAAGCGTCGAAATGGCGAGTGTGGCGACGCCGCCCGTCAGTGTTCCTGTGCCGATCGGCGAGCCGTTGTCGTTGAAGGTCACCGTGCCGGTCGGCGTGCCGCCGCCGCCCTGCGGCGTCACCGTCGCGGTGAAGGTCACGGGCTGGCCGAACTGGCTGGGGTTCTGCGACGAGGTCAGCGCCACCTTGGTGTCGAGCCGCCCGACCGCGAGGCTGAATGTCGCGCTGGCGGTCGCACTGACGGTGTCGGTCACCGTCACCGTATAGTTGGCCGCCGGCGTCGTCGTGGTCGGAGTGCCGCTGATCTGGCCATTCGACGTATTGAAGCTGAGCCCCGTCGGCAGGGCGGGAGACACCGCGTAGGTCAGCGCGCCGGTGCCGCCGGAGCCGGTCACCGGCGTGAACGGCGTGACCGCCTGGTTGATCGGCAGCGTGCTGGAGGGGACGGCCGTCGTCGCCGCGACCGGACCGTTGACAGTCAGGCTGAAGGTGGAGCTTGCGGTCGCGCTGTTGGTGTCGGTCACGGTGACGGTGAACGTCGTGGCCGGGGTGGGCACCGTCGGCGTGCCGGTGATCGTCCCGTTGGTGGTGTTGAAGCTGAGGCCTGCCGGCAATGTCGGCGAAACCGCGTAGGTGAGCGCGCCGGTGCCGCCCGATCCGGTGACAGGCGTGAACGGCGTCACCGCTTGATTGTACGGCAGCGTGGTGGAGGGAACGGCCGTCGTCGCCGCGACCGCACCGCTGACCGTCAGGCTGAACGTGTTCGTCGCGGTCCCGTTCGCGTTGTCAGTCACGGTGACGGTGTAAGTGGTGGCTCCGCTGGCGGTGGTCGGCGTACCGCTGATCGCGCCGCTCGTCGTATTGAGCGTGAGACCTGATGGCAGGGACGGCGATACGCTGTAGGTGTACGGCGTGGTGCCGCCGCCGCCGGTCACCGGCGTGAAGGCGGTGACCGCCTGGTTCGCCGTCACGACCTTCGACGCAATCGCCTGCGTCGCTGTCACCGCGCTGTTCACCGTCAGGCTGAACGTGTTGTTGGCGGTGGCGCTGTTGGCGTCGGTGATCGTCACCGTGTAGGTCGTCGCGCCGCTGGTCCCCGTCGGCGTGCCCGTGATCGCGCCGGAGCTGGTGTTGAAGGACAGGCCGGTGGGCAGCGAGGGTGAGATGGCGTAGGTGTAAGACGGCGTGCCGCCCGCCGCGGTGACCGGCGTGAACGACGTCGCGGCCGCATTCTGCGTCAGCGCCTTGGAGGCGATCGCCTGCGTGGCGCTCAACGGACCGTTGACCGTCAGCTGGAAGGTGTTGCTCGCGGTGCCGTTGTTGTCGTCCGTCACCGTCACCGTGTAGGTCGTGGTGCCGCTGGACACGGTCGGCGTGCCGCTGACCTGGCCGGTGGACGTGTTGAAGCTGAGGCCCGTCGGCAGGCTCGGCGAGATCGCATAGGTGCGAGGGGTCGTGCCGCCGCCGCCCGTGACCGGAGTGAACGTCGTAATGGCCGTGTTCACGGTCACGGTGGCCGAGCTCACGGACTGCGTCGCCGTCACCGCGGTGTTCACGGTCAGGCTGAACGTGTTGCTGGCGGTAGCAAGGTTGGTGTCGGTCACGGTGATCGTGTAGGTGGTCGCACCGCTGCTCGCGGTCGGTGTGCCCGTGATTGCGCCGGTGCTCGAGCTGAGCGAGAGGCCGGCCGGCAGCGCCGGTGCGACGCTATAGCTGAGCGACGGCGTGCCGTTCGCTCCCGTGACCGGCGTGAACGACGTCGCCGCCACATTCTGCGTCAGCGTCTTCGAGGCCACCGACTGGGTGGCGGTCACGGCTGCGTTGATGGCGAGGCTGAACGTGTTCGAGGCGGTCGCGCTGTTGGCGTCCGTCACGGTCACCGTATAGGTCGTCGATCCGATGGTGCCAGTTGGCGTGCCGGTAATCGCACCAGTCGAGGTATTGAGCGAGAGACCGGCCGGCAGGGACGGCGATACGCTATAGGTGTAGGAGGGCGTGCCGCCGCCGCCGGTGACCGGCGTGAAGTTGGCCGATGGCTGATTCTGGGTCAGCGTCTTCGAGGCGATGGACTGCGTCGCCGTCACGGCGCCGTTGACCGTCAGGCTGAACGTGTTGCTCGCGGAGGCGCTGTTTGTGTCGGTCACGGTGACCGTATAGGTGGTGGCGCCGCTGGTGGCGGTGGGCGTGCCGGTGATGGCGCCGGTCGATGTGTTGAAGCTGAGGCCCGTGGGCAGCGACGGCGAGATGCCGTAGGTCAGCGAGCCCGTGCCACCGGAGCCGGTGACCGGCGTAAACGACGTCGTCGCGGTGTTGACCGTCAGCGCCTTCGACGCGATGGCCTGGGTGGCCGTCGGGCCGGGCAGGTTGACCGTCAGGACCCATGGCGTTGTCGCAGACCCGGCGCCCGAGCAGGCCGCGAGACGGTCGCTACAATCGGACGCATAATACAGCGTGATCGTATCCTGACCGCTGCCGCTTTGGCTGTTCAGCGTGATGTTGATCTGCGCGTTGCCCGTATTGGCATTCTGGCCGTTGTCGTTCGCGCTGCTCGGGACCAGGGTATAATTGCCCTTGGCGGTGTTCGCCGTGTAGTTGGTGAAGCTGCTCGCACTGGTGCCCGCGATCGGGAAGTTGACCGCAGCATTCGTGCCAGACACCGAATACAGACCGTAGACGGCCGCGTCGTCTCCGGTGTTGGCCGTGCTGACGACGGTGAGACACAGGCGGTAGGTTTGGGTCACGGACGTGAACGTGATCGTGGCGCCGCTCGTGGAGTTGATGGTCTGATCGCAGACCGCCTGTGCCGACGAAACGGTGGCTCCCATGGCGGCGAGCGCCACGATGATCGTGGCAACCCGCGTTCTCCAGCTGCCTGCGCGCATCGCGACGCGACTCCGCATCTGCCGGAACGATGCAATCAACGTGGAACCCATAGACTTGAAAAGCTGCACCTTGCCCCTGCGCTTCCCAGGATTGCGGTCCATATCGGCCCGCGCACCCAAATACCTTTGCTTACAAAAAAGATTACCGAAAACTTACAGATGAATAAGCTTTGTTCGTCAGGCGTCGCAAGCTGCTGATCGCTGGTCCGGCTGGGTCGCTGGGTCTTTCCCAGAATCAGTTGCAGCACCGCAACACTGCGACTCTTCCGCGCATCGATTTGGGGGAATCTGTCGAGCAATCTGGCACACCCTATGCGGGTTCCCGCTTGACTGTTCCCGTCCCATGCGTGACTGTTTGGAATTACACCTCACGGTGATCCGGCGGGTCCGGTGTTGCCTGTTCGTCGTGACAGTCTTTGTTTTCGCGCTGATAGAACAAAATCATTTGGAGGCAACGCATGCCGGTTACGCCTGTGCTCGGGCAAATCATGCCATTTGCTGGTACCCAGCCGCCCAAAGGGTGGGCGTTCTGCAATGGTGCGCTGCTGGCGATCCAGACGAATCAGGCGTTGTTCTCCCTGCTCGGCACGTATTACGGCGGCAACGGCGTGACGACCTTCGCGCTTCCGGATCTGCGCGGTCGCGCGATTCTCGGCTCGACGGGGAGCAGCGGGCAGTATCCCGCGGGCATGGTCAGCGGCGAGACCGCGGTGACGCTGACGACGGCGCAGATGCCGACCCACAATCACACCGTCATGGCGTCGAGCACCGTCGGCACCGGCCGCGGCGCATCGGCGACCAACAATCTGTTCGCGACCAATGCGCTCCCTCCGGACAATCCCACGCAGATCTTCACGACCGCGGGGACGAACCAGGTGCCGCTGTCGCTCAGCACCAACATTGTCGACATCGGCGGCGGGCAGCCGCACAACAACATGCAGCCCTATCTCGTGATCAGCTACCTGATCGCGCTCAGCGGGGTCTTCCCCTCGCGCAACTGACGCTGCGCGACGAGTTCAGCGCTTTCGCTGCCCTCCATGACCGGAATTTTCCGCATCGCGCCCGTTTTCGCGGCGCCCCATCGCACCTGAAAGGATGTCGGGATGTCAGACCAGTTTCTCGGCGAGATCAGATTGTTTGGCTTTCCGCGCGTGCCGGATGGCTGGCTGGCCTGCGACGGAAGCTCGCAGTCCATATCCACGTTTGATGCGCTCTACGCGGTCATCGGAACCACCTATGGCGGCGATGGCGTGCAGACCTTCAATCTGCCCGATCTGCGCGGGCGCGTTCCGATCGGGCAGGGCACGCCGCCCGGCGGTGCGACCTATGTGCTGGGTCAGCTCGCCGGCGAGGACGAGCACCTCCTGATCACCAACGAGATGCCCACGCACAGCCATGCCTTGCTGGGGTCGACCACCGTCGCCAATACGCCGACTCCAGGTCCATCCGCTCTGCTCGGGACGGCCACCACCGGCAATTTGTACGCGCCGAGCGCCGACGCCGGAACCTACGAGGTGATGGCGCCGTGCCTCGCTGCGGCGGGCCAGAGCGTGCCGCACAACAACATCATGCCCACCGTGGTCGGCAACTACTGCATCTCCATCAGCGGCGTTTTCCCCTCGCCGGGCTGAGCTCCGTCAATCGATCGGCATCATCGCGCATTCTCGAGGAGAGACGATTTGTCAAACCCATTCGTTGGTGAGATCCAGGCTTTCCCGTTCACGTTCGCAGCGGACGGCTTCAACAATGCCTGGCTGCCGTGCTTCGGCCAGCTTCTTTCCATTCAGCGATATTCGCCGTTGTTCGCGCTGATCGGGACTTATTACGGCGGCAATGGCACGACCAATTTCGCGCTGCCCAATCTGAGCGGCGCGATCACCAACGGGCAGGGCGACGGACCTGGCCTGCAGCCGCGGATCATCGGTGAGATGATGGGCACCAGCACCTCCTTCCTCACGACCGCTGAGATGCCCGCGCATACGCACACGCTGCAGCTCGGAAGCAAGTCGGCCGCGAATGCCACGCCCGGACCGGGCACGGGGGTCGGCATCGTGGCCGTCGATCCGATCTTCAACGGTTTCGTGGCGCCGCCGGCCAACACCACCCTCTCCGTCAACGAGGTGACGCTGAACGGCCAGAGCCTCCCGCACAACAACATGCAGCCGACCCAGGCGTTGATCTGGTGCATCTGTTACGCGGGCGTCTTTCCGTCGTTCAACAATTCCTGACCGAGCGCGCCCGAAGGTGACGACGGCTGCAACCGAGATCGTCTCGCGGGACGCCCGCTTGCGGCTGCGGCTCGCTGACGCGGCCGACGAGCCGTTCCTGCGCGACCTCTTCAAATCGGTCAAAGGGGCGCAACTCGCCACGGGTGGTCTGCCGCCGGCGATGCTGGATGTCGTGCTGGCGCAGCAGTACCGCGCGCAGGTCGCGGGCTATGCGGCGCAATGCCCTGCGGCCGACTCGCTGATCATCCTGCGCGATGGCGCGCCGGTCGGGCGGCTGCTGCTCGATCGTGCAACGTCGCGCTGGCATGTCGTCGATCTCGCGCTGCTCCCTGGGGCGCGGAACGGCGGTGTCGGACGCGAGATCATGCAGGCGGTCACCGCGGCGGCAAGGGAGCAGGGCGCCGACATGCTCTCGCTGGCGGTCGCGACCGCCAATGAGGACGCGATGCGGTTCTACGCCCGTTTGGGCTTTTCCGATGTCGCCGAGGCTGCAACCGCATCTCATCGGAGGATGGAGCTGGCGCTGGCCCTCTGAGCCGGCTTGGTTCACGAGCTGCGCGGCACGACCTCGCGAAGGAACGCGACCAGCGCCGCATTCACCGCGTCGGCGCATTCCTGCTGGACCCAGTGCCCGGCGCCGTCGATGATCAGCTTGCGCTTGAGGTTGGGCAGCACGCGCTCCATGTCCTGCACACGCTTGGCGCCGATGAGCCCCTTGATGACCGCATCGTCGCTGCCGGCAATGAACAGCGACGGCTGCCGGATCTGCGCATCCTGCCAGGGCGCGGTCAGCTCCCAGTTGCGGTCGATGTTGCGGTACCAATTGAGGCCGCCGCGGAAGCCGGAGGCGCGATACGCCGCGATGAACTCGGCGAGGTCGGCTTCGCTCAGCCAGCCCGGCAGCGGCAGATCGGGATTTGCCTCGCCAAGAAAGCCCTTGTCGGAGGTGACGAACAGCGACTGCGGATCGGAGAAGCCGCGCGCCAGCATCGTGCGCATGGTCAGCGCGACGTCATGCTCCAGCTCCGCCTCGGCGACGCCAGGCGTCTGAAAATACTGCCAGTAGAAATTCGCGATGCCGCTGGCCTGGAGCGTCTCGAAGGGCCGACCGCGGCCACGGAAGGGCGGCGGCACGCTCAAGCCGGCGACGGCCGTGAACATATCCGGACGGAACATCGCCGCATGCCAGGCGACCGGCGCGCCCCAGTCGTGGCCGATGATGACCGCCTTGTCCGCACCGAGCGCTGCGACGAGGGCGACCATGTCGCCGACGGTATCGAAGATCGTATAGGCGCCGATGTCGGCTGGCGCCTCCGAGCGGCCGAAGCCACGCATGTCGGGCGCGACGACGCGGTAGCCCGCCGTGGCGAGCGCAGGGATCTGGTGTCGCCACGAATAGGACAGTTCGGGCCAGCCGTGGCAGAGCACGACGAGCGGCCCTTCGCCTTGCTCGCGCACGAACAGCTCGATTCCATTGGCCTTGACCATCCGCGTGGATGACATTCCGTCCTCCCTTTGAGCCGTTGCTCTCCCGATGTTTTCCCAGAGGTATCGCACCACGCGAAAGGAGGCGCAAACCATGGGACAGCAGCCGCACCGGCATGACTGCCGAGTTGTTTGCGCTGCGGCCAGCTGGTAAAACGATTGTGCGCTCCAGGGCTTGGCCGATGGCTTTCATGACCTTACCGTTCCGTCGCTCCGGCTTCCTGACCGGCGGGCCGACGCGCGCTCTTCTGGCCTTGACGGCGGTGTTGGCGATCGGCTGGAGCGGCATGCTCTACGCCGCCAATCAGAGCGTCCAGGGCGCGAAGAAGGACGATGGCGGCTTCGACGGCGATGCGCCGACCGCGATCCTGATCGAGGCCACCAGCGGCAGCGTGCTGTTCGAGAAGAACGCGGACGAGCTGCGCGCGCCCTCCAGCATGATGAAGCTGATGACCGCCGAGGTGGTCTTCAACGCCGTCAAGGAAGGCACGGTCAAGCTCAACGACGAATACCGGATCAGCGAGAATGCCTGGCGCAAGGGTGGAGCGCCGTCGGGCACATCGACGATGTTCGCGGCGCTCAACAGCAAGGTCTCGGTCAGCGACCTCCTGCACGGCGCGATCATCCAGAGCGGCAACGATGCCTGCATTGCGCTCGCCGAGGGCATGGCGGGCAACGAGAAGATCTTCGCGGCCGACTACATGACCAAGCGAGCGCGCGAGCTCGGGCTGACGAAGTCGACCTTTGCCAATTCCAACGGGTTGCCCGACCCCGGCAACAAGATGACGGTGCGCGAGCTGTCGATGCTCGCCCGCCACATCATCCTGGATTTCCCGGAGTTCTATAAGATCTTCGGCGAGAAGGAATTCACCTGGAACAAGATCCGCCAGCAGAACCGCAATCCGCTGCTGAATGCGATGGAAGGCGCGGACGGGCTGAAGACCGGCTTCACCAAGGAGGGCGGCTACGGCATGGTCGGCTCGGCCGTGCAGAACGGCACCCGGCTGATCGTCGTCGTCAACGGCCTGGAGGATCCGGAGGATCGCGCCACCGAAGCCAAGAAGATGCTGGAATGGGGATTCCGCAATTTCGAGACCCGCACCCTGTTCGCCGCTGACCAGACGCTCGGCTATGCCAAGGTGTTCGGCGGCGAGAGCCGCTCGGTGAAGCTGTCGAGCCCGGTGCCGGTCAAGGTGATGGTGCAGAAGAACGGCGGCGAGAAGCTGATCGCACGGATCATCTACAGCGGCCCGGTGAAGGCGCCGGTCGAGCCCGGGCAGAAGGTCGGGGTTGTCAGGGTGTGGCGCGGCCCCAATATCGCCATGGAGGCCCCCGTCTATGCTGCGGAGGCAGTGGGCAGGGGGTCCACGATGCGGCGCGCGATCGATGGGGCGAGCGAGCTCGTGATCGGAATGTTCCGCGCCGGGGCCGAGAAGCTCTAGAGACATGGCGGATGCAGCTTTGAAACGTGGTCCGGGCCGCGGCCGATTCGTCACCTTCGAGGGCGGCGAGGGCGCCGGAAAATCCACGCAGATCAAGATGTTGGCGGATCGTCTGGAGAAAGAGGGTGTGCGCGTGGTGCTGACCCGCGAGCCCGGCGGCTCGCCGGGCGCCGAGATCATGCGCCATTTGGTGCTCTCCGGGATGGGCAAGCTGCTCGGCGCGGAGGCGGAGACGCTGCTGTTCGCGGCCGCCCGCGACGACCATGTGCGCAACGTGATTCTGCCGGCGTTGAACCAGGGCAGCTGGGTGCTGTGCGACCGCTTCTTCGATTCAACCCGCGCCTATCAGGGTAGCCAGGGAAAGGTCGCGCCCGATGTGCTCAACGCGATGCAGCGGGTGACGATCGGCGACCTCAAGCCGGACCTGACGCTGATCCTCGATGTCCCGGTCGAAGTCGGCCTGCAGCGCGCCTCGGCGCGGCGCGGCAGCGGCACGCCGGACCGATTCGAAGGCGAGGACATCAAGTTCCACAAGGGTCTGCGCGACGCGTTTCACAAGATCGCGGCTGACGATCCCAGGCGCTGCGTGCTGATCGACGCGACCGCGAGCGCCGAGGCCGTGTCGCACATCGTCTGGGACGCCGTGCGCGAGCGCCTGTTCACGGCCGTGGCGGCGGCGTCATGAGCGCGCGCAAAGTCGAGCCCGAGATCACGGTCCGGCATCCGCGCGAGACCACGGCCCTGTTCGGCCACCGCGAGGCGGAGGCCGCTTTGCTGGCCGCCTATCGCAGCGGACGGATGGCGCATGCCTGGCTGATCGGAGGCCCCCAGGGCATCGGCAAGGCGACCTTGGCCTATCGCATGGCGCGCTTCGTGCTGACCCATCGCGATCCCATGGCGGCCGAGGTGCGTGCAGCCGATTCGCTCCACGTCGATGCGGACGACCACGTCGCCCGATTAATTGCATCCGAGGCCCATGGCGGACTGCTGACGCTCGAGCGCTCCGCCAACGACAAGGGCGTGCTGCGCACCGTCATCACGGTCGACGAGACCCGCGAGACGATTTCGTTCTTCGGCTCGACCGCCGCCGTCGAAGGCTGGCGCGTGTGCATCGTCGATACCGTGGACGAGCTCAATCCGAACGCCGCGAATGCGCTGCTGAAGATCCTCGAGGAGCCGCCGCAGCAGTCGCTGTTCCTGCTCGTCAGCCACGCGCCGGCGCGGGTGCTCGCCACCATCAAGTCGCGCTGCCGAAGGCTTTCGCTGCGGGCGCTCTCGACTGAGGACGTCATCAGCGCGGCCGCCGAGGCGACCGACGTGGACGGCGGCGATCCGGCGCTGCGGGAAGCCGCCAAGGCGTCCGAGGGCAGCGTCTCCAGGACCCTGATGCTGATGGGCGGCGACGGGCTGCAGCTGCAGACCCGAACCGCGGCGCTCCTGGCGAGCTTGCCGCGAATGGACGCGGGCGAGCTGCATGCCCTGGGCGATGCGCTCGGCACCAGCGACCGCGTGGCGCTGGCGAGTTTCCTCGACAGCATCGAACGCTGGGTGGCGGAACGGCTGCGGGCAGCGGATCCCAACGCGGAACTGCCGCGCCTTGCACGGCTGGCGGAGGTATGGGAAAAGATCGTCCGCGCCGCGCGCGACACCGAATCCTATAATCTGGAGCGAAAACCGCTGGTTTTCTCGGTGTTCGGGATGCTCGCCGAAGCCACGCGGTAACGCGCCGACCATCATCCCGGGATCATCAGGATCAGTCCGTCGACCGACGGCGTCAAAGAGGAATCTGCCGTGGCCAAGGCCAGCAAGACAACCGTGAAGAAGGGCAAGCCGGCGACCAAGGGCGCCGCGAAGAAGGCTGCCGCCAAGAAGGTCGTGAAGAAGGCTGCGAAGTCGCCCGCGAAGGCCAAGGCCGGCGCGACCAAGGCAAAGGCGAAGGCCGCGGCGGACAAGGACAAGAAGGCCAAGGTCGCGAAAGCAAAGACGTCATCTGCGCCAGCCAAGGGCAAGGCGCCGAAGGCTGCGAAGAAGGTCGCTGCCGGCAAAGCGTCTGCCAAGACGGCCGTGAAGGCGCCGGCCAAGAAGGCCGCCGTCAAGCCTGCTGCACCGGCCAAGAAGACCACGACGAAAACCGCTGCCAGCAAGCCCACGCCGGCGAAGAAGCCGGTTGCAACAAAGCCGGCCCCTGGGCCGAAGCGAGCTGCGCCGGCGGTCGCCGAGAGCCCGAAGCCGCCGCGCGCCGCAAAGCCGAAGCCGCCGCGCAAGCCGAAGGTCGAGACTGTCGCGGCCCCAGAGATCGAGATCACCGAGATCACCGAGATCGAGGTGGTTGAGGTCGTCGAGATCGAGGAGCCCGAGGCCACGGAAACAGCGGCGCCGGTCGCGGCCGCGCAGGCCGACAGCAACACCTTCTACGTCACGACCGCGATCGCCTATCCCAACGGCAGTCCGCATATCGGCCACGCCTATGAGGCGATCGCGACCGATGCCATCGCGCGCTTTGCGCGGCTCGACGGCAAGGACGTGTTCTTCCTGACCGGCACCGACGAGCACGGCCTGAAGATGGTGCAGACCGCGCAGAACGAGGGCCTGACGCCGTCCGAGCTCGCGACCCGCAATGCCGGCCGCTTCCGCGAGATGGACGAGCGGCTGAACGTGTCGTTCGACCGCTTCATCCGCACCACAGAGCCCGCCCACCACAAATCGGTGCAGGCGATCTGGACGCGCATGCTCGAGAACGGCGACATCTACGCCGACACCTATTCCGGCTGGTACTCGGTGCGCGACGAGGCGTACTACGCGGAGGACGAGACGGTCGTCGGCGAGGACAATGTCCGCCGCGGGCCTCAGGGCACGCCGGTCGAGTGGGTCGAGGAGAAGAGCTACTTCTTCCGGCTGTCGGCCTATCAGGACAGACTGCTGGCGCTGTACGAGAACCAGCCCGATTTCATCGGGCCGGATGCGCGACGCAACGAGATCACGAGCTTCGTCCGGGGCGGGCTGAAGGACCTCTCGATTTCGCGCACCACCTTCGACTGGGGCGTTCGCGTGCCGCATGACGACGAGCACGTGATGTATGTCTGGGTCGACGCGCTGACCAACTACATCACCGGCGTCGGCTTCCCCGACGAGACCGATGCCAACTGGAAGTACTGGCCGGCGGACGTGCACGTCATCGGCAAGGACATCATCCGCTTCCATGCGGTGTACTGGCCGGCGTTCCTGCTGTCGGCCGGCGTGCCCGTGCCGAAGCGGGTCTATGCCCACGGCTTCCTGTTCAACAGGGGCGAGAAGATGTCGAAGTCGGTCGGCAACGTCGTCGATCCGTTCAATCTCGCCGACCAGTATGGCGTCGACCAGCTGCGCTACTTCTTCCTGCGCGAGGTGCCGTTCGGCCAGGACGGCAACTACAATCACGAGGCGATCGTCGCGCGCATCAACGCCGATCTCGCCAACGACCTCGGCAATCTCGCGCAGCGCTCGCTGTCGATGATCGCGAAACAATTGGGCGGCGTGCTGCCGGAGCCGGGCGAGTTCTCGGCCAACGACAAGGCGATCCTGGCCGAGGCCGACGCGATGATCGGCGCGGCGCGGAAAGCCATGGCGACGCAGCAGATCCACCAATGGCTGAATGCCGTGTGGTCGGTCGTGGCCGAGGCCAACCGCTATTTCGCCGGCGAGGCGCCGTGGGCGCTGGCCAAGACCGATCCGAAGCGCCAGCACACCGTGCTCTACGTCACCGCCGAGGTGATCCGTCAGGTCGCGATCCTGACCCAGCCCGTCATGCCGGCGGCGTCGGCGAAGCTGCTCGACAGCCTGGGGATCCCCGAGGACGAGCGCAGCTTCGCCCAGCTCGGCGGCGACGTCCGGATTGCCCCCGGCACGCAGTTGCCGGCGCCGCAGGCGGTGTTCCCGCGCTACATCGAGCCGACGGCGGCGTGATGCTGGTCGACAGTCACTGCCATCTGGATTTTCCGGATTTCGCTGAGGATCTGGATGGCATCGTCGTGCGCGCCGCTGCCGCCGGCGTCGGCCGCCTGGTGACGATCTCGACGCGGGTGCGCAGGCTGCCCGAGCTGCTCGCGATCGCCGAGCGGTTCGAGAACGTCTACTGCTCGGTCGGCACGCATCCTCACAATGCGGATGAGGAAGACGGTATTTCGGCCGAGGAGCTGATCGCGCTGACAAAGCATCCGAAGGTCGTGGCGCTCGGCGAGGCCGGGCTGGACAATTTCTACGACCACGGCTCCAAGGACGCGCAGGAGCGCGGGTTCCGCGCGCATATCGCGGCCGCGCGCGCGACGGGCCTGCCGCTGGTGATCCACACCCGCGAGGCCGACGCGCAGTGCAGCCGCATCCTCGAGGAGGAGATGGCGCGCGGACCTTTCAAGGCGGTGCTGCATTGCTACACCGGCGGACGCGAGCTGGCGATGAAGGCGATCGATCTCGGACTGCACATCTCGTTCACGGGCATCGTGACGTTCAAGAAGTCAGACGCCCTTCGCGCGCTCGCCGCCGAGGTGCCGGCCGACCGCATCATGGTCGAGACAGACGCGCCGTATCTCGCGCCGGGTAAGTTCCGCGGCAAGCGCAACGAGCCGGCCTATGTGGTGGAGACCGCCAAGGTGCTGGCGGAGACGCGCGGCGTGTCGTTCGAGGAGTTCTCGCGCCAGACCACCGAGACCTTCTTCAAGCTGTTCGCCAAGGTGCCGCGACCTGAGGTGCTGGCATGACCCTGACGCTCACCATCCTCGGCTGCGGCTCCTCGGCCGGCGTGCCGCGTCCGGCACTGGGGTGGGGCGCCTGCGACCCGAACAATCCGAAGAACCGCCGCCGCCGCTGCTCGCTGCTGGCCGAGCGCCGGGGCGTGCATGGTGTGACGCGCGTGGTCATCGACACCTCGCCGGACCTGCGCGAGCAGCTGATCGATACCCAGGTCGATCACATCGACGCGGTGTTTCTGACGCATGAGCATGCCGACCAGACCCATGGCATCGACGATCTGCGTTCGGTGGTGCTGCACCAGCGCCGGCGCATCCCGGTCTACCTGAACCAGTCGACCGCCAAGGACATCATGCACCGGTTCTCCTATTGCTTCATCTCGCCTCCGGGCAGCGACTATCCGCCGATCCTGACGCAGCATTCGATCGAGGCCGGCGAGACCCAGGCGGTGGAAGGGAAGGGCGGTGAGCTGAAGCTGACGGCCTTCCTGGTCCAGCACGGCAACATCCCCGCGCTCGGCTACCGCATCGGCAACGCCGCCTACACGCCGGATCTCAACGACATTCCCGAGGAGAGCTGGGGCGCGCTGGAAGACCTCGACCTCTGGATCGTCGACGGCCTGCGCCCGGCATCGCATCCGAGCCATTTCTCGGTCAACGACGCGCTCGCCTGGATCGAACGCTTCAAGCCGAAGCGCGCGGTCATCACCAACATGACCGCCGATCTCGACTACGAGGTGCTGCGCCAGAGCCTGCCGGCCGGCGTGGTGCCTGCGTATGACGGGATGCGACTGGAACTGACTGCTTAGGGTGGGCAAAGGCGCGCCCGCGCGATCTCCTCACACGAGGTCGCCATGGCGCCGTGCCCACCATCTTGCTGCCGAGGACATGGCCCAACGGTGGGCGCGCGTCCCCTAACGGCGCCGCTTTGCCCACTCTACGCAGCAACGGTCATTCGAGCGAACTAACAAGGAGCAGCTTACCATGCTGTCGCTGTTCTTCGAGGTCGAGGTCAAGCCCGGCCGTCTCGACCAGTATCTGCAACTCGCCGCCGCCTTGCGGCCCGAGCTCGACGCGCTCGGCGGCTGCCTGTTCCTCGACCGGTTCAAAAGCCTGTCGCGCGACAACCTGATCCTGTCCTACCAGATCTGGCAGGACGAGGGCGCGATGACCGCTTGGCGCGTCCACGCCCATCATCACGACATCCAGACCCTCGGCCGCGACAGGGTGTTTTCAGACTACCGCCTGCGCGTCGCGGAGTTGGTCCATGAGGTGAGACCAGGGCAGGCGGATTGGCAGCCGGAGCGGCGAGGGACGTACAACGATCCGAAGCGGCGGGCACCGAGCTATGTGCTCGCTGTTGAGACCGCAGCGCCACGGCTGAGCATTGCAACCGATCTGCCGGTCGCGAGCTTCTCGAGTGTCTATCGCGAGGGCCGCTTTGCCCATCTGATCGAACTGCCGGACGAAGCTGCCGGCGTGGCGTTGAGCACGCGCCTGCTCGCCGAGCCCGGTGCCGACAACATCCGCGTCGTTGAAGTCGCCCGAGACTACGGCATGTACGACCGCCGCGAAGCGCCGCAATACTACCCGGAGAAGAGCAGGGGCGACTGAATCATGGTTCGCCTCTCCCTGGCAATCGATCGCCCCGCCCGTCTACCGAATTTCGGGTGGACGGACCGGTGAGTTCAAAGCATGCATGGTCCGCGATGACAATGCCCAACAGAGAACTGGTTCTGGACACGCCTCGCGGAAAGGTGAGGGTGTTGGATGAGCCGACCTACACGTTTGGATCGGCCGACAATTTGCGTCGGTACGAAAGTGAAATCCGTCTGGATGACTCCAAACCTTATTCGATCCGCGGCGTCAGCATCGACGAGAAGTGGTCGGTCGTTTTCGGTGCTGGTGGAGGGCCGACGACCGTACATCAACATTCTGCCGTCGAATTCGACGGTCGGTTGTTCCTTGCAGTCGGCAACCAGGTGGTGTGCCTCGACCTCCAGACCGCGAAGATGGAATGGTCATTGGAGGTCGATTGGGCGTCGTGTTTCGGCGTGTATTGGGACGACCGGCATCGCGCGCTGATATCTCACGGCGAACTCCAGATTTCACGGTTATCCCTCGGGGGGGAAACGATCTGGGCCACGGACGGTCGTGATATTTTCACCGAGGGGTTTCAGTGCCTGCCTATGGCGATTGAAGTGATCGACTTCAATCACGAGGTTTATCTGCTCGACTACCTGACAGGCAGGGTGCTGAACCAGCGATAGTTCGGCAGTCTTACGCCGAGATCGCCTTCGCCGAGTTCACCTCGTTCCGCAGCAAAAACTTCTGAATCTTCCCCGTCGACGTCTTCGGGATCGGGCCGAACACCACGACCTTCGGCGTCTTGAAGCCGGACATGTGGCTGCGGCAATAGGCGATGATCTCGGCCTCCGTCGCCTGGGCGCCGTCCTTCAGTTCGACGAACGCGCAGGGCACCTCGCCCCATTTCGGATCGGGCTTGGCAACAACCGCGGCGAACAGGACGGCGGGGTGCTTGTAGAGGATGTCCTCGACCTCGACGGAGGAGATGTTCTCGCCGCCGGAGATGATGATGTCCTTGGAACGGTCCTTGATGATGACGTAGCCGTGCTCGTCGAGCACGCCGAGATCGCCGGTGTGGAACCAGCCGCCGGCGAAGGCGTCCTGCGTGGCCTTCTCGTTCTTCAGATAGCCCTTCATGACGATGTTGCCACGGAACATGACCTCGCCGATGGTCTCGCCGTCGCGCGGCACCTCCTGCATCGTCTCCGGATTGAGCACAGTGACGGCTTCCTGGAGCGGATACGGCACGCCCTGGCGGCGCTTCAGCCTCGCGCGCTCGGGCGCGGGCAGGTCGTCCCAGCCGGGCTGCTCGGCGCAGACGGAGGCGGGGCCATAGACCTCGGTGAGGCCGTAGACATGCGTCAGCTTGATGCCGATGCTCTCGGCGCCCTCAAGCACGGCGACCGGCGGGGCCGCGCCGGCGATCAGGCCGACGACCGGCTTCTCGCGCTTGCCTTTGGGCGCATCGGGCGCGTTGATCAGCACATTGTAGACGATCGGCGCGCCGCACATGTGGGTGACGCCGTGGGTCTTGATCAGCTCGAAGATCTTCGTCGGCTCGACCTTGCGCAGGCAGACGTTGATGCCAGCCGCGGCCGCCATGGTCCAGGGGAAGCACCAGCCGTTGCAGTGGAACATCGGCAGCGTCCAGAGATAGACCGGATGCTGGCCAAGCCCGCCGGCGAGGATGTTGCTGACGGCATTGAGATAGGCGCCACGATGATGCGTCACGACGCCCTTGGGATTGCCCGTCGTTCCCGACGTGTAGCTCATCGCGATCGCGTCCCACTCATCAGTGGGACGGCGCGGCTCGAAAGCGGGATCGCCCGCGGCGACCGCGGACTCATATTCGATCTCGCCGATGCGGTTGCCGCCGACATAGGAGGCATCATCGACGTCGATCACGAACGGCTTTTCGCCGCTCATCAGCTTCAGCGCCTCGCTGATCACGCCGGAGAATTCCGGGTCGACCAGAATGATCCTGGCCTGGCCGTGGTCGAGCTGGAACGCGATCGACGGCGCATCGAGCCGGATGTTGAGCGTGTTGAGCACCGCGCCGGTCATAGGCACTGCGAAATGCGCCTCGTTCATCGCCGGGATGTTCGGCAGCATCGCCGCCACGGTGGCGCCGGTGCCGATGCCGCGTCCCGCGAGATAGGACGCGAAGCGACGGCAGCGCTCATAGGTCTGGCGCCAGGTGAAGCTGCGGCCCTCGTATACCGTGCTGACGTGGTCGGGATAGACGGCCGCGCTGCGCGCCAGGAAGCTGAGCGGGGTCAGGGGGACGTAATTGGCCGCGTTCTTGTCGAGACCGAGCTGATACTGGTTCGTGCTCATCACCACCCTCCCTTGTCGTCTGAAGAGTTTACAGGAACCCGATCGAAATCCACGGAAAAATCGCAACGATGATCAGGCCGATGAGAAGCGCCAGCAGGTAGCCCCAGATCGGCCGGATGCCCTCGGCGGGATCGACCCTGCCGATCGCGCAGGCGGCGTAATATCCGACCCCGAATGGCGGCGCGAACAGGCCAATGCCCATCGCCAGGATGATCACCATGGCATAATGCACCTCGTGCACGCCCACAGTGCGCGCGATCGGAAACAGCAGCGGTCCGAACAGCACGATCGCTGGAATACCCTCGAGCACGCTGCCGAGGATGGTGAAGGCCACGATCGAGACCGCGATGAAGGTCGCCGGCCCGCCCGGCAGGCCGGTCATGGCGGCCGCCAGCGCGCGTGAGAAGCCGGATTGCGTCAGGCCCCAGGCCATGCCTGTGGCTGTGCCGATGATCAGGAGGATGGCGCCGGACAGCGCCGCGGTTTCGATCAGCATCGGCATCAGCCGGCGCCAGTCGAACCGGCGATAGACCAAGAGGCCTGCCAGCACGCCGTAGACGATGCCGATGGTCGAGACCTCCGTCGCCGTCGCGATGCCCTCCACCACGGCGGCGCGGATCACGAAAGGCAGGGCCAGGGCAGGGACCGACACGACGAACGCCTTGCCGATCTCGGCGCCGGTGGCGCGGCGGACGCCGCTCATGTCCTCATTGCGATAGCGCCACCACACCAGCGCGCACAGCGTGACCGCCAGCACCACGCCCGGCAGCAGGCCGCCGGTGAACAGCGCCGCGATCGACACGCCGGTGACCGAGCCGATCGTGATCAGCACCAGGCTCGGCGGAATGGTTTCGGTCTGCGCGCCGGTGGCGGCGAGCAGGGCGACGAGATCGCCGGGCTTGGCGCCGCGCGCCTTCATCTCCGGAAACAGCACCGGCGCGACCGCCGCCATGTCCGCCGCCTTGGCGCCCGAGATGCCGGACACGAGATACATCGCGCCGACCAGCACGTAATGCAGTCCGCCGCGGACATGGCCGAGCAGGCTTGCGAGGAAAGCGACCATCGCGCGCGCCATGCCGGTCATCTCGATCAAGAGGCCGAGGAAGACGAACAGCGGCACCGAGAGCAGGATGAGGTGGCTCATGCCCTCGTCCATGCGCCCGACCAGCACCATCAGCGGCGTGCGCGTGGTCAGCGCGAGATAGCCGAAGATCGCCAGCCCGAAGGCGAACGCGATCGGCACGCCGGCGAAGACGCAGAAGCCGACTACCCCAACGAAGAAGATCACCAGATTGACGTTGCCGAGCGGCTTCAAGACCGGCTGCGCCAGCCAGAACAGCGCAAGGATGGCGCCGACGGTGACAACGGCCAGCAGCATCGTTCTGAGAGTCGCCGTGCGCGCCAATCGGATCAATGCAAACAACGCCATCAGGCCGATACCGACCGGCAACGCCGCCGCGCGACAGATGTTGGAAATCTGCAGCGCCGGCGTCGTGATGTAGCTTTCCTCGTAAGCGTATTCCCAGCACGGCCAGGCGATCATCACCAGGAACGCCAGCGCGGCGACAGTCGCCACGAGATCGAGATAGGCACGCAAGCCGGGGCTCGCACGCGCCACCATCGCGGTCATCCGCATGTGCTCGCCGCGGCGGAAGGCCACCGCGGCGCCGAGCATGGCGAGCCACAGGAACAGGATCGAGGCAAGCTCGTCCGACCAGATCAGCGGCCGGTGCAGGCCATAGCGCGCGACGACACCCGCGAACAGGATGGCGATCTCGGCCAAGACGAGCAGCGCGGCGGGGATCTCGACCAGGAGGCCGAGCAGGGCCTCCAGGCGGTCCAGCCAGGACCAGCGGCGAGGGGTCTCGATGACCACCTCGCTGATGGCTATTTCCGTGAACTCGGCATGCGCCATGACGTCACCCGAACGCGTCCAGGACGCCTACACCTTACGACAGCTTGCCGACGGCCTTCTCGAGCAGCGCCCAGGCCTCGTCGCCATACTTGCCCTTCCACTCGGCATAGAAACCGGCGGTACGCAGCTTGTCGCGGAACGGCGCGACGGTCGGCTGATTGAAGGTCAGGCCCTTGGCTGCGAGATCCGCCTGTAGGCCCGCATTCAGCTTGGCGACGTCCTCGCGCTCCTTCAGGGCAGCGGCGTTGATGTGCTTGGCCACGATCGCGCGCATATCGGCCGGCACGGCCTCCCAGGCGCGACGATTGGCCAGGAACCAGAAGCCGTCCCACATGTGGTTGGTCAGCGAGCAGTATTTCTGCACCTCGTAGAGCTTGGCGGTCGAGATGATCGCCAGCGGGTTCTCCTGGCCCTCGACGACCTTGGTCTGCAGTGCGGAATAGACCTCGCTGAAATTGATCGAGGCAGGCGCCGCTTCGAACGCCTTGAACATCGAGGTCCACAGCGGCGACACCGGCACGCGGATCTTGAAGCCCTTGAGATCGTCAGGGCCGTTGATCGGCTTGGTCGACGACGTCGTCTGGCGGAAGCCGTTGTCCCAGATCTTGTCCATGACCATCAGGCCGGCCTTGTTGATCTGGCCGCGCACATAAGCGCCGAGATCGCCGTCCATGGCCTTCCAGACCGTCTCATAGTCCGGGAACGCGAAGCCGATGCCGTTGATGGATGCCGCCGGCACCAGGGTCGCCAGGATCAGGCCCGAGAGCGTGAAGAACTCGACGCCGCCGGAGCGGATCTGGCTTAGCATGTCGGTGTCGGAGCCGAGCTGGTTGTTCGGGAAGATCTGCAGGTCGAACTTGCCGTTGGTCTCGGCCTTGATCGCCGCAGCCATCTCTTTGGCGCGGACGTTCAGCGGATGGGTGTCGGGCAGGTTGTTGGCGTATTTGTAGGTGAAATCGGCGCTCTGCGCGCGCGCGACATGCGGGGCCGCAATCCCACCCAGGACGGCCGTGGCCGCGGTGGCCTTCAACAGCGCGCGTCGTGACAAGCTCATTCTCGTTTCTCCCTGAAGCTGCTTCTTCTTGTTCATGCTCAGCCGGCTGGCGGACACGGTTCGAATCCCGCAACGTCAGCAGCGTCATCTGCGCTTATTGCAGCGATGAGCCGCAGCAGCAATATCGGCGTTCGCAGCAGGCCTGTGAAACGGGTTTGAGAGCCTTGGCGGACGCCATGGCGAAACCGCGGAGCGCGTCCTAGAACGGTCGAATGCCGGAGACAGATTCGAGCTTTTAGCGCCAAGCCCCTGATATCCCTCAGCATATAAATATTCCATAATATACCTTATGCGAATTGGCTCTAGCCGGATCCCACCCCTGGGAACGGCGCTCATGTCCGCCGCCGTGCTGGCCGCGCGGCCTGAGAAATCGCCCCTCACTCGTCACCCCTTAGTCTTCGTTTGGTCAAAGGCCTTGGCCAAATCGCTGGCGGGGATTTGGCATGGGCGCTTCGCGTACAGGACCCGAGAACATGTCAGTTCAGTCGACGCCGAAGGAAGTTGATCCGGGTGATGTCGCGCTCACGCCAGAGAATGAGATCTGCGAGCAGATCTATCAGCGCGTCCTCACCGAGGTACGCGCCCGCATCGATCAGCGGATCGCGGCCATCGAGGCCGAGGCTGCGGCGGATGACGACGTCGAGGTCGAGGCTGAGACGGTCGGCGTCGCCGTGGCGCCGAACGAGCTCGTGAATGCAGCCGCCACACCTCCAGCAGCGAAACGCCGGCCGCTGTTACGGGCCACGATCACGCTCGCAGCGTCGGCCGGGCTCGTCGGCGCTGTCGTCACCCTGGCACGCGATCATCAAGAAACCATCACATCGGTCACCGACCGGATCGAGGCGGCAATCCAATCCCTCCGTCGTGAGGCCCCGCAGATGGCCATGCCGGCCGGTGGCCGAGATCCGGCAGCCGGATCGAGCGCAGCTGACACGGCAGAGACATCCCCTGCCTCATCGCCTCCGCCCGCTTCATCGTCGCCGGAGCCGTCGACCGTCCGATCCAGCGATCCGTCCTCCGCCATGGCGGAGGCGCCGGAGCGGGACATGCCGCCCGCGCCGGACCGAGACATCGCACCACTGATCGAAAAGATCGCACACGACGTCGCCGCGCTGCAGACAGGGCTGCAGGACCTGAAGACCAGCCAGGAGCAATCAAGCCGCGATCAGGCCAAGGCCATCGAGCAGTTGCAGGCGAGCCAGGACCAGCTCGCACGCGCCGTGCGCGCCGCGAAGACTGAGCCGCCGACGACTGTCGGCGCCGCCGCGCGCCTTCCGCCGCGGCCGCCGCAGACACCGGCAAGGCCACCACGGTTTCCGAACTTCTGATCCAATGCAATTCGGGCAGGGGACGCGACCCCTGCTCCCTGCCCCTGCTCTCACAGATCGTTCGGCCGCGGCGTCGGCAAATGCCGTCGAACAGTTGATCGAGGGCATCTGGCAAGCTTCAGAAACTCGAGCTGCAGGAAGCGTTGGCCTGCGGCTCACTCCAGCGCTCGACGAGGCGCTGGGCCATCAGCGGAATCGCCAGGCCCAATAGGCGTCCCCTCGATCGCGGCGCTCCACAATGTCGATTCTCATGAAGCGATCATGCGCGAGCGCCGCGCCGACCCAGAGTTCGTTCCAGGCCTCGAATACGGCGGGTGGTAGATTGTCCCGCTCGGACATCAGACGCCACGACGTCTGGCGCACGAGAATGGAGTGGCCCTCGGTCCGCAGCTCTGCGTCGTCGCCTTGGCCGCGCGCCAACCGCGTGAACGTCTCGGCGAAACCTGCGGCGCCGGGCTCGACGCCGCCAAGGAGGGTCGCGACGTCGTCGTAGGTCTGCATGCCGATCAGCCTCGCCGCGGCGCCGGCCAGATGGCCGCCCTCCTCGGGACCGAGCACGGCCACCGTCTCCGGCACGATCGAGGTGATGTACTCCATCGCATAGTTGCGGAGCACCTTGCGGAGCCGCTCTTCAGGCCAGTCACTCTCCGGGAGCTTGGGGGCGCGGGCCGGATCGAACGGCGGGCAGCGCTCGCCCGGCGAGAACTGAAGACGTTCGTCAGGCGCGAGATCGTGGTCCCATTCCTTGTAGTAGCCTTCGAGGCCCGGCTGGCCGTCGACGGTCTGCCCGGTGCAGATGAAACCGAGCCTGGGATTGCCGAGCACGACGCCATTGTTGGCGTGCCATCCGCGCAGCATGGCGCGCGACACCTCCGAGGGAATGCCGCAGATCGCCGTCCCCGACCAGATCCAGCGCGGCGGCGGATAGCGCACCCACGCCTTGCGATCGCTTTCGTAGACGTATTCGACCTTCACGCCGCCGACCTGATTGGACAAATAGTGATATTGCGCGCACGCCAACGCATGCGGCAGACCGTCCAGACCGAGCTTCTTCAACCCCGGCAGAAAGCGGGCCAGTTGTTGCCGGCGAAACGTCCGGAACACGATCTCCGCGGCGCGCTGCGGCCCTGTCCGCGACGACAGCATCAGGATGAGGCCGGTGAGGTAGGCGTGATGGATCAGCTCCACGGCACGATAGGCCGCGACGTCGGCAGCTGGCGCGTCGCCCTCTCCGTGCACTTGGCCCCTCCTCTCGGCTCTGCGCGCAGACCTTACAGATAGTTCGCCGCAGCTTCCGCCTCGAACCGATCCGGTGGCCCCTCCCAGACGATCTTCGCGTGATCGAGCACGTAGACGCGGTCGGCGTGCGGGAGCGCGAAAGTGACATTCTGCTCGCCGAGCAGCACCGTGATCTTGGTGGTCTCGCGCAGCCGGTCGAGCGCCTTCGACAGCGTCTCCAGGATGACCGGAGCAAGCCCCAGTGTCGGCTCGTCGAGGATCAGCAGCTTCGGCTTCATCATCAGCGCCCGCGCGATCGCCAGCATCTGCTGCTCGCCGCCCGACAGCGTGCGCGCCAGTTGCGGCTGCCGCGATTTCAGAATCGGAAACAAGCCGAACAGCCATTCCAAACGCTCGCCACGCTCAGCGTCGGACAACGCGTTGCCGCCGAGCTCGAGATTTTCGCGCACCGTCATGTCGCCGAACAATTCGCGCGTCTCCGGACACTGCACGATGCCGTCGCGCGCGATCTGCGCCGCCGTGCCGCCGGCGAGGTTGCGCCCTGCCCACTTCACCGCGCCGGAATACGGCACCAGGCCCGAGATCGCGTTGAACAGTGTCGTCTTACCGGCGCCGTTGAGGCCGACGACGGAGACGAACTCGCCCTCATGGACGTGCAGCGAGACGTCCTGCAGCGCCTGCGCCTTGCCGTAGAGCACGCCGACATTGTCGACCTGCAGCGCCGGCGTGACGTCCTTGAAGCTCGCTTCGGGGCGGGCGGTCGAGACGAGCGCGCCGCCGAGATAGACGCGGCGCACGGTCTCGTTCTGCATCACCTCGGTCGCCCTGCCCTCGGCGATCTTCTCGCCGAGATACATCGCGAGCACGCGGTCGACCAGCGCCGACACGCTTTTCACGTTGTGATCGACCAACAGTACGGCGCGGCCGTCATCGCGGAATTCGCGGATCAGGTTGGAGAAGTCGGCGACCTCCGAGGCCGTGAGACCGGCGAAGGGCTCGTCGACCAGCACCAGCTTCGGGCTGCGCGCGACCGCCTTGGCAAGCTCGAGCCGACGCAGATCGGCGAAGGCCAGCGTCGGCGGCCGCCGATCGATGACGCCACCGAGGCCGACGCGCTCAGCGATGGCGCGTGCACGCGCGTCGACATCCTTGTCGGCGAACAGCCGGGTCAGCTTGTCCGGCAAGAGCGCGACCTTGATGTTCTCCAACACGGTCTGGCGCGCCAGGGGGCGCGAATGCTGAAACACGAGGCCAACGCCCATGCGCGCGATGCGGTGCGACGGCAGGCCGGAGAGTTCGATGCCATCGAGCTTGACCGAGCCCGCGGTCGGCCGCTCCACGCCCATCACGCTCTTCATCGCGGTGGACTTGCCGGAACCGTTCGGCCCGATCAGACCGAGGATCTCGCCGGGGCTAATCGAGAAGCTCAGATTCTTCACCGCGACCAGGCCGCCAAAGCGCTTGGTGAGGCCATTGACCTCCAGCATCGGAGCAGCGCTCATGCTTTGGCTCCTCCCCTGATGATGCCGAGGAAGCCGTCGGGGAAGAACAGGATCACCAAGAGCGCGATCACCGACACGATCAGGGTTGCGAGCTCGCCGAGCGGCCGCAGCAGCTCGCCCATGCCGATCAGGAAGATCGCGCCGATCGCAGCGCCGATCACCGTACGCCTTCCGCCGAGCACGGCGGCGATGATGATCTGCACGCCGACGCCGACGTCGACGAACGTCGAGACCGAGGCCGTGCCCATGTAGAACACCATCAGCGCGCCGGCGAGGCCGGAGAAGAACGCGCTGACGACGAAGGCCGCCAGCTTGTGCTTGGTGACGTTGAAGCCGAGCGCGCCGGCCTGGATCTTGTCCTGGCCGCTCGCCTGCAGGATCAGGCCGATGGCGCTGCGCGACAGGCCGAACAGGATCGCGCCGGACACCAGCATGAAGCCGAGCGCGATCCAGTAATTCGTCTTGGCATCGATCGAGATCACGTCGGGCACCGCGAGGCCGATCTCGCCGCCGGTGAGCCCCGCCGCGACGACGATGAAGTTCTGCAGCATCAGCACGGCGACCAGCGTGGTCAGGCCGAAATACGGCCCGCTGACGCGCAGCGCCGGCAACGCCAGGATCACGCCGCCGACCACGGCGGCCAGCGCGCCGGCCGCAATGCAGATCCAGATCGAGAGTCCCGGTGAGTAGTGGGCGTCGAGAATGCCGGCGGTATAGGCGCCGACACCGATCAGGAAGGTCGGCCCGAAATTGACCTCGCCGGCGAAGCCGAACAGCAGGTCCCAGGACATCGCGAAGACGGCCGTGTAGTACGCGACGGTCAGCAATCCCAGCACGTAGCCGGAGACGTAGGTCGGCAGCACCAAAGCGACGATCACGGTGAGCGCGCCGATCCAGAACAGCCGGGAGGAGACGAATGCGGGCATGCTCACCTCCGTCCGAACAGCCCTTGCGGGCGCAGATACATGACGACGACGAGCAGCAGCAGCGCCGGGATCGTCCGGTAGGCCGGCGAGATCAGGTAGGCCGTGCCGGTCTCGAGATAGCCGACGACATAGGCCGCGATCAGCGAGCCGGACACGCTGCCGAGGCCGCCGAGCACGACGATCGAGAACGCGCTCGCCGTCAGCGGTCCGACGCTATAGGAACTCACCCCTAAGAACATGCCGAGCAGGATCCCGGCCACGCCGGCCAGCAGGCCGTAGATGGCCCAGACCGTCAGGTAGATCGACGACAGTTCGATGCCGAGCAGCGTCACCCCGCGCGGATTCATCGACGCGGCCATCACGGACTTTCCGCGTCGGGTCCGGTTGACCAGGAACCACAGCAATCCGATCGCGACCCAGCAGATCACGGCGGTGAAGTACTCGTTGCGCGGGGTCCGCACCCCGAACACGGTCGTGACGCCCTCGACGATCGGCAGCACGGTCTTGGCGTTGTTGGTGAAGAGGTATGCGATCGCCTCCTGGATGATGATCCCCCACAGCAGCGTCGCCGTGAGAATGAAGATCTCCTTTTCCGACTCGGCAATCGCCCTGGAACGCTGGATCGGCCGGACGGCGATGAAGTAGGTCGCGAAGGCCAGCACGAGGCCGGCAAGGATGCCGATCAGCGCCCCCATATAGGGTCCAGTGCCGAACTCGCCGGCGGCGGCCCAGGCCGCCACGGCTGCGCCCACCATGATGGCGCCGTGGGAGAGGTTGAGCACGCCGGAGACGCCGAAGATGAGCGTGAAGCCGGTCGCGCCGAGCGCATACAGCGCGCTGATGGCAAAGCCATCGATCAAGATCTGCCAGAAAAGCATTTGAGGATGGATCCGAGCGTCAACGAAGGCACCAAGAAAATGGGCCGCCCTTGCGGGGCGGCCCCACGATGCCTCAGTTGCTGGCTGCCTTGAGCTTGATGAAGGACGGCCAGGTCACGGTGCCTGCGGCGAGCTCCTTGGGCCAGACATTGACCTGCTTGCCGCCCTGCCATTGCAGCATCAGACCGGTGATGTAGCCCTTGCCGGTCCGCAGCGCATGCGGGTTCGGATCGCCCTTCGGCTTGAACGCAACGCGGCCGATCGTGCCGACATAGTCGGTCGCCTCCATGGCCTCGACCATCTTGTCCGGATCGGTGCCGCCGGCGCGATGGATCGCATCCGCGATCATGTAGACCTCGTCATAGGACGTGTAGCCGGCATAGGACGGGATGTTGCCGAACTTCTTCTGATAGGCGTCGACGAACGGCAGCGTCTTCGGCGTCACCGCGACGCCCGGCCCCGACACGGCGTTGAACATCACGCCCTCGACGGCGCCGTTGGTGTCCTTCCAGAACGTCGAGTTGGTCGCCTGCGAGGAGATGCCGAACATCGGAATCGGCACCTGCTGGCTCTTCCACTGCACGGTCGGCTGGGTGCCGACATGCGAGATGCCGGTGATCATCACATCCGGCTTCAAAGCTTCGATCTTGTTGAAGATCGGCGTGAAGTCGGTGGTGTCCGGCGACATTCTGATGTGATCGACCACCTTGACCCCGATGTCCGGGAGGCATTTCTCGTATCCGGCATCGAGCGGCGTCGTCCACGCGGCGTCCTCGCTCATGATCACGGCGGTCTTCATCTTATAGGGCTCGACCAGCAGGTCCTTGGCCGCGTCGCAGACGAGGCCGGCCAGAGAGGTCGAGGTCAGATAGCCGTGGAAGGTGTATTTCAGCTGATCATAATTCTTGGCGATGTTCTGGGTAATCACGTCGGACGCGGCGCCGGGCGTGATCATCAGCGTCTTCAGCCGCCCGGCCCACGGCTCCAGCGCCAGCACGACCTCGGAGATGTAGCTTGCGATGACCGCGTTGACCTTGTCCTCGCTCACCGCACGTTGGAAGGCGCGCACCGACTCGGCCGACGATGAATGGTTGTCGTAGACCACGATCTCGATCTTGCGCCCGTCGACGCCACCCTTGGCGTTGATTTCCTCGGCGGCCAATTGCGCCGCGGGCGCGATCGACGAGCCGGCAACCGCTTGAGCTTCCGCGATGACGCCGATCTTGATCGGATCCGCCGCCCAGGCGGACGACGAAATGAGCGCAGTGGCGCAGCTCGCAAGCAAGAATGACTTGAGCGAAAACATGAGACCTCCCGATTCCTTATGCCTCTGACGGGCAGCTGGACTTTGGTCTCCCACATGCCAGCGAGCAAGAGCACACGCTAACTCCTGCTCTGCGTTCAGCGCATTGTGATAGAGCGCTTAGCTCATGACTGGCGAAAATCCCGCAGCGCGGCAGTAGGCCGCTCAGGCAATCTATTGCATCGCAGCGTACCCGCTCGATGCGGCGGAACTCATTTCCGGCACGTGGACGACATCGGAGACAAGAGCTACATGCCGCGCAGCAGCGGCCCGGGAAAAAGTTTTCAGCCAGTTGGCCAAGCGTGGCTGAGCATCTCATGCACGTCGTAGGTCATCACAGCGAGAAGCGCCGCGAACGCGAGATACGTCTCGCCATATTCAACTTGGTCCGCAGTGTCGTGCCGTCCTAAGCGACTACATCTTCGGCACGAGGAAGTAGTTGGCTGGACGCTTGGTGTTCCCTGATCAACCAGCGTGATGTCGCTCGGGCCGGCGGTCCCCGCCTCGCTCGCGGCCCGTCAGGCCAGGCCCGCCATCAACCGCGCTTTGCGTCCCTTTGATCCCCAACCCCAACAAGATAGGTCGAATGCTACCTTGGTCGCCTGCAACCACGCCAGGAGCGCGGCCCTTCCCCTCCGCGATCGATCCGCGAGTCCTCCGGCCAAGGGAAGATTGTCCGAAATGGCCCCCTCCTCGTCACGACGCTGTCTTGCTTTCGGCCAAAGCGGCGGGTCGAGTCACGTTTGAAAATTCAAAGACAAAACAGCGTCGGCGGCGGGCGTACAGGGTTTGGGGATCACCAATGCAGTCCACACAGAATGTGCAACAGATCGATCCGGGCGAAATCGGGCTCGCTCCGGAGAAGCCGGAGAAGACCAGCTACGATCAGCTGTACCGCCGGGTCCTGCGCGAGGTGCTGACCCGGATCGACACGCGGCTGGCGGCGATCGAGAAGCCCGGCGTCGCAGCTGATGCCGCCGCCGCTGCGAGCACGAGCGACGCGGCAGGGGTGCAGCGCAGCCGTTGGGCGCGTGTGAAGGTGCCGCTGAGCAAGCTGCGCGGGCGCAACGCGGTGGGTCTCGCATTGCTGGTGCTGCTGGTCGGCGGGTCCGTGGCGTGGTCGCAGCGCGACGCCGGATCGTCACTGATGGACCGCTGGATGCCCGGCTCCAGCGAGACCTCGCAGGAGGACGCCTCCGCGCAGCAGCAGGGCAACGAAGACGGCATGATGTCGAATGCTTCGCTGCGGGGCACGGAGGACGGCGCCACCGGCGGCAGTCCGGGCAATCTGATGCAACGCATGGCGCGTGACATCGCCGAGCTGCAGCAGGGAATCGAGCAGATCAAGAGCACGCAGGATCAGGCCAGCCGTGATCATACCCGTGCGATCGAGCAGCTGCAGGCCGGTCAGGACCAGCTGATGCGGCTGGTGTCGCGGATGTCGACTCAGGCCGCGCAGGCGCGCGGCGCGGGCGGGCCCGCGGGCCCGCCGCAGCAGATCATCGTGACGCCGCAGCAGCGCACCACGACCGGACTGGCCAGGCCGCAGCCCCAGCAGCAGGGATCGACGATCGGAACGTTCCTAAGCCGCAACACCTCGGGCATCCAGTCGCCGCTGCCGCGCTGATTGGGACGATCGGCAGCGGACGTCGCCGCTGCCGATTCGATTGGCTCGCTATGAGCAGCGGTGCACCCGGCCGTCGTAGCCGTGATACGTGCCGCTCTCGGCGTCATAGGTGCGGAAGCTCTTGCAGTCACGGCCGCTCCGCCGCGCGTGGTGCTTCTTTTCGTCCCTCTCGCTCTTGGCCTTGGCGCGGTGCTTGTGCTTGGCCGGCTTGTCGTCGTCGTGCGCATGCTCGCGTTGGCGATGCGTCTTGGTCTTGTCCGATGCGCCGGCTGCATCCTGCTTCTCGCCGGCCTTCTGCGGTGCGGCGGACGGGGTGACTGCAGCGGGAGCCGCGACCACCGGTTCAGCCTTCTTGACCTCGGCCGGAGCGACGGCCGGCTTGCTGCTTTCGGCGGCCTTCTCGTCGGATTTGGCCTCGGCTTTTTCAGGCGCGGTCGCGTCCTTGGCGGCGGCGGGCGCCGGAGCCGCAGGCGTCACCTCGGTGACGGCCGGCTTCTGGCTTGCATCCGGCTCGGGCTTTGTCTCCGTCTTCGGCTCAGCCTTGAGCTCAGGCTTCGCCTCAGAAGAGATGGCCTCGGACTTGGCTTCAGACTTGGGCTCGGCCTTAGCCTCGGCCTTGGGCTCGTCCTTGGATTCGGCCGGCTTGGCTTCAGCGGCGCTCTCCGTCGGCGCCGGCTTCTCGGTAGCGGCCTTCTCCGGCTCCGCTGCGGCAGCGGCCGGCTTTTCGACCGCCTGCTCTGCCGGCTTGTCGACCGGCTTGGCCTCGATGGCGGCGGGCTTCTGATCGGCCTCGGCGGGCTTATCGGCAGCTGTGGCCGCGGGCTGCTCCGCGGCCGGTTTGGCCGCATCGCTCTGCGCGCTGGCAGAGCTCCCGATCGCGCCGAGGACACAGAACAGAACGCCAGCGCACACACGGCCGACAGGCGAACGAACGACAGATACTGACATGGACAACGGTCTCACTGGTGGATCACGCCGTCACCGTCTACGTCAATTCGGCTGACCTTTCTCCTCCAAATCGTCGCTCGCGCAAAATCGCCGCACATGGTGTGCCTTGCGCACCATTGCTGCGCAATTTCAGCGCGAAAACGAGGCGAGGTCATCGCGCTCCGGTGGCGCGCTCAGGCGCTGACGGCGTTGCGCGTGATCACGTGGCGATAATAGGAGGCGCTCAGCTTCGGCGTGCGCACCTGGGTGTCGAAGTCGACATGGTAGACGCCGAAGCGCTGCTTGTAGCCGAACACCCACTCGAAATTGTCGAGCAGGCTCCACAGGAAGTAGCCCTTCACGGGCACGCCTTCCGACGTCGCGCGCTGCAGCTGCGCCAGATAGTTGCGCAGATACATCACGCGGTCGAGGTCATGGACCTTGCCGTCCGCCGTCAGCTTGTCGTCCGACGAAGTGCCGTTCTCGGTGATGTAGATGGTCTTCAGACTCCAGATCTTGGCGGCGAGCTTCGGCACCCAATAGGCGGTCTCCGGCCCGACCAGCAGCCACGGCGAGCTCATATGCGGGAACGAGGCCGGCATCGGCAGCACGTCGAATCCCGGCGCGCGGTCTGACGCCACGACATAGGCCTGCGGGGCATAGATGTTGAGGCCGACGAAATCGACCGGCGCCGCGATCGTCTTCAGTTCGTCCGCGGTGAAGATCGGCGCATCCTTGCCGGACCAGGCCAGGAAGCCCTCGGTGTAGCGGCCCTCGAGGATGACGTTGAGGAAGCCGGCATTCATCTCGCGCGTCGCGATCTCGGCGGCGCGGATGTTCTCCGCGGTGTCGATCGCCGGCAGGCACGCCGTGATGTTCTCGGCCATGCCGACACGGGTGCCGGCCCGCCCCTGGGCGCGGATCGCCTGCACGGCGAGGCCATGCGCAAGGGCCACGTGATGGCGGGCCTGGTTGACCTCCTGCGGCGGCAGCTTCAGCCCGGGCGCGTCCATGCCGAGGCCATAGCCGAACGGGATGAACCGCCCGCATTCGTTGATGGTGAAGATGGTCTTCACCCGGTCGCTGAGATGCTGCGCCACGTAACCCGCATAGTGCGCGAACGCCTTTGCGGTTTCCGCCGAGCGCCAGCCCCCGATGCGGTCCTGCAGCGCCTGCGGCAGGTCCCAGTGATAGAGCGTCGCATAGGGCGCGATGCCGTTGGCGAGCAGCTCGTCGACGAGGCGATTGTAGAAGTCCAGTCCCTTCGGATTGGGCGTCAGCCCGCCATCGGGAAACAGCCGCGGCCAGGCGATCGAGAAGCGATAGGCGCGGCAGCCGAGCTCCTTGATCAGCCGCACGTCCTCCTTGTAGCGATTGTAGTGATCGCAGGCGACGTCGCCGGTGCTGGCGTCCTCGATGTTGCCCTGAATGCGCGTGAACACGTCCCAGATCGACGGCCCGCGGCCATCGGCGGTGGCGCCGCCCTCGATCTGGTAGGACGAGGTGGCCGTGCCCCAGACGAAATCGGCTGGGAAACGGCGATCGACATCGTCCCTCACGGCGGCCTCCTCCGCTTGCGCCGGCACATTGGCCGCCCCGAGGGCAGCCAGTCCGGCCAGCTTCGCAAGATCACGGCGGGAGACGTCGTTCGGCATTGATGAACCTCAAACCTCTGGTCTTTTCACCCCCAGCCCGGCGGGTCGACCCCATCAGGAACCACATCTTGGCGCCAATTTGAACCTTTGGAGCCCGCCGAAATGAAGTTACAGTTTCAGCGTGCCCTCAGAAGATGCTTCCACTGCGCAGTGCATCGCTCGACAGCGCAGCGGGATACCCGTATTTTCGCGCCATGACCGATCACGAACACCATCACGACCATCATCACGATCACTCGGAATTGTCCGAGACGGATCTCCGCGTCCGGGCGCTGGAAAGCATCCTCATCGAGAAGGGCTACCTCGATCCCGCCGCGCTCGATGTCCTGATCGAGACCTATGAAAGCAAGGTCGGCCCCCGCAACGGTGCGCGGGTGGTGGCGCGGGCCTGGACCGACCCGGCCTTCCGGGACCGGCTGCTCAAGGATGCCACGCCGGCGATCGGCGAGCTCGGCTATGCCGGGCGCCAGGGCGAACACATCGTCACCGTCGAGAATACGCCGGAGCTGCACAACATGGTCGTTTGCACGCTGTGCTCCTGCTATCCGTGGCCGGTGCTCGGCCTGCCGCCGGTCTGGTACAAATCGGCGCCCTATCGCGCCAAGGCGGTGAAGGACCCGCGCGGCGTGCTCCGTGATTTCGGCTTCGAGCTGCCGGCGACGACCAAGATCAGGGTCTGGGATTCGACCGCGGAGGTCCGTTATTTCGTGCTGCCGATGCGCCCCGAAGGCACCGAGGGCTGGAGCGAGGACGAGCTCGCCGAACTCGTCACCCGCGACAGCATGATCGGCACCGGCCTGCCGAAGCGGCCCGATCAGGTGCAGCGCTCCGAGGGGACATCCTGATGGACGGCGCGCACGACATGGGCGGTGTCGCCGGCTTCGGCCCGGTCCGCCCCGAACCGAACGAGCCGGTGTTTCACGCCGAGTGGGAGCGCCGCGCGCTTGCGATCACGCTGGCGATGGCCCTGCCCGGCGGCTGGAACATCGACACGTCGCGCTTCGCGCGCGAGAATCGGCCTGCCGATGATTACCTCGGCATGAGCTACTACCAGATCTGGCTTGCAGGTCTCGAGCGCCTGATGCAGGACCGCCATCTGGTCGAGGCGGATGAGCTCGCCGCCGGCAAGGTGCTGCATCCGGCGAAACCAGTCGCGAAGATCCTCACCGCCGATGAGGTGCCCGCGGTGCTGCGCCGGGGCGGTCCGACCGAACGTCCTGCAAGCCAGCCTGCGCTGTTCGCCGTCGGCGACCGCGTGCGCGCCAAGGACATCCATCCGCCGACGCATATCCGTCTGCCGCGCTATGTGCGCGGCCATGTCGGGCGCATCGAGGCTGTCAGGGGCGTGCATGTCTTCCCGGACAGCAACGCGCATGGCCATGGCGAGGACCCGCAATGGCTCTACACGGTGTCGTTCAACGGCACCGAGCTGTGGGCCGATGCGCCCGATCCGCTGCTGGAAGTGACGGTCGACGCCTTCGAGCCGTATCTGGAGCGCGCATGATGTCGGCGGATCGTGACGCTGCGCTGGAGGCGACACGCGCCCTCCCCGGCATTCCCGTCGACGCCGACGGGCCGGTGTTTCGCGAACCCTGGGAGGCGCACGCCTTCGCAATGGCGGTGACGCTGCACGCGCGCGGCCTGTTCAGCTGGCCGGAATGGGCCGCGGCGCTCGCCGAGGAGATTTCCCACGCCCAAGCTGCGGGAGATGCCGACTGCGGCGACACCTATTACCGGCATTGGCTCGCGACCTTGGAGCGACTGGTGGCCGAGAAGGGCGTCACCAATTCCGCCACCCTCGCCCGCTACCGTGAGGCCTGGGACCACGCCGCCGACCGCACCCCGCATGGCAAGCCGATCGAGCTGCGGCCGGAGGACTTCGCCGGCTGAGCCCGTCATCGTTAAGCGTGCGTGACCAGCTTGCGCGGCATTTGACCGTCTCGGCTTAACGGCCGGGTATGCATGATGCGAAGAGCCGTATTCCCGCGAAATTGAACGTTCATCAGTCCATCCGTAGCGTCCCGCGCATCTTCTTTGATGGAGTTGAGGGGACGTCGAAATGCCTGCGTCAGAGTCTTTCGCTGCGATCGTCGACACGCTCGCCAGCGTGCGTCAGGACTACCACGAGAAGCTCAAATCGATCCCGCAATACGAGGCCTTCCTGCTGATCGAAAGCTCGACCGAGAAGGCGGCTGGCGCCCTGCACGGCACCCCCGCGTCATCGTCGTCGATCGCGACCGACGTGATCGACTCGCTGCAATATGCGCGCACCCGATTCGAGCAGCACATGGCCTCGATCCCGGAGTACCGCGTGCTCGTGGCGATCGACAAGGTGATCAAGGAAATCTCGCAGCACCTCGGCCTCGCCGCCAGCGACGACGCGGCGCCGGCGCCGAGCACGCCTGCGGCATCCGATCAGCCCGCGCCTGAGGCTACCGTCGCATCCGACGAAGCGAACGAGACCGCGTCCGTCACGGAGGCCGTCGCCGAGCCCGAGGTTGCGCAGGAGAGCGGCGACGGCGAAGCGGTCGAGGTCGCCGACGAGCCTGCCGCCGCCGAAGCTGCGGACGCAGCTGCGGACGCCGAGGCCAACGCAGAGGTGGAGGCTGACGCAGACGCAGAGGTTGCCGCGGAAGCAGAGGCGCCGACACTGCGCGTGGTCGAAGCCAAGTCGCCGTCGATCGTGCCCGCCGATCACGCCGAGGATGACGACATCGTCGTGCTCAATGCGCCGGCCTGGGAGAAGAGCGGCAAGGACGCCAAGGACGATATCACCGCACGTCTCGCCGCCCAGGCAGCCTCCGCTGCCGCCAACGAAGCCGCGGACCAGCATGACGACGCCGACGCCGATCTCGTGATCGTCAGCAGGCGCGAGCCGTCCGACCACGAGGCCGCCTGACCTCGTCACGCGATCATCGACGATCCGAGCGGGGCCGTACGGCCCCGCTTTTTTTTAGGACGATCCGCCGACGGCGATGTACTCGCGCCAGCCTCGCGCGCGCAGCTCGCAGGCGGGACATTGACCGCAGCCATAGCCCCATTCGTGCCGTGCGCCGCGCTCGCCGAGATAACAGGTGTGCGACTGGTCGCGGATGAGATCGACCAGGCCGCGGCCGCCGAGATCGTAGGCAAGCTGCCAGGTCGATGCCTTCGACAGCCACATCAGCGGCGTGTGCAGCTCGAACGGCTGGGCCATGCCGAGGCTCAACGCGTTCTGCAGCGCCTTGATGGTCTCGTCGCGGCAATCCGGATAGCCGGAATAGTCGGTCTCGCACATGCCGCCGACGATGTGACGGATGCCGCGCCGATAGGCCAAGGCGGCGGCGAAGGTGAGAAAGACGAGGTTGCGGCCCGGCACGAAGGTGTTGGGCAGTCCGTCGGCGCCCATCTCGATGGCGACGTCGCGCGTCAGCGCGGTCTCGGAGATCGAGGCCAATGTCGGGATGTCCAGCGTGTGGCTGTCGCCGAGCTTGTCCGCCCACTCGGGGCGCAACTGCGCGAGGCCGTCCACCAGTCGGGCGCGGCAATCCAGCTCGACCGCATGACGCTGCCCGTAGGCGAAACCGATCGTCTCGACGCGCGCGAAGCGGTCGAGGGCCCAGGCCAGGCAGGTCGTGGAATCCTGCCCGCCGGAGAACAGCACCAGGGCCGTTGCATCCTGCTCAATCATGGGCTCCGCTTAGCACCATCACCCGGTCCGGCCAACCCGTCGGAGGCGACCGCGTTCCGGCCGTTTTTGCTGGGACGCGGTCGCCCCTTGAGGCATACAAGGCGCGATCCGAGGACGCTGCCAGGACCTGCCCATGACCCCTTCCCGCGACATCTCCCGCCTCATCGAGATCATGGCCGCGCTGCGCACGCCCGTGACCGGCTGCCCGTGGGACGTCGAGCAGACCTTCCAGACCATCGCGCCCTACACGATCGAGGAAGCCTATGAGGTCGCGGATGCGATCACGCGCGAGGATCTCGACGATCTGCGCGAGGAGCTCGGCGATCTCCTGCTGCAGGTGATCTACCATGCCCGCATCGCCGAGGAGCAAGGCGCGTTCGCCTTCGGCGACGTTGTCGAGGGCATCACGAAGAAGATGATCCGCCGCCATCCGCATGTCTTCCCGGACAAGGACGGCAATGTCACCCAGCCCACCAAGGGCACCTGGGACCGGATCAAGGCCGAGGAGAAGGCCGAGCGCGCGGCGCGCCGGCCGCCCGAGGAGCAACCGAGCAATTCGTCGCTGCTGTCGGGCGTCAAGGCTGGACAGCCCGCGCTGGTGCGCGCGATGGAGTTGCAGAAGAAGGCGGCGACGGTCGG
This sequence comes from Bradyrhizobium sp. SRS-191, assembly GCF_024586915.1. Taxonomy (GTDB): domain Bacteria; phylum Pseudomonadota; class Alphaproteobacteria; order Rhizobiales; family Xanthobacteraceae; genus Bradyrhizobium. Next base: position 309,419 of record NZ_JANBVS010000001.1, read on the forward strand.
CTTCGACTGGAACGATCCGCGCGCGGTGCTTCAGAAGATCCGCGAGGAGGCTGACGAGATCGAGGTCGCGCTCGACAACAAGGATGCGACCGAGTTCTCCGCAGAGACCGGCGACCTGCTGTTCGCGCTGGTCAACCTCGCCCGTCACGCCGAAGTCGACCCGGAGACGGCCCTGCGCGGCACCAACGCCAAGTTCGAGCGCCGCTTCGCCCATATCGAGCGCGCCCTCGCCGCCAAGGGCCGCACGCTTGAAGAAGCTTCGCTCGATGAGATGGACGAGCTTTGGAACGAGGCCAAGACGCTGGAGAAGTAGTCTCCCTCCCCGACGCCGAGATCAGCCGGCTTTGGTGGACAGCGTCCGCTTGGCAATCTCCACGAAGCGTTGCGCTGCCGGCGACAAGCCGAAGTCGGCGCGGCTCAGCAGCGAGACATGCCGGGAGATCGTCGGCTGCGAGAGCGGGATCGCGGCGAGCATCGGGAATTGGGTCTTCGGCAGCATGTGTGCGGGCAGGATGCTCAGCCCTGCGCCTTCGGCAGTGAGGGCCAGCGCCGTGGTGATCAACGACACTTCCCAGGCCGGCTTCAGCGCGCGCCCGGTCTCGGCCAGCGCGTCGTCGATCTGGCCGCGAATGCGCGTGCCGCGACGCATCGTGATCAGGTCGGAGCTCATGATGCTGTCCCAGGTCAGCCGGCGGTGTTTTTCGAACCGGCCGTCTCTGACGCCGATGGCTGACAGCGGGCTCTGCATCAGCGGCTCGACCCGCACTTCCGGCACGCCCTCGTCCTCGACACTGCCCAGGCCGAACTCGGCCTGCCCGGCCATCACGATCGCAAAGAGCTCGTCCGGCGCGACGTCGCGCAGATCGATGCTCACCTCGGGATGCCGCGAGCGGAACGTCGCGAACACCCGGGGAAGCAGCGCCGAGGCGACGCCTGCCGACACTGCGATCGAGATGCGGCCGGTCTTGATCTCGGCGAGGTCGCGCATCCGCTGCGACAGCCCCTGCGCGCCGGCCAGGATACGCTCGGCGGCCGTGATCGCCTCGCGGCAGGCCGCGGTCGGGTGCAGCGCCCGCGTGGTTCGGTCGAACAGCTTGAGCTGAAAATTCTCCTCGATCTGCCGGATCAGCAGGCTGATCGCCGACTGCGTGACGCGCAGCTCCGCGGCCGCCTTGGTGATGCTGCCGAGCCGATACACCAGGACCAGGGCCTCCAATTGCCGCAGGGTCGGGGGCATAAGCTTTCCTCATGAATGAATGAGAATTTTGTGGCTAATCGAAAGAGTTTGAACATGCAACATATTTGCAAACAGCCGGCGCCACCGAGGACGTCAGGTAACAACAAGGTCACGGGGAGGGACAATTGTCGCAAGCGATCAATCTCACACGCTACGTCGACGAACGGCCGCTATCTAAATTCCAGATCAGGGTGATCTGCCTGTGCGCGCTGGTCGTCGGGCTCGACGGCTTCGATGCCCAGGCGCTCGGCTTCGTCGCGCCCGCGCTCAGCAAGGACCTGCACCTGGCGCCGGGAGCCTTGGGCCCCGTCTTCGGCGCGTCGCTGTTCGGCGTGATGGTCGGCTCGCTCGTGTTCGGCGCCCTCGCCGACTATCTCGGTCGCAAATGGCTGGTCGTCGCCGGCGTCTTGGTATTCGCGCTGGGATCGCTGGCGACGAGCCAGGCCACGAGCGTCTCCGACCTCGTCATGCTCCGCTTCGTCACCGGCATCGGACTCGGGGGCGTCCTGCCCAACACCATCGCACTGACCGGCGAGTATGCGCCGCAGCGTCGCCGGACGCTGTTGATCATGCTGATGTTCATGACGGTGTCGCTGGGCTCGGCGATCGGAGGAGCGGTCGCAGCCAAGCTCATCACCGCCTATGGCTGGCAGATCATCTTCATTGTCGGCGGCCTGCTGCCGCTGATCCTCTGCCCGGTCCTGATCCTGTGGCTACCGGAGTCGCTGTCGCTGCTGGCGCTGGACTCAGCCAAGAACGACCGGGTGCGCACGCTGCTGATGCGCATCGATCCCTCCGCGCGGCTTCCAGCCGATGCGCAGTTCACGATTGTCGAGGAGAAGGGCAAGGGCTTCCTGCTGCCGCAGCTTTTTACCAACCGGCGCCTGATTCCGACCCTGCTGCTGTGGGTCATGTTCTTCATGAACATGATGGACATCTACTTTCTCAACAGCTGGCTGCCGACGCTCACGCATGGTGTCGGGCTCGACGTCCAGGCCGCGATCGCCGTGGGCGTGGCGTTCCAACTCGGCGGCATGCTCGGCACGATCGGGCTTGGCCTGCTGATCGAGCGGTTCGGCTTCGACCGGGTCTTGTTCGTCACCTATGTCGCCGGCTTCCTGTCGATCATCACCATCGGCATTGCCGGCGCCTCGTTGCCGGTCCTCGTGCCGGCGGTCTTCATTGCCGGCGTCGCCGTGATCGGCGGCCAGATCGGCTGCAACGCCTATGCGGCGCGGATCTACCCGACCTACATCCGCGGCACCGGCATCGGCTGGGCGCTGGGCATCGGCCGCTTCGGCTCGATCCTCGGCGTCACCATCGGTGGACTGATGCTGGCGGCCAAATGGGACGTCGCCTCGCTGTTCCAGGCCAGCGCGGTGCCGCAACTGTTCTCGGCGCTGGTGATCCTGGGACTGGCCATCCTCAGCATGCGCGGCAGCCTTCCGACCGCCGACGACACCCAACGCAATCCGCTCTCGGCCGCCGAGCGCGCGTAGCATTCAAGCAAGAGACACTGACATGAAGACGTTACAGACCCAGGTCCTCATCGTGGGCGCTGGCCCGGTCGGACTGACCGCCGCCATGGATCTCGCCTCGCGGGGCATCGATGTGGTGGTCGCGGAGATCCGGCGCGCCGGCGAGCCGCCCAACGTGAAATGCAACCACGTCTCGGCGCGCTCGATGGAGGTGTTCCGCCGGCTCGGGATCGTCCGCGAGGTACGTGAGGGCGGCCTTCCCGCCGATTTCCCGAACGACTGCGCCTATCGGACGGCCGTCGTCGGCCGTGAGCTGACGCGCATCCCGATCCCGTCTCGCCAGGATCGCTATACGGCCACTGGCGGACCTGACACCGACTGGCCAACGCCCGAGCCGCCGCATCGCATCAACCAGATCTATCTCGAGCCCATCCTGTTCGCCTGCGCGGAGGCGCAGCCCCGCATCACCATCCTCAACCGCGTTCAGCTCGATCGGTTCGAGCAGGACGACAACGGCGTGGTCGCCCAGGCCCGCGATCTCGATTCCGAGCAGGACATCACGATCTCGGCCGACTATCTGATCGGCTGCGACGGTGGCCGCTCCACCGTGCGACGGCTGATCGGCTCGCGCCTTGGCGGGACCGACGTCGTGCAGCGTGTGCAGTCGACCTACATCCACGCGCCCGCGCTGAAGGAGCTCATTACCCAGAAGCCGGCCTGGATGACCATGTCCCTCAATCCGCGCCGCTGCGGCACCACCGTGTCGATCGACGGTCGCGACAACTGGCTGATCCACAACCACCTCGCGGCCGAGGAGGTCGAGTTCGACAGCGTCGATCGCGATTGGGCGCTGCGTACCATCCTCGGCGTCGACGACCGCTTTCACTACGAGATCATCAGCAAGGAGGATTGGATCGGACGCCGGCTGGTCGCCGATCGCTTCCGCGATCGCCGCGCCTTCATCTGCGGTGATGCCGCGCATCTGTGGATTCCCTATGCGGGCTACGGCATGAATGCCGGGATCGCCGATGCGGTCGACCTGTGCTGGATGCTCGCCGGCGTCATCCAGAAATGGGCCGCCCCTGCCCTGCTCGACGCCTATGAAGCGGAACGCCAGCCGATCACCGAGCAGGTGTCGCATTTCGCGATGAACCACGCGCTCGCCGTGATGAGCCAGCGGCGCTCGGTCCCTCCCGAGGTGGAAATGGATGGGCCCGCCGGCGATGCCGCGCGCAGCAAGGTCGGACAGGCCGCCTATGATCTCAACGTGCAGCAATATTGCTGCGCCGGCTTGAACTTCGGCTACTACTACGATCAGTCCCCCGCCATCTCCTACGATGGCGAGACCCCGCCGCCTTACGGGATGGGCCACTTCACCGCGTCCACGGTGCCCGGCGCGCGCGCCCCGCACGTCTGGCTGACGGATGGACGATCGCTGCTGGATGCGCTCGGTCCCGCCTACACGCTGGTCCGGTTCGATCCCTCCCTCGATGCGACCTCGATGGTGAAGACCGCAGCCGACCAGGGCGTTCCGCTGGCGCTCGTGGACGTCGACCGCGCCAAGGCCGGCTATGCATTCTCTGAAAGCCTGCTGCTGCTCCGGCCGGACTCACATATCGCCTGGCGCGGCATGACCGCACCGCGCGAGCCCGGAGAGCTGTTCCAGCGCCTGCGGGGAATCGCAACCCAGACCGAGGCGGTGCGCCGTGACGATGCCGTCCACGCCTGATCCACATCCGCGCGCCATGGCCAGCCATACCACCGCGCATTACTTCCTCGAGGCGCTCGTCGACCTCGGCATCGACTACATCTTTGCCAATCTCGGTACGGATCATGTCTCGCTGATCGAGGAAATCGCGCGCTGGGACAGTGAGGGCCGGCCCCATCCGCAGGTGATCCTGTGTCCTCACGAGGTGGTCGCGGTCCACATGGCGATGGGGTATGCGGCCCTGACCGGCCGCGGTCAGGCCGTGTTCGTCCACGTCGATGCGGGCACGGCCAACGCCTGCATGGCCATCCAGAATGCGTTTCGCTACCGGCTGCCGTTGCTGCTGGTCGCGGGACGCGCGCCATTCGCTGTGCATGGCGAGTTGCCGGGAGGACGCGACACCTACGTCCACTTCGTGCAGGACAGCTTCGACCAGGCCAGCATCATCAGGCCCTACGTCAAATGGGACTACACACTGCCGTCGGGCGTGGTGATCAAGGAGGCGCTGGCGCGCGCGGCAGCGTTCATGCACAGCGATCCGCCCGGCCCCGTCTACATGATGCTGCCGCGGGAGACCTTGGCGGAGAGCTGGGCCGGCGACGCCATGCCGACCTACTCGCCCGCGCGCTATGGCAGCGTCAAGGCGGGAGGAATCGAGCCGGAACGTGCGCAGGCGATCGCGGACGCGCTGATGAGCGCGGACAACCCGATTGCGCTGACCGCCTATCTCGGACGCAGTGCCGAGGCCGTCTCGGTGCTCGAGCGGCTGGCGCTGGTGTGCGGGATCCGCGTCGCCGAGTTCAACCCCGTCACCATGAACATCTGCCAGGACTCGCCCTGCTTCGCCGGCTCCGATCCTGCTGCGCTCGTTGCAGACGCCGACCTCGGGCTGCTGATCGACATCGACGTGCCATTCATTCCGCAGGCGCTGACATCGGCCGACCGATTGCGCTGGATCCAGATCGATGTCGACGCCCTCAAGGCGGATATCCCGATCTGGGGCTTTGCGACCGATCTGCGCATCCAGGGCGATTCAGCCGTGATCCTGCGTCAGGTGCTGGAGATCGTCATTGCCCGCGGCGACGACGCCTATCTGAGGAAGGTTCGCGACCGGATCGCGAGCTGGCAGCCGGCGCGCGAGGCGGCCCAGGCCAAGCGGATCGCCGCGGCCGCGCAGAAGGGCCGCCCCGGCGCGATCAACCCGGCCTATGCGTTCGCGCGGCTGCAGGCGCTGCTGTCCGAGGACGACATCGTGATCAACGAGGCGGTCCGCAACGCGCCCGTCCTGCAACAGCAGCTTCGTCGCACCAAGCCGATGACTTATGTGGGCCTGGCCGGCGGCGGTCTCGGCTTCAGCGGCGGCATGGCGCTCGGCCTCAAGCTCGCCAATCCCGCGACGCGAATCGTGCAAGTCATCGGTGACGGCGCCTACCACTTCGCCGCTCCGGATTCCGTCTACGCGGTCGCGCAGCAATATCGGCTGCCGATCTTCACGGTGATCCTCGACAACGCCGGGTGGCAGGCCGTGAAGGCGTCGGTCCAACGTGTCTATCCCGACGGCGCCGCACAGCAGAGCGACTCGTTCCTTTCGCGGCTCTCGACCGGGCGCCAGGACGAGCAGCGTCGTCTCGCCGACATCGCCTGCGCGTTCGGAGCTCACGGTGAACGGGTCGGAGATCCCGATGCGCTCGATGCGGCGATCGAACGTTGCCTCGCTGCGGTCGGCGCCGGCCGCACCGCAGTGCTGCACATCGACATCACGCCCCTGTAGCGGCAGCTCACGCCACCCGCGGGACACCGTGATAGCGCTCGACGACGATGTCGCGCTTGGTCGCGTCGACGCGCACGGTCATGTCGTAGTGGCCCTCGTGCAGCTCCTTGGCGAGCACCTCGGCATTGCGGTGCAGCCAGCTGATGCCGGCGCCATCGGCGGCGTCGATGGTGAGATCGAGCGTGGTGCGCGCGGCGGCGAGGCGGTCTTCGATCGCCTGCAGCAGCACGTCGACGCCCTCCCCGGTCTCGGCCGAGACCATCAGGCACGGGCGCTCCGGCGGCCGTCGCGCGGCGATGTTGGCGAGGTTCTCACGCGCGGCTTCGTCGAGCCGGTCGATCTTGTTCCAGACCTCGATGATGCTGTCGGTCGCTTCGGGATCGATCCCGAGCTGGCTGAGCACCAGCTCGACATCATGCTGCTGCGCCTCGGCATCCTCATGCGACATGTCGCGGACATGCAGGATGACATCCGCTTCCAGCACCTCCTCGAGCGTGGCGCGGAAGGCGGCGACCAGCTGCGTCGGCAGGTTGGAGATGAAGCCGACGGTGTCGGACAGCATCGCCTTGCCGCCATGCGGCAGGCCGATCGCGCGCAGAGTCGGATCGAGCGTGGCGAACAGCATGTCGGCCGCCTGCACATCGGCGCGTGTCAGGCGATTGAACAGCGTCGACTTGCCCGCATTGGTGTAGCCGACCAGCGCGACCACACGATACGGAACGCGCTGGCGTCCGGCGCGATGCAGCCGGCGCGTCGCCTGTACCTTCTTCAGCTCGTTCTCGAGCCGCGTGATGCGATCACCGATCAGCCGGCGGTCGGCCTCGATCTGCGTCTCGCCCGGGCCGCCCATGAAGCCGAAGCCGCCGCGCTGGCGTTCGAGATGGGTCCACGACCGCACCAGGCGGCTGCGTTGATAGTTGAGATGCGCGAGCTCGACCTGCAGCGCGCCCTCTTTGGTCTTCGCGCGACGGCCGAAGATCTCCAGGATGAGGCCGGTGCGATCGAGCACCTTGGTGTTCCAGGCCTTCTCCAGATTGCGCTGCTGGATCGGCGACAGCGCGCAATCCATCACGACGAGCTCAGCGCCCAGGCTCGCGATCACACCGGCAATCTCGTCGACCTTGCCCTTGCCGAGATAGGTCGCCGGACGGATCTGTCCGATGAGCGCGAGAATGGACTCCGCCACCGTGAGGTTGATGGCGCGCGCGAGCCCCGCGGCCTCGTCGATCCGCGCCTCGACATCACGCATGTCGGAATGGCTGGCCGCCGCACCGTCGTCGCCGCGGCGTGGCCGCAAGTACGGGCCGACCACGATGACTCGGCCCGTTGTCTTGACGTCATCGGGCCCCGAAAGGCCGATGGCCCCTTCGCGATCTCGGGGTTCCAATCAGGTTACTCTCACGCAGAGGCGTCCTCGCCGCCCTCGAACAGCTGGATCGGGGCGCCCGGCATGATGGTGGAGATCGCATGCTTGTAGACGAGCTGCGAGTGACCGTCGCGCCGGAGCAACAGGCAGAAATTGTCGAACCAAGTGACAATCCCCTGCAGTTTCACGCCGTTGACCAGGAAGATCGTGAGCGGTGTCTTGGTTTTGCGGACGTGGTTGAGAAAGGTGTCTTGTAGGTTTTGTGCGCGGTCTGCCGCCATTGTTGTTATCTCGCAGTCTTGTGCTTTTTCTTATTGGACCTGCGACGACCCGATTTGCCGGCCTCGGTGCCGCCGCGGTGACCCATGATCCATTGAGATCCCCCTCGAGGGATCACGGGACGCGTGATTAGAGGACAGGCGAGCATATTAGGCAAGCCGCTTGCGCCGAGCCTGGTTCCAAAACACCCGGATTCGCCCGTAAATATCCGGTGCCAGACGAATTTTCCAATGTAAATTCGTCCAGCCCGGCAAACTTTGCCTAGCGATGACCTCAGCCGACCCCGAGCGCCTTCAGCTTGCGATGCAGGGCCGAGCGTTCCATGCCGACGAACTCCGCGGTGCGCGAGATGTTGCCGGAGAAGCGGCTGATCTGGGCGATCAGATAATCGCGCTCGAACACTTCGCGTGCTTCGCGCAGTGGCAGCCCCATGATGTGCTCGCCATTGTTGCTGGTCGGCATCGCCGGCACCATCGAGCCGACGTCCGGCGGCAGCATGTCGGCGGTGATGATCACCTCTGGACCGCCGGCGGCGAGAATCATCACGCGCTCGACATTGTTGCGCAACTGCCGGACGTTGCCGGGCCAGACATGCGACTGCAGCACGGCCATCGCGTCCTGGCCGATCTGCCGCTTCGGCAGGCCGGTCGTGATCGAGATCTGGTCCATGAAATAGTCGATCAGCTCGGGAATGTCCTCGCGGCGCTCCGACAGCGGCGGCACGCGAATCGGAACCACCGACAGGCGGTGATAGAGATCCTCGCGGAAGCGGCCGCTGGCGATCTCCTCTTCCAGGTTCCGCGCCGTCGAGGAGATGATACGCACGTCAACGTGCACCTTGGTGGTGCCGCCGGCGCGCTGGAAGGTTTGATCGACCAGCACGCGCAGAATCTTGTTCTGGGTCTCGCGCGGCATGTCGGCGATCTCGTCGACGAACAGCGTGCCGCCATGCGCCTCTTCGAGCGCGCCGGTCTTGCGCGACTGCTCGCCATTGGACTGCTCGATGCCGAACAGCTCCTCCTCCATCCGCTCCGGCGTGATCGCGGCGGCGTTGATGACCACGAACGGTCCGTCCGCGCGCGGCGACTGCGTATGCAGCGTGCGGGCGGCTAGCTCCTTGCCCGAGCCCGGAGGTCCGACGATCAGGATGCGGCTGTTGGCCTTCGCGGCGCGCTCGATGGTCTGGCGCAGCTGGTTCATCGACGGCGAACGGCCGGTCATGGCGCTGGCGGTCGGCGCCAGCTGCTTGAGCTCGCGCACCTCGCGCTTCAGCCGCGAATTCTCCAGCGCGCGCGTCGCGACGAGAATCAGCCGGTCCGACTTGAACGGCTTCTCGATGAAGTCGTAGGCGCCGCGCTTGATGGCCGCGACCGCGGTTTCGATGTTGCCGTGACCGGAGATCATCACGACCGGCAGGTCCGGGTGATCCTTCTTGATCTGTTCGAGCAACTGCAGGCCGTCGAGCTTGGAGCCCTGCAGCCAGATGTCGAGGAACACCAGATTCGGTCGGCGGCCTGCGATCTCGGCGAGCGCCGAATCGCTGTCGCGAGCCGTTCGAGTCGTGAAGCCTTCGTCGTCCAGGATGCCGGCGACCAGCTCCCGGATATCGGCTTCGTCGTCGACAATCAGAATATCACTCGCCATGGGTCACGCCTGTCTCGTCAGCTGCCGGTTGCAGCTTGGATTTTTGGTTGATCGTTGGTCGCTTGAACCGTGCTCGGGGTTTCCCCGCCCGGCTCTGTCATCTGCGGATTGCTGGAGGCGGCTGCCTGCTCCTTCGTTCCTGGTTGTGCGGCCTGGCCGGACACCGCGAAACGCAGCCGCATCCACGCGCCGCGCTGGCCGGGACGGAAATCGGAGGCGTCCTTCAGCTCCAGTTTGCCGCCGTGGTCCTCGAGCACACGGCCGACGATCGCAAGGCCAAGGCCTGTGCCCTTGGCGCGCGTCGTGACATAGGGCTCGAGCAGCCGCTGCCGCGCCACCTTCGGCAGGCCGATGCCGTTGTCGATCACGTCGATCAGCACGTCATCGCCCTCGCGCGACGCGACGACGTCGATGCGGCCCTTGCCGAGCTCCTCCTCCGGCACCACCTCGATCGCCTCGGTGGCGTTCTTGATGATGTTGGTCAGGGCCTGCGAGATCAGCCGGCGGTCGAACTGCGCGCGCAACGGATCCTGCTTGATGTCGGTCTCGATATCGATCTCGGGATGCGCGACCTTCATCAGGAACACGGCCTGGCGTACTGCGTCGGCAACGTCCTCGCCTTCCATCACCGGCTTCGGCATGCGGGCAAAGCGCGAGAACTCATCGACCATTCGCCTGATGTCGTCGACCTGCCGCACGATTGTATCGGTACATTGCTCAAATACGGCCTTGTCCTCGGTGATGACCTTGCCGAATTTGCGGCGAATCCGCTCTGCGGAAAGCTGAATCGGCGTCAGCGGATTCTTGATCTCGTGCGCGATGCGCCGGGCGACGTCGCCCCATGCAGAGGTCCGCTGCGCCGAGACGAGCTCAGTGATGTCGTCGAGCGTGATGATGTAGCTGTCGCGTGCCTGGTTGGTCTGCTCGGCGGTGACGCGCACCGACAGATTGCGCTCGTGGCCGTCGCGCTGGATCGTGATCTGTCCCTGCACCAGGCGCTGCTTGCCCTCGCGCGCCGTCTTCATCATGTCGTCGAGCTCGGGCAGCACCTCGGACAGCGGGTGATCGAGCACCTCCTGCTCGGCGTGGCCGATCAGCTTCTCGGCCGAACGGTTGAGAATGCCGACGCTGCCCGACGCGTCGACGCCGATGATGCCGGCCGAGGCCGACGACAGCACCGCCTCGATGAAGCGGCGACGGCTGTCGATCAGATCGCTGGCGCTGACCAGCTCGTCGCGCTGGGTGCGCAGCTCCTGCGTCATCTTGTTGAAGGTCTGGCCGAGCTGGGCGAGATCGCCCTCGGAGCGATGCACCGGGACCTGGACATTGAGATCGCCGGTCGCCACCGTATGCGCGGCGTTCATCAGCTGGCGGATCGGCGACACCAGCCAGTTGGCGAAGTTCAGGCCGATCAGCACCGAGGCCATCAGGATGGTCAGCGCGATCACCGCGAACATCAGCGCGAAGGCGACCTGGATGCCGAGGCGGCGCGACTCGACCACGGCATATTCGGCGACCGAGGTCTCGGTCTGCTTGAGCTGCGCGATCACGCGTGGATCGAGCAACCGGGCCACGTAGAGGAAGGTGTCGTTGAACGCCCGCAGGCGGATCACGGCGGCGACGTAGTTGGCGTCCGGGAACACCGCGATCTGCGGCTCGGTCTCGTTGACGTTGCTGAGGAAGTCGGCCGGCGGCGTCTGGAAGGTCTGCTGGATCCCGGTCTCGGCCGTCTCCAGGACGGTACGGTCCTTGTCGATCAGCATCGCGCCCGGCAGATTGCGCGAGGCCGCGCTGGCGGTGAGCAGCTCGCGGAAGGTGCCGCGGTCCTGATCATAGAGCGGCCGCGCATGGGCGATGTCGTTCGCCATGCCTAAGATGTCACCGCGGATCAGCTGCGCATGCTCATAGGTGTAGGCGCGCGCCACCGTCAGCGAGTTCTGGATCGCCTCTTTCGCAGGTCCGGAAAACAGCCGGTCAAGCCCGCGGTCGATGGTGACGTTGGCGACCAGCGACACCAGCACCGCCGGCAGCACCGCGATCACCGAGAACAGGCTGACGATCTGGACGTGCAGCCGCGCCGCCGCCCGGCCGCGCCGCCGGGCCTGGACCATCTGCCAGACCTCGCGGATGATGATCCCGACCAGGATCAGGATCGTGCCGGCATCGATCAGCAGGAAGGTGCTGACGACCTCGGGCGTCGGCTCGATCGGGCTCAGGCCGACCAGCACGATGAAGGTGAGGAAGGCCGACAGCAGCGCGAGCCCGACCGCCACCGGCGCCAGCCAGGTGCGCCAAGTCCAGCGCCGGCCGTCTGCGGGCGTCGAATCGAATGGGGTGGCCGAGGTGTCTGCGCTGGTCATTCCGGCAAATTGGGTGATGTGAACGCGGCACGTCCGAGTGAATCAGACTGATGCATTCCTACCACGCTGTTGCCAAATTGCGACAAATCCACGGCGCGGAAGCGCGTCGCGGGTTTGTCTACAATATTTCTCATCTGCGGCGCTTTCCGGATGGAGGTACCCTGAAACCATTTCCCCCGGCCGGCCGGGCCGACTTGCCTCTATCCGCCGCATGCCGTGGTCAAATCGATCCCGGCCGTCTTCAGCAGCGGACGGATCTCCCCGGCATGCTCCGCGGTCAACCGGGTCACCGGGCCGGACAAAGCGAGGGCGCCCAGCAAAGCACCGCCCGGTCCGAATACGGGAGTCGCAAGCGCCGCCGAATGCGGATCGGTGACGCCGCTTGTGAAGATCGGCACCTCGATCTCCGCCGCGGTGCGACCACGGTCGAAATGTCGAAGCACCTGGGCAATGGCCGACTTGTCCATCGGGCGTAGATCGCCGGGCTGGACATGCATCCGGATCTGGTTCGCGCTTTCGACCCGGAACAGGCACAGGCGCTGATCGCCTCGGCGCGTGTAGAACGAAGCGGTTTCGCCGGTCGAGCGCGCGAGCTTCTCCAGCACCGGAGTGACGTGATCGGCGAGGCCGAAGGCGTGCTGGTAGCAGGCCGCAAGCCGCATCACCTCGGCATCGAGGCGGTAGCCGCCATCGTCGACCCGCCTGATCAAACCGAAGCTCTCCAACGACAGCGCCATGCGCATCACCGTCGTCTTGATCAGCCCGGTGCGCCTGGTCAACTCGGCGAGACTCACTTCGCCGTCGCCGCGTTGAAACGCCGTCAAGACGCTCAACGCGCGGTCGACGGCAGAGACGCCCTTCAGACCCGATGACGTCTCGGCCTTTGCGGTCTTCCTGCGGGTGCTCGATTTCTTCGCCACGTCCTGATTCCCGATCCCGGCCGCCAATCGGGCGGCCGTTTCGGGAGGGTATACACATCCCCGCGGCGAAGTTCACGCCGTCCAGCCTGCGGCTCAGTCCATATATTCGACGCCGCGCTTCTTGAGCTCCTCATCGACCCAGGAGCGGTCGTTGCGGCCGGCCGCGATGGCCGCCAGCTGCGCGGTCTCGGCGTCGTGCTTCTTCTTCGCCGCGGCGAAGACGGATTCGGCGTCCGCGAACGGGACGCAGACGAGGCCATCGTCGTCGCCGAGCACGAGGTCGCCCGGATGGATCACCATGCCGTCGATCGCGATCGCCACATTGATCTCGCCGGGACCGTCCTTGTAGGGGCCGCGATGGGTCACGCCGGCGGCGAAGATCGGAAACTTGCCGGCGCGGATCGCTGCGGCATCGCGAACGGAGCCGTTGATGACGACACCGCCAAGGCCGCGACGCTCGGCATGCGCGATCATCATCTCGCCGATCAATGCGTTGGAGAGATCGCCGTCGGCATCGACGACGACGATGTCGCCCGGCTCGGCCATGTCTAGCGCCTTGTGCAGCATCAGATTGTCGCCGGGGCGTGATTTCACCGTGATCGCAGGCCCCGCGAGCACGCCGCCGCCGTGCATCGGCCGCAGCCGGGGACCTGCTGCAGTCATGCGGGACATGCTGTCGCTCACATTGGCGACGGGAAGCGTCCGGTACCGCTCGACGAGGTCCTTGGAAACTCTCTGCTTCGGATTCGGATAGATGCGGAAACCGACGGTCATGGCGTGCTCCTCGTTGCGATCGTCCCTGCGGCTCTGCCGATCGGCGGTTGACAAAATGAGCCGTCGCGGCGATACCTACAAAAAATGCAACGCCGTTTCAATTTCAAAATTCGGCGCGGGAAACGGCCAGCATCTCGTCAAGGAGCGGCCTGCGGCGACCATGCCGCGGTTCGGCTGAGCCGCCATCGCAGGCCGGTCACGAGGCGTTGCCGGCAGCGAGCAAAGGCAGCGACATGCGGTACAAGCTTCTCATCACCGGCCCGGCCCTCACTCCGGAAGCAGCTGCCATTGCCGCGCGGCGAGGTGCTGCGCTGGTCGACAACCCGCAATATGGGAGCCCCCGGGAGTTGGCGGAGATTGCAGCGCGCGAGCAGCCCGACGGCATCATCGTGCGGCAGGGCAAAATCGACGATCAGGTGATCGGCGCCTCGCCGAAGCTCAAGGCGATCGCCAAGCACGGGGTCGGCTATGACAACATCGATGTCGACGCCGCCGACCGCCGTGGCATCCCCGTGTTCGTTGCGCGCGGCGCCAATTCACAATCCGTGGCGGAGCTCGCTTTCGCGCTGATGTTCGCTGTGGCGCGCGAGATCCCGCATCTCGATGCCCGGATCAAGACCGGACACTGGGACAAGGCGACGACCAAGGGAGCCCAATTGCTCGGCCGCAGCCTGGGCGTGATCGGCTTCGGCGAGATCGGCCGCATCCTGGTCGGCCTGGTTCAGCCGCTGCACATGCAGGTGCGCATCTTCGACCCCTATATGCCTGATGACACCACGATCGCAGGCGCCGAGCGCGTCGGCAGCCTCGACGAGATCCTGACGGCCAGCGACGTGATCAGCCTGCATTGCCCGTTGACGCCGCAGACACGCAACATGATCGGCCGCGACCAGCTCACCCGCATGCGCCGCAACGCCATCCTGATCAACACCGCGCGCGGCGGGCTGATCGACGAGACCGCCCTGTTCGAGGCGCTGCGCGACGGCGTCATCGCCGGCGCCGGCCTGGATTCGTTTGCGGAGGAGCCGGCGAAGCCAGATCTTCCGCTGCTGACCCTGCCCAACGTCGTGGTGACGCCGCACGCCGGCGCCAGCACGCAGGAGGCCAGGGACGCAATGGGCGTGATCGCGGTCAACCACGTCATGGACGTTCTGGAAGGCAAGACCTTCGACCGGCGGGCAATCGTCAACAAAAAACAGCTCAGCGTCGCCTGAGCTACATCAACAAATCATTTGGGAGGACAACATGGCTGAAGCTGCGGCAGCGCCGAGCGCGCTGGAACGGACGACCATGCGCCGGGTTTCGTGGCGCATCATGCCGTTCATCATGATCTGCTATCTGTTCGCGATCCTCGATCGCGGCAATGTCGGCATGGCGTCGCTGCAGATGGTGCATGACCTGGGCATGTCGAAGGCGGTGTTCGGCTTCGGCGCCAGTCTGTTCTTCTTCTCCTACTTCCTGATGGAAGTGCCCAGCAATCTGGCCCTGCAGCGCTTCGGCGCGCGGCGCTGGATCGCGCGGATCATGATCACCTGGGGGATCATCTCGGCCGGCATGGCGTTCGTGCAGGGCCAGAATTCGTTCTACGTGATGCGCTTCCTGCTCGGCGCCGCCGAGGCCGGCTTCTTTCCCGGCGTGCTGCTCTATCTGACCTACTGGCTGCCGGCGAACTATCGCGGCCGCCTGATCGCGCTGTTCGGGATCTCGATCCCGGCCGCGAGCTTCATCGGCTCGCCGCTTGGCGGCCTGCTGCTCGGTTTCGACGGCATGCTCGGCTTGCGCGGCTGGCAATGGCTGTTCATCGTCGAAGGCGTCCCCACCGTGTTGCTCGGCCTGGTCTGCCTGGCCATTCTCACCGACCGACCCGAGGACGCACGCTGGCTGCGTGACGACGAGCGGACCTGGCTGTGCAACGAGCTCAACCGCGAGAAGGCGGGCCGTCCGTCGGCCGCTGCCAAGACCGGCTGGGGCTCGTTCCTGAGTCTCCTGCGCAACCCCGTCGTGTGGGCCATGGCCCTCGCCTGCTCCGGCGCCTCGGCCGCCGGCTCGGTGCTCGGCGTCTGGCAGCCGCAGTTCCTCAAATCGTTCGGCCTGACCAACCTGGAGACCGGCCTGATCAACTCAATCCCCTATGGCGTGGCCTGCGTGTTGATGGTGCTGTGGGGCCGTCACTCCGACAAAACCAGGGAGCGCCGCTGGCACACGGCGTTGACGCTGCTGCTGATCGCGTTCGGCTTCCTCGGTGTCTTCGTGATCCATTCGCTGATCGGGACGGTGGTGCTGCTGAGCCTGGTCCTGGTCGGCGCCTACGCCTTCAAGGGCCCGTTCTGGGCGTTGTCCTCGGGCTGGCTCGGCGCGGGATCGGTGGCGGCGGGACTGGCGATGATCAATGCGGTATCGAACCTGATCGGCGGCGGCCTGATGGTGAACATCTATGGCAGCGTGCTGGACGCGACCGGCAACTACGGATTGGCGCTGCTGCCGATCGCGATCGTGACCATGATCGGCGCCGGGCTGGTGCTTTTCATCAGCCGGCCGCGTAGCGCCGACACCGCGATCCTGGCTGCCGCGAAGGAGGCGTGACATGGGCAAGTCCTCTCACGTCACCCGGCGCGGCCTGCTGCTCGGTGCCGCGGCACTTGCCGCCCTGCCGTGCTCGGGACGGAGCCAATCCACCGACACCGTGCACTGGTCGGCGGGAACGGCGCCGCCCGCCAGGAAAGCTCCACCGCGCGCGACCGACTGCCACTTCCACACGTATGATGCCAGCTATCCGACGGCGCCGGGCGCGGCGCTGACGCCGCCCGACGCTTCGCCTGAGGACTACAAGGCGCTGCAACGGAGGATCGGCACCACGCGCGGCGTGCTTGTCACGCCGTCGACCTACGGCACCGACAACAGCCTGCAACTGGCGTCGATGAAGGCGCTGGGTGCTGAGAATTTCCGGATGGTGGCTGTCGTCGCCGAAGATGTCGGCGATGCCGAACTGAAGCGGTTCGATGCGCTCGGCGCCCGCGGCGTGCGCTTCAACCTGCCCTTCCCCGGTCCACTCTCGGTGGCTTCGCTCGAAAAGCTTTCGCCACGGCTGGCGGCGCTCGGCTGGCATTGCGAGATCAACATGCGGCCGCAACAGCTCGAGGCGGCTCAGGATCTGCTGCTGCGTCTGCCGTCCCGGATCGTGATCGATCATCTCGGCGCACTGCCGGCCGACGGCCTCAACAGCAATTCCTACACAATCATTCGCAAGCTGCTCGACAAGGGCAACACCTGGATCAAGCTGTCGGGTGCCTATCTCAGCAGCCGGTCGCCCTATGCGGAGAGCGCAGGGATCACGGCAGCCTATGTCCGCGCGGCTCCCGAGCGCATGGTGTGGGGCAGCGATTGGCCGCACCCGACCCGCAAGGCCGACGACAAGCCCGATGATGCCGAGCTGTTCGACCTGATGGCCAATGCGATGCCGGATCAGGCCACATTGCAGCGGGTCCTGGTCGACTCGCCTGCCGAACTCTATGGATTCTCGGCATGAGCTGGTTTGCGCCGCCCCGCCGCATCGACACGCAAGTTTTCACCAGGCTGCCGGATCATTTCCGCAAGGCCCGGCGCAGCGCCTGGGCTGATGCCAACCAGGGCGGCCGGGCGATCGACAGCTTTCTCGAGGGCCCCTCCTTCGACCGCCAAGGCCGGCTCTACGTCACCGACATTCCGTTCGGCCGCGTTTTTTGCATCGATCCCGACGGCGCATGGACTGTCGTCACCGAGTATGACGGCTGGCCCAACGGCCTCAAGATCCATGCCGACGGCCGCATCTTCATCACCGACTACAAGCGCGGCCTGATGCTGCTCGATCCCGGCAGCGGCCAGGTCACGCCGTTCCTGGAGACGGCGGCGAGCGAGAGCTTCAAGGGTGTCAACGATCTGGTGTTCGGACGCTCCGGCACGCTGTATTTCACCGACCAGGGCCAGACCGGCATGCACGATCCGACCGGCCGGGTCTGGCGGCTCGGCACCGACGGACGCCTGATCTGCCTCGTCAACACGATCCCGAGTCCGAACGGCATCGTGGTCGATGAGGACGAAACCTTCCTGCTGGTCGCGGTGACCCGCGCCAACCAGGTCTGGCGCATCCCATTGCCCGCGAGCGGCATCACGACGAAAGTCGGCGTGTTCGTGAATCTGCATGGCGGGCCCGGCGGCCCCGACGGTCTGGCGCTGGATCGCGACGGCAATCTCCTGATCTGTCACACCGGCTTCGGCTCGGTGTGGCGGGTGTCGCCTGTGGCCGAGCCGCTCGACCGCATCGTCTCATGCGCTGGCGTCGGCACGACCAATCTGGCCTTCGGTGGCCCCGACAATCGCAGCCTGTTCATCACCGAGAGCCGGACCGGCTCGATTCTTCGCGCCGATCTCGAAACGCCGGGATTGCCGATGTATTCGCACGCCTGACGCCGTCGCGTCAGGTAAAGCCGAATAGCTTCGCCGGATTGCCGACCAGGATCTTCTCGCGGACCTCAGTATCCGGCGCCCAACTGGACAACAGGTCGAACAGCAGCGCATCGTCCGGTTTGTCTTTCTCGGTCGGATGTGGCCAGTCGCTGCCCCAGATCACCCGGTCCGGCGCCGCCTGCACGCAGGCCCGCGCGACCGCGCTCGTGTCGGCGTAGTCAGGCGGACCGAGCTTGGTGTCGGCATACGGCTCGGACAGCTTGATCCAGCCATGGCCCTTGTCGGCGAGCCGGAGCATCGCCTGCGCACCGGGATGAGCAAGTCCAATGGGCTGCGGAATGCGTCCGAGATGGTCGAACACGACCGGCACCGGCAATGCCGCGAGTACGGCCTCGTGCTGCGCGATCTGGTCGCCGGACATCAGCACCTGGACATGCCAGCCGAGCGGCGCGATGCGTTTGGCCGTCTGTTCCAGCCGCTCTGACGTCGTGACGCCCCAGGATTGAGGCGTCAGGAAGTTGACGCGGACTCCGCGCACGCCGCGCTGATCCATGCGCTTCAACGCGGCATCATCGATGCTCTCGTCGATGACGACGATGCCGCGCGCCTCGGCGCCGAACTGGTCGAGCGCGTCGAGCAGGCACCTGTTGTCAACGCCGTAGGTCGAGGGCTGGACGATGACGTGCCTGACGACGCCAAGCCGTTTCTGCAGCAGACGATAGTCGGCAACCGTTGCGCCATCCGGCCGTCCGCCGCGCCAGTGCGGCGAGACCGGGAAGCGCGCATCGTAGATGTGATGATGGCTGTCGCAGGCATTGGCCGGCGCTTTCAGCTTCGGCGACTCCGAGCCGGCCGAGTTCGGCACGCTGTCCGCGGCTGCAGGCCTTGGGCCCATCAAAGCGACGGCGCCGGCCGCCAACAGATGACGACGGGTGATCATGCGGCCTCCTTTGCTTTGACAGTGTCGCGAGCGGGGTCGCCGAGCGCGGCCATCACGACGGTGCCGACTAGCAGGATCGCGGACAAGACATAGAGCGGCGTCGAGAAGCTCTTCGTCGTCTCCCTGAGATAGCCGATCATGTACGGGCCGACGAAGCCGCCGAGATTGCCGATCGACACGATCAAAGCGAGCCCGGCCGCCGCGGCGCGTCCGGTCAGGAAGCCGGACGGGATCGCCCAATAGGTCGCCTGGAACGACAGGATGCCGACCACGGTCACCGTCAGCGCCAGCATCGCCGGCAGCGGTGACGCGAAGCTCGCGCTCACCGACAGCGCCACACCTGCAATCGCCAGCGCGCCGCAGACGAACCACAGCCGATGCCTGGCTCGGTTGGCGAGCCGGGCCCAGAGCAGCATGCAGACCGCGCCCAGCGCGTAGGGCGCTGCGGAGATGAAGCCGACGGCAACGTAGCTCACGCCGAAGCCGCGCACGATCTGCGGCAGCCACAGGCCGACGCCGAGCGAGCCGCAGATGCCGCAGAAATTGACCAGCGCCAGCACGAAGACCTTTGGATTGGCGAAGGCATCGCGCAGCGTGTTGCCGTGGCGGGCGGACAAGGTCGCCTGCTCCGCCGTCAGTTGCGCATCGAGCGCGCGGCGCTCATCCGCTTCCAGCCATTTGGCATCGCCCGGACGGTCCGACAACACGAACAGGCAAGTGACGCCGAGCAGCACGGCCGGCAGGCCCTCGATGATCAGCAGCCACTGCCATCCCGCGAGGCCGCCGAAGCCGTCCATCGTCAGCAGCGCGCCCGAGATCGGCGAGCCGATCATGTTGGCGACGGGAATGCCCACCAGGAACGCGGCCGTGGCGCGGCCGCGCCAGACACCGGGAAACCAGTAGGTGAAGTAGAGATATACACCCGGCGTGAAGCCGGCTTCGGCCATGCCGAGCAGCAGGCGCATCGCCGAGAAGCTCACAGGCCCTGTCACGAGGCAGGTGAGCGTCGACAGCAAGCCCCAGGTGATCATGATCCGCGCGATCCACAGCCGCGCACCGACGCGCTGCATCATCAGATTGCTGGGGATCTCGCACAGGAAATAGCCGAGGAAGAACAGCCCGGCACCCCAGCCGAACTGCGACGGCGTGAGGCCGAGATCGCGGTTCATCTGCAGGCCGGCGAAGCCGACATTGATGCGGTCGAGATAGCTGACGACATAGCAGACGAAGATGAACGGGATGATGCGTCGCATCACCTTGCGCATCGTCGGCGTGATGTCGAATGCCGGCGCCGCGCGCGCAGCCTCGCTCTCCATTCCGTTCCTCCATAGTGCCTTGTTGGGCCATTTGCGGCCGAGCTTGGCGGCACCATAGGAGGCAGAATAATAAAATGCAACGATGTTTCATTTTACTGAGAACTGACGCGCGGCGTCAAAACGCGCAAATGCGCACCGGCGAACGCCGGTCCGCCGATGCTTGAATCGTGATGACGAAAGCTTGAATCGATGGACGGTGTGCCGTCCTGCAGCGCTGCGCCTTGCAGGCGATCCCCCCCCGACGTGATCGGGGGGGATATTCCTCGGGCCTAACCGCCGCTGCGGTAGACCTGGATGTCGAGGTCGCGGATCTTCTTGCGCAGCGTGTTGCGGTTCAGGCCGAGCAGATCGGCGGCGCGGATCTGATTGCCGCGCGTCGCCGCCAGCGCGGCGGTGAGCAGCGGGATCTCGATCTCCTTGAGGATGCGGTGATACAGGCCCGGCGGTGGCACGCCGTTCGGGAAGCCCTGGAAGTGCGACGAGAGATAGGCTTCGACCGCGCCGCCGAGATTGTCGATCGAGGTCGGCGCGTTGGAGCCGGTGGTCACCGCCGGCGGCGCCAACTCGCCGTCGATCACCGAGGCCGTGATCACGTCCTGCGGATACAGCGCGGCGAGGCGGCGGGCGAGGTTCTCGAGTTCGCGGACGTTGCCCGGCCAGCGGTGCTGCTTGAGCCGCTCCAGCGCGGCGGCATCGAGCTTCTTCGGCGGCAGCCCGTCCTTCTCGGCAAGCGCAAAGAAGTGGCGGACCAGATCGGGCAGGTCCTCGATGCGCTCGCGCAACGGCGGCAGCCGCAGCGGCACGACGTTGAGGCGGAAGAACAGATCTTCGCGGAACAGCCCCTGCTGGATCAGGATGCGCAGGTCCTTGTTGGAGGCCGCGACGATGCGCACGTCGGTCTTGATCGGGGTGCGGCCGCCGACGGTGGTGTACTCGCCCTGCTGCAGCACGCGCAAAAGCCGCGTCTGCGCCTCCATCGGCATGTCGCCGATTTCGTCGAGGAACAGCGTGCCGCCCTCGGCCTGCTCGAAGCGGCCGGAGGCGCGGGTGTTGGCGCCGGTGAAGGCGCCGCGCTCGTGACCGAACAATTCCGATTCGATCAGGTCGCGCGGGATCGCCGCCATGTTGACGGCGACGAACGGGCCGTTGCGGCGCTTGCCGTAGTCGTGCAGCGCGCGCGCGACCAGCTCCTTGCCGGTGCCGCTCTCGCCGGAGATCATCACCGTGAGATCGGTCTGCATCAGCCGCGCGAGCACGCGGTAGATGTCCTGCATCGCCGGCGAGCGGCCGACCAGCGGGATCGATTCGAACTCGCTGTCATCGGGCTGGCTCGCCGCCCGCTCCTTCGGCTCGGCCAAAGCCCGGCCGACGATCGCGATCAGCTCCTTCAGGTCGAAGGGCTTGGGTAGGTACTCATAGGCGCCGCGCTCGGAGGCCTTGATCGCGGTCATGAAGGTGTTCTGCGCGCTCATCACGATGACCGGCAGGTTCGGCCGCATCTTCTTGATCCGCGGCAAGAGGTCGAACGCGTTCTCGTCCGGCATCACCACATCGGTGATGACGAGATCGCCCTCGCCCTGGCTCACCCAGCGCCACAGCGTGGCGGCGTTGCCGGTCAGCCGCACCTCATAGCCGGCGCGCGAGAGCGCCTGGTTCAGGACCGTGCGGATGGCCGTATCATCGTCGGCAACGAGAATGCTACCTGCAGGCATAGGTGGTCCTCAATTTGATCCCTGTGAGGCACGCAACGGCGTCCCCGAAACGTCATCGCGATTGCTTTGGTCTGGTTGTTTGCTGGCGCTGTACATCGGCATCAGCACCCGGAAGGTCGTCTTGCGCGGCTGCGACTCGCACTCGATGATCCCGCCATGGTCGCCGATGATCTTCGCGACCAATGCAAGACCGAGGCCGCTTCCGGTCGGCTTGGTGGTCACGAACGGATCGAACAGGTTCGGCATCAGGTCTTCGGGCACGCCGGGGCCGTTGTCCTTGACGCAGAACTCCAGCGGCAGCGACACCCGCGACTTCTTGCCGGGCA
Source organism: Bradyrhizobium sp. SRS-191 (assembly GCF_024586915.1). GTDB lineage: Bacteria > Pseudomonadota > Alphaproteobacteria > Rhizobiales > Xanthobacteraceae > Bradyrhizobium. The sequence continues at coordinate 331,693 of NZ_JANBVS010000001.1, forward strand.
CCGACAGCCGCACGCCGGGGCGGAAGGCGGTGGTGAGCTGGATCTCGGCATCGGAGCCGAGGTCGACGACCGCTTCCGCGGCATTCTTGACCAGGTTCAGGAACACCTGGATCAGCTGGTCCTGGTTGGCGAGCACCGGCGGCAGCGACGGATCGTAGTCCTCGATGAAGCGGATGTTGCGGGCGAAGCCCGACTGCGCCAGCCGCTTCACGTGGTCGAGCACGGAGTGGATGTTGACCGGTCCGCGCGCCACCGGACGGTCGTCGCCGAACACCTCCATGCGGTCGACCAGCGTCACGATGCGGTCGGCCTCGTCGCAGATCAGCCGGGTCAGCATGCGGTCCTCCGAGGAGGCCTGCTGCTCCAGCAGCTGCGCGGCGCCTCGGATGCCCGACAGCGGGTTCTTGATCTCATGCGCCAGCATCGCGGCCAGCGCGATCACCGAGCGCGCGGCGCTGCGATGGGTGAGCTGGCGGTCCATCTTGTCGGCGATGGTGCGCTCCTGCAGCATCACCACGATGTGCCCGGCACGCTCAGGCAGCGGGGCGACGTGGAGATCGACCAGCCGGTCGGCGCCGGTGCGCGGCGTACCCAGATCGACCTTGTACTCGTTGACCGGCGCGTTGGTGGTCCGCACCTGATCGATCAGCGCCAGCAGCGGCGAACCGAACGGCACCAGCTTCTTCAGCGACTGCCGCTGCAGAAACTGCGTCGAAGAATCGAAGAACGATTCCGCCGCCATGTTGGCGTCCATGATCATGCCGTCAGGGCCGATGACCAGGACGGGATTGGGCAAGGCGTTGAGGATGGCATCGCCGTCGGACGGAAGGCGCTTGCGCTGTTCTGCGGCTGAGCTCATGCGGCTGCACTCCAGGCAAAATCGTCAAAGGCCTCGCGCAGCGCCCGACGCACCTCGGACGGCTGCTCGGATGTCAGGATACGCTCGCGCCACGCCTTCAGTTTTTCGGCCGGGGCGCCGGCGTGCTGGGCGGCGACGTCGAGTCCCCAGCTGAGATGCTTGCGGGCGTGGCGCAGGCCGACCCGCTCGCCGTAATGGCGGCAGATCTCGTCGTAGAGCGCGGTGAGATAAACGAGCTGCTGCGCAAGCTCCGGCGCGCCCTCTTCCGCCCCGCCGTCGAGACGGCGGCCGATCTGGCCGGGCATCCAGGGCGCGCCTTGCGCGCCGCGGCCGATCATCACGGCGTCGGCGCCGGAGGCCTCGAGCGCCTCTCGGGCATCCTCGAAAGTGGTGATGTCGCCATTGACGACAACGGGGAGGTCGACAGCCTGCGTCACCGCGCGCACCGCGCTCCAGTCGGCCTCGCCCTTGTAGAACTGCTGCCGCGTGCGGCCATGCACGGTGATCAGCTGCACGCCGGCCGCTTCGGCGCGGCGCGCCAGCTCCGGCGCATTCAGGCTACGCTCGTCCCAGCCGAGCCGCATCTTCAGCGTTACCGGCACGTCCACGGCCTCGACCGTCGCCTCGATCAAGGTCAGCGCATGATCGAGATCGCGCATCAGCGCCGAGCCGGACTGGCCGCCGGTGACGTGGCGCGCCGGACAGCCCATGTTGATGTCGATGATATCGGCGCCGCCATCGGCAGCGACCTTGGCGCCCTCGGCCATCCAATGCGCCTCGCAGCCGGCGAGCTGAACCACATGCGGTCCGATTCCGCTTGCCTCGCAGCGCAACCGGGATATCCACCGCCCGCGGACGAGATCGTCACTCGCGGTCATCTCGGACACCACCAGGCCAGCGCCCAATTCGGCGGCGAGTCGGCGAAAGGGCGCGTCGGTGATGCCCGACATCGGCGCGAGGATGGCCCGGTTCGCGAGCGAAACGTCGCCTATCTTCAAAGCCTTGGCTTCTGGCTTGGCTGGTGGTTTGGCCGGACCGGTCACGAACGACTCTTAAAGCTCATCGACGCATCATTGCGTCTGCCCAGCACTCTCAAGCACAATTCTTGGGCAGTCAAGCGTCATGCCTACACTTTAGCCAAGACAACCAGCATTTCAAGTGCAGTGCAGCAAAATATGCTTGTTCGGCAGTCATGGTAAACCCGGGAGCTGCCGGATTTCTGCATGGCTCAGTGCGTATGCCCCGAAGCAGCCGGCAGGACCGCCTGTAAAGGTGCAGCCCCCGCCCTTCACCTCACTCCCGACTCGTCCCTGCGGCTCATGCACTGTGTGATGCCGCTCGCTTAACATCTTCTGCGGATGTAAGAAGCCGCGACCATTCACCGCTCCCTCATCCCACCAGCATCGATACCCTGTTCCCATGACGACTTCTCAGCGGACTGCAGCCATTCTCGTCGCGGCCGGACGTGGCCTGCGCGCCGGCGCCGGCGGTCCGAAGCAGTACCGAACCATCGGCGGCCGCACCGTCATCCATCGCGCGCTCGCGGCTTTCGCGGAGCATCCCGAGGTGAGCGTGGTGCAGCCGGTGGTGAACCCCGACGACATCGAGGTCTTCAATGCCGCCGTCTCCGGCCTCCGCCACGAGGCGCCGGCACATGGCGGCGCGACGCGCCAGGCTTCGGTGCTCGCCGGCCTCGAAGCGCTGGTGCCGCACAAGCCGGAGATCGTCCTGATCCACGATGCGGCACGTCCGTTCGTGACGCCGGCGGTGATCTCGCGCGCGATCGTCGCTGCGAACAAGACCGGCGCCGCAATTCCCGTGGTGCCTGTCACCGATACGATCAAGGAAGTCGGCGCCGACGGCGACATCACTGCGACACCCGAGCGCGCCAAACTCCGCATCGCGCAGACGCCGCAAACCTTCAGGTTCGACACGATCCTCGAGGCGCATCGCCGCGCGGCGCGCGACGGCCTCACCGAGTTCACAGATGATGCGGCGATTGCCGAATGGGCGGGATTGACCGTCGCGACCTTCGAGGGCGATGTTGCTAACATGAAGCTCACCACACCGGAAGATTTCGTGCGCGAGGAAGCGCGGCTCGCGGCATCGCTCGGCGACATCAGGACCGGCACCGGCTACGACGTCCACGCCTTCGGCGAGGGCGACCATGTCTGGCTGTGCGGCCTGCGCGTGCCGCATAGCAAGGGCTTCCTCGCCCACTCCGACGGCGACGTCGGCCTGCACGCTCTGGTTGACGCCATCCTGGGCGCCCTGGCCGACGGGGACATCGGCTCCCACTTCCCGCCCTCCGACATGAAGTGGAAGGGCGCCTCCTCCGACCAGTTCCTCAAATACGCCATCGAGCGCGTCACCGCGCGCGGCGGCCGCATCGCCAACCTCGAAGTCACGATGATCTGCGAGCGCCCGAAGATCGGCCCCTTGCGCGACCAGATGCGCGCCCGCATCGCCGAGATCTCCGGCGTCGACATCTCGCGCATCGCGGTGAAAGCCACGACCAGCGAGCGCCTCGGCTTCACCGGCCGCGAGGAAGGCATCGCGGCCACGGCCAGCGCAACGATCCGGCTGCCCTGGGGGGTGTAGTTAGTGAGATTGGATTGATCCAAGTCTAGCCTCGGCTTCCGCCGGTGAGGTAGGAGATCAATCCTCTCTGATGTCAGACTTGAATTTGCGCCGCGACGGCGGTGCGCTCCCTCGCCCCGTTCTTACGGGGAGAGGGTTGGGGTGAGGGGCAGCCGCACGGGTGATGCGTGCGGACAGACCTGTACCCCCTCACCCGGATTGCATCTTGCGATGCAATCCGGCCTCTCCCCGCATCCGCCTTCGCTCTCCGAGCTACGGCGGACGAGAGCGGGGTGAGGCAAAACCGAGCCCAGGGAGGCGCCTCAGATCCATCGAGGCACTCCATCTCCGGCGGGTAGCTATCAGTTCGAGGACGAGCGGCACATGGCGAGCGAACGTCAAATCGGCTCCACCAGCGCGCTGGCCCGCTCGCTGCTCGACCTCTGCCGGTCGCGCAAGCTGATGATCGCGACCGCGGAGTCCTGCACCGGCGGCCTGGTCGCCGCCGCACTGACGGAAATCCCCGGCTCCTCCGACGTCATCGATCGCGGCTTCGTCACCTACTCCAACGAGGCCAAGCGCGCGATGCTCGGCGTCGAGGCTTCGACCCTGCAGACCTTCGGCGCCGTCTCCAAGGAGACCGCGATCCAGATGGCGGTCGGCGCACTCGAGCGCGCCGACGTCGACCTCGCGGTGGCCATCACCGGCATCGCCGGCCCCGGCGGCGCCACCCCCGGCAAGCCGGTCGGCCTCGTCCACTTCGCCGTCGCCGCCCGCGACGGCCGCATCACCCACCGCGAACAGCGTTTTGGTGCCATCGGCCGCAGCACGGTGCGGACGCGGTCGGTGCTGGAGGCGTTGCGGATGCTGATGGAGCTGGCGAGGCCGCAGGTGCCAGCGAAGCCGAAGCGCGCAGCAGCCACGCGGCTGCGCCCGCGCGTGGCGCGCGCGCCACGGCTGCATCCGGTGAAGCGGCCACCGAGGCGGCCAAGGACGTAGTTTGACCTGACGCGCTGCGATATTGCCGCGACGTCACCGCGAGCGCAGCGATCCGATCCAGTCCTTGCCGATCACGAGGCGACGCCCTCGCCCCACCCTCCGTCGTCATCCCCGCGAAAGCGGGGATCCATAACCACAGGCTCCCGTGTGGTGGCACGTCCGCGACTCCGATCTCGTCTCACCACGTCCGCTGCGGAGTATGGGTCCCGGATCGGCGCCTCCACGGCGCTTTGCGCCGTTCCGGCTTGCCCGGGACGACAGCGGTGGGCGTAGTCCACATGCGTAGTCGGACTATTCGTCGGTTGGCCGCGCGTCGACTCGGCGAGTGAGCAAAGCGACCGCCTTAAGGCGGACACGTGCCCGCTGTGGTGCGAGCGCGCAGAAGCGGTGGGCACGGCGCGTTCACGCAGTGCGCGAAAAAGCAGCAATGCGGGCGCGCCTTTGCCCGCTCGACAGAACTGTGCAAGCCGCACGGTTGGTCTGCCGACCGCAGCCGCAGAGTCTGAAGGGCTCGATCAACTCATCTTGTCCTAGCTCGCCTCACACGCAGTGAACGCGACGTGTCCCGCCGCGACATACGACTACGCACGACGATCCGGCGACAGCGCGGCCCCATCGTTCACATCAAGGAGATCACCCTTTGCATCGCACCCTGACCGCGCTTGCGCTCGCACTGCCGCTCCTCACCTCCCCGGCTCGGGCAGCCGGCCTTCAACTTCTCGACGACACCCCCGAGCTCAAGGGTGCGATCTGGACACCTTGCACCGCTGCGGCGCAGGAGGTGCCTCTCGGCAAGCTCGGGATCACCGGCGTCAAGACGCTGCCCGGTGTCAAGGATTGCCCGATCAGCGGCAACAGGCTGCCGCTGATCGTGTTCTCGCATGGCCGCGGCGGCTGGTTCGGGCAGCATCATGATGTCAACGAGGCGCTGGCGGATGCCGGCTTCATCGTGGTGTCGATCAGCCATCCCGGCGACAGTTTTGGCGATGATGCACAGCGCGACAGCCTGTCGGTCTGGCTCTCCCGGCCACAGGACATCATGCGCCTGATCGATTTCATGTTGCAGCAATGGACGGGCAAAGCCGCCATCGATCCCGGCCGGATCGGTTTCTTCGGCTTTTCGCGCGGCGGCTATACCGGAACGGTTCTCGCTGGCGTCGACCCCGATTTTGGACGCGTCGCTCAATATTGCACGCAGAAGAATCCGTTCTGCGAGCAGGTTCATAGTGGCAAGCTTCCCACGAGCTGGCCGCATGATCCGAGGATCAAGGCTGCGGTGCTCGCTGATGCCGCTCACACGGTCGGGTTCACAAAAGCGAACCTCGCGAGCATAAAGATTCCCCTGCAGGTGTGGCGCTCAGAACTCGGTGGCAATGGTGTGGATCCAGAGGGGACGGCGCGCGTGACGGCGAGCCTGCCCGGCAGCCCTGAGGTTCACACCGTGCCCGCCGCCCATTTTGCCTTCCTCGCGCCTTGCTCCGCCGAGCTTGCCGCGGCGGTCCCTCGCATCTGCGCCGACACGCCCGTGGATTTCGATCGCGCGGCGTTTCATCGAACCTTCGACGCCGAGATCGTTCGATTCTTCTCTGACAAGCTTGGTCACTAGACGCCTGCCGAACCTCCATGACAGGGACGACCTCTCATGCGCGCCAGAATGGGCGTCGGCACATCTGCCTCGCCTGCGCGCGCGTCACGCCGTAATCCGCCAGAACTTCGTCGGCCATCCACGGCAACTCCCGCGCGAAGCGGCGGCGCTCGTGCCAGCGCGTCCACCAGAGTCGCAGCAATGACACTGGCTCGGAATCGGTGCGATCCTGGGCGGGAGACGGGGCGGCCAAGTAGTAGACGTTGGCGCCGGACGAGATCGAGTGTCCCGGTGAGGAAGGATGACGCTGCCCCGAGAGCGCCGATGGTGGCAGGACGTGACGAAGCCCGCCCGCCCCGATGGTGCTGACGCTCGGATCGTTCGTCGTGCTCGGCATATTGGGCTCCTCTCGAATGAGAAACCTGCCGGCAACAAAAAAGCCGCCAGGTTTCTGGCGGCTGTTCGGATCAAAGACTGCACATCATCAGACTGCGCGTGATCCTCCCGCCACCCTCGAGCTACGGTGCGTCCAACGACCGAAACGATGGGTGGCGGCGGTGATCATGTCGGCTCTATAGTCGATCGCTCTGAGGTTGTCATCTGCAAATACGAAAGACCACCCCCGTCCGGTTCAACCCGTTCAGGACGGAAAAGCGCGGACCGTCCGCGCAAGCTCCCGCGCCAACGGCCCCGGCAACACCTGATCGAAGATGCTGCTCAGTGTGCGGTAGTACCAGATCGTCCCGTCCTTCTTGCCAGTGAAGCGTTGCCACACCGCATCGCCAACCTCGTCGAGATCGCGCGCGATCGCCTCGGCATTGTCGACCTTGTCGGCAAGCGAGACCAAAAGCGACGAGGCCGGCTTGTGCGGCAGCTTGGTGAGATAGGCTTCCTTGCGGGGACGCCACTCCGGCTTCGGCTCGACCCAGCTATCGGTGCAGTCCGCGACGATCTCGGCGACATCATCGCCGAACCGCCGTCGGATCTCGTCCAGCGTGGCCTGCCCGCCCTGGTCCTCGGCGGCGTCGTGCAGCAGGCCCGCGATGGCCTGCACTTCGCTGCCGCCGGCGGACAGCACCCGGCTGGAGACGCTCAGCAGATGCGCGACGTAGGGCACATTGCTGCCCTTGCGGAATTGGGTGCGATGCAGCTGCGCGGCATAGACAAGCGCGTCGTCATAGAGAGGTGAGAGTGACATCAGTTTGCTTCTTCTCCGAATGGTTGGGGATCAGACAGTCGAACGTTCAATTCAGCAGAGCATAGCCGCAGGGTCACATGGAGCATCTCAAGAGGTCGTGCGTCAGCATAGCCCACCCGTCGGGCAAATCAGCTGCGCCGCCGACATGTGTCAGACGCCTTGCTGAGCCTTCAGCCGGCCGAGGGTGAACAAGAAGCCGTGCGCGGCACGACGAATTTCTTCAGCGCGTTCAAAGCCCGACTCAGTGTCCAGTCCTGCGCGCAAAAATATTCCGCTTTCGTCTTTCCAGAATTCATGTTTCCCTCCCCTCATCCCGCCTCGACACGAGGGGCGTATCGCGATCGTCACGACACGCGAGGTGGGAGGCGATGGCCGCCGACGGGCCGCAGCGCGCCTTCGGGCGTGCCGACGAACGGCTCCTGGCGGACGTGAAGTCGCAGCGTCCTGGCACCCCGAAGCTGGTGCCACGCCGGCGGTGATGATCCGCGGGTCACGGGGGCAAGACAGCCGGTCCCCGGGGAGACTGCGTATAAGCGTGAAGACCATCGCGCAGGGAATGCCGGATGTCGGCTGGACCTGTGGTGACTGCCGCCTGCTTTTTTGTTGCAGGCGGGCCATGGGTTGCGGCCAGCGCCCGGCATTCCCTGCGCCCTCGTGATTTGTCCGGGGGTCCGTCGATCTCAACAGCTCGGGCGCGTCAGCGCTGCGGGACGTCAGCGGCTGCGTCGCGTCTCCGTAATTCTCCGGCCCGACAGATCGAAAGATTACGGGCAGCGCCCTCGGCCGGAAAGGTTTTGGTTAATTTTGCCCTGCTACGTCTCGCTCATTCTTCTCTGACAGTGGATTCGGGACCCCATGGCTTTCTTCTCCGGCAAGTCGGCTGATCGCACGCATAACCTGTTGATGGCGGAGCTGTTCGAGCGCAATCGCGACGCCATCCTGGTGATGTCCGAAGGCAAGATCATCGCCTGCAACGAGACCGCGGTGCGCTTCGGCGGCTTCCGCAGCAAGCAGGACCTGCTGTCGCGCTCGCCAGCGACGATGGCGCCGGAATTCCAGCCCAACGGCAAGCGCTCCGCCGAAATGGTGAAGGAGATGGACGCCAAGGCCCGGCGCGAAGGCCATGCCAGCTTCGAGTGGACCACCAAGCGCGCCGACGGCAGCCCGGCGCTGGTGCAGATCACGCTGGTGCCGACCACGATCGAGGGCCAGACCTACGTCATGAGCTTTCGCCGCGATCTCTCCGATCTCATTGCCGCGCGCGAGGAGAAGAAGCGCGCGCTCGACCGGATTGCCAAGGATTTCGAGACCTCCGTCGGCGCCATCGCCAATGCCATCTCCGGCGCCTCGCGTGAGGTCGAGACCACAGCAGCGTCGCTGACCGCCACCGCCGACCAGGCCACCCAGCGCGTGGCGCTGGTGGCTTCGGCGTCGAGCTCCGCCTCGTCCAACGTCCAGTCGGTGGCCGGCGCGACCGAGGAGCTGTCGAGCTCGGTCAGCGAGATCAACCGCCAGGTCGCGACCTCCTCGACCATCGCCGCCGAGGCGGTCGAGGCCTCCTCGCGCACCAACGACCTCGTCAACAGCCTGGCTGACGCCGCCGCCAAGATCGGCGCCGTCACCGACATGATCAACGCGATCGCCAGCCAGACCAATTTGCTGGCGCTGAACGCCACCATCGAGGCGGCGCGCGCCGGTGATGCCGGCCGCGGCTTCGCCGTCGTCGCCTCCGAGGTGAAGAGCCTGTCGAGCCAGACCGCCAAGGCGACCGACGAGATCTCGGCCCATATCAGTGCGATGCAGCGCGCCACCAGCGACACCGTCGCGGCGATTCAGGGCATCGGCGGCACCATCGGCCAGATCAGCGAGATCGCCAAGACGATTGCCACCGCAGTCGACCAGCAGGGCCACGCCACGCAGGAGATCGCCCGCTCGGTCAGCCAGGCCGCCAGCGGCACCCGCGAGGTCGCGACCAACATCGGCTCGGTCAGCCAGACGGTGGAGTCGGCCGGCGGCGCCGCGCGGCAGATGCTGGGCGCGGCGGGGCAGCTCTCCAGGCATGCCGACGATCTGCGCGGCAAGGTGAAGGACTTTTTGACCGCCGTGCAGGCGGCGTGAGTTTCGATCGTCTGCGACCGAATTTGACGATCAGGAAGGCTCCGCGACGATGTCGCGGAGCAGCTGTTTGAGGACGTGGATAGGATTCCTAGAGCGACGCTGTTCAAAGCGGCGCTCGTTCGCTGCGAGTTGGGAGACCGCGAGCCCCACCCTCCGCCGTCGTCCCGGGCTTGACCCGGGACCCATACTCCGCGGCGGATGTGGCGAGACGAGATCGGAACGACGGGCGTGCCGCCACACCACACCCTGTGGTTACGGGTCCCGGCGTTCGCCGGGACGACGACTGAGGGTGAGGCGCCGACTGATGTCGAAAATCGGCAGCAGCAAGACTTACGTCGACGACACCGCCGGCTTCCGCCCGTAGATCGCGTCGGCCCGCTTTTCGAACGCCGCCGACATGCGCGCGAACACCGTGTCGAACATCGAGCCCATCAGCATCGCCAGCATGCGGCTCTTGAACTCATAGGCGATGAAGAACGTCACCTCGCAGGCGCCCTGCTCCCGCTGCTCGAAGCTCCAGCGGTTTTCCAGGCTGGAGAACGGCCCGCTGACATACTCGACCAGGATGTTGCGCTTGGCGCGATCGAGCGTGACGCGGCTGGTGAACGTCTCCTTCACCAGCTTGAACGACACGGTCATGTCGGCGACGACGACCTCGGTGCCGTCAGGCTTCGGATTGCGCTGACGTACCACGAGGCGCTCGCACAGCGGAACGAATTCCGGGTAGCGCTCGACGTCGGCGACGAGGTCGAACATCTGGTCGGCCGTGTGCGCGACGCGGCGCTTGTTGGAAAATCTCGGCATCTCGTCTCGATCAGCGCGCGAGCGCGTCGCGCGCGGCCTTCAGTCTGGCGAAGTCCTCGCCGGCATGGTGGGAGGAGCGCGTGAGCGGGCTCGCCGACACCATCAGGAAGCCCTTGGTGTAGGCGACGGTCTCGTAGTTGGAGAACTCCTCCGGCGTGACGAACGACATCACGGCGTGGTGCTTCTTCGTGGGCTGCAGGTACTGCCCGATGGTGAGGAAATCGACCTCGGCCGAGCGCAGATCGTCCATCACCTGCAGCACCTCGTGGCGCTGCTCGCCGAGGCCGACCATGATGCCGGACTTGGTGAAGATGGTGGGATCGATCTCCTTGACCCGCTGCAGCAGCCGGATCGAGTGGAAGTAGCGCGCGCCGGGACGGACCGAGAGATAGCGCGACGGCACCGTCTCAAGATTGTGGTTGAAGACGTCCGGCTTGGCCGCAACGACCTGCTCCAGCGCGCCCTCCTTGCGCAGGAAATCGGGCGTCAGCACCTCGATCGTGGTGGTCGGGCACTTCGCGCGGATGGCGCGGATGGTCGCGGCGATATGGGCGGCGCCGCCGTCGGCGAGATCGTCGCGGTCGACCGAGGTGACGACGACATGGGCGAGGCCCAGCTTGAAAGTGGCCTCGGCGACGTGCTCGGGCTCACCGGCGTCGAGCGCCTGGGGCATGCCGGTCTTGACGTTGCAGAAGGCGCAGGCCCGCGTGCAGGTGTCGCCCATGATCATGAAGGTGGCGTGCTTCTTGTCCCAGCACTCGCCGATGTTCGGGCAGCCGGCCTCCTCGCACACCGTGACCAGGCCGTTCTCGCGCACGATGTTGCGGGTGTCGGCATAGCCGCGCGTGGTCGGCGCCTTGACGCGGATCCAGGCAGGCTTGGCCGGCGAGACGGAGTCCGGTCGGTTCACCTTTTCGGGGTGGCGCGGGCGCAGCGGCGTGTTCGAGAGGGTGTCGACGATGGTGACCATGGGACCTGCAAATCGCTGTTGCGCCCTAGCTATTCCGTGGCGGGCTGCGCCGCAACCGGCTGGCCGAGGATACCAGGGCATGGCAGATATGGGCAGCGCCCGCGGGCGCTCATCCCGGCAGATTTTCTTGAGAATGGCGCAAAAACCGGCAAAAACTCCCGGAGTTTCACGGCCTCGGGCCCGCGGCGCAGGCAAGCGGCTGACGCGGTCCTTCTTCGCCCGCGATGTGCTCCAGGTGGCACCCGACCTGATCGGGGCGACGTTCCTGGTCGACGGCGTCGGCGGCGTGATCGTCGAGGTCGAGGCGTATCACCACACCGACCCCGCGGCGCACTCGTTCCGCGGGCCTACGCCGCGCAACCAGGTGATGTTCGGGCCGCCCGGCTTTGCCTATGTCTACCGCTCCTACGGCATCCACTGGTGCGTGAACTTCGTCTGCGAGGCCGAGGGCTCGGCGAGTGCCGTGCTGATCCGGGCGGTCGAGCCGACGATGGGCGTGGACGAGATGCGGCGGCGGCGTGGGCTGGAGGATGTGCGGGCGCTGTGCTCGGGGCCGGGCAAGCTCACCGAGGCGATGGGCGTGACCATCGCGCACAACGGGCTGGCGCTGGATGCGTCTCCGATCGAGCTGTTCGCACGGTCAGGCGATGTCGAGGTCGTCACCGGCATCCGCATCGGCATCACCAAGGCGATCGAGAAGCCCTGGCGCTTCGGCCTGAAGGGCTCGCGGTTTCTGAGCAAGCCGTTTCCGCCCACAGCCGTCGTCCCGGGCAAGCGCAGCGCGACCCGGGGCCCATAACCACAGGGAGAAGTGAGGCGAAGAACGACGCCGAGCGCGCCCGACCGAAGCATCACACGTTATGGGTCCCGGCGTTCGCCGGGACGACAGCGGAAATTGGTGAAGCAGTCGACGTGACGCGCGGCAGCTAGCCCACGCCCTGCAGCCGCGACAGCGCGTCCTGGAACTTAGCCTTGCGGGCCAGCGCCGCCTCGCGCTTCTCCTTCTCCTCCTCGACGAGCTCCTCGGGCGCGTTGGCGACGAACTTCTCGTTGCCGAGCTTCTTGTCGACGCGCTCGATGTCGGCCTCGGCCTTGGCAATCTCTTTGCCCAGGCGGGTGCGCTCGGCGGCGAGATCGACGACGCCCTTGAGCGGCAGCGCGGCGACCTCGCCGCGGACGACGAGTTGCGCCGCGCCTTCCGGCGCGGTGTCGGCGAAGGAGATGTCCGACAGCCGCGCGAGTCGCTTGATGACCTCGCTCCAGCGCGGCGCGCGGTCGCGGGTCTCGGCGGAGGCGCCAACGAGGGCGAGCGGCATCAGGGTGGCCGGCGGGATGTTCATCTCGGCGCGGACCGAGCGGATCGCGGTGACGAGATCGACCACCCAGCCGATCTCGGCCTCGGCGGCCTCGTCCTTGAAGCTGGCGGCGTCGAACGACACCAGCACCGGCGGCACCAGCGGATCACCGAAGCTCGCGGCCGACAGCGCGGCGATCTCGGCGACCGTCGGCGTGTCGACGCGGTGCGGCCAGGGCGACAGGGTCAGCAGGCTGTCGCGCTTCGCCGTCGACTCCCACAGCGCCTCGGTGATGAAGGGCATGAAGGGATGCAGGAGCTTGAGGATCTCGTCGCGCGCCCAGGCGACCATCGCCTTGGTCTCGTCCTTGGCCGGCCCCTCTTCGCCCAGCAAGGTCGGCTTGGAGAGCTCGACATACCAGTCGCAATAGACGTCCCAGACGAAGCGGTAGATGGCGTTGGCCGCGTCGTTGAAGCGATAGGCCTCCAGCGCCTCGGTGACCTCGCGGGTGGCCGCGGCCGCCTCGTGGGCGATCCAGCGGTTGAGCGTCTCCTTGGCGGAGGCCGGATCAAAGCCCTCCGGCACGGTGCAGCCGTTCATCTCGGCGAAGCGGCTGGCGTTCCAGAGCTTGTTGGCGAACTTGCGGTAGCCCTCGACGCGCTGCGTCGACAGTTTGATGTCGCGGCCCTGCGCGGCCATGGCGGCGAGCGTGAAGCGCAGCGCGTCCGCGCCGTGTTCGTCGATCAGCGCGAGGGGATCGATGACGTTACCCTTCGACTTCGACATCTTGGCGCCCTTCTCGTCACGGACGAGCGCGTGGATGTAGACGGTCGAGAACGGCACCTCCTTCATGAAATGGAGGCCCATCATCATCATGCGGGCGACCCAGAAGAAGATGATGTCGAAGCCGGTGACCAGCACGTTGGTCGGGTAGTAGCGCTTCACCTCGGGCGTATCGTCGGGCCAGCCGAGCGTCGAGAACGGCCACAGCGCCGAGGAGAACCAGGTGTCGAGCACGTCCTCGTCGCGCGTGATGAAACCCTCGCGCTTGTTGCGGTCGAGCGCCATCTCGCGGCCCTGCTCCGCCGTGATGACCTCCTGCTCGACGTAGTAGCCGATGGCGTGACCGACAGCCTCCTCCTCGGTCTCGGCAACGAACACCTTGCCGTCGGGACCGTACCAGGCCGGGATCTGATGGCCCCACCACAGCTGGCGCGAGATGCACCAGGGCTGGATGTTCTCCATCCACTCGAAATAGGTCTTCTCCCAGTTGCGCGGCACGAACGTCGTCGCGCCCGAGCGGACGGCGGCGATCGCCGGCTGCGCCAGCGTCTTGGCGTCGACATACCACTGGTCGGTCAGATAGGGCTCGATGACGACGCCCGAGCGGTCGCCATGCGGCACCATATGGGTGTTCGGCTCGACGCGCTCGAGGAAGCCGAACGCCTCCAGCCGCTCCAGGATCTTCTTGCGCGCGGCGAAGCGCTCGACGCCGTGGAATTCCTTGGCGAACTCCTCGGAGCCCTCGGGCAGCCCGCGCAGATAGTCCTCGTTGTCGACCAGCGCAATGCAGCCCTCGCGGTCGAGGATGCTGATCTGCGGCAGGCCGTGGCGGCGGCCGACCTCGAAATCGTTGAAGTCGTGCGCCGGCGTGATCTTGACCGCGCCGGTGCCCTTCTCCGGATCGGAATAGGTGTCGGCGACGATCGGGATCTCGCGCCCGACCAGCGGCAGGATTACGCGCTTGCCGACGAGGTGCTGATAGCGCTCGTCATCCGGATGCACGGCGACCGCGCTGTCGCCGAGCATGGTCTCGGGACGCGTCGTGGCGACGACGATGAAGCTCGAGGGATCCTCGGGGCTGAACGTCTTGCCCTCGATCGGATAGCGCAGGTACCAGAGGTTGCCCTTGACCTCGATCTGCTGGACCTCGAGGTCGGAGATCGCGGTCAAGAGCTTCGGGTCCCAGTTGACCAGCCGCTTGTCCTTGTAGATCAGCCCAGCGCGGTGCAGCTCGACGAACACCTTCACGACGGCCTTGGACAGGCCCTCGTCCATGGTGAAGCGCTCGCGGCCCCAGTCGCAGGAGGCGCCGAGGCGCTTGAGCTGGTTGATGATGGTGCCGCCGCTCTCATCCTTCCACTGCCAGACGCGCTCGAGGAACTTCTCGCGGCCCATCTCGCGGCGGCCCGGCTGCTGACGCTCCATCAGCTGGCGCTCGACCACCATCTGGGTGGCGATGCCGGCGTGGTCGGTGCCGGGCTGCCACAGCACGTCGCGGCCACGCATGCGCTCGAACCGGCACAGGATGTCCTGCAGCGTGTTGTTGAGCGCGTGCCCCATGTGCAGCGACCCGGTCACGTTCGGCGGCGGGATCACGATGGTGAAGGGATCGGCGTCGCGGCGGTCAGGGCGGCCGGCGGAGAACGCGCGGGCATCCTCCCAGACCAGGGACATACGACCTTCGAGGTCGGCGGGCTGATAATTCTTCTCGATCATGACATTTCCCAGCTGGCGCGGCGCCGGCTGTCCAATTCGGGATGTCGCGGAACTTCGTCCAGGTCTTTGGTCGCGACCTGAAAAAGCTCGCGCAAGCTGTTGGTGCCTGGGCTCTTTTCGGACTGATGCCCGGCCAGTCATCGCACTCTCGAAGAGCGATCTCCGATCCGCCCGGCCGGCACCAGCTTGAACAGGCTAGAAAGCCGCCGCGGGCCGCCAAGTCAACAGCGGCGGCCAAATCAGGCGCGGGCGGCGAAAGGCGCGGGCCGGCGGCTCACCTGCCGCGCGAGACGCGCTCGATCTCCGCCTTGACGATGCGCTCGACCAGGGCCGGCAGATTGTCGTCCAGCCAGGATTTGAGCATCGGCCGCAGCATCTCCTTGACGAGATCCTCCAGCGTCCGGGCGTTGTTGCTCAGCACGGTGTTGGCCAGCGCGTTGAACGCCGACTCCACCGCGTTGACGGTTGAGGGCGCCAGGATCGGCTGCTTCGGCGGGGTCGCTTCGAACGAGGCCTCGAAGGTCGGCGCGCTGGCCGGCTTGTGATTGAGCCGCCCGGATTCGATGAACTCGATGTCGTCCTGCGGCTCCACCTTGCGGAAGGAAGCCGCGGCGGCGGGGGCTGGAGCGGGGGTTGGAGGTGCCACTGCCATATCGTCCGTCAACTCAAGTACATCTGGTTCAGGAGCGGGCTCGGGTTGCGCCGGCTGCGCTTCTGCGACGGGACTAGTTTCATCCAAACCCGCCAGCAATGCGTCAATGTCGTCCTGGCTGTTGCTCGGCGCTGCCGCAGGCGGCGGTGGGGCCGGCGCCGGCTTCGCGGCAGCCGGGGCAATCTTGGACGGCGGGATGTCGTTCATGACCGGCTTCGGCGCCGGTGCGGGCGCAGCCGGCTTCTCGGCCTTCACGGGCTCCGGCGCTGCGGCCTTCTCCGCAGCCGGCGGCTTGGCTTCATCGTCGGCAATGATCCGCCGGATCGACGCCAGAATCTCCTCCATGGAGGGTTCTTGGACCTTTGCAGGCTGCGTCATTTCCGACTCCAAATCAGCGACGCCGCCGCACGCGCCGGCTCAACGCAACCGTCCCGGGCGCCGGATCCAAGCGGCTTGGACTTCTCAACGGACATGCCGACTTGTCTCCAGACGAGGCCAGATCGATGCAAAACAACAGAACGATACTGTCCATGTCGGCGTCTATTCTTGGAAGAACATCCGACGTAGTCCGAATCGTTCGGCGGCCATTTTGAGGCTATGTCATGGCAACAAATGAATGCAAGCAACGCCCGCCGCGAACCGGTGGAGCACGGTGTTCGCCGGCCAAGCGTCTCACATTCATCACAACTACAGCATGTGCCATAAAAAAATCCCCCGGCCAAGGACCGGGGGATCTGCACTGATCTTAAGATTTGGCTAACGACCATCGGGGGTCCGTACGCCCGCCCAGCTGTCCCGGATCTGCTGGTAGTGCACGCTCGGATCGTAGGTGGTCGTTGGCAGGTTCAGCACCTGCGGCGACAGACGTCCGACCGTCTGGAGAACCGAATAGGACGCGACGACACGATCGTGCTGGGCGGTCACCAGCGACACCCGGGCATTGACCAGCGCCTGCTGGGCATTGAGCACGTCGAGCGTCGTACGCTGGCCGGCCTTGGCTTCCTCGCGAACGCCGTTCAGGGCGATCTCCGAGGCCGAAACCTGGGCCTGGGCCGACTGCACCTGAGCCTTGCCGGCCAGCAGCTTGCCCCACGCAGATACCACGTCGGAACGGGCCTGATCGCGCGTCTGCTCGAGGGTCAGACGCCGCTGCGCGAGCGTCTCCTTCGACTGCCGGATCAACGCATATTCACCACCGCCCTGATAGATCGGCACAGTGAGCGTCGCCGTCGCGGCGGCATTGAACGCCTTGTACGATTGGACCGAGGTTTCATACGATTCGCTCGCCGAGGCCTGAAGCGAGACGGTCGGCAACAGAGCTCCTTCGTTGATCTTCACCTGAAGGAACTGAACGTCGATGCCGAACATCGCGGAGGTCACAGTCGGGCTTTCGGTCAGGGCCGTCTCGACTGCCTGCTGAAGCGTCGGGGGCAGGTACCGATCGACGGGCGAGCCTGGCGTGAGATTCACCGGCTCGCTGCCGATGATGCGCCGGAAATTCGACCGGGTCGCAGTGAGATTCGCTTCGGCCGTGAGTTGCTGGGTACGGCCAGCTGCGAGCTGCGCCTCGGACTGCGCAACGTCCGTGCGGGTGACTTCGCCGACATTGAAGCGATCGCGCGTCTGCTTCAGCGTCTGCTCCAGCACCCGCGTATTGCTGCGCTGGACCTCGACGATCGCCGCGTCCCGCAGATAGTCCATATAGATGGTGGCGGCCGACAACAGCACGTTCTGCTCGAGGACGCGCAGGCCTTCGCGCTCACCGGAGACGCTCGCCTCAGCCTTCCGGACGCCATTGGCTGTCTGCTGACCGTTGTAGAGAGTCTGGTTCGCCGTCAACGTGACGCTCCGCGGCCTCTGCAGGCCGTGGGCCGCCGGCGCCCCAGGAGCCGTCTGCAGATCCGTATAGGAGACGCCGCCCGTCGCCTGCAGCTTCACGTTAGGCCGGTAGCCAGACAGCGCCTGCGGAACGCCTTCATCGGTCGCGCGAACGAAAGCCCGCTGCGCGTTCAGTTGCGGGTTGTTCTGATAGGCGCGCACCAGCGCAGCCTCGATCGTGTCGGCCAGCGCAGGCGTCGGGCCTGCACAAGCGATCACGAGAACCGCAGCCGCCGCCGCGGTGACGAGCTTCACCCCAAACATCCCTGTTCCATTCTTTCGTTACCGGCTCGAACGCCAGAGCCGGGCCGTAACCTGTTGAAGAGACTCCCGCGCACCTCGCACCTTATTCCCCAAGCAAGCGCAACGGAACCACCCTCCCCTGGAACTGCTGCTGAAATCTCCTTACGTGCAGCATCCGGGCCACACTTCTGATTTGAAACAGAATTTTGCCCGTCTACAGCCGTGAAGACGACTCAACGAAATCGCCATTGCGCGAGCGGGATCACCGCGCGCTCAACCGAGTCGGCAAGAAGATTCGTAGGACGACTTAAAACACGAACTCGGGGACGCGTTCGAGACCGGGAACAACCGGTGCCGCGGCATCGAACAGGACCCTGCTGCCGATGTCACCATGCGATCGCGTAAAGATCATGGCACGTGCGGGCTTCGTCTTGGCAAACACGCCGACCAGGCGGCCGGCTTCCTTGAGCTGGCGGCAAAGGCCATCCACCGGGATCTCGGTGGCGCCATTCAACAGAATCACGTCGAAGCGACCGTCGGCCGGATCGCCCTGCACGGCGGGTGCGACGCGAATCGCGACCGGGCATCCTTCGGCAGCAGCCAGCAACTGCTTGGCGCGCCCTTCCAAGGCAGGGTCGACCTCGGTTGCGATCACGCTGCCAGCCAGCTTGGCGGCCAGCGCTGCGAGATAGCCGGTCGCGCAGCCCACCACGAGCACAGTGTCGGTCGGCTTGATCTCGGCGGCCTGCAGCATTTTTCCGATCAGCATCGGCTTGATGAGGAACCGCTTCGCCGCAGGGGATTCAGATACGTCGAGATCGAGATCGAGATAGGCCAGCGCCTGCCGATCGGCGGGGACATAAGCCTCGCGCGGCACGGTCAACAATGCGTCCAGCACGCGGTGATCGGTGACGTCGTTGGTCCGGACCTGACCATCGACCATTTTCTGGCGCGCCGTCGCGAATGAAGACATGAGCAGACCTGCAAGCAAAGCGGACGAACCGCGAACGATCTGCGCAATCTTTTGGTACAAGGCTCTCGAAAAGGCAACACGCGGTTCAAACGGATACACCGCGCGTTGCTCAGAGGCTGGCGACGGCAGCGGCCGTCACACCCCGGGCCGCTACTCGATCACCACGGCCAGCCGGCCGATCAAATGCACGATCTCGTCCAGATGCTCCGAATCGCCACGCGTCACAGCGTCGGCCAACCGCGTCAGGCACTCGTCATCGCTGAGACGCGCGACCGGGTCGGGAATCAACGACGGCGCGGCAACTGTCTGGGTGAAATGGATGATGGTGTTCGGCATCTGACAACACTCCGTGACCCCGGCACTGGCAAGCTTCCCTGACTATCGATGCCGATTTGATCCCCTCCAAGTGAAATTCCTGTCATCCAACTGTGGGCGGCGGCTGCCCATTCAGCGTTCAAAATCAAGACAAGCCACTGAATCTGAAATGAAAATCCAGCGAGCCCGCAAATGTAACCGGAATGCGATTTCGTTCTATGCAAGGCGAAAAGGCTTTGTTATACGCAGCCGCACTCGCGAACACTGCTTCGCTCGTTCCTCGGTAGCTCAGCGGTAGAGCATTCGACTGTTAATCGAATGGTCGCTGGTTCGAATCCAGCCCGGGGAGCCATTCTGGCCGCGCCGAATGGTTCTTCTCTCCCAGACATCTCAGATCCTGCTTTCGCCTTGGCTGGCTGTGTATGCGGCTGACGTCTGACGTCGGCTGATGGCAAGGCGGCAAAGGCGATGACGGCGCGAGATGCCTGCCTTGACGGCGCAGGAGCGCTCGGGCAAGCGAGGCTCACCTCTTGCAAGCGACGAGCAGCGATGCCGATTTCCGATCATCTCAGGGCCGTGCGCAGCAAGATCGGCCACGACCTCCTGGCAACCACCGCAGTGTCCATCTCGGTGTTCGACGACACCGGGCGCATCCTGCTGGGGCGCGACGCCGAGACAAATCTCTGGACCCTGCCTGGCGGCGCCATCGACCCGAATGAACATCCAGCCGACGCGGCCAGCCGCGAATGTTTCGAGGAGACCGGGCTCGTGGTCCGGCCGCAACGCCTGCTCGGCGTATTCGGTGGTCCCGAATTCCTGATTCGCTACCCCAATGGCGACCTGACCTACTATACCGTGATCGCCTTCGAGGCCGTCGTCATCGGCGGTACGCCGACGCCCGATGGAGACGAGATTGCCTCGCTGAGATTCGTCGATCGGCAGGAATGGGAACAGCTCCCGGTGTCACCATCGAGCCGAATCATCTCGCGTCAGGCATTCGGCCGCGACCCCATGCCCTATTTCGCCGCAGCGGGCTGGCGGCCCGAGAGCTGATCGCCGGTCGTCGCTCATCAAGGCCCGCCGTTTGGACCCGATTGCCACGATCCTGATGCTGCTCGCAGGTCTGCTTCACGCGACCTGGCATGCCATCGTCAAGACGGGCAGCGGCGTCTCAATCCTTGCGGGCATGGGCCTGGTCAGCAGCGTGCTGACGATGCCTTTCCTGTTCTTCGTCCCGGCACCTTCGCCGTCGACCTGGCCAATCCTCCTCGCCTCGCTGGCCTTGCATGCCGGCTACAAGACCAGTCTCGCGACGGCCTACCGCTCGGCCGAGTTTGGACGCGCTTATCCGATCGCCCGCGGGACCGTGCCGCTGTTCGCAACGCTGCTCGCCTATCTCGGGCTGCGACAATGGCCTCACGCCGGACAGCTGACCGGCATTGCAGTCATCGTCGTCGGCATTCTCGGGCTGGCGCGCGACCGCGTCCACGGCCCGATCGACCGCCGCGCGTTCGCGGCCGCGATTCTTGCCGCCGCAATGGTCGCCGCCTACTCCGTCATTGATGCCGCAGGCACGCGGCAGCCGGAGGGATGGGCCTCGTTCACCGTGTGGGTGATCGTGCTCGACAGCCTCGTGTTCTTCGTCGTGGCGACAATACAGCGCGGTCCGGCCATCATGTCCGACATTCGCGAATCCCTCGTGGCGGTGCTGATCGCAGGCCTGTTGGGTCTCACGTCCTTCGCCGTGTTCCTGTGGGCGCTGAGCCGCAATCCGATCGCGAACGTCGTCGCCTTCCGCGAGTGCAGCGTCCTGTTTGCGACGATGATCGGCGTACTGGTCCTAAAGGAGCGTGCGACACCGCAGCGGCTGTGCTGCGCCGCGCTCATAGCCGTGGGACTCGCCATCGTCGCCGTGCTCAAGCCTGTCTGAGCCCGCAAATAACTAATTACCTTCCGAGCTGCTCTCATAGTTCCATGTTCATCGCATAGTGCACATCACTGCATCAGTGACGGACTAAGGGAGGGTTCCGTAAAACTCCTGGTTGCAAAATTGAAACAACTAATTCAGTGTTAATTACTTTGTCCTTTACGAGTCCATTGTCCTTGTAGCGTGAGCGTCCTTCAGTCCATCCCATACTGATGGTGGCCCATGCCTACTGTACTCATTATTGACGATGATTCCGCCACGCGCGCAGCGCTGGAAACGTTATTGAAGAAGAAGCGGTTCGGCGTTTTTCTTGCGCCGGACGGTCCAACGGGCATCCGACTGATTGGCGGCGTGTCGTTCGACGCCGTCGTGATCGACATGTTCATGCCGGGCATGGATGGGATCGCAACCATCCGCGAGCTGATCAAGATCGATCCAACCGTGCCGTTCATCGCGATTTCCGGCTACGCCTTCACCGACAAGAAGCAGGGAGCTCCCGACTTCCTCGGCATGGCCATCAAGCTCGGCGCGACGGCAGCGTTGCAGAAGCCGTTCGACATTCTCGATCTGCTCGAAGCGGTCGATCGTGCGATCGAGGTTCGTCAGCGACTGCTGATCGAAGCCCGGCAACCTGGCTCCGCGTCCACATCTGTCAGGAGAGCCTCATGACGAACATTCTGGTCGTTGATGACGAAGTCGGCGTATGCTGTGTCATCCAGCATCTTCTGGTTCGTGAAGGGTACGCGGTCACGGCGGTGACCGATGGCCGGCTGGCGATGGATGCCGTCGCCCGCGACGATTTTGCCGCGGCCCTGATCGATCTGAACCTCGCCGACATGGACGGCAATGACGTCATCAGGGCGGCGCGAGCGGCCCGGCCGAACATGCCGATCGTGATGATGTCGGGCCTGGTGCTGGAATCCGGGCGCGGGACCCCCGATTTCCTCGGTCTCTCGGCAAGGGTCGTCGGCCTGCATCGGCTGGCAAAGCCGTTCAAGCCGCGGGATCTGTCGCAATTGATGCGCGACATTCTCATGCACGAGAGTGAGCCCCTCGCCGTCGCGGCCATGACGCGGCAGTAAACTCAAAGGGCAGGTGCCGCGTGGGCCACTGAGGCGCGCATCCAGCGATTCGCCTGTCGGCGTCGCGTCGATGGGCCGCTATCGCTGGTGCACCGCAACCGGTCTCGTCTGCCGCTTGACTGCGGTCCGGACATAGCGGGCAATGAAGAGCCTGAGCGTCGCGCGTTGCGAGGAGCGGCAGCCCGGGACACCTCGTCGTACGATTCGCGTCTTCATCTTCGACCTCCGCTTATCCTGGCACCGAACGCGTGAGGCTCGGCGCGAGCAGCCATCTAGGATCGATTAAGTTCCAGCGGATGTGACCTCGTTCACACCGCACATGCGCAGACTGCGATACCTGTGGCAGGAACGAAAGATATCGGTAACCAATTAGGTCTCGAGTGCCCGATCGTTAAATTTTGAATGATCCGTTCAATTTGAACAAAGTGGAGCTTTGTCATTCTGCTCGCGGTAGCGCGAGGGGACGATGAGCGAAGCTGAATACGAACTGTTGATGGACGTTGTAAGAACGGCTATTGCGCCAGAGCTTGAGACAGATTCCATGGCCCGCTTGTTTTCAATTCGCCCCCTCCCCAAAGCAGCCAACGACAACCAAGGCGCTTGGCCGCTGATCCCGTTTCCGGATGGCTGGTTCGCGGCCTGCTGAGCCGTATCCGCCGTTCTCTTCCGGATGGGATTCGTTCGCGGTCTGAATTCGCAGATCATATCCTCCGCCTCACTCCTCCTCGCCTTGACCGATGCTTGAGCCGACAGCATGGCGACGGCACGAGGCCGCCGCCATGCAAGTGACGCCAGCTACTTCTTGACGGCGAACACCCAGACGACGCCGCCTTGCGGCACGTTATCCTCCAATCCGGTATTCCCCTTCGCGAGCGCATCCTGGATGCGTTGCGCGTCGACGCCCCAGCCGGACTGCACGGCGATGTACTGCGTGCCATCGACCTCGTATGCGACCGGCATGCCCATGATTCCGGAGTTCGTCTTCTGCTCCCACAGGAGCTCGCCGGTTTTGGCATGGAAGGCGCGGAACATGCGGTCGTTGGTGCCGCCGACCAGAACGAGATCGCCGGCCGTCGCGGTGACCGAGCCGAACAGCTGCGACTTCGGGAAGTTGTGCGACCAGACCTTCTTTCCGGAGGCCGGATCCCAGGCTTGCAGCTCGCCGAAATGGTCCGCGCCGGGCCGCACCGTCAGCCCGATGTCCTCGGCCTTGGTGCCGAGCCAGAGCTGCCCGGGAACGAGCGGCAGCTTCTCGCCGGTGAAGCCGCCGCAGAAATTCTCGTTCGCAGGCACATAGACGAAGCGCGTCTTCTGGCTGTAGGCCGCTGACGGCCAATCCTTGCCGCCCCACAGCGACGGACAGAAGTCGACCCGTTTGCCCAGCGTCGGCTTGTGCGCGGGATCGACGATCGGCCGCCCCGTCTCAGGCTCGATGCCCTTCCAGACGTCGGTGTGGACGAAGTTCCAGCCGCTGACATAGTTGATGCGCTCAGGCGTGCGCTCGAGCACCCAGAAGATCGCGTCGCGACCGGGATGGATCAGGCTCTTGAAGCTCCGACCGTCGCGCTGGAGGTCGACCAGCATCGGTGCATCGACCTCGTCCCAGTCCCACGAATCGTTCTGGTGGTACTGGAAGTGCGTCTTGATCTTGCCGGTCGCGGGATCGAGCGCGATCACCGAGCTGGTGTAGAGATTGTCGCCGGGATGCAGTCCACCCGGCCACGGCGCGGCGTTGCCGACGCCCCAATACACAGTCTTCGTGTCCTTGTCGTAGGTGCCGGTCATCCAGGCGGAGCCGCCGCCTGACTTCCAGTCATCGCCGCTCCACGTGTCATGCCCGGGCTCGCCCTCGCCGGGAATGGTGAAGGTACGCCACAGCTCCTTGCCGTCCTCCGCGTCGTAGGCCACGACGTAGCCGCGCACGCCGAACTCGCCGCCGGAACCGCCGACCATCACCTTGCCGTCGACGATGAGCGGCATCAGCGTGAGATATTGCCCCTTCTTGTAGTCCTGGACCTTCTTGTCCCACAGCACCTTGCCGGTCTTGGCGTCGAGCGCGACGAGGTGGTCGTCCGTGGTGGCGAGGTAGAGCTTGTCCTGCCACAAGCCGACGCCGCGGTTCGTCGGATGCAGCTGGAACAGATCGTCGGGCAGCTCGCGCTTGTAGCGCCAGTACTGATCGCCGGTCTTGGCATTCAGCGCGATCACCTGCCCCATCGGTGTGGTGATGAACATGACGCCGTTGTTGACCAGGGGCGGAGCCTCGTGGCCCTCGATCACACCGGTGGCGAAGGTCCACACCGGCACCATGCTCTTGACGTTGGTGGTGTTGATCTGGTCGAGCGGGCTGTAGCCCTGGCCATCATAGGTGCGGCGATAGAGCATCCAATTGCCGGGCTCAGGGTTCTCGAGCCGAGCGGGCGTGACGGGACTGTAGCTCTCGATCGGGCCGGCCACAGCTGCCGGCGCGGCGAGAGAGGTGAATGCGACGGCGCTCGACAGCAGCCATTGCTTGATCGTCGTGGACGTGATGGACATGGACAAACCTCCCCTGCTTCGTTGTTCGCTTCTTTGCTCGTCGTGGCGATGCTCACGACGTTGTCTGTGACGATGCGAGTTCCGATAGGCGCACGAGATCTCATCAGCCCTGCTGGCCACCTACCTTTCCGATGAACGGGGCAGCGACCACGAGCGCACCGTCCTTGATGACCAGAGGCAGCGCGGCGAGCCGGCGCGGCGCGGGACCGAACACCACCTGTGCGCCGCGGCGTGGGTCGTATTCGGAGTTGTGGCACATGCATTTGAAGACGTCGTCGTTGCCTTCACTGGCCTTGATCCAGGCCGTCACCGGGCATCCCGCGTGCGAGCAGATCGCCGAATAGGCGACGATGCCCTCGGCTGCGCGGGGGCGCGTGTCGTCATCGAGCTCATTCGGATCGAGTCTGACGAGAAGCACTTCGTTCAGACGCGAGCCATCACGCACGATCGCGTTCGCCGCATCCTTCGGCCAGGCGTGAACCGGAGGATCACCCGCCTTCAGATCAGCAGCCGTGATCGTTTGCCCCTGGCGCTCGCCCTCCGAGAACACGAGCACATCGCCTTTTTGCGGCCGCTTCTCCTTGCGAGGATCATCGTCATCGGCGGTAGCGCTCGTGACCGATGCGCAAGCGGCAAGCGTGCCGAGAACCACCGAACGGCGTGTCGGGTGATCGTCCATCTCTGCTCTTTGCGTGTGATGTTTTGCGCGTGATGTCGTGTGAGTTCAGGGAATGCTGTTCTTCAGCCCGCATCCCGCAACGCACCCTGACATAGAACAATTAGAACAACACAACCTGACGAAATCAAGGCGCGCTGCGCGATTTCGCCGCGATCTTTCCAACAATCGTCGCTGCTGCGCGTCATTGCGCGTGCAGCAGTCATCTGGCGCGTGACGCGAGATGGAACCCTGCACACCAGCGAGCCGAATGACGACGTCCTGCGACCTGTCACGCTGCGAGTTGCAGCCGCGCCCTCATGCAGCGCACGGTAGGAATGCAGGCCTCTCGCAGACTTCGCCTGCGGAGTTGATCAAATGGGTCTCGGATGTCCCGCTGCTGTCCGCCACACGACGAGAGTGGTTGCCTAACCGGGCGATTGCCTATATTGCTCCGCCCATAAGGCCACGTGGCGGAGTGGTTACGCAGCGGTCTGCAAAACCGTTTACACCAGTTCAATTCTGGTCGTGGCCTCCACTCAATCAAATCAAGCGGTTAGACCACCAGCTGCGCCAGAGACGGCGTTAGACCGGGAGATCGTCGATGCCGCCGGGATAAGCGGCCTGGCCCCGCGGCCAGGTCAGCACCGCGCCCCGCTCGCTCGCCGACATATTGGCCCGGTCGGAACCGGACCGGCCGGCCGAGCGCGGCGCGTAATCCCTGAACTGCACCACATTGGACTTTTCTGCTTCCTGCATGGCTCACATCCTTTCCATGCTGCAATGCAAGAAGCGTACCCGCGGTTCCTAAACCCGCCGTTTACGGCGGCGCCAGTCCGGCTTGGCACGGGGCTTGGGCCTGGGCGTCAGCTCCGGGTGGGCTTTTTCCGCCTCTCGATACCGTGCCAGCATACGCTCGAAACTAGCTTCGAGGGTCGCAGCGATCTCCGGACGGCGTTCGAGCGCCGCCATCAGCAGGCCGGCCGCCTCGATCGTCGATAAGCCATCGCTGCGGGGCTCACGGCGCAATTGCCCGTAGCGCGAAGGACGGCGCGGGCCGAGGATCACCCGCTGGCATTTCAGCATCCAGGGATTGCGCCACCACAGCGCCTTTGCCTGGCTCCAGGTGCCGTCGAGCAGGATTACGCCCTCGATCGATTTGAGGATGCCGCGCTGGTTCTCGGCGACCTCGCCCTTGCGGGTCAGCGCGACGACCTCGCTCTCGGGATCGAGCTCGGCCGCCTTGGCAGAGCCGAGATAGAGGATAGCCCAGCGTGAGGGATCATCGACCGGCCGTCCAAGCGCCTTGGCGAGGCTCGGCCAGGACAGCCCGACCTTCACCACGGCTTTCTGGAAATGCTGCGCGGCGAGGCGTGCCGTGCCGAGCGCGCGGTCCTGCTCCTGCGGATGCTGCAGGATCAGCAGCCCCAGCCGGCTCTCGAGCGGCGTGACGCTGTCGCAGATGCAGAGCGGCTCGGGCTTCTGGCAGCGCGGGCAGTCGGGCGGCGGCTCGGCCGCGAGCGGCGGGGGGTCGGGGGGTGGGTCGGGCATGGCGCGCCTATACGCGCCCGCGACGACCGCCACAACGGCTCATTCGGCCGGCGCCGCCAACGGCTCAGGCGCGGAGCGGCGGCGCAGCCGGTCGATCAACAGGTAGATCACCGGCGTCGTGTAGAGCGTGAGAATCTGCGACACCAGGAGGCCGCCGATGATGGTGATGCCGAGCGGCCGACGCAGCTCGGTCCCGGGGCCGGTCGCGACCACCAGCGGCAGGCCGGCGAACAGAGCGGCCAAGGTCGTCATCAGGATCGGGCGAAAGCGCACCCGGCAGGCCTCGAAGATGGCGTCCGCCGAGGACATGCCGCGCTGGCGCTCGGCCTCGAGCGCGAAGTCGACCAGCATGATGCCGTTCTTCTTGACGATGCCGATCAGCAGGATGATGCCGACGAAGGCGATCACCGTGAGCGGCGTGTTGGTCACCTGCAGCGCCAGCAACGCGCCGAGGCCGGCCGACGGCAGGGTGGAGATGATCGTCAACGGATGCGCCAGACTCTCATAGAGCACGCCGAGCACGATATACATCGCGACCAGCGCCGACAGGATCAGCAGCGGCTGCCGGCCGCTGCCCTTGTTGAAGTCGCCGGCATTGCCGTCGAACATGCCGCGGATGCCCTCGGGCATGTGCAACTCGTCGACGGCGCGCTGGATGTTGGCCGTCGCGGTCTGCAGCGGCACGTCCGGCAGCAGGTTGAACGACACTGTGGTCGACGGGAGCGACTGCGAGTGAAACACCGCGAGCGGCGACAGGCCGCGCTCTGCCTTCACCAGCGCGGACAGCGGAATCTGGGCGTCCCCTGCTCCCGCCACATAGATCCGGTCGAGGTTCGACGGGTCGGTCTGGAATCTCGGGTCGATCTCCAGCACCACCATGTACTGGTTGCGCTGGCTGTAGACGATGGAGATCTGGCGCTGCGCGAAGGCGTTGTTCAGGGCGGTGTCGATGTCCTGGACGCGCACGCCGAGGCTCGCCGCCTTCTGCCGGTCGATCCTGAGCGCGAGCTGCAGCCCGCCCGGGTCACGATCGCTGGAGATGTCGGTGATGCCTTCGACCGTTTCCAGCCGCTTGGCGACGATCGGCGCCCATTTCTGCAGCAGGTCGAGATCGGTGCTGCCGAGCGTATACTGATAGTCGGAATCGCTCTGGCGGCCGCCCGCGCGCACATCCTGCGCCGCGAACATGAACAGCCGGATGCCCGGCACCATGAACAGGCTGCGCCTGAGGCGATCGATCACCGCCTGGGTCGAGACGCCCTCGCGCTCCGCCGGCGGCTTGAGATTGATGAACATCGTGCCGCGGTTCGACGTCGCGCCGCCCGGCCCGCCGCCGCCCCCGATGGTGGAGCCAAGACCGGCCACGGCAGGATCGGCCATCACGATGTCCGCGAGCCGCTGCTGCAATCCCAGCATCGACTGGAAGGAGATGTCGGCCGAGGCGCGCGTCGCGCCGATGATGAAGCCGGAATCGTCGGTCGGAAAATAGCCCTTGGGCACCTTGATATAGAGCGTCACTGTGAGCGCGATGGTGGCGAAGAACACCAGCAAGGTCATGAACGGGTAGAGCAGCACGCCGCGCAGGGTCCAGGCATAGAAGCGGACCATGCCGAACAGCGTGCCTTCGACCACACGGTCGAACCAGGTGGCGCGATCGGACAGCGTCTCCTTGATGTAGTGCGCGCAGATCATCGGCGTGACCGTCAACGACACCAGGGTCGACACCACGATCGCGAAGGTCAGCGTCAGCGAGAACTCGCGCAGCAGGCGGCCGACCACGCCGTCCATGAAGATCAGCGGCACGAAGGCCGCGACCAGCGACAGGCTGATCGACAGCACCGTGAAGCCGATCTGCCGCGCGCCGTCGAGTGCGGCGCGCATCGGCGACAGCCCATGCTCGAGATTGCGGTACATGTTCTCGATCATGACGATGGCGTCGTCGACGACGAAGCCCACGGAGATCGCCAGCGCCATCAGCGAGAGATTGTCGATCGAAAAACCGGCGAGCCACATCGCGGCACAGGTGCCCGCCAGCGCCAGCGGCACCGAGACGCCGGCCGCCACGGTCGGCACGAGGCGTCTCAGGAACACGAACACGACCACCATCACCAGCACGGCGGTCGCAAGCAGGGTCCACTGCATGTCCTCGACCGAAGCCCTGATCGTGCCGGTGCGGTCGATCAGGGTCGAGATCTCGATTCCCGCAGGGATCCACTGCTTGAGCTCGGGGATCAGCGCCTTGACCCGGTCGACGGTCTCGATGACGTTGGCATCGCCCTGCTTGGCGATCTGGATCAGCACCGCCGGCTGCTTGTTGAACCAGGCGATCGAGCGCACGTTGCGAACGGAGTCCTCGACATCAGCGACATCGGCCAGGCGCACGAAGCTGCCATTGCTGCTCTTGATCAGGATGTCGCGGAATTCGGCCGCCGTCCGCATCTGCCTGTTGACTGCGATGGTCTCGCTCTGCCGGCCGCCTTCGAAGATGCCGACCGGCCCGATCGGATTGGCGTTGACGATGGCCAGGCGCACGTCGTCGGTCGCAATGCCGGCATTGGCGAGCGACACCGGGTTGAGGGCGATGCGCACAGCCGGCTGATCGGCGCCGCTGACCGTGACGTTGCCCAC
Organism: Bradyrhizobium sp. SRS-191; assembly: GCF_024586915.1. Taxonomy (GTDB): domain Bacteria; phylum Pseudomonadota; class Alphaproteobacteria; order Rhizobiales; family Xanthobacteraceae; genus Bradyrhizobium. Next base: position 361,042 of record NZ_JANBVS010000001.1, read on the forward strand.
GCCCGGCACCTGGAAAAGCCGCTGCGCCAGCACGGTGTCGGCGACGTCGTACATCGCGCTCGGCGTCATCGTCTTCGAGGTCAGCGCCAGCACGAACACGGGAGCGGCTGCGGTGTTTGCCTTGCGGAAGCGCGGCAATGCCGGCAGGTCGCTCGGCAGGTCCGACAGCGCGGCGTTGATCGCCGCCTGCACGTCACGCGCCGCCTTGTCGATGTCGCGGCCGATCGAAAACTGGATCTGGATGTTGGTGATGCCGAGCGAGCTCGTCGAGGTGATCTGGTCGACCCCCGCGATCTCGCCGAGCCGCCGCTCCAACGGGGCCGCCACCGTCGCCGCCATGACCGATGGGTCAGCACCGGGCCGCGAGGCGCTGACGAAGATCGACGGGAAGTCGACGTTCGGCACCGGCGCCACCGGCAGGAAGATGTAGGCGACGATGCCGATCAGGAACAGGCCGATCGAGAGCAAGGTGGTGCCGACCGGCCGGCGAATGAACGGCTCGGAGATCGAGGCCATTACTGGATGCCTTCGGTCGCGCCCGCGATCGGCGGCGACGGCAGATCGGGCGCCGGCAGCGGCGCGCGCTCGAAGCGGCGGTTGATGCGGTCGAGCGCGAGGTAGATCACCGGGGTCGTGTAGAGCGTCAGCAACTGGCTGAGCAGCAGGCCGCCGATGATGGAGATGCCGAGCGGGAAGCGCAGCTCCGAGCCGGTGCCGCTCTCGATCGCCAGCGGCAGTGCGCCGAACAGCGCGGCCAGCGTCGTCATCATGATGGGACGGAAGCGCAACAGACACGCCTGCACGATCGCGTCGGTCGGCGTGCGGCTCTCGTGCCGCTCGGCCTCGAGCGCGAAGTCGATCATCATGATCGCGTTCTTCTTGACGATGCCCATCAGCAGGATGATGCCGATCAGCCCGATCACCGACAGATCCTGCCCGAACAGCATCAGCGCCAGGATGGCGCCGACACCAGCCGACGGCAGCGTCGAGAGGATCGTGATCGGATGGATGTAGCTCTCATAGAGCACGCCGAGCACGATGTAGATCGTGATGACGGCGGCGAGCAGCAGCCAGGGCTGGCCGGCGAGCGATTTGGCGAACTCGGCGGCATCACCGGAGTAGACCCCGATGATGCTGCCGGGCATCCCGATGCGGTTCTCGGTGGCGTGAAGCGCCTCCACCGCCTCGCTCAGCGCGACGCCGGGCGCGAGATTGAAGCTGAGCGAGACCGCCGGGAATTGCGCCTGATGCGAGATCGCGAGCGGCGTGGTCGTGCGCTTGAGAGTCGCCACCGCCGACAGCGGCACCTGGCCGCCCGCACCCGGCAGATAGAGTTTCGACAGGATCGAGGGATCGCGCTGATACATCGGCAGCGCCTCCAGCACGACACGGTACTGGTTGGCCTGGCCATAGATCGTCGAGATCTGCCGCTGCGCGAACGCGTCATTGAGGGTGTCGGTGACGGCCTGCAGGCTGACTCCGAGCTGGCCGGCGCGCTGGCGGTCGATCGTCAGATCGGCGCGCAGCCCGCCCTCCTGCGCCTCGGACGAGACGTCGCGGAACAGCGGATCGCGCCGCATCTCGCCCACGAGCTGCCCGGCCCACTTCGCCACTTCGGCAGCGTCGGCGCCGGTCAGCGTGTACTGATATTGCGAGCGGCTCGCCTGGGTCGAGATCTGCACGTCCTGCACCGGCTGGAAGTACACGGTCATGCCGGGCACGCCCGATGTCTTCTGCTTCAGCCGATTGATCACGTCGGCCACACCGTCCTTGCGCTCGCCGAGCGGCTTCAAGGTCAGGACGAGGCGGCCGACATTGGTGGTCGGATTGACCGAGCCGGCGCCGATCACCGAGACCACGCCGACGACGTCGGAATCGGCCTGGATCGCCGCTGAGATCTCCGCCTGCCGCCGGCTCATCTCCGCAAACGAGACATCCGGCCCGGCCTCGGTCACCGCCGTGATCGAGCCGGTGTCCTGCAGCGGCAGGAAGCCCTTCGGCGCGACGATGTAGAGCGCGAGCGTCGCCGCCAGGGTCGCGAAGGTCACGACCAGGGTCTCGGTCTGGCGGTCCAGCACCCACAAAAGGCTGCGATGATAGACGGCCACGGTGCGATCAATGAAGCGGCTGATCGCGTTCAGCCCCGGCAGCACCCACTCCTCGCTGGTGTGCTTCAAAAGCCGCGAGCACATCATCGGCGTCAAGGTCAGCGACACCACCGCGGATGTCACCACCGCGATCGTGAGCGTCAGCGCGAATTCGCGGAACATGCGGCCGACGAGGCCCGACATGAACAGCAGCGGGATGAACACCGCGATCAGGGACACCGTCAGCGAGATCACCGTGAAGCCGATCTCGTGCGCGCCGCGCAGCGACGCGTCCATCGCGCTCTCGCCATCCTCCATGTGGCGGACGATGTTCTCGATCATCACGATGGCGTCGTCGACGACGAAGCCGGTGCCGATCGTCAGCGCCATCAGCGAGAGATTGTCGAGGCTGAAGCCGGCGAAATACATCACGCCGAAGCTCGTGATCAGCGACAGCGGCAGCGCCACGCCGGCAATGATCGTCGCGCGCATCGAACGCAGGAACAGCAGCACCACCAGCGTGACCAGCACCACGCTGAGCACCAGGGTGAACTGCACGTCGTGCACGGAGGCGCGGATGGTCACGGTGCGGTCGCTGACGATGGCGAGCTTCACGCCGGCCGGGATCGTCCGCTGCAGCTTGGGGATCTCCTCCCGGATCTGCCGGACGACCTCGATGACATTGGCGCCGGGCTGGCGCTGGATGTCGAGGATGACGGCGGGCACGCCCTGGTACCAGCCGCCGGTGCGGTCGTTCTCCAGCCCGTCGACGATGGTGGCGACGTCGCCGATCGTCACCGGAGAGCCGTTGCGATAGGCGATGATGATCGGCTTGTAGGCGTCGGCGGCGGCGATCTGGTCGTTCGCCGTGATCAGATAGGCCTGCTGTGCGCCGTCGAGCGAGCCCTTGGGACCGGAGACGTTGGCTCCCGCGATGGCCGCGCGGAGATCTTCCATCGAGATGCCATAGGCGGCGAGCCGCGCCAGATCGGCCTGTACGCGCACCGCGGGCTTCAATCCGCCGAGCACCGACACACGGCCGACGCCGGAGACCTGGCTCAGCCGTTGCGCCAGGATGGTGTCGGCCATGTCGCTCATCGCGCGCAGGGAGATCGTGTCGGAGGTCAGCGCGAGCGTCATCACCGGCGCATCGGCCGGATTGACCTTGGCGTAGGTCGGCGGATAGGGCAGCGACTTCGGCAGCACACCGGCGGCGGCATTGATCGCGGCCTGGACATCCTGCGTGGCACCGTCGATGTCGCGCCCGAGATCGAACTGCAGCGAGATCTGGCTCACGCCGAACGAGCTCGTCGAGTTCATGACCGACAGCGAAGGAATCTGGCCGAGCTGCCGCTCCAGCGGCGCGGTGATCAGCGAGGCGATCACGTCGGGGCTGGCGCCGGGCAGCTGCGTCGTCACCTGCACGGTCGGAAAATCGACCTGCGGCAGCGCCGAGACCGGCAGCGCGAGATAGCCGAGCAGGCCGCCGATCAACAGCGCAACGCCGAGCAACGACGTCGCGATCGGCCGGCGGATAAAGGGTTCGGAGACGCTCATCGCGACGGCCCCGTCACTCTGTCGGTTGCGTCATGGCTGCGGCCTCGCACCACGCCCCTGCTCGCCACCGCCCTTCGAAGGCGCCCCGGACGCATCGGATGCCCCTTCGGCTTGCGGTCGCCGGCGACGCTCGCCATCCTTCGGCGCCCCGTCCGGAGGCACACCGCCCTCCTTTGCCTGGTCCTTTGCCGGATCTCTCGCCTGGTCCTTGGCTTGGTCCTTGGCTTGATCCTTTCCTTGAGGATTGCGGCCGCGCTTGCGCGGCGCGAGGTCGACCTGCGGCGCCTGGTCGGCGCGGCCGACCACGACCTTGGCGCCGTCGGAGAGATTGGCGAAGCCGGTCGTGATCACGCGATCGGACGGGCTCAAGCCGCTCGCAATCACCGCCTCGCTCTCGTTCTGCTGCACCACCGTCACCGGATGCGCCGAGGCGATGTCGCCCTCGCCGATCACGTAGCTGAACGTACCGGCGGGCCCGCGCTGCACGGCCGAGGTTGGCACCGTCAACGCCTGCGTCAGCGTCTCGACCTTGAGACGGACATTCACGAACTGGCCGGGCCAGAGCTGAAACTTGGCATTGGGAAACTCCGCCTTCAGCTTCAGTGTGCCGGTGGTCTGATCGACCTGGTTGTCGATGCCGCGCAACGTGCCGGTATCGATCACCGTCACGCCGTCATTGCCGAACACGTCGACGGCGAGCGCCCCCTTCGCGGAGGCGGCATTGACCCGCATGATCTGCTGTTGCGGCAGGCTGAACTGCACCGCGATCGGCTGCAACTGCGTGATCACGACGAGGCCGGTCGTATCTGACGAATGGATGATGTTGCCCTTGTCAACCTGCCGCAGGCCTGCCCGTCCCGACAGCGGCGCCACGATCTTGGTGTAGCTCAACGTCGCCGCCGCGTTGTCGATGGCGGCCTGGTCGGCCTTGATCAGCGCCTGCTGCTGGGCGACCACCGCGCGCTGGGTGTCGGCCTGCTGCTTGGAGCCGGCGCTGCTGGCGGCGAGCTGCTCGTAGCGGGCGAGATCGAGCTTCTGGTTGGCGAGCTGCGCCTCGTCCTGGGCCTTCTTGGCCACCGCCTGGTCATACTGCGCCTGATAGATCGCGGGATCAATCTCGGCGAGCACATCGCCCTGATTGACGTCCTGGCCCTCCACGAAATTGACCGCGATCAGCTTGCCGTCGACCTGCGATCGCACCGTCACCGTGTTCAGCGCGCGCACCGCGCCGACGCCGTCGAGATAGACGGGCACGTCCTTGACGACAGGCGATGCCGCGAGGACCGGCACCGGAAGGTCGGGCCGCGCGAAGCGATTGTTGGCCTGCTGCTTCTGCTGCATGGCCGTCCAGCCGATATAGCCGAGCCCTCCCAGGACCAGCAGCGTGATCGTGATCGAGACCAGCCGGCGGGCCACGCTGGTCCGCACGCGCTTCACCGCCCCTGCTCCCTTCTCGTCCGGTTTAAAGAGCATCGGCCGACTTCTCCATGCGCGGCTCCCAGCCGCCGCCGAGCGCCTGGTACAGGCTGACATACGCCTGCAGGCGCGCGAGCTGCGCCTGCCATAGCGCATCCTCGGCCTGGAACAGCGTCAATTGCGTGTTCAAGACGGTCACGATGTCGGCGGTTCCCGCGCGCAGCTGCTGCTCCGACAGTTCGAAGGCCCGGCGCGAGGAGGCGACGACCTGCCGCTGCAGTTGCAGCCGCAACGTGGTCTGCTTGATCGCGAACAGTGCATTGTTGACGTCGGTGAACGATTGGATGACCGTCTTGCGATAGGTCTGCAGCAGCTCGTCCTGGCGCGCTTTGGCGTTCTCGAAATTGCCGAGGATCCGGCCGCCATCGAAGATCGGCTGGGTCAGGCTGCCGGCCAGGCTGAAGAACGCCGCATGCGGCTGAAACAGCGAGACCAGCGCGGCACTCTGGTAGCCGCCATTGCCGGTCAGCTGGATGCTCGGAAAGAACTGCGCCCGTGCGCTGCCGACATTCGCGGTGGCCGAGGCGAGCTGGGCTTCCTGCCTGCGGATGTCGGGCCGCTGCGTCAGCAGCTCCGACGGCAGTCCCGGCGTGACGCGCGGCGTCCTGATCTGGTCGAGCGACCCGCCGGAGATGCGGATGCCTTCCGGCGAACGCGCCACCAGCACGGCGAGCGCATTGACGTTCTGATCGAGCGTCTGGCGCAGCGGCGGCACCGCGGCCTTCTGGTTGGCGAGCACGCTCTCCTGCTGGGCCACGTCGAGATCGTTGCCGGTGCCCGCCTTCTGCCGCTCGCGAATCGCATCGAGCACCCGCGTGGCGCTGGCGATGTTGCGCTCGGCGGTGCGGATGCGATCCTGCGCGGCGAGCACCTGGAAATAGGCGTTGGCGACCGTGGCCAGCGTGGTCAGCTGGGTCACGTCGCGATCGAAACGGTTGGCGACCGCCGTTTCCTCGGCCGCCTGCAACGCGTCGCGGTTCTGGCCGAAGAAGTCGAGCTGATAGCTTGCCGACAGCGACGCCTGGTAGTTGACGACCTCGCGGCCGCCATTGGTGAGCCCGCTCGAGCTCGAGCCCGAGGTGCGCGAATAGGTCTCCTGCCCTCCGGTCGACAGGCTCGGCAGCAGCGCCGCGCCGGCTTGCCGCGCCAGCGCGTCGGCCTGCCTGAACCGCGCCACGGCGGCGGCAATATCGAGGTTGACGCTCTGCGCCTCCTCCATCAGCTGGGTCAGCTCGCGGGAGCCGAAGCCGCGCCACCAGTCCAGCGTCGGCGGCGCGGCCATGTCCGGCCCGGACGCGGACTTGTAGCGCTTGGGCAGATCGAGGGCGGGATCAGGGATATCCTGCGTCAGCAGACAACCGGCGGAGCTCGCCGCCAATCCCAGCGCGGCGATCAAGCGGACGAAATGCCGCAGGCCAACCGACGCGCGGTTGTCATGCTTTCCGGCGACGGTCCGCGTGTGAACGGACGCGCGGCAAGGCTCGTCGACGGCAATCGGCACGATGGACACTGGCGTGATGCTTCCCTGTAGTCTTGGGAATCATTCTAGCCGCAGCCCATAGCGCCGGACAGCCCTGCAGCTGCCCTGTCCCCGGGCCGTCAACGCCCCGACGAGTCCCTCCGAATCGCCGATTCTCCCGTAATTCAGCGGGTTTTCCGGCAAATGCGCCGTCCGCCCGCGCGGACAGCCTTACCAAGATTTCATCTGTCGCGTGCGATTTTGGGGTGTGGTGTGACGGTTGGAACGCGCTCTGAAACCCTTTAGCGGCGGCCCCGTAACTTGCACGTGAACTTGAGGGGGGACGTCTATGCGAGTTGCGGTGGTTGGAACGGGTATTGCGGGGAATGCCGCGGCCTGGTCCTTGGCGAAGCGTTATCCGATCACCGTTTATGAGCGCGATCTCCGTCCAGGTGGCCACAGCCACACCGTGACCATCGATTATGCCGGCACCCCGGTCTCGGTCGACATCGGCTTCATCGTCTACAATCAGCTGAATTATCCGGAATTGACGGCGCTGTTCGATCACCTCGGCGTCGAGACGGTCGACAGCAGCATGAGCTTCGCCGTCACGGCGGATGCCGGCCGCTTCGAATGGAAGGGCGGCGGCGACACCTGGCTCGATACCGCCAAGGGGCTGTTCGCCCAACCGAGCAACCTGCTGTCGACATCCTATCTGTGGATGCTCAGGGATATCCTCACCTTCAACGAGCAGAGCACCGCCGATTTCAAGGCGGGCCGCCTGGAGGGGCTCACGCTCGGCGACTATTTCCGCCGCAACCATTTCGCCCCACGCCTGCTCACCGATTATCTGGCGCCGATGGGCGCCGCGATCTGGTCGGCGCCGGCGTCCGAGATGCTGGATTTTCCGGCCGAGAATTTTGTGGCCTTCTTCAGCAACCATCGGTTGCTGCAGTATGATCGCCCGGTCTGGCGCACCGTCAAGGGAGGCAGCCGCCGTTATGTCGAGAAGCTGACGGCGAGCTTCCGCAATCACGTCAGGCTCGGCAGCGCTGTCACGCGCATCGAGCGCACGGCCCATGGGGTCGTTGTTCAGGACAGTAGCGGCCACCGCGAGACCTACGATCATGTCGTGATCGCCGCGCATAGCGACCAGGCCCTCGCCATGCTCTCCGACGCGGACGAGCACGAGCGCAGCGTGCTCGGCGCGATCAAATACTCGCCCAACACGATCTATCTGCACCGCGACAGCCGGCTGATGCCGAAGCGGCGCCGCGCCTGGGCGTCGTGGAATTTCCTGCGCTGGCAGCGCGAGGGCGTTCCGATGAACGACGTGGCTGTGACCTATTGGATGAACAATCTGCAGGGCATCGACCACGACAAGCCGCTGTTCGTCAGCCTCAATCCCCCCTTCGCTCCGGCCCCGGAGCTGACTTTCGGCAAATATGTCTGTGAGCATCCGCAATACACCGCTGCCGCCTTTGCGGCGCAGAAGCGTCTGGCAACGATTCAGGGGCAGCGTCATACTTGGTTCTGCGGCGCCTGGACCGGCTATGGTTTCCACGAGGACGGGCTGCGCTCGGGCCTCGCTGTGGCGGAGGCACTCGGCGCGACCGTGCCGTGGCGCGGGCTTCCCGCCGAGCTCGCAGAAGCTGCGGAATAGGCACGAGATGGATACCGACCAACCCGGACCTCAGACGTCGGCAGCCGCGCTCTATGTCGGCGATGTCATGCATGCCCGCATGCGACCGACCGCGCATCGTTTCCAGTATCGGGTGATGAGCCTGCTCATTGATCTCGGCCGGCTCGACGAGGCGGACCGGCAGTCTGCGCTGTTCGGCGTCAACCGCCGCGCGCTCTACAGCTTTCACGAGCGCGATCATGGGCCGCGCGACGGCTCCTCGCTGCTGGCCTACGCGAAGGCCTGCGCGTCGGAGCACGGCGTCGATCTCAGCGGCGGACGTGTTCTGCTGCTGTGCTATCCACGACTGCTCGGCTACGTCTTCAATCCGCTGTCGGTGTATTTCTGCTATCGCAGCGACTGCGCGCTGGCGCTGATGATCTACGAGGTCCGCAACACCTTCGGCGAGATCAAGCCCTATGTGCTGCCGGTCGGGCCGAACCACCTCACCGAGGCAGGGCTGCGCCAGGAGCAGGACAAGACCTTCTACGTCTCGCCCTTCATCGACATGGCGATGCGCTACCACTTCCGTGTCACGCCGCCCGACGACATCGTGAAGTTGCGGATTCTGGAGACCGGAGCCGACGGACCGCTGCTTGCCGCCACCTTCTTCGGGCGTCGCCGCAGCCTGACGTCGCGTGCCTTGCTCGCGACGTTTGGCTCGCTGCCCCTCGTCACCCTGAAGATCTTCGGCGCCATCCACTGGGAGGCGCTGCGGCTCTGGATCAAGGGCGTCCGGCTCGTTCCGCGCGGCGGCACGACGAGTTCGGGAACCGATACCGGCTTGGCGAGAAACGACAGCCACGCTTATATATCGCAGCGCTGACCGGAAACGGGCAGCGCGCTCTGCTCCAGCCAACCACCCGATGGCGCCTCACCGGCAGCCGCATGGGGGGCTCGGACGCCGGGCCGTTTGCGTGAATGGACCTGCCATGCCGGACGTCATCCCCGTCACTCCCGATACCGTCGACAAGGTGCTCGCCGATCTGCCCCGCCTGCCGCGGCTTGCGCTGGGCTTCGGCTCGCGGCTGCGAAAGGGCACGCTCGATGTCACCCTGCCCGACGGCCGGATCATCCGGCTCGGCGGGGCCGAGCCCGGGCCCGCGGCTGCGATGATCCTGGCCAATTACGGCTTCGCCGCCGGCATCATCAACGGCGGCGACATCGGCATCGCCGAGGCCTATCTCAACGGCGACTGGGACACGCCGGACCTGACGCAGTTTCTCTATCTGTTCTGCGTCAACCAGCATCTGCTGCAATCGATGCTGGAGGACAAGCCGCTGATCCGGTTCGCCCAGCTGGTGCGGCACTGGTTCAACCGCAACACCAAGCGCCAGGCGAAGCGCAACATCTACGCCCATTACGATATCGGAAATGCGTTCTACTCGTCCTGGCTCGACCCGAGCATGACCTATTCCTCGGCGCTGTTCGAGGAGCACACCACCGACCTCACGGCCGCGCAGACCAACAAGTACAAGCGGCTGGCCGAGGCGATCGATCTGAAGCCCGGGCAGACGCTGCTGGAAATCGGCTGCGGCTGGGGCGGCTTCGCCGAATACGCGGCCAAGACGTTCGGCACCAACGTGGTGGGGCTGACCATCAGCGAGCAGCAGCGCGACTTCGCGCAGCGCCGCATCCATGAGGCCGGGCTTGCCGAGAAGGTCGAGATCCGCTTGCAGGATTATCGCGACGAGCGCGACCGTTACGACCGCATCGCGTCGATCGAGATGATCGAGGCGGTCGGCGAAGAGTTCTGGCCGAAATATTTCTCGCAGCTGCGAGACCGGCTGCTGCCCGGTGGGCTCGCGGGTGTCCAGGCGATTACCATCCAGGACAGCCTGTTTCACCACTATCGGCGCGAAGTCGACTTCATCCAGCGCTACGTCTTCCCCGGCGGCATGCTGCCGACGCCGCAGATCCTGAAGTCGCTCGGCGAACGGTTTGGCATACCCGTCATCCGCGAGCGCATCTTCGGGGAAGATTATGCCAAGACACTGGCGATCTGGCGCAACAATTTTCGCGCGGCTTGGCCGGACTTGACGCCATCAGGCTTCGACGAACGCTTCCGCCGGCTGTGGGAGTATTATCTCTCCTATTGCGAAGCAGGTTTCCTGTCGGGGAACATCGACGTACGACAGGTCGTGTTCGCCAAATCAGGGGCCTGATGCCGGCGGCTTACGCCGCACTGGAGACTGGGCTAGGGTCTTCCTAGATCTGGTTGAGGAAGCTGCCCAAGGTATTTGAAAATGGCCATAAGAAACGACGTCGTTCAGGCGATCGGCAACACGCCCCTGATCAAGCTCAAGCGTGCCTCGGAGGCAACGGGCTGCACTATTCTCGGCAAGGCCGAGTTCATGAATCCCGGCCAGTCGGTGAAGGACCGCGCCGGCAAATGGATGATCCTGGAAGCCGAGAAGCGCGGCGATCTCAAGCCCGGCGGGCTCGTCGTCGAAGCCACCGCCGGCAACACCGGCATCGGCCTTGCCGTCGTCGCCAGCGCGCGCGGCTATCGCACCCTGATCGTGATCCCGGAGACGCAAAGCCAGGAAAAGAAGGACATGCTGCGTCTGTGCGGCGCGGATCTCGTCGAAGTGCCCGCGCTGCCGTTCAGCAATCCCAACAACTATCAGCATGTCGGCCGCCGGCTCGCCGATGAGCTGCGCAAGACCGAGCCCAACGGCGTGCTGTTCGCTGACCAGTGGAACAATCTCGACAACGCCAAGGCGCATTACGAGTCGACGGGGCCGGAGATATGGGAGCAGACCGACGGCAAGGTCGATGCGTTCATCTGCGCCGTCGGCACCGGCGGCACCATCGCCGGCACGAGCCGCTACCTCAAGGACAGGAACAAGGACATCGTCACCGCCTGCGCCGACCCGCACGGCTTTGCGATGTACAACTGGTTCAAGAACCACGAGGTCAAATCAACGCCCGGCGATTCCATCACCGAGGGGATCGGCATCGGCCGCGTGACGCCGGTGATCGAGACCGCGAAGGTCGACGACGCCTTCCTCGTGTCGGACGAAGAGGCCGTCAACACGATCTACGATCTCGTGCAGCATGAAGGTCTGTGCCTCGGCGGCTCGACCGGCGTCAATGTCGCCGGCGCAGTGCAGCTCGCCCGGAAGCTCGGGCCCGGCCACACCATCGTGACGATCCTGTGCGACTCCGGCACGCGCTATCAGTCGAAGCTGTACAATCCGGATTTCATGCGCTCGAAGAACCTGCCGGTGCCGGAATGGCTGGAGCGCCGCAGCGGCATCACGCCGCCGTTCGTGTGAGCGCGAATAGCGAATAGCGAGCAAACTATCGTCCTATTCGCAGCTCGCTATTCGCCTCTCCTCAATGCCGCAGGATCTGGCTGAGGAACAGCTTGCTGCGGGCATGCTGCGGATTGGCGAAGAATTCCTGCGGCGTGTTCGACTCGATGATCTGGCCGGCGTCCATGAACACGACGCGGTTGGCGACCTCGCGGGCGAAGCCCATCTCGTGGGTGACGACCAGCATGGTCATGCCCTCCTTGGCGAGGTCGACCATGGTGTCGAGCACCTCCTTGACCATCTCCGGATCGAGCGCCGATGTCGGCTCGTCGAACAGCATGACCTTCGGGTTCATCGTCAGCGCGCGGGCGATCGCCACGCGCTGCTGCTGACCGCCGGACATCTGGCCCGGATATTTCTGCGCCTGATGCGGGATCTTAACTCGCTCCAGGAACTTCATCGCGGTCGCCTCGGCTTCCTTTTGCGGGATGTTGCGCACCCAGATCGGTGCGAGCGTGCAGTTCTCCAGCACGGTCAGGTGCGGAAACAGATTGAAGCTCTGAAAGACCATGCCGACCTCGCGGCGAACCTCGTCCACCCGCTTGAGGTTCGGACCGAGGTCGATGCCGTCGACATTGATCTCGCCCTCCTGGAACTCCTCGAGCGCGTTGATGCAGCGGATCAGCGTCGATTTGCCGGAGCCGGACGGTCCGCAGATCACGATGCGCTCGCCCTTGCCGACCGACATGTTGATGTCGCGCAGGACGTGAAACTCGCCATACCATTTGTTGAGCGCGGAGATGCTGACGATGGAGTTAGCAGCCGAATTTGCAGCCATAGGTCGGTTACTCGGGTGAGCTTGTGTTCAGTGGCGCCGGTGCGCGTTGAGACGGCGCTCGACGAGCAGGGAGTAGCGTGACATGCCGAAGCAGAAGGCGAAGTAGATCAGTCCGGTGAAGGCGAACCCCGTAAAGGCCGTCGTCGGCGTCGCCCAGACCGGATCGGCGAACGAGGCCTTGAGGCTGCCCAAGAGGTCGAACAGCGCCACGATCGACACCAGCGAGGTGTCCTTGAACAGCGAGATGAAGCTGTTGACGATGCCGGGGATGACGTGGCGCAGCGCCTGCGGCAGGACGATGAAGCTCGTCGTCTTCCACCAGGACAGGCCGAGCGCGCTCGCCGCCTCCGCCTGCCCGCGCGGAATGGCTTGCAGGCCGCCGCGGATCACCTCCGCCATGTAGGCGCCGGAGAACAGCGCGACGCCGATCAATGCGCGCACCAACCCGTCCACCCTGACATTGCCGGGCAGGAACAGCGGCAGCATGTAGGTCGCGAAGAACAGCACGGTGATCAGCGGCACGCCGCGCACGAGCTCGATGAAGGCGATCGAGAAGATGCGGATCAGCGGAATCGTCGAGCGCCGGCCGAGCGCCAGCGCAATGCCGATCGGCATCGAAGCGACGATACCGATGACCGAGACCACCAGCGTCACCAGCATGCCGCCCCACAGCCTGGTATCGACGATCTGCAGTCCGCCGTGATCGAGTCCCATGAGGGCGATGACGATGCCGATGCCGACGAAGGTCGCAGCCGCCGCGACGACGCTGCGCAATGCCCTCCTCCCGCCGCCGATCACGAACACCAGCGCCATGGCGACGATGGCGGAGAGGATGAGATCATTCCAGACCGGCTGATGAGACTGTTGAATCTCGTGGCGGATCCAGACCAGCGGCCAGATCACCAGCGAGAACAGCGTTCCGATCAGGACGACGAGCTTGCCGAGCAGCCACAGCAGCATGCCCACGACAGGCACGCTTTCGCCGGCCCGGACCAGCGCATTGCCTGCGGTATCGATGCTCTCCACGAACAGCTGCAGCGTGCTGGTCGTCCAGCTCACGCCAAATCCAGACAGGCCGCCGCCATACAGCAGGAAGAACGCGACCACCGGCAGCGCGAAGAAGAACAGCCCCGCATTCAGTCCCTTGGCCGGAAGCTTCGGGATCAGCAGCGGCACCAACAGCACCACCGCAAGAACATAGGTCAGATTGACCCGCCAGCGCTCCGCCTCCGGGTAGAAGCCGTACATGAACTGTCCGAACTTCGCCGAAACGTAGGGCCAGCAAGCGCCGACCGCACGCCCTGCGTTCTCAGCCAGACAGGCATCGCGATCCTTGCCGACCCAGACCGCATCCACCAGCATGAACTTCAAGGCCGGGATCACGGTGAACCAGATCAACAGCGCGCTCACCAGCGTGAGCAGGATGTTGGTCGGCGAGTTCAGGAGCTTGGTGCGAACGAATCCGACGAAGCCCGTCGTCTTGACCGGCGCGGGACGTTCCCCGGCCATGTCCTGACGAATGAAGGTTGAAGCGGTGATATCGGTCATGCGCCAAATCTCGTCATGCGCTCAATCATCTTCATGCACCGAATCGTCATGCACCAAGTCTCTTGCCAAGGCGCCAGCTGTAGAAGCTCATCAGCGCGCTCGTGATCAGCGACAGCGCCAGATAGACGCCCATCGTGATGCCGATGATCTCGATCGCCTGCCCGGTCTGGCTCATCGTGGTGCCGGCGAACACCGACACCAGGTCGGGATAGCCGATCGCCACCGCGAGCGACGAGTTCTTGGTCAGGTTGAGATACTGATTGGTCAGCGGCGGCAGGATGACGCGCAGCGCCTGCGGCACGACGATCAGTCGCAGCACGGTGCCGCGGCTGAGGCCGAGCGACAGCCCCGCCTCCATCTGTCCCTTGTGCACGGAGAGGATGCCGGCGCGGACGACCTCGGCGATGAACGACGCCGTATACATCGTCAGCGCCAGCGTCAGCGCGACGAGTTCGGGAATGATCCGCGAGCCGCCCGCGAAGTTGAAGCCCTTCAGCACCGGCACCTCCCATGCGATGGGCGCGCCGAACACGAGCATCGCAATGAGCGGCAGGCCGATCAGCATCCCCAACACGTAGGGCCAGATTCGCATCGCATGGCCGCGCACGAACAATTCGCGTCGTGCGTAGAAGCGCAGACCGATCGAGGCGACGATCGCGACACCGAGCGCGATCAGGAACGGCATCAGGCCGGGCTCCTCGACCGCACGTGGAACGATGAAGCCGCGGTTGTTGAGGAAGAAGGTCGAGAACAGCGAAATGCTCTGCCGCGGTCCCGGCAGGGCCGCTAGCACCGCGAGGTACCAGAACAGGATCTGGAACAACAGAGGCAGGTTGCGGATCAGCTCGACATAGGCGCCCGACACACGCGACAGCAGAGCATTGGGAGACAGCCGGCCGAGCGCGACGAGAAAGCCGAGGATCGTCGCCAGCACGATGCCGATGACCGACACCAGCAGCGTATTGAGAACGCCGACGATCAGCACGCGGCTATAGCTGTCCGAGCCGGAGTAGCTGATCAAGGCCTGGTTCACGTCGAACCCGGCCGTGTTGTTGAGAAACCCGAATCCCGACGTGATGCGTTGGGCGGCCAGGTTGCTGCGTGCGTTGGCTATGATCTCATAGCCAACCCACACCAAGACTGCGACGAACAGGATCTGCAGGATGATGCCGTTCCATCCTGCCTTGCCCCCCAGCATGCGCTTCAGCCGAAGCCCATATTGCGGAGGCGGTAGCCTTGCTTCGATGCTCATTCGCCGCAGCCCCGAGATCGTGCAGCTGTTAGCGGATCGGCGGTGCGTATTGCAGGCCGCCCTTGTTCCAGAGCTGGTTCAGCCCGCGCGCGATCTGCAGCTTGGAGCCGGCGCCGACATTGCGGTCGTACATCTCGCCGTAATTGCCGACGGCCTTCACGATGCGCGAGAACCAGTCCTTGGTGAGACCGAGCTGCTCGCCGAGATTTCCGTCGGTGCCGAAGGCCCGCTTGAAGTCGGGCTTGTCGGACTTCGCCATCTCGTCGACGTTCGCCTGGGTGACGCCCATTTCCTCGGCCGTGATCAGCCCGAACAGGGTCCACTTCACGATGTCGAACCACTGGTCGTCACCGTGGCGCACCATCGGACCGAGCGGCTCCTTCGAGATCACCTCCGGCAACACGACGTGGTCGGCCGGATTGGAGAGCTTCAGGCGCTCGGCGTAGAGGCCGGAGACGTCGGTCGTGAACACGTCGCAGCGGCCGGATTCATAGGCCTTCACGGTCTCGTCGGCGCCGGCGAACGCGATCACCTCGTACTTCATCTTGTTGGCCTTGAAGTAGTCGGCGAGGTTCTGCTCGGTCGTCGTGCCGGTCTGCACGCAGACCGAGGCGCTGTTCAGCTCGAGCGCCGAATTGACCTTCAGGGCCTTCTTCACCATGAAGCCCTGGCCGTCATAATAGGTGATGCCGGCGAAGTTCGCGCCCAGCGAGGTGTCACGCGACAGCGTCCAGGTCGTGTTGCGGGACAGCACGTCCACTTCGCCCGACTGCAGTGCAGTGAAGCGATCCTTGGCGGACAGCGGAACGAACTTGATCTTGGTCGGATCGTTGAAGATCGCGGCGGCAATAGCGCGGCAGACGTCGACGTCGAGCCCGGTCCAGTTGCCCTTGTCGTCCGGGTTCGAGAATCCGGGCAGACCCTGGCTGACGCCGCAGGCGAGCATGCCGCGATCCTTGACGGTCTTGAGCGTTTCGGCCTGGGCGCCGACGCTCGCCAGCACCGGGGCGAGAGCAAGAGTGAGAGCCAGAGTGACGCGTTTCATAAATACAGCCTTTCGCGGTCGTCCTTGGGGAGCGATGAAATCTCAGCGCGTGGTTGGGGCCGACCTGAATCCGCCTCTGCAAACGCCATACCAACAATATGGCGTGCACCATGCACAACGGAGCCGTCATGCATGATCGAGCGGAAATCGCGGCAAGCCCCTCAACGTGCAGCGATCGAATTGCGACGGCATCACAGAACGACTGGCGGTCCGGGTCAAGGGGTTGACGGCCCTGTTCTGCATTCTGTTATTAACGTCCGCAGTCCCGCCTGATTTGAGCTATCCCAGCACGCTTCCAAGAGAAAAGACACACTGATGGCATCATCGAACGACCCCGCTGCGGCGGTGCGACAAAACGTCGAGACACGGCTGGTGACGGCGGGACGGGACACCAAGGCGCAGCACGGATTCGTGAATCCCCCGGTCGTTCATGGCTCGACCGTCCTGTATCCCACGGCCGAGGACCTGCACGCGCACCGCGGCGAATTCCAGTACGGCCGTCACGGCACCCCGACGACGAAGGCACTGCAGCAAGTGCTGATGGCGCTCGAGGGGCCGCAATGCGCCGGCGTCGGCATCGCTCCATCCGGCCTCGGGGCCATCTCGACCACCCTGCTGTCGGTCCTCAAGGCCGGCGATCATGTGCTGGTCTGCGACAGCATCTACCGGCCGACGCGGAATTTCTGCAACGGAATGCTGGCGCGCTATGGCGTCGAGACGACGTATTTTGACCCTTTGATCGGCACAGGAATTGAGCAATTGCTCAAACCGAATACACGCGCCGTGGTTGTCGAGGCGCCCGGCTCGCAGTCCTTCGAGATGCCGGACATCCCGGCCATCGCGGCGGTCGCGCATGCGCATGGCGCGCTGGTCATCGACGACAACACCTGGGCCACGCCGCTCTACCACCGCTCGCTCGACCAGGGCGTCGACATCAGCATGCAGGCGGCCACCAAATATATCGGCGGCCACTCCGACATCATGTTCGGCACGATTTCGGCGAATGAGAAGGCCTGGCCGCTGATCTCCGAGGGCATCCGTCTGCTCGGCGTCTGCGCCGGTCCGGACGACGTGTTCCTAGCCCTGCGCGGCGTGCGGACGCTCGGCGTGCGGTTGGCGCAGCATCATAAGTCCGGCCTGGAGATGGCGCGCTGGCTCGCCGCGCGCCCCGAGGTGATCGAGGTGCTGCATCCGGCCTTAGAGAGTCATCCGGGACATGCGATCTGGAAGCGCGATTTCACCGGCGCGTCCGGCCTGTTCAGCATCGTGCTGCAGCCAAAGCCGCAGGCGGCCGTTGATGCGATGCTCGACGCGCTGACCTTGTTCGGCATGGGCTACTCCTGGGGCGGCTTCGAGAGTCTCGCGATCCCGTTCGACTGCACGAGCTACCGCACCGCCACGTCATGGACGCCCGGCGGGCCCACGCTGCGGCTGCACATCGGCCTGGAGAACACCGAGGATCTCAAGGCCGATCTCGATCGCGGCTTTGCGGCCTTCAACGCGGCTTAACCGCTTCGTTACCACCAGGGAACGCCCTGCGATCAGGCAGGCGTCGCCGACAAAATCACGTTGATCCCAAGCCGATTGGGCGTAGCCTCCGCTGCAGAGGTTGCGGACACGAACGGGAATCATGGCTCTTCTGGATCTGATGGGCGGCGTCGCGTTGCTGCTGTGGGGCCTGCATATGGTCCACAGCGGCATCCTGCGCGCGTTCGGACCGGATCTCCGGCTGCTGTTGTCGCACGCGCTGCGCAACCGCTTCAGCGCGCTCGCGGCCGGCCTCGGCCTGACCGCCCTGCTCCAGAGCAGCACCGCGACCGCGCTGATCACCACGTCGTTCGCGGCGGAAGGCCTCGTCGGCCTGATCCCGGCGCTCGCGATCATGCTCGGCGCCAATATCGGCACCACGCTGATCGTCCAGGTGCTGTCGTTCAATGTGGCGGCCGTTGCGCCGGTGCTGTTCGTGCTCGGGCTGGTGGCGTTCCGCAGCGGACCGCGATCGCGCATCAAGGACCTCGGCCGGGTCTCGATCGGCCTCGGCCTGATGCTGCTGTCGCTGCACATCCTGATCGACACCCTCGCGCCCGCCGAACAGGCGCCTGCGATGCGTGTCTTCATGCAGGCGATCACGGCCGACGTCACGCTGTGCATCATCTTCGGTGCGGCTGTCACCTGGATCGTGCACTCCAGCGTCGCCAGCGTTCTCCTCGTGATGTCGCTCGCCTATTCGCATTTCATCACACCAGATGCGGCGCTGGCGCTGGTGCTCGGGGCCAATCTCGGCAGCGCCGTCAATCCGGTGTTCGAGGGTGCGCGCCGCGATAATCCGGCGAGCTATCGCCTGCCGGTCGGCAATCTCCTCAACCGCATCATCGGCGTCGCGTTGATCGCGCCGTTCCTGCATCCGCTCGCGGCGCAGCTGCAGCTCTGGCAGCCCGACCTGTCGAAGCTCACGGCCCAGTTCCACATGGCCTTCAATCTCGGCACGGCCGTGGTCTTCATCGGCCTGCTCGGCGGCATGGAGAAATTGCTGGTCAGGCTGTTCCCGGACCGCCCGGCCGAGGTCGATCCGGCCAAGCCGCGCTATCTCGACGAGACCGCGCTGGAAACGCCGTCGCTGGCGCTTGCGGACGCGGCCCGCGAGGCGCTGCGTATGGGCGATCTGGTCGAGACCATGCTGCGCAGCGTCATGACCGCGATGATGACGAATGATCGCGGGCTGGTCGATCAGGTCTCGCGCACGGACAACATCGTCGACCGGCTGGATGAGGCGATCAAACTCTACATCACCAAGCTCACGCGCGGCAGCCTCGACGATCGCGAGGGCAAGCGTGCGATGGAGATCATCTCGCTTGCGATCAACCTCGAGCATATCGGCGACATCATCGACAAGAACCTCAGCGAGCTAGCGACCAAGAAGATCAAGCGCCGTTTCCAGTTCTCGCTCGAAGGATCCGACGAACTGCAGGCGTTCCATCGCCAGATCATGGAATCACTGCGCATCGCCTTCGGCATCTTCATGTCGGGCGATGCCCAGCAGGCGCATCGGCTGCTCGATCAGAAAGCCGAGCTGCGCAACGCCGAGCTCGCTGCAACCGAGCGGCATCTGGAACGGCTGCGCGAAGGACGCTCCGAGACGCTGGAGACGACGTCGCTGCATCTCGACGTGCTGCGCGACCTCCGCCGCATTCACTCGCACATCTGCTCTGTGGCCTACCCGGTGCTGGACGCAGCGGGAGAAGTGGCCACGCGCCGGAGTGAGGCTGCGGAGAGCGTAACGGCGCTCACCGCCCTGCCTGCATCGCGGCCCCAGCCGCTGCCGCGCTGAGTCCGCCGCGCTTCGCCATTCGTGCAAGCTTTCACGCCACACCCCCCGTCATTCCGGGGCAATCGGCAAAGTGCAGCCGCAAGGCGGCTGCGCTTTGGCGATTGAACCCGGAATCTCGATGTTGTTGGACATGAACGCAAGCCAATCTCAAGATTCCGGGTTCAAGGCCTGCGGCCTTGCCCCGGAATGACGATCGGTGTGGCGCGCGTAGTCCCCTGGCGTCTGTGCTCGTCGACCGCGAATCTAGTCTAAGCGCCATGGCGCTCAATTGCTCAGCGTCTGGGATTCCCGCTGGCGGTTCTTGAAGATCAGCATGACGTTGCGGACGTAGATGACGTTCGACAGCAGCTGGCCGAAGATGATGACCGGCTCGCGCTTGACCAGGCCATAGATCAGCGTCATCAGCCCACCGCCGATCGAGAAGAACCAGAAGGCGAGCGGCACGACGCTCTTGCCCGCGCGCTCGCTGGCGATCCACTGCACCAGGAAGCGCGCCGCAAAGGCGAGTTGCGCGGCGAGACCGAACACCAGCCAGAAATCGAACTTGGCGATGAAGATGTCGTAGAGATAATTGCTGAACGCCTGCCCAAATTGAATCAGCATCATGTCACCTCGATCGCGACCGGCGTCGGCTTCTTGCGGCGGATCAGCCACCACACGCCGGCGAGATCCATGATTCCGATCCAGAGCCGGTCGAAGAAGCCGTAGTTGGAGATGCCCGAATGTCGCGGGCGATCGATCACGTCGATATAGGCGATGTCGTAGCCCTCACGCCGCACCAGCGCCGGCAGGAAGCGGTGCAGACCATCGAAATACGGCATCATCAGGAACACGTCGCGGCGCACGGCCTTGAGGCCGCAGCCGGTGTCGCGCGTGCCATCCTTCAGCACCGCATTTCGGATCTTGTTGGCAATCCGTGACTGCAGCTTCTTGAAGCCGGTGTCCTTGCGGCCGACGCGCTGGCCCGCAACAAGACCGACGCCAGCGCCACCCTTCTCGAGCGCGGCAAGCAGGTCGGGCAGGAAAGCGGGATTGTTCTGGCCGTCGCCGTCGAGCGTGGCGACCATGCCGCCGCGCGCGGCGCGGATGCCGCTTCGGACTGCCGCGGATTGCCCAGACGACTTCTCGTGGCGCAGGACACGCAGGTTCGGCCGCCGTGCCATCTCGTCGGCAAGCCGCTGTGCAGTGTCGTCGGTCGAACCATCATTGACGTAGATGATCTCGTACGGCCAAAGACCGTCGAGCGCGGCCGCGATCTCGGTGATCAGCGGCGTGATGTTGCCGGCCTCGTTGCGCACGGGAACGACGATGGAGACGGCAACGGGGGTTTCGGTCGACAAGATCGGGACTCGTGATGGCGTGATCGGCCGGTTCATGCCCGGCACTGCGGCGGGGGCTTATTATGGGGCTTGGGCCCCTCTCGCAACCCCCTAGCGCGGTACGATCCCACCATCCTTCGACAGGCGGAAGCCGAGCCGTCGTGCTGCGAACCAGTAGCGCACCAGCATGGCACAGCCGAGGCCGACGACGGCACCGGCGACGACGTCGCTCGGATGATGGGCCAGCAGCACCAGCCGGCTCAGCGCGATGAGGACGGCGTAGATGAACATGGGAATCCGCAGCCGCGGCCAGACCGCAGCGACGGCGAAGGCCAGCGCGAAGGCGGTCACGGCGTGAGCCGAGGGCATGCTGAAGTAAGCCGGCGTACCGTTGAACGGGTCGAAGTTGAAGGCGTTCGCCTTGCCGCCGACGAAGGGCCGGCCGCGGCCGATGATGTATTTCAGCACCTGGGCCGCGAGCACCGAGGTCAGCACCGCGAAGAAGAAATACTGAACATGCGTCGCGAAGTTCAGCAGCCGGCTGCGCGTCGCCTCGGGCCATAGCGGCGCGATCAGGATGGTCACGACGACGCCCGCCGCAAGAAGACCGAGGACATATTCATCCTGGCCGAACTCCGTGATGATCCGCACCGGCCACAGGCTCGGCGTGCCGCGCGCGGGCATCAAGCCGATCTCGTAGGCGTCGAAGCCAACCATCAGCACCAGGATCGCGCCGAGGCCGATCGCGCCGACCAGGAGAAGCCCGCGCCACAGACGCTGCCGGCTCGCGGCATCAGGCGCCGTCTGCGGCCGGCGCACCAGCCGGCCGAGCGAGAATTTCGCGACCAGCGCGAGCTGGGAGAAATAGCCTGACGAAGACGATGGGCTATCGGGGGCCAGCATTTATTCGGTGCCCTCCGAACGATAGATCGCGATCGAGACCGTGCGGCCCTGCGAGATATTGTAGCCGTCGATGCGCCGGGCGACATTGTAGCGCAGACCAATGGCCTCGGCCCGCTGCACGAAGGCACGCTCCGTGCGCTGCTCGACCAGGGCGAAGCGGCAGGTGCCCTGGCTGAGGAAGTCGGCGGCACCGGAGCCGTCGGTCAGCTGCGTCGACGTTCCCGTCATGAAGACGAGGCTGGGCTCGTGGAAGCCGGCCGCCGCCGCCTTCGGTCCGACGCAGACGACGTTGCGCAAGGCGCGTGCGATCTCCGCGCTCGGGAACAGCGGCGTCAGCGCCGGCAGCACTGCGCCATAGACCACAAACGCCAGGAACATCGCCGCCACGGCGGCATTCAGCAACGAGCGCTCGGCGCGGCCATCGTCGTAGAGCCACCAGGCGAACAGGCCGAAGATCAGCGACGCCGCCACGAAAGGCCAGGCCAGGAAAACCGGCTGGTGGGTGACAACGATGGCGCCGATCACGGCGACGACTGAGGTAATTGCGGGAATCGCGAACCACCAGGCAGCCCCGCGGCGCAGCCAGGAGCGCGACAGCACACGCCGCTCCAGCGCGCCGACGGTGAGGATCGCGATCGCCGGATACAGCGGCAGCACGTAATGCGGCAGCTTGGTCAGCACCGCCTCGAACACGATCCAGGACGGCAGCAGCCAGGCCAGCAGGAACTGCGCGCCCGGCTCGCGCCGTGCCCGCCACACGGCGGGAGCGGCCATCGCGGCCAGCGGCGCGCCCGGCCAGAAGGTGATGAACAGCAGCAGCAGATACAGTCCGGGAGGCGCGCCATGCGACTCCTGCGCGCCGATCTTGCTCAGCATGTCGCCGCCGACGGAGTCGGCAAAAAAGGTGTCGCCGGCGCGCAGGAAGATCAGCACGAACCAGGGCAGCACCAGCACGAGCATCCACATCAAACCCCAGACGGGGCGCAGGCGCCACAGCCACCCAGCGCCGCGATCCATGATCGCGAGCGCGATGATCGTGAGGCCCGCAAACATCAGGATCAGAGGGCCCTTGATCAGGATGCCGACGGCGAGCGCCGTCCAGAACATCGCCGGCGGTCCCCACGGCGGATGCTCGGGATCCTCGCCGCGCTGCCAGGACAGATAGACGCGCGCCAGCGCGCCCATCGCGGCGACCACGGTGAACAGCAGCATCGCATCGGTCTTGGCAAGCCGCGCCTCGACGCCGAGCAACACCGAGCAGCACATCAGGAGTGCGGCGAACACCGCGCCGCGCCGGGTGACGAAGGCGAGCGCCGTCCAATAGGTCAGCAGCACCGCGCCGATGGCGCCGATCAGCGAGGGAATGCGATAGACCCAGATGCGCAGCTGCGCCCGCGGCAGCCCGATGGCCGAGGCGGTCTCAACGGCAGCCGATTGCAACCAGTAGATGCCGACCGGTTTCTTGTAGCGCACGTCGTCCTGGAAACGGATATCGACGTAATCACCGCTCTCGACCATCTGCTTGGTCGCCTGCGCGAAGCGCGCCTCGTCGCGATCGACAGGCGGAATGGTGAAGAAGCCGGGCAGGAACAGCAGCAGGCCGCAGACGAGCAGGAACGCGACCGCCCTGGCATGACTCACGGTGACGGCATCGATCATCCGCACCAGCCGATTGCCCGGATTCACCAGGTTCTTCGGCTCGCGCGGCTCTCCAAAACGGGGGCGGGCATAGGTCTCGACCATGGGGTTCCGAATACGCTGAAACCACCATGTCGACAACCGCTTAGCGAACGGTCACTGGATTCTGACCACAACTGTGTCCGCAGCGCCCGTGGCATCGATCACGGTGAGGCGGGCAAAGCCCGGTCCGGGCGGATCGATCAGGCGCTGGCGCCGGCTGTCGATCTCGCCGACCGGGAGGCCGTTGACCATCATGGTCAGCGGCAGCACGCCGCCGGAGACCTTCACCGGCATCACCGAGGCCTCAGGTCCGGCCGAGCGGTCGACGTCGATGCGCGAGCCATTCAGCGGGAACTGGATGTGAGGCGCCTGCTCTGCGCCCGTGCGCACGAGTTCGCCGATCGGACGGAACCGGCGCAGCGGCAGCGGCAACTTTGAATTGCTGGCGACAAGCGCCCCCTTGGGCGGCTTCGGCAAGGCGGCGGGCAGCTTGCCCGAGCGCGCGAACGCGTCGAACAGGATCGGCGCCGCAGAGACGCGGCCGATCAGGCCGGGCACCGGCGCGCCGTCGGGACGGCCGACCCAGACGCCGATCGTGACACGGCCGTCGAAGCCGATCGACCAGGCGTCACGATAGCCGTAGCTGGTGCCGGTCTTGAAGGCGATGCGGTTGCGCGCGGCGTTTTCCGGCGGCGGCGTGCCGAGCAGCACGTTGCCGACCTGCCAGGCGGCCGCCGGATCCATCAGCCGCATCGGCTCCCGGGCATCGTCCTTCTCATCCGCGGTCACGATCTCGCGCAGCGGCCTGGTTGTCCCAAGGCGCGGGAAGCCCGCATAGAGCTGCGAGAGGTCCTGCAGGGTCACGCCGACGCCGCCGAGGCCCATGGCAAGGCCGGGTGCTTCGTCCTTCGGCAGAATCAGGTTGCCCCCGGCCTGCTTCAGCCGCGACGACAGCCGGCTGGCGCCGACGCGGTCGAGCAGCACGATCGCCGGTACGTTCAGCGACAGCTGCAGCGCCTTGCGCACCGGCACCGTGCCCTGGAACGTCATGTCGAAATTCTCCGGCGCGTAGGAACCGAAGCGCACCGGACGGTCCTCGATCAGGCTCTCCGGATGCACGAAGCCGTCCTCGAAGGCGAGGCCGTAGATAAAAGGCTTCAGGGTCGAGCCGGGCGAGCGCACCGCGCGGGTCATGTCGACCTGCCCTGCCCGCCTCTCGTCGAAATAATCGGCCGAGCCGATATGGGCGAGCACGTCGCCGCTCTCATTGTCGATCACGATGATGCCGACCGAGACGTTTGGCCCCAGCGCCACGGCGCGGTCGCGCGCCAATGGCTCCAATACTTTCTGCAAGGAGGAATCGAGTGTCAGCCGGATGATCGGCTGGTCCTTCACGACCGCCGTGGCCTGGTCGGCGGCATGCGGCGCCAGGATCGGCATCGGCTTGCGGAAGGCCGGGACGGGTTGCGCCTTGGCCTGTGCGGCCTCGTCGGCGGAGATGACGTTCTCCGAGACCATGCGGTCGAGCACCCGGTCGCGGCCGCGGCGCGCGGCCTCCGGATGCCGGTCAAGCCTGCGCGTCTCCGGCGACTGCGGCAGCGCCACCAGCAGCGCGGCTTCCGCCAGCGACAGCCGTTTCGGCTCCTTGCCGAAATAGGCGATCGAGGCTGAGCGGATGCCTTCGAGATTGCCGCCATAGGGCGCGAGCGTCAGATAGAGATCGAGGATCTCGTCCTTGCTCAGCTTCTGTTCGAGCTCGAGCGCGCGCACGATCTGCCGCAGCTTCGCATGCAGCGAGCGCTGCCGCCGCGGCTCGAGCAGCCGCGCCAGCTGCATCGTGATCGTCGAGCCGCCGGAGACGATGTGGCCGTGCGAGCCGAGCTGGATCGCGGCGCGGGCCAGCGCGCGCGGATCGACACCGTGATGGTCGTAGAAGCGCTGGTCCTCATAGGCGAACAGCAGCTTCAGATAGGTCGGATCGACGTCCTTCCTGGCGCTGACCGGCAGCCGCCACCGTCCGTCCGCCATCGCATAGGCGCGCAGCAGCTTGCCGTGGCGGTCGACCACGGTGGTGGAGACGGCCTTGGCTTCTTGGAGCGGCAGCGGACCGAGCCAGATCGTGTAGGCGGTGAGTGCAGTCGCCACGACCAAGATCAGCAGGAGCGCAAATGCCGCTAGACGTTTTACGACGCGCCCTCTCCTCCCGTCATGGCCGGGCTTGTCCCGGCCATCCACGTCGTGCAGCGCGCGCGAAGCGAGCGTGGATGCCCGGGTCGAGCCCGGGCAGGACGGCGTTTGTAGCTCCGCCGCTCCGCCTAACTCACGATCGCTCGTTCCACCCTCGCTCATTTCGCCGCGCGGACCTCCACGGCTCCTGTCCCGGTCCGACCATAGCGCGAGGGATTGTACATGTCCTCGACATAGGCCTGCGGCAGCACGTATTTGCCGGGCGACACCGCGCGCACGACGTAAGCCACGGTGAACACGGCCTTGGAATCCGCGGCGCGGTCCAGTGCGGTGGTGAAGCGGTCGTCGCGGAACTCGGTATTCACAGGCTCCTGGCCGTCCTCGATCCAATCCAGCGTGCCGCTGTCACCCGACGACACCAGGCGCGGATTGTCGATCTCGAGCCCCGCCGGCAGATAGTCCGACACCATGATGTGCCCGTATTCCGGCTTAGCCTCGGTGACTTTCAGGACGACGGCGAAGCGGTCGTTCTGCTTCGCGATCTTGATATCCGCCGGCTTGCCGTCGAGCGTGTAGTAGCTGCGCTCGATCTTGAAGCCGTTGGAGGCCGCCGGCTCGGGCGTCAGCGGCGAGCCGGACACCGAGACCACCGCCTGCACCGGCGCGTCGCCGGTGTTGGTGATCTTCAGCGGCTGGCCGGAGAGCTCCGCGGCCTTGTAGCTGCGGTACAGCGCCTGCTTCACCGCTTGGCCGTTGACGTCGAGCACCAGGGTCTCCTTGGCGAGCGCGCGCGCCGCCAGCACCATCCACGCATTCTCCTGCGTGGACGTATACGGCGTCAGCCCGCGCGCCGCCTCGACGCGCGCGACGGCCTGCGTCAAGGTCGCGCGCGGCGCGTTGCCCTCGCCCGCCAGCGACACCAGCGCCGCCGCATCGCGCAGGTCCGAGCCGTAGTCGGTGCGGCCGAATACCAGCACCGGCTTCGGCGCGAGGCTGTCGGCCGCAGCGCCATAGACCCGCTCGGCGCGGGCGCGGTCACCGACCAGCGCCAGCGCCGCTGCGAGCTGCGCCTTGGCGATCGGCGTCGCCAAATTGCCGAGCTTGGTGTCGGCGAGATAGCGCAGATCGCCGATCGGCGCCGCGCCATTGCGTGCCAGCACGTAGAGGCCATAAGCGAGATCGCGGCCGCCGGTCTTCTCCGGCTCCTCGGCATTGACCACCGAGTTCCTGACGCGGTCGAGAGCGCTCTTGAACAGCACGTCCGGCACGGCAAACCCCTTTTCGCGGGCGCGGGTCAGGAAGTCCGTCACATAGGCATCGAGCCAGGGATCGTCGCCGCCGGCCGACCACAGTCCGAACGAGCCGTTCGAGCCCTGACGAGCAAGAAGCCGATCGATGGAGTCGCGGATGCGCTGGTCGACCTCGGTATCCATCGCCAGATGCGCGCCCGCGGCGAGCTCGTTGACATAGAGCAGCGGCATCGCGCGGCTGGTGATCTGCTCCGAGCAACCATGCGGATAGCGGTCGAGCGCCTTGAGGATCGTCGCCGCGTCGAGCGCGGTCGACAGTCCCGCCGACAGCGACACCGTGCCGGTGCCCGCCACGAGATCACTGAACATGTCAGACGTCAGCGTCAGGCTCTCGCCCTTCGCCAACTTGCGGATCGAGCGCCGCGCCAGCACCTGCGTCGCCGGCTTGACGTCGAGCTGATAGTGCCGCGCCAGCGCCAGTCCGTTCGGTCCCTTGATGTCGACGTCGAGCTGCGCCGTGCCGGTGCCGCTGGCATCGAGCGGCAGGGTCGACGACCCCCGCTGCTTGGCCGCGAGCTTCAACGTCACATTGGCATTGCCGGACACCTTGACGGGGCCACTCGCCTTGACGGCCACGACATAGTCGCCGGGCGCGCCCTCGACATTGTCGACATCGAAGGACAGCGTGCCGCGATCACCACTCAGCAGGAAGCGCGGCAAGGTCGCGGTCAGCACCACGGGATCGCGCACAGTGACGTCGACATTGGCGCGACCGACCTTGGTCGCGCTCCACGCCACCGCCATCACGCGCGCGGTGCCCGCAAACTCCGGAATGTCGAAGCTGACCTCCGCGGTGCCGTCGGGACCGACGGTCACGATGCCCGAATACAGCGCCAGCGGCTTCTGCGTCGGCGGCGAGCCCTGCAGCTCGGCGCCTCCGCTGTCACCGCCGGAGCGGATCTGGCCGCGCGAGCCCTGCATGCCGTCGATCAGCTGCCCATAGAGGTCGCGGATCTCGGCCGAGAGCTGGCGCTGGCCGAGATAGTAGTCGTCCGGCGCCGGCGGCTTGTAGTTGGTGAGATTGAGAATGCCGACATCGACCGCCGCGATGACGATCTTGGCGTCCTCGCCGGGATTGAGCCCGCCGATCTTGACCGGGATCTTCAACGCCGAGCCCGGCCGCACCAGCGCCGGCGGGCTCAAGGCCACGTTCAAGGTCCGGACCGATTTGTCGATCCCGAACCAGGCGACCCCGAGCGCCCGGCCAGGCATGCGCTGCGCGGCCGCATCGAGCGGACGCCGGAGCGTCGTCACGACATAGGCGCCCGTGCCCCAGTCCTTGCCGACCGAAAGCTTGACCTGGTTGGTGCCTTCCTTGACCTCGGTGGTCTGCGTCGTCAGCAGCCGGTCGCCGAGCACGTTGACCGTGAGCTTGCCGGCGGTGCGCGCATTCACCGTGACGACCATGGTGTCGCCCGACTGGTATTGCGGCTTGTCGAGCGACGTCTCCAGCAAATCAGGCGTATCGGCGCTGCCCTCGGTGTACCAGCCGACATCGAACTGGAGCGAGGTTACCGGACCATCCGCATCCGCCGACTTGACGTCGAGCCGATAGCGCCCCGCCTCCGGCTGGAAGCTCAGCCGCGCCGGCTTGTTCGCTGCGATCGTGACGTCGCCGTCGCCGACGCGCTTGGTCGACTTCACCGGCTCGTACTCCCAATAGGAGTTCTGCCGGTACCACTGATAGCGCGACTCGATCTTCAGGAGCTCATAGCGCAGTCCATTGCGCGCCAGCGTCTTGCCCTCCGGCGAGACGAACACAACGTCGAACTCCGCCTTGTCGCCCTCGCCGACGCTCTTGCCCGAGAATGACGGCTTGATGCCGATCTGCGCCGCGTTCGGCGCGACGGGCAGCACCAGCTTGCGCTCGACCGCGCGGCCGCCGGTCTCGGCCATGCGCACATAGATCTGCGCCTCCTGCGGCCGGCTCGATGACGGCGGCTTCGGCAGGCTGACCGGGAAGGTCGCCGCGCCCTTGTCGTCGGTCTCGGGCAGCCCCTCGATCGGCGTGCGCTCGTTGGAGGCGCTCTGCTCGTCGGCGACGCCGAACTGATAGCCCGGAAAGCCCGGCCGCTCGGACGCGGTCGTCACCAGCAGGTCGCCCTCGAGCTGCAGGCTCGATGCCGGCGCGCCATAGAGGAAATGGCCGTCCACCTTCACCTCCACCGGAGTCTCAGCCTTGATCTGCTTGTCCTTGGACGACAGGTCGAATTCCAGCCGCTCGGGGACGTAATCCTCGACCATGAAGGTGGTCTCGCCGACCGCCGCCCCCTTGGGATCGGTGAAGGCGCGGACGCGGTAGGTGCCGGTCGGCACCGCCGAATTCAGCGCCACGCTCAGCGAACGCCCGCCGGCGCCCTGGTCGGGCAGCACGGCGCGGCGGAACTCGACGCCGTCGGGGCGCTCGACCACCAGCGTCAACGGCGTGCCGGTCATGGCATTGCCCCGGGCGTCGCGCAGCAGCGCGGTGAGATAGACGGTCTCGCTGGAGCGATAGACGCCGCGCTCGGAATAGACGAAGGCATCCGGCCCGGCCGGCGCTTCGCGCCCGGCGACGCCGCGATCCGACAGGTCGAAGGCGGAGGTCTTCAGGCTGAGGAAGGCATAGTCGGCCTTCTCGCCCGACACCGTCAGCATCGCCGGCGACAGCCCGCCCTCGCCGCGCGCGAGCCCCGACTCGAACAGCACATGGCCGGCCTCGTCGGTCTTGCGCGTCGCCAGGATCTCGTTGTTGCGCGCCACCAGCCGTACCTCGGCGCGCGCCACCGGATCGGTCGACGCCAGCGAGTTCACGAACACATGGATGCCGTCATTGCCGGAGAACGCGGCGAGGCCGAGATCGGAGACGATGAACCATTGCGTGGCGAGCTGGCCGCTGTCCTCATCGCTGTTGCCGCTGGCCGAGCCCTTCGGCGCCGCCGTCATCACATAGACGCCGGGCTGCATGTCGCTGAGCGCCTGGTCGACCGGGAAGGCGGTGGTGACATCCTGGTTCAGGGTCATTGCGGTCGAGAGCTCGCCGCTCCACACCTTCATGCCGCGCTGGTCGCCGAGATCGCTGAGCTGGTAGCTCGACAACGGCCGCTGGAAGTCGCTGTCGATGACGGTGTTGATCAGGTTGCGGTCGCCGATCCGGAACACGTTGATGTTGACCGCGGGCGTGTTGACGCTGACCAGCGGAATGCCCTTCTGCCCCGTGCGCGGCAGCACATAGGCCTTGCCGGTGAAGCGCACGAACGGCTTGCGGTCGCGGACATAGATGTTGAACTCGGCCGATCTCGGCAGGCTTTCCTTGACGCCCGAGGGCAGCCCGGCGCGCAGATTGATATTGTAGCGCTCGCCATGCTTGAGGCCCTCGACGCAGAGCTGCTTGTCCTCGGAGGTCAGCGCCGGCTTGTCGTTGCCGGCCTGCGCCACGAAGGGCGAGAAGTCGGTGCGCTTGGCGAGATCCTCGGAGAACTGGAAGCAGGCGCGCGGGCTCGCCGAGTCCGAATCCACGGTGTAGTCGAGCAGCTTGAAGCCGTGCTCGTCGCGCATCCGCTCATACTGCCCTCTGATATCGGCGACCTCGCGCAGGTCGAGCGACATCCGCAGCGTATCCAGCGCCGGCCGCCACAGCTTGCGCTCCGCCATGGTCTTGCCGAGCACCGCGAGCGCATCGGCCTCCTCGCCGGCATTGCCGGCGCGCTGATAGGCGATGTAGGCCGCCGTCGAGGCGCGCTCCAGCAGGAAGGTCTGCTCAGATGCGTTGAAGGGCCGGATCTGGGTGAGCACGGTGCGCGCCAGCCGCAGCCAGTTGCCGGAATCCTCCGGCGCCGCGGTCGCGATCTGCCCGAGGATCTGCAAGCCGGTGCGCAAATCGTTCCGACGCAGCGCCGCGTCGGCATCGGTGCGCAAGGTCGCCAGCGGCTTGTTCACCGCCCCCGCCTCGCTCTTGATCTGCGCCTCCAGCTTGATGGCGGCGTCCGCGAGGTCGTCGCGCTTGAACGCCTTCTCGGCGGCCAACGCGCTCGATCCGGCGGAGAGAAGACCGAACGCCATCACGGCGCAGACGGCGGCGGCGCGAACCAGACCGATCATGGGACAGCTCCTTGGACGGTTCTCGAGGCGGTGTTGGAGACGATCTCGGGGACGGATCGCCCCGCGGGGACGCCGTCCGTGTTTGGCCGATTCGTTGTCAGAATGGACGCGAAATGGTGACGGACTGATGGCAAAGGTTGTGGCGGCCAGCATAGCGGGTGGCGGCCCTCGGCGGCCGGGCGCGGCCGTAAAATTTGGTTCATCAACGGCAATTCACAGCCCATGGCAACCCGGCAAGGCCCGCGGCCGCCGTTCATCCGGCGCCACCGACGCGGAAAACGGCGCAAACGCCCTCCCCCGCCTCCGCTTGGTCGCGCCGCCCGTGGATCCGGTTCGCTCACTCTTGGCGAAACCAAAGATTTTTCATATGACCCGTGCTATGGATTCCGCGCCGGCCGGCCCCCCGCCCGCCGGCACCGATCCCGTGAACCGGCCGATAGGTCCGTTCACGCGTCGTCCGTTCACGTCCTTGCCGTTCACGTCGCGACGACGGTCCCATAGCTCAACTGGATAGAGTAGCGGATTTCTACTCCGCGGGTTGCAGGTTCGAGTCCTGCTGGGATCGCCACGTCGGCTTGTGCGACGCGCGTTCGCCCGTTTGAGGACACACCAACGTCTACGGCGCCCTGACCACCGATCCGAATGCGATCGTCGACCTCCCTTCCCCTCGATCGAACGTCCCCGCACCTGCGCAAGCCTAAGGGGCCCCCCTCTCCGGCACGGCTGTCAGACCTGCAATCATCAGACGGCTGACCGAGGACGGATCGGCGGCTCTGAGCATAGGACCGCCCGCCAAAGGCTGGGCCAAAAGGTCGACTTTCGCAATCCGCACTCAACTCAACCGCAAGTTTACGCAAAATTTGCCATATCGGCGCTAAGAGACGGCAGTGGAATTCCGACCGGTAGGGCCATGAATCGTCGTGAGCGCAGGGTGGTCAGCAAGGCGAAGTCCAAAGCCATCGCTCCGAACATCGTTGATCTGAAGACTTCAGTGATAACTTCCTTGCGCGCGGGAGACCTTCTCGGCGCCGAGATGTCGTGCCGGCGAGCTATTGAGGGCGCCCCCGACGATCCCGAGCCCTTGAACTTGATGGCGCAGGTTTGCTGTAACGCCGATCAATTCGATCATGCCGTCGAATGGGCCATTCGCGCCATTCGGCTAGATCCGAAGCCTGAATACCTGACAACGCTTGGTATCGCACTCCTGAATGCCGGTCGCTGCGACGACGCCGTGAATGCATTCGACAAGGCGGTGCAGCTGAGGCCGAATGATGCGGCACTCTGGAGCGATCTCGGTGACGCGCTCATCGCGGTCGGGAGAGCCTTGGACGCGGTGTTGTGTTTCAGGCGTACGTTGGAGTTGGATCCGATCCGCGCGAGTGCGGCTTTCAAGGCCGGCGGGATTTTGCGCGAGACTAGGCAACTCGAGGACGCCGTTGCCTTCCTCGATGTCTCCAACAACCTTCAGCCCGAGCATTCGCCGACCCTTCGATTGCGGGCGCTTGCCCTTGATGGTCTTGGCAGGCACGCAGAAGCCTTGCGGGACAATCTGCGGGCGGACGAGCTTCAGCCGAACGATCCTGAGATCGGAAATGGTATCGGCTACGATCTCATGAAGCTTGGACGTTACACCGAGTCCTTGGAATGGTTCGATCGAGCGATCGAAGTCCAGCCCGACTTCGCCCAGGCCATTCATAACAAGGCTCTCTCACTTTTCCAGCTCAACCGCTTCGGTGAAGCCGCCGAGGCGTTCGAGAGGCTGCAGCAGATCGACGGGAAGAACCCTGAGGCGATTTGGGACTTTGCGCTCCTGCAGATGCTCATGGGCAATTTCGAAGCTGGCTGGAGAGGACGCGAGGCGCGCTTCGATCTTCCGTCGGTCGCACCCCGCTATCCGACGTTCGGACGGCCACGTTGGGATGGGAGCGCGCCGCTCGATGGCAAGACGATTGTTCTGTACGCAGACGAAGGACTCGGTGATGCGATCCAGTTTGCCCGTTATGCGCCTATGGTCGCAAGGCTCGGCGCCCGAGTCGTCCTGGTCGTCCAAAAGGAATTGAGGTCGCTGCTATCTGGCCTGGACGGTGTCGCACAATGCCTGTCGAAGTCGGACCCGGTGCCGAGCTTCGACTTCCATTGTCCTATCTCCAGCCTTCCAATGGCATTCCGGACCCGCCTTGATAGCATCCCTGCAGCACGATCATATCTGCCCGCCCCTTCGCCTGAGCTGGTTAGCACTTGGGACGAACGCCTCGGCGCACATGACAAGCTGCGGGTGGGAGTGGTCTGGTCGGGCAATCCGAAACATTGCAACGACCTCAACCGGTCGATGTCGCTGCGGGTCATGCAGCAACTTCTGGACCTCGATGCAACTTTCGTGAGCTTGCAGAAGGATCTACGAGAGAACGACCGGGAGACGCTCGCCCGTACGAAGATCGTTGATTTGACGCCACATCTCGCCAGCTTTGTCGATACTGCGGCACTCACTTCGTGCCTCGATGTGGTTGTCACGGTCGATACCAGCGTTGCACACCTTGCCGGCGGCCTCGGTCGGACGACCTGGACGTTGCTGCCCTTTACACCGGACTATCGTTGGCTGATCGACCGCGAGGACACCCCATGGTATCCAACCATGCGCCTGTTCAGGCAAGGTGCCGAGCGCGACTGGAATATCGTGATCGACCGAGTGAGGGACGAACTTGGGAAGCAGGTGTCGCTCTTCGGAACAACACTCAAGGCCACCCCCACTTCGTGAGGACATGTCAGATCCGGCACACCGTGGCGAAAGGCGAGCGTGGTGATCTCGGTGACGCGGGCGCGCTCGGCCTCGACAGCACGGCGCACGGCGGCATCGGTCGCAGCCCGCTTGATGATGGGAAGGTTTCGTCGGTGCTGCGCACCTGAGCGCCGGCATCCGCCGGGATGGCGACGAAGGACACCTCGAACGACGTCCACCGGGTGGCGATGCGCTTCCCGACATCACCCTCTTTTGCGGTTCCTCGAGGCGCAACTCATCGATCGCGTATAGCTATTCTGAGCGGTCGACTTCGCGATCTGCAAAGCCAGATCGATGATCGTGGCGGCCTCAGCGAACAGGCCGGCCTTCGATTGTGCTTGGCAATCCCTCCGAGTTTGCGCGCAGACAAATGCGGATCGCCTCTTGCGTAGCGTGACGATGTCCTCTCCATAGGTTGCCGGGTGAATGCTGCTGGGACGCCAATCTGCTGACTGAGGCTCGTTGGAAGACGAACTATAGAGACCCCCCGGCCCGCGGACTTGTCCGCAGGCCGGGCCAGTGCTTTCAGTTTGACCAGGGCCGCTCTAAGCTCCCCGCGTCGTCATCCCAATCGCGACCACGCATTCAGCCCGACTGACGGACTGGAGATGCCGCGAAGAGCGGCGCCGCGGGCTGTCACGAAGGACGGCGAACCGTCGAGAAAGTTCTGGTTGAAGGTCGGAATGCTGCTCGGGAACACCTCGATGTCGCCGCCCACAGGATGAATTTCGACCTCCTGCCCGGGAATGGCGACGCTCCCGAGCGCGACCGCGTAGTTGCTGGCGTCGACCCGGTTTGCCACGATGATCACGCGCCTGAAATTGTTCGGCACATTGACGCCGGCCGCGGTCGCGGCCGACGTGCCGGCGGCGTTGACGGCGACGATCTGGGTATCATCCGCAAAGGTCGAGAAGTTGTTGTCGGAGACGATCTTTTCCATGAAGTCCTCGAGTGGAGTTGGGAGCCGGCAAAGACTCGTGGCAGCGGCGCGGCTCCCGGCCGACGCGGCAACGCTGACAGCGCCGAGCCGCAACCGCGGACACCAGCGTTGTCGAACTCGGATGATGATGTGAGGAAGGCGGCTGCGGCGCACCGTCGCGGACGGGCGACGATCAAGGCCAGGGTGGAATAAGACACCTGATTTGCCCGACGGCACAAGGGGGAGTTCGCGATTTCAGAAGCGTCCTGTCCATTCATGCGGGCCTGGAAGTCCGAAGTCGTTCGCTGCTCGCAATCACGTGTTGGTGCTGCCTGCCCCCATGACACGGGCCGCAAGGCGATCGCATTTGACGCTCGCTGCTTTGTGTTCATCTCTCTCAACGTCGTCATGGCCGGGCTCGTCCCGGCCATCCACGTCGTTCGGTATGCTGAGAACGACGTGGATGCCCGGGACAAGCCCGGGCATGACGGAGCCACTAACGGGCAGGATCGTTGAGTACGCACTGCTCATCACGAGTCGTCGCCGCGGACGCAGTGGTGTCGCGCCCCCGCAGTCGCCTCGTACTCGCCACGCCTTGCCATCGTGACGCCACGGTGCCGCCGCCCGCCGCATTCATGTCTGACAGCGTCCAGGTCCGGCAAGACATCTCGCTGCTGGACCAACATGGGCTTGAGAGCCAGTCTTTGGGGGACAGTCTTGGCGAAGCACGAAGCATCTCGGTTTCTGGTCCGGCTGCTGCGGTCGCGCTTGCGCGACCATCGGACCGAGCTGTCCGAGCTGCGTCGCCACATCCGGCCGGGCGATATCGTCTGCGATGTCGGCGCCAACAAGGGCAGCTTCCTGTATTGGCTGGCGCGATGGTCCGCGCCCGGGCGGGTCATCGCCTTCGAGCCGCAGCCGGACCTGGCTCACGGCCTGACGCGGCTGTGCAGCCAGTTCGCGCTCGACAACGTGGTGATCGAGCCGCGGGCCGCCTATTCCTGCACCAGCCGCAAGACGCTGTTCGTGCCCGAGGGCCATCAGCCCGGGGCATCGCTGCTGGAGCCGGCCGAGCGGTCGAAGCCGATCGCGGTGCAGACCGTCGCGCTCGACGATTACCTGCCGGCCACCGGACATGTCTCCGCGATCAAGATCGATGTCGAAGGCGCCGAGCTCGACGTGCTGCGCGGCGCCGAGCGCACCCTGCGCCGCTGCCGGCCGCTGCTCGTGGTCGAATGCGACCGCCGCCTCGCCACACTCGACCGCGTGAAGCAGACCTTCGCGCTGCTGCTCGGCCTCGGCTATCGCGGCGAATTCCTGGACCGCGGCCGGCTGCTCCCGCTGTCGGCGTTCGATCCCGAGGTTCACCAGCGCGCCGACGGCGAATGGTTCTGGAAGCGCAAGGACTATTGCAACAACTTCGTGTTCCGGAGCGTGGACGCCCGCGCATCGTAAGCCGCGGGCTATTGCCTGTGAGTCAAGCTCGCGGCCGGCGGCGCGCCACCACTCGTCGTTCGAGACGCCCGCCTCCGGCGGGCTCCTCAGGACGAGGCCCGTTTCGCGGCGGAGTTCTCAACCCACTCCACGAGTTTGCTGCTCCATGAGGTTGTTGTCGAAGCCCGACAGCGGCCTCAGGGTCTGCATGCAGCGTCGCCCTCGGCGTCAGACCCTCTCCATGAGGACGCGGCTCACGGCGTGTTCATGGTCGGTGTGCAGGACCCCCTTGGGTGCCAGAACCTCATGGTGAGGAGCGCCCGCTTCGGCGCGTCTCGAACATGAGGCCCCTAGGGGATCACCGAGCCATATGCATCACGAAACGCTCGGAAGAGCCGGTCGAAACCATTTCCCGCTCCTGACGAAAACGTCCTGAAACACGGCGCCGGCATCTTGGCTCCATTCCATTGACCTCAAGGGGGACGCCGATGACCGCGTTGCTGAGCTTCATTTTCGAATCCTACTGCCTGAGCTGCCGGGCGATGTATCCGGAGCTCGACGCCGGTCGCACGCCCCGGGCGGAATGATCACAGGCTCTCGGCCGCACCTGGCCGCGAGAACGGCAAAGGCCACGCACCGCATTAAGCTTTCCTCTTCAGCTTAACGCCGGCTTCCATTTGACGCCGGCGCCTTCATCCGCCACGTCGTGGCGATGGAGCTTTGATATGTTTGAATTGGTTGTTTTGACCGCAATCTGTTGCATTGCCGCCGTGGCCGTCGTGACCTTTTATCAGCGTCGCCAGGACGTCCTGTACGGCCCTTACATCGAGGACATCGCCCGCAGCCCGGCGCTGCGCGACGAGGGGATCGAAGCCTCCTCATCCTGATCCCACGGCGCACATCCGCGAAGCACCCGCGCCCCGGCGAGATCCTCGCCGTCGCGGCCGAGGCGTCGCTGCGCGTCAGCCGTCACAGGCTGCGGCCGTGCCCGTCACTGATCAGCGCGTCGAGCCGGTCGGGGCTGATGTTCTGTCCGCCGGGCGTCTGGATGCTCACGCAGGCGGCGCCGAGCCGCAGATAGGTATTGGCCGTGAGCAGCGCGTCCTGCGCGCTGCGGCACCGGATGGTGGCGATCGCGTTGAGATTCTCGGCGCGGACGGTGAACGACGCGGCAGCCATGAACAGCCCGTGTGCAGCTAACGGCAGGATGAAGCCGTAGCTTATGCAGCGAGCTCGGACGGTCTCATTGAGCTGGATCAAACGGCCAGCGCGTCCCCGCCGGCCGGACCCCACCTCGCGCCGCAGCTCCCAGGCTCACCCCCGGTTCAGCGACAGGCTGATGCGCGTGACGATGCCGTCCCAGTCTCGCTCCCAGGCCCGGGGGTAGTTGATCAGCACGCAGTGCACGTAACCGCCGGCGAAGTTGCAGCGATTGTACCAGACATAGTCGCCCTTGTAGCTCGACACCGCGAAGAAGCGCGAGGTCACGCGCTTGTACTGGATGTTCGGCGGCGGGTTCTTCCTGGCAAGGAACCGGGCCGGCGATTCGCCGTCGCTGGGGGCCGACTGCACCGTCAGATTGGCGCGGCCGTCGGAGGTCTGGAAGCGCTGACCGTAGCCATCTGGCTGGCCGGCCGTGTCGCTGAAGATCGAGGCGGGAATGTCGACCGAGGTGCCGGTCTCCGGAATCCGGTAGGTGGTCCAGCGCACCGGCTCCGCCTGCGCGGCGGCGCTCCAGCTGGCGGCAAGGGTGAGAAGGGTCAGACGCGCCAGAGCCCTGATCATCGAAGTCATGTTCATCGTCCCGAACGGCATGGAAAGACTCGAGGCTAGCCCGTCTTCGCGGCCCCGCGAAGGCATGTCTCCACCCCCGCCGGGGAGAACGCGCAGTACCGCCGCAAGGTTCATGATCGACGGCGCCCTCGTCGCGCACAGGCCGGAAGCTGACTCACCCAGCGACGCCGCAGGACGGCAACACGCGTTCAAAGGCCGGGGTTGATCTCCAGCACCCCGGGCAACTCATCCACTGAGGATCCCGTTTTGCCAGCGACGTCAGCTGCCTCGGCGCGATCAGGTCGAACCTTCAAGAAATTTCGCTTGCTATTTTTCCGATTTTCGGAAATGATGCAGCCATCCCGTCCTCGTGAGAGGGACGCTTCGCGATCGTCACGAACGTGGAGGGCGGGATGCGGTGGCCGCCATCTTTCGCAGCGTGCTTCGATGCGCGCGGACGAACGGCAGGTGGCGGACGTGAAGACGCGTGGTCCTGGCGCCCCGACGCTGGCGCTAAGCCTTTGGGTGATGATGATCCCCGGGGGCGACGGTGGCTAAATAGCCGGACACCGAGGAGAGCGCGAGATAAGCGTTAAGACCACCGCGCAGGGAATGCCGGGTTTGCCCGGCTCGACCTGTGGTGACTGCCGCCTGCTTTTTTTTCTGCAGGCGGGCCATGGGTTGCGGCCAGCGCCCGGCATTCCCTGCGCCCTCTTCTTCGATGAGGGTTTCTGCAACAAGACCTGGGCCTGTGGGGCCGCGGGAACGTTGATGCTTGCTTGTGACATATTCGTCATATCCGATGCCCGACATCGGCTGTTGTCGCGGCGGCACCGCGCTGGGGCGACGAGGATTGTGCGGCCGTTGTTTGACATGTGCATCCACAGCGGGATTGCGCCGGCGATCTTCCGGGGCTGTCGACCACATGATACCGGTCATGCCATCGATGCCCCGCGAGTCCGAGGCGGCTCCGCCACAGGCGTTAAGCTTTCGCCACATATCGGCCGGCGGCGAGATGACCAGCCCCGATACTTCGAGTTGCTTTTGCAACCCGACCGTTGCCGCCCGCGCGACAGGCTCGATGCGGAGCGCGCGACGTCGCAAATGCGCTTCCACGCAGCAATTAAGCTTAAGAACGTGCGGTACGCGGGCGCAACAACCTGTCCATTTCATTCAGCAGCCGTGACGTGCAACAATACTGAGCGCAACTTTCGTCAACCTCAGATTTATTTAACTGATCTTTTACTTTCCTCAACTTTGCCCCAAATTTTGCACGATGCTGGGTTCCACTTTCATAATTAGAACTCTTCTCGGACCCTACAAAATGGCCGTCCCAGAATGGGTTCTAATAGCCTCGGATATACTTTCATCACTCACTCTCCGTCTTCGTTTCGCGTACAGAGGTCCAACAATGACAACCCTGACAAAGGCTCTCCCGACCCACATCGAAGAGACCCGCATCGACTCCGAGAAGCTGCGGACGATCCTGATGCTGTGCGCCGCCACGGCGTTCGGCTTCTTCCTTCATTCGACCTACGGTCTCGATCTCAGCTACGCCTTCTTCTGATTTGATCGGTCCGCCGGCATCACCGGCCGGACTCTTCATTGCCGGACGCGATCGTCGTCCTCTCCGGCTCGCGGGGTCATGGATCGCCCCGCGCGTCGCCTTCCCCGAGTGTCACGCGAAGATCACGGCGAGTGCCGCCACCACAGGCTTGATCGCGCTTTTGCACAGCCTGGCCGCACCGCTCCCACAATTTCGCCGCGACCGCGCGAGACGCTCGGCAGTGTCAAGATTTCGCTTGGTTGAGGACGAGTAGCGTCATGCGTTCGCCAGTCTATGATCTCTACCAGATGAAGCAGGATCGCTTGCCGAAGGGCGCCCGTTCGGCATGGCTGCGCACGCGGCCCAACGAGCCGCCGCCGGCGGCCGATGACTGGATCTTCGTCGGCAAGGAGCGGCATCCCAGCCGCTGGACCATTGCCGAGATGACAGAGAAGGGCACCTGCTATCGCGAGATTCCGATCTGGCTGTCGAGCCGGCGCAGCATGATGGCGGCCGCGTCCGACAACGCCGTCCAGACGCCGGCCGCCTGAGCCGCGCCTGCGGCTAGGCCAGCTTGACGCCGTAATAATCGTCGACCTTGCGGCCGGTCGCGAGGTCGCCCCAATCCCACTCGCGCTCGTCGGAATATTTCGGCGCGCCGCGAAGCTGGTCCTCGGTGACGCCGGTGACATAGCCGCCGAGCCGGGTGTCGTATTTCAGCGACTGCCACGGCAACGGATAGTGCTCGTTGCCGAGCCCGAGAAAGCCGCCGAAGGCGAGCACCGCGTAGGAGACGCGGCCGCTGATCTTGTCGATCATCACCCGCTCGATCGTGCCGATCTTGTTGTCGTCGGCGCCATAGACGGCCGTCCCTTCGACCTTGTCGCTGCCGATCAGATTGCCGTATTCGCGCTGGTCCAGCATGGACGTGTCGAGCATGGATGTCATTGTCAGCCTCCGTTGGTTGAGACGAGGAACGTGCGGGCGGTCACCGGCGTTCCGCGCTCTTGTTGTCGCGTCACTTCGATGCCGGGCGTATGCCATACTGCCTTTCAGGATCGCGCGTCGCCTCATGCGTGGGCGA
Source organism: Bradyrhizobium sp. SRS-191 (assembly GCF_024586915.1). Lineage (GTDB taxonomy): Bacteria > Pseudomonadota > Alphaproteobacteria > Rhizobiales > Xanthobacteraceae > Bradyrhizobium. Next base: position 401,584 of record NZ_JANBVS010000001.1, read on the forward strand.
CTGGGGCGAGGTCGTCTGGTGGACGCGCTGCGCCCGCTCCTTGTCGGCCGGCTGCTCCTCGCCGCGTCCGGTCCTGACGATACCCTGGTCGTGCTGTGCCATTGGAATCTCCTGTTCGATTTCAGCTAGTGAAGGACGTCGAGCGGAACGCGGCAGATCTCGTCCCCCTCTTCATTGGTCACCAGCACCGCGTAGTTCTGATTGCGCAGCTCCGGATGATCCGCGGCCAACTGGCGCGCGATCACGTCGGCCGAGTCCATCGCCTCGACGTCACCCGGGAGTTCGACGTAGCGCTCGTTTGCGATCGGCTCGCTGTTCGTCAAATCAAAGTGATAGAACGGCATCGTCCTGGCCATGCTCCCTTCCGCGGCGGCTGACAGCACGCCTCAGCCCCACCGCTGATGTTGCGCATGCCCAAACGACGCCGGCAAACGGCTTTCGTTCCCTGAACGCCGCGCCTGAGCCAATCGGTCACAAGGCCCCGGCCTCTTTTGAATAACCGGTACGAACGTTCGCCGCCCACGCTCGTTGTCGACCACCCTCAAGCGGAGCAAGCGTATGGCAGACGATCGCAGATCTTCGATATCCCGCCGGCAGATGGTCGGCGGCACTGCGACCCTCGCGGCCGCCTCATTGACGACAGCCGCAGCGAAAGGACGTGAAACGATGGCCGAGGATTCCAGGACCGCCGAACGATTGGTCGACCCGACCGACAAATATCCGAAGCCGCCGTTCGAACGCCAATCCCAGGAGTGGCCAGGTCTCGCGAGCAAGATGTCTCCACGCCCCGATCACGGCGAGACCAGCTACAAGGGATCCGGACGGCTTACGGGACGCAAGGCGCTGATCACGGGCGGCGACTCCGGCATGGGACGAGCGGCCGCGATCGCCTATGCCCGCGAAGGCGCTGATGTCGCCATCAACTATTACCCGACCGAGGAGCCGGACGCCCAGGAGGTCGTCGCCCTGATCCAGGCCGAAGGCCGCAAGGCGGTGGCCATTCCAGGCGACCTGCGCGACGAGCGCTTCTGTCAGCAATTGGTCCAGCAGGCGGTCGAGGCGCTCGGCGGTCTCGACATCGTCGTCAACAACGCCGCACGGCAGCAGGCGCGCCAATCGATTCTCGACGTCTCGTCTGACGATTTCGACGCGACCATGAAGACGAACGTCTATGCACCGTTCTGGATCATCAAGGCCGCCCTGCCCCACCTCAAGCCCGGCTCGGTCATCATCGGCACCTCCTCTGAGCAGGCCTATGATCCCTCGCCGGATCTGTATGACTACGCACAGACCAAAGCCGCCACGATGAACTACGTCAAATCACTGGCCAAGCAGCTCGGTCCGAAGGGCATACGCGTCAACGCGGTGGCTCCCGGTCCGATCTGGACGCCGCTGCAGGTCTCCGGCGGAGCGACGATGGAGAAGCTGGAGAAGTTCGGCGGCCAGACGCCGCTCGGCCGTCCGGGCCAGCCGGCCGAGCTGGGATCGATCTACGTGCAGCTTGCCGCCGCCGACGCGAGCTACGCCAATGGCCAGGTCTACGGCTCGTCGGGAGGCTCCGGGCAGCCGTAAGGCTGCCCTCCCGTTCAAATATGGGTGGTGGGCTGCGGAAGCGAATAGGCTTCCGTATGAACCTGGCGGATGGTCGTCACCGCTGCGACCGCCGACGCCACGCTGAACGCGGTCAGCAGCGCGATGAGGATGGTGCGGGGAGTCATGACTGAGTCCTCCATTGGCCTCGCTACTCGCCTGTTGGTTTCGCCCGGGGCTCGAGCATCGGCACAGCCTCCCCGTCGAGCCAGTCCTGCTCGACGGCCAGCGCACGCCAGCCCTCGGCCATCCGCCTGTAGCGGCGGAACGCGGGATCACCTTCGGCGCGCTCCGCGAGATGAAGACAGTTGTCGGCGTTTTCTCGGAACAGATCTGATTGCTTCATATGAAATAGCTGGGAGCCGATCAGCATCGCCACAACCCGGGTTACACGATCTTAATCTTCGTGGAACGGCCCCCCTCGAAATCCAACGACGACCCTTCGGGGCCTCCTCCTAGTTCCATGCAAAAATTTCCAGCGATCAATAGGAACGAGTTCCGTGGAAACGAGTTGAGCCGCTTGTGCCGGGTTCGAGGGGTTCCATTGGACCTTGGAAACCGGCATGCGGCTTGATTTGAGAGGTGGTCGCGGCTTGTATGCCGCAGATCTTTAGACTCGGAATCGAGTTGGCCATTGTGCTGCCCGGGGGAACTACATGAGCGATCTGGATCCTGCTGATAGCCCGTTGCCCGCGCGACAAGGCTTTGGTCGGCACGGCAACGGAGCCGATCTGCCCAATGCCAGTCAGGATCTGCTTCGAGCGCTTCAGGCCATGCGGTCGGGCGACTTCTCGGTTCGCATGGGCGGTGACTATCTCGGCATCGACGGCAAGATCGCCGACACGTTCAACGAGATCATTGCCGCGAACGAGAGGATGGCGCAGCAGCTCGAACGCGTCGGCCAGGTGGTCGGCCGCGAGGGCAAGACCCGGCAGCGGGTGAGGTTCGGCATTGCCAGCGGCTCGTGGTCCGACATGGAGAGCTCCGTCAACACGCTGATCGACGACCTGCTATGGCCGACCCGGGAGGTGACGCGCGCCGTCGCCGCGGTGGCCCAGGGCGACCTGCTGCAGACGGTTAAGCTCGACGTCGACGGCCGGCCGCTGGGGGGCGAGTTCCTGCAGTCCGCGACCATCGTCAATACGATGATCAAGCAGCTCAGCGTCTTTACCTCCGAAGTCACCCGCGTGGCGCGCGAGGTCGGCACCGAAGGCAAGCTCGGCGGCCAGGCGCAGGTTCCGGAGGTGACGGGGGTCTGGAAGGACCTCACCGAGAGCGTCAACTCCATGGCCAACAACCTCACCGGCCAGGTCCGCAACATCGCGGAGGTCACGATCGCGGTGGCCAATGGCGACCTCTCCAAGAAGATCACGGTCGACGTGCGCGGCGAGATCCTGCAGCTGAAGGAGGCCATCAATACGATGGTCGATCAGTTGCGCTCGTTCGCGTCCGAAGTGACGCGTGTGGCGCGTGAGGTCGGTACCGACGGCAAGCTCGGCGGACAGGCCATCGTTCCCGGCGTCGCCGGCACCTGGAAGGATCTGACCGACTCCGTCAACGCGATGTGCGGCAATCTCACCGCCCAGGTCCGCAACATCGCCAACGTCACCACCGCCGTGGCGCGCGGCGATCTCTCGCGCAAGATCACGGTCGACGTTCGCGGCGAGATCCTGGAGCTGAAGGACACCATCAACACGATGGTCGATCAGCTCAACGCCTTCGCCTCCGAAGTGACGCGCGTCGCGCGAGAGGTCGGCACCGAGGGCAAGCTCGGCGGACAGGCGCAGGTGCCCGGCGTTGCCGGCACCTGGAAGGATCTGACCGACAACGTCAACTTCATGGCCTCCAACCTGACCGCGCAGGTCCGCAACATCGCCGATGTCGCGACCGCCATCGCCAGCGGCGACCTGTCGAAGAAGATCACGGTCAACGTGTCAGGCGAAATCCTTCAGCTGAAGGAAACGCTCAACACGATGGTCGACCAGCTCAACGCCTTCGCCGGCGAGGTGACGCGCGTCGCCCGAGAGGTCGGAACCGATGGCCGGCTCGGCGGACAGGCCAACGTGCTCGGCGTCGCCGGCACCTGGAAGGACCTTACCGAGAGCGTCAACTCGATGGCGTCGAACCTGACGGCGCAGGTCCGCAACATCGCGGAGGTGACGACCGCGGTGGCGAACGGCGACTTGTCGAAGAAGATCACGGTCGACGTGCGCGGCGAGATCCTCGAGCTGAAGGACACCATCAACACGATGGTCGATCAGCTCAATGCCTTCGCCGGCGAAGTGACGCGCGTCGCACGCGAGGTCGGCACCGAAGGCAAGCTCGGCGGCCAGGCCATGGTGCGCGGTGTCGCCGGTACGTGGAAGGATTTGACCGACAGCGTCAACTCGATGGCCTCGAACCTGACCGGTCAGGTCCGCAACATCGCGGAGGTCGCGACCGCCGTCGCCAAGGGCGATTTGTCGAAGAAGATCACGGTCAACGTCTCAGGCGAAATCCTTCAGCTGAAGGAAACGCTCAACACGATGGTCGATCAGCTCAACGCTTTCGCCGGTGAGGTGACGCGCGTCGCCCGCGAGGTCGGCACCGACGGCAAGCTCGGCGGCCAGGCCGAGGTGCCCGGCGTCGCCGGCACCTGGAAGGATCTGACCGACAGCGTCAACTCGATGGCCGGCAACCTGACGGCGCAGGTCCGCAACATCGCCGAGGTGGCCACCGCCATCGCCGGCGGCGACCTGTCGCGCAAGATCACGGTCGACGTGCGCGGCGAGATCCTCAGCCTGAAGGAAACGCTGAACACGATGGTCGACCAGCTCAACCGCTTCGCGGGCGAGGTGACGCGCGTCGCGCGCGAAGTCGGCACCGAGGGACGACTGGGCGGCCAGGCGAATGTGCCCGGCGTCGCCGGCACCTGGAAAGACTTGACTGATAGCGTCAACTCGATGGCCGGCAATCTCACGGCGCAGGTCCGCAACATCGCCGAGGTGACCACGGCCGTGGCGCGCGGCGATCTCTCGCGCAAGATCACGGTCGACGTGAAGGGCGAGATTCTCGAGCTGAAGAACACCATCAACACCATGGTCGATCAGCTCAATGCGTTCGCGTCTGAAGTGACGCGCGTCGCCCGCGAGGTCGGCACCGAAGGTAAGCTCGGCGGCCAGGCGCAGGTGCCGGAAGTTGCCGGCACCTGGAAGGATCTCACCGACAGCGTCAACTTCATGGCGTCGAACCTGACGGCCCAGGTCCGCAACATCGCCGAGGTAGCCACCGCCATCGCTGGCGGCGACCTGTCGAAGAAGATCACCGTCGACGTCCGGGGCGAGATCCTGCTGCTCAAGGACACCTTGAACACGATGGTCGAGCAGCTCCGCTCGTTCGCGGCCGAAGTGACGCGCGTGGCGCGCGAGGTCGGCACCGAAGGACGGCTCGGTGGTCAGGCCGTCGTGCCCGGCGTCGGCGGCACCTGGAAGGATCTGACCGACAACGTCAACCTGCTCGCGGCGAACCTGACGACGCAGGTCCGCAACATCGCCGAGGTGACCACCGCCGTGGCGCGCGGCGATCTCTCGCGCAAGATCACGGTCGACGTGAAGGGCGAGATCCTCGAGCTGAAGAACACCATCAACACCATGGTCGATCAGCTCAACGCCTTCGCCGGCGAGGTCACGCGCGTCGCCCGCGAAGTCGGCACAGAGGGTAAGCTCGGCGGCCAGGCCCAGGTCCCCGGCGTTGCCGGCACCTGGAAGGACCTGACCGACACGGTCAACTTCATGGCGGCCAATCTGACCGAGCAGGTCCGCGGCATCGTCAAGGTCGTGACCGCTGTGGCCAACGGTGATCTGAAGCAGAACCTGACCGTGAAGTCGAAGGGCGAGGTCGCCGCGCTCGCCGAGACCATCAACAACATGACGGAGACGCTCGCGACCTTTGCCGATCAGGTCACCAGTGTCGCCCGCGAGGTGGGCGTCGAGGGCCGCCTTGGTGGACAGGCCAACGTGCCGGGCGCCGCGGGCACCTGGAAGGATCTCACCGGCAACGTCAACCTGCTCGCCGCCAACCTGACGTCCCAGGTCCGCGCCATTGCCGAGGTTGCGACCGCCGTGACCAAGGGCGATCTGACGCGAACCATTCAGGTCGATGCGCGCGGGGAAGTGTCCGAGCTCAAGGACAACATCAACACGATGATCACCAACCTCCGGCTCACGACCGATCTCAACACCGAGCAGGACTGGCTGAAGACGAACCTGGCGAAATTCACCAACATGCTGCAGGGCCAGCGCGACCTGACCACCGTGGGTCGACTGCTGCTAACCGAGCTCACACCGCTCGTGAATGCGCATCGCGGCGTGATCTACCAGGTCGAGAACGAGTACACGCCGCAGCTCCGCCTGCTCGCCTCCTACGCCAATGACGGCGTCTATCCGCATCGGCAGCTCGTCCAGTTCGGCGAGGGGCTGATCGGGCAATGCGTCATCGACAAGCGCCAGCGGCTGATCTCTGAAATCCCGTCCGATGTCATCCCGGTCGGGTCCGCCCTGCTCCGCGCCGTTCCGAAGAACCTCGTCGTCCTTCCCGTTCTGTTCGAGAACCAGGTCAAGGCGGTCATCGAGCTGGCGTCACTCAGCCCGTTCACGACGTCGCAGATGACGTTCCTCGAGCAGCTCACCGACTCCATCGGCATCGTGCTCAATTCCATCGAGGCCACGATGCAGACCGAGGGCCTGCTGAAGCAGTCGCAGCAGCTCGCTGCCGAGTTGCAGGCGCAACAGCGCGAGCTGCAGCAGACCAACGAGCAGCTCGAGCAGAAGGCGCAACAGCTCGCCGAGCGCAACGTCGAGGTGGAACGCAAGAACCAGGAGATCGAGCAGGCCCGCCGCGCGCTCGAAGAGAAGGCGACCGAGCTCGCGCTGACCTCGAAATACAAGTCCGAGTTCCTGGCCAACATGTCGCACGAGCTGCGCACGCCGCTCAACAGCATCCTGATCCTCGGCCAGCAGCTGACCGAAAACCCCGACGGCAATCTCACGCTCAAGCAGGTCGAATTCGCCCGCACGATTCACGGCGCCGGCACCGACCTGCTCAACCTGATCAGCGACATTCTCGATCTTTCCAAGATCGAATCCGGCACCGTGACGGTCGATGCCGAGGAGATCCTCACCGCCAACCTGCTCGACACCGTCGGCCGTCCGTTCCGGCACGAGGCCGAAAACCGCCTGCTCTCCTTCAACATCGATGTCGATCCGACTCTCGCGCGCAGTATCGTGACCGACTCCAAGCGCCTGCAGCAGGTGTTGAAGAACCTGCTGTCGAACGCCTTCAAGTTCACCGCCGAGGGCGGCGTCCGCCTGAAGGTCTCGGCCGCCCTCGGCGGCTGGAGCGCCGAGCATCCGGTGCTCAACAACGCACCCGCGGTCATCGCATTCGAAGTGTCGGACACCGGCATCGGCATTCCCCAGGACAAGCAGAAGCTGATCTTCGAGGCCTTCCAGCAGGCCGATGCGGGTACCAGCCGCAAATATGGCGGAACGGGGCTCGGGCTTGCGATCAGCCGCGAGTTGGCGAACCTGCTCGGCGGCGAAATTCATCTCCGAAGCGCCCCCGGCAAGGGCAGCACGTTCACGCTCTATCTGCCGCTCAAATATTCGGGTCCGACAACGGCGCCGCGTATCAACCAGGCAGCGCCTATTCCCTACATTCAGACCCCGGCGCTGCAGGCGGCGGCAGCGCCAGAGCGCGTCGTCGAGCACCTGGCGGACGATCGTCTCAATCTGGCGGCAGGCGATACGATCCTCCTGGTGGTCGAGGACGATCCTCACTACGCGCGCGTGCTCATCGATCTCGCGCGCGACAAGGGCTTCAAGGTCCTGGTCGCCGGCCGCGGCGCCGAGGCGCTGGATCTTGCCAAGCAGTACCAGCCTGCCGCGATCTCACTCGACGTGTTTCTGCCGGATATGCTGGGCTGGACCGTCCTGAGCCAGCTCAAGCACAATCCGCTGACTAGGCATATTCCTGTTCAGATCATCACGCTCGACGAAGACCGGCAGCATGCCCTGGCGCGCGGGGCCTTCTCCTTCGTCAGCAAGCCGACGACGACGGAAGGTGTCAGCGCGGCGCTGTCCCAGATCAAGGAATATGCGAAGCCGCGCCGCAAGCGCCTGCTGATCGTCGAGGACAACGCCGCAGAGCAGATGAGCATCCGCGAGCTGCTCGACCATGACGACATCGAGATCCTTGCAGCGGAAACCGGCGCCGGCGCGCTCGACATCATGCGCAGCGCGCCCTGCGACTGCGTCGTGCTGGATCTTCGTCTGCCCGACATGAGCGGCTTCGACGTGCTCGAGCAGCTGCGCTCGGACGAGACACTGTCCGGGGTCCCCGTGGTCGTCTTCACGGGCCGTGAATTGTCGGCAGAGGAAGATGCGGAACTTCACACGATCGCACGAAGCATCGTGGTCAAGGGGGTGGAGTCTCCCGAGCGGTTGCTCGACGAAACCTCGCTGTTCCTGCATCGCGTGATCACGCATCTGCCGACCGAGAAGCAGCGCATGCTGGAGAAGCTGAACAGTTCCGATGAGGATCTGATCGGCAAGACGGTGCTGCTTGTGGACGATGACGCGCGGAACATCTTTGCCTTGTCGAGCGTGCTGGAACGGCGCGGCATGAAGGTGCTGACTGCGACCACCGGCAGCGAGGCCATCGAACTCGTGCAGCACAACCCGGAGATTGCGATCGTGCTGATGGACATCATGATGCCCCAGATGGACGGCTACCAGACCATCGGTGTCATCAGGCAGACCCCCGCCTTCGCGCGTCTCCCCATCATCGCATTGACCGCGAAGGCCATGAAGGGAGACCGGGAAAAGTGCCTCGAGGCCGGCGCCTCGGACTACCTCGCCAAACCCGTCAACACCGAGCAGCTGCTCCTTGCCATCCGCATGTGGCTGCACCGCTGAACGGCTCAACATCATGGAACATGAGAAGGTCAACATCCTCCTGGTTGACGACCAGCCCGCAAAGCTGCTGGCCTATGAAGTCATCCTGAAGGACCTCAACGAGCACCTCGTGGTCGCGACCTCCGGCCGCGAGGCGCTCGAGATCCTGTTGAAGAACGAGATCTCGGTCATCCTGGTCGACGTCTGCATGCCCGAGCTGGATGGTTTCGAACTCGCGCAGATGATCCGCGAGCATCCGCGGTTCCAGAAGATCGCGATCATCTTCATCTCCGCCGTCCAGGTCAGCGATTTCGATCGGCTGCGCGGCTATGAGATGGGCGCCGTCGACTACGTGCCGGTTCCTGTGGTGCCTGAGGTGCTGCGCGCGAAGATCAAGGTGTTCACCGAGCTGTATCGCAAGACGCGCGAGCTCGAGCATTTGAACCTCGAGTTGGAGAATCGTGTTCGCGCCCGCACCGCGGAGCTGGAGAAGTCCACCGCTCGCCTGCGCGAGAGCGAGGAACGCCGCAGCATGGCCATCGCCGCCGGACGGATGGGCTCGTGGGATTGGGACGGCATCAACGGCGATTGGATGTGGGACGAAGGTCAGTACCGCATCTTCGGCGTGACCCCGCAGGGCTTCGAACTCAACAGCGTCAACATCATGGGCCTGCTGCATCCCGATGATGCCGAGCGTGCGCGGCACGTGCTGGACGAGTTCGGCCGCGGCGTGACGTCCTATGAGGCCGAATTCCGCATCAACCGGCCCGATGGCGAGGAGCGCTGGTGCGTCGGAACCGCGGCGGCAACCACGGACAGATCCGGCCGCGTGGTCCGCGTCAGCGGCGTCACGATCGACATCACCGAGCGCAAACGCGCGGAGGAGCGCCAGAACCTGCTGACACGGGAGGTCGATCATCGCGCCAAGAATGCGCTGACGCTGGCGCAGTCGATCGTCCGCCTCACCAAGGCGGAGAACGTGCGGACCTATGTCAGCGCCGTGGAGGGCCGCATCAGCGCGCTGGCGCGTGTTCACACCATCCTCTCGCTGTCGAGCTGGCAAGGCGCAGAGATCAGCCGGCTCGTCGAAGAAGAGCTCGCGCCCTATGCCACGGGAGGTCAGGTCGGCTTCGGCGGGCCCGAGCTGCAGCTCGAACCAGCGACGGCGCAAACGCTTGCGCTGGCGCTGCACGAGCTGGTGACTAACTCCGCCAAATACGGCGCGCTTTCGGTCCGCTCCGGTCATCTGTCGGTGCAATGGACGATCGAGCCAGATCAGCGGCTCGATCTCACCTGGATCGAAACCGGTGGACCGCTGGTCCATGTGCCGACGTCGCGCGGCTTCGGCACGCGCAGCCTGATGGCGAGCGTCGAGAGCCAGCTCGGCGGCCGCGCGTTGTTTGACTGGCGTCCCGAGGGCCTGGTCTGCCGCCTCCTCGTGCCGCTCCGTCCGGGTGCTACTCCGCCGGAGACGACAAGGCCCTTCACGGTCGCCGCGCCAAAAGAAGCGCGTCAGCGCGCGGCGGGATGACAGCTTACCTAGCCTGCTGCCTCCCGGGTGATGCGCACCGGCACGGACTTGGCAGCCGGCACCTTGCTGCCTTCGGCGTAGTGCCACAGCGGGATCAATCCGTTGCACTCGGGGTAGTAGGCCGCGACGCTGAACCTTGGGATGTCGAACGTGACAGCCTGTAGTCCACCGAGCGAGCGTTCGACGCCGTCATCGGCGACGGTCGCGAGTTTGATCATATCGCCCTGCCCGATGCCCAGCTCCGCCATGTCGCTTGCATTCATGAACACGACCCGACGCCCGCCGGACACGCCGCGGAAGCGGTCGTCCTCGTTGTAGATCGTGGTGTTGAACTGGCCGTCGGCACGCAACGTCATCAGCTGAAAGATGCCATTGCCCTCTTCCGGGGGATTAAGCGCCGCTTTCGGCACGGTGAAATTGGCCTTGCCCGTCGCCGTCTTCCATTTGCGCTCGCGAGCTCCCAATGGCCGCGGAAAGCCGCCAGGCTCGAACAGCCGCGTGTTGAAGTCCTTGAACTGATCGGGGTAGGTGCGCTCGATCGCCTCCCGGACGAGCGCATACTTGCCAACCCATGCATCCCAGTCCACGCGCGGATTCGGCGCCAGCGTCGCCTGGGCGAGGCCGGCGACGATCGCGGGCTCCGACAGCAGGCCATCGGCGACCGGCTGACGCTGGCCCTTCGAGCCGTGGATACAGGTGGTGGAGTCCTCCATCGCCACCGCCTGCTCGCCGCTCGCCTGCCTGTCGATCTCGATCCGCCCGAGGCACGGCAACAGGTAGGTGATCTCGCCGGGCACAAGATGGCTGCGATTGAGCTTGGTCGCGATCTGGACGGATAGCCGCAGCTTCGCCCAGGCCGGCTCCATCAGCGATCGCTCCGGCACGGCGCGCAGAAAATTGCCGCCGAGACTGACGAAGCCCTTGACGTCGCCCTTGATGATGGCCTCGCAGGCGTCGACCGTGTTGAGGCCATCCCAGCGCGGCGGCTCGAACGCATAGAGCTCCGCCAGCTTGTCGAGCGGCACCAGCTTGGTCTTCTCGGAGATGCCGACGGTGCGCTGCCCCTGCACGTTGGAATGGCCGCGGACCGGAGAGATTCCCGCGCCAGGCTTGCCGATGTTCCCGCGCAGCAGCAGCAGGTTGACGATCATCTTGGCCGTTTCGACACCATGGCGATGCTGCGTGATGCCCATGCCGTAATTGGCGATCACGGCGTGCGCGGATGCATAGACCTTCGCAGCCTCCAGGAGGTCAGCGCGACGAAGACCGGACGCCCGCTCGATATCGCTCCACGACGCCTGACGGCAGTAGTTCGCGAACTCCTCGAAACCGGAGGTGTGCTGCTCGATGAAGGCCACATCGAGAACGCGCGGACGCTTCATGGAGACCGCGGCGTCATCAGCCTCGATCACCGCCTTGCACATCCCGAGCAGCGCCGCGCCATCGCCGCCGACCCTGAGCTGATGATATTGCGTGCTGATGCGGGTGCCGCCGGTGAGCACCATCTGGATCGGATTCTGCGGATTGGTGAAGCGCTCCAGCCCACGCTCGCGCAGGGGGTTGAAGGTGATGATGGGAACGCCGCGTTGCGCCGCCTTCTGCAGCGGATGCAGCATGCGCGGCGAGTTGGTCGTGGTGTTCTGGCCGAAGAACAGGATGCAGTCGGACTTGTCGAAATCCTCGAGCAGCACAGTGCCGACGGGCACACCGATCACCTCGGGCAGCGCGACCGAGGTGGATTCGTGACACATGTTCGAACTGTCAGGAAAATTGTTGGTGCCGTACATGCGCCCGAACAGCTGATACATGTAGCTGGTCTCGAGCGAGGCCCGGCCCGACGTGTACATCACGACCGCGCGCGGATCGAGCCGGTTCAGCTCGGCTCCCACGGCGCGAAACGCCTCGTCCCAACTCACGGGAACGTAGCGGTCGCTCGCCGCATCATAGCGCATCGGATGCGTCAGCCGGCCCTGCTCCTCCAACTGATGGTCCGACCAGGTCCGCAGCTCGGACAGAGTATGCTGAACGAAGAATTCCGGCCCGACCGTCTTGCCGGTGATTTCCCATGCCGTGGCCTTGGCGCCGTTCTCGCAGAATTCGAACGGGTGTGGATGGGCCGGCTTGGCCCAGGAACAGCTGACGCACATGAATCCGTCAGGCTTGTTCTGCTTCAGGAGGATCTCGCTGCCGAGCAGCGTGACCTCCTCCTGCGTAAGGATGCTGGCCACCGCTTGCACCGAACCCCAACCGCCGGCCGGAGCCGTATAGTCCTGTATCTTCACCTTCTCACTCACGGCACATCTCCGCGGCCTGAACAAGCGGCCAACCCGTGATCAAGAGGTAAGTTCCGTCCACTCACGGCAGGTTGCTTCAGGCCGGGACGACCAGGATGCAGCAGCCGAGGATCGGCGAAGTGACTTGGGAACGACGTGAATTAGGAACGACGCGCCGCGCCAGGCGTCTTCCAAGTGTCTCCGGCGGCGTTCCCCCATCTCGTCGGAGGCACTCCGTGTGGACTGCGGCCCAGCGTTCGACCCCTCGGGCGCTGGGCCTGTTCGCGCGGAGAGAGCCGGACCTCTCGACCCGGCCCTCCCCGACACGCCTCAGGCCGCGCTGCGCTGGAGGTGCCGGCCTTCCCGGACCTCCTCGATGATCTTGGCGCTGAAGGCTTCGAGATCGCCGGGGTTGCGTGAGGTGATGACGCCCTGGTCGACGACGACCTCAGCATCCTGCCACTGGGCGCCGGCGTTGGCGACGTCGGTCTTGATCGACTTGTAGGACGTCATCTTGCGTCCCTTCGCAATGCCTGTCTCGATCAGGAGCCAAGGTGCGTGACACACCGCGGCGACGATCTTCTTGGCATCGAAAACGTCCTTGATGAAGGCCAGCGCCTTCGGCTCGAGGCGCAGCAGATCGGGGTTGATCTGCCCACCCGGCAGTACGATGGCGTCGTAGTCGGAGGCCGACGCCTGGTCGAGCGTCTTGTCGACCTTGACGGGTCGACCCCAATCCTTCTGGTCCCAGCCTTTGATCTCACCCGGCGCGAGCGAGATGATGTCGACGGTCGCTCCGGCCTGCTTCAGGCGATCACGCGGCACTTCGAGCTCGGATTGTTCGAACCCGTTGGTCGCGAGGATCGCGATCCTCTTTCCCTTGATGTTGTCCATCATTCTCTCCTGTTCATATCGACTTCGGATCGACATGGCGGGCAACCTTGTGCCCGCGACCATCGTTCCGCGGCGATGCAGGACCGATCGTCACAACTGGTCGATCGATGAACTCGGGGGCGTGGAACAGCCAAGCCTCGGCGAGGTTTGTGTGTGGGAGCAGCCCTGGACGGACCGCGCGCCGCGGACGAGCTGGACGCTCCGGCGGACCGCGATCTGGAGCTCCTCGTGCCCTACGCACTGTTTGAGAATGACGAAAGATTGACCCGTCCGTTTCGGACCGAACGCGAGGTCTGGGAGGCGGCCGAGCAGGCCGATCTCGTGACCTTTGATCCGCACGGCGAGAAGGTGCTCGACAACAATTTCGAGATCAAGCCGTGCGAGGCAACGCCGGACGAACTCACAAGCCCCCGCGACGAGATCGTGCTTCCCAAACCGCATGGCGCCGACGCGACCGGCGAACACGATGCGGTATCGCCACCGCGGCTTTCGTCGCGCAAGGCAGCGTCGTCGTAAGTCCTCTCAGGAGGAGATGACACGGCGCTTGACATATAGAACAAAATAGGAACATTATACTGATCGCTGGGTTGGATGCCGTGCGACCATTGTAGCAACGGAGATCAGCGATGACGGAGAAGATCGAGAAGGATCCGAAGACCTGGGTTTCAGGCGACGATCCGATGACGGGTGCTCAAGCCTCCTACTTGAAGACACTGAGCGAACAGGCGGGGCGGCCGGATCCGACTTCGGATGTGCAGACCAAGGCGGAGGCATCCGAACTGATCGACGAGATGCGGCACGCCGCGGGGTTGGACTGAGACGCCAAGGCTCTGATAATCGGTATTCCGATGCTTGCACCGCACGGCCTGAGACAGTCGCGAATCAAGACTCGGTTGTTTAGTCTTCGCGCCATGTCTCAGGAGTGGACCATGGTTGCGGATAGTGACAGCAAGGTTGCCTGGCATCGCGCGCAGCTGAAGAAGAACCGGGCAGCGCTCAAGCAGATCGAGACCGCCCGCTTCACCGTCGGTGTGAGCGCCGATCCCAAGGCGATCGAGCGGACCAAGCGGCAGGTCGCGGAGCTTCAACTGAAGGTCCGCGAGTCGGAACAAGTGGTCGGCCTGCACGACAAACAAGCGCGACGTCCCCTGGCGACCGACTTGCGTAGCCTCTCCAACGTGTCCTGGCGCAATTGGACCGGGAACGGCCCGCGCTGAACGCACGATCTCGGCTTTTACTCGACCGCCTTCCACCGCGTGCCTGCCGAACGCCCGGAACTCGTCATGACATTTGCGGCCTGCGGTCCATCGTCCTGCCGCAGCCAGCGCGTCAGCCGCTCATCGCTCCGGCGCAGCGCAGCCAGATCAATTTGTCCGCCCGCCAGAGCTTGCTTCGCGCAGGCAAGGACGCGATGGAACTGCGTGCCGTCATAGGCCACGAGCAACAGATCAGCGCCGCCGTTGAGGGCTTCCACCACCGCTTTGCATAAGTCGCGGCCATAGATCGCTCCCATCACGAGATCATCGGTGATGATCACGCCCTGATAGTTCCACCGGCCACGGATGAGGCCTTCGAGCACCGCCTTGGAATGCGAGGCCGGCCGCTCCCGATCGATCGCGTCGACCATCACGTGCCCCACCATCATGGCTGCATGCGAACTGTCCAGCACCTGGCGGAACGGCCGCCAATCGGACTGCTCCAGCACGTCGGCTGCTGTGTCGAGCTGCGCGGAGAAGTGATGCGTGTCGGCCTCGACGCGCCCGAGACCCGGGAAGTGCTTGGCCGCCGCCTGTACGCCGCTCGCCTCCAGGCCGCGGACATAGCCGAGCGCGATGTCACCCACCACGGCCGGATCGTTGGAGATCGCACGCTGCCCGATCAGCGTATGAAAATCGAGCCGGTTACGAGTCCAGCGTGGCCGCAGATCGACCACCGGCGCCAAGTTGAAATTGATGCCTGCTGATGCCAGCGACTGCCCCTGGGCCCGTCCCATCTCGTAGGCATCATGGGCGCGCCGCGCAGCCGGGAGATCGGCCAAGGTCGCCAGCCCGGGCATGTTGGGCAGCGTCGGCGAGAGGTGCGCAACTCTGCCTCCCTCCTGATCGGCCGACACGAGCAACGGCGGCAGCCCGGCTGCCCTGCGCGCCGCCTGCAGCCGTGCAATGTCGGCGCTCAGCTGCGCCTCGGTCCGTCCGCGCACGTTGTGATGAGTAACATATACGCCGGCGATCAGGCCCTGCCCGGCCAAGGCGGCGGCTTCATCGACGGTCGTGTATCCGACGATGAAATGCCGCCCGAGCAGACGCGCCACCTCGGGCGCCGTCTGAAATGTCTCGTACTTGCGCCAAGCGAACGTGAACTGCGTCGCAGTCAGCGCGAGCAGCGGGATGCACCATGCCGACACCAGCATGCGTCCGGCGATGCCGTCGCGCCAGCGCCCGCCCAGTAGAAGCAGCAGCGGAGCTGCCAGCCCGATGATGAGCAGCGCGGCGTGCCCCGTCCCGCGCAGACGGACCAGATAGGGCTCGTTGCTGTTGAGCGTGATGACAATGAAAGCCAGAGCAAGGATCCAGAGGACCACCGTCCTGATACGTCCGAGCATGTGAGCAGCCGATCATTCCATGGAAAAGAGGACTTCTGCGTAACAACGCCGAATGGCCTCCGCCAGCAGCCGAATTGCGCCTGCACGAAATCTGCAAACAAATCCTGAAATGCTGCAGATCCGCTCGTGAGGGGCTGCACGCGGCGGGGTCATGGTCCGGTCATTGGCTGGCGAATGCCGGCCGTATCGTCACTCAATCGAGGACTCCCGCAAATGACCAGCTCAGCGGAGCTGACGGCGTCTCCAGCCGTCCCGCTCTCCATGTGGCACAAATTCGCCCTTGCCTTCGCGCTTCTCGGGCTCGCCGACGTTCTGTTCTACGATCAAGCCCCAGGGCTCTCGCTTCCGATCTTCACCGCCGCGCTGGCCGTGACCAGCCTGCTCGCCAATCACGCCGGCGTCGATCGATCGCGGACGAAGCTTGCGGCGGTGGTGCTCGTCGTGGGCCTGCTGCCTGCGATCGAGGACCTGACCCTGCTGTCAGTCTCGAGCGCGGTCCTCGCAACGATCTCGGCAATCGCCCTGACGACAAACCCCGCAGCCGAGGGGCTCCGCCTGCCGGTCACGGCCGCACGACAGCTGCTCCTGGTCGGACCGTTCAGGCTGATCCCCGACGCCATTGCAACGCTTCGCGCCCATGACTTCACGCGGCTGCTGTTGACCTGGAGCATCCCGCTCGCGCTCGGCCTCGTTTTCAGCCTGCTGTTCGCTGCAGCCAACCCCGTGATCGAGCAGTGGCTCGATCAGCTCCGGCCTCAGCGCATCGTCTCCAATCTCAGCGTCGGCCGTCCGATCTTCTGGCTCTTGATGCTGTCTCTGATCTGGCCGTTCGTCCATCTGCGCTGGCGGCAGCGGACGAAGGCGCCGCGCCTGCCGATCGATCCCGAGGCCGAACAAGCACCGTCGATCGCAGCTCCCCTGCTCAATCCGCAAACTGTCATTCGTTCGCTCCTCCTGTTCAACCTGTTGTTTGCGGTCCAGACCGCGCTCGATGGCGCCTATCTGTGGGGACATGCGGCGCTTCCCGACGGGATGACCTACGCCACCTATGCGCATCGCGGCGCCTATCCGCTGATCGTCACTGCGCTGCTGGCCGCAGCCTTCGTCATCATCGCCGTCCGATCCAGACAGCAGGATGAGCCGCGGCTGATCCGTCCGCTCGTCTACCTCTGGGTCGGACAAAACCTGCTGCTGGTGCTGTCCTCGATCCAACGGGTTCACATCTACATCCAAAGCTACCTGCTGACCCATTGGCGCATCGCGGCGCTGATCTGGATGGCGCTCGTGGCCGTCGGCCTGATCCTGATCGTGGTCCGGATCGTCCTGGACCGTCCCACGGCCTGGCTCGTCCGCATGAACCTGATTGCGCTGGCGGCGACTCTCTATGGCTGCGCGCTCGTCAATTTCTCCGCAGTGATCGGCGACTACAATGTCGCTCATAGCCGTGAGGCCGGACGGAGCGGGACCGCCATCGACATGCCGTATCTTCTGAGCCTCGGTCCGCAGGCCCTGCCGGCGGTCCAGCGAGCCATGCTGCTGCTGCGTGGGGAGTCCGCACTCTCCCGCATGAACCAGAGTCTGCTGGAGCAGCAGGCAAAGGACATGGCCAACTGGCGCTCCTGGACGTTCCGCGGCTGGCGCTTGCAGCGCTATCTCGATACACATCCCCTGACCCAGAACCCCAGCTGATGTCCCGCCGCGGAGCCTCGATTGTGTCCCCCCGAATCCTGATCGTCGACGACGATCCGCACATCCGCGAAGTCCTGCGTGTCGCCCTGGGAAAGGCCGGCATGACGGTGACGGAGGCCGCCGACGGCCGTGCGGCCCTGGTCAGGTTCGGCGAGGACCGCCCGGACCTGATCGTGCTCGACGTCGGCATGCCCGAGTTCGACGGCCTCGAAGTGTGCCGTCGCATCCGGCGGACCTCGCAAGTGCCGATCCTATTCCTGTCGGCGCGCGACGAGGAGATCGATCGCATCCTCGGGCTGGAGATCGGCGGCGATGATTACGTCACCAAGCCGTTCAGCCCGCGCGAGCTCGTCGCGCGCGTCAACGTCATCCTCCGGCGCGCCGCCGGCGGCGACCGTGCGGCGGCTCCGGAGGAGCTCCTCCATGGCCGGCTTCGGCTCGACCCGCAGCAGCATCTCGCTCGTTTCGGCGATACGCCGCTCACGCTGACGGCGCTCGAGTTCAGCATCCTTCGGACCTTGATGACCCGGCCGGCCGTCGTGTTCAGCCGCGAGCAGATCATGAGCGCTGCCTATCATCTCAACATCCAGGTCTCCGACCGGACGATCGACAGCCATATCCGCAACATCCGTGCGAAGCTCGCGGCCGCCCATTGCGAGGATGCCATCGAGACGGTGCACGGCGTCGGCTTCCGGCTCGGCCGCTGCGGCGCGCCATGATCGCACCGAAGCCGAAGAAGAAATGGCGGCCGTCGCTCGGACAGATCGTGTTCGGCGTGCTCGCGCTCGTCGCCACCCTGCCCCTCGTCGGCCTGTTCTTCTTCCGCATCTACGACAATCAGCTGATCCGCCAGACCCAGGCCGAGTTGATCGCGCAGAGCGGCGTGCTCGCCGCGGTGTTCGCCGAGGAGGTCTCGGCGCGCCTCGCCGCCGGCATTCCGCTCGGCGCCGAGATCCCGCCGGAGGCGCGGCCGGACGCCGCTGACGAGGTGACGCCGATCCGGCCGCTGCTCGACCTGCTCGCCAATGATCTCTTCGTCCGCCGTCCCGATGCCCGCGAGGCGCCTCAGCCTGCGGACCCAGCCTATGTCGCCATCGGCGCGCGGCTGTGGCCGATCATACGTGAGACCCAGAAGGTCACCTTGGCCGGCTTTCGCGTGCTCGATCCGCAGGGCGTCGTGATCGCCGGCCGCGACGAGATGGGCAAATCGCTCGCCCATATCGACGAGATCGCGGCCGCCCTGAAAGGGAGATACAGCGCGGCGCTGCGCATCCGCATTCCGGACAAGGCACCGCCGCCGATCTATTCGTTCAGCCGTGGCGTGGGTGTTCACGTGTTCTCGGCCATGCCGGTCATCGTAAACGATCACGTCGCGGGCGTCATCTACACCTCACGGACGCCGCGCAACATCTTCGAGCACCTCTATGTCGAGCGCGGCAAATTCATCGCCGCAGGCTCCGCGATCGTTCTCACGACATTGCTGGTTGGCCTGATCGTGGCCAGAACGATCACGCGCCCGATGTGCGAGCTGGTCGACCGCGCCGGCCGGATCGGCCGCAGCGATCCCGCCGGATTCCGTCCGCTCGCCCATTACGGCACGCGCGACTTCGCCGAGCTGGCCGAGCATTTCTTTGCGATGGCCGAGCAATTGGCGCGTCGCTCCAGCTACCTCCGAAACTTCTCCGCGCACCTGACACACGAGCTCAAGTCGCCCCTCACTTCGATCAAGGGCGCGGCGGAGCTCATGCTGGATTCGCTGCACGCCACCTCAGGCCAGCTGACGCCCGCCGAGCAGGAAACCTTTCTGACCAACATCCTTGGCGATGCCGAGCGGCTCGACCGGATGGCACAGCGCCTGCGCGAGCTCGCGCGTGCCGAAGCCCTTCAGCAGAGCGAAGCCAGCAGCCTGGACGAGGTGATCGGTCCGCTGCGCGAGCGGTTTCCCGCCGCCCAAATCGGAACAGGCGGCGCGCTGCGGCGTCCGATCCGGCTCTCGAGCGAGACGCTCCTGATCGTCCTCACCCATCTGGCCGACAATGCCGTCCGTCACGGCGCCCGCACGATCAGCCTGGAGCTGGACGATCGAGCCGAGCAAGTGATCCTCAAGGTGAGCAACGACGGCAATCCGATCTCGCCCGCCAACCGCGAGCGGGTCTTCGACGCGTTCTTCACCACGCGGCGCGACAGCGGCGGAACTGGAATGGGCCTGGCCATCGTGCGCGCCGTCATGATGAGCCATGGCGGCCAGATCGATCTGCTGCCGTCCGACGATGAAGTGTGCTTCGAGCTGCGTCTGCCGGCCGGCGAAGAGCCGCGCCAGACACACCTCAAATAGTAGCAGAACCTCTCTCCTCCTTTGAAGTTGCAGGCTGGATCGAGATCTCCTGTGGAGAGCAAAAAGTCACCGGCTCCGGGATACCCGTCCAGCGAGCCGGCGTCACGGCAAAGCAATTCCACCACCCCGTACCACGGCAGCTCCGCCATCCCACCGATCATTCGTATACGAGCAATCCGTTTCGGCCAGCCCTCGTGGCGGCATGCCGGCTGCGACGGTTCGGCCGCGCAATTGGGAATGACTTGGCCTTGTGATCCGCGTAAGCTTCGGCGCATTGCACCATCGGCCAGCACCGTCATGGCCTTCGGGAGACCTGGATGAATTCGAGCCGTTTCGACATCACCCGCCGTACCGCACTGCTGACCTCGGCTGCGATCGCAGCCAATGTGGTCAATCCGTTCCGGGCCTTTGCCCAGGAGACCCCGCGCAAGGGCGGCGTGTTCAACGTGCATTACGGCGCTGAGCAGCGCCAGCTCAATCCGAGCCTGCAGGCCTCGACCGGCGTCTACATCATCGGCGGCAAGATCCAGGAGAACCTCGTCGATCTCGACGCCAATGGGCAGCCGGTCGGCGTGCTCGCCGAGAGCTGGGAGGCCGCGCCCGACGGCAAGACGGTCACCTTCAAGCTGCGCAAGGGCGTTACCTGGCACGACGGCAAGCCGTTCACGTCCGAGGACGTCGCCTTCACCGCGATGAACATGTGGAAGAAGATCCTCAACTACGGATCGACCTTGCAGCTGTTCCTGACCGCCGTCGATACGCCCGATCCGCAAACCGCGATCTTCCGCTACGAGCGCCCGATGCCGCTCAATTTGCTGCTGCGCGCGCTGCCCGATCTCGGCTACGTCTCGGCCAAGCACATCTATGAGAACGGCGACATCCGCCAGAACCCGGCCAATCTCGCGCCCATCGGCACCGGGCCGTTCAAGTTCGTGAAATACGAGCGCGGCCAATACATCATCGCCGACCGCAACGCGGATTACTGGCGCCCCAACGCGCCCTATCTCGACCGTATCGTGTGGAAGGTCATTACCGATCGCGCCGCCGCGGCTGCTCAGCTCGAAGCGGGTGAACTGCACTACAGCCCGTTCTCGGGGCTGACCATCTCGGACATGGCGCGGCTCGGCAAGGACAAGCGCTTCATCGTTTCGACCAAGGGCAATGAAGGCAACGCGCGCACCAATACGCTGGAATTCAACGTCCGCCGCAAGGAGCTGTCGGACATCAAGGTCCGCCGCGCGATTGCGCATGCGATCAACGTGCCGTTCTTCATCGAGAACTTCCTCGGCGATTTCGCCAAGCTCGGTACCGGCCCGATCCCGTCCACGTCGACCGACTTCTATCCCGGCGCGAACACGCCGCAATATCCCTATGACAAGGCCAAGGCGGCCGCGCTGCTGGACGAGGCCGGCTACAAGCCGGCCGCCGGTGGCAACCGCTTCTCGCTGAGGCTGCTGCCTGCCCCATGGGGCGAGGACATCTCGCTGTGGTCGACCTTCATCCAGCAATCCCTGGGCGAGGTCGGCATTGCCGTGGAGATCGTCCGCAATGACGGCGGCGGCTTCCTCAAGCAGGTCTATGACGAGCACGCCTTCGACCTGGCCACCGGCTGGCATCAGTACCGCAACGACCCGGCGGTCTCGACCACGGTGTGGTACCGCTCCGGCCAGCCCAAGGGCGCGCCGTGGACCAATCAGTGGGGCTGGGACGATGCCAAAATCGACAAGATCATCGACGACGCCGCCACCGAGGTCGATCCGGTCAAGCGCAAGGCGCTCTATGCCGACTTCGTGCGCGAGGCCAATACCGAGCTGCCGGTGTGGATGCCGATCGAGCAGATCTTCGTCACGGTGATCACGGCGAAGGCGCGCAACCACTCCAACACGCCACGCTGGGGATCGACCAGCTGGCACGATCTCTGGCTTTCCGCCTGAGCCCGGATACGTCAGAATAGGCCATGCGCATCCTGAGCCTTGCGGGGCGGCGGCTCGCCGCCTCGATTCCGACCCTGTTGCTGATCCTGATCGGCGTCTTTCTCCTGCTGCAGCTCGCGCCTGGCGACACGGTCGACGCGATGATGGCGCAGATGGGCGGCGGCGACGCTGCGACGGCGCGCGAGCTCCGCCGCTTCTATGGGCTCGACCTCTCAGTGCCGATGCAGCTCACCAACTATCTGTGGCGCTTGGTCCGGCTCGATCTCGGCTTCTCCGCGATCTACGGCAAGCCGGTTGCGACCGTCATCCTGGAGCGGCTGCCGCCGACCCTATTGCTGATGACCTCGGCCCTTTCGTTTGCGTTCTTCTTTGGTCTGGTGTTCGGCGTGATCGCGGCGCGCGGCGTCAACCGATGGCCTGATACGCTGATCTCGACCGTCGGCCTGATCTTCTATGCGACGCCGTCATTCTGGTTCGGCCTGATGGCCATCGTGGTGTTCTCGATCTATCTGCAATGGCTGCCGGCCGGCGGCTTCGAGGATATCGGCGCAGTCAGCACCGGCCTTTGGCGCGTGCTCGACGTGGCAAGCCATCTCGTGCTGCCGTCGCTGACGCTCGGCCTGATCTTCCTTGCGATTTATCTGCGCATCATGCGCGCCTCGATGCTCGAGGTCCTCAATCTCGACTTCGTCCGCACCGCGCGCGCCAAGGGCCTCGACGAGACCCGCATCATCACCCGCCACGTGCTGCGTAATGCGCTGCTGCCGATGGTGACGCTGATCGGGCTCCAGGCCGGCACGATGCTCGGCGGCTCGGTCGTCGTCGAGACCGTGTTCTCGCTGCCTGGCCTCGGCCGCCTCGCCTATGAGTCCGTGGTCCAGCGCGATCTCAATACGCTGCTCGGCATCGTGTTCGTGTCCGCGCTGCTGGTGATCCTGGTCAACTTCATCACCGACCTGCTCTATGCGCGGCTCGACCCGCGAATCTCGGCGGAGAGCTAGCGCATGGATGCCGTGAAACGATACTTCCGAAGTCCCGCCGCGGTGCTCGGCCTCGTCCTGCTGCTGATCGTCGTGGGCATGGCGATCAGCGCCGGCTATTTCTATCCGCGCGATCCCCTCGCGCTCGCGGGCCGGCCCTTGATCTGGCCGTTCGCCAATCCACGTTTCCTGCTCGGCACCGACAATTCCGGCCGCGACATTGCTGCCCAGGTCTTCTACGGGGCGCGCATCTCGCTCCTCATCGGCGGCGTCGCCACGCTGATTGCGGTGACGATCGGCATCCTGGTCGGCGCGCTCGCCGGCTACTATGGCGGCTGGATCGACAACATCCTGATGCGCATCACCGAGGCCTTCCAGACGCTGCCGAACTTCGTGCTGCTGCTGGTGCTGGTCGCCGTATTCGGCTCGACCTTGGCGACGGTGACGATCGCGGTCGGGATCGTATCGTGGCCCGCGCCGGCGCGGTTGACGCGGGCCGAATTCCTGTCGCTGCGGAGCCGCGAATTCGTCCAGGCCGGCCGCACGCTGGGCATGCGCGACACGCAACTGATCCTGCGCGAGATCCTGCCCAATGCGCTGCCGCCGGTGATCGTATATGCCGGCGTGGTGATGGCGGTCGCGATCCTTCTGGAAAGTGCGCTGGCATTCCTGCGGCTGTCGGATGCCAACGTCGCCTCCTGGGGCAATCTGATCGGGCTCGGCCGTGACGTGCTGCGCGTGCAATGGTACGTCTCGGCCATTCCCGGCGTCGCCATCCTGATCACCGTGCTCGCGGTGTCGCTGGTCGGTCAGGGCCTCAACGATGCACTGAACCCGCGGCTGAAGCAGCGATGAGTTCGACAGCCCCCATTCTCTCCGTCGACCGCCTCAGCGTCCGCCTCCCCAAGGGCGCCGATCGGGCGCACGCGATTTCCGAGGTGTCGCTCTCGATCGCGGAGAACGAGATCGTCTGTATCGTCGGCGAGTCCGGCTCCGGCAAATCGATGATGGCCAACGCGATCATGCGGCTGCTGCCGCAGGGCGTGTCCACCGATGGCGGCCGCATCCTGTTCGGCGGCTACGATCTCTGCACGACCTCGGCGGCCGAGATGCGCCGCATCCGTGGCGCCGACATCGCGATGGTGTTCCAGGAGCCGATGACGGCGCTCAATCCGCTGCGCACGATCGGCGACCAGATCGGCGAGGTCCTGGACATCCACACCGATCTGTCGAAAGCCGAGATCCGATCGCGCGTGCTGACGCTGCTCGCCGACGTCAACATCCCCGATCCGCCGCGCGCCGCCAAGGCCTATCCTCACGAGCTCTCCGGCGGGCAGCGCCAGCGCGCGATGATCGCGATGGCCCTGGCGCTCGATCCGAAGCTGTTGATCGCCGACGAGCCGACCACTGCGCTCGACGTCACCACGCAGGCGCAGATCCTCAAGCTGATCCGCGAGCTGCAGCAGCGGCGCAAGACCGCGGTGCTGTTCATCACCCACGATTTCGGCGTCGTCGCTGAAATTGCCGACCGTGTCGTGGTGATGCAGCACGGTGTGGTCGTCGAGCACGGTCCTGCAGCGGAAGTGCTGCGCAAGCCGCAACACGCCTACACCCAACAGCTGATCGCCGCGGTGCCGCCGGTCGCCGCACCACCGGCGCGCAAGCTCTCGGACGAGACCATTCTGACACTTTCGGGCGTTGCCAAGACCTATCGGACCGGCGGCTTTCTCGGTCGCGGCGTGCGCGTCACCCATGCGGTCAAGGATGTCTCGCTCGCGCTGCCCAAGGGTGCGACGCTCGGCATCGTCGGCGAATCCGGCTCCGGCAAATCCACCCTCGCCCGCTGCATCATTCGCCTGATCGATCCGGATGCGGGATCGATCCTGCTCAACGGCGAGGATTGGGCCCGGCTGTCACGTGGTGACATCAGGCAGCGGACTCAAAAGATGCAGATGGTGTTCCAGGACCCGTTCGCCTCGCTGAACCCCCGGCGCAAGGCGGCCGAGCTGGTGGCGCAGGGACCGATCGTGCACGGCACGCCGCGGGCCCGGGCGCTGTCCGAGGCGCGCGAGCTGTTCGCGCTGGTCGGTCTCGATCCCTCCGCTGCTGATCGCTTCCCGCACGAATTCTCCGGCGGCCAGCGCCAGCGCATCGGGCTTGCCCGGGCGCTCGCGCTGAAGCCTGAGGTGCTGGTGGCCGACGAGCCTGTGTCGGCGCTCGACGTGTCCGTTCAGGCGCAGGTGCTGAAGCTGCTCACCAGCCTGCGTGAGCGGCTGGGCCTCTCGATCATCTTCATCACCCACGACCTGCGCGTCGCAGCGCAGATCTGCGACCTTGTCGCCGTCATGAAGGACGGCGAGGTCGTCGAGCATGGGCTGACGGGCCAAGTGTTCGGCAGCCCGCAGCATCCCTACACGCAGGCCCTGCTCGCGGCCATTCCGGGCGGCGACTTCGCCCGGACCGCACAGGGCTGAGCGCTAGGCGATCTCGCGCGCGTCGCGGTAGCGATACAACAGCAGCATCAGCGGCGCGAACGGTCGCAGCAGCGCATGCGCCGGGATCGTGACCGGCTCCGTGAACGGCAGCGCCAGCTCACTGGCCGGCACGCCGCTGACGGCCTTGGCGAGCTCTGCGCCGAGCGGGATCGTCAGCGCCACCGCGCGGCCGTTGCAGCCGGTCCAGCCATACGCGTCGGGACCAAGGCGGTGGATGCGCGGCATGTAGTCCGTGGTCATGCCGACATAGCCGTTCCACACATAGTCGAACCGGACCTCGCCGATCTGCGGCCACAACCGCTGCAAACGCTCTGAGACCCGCGCCTTCAACCGCTCGGCCTTGTTGCCGGGGCCGATCACCGCGCCACCCGTCACTAGGCGGTTGCGCGCATCGTAGCGCGCGAAATACAGCTCGCCATGGGTGTCGGACATCGCCTGCCGCGCCGGAATGATTGTCTTGCGAACGTTGTCCGACAGCGGCTGCGTCGCCATCTGCCACGACAGCACCGGCATCACCTCATGCGCGATATCGGGGGCGAGCGCCTTCGAGAACTCGCCGCTATAGGCATTGCTGGCCAGCACCAGCGCACGCGCCGAGAGCTCGCCGCGCGCCGTCCGCACCACCCAGCGCTCGCCGCGCCGCTCGAAATCGATCACGGGCGAGCGCGCATAGATGCGGCCTCCCAGGCTCAGCACGGTGCGGGCCAAGCCACGCGCCAGCGCCAGCGGATTGATATGGCCGCCGGTCTTGTTCCAGAAGCCGCCATGCCACGCGTCGGAGCCGAGCATGTCGCGCGCCTGATCGCGCGACAACAGCTCGACATCGGCGCCGAACTTCGACCATTGCTTGAACCTGCGCTCGGCGATCTTGATGCGGCCCGGCGAATGCACCGGCTGCACCCAGCCGGCCTGCTCATGCTCCGCGTCGATGCCGTAGCGCCTGACCGTGTCGAACAGCGCGGACGCGCTGTCACGGAGCATGGCCACGAAGCGCTCACCCGCGGCGCCGTGGCGCCTGATGAGATCCTCGGGGTCGGGACGCGACAGCGTCGGAATCACCTGGCCGTTGTTGCGGCCCGACGCGCCCCAGCCCGGCTCCATCGCCTCGACGATCGCCACGTCCGTGCCCGCCTCGCGCAGATGCAGCGCGGTCGACAGGCCGGTAAAGCCGCCGCCGATGATGACGACATCGGCCTGCGCGCTGCCCTCGAGCGCGGGGAGATCGGGACCGGGCGGGGTCTGCGCGGCCCACAGGGATGGCGGCCATGGAACGTCTTGTGTCGTCATGCTCATCGTGGACAGCTCACCCCTGCTGATCGACCGACCTCGGAGAGATCGATCTTGCCTTGCGCCCGGAGCCCGGCGCCGCCGGTTGCGGCGCATGGGTCGATTGGGCATAGTTCGGCCGCCAATATGCCAATTTCGCTGCAAGGAGACAAACGCGTGGCCCTCAAGAACGTCATCGGTATCGATCACGCTGTCGTCGTGGTGAAGGAGCTCGACGCAGCCGCCGAGACCTGGAAGCGGCTCGGCTTCACGTTGTCCCCCCGCGGCACCCACAGCGCCAAGATGGGCTCCGGCAATTACACCATCATGCTCGATCCCGATTACATCGAGCTGCTCGGCATCCTCGCCGAGACTGACCACAACGTACCGACGCGCAATTTCATCGCGCAACGCGGCGAAGGCATCGAGCGCATCGCCTTCACGGCCATCGACTCAGCTGCGGGCGCCGAAGAGATCCGCAGCCATGGTTTTGAGCCGATCGGCCCGATCGATTTCGAGCGCCCGGTGCCGCTGCCCGATGGCACGATCTCGGCGGCCAAATTTCGCGTCTTTCAATGGCCGGTCGCGGAGGCGCCCGGCGGCCTGCGCATCTTCGCCTGTCAGCACAAGACGCGCGAGACGGTGTGGATTCCGGAATTGATGAGCCACGCCAATGCCGCCAAGCGGCTGAAGCAGGCCCTGATCGTCACGCCGGATCCAGCGAAGGACGCGGCGCATCTGTCGCGGCTGATCGATCGCGAGGGCCGTAACGAAGCCGATGGCGCAGTCACCGTCACCTCGGGCGGCGATCGCGCCGACTTCGTGTTCCTGACCCGGGATCAGCTTGCCGCGCGCTATCCCGGCGTGTCGCTCGCCGGCCTGCCGGAGCGCGGCGGCGCCGGCCTCGTGCTGGCCTCGCATGATCTGGCGACGACGGAGAAAACTCTGGGTGCGGCTGCCGTGCGCAGCGGCGCGAGCCTGGTCGTTCCGCCGGCAGCGGCGACCGGCACCCTGCTCGCCTTCGTGGCCGGCTAGATCGACGCGAAGCGGCCACGTCATCGTGGCCGCTTCGAACTCATTCGGCCGGCTGGAACATCGCCGGCCGGCCACGCTGGCTGTCGAGCCAACCGACCAGCCGGTCCATCAGTCCGCCGCTCGACTCCGAGGGCTGCGCCGACGACACGAACGGATCGCAATGGCACTTGGCGCCGGCCGCGCGCGACATCTTGGCCACGGCGTCCGTCATCGCCGGCGCGCCGCAGGTGTAGACCACGTCGTTCGGCGTCAGCTCCGGCATGTGCTCGGTCGGACGGCCGCTGCGAATCGCCGGCGAAACGTTCTGCGGCTCCGAGACGATCGGGATGATCTTCACGTTCGGGAAGCGCGCCAAGCGGCACAGCGCCTGATGCATGTAGAATGATTGCAGCGTGCGCGACACGACGATGAAGACGATCTCGCGCTTCGGGTTCTCGGTGATCGCCGCAACGGCGATCGCCCACATCGGCGCGAAGCCGGTGCCGCTGGCGACGAGGATGATTCGTCCACGATGCTTCTGGCGGAAGAACGCGGTGCCGAGCGGCGCCGTCAGCTTGACGCGATGACCGACCTGGATGTCGCGGCCGAGCGCCGACGACACCAAGCCGTCCTTCAGGATGCGGATGTGCAGGTACAGCAGATGGCTGTCCGGCGCGCCGACCATCGGATAGGTCGGGCTGTAGCAGCGCGTCGGAAAACCGCGGTACTGGACCTTGGCATATTGTCCGGGGAAGAACCGCAGCGGCTTCGGCATCTCGATGGTGACACCGACGACGTCGGGCGCCAGCCGCACGAGATCGCCGACCTCGCAATTCATCGTCACGGTGTCGGGAACGGGCTCCGTGATGATCTTCAGATCGGAGACGACGCGGGCCTGGCAGGCATGCGCCATATCTCCTTCCATCCCGCCGAACAGCTTGCCGTCGACAACGGTGACCTTGCAGGAGCCACAGATTCCGCTGCGGCAGTCATGGGGCAGATCCACGCCGCTGTTGATGGCGCCGTCGAGCAGGATGTCGCCCACATTCGCGTAGAACGTTTCCCTGTTGTACTGGATTTTGCAAATCTTACCCATCACTGCACCTCAAGTCGCATCGGCCGGATCTGCCTCGTATGTCGGATCTGGGTGTGGTCGAACGCAGCGACTCGCATGAAGACACCGTTCTTGATGGGAACGTCGTACTTGCTTTTCGTGTCCATTTTGCGGGCAATTTCGAGCGTCCAGTGGCCGGCTGCCCAACGTGCGGCACACCGGATATCGGCGCGGTCGCCTGTGAATTCGCCACTGATGAGAACGCCGGGCACCACCGTCCCGATCGGCGTCTGCGCATCGGCTTCGGCGGAATAAGGCACCGACTCCGCCTCCGTCATGAACCAGCGCGCCCCTTCGCTCTCGCCGATGTTCGGATCGAGATTGATCTCGCCCATCGCCGCCGTCATCGCCGCAACGTCCTTCGGCAGGCGCTTCGGTCTGACGCCCCGATTGCCCAGTCTGGCGGCCTCCCTGTCGATGACGAAATTGTCCGTGTAGTTCGCCGTGCCCGGATCGGGCGCGAAGCCGCCCTTATAGGGCGTAAGGCCCTTGACCTGGTCCGGCGTCGGCTCGGCCGGCGGGCCGAAATGATCGTCATCCATCCAGCCGGTCGGACCGCCGCTCGTGGCCTTCCACAGCCACGCGTCGGCGTAGAGATTCGGTGCCGGCGTGTAGTGAATGCCGCGGCCCGACATCGTCGCCGGCTTGTCCGGCATCGGCTGCGAGCTCATGTGGAAGGTCCGGTCAGCAGCCAGAGTGATCGGCAGCGTCGTGAACAACATCGAGAACTTGTCCTCGTTGTAGTCGTTCTCGTCGCCCTTATCGAAGCCGTTGGTCAACAGATGCCAGCCATCGGCCTTCTTGATCAGCGGCAGCTGCTTCAACGAGCGCGTCGGATCTTCCCAGATGACGAGGAAGTAGACCCAGGTGCCGTCATGCGCCGCCTTGATCCAGACGCGCGATTCGCCGGTGCCGTCGAAATTGTCGCCCTGGTTGGTGGTGACCATGTGCGGCTGGATGTTGCGCCAGACGCGGTCCGACGAATCGCCGTCGAGTGTCGGCGCATCCGAGCTGGCGATCCGATACACGGTGACAGTGTCCTCCGCGTAGTAGTCCGCGGCGAACATCGCCGAGCCGATCACGATGGCTGCGGCCGTGGCGACCATGAACGGGTTGGCCTGGAAGGTCGGGTTGCGGCGGCGCGAATTGCCCTTCGCCGGCGCAGGCGGCGGACGCATCCGTCCCGGCGGCATGCGCGGCTCGGGTCGTCCCCGCATCGGCTCCTCCATGCGTCGCTGCGCCGGCATCGGCTCGCGCATGGGGGGGCGCTGCTGCTGAGCAGGCGCGGGCTTCTTCGGCGGCGCCTCGGCCTCCTCGAGCTTCTCCGACTGCTCGACCAGCATCGTGAGCAGCTCGACCGGATCGAGCTTCGGCGGCGGGGGCGGCAACGGGGCCGGACGGAACACGCGATAGAGCTGCATCTTTCCACCGATGCTGAAGTGAACCAGGATGTGCAGCACAACGAAGGCCGGAATGACCCAGGTTGCGTACCAGTGGATCATCATGGTGACGTAGCCGGAGGCCACGCCGAAGAACAGGAGGCCGCCGGTGACGATCAACGTGAACATGGAGATGAACAGCACCCAATGGAGGATCACGCTGATCGATCCCAGACGCGCGGGCCGGCGACCGAGAAGACCCTTGAAGCGCATCTTGTCGATGCTGACGCGACGACCGAGACCGGACTTGGAGATATAGATCATGTACGCGACCGCGACGCTCGCGAGCACGACGCCCGCGGGCATGTGCCAGGTCCAGGTGCGGTGCCGCGGCAGCAGCCAGTCGAGATTATTCGCGATCCACGCATGCCCCGGCGCTTCGGTGGCCATGCGAAGCCCGGTCAGGAACGCAATCACCGTAGCCCCGACAAGGGTCCAGTGCAGGATGATCGTTCCATAGTCGGTCTTTCGAATCTTCATGCGTGCGCCTCCCGACATGCGCGCACGCAACCGGCGCGATTCAACGCCGCTCCGGCGACCGACTGGCGAGTCAGCGCGTCGACCACGACATGGCTGGTCCACCCCTTGCCATCCGCGGCCGGCCTTCGCCCCAAATGCAATCCCGCATCACTCGTTTTGGTGGTGATGTAGTTCAGCAACTCTCGTCCCCCAGGATACTCATTACTCGGCAACCATCTGTCCGACACCGACGCCACCCGCGTCGCCCTTCATTGTGTTGCCCCTCTACGTTCGGCGCGCCCCCGAAGATCACGCACCGAAGACCAGTGTGAAGCATCCAGAGCCGGTGACGGGTTGCTCGGGTTGCAATTGAACTGGTCCGCCGCGTTGCCCTCCCTGATGTTGTTATCGCCCGCCGTCAGACCGGATGCCGGACACTTGCCGTCTACGTGTTCGTTGAAAGAACGCACAGCCGACAACCGAAGTGGCCATGGGTCATTGCGCCTGTGTCCGTACGGGGATCCACGTCTGCGCGTATCTTCGCTGGTGTCACTGTCGTTCCCTACACATCCGCCGATGCCGCATGATCGAGATGACAACGCGAGTCCGTTGCACCGCAGGAAGATTTATTCGCGTTCATGGCGTCAATCGGCCCGGACCGCGGCCAATGAGTGCAGAAGCAAGGTGATAGACGGACGAATGTGTGACGCCCTCTCTTCATCGCGCCTCATCACCGACATGCAACTATCGAAGATCACGGCCGAATCCGATTCGGACGGATGGCTTCGACAGTTCTCCGCGACGCGGCTTGAGACCATGCTCTCCTCTACCTCTCCGCGCTTCGTTGAGCCCGCCGCCTGCGACAGAATTGGCCAACTGTCCAATTGTTGCCGGAAATTCGTCGGCATCGACTGGCAAGAGCGCTGACTGACGTATTGGAATTTGGGAGACGCGCCTGGATGAGTCTGGCTCAAGACCGCCCGCGAACGAAAGCCGCGGCTGCCCTCAATGACCTGATCTCGGGAAGCGATGATCCGGTGACGCGGGGCCTGCGTCAGGCTGTCAAACGCATGGCCGGCATCGGCGTGTTCAGCGGCGTGATCAACATCCTCATGCTCTCCGGCTCCGTCTACATGATGCAGGTCAACGACCGCGTCGTCCCCAGCAAGAACTTGGCGACGCTGATCGGCCTGTCGGTGATGATTCTGGCCGTCTATTTGATCCAGGGTTATTTCGACGCGCTGCGCTCGCGCATGCTGTGCCGGGTCGCAACCGTGTTCGACGCGAGCCTGCAGGACGCCATCCACCACGCTTTGGCTACCCTGCCCCTGCGCGGCACCAAGCCGATGCTGATGCAGCAGCCCTTGCGCGATCTCGACCAGTTGCGCGCCTTCATGTCGAGCATGGGGCCGACCGCTTTTCTCGACATGCCTTGGATTCCGATCTTTCTGATCGGCATGTTCCTGTTTCATCCGCTGATCGGCATCACCGCGATCATCGGCACGGTGGGCATCATCTCGATGACGCTGGTCACCGACCGGCTGTCGAAGCACGCCAGCCGATCCGCCAGCGACACCAGCGCCGCACGCCAGGTTCTTGCCGATGCCACCCAGCGCAACGCCGAGGTGATTCGTGCGCTCGGCATGCTCGACCGTTTCTCGGCGCGCTGGAACGCCGTCAACGAGAAGTATCTGAAGGACAATATTCGCGCGAGCGACGTCTATTCCAACCTCGGCGCTGCCGCCAAAGTGCTGCGTTACATCCTGCAGTCGGGCATGCTCGGCATCGGCGCGGCGCTGGTCGTCTCCGAGCAGGCCTCGGGCGGCGTCATGATGGCGTCGTCGATCCTGATGGGCCGCGCCCTCGCGCCGATCGAGATCGCGCTCGGCAGCTGGAAGCAGTTGGTCGCCGCACGCCAGGGCATCGCAAGGCTGCGCGACGTCTGCAAGGCCACCGCAAAGCCGGAAGCGCCGCCGGTGGCGTTGCCGCGCCCGTTCCGCGAGCTCACGGTCCAGGAGCTCACCGTTGCCGCACCGGGGACGGATCGTCCGATTGTTCAGAACGTCTCGTTCTCGATCAAGGCCGGCACCGGTCTGGCGCTGCTCGGCGCGAGCGCGTCCGGCAAGACCTCGCTGTCGAAGGCGCTGGTCGGCATCTGGCCGACGTTGAACGGCACCGTCCGTCTCGACGGCGCGGCGCTCGACCAATGGAGCAACGAGGATCTCGGACGGCATATCGGCTACCTGCCGCAGGACGTCGCCCTGTTCGACGGCAGCATCGCCGACAACATCTGCCGCTTCGACGAGAATGCGACATCGGATTCGATCCTGAAGGCGGCGCAGATCGCCGGTGTGCACGACATCATCCTGCGGCTGCCCGAAGGCTATTCGACGCGAATCGGCCAGGGCGGCATGTCGCTGTCGGCCGGTCAGCGGCAACGCGTCGGTCTGGCGCGCGCGCTGTATGGCGATCCGTTCCTCATCGTGCTCGACGAGCCGAACGCGAACCTGGACACCGACGGCGAGAATGCGCTCAGCCGCGCCATTCAGATCATGCGGCAGCAGAACCAGAGCATCGTCATCGTCATCTCGCACCGGCCCAGCGCGCTGAACGCGCTCAACATGGCGCTGGTGCTCTACGAGGGCAAGGCGATCGCCTTCGGCCCCTGCCAGGAGATCTTCGCCCGCGTTGCCGGCGCCAAGGCCCCGGCAGGACCGGCGGTCACGCATGCCGCCGCCGCACCGAGGGTTGCCGCCCCGACAGCCGCGCCCAATCCGAACGCGAGATCGCTTCGTCGCGCCGCCCCAGCAGAAAGCGCTTGAGCCATGAAACACATCAATGACTTCAGGCCGTTCGACGACCAGGACTATGTGCGACCGAAGACGCGCGCGGTTGGTCCGCAGGGTGATGCCCTGATCCTAGAACTGCAGCGACTGCAGGGCGCCTTCGACGATGGCTCGGACGAGGATGATCCGCGGGCCCGCCGCGGCTCACGCGACGGCAAGAAGCGCCGGCGTCCGCCGC
Source organism: Bradyrhizobium sp. SRS-191 (assembly GCF_024586915.1). Taxonomy (GTDB): domain Bacteria; phylum Pseudomonadota; class Alphaproteobacteria; order Rhizobiales; family Xanthobacteraceae; genus Bradyrhizobium. Next base: position 435,155 of record NZ_JANBVS010000001.1, read on the forward strand.
CATCGCAAGCGCGGCCCAAGCCTCGCAAGAAGAAGGGCAGCACGATGGGCCGTGCGCTGTCGCTGTTCGGGATCGGCAACCAGGCCCCAAAGCCGCGCCGCGCCGAGGGCATCCGCGAGATGGATTGGCAACAGCCGGCGCAGACGCGCGGCTACGAGCCGGAGTTCTCACCTCCGCCACGCAATGCGCCCGCGCGCTTGCCAGCCAATCAGGCACCGGTGCTGGACCTCAGGGATAACCGACGCGACGCTAATTTCGGCGACGGTACGCGACGGCCGATGGGACAGCAGAACCTTCCTGCGACCCTGGGGCACGCGCCGGCCGTTCCGCAGACCGGCGTCCGCCGTCTGGTCGGAACCGCCGGCACGGCCTTGACCACAGGCATGACGTTCATCGCCGCACAGGGAACGGCGGCAGACCTGGATGATGGCTCGGACGAACCGCTCGTGCCGCGCGTCGGCCGCATGTTCGAGAACGAGCTGCGTCTCGGCTTGCGTGTCCTGCTGGTGGCGGCTGTGTTCGGCGGCGGCTGGCTGACATTGGTGCCGCTGGCGGGCGCGATCGTCGTGCCGGGCAATCTCGTCGTGCAATCCAACGTCAAGGCGATCCAGCATCCGACCGGCGGCATCGTTGCGGAGATCAAGGTCGACAATGGCAAGCGTGTCGCGGCCGGCGATCTTCTGGTGCGGCTCGACGCCACCCAAAGCCAGGCCCAGTTGCAGGCGATCACCAAGCAACTCAACGAGCAGCGCGCCAAGATTGCCCGTCTGTCGGCGGAGCGCGATGGTCTGGAGCAGCCGGACTACCCGACGACACTGACGTCACGCACCGACGATCCCAACGTCCGCGCCGTCATTGCTTCCGAGAACGCGCTGTTCAAGGCCCGTGCGGTCACGCGCAAGAGCCAGAAGGACCTGCTGCAGGGACGCATCGTCCAGCTCAACAACGAGATCAGCGGCATGGAGTCCCAGCTCGATTCGAAGAACAAGCAGATCGACCTGATCAAGGGCGAGCTGGCCGGCGTGCAGGATCTCTACGACAAGCGCCTCGTGCCTCTGACGCGACTGACGACGCTGCAGCGGGAAGCGGCACGCATCGACGGCGAACGCGGCCAGCTGGTGTCGAGCGTTGCCGAGACGAGGTCCAAGATCAGCGAAGCCGAGCTGCAGACGGTCAAGATCGACCAGGACTTCCGCAGCGAAGTCGTCAAGGATCTCAGCGAAGCCCAGGCCAAGGAAGGCGATCTGGTCGAGAAGAGCGTCGCCGCCCGCGACCAGCTCGATCGCATCGAAATGCGCGCGCCGAATTCCGGCACCATCCATCAGCTTGCCGTTCACACCATCGGCGGCGTCATCAAGCCGGGCGAAACCATCATGGAGCTAGTCCCCGATTCCGACGAGCTGCAGGTGGAAGGACATGTGCAGCCCAAGGACATCGATCACGTCCATACCGGCCAGGACGCCATGGTGCGTTTCAATGCGTTCAACCAACGCACGACCCCGCAGGTGAGCGGCCAGGTCTCGTTCGTGTCTCCCGACATCACCAACGACCAGCGAACGGGCTCGACCTTCTACACGGTCAGGATCACGTTGTCCGACGAGGAGCGGAAGCGGCTCGGCAGCGTCAATCTGATGCCCGGCATGCAGGCTGAAGTGTTTGTCCAGACCGGCAGCCGCACGATGCTCAGCTACCTGATGAAGCCGGTTCTCGATCAGTGGCGGCGCGCTTTCGTGGAGTGACCGACAACAGACGGTCTGCGTTCCCCTCGGGAATGCAGACCGCATCAGTACCTCAACATGAATATTGCAAGTTTTTCCCGCACCTCGGACTCGACGATGGTGCCAACGGTTACGAGACCGCCCGTCGACACCCAGCCGAACGTCGGGTCCGATGACGCCGGCGATCGCTCGCGCAAGCCGCGCCTGCCTCCGCCGTCGCGTTTGCCGACCCAGGAGGGGCCGCAGGGCCTTCGCTTCGATTTCAACGACGGCTGCCGCGTCATGCTGCCCGACACTGGACAGCCTTGGCGCGTGCGGCTGAGCGATCTCGAGACCGCCAACGTCCTGTTCGACATCGAGCTGCGCTCCGGGCACGTCAACAGCAGCAAGCGCTATTTCGTACCGTTCAGGATCGAGGTCTGGTCAGGACATGAGCTCCTTTTGCGCCACGACTACGACGCCGCCGGGCGCGACGTCCTGATCCAGTTTCCGGTCGGCACGCTCGGCGACATCATCGGCTGGCTGAGCTATGCGATCAAGTTCAAGGAGCTGCATCAGTGCCGTCTCACCTGCGCAATGGGAGAGGCGCTGATCCCGCTGTTTCGCAGCGCTTACCCCGACATCGGCTTCGTCACTCACGAGAGGGTCGAGGCCGAGCGTTACTACGCGACCTACTCCGTCGCCCTGTTCTTCGACGACGCCGATCTGGTCTATCACCCCCGCGACTTCCGGCAGGTGGGGCTCCACACGACCGCAGCCCACATTCTCGGCGTCGATCCGGCCGAACAGCCGCCGCGCGTCGCACTCAGCGAGGACAGCCGCCCCATCGCGGAGCCCTATGTCTGCATCGCCGTGCAGGCGACGACGCAATGCAAGCATTGGAACAACCCGGCGGGCTGGGACCAGATCGTCGGCTTCCTCAAAGCGACCGGCTACCGGGTCGTCTGCATCGACCAGAAGGGGGAGCGCAGGCACGGTCCGTTCCGCACGCAGATCCCCCGCGACGCCGAGGATCAGACCGGCGACCGGCCACTCACCGAGCGCGCGCGCTGGCTGAAGCATGCCGCGTTCTTCGTCGGTCTCTCGTCAGGCCTGTCCTGGCTGGCCTGGGCGGTCGGGACGCCCGTCGTGCTGATCAGCGGTTTCACCCACCCGGGCAACGAGTTTGCGACGCCCTATCGCATCATCAACCACCACGCCTGCAATGGTTGCTGGCATGACGCGCATCATCGCTTCGATCATGAGGATGCCCTCTGGTGCCCGCGCTGGAAAGGCACACCCCGGCAATTCGAATGCACCCGACTGATCACGGCCGAGCAGGTCGAGGGCGCGCTGCGCCGAATTCCCGGCTTCGGACAGGGCTTGCGTCCCCAGCCCGGCATGCAGGCAAGCGCCGTTCAGCCCACGCAGGACGCCGCGGTTTTCGCGGCATATCCATCCCCGCCCCCGTCCGCCGGTGAGGAGCCGGTCGCGCTGGCCGCCCTGCTGGCGCAGCCGCATGGCGACGTCCCCCGCGGCGGCCTTGCTGTCGGCGTCACGGTCGCCGCAGGACGGCTGTCGGACCAGGCCGCCGCGCAGATCGCCGAAGGCGACGCCGCCGCCAACGCCGGCGATCTGGTCAGCGCCCTCCAGAGCTACAAGCAGACCATCGACATCGTCAGGTATCTCACGCAGGCCGAGCCGGACAATGCCGGCTTCCAGCGCAACCTGTCGGTCGCGTTGAACCGCATCGGCGCCGTGCTGTTTGCTCAGCGGAATCTCCAGGGCGCACATGCCGCCTACTCTGCCAGTCTCGCCATCGTGCAGAAGCTGACGGCAGGCAATCTCGCCAATCTCAGTCTTCAGCGCGATCTCGCCTGGTGCCATGCGCTGCTGGCCGACGTGCTCACGGCCCAGGGCCGTCATGCCGAGGCGTTCAATCAGCGGCGCTCCAATGCAGCTCTGATCACGCGCCTGGCCAACGCCGCGCCGGATGATTCGGCGCTCCAGCAATTGCTGGCGACGTCCTATCAGAGCCTCGGCGACGCACTCGTTCCTCTCGGCAATCTCGACGGCGCGCTGACCGTCTACCGGATCAGCCTTGGCCTGACCAAGCGCGGGCTCGATGCCAACGGGCAGGATCCGGCCTGGAATCAGCTCTACACCACATTGCTCCAGAAGATCCGCGCCGCCCTGCTGGCGCAGCGCCAGCTCGCGCCGCAGTCCTGAGCTGCAGCTCGGCGAAATCAACTGATCCTCACAGACGCGCGCTGAATCTCAATTCCAGGCGCGAGCCGCCGCGCCACTCCGGCGGTGATCCGCCGTCGCGACACGCGCCGCGGCGTCTCGGGATTCGCAGCAGTCCGGCGTTTTCATGGAACGCGCTGACAGTGCGACACGACTCCTGCGACGGCCGCAATGGCCGGCCGTCACCGGCACGAAGCAGGCAGGATGTTGGCGACAACGTGCCGTTCGCATCGCACCCACGCTCCCCGCACCGTTTGCGCGCCTCCTGAAATCAAGCACTTGGCCGCGTGTTCGGCAAAGCGATCACAGCTCCGCGATGCCCGAACAACAACATATTTGCGGACTCCCCGACGCCTGTTTTGGCCCGATTGCTTCGACCATATAGCCAGGTGCGACAAAGTAACGCGCGGCGGTTTAGCGCGCGACACAGCATCGCACACATGGAGGCGCTGCTCGAATGCGCATCGCCTCCTGCGGCAGGGCCGATGCAGTCCGCATCGTCTGGCCAGTTTTGGTACGAGGCCCTGCCGGGCGTCGGATGAACTTGGGGAGAGATGATCCATGGCGAACAACACCTTCAACCCGACGGCCCTGGCTAACGGAACGTCGAACCTGCTGGTGCGCGCCTCTGCGCTCAACATGTCGACAGACCTCGTCCAGGCGGGCGCGGTGTTCAACGATGCAGTCCGCGCCTCGCTCGGCCTGTTCAGTCAGGCCGGCAGCGGCAACTCGAATCCGTTCCTGGGCAGCTACACGACCGACCTGCACGCCGTACAGAACGACATCGCCGCGATGCTCGCCAATGCCGGCCAGGTGACGCTCGGCGGCCAGACGTTCACGCTGAACGCAACCGACACCGCCGTGCTCACCAACGTGCAGGCGCAGATCTCGACCTTGATCACTGCCGCAGGGCAGACCACCAATGCGGCGACGATCACCGCTGCGGATCAGACGCTGCACGCCGTACAGCAGGAGATCCTGCAGGAGATCAACGGTGATGCGCATCTTTCCGGCGCGCTCAACAAGGTGAACTTCCTCGCCAACACCGGCGGCCAGGACGTTGCTTTCCAGAATACGCCGGCCGGCGCCGACGATGCGGCGACCCTGGCCGCGGCCACCGCGGGCAACACCCTCAAGGACGTCGGCCTGGTCTTCAACAAAGTGGTCGATCTCGCCTCCGGCGGCATCCACACCGGCAACCTGCAGGAGGTCACGACCGACCTCACCGCGATCTCGCAGGGTCTCACCAACATTCTCAACAACAAGACCCAGCTGGCGCAGATCGAGAACGGCGAGACCGCCAACGCCGCCGCGCTGACCACGATCCATCTTCAGACCGTGCTGGGCCAGATCAACCTCGAGTTGAATCAGTATGCGAAGGCAGAGACGACCGGCAACCAGGCCGCGTTGCGCGGCACAGCCGACAATCTGCTCGACAGCATCGACATCATCCAGGGCGACGCCAATCTGAACATGGCGGCCGGCGGCAACGGCATGGCCGGTCATGCCGGCGGCTTCGCGGAGGATCCGGGCGGATTGACCGGCACCGTCACCAAGTTCCAGGACAACCAGGCGCAGACCAATTTCTGGGCCGCCTTCCTGGCGGAGGCCAACACGATCAATGCGACCCTGCAGAAAATCTCCACCGGCGGCGCCCAGGCCAGCGCGGCGCTGGTCACGCAGATCCAGAACTATCAGCAGTTCGGCGCCAATTTCGATGCGGCCCAAGGCAACGTCTTCCGCGGCCGCTTCGATAACGAGCTGCTGAGCGGCACGCTGGAAGCCGATACGGCTGCCGCCGTGAAGGGATTGCAGGGCATCCTCAACGGCGATACCGGCGCGGCCTTGGCTGCGGACAAGGCCATGCTGAATGCCGCCGGCCAGGGATTCGCGGCCGACGCGATGGACGTCTCGGGCAACAATATCGCGATCGGCGGCGCGACCTATGTCGGCTCGGCCACCACGGTGTCGACGGCGACCTCCGTCCATGGTCTCGCGCACGGCACCATCCCGGTGACGGCCACTCCGAACATCGCCAACGGCACCGGCGGGACCTCGACCGCGCCGACGACCGGCGGCGGAACGGGGACCGGTGCAGGCACGGGTACCGGCGGAATGCACACGACGCCCGTCAATTTCAGCCCGACCGCGCTGGCCAACGGCACCTCGAACCTGTTGACGCGCGCCACCGCCATCCAGCATTCGACCGATCTCGTGCAGGCCGGCGTGGTCTTCAATGACGCGGTGCGCGCCTCGCTCGGTCTGTTCAGCCTTGCCAACAGCGGCAACTCGCCGGCCTTCCTCACGAGCTACCAGGCCGACATCACGGCGGTGCAGACCGATATCGCAGCGATGCTGGCCAATCCCGGTCAAGTCACGCTCGGCGGCAAGACGTTCGCGCTGAACGCCACCGACACGGCGGTGCTGACCAATGTCGAAGGACAGCTCGGCACGCTGTTGCAGGCCGCGGGCCAGTTCGCCAACGCCAGCACATCTGCAGCTGCCAGCCAGACCATCCACGCGCTGCAGCAGGAGATCCTCGGCGAGATCCACAACGACGCGCATCTGGCGAACGCGCTGAACAACGTCCCCTTCCTCGCCAACACCGGCGGTCAGGACATCGCCTTCCAGACCTCACCGGCCGGAGCGGACGATCCGGCGAGCCTTGCCGCGGCCGCTGCCGGCAACAGCCTGAAGGACGTCGGTCTTGTCTTCAACAAGGCTGTCGAGGTCGCCTCGGGCGGCATCAACACCGGCAATCTCGCCGAGGTCCACGCGGACTTCACAGCTGTCTCGCAGGGCCTGACGGCAATTCTCAACAACAAGACTCAGCTTGCGCAGATCGAGGCCGGTGAGACCGCCAACGCCGCCGCGCTGACGACAATCCATCTGCAGACGGCGCTTGGTCAGATCAACCTGCAGCTGACCAAGTACGATCAGGCCGCAACGACGGGGAATCAGGCTGCGCTGCGCGGCACCGCCGACAACCTGCTCGACATCATCGACATCGTTCAGGGCGACACCAACCTCAACATGGCCGCTGGCGGCAATGGCAATGCGGGTCATTCCGGCGGCTTCGCCGAGGATCCGGGCGGACTGACCGGCACGGTCACCAAGTTCCAGGACAACCAGGCGCAAACGAACTTCTGGGCGGCGTTCCTGGCCGAAGCCAACACCATCAACGCGACCTTGCAGAAGATCTCGACCGGCGGTGCACAGGCCAGCGCCGCGCTGATCACGCAGATCCAGAACTATCAGCAGTTCGGCGCCAATTTCGACGCCGCCCAGGGCGCCGTGTTCCAGGGCCGCTTCGACAACGAGCTGCTCAGCGGCACGCTCGAGGCCGATACGGCAAATGCGGTGAAGGGCCTGCAGGGCATCCTCAACGGCGACACCGGCGCGGCGCTCGCCGCCGACAAGGCGATGATCGCGGCCGCCGGCCAGGGCTTCGCGGCTGACGCCATGGACGTGTCCGGCAACAACATCCCGGTCAATGGCGGGACCTATGTCGGCACCGCGACGACGGTGTCGGCAGCGACCTCCATCAAGGGCACGGCACACGGCACCATTCCGGTCACGGCCACGCCGAACCTCGCCAATGGCACCGGCGGCACTGCGGCGGCGGGAACGACCGCTGCGGGCGGTGCTGCGGCCGGCGGCGCTGCGGCTGGAGGAACGGCTGCGAACGGAGGTGCGGCTGCCGGAGGAGCGGCCGGAGCGGCCAATGGCGGCACCACCGCCAACAACGGCGGCAACAACACGCAGCAGCACCACGACCATCATCACGATCACAGCCAGGGCCCTCATATGACCCAGGCCGCACATACGAGCCAGGCCGCAGCAGCCGCTCCCGACATGTCACATCATCACGCGATGTATCACATGTGGGCTTGAGATAGCGGGAGGAAGCAGCTGCAGCAGCTGCGCTGATCAGATCCCGGGAGCCGCAAATGACGTCAAGACGTCACCGAGCTCCCGGGGCCAACCGAAGCGATGATGAGCAAAGTCGGAGGACGCGAGGTGAAGGAAACAGGCTTTGGAGATTCGCCGGGATGCATCTTCCGTTCCTCACCAGAGGCCGCCGGCGCGCTGGAACTCTTCTAAGGTGAGTGTCGATCTGCGCCGTTAGATCAGGGCGACTTCTTGTCTAGACCGTGCGTCGAGGAGTCACTCACCAGGCAATGTTGCAGGAATGCCACGACGGAAATCAACGAGTTAGAATGTTTCTCCACGTTGCCGTGCCCCGGCTGCGACACCCGTCGCATGCCCGAACAACATCATATTTGAGGACTCCGCGACGCTTCTTTTGGCCCCATTGGAGCAAATAATTCCCAAGTGCTCTGAGGCTGCGACATTTCGCCCGCTCTGCGAGGGGTGAACGGGACGTCGCAGCCCGATCAACGCCCGCGTGCTGCCTCTACGCCAAGCAGCTGATGCCGGGTTGAAACTTGGGGAGATAATCTGATGGCAGCCAATACCTTCAACCCGACGGCGCTGGCGAATGGCACGTCCAATCTGCTCGTGCGCGCCTCGGCGCTCAACATGTCGACCGACCTCGTGCAGGCCGGCGTCGTGTTCAACGACGCGGTTCGTATTTCGACCGGCCTGTTCTCGACGCCACAGAACAGCGGCAACTCCAACCCCTTCCTCGGCAGCTACACGACCGACCTGCATGCCGTGCAGAACGACATCAACGCGATGCTGGCCAATCCCGGCCAGGTCACGCTCGGCGGCAAGGCGTTCACGCTCAACGCAACCGACACTGCGGTGCTGACGCAGGTGTCGAGCGAGCTCACGACGCTGATCAACGCTGCTCCTAACACCACCAATCCCAACACGCTGGCCGAGGCCGACCAGACCATCCACAACGTGCAGCAGATGATCCTGCAGCAGATCCAGGGTGACGCGCATCTGTCGTCGGCGCTGAACAACGTTCAGTTCCTCGCCAACACCGGCGCGATGGACGTCGCCTTCCAGGCGCTGCCGGCGGGCAATGACGGCACGGCCAATCTCGCAGCGGCGACCGCCGGCGACCTGAACGCCATCGGCCAAGTCATGAACGCGGCGGCCAATCTCGTGCTCGGTGGCATCAGCGCCAACAATCTTGGGCAGGCCACGGCAGACTTCACGGCGGCCCAGCAGGGACTGAATGCGATCATCAACGACCCGGCAAAGCTCGCCGCGCTCGAGGCTGGCCTGAGTTCGGTCGCGGCCCAGACCACGACTCTGCACCTGATGACCTTGGCCGGTCAGATCGGATTGCAGCTCAACAAATATGACAGCCCGGAGACCCAGGCCAACCCGACCGCCTTGCGCGGCACCGCCGACAACATTCTGGACATGATCGACGTGTTCCAGAACGACGCCACGCTCAACGCGGCCGTCGGCGGCACCGGTGCGCCCGGCCATGCCGGAGGCTGGTCCGAGCTGCCGGGCGGCCTGACCGGCACGGTGACCCGCTTCCAGGACAACCAGGTCCAGACCAACTTCTGGGCCTCGTTCCTCGCCGAAGCAAATACGCTCGGCGCCAAGCTCAATGCAGTGGCCAACGGCACCGCGACGGCCACGCAGGACATCATCACGCAGATCGCGAACTATCAGAACTTCGGCACGCAGTTCAACAACGCCCAGGGCGCGGTCTTCCAGGGCCGCTTCGACAACGAGCTCGCCGCGGGCGCGCTGCAGTCGGACTCGGCGATGGCGACAAAGGCGCTGATGGGCATCATGAACGGCGACACCGGCGCGGCTCTGGCGACGGACCAGGCAATGTTGAAGGCCGCCGCGGCGAACTTCATCGGCAATGCCGGTGACATCGGCGGCAACAACATCGCCATCGGCGGCGTCGACTACGTCAACTCGGTCACGAGCTTCATCCAGGCGACCGCCGTCAACGGCATCGCCATGGGAACGGGCGCGCCGGCCGGAGCCAATCCGAACATCGCCAACGGCACCGGCGGTACGCCTGCGAGCACGACCACGCCCGGCGGCGGCATGACGGGCGGCGGCATGGCCGGTGGCGGAGCTGCTGGCGGCGGCACCACCGGTGGCGGCACGACGGGCGGCGGAGCTGCCACGGGCAATGGCGGCGGCACGGCCGGTGGCGGCACGACCGGCGGCAACAATGGCGGTACGACCGGCGGCAACACCACCGGCAACAACCAGACCACCACGACACATCACTGCCACGGCCATCACAGCCACCATACGGCGGCAGCGGCCGCGGCAGGCACGGCAGGGGCAGGCACGGCGGCGGCAGCAGCGGCTGCTGCTGCTGCGACCGCGCCCGACATGTCCCACCACCACGCGATGCATCACATGTGGGCGTGAGCCCTCTTCGCAGATGACGCAAAGCTTGCCGGCACAGACGCCCGTCTGTGCCGGCTTGCTGCGTTCCAGAGAGACTGACCCACGGTCATGTCGATGGCCGAGAAAACAATCGCCCCGGAGTCGGCCCTGCCGCAGCCTCCGTTTCGCTTCATTCCGCCACGACAACGGTTTCGGTCGACCATTCAGTAAGTTGTGATCATGAACGAGCTTGCCACCGCCGTCCGCCCCCGCCTCGTCTCCGCGCCGGCCAATGGCGGCCAGCGGCTGACGGAGGCGATCAACGAACGAGCCCTGCGCGTTGCCGAAGAGGCCTACCGCAAGGTGCTGAGCCTTCAACCTCGACATTTCCGCACCCTTTGCAGCCTCGCGATGGTTCGCCTGCAGCTCGGCGATGCGCAGGAGGCGCGGACGCTGCTGGACCAGGCGGCAGAGCAAGCCGGCGACTCCGCTGACCTTCACCTGTCACTCGGCAAGACCTATGCGGGCCTCGGCGATCTCGCCAAGGCGAGCACGCATCTGCAGCGCGCCGTTGCGCTCGACGCCCGGTCGATCGAGGCGCGGCTTCTGCTCGGCAGCCTCCTGACGAGTCTCGGCGATCCCACCGGGGCCGTAAGCCATCTCGAGCTGGCGCTCGCGGAGCGTCCGAACGATGCCGATGCGCATCAGGCCCTGGGCTTCGCCCTGCAGCGCCTCGGGCAATATGAGCGTGCGCTCTCGCATCACGAAGCCGCGCTGGCGGCGCGGCCGGAGTTCGCAGCAGCGGCCGGCAGTCTCGGTGACGCCTGCCGCATGCTCGGTCGGCTCGCCGAGGCGATCGCCCATTATCGGCGAGCGCTCGCGATCCAGCCGAATGCACCGGTCGTGCTGCTCAACATCGGCGGCTGCCAGCAGGCGCTCGGCCAGAGCGATGCGGCGATTCGTACCTACCAGCAGGCGCTCGCCGTAAGCCCACACCTCGCCGAGGCGCACTACAATCTCGGCAACCTTCATCTCGAAATGAACGGCTGGCCGGCCGCCATCTTCCATTATGAGCGCGCCATCGCCGAGCGGCCGGATTTTCCCGAGGCCTACAACAATCTCGCCAACGCGCTGCAATCGCGCGGCAGATCGGACGAGGCGCTCGCATATTATGACGAAGCGCTGCGCCGCCGTCCCGACTACGCGGCGGCCCACCGCAACCGCGGCGACACGCTGCGCAACGTCCAGCGCTTCGAGGAGGCGATCGCGAGCTACCGGACCGCCCTCACCCATGATCCGCGCGATGCGATCACGATCAACCATCTGGCCGGCGTGCTGATGATCCTTGGCCGCCTCGACGAGGCCGCACGCGCCTACGAGTCGGCGCTTTCGATCAATCCACGCAATGTCGGCGTTCACCTGAACTACAGCGTCGTCAAGCCGTTCACGGTCGACGACCAGCGCTGGGCGCCGCTGCTGGAGCTCGCGGCAAGCTCCGAGACGCTGAGCGAGGACGCGCGCATTGCGCTGCACTTCACGCTTGGCCGGGCCTATGCCGACATCAAGGACGGCGAGCGGTCGCTGATCCATCTTAACGCCGGAAACGGTCTCGAGCGGCGCCGCATCAATTACGACGAGAACCAGACGCTGCGGCAGATCGAGCGTATCCGCGCGGTGTTCTCCAAGGAGACGCTGCAGGCGCGCGCCGGCCACGGCGATCCGTCAGAGGCGCCGGTCTTCATCATCGGCATGCCGCGGTCCGGCACCAGCCTGGTCGAGCAGATCCTGGCCAGCCATCCCGCGGTTCATGGCTCCGGCGAGGTCAACTATTTCGCTGCCGCTGCCGGGCTGTTCACCGATCGAACCCGCGGCGAGTTTCCGGAGATGCTTGCCAAGCTGGCCGACGTCGACCTCGCCACCCTGGCCAAGGCGTATCTGCAGCGTTTCACCGAGCTGCCTGAAGATGCCAAGCGCATCGTCGACAAGATGCCGTCGAACTTCCTGTTCGCGGGACTCATCCATCTCGCGCTGCCGAATGCCCGCATCATTCATGTCCGGCGCAATCCGATCGACACCTGCCTGTCCTGCTACACGCAGCTGTTTGCCGAGCCGCAGCCGTTCGCCTACGACCTCGCGGAGCTAGGCCGCTACTTCAGGGCCTATGAGGGGCTGATGAGCCACTGGCGCGCGGTCCTGCCGCAGGGCGTCATGCTGGAAGTGTCCTACGAGGACGTGGTCCGCGATTTCGAGCCGCACGCCCGCAAGATCGTCGCCCATTGCGGGCTCGACTGGGACGATGCTTGCCTCTCCTTCCATGAGAACGCGCGCCCGGTGAACACGGCGAGCCTGGTCCAGGTGCGCAAGCCGCTGTTCAGCGGATCGGTCGGCCGCTGGCGGATGTATGGCAACCGGCTGAAACCCCTGCTCGACGCGCTCGGCAGCGAGGCCATCCGGCCGACGATCGCCGAGGCGATCGCCGGCGTGGCTCAATCTCAGCCCGTCAATGTCGCGCCGCCGGTGGTTACGCCGACGACCGACTCGCGCCCGTTCGACGCCACGCGGCTCGCTTCGCTGCAGACGCTGGCGGACGACGTCGTCGCCGTCGCCAAGAAGCTGCATGGCCGTGGCGACATCAGTGACGCCGAGCAGATCTTCAAACTGATCCTGGCCGGCCAGCCGACCAATTTCGATGCCCTGGTGGGTCTCGGCATGATCGCGACCACCGCCAACCGGCTCGATGAGGCCAAGGACTACTTCGAGCGCGCGGTCGCGGTGAACGACAAATCCGCCGAGGCCCATGGCAGCATCGGCGCGGTCGAGGCCTCCTGGGGCCGCTACGATGCGGCGGTCCAGCACTACGAGACGGCATTGTCGCTGGCGCCGAGCCATCCCGGCATCCTCTACGGCTTTGCGATGGTCCGGCAGAACCAGGGCCTGATCGACGAGGCGATGGTGCTGCTGCGCCGGGCGATCGACACCAAGCCACAGCACCTCGATGCGCATTTTGCGCTCGGTAACATGCTGTATACGGCGGGCAAGGACATCGAGGCAGCGAGACACTACCTCAAGGTTCTCGACTTCAGCCCTGAGCACGCCGAGACTCACAACAACATCGCCAACGTCCTGCTGCGGCAGGGCCATCGCGAGCGCGCGATCGAGCACTACCAGCGCGCGATCGCGAGCCGGCCGGACTATGCCGATGCCTACGGCAATCTCGGCAATGCGTTCCTCGAGCTCAACCGGCTCGAGGAGTCGATCGAGCAGAACCTGCTCGCCATCAAGCTGAAGCCGGAGCGGTTCGGCTCCTACAACAATCTCGGCGTCGCCTACCAGGCGCTCGGCCGCTTCGATGAGGCGACCGCAGCGTTCCAGAAAGCCTTGGAGCTCGCGCCGGACGACGCGCCGATCCACCTCAATCTCGCGAACATGTCGAAGTTCAAGCCGGATGACAGCCGCCTGTCCGGCCTGCGAAAACTGATCGAACACGTCGATCAGCTCGATCAGGAGAAGCAGATCGCGGCCCATTTCGCCTATGGCAAGGCGCTGTCGGATCTGAAGGACTACGACGTCGCCTTCTCGCATCTGCACAAGGCCAACACCCTCAAGCGCAAGACCTTCGACTACGATTCCGAGCAGCGGCTCGCCATGATGCAGAACGTCGCCGCTCGCTTCACGCCCGAGTTCTTCCGCTCGATCGCGGGTCATGGCGACGAGTCCTGGGCGCCGATTTTCATCGTCGGCATGCCGCGCTCCGGGACCACGCTGATGGAGCAGGTGCTGGCGAGCCACTCCAAGGTATTCGGCGCGGGCGAGCTCGAAACCTTCAAGGAGCTGGTCGGCGAATGCGCCCACCGGCAGAAGGTGGTTCCGAACTACCCGGATCTCATCATGCTGCTGCCGCCGGAGGAAATGACCAAGCTCGGGCGGGAATACACTGCCCGCGTACGCATTCTGGCGCCGGAGGCCGAGCGCATCGTCGACAAGATGCCGCTCAACTTCCTGTTCGTCGGGCTGATCCACGCGGCGTTTCCGCGCGCCCGGATCATCAACACAAGGCGTGACCCGCTGGACAACTGCATCTCCTGCTATCAGCTGCTGTTCACCGGAGCCCAGCCCTTCGCCTACGACCTCACCGAACTCGGCCACTACTACCGGGGCTATGAGGGCGTGATGGAACATTGGCACAAGGTGCTGCCGCCGGGGGTCCTCATCGACGTACAGTACGAGGACATGGTCGACGACCTCGAGGGCGTCGCACGCCGGGTGCTCGATCATTGCGGGCTTGATTGGGAGGATGCCTGCCTCGCCTTCCACCGCACCGAGCGCACCGTGCGAACCGCGAGCCTGATGCAGGTGCGCGAGCCGATCTACCGTCGCGCGATCGGAAGCTGGCGCCGCTACGAGAAACATCTCGGGCCACTGCGCCAAGCGCTCGGCCTCGACGAGATACCGCCGGCGGCGGAAACGACCTGACCGCCGGCAAATAACCGGGTGCTGTTGCCCAGGGATCGGTGACAGGCGCGGCACCCGGCTATCCGGCCGCGCGGCGGAGCGGCTTATGTATTCTGCGTGACGGCGTTTAAGAAATTATCTCCATCATACGCCTGGGCGTCAGTTTTACTACGCACGCGCGACAGCTAATTACACAATCAAAAGTTGCAACAATCAAGATCAGCCCGGATCGGCGCGATTTGCGTTCGCAGACCGGTCAAATCCAGCCTGAACGAGCGTGCTTCCCATGAATGTCCGGTTGCGGTGACGCGCTGATAGTCCAGCTCATTAGTTCGATGCGTTCCTGCGAGCTTTGCTTGGTCGCAAGGACCGCGACTTGATCCATCCATGGACCCGACGAACGACGGTGACGGACACGGCCGGCGCTCCGCCGTGAGCGGCACCGGGTGTTCCCAACCTGCGGCGGCCGGCCAGGTCGCCCGGCCGGATCTGACCGGCTGACCGGCTGACCGGCTGGGACGCAGTCCCATCCTCCGGAACATGGGGCCGCCCGCGCGATCCGGCGACCTGCCTGCCGGGCGGGATCCCAGCGGCTGGGACGGGAGGAAAGCACAGCAGGCGCTTGACCTCGGCGCCAAGGCTTGGTTTGACCCGGGACACCACCCCGCCCAACCATGGAAGATCCCGAACCATGCGCATCACTCTCGTCGGCTCCCGCCATTTCGGTGTCGCCACACTGAACATGCTGCGCGAGAGAGGCATCGAGATCGCACGCGTGGTCGTGCATGACGGCGAGGACCGGCTGGCCGCGGCGGCGCGCACGGCCGGGATCGAGGTCGTGGTCCAGGCCGATCCCAAGGTGGTGCCGGCCAGCGAGATCGCACCCGGCACCGATCTGATCGTGACTGCCCACAGCCACGCCCGCGTCACGCAGGAGGCCGTGGCCGCCGCCAAGCTCGGCGGCATCGGCTACCACCCCTCGCTGCTGCCGCGACACCGCGGCATCGCGGCGGTAGAATGGACGATCAAGGAAGGCGATCCGGTAGCCGGCGGCACGATCTACCATCTGGCCGAGCGGATGGACGCAGGTGCCATCGCGGCCCAGGACTGGTGCTTCGTGAAGAAGGGTGAGACCGCCCGCGACTTGTGGGAGCGCGCGCTGGCGCCGCTCGGCCTCAAGCTGCTCGGCGACGTCGTCGAATCAGCCAAGGCGACCGGCTCGATCCCGGCCAAGCCGCAGGACGAGCAATTCGCGACCAAGGCGCCGAGCATCACGCCGCATTGAACGCCCGCCGAGGCAATATCACGATCCGCAGACGGGCCTGGCCCCGACAGCGCGGCGCCTGCCACGAACGGATGTTCTCTCAACGCAGGCCTGTGGCCGCCATCTGCTCATGTCGTGCGCGAAGGCGCAGTTTGCCCACAATGCCGCCCGAATGCCTCAAAAGAGGGTTTCGCGTTAATCGTTAACGGACTGAAACTGCTCGATAAAATTTACTTTCGGCACTGCGGCAAATTTTCGTCACAATTCCTCCAAATAAGCTGACCTCATCAACGATATTGAGGGACAAGATTCATGCGTCTCGACCGCATTGGAATGGCTTTCGCCGCGTCGATCCTGGTGGGCAGCTCGGCCGCCCCCGCATTCGCCCAGTCGCCCTATGACGGCCAGTGGCAGGTTACGATCGTCACCAGCAGCGGCAGCTGCGAGCCCACGGCCAGCTCGACCCTAATCGTCGCAGACGGTAAGATTTCCGCGGCCGGCGCCAACGTATCGGGTTCGATCGGGCGCGAAGGCCTCGTGAAGGTCTCGATCAATGGCGCATATGCGAATGGGCAGCTCAGCGGCAATTCGGGTTCAGGCAAGTGGAACGGAGCCTCCGCCGGCATTCCGTGCAGCGGTCGCTGGCAGGCCTCGCGCCTGTAAAGGCGTCGGCACTCCCCAACAAGTCACACGGCGGCTCATGGCCGCCGTCGTCGTTTTGGCCGCGGGTATCGCGGCTTCCCCGGGGCGCGCCGATCCCGGCCCGTTCACCGGCATGGCGGGAAGCTGGGGCGGCGGCGGCACCGTCGCCCTCGAGGACGGCTCCACCGAGCGCATTCGCTGCCGGGCGCACTATGACGTCTCCGGCCCGCGCATGACCCTGGTCCTCACCTGCGCCAGCGACGCCTACAAATTCGGCCTGCAGGCCGAGGTGATGGCCGAGGGCTCTGCGATCTCGGGCACATGGACCGAGACCAGCCGCGGCGTCAGCGGCGTGCTGCAGGGCCGCGGCGGCGGCGGCAATTTCCAGCTGGCTGCCTCGACCGCCGGCTTCAATGCCAACATCGCGCTCGCCACCCGCGGCAACAAGCAATCGGTGTCGATCCGCGCCGACAGCCAGTTCCGCGCCGCGACCATCTCGCTGTCGCGGTGACGGCGCTCAGGCGCGCTTGATTCCTGGCGCCGGCGCTCCCGCCGGAGCCGGAGCAAGCTGCGCCGCGGTGCGCTTGATGGTCTTGGCGACCAGCAGCGCCTGCTCGCGCGTCATGGCGAAATCCTGCACGCCCTTCTGCGTGGTCAGCGACAGCACCATCAGGTGAGGCTCGCGCTCCGGCCAGCCCGTGGCAAAGGCGGTCAGGAAGTCGGCTGAGGCGGCACGGTCGGTCATGTGTCAAAGCTGCCCTTGGCTGTTTCGCGGCGGTCGCTTTAGGACGAAACGCCCTCACACTCCACGTTTTTCTCACAGGGGTTCTGGTCGCGTTCTCATGACGTTTCTCATGGCGCGTCGCTCCCATTGCCGGCGCCGCGTGGTGCACTGCACCGTTGATTTCGTTTGCAATGCTGTGCACGCGAGGTGATACAGCCGCTCCCGCCCGCCTCGCCTCTCCGGCTGCATGACTCGCCCCGCTTCGAAACTGATGGCTGCGCTGTGGATGACCGGCTGGCTCAGCCTCATGCTGGTCATGGCGGTGGCCGGGCGCGAGGCCATGCGCGAGCTCAACGTGTTCGAGCTGATGGAGCTGCGCTGTCTCCTCGGCCTCGTGATGCTGTCGCCGGTGATTGCGTTGAGCGGCGGCATAGCCACGCTGCGCACGACGCGGCTGAAGCAGCACGCAGCCCGCAACCTGATCCACTACGGGGCGCAGCTCGGCTGGTTCTTTGCCCTCACTCTGATTCCGATCGGCCAAGTGGTCGCGATCGAGTTCACGATGCCGATCTGGACCGCCCTGCTCGCCGCCACGTTCCTCGGCGAGCGCATCACCCTGTTCAAGCTCGCGGCGATCGTCTTGGGCCTCGTCGGCGTCGTGGTGATCGTGCGCCCGGACACCGGCGCGATCAATCCGGGCCAGCTGATCGCGCTCGCCGCCGCCGTGGGCTTCGGCATCTCGATCGCGCTGGTCAAATTCCTGACGCGGACCGAGCCCACCGTCTCGATCATCTTCTGGATGCTGACGGTGCAAGCGGTAGCCGGGCTGGTTCCGACGCTGCTGCTGTGGTCGTGGCCGTCGGCAACGGCCTGGGGCTGGATCGTCCTCGTCGCCCTTTGCGGCACCTTCTCGCACTTCTGCATGGCGCGCGCGATGCTCTACGCCGACGCCACCATCGTGATCCCGATGGACTTCCTGCGCGTGCCGCTGACCGCGACGGTGGGATGGCTCGTCTATTCAGAGCGTCTGGACGGCTTCACCGTGTTCGGCGCGGCCCTGATTCTCGCCGGCAACCTGCTGAACCTACGGCCGCCCCAGCCCCGACCGGTTGCCGTCAACACCTCGTCGCAAGGCTGATCCGTAATTTTCCGGCTTGGAGCGCCTCAAGGGTCTGTGACGTCTCTCACGGAACCCTTGGCATACACGCGATCGACGTTGGCTGCGCGCAACACTCGCGGTTTGATTTGTGGCGAAAGCGAGATTTTTTCTTATGGAACAAGACTTTTCAGCCCGAACGACGACAAATGCTGCAGTGACCACTGCGCTTGATCGTTGGGGGATCTCCTGATGCGCTTTTTCACCATCACCCTGTCGCTGCTCTGCATGGTGCTGACGGCCGGAGCCGCGAAGGCCGACCGCCGCGTCGCCTTCGTCGTCGGCAACGGCGCCTATAAGAGCGTGGCCCAGTTGCCAAATCCGCCGGTCGACGCCAAGGCAATGGCGGCGACGCTGCGCAATGTCGGCTTCGACGTCGTCGAGGGCACCAATCTCACGCGCGACAAGATGACCGAGAAGCTGCTCGACTTCGGGCGCAAGGCGCAGGGCGCCGACATCGCGGTGTTCTACTACGCCGGCCACGGCATCGCGATCGCCGGCACCAACTATCTGCTGCCTGTCGACGCCGACCTGAAATCAGAGATGGACGTCAAGCTGGGATCGGCGATCAACATCGACGTCACGCTCGACCAGACCATGGGCGATGCCAAGGTCAAGCTGGTGTTCCTCGATGCCTGCCGTGACAACCCGTTCGCCGCCAAGATCAAGTCGAACTCGCCGACCCGCAGCGTGTCGGTGCAGACCGGCCTGGCCGAGATGAAGTCCGGCGAAGGCACGCTGATCGCGTTCGCGACCGGTCCCGGTCAGACCGCGCTCGATGGCGATGCCGGCGCCAACAGCCCGTTCACCCGGGCGCTGATCTCGCACATCGCCCAGCCCGGCGTGGAGATCCAGCAGGCCATGACCTCGGTGCGCGCCCAGGTCAACGAGGAGACCAGCAAGGGCCAGCTGCCCTGGGGGCACACCAACCTGATCGGCGCGGTCTATCTCAACCCGGCGGCCGCGCCTGCGGCCACGGCCGCAACCGCCGGCACGACGCCGGCGGCCGCCACGGCGAGCCCGACGGCCGCAGAGGCCGAGCTGGAATTCTGGCGTTCGGTGAAAGATTCCAACAAGCCGGAAGAGCTCAACGCCTATCTGGCCACCTATCCGAACGGTCAGTTCAAGTCGCTGGCGATGGCGCGCATCGCCTCGATCGAAACCGGCGCCGTCAACACGGCGACCCGCAACGTCGCCAAGGGCGTCGATCCCGCGACCTACACCGAGGAAGGCACCCAGGTCAGCGAGGACCAGATCGGCCTCGACAAGACCAAGCGCCGCGACGTGCAGCGCCGCCTCACCGGTCTCGGCTTCGACACCAAGATGACGGGCGCGTTCGACGACGAGACCCGCGGCGTGATGAAGCGCTGGCAGGCCGCGCGCGGCTATCCGTCCACCGGCTTCCTCACCAAGCTGCAGCACAAGGCGCTGCTGGCCGAGCCGCAGCCGGCGCCTGCCACCGCAGCCGTTGGCGATGAGGCCAAGCCGCGCCGTCCCAAGCCGGCGGGCAACGTCGCCGCCGGCGGCCCGCCGCCGCAGGGCGCGCCGGTCTATCGCAATCCGCCGCCGCAGGACAATGCGGGCAATGCCGCCGGCGCCGCCTTCATCGGCGGCATGATGGGCGGCGTGCTCGGCAGCGCCCTGCGCCGCTGACGATCGATCCGCTTCAAGACGCAAAGCCCGCGCCGCAAGGCGCGGGCTTTTTGCTTGCTCGAGCTGACAACCGCTGATTTGACCTGGGCCAATCACGGCTTTTTGGTGTAGACACCATGGCGTATTTCAGCCGCCTATGTTGCTTGCTCCAGGGGGATTTCAGATGCGGGTGCTCAGCCTCATTCCGGCGCTCGTGGTGTCGCTGGTCTGGTCCGCGCTGGCGATCGAGACGGCCCAAGCGGACAGGCGTGTCGCCTTCGTGGTCGGCAACGGCGCCTACAAGAACGTGGCCCAGCTGCCGAATCCGCCGGTCGATGCCGGCGCGATGGCGGTGACCTTGCGCAATGTCGGCTTCGACGTCGTCGAGGGCACCAACCTCAATCGCGAGCAGATGACCGAGAAGCTCTTGGAGTTCGGCCGCCGCAGCCAGGGCGCCGATGTCGCCGTGTTCTATTATGCAGGCCACGGCATCGCGATCTCCGGGACCAACTACCTGCTGCCGATCGATGCCGACATCAAGTCGGAGATGGATGCCAAGCTCGGTGCCGCCATCAATGTCGACGTCACGCTCGAGCAGACGCTGGCGGACGCCAAGGTCAAGCTGGTGTTCCTCGACGCCTGCCGCGACAATCCGTTCGCCGCCAAGATCAGGTCGACGGCCTCGACCCGCAGCGTCTCGGTGCAGACCGGCTTGGCCGAGATGAAGTCCGGCGAAGGCACCTTGATCGCGTTCGCGACGGGCCCGGGCCAGACGGCGCTCGACGGCGAGGCCGGCACCAACAGCCCGTTCACGCGCGCCCTGATCGCGCACATCACCAAGCCCGGCGTCGAGATCCAGCAGGCGATGACCCAGGTCCGCGCCCAGGTGAACGAGGAGACCGCCAAGGGTCAGCTGCCCTGGGGTCATACCAACCTGATCGGCGCCGTCTACCTCAACCCGGCGGACGGCGGGGCGGCTGCCGCCGCTGCTCCGGCAATCGTTGCCGCCGTGCAGCCCGCGAACGACATCGAGCTGGAATTCTGGCGCTCGGTGAAGGATTCCAACAAGGCGGAAGAGCTCAAGGCCTACCTCACCAACTATCCCAACGGCCAGTTCAGGTCATTGGCGCTGGCGCGAGTCGCCTCGCTGGACAATGGGCCGTCGACGACGACACGCAACCTGACCACAGGCGTCGACCCCGCGACCTTCACCGAACAAGGCACGCAGGTCACCGAAGACCAGATCGGTCTCGACAAGAGCCTGCGCCGCGACGTGCAGCGCCGCCTCACCGGGCTCGGCTTCGACATCAAGGCAAGTGGCAAGTTCGACGAGCCGACACGCGCCGTTCTCAAGCGATGGCAGGCGGCACGCGGCTATCCGTCGAGCGGCTATCTGACGAAGCTGCAGCACAAGGCCCTGCTCGCCGAGATCGTTCCGGCCGCAGTGACCGCCAACGCAAATGAGGAGCGCCCTGCCCGTCGCGCGCAACGCAGCAGCGGTGGCGGCGGTGGCTATCACCGCAGCGGGCCCGACGCCGGCGCAGCCTTCATCGGAGGTGTGATGGGCGGAATGCTCGGCGGCGCGTTCCGCCGCTGAGCCGCCGTCCTGCGCTCAACGCCACGGCCTATGAGTTGAGAGCCGTGTCCAGACGACGCGGCTGCCGGAGCAGCAACCAGGCGGCGCGGCAAAGCCCGCCGCCTGATATCTTAAATCGATCAGAGCCCCGCCGCCTTGCGCAGCGCCGCGTTCATGCGGTCCTGCCAGCCGGGGCCCTCGGATTGGAAGTGCTCCAGCACATCCTGATCGATCCGCAACGTCACCTGCTCGCGCACGCCGGGGACAGCCGCCTTCTTCGGCGGCGCCTCCACCGGCTTGGTCGTCACCTTCTTGAATGCGGCCTCCGCCTCGGTCCGGGCATCGGCGAGCGTACGGGGGCGCCGCGGCTGATCAGCCATGGTCAGATCCCTTCGAACAGGGCCGTGGACAGATAACGTTCCGAGAACGACGGCACGATCGCCAGGATCGTCTTGCCCGCGTTCTCCGGCCGCTTGCCGAGCTCGATCGCGGCCGCGATCGCCGCACCCGAGGAGATCCCGCCGGGGATGCCCTCGTTGCGCGCCAGCGCGCGCGAGGTCTCGATGGCGGTGGTGCTGTTGATCTTGACGATCTCGTCGATCACGGAGCGATCGAGAATGTCAGGCACGAAGCCGGCGCCGATGCCCTGGATCTTGTGCGGCGAGTGCTGGCCGCCCGACAGCACCGGGCTCTCCTCCGGCTCGACGGCGACCACCTTGAGGCCGGGCTTGCGCGACTTCAGCACCTGGCCAACACCGGTGATGGTGCCGCCGGTGCCGACGCCGGCGACGAAAAAGTCGATGTTGCCAGCGGTGTCGTTCCAGATCTCCTCGGCCGTGGTGCGGCGATGAATCTCGGGGTTGGCGAGGTTCTTGAACTGCTGCGGCATCACCGAGTTCGGCGTCGTTCGCAGCAGCTCCTCGGCGGTGGCGATCGCGCCCTTCATGCCCTGCGCCGCCGGCGTCAGCACGATCTCGGCGCCGAGAAAGGCGAGCATCTTGCGCCGCTCGACCGACATCGACTCCGGCATCACCAGCTTCAGCTTGTAGCCGCGCGCCGCCGCGACGAAAGCCAGCGCGATGCCGGTGTTGCCGGAGGTCGGCTCGATCAGCACGGTGTCCGGCTTGAGCACCCCGGCCTGCTCCATCGCCAGGATCATGCCGACACCGATGCGGTCCTTCACGCTCGCGGCAGGATTGAAGTATTCCAGCTTGGCCAGGATGGTCGCCTTGACGCCGTGCTGCTCCGGCAGCTTTCGCAGACGCACAATCGGCGTATTGCCGAATGCGTCGACAATTGAGTCAAATACGCGGCCGCGTCCAGGACGCTGTGTCGCAGCTGACGAATCCATGAAATCACTCCTTGCGCACTTCGGCGCGGTATCGACAGAGGTCCTGACTATCTTCAGCGAGCCTGCTGCGCTGCGCAAGCACGTTTGCGCGACGGTATCATCACCGCGACGCACAACAAGTCGTCGTTAAATTGCGAAAAACCAACGCATTTGTGTTGCGACAAGCTCAACACACTCAGTGTATGTTCGGACGGAGATTCACGGTGTGCATCGAACGCCGCCCGGGCAGACATCAGCAAGATGTCATCTTCGGAATGGTATAAGCGGCATGTTGATGCCACGCCAGATCGCTTCCGTAGAACAGACCATCCAGAACCGGATGATATAACAAGAGACCACCAGACAAACTCTTTGTGTGACGCAGTTCAGACACGTTGGAATTTGGACGAGTTGAAACTTTGAGGCGTTGAAAAAGCGGACGTATCGGACGGCAGTTCAGTTCGAAATCCGACCTGCTCAAATTAACGCCATTCAAGCAGACGCCACTCAAACAGAAAACGACGACAAAGAGATTGTCCCAGGAGGTCCCTATGTCAGCACTCGCTGATCTCATTTCGACCGCATCACCGAAGCCCGATCCTCGCGGCTGCGACTTGCCGACCTGCCCGGTCTGCTCCGACTCGATGATTGCGGCAGAGGCCTCGGCCTATCTCGCCGACAATGTGATCAGCTATCTCTGGACCTGCGACACCTGCGGCTACGGCTTCGTGACGAAGCACACGCTCAGAACCCGCTTCGTCTGCAATTGAGCGGCTCAAAATGGTGATGCGGGAGCATCGCGTCCCGCAGCGAAGCTTTTTGCCGCTCACCCGGCATCATTGACGGTTGCAGGCGTGTCGCCTGCCCCATGATTTCGAACGGTCAAGGCTCTCTCGCGCGACAAGTCGCGCGCGAACGGCTGATAACGGTCAAGCGGCGATCGCCAGACCGCGCGTCGCCCTCAGGCGCGCAACGAAGCTGTCGCGCCAGGCCTGCACGTCATTCCGGCTGACCACGTCATAGAGCGCCTGCCATCGCTCCGTCCGCTCGTGACGGTCCATGGCCAGCGCCCGGCGCAACGCGTCTGCGACCTCCTCCCGGCTGTTCGGGTTGACCAGCAACGCAGCGTCGAGCTCGCGGGCCGCGCCCGTGAACTGCGACAGGATCAGCACGCCGGGATCTTCGGAGTCCTGGGCTGCGACATATTCCTTGGCGACCAGGTTCATGCCGTCACGCAGCGGCGTCACCAGCCCGACGCAGGAGGCGGCATAGATCCCGGCGAGCTCATCTCGCCGATAGCTCTTGTTGACGTAGCGGAGCGGCGTCCAGTCCACATCGGAGTACTCGCCGTTGATGCGTCCCGACAGCGCGTCGAGCCGGCTGCGGATTTCCTGGTAAGCGAGAACCTGCTCGCGGCTCACCGGCGCGATCTGCAGCATCAGCACCTTGCTGCGCAGCTCGGCATGGTCAGCGAGAAACCGCTCGAAACCGAGAAAGCGCTCCTCCATGCCCTTGGAATAATCCAACCGATCGACTCCGACGATCAGGCGCCGGCCTGCCGTCGCCTCGATCAGCCGCTCGCGGCTGGATCGCGCCGTCTGGGTGCGCGCCAGCCGCGCGAACTCCGGAGCGTCGATGCCGATCGGGAACACGCCGGTCTCGACCGAGCGATCGAACGCCGAGAGCATCCCTTCCTCCGTTCGCCGGCCGGCCGCCTGCGACACGACGTAGTCTTCGAAGGCTTGGAGATAGTCCTGGATCTGGAAGCCGAGCAGGTCATAGGCGAACAGGGCCTGAACGAGCTCGCGGTGCTCGGGCAGATTGACGAACACCTGCGCGGCCGGCCACGGCACGTGGAGAAAAAAGCCGATCCGGTTCGCAAACCCGCGACGGCGCAGCTCGCGCCCCAGCGGGATCAGATGATAGTCGTGGATCCAGATCAGGTCATTCGGCTCGACGAGCGGCGCAAGAGCATCCGCGAAGCGCTCGTTCACCAGCTGGTAGCCATGTTGAAAGTCGCGGTCATACACCGCGAGGTCGGGCCGGTAGTGCAGCAGCGGCCACAAGGTCTTGTTCGAATAGCCGTTGTAGTAGTTGCAGAACCCCGCCTCGTCGAGATCGATGGTGGCGGTCATGACGCCGCCGATCCGCTCAACCTTCAGTTGACCGGAATAGGCACTGGCAGTTTTCCCAGTCCACCCGAACCACAGACCGGAGCCGCCGCGCAACGCGGCCGCGAGCGCCATGGCCAATCCACCGACGCTCTCGTCGCCTGCGCTCGACGGAGGGTTGACGCGATTGGAAACAATAATCAGCCGGCCCAAAATCCACCTCCGCGCTTAAGGTATCATAATAATGATACCTTGCAGGCGTGTGACTTGGGGCCTGGACGGCAAAGATCAAGGTGTACGACACGATGATTCCGGATCACGCAACTTTGAATTGCGTGACCGATCTCATGTCGGGGCGATATCGCCTCGCGCCCAATCGGCCTTGGTGCGCTCGTAGAACGTGGTGAAGCGCCCCTGCGCGATGGCCTCGCGCATCCCGGCCATCAGCTGCTGGAAATAGGCGATGTTGATCTCCGACAGCAGCGTGGCGCCGAGCGCCTCGCCCGCCTTGATCAGGTGATGCAGATAGGCGCGGGCATAGTTGCGCGCCGGCGGCCACGGACTCTCCTCGTCGAGCGGCCTGGCGTCATCGGCGTGGCGGGCATTGCGCAGGTTCACCGGCCCGAAGCGGGTGTAGGCGACGCCATGGCGGCCGTTGCGGGTCGGCAGCACGCAGTCGAACATGTCGACCCCGCGCTTCACCGACTCCAGCAGATCATCAGGCGTGCCGACGCCCATCAAATAGCGCGGCCGGTCGGCCGGCAGCGCCGGCACCGTCGCCTCGATCATCTCCAGCATCACGGCCTGCGGCTCGCCGACGGCGAGGCCGCCGATCGCGTAGCCATGGAAGCCGATATCGACCAGGGCTTCCGCGCTCGCCACCCGCAGCGCCGTGACGTCGCCACCCTGCACGATGCCGAACAGCATGTAGCCATCAGGCGCGCTCTCGAAGGCACGGCGGCAGCGCTCGGCCCAGCGCAACGACAGCCGCATCGCGCGCTCGATGTCGGCGGGCTCTGCCGGCAGCCGCACGCATTCGTCGAGCTGCATCGCGATGTCGGAGTTGAGCAGCCGCTGCACCTCGATCGCGCGCTCCGGCGAGAGCTCGATCTTGGCGCCGTCGATATGCGAGCGGAACGTCACTGCCTGCTCGGTGACCTTGCGCAGGCCCGACAGCGACATCACCTGGAAGCCGCCGGAATCCGTCAGCATCGGCCCGCCCCAGCCGGTGAAGCGCTGCAGACCGCCGAGCGCGGCGATGCGTTCGGCCGTGGGCCGCAACATCAGATGATAAGTATTGCCGAGCACGATATCGGCGCCGGCCTCGCGCACGTCGCGCCAGTGGATGCCCTTCATGGCGCCGGCGGTGCCGACCGGCATGAAGGCTGGGGTGCGGACTACGCCATGCGGCGTCGTCAGCCGGCCGGTGCGGGCTACACCATCGGTGCCGAGCAGTTCGAAATGGTTGGGAAGGTCGCCTTGGGGGGAGCTCATGGCCGGCTTATTGCGTCAGGATTGTACTCGTTTCAACCGCGATCGGCGGTGTTTGAGTGATAAGGGCCGTTGACGGCGGTTCCCAGCGTCCCTATGGTCCCGCACCATGTTCAACGCGACCAAACGCACGACGAAAACCACCAAGCCCTTGCGGGCCTCGGGAGGCGTGCGCGCGTAATCGAACGATATCGCGACCATCTTCGAACCGAAGCCCCGCCTGATGAAGGTCCGGGGCTTTTTTTATGCCCAAATTTCAACCGGAGACCCGAGACGTGCCTCACGATCCCACCCAAGATCCCACCATTGCCATCGTCGGCGTCACCGGCGCCGTCGGCGCCGAGTTCATCGCCACCCTGGACCGCCGCAACGTCCGTGTCGGCAAGCTCAAGGCGCTGGCGAGCGCCCGCTCGGCCGGCCAGACCCTCACTTTCCGCGGCCAGACGATCGTGGTCGAGGAGCTCAATGAGCGCTCGTTCGAGGGCGTCGACATCGCGCTGTTCTCGGCCGGCAGCGGCATCTCCAAGAAGTTCGCGCCGATCGCGGTCCGCTCCGGCGCCGTCGTGGTCGACAACTCCTCGGCCTTCCGCATGGATCCGAACGTGCCGCTGGTGATACCCGAGATCAACGCCCGCCGCATCCGCGACCACAAGGGCATCATCGCCAACCCGAATTGCGCGGCCATCACCGCGCTGGTGCCGCTGTGGCCGATCCACCAGCAGAACCGCATCAAGCGCGTCATCATCTCGACCTATCAGGCTGCCAGCGGCGCCGGTGCGGCGGCGATGGACGAGCTGGTGCAGTCGACCCGCGCCAACCTCAACGGCCAGGTCTATGCGCCGAAGGTGATGCCGCACCCATTCGCGTTCAATCTGTTCAGCCACAACACCGCCATCGATCCCGACACCGGCTACAACGACGAAGAGACCAAGGTCATCAACGAGACCCGCAAGATCTTCGAGGATGAGGGCATCGCCATCGGCGTCACCTGCGTCCGCGTGCCGGTGCTGCGCGCCCATTGCGAGGCCATCACCTTCGAATGCGAGAAGCCGATCACGGAAGACGACGTCCGCCGCATCCTCGCGACCGCGCCGGGCGTGCGTCTCGTCGACGACCGCGCCAAGAATTACTTCCCGATGCCGGTCGACGCCTCAGGCCAGGACGACGTGCTGGTCGGACGCATCAGGAAGGATCTGTCCGATCCGTCGGGCCATTCCATCGCGATGTTCGTCGCAGCCGACCAGTTGCTGAAGGGCGCCGCGCTGAACGCGGTGCAGATCGCCGAGCTCCTGCCGGAGCGGGCGATGGCCTAAGGTCGGCACGGCGCGATGCGACGGCAGCCGGGGTGATGCCCAGCCCCGCTGCCGCAACGCCGTACCGAGGGCGATCTCGCGGTGGGACATTCTCAACCCTCATTGCGGCGTGAGGCCCCATCGCCTGGCGAGCTGGCGGCCGACTTCGGCGGGAAGCACGGTGAAGCCGCTGCGGCGGATCTCTGCGGCGTGCTCGGCCAGACCTTCGACCAGTGCAGCCGCCGCGGGCCTGGGATCGGTCACGTAGTCCCAGCCGGCGGCCAGCCATGGGCAACGCCCCGCGATCCTTGCGCGGGCCGCGGGCGTCCTGCTGACGACGAAGTCCGGCAGGTCGGGGCCGACGTCCAGCATCCTGCGCGCTTTGACGTCGGGAATCTCGAGCGTCAGCGCGCCGTCCGGGCCGCGCACGACATCCATGGCCCCGAGCAGCGCGATGTCGAACGGCACCGCCTGCTCATGCGCGACATAGACGTAGGCCAGGCGGCGGATGCTGTCGAAGTCGGCCATCGCCCGATACAGATGGGCGCAGATCGCGCCCAGCGCAGGATCCACATGTTTGGCGAGCATGAGCCGCGCCGCCAGGCCGGCAAGCTGATCGGGGCCGATCCGCCCCGCCGCGAAATCCGCAATCGCCGCGAGCGCATTGCGGAAGGCCTCACGCGCGTCGTGCTCGCCATAGGCGAGCATCACGTCGCCCGCCGCGCTTGGCTTCACGACGACGTACAAGGCGTCGTAGGGGACGACCGGCACGAAGCTGCCATCGGCGAGCTCGACCAGCACCGGCATGCCCGCCGGGTCCGCGTCGACGCGGAAGCCCATGCGCACCGAGGTGTGACGGCCCGACTGCGGCGGCTGCCGCGACCATAATTTGGCGTCTCCGGCAACGATCAGGTTCGACCCGTCCGGCCCTGACGACGGCTTAATCTGCGTGACGCTGCGGCGAAATTCGCCGGCCGCCTTGGCACGCGCCTCGGCAACCGCATCCGCCTCGAGCTGCAGCGCGATCGCCTCCGCCGCGCGGCGCGTCTCGGGTGTGCCGCGACGGCTCCGGTTCGACGGCGTGACCCGCAGCCGGATCAGATCATGCAGCATGTCCTCGCTCGCGCGCGGGATCGGCGGCGTCTCCTTGGAGACACCGAAGCCCAGCTTGTTCAAGCCGAACCCTGGTCCAAGAACACGATCGCGGAACGACGCGTCGGTGCGGATCAGCTCGAGATTGCGCCCCGCCTCGGCCGCATCGGGCGCCGGCGCCTGCCCCATGATCGATGCCGCACCGACCGCCGGCCATGGCTGCAACGCGATGCCGTTCTCCGACGGCGGCTTGTTCTTGTCGTAGAGCACGGCCGCTTCCGGATCGACCTGGCATTGCGGATTGAGCTTCAGCCGATAATCCCTGGCGCGCTGAACGGTGCGGTTGCGCACGCAGACGCCGAAGGTGTTGGTGGTGATCACGTCGTTGCTGATCGCCGACGGCTCCTTACCCCACAGCACGTCGACGATGACGCCGGAGAAGATGCACTTGCCCGGGTTGTTCGAGTTCTCCTCGACCACCATGAATCCCTGCTGACCATCCTGGCAGGCAGAGAAACGATCGAATTTCGGGCTCTCGACGCGCTCGCCCTGCACGGTGATGCCACGGACGGGAGCGAGCCGGATCAGATCGAAATCCTTCGGAGCCTCGCGGCAGGCGTCGGAGATCAGGGTGATGCGCTGGACGTCGTGATGCAGCAGCTCCTCGATGAAATTGTCGGCGACGACCCGATAGCGTTCGAGCAGGGAATCGCTGAACAGCCAGGAGATCGAGCCGACATTCGCGTCGGTCAGACCATGGCCGCAGAACGCCAGGAGGAGATGATCGATGCCGCCCCTGTCGGGCGACAACAGCGCATCGACCGCCTGCTGCACCCGCGCCGTCGTCACCGGGTTGGCCTTGCCGTCGACCCTGCCGTCGTCGACCACCGCGACGTTCTCAGGCCCGAACTCCGAGCACCGCGCCCAGTCGCCGAGCGCGCGTGCGGCGATCACGGCGCCGTCGAGATTGGCGAACGGCGCGGGTGCATTGGCCTTGACCGGCAGCACGTTGGCCACGCCGATAGCGAGACAGGCGCGCCTACCCATGGCGAAGCAGGCCCTGGAGCGGCGCCCGGGCGGAGCGCGGGTCGATCGCCCTGAGCAGCGCCGGCCAGCGCCAGCGCGGCGGCTCCGGCGGCGCCAGCCGCTCGCCCAGCATGATCGCGCCGACGGCCATCATGGCTGCCAGATGCCAGTCCTGCACGGCCACGGCGGCCAGCATCCACGGCCAGCACGAGGCGACGCACCAGATCGCATGCACGACGCCATAGCGCACGCAGTCGCCCGCCGCCGCCCAGCCGAACAGGCTGATCCGCATCTGACGGTGGCCTCGGTTGAGCATGGCGCGCTGCCAGGGACAGGCGCTCCAGACCAGTGCCATGATGACGAGCGAAAAGGTCACCCACAGGCTGCCGCCGCCCAGCATGTGCAGCGCCACGGCGACCACGATCAGCGGCGGCCCGGCGGCCATCCACACCGCGCAATAGCCGATCAGGAACAGCGCCAGCGATCCTTGGCGGCGTTGCGGCAGGCTGGAACGCCAGACGTGCATCAAGGGCGCGGCGAGCAGCGGCGGCATCATCGCCAGCAACATCAGCGCCCAGCCGGCCATCAGCGGCCCCGGCGGATTGAGCGCGATCGCGAGGGCGACCGCATCGGCGGCGTTCGCCGCGGTCAGCTCGCTGATCGCGCTCGAGCGACAGAGCAGCGGCACGGTCGCCGTCGCCATGCCGCAGGCCGACAGGACGAGACCGCACCCGGCCGCGACAAACAAGGCCCGCCAGGGCGGATGAGCGAAGCTCCGCAAGGTCGCCGCGCGTGGCATCGGAGCACGCTCAGCTGACGGTGCCGGTGCGCTTCAGCACACTGATCTTGTCGACGGTGATCGGCTGCTGGTCGCTGACATGCTCGCCGGGCACCAGGGTGACACGGAGCTTGCTCGGATCGAAGTCGCCGGCCTGCTTCAGGCGCTGCGCCAGTTCGGTGATGTCGAGCGTGTAGCCGAGGCCGTTTCCGGCGTGACGGCCATGCGGCCGAGATGCGACGTTGAGGCCGAACATCGTGAGATTGCCGGCGTGCAATTCCGGATGCGCATCCGGGTCGGCGCCCTCGGGCAGATTGACGTAGACGTCGATCTGCGGCGCCGGCGCCTGGCCGCGGACGGCCTCGAGCGCGAGATAGAACCGGCTCACTTTCGCTCCCGGCGTAGTGGCCCCCATCGCCGCAACGCCGGCCGTGGTCGCCTGCGGCTCCAGCGTCACGAGGCTGCTTTCCGGCTTGCTGCCGACGCTCACTGCGCCGGCATTCGCGCCGATCGGCTCGACGGTCTGCTGATGCGAAGGACCCATGCCCACACGTGCCACGGCGACAGCTCCCGGAACAACGCCCGTCCCCTTCGTCAGATCATCATAGGTGGGATGGAATCGCCCACCGGTCAACGTGTCGGAACCACCGAAGGTGATGCCGGGATCGGCACCGCCGAGCTGCGGCATCAGGAAGAGCCGGTCAGCCGGGCCGTCACGCCAGCGCGAGTCCCGGGTCATCTTCTTGCCCGGCGCGCGCATCCAGGCCTCCCACATCCGGTCGATGTTGCAATGATGCAGCCAGAACAACGGATCGAGCCCCGCGAGCCGCGGATCCGTCATGTAGCCGCCGACCAGCCGGTGGACGGTGTTGTGCGGATTGTTCTCGATATCGCCGGTCCAGTTGCCGAACTGGATGAAGTCGCCGGTGATGCCGCCGCCATAGCCGATGCCGCCGTCGACGGTGAAGTCGGTTTCCTCCGCCGCGGCGAGGCTGAAGGCGTCGCGCCGTCCCGGCTGCAGCGCGCTCAGGCCCGGGCGGCGCGGATAGGTTTTCAGCGGATTGGGATCGCCGTTCGGCAGCTTGTCGGCGATGAACGCCGCGGGCACCTTGCGCGCCTCCGGGTTGCTCGCATCGAGGTAGTTCCAGTACGGCAGCGCCCAGTCGTCGCCGGTGAGCTCCTTCACCTTGGCCGCGACGATGGCTTCGAAGGTCGCGAGATAGCCGCGGTGCCAGGGCAGGAAATACCAGCTGCCGTGCTGGCATTGATCGCCATAGGTGCCGTTCGTCAGGTCGGCCGGCACCGGACCCGTGCCGATCAGCTCCTCGCCGCGCCACAGCTCCTCGTCGAAGCCATGCATGGCGCCGAGAAATTTCCAGCTGTTGCGGTTGCTGATCGGCAATTCGTCGAGCGCTCGCATGGCCAGCGCGTAGTTCAGCAAAGTCTTGTTCCAACCGGCGCCCAGCGTCGCAACGTCTTGCCGAACCGCACCCATGACAAAATCCTTTCCTGTCGAAAAGCTGTCTGGTCGTCTCAACGAACTAACCGGATGGGAGCGGCCACGATGTGTGACGCACCCCACAATCAATCATTGCGGCAATCACTCCATACTAGCGAAAATTGCCGACCAGGCAAGTACGTGCGCGCAGGCATGCGCCGACCATCCGCCGCAGGTCGATGCAGCGGGCGGCACGGCGGCGTTGAGGTCAGCGGTCGGCGGGCGCGCTACTCGGCGCGGAACAACAAGCACGCATCGCCATACGAATAGAAGCGATAGCCGCTGCTGATCGCATGCGCATAGGCCGCCTGCATCGTCTCGAGGCCCGCGAAGGCCGAGACCAGCATGAACAGGGTCGAGCGCGGCAGATGGAAGTTGGTCATCAGGATGTCGACGGCGCGGAAGCGATAGCCGGGCGTGATGAAGATCGACGTCTCCGCCTCGAACTGCGCGATGGTGCCGTCCGGCAGCGCGGCACTTTCGAGCAGCCGCATCGACGTGGTGCCGACGGCGACGATGCGGCCGCCCTTGGCGTGCGCCTCGTTCAGCGCGGCCGCGGTCTCGGCCGTGAGACTCCC
This sequence comes from Bradyrhizobium sp. SRS-191, assembly GCF_024586915.1. Taxonomy (GTDB): domain Bacteria; phylum Pseudomonadota; class Alphaproteobacteria; order Rhizobiales; family Xanthobacteraceae; genus Bradyrhizobium. Next base: position 468,026 of record NZ_JANBVS010000001.1, read on the forward strand.
CCACTCCGCATGCATGCGGTGGCCTTCGGTGTCATCGACCTTCACCGGCAGGAAGGTGCCGGCGCCGACATGCAGAGTGACTCGCTGCAGCCCGACGCCGCGGTCGCGCAGGCGCTGCTCCAGGGCCGGCGTGAAATGCAACCCGGCGGTGGGCGCGGCGACCGCGCCCTCGTTGGCCGCAAACATCGTCTGATAGTCGGCGGCATCCTGCTCGTCGGCGGGCCGCTTGCCGGCGATGTAGGGCGGCAGTGGCGGCCGGCCGAGATCGGCGATCGCCTGATCGAGCGCCGGGCCGTGGAAGACGAAGGACAGCGTCACCTCACCCTCCTCGCCCTTGGCCTCGACGGTCGCGTCGAGATGGCCGAGCAGGCAGACCTTGCCCTCATTGCCGAAGCGGATCGTGTCGCCGGGTGCGAGCTTCTTGGCCGGCCGCACCAGCGCCTGCCAGCGCGAACCGTCGAGCCGCTTGATCAGCGTCGCCTCGATCTTGGCCTCGGTCTCGCGGCTGATGCGGCGGCCCGAGAGCTGGGCTGCGATCACCTTGGTGTCGTTGACGACGAGCTGGTCGCCCGGCTCCAGCCAGTCCGGCAAATCGCCCACGGTGCGGTCGCGCAGCACGCCGTCGCCCTGCACCACCAGCATGCGCGCGGATTCCCGCGGGCTCGCCGGCCGCAGCGCGATGTTCTCAGGCGGAAGATGGAAATCGAAGAGGTCGGTGCGCATCGTCGTTCTGGAACGACATCGGCCCCTCATCCTGAGGAGCGTGCGTAGCACGCGTCTCGAAGGATGAGGCCCGACTGTCGGCCTCATGGTTCGAGACGCGTGCTACGCACGCTCCTCACCATGAGGGTCGAGCGCCGCGAGCGGCGCTGCATATGGGACCATGAACACGCCGAGAGGCGTGTTCATGGAGAGCGTCTCGAAGGCTACGCCGCGTCGGCGGCCATGTAGGCCTTGACGATCTTGTCCGGGTTCTGCACCGGCTCGCCGCGCTTGATCTTGTCGACGTTCTCCATGCCCTCGGTGACCTTGCCCCAGACGGTGTACTGCTTGTTGAGGAAGCTGGCGTCGTCGAAGCAGATGAAGAACTGGCTGTCGCCGGAATCCGGGTTGGCGGCGCGGGCCATCGACGTGGTGCCGCGGACATGCGGCTCGGCATTGAACTCGGCCTTCAGCTTCTTGCCGGAGCCGCCCATGCCGGTGCCCTGGGGACAGCCGGTCTGTGCCATGAAGCCGTCGATGACGCGGTGGAAGACGATTCCGTCATAGAAGCCCTCGCGGACGAGCTCCTTGATGCGCGCGACGTGGTTCGGCGCGAGATCGGGGCGCATCTCGATGGTGACGGGGCCCTGGGTGGTCTCGAGGATCAAGGTATTTTCGGTCACAGCCATGCGGGTCTCTCAGGTTTTGAGGTTGAATTGATGAGGGGCAGGACAACGGACAGTCCGGGGGTCTGACATGTCGCGGCGCCTTCTCGTGTACGGCCGCCACCCCTCCTGACGGCACTCCGGGCACAACGAGGCCCGGGGCGATGCGGGTCCAGAATAGACCCAACGCGCTTAAAGCTGAAGCCGCCCGTCCTGTCGATGCGGCGGGCGGCGCGTGGCAAAGGGTTCCTTAAACCGCACGGGAACCCCGGGCGCGAAGCCCGGGTGCCCTGCTCTGTCGGTTACTTGATGTCGGAAGCGACCTGGACCTTGACCATCTTGTCGGGGTCGGTCACGGCGCCGCCCGCCGAGCCCGGAGGCGCCTTCTTCAGCTTGTCGACCACGTCCATGCCCTGCACGACCTCGCCGATCACCGTGTACTGGCCGTTGAGGAAGGAGGCGTCGCCGAAGCAGATGAAGAACTGCGAGTTGGCGGAATCGACGCTGTCGCCGCGGCGCGCCATGCCGACGGTGCCGCGCTTGAACGGCGTCTGCGAAAACTCCTGCTTCAGGTTCGGATATTTCGAGCCGCCGGTGCCGTCGAATTTCTGGCCGTCGCCGGTCTGCGCCATGAAGCCGTCCATCACGCGGTGGAACGGCACGTTGTTGTAGTAGCCCTCGCGCGCCAGCGTCTTCAGCCGCTCGGCGTGCTGGGGCGCGAGATCCGTGCGCAGCTTGATGATGATGCGGCCCTTGGTGGTGTCGATGACCAGCGCATTCTGCTTGTCGAGCCCGGCGGGCAGCGATTGCGCCAAGGCCGGGACGGCGAACACGAGAGCGAAGACGAAGGCGAGAGCGCGGATCATGGCAACTCCGAAAGGATGAGAGGAAACGCGAAAAGGCGACGACCTGACGCACGCAGGCGCCGGCCAAGGGATCGTCAGGCGAACTTGGCTTTCAAGGGGGCCACCACCGACGGCGGGACGAAATGCGAGATCTCGCCGCCCATCGCCGCGATCTGGCGAACCAGGCTGGCGTTGATCGGACGGACCGCGACCGACGCCGGCACGAACACCGTCTGGATGGACGGTGCCATGGTCTGGTTCATGCCGGCCAGCTGCATCTCGTAATCGAAATCCTTGCCGTCGCGCAGGCCGCGGATCATCAGGATCGCGCCTGCCTTCGCGGCCGCCGTGACCGTCAGATTGTCGTAGGTCGAGGCCTCGAAGCCGCAGCCGGCGGCGGCCGCGACCGGGCCGAACACCTCATGGGCCATTGCCAGCCGCTCCTCGGTCGAAAACAGCGGCTTCTTGCCGTGATGCACGCCGACCGCGACGATCAGCCTGTCGCAAAGGTGAACGGCCTGCCGGACCACGTCGAGATGGCCGTTGGTGACGGGATCGAACGAGCCCGGATAGAGCGCAATGCGTTGCATGCGCCCGTCCTATACCGGCCGGAACAGGGCGGCAAGCCGCGGGAGCCCATGCTGGCGCGGCTGTGATGCTTCGGCCATGTGGGTGCGCTGCGGCAATGCGGCCGGAACTGCCGCCCCCGTTCGCGATTGTTTCCTCGGAACATCAGCCACGAAACACAGCGGCAAGGCCACGAAACCAATTCGCTCGGATCGCGAAAGCGTCTCGAAACCCGAAATGGCTATCAAATCCTTAACGAACGACGGGCCGGGAACGGCCCAACCACAGGGGACCGTCATGATCAAAGCGCTTTCTGCCGTCGCAGCGGCCGGCTTCGTGGCTGCCGCCCTCACCGTCCTGCCCGGCCTCGCTCCCGAGGTGAACGCCAGCGTGCCGCAGCCGCTGGCCAAGGGCGATCGCCTCGACTTCCGCCCGATCGGCCGCGACTGCTCGCAACAGGCCTGGCCGAACTTCGAAGCGTCCTGCCTGCGCGGCGCCGGAACGAAGTCGACGATCCGCGAGGCGCGGATCGTCGGTGTCGAGCGCACGCAGTGAGATGTAGCGAGTAGCTGAGATCCGTTTTCGCTACTCGCTACGCCCTACTCGCCGTTCGCGCTTTCAGTCCCATTCCCGCCATTGCCGTTCTCCGCCTCCTCGCCGATATGCTCGACCGAGACGACGTGCTCGTCGTCGGCGGTGTTGAACACGATGACGCCCTGGGTGGAGCGGCCGGCGATGCGGATGCCGTCGACCGGGCAGCGGATCAGCTGGCCCTTGTCGGTGACCAGCATGATCTGGTCGCCGTCCTCGACCGGGAATGAGGCGACCAGCTTGCCGTTGCGGTTGTTGACCGACATCGCGACGATGCCTTTGCCGCCGCGGCCCGTGGTGCGGTACTCGTAGGACGAGGTGCGCTTGCCGTAGCCGTTGACCGAGACGGTCAGCACCACCTGCTCCTGCGCCGACATCTCGACATAGCGCTCCTGCGACAGCTGGATCGCGCCCGCGGCCGCCTCCTCGCTTTCGGTCTCGACCGGCTCCTCGGTGGTCGCCTCGCCCGACATCGCGCGGCGCATCTTCAAGTAAGCCGTGCGCTCGTCCGAGGTGGTCTCGACATGGCGCAGGATCGTCAGCGAGATCAGCTTGTCGCTCTCGGCGAGTGCGATGCCGCGCACGCCCATCGAGGTGCGCCCGGTGAACACGCGCACCTCGGTGACGGGGAAGCGGATGCACTGGCCGCCGGCTGCGGTCAGCAGCACATCGTCACGCTCGGTGCAGATCTGGACGTTGACGATCTCCTCGCCCTCGTCGAGCTTCATCGCGATGATGCCGGAGCGCCTGACATCGACGAAATCCGACAGCTTGTTGCGGCGGACGTTGCCGCCGGTCGTGGCGAACATCACGTCGAGATTGGCCCAGGAGGATTCGTCCTCCGGCAGCGGCATGATCGTGGTGATGCGCTCGCCCTGCTCCAGCGGCAGGATGTTGATCAGCGCCTTGCCGCGGCCGTTCGGCGCCGCGATCGGCAGCCGCCAGACCTTCTCCTTGTAGACCTGGCCGCGCGACGAGAAGAACAGCACCGGCGTATGCGTCGAGGCCACGAACAGCCGGCTGACGAAATCCTCCTCACGGGTCTGCATGCCCGTGCGGCCCTTGCCGCCGCGGCGCTGCGCCCGATAGGCCGACAGCGGCACGCGCTTGGTGTAGCCGGCGTGGGACACGGTCACGACCATGTCCTCGCGCTGGATCAGGTCCTCGTCCTCCATCTCGCCTTCCTGCTCGGCGATGACGGTGCGGCGCGGGGTGCCGAACTCGGCTTTGATCGCGGCGAGCTCGGTCTTGACGATGTCCTGCACGCGCGCGCGCGAACGCAGAATGTCGAGATAGTCGGCGATCTCGACCTTCAGCTTGTCGAGCTCGTCGGAGATCTCCTCGCGGCCGAGCGCGGTGAGGCGCTGCAGGCGCAGGTCGAGGATGGCCTTGGCCTGCTCGAATGACAGCCTGATCGTGCCGTCTTCCGCGAGCTTGTGGCGGGGATCGTCGATCAGGGTGATGATGGCCTCGACATCCCGCGCCGGCCAGTCACGCGACATCAGCGCGTCGCGCGCGCTGGTCGGATTCGGCGAGGTCCTGATGACGCGGATGATCTCGTCGATATTGGCGACGGCAACCGCGAGACCGACCAGGATGTGGGCGCGGTCGCGCGCCTTGTTGAGCAGGAACTTGGTCCGGCGCGTGACGACCCGCTCGCGGAACGCGACGAAGATCGTCAGCAGATCCTTCAACGTCATCGTCTGCGGACGGCCGCCATCCAGGGCCAGCATGTTGGCGGCGAAGCTCGTCTGCAGTGGCGTGAACTTGTAGAGCTGGTTCAGCACCACGTCGGCCACCGCGTCGCGCTTGAGCTCGATCACGACGCGATAGCCGTCGCGGTCGGACTCGTCGCGCAGGTCGGAAATACCTTCGACCTTCTTCTCTCGCACCAGTTCGGCGATGCGCTCGACCATCGTGGCCTTGTTGACCTGGTACGGGATCTCCGAGACGATGATCGCCTCGCGATCCTTGCGGATGGTGTCGATGGTCACCTTGCCGCGCATCATGATCGAGCCGCGGCCGAGATGATAGGCGCTGCGGATGCCCGCGCGGCCGAGAATGATGCCGCCCGTCGGAAAATCCGGGCCCGGAATGATCTGGGTGAGCTCGTCGATCGACATCGCCGGGTTGTCGATCAGCGCGACGCAGGCGTCGATCACCTCGCCGAGATTGTGCGGCGGGATGTTGGTGGCCATGCCGACCGCGATGCCGCCGGCGCCGTTGACCAGCAGGTTCGGGTATTTGGCCGGTAGGACCGACGGTTCCTTGTCCGAATTGTCGTAGTTCGCCTGGAAGTCGACCGTGTCCTTGTCGATGTCGTCGAGCAGCGGAATCGCTGACTTGGCGAGCTTTGCTTCGGTGTATCGATAGGCGGCCGGCGGATCGCCGTCGACGGAGCCGAAATTGCCCTGGCCGTCGATCAGCGGCACGCGCATCGAGAAGTCTTGCGCCATGCGCACCATGGCGTCGTAGATCGACTGGTCGCCGTGCGGATGGTATTTACCGATGACGTCGCCGACCACGCGGGCGGACTTGACGTACTTCTTGTCGGGCGTGTGGCCCTGCTCGTACATCGAATACAGGATGCGCCGGTGTACCGGCTTCAAGCCGTCGCGCGCATCGGGCAGCGCCCGCGACACGATCACGCTCATTGCGTAATCGAGGTACGAGCGCTTCATCTCATCGAGGATGGAGACGGGACGAATGTCGGAAGGTCCGCCCGGCTCGCCGGGCTTCTCATCTTCTTTATCGGACAAAGGGGATACCGGTCGGTTTTGACACGCGAAAATCGCTTGGAATCATATAGCGCATCGCGTCGCCGCAGGCCACCCCCAGGCCTTCCCGCACGAAGGTTTTCTGAGTCGCAATTCCAGCGACTTAACAAGATCTTACGGGACGATCCACGGCCGCCATGGAGCCGGCGCGGAACGGGCCTTGCGAGCCCCGCTCCGCGCCGCCTTCGGATCAGAACGGAATGTCGTCGTCCATGTCGTTGTTGCGGCTGGCGGCCGCCATCGGACGGCGCGGCGCCGGTGCCGACGACGGGCTGCTCATGCCGAAATCGCCGCCGCCCATGTCATCGGCGAAATTGCCGCCGCCGCTTCCGCCGCCACGGCCACCGAGCATCGTCAGCGTCGAGTTGAAGCCCTGCAGCACGACCTCGGTCGAGTACTTCTCGACGCCGCTCTGGTCGGTCCATTTGCGGGTCTGCAGCGCGCCCTCGATATACACCGTGGAGCCCTTCTTGAGATACTGCTCGGCGACCTTGCAGAGACCTTCATTGAAGATCACCACGCGGTGCCACTCGGTCTTCTCCTTGCGCTCGCCGGTCGCCTTGTCGCGCCACGTTTCCGACGTCGCGATGCTCAGATTGGCGATCGGCCGACCATCCTGGGTGCGGCGGATCTCCGGGTCCTTCCCGAGATTGCCGACCAAAATCACCTTGTTCACGCTACCCGCCATCACACTCTCCCGCGGTTTTCAGAAATGACCGGACCGGTCCTGCCGACCGGCCTCTCGGCACAAGGTGGCTAACCCTTCCTCTGGCGCCGGACCCTATACGGTTGCCGCGCCAGCCACCTGCTTTCTCGTTGCTTATCCACATATAGCAGGCCGAAGGCGGTCGTTCCAGTTTTGTTCGCAAACCCACAAATACAACCTGAAAGCGAATTCAATGGAACCCGATGGAACCTCAGGGAACTCAAAGTTCCCTTCACGGAACCATCAAAAAGTTCCACCGATCACGAAAAAGAGATTAACTTTCATTGACTTAGCTTGCCTCACATCCTCCTCGCCTGTGGCTTTTGGGAGACGGTATCCAGGGTTGAATCGCGTATATTTGCGGACGGAATGAGGCCGCCCTGGGCGGTCGCACCACCTCAAAGACGAGCGCCTCCGGGGACGAAATTCGGGGCGCCCAACGCGGGAGACTTGGGATGAATCTTGGGATGAAGAAACTCTTTCTTGCAGCTGCCAGCTTGATGGTCTTGGGGTCGCTGGCCCCCGCAGGGGCCGCCGATCTGGCTGCCCGCCCGTACACGAAGGCGCCGGTCATGGCGCCCGCTCCGCTTCCGACCTGGGCCGGCTTCTATCTCGGTCTGCAGGGCGGCGGCGGCTGGGGTCGCAGCGATGAGACCTTCCTCGGCGCGCCGAACGCGGTCGGCTTCGCCGGCACGCAGCGCTACGACTTCAACGGCGGCTTTGTCGGTGGCGTGATCGGCTACAACTGGCAGGTCGACAACGTCGTGTTCGGCCTCGAAGGCGACTATCACTGGGCCGACATCAGCGGCCGTTCGTCCGAGATCAACCTCGGCGCGGGCGACAGCTACTTCACCAAGCTGCGCGGCTTCGGCGATATCAAGGGCCGCCTCGGCTACGCCGCGGGCCCGGCGCTGTTCTTCATCAGCGGCGGTGCCGCCGTCGGCGATCTGCAGCACCGCTACGATCCAGGTCTGTTCGGGGCTGCATTCGGCGCGTCGCAGAGCGATTGGCGCTGGGGTTGGACGATCGGCGCCGGCGCCGAATACATGTTCGCCCAGAACTGGTCGGCCAAGCTCGAGTACAACTATCTCGATTTCGGCAAGAGCAGCCTGCAGTACACGCCGACGATCGGCGATCGTTCGGAGTGGAAGGACACCATCCACACCGTCAAGGCCGGCATCGTCTACCACTTCGGTGGCCCGGGCGTGTCGCGCTACTGATTGCACGCCAAGCGCGAATATGACCAAAGGCCGGCCTCGCGCCGGCCTTTTTTTGCCTGTCAGAACCGACACTTGCTGAGCCGCTGTGTCGTTTGGGTGACGGCTTTTTGCGACGGAAGGGTCTATCAAGGCTCCGCGGGTGGGCGTTGGTGAGAGCGTGCGTGCGGGCGTCGGACTTGGTTTGGGGACTGCGATGAGAAGGCTGTTGCTGGGGGCGACAACCTCGCTGGCGCTGGGGCTTGCGCCGGCGATCGCAGCCGATTTGCCCGCGCGCACCTTCACCAAGGCGCCCGCGATGATCGCGACGATCTATGATTGGAGCGGCTTCTATCTCGGTCTGAACGCCGGTGGCGGCTCCGCCCGCTCCTGCTGGACCAACAACGTCACTTTCGGCGGCGTCGCGGCGACCAATGCCGAGGGCTGCCACGACGCGACCGGCGCGCTGGCCGGCGGCCAGATCGGCTATCGCTGGCAGGCGGGCAGCTGGGTGTTCGGCGTCGAGGGCCAGGGCAACTGGGCCAACCTCAAGGGCAGCAACACCAGCCAGCTCGCACCGGCGGTCACCAATCAGACCAAGGTCAACGGCGTCGGCCTGCTCACCGGCCAGATCGGCTATGCCTGGAACAACGTGCTCTGGTACGTGAAGGGCGGCGCCGCTGTCGCAGGTGAAAAGTACAACGGTCTCGCCACCGGGACAGGGACGATCCTTGACCAGTTCAGCACCACGCGCTGGGGCGCCACGGTCGGCACCGGGCTCGAGGTCGGCTTCGGCAAGAACTGGTCGGTCGGCGCCGAGTACGAGCACATCTTCATGGGCAACAAGGCGCTGAACTTCACCGGCGTCCCGGCTGGCGCGGCGACCCGGACCGATACGGTCGGCCAAGATGTCGACATGGCGACGGTGCGCGTCAACTACCGCTGGGGCGGCCCGGTCGTCTCCAAGCACTGAGCCGCGCAGGCTCCCCCTACGCGTTTTCGCCGACGGTCATCCGGGCTTGATGTAATGCCGCACGCCCTACCCTGGCGGCATCACGCACCGGCCGCGACATCGTTTACGTCCGCTTAAGCACGATCGACACATCTGGTCGCGCCTGCGCGGCCATCACCGCTTTAGAAATCAGTCTCTCCTACAACCAGCAGCAAACGACACGCGGATCGGAGGGATCCCGCGGGACTCGTTCTGGGACTGGGGAGAGATCCAATGCAGAAGACTACCTTGATCGTGACTGCCGGCGCCGCTTTGCTCGGACTGGCTCCCGTATCGGCCGCCGACTTCGCGACGCGCCCCTATGGCAAGGCGCCTCCGCCGGCCTATGTCACGCCGCTGCCGAGCTGGGCCGGCTTCTATCTCGGCATCAATGGCGGCGCCGATTGGAGCCGCAATTGCTGGACGCTGAACAATGTCGGCGGCGCGACTGTCGCACCGGCACAGGCCGAAGGCTGTCGCAATGCGAGCAGCGGCCTGATCGGCGGTCAGGTCGGCTATCGCTGGCAGGCTGCCAGCTGGGTGTTCGGCCTGGAGGCCCAGGGCAACTGGACCGACCTGAAATCATCGAACGCCAGCACGGCCGCCTTCGCAGCCGGCATCACCAACAACACCAAGACCGACGCGATCGGCCTGTTCACCGGCCAGGTCGGCTACGCCTGGGGCAACGTGCTCTGGTACGTGAAGGGCGGCGCCGCGGTCACGCACAACAAATACACCGGCACCGCCAATGCAGCCGCGCCGGTCGCGGTAGGCACCCAGCTGGACTCCGCCAGCGAGACCCGCTGGGGCGGCACCGTCGGCACCGGCGTCGAGTACGGCTTTGCACCGAACTGGTCGGTCGCCGTCGAGTACGATCACCTGTTCATGGGCTCGCGCGACATCACCTTTCCGGCCACGGCCCTGGTGACCTCGCGCGTCGACACCATCAAGCAGGACATCGACATGGCGACGGTGCGGGTGAACTATCGATTCGGCGGCCCCGCGGGCACCCGCTACTAAGCGAAAAAGCGGCTTCTCGGAGCCCTTCTGAAGGCCGGCGCCTGCGCCGGCCTTTTTCGTGTCCATGGCTCGGCAACGGCACGGCGCTTTTGTGTTAAATATTTGATTTATAACGCTTTTTACCCCCTGTGGCAGGTGCGTTACAGCATCTCCGGGATGCCGCGTGTATGAACTTTTCATCGCTTGTCATTCCAACTCCTTGGGGGAGAATTTGATGAAGAAGTTGTTTGTGATCACGACGGCTCTCGTCGGCATCGCAACCGCCACGTCCGCTTCGGCGGCCGACATGGCCGTCCGCCCGTACACCAAGGCGCCGCCGATGATGGCTGCCATCAACGACTGGAGCGGCTTCTACCTCGGCATCAACGGCGGCTACGGCTCGAGCCGCAATTGCTGGACGCTCGTGAACGGCCCGACCGAGGGCTGCCACAACGCCACCGGCGGCACGGTCGGCGGTCAGTTCGGCTATCGCTGGCAGATGAACTCGGTCGTGTTCGGCCTGGAGGCGCAGGGCAACTGGGCTGATCTCACCGGCAACAACATCAGCCCGGTGTTCGCGCCCGATCGCAACCGCACCAAGCTCAACGCCTTCGGCCTGTTCACCGGCCAGATCGGCTATTCCTTCGGCGACGTCCTGCTCTACGCCAAGGGCGGCGCGGCCGTCACCGACTCGAAGTACGAGATCTTCTCCGGCGTGATCAACACTGTGCTGGCCACCACGACCGTGCACAAATGGGGCGCGACCGTCGGCGCCGGCGTCGAATACGCCTTCGCGCCGAACTGGTCGGTGGGCTTCGAATACGACCACCTGTTCATGGGCAACACCAATGTCCCGTTCGTGGGCGCGGTCTTCACCCAGACCAACACCATCAAGCAGGACGTCGATCTGTTCACGGCACGCGTGAACTACCGCTTCGGCGGCCCGGTCGTGGCGAAATACTGATCGCCCCATCCAACGAGAGTTCCAAAGGCCGGCGAAAGCCGGCCTTTTTTGTTGCCCGGAGGACACCTCGATCCATAGGCCACACCCGGAACCAAGCATTTGAGTCACAACGGCTTTCGGGAACCTGCCCGCAAAAACGCGGTTTCGCCCCGAGTGTGGCTTCAGGGTGACGGTAATCCGCACGGAACCCGGCTATAGGGAGATCGTCAACTTGAACGGGTGAGTCTGTTTCGTGCGTGAAAGCTTCGGTGCGACGCGGACTTCGAGGAATAAACTGGAGACAAGAATGAAGAAGATCCTGCTTGCGACCGTGGCCCTGGCCGCCCTGGCTGCTCCCGCTGCCGCTGCCGATCTTGCCGCGCGTCCGACCTACACCAAGGCCCCGGTTCTCGCGCCGGTTCCGACCTGGACCGGTTTCTACATCGGTGCGATGGGCGGCTACGGCAGCGAGAACGCCGACGTGGCGGCGATGAAGGGCGGCTTCGCCGGCGGCACCGTCGGCTACAACTGGCAGCAGGGCCCGGTGGTGTTCGGCCTGGAAGCCGACGCAGCTTGGTCTGACATCAAGGCTTCGGCTGGCATCCCCGGCATCATCGGCCTGACGGATCGCATCGAATCGACCGGCACCGTCCGCGGCCGCATCGGCTACGCCTTCAACACCGTGCTGCTGTACGGCACCGGTGGTTACGCCTGGGGCAACAACAAGGTTTCGGCGACCGTGCTTGGCTTGGCCGGTTCTGAGACCAAGTTCCTGAGCGGCTGGACCGCCGGCGCTGGCGTCGAGTGGATGTTCGCTCCGAAGTGGTCGCTGAAGGGCGAGTACCTCTACAAGAGCCTCGAGAGCAGCACCTATTTCGCTGGCACCCTTCCGATCGGCACGCTCAACCTGCACACCTTCCAGGTCGGCGTGAACTACCACTTCTAAGAACTGCGGCCTCCGGGCCAACGCACAGGCCTCCGCTCCACAAGGGCGGAGGCTTTTTCTTTGTCCAATCCAATTCCCGATCGAGCGCCCGGCCGGCCGCGCCCGCCCACGAATGGCGGACCGGTTCCGCTCCTGCCACACGCTGCCATGTCGCGAGTGCATTGTTGATGATTCGCCGACGGCACTGGAAATCCGGGCTCGTTCTTCCTACGTTCCGACGATACCTTTTCCCCCTGGCGTCCGATGGCCGGTTTCCGGCAGAACGCGCCTGCAACGATGGCGCTGACGTCGCGCCGTGGGACAATCGTCATGGATGAAGTGATCAAGGCCAAGCAGCGCGCGCAAGCCAACTCGTCGAGCCTGCGGGCGATCACCATCCGCGGCGCCCGCGAACACAATCTCAAGAACGTCGACGTCGAGATCCCGCGCGACAAGCTCGTGGTGTTCACCGGGCTCTCAGGTTCCGGCAAATCCTCGCTCGCCTTCGACACCATCTATGCCGAGGGCCAGCGCCGCTATGTCGAATCGCTGTCGGCCTATGCGCGCCAGTTCCTGGAGATGATGCAGAAGCCGGACGTCGACCAGATCGACGGCCTGTCGCCGGCGATCTCGATCGAGCAGAAGACCACCTCGAAAAATCCGCGCTCGACCGTCGGCACCGTCACCGAGATCTACGACTACATGCGCCTGCTCTGGGCCCGCGTCGGCGTGCCCTATTCGCCGGCCACCGGCCTGCCGATCGAAAGCCAGACCGTGTCGCAGATGGTCGACCGCGTGCTGGCGATGCCCGAGGGCACGCGCCTCTATCTCCTGGCGCCGGTCGTGCGCGGCCGCAAGGGCGAGTACAAGAAGGAGCTCGCCGAATATCTCAAGAAGGGCTTTCAGCGCGTCAAGATCGACGGCACCTTCCACGAGCTCGCCGAGGCGCCAACGCTCGACAAGAAGTTCCCGCATGACATCGACGTCGTCGTCGACCGAATCGTCGTGCGCCCGGACATCGGCCAGCGCCTCGCCGAGAGTTTCGAGACCGCGCTGAAGCTCGCCGAGGGCCTCGCCGTCGTCGAATTCGCGGACGCGCCCGCCTCCGCCGCGCCGGCAGAGGAGAAGGAAAAGAAGAAGACGGCAAAGATCCACGACAAGAGCGGGCCCGAACGCATCCTGTTCTCCGAGAAGTTCGCCTGCCCCGTCTCCGGTTTCACCATTCCCGAGATCGAGCCGCGGCTGTTCTCGTTCAACAACCCCTATGGCGCCTGCCCGGAATGCGGCGGCCTGGGCGTCGAGCAGCATGTCGACGCCGACCTCGTGATTCCCGACAAGGACGTCACCCTGCGCAAGGGCGCGATCGCGCCTTGGGCCAAGTCGTCCTCGCCCTATTACCTGCAGACGCTGACCGCGCTCGGCAAGTTCTACAAGTTCACGCTCGACACCAAGTGGAAGGACCTGCCGAAGAAGACGCAGAACGCCCTGCTGCACGGCTCCGGCGACGACGAGATCAAGTTCACCTATGAAGACGGCGTCCGCGCCTACGACACCAAGAAGCCGTTCGAAGGCGTCATCACCAACATCGAGCGCCGCTTCCGCGAGACCGAGAGCGAATGGGCCCGCGAGGAGCTCGGCAAGTACTTCAACGACGTGCCTTGCGCCGGCTGCAAGGGCTTCCGGCTGAAGCCGGAGGCGCTGTGCGTCAAGGTCGGCGGCAAGCACATCGGCGAGATCTCTGATCTCAGCGTCAAGGCCGCCGGTGAATGGTTCGCCGGGGTGCCGGCCCAGCTCAACGCGCAGCAGACCGAGATCGCCACGCGCATCCTGAAGGAAATCCGCGACCGCCTCACCTTCCTGCTCGATGTCGGCCTGAACTACCTGACCCTGGCCCGCTCCTCCGGCACCCTGTCCGGCGGCGAGAGCCAGCGCATTCGCCTGGCCTCGCAGATCGGCTCGGGCCTCACCGGCGTGCTCTACGTGCTCGACGAGCCGTCGATCGGCCTGCATCAGCGCGACAACTCGCGCCTGCTCGACACCTTGAAGCGGCTGCGCGACCTCGGCAACACCGTGATCGTCGTCGAGCATGACGAGGACGCCATTCGGCTCGCCGACTACGTGCTCGACATCGGCCCGGGGGCCGGCACCCATGGCGGCCACATCGTCGCCGAGGGCACGCCCGCCGAGATCATGCGCAATCCGAAGTCGCTGACGGGCAAATATCTCACCGGCGAGCTCGAGGTCGAGGTGCCCGAGCGGCGGCCGCCGAACCATCGCCGCACCATCAAGGTGATCAACGCCCGCGGCAACAATCTCAAGAACGTCTCGGCCGAGATTCCGCTCGGCCTGTTCACCGCCATCACCGGCGTCTCCGGCGGCGGCAAGTCGACGCTTCTCATCGACACGCTCTACAAGGCAATCGCGCGCAAGCTCAACGGCGCCAACGAGGCCGCCGCCCCGCACGACCGCATCGAGGGCCTGGAGCATATCGACAAGATCATCGACATCGACCAGTCACCGATCGGACGCACCCCGCGCTCCAACCCCGCCACCTACACCGGCGCGTTCACGCCGATCCGCGAATGGTTCGCCGGCCTGCCGGAATCGAAAGCGCGCGGCTACGAGCCCGGGCGCTTCTCGTTCAACGTCAAGGGCGGCCGCTGCGAGGCCTGCCAGGGCGACGGCGTCATCAAGATCGAGATGCACTTCCTGCCCGACGTCTACGTCACCTGCGACGTCTGCAAGGGCAAGCGCTACAACCGCGAGACGCTCGACGTGCTGTTCAAGGGCAAGTCGATCGCCGACGTGCTCGACATGACCGTCGAGGAGGCCGCCGAGTTCTTCAAGGCGGTGCCGCGCGTGCGCGACACGTTCGAGACGCTGCGCCGCGTCGGCCTCGATTACATCCATGTCGGCCAGCAGGCCACCACGCTGTCCGGCGGCGAGGCCCAGCGCGTCAAGCTCGCCAAGGAGCTGTCCAAGCGCGCCACCGGCCGCACGCTCTATATCCTGGACGAGCCGACGACCGGCCTGCACTTCCACGACGTCAAGAAACTCTTGGAGGTGCTGCACGAGCTGGTCGCCCAGGGCAACACGGTGGTCGTCATCGAGCACAATCTCGAAGTCATCAAGACCGCCGACTGGGTCATCGACCTCGGCCCCGAAGGCGGCGACGGCGGCGGCGAGATCGTCGCCTGGGGCCCGCCGGAAGACATCGTCAAGGCGCCGCGCAGCTACACCGGCCAGTTCCTGAAGCCGGTGCTGGAAAAGTCAGCCAAGCCGAAGAAGCGCGGGCGCGGGGCTGCGAGCGAGGCGGCGGAGTAGGAAATAGCCTATCTTCCGAGCACTACATAGGACATCCAATATGCCCCGTCTGCCCCCAAGTCCGGGGTTTTCTTGCAGGCCTTTGCTTCGATTTGGCGTCGATCACCAAGAAGCTTCTGGAGCGTTTGGCTCTGTCGCATCCACGCCAAGAGCTTCTCAGAACCGCATCCAGGGTCTTCGAGCAATGAGACGCCCTCTATGCTCGCGATGAAACCGGAGCTGGATCCCCGAGCGCCTTTACGAACAATTGGCCTGCTGCCGTCAATTTGATCAGCAGTCAATGACCAATTTACTTTCCATCGTTTTGGTAGTTCTCGAAAGAGCATTAGCTGATCTGGCGACTCATACCTACACGTTAGATGAATCGCCCGATCGCCGGGCTTTGCCACCGCTTCCATGATCTGCAAAAAAGCAATCTTCGGGGGAACACGCCAGCGTTCCGCCAACGTGAAACCTTCCCAAAATATGAGGTTCGCTGAACGCTCTCGAATAAACCATTTGGGGACCAAGATCGAATACGCTAGCCGGTCCACCAGGAACTCCAGATCGCGATCGAAACTAAGCATCTCTCGATCTAGCACGCGAGAAACCGCACGGTTACTGGCCAAAACAACATGAGCCACCTCGTGAGCTAAAAGCGCACGACGGTCCACATCATTTAGATGGCGATAAATAAGAATCTTGAAGCCCGCACCAACCCGCTCTACGCGCGCCTCAATCGATGTTTGATCCGTTTCAAAAATCCGATCGACGCCCGCCAGTGCGAGCAACTTCGAGTTCAAGTCGACGCAACACCCATCGAAGCCGGCCGTCGCCAGCTCCGCTCCAGTGTCATCTATCCAGTCAAAGACATCCCTGCCTCCGATGGCCACGGAAAGCTCGCGATAGAGACTGTCTCTAATGATAGACGCCATTTCTAGCTTTAGAGCCGATCCGACATAATTTCCGACGCCAGCTCCACTATTCGCGTTCTCACACTAGCCTTTCCGTGAAAGGCAAGCCCCGCTTCGGCCAACTTGTCAGCTATCGTACGAGCCGTCTTACGCTTACTTTCGGGAGGATAGTTCGAAAACTTTTCCTCTTGGTCAATCACATCTCGAGCTAATTGCATATAACATTCACGGGCTCGCTCTCGCCCGAGAAACTTCGCCTCAAACGCAAACTGAACTTGCTCTCTCTGCTCTGCCGACAATTCGTCCGAAACAATCAAATCGATGCCCCAAAGCTCCTTATGAGCAGCCTCGATCGTTTTTAACCTGTTAGAAAGCACAGGATCTGAGATGTCAGAAAGTCGAACTAGCTGCCCCTGCCAATCAACTTGGACATCGGCCACTTTCGAATTCATCTTTCTCGGAGCCGCGTAGACCAGGACATCACCATGATTTACCCCACCCCAATCGGCGATTTCGTTTTCAATGTCGCGCCGCCGGTCGGCATCTTTCAAAGCATGAAGAGCATCCTCTTTCAGATTTACATTATCACCCGCCCTTCCAAAGGACTTGTCAGTATATCTGTGCTGGCACTTAAATAGTCTTCTGTGCACCACAGCCAAGGCTAGCTTAGAAGCGATTTTTCGACTCTTCTGTTCCTCTGGATCCCCGCCCTTGAGCTTATCGAGATCGATTAATTCACGAAGTAAACTGTCATCCGAATGCGCGAGAAGCTCTTCTGCGCTCAAGCATCTCAATCGCTTAGCTTCGAGAACAGCGCGACCAATCATCGCACCCACAATCAGCTTTGTTGGATGAAAATATATACGCTCTGCAATCATGTAGCGAGCCTCCATAAGGCCGGCTAAATCGGTCATGATATCGCGCCGAGCTCGTCCTGTCTTTGGCTTCCACAAGCGAATTACTAATCTTCGGCGACGCTCATTTCGAAGCGAAGCAATTGGTACGTCTGCCACATACATAAATTTCAAGAACCGAAATGATAAATTCAGATCGATAGAAGAGAAAAAGCTATCTCTTTTTACATAATCGAGAAGATCTGCACATACTGTATCGCTAACAAGAAAGTATATAATCTCATCGCAAACGACACGCCCACCCTCACTATGCTGCAACCGATCTCGCCCTCCCCTGACAAATATGTTTTTGAATCGGCTGTAAAACTCGTGACCATGTTCTTCAATGAGAATTTGACCAATTTGACTTTTGTCTCCGAGCAACAGTTCAAATCTATCCAGCCCATCTTGATGAGTGCCAGCCTTCTGAAACGCATCATGAGACGGAAAAATCCCGAGCTCATCCTCTAGAGTGTGCCCAAAGGGAACATGCGTCACGTCATGAAGTAACCCATATAGACGCGCGAGCTTTCTCTGAGTGTCTGTTATCTCGATAATGGCTTCTTGGCCGTTCGACACTGGTACTTGAAATACGATTTCCCGAATGGATTGAACCATTTCGTCGACCATTTGAAGTACACCGAGAGAATGGTCAAACCTCGTATGGACAGCAGTTGGATAAACCCAAGACGATGGTCCGAGCTGCTTCACTCCTCTCAGCCGTTGAAACTCAGGAGTGTCAATAATCCGCCGTTCTGCCCGCGTCACTCGGACGTCGCCAGTGACTGCTATTCTAATTGTTTTATCAAACTTGATCGGCTGATACGAGATCGACTGGGTCTGCTCAGGATTAACAACTTGGTCGAAAGAAAGCTGAGTGTCACTCA
Source organism: Bradyrhizobium sp. SRS-191 (assembly GCF_024586915.1). Classification (GTDB taxonomy): domain Bacteria; phylum Pseudomonadota; class Alphaproteobacteria; order Rhizobiales; family Xanthobacteraceae; genus Bradyrhizobium. The sequence goes on from NZ_JANBVS010000001.1 coordinate 485,930, forward strand.
TTGCAATCTCCGATATTCTATATCGTTGAATGCAATTTATCTTAAGTTCCACACTTTGCAAATAATGTTGCTTAGATTCTTCTCCCAGAGAGGGGATATGCAAACGGACTTCCGCTCAGTTGAGCGAAAGCCCCTTTCCTGTGACGGCATGTTATTACCACCGGTAATACCCGCTCCGCGTGCCGTTGTTGTTGCCCCAGGGGCCGACGTCGCCCTGGGTTGAGCTCGGGGTCGGGTGGTTGGTGCCGTTGTAGCCGGCGCCCCAGCCCGGGCCGGCGTAGGGGCCTGGTGCGACGGCGACGTAGCCTTCCTCGTAGACCGGGGCCGGCGCCCAGGCGAAGGAGTCGCGGTAGGCATAGGTGCTGGTGGTCTGGCCGCCATAGCCGTAGCCGCCCGGGCCGTATTCGCCGGCCGTGGCGCCGACCGTGCCCGTCACCACCGTCGCCGCCGCCAGCGCGGCCATCGTGATCATGCGCATGAACTTGCTCCGTTGTTCCTAATTCAATCGAGGAACAAACGACGGCACCGCAGAGGAGGTTCCGGTGGTCGCTCCAACAATTGTGCGACACAACGCGGCGCTCACATTCGTGCGAGGCCGTGATCCGCCGCTCCTCCGTTCAGACGTGAATCCGTTCAGACGCAACAAACCCGCCGCTCGTCTCCGAGCGACGGGTTTGCTGAACTCACAAAGACGCCCTCAAGGCGGCGATGTTATTTACCACTGGCGATAGATGCCGGTCTGCGTGCCGTTGTTGTTGCCCTGCGGGCCGACATCGCCCTGCGTCGAACCGGGGGTCGGATGGTTGGTGCCGTTGAAGCCGCGGCCCCAAGCCGCCGGACCAGGTGCATAGGCCGGAGCCTGCGCGCCGGCATAGACCGGCTCGGAATCATAACCCTGCGCCGGTGGCACGAAGGCCATCGAATCGTTGTAGCGCGCATAGCCCTGCGCGGACGCGGCGGCGGTGCCGATGACGAGGGTAGCTGCGGCCAGGGCCGCCATCTTGATCGTGCGTTGCATGCGACTCTCCTTGCTTGCGTGCGGGTCAACCGCCGCATTGCGGCACCGTTCCGCAACGCACCCTCACAATAGCCGTGATGCAATCGTGATCGGCGAAATCGCGCCGGCCCCTTGCCAATCCATGTCGACGGCGCGGCACGTCGTCAGCACCGCGCCTCCGATTGACATCGCTCAACGCTGCAGCAACCGCGTCACGCCGCGACGGCGACCGCGCGCGGCCGCGCCACACCGGTGGTGCTGGTGCCCGGCAGGTCCGGCCCGGCCGTTCCGTTCACGTGCTGGAAATACACGTTCTGCATCGAATGCATCAGGCCGGCCTCTTCGGTCCATGTCGGCACCGACTGCAGCGTCGCCGCGAACACATCGGGATTGCTCGGCACGATCTTCGTGTAGCCGAGCTTGGCGGCGACGGGCTCCAGGGCCAAGATCCCGACATAGAGCAGCGTATCCGTGTCTTCGAGGCTCGGTCCCGGCGACTGATAAGTCGTCTGCAAGGTGGCGAGATCCGCCCAGCCCATCGGCACCGCGTCGTATTTGTTGACGGCGGCGTAGTAGGTGAAGCTCGCGAAGTTGCTTGCAAACGCGCCGTTCCACATCGTCGGCGATGCGAACGTATGCGGCCACAGCGTGAAGGAAACGGTACCGGCCTTCGGCAGCTGATCCTGCAGCCAGGCGGTCGCCGCGACGGCGAGCGCACCGCCGAGGCTGTGCCCGGTCACGATCAGATCGAGCGGAGCGGCCTTGGCGAGACTGCGCAGATAGTCCAGCAGCGAGATGTCGGTCGCCGGATCGGTCAACCCGATGGCGAGCGCCAGCGCACCATTGAGACCCGAGGAGATCTGCGGCTGCGACGCCGCCGGCAGCGACGGCTGCTGCGGATACAGGAACGGCACCATGAAGAACGCCTCGAGGTCGGCGCCGACATTCTCGAACGCCGCCGAGACCGAACCGTCGACATCGGTGCCGCGAAACGCCAGCGCGTAGCTGCCGTCGGCGCCTTTCGCGACATAGGCAAGCACGCCGTCGTTCACGGCCGGCCCCCAGCACAGGGACCAGGGCCCGTTGGCCGAGCCGGAGGGGATCTTCTGCAGGAATGTGGCGAAGTCGCTGGCCTGAACGACGTCGAGCGCATCGTCGATATAGGCAAAGTAGGACAGATAGGCGGCAGCAAATTTGTTGAACGGCATCTGAAATCTCGCTGATGTTGAATGATACAAATAATTCAAATCAAATGGCGCGACGGACTCCATCCGTCGCACCATCACCATAGGCGATCTCCCGTCAGCGCGCACATCACAAGCTGTTCAACCCTGGATCATCACGACGATCTGAGCGCACGCCGACCGCGGTCAGCCTGATCCATTGCCGCGGGAGGCCACCGTTGCTAAGTGCGAGACGGTCTGCCGCCTCGCACTGTTGCTGGTCAACGTCTCCTCCCTCTTTGCCCTCCGGTCCGATGTCCTACTCACTCGTCATCTTCGATCTCGACGGCACTCTGGCCGACAGCTTCCCGTGGTTTCGCCGCAACGTGAATACCGTCGCGGCGCGCTATCGCTTTCGGCCCGTCGTCGACGAGGATGTCGAGCGCCTGCGCCATGCCTCGACCGCCGAGGTGCTGGATCACCTGGGCGTTTCCCGTTGGAAGCTGCCGCTGATCGCGCGTCACATTCGCCGCCTCAAGACCGAGCAGGCCGCCAGCATTCCGCTGTTTGCCGGCGTCGAGGCGATGCTGGCGGCGCTGGCCGATGCGGGGCTGCGGCTGGCGCTGGTGTCATCCGACACCGAGGCCAATGCGCGCCAGAAGCTCGGGGCATCGGCCGCGCTGTTCACCGCCTTCGACTGCTCGGCCGCGCTGTACGGCAAGGCGCGCAAGTTCAGGCGCGTGGTCAAGCGCACCGGCGTCGCCCCGGCCGAGGTGATCGCCATTGGCGACGAAACGCGCGACATCGAGGCCGCCCGCGCCGCCGGCATTGCCTTTGGCGCGGTGACCTGGGGCTACGCCGCCGAGAAGGCGCTGCGCGACCGCCAGCCGGATCTGGTGTTCACGCGGATGGAGGAGATCGTGGAACGTCTGGTGGCGAAGGCCGCCTCGTAGCTCACCTGCTAGCTCACTTGCTAGCTCACCTGCGCAGAAACGCCCCGAACGCGCGCGGGCCGTCGCCGACCTTGATCTCGGCCGTGACCTTCAGCGCCGCGACGTCGATGACGCTGAGGATGTTGCTCTCCCAATTCGCGACGATGATGCGCTGGCCGTCGGCGGTGGCCTCGATGCCTTCCGGATAATCGCCGACGGTGATGCGCTTGACAGGCTGAAGGCTGGCCAGGTCGAACACGCTCACCGTGCCGTCATACTGATCGGTGACGAAGCCCCTGCCCTGCGCCAGCGCGACGGCATAGGGCCGCAGGCCCGTCTTGATGCGGCCGATCTCGCGTGCCTCGGCGAGATCGATCACGGAGACATCATTGGAGCCGACATTGGCCGTATAGGCGCGCTTGCCCTCGGCATCGATGGTGACGCCGAACGGCCGGGTGCCGACCTTGATGGTCTTGAGGCGCTGCCGCGTGGCGGTGTCGATCACCGAGACCATGTCGTCGTCGCGATCCGCCGAGAGCAGCAGCTTGCCGTCCGGCGTCAGCGCAAGACCCGATGGCGAGGCCCCGACCGCGATGCTGCCCGCCACCGTCCTCGTCTTGGCATCGATGATGCGGATCGCGGCGTTGTACCAATCGGCGACGTAGACCATCGCCCCGTCGGGCGCCACGGCGATCCCGAGCGGCCCGCCGCCGACCTCGATGCGGCCGACGACTTTTCGTGCAGCGGCGTCGATGACGCTGACCGCTTTGTCGTCCGGGCTCGCGACATAGGCGAAACGGCCATCCGCCGCGACAGCCACACCGGCCGGCTTGCCGCCGATCGGAATCGTGGCGACCGGCTTGGAGGTCGCGAGATCGACGATGGTGAGATCGTCACTGAGCTGGTTGGTGACGAAGGCTTCTTCGGCGTGCGCCGAAGCGATGCAACTGAGAGAGGCGGCGAGCAGGAGCGCTCGGATGCCATCAACCAGACGAGCGACGCCGGCGCGACCTGTCCGGCGCCGGCGTCGTTCGGCATGCCGGGAGAGATGTACCTGCACAATTGTGCCGGTGACACGACCTCCCTCAGAGCGGACGGTGCAACCTCTCCCCGCACTTTGCGGAGAGAGGTCGGATTGCGCAGCAATCCGGGTGAGGGGCATGGCACGCATCTGACCCGGATCGCCAGTCCATCGGACGAGCAAGCTTACGCCAGGTTGGCCGCAAAAACTCCACGCGAAGAAGCAACACCTCTCGGGCGGCGGCCCCTCACCCCAACCCTCTCCCCGTGAAGAACGGGGAGAGGGAGCGCAGCGCGCGCTTGGCGACATCATCGATCACTAGCTCGCAAACCGTTGCACTAGCTCCCGCTCTCCACCTTCTTCTTCAGCCCTTCCAGTCCGCCCTTGTACAATCCGGTCACCGCATTCACCGCGGCCTCGTCGCTGAGCTCCGGCGGCGGGTCGTTGTTGGGGAAGCCGCGGTAGAAGGCGCCGGTCCATTCGACCACGCTGCCCTTGCCGTCGGCGCTGGGCGTCACGGCGATGGTCGACGAGTAGTTCGTCACCGGCAGCACCTTCACGTCGACGGCAGTGATGCGATACGAATAGCTCATCTTCTCGGCATCGTATTTGTAGAGCTCCTCGTCGACGGTGGCGCCGCCCTTCAGGGTCAGCTTGCGGGTCGCGCCGATCTCGTTGCCCTTGTCGCCCTCGGTCTTGTCGACGATTCCGAGCCAGCTCATGTCCTGGAAGTTGCCCATGATAGCCCACACCTTGGCGGGCGCGGCGTTGATCTCGACATGCTCCTGCACCTTGCGCCGGGTGGGACCATGCGCATCCGCAGTGGTCAGGGCCGAAATTGTCAGAGCCGTCGTTGCGATCGCGAGCGCCGCCATTGCGGTCAGCGCCTTGCCGAACACCATCCTCATCTCGTTTCCTCGGTCACTTTCATTGGCCCGCGCATCCGGCACGGGCAGCGCATCTTTGCACCGCTCCGGATTGTTGCAACAAAAAAGACCGTGTCGTGGCCGCCTCAATTCGCGCCGCAACAACGCTTGTATTTCCGGCCGGAACCGCACGGACAGGGATCGTTGCGGCCGATCTTGCCGAAAGAGGCGAATGGATTGGGCCGCTCGCCGAATGCAGGCGTCCCGGGCAGAGGCGCCCCGCTCTGCCGATGGCGGTAGAGGACGAGAACGGCGTCTCGTGCGAGAGCGGCCATCTTGGCGCTGAGCTTGCCAAGCTCAACCGGATCGCTGTTCTCGTCGAGCGCAATATCGATCGCCATCAGCAGGCCCAGAGCGGCCCCCGCGACCTCGCCGCCGACCTGCCGATAGGCCATGAACCGATCGTGACGCAGTTCCACTGCCGCCGCAAAGCCCTCGACCCACAACTCCCAGATGACCTCGCCGTCGTCTTCGACGGGGAAGCGCGGCTGATACAGCTCCGGCGTCTTCGCCAGCGTCCGCGCGATCTCGTCATGATAGGCCATCACGAGGTCCAGCACCGCGTTGGCGTGATCGATGCTCGCGAATACGGAGCGCTGCCCCTTGCCGAGCCCGAACGCGGCTGAAAACCATTCTCCGGGCGGGACATCGTCGGGCAGGATCAGCAGACCCGCGATGAAGCCGTCGAGTTCTCCCAGCACCATCGCCCGGTCGTCGAGCGCAAGCAGCGCCCGATCGAGCGCGTCATGAGAGTTGGTCTGCTCCGTCATCTGCACCACGCCTGATTTGCCCGACAGCCAACAGGACGCCGGTCGAGCAGCGGGTTTGACACCAAAACGGCGAGGCAGGCAAAAGTTAAATTCGCGCATGGGATCAGCGGCATCACCCCTGTCCAGTCCCGCGGCGGAAAATATTTCCGTTTCGTAATTACAGAATTTCTGTTTTCCTGTCACCGTCCTGCCCTCACGAGAGGGGCGCGCGCGGTCGTCACGGGCGTTGGGAGCGGGATGCGATGGACGTCACGGGCCCGGTGCTTTCTGCGCAAGACGACGGGCTGCGGGGCGGACGGCGAAATCGTGTGGTCCTGACCTCCCGATGCTGAGGTCAAATGGGCGCCGATGCGAGAGCATCGCGCCGATGACGGTGGCCAGAAAGCCCGGTGCACCGAGGAGAGCGCGTATAAGCCGTTAAAACCGTCGCGCAGGGAAGGCCGGATGTTCGGCCAATCCTGTGGTGACTGCCGCCTGCTTTTTTTCTGCAGGCGGGCCATGGGTGCGGCCTGCACCCGGCCTTCCCTGCGCCCTCTCACTTGAGGAGGGCGGAACGAATGGCAAAGCTCGGGTGCGGATGCATCGCGAGAAGGAGGTCACGTGTCTCGCTCGTTTTGCCCCTGCTCGTCTTGTACACTTTGCCGTCTCGCCCACAGCTGTCATCGCCCGGCTTGACCGGGCGATGACAGCTGTTGTTGTCGATGCGGGCGGAGCGAGGCAATTCGAACGAAGCAATCCGGAGCGAGCGTGCTCTTCACTCCGCGAACACGCTCTGCACGAACCCATCCGGATCGTTGCAGAACTCGCGCAGCGCCTTGAAGTGATCGGTGTCCTGCACTGCGACCTTCTCCAGGCCGTACTTCGTCAGCCGCAGCAACGTCGCACCGGGATAGGCCATCAGCACCGGCGAATGCGTCGCCATCAGCACCTGGCAGTGGCCGGCCTCGTCCATCCGCCGCATCAGCTTCAGGAACTCGATCTGTCGCGCCGGCGACAGCGCCGATTCCGGCTCGTCGAAGATATAGAGGCCCTGGCGCCGGCAGCGCTCTTCGAAGAAGCGCAGGAATCCCTCGCCATGGGAATGCGACAGGAAGTCGGGCGGCGGACCGTTGACGTCCAACGCGGCCTCGTCGAGATAGCGCGCGACCGAGAAGAAGCTTTCGGCGCGGAAGAACCAGCCGTTCGTGACCTTGGGCAACCAACTGGCGCGGAATGCCTGCGCGAGCGCGCCGCCCATGCATTCGACGGCACGGCTATGGTTCACCGGCATGTAGCCCTTGCCGCCACCAGCCTCGTCGTAGCCGGCGAGCGCCGCGATGCCTTCGAGCAGCGTCGACTTTCCCATGCCATTCTCGCCGACGATGATGGTGATGGCGTGCGAGAAGCTCAGCTCGAACTCGTCGTGCAAAAACGGCAGGCAGAACGGATAGGCGGCGCGATCGGCGATCTTGGCCGGATCGAGCCACAGCCGCTTCAGATAGGGTGCGGGCAGCCGGATCTCGCGCTGCTTCCTTGCCATCACGCCTTTACAACCTCAATGACACGAGCAGCAATGTTGCACATCGCGGTGCAATCGACCACCGCCCACAGCGTGCTACGCCACGATCTCCAGCACCAGTTCCATCGTCATCAGCACCGGATTGTCGCCGCGCACCAGGCGTCCCTGCGCCAGCGCGCCGGTGTAGTCCACGAGTGCGATATCGAGCACGGCTTCGAGGCCGCTCTCGCCTCGCGTAATCCTTCCGGCAGCGATCGTCAGCTCGGTGGCGAACGGCGCAACGATGGCGCCGTCCTCGAACCGCGCCCCGATGGTCGAGCCGACGCCGCCGCGGATCCTGGCTTCATGGATGCCATGGCTCCGGCAGAACGCTTCCAGGCAGCCGGCAAAATCCTGGTTCGGCCGCAGCCGCAGCGCGAAGGCGCGGCGATCCGTGGTGGCACCACTTGGCGCTGCCGCCACCGGGCCGAACAGCTTGAACCCGGTCTCGGGATCAGGCTCCGCCGCAAAGATCGTCCCGTCGAGCCCGAACGCCTCGACCTCGAACGGTTCGGCGACGATGGTTTCCTCCGGCAGAATGTGTCCGCCCCCGGCGCGACCGCCCTCGTCCGTCCACAGCGCATGACAATGAAAGAACGGCGCGCCGTCACGAATGCCAAGCGTCATCGTTCCGGTCGTCAGCTGCGTGACGCCGGCGGGACGATAAGTGTCGCTGTAGAACGCGGCATGATCCGGCGTCTTGGACAATGCCGGCATCACGTAGGCGAACGGCCCGAGCGCGCCGCGCTTGATGTCGAGCACGCCGCCGGCAAAGCCGTGTGCCGCAAAGCCGCGGCGCGCTGCCTCCAGCAGCGGCACGCCCTGCTCCATCGTGAAGGTGAACGCGCGGCCGCGCGCTTCGACCCATTGGATGCGGTCCGCAATGGGCGGACCGGGCTGGGTGATGAATCGCATCGCGTGTCAGCCCTGCCTGGTCAGATCGAGCAGCCCGCGCGTCTCGAGCTCGTCGCGCACCAGGCGCTTGGGGATCTTGCCGTAGCCGGACTTCGGCAAGCTGTCCCAGAAGAAGAAACGCTTCGGCATCTTGTAGCGCGGCAGCTTGGTCGCGAGATAGCCGGCGATATCGCTCTCGCTCGGTGCTTTCGCGCCCTCGCGCGCAACGCAGACGGCGACGCCGACCTCGCCCCAAACCGGATCGGGCACGCCGAGCACGGCGACCTCGCCGATATCAGGATGGGTCAGGATCTTTTCCTCGACCTCGCGCGGATAGATGTTGGAGCCGCCGGAGATGTACATGTCCGACGCGCGGCCGGTGATGTAGACGAACCCCTGCGCGTCCATGTGGCCGAGATCGCCGGTGCGGAACCAGCCGTCGCGAAATGCCTTCGCGTTGGCTTCGGGATTGTCGTAGTAGCCGGCGAACACCGCCGGGCCGATGACGCAGATCTCGCCGGTCTCGCCCGCCTTCAGCTCGCGGCCCTGATCGTCCTGGATCGAGACCTGCATGCCCGTGCGCTCATAGCCGCAGGTGCCGATCCGCGCCTGCGGTCCATCCTCTTCCTCGTGCGCCGCGGCCGGCAGCACGGTGATGTTGCCGGTGACCTCGCCGAGCCCGAAATACTGCACGATCACCTTGCCGAGCCGCGCCAGCGCGCGCTTCTGGTCCTCGCGATACATCGGCGCGCCGGCATAGATGACGTGACGCAGCGACGAGTGATCGAACTGATCGACGGCTGGATGCTCGACCATCATCTTCAGGATCGTCGGCACCGTGAACAGGTTGCTGACGCGATGGGTCTGAATGAGGCGGAAGGCCTCCGCGATATCGAACTTCTCGCTCGGCAGCAGCACCGTCTTGGCGCCGCGCGCGCTCTGCATCAGCTGATGCACGCCGGCGCCATGCGACAGCGGCGCGACGACCAGGGAAGCGTCGTGCTCGGTGGTGCCGGGCGTGAGATCGGCGAGATGGTTGGTGATGACGAAGGCCATCTGGCCATGGGTCAGCACCGCCGCTTTCGAGCGCCCGGTCGTGCCCGAGGTGAAGAAGAACCAGCAGGGATCGTCATGCTCCACCGCAGCGTTCGGAACGTCAGCGCCGGCATGTGCCTTGATCGCCTCCGCGACGGAGCACGTGCCGAGAGTGCCGCCCTCACCCATGCGCCAGGTGAACGCTGCCGTCGTCACCGCCGCCGCATGCTCGGGAAAATCGCCGTGACAGAGAAACGCCTTCGCTCCGGAAGCCGTGGCGAGATAGGCGACCTCGTCCGGCATCAGGCGGAAGTTGGTGGGCACCCACACCGCGCCGAGCCGGAACGCGGCGAACATCGAGACGAACATCTCCTCGCAGTTCTTGGAATGCACCAGGATGCGATCGCCCTTGGCGATGCCCTGGTCGGCCAGCGCCGCCGCGAGCGCCGCGACCATCGCGTCGATCTCGCGCCAGCTCCAGGCACGCTCGCCCCACACGAAGCCGATGCGCTCCCCGAGCCTGCGGCCATTCTGGGTGACGATATGCGCGAGGTTCATCACCCGGCGGGACATGCGCAGCTGTGTCATCGAGGCGCCCTCGTGCTGATAACGCGGATGAATAGCCCCGTGAACAGACTCATATGGCAGCGTCCCCTCGATCGATCCGTCGGGCGATCTCAGCCGCCCGTTACCATCCGGCCTGTTTATCGCGCTCCGCCGTGGCCTCGCAAGCGCGGCCTGCCCATCACACCCATGCGGACGGGTCATTCGAACGAATGCGGGCGCCGTGCGACAAACCCGTGCCGGCCCGCGCATTCATCCATTTCACCGCGCGCCGAATCTGATTTGAGGACATCCATGATCGATCGCCGCCTTCTGCTTCTCGGCCTCGCCGGCGTACTCGCCGCGTCCCCGCTGCACGCGCAAACCCCCGCCGCCAACGAGCCCGCCGGCATCATGACCGCGATCTATACCCGCGTCGCCAAGGGCAAGGGCGAGGACGGCGGCAATTTCGTCATCGCGGACAAGGCGGCGCGCGCGAAATATCTGTCGAAGGCACTGGCCGCCCAATGGGCCAAGATGGATGCCCGCACGCCCAAGGGCGAAGTCGGCGCGGTCGATTTCGATCCGATCACCAATTCGCAGGATCCGGATGTCGCCTCGTTCAAGGTGGTGTCGGAGAAGCAGGAGGCCGACAAGGCGACCATCGCGGTCACCCTCACCGGCCACCGCAACGACCGCAAGGAACAGGCCGACAACGTCATCCGTTACGACCTCGTCCGCGAGGCCGGCCAGTGGAAGATCGACGACATCCGCGGCGCCATCGACGGCAAGCCGTGGTCGATCCGCGACATGCTGGCCGAGTTCATCAGGCTGACCGACAAACCGAAACGAAAGTAGCGCCCAAGAGTAGCGCCTAAGAGGAGCGACCATGACCGCCGTTCGCGACAACAAGGCCGAGAGCCGCTTCGAGCTCGACATCGAGGGCAACATCGCCTTCGCCAACTATCGCGCGACGCCGCAGGCGGTCATCATCACCCACACCGAGACGCCGCGTCCGCTACGCGGGCGCGGCATCGGCACCGAGCTGGTCAAGGGCGCGCTGGAGCTGATCCGCACCGAGGGCCACAAGGTCGCCGCGGGCTGCAGCTTCGTCGCCGATTACCTCCGCGATCACCCGGAGAACCGGGACATCATGGCCTGACGGTCCGTAGAACTACCGAACAAAGCAAGTGGAGCGCCCGGATTAACGCAATGGCTACCCGGATGGATCAGCAATCCCCCGCCGAACAGACAACCAGACCAATGGGGAGAGGCTCATGTTCATCACCGCCATTTTCGATTTCCTCAAGCGCTACACGCATTATCGCGCTCAGCTCGCCTGCCTCGAACGGCTCGACGATCGCACGCTGCGTGACATCGGCGTCAATCGCGACCAGATGTATGCGCAGGCCTGGGAGCGCGCCGCACTCGTGCGCGCCTGAGGTCTTTGCGCGCTGCCGCACATCACGAGAGCACACACGACAAAGGCCCGCACGATGGCGGGCCTTTCGCTTTCTTGCAGCACGCAGCGGCTCAGTGCTTGATCTCCGGCGGCAGCTTGCCGCCATTGGCCGCGAGCTTGCTCATCACCTGCTTGTGCAGCCAGACATTCATGCTCGCGGAGTCGTTGGTGTCGCCGCTGTAGCCGAGTTCCTTGGCGAGCTCCTTGCGGGCGGCAAGGCTCGAATCGATGTCGAGCGCCTTCATCAGGTCGACGATCGAGGTCCGCCACTCCAGCTTCTCGTGCTTGGCGGCCGCGGCCTTGTCAACGATCTCAGCCACGTCGACGCTCTGTGGCGCTGCAGCAGGCGCAGCCGCGGGAGCCGCAGCCGTGCCACCCGCGGGCGCGGTTCCGCCCGCAGCCGGCGTGCCGCCGCCGGCCGGCGCAGCCTCGGCATGATGGCCGAAAATCGCGCCCATGATCTTTCCGAAAACGCTCATCAGTGGCTCCCAATGGATAGAGATCGAATGAAGAACTCGGTCGGCGGTGTTCCGTTGCGGAGCTGCCCGTCACAGCTCCTTCGCGCGACGGTCACCTGCCAGCCCGAACACGGCGACCGTTGTGAAGCTTACCGAAGGCAGAATGACGGCGGAATGACTTTGTCCAGGGAATGCTCAGCTTCGTCGCGCTCTCCTGGCCCCCTAATGCACTGCGACATTCACATCCCTCACCGAGGCGTGAGTAGGCGCGGCCGTGTTCGCCATTATGCTTCTCACTTCCGTTCGCGAATGGCCGTCCCGAGGTTCGTCGCGTTTGGCCATTCGCGATCCGTCCAACGACAAGCGCAGCCCCGCCTGCGTGGTTGGGAAGCGCCTCACAAGGCATGAGGGAGCGAACGATAATGGCCACCTATCACAGCAATGCCGCCGCACATGTTCGGCCTGCCGACGAGGTCGCGGCCGAGATCACGATTCGGACGATCGACTTCTCGAGTCTCATGCGCGCGCTGCGGCTCGGCTGGGACGATTTCAAGGCTGTTCCAAGCCACGCCGTGATGCTGTGCGCGATCTATCCTGTGCTCGGCCTCGTGCTGGCGCGCGCCGTGTTCGGCTATGCGGTGCTGCCGCTGCTGTTCCCGCTCGCGGCCGGTTTTGCCCTGCTCGGTCCGTTCGCCGCACTGGGCCTCTACGAGCTGTCGAGTCGCCGCGATCGCGGCGAGGAAGCGAGCGCGTGGGATGCATTCGAGGTGCTGCGCTCGCCCTCGTTCGGCTCCATGCTCGGCCTCGGGACGTTGCTGCTGGCGCTGTTCGTGACCTGGGTCGCGACGGCGCAGGCGATCTATGTCGCGGTGTTCGGCTATGGCGGCGCCGCCGGTGTGAGCGATTTCGTTCAGCGCGTCTTCACCACACCGCAAGGTTGGTGGCTGATGGCCGTCGGCTGCGGCGCCGGCTTCCTGTTCGCACTCTTGGCGCTGTGCCTCAGCATCATCTCCTTCCCGCTGATGCTCGACCGTCACGCCGGCGCGCTCGAAGCGGTGGTGACCTCGCTGCGCGTGGTGGCGAAGAACCCGGTCGCCGTCGCCACCTGGGGCCTCATCGTCGCCGTGCTGCTGGTCGCCGGTACGATCCCGTTCTTCCTGGGACTGGCGGTGGTCATTCCCGTGCTCGGCCACGCCACCTGGCATCTCTACCGCGAGGCGATCGCGATCCATCCGGATGCCGCCAGGATCGCTGCTCCGGCGCCGCGCGTGTCGAAACCGGCCGCGGACTTCCCGGCCAATCTCTTCCCATGGCGTTCGCGTGATCAGATGTGAGGATGACTCGATGGATGTGCTGATGCCGCCGGCCTGTCGGCCGGCGGTGGTGTTGCGAAACGAACCAGCGCAGGCTGGAGGCTCGGCGGCAGCTCACGCAAACCGACATCATCGTGATCGGACGGCCTTGTTGCTGCCGCGGTTACGCCCGACATGGAGCAGGTCCCCGCTCCTATTTGATGTCATTGCCGTCCAGGTGTTTCGATGATTGCTCGCGTTCTGACGACCTCCGCTTTTGCCTGCCTCGCCGCCCTGCTCACCCTCTCCTCGCCCGCCAGCGCCGCCGTGCCCTGTGGCAGCGGCAACTTCGATGCCTGGCTCAGCGAGTTCAAGACCGAAGCGACGGCCAAAGGGATCTCGCAGAATGCGATCAACACTGCGCTGACCGGCATCACACCCGACCAGAGCGTGCTCAGCCGCGACAAGAGCCAGAAGGTGTTCAGCCAGACCTTCGAGGAGTTCTCCGGCCGCATGGTGCCGCCGCGCCTGACCCGCGGCTCCAACATGATGAAGCAATACGGCTCGGTGCTGTCGCGGATCGAGCAGGCCTATGGCGTGCCCGGCGAGGTGCTGGTCGCGATCTGGGGACTCGAGACCGATTTCGGCGTCAACGTCGGCAAGTTCCCCACCATCCGCGCGCTCGCAACGCTGGCCTATGACTGCCGCCGCGCCGAGCAATTTCGCGGCGAGCTGCTCGAGGCGCTGCGCATCGTCGATCGCGGCGATCTCCAGCCGGCCGACATGCGCGGCGCCTGGGCCGGCGAGATCGGGCAGACGCAGTTCATGCCGTCATCCTGGATCAAATACGCGGTCGATTTCGACGGCAATGGCAAGCGCGACCTGATCCGCAGCGCGCCCGACGTGCTCGCTTCCACGGCCAACTATCTGAAGGGCTATGGCTGGCAGAAGGGCAAGGATTGGGAGCCCGGCAGTCCCAATTTCGCGGTCATCCAGCAGTGGAACAAGAGCGAGGTCTATGCGCGGACGATCGCGACCTTCGCGACCCAGCTGGCGCGTGCGCCATAGGGTCGGACAAAGAGACGGCCGATCGCGGGATGCGACCGGCCGGTCCTTGGGTCATGGGATAGATGCAGCAGTTACTTGATCATCCCGACATGCATCGCCTTGGTCAGATGCATGCTGCAGGCCCCCATCTTGCCGGCGAGCAGCGCGTCTTGCGCAGCCGAGATCTCTTTCTGGGCTTCCCAACGGGCATCGCCATCGGCCATCGCCTCGATCGCCGTCTCGGTCTTTTCCAGATTGGCCCCGCTGCAGCCGGCGCCGTGCATCCTCGCCGCCTGAACCGGTCCAATCGCAACAACTGCCGCAGTGACGAGCGCGGCCCCCAACAGTTTGCTGTTCATTGTTCTTCCTCGCTGTGCGGCGGCGTCGGCATCATCGCCGATCACCGCGACACTTTGTCGCACCATGCCGGGAGTCTCGCGAAATGAAATCCCTGCGAGTACGGCGTGATCGCGAACTTTCGTTCGAAGGGCATCGCACAAAAAGTGAATTATTGTTCATCGGCATTCACCCATGCATTCAAAGGTGGGGCACGAGGCGACGGGCACGCACCGCTGGCAGGTGCGGCGACCTCCCGGGTCCCGAGCCTCCTCGATCGATCAAATCAAACAAGCGATCGAAAAGCCGCATGATTACGGGCCTTTTTGCCACTCGCTCAACCGCTGGGCGGCCCTGCCCGATTCTTACCCAAGCGTTACTCAAGCTATGCGCCGACGGTTTAGCTGCATCGCAACATCAGCGCTTCTGCATCGCAACAATCTCTTCTATGTTCATTTCAAGGATGAGGTTCCAACGAAGAACTGAATCGCGAACTAAAGGAGATTTCTCATGTTGCTCTCGCTCATCCGCATGGTTCAGGCGTTCCGTGAGTATCAGCGCAACGTTGCCGAGCTGTCGCAGCTCAGCGATCGCGAGCTCGCCGACATCGGTCTCGACCGTTCGGACATTCCGCGCGTTGCCGCTGGTCACTACAACGGCTGATCAGCCACCTTCCGATATCGACCGGACATCGCCCGCCTCGCTGCGGGCGTTGCCGTTTTTGGGCGCTTGCGCAAAGCGCCACAGCCCTCGGGTTTCTCTTGGGCAAGCCCACTTGGCGCATTTGCAGCGCTCCGGAAAAGCGCTACCTGTCCCGCGCATGACCGGGACCAAATCACCTTCGAATACCGTCCACGTTGTCGGCGCCGGCCTTGCCGGCTCCGAAGCCGCTTGGCAGCTCGCCGAGGCCGGCATCGACGTGGTGCTGCATGAGATGCGGCCGGACCGCATGACCGAGGCGCACCGCACCGCGACGCCTGCGGAGCTCGTGTGCTCGAATTCCTTCCGCTCCGACGATGCCGCCAACAATGCCGTCGGGCTGCTGCATGCCGAAATGCGCCGGCTCGGCTCGCTGATCATGCGGGCCGCCGACGCCAACCAGGTCCCGGCGGGTGGTGCACTGGCCGTCGACCGCGACGGCTTCTCGGCGGCCGTTGCAAGCGCCCTGGAGGCCCATCCCCGCATCGAACTGCGTCGTGGCGAGGTCACCGGCCTGCCGCCCGACGAATGGACCAACGTCATCATCGCCACGGGCCCGCTCACCTCGCAGCCGCTCGCCGAGGCGATCCGCGGCCTCACCGACGAGAGCGCGCTCGCCTTCTTCGACGCCATCGCGCCGATCGTGCACAAGGACACGATCGACATGTCCCAGGCCTGGTTCCAATCGCGTTACGACAAGGTTGGTCCCGGCGGCACCGGCGCCGACTACATCAACTGCCCGATGACCAGGGAGCAGTACGACGCGTTCGTTGCGGCGCTGCTCGCCGGCGAGAAGACCGACTTCAAGGAGTGGGAGACCAACACGCCCTACTTCGATGGCTGCCTGCCGATCGAGGTGATGGCCGAGCGCGGCCATGAGACGCTGCGGCATGGTCCGATGAAGCCCGTCGGCCTGACCAACCCGCACAATCCGACCGTGAAGGCCTACGCGATCGTGCAGCTGCGCCAGGACAACAAGCTCGGCACGCTCTACAACATGGTCGGCTTCCAGACGAAGCTGAAGTATGGCCCGCAGCAGCAGATCTTCCGCACCATTCCCGGCCTGGAGAACGCGGAGTTCGCGCGGCTCGGCGGCCTGCACCGCAACACCTTCCTCAACTCGCCGCAGCTGCTCGACCAGCAGCTGCGCCTGCGTGCGCAACCGCGGCTACGCTTCGCCGGCCAGATGACGGGCTGCGAGGGATATGTGGAGTCGGCGAGCATCGGCCTCATCGCCGGCCTCTACGCCGCGGCCGAGGCACGCGGTGCAAGTCTCGCCGCACCGCCGGCGACGTCAGCGCTCGGCGCCCTGCTCGGCCACATCACCGGCGGGCACATCGAGACGATCGACGGCGCGACGCGCTCGTTCCAGCCGATGAACATCAATTTCGGCCTGTTTCCGCCGCTGGCGGTGGCTCCGACCAAGAAGCCCGACGGCACGCGGCTCAAGGGCAACGAGAAGACGGTGGCCAAGAAGCAGGCGATGAGCGCTCGCGCGCTGGCGGATCTCGACCGCTGGATCGCCGAGCATCTGCGTGTCGCGGCGGCTGCGTGAGGCTGCGATGAGTTTGCCGAAGACTGATTCCGCCTTGCTGGCGGCGCGCTGGAGCGAAGGCGTGCTGCTCAAGCGCGACGTGTTCTCGACCGTCGAGCGCGGCCGCTTCAAGAGCGAGACCGGCGAGGTCGACGCCGTGCTGCGCCGGCTCGACGAGGTGCCGTGGTGGTCGTTCGTGCTGGCGCGTCATCTGTTCGCGAGGGAGCGCAAGGCGCTAACGCGGGCCAAGGGCCTCAACGCCGGCCCCGACCTGTTGTGGGCCGGGGATCGCGCGCTGGTGCGCGGCTTCATCAATGGCGTGGCGCTGCATCTCGCCAAGCCGAATGGCAACGTCGCCTATTTCCGCTCGGCCAAGCGGATGATGCGCCGGCTGCACCGCGCGGGAATTACGCACAACGATCTCGCCAAGGAGCAGAACTGGCTGGTCGGCCATGACGGCCATTGCTACGTGACCGACTTCCAGCTTGCGGCATGCTTCGAAAGCCGCAGCCGCTTGTTCCGGATCGCGGCCTATGAGGATCTGCGTCACCTCCTCAAGCACAAGCGCACCTACGCGCCGGAAGCGCTGACGCCCAGGGAGCGCAAGATCCTGGCGCGCAAATCGCTGTTCGCGCGCGTCTGGCTGATGACCGGCAAGAAGGTCTACCGTGCGATTACCCGCGGCATCTTCAACTTCACCGACCGCGAGGGCGGCGGACGGCGCCTCGTCAATGACGCGCCGGTGCTGATGGAGATGATCCGCAAGAACCCGGACGTGCGCGACGCTGCCATCGTTGCGTTTGCCGATCGCCGCACTGGGGTTGGTCTCTATGCCTTCGTTGAGGCGGAACGACCTGCACTTGAAACTCAGTTGCAGAACGAGCTGACCTCCGCGAAGGGGCCGAAGCCGCCGGAGCACATCCAGGTCGTTCACGCCCTGCCGCGCGACGCCCAGGGCCGGCCACGCACCGAATTGCTGCAGCTGGTCGCGATGAACCAGATCGACCTGATCGAGCCGATGATCACGAGCGACAGCGATCGCGCCTTCCTCAAGGACATCCTGGACTCGCGGAAGAACCTGCGCGACCGATTCAATTTCGAGGCAGAGCTCAAGCTGCCGTCGACGTGAGCGGACGAGACTTC
Source organism: Bradyrhizobium sp. SRS-191 (assembly GCF_024586915.1). GTDB lineage: Bacteria > Pseudomonadota > Alphaproteobacteria > Rhizobiales > Xanthobacteraceae > Bradyrhizobium. The sequence continues at coordinate 503,719 of NZ_JANBVS010000001.1, forward strand.
GAAGAATGGCCGCGGTAGTCTATCGTGGGCCGCACAATCGGTCGGGAGGATTGGCCATGAACGTTGAAGCCCGCGTGCACCCAGCCACTCAGCCTTCATCGCTCGAGATCATCCCGACCGGCGCGCAACTCGGCGCCGAGATCCGCAACGTCGATCTGCGGCATCTCGACGATCAGGCGTTCACGACCCTGCTCGGCGCCTTCCACGACCATTCTGTGCTTCTGGTGCGCGGGCAAAGCCTGACCGACCAGGACCTGATCGCCTTCAGCCGCCGATTCGGGGACCTGGATTTCGCACCGATCCAGGAAAACGGCCGCCGCTTCGTCGACGGCCTGCCTGAAATCTACATCGTCTCGAACGTGAAGGTGAACGGCGAGGCGATCGGCAGTCTCGGCGCCGGAGAAGCGGTGTGGCACACCGACATGTCCTATCTCGACACGCCGCCGATCGCGAGCGCGCTCTATGCGCTGGAGATTCCGCCCGTCGGCGGCAATACCTCGTTCTGCAGCATGTACGCGGTGTACGACGCGCTGCCCGCTGATTTGAAGCGTCGCATCGCAGACCTGAAGATCAAGCACGACGGCACCTACAACAGTGGCGGCTTCGTACGCCAAGGCGTGACGCCGACGGATGATCCTCGCACGTCGCCCGGCGCTGTCCATCCGCTGGTCTGCACGCATCCCGAGTCCGGCCGGCAGATGCTCTATCTCGGCCGGCGGCGCAACGCGTATCTGGTCGGACTGGAACTCGCCGAGTCGGAAGCGCTGCTCGACGAACTCTGGACCTACGTCATGCGACCGGAATTCGCTTGGGAGCATGTCTGGAAGGTTGGCGATCTCGTCATTTGGGACAATCGTAGCACGATGCACCGGCGCGATCCGTTCGACGATCATGCGAGGCGAATCATGCACCGGACTCAGATCAAGGGAACACAACGTCCCCGCTGATTCGTTCGTGCAACGGCGACGCCTGCCTGAGCGGCACATTGCCTGCGAACGACTTGCAGCTTGCTGCATATTTCGTCGCGCGCCGCCTTGAAGCGTCCAACTTCTGACTCAGAGCGGCAGAGTGTGCCGACAATCGGCAGATCGTGCCGCGATCCTTCCGCGAATTGCCTCCGAGCCGAAACAACCCCGACAAATTACAATGGTTGATTGGCTGTGCTGGTGAAACTTGGGAGACGACGCAAGTGAGTCACAGAAGCAACGTTGCGCGAAACGCCGAAAGCAGCCTCGTCCAGGTGCTCCCGACCGGAAAGGCGCTCGGTGCCGAGGTCTGCAATGTCGACCTCCGATCCTTCGACGACTGGGCGTTCGCCTCCTTCATGCGCGCGCTGCTCAAGCATCAGGTGCTGCTCGTGCGCGGCCAGCGTCTCACCGAGCGCGACATCGCCGCGTTCAGCCGGCGCTTCGGCCATGCGGATCTCCACTACACGTCCTATGGCACGATGCTCGGCGACAGCCTGTCCTTTTGCAGCCTGTACGCCGCATATAACGCGCTATCGCCGACGCTGCGCAGCCGCGTCGCTCATCTGAAGGTTCGTCACCGCACGATCGACATGGCTGATGACGGCCGCCGCACCATCGTCGCGGGTCCGGTGCATCCGCTGGTAGGCCTTCACGCCGACACCGGCCGCTCGCTGCTGGCGCTCGGCCAGCGCCGTCATTCCTATGTCGTCGGCCTCGAGCAGGACGAATCGGACGCGCTGCTCGACGACCTCTGGCAGCTTGCCGAACGGCCTGAATTCAGTTGGGCCCACACCTGCCGCGGCGGTGATCTCGTCGTGTGGGACACACGCTGCACGATCCATCGTCACGAGGCACCGGACATGCCGAGGCTGCTGCACAGCCCGCCGCTCTGGAACGCGATGCCGACCGCCTGAGGCGGCAAACGCATCAGCGCGCGCGAAAGGTGGCCGATCTGGCCGCGCGCCACAAGGTCCAGAGCGTCGCCAGATGCGAGCGGGGCTGTGGCCGGAACGGATCTGGAGCGCCCCGCGCGAGATCGAGACGGACGAGCGCAAGCGGCAACAGAGCGGGCCGCACCGCTGGCGGCGCCTGGCCCGCCAGTTCCAGCGTGTGATCGAGATGCTGCAACGCCTGACCACGCAGATCGGTCAGCATGGCCTGGATGGCCGGCGTAGCCTTGGCTGCAAAGACCTCCTCCTGACCGACGCCATGGCGCGCGAGGAGATCCAGCGGCACATAGATCTGCCGGTGAGCGGCATCCCGCGGCAGGGACGCGATCACCTGCAGCAGGCCGAGCGCGACGCCGGCGTGGTGGGCAAGATGGTCGATGTTCTCGAAGGCCCCGGCCGCGATACGTCCAGCCAACGCAAACAGTGTCCCGCTTGTATCACTGAGATACGCATCGAGGGCCGCCATGGTCGGCATCGGGTCGTTGTAGAGGTCGAACTGATGCTCATCCACCAGACGCGTCAGCCGATCGACCGGGAGAGCAAAGCGCTGCACCGTCAGCAGCAGCTCGGCAGCGACGGGATTGCCTTCGACGCCGCCGTGCTCAAGGCCCGTCAATGAGTCGCGCCACCATTGCAGGCGAACCTCGCCCGGCAGCGGCTGCGTGACCAGATCGCGGATCCGGCTCACCTCGACATTGAACGCATAAAGCGACAGCAAGGCACGCCGAATCTCCGGCGTGACGAACAGCGTCGAGGCATAGCGGTCGAAATCGTGCTCGCGGACCAGGCTTGCACAGAACGCGGCATCGCTGGTGCTGGCGGCGGCCTCGCTCATGGCACCGCGATCAGCGCTGCGGCGACCCGCCGCCGCTCGCCGATCATGACGTTGTAGGTGCGGATGGCAGGGCCTGTCTGCATGGCGTCGAGCACGACGGATACGCCGCGCAACGCCGCGCGCAGCGGCGCCGGCGGGATCCAGACTTCATTTCCGGTCCCGACGATCAGCGTGTCGATCTTGTTGGCCGCATCGAACACGCGCTGCAAGGAATAGCGGTCGATCTGGCTCGGCTGGATGACGTCCCAGGCCCAGATCGAATCCGGCAGGCAAAGCAGCGAGCCGCGATGCGACATGTCGGCGAAGGCGAAGCCGCCTTTGCCGTAGCCGTCGATCGGTGCGGACCGCGGAAAGTGTGGTGTGTCGTTCGCAGTGGCCATGTCCGAGATCAACCTGCTGCCTCTGGATATGATCCAAAGGCAAGCATCCTTCGAATCACGGGGTTTTCTTCTTCGCCGCCGGCTTGTCGTCCTGCGCCTCGGCACGCATCGCATGCACGCCGAGATAAATCAGGATGGGAGACGCGATGAAGATCGAGGTGTAGGTGCCGACCAGCACGACGCCGAACATCATGACCGCGGTGAAGCTGTGGATCGCCGGGCCGCCGAAGAGGAGCAGCGCCAGCAGCGCCAGCGTCACCGTGACGTGGGTGATGATCGAGCGCGACAAGGTCGAATTGATCGACTCGTTGAGCAGCTGCGGCATCGGCATCTTCTTGTAGCGCCTGAGCATCTCGCGGATACGGTCGTAGATGACGACGGTGTCGTTGAGCGAATAGCCGAGAATCGTCAGCAGTGCCGCGATGCTGGTCAGGTCGAAATCGACCTGGCTGATCGACATGAAGCCGATCGTCAGCACGATGTCGTGGACGTTGGCGATCATGGCGCCGAGCGCGAACTGCCACTCGAAGCGGAACCAGAGATAGATCAGGATCGAGACGATCGCGAGCATGAGGCCGAGCATGCCGACGGCCAGGAACTCGCCGGACACGCGCGGACCAACCACCTCGACGCGACGATATTCGACGGAATCGCCGATCGCAGCCTTCACCTTGTTGGCAGCTTCCTGCTGCGCGATGTCGCCGCCGGGCTGCTCGGCGACACGGATCAGCACGCCCTCGGGACCGCCGAACTGCTGCAACTGCACCTCGCCGAGGCCAAGCGTCGACAGTTTAGCGCGCATCCCCGCAATGTCGGCGGGACCCGATTTGGCCCGCACCTCGAGCAAGCTGCCGCCGCGGAAGTCGATACCCAGATTCAGGCCATGCGTGAAGAACAGCACGATCGCCAGGATCGACAGCGCCGCCGAGATCGGGAAGCTGATGCGGCGAAACTGCGTGAAGTCGAAATGCGTGTCGTCGGGAACGATGCGCAGCGACGGCAGCAGGCCGAGCGCGCTGACCACCGTCAGCACCGCGATCAGGATGCCAAGCCCGATGAGAACCCAGTGTGTCACTTTAGCTCCTAGATTGGCACGCTTTGCGGCCGCTTCCACCGCACCCATGCCGCCACGATGAGGCGGGTGAGCGTGAAGGCGGTGAAGACCGTGGTGAGGATGCCGATGCCGAGCGTCACGGCGAAGCCGCGCACCGGGCCGGTGCCGATGTAGAACAGCACGGCGGCGGCAATGAAGGTGGTGATGTTGGAGTCGAGAATGGTCGCCAGCGCGCGCTTGAAGCCGGCATCGATCGCCGAGATCGCGTTACGGCCGCCGCGCAGCTCCTCGCGGATGCGCTCATAGATCAGCACGTTCGAGTCCACCGCAATGCCGACCGTCAGAACGATGCCGGCGATGCCCGGCAAGGTCAGCGTGGCGTTCAGCAGCGACAGCACGCCGAATATCATCGCAACGTTCACGACCACGGCGATGTTGGCGAACACACCGAACAGCCGGTAGGTCACCAGCATGAACACGATGACCAGGATCGAGCCGACATAGGAGGCGAGCTCGCCCTTGGCGATCGAATCGGCGCCGAGACCCGGGCCGACGGTGCGTTCCTCGATCACCGTGAGCGGCGCCGGCAGCGCGCCAGCACGCAGCAGGATCGCCAGCTCGTTGGCAGACTGCACAGTGAAATTGCCGGAGATCTGGCCCGAGCCGCCGGTGATCGGCTCGCGGATCACGGGCGCCGAGATCACCTTGTTATCGAGCACGATCGCGAAAGGCAGGTTGACGTTCTCGGTCGTGGCCTGCGCAAATTTGCGGGCGCCGGCCGAATTAAAGCGGAAGGAGACGATCGGCTCGTTGGTGCGCTGATCGAAGCCGGTCTGGGCGTCCGAGAGATCACCGCCCGACACCAGCACCTGCTTCTTTACGACATAGGGCTGGTTGGGAGACGTGGCGCTCTGCAGCACTTCGGAGTCCGGCGGCACCCGACCCTGCAGCGCCTGCTCAGGCGACACCGTGGTGTCGACCATGCGGAATTCCATCTTGGCGGTCTTGCCGAGCAGGTTCTTGAGCTCGGTCGGATCCTGCAAGCCCGGCACCTGCACCAGGATGCGGTCGGTGCCCTGGCGCTGAATCACGGGTTCGACAGTGCCGAGCTCGTTGATGCGGCGCTCCACAATCTGGATCGACTGCTCGATGGTCTGGCGGACGCGCTCGGTGATCGCGGCCTGCGGGATCGTCAGGCGGATCAGGCTGTTGCCGGCATCGCTGACCTCGAGGCTGCGCTGGCCGCTGGAGCCGAGGAGGCCGCCGAGCGGCTGGGAGAGATCACGCAGCTTGGACAGCGCGGTCGAAACGTCGGAGTCCTTGGTGATGCGGACCTCGACGCCGTCGCCCTTGCTCGCCAATCCGGTGTAGCCGATCTTGGCATCGCGCAGCGTGCGGCGAACGTCGTCGCGCACGGCATCGAGCCGCTCCTTCTTGACGTAGTTGGAGTCGACCTCGAGCAGCAGATACGAGCCGCCCTGCAGGTCGAGACCGAGAACGATGTGACGCTGCGCCCAGGCGGGCCAGGTCTTGACCGTCGCTTCGGGGAAGAAGTTGGGCACCGCGCACAGGCACACCACGAGCGCCGTGAAAATGATGCCCAGCGCCTTCCACCGCGTGAAATACAACATGAGAGGTGTCCGTAAGGGCCGAAAGCCGGCCCGGGGAAATCAGAACATCAGATCAGGCGAAGGCCGCCTGTGCGCCGGCCGGGCAACGATCAGCTCGCGGCCTTCTCGTCCTTCTTGTCGTCCTTTGCGTCCGCCTTGGCGGGCTCGCCCTTGGTGCGCACGCCCGTGATCATCTGGCGCATCTGCCGGACGCGGACGCCATCGGCGATCTCGAACTCGACCTGGTCGTCATCGACGACCTTGGTGACCTTGCCGACCAGGCCGCCCTGCGTGACGATCGTGTCGCCGCGGCGGACGTTCTTGACGAGATCGGCGTGCTCTTTGACCTTCTTCTGCTGCGGCCGCAGGATCAGGAAGTACATGATCACGAAGATCAGCGCGAACGGCAGCAGCGACATCAGCATGCTGTTGGTGTCGCCACCAGCACCGGCGGCCTGGGCATAGGCGGGGGTAATCAGCATGCGGTCGATCCTCGTGGGCCAGTGCCCGGTGAGACGGAAATAGCCGGCGAACCACGCATTCTGTTGGCGCGGGCCGGCCTCTTGCGAATTTCGCGCGGAATATAGCGGCCGCGGTCCCAATAGCAAGGCGCACGGCCCCGCGATTTCGCCCCGCTTGCGGCGGCGGGCGCAGCCCGATATGGCTGCCCCATCAGGAACTTGCAGATGTCGAAAAAACCAGCCAAAGCCCCGCCCCGCCCCGCCGCCAAAGCAGCTCCCAAACCCGCCGCAAAAGGCTCCGCGCCCGCGCTGCGACGGCCCTCGAAGGTCGCGGCAAAACGTCCCGCCGGCCCCGCGCCCGACGAAACGCCCGAGCGGATCGCCTGCGCGCTGGAAGCGATTGCAGCGCATCTGGCGGCAACTCAAACGCGTGCCAAGCCGGCGCTGGACTGGAATGCAGCCGACGCGTTCGTCTGGCATCCGGACGGCCGGCTCTCGACGGTGCCGCGCGTCAGCCGCGTCGAGATCGACCTGCTCAAGGGCATCGACCGGATGCGCGACATCCTGATCGAGAACACCGAGCGCTTCGCCAACGGCCTGCCCGCCAACAACGCCCTGTTGTGGGGCGCGCGCGGCATGGGCAAGTCGTCGCTGGTGAAGGCCGCGCACGCCAACATCAACGTTGCGCGGCAGCCGGCCGACCGGCTGAAGCTGATCGAGATTCACCGCGAGGACATCGAGAGCCTGCCGGCGCTGATGGACATCCTGCGCGCCGCGCCGTTCCACTTCATCGTGTTCTGCGACGACCTGTCGTTCGACGGCAATGACGCGTCCTACAAGTCGCTCAAGGCCGTGCTCGAAGGCGGCATCGAGGGCCGTCCCGAGAACGTCATTCTCTACGCGACCTCGAACCGCCGCCATCTGCTGGCGCGCGATATGATCGAGAACGAGCGCTCGACCGCGATCAACCCGGGCGAGGCCGTCGAGGAAAAGGTCTCGCTGTCCGACCGCTTCGGCCTGTGGCTCGGCTTCCACCGCTGCAGCCAGGACGAATATCTGGCGATGGTCCGGGGCTATTGCAGCCATTTCGGCATTGCAGTCGACGAGGACGAGCTGCAGCGCGAGGCGCTGGAATGGTCGACGACGCGCGGCTCCCGCTCCGGCCGCGTCGCCTGGCAGTTCACGCAGGATCTCGCCGGTCGTCTCGGCGTGCGGCTGAGCGCGAAGTAACGGCGCGAACTGCGCCCGCCTCATCCTCTCTTGGTCATGCCCCGCGCAGGCGGGGCATCCAGTACGCCGAGGCGGTCGTGAGACTCAAGAAGCCGGTGTCGACTGGATCGCCCGCTGTCGCAGGCGATGACCAGCGAGCATATGGCAATCAGGCCGCCTCAAACTCCGTCATTGCGGCAACATCGCGCGCAAACGAAAAAGGGCTCGCCGATGGGCGAGCCCTCGAATTTTAGGACAAGGGGCGTCGACGCCTTACGCCCCGTTGAGGAATTGCAGCGGGTCAACCGGCGACGATCCCTTGCGGATCTCGAAGTGGAGCTGCGGCGATCCGACTTCTCCCGATTGACCCGACTTGGCAATGACCTGGCCGCGCTTGATCGGATCACCGCGCTTCACCATCAGCTCACTCGCATGGGCATATGCGGTGACGTAGCCGTTGGAATGCCGCACCAGGACCAGATTGCCATAACCCTTCAACTCGTTGCCGGCGTAAGCCACGACGCCATCCTCGGCGGCCTTCACCGGCGTGCCCTCGGGCACGGCGATGTTGATGCCGTCATTGGACTTGCCGTTGGTCTTGGCGCCGTAGCTCGTGATCACCTTGCCGCGCGCCGGCCAGCGGAAGGTCGGCAGCGAGCTGGTGGTCTCGGCCGGACGCGCCGGCTCCTCTTCCTTCTCGGGTGCCGGATTGGCCTGAGCCAGACGGGCACTCTGCACGGGGCCGGCAGCGGCCACCCGCGTGGTCGGCAGCGGGGCCGGCACGGTCGCAACCGCCTGGGGAACGGTTGCGACCGGAGCCACGGGCGCAGCAGCAACCGCTGCGGGCCTGCCAGGGACGGTCAGCCTGGCACCGAGCTTCAAGGGTGAAGCCTGATCGAGATTGTTGGCGCGGGCGAGCTCCGCCGCCGTGACGTGATTCTGGCGCGCGATGCTGGCGAGCGTTTCGCCGCGGTTGACGAAATGCACCGTGGACGGCGCCGCGGGCGCAGCCACCGCAACCGGCTTCGGCGCAACCATCGGCGCCGCGGCGGCGACGGGCTGCGCTGCCGGAGCAGCGGCGACGACCCCTGCTCCCGGATGCGGGATGATCAACTGCTGGCCGGGCGACAGCGCGCGCGGCCCCTTGTAGCCATTGGCCGCGAGGATTTCGGCCGGGGTCACGCGATAGCGCTTGGCGAGGATGTCGAGCGTATCACTGGTGCCGACGATGATCTTGGTACCGCCGGCAGGACGCGCGGCCGCGACCGAGCGCGGCGGCACGGCGCCGGTGGTCTCGAGCTGCGGCTGCGCCGGCGGCGCATAGGAACGCGCCGGCTGGGCATAGGCCTGCGGTGCTGGCGCTGGCGGAACGGGTGCCGGCGGCGCATACGATGCCACGCCGCGCCCGCCTCCGGATACGCCTCCGGCGCCACCGCCGGACGGATAAGACTGCGGCGCACCGACCACGGGCGGCGGCAAGGCCGAGGACGAATAGGCCGGCGCTGGCGCGGGCGCCGGAGTGTATGGCTGCTGGCTATATTGCTGATGCTGCCGAGCCGGCTGCGCCGGCACCGATCCGGTGGAATCGGAGGCAAACGGGTTCGAAAAGGGATTTTGCGTCTGGGACAGCCGCGTCGACATGTCGGCGCTGCAGCCGGCGACGCCGAACGACATCAGCGCCAGCGCCGCAACCTGCGGCAGGCGGCGCGAGCGAAGCAACTCGACGGTAGCGGGCATGGTTACTCACTCGTACGCAACAAACAACGAATTCGAGTAAACACAGCCGCGGTAAATAAGCGCTTAAGCCGCGAATAAAGCGTTGGCGGACTTGCTGATCCGCTCGTTTAAAGTTCGCGCGCAATCCCCGGAATTGCCGGCACAAATCGCACGTCGACGAGCTCTTTTCGTTCGAAATGATCGCCGCTTCGCGTCACCTTCACGAGGGTCTGCACACCGTGGGCGGGCCCCACCGGTGCGATCAGGATACCGTCGGGCTCCAGCCGGTCGAGCAGGCTCTGGGGAATTTCGTCCATCGCCGCGGTCACGATGATGCGGTCGAACTGGCCGGCGCCTGATGGCAGCGCGTAGCCATCCCCGAGCAGGACCTCGACGTTGAAGCAGTTCAGCTTCTCCAGCCGCTCCCGCGCCTTGTCGGCCAAGGTCCGGAATCGCTCCACCGTCAGCACGTTGGCGGTGAGCCGGGACAGTACGGCAGCCTGGTACCCCGAGCCGGTCCCGATCTCGAGCACGCGGTGGGTCTTCTGCAGCTTGAGCTGCTCAGTCATATAGGCGACCACGAAGGGCTGGCTGATGGTCTGCCCGCAGGCGATCGCCATGGCGCTGTCGCGGTAGGCGTCGGGCCGGTCGGCCGGCAGCACGAACTCCTCCCGCGGCACCTCCTCCATCGCGCGCAACACGGCCTGGTCGCTGATCCCGCGTCGCCGCAGGGTCAGCTGAAACATCATCTTTTCGGGCGGAGGTGTCGGGGGCATCGCCGTTTCGGTTGTTCGCCTGCACCAATTTAGATCATCACCAGCCTGTTGCGCAGCGAATTTCCGCACACCGCGGTGACTACGGGGGAAAGATCGCGATTGCTGACACAAAACCATTCCGACCAAGGAACCAGCGGCAACCGACTTCGTTCACCTTGCGGGACGATTTTGCCCACGCTGCGCGGAGACGACGTGCCAAGGACGACGTTGTTGACGTTGCGCTGCGAGCGGTTATTTGCGAGCGTCAAATTGAGTATGGGCAAGGACTGACATCATGACTGCACCGCGGCCGCCACGCGGCTCTGTGTTTCTGGTTGAAGACGAAGTCATGATCAGGATGATGGTGGCCGACATGCTCGAGGAGCTCGGCTACACCGTTGCGGCCGAGGCCGGCGAGATCGGCGAGGCGATGAAGCTGGCCGAGAGCACCTATTTCGACGTCGCGATCCTCGACGTCAACGTCAACGGCAAGGTGATCTCGCCGGTGGCCGATCTCATCAAGGCCCGCAACCGCCCCTTCATCTTCGCGACCGGATATGGCTCATCCGGGCTGCCCGAGGAATATCGCGACCGGCCTGCCCTGCAGAAGCCGTTTCAGCTGGAGACGCTGAGCAAGGCCATCGAGCACGCTCTTCGCAGCGCCGAGCCGCAAGGCTAGGAAGCCGGTCTGGCAAAGGCCGGCCTGAAGCCCGCGGTCAGCCGAGGATGTCCTTGAGCTTGCCGGAGAACGCCTCATCGGTGCGGTCGAGACGGAGCGGCGTCACCGACACGTAGTGCGCGGCCAGCGCCGCGAGATCCGTCCCCTCATCGGGAACGTCGAGGGCGGCAGCGCGATCAAAACCGATCCAGAAATACGGATTGCCGCGCCCGTCGCGGCGCTCATCGACCTTCAAGAAACCGAGATTGCGCTTGCCCTGGCGGGTGACGACGATGCCGCGGACCTCGTCGGGCGCGCAGGATGGGAAGTTGACGTTGATGACAGTGTTCTTCGGCACGCCCGCGTCCAGCACCTTGCGGATGATCTGCGGGCCGAACTTCAGCGCGGTATCCCAGGACGGCTTGTCGCGCGTCGCGATGCTGAACTCCTGCGACAGCGCGAAGGACGGCAGGCCGAGGATTGTGCCTTCGAGGGCACCGGCGATGGTGCCGGAATAAACCACGTCCTCGGCAACGTTGCGGCCCTTGTTGACCCCGGACAGCACCAGATCCGGACGCTTCTCTCCGAGGATGTGCCGGGCGCCCATGATCACGCAGTCGGTCGGCGTGCCGCGGACCGCGAAATGCCGGGGACCAACCTCGCGCAGCCGCAGCGGATCGTTCAGCGACAACGAATGCGACACGCCGGACTGGTCGAGCTCGGGGGCGACGATCCAGACGTCGTCGGACAGCGCGCGCGCGATCTCCTCGATCACCTTCAGGCCGGGCGCGTGGATCCCGTCGTCATTGGTGCAGAGAATCCGCATGGCCGCCCTTCCATCCCGTTCAAGACATTGCCGGCGTGTCTTAACCGCTGCGCAGTATCGAGGCAAACCGGCTGACAGGGCTGCCTCAGCGACTCACGACCGGACGCGCCACTGCGGCAGGAACCTCGCGAGTTTGCCGCCGGCGCCGAGCCGGAGCGGGACTGCGGAGGTGGAAGATCCGTTGGGCGCTTTCGGCGCAGGCGCCGCCGCTGCAGCCTCGGGCCGCGGCTCCGCTGGAAACCGGGCCCGCGCGACGTTCAGCGCCTTCTCGAAGTCAGCCGCGTTGAACCATGGTTGAGGGCTGAGAGCCTCTGCCAAGCCGTCATCCCACACCGCCGCACGAGCGACGTCGAACGCGCCCTTGAGGCGCTGATCGACCGCCTGGATGCCGGAGCCGGTGACGGCCCATTGCCGCCCAATCCAGAAAATATCCCGATGCAGGGCCATGGCGCCCACTCTGAAAAGCAGCCGCTGAACAGCATCGAGCATACGGATAGGCGGACGCCGCGCAAGCGGCGACCGCGCTTGGATGGAGTTCGCCGCCTACTGAGCAGCGACCACCTTGAGGCCGCCCATATAGGGTTGCAGCACGTCGGGCACGGCAATCGAGCCGTCCGCCTGCTGATAGGTCTCCATGACCGCGATCAGCGCCCGGCCGACGGCGGTGCCGGAGCCGTTCAATGTGTGCACGAAGCGCGGCTTGCCGTCGCTGCCGCGATAGCGCGCGTCCATGCGGCGGGCCTGGAAGTCGCCGCAGACCGAACAGCTCGAGATCTCCCGGAAGGCGCCGCCGTCACCCTGCCCGGGCATCCAGACCTCGATGTCGTAGGTCTTCTGCGACGAGAAGCCCATGTCGCCGGTGCACAGCGTGATGACGCGATAATGCAGATCGAGCCGGCGCAGCACCTCCTCGGCGCAGGCCAGCATGCGCTCGTGCTCGTCCTTGCTGGTCTCCGGCGTGGTGATCGACACCAGCTCAACCTTGGTGAACTGGTGCTGACGGATCATGCCGCGGGTATCGCGTCCGGCCGCACCGGCTTCCGCGCGGAAGCACGGCGTCAGCGCGGTGAGCCGCATCGGCAGCTCCTTCTCGTCGACGATCGATTCGCGCACGAGATTGGTCAGCGCGACCTCGGCGGTGGGAATGAGGCCGAGCCGATCGGTCTTCAGACGCTCATCGGGCGCGATGAGCAGTTCACCCCTCACGGCCCAGAACTGATCGTCTTCGAATTTCGGCAGCTGTCCGGTGCCGAACATCACGTCGTTGCGCACCAGCAGCGGCGGATTGATCTCGGTGTAGCCATGCTCGGTCGTGTGCAGGTCGAGCATGAACTGCCCGATCGCGCGCTCGAGCCGTGCCAGCCCCTTCTTCAGCACAACGAACCGCGCGCCCGACAGCCTCGCCGCCGATTCGAAGTCCATGCCGAGAGCGGTGCCGATGTCGTCATGCGGCTTCGGGGCGAAGGCGTAGTTGCGCTTGGCGCCGAACACGTGACGCTCGACATTGTCGTGCTCGTCCTTGCCGTCGGGCACTTCGTCGAGCGGCAGATTGGGGATCGCGGACAGTTCGCGCGCGAGCTCCTCGTCGGCCTGCTTCGCAGCAGCTTCCAGCTCCGGCATCGTCGTCTTGAGCTTGGCGACCTCCTCCATCAGCGCGGACGCGCGCGAATCGTCCTTGGCCTTCTTGGCCTCGCCGATCTCCTTGGAGGCCGCGTTGCGCCGGGCCTGCGCCTGCTCGGAGGCCAGGATCGCGGCACGCCGCCGCTCGTCGATGGCGAGCAGCTGCGACGACAGCGGCGCGAGACCCCGGCGCGTCAGCGCCGCATCGAAACCTTGCGGATTGTCGCGGATCGATTTGATGTCGTGCATGGTCGTTCGGTCCTGGGAACGAAAAGACAGGGGCGAGTCGCCGCGGCATCCGCGGGCGCGCATGCACTACCGCGAATGGCCGCCGATGGGAACAGGCGCCCGGGCGAACCCGGGCAACCTGATCGCCCTATTCTGACGGGTTGGCCGGCAGATTGCCCGAGCCCGACGATGAGTCGGCTCCGGACTTGTCGGAACCGGACTTGGCCGCAGCCGCCTGCTTCTCGACAATGCCGACCGCGATGATCGCGCCTTCATAGAGCGCCAGCAGCGGCAGCGCCAGCGAAGCCTGGCTCAGCACGTCCGGCGGCGTCAGCACGGCGGCAATGATGAAGGCGATGACGATGAAATAGCGCCGCTTCTCCTTCAGCATCTGCGAGGTGACGATGCCGATCCGGCCGAGCAGGGTCAGGATCACCGGCAGCTGGAAGGCGATGCCGAAGGCGAAGATCAGCGACATCATCAGCGAAAGATACTCGCCGACCTTGGGCATCAATGCGATCTGCGCCGTCTCGGGACCGCCGAGCTGCTGCATGCCGAGCGAGAAGCGCACGATCATCGGCCACACCGCAAAATAGACCAGCATGGCGCCGAGGACGAAGAAGACGGGTGTCGCGATCAGATAGGGCAGGAACGCATTGCGTTCGTGGCGGTACAGCCCGGGCGCGACGAACTTGTAGATCTGCGTCGCGATGATCGGGAACGAGATGAAGCCCGCGCCGAACATCGCGAGCTTGAGCTGCGTGACGAAATATTCGAGCAGCTGCGTGTAGATGAACTTGCTGTTCTCCGGTCCCGCGACCCAGACGAACGGCAGCACCAGGATGTTGTAGATCTGCTTGGCGAACAAGAAGCAGAAGATGAACGCTAGGCCGAAGCCGAGCAGCGCCTTGATCAGACGCGACCGCAGCTCGATCAGATGGTCCATCAATGGGGCTTTGCTGGCCTCGATGTCTTCGGCGCTCATGACGCTTTGGCGTCCTTCAGACGTTCGGCCTCAGAAGACGCGGCCGGATCGGCGGGCTGCGGCTCGGGCTTGATCTCGCGCACGATGGCCAGCGGCTCGCTGACGGCCTGATGCGCCTCGGCTTCCACGAAGGTTTCCGGAGTCGGAGGCACAGGTGTGGTCGGGGTGACGGGCGTCTCGGCGGAAGCCACCGGCTCCGGCGAGGTCGGAATGATCGGCTCTGCGGGCTTGTCCACGCCCTCGATGTCGAGCGCCTTGTCGACGTCACGCTGCAGCGACGACATCATGCCGCTCGGGGAGAAGCCGCTCGCGGCCTCCTTGACCTCGTCGAAGCTCTTCTTGAGGTCGGCCATCTCGGCCTCGCGCATGGCTTCCTGGAACTGGCCCTGGAATTCGGACGCCATCCGGCGGGCCTTGCCCATCCACTGCCCGACCATGCGCAGAACGCCCGGAAGCTCCTTGGGGCCGATCGCAATCAGCGCGACGACCCCAATGACGAGCAGCTCACTCCACCCGATATCGAACATCTAACAATCCGCCTACGCGACGACGTCTCTGGTCCCGCCCTGCCCCGTCCGAGCAGGTCCACCCTTGCGGGAGCGCGCGCCGCCCGCGCCCTTCACGCGCAGATCAAACGGCTTTGCTGCCGACATCCGTGCGGGTGGCCGAAGGCGTGGCGCCGTGATCGATCGACTTGACCGGCTCGGTCTTCTCCGGCGCCTTGTCGTCGTCCTGCATGCCCTTCTTGAAGGCCTTGATGCCCTGCGCGACGTCGCCCATCAGATCGGAGATCTTGCCGCGCCCGAACAACAGCAGGACGACCGCGATCACCACGATCCAGTGCCAAATGCTAAGCGAACCCATCCTGCAACCCTCCAAACACCGGCGCAGCCTTCCCTCAGCTGCCCGTCGACGCTACCGCCGAAACCGCGCCATATCCATGGGCTTGGCCGCGACACTTCGCTTCTAGCATTCGATTGCGAAACAGCAACGAACACCATGCGGCTGGGGCCGAAAACAGCGCGCGGATAGCCCGATCTGGGGCGGAAGGTAGGCGTCGCCGCCCCCAAAAACAAGCACTTAAGCTCCGGCAAATCGCGGCCGGAGCTACGTAATAACGCGAGTGTTAACGCCGCACCGGCCGTTACGCCTCTCGGTCCGGCGAGCCATCCTCGTCGGTATCGCGGTCACCCTCGCCGGCCTCGGCATCGCCCTCGGCGTCATCGTCGATATCGGACTCGGTGTCGTTCTCCTCCGCCGAAGCGTCGGCCAGCTCAGCAACAGCCTCTTGCTCCTGCTCGGCCGCGACGTCCTCGACTTCGCCCTCCTCGACGTCGAGTTCCTCGTCGTCAAGCTCCTCGACCTCGAGGCCCGTCTCGCTGGTTTCAGCGTCCACCTCGACGGTCGATATCTCCAGATCACCGACGGCAACATGCGACGAAGTCTCGTCATCCAGAACGGCAGCCTCAGCTTCCGCGATTCCGGCCTCCGCGACACCGGCCTCTGCGGTATCGAGCAGCGTTTCGACGGAACCGGTGTCGACAAAGCCCGTCTCGGCGACGGCCGTTTCCGCCTCGGACGTCTCCGCCTCTGCCGCTTTTGCTTCGCCCGGCTCGGCCTCGACTGCGGGCGCCAGCGCCAGGTCGAGATCGCCCGGATCCAACGGCTCCTCGTCCTCGCGCAGCGTCGGATCGTCCGACGGCGTCGGAACGGTAAAGCCGGTCGGCAGCCGCGAATCCAGCAGGCCTGTGCCCTTCAGCTCTTCGAGGCCCGGCAGATCGCCGAGGGTCTCCAGGCTGAACTGCGCGAGGAACGCGTCGGTGGTGCCGAAGGTGAGCGGCCGGCCCGGCGTCTTGCGCCGCCCACGCGGCTTGATCCAGCCGGTCTCCAGCAGCACGTCGAGCGTGCCCTTGGAGGTCACCACGCCACGGATCTCTTCGACCTCGGCGCGCGTCACCGGCTGGTGATAGGCAACGATGGCAAGCACTTCGATCGCCGCGCGCGACAGCTTGCGGGTCTCGGTGCTCTCGCGCGTCATCAGCCAGGCCAGATCGCCCGCGGTGCGGAACGTCCATTTGCTGGCCACGCGCACGAGATTGACGCCGCGATTGGCGTACTCCGCCTGCAGCTGCGCCAGCGCGGCCTTGATATCGACACCTTCAGGCATACGCTTGGCAAGCGTCGCCTGCTCGAGCGGCTCGGCCGAGGCAAACAGCAGCGCCTCCAGGATGCGCAACTCTTCGGGGCGCACCTCAGGCTCGCTCGTCGCGATCTCGTCGGGCTCTTCCATCCGCAGTTCCGCCAAGCTTGCCATGGCAGGGTCTCCTTCTTCGTTACTCAACCGTCAAGTCCGGCGCAGCCATGGCGCCGGGCTGGTTCGGTGGACGCTTACGAAAATACAGCGGCGCGAACGCCTGCTTCTGGTTCAGTTCGAGCTTGCCTTCGCGGACCAGCTCCAGCACGGCCGCGAAGCTCGAGGCGAAGACGGTGGCCTTTTGCGTGGGCTCGGGCACATAGGTCAGCAGATAGTCGTCGAGACATCCCCAGTCGTCGGAGACCTCGGTCATCCCGACCAGCCGTTCGAGCGTCGCGCGCGCCTCGGCGAGCGACCAGACGTTGCGCTTGGCCATATGGACCGAGGTCACGACCCGCGCCTGGCGCTGGATGGCGTAGGCCGACAGCAGGTCGAACAGCGTCGCCGTGAACTTCGGCTTGCGGACCTCGGCGATCGTCTCGGGATTGCCGCGCGGGAACACGTCACGCTGGAACTGCGGCCGGTTCATCAGGCGGTTGGCGGCCTCGCGGATCGCCTCCAGCCGGCGCAGCCGGTTGGCCAGCGCAGTCGCCATCTCCTCGGCGCTCGGGCCCTCCTGCGCCGGCGGCTCCGGCAGCAGCAGGCGCGATTTCAGGAAGGCGAGCCACGCCGCCATGACCAGATAGTCGGCCGCCAGCTCGAGCCGGATCTTGCGCGCGGCTTCGATGAACTGGAGATACTGGTCGGCCAAAGCCAGGATCGAGATCTTGGCAAGGTCGACCTTCTGCTGCCGCGCCAGCGCGAGCAGCAGGTCGAGCGGGCCCTCATAGCCCTCGACGTCGACGACCAACGCCGGTTCGGCCTCGGCCAGCTCCGTCGTGGGACGGCCGGTTTCAAACGACAGAATTTCAGCGGTCATGCGCTCGCGGGTCCCAACCGGTTGATCAGGGCGTCGAGCTCGGCGCGCGCAGCGCTGCGGTCGAAGCCCGTGGGTGCCTTGCGCGCTGCCAGCGCGCGATCGGCGCGGATCAAAGCCTGGCCGGTCAATTCCGGCGTCTCGGCCGCGACGGCCTGCATCTCGTCGAGCTTGCCGTTGCAATGCAGAACCATGTCGCAGCCCGCCGCGACGATCGCGCGCGTGCGCTCGGCGATCGAGCCGGCCAAAGCGTTCATGGAAACGTCATCACTCATCAACAAACCCTGGAACCCGATCCGCTCGCGAATCACCCGCTGGATCATTGTCGCAGAAGTCGTGGCCGGATGGGCGGCGTCGATCGCGCTAAACACAACATGTGCAGTCATCGCCATCGGCAGGTCCGCGAGCGGCCTGAACGCGGCGAAATCGGTGGCATCGAGCTCGGATTCCGGAGTGTCCACGGTCGGCAGCCGATGGTGGCTGTCGGCGGTGGCGCGGCCATGGCCGGGGATGTGCTTGAGCACCGGCAGCACCCCGCCCTGCTCCAGCCCCTCCGTCACCGCCCGGGCAATGGCCGCCACCTTGGCCGGATTCGTGCCATAGGCCCGGTCCCCGATTACCGCATCGGCGCCGGCGATGGGGACGTCGGCCAGCGGCAGGCAGTCGACGGTAATCCCCAGGCTGTGCAGATCGTCGGCGATCAGGCGGGCGCTGAGCCAGGCGGCGCGGAGGCCTGCGGCCGAATCAAGGTCGTAGAGACGGTCGAACACGATACCGGCGGGATAGGCCGGCCAGTGCGGCGGGCCCAGGCGCTGCACCCGACCGCCCTCCTGGTCGATCAGGACCGGGGCGTCGGCCCGCCCCTGGCAATCGCGCAATTCCTGAACCAAGGCAGTCACTTGGGCCGGCGACTGGACGTTGCGCTTGAACAGGATGAAGCCCCAGGGCTTCGCATCCCGGATGAACGCGCGCTCGGCGTCGGTGAGGTCAGGGCCGGAGATGCCGGTAATGAAAGCCCGCATGGTCATGCGGGCCGCATAGACCCCGCCTCGGGGTCGGTCAAGCGAGCCTTAATTGTTGCTAAACGGGAAACACTGTCCGCCGGCAGTTTTCAACGTTCCGCACATCTTGTTGGCCTCTTCCTTCGTCGCGAAGGGCCCGACGGCGGCGCGATACTTGACACCGCCCTTTTCACCCAGATCCATCCGCTTGATGATCGGCTCATATTTGCCGAGCACGGCGCCGTATTTGTCCTGCACCGACTTGTACGACGTCATCGCCTCGGCTTCGCTGGCCTGCGACGAGATCGAGACCAGATAGCCGCCGGTGCGCTCGGTCTGGGTCTGTTCGGTGACCGGAACGGCCGTCGCGATGCGTGCGGGCGTCGGCGCCGCGGCAGGCTGCGGGGTCAGCGGCATCGGGCTGTCCGTCGCCGCCGAGGCATTGGCATTCGCCGGCGATTTGCGGCCCTTCGTTGCCGCCGCCTTGGTGGCCGGCGCGGCCGGCATCGGCGCATCCGTTGCGGGCGGCGGATTGCCTCCGGTGACGGAGAGCGTCTTGATCGGACGCGGATCACTGTTGGGCAGCGTGCCATTGGCGTTGGCGATCTGCGCCGGCGTGACACTCGGCATGCTCGCCGGCGGGGGCGATCCGTTCTGGCTCATCTGCGGAAACACCACGCGCGGATTGCCGCCGCCGCGGGTGTTCAGATCCATCGGGGCTTCCTCGCGGGACACCAGCTTCTCGCCGCCATCATTGCCGAGCAGCCGATCCGGCACCTTCGGCGTGGTATCCTGCTGCGCCATGATCTTGGTCGGGCTGTTGTCGGCCCGGATGATCGGCGGCTCGCCGGTGCGCGCCGAGGAGATGTAGGTCTTGTAGCCATAGGCGCCCCCGGTGCCGACCACCGCGAGCGTGAGCACCGCGAGCACCGTGCTCATGCCGCTGCGCCGCCGGGGCCGCTCCTCTTCCTCGCCCTCGTCGTAGCCGTCCTGATAGCCGTATTGGCCGTCCTGGAAACCATCGTCGCCCTGGAAGCCCTGCTGTCCGCCGCCCATCTGGCCGAACAGCGCATCGTCATAGCGCGACGAATCGGGCTCGTTGTCGTCGAAGCCGTTGCCACGGTCGTAGTCGCGCTCATTCTCCGCGAAGCCATGCCGGGAGTCGCCGACGCTGTAATCGAGCTTCGAGAGCTGATCGGCAAACTCGGCATTGGGAAAGCCGGGCTGCGGCCGAGGTGCTGCGGCAGGCGCGAAATCCTGTTCCGGGAAGGCCGGCTGAGCACGCGGATCCTGGTAGCCGGCCGGAAACGACGGCGGCGCCGGCGCGGGCTGCTGAGGCTCACGCCCCATGTCGGCAAACGGGTTGGCTGCGGCCGGCTGGGCACGCTGCATCCAGGCCGGCGCACCGGCCGGCGGCATGCCGGGTGCGGGCTGCTCGGGAACCGGCGCCGCGGGCCGGGCCGTCGGCCGCGGCTGGGCCTGGGGGGTGCCCCGGCCAGACTGTGCGAAGGGGTCGTTCTGTCCGATCAGGCGGGCGAGCTCAGCGAGCGGATCGGCATCGGCCGACTGGTTTCCACCGCGGCCAAAACCATCAGCGGGAAAGGGTCTGTCCTGGTAACGATCAGCCATCGTGATGAAGCGTCCCTGCGGGTGAGCCGCATATGCGTCCTAAGGCGGACCCTGCCAGATTGAGGCCCCCAACTGAAGTCGCGTGTTTCCCCCAATCAGCGCATTGCATCAGGAGCATTAACGCCCAAGATCGCAAGTCCCGACGCCAGTACCGAGACGACGCCCTGAACCATGGCCAAGCGTGCCTTGGTCAATTCTGCATCATCATCGATAATGAAGCGTAAATAGGGCAAATCCCGCCCCCGAGTCCAGTGGGCGTGAAATTCACTTGCAAGTTCATAGAGGTAGAAGGCGATCCGGTGCGGCTCATGCGCCAGGGCCGCGCTCTCCACCGTACGTGGGTAGAGCGCCAGCCGTTTCAAGAGGTCGTGTTCGAACGAGTCGGAAAGCCGCTCGAGATTGGCCTCGCGCAGAAACGCCAGCCGGGCGCCCTCCTCTTCCGGAAGCTCCGGGACCTTGTCGCGGGCATTGCGGAACACCGAGTAGCCCCGCGCGTGACCATACTGAACATAGAAGACCGGATTGTCGCGCGACTGCTCGATGACCTTGGCGAGGTCGAAATCGAGCACGGCGTCATTCTTGCGGTAGAGCATCATGAAACGGACCGCATCGCGCCCCACTTCATCAACAACTTCCCGCAAGGTGACGAAGTCGCCGGAGCGCTTCGACATCTTCACCGGCTCGCCATTGCGCAGCAGCTTGACGAGCTGCACGACCTTGACGTCGAGCGTGGCCTGCGCCGCGGTCACGGCTTTGACCGCCGCCTGCATGCGCTTGATGTAGCCGCCGTGATCGGCGCCGAACACGTCGATGAGATCGGCGAAGCCGCGCTCGAACTTGTGCCGGTGGTTCGCGATGTCGGAGGCGAAGTAGGTGTAGCTGCCGTCCGACTTGATCAGCGGACGATCGACGTCGTCGCCGAAGGAGGTGGCGCGGAACAGGAGCTGCTCGCGATCCTCCCAGTCCTCGACGGGTGCCCCCTTCGGCGGCGGCAGGCGGCCCTCATAAACATCGCCGCGTCCGCGCAGGAATTCGATGGTCTCGGCGACCTTGTTGGTCGCCCCCGCAATCAGCGACCGCTCCGAAAAGAACACGTCGTGACGAATGTTGAGTGCGGCGAGATCGTCCTTGATCTCGGCCATCATCATCGCGATCGCCTTGTCGCGCACGATCGGCAACCACTCGGCCTCCGGCATCGCCTTCAGCCTGTCGCCGTGCTCGGCCTTCAGCGCCTGCCCGACCGGCTTCAGATAGTCGCCGGGATAGAGCCCGTCCGGAATCGCGCCGATGTCCTCGCCGAGGGCCTCGCGATATCGAAGGAAGGCAGAGCGTGCGAGCACGTCGACCTGCGCGCCGGCGTCGTTGATGTAGTACTCGCGGGTGACGTCGCGGCCGGCGAACTGCAACAGGCTGCACAGCGCGTCGCCGAACACGGCGCCACGGCAATGGCCGACATGCATCGGCCCGGTCGGATTGGCCGAGACGTATTCGACGTTGACCTTCGGCGCGCCCGGCACCGGCGCAACGCGGCCGTAATCCGCGCCCTCGCGCAGGATCGTGCCGAGCGCCTTGGCCCAGACGGTCGGCTGCAGCGTAAGATTGATGAAGCCGGGGCCCGCGACGTCGACCTTCGCGACGAGGGCGTCGGCGCGCAGCCGCTCGGCGATGACATCGGCGAGATCGCGCGGCTTGGACTTCGCCTCCTTCGCCAGCACCATCGCGGCGTTGGTGGCCATGTCGCCATGGCTCGGATCGCGCGGCGGCTCGACCACCACGCGCGAGAAATCGATGCCCTCGGGCCAGCCGCCATCCTTGGCGAGCGCGGCGCAGATGGCGTGCACGCGGGCCAGCATGTCGGCAAAAAGATAGGGGGTGGACGCTTGTTCAACCATGCCGCCGCCTAACGCAAATCCGGAGTCGAGTCAAAAAGCCGGTGGTGCTCGGTTAACGCGAAACGGTCGGTCATTCCGGCGATAAAGTGGCCGATCCGGCGCGCCCGATCGCCCTCTCCTTGGCAGCCGTCGAGCCAGCCGGCCGGCAAGGTCGCTCCGTCTTTCTGATAGCGGCCGAAGAGATCCTCGACGATGCGCTCGGCGTCGCGCATCACGCGCATCACCCGCTCGTGGCGATACATCCGCTGCCAGAGAAACGCCTTGATGGTCGCCTCGTGCTCGGCGACCTCGGCGGGAAACGCCACCAGAGCCCCCGTGTGGCGCCTGACGTCATGCGGCGAAACCGGCTTCACCTGGGCGATCCGGCGTTCGGCCTCGGCCGCGACGGCCGCGATCAGATAGGAGATCAGCTCGCGCACCAGCTCCGCCCCGCGCCGGATGGGGTCGAGCGCCGGATAGTGCCTGTCGATCTCCTCGATCATCGCGGCAAGCAGCGGAACCTGCTTGAGGTCGTCGACCACGAACAGGCCCGCGCGCAGCCCGTCGTCGATGTCGTGGGCGTCATAGGCGATGTCGTCGGCCAGCGCGGCGACCTGGGCCTCGAGCGAGGCGTAGCTCCATAGCTCCAGGTCGAAGCCGGCGTTGAACTCGGCGATTCCCGCCGGGATGGTCCCCTGCAACGGGCCGTTGTGCTTGACGATGCCTTCGAGCGATTCCCAGGTCAGGTTGAGCCCATCGAAATCCGGATAGCGCTGCTCGAACGAGGTTACGATGCGCAATGTCTGGGCATTGTGGTCGAAGCCGCCATGGTCGGCCATGCAGCGGTTGAGCGCGCGCTCCCCGGCATGGCCGAACGGCGGATGGCCAAGATCATGCGCCAAGGCCAGCGTCTCGGTCAGGTCCTCGTCGAGGCCGAGCTGGCGGGCCAGCGCGCGGGCGATCTGGGCGACTTCCAAAGAATGGGTCAGGCGGGTGCGGTAGTGGTCGCCTTCGTGGAAGACGAACACCTGGGTCTTGTGCTTCAGCCTGCGGAAGGCGGTGGAATGGATCACCCGGTCGCAATCCCGGCGGAACGGGCTGCGGGTGCGCGACGGCGGCTCGGCGAACAGGCGGCCCCGGCTGCGATCCGGATCGCAGGAAAAGGGAGCGCGGGGGGCAGCCATTCCGACCGACACGGGCGATTGTTCCTTTTGCGGTTTGATTCCTCAGGCGAGCCCACTTAACTATGGGGAGTGCCCGAGACCAAATGAATAGGGCATGACGCGCTATCCGGAGACCTCCTGCCATGACTGATGCCTCGATGACCGACGCCGCGACCGGCCCCGTCACCATCAGCGAACGCGCCGCCCGCCGCATCGGCGAGATTCTCGGCAAGGAAGCGGCCGGCGCGATGCTGCGCATCTCGGTCGAGGGCGGCGGCTGCTCCGGCTTCCAGTACAAGTTCGACGTCGATCGCGCCAAGGCCGAGGACGATCTCGTGATCGAGCGCGACCGCGCCGTGGTGCTGGTCGATCCGGCCTCGGTGCCGTTCCTGGCGGGCTCGGAGGTCGACTTCGTCGACGACCTGATGGGCGCCTCGTTCCGGATCAACAATCCCAACGCCACCGCCTCCTGCGGCTGCGGCACCAGCTTCTCGATCTGACGGGCCCCTCCTCCGTCTCGGACTCCTCCGTCTCAGACCTCGGCCGCCGCAACCGGACTGTCTGACGGCGCCAGGGCCGGCGCCTCGATGCTCGGCGCCGACGTGCCGATCGCCTTCAGCATCGCGGCCACCATCGCCGGCTTGCGCAACGGCTTGGCGAGGAAGTCGGTCATGCCCGCCTCGCGGCACTGCTTGATGTCGTCGGGGAAGGCGTTGGCCGTCAGCGCGATGATCGGCAACTCGGCCAACCGGCCGCCCTTGGCACGAATGGTCCTGGTGGCCGTGATGCCGTCCATCTCGGGCATGCGGACGTCCATCAGCACCAGGTCGAACTCCTGCTCGGAGGCCGCCTTCACCGCCTGCAAGCCGTCCGGCACGATGCATTTGTCGACCGCGAACTCCTGCAGCATCTTCGACACCACCATACGGTTGGTGGCATCGTCCTCGGCGATCAGCACCCGCAAGGGGCGGCCGAGCGCCTCGATGCGCGCCTTCAGGTCGCCGGCGCCGACCCGGTCGCCGCGCTGATCGGAGACCTGCTTGTCGCTCCACGGCAGGGTCAGGCTGAAGCGGAAAGTCGAACCTTCGCCCTGCACCGAGGACACCGAGATCACCCCGCCCATCTGCTCGATGATGCGCCGGGAGATCGCAAGTCCGAGCCCCGTGCCGCCGAAGCGGCGGTTGATCGAGGCATCGGCCTGCGCGAAATCGGTGAACAGCTTGCCGACGCGATCGGCGGGAATGCCCATGCCGGTGTCGGACACGCGCCACTCGATGGTGGCCTTGTGATCGTCGCGCGTGCGGCAGGCAACGGCAATGGTGACGCCGCCCTGCTCGGTGAACTTCACCGCGTTGGAGGCGAGATTGATCAGCACCTGGCGAATGCGCGCGACATCGCCCTTGAGCGACGGCGGCAGCTTCGGATCGATATCGGCGTTGACCAGCAGGCTCTTGGTCTTGGCATTGACGCCGATGATGGCGGTGACGGCCTCGACCAGCGCGGCCGGCGAGAAATCGACCGTCTCGAATTCGAGCTTGCCGGCGTTGAGCTTCGACAGATCGAGAATGTCGTTGAGGATGCGCTGCAGATTGTCGCCGGACTCGCGGATGGTCATGACAGCGTGGCGCTGATCATCGTCGAGCTTGGTCTCGAGCAGGGTCGAGGCAAGGCCGAGCACCCCGTTCATCGGCGTACGGATCTCGTGGCTCATCATCGCCAGGAAGTCGGACTTGGCCCTGCTCTCGGCCTCCGCCTGCTCGGCGCGCCAGCGCTCGGTGACGTCGCGGCCGAAGCCGCGATAGCCGGCGAACTTGCCTTCGTAGTCGCGCGCCGGCCGCGCCGTCAGTGCCCAGCGGCGGCGCTCGCCGCCGGCGACCACGACATGGATCAGGCTTTCCGGGATCGACAGCCGCTGCGTCATGCGATCCGCGAGCGTCTTGAGCGTCGCCGTATCGGTCGGACAAAGATATTTCAGCGTATCGATCAGCCGCTCACCCTTGAGCTGATCGAGCGGCAGCTGCGCCACGTCAGCGAAGCGCTGCGGCGCGTCGATCAGGCGGCCCTCGGCATCGGTCTGCCACAGCCAGCTCGCGGCATTCTCCTGGAATTCCTTGAGCAGCAGCGAGATGGTCTCGTTCTGGCGCTCGTGGCGGATCTGCGCCTTCAGGTTTTCCAGGAACACGTTGCCGTGCGACACCAAATGGCGGACCATGAAGGACGAGTAGAGCGCGAGGAAGACGACGAGCACGAGGTAGGTCGCGCCGCCGCACAGAAACAGCGAGCCGACCGAGCACAGCATCAGCGTCCAGGTATAGGTCAGGCCGGCCCGCGGGACGCTGGACATCGCGAACGCGCCGCCGGAGATCATCCCGGTCATCAGCGACCCCACGATGATCTGCAGATGCGGATCGACCTGCGGCATCACGATCAGCGGCAGCGAGCCCCAGACCGCCGAGAGGAAGAAGGCCTGCAGCGTCATCCGATTGATGGCGCGCTCCGAGGCTTCCTGCGGACGCGACTTGCGTGCACGCCACCAGCCGCGCAGCGCCATGCCGCCGGCCAGCGCGATCGCCGCGCCCCACGCGGTGAGGAAGAGATTGGAGACGGTGTTCCAGAATACGCCGAGAATGATGGCGGCATTGGCGAAGTTGATGCCGATCGTCACCGGGACCAGGCGTGCGACGGCATCGATCTGCCGCGCACGGATGCGCCGGCGATCGCGCTCGGTGAGCGCTTCGTCGTCGAGGCCCTCGATGGCCCCGAAGCCGCCGATCCAAAGGAAGAACGCGCCCAGCGGGCCGGCGCCTGCAGTTCGCTTCGAGCTCGTGGGATCCCCAGGCCAATTCATGAGGGCGCAGTGCTTTCCTTGTGATCCCTTGCCATGCCTGATCGGCTGCTTCAGCGACGTTAATTGTTTCGCCCGTAGAATTACGGAACCAGGTCCTTCCCGGCCCTGAATGCACGAACCGATGGGCCGTGGAGCGCCTCACCGCGCGGCGCAAGCGAACAGGTCGTCGTTCTCGCGGCATGATCTGCCCGAGCTTTGCATCTCGATGTCGCCCTCGGTGAAAACGAGGGCGCAGGGAATGCCGGGTGCTGGCCGCAACCCATGGCCCGCCTGCAGAAAAGAAAGCAGGCGGCAGTCACCACAGGTCCAGCCGGTCAACCGGCATTCCCTGCACGACGGCTCTACGCCTTATACGCACTCTCCCCGGGGACCGGCTGTCTTGCCCGGATCATCGTCACCACCGGCGTGGCCTCGGCGTCGGGAGACCAGGACCATGCGATTTCGGCGTGCGCCGGAGCCGTTCGTCCGCACGGCATCACGCCATGCTGCGGCTCCAAGCGCCCATCGCATCCCACCCCGCGTGTCGTGACGATCGCGATACGCCCCTCGTGCCGGGGCGGGACGCCGACAGGAGAACA
Source organism: Bradyrhizobium sp. SRS-191 (assembly GCF_024586915.1). Lineage (GTDB taxonomy): Bacteria > Pseudomonadota > Alphaproteobacteria > Rhizobiales > Xanthobacteraceae > Bradyrhizobium. The sequence continues at coordinate 530,234 of NZ_JANBVS010000001.1, forward strand.
CAAATTCCGAAATTACGAAACGGATATATTTCTGCGGCGGAGACTGGACAGGCCAAATCAGCTTGATCGCGCTGACGGAATTAGTTTGCGCGCGCAGGCGGATTCAAGCCGGGCAGCGCCGCTGGATGCAGGCAACTGCGCGCAAACAAGCAGACCGATTTGCCCGACGGGCAACCGGGATCCGGGATTATCGCGATGAACATTTCCGTGGGCTAGTGCTCCGTCCCTGCTGGCTGCAAGGTTCGTCGGACTTCTCACCAGCGTCTCATATGCGTTCAGATCACGGCGCCGGATGCATACGCACCGGCCCAGTGCGGAAAACCATTCTCGACGGCGCGCGCCGCCGCGTGATCCCAGTCGTAAGCCAGCGCCAGCAGCTCGGCCTGCCAATGTCCGCGCCGCTCCGTCAGCACGGCGTAGCGCGCGTGCGGCGAGCGATATTCGAGTTGCGCCGCGATGGGGATGTCGCCGAACACGGGGCAGCCGACGCTGCCGGGATTGACGACAAGAGGACCGCGCGGCACCTGCACCATCGCTTGCCGATGGCTGTGGCCGCACAGCACCAGCGTGGCGCCGCCGAGATTGACGAGACGCGCGGCCAGCACATCGCGGCGCGCCGGAACATAGCGGCCATCGTCGAGCATCTCTTCCAGCAGGAGGGCGCAGTCGTCGTCCGGCGTGCCGTGGACGGCGAGGATGCCATGCTCCAGCGCGAGCCGCGGCGGCAGGGCATGCAACACGCGGCGCTGCTCGGCGGTCAGCGCGGCGCGCGCGAAGCGCCCGGCGGGCGAGAGCTTCTCGTCTGGAAACTCCTCGATCCAGCGGTCGTGGTTGCCTCGTACGGTGGGCAGCGTCAGCGACTGCAACAGCTCGAATGTTTCGCGCGGCCACAATGGACTGGTCACACAGTCGCCGAGATTGACGGTGGCATCGACGCCGCGGGTCTTGATGTCCGCGAGCACAGCCTCCAGCGCCGGCAGATTGCCATGCACGTCGGAAATCACAGCCAGCCGCATCGTCGTTCTCTCGTCTCAAGGTTTACAGGAGTTCGTTCGAGGCCAGCTCTATCATCTTCGTCCTTGCGAGCGAAGCGAGGCAATCCAGAGCCGCGCACGGGACCTTGGATTATTTCGCTTCGTGTGACTGCCCAGCTCCCGCAACGACCAACGGTGTCGTCCCGGCCTTGAGCCGGGACCCATACTCCGCGGCCGTCGTGGTGAGCACGATGCTAACGACGCGCCTGCCCCACACCAAAGCCTGAGGTTCTGGGTCCCGGCTCAAGGCCGGGACGACAGCAGAGTTCGCCGCCCCTGCATATGTGATCTCACCCTCGCTCCGCTGTCATTGCGAGCGCAACGCGCTTCGCTTGCAATGAAGGCGGAGGGGCGCGTGGTCAAAGAAAACGTAGGGTGAGCAAAGTGGACGCCGCAGGCGGCTTCGCGCCCACCATCTTGTTCCGCGCACGATGCCGGTGGGCACGGTGCTCGCGACGCCGATGCGTCGCTGCGCCCCTTTGCCCACCCTACGATTTCATGCCGATCAGGACCGCACTGGAATTCCCGAGAGCGCCGGAGCCCTTCCCGCAAACCGCTGCAGGATCCGGTGCGTCGGATAGAAGATCACCAGCGGCAGGCCGATCAGCAGCATCGCAAACCACGCAGGTCCCGGCATGAAGCTCTGCGCCACGGCATCGCTGAGGCCATAGACGTAGTTGATGTTGACCGGCAGATCGCTGACCGCGGGCGGAGCAGGCATCAGGAAGTAGCATACCGAGAGCAACGCCCAGGCCGCGACGGTCCAGACTGCAAAAGCGCGACGGTCATAGCCGAGCCGCCACACCAGCCACGCCAGCACGAAGGGCAGCCAGAAATGGAAGAACGACAGGCTGCGGGTGAACAGCGGCAGCTTGGCGTCGAACATATAGGCCGTCATGCCCGTGATCGGCAGGCCCGCAGCCGTGCCGAGGAAGTCGACCACCCACAGCGCCTGCGGCAACAGGATTCCGACCGCGGGTGCGGAGGCCAGCAGCGGACTCTCCAACCAGACCGCGGCCAGCGTGGTCAGCAGCGCGACGTCGCAGAAATACAGGAAGTTGGTCGGCCCATAGGCCATCAGATAGGTCGGCACCAGCACCGCGCAGAACGCGCTATAAGCAAGCTTGAACCACAGCGGAATGCCTGGCTTTGCGGCCTCGTTCATCGCTCCCCTGCCCCTGCAATATAAGTGTTCTCGCAATCGCGCGGAGATTGCAGGGAGAGGCGCCGTCGCGTCAATCAGAGGGCCGACGATGTTCGTACTCAGCGTTAACGAGAGTTTGCGCCGTATCACGCCGCATTCCGGATGGCTTTTCCCATCTCAGGTTCATCATCTTCGTCATTGCGAGCGAAGCGAAGCAATCCAGAGTCCTCGCGCAGCCCTGGATTGCTTCGCTCGCAATGACGGCAGGAAGATTCTGCGGAAGGCGGCGAGACAAGCCGCGGTCCCCAGGGAGCGCTCTGCGCAACCGGTACCTCTCTACGAAGTTGATGCGCTTGCGCAGCCGTGCGAGACTGATCTGCACCGTCCATCTGCAAAGCAAGGAGACGGAAGAATGGTGCAAGTGTTTGCCGGGCCTGCTGTCGCGTGGGTGACGTTCTTCGGCGTCTTGATGCTGATGCCGGTGAGCCTCGGCATCTATTGGCTGTTCAACAAGCGAGCCCGGTTGAGAGACATCGAGACCCTCCGCGAAAAGCTCAGCCACCTCACGACGACGGATCCTGAATATGGCGCCGTGAGAGCTCTGTACACATCGATGGTGATCGACGCTCATCGCTGGCACTTCTATCATTCCGACGCAGCGTCGGGAGATCACAGCAGCGGTTACCATGCCGGGGGCGATGATGCTGGCGGGGTTGGTGGCAGCGACCACTGATCATGTAAAGTTCGCAGGGTGAGCGAAGCGGACACTGCAAGCGACCGCACGTCCAGCATCTTGTCTCACGAACAGTCCGTCAGGTGAGCAAAGCGAGCGCCGCAGGCGATCGCGTGCCCACCATCTTGCGGCGCGCCCGGTCGCGGTGGGCACGGTGCTCGCGACGCTGGCGCGTCGCTGTGCGCCTTTGCCCACCTTACCATTCTTTTCACTGCAGCGCGCCGACTGCGAACACGTCGGCGCGCTCGATGATCAGGTCACGAAACAACCGCGCCCGGTGCGACATCCATTGCGGGTCGGGATAGACGACGTGGAGCGGCAGCGAGGGGACGTCGTAGTCGGGCAGCAGGTGGATCAACTTTCCGGACGCGATGTGCTCGACGGCGCACCAGTCCGGCAGCACCGCTGCGCCGAGGCCTTCGAGTGCGGCTGATGTCATGATGTCGGCGTCGTCGCAGGTGAGCGACGGCGTGATGCCGACGACGTGGCGGCCGGTTTCGGATTCGAAGCTCCATTCGTTCTTCGGCGACAGCCGTGAATAGGTGACGCAGGGCAGCTGGCGCAAATCGTTGGGGAGGCGCGGGGGGCGGTGTCGCGCGAGCAGCGATGGCGCGCCGACCAGCAGCCGCTTGACGGTGCCGACGCGGCGCGCGACCAGCGAGCTCGAGGAGAGCACGCCGATGCGGATCGCGAGCTCCGTGCCGGTCTCGACGAGGTCGACGAACTGCTCGGTGAAGCGGATGTCCAATCGCACGTCGGGATAGCGGCGGCCGTATTCCGCAAAAATGTCGGCGAAGAAGTAGCGGCCGAACGAGGTCGGCACCGTCATCCGCAAGGTGCCCGACGGGGCGCCGACGCGTTTCGGCGACGGCACGCCGGCGCTCTCGAACAAACTGACGATGTCCTTGGCGAGCTTGAGCACCCGGTCGGCCTCGGGCGTTGGACGCAGCTTGCGCGTGGTGCGGACGAATAGCCGGCAGCCGAACTGCTCCTCCAGCAGCGCGATGCGCTTGGTGATCGCGGGCTGGCCCAGGCCGAGATCGGCCGCGGCCTGGGTGAAGCTGCCGGCCTCCATGACCCGGATGAAGGTCTGCAGCGCGTCGATCCGGTCCATCCATTCCTCCCCGGAATGAGTTTTATTCTTGCCATTCCCTATACGGCATCCGGAGGACTGGTCTAGCCTCTCAAAAAAATCAAACGGAGGGAGACCCATGGAGAAGTCGATTGGGATCGTCGGCGCCGGCATCGGCGGACTGCATCTCGCGCTCTATCTGCAGAAGCACGGCATCCAGGCCACCGTGCTGACCGACCGCGAGCCGGAGCAGTATGCTGCAACGCGGCTGATGAACACGGTGGCGCATCACGGCATCACGGTGGCGCGCGAGACCGAGCTCGGCGTGAACCACTGGGACGATCCCGATGTCGTCTATCACCACCATGATCACTTCTTCAATTTCCCGGGCAGCCCCCTGCTCTTCCGCGGCGCGTTCAAGCAGCCGAGCCGCGCCGTCGACTACCGGATCTATCTGCCGGCGCTGATGAAGGACTTCGAGGACCGCGGCGGTACGATCGAATATGCCAGCATCCAGGACGACGACATTCCGGCGCTGGTCGCCCGCTTCGACCTGCTGGTGGTGTCGACCGGCAAGGGCGCGCTCGGGCGGATGTTCAATCACCGGCCGGAGCTGTCGCCCTACAGCCAGCCGCAGCGCCTGCTCTGCGTCGGGCTGTATGACGGCGTCGATCACGGCAGCCCCGGCGGCGACGATCCCCGTGGGGTGACGCTGTCGGTGTCGCCCGGGCATGGGGAGATGATCGTGATCCCGACGCTCAGCTTCGGCGGCATGAAGACGGCGCTGCTGATGGAGAACATCCCGGGCGGCGACATGGCCGAGCTGGTGTCGCTGAACTACGACGCCGATCCGGCAGGCTTCCGGCAGACGATGCTCGACAAGCTCGAGAAGCATCATCCGCACACCTACAACAAGATCGACACGCACCGCTTCGATCTGCAGCCGCTGGACCTGCTGCAGGGCGCCGTGGTGCCGACGGTGCGGCGTTCCTCGGTGAGCTTCGATGACGGCAAGATCTCGATCGCTTTGGGCGACGTGCATTCGGTGGTCGACCCGATGATGGGCCAGGGCGCGAACATGGCCTCCTACGCCGCGTTCGAGCTCGGCAAGGCGATCGTGGACGCCGTGGCGTTCGACGACCGCTTCGTCGAAACGGTCGATCGCGCGCGCGAAAACCGGGTGATCGCGGCGTCGCGCTGGACCAATCTGATGCTGCAGCCGCCGTCCGAAGCGATGGGCCGGCTGATTGTCACGATGGCGCAGAACCGTGCGCTCTGCGACGAGTTCACCGACAATTTCAACTATCCGGAGCGGCAATGGGACCGGCTGGCGAGCGACCGGCGCATCCACGCCTGGATCGACGAGCGGACGCAACTCGCGGCGTGAGGTGGAGCGGCTCATGAGTCATCATGCTGATCCGGCGCGTTTTCGCGCGGCGGCGTCGCGGTTCTCTACCGGCGTCACCGTGGTGACGAGCAGCGATGCCGAGGGCGCGCCGGTCGGCATGACCGCCAACAGCTTCACCACGGTCTCGATGCAGCCGCCGACGGTGCTGGTCTCGCTGAAGCGCGGCCGCACCTGGCAGGCGGTAAGCACGACGCGCCGCTATGCCGTCAACGTGCTCGCGGCCGACGACGTCGCGATCGGCCGGCACTTTGCCGGTGCGGCGATGGCACAAGGCGCGCCGGTGCTGGACGCGTGCGACGGCTTCTTCCTGCTGCCGCAGGCGATCGCGCAGTTCGGCTGCGAGGTCGTGAGCACGGTCGAGATCGCCGACCACACGCTGTTCATCGGCGAGGTCCGCTGCTGCCACCACCAGGACGGCCTCCCGCTGGCGTTTTATGCGAGCCGGTTTCGGAGTGGGCTGGGGGCGGAGATCAGGCCGGGCGATGCGATGGCGTATCCGGCGGAGGGATGGAGCGTTTGATTGCGCGACGTGCACGTCCCGCGCGTCTGGGCCTTCACTCGTGCAGCCAGCGAACTGCCAGATACAGCGCCCTCTCCCCTTGTGGGAGAGGGCATGTGCGGCCCATCCGCGAACTCGGTTGGGTGAGGGGTTTCTCGCCGCAAGCGGCGCTCGTGGAAAGAGACCCCTCACCCGACCGAGTTTGTCTCGCTGTCCTGCATGCCCTCTCCCACAAGGGGAGAGGGCGCATTCACTGACATCGCGATCATTATAACAAGAAAACCTGAAGCGGTTCGCCGGGACGACTTAGTGAGCCAAACATCGTCACATTGAAGACTGCGGGTCCGGCACAGTCGTGAGGCTCAACCGCCGATCGATACGGGGTCGACGCCCCCCGCTGCAGCGGCTCCAGAATGACCGAAGCACGGCTGCGTCACGATCGGCCTGCATGGTATCGCCTCGCCCGCCTCGCCGTCAAACGTGCTCGTGACGCAGGCGGCGGCGCGTCCCGCCCATCCACAGCAAACCGAACGGCCGAGCGCCTCGTCCGGATCGCCGCCCGTCTCGGCGCGCATGATCCTTCCGGGAACCCGTGACCTGCATCGACGCCACGGTGAGTTTGCAATGGCAAGGGACACGCGTGCTCCGGCGCACGGCCTCCAGTTGACCCAGATCAAATGGGCCGCTCCGGTGCGCTTGTCGGCTAGCACGCAGGGCGGAATGCGCCATCGCCATCCGGCACGGCGCGGACATGGATTGGCATCCGATATCAATTAGTTGAACTAATGGCACGCGACTTGCTGACAGGACGGCGAACGCACGCTGAACGCAACACGACAACGCGGCACACCGACAGCCGCCGACAGGAGACGCCCGTGGCCAACGTCACTTTCTCATCCCCCTCGCTGTCGAGGGACATCACCGTCTATGCGATCGCAGGCGATCGCGGCACCATTCTCGGCGTCGCCAAGGCGCACAAGATTCCGATCCCGTTCGATTGTCAGGACGGCGAGTGCGGCTCCTGCCTCGTCGAGGTCACGCACTTCAACCCGAAGACCAAATACGCGATCGCGCTGACCGAGAAAGAAAAGGAGATGCTGAAGCAGCTCGGCAAGATCTCGAAGGTCGAGATCGAGGACGCCGAGGTCAACGACATGCCGCCGCAATACCGGCTGGCCTGCCAGTGCTTCGTCCGCAACGAGGACATTCTCGTCAAGTTCAAGGGCGACGAGACCGTGCCGCCTCCGGGGCCGCACATCACCCACGCGGTCAAGAACTACACGGGCGGCGTCGAGATCGCCTCGCTCGACGAATTCCTGGGCTACGCCGTCAAGGTCGAGGAGGATGCGGCGCTGCACTTCGACATCATCGCGGCCAAGATGGAAGAGCATGGCAACACCGAGGTGGCGGCGCTGTTCCGGCAGCTCGCCGGCTTCTCCCGGCTGCATCTCGCCGAGGCGAAATCGCGCGCCGCCAACATCGATCTCTCCAAGGTGATCCCGCCGGACTATGCCTGGCCGGACCATGAGACGCCGGAGCGCACCTCGCTGTGGGCCGGCGACGCCGCGCTGTCGCGGCTGGACGCGCTCAAGGCGGCATTGGAAGGCGAGAAGCGCGGCTACGAATTCTACGTGTCGATCGCCGCCAAGACGAGGATCTCCGAGATCGCCGTGATGGCCAAGGAGTTCGTCAAGGAGGAAGCCGAGCACGTCCGCCTGCTCGAGGCCTGGATCATCCGCGAGGAGTGGCTGCAGAAGACGGCCGCGCAGCCGCTCAATTGAGCTGATCGGACACTCGCAAGCCGAGGGACGTGCGCGGCTCGCAGCGCGCGTCCTTCGCGACAAGGCAGACCCTGAACGACGAAGGAAGGCACCGATGATGACCGTTGAGGAATTCCTGGTCCACGCCATCCGTCTGGAGCGCGAGGCCGCCGATCGCTTCGATCATCTGGCCGATGCGATGGAAAATTGCAGCAATCGCGAGGTCGCCCGGCTGTTCCGGCAGCTCGCCGACTACTCGCGCCTGCACCTGGCGTCGGCGAGGGAGCGCGGCGGCTTCCGCGACCTGCCCGAGCTGAAGCACGACGAATTCCAGTGGCCGGGTCCGGAGAGCCCGGAGACGGCCGCGATCTGGGCCGCCGATCCGTTCGTCGGCCGCGAGGAGGCGCTGGAGATTGCGCTGCAGGCGGAAACCGCGAGCTACGAATATTACAAGACCATCCTAGAGACCACCGACGATCCGGAAATCAAGGTGTTCGCGAAAGAGTTCACCGAAGAGGAAAGCGAGCACGTCGCCGAATTGCAGAAATGGATCAGGGCGCATGCGGCGGGGCTGCCGCTGCCCGTGGTCGACTGACGCCGCGACGGCAGGCGCGCGGCGCCGATCGGACGACGTCGTCAAACGCCTCGAAGCCGCAGGCGCGAGGCCTGCGGCCGATGATCCGTAACCGTTTCGCGCCTCCGTCAGCGCCGCTCGTTCAGCATCGGGAAGCCGCGCTGGTGCCAGACCGGATAGGCGGCGGGAATGTCGCTGGCGGCATCCAGCTTGGCCACCTGCTCCGCCCTGAGGTTCCAGCCGACGGCGCCGATGTTCTCGACCAGCTGGCGCTCGTCGCGGGCGCCGACGATGATGGTCGACACGGTCGGCCGCTGCAGCAGCCAGTTCAGCGCCACCTGCGGAATGGTCTTGCCGGTCTCCTTGGCGACAGCGTCCAGCGCGTCGACGACGCGATACAGCCGCTCCTCCTCGAACTGCGGGCCGGTGCCGGCGATATCGTGGGCGCGTGTGCCCGGCTTGGCGGGCTGTCCCCGGCGAATCTTGCCGGTCAGCTTGCCCCAGCCGAGCGGGCTCCAGATCACGGCGCCGACGCCCTGGTCGATCCCGAGCGGCATCAGCTCCCACTCATAGTCGCGGTTGAGCAGCGAGTAATAGGCCTGGTGCGCGACGTAGCGCGGAGTGCCGTGGCGGTCGGACGCGGCGAGCGACTTCATCAGGTGCCAGCCTGAAAAATTCGAGCAGCCGATGTAGCGGATCTTGCCGGCGCGCACGAGCTGGTCGAGCGTCGCCAGGGTCTCCTCGACCGGCGTGTTGTAGTCCTGGCCGTGCAATTGATAGAGGTCGATGTGATCGACGCCGAGCCGCTTCAGCGAACCATCGACCGCCTCGATGAGGTGCTGGCGCGACGAGCCGTAATCGTTCGGACCGTCGCCTTTCGGGAAAGTGCCCTTGGTGGAAATCAACAGCCGGTTGCGCTTGCCTTTGATGGCCTGGCCGAGGATGGTCTCGGCGAGCCCGCTGGAATAGACGTCGGCGCTGTCGAACATCGACAGGCCATGATCGAGGCAGACGTCGATCAGCCGCGTCGCGCCGTCAGCGTCGGTCGCGCCCCAGGCCTTGAAGAAGTCGTTGCCGCCGCCGAAGGTGGCGGTGCCGAAGCTGAGCGCCGGCACGCGCAGGCCGGAATGGCCGAGACGTCGATGGTCCATGATGGTCTCCTTGGGTGTTGCCAGCATGAATACGCGGAGGCGCCGTCAGCCGCCATGGGGCAGCATGCATGGCCTCCTGCACCCGCCTGTGAGTCCGGCGGCCAACCGCCTTGACCGGGGGCCCTGCCGCTTGGTCTAACCGGACCGATCTTCTGAGCCTCCTGGAACCAGCCCATGCGCATCGCCACCTGGAACGTCAATTCGGTCCGGCAACGGATCGAGCATCTCGTGACCTGGCTCAAGGAGTGTTCGCCTGACATCGTCTGCCTGCAGGAGATCAAGTGCACGGATGACGCCTTCCCGCGGCTGGAGATCGAGGCGCTCGGCTACAACGTCGTGACCCACGGTCAGAAGACGTTCAACGGCGTCGCGCTGCTGTCGAAGCTGCCGTTCGACGAGACCAAGTCCGGGCTCGACGGCGATGCCGAGGACGTGCATGCGCGGTTCCTCGAAGGCGTGGTCAGCCTCAAGAGCGGCGTGGTCCGCATCGCCTGCCTGTATCTGCCCAACGGCAATCCGGCCAACACGGAAAAATATCCCTACAAGCTCAAATGGATGTCGCGGCTTCGTGACTATGCGCGTGAACGGCTGAAGACCGAAGAGCCGCTGATCCTCGCGGGCGACTTCAACGTGATCCCGGCGGCCGCCGACGTTTCCAATCCCGAAGCCTGGGTCGACGACGCCCTGTTCCGGCCCGAGACGCGTGAGAGTTTCCAGTCGCTGCTCGGCTTGGGGCTGACCGACGCGCTGCGCGCCGTCAACGACGCGCCGGGGCAGTACACGTTCTGGGACTACCAGGCCGGCGCCTGGCAGAAGAACATGGGCATCCGCATCGATCATTTGCTGCTGTCGCCGCAGGCCTCCGACCGGCTGGTCGAGGTCGGCATCGACAGCTATGTCCGTGCCTGGGAGAAGCCGTCCGATCACGTCCCGGTGTGGGCCGACTTCGATCTGGAGACGGCGTAGCCCCCATCGCGCAACGGCTAGATTGCGCAACGGCTAGGGTAGCCGGACGATGTCCGGCGGCGCCCAGGTCTGGGTGACGCTCACCTGGGGATCCGGCACGTAGACGCGCAGGATCAGATAGAACGTACCGTTCGCTGGCGATTGCAGCCAGTAGGTGCCGGACGGAAGCGAACCGGGTTCGGCGTTCTGGATCAGGATCGTCATGCCACCCGCGGCGTCGCGGTCCTGATATACTGGATAGTAGCCGTTGATGGTGTAGTGGGAAGAGCCTTCGACCAGATTGTAGTCGGAGTCGTACATCGTGATCGACCAGAAGCCGTGCCTGGTCACGTCGCAGGGCGGGAAACTGCCGGCGCTGAACATGATCCGGTAGTTGTTGCTGCCATTCAACTGCTGGCCGAGACTGTCGCTGAATGCGTTGATGTAGACCGCCTCGGCCGGATCGTTGGCGCAGATGCCGGCGAGCGACTGCAACGCGCCGCGGGTGATGTAGTCGCTGTTCTGCCCGGCGCGCCCGAGATCGAGCGGCGGATAGGTCCAGCCGTTGACCTGCTTGCCGTGCCCCTTCGCCATGGACTTGAGCATCGCGAGCCCATCCTTGGCCGCACGTTGCAGGCCCGCGCGCGTCGCTGCGGACTGGCTCTCGACGTCCTGGCCGGGGCCGATGCCGACGGTCGCAAACAGCTTCAGGAGCTGATCCTGCGCGATGCCCGGCGGCAGGCCGGGCGGATCCTGCGTCATCGCCGCGTTCATGGTTCGCCACGCACCGGCCGTGTTGTTGTAGTCGAAGCCGTCGGGAACGAGGACGTGGCTCGGCGTCGGCGGCGGCGTGTTGGGCCAAAGCGACAGCGGGGTCAACTGGTACTGCGCCTGGATTGCGTTCGCCTTGTCCAGATCCTCCTGGGTGGTGTCATTGACCCCGGTGCGTCCGAGCAGGAAGATGCTCACCGTGCGTGAGCGCGGCAGAACGTCGAGCACGTCATCGGGCACCGCGCCGGTCCAGCCGGGACCTGCGATCAGAAAATTGCCCGCCTCCGTGCCGGTGGAGCGGGTCCCGACATAGGCGAAATTGTCGGCATCCATGCACACCATCTCGATGCAATAGAAGCGGTCGGTCACCGCCGGCACCGAGATCACAATCGGATCATCCGTCACGTCCAGCCAGGCGGTCGCATACAGCGTGTCGCAATTGGGGCTGCCGCCGGACTTGCTGTTTTCGGGGTTTGCGAGCTGCTGACTGCGATGGAACGAGTTGACCGGCGCGTACAGATCCGGCTTGTTGGCCTGCTGGCTCACCTTTTGGCCTTCTTTCGTGGTCCAAAGCCAGCGCAGTTGCGCGTTGTAGATCCACGGAAAGCCCCAGACATAGGCCTGCATTCCCAGCGAATATGCGTAATTCTCCTGCCAACCGTCGCCTGCGGACGCAGCTGCCGCGGCGTGCGCCGGACTCGGGGTGCCAACAAAATCGTCCATGGTGAATATTCCTCATCAATCGTCGCGACGAAATGAAGTATGTGATTCAAAATCGATGGCGCCCTGGATCGTGCGCCGTTCGACGGCCGAGACGCCGGCAGCAAATCAACAAACACAACCTAAAATAGTGTAAACGGTCCGTCTTCGTCAACAGCGTCCCCGCTTGGTTTGGCCGCTGCGCCAAGCTAGGGTCGGGAATCCGGGATAGCATTCAGGACTCTCCATTGACGATCTACACACGGCGGCAATTGTTCCCGCTCGCACTGGTGCCGCTTCTGGCGGCGAAGCCGACCCTCGCAGCCGACCTGCAGGCGACGATCGCGGGCATCGAGACCGACAGCGGCGGACGTCTCGGCGTCGCGCTCTTGGACACCGCAAGCGGCGCGCTCAGCGGTCATCGCCTCGACGAGCGGTTCCCGATGTGCAGCACCTTCAAGGCGCTGCTGACGGCCGCGATCCTGACCAAGGTCGATGCCGGCACCGAGCAGCTCTCGCGCCGGCTTCCGATCGCGCAGGCAGACATCCTGTCCTACGCGCCGGTGACGAAGGCCTATGTCGGCACGTCGGGCCTGTCGGTCGGCGAGTTGTGCGAGGCGACGGTCACGCTCAGCGACAACACGGCGGCGAACCTGCTGCTGGCGACGCTCGGCGGCCCTGCCGGCCTCACGCGCGCGATCCGCGGCTTTGGTGACGCCATCACCCGTCTCGACCGCATCGAGCCGGCGCTGAACGAGAGCATTCCGGGCGATCCGAGGGATACGACGACGCCGGCGGCGATGGCGCAGACTCTGGCGAAGCTCACGACCGGCAACACGCTCTCGGCCAACTCGCGCGACGTCCTGAACGGCTGGCTGATCGGCTGCAAGACGGGAGCGGCCAAGCTGCGTGCCGGCCTGCCGGCGGAATGGCGCGTCGGCGACAAGACCGGCGCGGGCGACAACGGCAGCAGCAACGACGTCGCGGTGATCTGGCCTTCGGGCCGCGCACCGGTGATCGTGACGAGCTATCTCACCGAGACCAGGGCCGGCGACGACAAGCGCAACGCCGCTCACGCGGCGGTCGGCCGCGCCGTTGCCGCTGCGCTCGGTGTCTGAGCGACGCGCGCGCCGAGATCAATGTCGCGAACCACGGCCGCGATCGCGTCGAAGCCGGTGCGCAGCTGGCGCACCTCGCGAGCCGCGAGTCGCACGCCAATGCCGGCCTTGTCCGGCAGCAGGCTCGCGGCCGCATAGAGATCATCGATGGCCGCGAACGCGTCGGCCAGGCGCTGGCGGAGCGCAGCGCGGTCGTGCGCCTGCGGCAGCATCAGCACGGCCGAGCCGAACGCACGGCGGCCCTGAAACGGCGCAGCCGCGGGACCGCGCAGATGCATGCGGTCGATCAGCAGCGGCTCCTCGCCTTGGCGGCGCACGATGAGCTCGGAGTCGAGCTCGCGGAACAAGCGTCCCTGCGCGGCCGGGTCATGCATCGTGAAGGCGTCGGTGATGAGCGCGACGGCATCCGTGGCGCAGTCCAGCTCCAGCACCTGGCACAGCGCCGCGTCGGGAAACAGGATGCGCGGCTCGGGCCGGTAGTCGAGCGACGCGCCCGCCTCGACGCGGAGCAGGACATGCTCGACAGCGCGCGTCCCCGGTTCGGCGCGATGCACTGACGTCGCGCCCTGCGTGGTCACGCAGACGGCCGCACCCGCCTGCAGCGTGAAGCGCTGCGTCAGCCGGTCCTCGCCGTGCACGGCACCGCTGCCGGTCTGCAGGACGACGCTGAGAACATCCGGCCTGATGGCATCGGTGTGAAAGCTGCGCGTCAGCACGAACGGCCAGGCGAACAAGCGCCGGTCGATCACGGTGCGGCCGCCGCGGCGGACGAAGGAGAGATCGAGCCGCGGCGTCTCTGGTTCTGAAACGCTCACGTGCGGAACAGCACCTCGCGCTCCAGGAGATCGACGATCGCGTCCACGCCCTCCCCGCGCCGGCAGTTCGTCAGCAGCACCGGCCGGCCGCCGCGCACCTCCGTGGCCTCACGCTGCATGCGCGCGAGATCGACGCCGACATGCGGGGCGAGATCGACCTTGTTGATGACGAGGAGATCGGCGCGGATCACGCCGGGGCCGCGCTTGCGCGGGATGTCGTCGCCGCCGGCGACGTCGATGACGAACATCCAGAAGTCGGTGAGGTCGCGCGAGAAGGTCGAGGCGAGGTTGTCGCCGCCGCTTTCCAAAAGGATCAGCTCGACGCCGGGAAAGCGCCGTTCCAATTCATCGGCGGCCTCGATGTTGAGCGTCGGGTCCTCGCGGATCACGGTGTGTGGACAGGCGCCGGCCTCCACCGCCGACACCCGCTCGGGATCGATCAGGCCGGACCGGCGCACGCGCTCGGCATCCTCGGCGGTGACGAGATCGTTGGTGATCACGGCGATGTCGATGCCGCGCGCCTGCAGCGCCGGGATCAACTGCTCGACCAGCGCGGTCTTGCCGGAGCCGACGGGGCCGCCGATGCCGACGCGCGCGGCCGTCATCGGAGCATCGGCATGGGTGAGAGCGAGACGGCTCATCGCAGCATGAATCTCCTGGCGAGCGGCACCGATGTGGCCGGCGGACACATCAAGAGCTTGCCGTCGGCGCGCACCTCGAAAGTCTGCGGATCGACCTCGACATGCGGCATCGCGGCGTTGCGGACCATGTCGGTCTTGCGCAGGCGGCGGACATTCTTGATCTGCACCGTCTCGCGCCCCAGCCCGAGCTTGTCGCGAATGCCGGCGTCGACCGCGAGCTTGGACATGAAGTTGACGCCGAGCCGCTGCGGCGCCGCGCCGAGCGCGCCCCACATCCGCTTCTGGATCATCGGCTCCGACAGCCCGAGGCTGCCATTGCCGTCACCCATCGCGGCCCACACTGGAAAGCCGTTCTTGATCACCATGTACGGTTTCAGTCCGAACGAGGCGCGCGGCCACAGCACGAGATCGGCCATCTTGCCGACCTCGATCGAGCCGACGACATGATCGATGCCGACTGCGATAGCCGGATTGATCGTGAGCTTGGCGACGTAGCGCTTCATGCGCTCATTGTCGGCGCGCGCGGTGGTTTCCTCCGGCAGGCGGCCGATGCGGTCCTTCATCACGCTGGCGAGCTGCCAGCATTTGGCGACGTTCTCGGCGAGCCGGCCCATGCCCTGCGTGTCCGTACCGAAGATCGAGATCGCGCCCATGTCGTGGAGAAAGTCCTCCGCCGCCATCGACTGCGCGCGCACTCGCGCCTCGCCGAACATGACATCCTCGGGCGAATTGTAGTTGAGCTGATGACAGATCATCGTCATCGGCACGCCCTCCTCCATCCCATAGGAGGTGTAGGGATTGGTCGGGTTGGTCGAGGACGGAATCACGTTCGGCCAGGACACGACCTTGAGCAGGTCGGGCGCATGGCCGCCGCCGGCGCCCTCGACGTGATACATGTGGATGGTGCGGCCATCGACCGCCGCCATCGTGTCCTCGCAGAAGCCGTATTCGTTGATGGAGTCGGTATGCAGATGAACCGCGAAGTCGTGACGATCCGCCGCGATCAGCGTCTTGTCGATGACATCGGGCGACGCGCCGAAATCCTCGTGGATCTTGACGGACATGCCGCCGGCGGCGACCGCAGCCTCGACGGCTTCGGGATCGGAGCCGCCGCGGCCGAACAGCGCGTAGTTCAGCGGCGAGAACTCGATCGACTTGAGGAAGTGACCGAAGTTCGGGCCCGAGCCTGAGCCGACGTCGAACACAGGCCCCGAGCCGTTGCCGACCATCGTCGTGGTGCCGCCGGCGAGCGCGTGATCCGACTGCTCCGGCGAGATCAGGTGGGCGTGGCTCTCGATGGCGCCCGCGGTCACGATGAACGGGCCGCCGGCGATCGGCGCGGTGGTGTGGCCGACCACCATGTCCGGATGCACGTCGGGCATGATGTCGGGATTCCCGGCCTTGCCGATGCCGACGATGCGGCCGTCGCGGATGCCGATGTCGGCCTTCACGATGCCGATCACCGCGTCGACGATGGTCGCGTTCTTGACGACGACGTCGAGCGCCTTGTGCTGCGAGGTCCGGTGCGCCGCGACCGCCTCGCCGTCGCGGATGTTCTTGCCGGCGCCGACCAGCAGCTCATGACCGTAGGTCGTGTAGTCGTGCTCGATCTCGGCGAGCAGGCTGGTGTCGGCGAGCCGGACGAGATCGCCTTTGGTCGGACCGTACAGCTCGGCATAGGCTTGCCGCGTCAGTGTTGCCATGGCTCAAGCTCCGAGATAGCCGCGCGACTGCGCGAGCTTGAGCGCGGCATCCCGCGCGCCGGGGGCATCGAGCGGACCATTGACTAGCCCGGCCTGGCCGCGCACGATCCGGTCGCCGGTGATCGGCACCAGCCGCACCGATTTGAAGATGCCCGGTTCGAAGCGGATGCCGAGCCCGGCGGGGCGGTCGATCTTCATGCCCCAGGCCGCCGCCCGATCGAAGCGCAGCGCGCGGTTGACCTCGAAGAAATGGGTGTGGCTGCGCACCTGGATGTCGCGATCCCCGGTGTTGACAACGTCGATGGTGATCGCCGGCAGCTCGGTGAACATCGCGATGTCGTCGCCGCCGGCGATGATCTCGCCGGGAACAATGTCATCGGGCGCTGCGCCTTCAGCGGGCTGGATCGGCTCGAACAGCGCCATCACCTTGGTACCCTCGGCGAACATCAGCTCGACATAGAGCATCGGGATCATCTGCGCGACGCCCGGCTCCACGTCGTCGGTCGTGAGCAGCCGTCCCGCCATGTCGCGGATCTCGGCATAGGGCAGATTGCGGCGCGCCGCGGTCATCACCTCGTCGGTGATGTAGGCGACCGCCTCGGGATGGCTGAGCTTGATGCCGAGCGAGCGGTTGCGCCGCGCCATCTGCGCGGCGTTGAAGATCACGAGACGATCGAGCTCCGTGGGCGACAGGTTCATCATGGCCAGGGCACCTCAGGTCGTGAACATGCGCACGGCCCGCAGCGGCCCGCGCGAGACGGCGATATCGATGAAGGGCGTGAAGCTCGACGGCATCGCGTCGTCGTCGGGGGCGTCGGCGAGAAGATCAGCGAGCAGAGCACGGGCGCGCGCGAGGCTCTGCTGCGAGTCGATGTGGCCGATCAGGCCGAGCCGCACGGCGGCGCTGGCAAGGCCGGTGATCAGCGTCCAGCCCGAGACGAGCTCGGCGGCATCGAGGCTCAGGCCGGCATCACGACCGGTGATCGCCTGCACCACGGCGAGGTGCCCAAGTCTCGGATCGGCGGAAACGCGTGCGCGGTAGGACACCGACAGACGGCCAGCGAGCTTGACCCAGACACCGAGCAGCGCCCTGCCCGCGCGCCGCGAACCCTCGCGCATCTCGGCCGACGGCGTCGTGGCCTCCGCGAGGCGGTCGACGGCGGCGATGGCGTCGGAGTCAGCCGCGCGCCAGGCGCGACGAAGCAGGATGCGATCCATGCTGGCCCAGCGCTGCGCCAGGTGATCGGCGATCACCCGGTCGAGGTCGTCGCGATCGGACAGCAGGCCATCGGCGGCGAGGCCTTCGATGCCCCAGGAGAAGGCAAAGCCGCCGGCGGGAAAGGCGCTGTCGCCGAGCTGCAGCAATGCCAGCGCCTCGCCACGGTCAAACATGCACCCGCTCCACGACCTCGCCGGCATCGAGCAGCGGCAGAATGCGCGCACGATAGGTCTCGATCGGAGCGTCGAGCAGCACGACGAGACAATCGCCCTCGAAGCGGACGCGCCAGTGCAGATTGCCGGCATGCCAGCCGAGCTTGAGCGCGCTCGCGTCGTCGCGGGCCTTGAGGCGCAGGACCTGCTGCTCGCCGAAGCGGGCGATGATCGCGCGCTCCGCATCGAGATGCAGCAGCGCGCCGTCGATCAGCTCCTCGTCGCGGTCGAGGCTGACGGCGCAATCGGTGCCTCGATCGGTGGTCAGGCGGAAACGCTTGCGGCCGGCATCGGCCGGCGGCACGAACAACAGCTCGATACCGCCGCGATGCTCCAGCGCGTGTAGTTGCCGCGCGTAGACCTTATCGTCGGCGCGTCCCATGATGCCGTGCAGACGAAGCATCGGCGTGGTTCCTCTCGTCGTTCAGCGCTCGTCGTTCGAATTGGGCCTCATGGTTCGAGACGCCCGCCAAGTGGCGGGCTCCTCACCATGAGGGTTGAGATCGCGGGTGGGGCTCGCATGTGATGTTGATGAAAGCCCCGTACGAGCTCTTGCGGATCTCACTCAGCAAGGGACGCTCATCTGGCCACACCGACCGCCCTCGTCCTGAGGAGCCCGCCACTTGGCGGGCGTCTCGAAGGACGTTTGGTTTGCTCACCCCTGACCGCGCCTACCGCAGCGTCGCCGACACCTCCTGCGAGGTCACCAGAATGACCTCGCCGTCGAGGATCGGCTTGGCGATGCCGAAGAAGGTCGCCACCGCGGCGGAGCCGTTGTGGCGGTCCATCGCGGCCTTGTCGGCGAAGCGCTCATAGGTGGTGAACAGGCCGGGCTCGGTCTCGCTCTGCGAGATGAAGAACCCGATCGTCTCCGGCTCGTTGGCCGCGACATGGGCCGCGACGGCGACGAGGGCGTCGCGCATCGTGGCTTCGTGTCCCGCCTTGGCCCTGATGACCGCGGTGATGGTGATCATCAGAATGTCTTCCAGTCGCCGTCGGCCTCGAACGCCGCCGCCGCCTGGTAGATCGTCGACTCCGCGTAGTCCTTGCCGATCAGCATCAGGCCGACCGGCAGGCCGTCCGAAAGGCCGCATGGCAGGGTCATTGCCGGATGACCGGTGACGTCGAACGGGCTCGTCGTCGCGGTCATTTCGAAGGCGCGCTGCACGACTTCGGCGAGCGGCGCGTCCTTGGCCGGGATCGGCGTGGCGACGCAGGGCAAGGTCGGCATCAGCAGCAGGTCGTAGGAACCGAACATCGCGTCGTAGGCGGCCTTGGCCTGGATCGCGATGTTGCGCGACTTGGCGTAGTAGCGGCCGCGATAATGTTCGAGACCCCACTGGCCGACCAGCATGGTCAGCTTCAAGGTCACCGACAGATCGTCGGCACGGGTGCGCCAGCCGGAATGCGCGTCGAGCAGGCCGACGTCGTACAGGCCCTTCCAGTTGAAGCCCATGCCGTTGCCGAGCATCATCTGAACCAGGAAGCCCTCGAGCGTGATCGGATTCCACGCCGCCAGCGCATGCATGTGCTCGGGGATCGAAACCTCCGACACGCTGGCGCCCATCTTGGCGAAGCGCTCGGCGCCGGCCTTAACCTTGGAGACCACGCCCTCTTCCATGTTCGGCGCGCTGAAGCCTTCCTTGAGCACGCCGATCTTGAGGCCCTTCACGCCCTTGCCGAGCGCCTCGGTGTAGGCCGAGACTTTCGGCGCGTATTGGCGCGGATCGAGGCCGTCGGCGCCGGCCAGCACTTCGAGCAGCAGTGCGTTGTCCTTGACGTTGGCCGTCATCGGGCCAGTGTGGTCGATCGTCGACTCGATCGGCATCACGCCGGTGTAGGGCACGAGGCCGTGGGTCGCCTTCATGCCGTAGATGCCGCAATACGACGCAGGAATGCGGATCGAGCCGCCCTGGTCGCCGCCAATGGACATGTCGACCTCGCCGGCCGCGACGAGCGCAGCGCTGCCCGACGACGAGCCGCCGGCCGAATAGCCCATCTTCCAGGGATTGTGCACCGGCGCGGGATTGGAGGTGTGGCTGCCGCCGGACAGGCAAAAGTGCTCGCAGACGGCCTTGCCGACGATGGTGCCGCCGGCATCGAGGATGCGCGAGACGATGGTGGCGTCAGCGGCCGGGATGAAGCCTTCGAGCGTGGTCGAGCCGTTCATCATGGGGACGCCGGCGAGCGCGACGTTGTCCTTCAGCACGACGGTGCGGCCGGCGAGCTTGCCGGAGCCTGCGCCCTTCACCTCGGTCTTGATCGCCCAAGCGTTGTACTTGTTCTCCTTCGCCGGCGGCTTGGCACCCGGTGTGCGCGGATATTTCACCGGCGGCAGCGGGTTCGGCAGCTCATCGATGATGTCGTACTGATCGAACATACCGCCCATCAGCGACAGATATTCGGCGGCCTCCTCGACCGTCATGTTCATATGCAGGCTGGCGGCGAGATCGGCGACTTCCTCGGCATTCGGGCGTTTGATGGACATGAGTCATCCTTTCTTGTGAGGACAAGCTGGGGCAGAGACTAGGATTATGCAGTTCGATTGCGCCGGCGCAGCCGCGCCGGAATACGCTAGCTCGGGACCATCAGACCTTCCCGGGCCAGCAGAGTCTCACGGTCGAGTTCCTCGGTGATGCGTCCCTTCTGGATGTGCAGGATGCGGTCCGATAACGACGTGATGAATTCGAGGTTCTGCTCGACGACGATCAAGGACATCTTCCAGCGCGTCTTCAGCGCCAGCAGGGTCTCGATGATCTCCTCGATGATCGAGGGCTGAATGCCCTCGGTGGGTTCGTCCAGCAGGATCAGCTTCGGCTTGGTGCAGAGGCAGCGCGCCAGCGCCAGCAATTGCTGCTCGCCGCCGGACAATGCGCCGCCGCGGCGGTCGAGCAGCCGCACCAGGCGCGGAAAATCCTGCAGCACGGCGTCGATGACGCCGCGGTCCTCCTTCGGCGCCGCGGCGAGTCCCATGCGCAGGTTTTCCATGACCGACAGGTCCGGGAAGATCTCGCGGCCCTGCGGCACCAGGCCGATGCCGAGCCGCGAGCGCTCGTGCGGCTTGAGATGCGTGATGGTCTTGCCGGCAAAGACGACCGAGCCGTCCGTCGTCGGCAGATGCCCCATCAGGGTGCGCAAGGCCGTGGTCTTGCCCATGCCGTTGTGGCCGAGGATGCCGAGATATTCGCCGTCGGCGACCGTGAGGTCGACACCGAACAGGATCGGGATCCGGCCATAGCCGGACTTGAGACCCTTGACCTCCAGAAGCGCGCTCATGCCGCCACCTTCTTGCCGAGATAGACGTCGCGGACACGCTGATCGGCGAGCACCTTGTCGACGGTGTCCTCGACCAGCACGCGGCCCTGATGGAACACGGTGACGCGCTTGGCGATCTGCTTGATGAACTCCATGTCGTGCTCGACGACGACGATGGCGCGGGTCTGGTTGATCTCGCGAATGATCGCAGCCGTGTGGAACGTCTCCTCGTCGGTCATGCCTGCGGCGGGCTCGTCGAGCAGGATCAGCTCGGGCTCGGCGGCGAGCACCATGCCGATCTCGACCCATTGGCGCTGGCCGTGGGACAGCGTCGCGACGATGCTGTCGGCGTAGTCGGTCAGACGGATCATCTCCAGCACGGCATTGACGGCCGGGCCCTGCTGGCGCGGCGTCGCCTTGCGACGCACGGCCATCCAGATGTTCTCGCGCACCGAGAGGCCGTTGAACACGTTCGGCACCTGGGTCTTGATGCCGATGCCCATGCGCGCGATCTCGTGCGAGGCCTTGCCCGCGATCGGCATGCCGCGGAACGCGATCGTGCCGGAGGTCGGGACCAGCTGGCCGGTCAGCGTCTTGAAGAACGTGCTCTTGCCTGCGCCGTTCGGGCCGATCAGGCAGCGCAGCTCCATCTCCTGCAAGGTGAAGGTGATGTCGTCATTGGCGACGACGCCGCCGAAGCGCATCGTCAGGTGCTCGGCCTTGAGCAGAGGAACGAGGTCGGCCATCATTCGGCTCCTGCGGGATGCGGCGCCGCCGCCGATGGCACCGATGGGCCATTCGCCTTGGGCTTGGTCTGCGGCACCAGCCGCATCACCAGATCGCGCGCGGTCGGGAAGATGCCCTTCGGCAGCAGCAGCACGAACACCACCAGCACGCCGCCGAGCACGAGGTTGGAGTTCAACAGCTGCTGCGAGCCGATATAGGCGACGATGTACTCGATCACGACGCAGCCGATGATCGGTCCGAGCAAGGTGCCGAGCCCGCCGACGGTGATCCAGATGATGATCTCGGCCGATAGCGACAGGCTGAAGATGGTCGGGCTGACGAAGGCGCCCCAATTGACATAGAGCGCGCCGGCAAGACCGGCGATGGCGCCGCCGAGGATGAAGGTCAGGCACTTCACGAGACGCGGGTCATAGCCGAGCAGCGACGCGCGCACCTCGTTCTCGCGGACGGCGACGATGATGCGCCCGGCCGGCAGCGCCAGCAGCAGACGCAGCAGCAGGAAGACGCCGAGCAGCACATAGGCCGTGGTCCACCACGACTGCTCGGGCGAGAGCACCGTCGATGGATCGAACGGCATGTTGAAGGTCGGCACCGCCGGCATGCCGTTGAAGCCGCCAAGCAGCGCCTTGCCGATCTTGTAGGCGTCGCCCGAGGTCGAGTTGACCGAGTTGAACAGGATCAGGGTGACGGTGAGCGTGATGACGCCGAGATAGACGTCGGAGATGCGGCCGAAGAAGATGAAGTAGCCCAGGATGGCCGCGAACAGCGCGGGCACAACGATCGCCAGCAGGATCGCCGGCGTCGAGTCCTGGAAGTTCACGGCCGCGATCGCATAGGCATAGCCGCCGAGGCCGAAGAAGGCGGTCTGGCCGAACGACAGGATGCCGCCGAAGCCCCAGATGAAGGCGAGGCTCAGCGCCAGCACCGACATCGCGGCAAACAAGGTCAGCTGCATCAGGCCGAACAGCTCGATCACGCTTGGCATGATCGCGATCACGCCGATGGCGACAACGGTTCCTGCTGCCTGGAGCGCGAGGCGAAGGCGCTTGTCCATCACAGGTTCCCCTTGAAGAAGCGCCCGGAGATGCCCTGCGGCAGCAAGCGGATCAGCACGATCGCGGTGGTGAAGACGATGACCTCGCCATAAACAGGCGTGGTGAAGTAGGCGCCGACCTGATTGACCGAGCCGAACAGGCTGGCGGCCGAGAGCGTGCCGGAGAGGATCGCCGCGCCGCCGCCGACCACGGTCATGAAGGCCTTGGCGACATAGGCGCCGCCCATCACCGGCGTGATGCCGGAGACCGGCGCCAGCAGACCGCCGGCAAGTCCCGTCACCGCGGCGCCGAGCGCGAAGGTGCTCATGTAGACCCGGGCCGGGTTGACGCCGAGGGTCGCCGCCATCGCCGGGTTCTGCATGGTGGCGCGGGCAACCAGGCCGAACCGGGTGTAGCGCATGACGCCGTAGATGATCGCCATCATCACCGCGGCCATCAATGCGAGGAACAGCGTGTAGTAGCTCGACTGGTAGGAGCCGATCGAGAAGCCGCCGAGCGGCGTCGGCACGCCCTGCTGGGTGTTGCCGTAGATCGTGGTGATGATGCCGATGATCAGGAGGCTGAGGCCCCAGGTCGCGAGCATCGAATCGACCAGGCGGCCGTAAAGGAAGCGGATCAGGCAGCGCTCGATGACGAGGCCGACGATGCCGACGAACACCGGGGCGACGATCAGCATCGCGATCCAGATATTCACCCCGGCATTGGCCGAGATCACCGTCGCATAGGCCCCTAGCATGATGAACTCGCCATGGGCGAGATTGATGATCTTCATCATGCCGAAGATGATCGCCAGCCCCAGGCAGAGCAGGAACAGCGAAGAGATTCCGTTGAGAACGTCGAGCGCGAGGATGACGTAGATCGCCATGCGTCAGGTCTTTCAGGGCCGTCCGGGAAATCCGGGCCCCGCCGGATGGCGGGACCCGGCAGGCGTCAGAGATTGATGATGTACTGCTTGACGTCGTTCGGGTTCTTGACGAGGTCGCAGACGCTCGCGGTGTCCGCGGGCTTGGCGTCGGTGTAGGTTTCCAGCACCGACCATTTGCGGTCCTTCACCTCGGCAAGGAACGCGTTGCGGACGGTGTGATGGGTCGGCTTGTCCAACGAGACCTTGCCGCTCGGACCGTCGAAGACGAGGCCGCTCTCGAGCGCCTCGATCACCTTCATGCGGTCGATGCTGCCGGCCTTCTTGACGCCCTCGGCCCAGAGCATGACGCCCTCATAGGTGCACGAGGCGAGCTCGCTGATGTAGGGCGAGTCCGGATGCGCCTTCTTGATCTTCTCGACGAAGCTCTTGGAGGCCGGCGTGGTCAGCTCCTCGAAATAGCCGTAGGCGCCGATGATCGAATCGCTCTCGGCGGCATCGAGCGTCGAGGGCTCGTTGACCAGGCCGAAGGTGGTGGAGGCGATCGGGATCTTGCCCTTCATGCCGGCCGCGGTCCACTGCCGGTAGAACGCGGTGTGGTTGCCGCCGACCAGCGCCGACAAAATGAGGTCGGGCTTGGCCGCCTGGATCTTGGAGATGGTCGAGCCGAAATTGGTGACGTCGAGGGGGAAGAAGTCGGTCGAGAGAATCTCGCCGCCATTGTCCTTGCAGTATTTGGTCATCCACTTCGCGGTGATCTGACCGTAATTGTAGTCGGCGGCGATGATGTAGGCCTTCTTGCCCGCCTTCTTCATCGCGCTCGGCACCAGCTTCTCGACGGTCTGGGCCGGTGTGGTGCCGGTGCAGAAGGTGTTGCGGTCGCAGACGCCGCCTTCGTACAGCGTGTTGTAGAAGTACAGCACCTTGAAGCGGTCGAAGGTCGGCCGGATCGCCTCGCGCGAGGCCGAGGTGATGCCGCCATGCACGACGTCGACCTTGTCCTTCACCGCCAGCTGCTGGGCGTATTGCGAGTACAGCTGGATGTTCGACTGGGTGTCGTAGTGCATCACCTTCAGCGGCCGTCCGAGCAGGCCGCCCGCGGCGTTGATTTCCTCAACGGCCAGCTGCAGCGCATAGACCATCGGCGTGCCCGAGGTTCCGATCGGACCGGACTGGTCGTGCAGGCTGCCGACCGTGATCGGGTTCTCGGCCGCGAGCGCGCCCGAGCGGAACACCGCGGGTGCCGCGATCAAGGTCGACGTCGCGATGGCCGAGCGTTGCAGGAAACGACGGCGAGAAAGAGTCATCAGGGATCCCCATGGGTTGGTGATGCGGGTTCACGAGCCGCGTGAAGTTTAAAATTACAATATTTGAAATGGCAAGTAGTTTTTTGCCGTACAGCCGGTTCTAGCGCGATGCGACCACGGCGAAATCATAGCCGTCGAGCTCGGCGAGATGGATCGGATGCCGGCTGCCGACCACCGGCTGCGCCTCGTTGCCGCGGGCGGTGCGGCCCTGCAGCGTGCGGCCGAAGACCCGCCGGATATCCCGCGCGTCGAAGCTCCCGGCGCGCTCGATCAGCGCGGCCAGCGCGTGAATGCCTTCGTAGCAGGACTCGCCATAGCCGTTCGGCGGCGGCGGATTGTCGCCGAACGCCGTGTAGTAGCGTTCGAGGAACGCGCCGTTGTTGCGCGAGCGCAGCGAGGCGAAATAGCTGGAGGCGACGTAGACGTTCTCGGTCTCGCTGCTGTCGAGGCCGTAGACGATGGTCTCGTCGAAGGCCGAGGAGAATCGCAGCACGTGGCGGCTGAGGCCGGCGGCGCAGAACGCGCGGTTGAAGGCGATGCAGTCGAAGCCGAGGAACACCGGCAGCACCACGTCGCTGCGCGTCGCCTTGATGCGCTCGATCATCTCGTCGAAATCATGCGCGCCGACCGGAACGTAGTGCTCGCCGGTCACCGTCCCGCCGAACCGGGCGATCAGCCGCTTGGCGATGGCGAGCGAGGAGCGTGGCCAGATGTAGTCGTTGCCGCACAGGAAGAAGCGCCGGGCGTGCTTGCACTCCGACAGCCACTGGATCGCGGGGGCCAGCAATTCGTCGGCGGTCTCGCCCGTCGTCATGACATCGCTGTCCGGCGACAGTCCCTCGAACTGCGGCGTATAGAGAAACGGCACGCGGCCCCGCGCCGCGCGTGCGACCGGGTCGCGCGCATAGCTCGGCAGCATGCCGACGAGACCGTCGACCGCGAGCTCATCGACCGCCTCCGCGGCCGCCTGCCCGGCGCTGGCACCGGTGGGGCCGCCATCGATGACGACGAGTTCCACCGGCTTGCGGCGGATCCCCGCAGCCTGGTTCAGCTCGGTCACGGCCAACCGCCCGCAGGCTTCGGCCGAGGGCGCCCACAACCCTGCCGAGCCGCTTTGGGGAATGATCAGACCGATCCGAACGCTGCGCAAACCTACCGCCTCTGCTGTCGCGAAGCTTTTGCACTCACGAATCGTGCCAAGCGCGATTCGGGCTCACGTCAGCGGTTTCCGGACGAGATGTCGCAGATTTCGAGCGGCGCGCCCGTGGCTGATCAAAACATCGGCTGACGCTCGCCCAATCATTGGGCAGCGACTGCGGCGCCTCCCAGAGCGGCCCCCTGGATGCGCGACTCAACGGGCGAGCAGGGTCTTGCGCATCGGATAGGACGCGGCGGTGCCGAACTTGCCGGCGAGCGTACCGACATCGACATAGCCGCGGGCGAGATAGAATCGGTGCGCCGTCTCGGTGCTCAGCAGATCGATCTCACGGGCGCCGAGAGCCGCGGCCCGCCGCTCCAGCACTGCCACCATGGCCGAGCTCACCCCGCGAAAGCGCGCCCGCGGCGAGACGTAGTTCACGGTGATCTCGTTGGGATGAGCAAGCCCGCCGACGGCGAGAATCGCCTCCTCCTCGACGGCGACCAGCAGCGACCTTCCCTGCCCGTCGGCCCAGCCTGCAACGATCTCCGGCGTCTTGTTCGCAAGCCAGCGGCCGAGAATGTCCGGATTGCCGCGGTGATCCGCCTCGCACAATTCGACGATGGAGGCGCGCAGCACGGCGCAGGCGGCCACGGCGTCGTCTGGAGTCGCATCGCGGATGATCATCGCAATCCCCCTCGCAGAGGGAGCGCAATGCTTCCCCCGCTACTCGCGCTTGCCCTGCACCCAGCTCTCGAGCATCTGCAGCGCCGAGGCGCGGTCGTCGTCCGACGCCTTGGCGAAGGCGCGGTTGTAGCTCTCCTTGATCCAGGCTTCGTCCGGACCGGCACTGTCACGCGCCAGAGTGAGCCACATCAGGCCGCGCGCCGCCTGCCGGGGCAGACGGTCGCCATTGAACAGCATCTGGCCGAGCAAGGCCTGGGCCTGATGCTGGCCCTTCTGCGCGGCGAGACCAAGCCAGCGCGCACCATAGCGGAAATCGTCCCGCGAGGCGTCCGCTGTCTTCAGATACATCCGCGCCAGGTCGTACTGGGCGTCGGCATTGCCGAAATAGGACGCGGCATACGAGAACATCTCGCGCGCACGATCCGGATCCGGCTTCACCTTGGTATTCGGGATGCCGGAGAGATAATAGCGGCCGAGCGCAACGAAGGCATTGGCCACGATCTGCGCCTGCGGCGCCGACGGACTGTCCTCGGCATGCGCATTGGCGATGCGGCTGAAATAATCGAACGCGCGCATGTCGTCGCGCGCCACGCCGTCGCCGGCCGCATACATCCGGCCGAGCTTGAACTGCGCGACCGGGTGGCCTTCCTCCGCAGCGTATTGAAGCGCCGTCAGGGACTGCGTAGGCGACGTCGAGGACGTCGTCGCGGGCACGGCCTTGCGCAGCGCGCCGGCGCCAGCCTGCGGTCCAGCCACGGGAATCGCCGGCTCCTGGTTGACCGGAGCGCCATCGAACGCGAACGACGGCGCCGGCAACGCGAGCGGAGCAACCCCCAGCAGCAATGCAAAAATGATCCGATCAGATGTCCGCATAGCAATGTTTCTCTTGCGCACCACCTGGGTGGGTGACGGCACCCGCCACGGCCGGCCCGACCTGCTGGGCATATTTCCAAAGTGCGCCCGACGTGTGATGCGTCTCACGCGGCGTCCACTTGGTTTGACGTGACGCGAGTTCGGCATCGCTCAACTTGACGTTAAGAATACCGGCCTCGGCGTCGATCTCGATGATGTCGCCATCCTCGACCAGGGCGATCGGCCCGCCGACGGCCGCCTCCGGTCCGATATGGCCGATGCAGAAGCCGCGGGTCGCGCCGGAGAACCGGCCATCGGTGATGAGCGCGATCTTGCCGCCCATGCCCTGCCCGGTCAGCGCCGCCGTGGTCTGCAGCATTTCCCGCATGCCCGGACCACCGCGCGGCCCCTCATAACGGATCACGATGACCTCGCCCTCGCGATAGGTCCGCTTCTGCACGGCCTCAAAGGCATCCTCTTCCCGATCGAAGCAGCGGGCCGGCCCAGTGAATTTCAAGTTAGACATGCCCGCGACTTTCACGATCGCGCCCTCTGGCGCGAGATTGCCTTTCAGACCGACAACACCTCCGGTTGCAGTGATCGGCTGATCAGCCGGCCTCACCACGTCCTGGTGCGGATTCCATTTCACGCCTTTGAGGTTTTCGGCGATCGTCCGGCCGGTGACTGTGAGGCAGTCGCCGTTCAAATAGCCATGGTCGAGCAACGTCTTCATCAAGAGCGGAATGCCACCAGCCTCGAACATGTCTTTGGCGACATAGCGGCCACCCGGCTTCAAATCCGCGATATAAGGTGTCTTTTTGAAGATTTCGGCGACGTCAAATAAGTCGAACTTGATGCCCGCCTCATGCGCAATCGCAGGAAGATGCAGCGCAGCATTGGTCGAGCCGCCGGAGGCCGCCACAACCGCAGCGGCATTCTCCAACGCGGCTCGCGTCACGATGTCGCGCGGCCGGATGTTGGCTGCGATCAGCTCCATGACCTTCTCGCCGGCGGTCATGCAGAAGGAATCACGAATTTCGTAAGGCGCGGGAGCGCCGGCCGAGTACGGCAGCGCCAGCCCGATCGCCTCGGACACCGTCGCCATCGTGTTGGCGGTGAACTGGGCGCCGCAGGCGCCGGCCGACGGACAAGCGACGCGCTCGAGCTCGTCGAGGTCGTCGTCCGACATCGCACCCACGGAGTGCTTGCCGACGGCCTCGAACATGTCCTGCACCGTGACCTGCTGGCCGCGGAAATTGCCGGGCAGGATCGAGCCGCCATAGATGAAGATCGAGGGGACGTTGAGCCGGACCATCGCCATCATCATGCCCGGCAGCGATTTGTCGCAGCCGGCCAGCCCAACCAGCGCATCGTAGGAATGGCCACGAATCGTCAACTCGACCGAATCGGCGATCGCCTCGCGAGACGGCAGCGACGATCGCATGCCGTCATGGCCCATCGCGATGCCGTCGGTGACGGTGATGGTGCAGAATTCACGCGGCGTGCCGCCGGCATGCGCGACGCCCTTCTTGACCGCCTGAGCCTGCCGCATCAGCGCGATGTTGCAGGGCGCAGCCTCATTCCAGCACGAGGCGACGCCGACGAACGGCTGGTGGATCTGAGCCGTGGTCAGGCCCATCGCGTAGAGATAAGACCGATGCGGCGCACGCTCGGGCCCTTCCGTCACGTGACGGCTGGGCAGCCTGCGCTTGATGTCGGTCTTCGCGTCCATCGCTGTTCTGGCCTCCCGGCGCTGTGGAGAACGCTAAAATCCCAGAAGTGGATTTTTGGCTACCTCACACGCACAGGTACTATTCTGATCAAAGTATTTCACGACCAGGTGTGGCCAAAAAGCGGCGCGTTCATGGAGCGCCTGAGATTGTTACCAAAACTTCGTAAACTGTGGCGACGTCGCAACATCCGTGGCCAATGCGCCACCATTCCGCAGGCAAAGGATACCGTCCGTTATTCCGGAACAATCCCGGCGGCACGGATCATCGGCCACCATTTGGCGATTTCTGCCCGCTGCACGGTTCCAAGTGCCGCCGGCGTCCGCTGATCCCGGGGAGGCATCTGCAACCCCAGGTTTTTCAGCTGATTCTGCACATCCGGGTCGTCGAGCGCGTCGACCGCTGCGGCATTGAGCGTCTCGACGATCTCCTTCGGCGTTCCCTTGGGCAGCCAGAGCCCCGACCACAATGTCATGTGGAAGCCCGCAAGGCCGGCCTCGTCCGTCGTCGGAATCTCCGGCGCGCTGTCGAGGCGCTTGGCGTCGGTGACGGCATAAGCGCGGATCGTGCCGGCGCGCACCTGGTTGATGGCGTTCGACGTCTGGTCGACGATGAGATCGATCTGGCCGCCGACGAGATCGTTCATCGCCGGGCCCGTGCCGCGATAGGGCACGTATTGCAGCTTGATCCCGGTGACCTGCTCGAAATAGAGCCCGGCAATGTGGCTGCCGGAGCCGTTGCCTGCGGTGCCTGCGGATGCCGGGTTCGGCTGCGCCTTCAGCCAGGCGAGCAATTCGGACAGCGATTTCGCCGGCACAGTGCTCTTGCTGACGATGACCATCGGATTGCTCGGCAGCAGCACGACCGGCTCGAGGTCGGCGACGAGGTCATAGCCGAGCCGATAGACCGCGCCGTTGGCGACGTGCGTGCCGAGATGGCCGAAGCTCACGGTGTAGCCGTCGGGCCTGGAGCGCACCGCACGGCCCACGCCGATCGAGCCGCCGGCGCCGGTGACGTTCTCGACCAGCACCGGCTGGCCGAGCGTCTGCTTCATGTGCTCGGCGAGGATCCGCATCATCGCGTCCGACGGTCCGCCGGCGGCGAACGGCACGATGACCGTGATGGCGCGCGAGGGATAGGTCTCCGCTGCGGCGGGACCACCAAACACGGCAAGCGCCATTGCCACAGCGCCGAACAGGCGTCGCATCGCGGTCCTCCCTGGGCGGCCTGATCCTTCTTGTCAGACGATCAGGCGCCAGGCCGCAATGCCGACCGTCCGGTTAGAACTGAGTGTAGTCGATCGGCTGGTGGCGATCGAGGGTGCGCTCCACCTTAGGCAGCGGATATTTCAGGCCGGTGGCGCAGTTGAACAGCATGACGCGGTCGTTCTTGGTGACGCGGCCGTCGGCCAGGCTCTGCTTGTAGGCGGCGTAAGTTGCCGCTCCTTCTGGACAGAGCAGCAGCCCCTCCTCGCGCGCAACCTCGTTGAGGCCGGCCGAAATCGCGTCGTCATCGACTGCGATCGCAAAACCTTTGCTCTCGCGGACAGCGCGCAGGATGAGAAAATCCCCCACGGCCTGGGGCACGCGGATGCCGGACGCGATCGTATGGGCGTCTTCCCAGCGGGTGGCGTGCTCGACGCCCTGCTCGAAGGCTCGCACCATCGGCGCGCAGCCTGACGCCTGTACGGCGACCATGCGCGGACGCTTGGAGCCGATGAAGCCGATTTTCTCCAACTCGTCGAACGCCTTCCACATGCCGATCAGGCCGGTGCCGCCGCCGGTCGGATAGAAGATCACGTCGGGCACGTCCCAGCCGAGCTGCTCGGCGAGTTCGAGCCCCATCGTCTTCTTGCCTTCGATCCGGTACGGCTCCTTCAACGTCGACGTATCGAACCAGCCGACCTTGGCCTTGCCCTCGCCGACGATCTTGCCGCAATCGTCGATCAGCCCGTTGACGCGGTAGACGGTCGCACCCTGCAGCTCGATCTCGCTGACGTTCACTTCCGGTGTATCGGCCGGGCAGAAGATCGTGGTCTTGATGCCGCACGACGTCGCATAGGCCGCGAGCGCAGCGCCCGCATTGCCGTTGGTCGGCATCGCCATGTGTTTGATGCCGAGCGCCTTGCCCATCGACACCGCCATCACCAGGCCGCGCGCCTTGAACGAGCCGGTCGGCAGCCGCCCCTCATCCTTGACGATGATCTCGCCGCCGCCGAGCTTCTTGGCGAGCTTGGGCAGGCCGATCAGCGGCGTCATGACTTCGCCGAGGCTGACGATGTCCTGGCACTTCCGCACCGGCAGCAGCTCGCGATAGCGCCACATGTCGGCCGGCCGCTGCGCCAGCGCATCCTTGGTCAGCGCCTTTTTCACACCGGCGAGATCGTAGCGCACCAACAGCGGCTTGCCGGCCTTGGAGAGGTTGTGGACCTGATCCGCCGGATAGTGATCGCCTGCCATCGCGCATTCGAGATGGGTGACGAAGGTCGGGCGCTCGGTGGTGAGGTTGTCGCTGGATTTCACGGCGGAGCCTTCTTGTTGTGCTCGTCTGGTCCTCTCCGTCATTGCCGGGCTTGACCCGGCAATCCATCCGCTTCGCAAAAGTTTCTCGAAGCGGGATGGATGCGCGGGTCAAGCCCGCGCATGACGAACGTGGGCGGGGCTACATATTGAGCACGCGGCCATAGGCGTCGAGCACGGCTTCCTTCATCATTTCCGACAGGGTCGGATGCGGGAAGATGGTGTGCATCAGCTCTTCCTCGGTGGTCTCGAGGTTCATCGCCACGACATAGCCCTGGATCAGCTCGGTCACCTCCGCGCCGACCATGTGCGCGCCGATCAGCTGGCCTGTCTTCTTGTCGAAGATCACCTTCACGAGACCCTGGTCCTCGCCGAGCGCGATCGCCTTGCCGTTGCCGACGAAGGGGAAGCGGCCAACGCGGATGTCACGGCCCTGCTCCTTCGCCTTGACCTCGGTGAGGCCGACGGAAGCGACCTGCGGGTGGCAATAGGTGCAGCCCGGGATCAAGCTCTTGTCCATCGGGTGCGGATGCAGGCCCTTGATGGCTTCGATGCAGACCACGCCCTCATGCTCGGCCTTGTGCGCGAGCATCGGCGGACCGGCGACATCGCCGATGGCATAGAGGCCGGGCACATTGGTCTTGCCGTAGCCGTCGATGACGATGCAGCCGCGGTCGGTCTTCACGCCGAGCTTCTCGAGCCCGAGATTCTCGATGTTGCCGACGACGCCGACCGCCGAGATCACGCGATCGAACTCGGTCGTCTCGATCTTGCCCTTGCCGTCGTCGATCGTCGCAACCACGCTGTCGCTCTTCTTGTCGAGCTTGGTGACCTTGGCGCCGGTCATGATCTTCAAGCCCTGCTTCTCCAGCTGCTTGCGGGCGATGCCGGCGATCTCGGCGTCCTCGACGGGCAGGATCTGCGGCAGCACCTCGACCACCGTCACCTCCGACCCCATGGTGCGGAAGAACGAGGCGAACTCGATGCCGATCGCGCCGGAGCCGACGACGAGCAGCGACTTCGGCATCTTGTCCGGCACCATCGCCTCGAAATAGGTCCAGACGAGCTTCTTGTCCGGCTCCAGGCCCGGCAGCACACGCGGACGCGCGCCGGTCGCGACGATGATGTGCTTGGCCTGGTAGCTGCCCTCGCCGAGCGCGCCCTTCGGCGCCTCGACGTCGGACTTGGTCACGGTGATCTTGCCGGGCGCGTCAATGTTGGCGCGGCCCCAGATCACCTGCACCTTGTTCTTCTTCATCAGGAAGCCGACGCCGTCGGCGAGCCGCTTGGACACGCCGCGCGAGCGCTGCACCACCGCCTTCGGATCGTAGGAGACCTTCTCGGCAGAGAGGCCGTAGTCCTTGGCGTGCTGCATGTAGTGATAGATCTCGGCCGAGCGTAAGAGCGCCTTGGTCGGGATGCAGCCCCAGTTCAGGCAGATGCCGCCGAGATGCGACTTCTCGATGATCGCGGTCTTGAAGCCGAGCTGGGCTGCCCGGATCGCGGTGACGTAGCCGCCCGGGCCCGAGCCGATGATGATGACGTCGAAGGATGTGTCGGCCATGACGGCTCCGATCTCAACTTAGTTGTCATCTCGTAGGGTAGGCAAAGGCGCGGAGCGCCGTGCCCACCGTCTCACGAGCTTGCGATGTGGTCGGTGGGCACGCTGCGCTTTGCCCACCCTACAAATATTCGATTGGAATGACGGGCACGAGCCTCGCGGCTCACACCATCATCATCACGGGATTCTCGATCAGCTGCTTGAAGGCGCCGATCAGTTCGGCGCCGAGCGCGCCGTCGATCGCACGGTGATCGCAGGACAGGGTCACGCTCATCATGCTGGCGATCTCGATCTTGCCGTTGCGCACTACCGGCCGCTCCTCCGATGTGCCGACCGCAAGGATCGTCGCATGCGGCGGGTTGATCACGGCGGTGAAGTGCGTGATGCCGTACATGCCGAGGTTCGATACGGCCGTGGTGCCGCCCTGATATTCCTCCGGCTTCAGCTTGCGCGAGCGGGCGCGCGCGGCGAAGTCCTTCATCTCGCCCGAGATCGCCGACAGTGTCTTGGTCTCCGCTTTCCGGATGATCGGCGTGATCAGGCCGCCGGGCATCGCGACCGCAACGCCGACGTCGGAATGCTTGTGCTTGACCATGCCGCCTTCGGTCCAGCTCACGTTGCAGTTCGGGATCTTCTGCAGCGCCACCGCCATCGCCTTGATGACGAAGTCGTTCACCGAGAGCTTGTAGAGCGGCTTCTTCTCCTTGTCCTTCGGAGCAGCCGCATTGATCTCCTCGCGCGCGGCGAGCAGCTTGCCGATGTCGCAGTCGATCGTGAGATAGAAGTGCGGCACGGTCTGCGTCGCCGCAGTGAGGCGCTGCGCGATGGTCCGGCGCATGCCGTCATGCGGGATGACCTCGTAGGAGCCCGGCTCGAACAGCGCCAGGATCTGCTTGTCGGACATCGACGGCGCCACGGCGGGCGCGCCCGACGCAGGGGCAGCAGACGGCGCGGCCTTGAGGCCTTTGCCCGACTTGGCCTCCTCGACGTCGCGCGCGACGACGCGGCCATGCGGGCCGGTGCCGGTGATCCGGCCGAGATCGATGCCGGCGTCCTTGGCGAGACGCCGCGCCAGCGGCGAGGAGAAGATGCGCTCGTGACCATTGACCTGCGGGGCAGCCGCAGGAGCGGCTGGCGCGGGAGCCGCAGCCGGCTTCGGCGCCGGCGCGGCAGCAGGCGCAGCCGCGGGCGTCGCGGAAGCCGTCGGCTTGGCCTCAGCCTTCGGAGCCGCAGCCGCCGGCGCGCCGCCGGCCGCCTTCACATCCTCGCCCTCGCCGGCGAGCACCGCGATCACGTCGTTGACCGGCACGTCCTGCGTGCCCTCGGGCACCAGGATCTTCGCGAGCGTGCCTTCGTCGACCGCCTCGACTTCCATCGTGGCCTTGTCGGTCTCAATCTCGGCGATGACCTCGCCCGACTTGACCTGGTCGCCTTCCTTCTTGAGCCAACGAGCGAGATTGCCCTTCTCCATCGTCGGCGACAGCGCGGGCATCAGAATGTTGATCGGCATGATCAGTGACCTTGTTTCGACCTGGGGCTGGTGGTGCCCGTGTCAGTCGGCCGAGCCAGCTCGGCTTCGAACATCTCGACGATGCGCTGCAGCGCCTCGTCTTCGGAATAATCGCTCTCGCGCGCATAGGCGCGCGCAGCATGTCGGGCGACGTCGACCAGGAGCAGCCCCCACACGTCGGGCTCCTCGAAGGCGCGCTGAAAGGCGATCGAGAGCCCGCCGTCGAGCACGAAGGCGCGCAACACTTCGGTGGCGTCCTCACGGCCGACGACGTCGGGCGGCAGCGGCTGCTCCTTGGGTCCGGCCATCTGGGATGCCCCTTAGCGGTAGCAGACGGACTTGGCGGCCTGCACGACCTCCGCAGCCGAGGGCAGCGCGAGCTTCTCGAGGTTCGCCGCATACGGCATCGGCACGTCCTTGCCGGACACGCGCGTCACCGGCGCATCGAGATAGTCGAACGCATTCTCCATGATGCGCGCGGCGATCTCGGCGCCGACGCCGCTCTGCGCCCAGCCCTCTTCCACCGTGACCGCACGACCGGTCTTCTTGACCGAGGCGATGATGGTCTCGGTGTCCATCGGACGCAGCGTGCGCAGATCGATCACCTCGGCCTCGATGCCCTCCTTGGCGAGCTCATCGGCGGCCTTCAGCGCGTAGGTCATGCCGTTCGACCAGGAGATGATCGTGACGTCCTTGCCGGAACGCGCGATGCGCGCCTTGCCGATCGGGATGATGTAGTCGTCGAGCTTCGGCACCTCGCCGGAGTGACCGTACAGCACCTCGTTCTCGAGGAAGATCACCGGGTTCGGATCGCGGATCGCGGCCTTCAACAGACCCTTGGCGTCCGCCGCGGAATACGGCGCGACGACCTTGAGGCCGGGGATGTGCGAATACCAGGACGAGTAGTCCTGGCTATGCTGGGCGGCGACGCGGGCGGCGGCACCGTTCGGGCCGCGGAACACGATCGAGCAGCCCATCTGGCCGCCGGACATGTACAAGGTCTTGGCCGCGGAGTTGATGATCTGGTCGATCGCCTGCATGGCGAAGTTGAAGGTCATGAACTCGACGATCGGCTTCAGGCCGGCCATCGCGGCACCGACGCCGATGCCGGCAAAGCCGTGCTCGGTGATCGGCGTGTCCATGACGCGGCGAGCGCCGAACTCCTGCAGCAGGCCCTGGGTGACCTTGTAGGCGCCCTGATACTCGGCGACCTCCTCGCCCATGATGAAGACGTCGCCGTCCCTGCGCATCTCCTCGGCCATCGCGTCGCGCAGCGCCTCGCGGATGGTCTGAGTCACCATCTCGGTGCCGGCAGGGACTTCCGGATCGGGCTCGGCGACGCTCTGCGGCGCGGCTACGCCGGTCGGCGCGGGCGACGCCTGCACGGAGACACCGGCATCCGCCGGCGGCGCCGATTGCGCAGCCTTCATCTCGGCGGCGGGCGCCGAGGCCTTGCCGAGATCGGCCGCCGTCTCGCCATCGGCGAGGATGGTGGCGATCGGGGTGTTCACCGCGACGTCGGCGGTGCCTTCGGGGATCAGGATCTTGCCGAGCGTGCCCTCGTCGGTCGCCTCGACTTCCATCGTCGCCTTGTCGGTCTCGATCTCGGCGATCACGTCACCCGACTTGATCGCCTCGCCTTCCTTCTTCAGCCATTTGGCGAGGTTGCCCTTCTCCATCGTGGGCGACAGCGCAGGCATCAAAACTTGAATTGGCATATCAGCTCCAGAGCAATCAGCTTGCGCGCGCGATTAGCGATAGACGTCGGTGTAGAGCTCGGCGGCATCCGGCTCGGGATCGGCCTGCGCGAAATCGGCGGCCTCGTTGACGATCTTGCGCACGTCGGCATCGATCGCCTTGAGATCCTGCTCGCTGACCTTCGCCGCCAGCAGGCGGTTGCGCACCTGCTCGATCGGATCCTGGTCGTGACGGACCTTCTCGACCTCCTCACGGGTGCGGTACTTGGCCGGGTCCGACATCGAGTGGCCGCGATAGCGGTAGGTCTGCATTTCCAGAATGTAGGGGCCCTTGCCCTCGCGGCACCACGCGACCGCCTTCTCGCCCGCCGCCTTCACGGCGCGGACGTCCATGCCGTCGACCTGCTCGCCCGGGATGTTGAAGGAGATGCCGCGCTTGGAGAAGTCGGTCTGCGCCGAGGCGCGCGACACCGCAGTGCCCATCGCATAGCGGTTGTTCTCGATGACGTAGATCACCGGCAGCTTCCAGAGCTCCGCCATGTTGAAGCTCTCATAGACCTGGCCCTGGTTGGCCGCGCCGTCGCCGAAATAAGCGACGCTGACCGAGTCGTTGCCACGATAGCGGTTGGCGAGCGCGAGGCCGGTGCCGAGCGACACCTGAGCGCCGACGATGCCGTGGCCGCCGAAGAAGTTTTTCTCCATGCTGAACATGTGCATGGAGCCGCCCTTGCCCTTGGAGTAGCCGCCGCGGCGCCCCGTGAGCTCGGCCATGACGCCCTTGGCGTCCATGCCGGTTGCGAGCATGTGGCCGTGATCGCGATAGCCGGTGATGACCTGGTCGCCCTGCTTCAGCGCCATCTGCATGCCGACGACCACGGCCTCCTGGCCGATGTAGAGATGGCAGAAACCGCCGATCGCACCCATGCCATAAAGCTGACCCGCCTTCTCCTCAAAGCGGCGGATCAGCAGCATGTCACGCAGCGCAGCCAATTCCTGGTCTCTGGTGAATTCCGGCGGCGGGCCGTTGTCTCTGTCCTGCCCTTGTTCCTTTGCGGCGGTTTTCTTGGGTGCGGCCATGGCAATTCCGGATGAGAGAAAAAGTAGCTTTCTCTAGCTCAACTCCATGGCACGTAAAAGGACCGCGTGAACCACCATTCACTTTGCTTTTGCCGCAGTGCAACGAAGGCGAAATATTCGAATGCGCAGGGCAGCGATTTTGAAATCCTGATGCTGCTGGCGTCGATGTGGCAGCGATCATCGCGCCCGCGGCGGATCGCCTCGGCGTCACTAAGGGCGGTTGATCCGGATCAGGTCGTGCGGGTTGGCATAGCCGAGCTGAAATCGTGCGCGCTCATCGAGCATGTCGGGATCGACCCGGTCGGAGCGCAGCAGCGACACCCGCTTCTCGCCCTCGGCGCGCTCCTGCTTCAGCCGCACCAGCTCGGAGGTGAGCGAGACGATCTCCTGGTCGAGCTCCTGCCGCGCGTTCAGGCCGTAGCGGCCGGTGTAGGCATTGATGCCGAAATAGCCGATGATGGCCGCCGCCATCGTGTAGAGGGCGAGCCCGGTGAGGAAGGATTTCAGGCGTGCGCGGGAGACCATGGCCGGGAGAATGCTGCGCCCCGGTTAAGGAAACGCTAACCCTGCGCGTCCGCCCAACCCGTTGCCGCGCTCACGTCCGGTAGGCCGGCTCCTCCGCATCGAGCGTCCGCTTGACCGCCTCGAGATGCAGCCGGGCCGATTCCGCATCGCCCTCGCGCATCTGGCGGTAGGCCGCCGCGGCGATCTCGGGCGCGACCGGCACCACCTTGCGCCCGGTCGACAGCGCCAGGCACTGCACCTCGCAGGCGCGCTCCAGGTAATACAGATCGTCCCACGCCTCGGCGATGGTCGGCGCCAGCACCATCACGCCGTGGTGCTTCATGAAGACGATGTCGGCGTCGCCGATCGCGCCGGCGATGCGGTCGCCCTCGCGGTTGTCGAGCGCCAGGCCGTTGTAGTTTTCGTCGACGGCGGTGCGGCCGTAGAATTTCAGCGCGGTCTGGCCGGCGAAGATCAGCGGCGGTCCCTCGGTCATCGACAGCGCGGTGGCATAGGGCATGTGAGTGTGGAAGGCGACCTTGGCCCGCGGCAGCGCCTTGTGGATGCGCGCGTGGATGTAGAAGGCGGTCGCTTCGGGCTGGCCGTCACCGGTGACGACGTTGCCGTCGAAATCGCACACCAGGAGCTTCGAGGCCGTCAGCTCACGGAAGGCGTAGCCATGGGGATTGACGATGAAGAGGTCGTCATAGCCGGGCACCAGCGCCGAGAAGTGATTGCAGATGCCTTCTTCCAGCCCGTGCCGCGCCGCCATCCGGAAGCAGGCGGCGAGATCGACCCGCGCCTGCCAGACCGCGTCGGTATCGAGCTTCGGCTGGTTCGCTCCCGGCTTCGACGAGCTGGCGGGCGTGAAGGAATGGGCCATGGCGTGTCCTCGGATCGCGCTTCGTTGCGCAGGTGACCGACGCCTTGAAAACGGATCGGGCAAGGCGCGTCAACAAGGCGCGTCGACGCCCTGCCCTGATCATAGCCGCCATGCGCAAGGCGACCGCGCCCGCGGTCGCCTTGGAAGGCCGGCGCCGTCAGCCGTTCTGCTTGGCCACGAAGGCGGCGAACGCGTCGAGATATTGCTGCAGCACCGTCTTCAGCGAGTCCTTGGTCAGCTCGCCATTGCCGTCGAAGGCGTCGCCGACGCCGTTCAGGTAGATCTCCGGCTGGCCCATGATCGGACCCGAGATGCCCGGCATGATGTTCTGCAGATGCTTCGCGGCCGCGACGCCGCCGAGCGGCCCCGGCGAGTTGGAGATCAGGCCGACCGGCTTGCCGAGGAACGAGCTCTGGCCATAGGGCCGCGAGGCGATGTCGATCGCGTTCTTCAGTACGCCGGGGATCGAGCGGTTGTATTCCGGCGTCAGGATCAGCACCCCGTTCGAGGCCTTCAGCTTGTCGCGCAACGCGAGCCACTCGGCCGGCGGATTGGCTTCGACATCCTGGTTGAAGAACGACAGGCCCTCGAGCGTGACCACCTCGATCTTGAGGCTGGCCGGCGCCAGCTTGGCCATCGCCTTGGCGATCTTGAGCGTGAAGCTCTCCTTGCGGAGACTGCCGACGAGGGCGACGATCGAATATGGGGCGGGCATGGAGGCATCCTTCTGCATTGAAATCGTGGGCGGACCTTAAGCGCCCCACGCAGTTTCATGCAAGTGCATGAACACCAACCGCCAGGAAACGCAATGTTTCCGAACGCGCCGCCGGCGATCAAGGGCGCCGGTCACTCCCATCTTCACTCAGTGTTGAAGAAGACGCCGTAGCACTCGTTGGTCACGGTCGTCGGGATCGCCTGGGCCTGCGGCGACATCGGCTTGGGCACGGCGACGACCTTCCATCGGCCGGCCTTGTTCAGCCAGAATTTGCGGGTGGACGTCGCGATCCGGCGTTCGGAATATTTGGTGGCCGCCCACATCATGATGAACTTCGGCTTCGGCGGCGCCACCTCCTGCCAGAGACCGAGGCCGTCGGATGGCGCGTACCACAGATGCCATTCGATCTTCTGAAACTCGTGATGCGCGACGACGACCTGGACGACGGAGTTGACCTTCACCGCGTGCCAACCGATCTCCGCGGGCGAGAGCAATTGACAGCTTGTATGCAGCGGCTCCTGAACGTGCAGCAGATCGACCTTCTGGCTCGGTGACAGCAGGCTCGGCGAGGCCGGCGTCCCCGCATTGGGATCGTTGGCGGCGGAGGCGCAGATCGGCACGTCGGACGGGCCCTGCCCGGTCCAGGGATTATGGCTGCAGGTGACGTGGCGGGACAACGTTCCGCCGGTGGTCGTCGCCGTTTCCTCGGCAAGGCCGGTTTCGCGGTCCCACGTGCCGGTGAACTTCGTCGTCTTGGTCGGCGGACAGGCCGTGGTCGAACCGGAGGTCCACCAATGCGTCGCCTCGAGCTCGTAGAGCGAGTAGCGGGGCTGCGGATAGTAGACCGCCTTGACGCCGGTGAGCGCATGGTGCGCGACGCATCCCCAGCCCTTGGTGTCGAGCCAGCAGACCAGCGGATAGCTCTCGCTCGGCCAGCATCCGGCCCGGGCCGGCGACGAGCCAGCCAGCGTCAGAATCATGATCGCGGCGGCGAGAAGGTATGCGCGCATGATCTCCTCCCAGGTCGGGATCCTGGAGGGGACGCTGCCCCCGGCAAAGCCGGGACGCCTTGATCGGCATCAACCCTTTCGCGATGCTTGGCTCAACTGCACGCGCTGCGATCGCCGCTAGCCGGCCCCCTGCTCACGCAGCACGCGAGCGAATTCCGCCACCGCCTGATGCGTCAGCCAGATCGCCTGGCCGTCGACCGGCTGCGCCCAGCTCGAGAGCTTCGCGATCACGATCGAGTTGGCGGCATCGACGAACAGGTTCTGGCCGTGAATGCCCATCGCGAACATCAGCTGCGGCTGATCGTTGGTCACATACCAGCCGCTGCGATAGTGCATGTTGCGGCTGATGGCGGCAAAGTTGTCGCGCCATTGGCCGTTGCGCCAAGCCTCGACGTCGCCGTTCTGCCTGATGTCATCGAGCCAGCCTTGCGGGATGATCGCGTGCGAGCCGCGCCGGCCGCCCGACAGCACGAGCTGGCCGAGCCGGGCGACGTCGCGCAAGGTTGCGCAAAAGCCGCCGGTGCAGCGCGGCGCGCCCTTGCGATCGACGGTGATGAACGCCTCGCCGCTGGCCCCCATCGGCTGCCACAGCAAGGTGCCGACCAGGCTCGCGAAGCTGCGGCCGGTCGCGCGCTCGATCGCCCAGCCCAGGAGATCGGTGTTCGACGAGACGTAGGTGAACGCGCCGCCATGCGGCTTCGCCTGCGCGCGCATCGTCGCGAAGAAGTCGTGCAGGTTCGGCGTCGCGCCTGGTGCCACCGGCTCCCAGCCGGCGGCGTCGGCATAGGCCTGCAGGCCCACGGCGTCGAACACGATGCCGGCGCGCATGTCGGTGAGCTGACGGATCGTGGCGCCGCGATAGGCGGTGCCTTCGACCTCCGGCACGTAGCGCGTGACCTCGGCGTCGATATCGATCTCGCCGCGCTCGGCGAGGATGCCGAGCATCAGGCCGGTGATCGACTTGGTCGCGGACATCAGGATGTGCGGCGTGTCGCGGTCGGTGCCGCCGTCGTAGGTCTCGAACACGATGCGGCCGTCATGCAGGATCAGCAGCCCGTCGGTGGCCGTGGCCTTCAGGAAGCCTTCGAGATCGAGCGTGCCGCCTTTCGGCAGCTTGAGGCGGAAATCCTCGAAGGAAACAGGGCTCGCCGGCAGCGGCCAGGCACTGCCCGGCGCGCTCGCGATATCCGCGACCGGCAAGATCGAGCGGATGTTGTGAAACGCCCAACGGCTGAACGGCGCGGTGCGCCAGTTGGAGAGATCAGCGGTGGAGGGAGATGGTTCTGACGACATGCGAGACCCTGCGGACTGCGAAGCGTCCGACATAGGCGTTCACGACGGCTACGGAAAGCCCGAGATTCGCATATGCAAAAAAGAACAGGCCGCCCGGAGGCGGCCTGTTGCATGATCGCTCTCGCTGATCAGAGCACCGGATTCCACGGCGCCGGGATCAGCCGGTACTTGGCGCCGTCCTTCTCGACATAGCCGACCGAGGGGAACGAGAAGTGGAAGCCGATCACCTTGGCCTTCTCGGTTGCGGCCATGTCGTAGAACTTGTGCCGCGTCTCCTGGGCCTGCGCCGCGTCGGTGTCGAACATCACGTGCCAATCCGGATTGCGCAGGAACAGCTCGGGGATGTTGGTGACGTCCGACTGGATCAACACCTTGGCGTTGCCCGAGGCGACCGCGAACGAGGTATGGCCGGGGGTGTGGCCGGGGGTCGAGAGCGCGGTGATGCCGGACGCGACCTCCTTGTCCCACTCGTACTGCGTGACCTTGTTTTCCAGGCCGCCGAACACCTTCTTGAAGTTGGCGAAGTTGCCCTTCATCAGCTCGGACTGCGCCTTGGCGGCGTTCTCGTCGCTATTCCAGAACGCCCACTCCACCGACGGCACCTTGATCTCGGCATTCGGAAACGCCAGCGAGCCGTCGGCCAGCTTGAGGCCGTTGATGTGGTCGCCATGCATGTGGGAGAGCACGACGACGTCGATGCTCTTGGGATCGACGCCCGCAGCCGCGAGGTTCTGCAAGGTGCGGCCGACCGCCCCCTTGCTGGCCTCGAAAGCGCCGACGCCGTTGCCGGTGTCGATCAGGACCAGCTTGGAGCCGGTGTTGATCAGCTGCGGATTGAACGGGATCGTGATCATGCCCTTCGGCATGTAGGAGCCCTCCGCCGCCGCGAGCGCCTCGTCCTTCGCGGTGTTGACCACGAACTTGTCGGGCATCGGGAAGGTGCGCGCGCCGTCGTTGATCGAGGTGCACTCGTAGTCGCCGACCTTGTAGCGGTAGAATCCGGGCGCCTGGGCGCCGGCGGGCGCCACGGCCGCGCGGGCGCCGCTGCCGGCGAGCGGCGACAGGGCGCTGGCAGCGCCGGCCACGGCCGCACCGGCCAGGAATCGACGGCGATCCAATTGGGTCATGATAAAATCTCTCCTCAGAGCTTCACGCGGCAGACACCGCCCCCGAACCAAAACGGCGCGGATTGTCGTCGGCCGCAGGCCAAACGCAAGCCTGTCCGCAACGTCCGGGGAGCGGCGTTAGGTCACTTCTATTTGTGCGGGGCGATAAGGAATTTTTCGCCAGTCGCCCGTTTGGCGTACGCCGCGAGGTTGGCCGGATCGAGCGCCTCGGTCAGCGAGACCGACTTGGTATAGTGGCTGGCAAAGGTGGTCTTGAGCTCGTCGACGACCCGCTGGCGCAGCCGCTCGGAATCCGCCTTGCCGATCTTCATCAGGAACGGAAACAGCAGCCAGCCGCCGACGCTCCAGGTCATGCCGAAGGCGCGCGTGATCTCGGTCGGTCTGACATCGAGGCTGCCGTAGATGTAGACCTGCTTGTGCACGGCCGAGCCGTAGCGGCTGTAGGGATGCTTGCCCGACTTGTTGATCGCCGCTTCCATCGCGTTGAGGATCTGGCCGGCGAGCTTGCCGCCGCCGATCGCGTCGAAGGCGATGGTCGCGCCGGTCTCGACCAGCGCCGCGGTCAGCTCCTCCATGAAGGCCGGCGAGGTCGAATCCACCACGTACTTCGCGCCGATGCCGCGCAGCAGTGCCGCCTGGTCGGCGCTGCGCACGATGTTGACCAGCGCAATGCCGTCCTTGAGGCAGATCTTGTTCAGCATCTGCCCGAGGTTGGACGCCGCCGCGGTATGCACCAGCGCTGTATGGCCCTCGCGCTTCATCGTCTCAGTCATGCCGAGCGAGGTCAGCGGATTGACGAAGCAGGATGCGCCCTCC
Source organism: Bradyrhizobium sp. SRS-191 (assembly GCF_024586915.1). GTDB lineage: Bacteria > Pseudomonadota > Alphaproteobacteria > Rhizobiales > Xanthobacteraceae > Bradyrhizobium. The sequence goes on from NZ_JANBVS010000001.1 coordinate 574,077, forward strand.
TCCGGCGTCGTGCCGGCCGGCAGCGGCAGGCACTCGGAGACCTTCAGGCAGCGATACTGGCTGTACATCGCGCCGCCGATCGCAGCCACCGTGCGGCCCATCAGCGCCTTGGCGGCCTCCGACGATCCGGTCTTGACCACGACACCGGCGCCCTCATTGCCGATCGGCAGCGACTCGTCGGCCCGGGCCGCCATCGCCCGCATGCCCGCTTCGGGCACGGTCGCGGTGATCACGGGACGATCCTTCGTGCCCAACGCCTTGACGGTCGAGAGGTCGGCCGCGCCGACGAGCAGGCCGAGATCCGACGGATTGATCGGCGCCGCCTCGATGCGGACCACCACCTCGTCGGGCCCCGGCTCAGGGGTCGGCACGTCGACGAGCGACAGTTCGAGCTCACCGCTGCGCTTGATCAATGTCCGCAGTTGCAGGCCGGTCTCGCCACTCATCTGTGCTTCCCCTGTTGTGTTGTCGTCAGCGCGCGATCAGGCCAGCGCTTTCAGCGCCGCGCGGCCGGCATATTTGGCCTGCGCGTCCAGCTCCTGCTCGATGCGCAGCAGCTGGTTGTACTTGGCGGTGCGGTCGGCGCGGGCCAGCGAGCCGGTCTTGATCTGCCCGCAATTGGTGGCGACCGCGAGGTCGGCGATGGTCGAATCCTCGGTCTCGCCGGAGCGGTGCGACATCACGGCGGTGTAGCCGGCCTTGTAGGCCATCTCGACCGCGGCCAAGGTCTCGGTCAGCGTGCCGATCTGGTTGACCTTGATCAGGATCGAATTGGCGCGGCCGTTGCGGATGCCGTCCTCGAGACGATTCACATTGGTGACGAACAGGTCGTCGCCGACCAGCTGGCACTTGGCGCCGATCAGGTCGGTCAGCTCCTTCCAGCCGTCCATGTCGTCCTCGGACATGCCGTCCTCGATCGAGCAGATCGGATAACGCGCGACGAGGTCGGCGAGATACTTCGCCTGCTCCGAGCGCGAGCGGCTCTTGTTCTCGCCCTCATAGACGTACTTGCCGTCCTTGAAGAACTCGGTCGCGGCGCAGTCCAGCGCCAGCATCACGTCCTCGCCCGCGGTGTAGCCGGCCTTGCCGATCGCGGCCATGACGAAGTCGAGCGCGGCATCCGCCGACGGCAGGTTCGGCGCGAAGCCGCCCTCGTCGCCGACATTGGTGTTGTGCCCGGCCTTCTTCAGCTCGCCCTTCAGCGTGTGGAAGATCTCCGAGCCGCAGCGCAGCGCCTCCGCAAACGTCGGCGCGCCCACCGGCATGATCATGAATTCCTGGAAGTCGATCGGGTTGTCGGCGTGGACGCCGCCATTGACGATGTTCATCATCGGCACCGGCAGAGTGCGCGCCGAGGTGCCGCCGACGTAACGATACAGCGGCATGTCATAGGAGATCGCCGCCGCCTTGGCGCAGGCGAGCGAGACACCGAGGATGGCGTTGGCGCCGATCCGGCTCTTGTTCTCGGTGCCGTCGAGCTCGATCAGGATCTGGTCGATCTGGACCTGGTCCTGCACCGACATGTCGGCCAGCGCCTCATAGATCTCGTCATTGACCGCTTCGACCGCCTTCTGGACGCCCTTGCCGAGATAGCGATGCTTGTCGCCGTCGCGCAGCTCGACCGCCTCATGGGCGCCGGTGGAGGCACCCGACGGAACCGCGGCGCGGCCGACCGAGCCGTCCTCCAACACGACGTCGACCTCGACCGTGGGATTGCCGCGGCTGTCCAGGATTTCGCGGCCGATGATGTCGACGATGGCGGTCATGGGGGTCCTCGTGAGACGTTTCCAGGTGGGCTTTGCTGCGCCGCTTCTACCGCAAGGTCACGGGGGCGAAAAGGCCACCTGAGGCGGAAATCACGAACCGGATGACGCGGGCGCTTCGATTGGCTAAACGGGCGCCTCCGCGGCAGGTGACACGACACATGGCGAAAAAATCCAACCCATCCCTGACATCGGCCGGCCTTCAGCTGGGCCGCGAGGTCGCGCCCCCCGACAGCCCGAAGGCCGCCAGGCTCGACCGCGTTCCCAACCCGCAGAAGGACACCGATTACCTGGCCCGCTTCACCGTGCCGGAGTTCACTTCGCTGTGCCCGGTGACGGGCCAGCCGGACTTCGCCCATCTCGTGATCGATTACGCCCCCGGCCCCTGGCTGGTGGAATCCAAGTCACTCAAGCTGTACCTCGCGAGCTTCCGCAACCACGGCGCCTTCCACGAGGACTGCACGGTCGCCATCGGCAAGCGCCTGGCTTCAGAGATCAAGCCCAAATGGCTGCGCATCGGCGGCTACTGGTACCCCCGCGGCGGCATCCCGATCGACGTGTTCTGGCAGACCGGCAAGCTGCCGAAGGGCCTGTGGGTGCCGGAGCAAGGCGTGGCGCCATATCGCGGCCGCGGCTGAGCGATCGATCGCTCGGCCGCGCCTCAATAGGCGGCAAAGCCGTCAAATTTAGCCTTGTAGGCCGCCGGACAAAGCACCTCGAACGTATTGATGATCTCGGGCGTCCTGCAGGCGCTGCAATTGCCGACGATCTTGTCGTTGCGATGATCCTTCCAGTCGGTGCGGATCGACTTCTTGTTGCCTTCGCCATTCGACTGGGGCTCGCCGGTGCCGACCAGCGAGTAGTTGCCGAACTCCGTGTAGACAGTGTTTTTCGAGCACATCGCCCGCCGCTTGGACGGCTTGCCGTCATTGAGGTCCATGACCTGCTTGGCGCACCGCGCCACTTCCGCCGGATTGATGTCGTCAGGCGGCGGCTCGCGCAGGCACCTCTCGATCGCGTCGTCGAGCTCGATCCGGAACGAGACCTCCGCTTTGTCGCTGTCCGGATCGGAGAGGGTCAGAATGGTCGCATCACCCCGGTGCGAGCTGAGCAGGATCTTGGCTGGCGCGCTGGCGGCGGTTCGCGGACCTTCGGACTTGGCCGGCGGCTGCGCCAGCGCCTGATGGAAACTCCCCGCCACCATCGCGACAACCAGCAACCAACGCCCCGCCTGCTTCACTGCCGTTCTCCCTCTGCCCGATGACATTAGCGAGAACAAACCATAAACGCAAGCTGATATTGCCTCCGCTAGTCGCCTCTACCGTTAGCTGCACGGGCCGAACACCTTTGCCTCGCCCGATTGCAATCGACGTCCACGCGATCTGAAGCTGCCATACGGTGCTTGCACTCGATAGCCGAAGCGCCATTGGGTTAGCGAACTTGAGTGTCCAGCACTGTCACCGTCATCCTCGAAGACCAGGTCGGGGCAGAAGTTCACCCTGTGGATGGAAGCGGCATTGCGCCTGGGCGGCAGGTCGAGTTACCGCACATCAAGTGGTGGGATTGGTCAGGGGGCAATGGAGCCGGTGCCGGAGGGCACATCCACTTCGATCCTATCAATGGGGGCTTCTAGGATGGACTTCAGTCATCTGGGGCCGTTGGTGCCCGACACGGAAGCGAAGCAAATACGTGCACGTCTTCTGGCGCGTCTTGAGGGTTATTTCTTTTCGGACCGCTCGGACGCAATTCCAATTGCTTGCAGAATTGAGCCAACGGGCCGTGCTGATGAACTTCAAGAAAGTTGGTTCTCTGGAGCTCAAACTGTGATCGTCTATATGGAGAACTACGAAACCATGATTCGCACCCCCGCGCCGGTTGTGCTTCAGTTTCTGAAAGCTCGGGAGCCTTGGCAAGATTTTGACGTCTGCATCTTCGATGACGGGATAAGCTGGTGTGTCGCCTTGACTCACAACGATGAAGTGAAGCGGGTGAGACTGGTGGATCACGGTGACAGTACTGGACTGCCCCCCTCAAGTGAGACGCGATAATCCCGGAATACGGTGGCAGTTTACACAATTTCGATCCGAGCGATGGGACACCCGGCGACAAGGTTAGGTGCACCTGTGTCAACGTAATCCTGCTCGCTTCCAGAGTGGCGATCAATGATCATCTCTCATTTCTGCGAGAACCAGCTTCAGTCCTTCCTGCCACGATATGTAGGTCGGCAAATGTCGAAGAGTCCCGTTGCGATCTATAAATATTGGACCATTTCCGGCGAGAGCATAACGAAATTCTCCCGTCTCCTGATGCAGCTTTGAATCATAAAAGAAGAGCCATCCTCGCTCCACATCCTTCGTTTTCTCTTCGAGAACCACCAACTCGCATTCAGCCACGTTCTCGAGCTCCGCAATTCGGCTAGATGCCAGCTTTCGCGCTTCGTCGAACGAAATCATCAGTCGGTTCTCATATCTCGTTTCCTGCAACTCAATTTCACGACAGCTTCTTCTTCCGATAGAGTCCAAAAAAACCCGCTATTTCAAAAGCGACTTGACTCGCTCTCGCTCGAACATACCAATTTCTTGCTGCCACTCGGTATACTTGGCGGCTTCGATGGGAACACCGATAAGATGAAACCCGGACTTGTCTTCGTACATCGCTACGAAATAGTCTTTCACGAGCTGACGCGGGGGTGGTGGGACCTTCAGCGTAGCTTAGATCGCTTCCGAACGTCACGTAGATGCTCGCCAGCTCTGGTCGCTTGCCTCGGATAACCTCAAGCACCCTCAACCAAACTGCACAGGGCTCGCGGGGAACGTTGCTCGAAGGACGTCCGGATTGGTCAACATTGCGGATATCTGTAGGCGGGTTCAGCACCCGCACCTTGGCCAACACGACGTTATCCTCTGATGACGGGACCTTGGGTTTCGGTATCTCTTGAGGGATCTCTTCCGAGAAGTAGGTGATCAAGCCATCGGCTGGCGCCTTCACGATCGCCGCGGTCCAAAACAGGACAACACAGACGAAATAGCTTGCGAACGACCTCATCACTTTCGACCTCGACCCGCTCAATGAATCGGATGTCGCACCCCAGGACACGCTCGATCTTCCGGCCGCGCTCGATGGCGACTGAGTCGCCCGACGGGCACGCGCCCCGCTCGATGGTCTCATTCCGGACGGTCAGTAACCGTTGCTCCCGGAAGTCGATTACTGCCGCGTTTACAAGCCGATCACTGCGACCATATCTCGCGCAAGAAAATTCTTCTTTCGCTTTATCGGAATTCATGATTGACTGTTGCCGTCCCGTCTCGATCAGAGGGACGCTTCGCGGTCGTCACGGACGTTGAGGCGGGATGCGGTGGGTCTGTCGGGGTCGCAGCGTGGTCAGTCATGCGGACGAACGAGCCTGATGCGCCGGCGAAATCGTATGGTCCTGGCCTCCCGACGCTGAGGTCACGCTGGCGGTGATGATCCGCCGGTCACGGGGGCAAGACAGCCGGTCCCCGGGGAGAGTACGTATAAGCCGCCCAACCATCGCGCGGGGAATGCCGGGAAGTCTCGGCTGAACCTGTGGTTCCTGCCGCCTGCATTTTTCCGCAGGCGGGCCATGGGGGCGGCCAGCTCCCGGCATTCCCCGTGCCCTCTTCTCGGAAGGAGGGCATGTCCAAAGGCAAAGCTCGGACGCAGAGGCGTCGCGAGACGGCGGCGGTGCGTCCCGCGCGAATGATGAGCTGAAGCCAAATGTCTCAGCCGTGCGTGTTCAGCATCGAGGGGAAGAAACGGCCTCCTCGCTCTTGCCTGAGGCTATCGCAGTCGACAATGGGCATTTTGCGCTCGCCTGCCTCCACGTCGTCATGGCCGGGATTGTCCCGGCCATCCACGTCGTTCGGCACGCTGAGGAATACGTGGATGCCCGGGTCAAGCCCGGGCATGACGGAGCAACAAATTAGCAGCTGCTCTTGGAGCAATGTCACTAAGTCTTCGAACGAAGAAGGCCCGCACTCGCGGCTTAGACCGTCACATCGTCGTCGCATCCGCCGGCGGCCTCTGCCGCAACAGTGCGGCGCAGGCGAAGCCGAGGGCGACCATCAGGGCGGCGGCGATGAGCAGCGTCGGCTGCTTGCCGCCATGGACGACGCCGAAGCCATAGGCGATCGGGCCGACCGTCTGGCCGAGGAAGAAGAAGAACGAGTGCAGCGACATCGCGGTGGCGCGCGCGCCGATCGACAGCTCGCTGGCGAACACCTGCAGGCAGCCATGGATCATGTAGAAGCCCCAGCCCATCATCAGCATGCAGGCGAATTGCAGCTTCCAGCCGGGGCCGAAAGCAAGCGCGGCAAGCTGCAGGGCCACCAGGGCGGCGCCCACGATCATCATGCCCTTCACGCCGAGCCGCGGCAGGAAGCTCGACACCGTGAAGGTGTAGAACAGGCCGCCGACCGCAAAGCCCGCGATGACGATGCCGGCGATCGACAGCGAGGTCTCGCCGAGGTCGAACAGGAACGCGGCGATGAACGGAAACAGCCCGAACACGCAGCAGCCTTCGACGAACACCGCCGGGAAGCAGAAGCGCGCATTCGGATTGGTGAAGATGGTGCGGTAGCCCTTCTTCAGCGCGGCGAGATCCGTGGTCGCGACATGCGTCACCTTCGCGCCGCGGAAGCCGGCCGCCACCGCCAGCGAGGCGATCAGACCGAGCGCGCCGAGGATCGCGAGCACGCCGCGCCAGCCGATGAAATCGCCGATGATGCCGGACGCCGTGGCGCCGAGCAGATTGCCGGCCATGGAGCCCGCCAGCGTGCGGCCGATGGCGACCTGGCGCTTGTCGGGCGCGACGAGATCGGCGGTCAGCCCGAGCGCCACCGGAAACACGCCGCCGGAGGCGATGCCGGCCAGGATGCGCGTGGCGAACAGCAGCGGAAACGAGGTCGCGAGCGCGCCGAGGATGCTGGCGACACCGAGCAGCGCCAGGCACAAGGTCATCAACCGCGCCTTGCCGAACAGATCGGCGGCAGCGCCAATCGCCGGCTGGATCAGCGCGTAGATCAACGCATAGCCGGCGGCGATGCCGGCCGCCGTGGCGATGCTGATCGAAAAATCCTCGGCGACATGCGGCAGCACCGGATCGAGCGCCCGCGTCGACAGCGCCGCCGAGAAGCCCGCCAGCGCGATGATGTTGACCGCCGGCGGAAACTTGTTGGCGGGCTTGTTGTCGGAAGGCTTGGCGACGGGCTGGTGCATCAGCTGATGGCGTCTGCCGTCTGCGCCTTGGCCAGCCGGTCGAAATCCATCAGCGTCCTCAAGAGGGCCTCGAACTGTGCGAGCGGCACCATGTTCGGTCCGTCGGAGGGCGCATGATCCGGATCGGGATGAGTCTCGATGAACACGCCGGCCACGCCGACCGCGACCGCAGCGCGTGCGAGCACCGGCACGAATTCGCGCTGGCCGCCCGACGAGGTGCCCTGCCCGCCCGGCTGCTGCACCGAATGCGTCGCATCGAAGATGACCGGCGCGCCGGTCATCTTCGCCATGATCGGCAGCGCGCGCATGTCGGACACCAGCGTGTTGTAGCCGAACGAGACGCCGCGCTCGGTCGCCAGCACGTTTGGATTGCCGGCGCCGGTGATCTTGGCGACCACATTGGCCATGTCCCACGGGGCCAGGAACTGGCCCTTCTTGACGTTGACGACCTTGCCGGTCGCAGCCGCCGCAAGCAGCAGGTCGGTCTGCCGGCACAGGAAGGCCGGGATCTGCAGGATGTCGACCGCCTGAGCCACATCGGCGCATTGGCCGGCGTCGTGGACATCGGTCAGCACGGGCAGGCCGAGCGAGGCGCGGATCTCGGCGAAGATCGGCAGCGACTGCGCGAGCCCCAGCCCGCGCGCGGCCGAGCCGCTGGTGCGGTTGGCCTTGTCGAACGAGGTCTTGTAGACGAGGCCGATGCCGAGCCGCGTCGCGATCTCCTTCAGCGCCGAGGCGACCTCCAGCGCGTGCCCGCGGCTCTCGAGCTGACAGGGACCTGCGATCACCGCGAGCGGCAGCTGATTGCCAAAGCGGACGGAGCCGGCAGTCACGACCGGCGCGGCAGAGATCGGAGCGTTCACGGCATCATCCTCTTTGTGAGCGCGCGACCATGGCCAATCCCGCCCCCCGGATCAACCCGGCAGAAACCCGCGAATATCAGGGTTGCGGGGAGAATCATCCCCGCCTCCCTGCGCTCCGCTTCATTTGAGGGCCGAGAACGCCGTCGGCACCAGGAACTGGCTGGTGATGTTGGCGACGATCTGGCCGTCCTCCTCGCTCTTGGCGCGCGCCGCGATCCAATCCGGATTGGTCATGAACGCCGTCCATTTGGTCTCGCGTTCGGCAAGCGACGCCCAGGCGAGGAAGTAGGTCAGGTCCTGGTTGGATTCGCCGATCAGGGTGGTGAAGAAGCCGACGGGGCGGATACCGTGCTTCTCCCACAGCTTCAGCGTCGTGTTTTCGAAGCGCTTCAGCAGCGCCGGCAGCCGGCCCGGAATGCAGCGATAGATGCGGCTCTCGTAGATCATGTGATCCTCCCTGATCTGTTCTTGCTTCGCGTGAACAGGGAGCGTTGTCGCAACAATCACTGCTGCCGTCAAAGGCCACGTGACGCGCCGCAACCGTCATTGCGAGGAGCGCAAGCAACGAAGCAATCCAGAGTCCCGCCCGCGACTCTGGATTGCTTCGCTACGCTCGCAATGACGGCACTTGCCGAGGCAAGCCTGCTACACCAGCCGCGACTGCACCATCGCGGCCTGGATGAACGACGCGAACAGCGGATGCGGCTCGAACGGGCGCGACTTCAGCTCAGGGTGGAATTGGACACCGATGAACCACGGGTGGTCCTCGTACTCCACGATCTCCGGCAGCACGCCGTCGGGCGACAGGCCGGAGAACTTCAAGCCATGCTGCTCGAGGCGGTCCTTGTAGGCCGTGTTGACCTCGTAGCGATGGCGATGCCGCTCGGAGATCTCCGTCGCGCCGCCATACACCTCGGACACGCGGCTGCCGCGCTTGAGCGCCGCGGGATACGCGCCGAGCCGCATCGTGCCGCCGAGATCGCCGCTCTTGGAGCGCTTCTCCAGTTCGTTGCCGCGCAGCCACTCGGTCATCAGGCCGACCAGCGGCTCCTTCGTCGGACCGAACTCGGTGGAGTTGGCCTCGGTGATTCCAACGAGATTGCGCGCGGCCTCGATCACGGCCATCTGCATGCCGAAGCAGATGCCGAAATACGGCACGTCGCGCTCCCTGGCGAACTGCGCCGCGCGGATCTTGCCCTCGGCGCCGCGCTGGCCGAAGCCGCCGGGCACCAGGATGCCGTTGACGTGCTCCAGGAACGGCGCGGGGTCCTCGTTCTCGAACACCTCGCTCTCGATCCAGTCGAGCTTGACGCGGACCTTGTTGGCGATGCCGCCATGCGACAGCGCCTCGATCAGCGACTTGTAGGCGTCCTTCATGCCGGTGTACTTGCCGACGATCGCAATCGTCACGTCGCCTTCCGGATTGCGGACGCGCTCGTTGATCGTGTGCCAGCTGGCCAGCGCGGGCGGCACCCGCGGCTCGATTCCGAATGCGGCCAGCACTTCTCCGTCGAGACCGGCGGCGTGATAGGCCTCCGGCACGGCGTAGATGTTGTCGACGTCGCGCGCCTCGATCACGGCGCTTTCGCGCACGTTGCAGAACAGGCCGAGCTTGCGCCGCTCCTCCTTCGGGATCTCGCGATCGGTGCGGCACAGCAGGATGTCCGGCTGGATGCCGATCGAGCGCAGCTCCTTCACCGAATGCTGCGTCGGCTTGGTCTTCAGCTCGCCGGCGCTCGGGATGTACGGCAGCAGCGTGAGGTGGATGTAGATCGCGTGGTCGCGCGGCAGCTCGTTCTTGAGCTGGCGGATCGCCTCGAAGAACGGCAGGCCCTCGATGTCGCCGACGGTGCCGCCGATCTCGACCAGGACGAAATCGTACTCGTCGTTGCCCGACAGCACGAAATCCTTGATCGCGTTGGTGACGTGCGGGACCACCTGGATGGTCGCGCCGAGATAATCGCCGCGGCGCTCCTTGGTCAGGATGTCCTGGTAGATCCGCCCCGTGGTGATGTTGTCGGCCTTGGTCGCGGGCCGCCCCGTGAAGCGTTCGTAATGGCCGAGATCGAGATCGGTCTCGGCGCCGTCGTCCGTCACGAATACTTCGCCGTGCTGATACGGCGACATCGTGCCTGGATCGAGGTTGAGATAGGGGTCGAGCTTGCGAAGCCGGACCTTGTAGCCACGGGCCTGCAGCAGCGCGCCTAACGCGGCTGAAGCCAGACCCTTTCCGAGCGAGGAAACCACGCCGCCGGTGATGAAGATGTACCGCGCCATGGGACCCTACCTTTAATGCCGCTGGTGCGATTCGCCAAAACGAATCGTGGTCGGCCCGCAACGTTGTCGCGGGCCTGTGGGTTACGTCAAAATGTGAATGGCCTCAGAGACTTGAGGCCGCTTCCTGATGCAGGACGCCAATTGCGTTCCTGCATGGCTTCCCCGCGTTATTGCGACTGCGGGGCGGACGGCGCGCCCGGCGCCGCAGGCGCCTGCTGCTCGTCGGCCTTCTTCAACTGGTCGAGCACACCGCCAGAGCCCGGCGCCACCGGCGTCGCACCACCGGACTGCGTCTGGCCGGGCACGGTGCCGAGAATCGAAGTGGGCTTGCGGTCGAGGCCGGCGAGCCAGGTCAGCAGCAGGCTGGTGATGAAGAAGCCGACCGCCAGGATCGCCGTCGTGCGCGTCAGCAGGTTCGCCGTGCCGCGGCTCGACATGAAGCCGGCGCCTCCGCCCATGCCGAGGCCTCCGCCTTCGGACTTCTGCAACAGCACCGCGCCGATCAGGACGGCGACGATCATGAGGTGGATGACGATCAAGACAGTCTGCATGGTGACCTTCCGTCACAAGCCCTCGCTGGCCCCGACCGGGGGCCGGGATCGCGAGAGCTTCGCGGGCTATTCGGAAATTTGCGCGGTGTTACACGATCAAATCGGGCAACGCCACCCCGCAGATAATCGCAAGCACGCTTCGCACAAGCACCGACGCCCGCCGCGCCGCTCCCTCTTGCACGCGAGCCGTACTTCCATTAAAAGAGACATATGGATCATATAATAGACGGTTTCAGCCAGCGGCTCGCCCGACGCCTCCAGCTGGAGCGGGACGGCCGGGGCTGGTCGCTGGCCGACCTTGCCGAGCGCTCGGGTGTCTCGAAGGCCACGATCAGCAAGATCGAGCGCGCGGAAGTAAGCCCGACGGCGGTGGTCCTGGTCAAGCTGGCCAGCGCCTTCGAGCTCACGCTGGCCGGCCTGATGCTCCGCGCGGAAGCCCAGCCGGAGCGCGTGTCCAGAGCCAGCGAGCAGCCGGTCTGGCGCGACCCCGACACCGGCTATGTCAGGCGGCAGGTGTTCCTGCGTCCGGACCATCCGGTCGAGCTTGTGTCGGTGGAGATGCCGGCCGGGCGCAGCGTGACCCTGCCCGCCTCGTCCTACATCCACATCCGCCAGCTGCTCTGGGTGCAAAGCGGACGACTCACCATCATCGAAGGCGCCGAACGCCATGAGCTCGGCCCCGGCGACTGCCTCGGCTTCGGCCCGCCGATCGATACCACCTTCGCCAATGAGACCGACGCGCCCTGCACCTATGTGGTGGCGCTTGCCCGGAGTTGAGAATGTCCGCGATTCGAATTGCAGCGCTCACCGACACGCCAGCGGTCCGGACCGCCCTGAGCGCAACGCTGATCGAGACGGTCGCCAATGGCGGGTCGGTCAGCTTCATGCACCCTCTCAGCCTTGAGGACGCAGATTCGTTCTGGCGGGATTCGCTGGCCGCGTCCGCGCGCGGCGAGCGAATCGTTCTTGGCGCTCTCGACGAAGACGATGTGGTTGGGACGGTCACGCTGCAGCTGAAGCTGCCGCCGAACCAGCCGCATCGGGCCGAGATCGCCAAGATGATGACCCGCGTCAGTCACCGCAAGCGCGGCATCGCCACCGCGCTGCTGCAGGCGGCCGAGCGCCAGGCTCTGCAGCACGGACGAACGATGCTCGTGCTCGACACGGCGACCGACGGCGGCGCCTCTGCTCTCTATGAGAGCCTCGGATTCCAGCTCAGCGGAATCATCCCCGACTATGCGCTGAAGCCGCATGGCGGCCTCACCGGGACAATGATCTATTGGAAGCGGATCGCTGCCGGTTGAGGCGTTTTGTCAGACGGCTCTCTCAGCAGCCCTTCGCAATTGCGAGAAAATCAGCAGCCTTCAGGCTGGCGCCGCCGACCAGCGCGCCATTCACGTTGGCAACCGCCATCAGCTCGGCCGCATTGGAGGGCTTCACCGAACCGCCATAAAGGATCCGCATCCGCGCCCCCTCGTCCTTGAAGCGGTCGATCAGCAATTGCCGGATAAAGGCATGAATTTGCTCGATATCCCTAGCCGTCGGCGTCAGCCCGGTGCCGATCGCCCAGACCGGCTCATAGGCGACGACCAGATTGTCGGCCCGCGAGCCCTGCGGCAGGCTGAGGTTCAGCTGGCCGCGCAGAATGTCGAGCGTCTGCCCGGCATCGCGCTGCTGCTGGGTCTCGCCGACGCAGACGATCGCCACCAACCCGGCGCGCCACACCGCCTCGGTCTTCTGATGCACCGCGATATCGCTTTCGCCGTGGTCGGCCCGGCGCTCGGAATGGCCGACGATGACGGCGCTCGCGCCGGCGTCGGCCAACATCTCGGCCGAGAGATCGCCGGTATGGGCGCCCGATGCCTTGGCGTGGCAATCCTGCGCGCCGATGGCGACCGCCGTGTTGCCGCGCGCCTTGTCGGCAAAGGCAGCCACCAGGGTGGCCGGCGGACAGACCAGCAGGTCGGCCTTGGCTGTGACCTCGGCCGCGCCAGCCAGCATCGCGTCGAACTCGGCGGTCGACGCCTTCAGGCCGTTCATTTTCCAATTGCCGGCGATCAGGGGGCGGATGCGGTCAGTCATGGCGGGATTCCAGCAAGCATTGGGACTAAGATCGGCTAGCAGAGCCCGGCCGGGAGTACCAGAGCGGGCACAGGCTTCCCACCGCTTCAATCCGCCTCAGGGCCGAGGTTGCGACCGGCGGGCTGCCTCTTTATAAGCCGTTTCAACGCGGTGACGGCCTCTTGCAGAATCTGCTTCAAGGCGCGTCCGTCTCATCCTTTTTTCCTGCAGACAGATTGGACCCATGCTTCGAGGATTACGCAAGGCCTCATCAAACTGGCTCGGCAAGACCATCATGGCGGTGGTCATGGGCGTTTTGATCGTCAGCTTCGGCATCTGGGGCATCGCCGACATCTTCCGCGGCTTCGGTCAATCCACGGCTGCAACCGTGGGACGCACCGAGATCTCGATCAACGAGTTCCGCCAGATCTATACCGACCGCCTGCAGCAGATCGGCCGCCAGATCGGGCGCCCGCTGACCCAGGACCAGGCCCGGATGTTCGGGCTCGACCGCTCCGTGCTGCAGCAGACGATCGCGGAAGCTGCGCTCGACGAGCAGGCCCGCCGGCTCGGTCTCGGCCAGTCCGATGCCGAAACGATGCGGGTGATCCTCAGCGATCCCAACTTCAAGGGCCCGAACGGCGCCTTTGACCCGCAGCGCTTCCAGGCCATCATCCGCAATTTCGGCTTCACCGAGCAGCGCTACCTGGCCGACCAGCGCCGGCAGTCGTTGCGGCGGCAGATCACCGGGACGATCGCGGCCGGACTCGAGCCGTCCACCATCATGCTCGATGCCCTCAGCCGCTTCCAGAACGAGCAGCGCTCGATCGACTACATCAAGCTGGACGCGGCGCAGGCTGGCACCATCGAGGCGCCCTCGCCCGAGGTCCTCGCGTCCTACTTCGACGAGCACAAGGCACAGTTCAAGGCGCCCGAGTATCGCAAGCTCTCTTTCGTCCTGGTGACACCCGAAGAGATCGGCAAGTCGACCGACGTGTCCGACGAGGATGCGCGGAAGGTGTTCGACCAGCGCAAGGCGCTGATGGGAACGCCGGAGAAGCGCCAGGTCCAGCAGATGACGTTCCCGAGCATGGAGGAAGCCCAGGCCGCGCGCGCTCGGATCGCCGCCGGTGAGGTCACGTTCGACGAACTCGCCAAGGAGCGTAACCTCAATCCCTCCGACCTCGATCTCGGTCTGGTGACGAAGTCGGCGATCCTCGATCCCGCCGTGGCCGATACCGCCTTCTCGCTGCCGACCGGCGAGGTCAGCCAGCCGGTCAAGGGCGCGTTCAACGTCGCGCTGGTGAAGGTGAGCGCGATCCAGCCGGGCCAGGAGCCTGCCTATGAGAGCGTCGCCGCCGACATCAAGAAGGAGATCGCCGCCGACCGCGCCAAGGCGCAGGTCGCCAATCTCCGTGACAAGATGGAGGACGAGCGCGGCGGCGGAGCAAGCGTCGCCGAGGCAGCCAAGAAGCTCGGCCTCAATGCGGTGACGATCGAAGCGGTGGATCGGTCCGGCAAGCAGCCCAACGGCCAGCCTGTCCCGAACATTCCGCTTGGCCTCGACGTCGTCTCCCAGGCCTTCAACAGCGATGTCGGCGTCGACAACGAGCCGATCTCGTTCCGCGGCGGCTATGTGTGGTTTGAGGTGCTCGGCATCACCCCGCCGCGCGATCGCACGCTCGACGAGGTCAAGGACCAGGTCGCCGCCAAATGGCGCGACGATGAGGTCGCAGCCAAGCTGCGCGCCAAGGCCACCGAACTCGTCAAGAAGCTCAACGAGGGCGGCAAGCTCGCGGACGAGGCGACTGCGCTCGGCGTGAAGCTGGAGAACGCGACCGCGTTCAAGCGCGATGCGAGCCTGCCGGGCGTCCCGACAGGAGCCATCACCGCAGCATTCCGCACGGCCAAGGACGGCGTCGGCCAGACCGAGGCCGATGGCGGCAAGCAGTGGATCGTCTTCCGCGTGACCGACATCGTCGATCCCAAGGTCGACCTCGCTTCCGAAGACGTGAAGAAGCTGAAGGACCAACTGCAACGCGCGCTGGCCGACGAGCAGGGCACGTCGTATGTCCTGAAGCTCGAAAAGGACATCGGGACCACGATCAACGAAGCTGCCGTGGCCCAGGTGGTCGGCGGCGGCAGCAATCAATGATCGATCGCTGGGGGTAAGCGCGTGCTGGACGATCTCAAGTCGATCATTGGCAAGGTGGCGACAGGCGCGCCGCTGTCCCGCGAGGAGGCTGCGTCCGCCTTCGACAGAATGATGTCGGGCGAGGCCACACCGTCGCAGATGGGCGCGCTGCTGATGGCGCTGCGCGTCCGCGGCGAGACTGTGGAAGAGATCACTGGCGCCGTCAGCGTGATGCGCGCCAAGATGCTGCGTGTCGACGCACCGGCCAGCGCGGTCGATATCGTCGGCACCGGCGGTGACGGCTCCGGCTCGGTCAATGTCTCGACCTGCGCCTCCTTCATCGTGGCCGGCGCCGGCGTCCCGGTCGCCAAGCACGGCAATCGCGCGTTGTCGTCGCGCTCGGGGGCCGCCGACGTGCTCGCTGCGCTCGGCGTCAAGATCGATCTCAAGCCCGATCAGGTCGGACGTTGCGTGCGCGAGGCCGGCATCGGCTTCATGTTCGCGCCCGCTCACCATCCGGCGATGAAGAACGTCGGCCCGACCCGCGTCGAGCTCGCCACCCGCACCATCTTCAACCTGCTCGGGCCGCTGTCGAACCCCGCTGGCGTCAAGCGCCAGATGGTCGGCGTCTTCTCCAGGCAATGGGTCGAGCCACTGGCCCAGGTGCTGAAGAATCTCGGCTCGGAAGCCGCCTGGGTCGTCCACGGCTCCGACGGGCTCGACGAAATCACTCTGACCGGCCCGACCTTCGTCGCCGCATTGGAGAACGGCCACATCCGAACCTTCGAAGTCTCGCCGGAGCAGGCCGGGCTCGGCCTGTGCGGCAGCGACGGCCTCAGAGGTGGCGATGCCGCGGCGAATGCGGTGGCGCTGCAGAGCGTGCTGGATGGCCTGCCGAGCCCCTATCGCGATGTCGCAGTGTTGAATGCGGCCGCGGCGTTGGTCGTTGCAGGCCGCGCCAAGACGCTTCAGGAAGGCGTTGCGATCGGTAAGAACTCGCTCGACAGCGGCGCTGCTGCCGCACGGCTGAAGCAGCTGATCGCCATCTCGAACAGCTGATCCGTGGAGGGCGCCATGTCCGACATCCTGGCCAAGATCGAAGCCTATAAGCGCGAGGAGATCGCGGCCGCCAAGCGGGCGTGCCCGCTGCCGGAGCTCACGGCGCATGCGCGCCAAGCCTCGCCGCCGCGCGGCTTCGTCAACGCCATCCGAGCCAAGCATGCGAGCGGCGACTATGCGCTGATCGCCGAGGTGAAGAAGGCTTCGCCATCGAAGGGCCTGATCCGTGCCGATTTCGATCCGCCCGTCCTCGCCAAGGCCTACGAGGCCGGCGGCGCGGCCTGCCTGTCGGTGCTGACCGATACGCCGTCGTTCCAGGGCCATCTCGACTTCATGGTTGCAGCGCGCGCTGCGACGGCCCTGCCCGTGCTGCGCAAGGACTTCATGTTCGACACCTATCAGGTGGTCGAGGCGCGCGCTCATGGCGCGGACTGCATCCTGATCATCATGGCGGCGCTCGACGACGCCGCTGCCGCGGATATCGAGGCGGCGGCGCTCGACAGCGGCATGGACGTGCTGATCGAGATCCACGACGGCGCCGAGCTCGACCGCGCGCTGAAGCTGCGCTCGCCGATGATCGGCATCAACAACCGCAACCTGCGCACCTTCGAGACCACGCTTGCGACCTCCGAGGCGCTGGCGCCGCTGGTGCCGAAGGACCGCCTGCTGGTCGGCGAGAGCGGCATCTTCACGCCGGCGGATCTGTCGCGTCTCGCGCGCGTCGATATCCAGACTTTCCTGGTCGGCGAAAGCCTCATGCGGCAGGCCGACGTGACCGCAGCGACGCGCGCCCTGCTCGCGCGCGATGCGACCTCCGCCAGTGCGGCCGAGTAATCGGCCATGACCGAGAAGCCGTCCCTGACGCATATCGACGCCCGCGGCGAGGCTCGCATGGTCGACGTGTCGGACAAGGCCGCAACGGAGCGGACGGCGACCGCCGAGGGCCGCGTCCTGATGAGCCCGGCGACGCTGGAACTGATCGTCTCCGGCAATGCCAAGAAGGGCGACGTTCTGGGCACGGCGCGTATCGCCGGCATCATGGCCGCGAAGCGGACGTCGGATCTCATTCCGCTGTGCCATCCGCTGGCGCTGTCCAAGGTCACGGTCGACATCACCCCTGATGCCGCCCTGCCCGGCTGCATCGTCAGCGCGACGGTCAAGGTCACGGGACCGACAGGCGTCGAGATGGAGGCGCTCACCGCCGTCTCCGTCGCCTGCCTGACCATCTACGACATGATCAAGGCCGCCGAGCGCGGCGTGCGGATCGAAGGCATCCATCTGACCGAGAAGATCGGCGGCAAGTCCGGGCATTATCGCGCCTGAAGGTATTTTCGAGCTAAATACAACTTCAAATTAATCGTTCGCTAACTCAACTTCCTAACCTCACTTCCATCGCCGACACGTAGCAATGGTTGTGGGAGGGACGTCGCAACGGCCATCCCGAAAGCGCCTATCGCAAGCGTATTCAGGACCGATGACGACCAACACCAGCCCCCGGAATGCCCCCAAAGGTTCGACCGACCGCAGTGGCCCGATCGGGTGGCTGGTCGGCGGAGGCCTCGTGCTGATTGCGGCGATCGCGATCGGCGCGACCATCATGGCCGACAGTTTCAGGCAGCGCGCGCTCGACAGCGCGACCCGCGAGCTGGAGAACACGGTGCTGCTGCTGGCGCGCCATTTCGACCAGCAGATGGAGGACCTCGGCGCCATCCAGCGCGATCTCGCCAACTACGTCCGGCAGAGCCGCATCGACAGCAGCGCTCGCTTCAAGGAGCAGATGGGAAGCGCCGCGATCAATGCGATGCTCAAGGCCAAGCTGAGCGCGACGTCCTATCTCGGCGGCCTGAACATCTTCGACTCCGACGGGAACCTGATCAACTCCGCCGCTTCCTGGCCGGTGCCGCCGGTCAGCATCGCCGACCGTTCCTTTTTCAAGCGATTGAAGTCCGATCCGACTGCGCCCCAATTGCTGATCGAACCGGTCGTCGGCCGGGTCAGCGGCACCTATGTCGCGGTCTTCGCCCTGAAGGTGGCCAGTCCGAGCGGCGAGTTCCTCGGCGTCATCAGCCGCAGTCTCGAGCCCATCAACATCGAACGTTTCTTCGCCTCCGTTGCGCTCGGCCCGGAGGCTGCGATCTCCATGATGCATCGCGACGGGACTTTGCTGGCCCGCCATCCTCACCACGAGGGCATGCTGAGCCAGAACTACCGCGCCGCGCCGATCTTCCGTCAGATCCTGGCCGGCGACGGCAACACCACCGGCATTTTCAGCAGCCCCGTCGATGGCGAGCAGCGGGTCGGCGCGTCGCACCGGCTCACGAGCTACCCGCTGATCGTCACAGCGACGACAACCGTCGCGGCGGCGCTGACCGATTGGCGCGAGCAGATGCGCTTCCTGATCGCCGTGGGCGTGACCTCCGTGCTGCTCATCGCTGGCATGCTGACCGTCGTCGTGCGCCGGCTGATCAGCGATCACGAGGCGTCCAGCCGGCGCCTGACCCTGGAGAAGGAACGGCTCGACAAGGCCGTCAACAACATGACCCAGGGCCTGCTGCTGTTCGACGCATCCGAGCATCTCGTCATCAGCAACCAGCGCTACATCGACATGTACGGCCTCTCCGCAGACGTCGTGAAGCCCGGTTGCACGTTCCGGGATCTGATCGCTCACCGCAAGGCCAGCGGATCGCTCACGGGCGACGATGGCGAATACGCCAATGCCGTGCTGCGTGACATCGGCCGCAAGAAGTCGCAGATCATCGAGACGCCCGACGGCCGCTCGATCCAGATCGTCAACGAGCCGATCGTGGGCGGCGGCTGGCTCGCCACCCACGAAGACATCACCGAGCGCAGGCGAGCGGAGCAGCGGATCACGCATCTGGCGCATTATGATGCGCTGACCGAGCTGCCGAACCGCACCCTGTTCCACGAGCGCCTGAAGAAAGAAATGGCTGCTGTCGCCGAGGGACGGCAGATGGCGCTGCATTACATCGACATCGACGAGTTCAAGGGCGTCAACGACTCGCTCGGCCATCTGATCGGTGATGAGCTCTTGAAGTCCGTTGCAACCAGCCTTCAGACGTGCGTCGGCAGCGCCGGCTTCGTCGCGCGGCTGGGCGGCGACGAGTTCGCGGTCGTGCAGACCACGATCAAGAGTCGCGAGGACGTCAGCTGCCTGATCGAGGACATGCTTGCCGCGATCCGCGCTCCCCGCGATTGCCTGGGCCACCAGCTGACCGCCGATGCTTCGATCGGCGTCGCGCTGATTCCCCAGCACGGCACCAATCTCGACCAGATCATGAAGAATGCCGACCTCGCGATGTACGCCGCGAAGGCCGCGGGACGCCGCACCTGGCGCTTCTTCGAGCCGGAGATGGACGCCCAGGTCAAGGCCCGCCATCAGCTCGAGGTCGATCTGCGCCAGGCGATCGCGGACGATCAGCTCGAGGTCTACTACCAGCCCTGTCTCAGCCTTCAGGACGACCGCATCGTGGGCTGCGAGGCCCTGGTGCGCTGGAAGCATCCGACGCGCGGCAACGTCTCGCCGGCGGAATTCATTCCGATCGCCGAGGAGACCGGCCTCATCAACCAGCTCGGCGAGCGCGTCCTCCACGTCGCCTGCGCCGAGGCTGCGAGCTGGCCGGACGAGATCCGGCTGGCGGTCAACGTCTCGCCGGTGCAGTTCAAGAGCGGCACGCTGGCGCTCAAGGTCGCCAATGCGCTCGCGGCGTCCGGCCTGTCGCCGCGGCGACTGGAGCTCGAGATCACCGAGGCCGTGCTGATCCGCGACGATGACGCGCTGGATACCCTGCACGAGCTGCGCGCGCTCGGCGTGCGCATCGCGCTCGATGATTTCGGCACCGGCTATTCCAGCCTCAGCTATCTGCAGCGGATTCCGTTCGACAAGATCAAGATCGACCGCTGCTTCGTGAAGGACATCTCGGAGTCCGAGGGATCCGCGAGCATCGTGCAGGCGGTGGTCAACATCGCCGCGATCCGCAAGATGTCGACGACCGCCGAGGGCGTCGAGACGGAGGCGCAGCGCCAGGTGCTGAAGCGGCTCGGCTGCTCGGAGATGCAGGGTTATCTGTTCAGCCCTCCGAAGCCCGCCGCCGAGGTGCGAAGCCTGTTCGCCAGCCATCGCGCCGGCGGCTCGTCGAAGCGGCGCGCCCGCTCCGATGCCGCCTGAGGGAAATGCCGCCTGAGGGACGATCGATAAATACCGCTACAATTTAGCGGCTTTCCATCAGCCGATTTCAAACCCTGTCGTTCGATCGGACCGTTCGCCCGCTTGAACGCGCGTCTCCCCGCATGATCTACCGAAACAGTCGGACATACTCCGTGTCCGCCTGTACACTCTGGTCGAAAACCACGACGGGACGGCCGCAAGGCCGCCCCGTCGGGTGTGAGAGCGAAAGCGGGGCGCGAGACCGGCACGTCCCCTGCCCCTGGCGAACAACAATCAGTTCGGCACCGCCGCCTTGGCGCGGACATCGGCATTGACGGTGACGCCGCGCAGCACGTTGAAGGCTGCGTGCAAGGCCTTGTCGTCCTTCTCGTCCGGCGGAACGTAGGACTGCGAGCCGGTCTGCTCGGTGCCGTCGGCCGCCGAGAGATGGCCGCGCATCGAGGCTTCGCCCTTGATGTCGGTGCGGTCCTTCAGATCGTCAGGAACATCCTGCTTCACCTCGATATCCGGCGCGATGCCCTGCGCCTGGATCGAGCGGCCCGACGGCGTGTAGTAGCGCGCCGTGGTCAGCGCCAGCGCACCATTGCCGGCGCCGAGCGGAATGATCGTCTGCACCGAGCCCTTGCCGAACGAGCGCGTGCCGATCAGCGTCGCGCGCTTGTGGTCATGCAGTGCGCCCGCCACGATCTCCGACGCCGAGGCCGAGCCGCCATTGATCAGCACCACGAGCGGCTTGCCCTTGGTGAGATCGCCGCCGCGCGCCGTGAAGCGCTGCGTCTCCTCGGGATTGCGGCCGCGCGTGGACACCACCTCGCCCCGCGGCAGGAACGTGCTGGAGACCGACACCGCCTGATCGAGCAGGCCGCCCGGATTGTTGCGCAGGTCGACCACGTAGCCGGCGAGCTTCTCCTGCGGGATCTCCTTGGAAATGGTGGCGATCGCCTTGCGCAGGCTCTCGGTGGTCTGCTCGTTGAACGAGGTGACGCGGATGTAGCCGATGTCGCCGCCCTCGGTGTGATAGCGCACCGGGCGCACGCGGATGATCTCGCGATTCAGGGTCACATCCATCGGAGCGTCCTTGCCCTTGCGGATGATCGTCAGCTTGGTCTTGGTATTGACCCCGCCCTTCATCTTGGCGACCGCCTGTTCGAGCGTCAGGCCCTGCACCGCGTCGCCGTCGATCTTGGCGATGAGATCGCCGGACAGGATGCCGGCCTTCGAGGCCGGGGTATCGTCGATCGGCGCGACCACCTTGACGAGGCCGTCCTCCATGGTGACCTCGATGCCGAGGCCGCCGAACTCACCGGAGGTCGTCTCCTGCATGTCACGCCAGGACTTGTCGTTCATGTAGCGCGAGTGCGGATCGAGCGAGGACACCATGCCGTTGATCGCGCCTTCGATCAGCGCGGGATCGTTGGGCTTCTCGACATAGTCGGCGCGAACACGCTCGAACACCGCACCGAACAGATTGAGCTGCGTATAGGTGTCGGCCATGCCGGCCGCTGCCTTGGCCCTGGCGATGAGTTGCGCGCCCTCCGGCCCCGAAACCATCAGGGTCAGACAGACGCCCGTCATCGTGCCCGCCAAGAACAGCCAGTTTTTCCGCATTGTTTTGCTTCCCGAGCTTGGTTTGATGGCCGTCCGATCACACGTGTTCGAACGCGTCAGCGGCGTGATTGGACCACGAACTCACACCACATTTCCGGTTTCTTCAAGGCCGAAGCTCCGCCGCAACGGCCTGGCCGGTCCGCCCAGCCTACCACGGCGCGCCATGAGCCCGCAGCGGAAATGGCCGTTGGCGAGCTGAATTCAAGATCATCGCCGCCTGATTGCATGATCCGGGCTTTCACGGTCACCTGCCGATCACAACTCCATGAACGACGTCGGCCCATCGAATCGATGCGCGCCGCGCATGGATGCCGCCGCGCGGCCGCGCAGCGCCGCAGTTCGGAATGGCTTGCACAGGGGCGGTCCGATGGGCGATGTTGGATAACAAATGATAATATCGATGCTGGGAGGCAAGCATGACTCAACAGACCCCGATCGAGCCCGGGTGGCGGAACGTCGAGCTCGGCGCCAGCGACGAGAAGTTCCAGAACCTGCACGAGTTCATCCGCAAGGCGCGCGCCCAGCTCAACCAGAACGCCTGGGACTACATCATCGGCGGCGCCGAGACCGAGACGACGCTGCGGCGGAACCGGATGGCGCTCGACGAGATCGCGTTTCGTCCGCGCGTGCTGCGGGATGTCTCCCGGGTCGACGCCTCGGTCGAGAGCTTCGGGCGCAGGCTGCGCCTGCCCGTGGTGCTGGCCCCGGTCGGCGCGCTCGAGATCTTCGATCCGGCGGGAGCCGCCAGCGTGGCACGCGGCGCCGGCCGGTTCGGGGCGGCGCACATGCTGAGTTCGGTTTCGGAACCGGGTTTGGAAAAGACGGCGGAGGCCGCACCCGACGCCTTGCGCATCTTCCAGCTTTACGTGCGCGGTGACGACGCCTTCGTCGAGGACTATGTCAGCCGTGCCGTCGCGAACAGCTACACCGCGTTCTGCCTCACCGTCGACACCGCCCATTACAGCCGGCGCGAGCGCGACATCGCCAAACGTTACGTGCGCGAAAGCCGGCTGCGTGCCACCGGCGGCGACCATCAGAAGGCGCTGAGCTGGCACACGGTGAAGCTGATCAAGGACAAGTTCAAGCTGCCGCTGATCATCAAGGGCATCGCGACCGCTGAGGACGCGGAGATCGCCGTCGATCACGGCGTCGACTGGATCTACGTCTCCAATCATGGCGGCCGCCAGCTCGATCATGGCCGGGGCGCCATGCATGTGCTGCCCGAGATCGTCGGCGCCGTGAGGGGCCGCGCCAAGATCATGGTCGACGGCAGCATCTCGCGCGGCACCGACATCGTCAAGGCGATCGCCTCCGGCGCCGACCTCGTCGGCATCGGCCGGCTGCAATGCTGGGCGCTCGCCGCGGCCGGCGAGGACGGCATCCTGCGCATGCTGGAGCTGCTCGAGGACGAGGTGATCCGCGCGCTCGGCCTGCTCGGCGTCACCTCGTTCGGCGAGCTCAACGGCTCCTATCTGCATCCGGCAACCGCGACCAACCTGCCGAGCGTGGTCAGCGCGTTTCCGCTGGTCGACATCGAGCCCTATCGCTATTGAGGGAGCACTCGTTCGGCTCCCCTCTCGGCAAAGACGCGCATCGCCATGCTTCCCTCCGATCTCCGCCCCGGCGCGGCCGACGCGCTGCTGTTCGATCTCGGCCGCGTCGTCATCGACATCGATTTCGGCCAGGTCGTCTCGCGCTGGGCGGAGCATGCGGGGTGCGCACCGCAGGATCTCGCGTCGCGTTTCGTGCGCGACACGATCTACGAAGGCCATGAGCGCGGCACCGTCTCCGACGCCGCGTTCTTTGCCCATCTGCGCAGCCAGCTCAACATCGACATCAGCGATGCGCAGTTTCTCGACGGCTGGAACGCGATCTTCGTCGGTCCGATGCCCGGCATCGCCCCCCTGCTCGCGCGCGCTGCTTCGAGGCTGCCGCTCTATGCGTTCTCCAACACCAACCAGCCTCACATCGATCACTTCTCGCCTGTTTATACCGATCTGCTCGATCACTTCCGCGAGATCTTCCTGTCGTCGTCGATCGGCCTGCGCAAGCCGGATGCCGCGGCCTACGATCACGTGGTGAAGGCGATCGGCGTGCCCGCGGAGCGGATCGTGTTCTTCGACGACCTCGCGGAAAACATCGACGGTGCGCGGGCCAGCGGGCTGAAGGCGGTGCTTGTGCGCTCGACAGACGACATCGCGGCGACGTTGGCGGCACTGGGATTCTGATTGCGGCTCGCCGGGACACATGACCGCTGACGAATTGCTATCCTTGTCAGATCTGCCCGTCGCGTCGCCCAAAACACCGCTGTCGTCCCTGCGAACGCAGGGACCCATAACCACTGACGCCGGTGGGACGATGACTGGCAGTTGCGCCTCATCGAAAGATTCCGCGGTATGGGTCCCTGCGTTCGCAGGGACGACAGCGGAGGGCGGGGCCGCGGCGGAGTTGATCATAATGCGCGTGGACTGATACCGAGGGTGCGTGCTCCCGACCGGTTCAATCATGCAAATTCGTTCTCGCGGCACGACATGCCCGAGTGATCCTGTTCTCATCACCCTCCTCCAGACGGAGGGCGCAGGGAATGCCGGGCTGCAGGCCGCAACCCATGGCCCGCCTGCAGAAAAAAAGCAGGCGGCAGTCACCACAGGTCCAGCCGACATCCGGCATTCCCTGCGCGATGGTCTTCACGCTTATTTCGCGCTCTCCCCGGTGCCCGGCTTGTTGGCCACCGTCGCCGTCGGGATCATCATGACCCGCCGGCTTGGCATCGGCGTCGGGATGCCAGGACCACGCGACTTCACGTCCGCGCCATGCCGTTCGTCCGCGTGCCAAGCACGCTGCGACACGTCGCGGCCACCGCATCCCGCGCTCCACGTCTCGTGACGATCGCGAAGCGCCCCTCCTGTCGAGCACGGGACCAAATCAGCATAGCAGATAAATTCTGAAAAGGCGAACAAAAAAAATCCACCGTCGGATTGGCCTGCTCGCGTGGCCGCTGGCTGGCTGTGCAGGCGCCGACGGCCCAAGCTTTTGCGTCGAGCTCCCCAACGACCGCCGTCTCGCCCTGGTCGCGGCCGGGCTCGCCTGCGGCCTGCCCCTGCTCTCGCTCAACGTCCCGCCAGCCTCGCCGACGTGCTGAAATTGGACTAGGCTCATGACGGCGAGCGTCGCTGCTCGCATTCCGACTTCAGGCCTTCCCATGGTCGCCACGCCCGACTACGTCGAATTTCTCCGCGAGCAGTTCGCACCACTCGGAGCCATCAGGACGCGCCGGATGTTCGGCAAGACCGGACTCTTCATCGATGGCGCGATGCTGGGCATGGTCGCCGACAATACGTTGTATTTCCGAGTCGACGACGGCAATCGGTCCTCGTTCGCCGAAGCGCAGACCGCGCCGCCGCTGAGCTACACGAAGCAAGGCGTCTCGATCGATCTCGCCTTCTGGCGCGCGCCGGATCGACTGTTCGACGATCCGGAGGACTTCGCCAGCTGGGCCCGCCTGGCACTGGCCGCCGCCCGCAGGGTGATGGCGAAGCGGGACGGAACTCGCGGCCCTGTGCGATCGAGGACACGGAATGTCTGACGTCACTCACCGGATCATCTCGAGCGGCGCGACTTTCCTCACATCCGGGAGCGGAGCCGTATGCTGGCCACGACCATGCCGAATACGTCGGGCGTCACGCCAGCGGATATCGAACGGCCTTACCCAACACAGTGCGGGGCTTAGACCCTTGGCCTCGCTGTGCGCGTTCGGTTAGAAGGCGATTCAGTCGATCTGCCTGTCTCCGCTCGAAGGAACTCCCATGGCCCTGATGCCGGTCTCCGATGCGTTGTCCGCGGTGCTCGCCGGCGCCGAGCCGCTGGCCGCGGAGCTGGTCGGCCTGGACGAGGCGTTTCACCGGATTCTGGCGCACGACCTCGCGGCGCTGCGGACGCAGCCGCCGGAGGCGATGTCGGCGATGGACGGCTACGCGCTGCGTGCGGCCGATGCGGCCGCGAGCGGGGCGCGGCTCAAGGTGATCGGCGAGGTCGCGGCGGGACGGCCGTTCGATCGCGTCGTGGGCGCCGGCGAGGCGGCGCGCATCTTCACCGGCGGTGTCGTGCCCGAGGGGGCCGACGCGGTGGTGATCCAGGAGGACACCAGCGCCGAATCCGGCCACGTCGTCATCAACGAGCCCGCGATCAAGGGCCGGCACATCCGCCCCGCCGGGGTCGACTTCCACCAGGGCATGGTGCTGCTCAAGGCCGGCCGCCGGCTCAGCGACCGCGACCTGTCGCTCGCCGCCAGCATGAATCATCCGGCGCTGCCGGTGCGGCTCCGGCCGAAGGTGGCGCTGCTCGCCACCGGCGACGAGCTGGTGATGCCCGGATCGACGCCCGGCCCCGGCCAGATCGTGTATTCGAACGGCTACGGCCTGCGTGCGCTGATGCGCAACGAAGGCGCGACGCCGATCGATCTCGGCATCGCCGCCGACACGCTGGAGGCGACGGTCGCCGGCATTCGCCGGGCGCGTGAGGCGGAGGCCGATATCCTGGTCACCACCGGCGGCGCTTCGGTCGGCGACCACGACCTGGTCAAGCAGGCGCTCGAAGCCGAGGGCGTCGAGATGGCGTTCTGGAAGATCGCGATGCGGCCGGGCAAGCCGATGATGCACGGGCGGCTCGGCGCGATGCGCGTGATCGGCCTGCCCGGCAATCCGGTGTCGTCCTATGTCTGCGCAATGCTGTTCCTGGTGCCGTTGATTCGCTCCCTCCTCGGCCGCGAGGCGCAGCTGCCGCGCGAAACCGCCCTGCTCGGCCGCGATCTCGGCGCCAATGATTCGCGCGAGGACTATCTGCGCGCGCAGCTCGAGGAGCGCGCCGACGGCACGCTGGTCGCGACGCCCGTGACGCAGCAGGATTCCTCGCTGCTCGGCAATCTCGCGCTCTCGCAGGCGCTGGTCATCCGTCCCGCCTTTGCGCCGAAGGCGCCCGGGGGCAGCCCCTGCGAGATCCTGCGGCTGCCGAACTGAGCCGCTCCCCCCGGCAAAGCCCGGTCCGTTCATCATATTTTTAGGATTGCGGAACACACATCGAACATATAGTGTCCGTTCATGATTTGTTTTTAGTATGTTGCGGAACGACGCGAAGACGTTCGTCCGGCTCGCCGAGAGATTGAGGAGCTCCGATTGAGGAGCTTGCGAGTCGGACGACATCAAACCGGGGACCAGGTCGAGATGCTGACGCGCAAACAGTACGAACTTCTGCGGTTCATCAACGAACGGCTCAAGGAAGCCGGCGTACCGCCGTCCTTCGACGAGATGAAGGACGCGCTCGACCTGCGCTCGAAGTCCGGCATTCACCGCCTGATCACGGCCTTGGAGGAGCGCGGCTTCATCCGCCGGCTGCCGAATCGCGCCCGCGCCATCGAGGTGATCAAGCTACCCGAGCTGTCGCAGGCCGCCGGCAACCGCCGCGGCTTCACGCCGTCGGTGATCGAAGGCAATCTCGGCAAGGTCCGCACCTCGACACCGGCGCTCGACGATGGCGAGCGCCCCGTGGCGGTGCCGGTGATGGGCCGCATCGCGGCGGGTACGCCGATCGAGGCGCTGCAGACGCGCAGCCACACGATCAGCGTGCCGGCGGACATGCTCGGCAATGGCGATCACTACGCGCTCGAAGTCCGCGGCGATTCGATGGTCGATGCCGGCATCCTCGACGGCGACATGGCGCTGATCCAGCGCAACGAGACCGCCGACACCGGCGACATCGTGGTGGCGCTGATCGACGACGAGGAGGCCACCTTGAAGCGCTTCCGCCGCCGCGGCGCCTCGATCGCGCTGGAGCCGGCCAATACCGCCTATGAGGTCCGCATCCTGCCGCCCAACCGGGTGAAGATCCAGGGCAAGCTGGTCGGGCTGTATCGCAAGTACTGATCAGGTACGCGCCGCAGTCGCGGTGATGCACCGCGATCGGCATCGCGAGATGCGCTCCTCCGAGATGCACAATCGATCGGCTGCGCGCGAACGAGCTTCGCGCGCAGCTCAAAAACAAGTCACGCGCGAGCGCACCCTATGATGTGCAGCGCGGCATGCTCAAACGCTTGTGATCATCAGCGGCTGCACGCGATGAAGATCAGCGCAGAATTGCCGCGAAGCGCGCGCTAACATTCTCCTCGATGTCCACTCTGATAGAGGCCTGCGCCTGTCCGGGGGGAGCGTGGGTCGGCTATCTCTCAACGAGGAGCGATCCGATGTGTGACTACAGCCTCCATGCCGTTGCCTCGCGTCCCGCCAAGGTCGGCGAGACGCTGATCTCGACGACGTTCCGCGGCACCGCGACCCGCGGCTTCGCTTTGGAAAGCGAGCCGACCGTTGCGGTGTGCATGCTCCCCGGCACCGAGCTCGCCTTCGCCGAGGATGTCCGCTACGACAGCCGCTGGCTGTGGACCCGGACCATCCGCGAGCGCGTGGCCAAGTTCAACACCATCGAGAAACACGTCCCGGACCGCCATCACGACGCGATCGAGTTCGCCGATGGCCGACACGTCCTGGTGACGCAGCTCTGCGAAGGCCAGCGCGTCACCGTGCTGCAGTTGCCCGTCACCAAGCAGCCCGGCGAGCGCCAGACCGACCTGGCAGAAGACCGGCCGGCGGCGCAGACCCCATCGATCCGGCGCATCAGCATCACCTGACGGCCTGATCATCAGCTGATCGCATTCCTCGGACCGCACGCCAACGGCGCGGCGGCCTTCGGTCGGCACGTGCCGGAGCCGAAGGCCGTCGTCCGGCGATGATCGATCCGTTGATCAATCCGTTGATCGATCCAACGGGCCATCCTCCAACGAACTAATCGTCGACGCCCTGCTCCGCCTCGGGCGGTGTCGCATCCTGAACGCGCGGCGCGGGCGCGCGCGGCACCAATGTCGGGTCGAACTCGATCGCCTCCGGCGGCGCCGGCGCCCATGGGCGGTCGGAGCCTGCGGCGCGAACAGGCGAGACTGCGAAGCCGTCGCCGTGGCGCGTCAGCATCAACGCGCCCTGCTGCTGCAATCGCCGGCGGTCGATCACGCCGGCCGCACAGAACGACGGCGCAGCGCGCGCGGTCACGATGAGCGCCGCGCGGGTGCAATCGTCGGTGAGCGCATCGGCGCGCAGCGCCATCGCGACCAGGCGGCCGTCGGCCATCGCCACGACGCAACCCGCCTCGTCGCAGGACACGCCGTCGCCAAGCGACGAGTCAGCCGGCAGGCGCGCATCGGCATCGGCGGCGAGCCACTCGCGGGTCGCGAACACGTCCTTGCCGCTGCGCATCACATGCAGCCGCCCGTCACTGCCGCGGACCGCGACGGCGCGTCCGTCGCCGGAGATCAGGATGTCGGGCAGCGGCGCTGCGGCCGCCCACAGCGTTGCCGCTGCCAGCATCAGCGCGCCCGACCAGCGCAGCGGCGTCCTCAGCAGGCCGATCAGGATCAGGCCGAGGCTGGCCAGGATCAGCGGGCCGATGCCGAAGGCGGCCATGCGCCCGACGGCGCCGGGCAGCGCCGCGACCCAGCGCGTCACCGCGATCATCCAGTCGATGCCCCAGCCCATCAAAGTCCACCAGGGGCCATCGAGCCCGAACGGCGCCGCCAGCAGGCCCAGCAGCCCCGCCGGCATCACCAGCGCCGAGACCACCGGCATCGCGGCGAGATTGGCCAACACGCCATAAGGCGTGATGCGGTGGAAGTGGAAGGCCGCATAGGGCGTGGTCGCGAGCCCGGCGATAAGCGAGGCCAGCAGCAGCATGGCTAGCTCGCGGCCGCCCCACAGCGCGATGCGTTGCGTGGTCGAGCTATCAGGGGTCGCGAACAGCCGGGGCATGCCGAACTGCACCAGCGCGACGAGGCCGAGCGTCGCCGCGAACGACATCTGGAAGCTCGGATGCACCAGGGCTTCGGGCGCCGCGATCAGCACGATCATTGCGGCGACCGCCAGCGTGCGGAAGGTAACGGCGCGGCGGTCGACCATCACGGCGATCAACACCACTGCCGTCATGAAGAACGATCTCTGCGTCGCGACCTCCGCGCCCGACAGCAGCAGGTAGAACGCCGCAGCGACCAGCGCCGCCGCGGCCGACCATTTCTTGATCGGATGACTCACGGTGAGGCCTGGGATCAGCGCGAGCAGCGCGCGCACGGCGAAGAACACGACGCCGGCGACGACCGCCATGTGATAGCCGGAGATCGACAGCACATGGCCGAGGCCGGAGATGAACATCGCGTCGTTGACATCGGGCGTGATGGCATCGCGCCGTCCGGTCAGCAGCGCGGTGGCAATCGCGCGCTCGTCGCCGTCGAGCCGGGCGCGGATACGTGCGTCGATCGCGTCGCGCAGGCCCTGCATGGCCGCTGCATAGCGCAGGCCGAAGCCGGCCTGTTGCGGCGGCGTCACCGTGGTGATCCCGCCCATCACGAAGCCGGAGGCGCCGATGCCCTGGAAGAACATGTCGCGCGCGAAATCGTAGGAGCCGGGGCGCACCGGCGCGAGCGGCGGCAGCAGCCGCGCCTTGAGCTGCACGAAGCTGCCGACGTCGGGCGCCGTCCCCTTGCGCACCGCCAGCCGCACGCGCGTCAGCGCCATCGCGCTGCGCTGGCTTTCCATCGACGCCACCCGCAGCACGATGCGGTCGCTGCGCTCGCGGATGTCACGCGCCTCGACGAAGCCTGACAGCGACACCGAATACAGCGGCCGGGCCAGCACCGGATGCGCCACGCGAGCGGTCTTCACAGTGGCCACGGCAAAGCCGGACGCCGCAGCAGCGATCATCACGGCAACCGGAAACAGCCGGTGACGCCGCATCAGCACGGCCACGAGGCATAGCGCGAACGCCGCGGCGGCGCTGACCCACAGCACGGGCTCGTGATCGGCGGAGAAGTACAGCGCGATGCCGGCGCCGAACGCAACGGGCACCCAGGGCAGCAGCCGCCCGGCCCCGGCCTCCTCGCTTGCCCAGGCCCGCAGCTTGCCGGCGAAAGAGGGCCACGCACCGGCGCCGATCGTGGGCCAGCCACCGGCCAGCGCGCCGCGCGGCGGCCAGACATCGGCCATCACGCCCGCGATCCCGCGACGCCCTCCTGGCGGCCGCACCGGCTCCGCCATTGCCAACACCACCCGTGAACCCGACCGGGCGGGAAGGCTACCGGAAGCTGCGCGAGGCCGCCTAGCAGAACGGAACGGGAATCCTGGCTTTCTGCACGCGTTGGGCGCTGGAACTTTTCGCAGCGCACGCGCTTATCGGGGTATGGATGCCCACGACATTGACGACCCCTTCGCCGATCTCGACCTCGAGAAGGCGATCCACCTGCGCTGGACACTCCGGGACATCAAGGCGCATCGGCTCACGCTGTCCCCGGTTGCCGAGGATGATCTGTCGCTGCTCGCGGAGCGCGGCCTCGTCGACATCAGCGACGGCGTGCCGACGCTGACGGACGCCGGGCAGGACGCGATCAGCTGAGCTGCACGCGTCCTCCGGTCTCCACTCGCCTCACCCCTTGGCGACTTCCTTCGCGAACGTGTCGCGCAGGCCGATTGTGCGGTTGAACACGAGCTTGTCCGGCGTCGAGTCCGCATCCCGCACGAAGTAGCCCTGCCGCTCGAACTGCATCGGCTCCGCGGAATTGCTCGCGGCGATCGCGGGCTCGATGCGCGCGTCGGTCAGCACCTCCAGCGAGTTCGGGTTGAGGTCGGCGGTGAAGTCGGCGGCGTTCGGGCTCGGATTGGCGAACAGCTGGTTGTAGAGCCGGATCTCGGCGGTCAGCGACTGCGCCGCCGGCAGCCAGTGCATCGTCGCCTTGACCTTGCGTCCATCCGGAGCATTGCCGCCCTTGGTCGCCGGGTCGTAGGTGCAGCGGAGCTCGACGATCTCGCCGGAATCGTTCTTGATCACCTCGCGGCACTTGATGAAATAGGCGTAGCGCAGCCGCACCTCGTTGCCCGGCGACAGGCGGAAGAACTTCTTCGGCGGGTTCTCCATGAAGTCGTCCTGCTCGATATAGAGCTCGCGGCCGAAGGCGATCTTGCGCGTGCCGGCCGCGGGATCATCCGGATGGTTGATCGCCTCGAGCTCCTCGACCTGCCCTTCCGGATAGTTCTCGATCACCACCTTCAGAGGACGCAGCACCGCCATGCGGCGCTGGGCCGTGCGGTTCAGCTCCTCACGGATGCAGAATTCGAGCATGCCGACGTCGACGATGCTGTTGGCCTTGGCGATGCCGATGCGCTTGATGAATTCGCGCACCGCCGCCGGCGGCACGCCGCGGCGCTTCAGACCGGCGATGGTCGGCATGCGCGGATCGTTCCAGCCGGAGACATGGCCGTCCTGCACCAGCCGCGTCAGCACCCGCTTCGACAGCAGCGTGTAGGTGAGGTTGAGGCGCGCGAACTCGTACTGGCGCGGATGCGACGGCACCGGCAGCTTGTCGAGCAGCCACTCGTAGAGCGGCCGGTGATCCTCGAATTCGAGCGTGCAGATCGAATGCGTCACGCCCTCGATCGCGTCCGACTGGCCGTGGGCGTAGTCGTAGCTCGGATAGATCTTCCAGGTGTCGCCGGTGCGCGGATGATGCGCGTGCAGGATCCGGTACAGTACGGGGTCGCGCAGATTGATGTTGCCGGCGGCCATGTCGATCTTGGCGCGCAGCACGCGCGCGCCGTTGGGGAATTCACCCGCCTTCATGCGCCGGAACAGGTCGAGATTCTCCTCGACCGAGCGGTCGCGGAACGGGCTGTTCTTGCCGGGCTCGGTCAAGGTGCCGCGCGACAGCCGGATCTCCTCCTGGGTCTGGTCGTCGACATAAGCGAGGCCGGCCTTGATCAGGCCTTCCGCCCAGTCGTAGAGCCGCTCGAAATAATCCGAGGCATAGAACAGGTTGTCGCCCCAGTCGTAGCCGAGCCAGCGCACGTCGGCCTGGATCGAGTCGATGTATTCCTGCTCTTCCTTGGTCGGATTGGTGTCGTCGAAGCGCAGATTGCAGCGGCCGCCGAACTCCCGGGCGATGCCGAAATTTAGACCGATCGACTTGGCATGGCCGATATGCAGGTAGCCGTTCGGCTCCGGCGGGAACCGGGTGACGACCGCCTTGTGCTTGCCGCTGTCGAGATCGGCCTGGACGATGTCGCGGATGAAGTCGCGCCCTGCCTCTGCCGCCGCTGCCGTGTCGTTCGTGGTCATCAAGAATATCCTGCTCCGGAATTTGGCAGCCTATCTGCCAAATCCGCCTGCCCCAAGGAAGGCTTTAGTTATGCGGTAGGCCTGCTATACACCCCCCGCCCTTTACAGCCCCTGCCTGGATTTCGTGCTGCCGCCCATGACCACCCCGACCACCTCACCGATCGTCACGCGCTTTGCCCCCTCCCCGACCGGCTTTCTCCACATCGGAGGCGCCCGGACGGCCCTGTTCAACTGGCTGTATGCGCGCGGCCGCGGCGGCAAGATGCTGCTGCGGATCGAGGACACCGACCGCGAGCGCTCGACCGATGCGGCCATCACGGCGATCCTCGACGGGCTGAAATGGCTTGAGCTCGATTGGGACGGCGAGGTCATCTACCAATATAGCCGCGCCGCCAGGCATCGCGAGGTCGCCGAGCAGCTGCTCGCCAGCGGCATGGCGTATCGCTGCTATGCCACGGCGGAAGAACTGGCAGCCATGCGTGAGAAGGCGCGCGCCGAGGGCCGCACCCGGCTCTACGACGGCCTATGGCGCGACCGCGATCCGAAGGAGGCGCCCGAGGGCGTCAAGCCGACCATCCGGCTGCGTGCGCCGCTGACCGGCGAGACCGTGATCGAGGACCAGGTGCAGGGCCGCGTGGTCTGGCAGAACGAGAATCTCGACGATCTCGTGCTGCTGCGAGGCGATGGCAATCCGACCTACATGCTGGCGGTGGTCGTCGACGACCACGACATGGGCGTCACCCACGTGATCCGCGGCGACGACCATCTGATCAACGCCGCGCGCCAGAAGCAGATCTACGATGCGCTGGGCTGGACGGTGCCGTCGATGTCGCACATCCCGCTGATTCATGGGCCTGATGGATCGAAGCTGTCGAAGCGCCACGGCGCGCTCGGCGTCGATGCCTACCGCGCCATGGGATATCTGCCGTCCGCCCTGCGCAATTACCTGGTGCGGCTCGGCTGGAGCCATGGCGACCAGGAGATCTTCTCCACCGAAGAGATGATCGGGGCATTCGACCTGCCGGCGATCGGCCGCTCGGCGGCGCGCTTCGACTTCGCCAAGCTCGAGAATCTCAACGGCCATTACATCCGGCACAGCGCCGACGCCGCGTTGGTCCGCCAGTTCGAGGACGTGCTGAATTACGTGCCGAACGGCGCGGCGCTGAAGGCCAAGCTCAACGACGCCACCCGCGCGCAGCTCACCCAGGCGATGCCGAGCCTGAAGGAGCGCGCCAAGACGCTCTTGGAGCTGATCGATGGCGCCGCCTTCATCTTCGCCGACCGGCCGCTTCCGATCGATGCCAAGGCCGCCGCGCTGCTCACGCCGGAGAGCCGCGCCCTGATCGGCCGGCTGCACGACGCGCTGGCCGCGGTCGAGTCCTGGAGCGGGCCCGCCACGGAAGCCGCGCTGCGTGCGTTCGCGGAAGCTAACAATCTCAAGCTGGGCGCGGTGGCGCAGCCGCTGCGCGCCGCGCTGACCGGACGGACGACTTCACCCGGCATTTTCGACGTTCTCGCCATCCTCGGGCGTGATGAATCCTTAGGCCGTCTTAAGGATCAGACCACCGCATAAGGTCTCATTTACCCCCATCTTGCAGCGCACAGGGCAATACGATACGCATCTGTGCGGCACCAAAAGGCGTTCTAGGCTTTGACATTCAAACCACGTTGCGGCGGGCTCGTTGACGGATGTGAGAGCCGAAGGACACTAGTAAGTATAAGATTCCAGTGCAGTTTCGGATTTGACCTTCGCTTAAGGTCTTCGCAGCAAGAGTGATGCGAACGTCGCTGACGCGAATGTCAAAGAAGCTGCACTAGATAAAGTCCACCCGCCCTGCCATCTCTGACAAAGAACAAGGGCCAAGACTAACGATCAGCCTAACGATCTCATCGGGGACAAACGATGGACGCAAACTCCGCAAGCAAGACCGCGACCCTCACCGTCGGCAACAAGAATTTCGATCTTCCGATCCTGAGCGGCACCGTGGGCCCCGACGTCATCGACATCGGCAAGCTCTACGCCCAGACCGGGATGTTCACCTATGACCCCGGCTTCACCTCCACCGGCAGCTGCCAGTCGAAGATCACCTATATCGACGGCGACGCCGGCGTCCTGGAATACCGCGGCTACCCGATCGAGCAACTCGCCGAGAAGGGCGACTTCCTCGAGACCTGCTATCTGCTGCTGTACGGGGAGCTCCCGACCGCCGCGCAGAAGAAGGACTTCGATTACCGCGTGACCCATCACACGATGGTGCACGAGCAGATGTCGCGCTTCTTCCACGGCTTCCGCCGTGACGCCCATCCGATGGCGGTCATGGTCGCCTCGGTCGGCGCGCTGGCCGCGTTCTACCACGACTCCACCGACATCAACGATCCGAAGCAGCGCATGATCGCGTCGATGCGGATGATCGCCAAGATCCCGACCCTGGCCGCGATGGCCTACAAATACACCATCGGCCAGCCCTTCGTTTATCCGAAGAACTCGCTGTCCTTCGCCGAGAACTTCCTGCACATGTGCTTCGCGGTGCCGTGCGAGGACTACAAGCCGAACCCGGTTCTCGCCGACGCGCTCGACAAGATCTTCATCCTGCACGCCGACCACGAGCAGAACGCCTCGACCTCGACGGTGCGCATCGCCGGCTCCTCGGGCGCCAACCCGTTCGCCTGCATCGCCGCCGGCATCGCCTGCCTGTGGGGCCCGGCGCATGGCGGCGCCAACGAGGCCGCGCTGAACATGCTGGCCGAGATCGGCACCGTCGACAAGATTCCGGACTTCATCGCCAAGGTGAAGGACAAGAACAGCGACGTGCGCCTGATGGGCTTCGGCCATCGCGTCTACAAGAACTACGACCCGCGCGCCAAGATCATGCAGAAGATGTGTCACGCGGTGCTCAAGGAGACGGGCCACGCCGACGATCAGATGCTGAAGGTTGCGCTGGAGCTCGAGAAGATCGCGCTGAGCGACCAGTACTTCATCGACCGCAAGCTCTATCCGAACGTCGACTTCTACTCGGGCATCACCCTGAAGGCGATGGGCTTCCCGGTCTCGATGTTCACCGTGCTGTTCGCGGTCGCCCGCACCGTCGGCTGGATCAGCCAGTGGAGCGAGATGATCGAGGACCCGCAGCAGAAGATCGGCCGTCCGCGCCAGCTCTACACCGGCGTCGCCACGCGCAACTATGTCGAGATGGACAAGCGCGGCTGATCAAACAGCACGCGTGAGATCAGATCCAAGGCCCGTCCACGCTGGACGGGCCTTTTTTATTGCGGCCGGCTGTGCTTGCGCTGAAGCTGGTGAGCAGCCGTAGGGTGGGCAAAGCAGCCGCCGCCAGGCGGCAGCGTGCCCACCGTCGATCAGCGAACTCAGCGGCAAGATGGTGGGCACGGCGCCTCCGCGATCTCATGAGTGGAGAGAGCACGGCGGCGCCTTTGCCCACCCTACGGCTCACTGCTGTTCAACTCATAAGGCAAGAGCGATGGCGAAACGGCTCGCGACTTTCCGAACGTTGTGTATCGCGGCGATCGGGCTGGCTTTCGTCCACACAACGCCGGCGTGCGCAGTGGATGCGGTTGCGCAGGAACTGACCGTATCCGCGCCCGACGCGTCCATGACGATCAAGTTGTTTGCCGGTCAGCATGAAGGTCAGCGGCCGGCCGTGATCATCCTCCATGGCGCGCAGGGGATCGAGCGGTTTGCGGCCGCGTATTCCCGCTATGCCCAGGCGCTGGCCGCGAAAGGCATCGATGCAGCTCTCGTCGCCTACTACGACGCAAACGACCTCGGCCAGATGAGCTCCGCTGATCCAAAAATCCGGCAGGCCTATTTCTCGGCTCATGTTGCGACATGGTCGGAGCGTGTCCGCGGCGTGGTCTCTCTGCTTGTTCGCCGGGAAAATTTCTCCGGCAAGATCGGGCTTCTCGGCTTCTCCAATGGTGGTTTCCTTGCGGTAGCCACCGCCGCGGATCCACGCATCACGGCGATGGTGGTGCTCTACGCCGGGCGTCCCGACGTTCAGGAGGCGGGCGCGTTTCATCTGCCGCCCCTGCTCGCGCTGCACGGCGATGCCGATCGCAACGTGCCGCTGTCATCCGGCAAGGCGCTGGTCGAAGCAGCCCAAGCAGCAGGCGGAGAGGCCGACCTGGTGGTCTATTCCGGAATGGGCCATGGCTTCGACTTCGACGCGGCACGCCCCGAGGCCGCGGACGCGCTTGCACGGGCAACCAGCTTTTTCCTGGAGCGATTGAAGTGATGCTGGTGTCGTGCCGTAGGGTGGGCAAAGCGGCCGCCGCCAGGCGGCAGCGTGCCCACCGTCGATCGACGACCCGAGCAGAAGATGGTGGGCACGGCGCGACTACGAGTCTCCGTCAGGAAAGAGCACGGCCGCGCCTTTGCCCACCCTACGAGACCGTCTTTGTTGTCAGGGCGTGCCCCGCGGTCCGCCGCGCATCGTGGCCAGAACGACCTCGGCTGCGCGCTCGCTGGGCGAGGCAGCGCCGGTCGACATGATGTCGTCGAGCCGGTCGAACGCTGCGACTTGGCGTGCACGGATCGGGCCGTTGCTCAGCAGATCGACCAGCACGGGCGCGAGGTTGTCGGCGGTGCAGGCCTCCTGCAAATGCTCCGGAATGACGTTCTCGCCGATCACGAGATTGGCGAGGATCACCGACTGGACCTTGACCAGGCGGCGCAGGATGAAGGCCTCGACCTCGCCGACACGATAGGCCGTCACCATCGGCACGCCGGAGATGGCGAGCTCCAGGGTGACCGTGCCCGACTTCGCGAGCGCCGCATGGGCGCTTCGAAAAGCTGCGCGCTTCTCGGCCTCGTCCGTGATGATCCGCGGCGCCACGGGCCAGCTCGCCACCCCTGCCCTGACGGCGGCTTCGAGATGCGGCGTGGTTGGCACCACCGCCTCGAACGCGATGCCTTGTGCCCGCAAGCGCGCCAGCGTCTCGCCGAACACGGCGACGTGGCGGGCGACCTCGCTGCGGCGGCTGCCGGGCAGCACCAGCAGCACCGGCGGCTTGGCATCGCGGCGCGCCTGCTCCGCTGCGCTCGGGCGCAGGCTGGCGAGCTGCTCGATCAGGGGATGGCCGACATAAGTGCAGGGCGGCCCGCCCAGCCTTTGAAACGCCTCCGGCTCGAACGGCAGCAGGCCCAGAACATGATCGATATAGCCGCGCATCGTGCGGGCCCGGCCCGGCCGCCACGCCCACACGGTGGGGGCGACGTAGTTCACGATCGGAATCGAGGAGTCCTTGGCGCGCACGCGCTTGGCGACGCGCTGCGTGAAATCGGGGCTGTCGATGATGACGAGCACGTCGGGCTGGCTTGCCACGACACTGTCCACGGTCTGGCGGAGCAGACGGAGGATCTTCGGCAGCTGCTTCAACACGCCGGTGAAGCCCATGATCGAGAGCTCCTCGATCGGAAACAGCGAGACGAGCCCCTCTCGCATCATGTCGCGACCGCCGACACCCGAGAACGCAACGCCGTCGCCGAGGCGCTGGCGCAGCACCTTCATCAGCCTGGCGCCAAGGCGATCGCCGGATTCTTCGGTGGCCACCAGGCAGATCCTGCGGATGGCCGGGCCGTCCGGTAGCTGCGCCGTCACGCAGTCACACCGGTGATGAACACGCCGGCGCGATCGGCGGCCGATACAGTTTCCTGCGGATCGGCCAGCAGCGTGTGGGCCGATGCGACGGCGACGCCGGCAAGGCCAGCCGCCGCGAGACCTTCGACCGTGCGCGGGCCGATCGTCGGCAGATCATAGCGGAGGTCCTGGCCGGCCTTCGGCGCCTTCACCAGCACGCCCCGCCCCACGGCCGAGCGGATGCGGCGATCGGCGCGCAGACGCGCCACGCGGGCCAGCAGCCCGTCGGTGCCCTCGATGTCCTCCAGCGCGACGACATGGCCATCGATCACGACCACCGCCTGCCCGACATCGAACGGCGCCATCGCACGCAGCACAGCGAGCCCCTTGGCGATATCGCCGGTGACGAGATCATTCGGCCGGCTGCGCGTCAGGTGCCCCTCGGGCACCAGCAGGTTGGGCGCGACGTCCTTCACGCCGATCATATGGAAGCCATGGCGCTCGAAGATGCGCCCGACGCCCGACAGCAGATGATCGTCGCCGCCGCGGAACGCCGACCAGATGTAGGGCAGCTCGCGCAGCGTGCCCCAGTCGAAGCGGATCTCGGAGACCGCGGGGCGCACGAGGTTGCCGATGAACATCAGGTCGCGGACGCCTTCGGCCTTGAGCAGCTTCAAGGCATTGCCGAGCTGCCCGAGCCCGATCCAGTGATGACGGAAGCGGGCCAGCGGCTTGGGATCGCAGATGCCCTTCAGCGCGAACAGCACCGGCGTCTGCCCGCGCGCAACGATGGCGTCGCCGACCGCGAAGGGCAGCACGCCACCGGCTGCGATCAAGCCGACCGGCGGTGTGGTCTCGCTGGCCTGCCCGCACATAGCCGTCAGAGCTCGGTCGGCGCGGATCTGCCGATGTCCGGCAAACACAGCGCGCGGTGACGGCCTCCGCCGATGAAGGCGAGGATCTCGGCGATGGCCGGATCGTCGCCGGCCATCGGCTGCACCGCCACGAGGCGGTCGGCGAACACGCCGGGACCGTGGAACAGTTTCTGATAGAAGGCGCGCACGGTGGCGAGCCGCTCGCGGGTGAACTTGCGCCGTTTCATGCCGATGACGTTGAGGCCTTCCAGCGCGGCATACTGGCCGTTGACGAGGCCATAGGGAATGATGTCCCCGCGCACGCCGCAGACGCCGCCGACCATCACGCCGTGGCCGATGCGGGTGAACTGATGCACGGCGGAGAGGCCGCCGATATAGACGGCATCACCGACCTCGACATGGCCGCCGAGCGTCGCCGAGGTCGCGAAGATCACGTTGTTGCCGACGACGCAATCATGCGCGACATGCGCGTTGTTCATGAAGAAGCCGGCGTTGCCGATCTTGGTCAACCCGCCGCCCTTGGTGGTGCCGATGTTCATCGTCACGCCTTCGCGGAAGGTGTTGCCGGAGCCGATCTCGAGCCGGTGCGGCTCGCCGCGATAGCTGAGATCCTGCGGCGCGCCGCCGAGCACGACGAACGGCGAGATGACGTTGTCGTCGCCGAGCGTGGTGTGGCCCATGATCTGGACCTGGCTGATCAGCTTGCAGTTGGCGCCGATCACGACGTTCGGGCCGATGATGCAATAGGGACCGATCACGGTCCCCTCGCCGATCACGGCGCCATCCTCGACGCGGGCGGTGGGATCAATCTTGCTCATCTCAACGCAACCAACTCTCTCGTCTCACGCTCAGTCGGTCAGCATCGCGCCGACATCGGCCTCGGCGACCACAACGCCGTCGACCTTGGCATCGCCGTGAAACCACCACATCGTCTTGCGGCGGCCGATCGAGCGCATGTGATACTCGATGGTCTGGCCCGGCAGCACCGGCTTGCGGAACTTGCACTTGTCGATGGTGAGGAAATACACCGCGCGCGGCTTTTCCGTGCCCTCGACCGACTTGATGCCGATCACGCCGGCCGTCTGCGCCATGCCCTCGATCATCAGCACGCCCGGATACACCGGCCGCTCCGGGAAATGGCCCTGGAAGCACGGCTCGTTGAACGAGACGTTCTTGACGCCGATGCCGCTGTAATCGGCCCGGATGTTCTTCACGCGGTCGATCAGGAGAAACGGGTTACGGTGCGGCAGCGTCTTCAGAATCTCGTTGATGTCGATGTCCGCAAACTTGATGGGTGACTCCTCCATCACTCCCGTCCTTCGTCCCTGCTCGCTGCCTGATCACGCACCAGCCGTTCCACCGCAACGATCTCGCGGAACCACTGCTTGGTCGGCTTGGCGAAGAAGCCGCCCCACCGTCCGTTCGGCGGGATGTCGTCCTTGACGCCGCTCATGGCGGTCACCTGGGCGCCATCACCGATCGTGAGGTGATTGTTGATACCGACCTTCGCCCCAAGGGCGACGTTGTCGCCGATCGTAAGGCTGCCTGCCAGTCCGATCTGGGCCGCCAGCAGGCAATGTCTCCCGATTGTGACATTGTGGCCGATCTGCACCTGGTTGTCGATTTTGGTGCCTTCGCCGATCACCGTGTCGCGGAGGCTGCCGCGGTCGATCGTCGTACCGGCGCCGACCTCGACATAATTCTGGATGATCACGCGCCCGGTCTGCGGCACCTTGGTGTGGCCGTTGGCTCCGAAGAAGATGAAGCCGTAGCCGTCCTGGCCGATGCTGCAGCCGGGATGGATCAGCACGTCATTGCCGATCAGCGCGCATTGGATGACGGTCCGGGCGCCGACATTGCAGTCGCGGCCGATCTTGACGTGGGCGCCGATCACGGCGCCGGCGCCGACAATCGTGCCCGAGCCGATCTCAACATGGGCGCCGATCACAGCCAAGGGCTCGACGATCACGCCATCCTCCAGCCGGGCGCTGGGGTCGATGATCGCCTGGGGCGAGATGCCGTCGTCGCCGAACCAGGGTTGCGGGCGCAGCGCGTCGGCATGAAACTCGCGCGCCAGCTGCACGAAGGCGCGGAACGGCTGGTTGGCCCTGAC
Source organism: Bradyrhizobium sp. SRS-191 (assembly GCF_024586915.1). Lineage (GTDB taxonomy): Bacteria > Pseudomonadota > Alphaproteobacteria > Rhizobiales > Xanthobacteraceae > Bradyrhizobium. The sequence goes on from NZ_JANBVS010000001.1 coordinate 615,595, forward strand.
GACCGCGACATGCGCCGGCACCCGCGCCTCGAAACGCGGGCTCACCAGGCAGGCGCCGGCCTTGGTGCGGGCGAGCTGATCGGCGTATTTGAGGTTGTCGAAGAACGCCAGATGCATCGGCCCGGCCTCGTCCAGCGAGGCGAGCCCCTTGATCACCCTGTCGCCCTGGGAGGCGTCGACGAGCACCGCATTCGCCTTCGCTGCGATCGCCGCCAGGGTCGTCGGGGGTGGAGGTTGGAAGAAGGTCGGCTGGGCCATCCCGTCACACTCTCAAAACATCAGAGCCCGGCTCCAGTCTCCCGGAACCGAGCTCTCATCTCTTACACCGGCCGGGTTGGTGGATGCCAACCCGGATTTTGGGGGCTCAGGCTCAGAACGAGGTACCGCCGCCGAACCGGAACTCCTGGGTCCGGTCGAACTGACCCTTGGTGAGCGGGATCGCATAGTCGAAGCGCAGCGGACCAAACGGCGACGCCCACACCAGACCCACACCAACCGACGTCCGGACCGTGTTCTGGTCGTTGAACTGAAGGCCAAGGCAGGTGCCCGGGTTGTTCGGGTTACGCGAGGGCGCCTGACAGCCGGCAACATTGACCTCGCCGGTCTGGGCCCAGGACGTCGGCCCCTGGTAGCCCCACAGACCGCCAGCATCGGCGTAAACGGCCCCCTTCAGACCAGTCTCCTTGGGCAGGAACCAGAACGGCATCTGCAGTTCGAGCGAAGCGCCCCAGTACTTGGTGCCACCCAGCGCATCCTGCGTGCCGAACGGATTGATGTCGCGCGGACCAATGCCGTTCGGAGCGAAGCCGCGAACCAGGTTCGGACCCATCTGGAAGTGATCGAGCATGCGCAGCTGCGTGTTGCCGATCTTGTTCAGGATGCCGCCCTGGAGGTGGACGATGCTGACGATGTCCGACACCAGCGGGGTGAAGTACTTCGCATCAAACGCCGTCTTCAGGTACGACACGTCGCCGCCAACACCCGCGAAGTCCTGCTTGAAGTCGACCAGCAGGCCGTCGGTGGGGTTCTTGTTGTTGTCGAGCGTGTTGTAGTTCAGCGTGTAGCCCAGCGCCGAGGTCAGCGTCGCGCCCTTCTGCAGTTCCTGGCGGACCGGCAGCGAGGCCTCGCCATCCGAGAAGCAGCCCAGGCCACCCGTCGCCGCACCGATCGCCGCAGCCTGCGGGTTGCCGGGATTGGCGTTGATGAACGCCGGCGTCGGGTTGAAGGGCAGCGTGCTGGTACCACCGCCGTTGTTACAGTTCGACAGCGTCTGCGGCAGCGTGATCTCCTGGCGGTAGATCGAGTAGCGCAGCTGCAGCGACAGGTCTTCACGCAGCTGGAAGCCGAGGCGCGGGCTGAAGCCGAGCGTCTTGGTGCCGTAGGAGATGAAGTTGTTGGCGAGCTGCTGGCGCTGATAGAGGTCGAGACCCAGCGCCACGCGGTAGTCGAGCAAATAGGGCTCGACGAAGGACAGCGAGTAGCCGCGGGCGAACTGGCCGTAGGTCACCGACGCCTTGGCGAACAGGCCGCGGCCCAGGAAGTTGCGCTCGGAGATCGAGACCTCAGCCAGCGCGCCGTCGGTGGTCGAGTAGCCGCCCGAGATCGAGAAGTCACCGGTCGACTTCTCTTCCAGGTTCACCACCAGGATGACGCGGTCGCTCGACGAGCCCGGCTCGGTCGAGATCTTCACGTCCTTGAAGAAGTCGAGGTTCTTCAGGCGGCGCTCGGCACGGTCGACCAGGGCGCGGTTGTAGGCATCGCCCTCGGAGATGTCGAACTCACGGCGAATGACGTAGTCGCGGGTGCGGGTGTTGCCGCGGATGTTGATGCGCTCGATGTAGGTGCGCGGACCCTCGTCGACGGCGAACACCACCGACACGGTGTGAGCCTCGAAGTTGCGGTCGCCACGCGGACGGACCACGGCGAAGGCATAGCCGCGCCGGGACGCCTCGATCTGCATCTCCTCGACCGACTTCTCGATGTTCTCGACGTTGTAGAGCGAGCCGACCGAGACGCGGGAGTAGCCACGCAGCGAATTGGGATCCAGCGTCGAAATCGTGGACTGGAAGTCGACGGAGCCGACCCGGTACTGCTGACCCTCTTCGATCTTGAAGGTCACCATGAAGCCCTTGCGCTCGGGATCGTACTCGCTGAGCGCGGCGACGACCTGCACGTCGGCATAGCCGTTCTTCAGGTAGAAGCGGCGAATCAGATCGCGATCCGCCTCGACCCGGTCCGGATCGTAGACGTCGCCGGAGCCCAGGAAGCTCAGCAGGTTGGTCTCGCGGGTCTTGATCACGTCCTTCAGGCGATAGGACGAGAAGGCATTGTTGCCGACGAATTCGATCGACTTCACGCCGGTCTTGGCGCCTTCCTCGATCGTGAAGACAAGGTCGACGCGGTTGTTCGGCTGCTCGATCATCTCGGGCGTGACGCGCACGTCATAGCGGCCCGACCGGCGATAGATCTCGGCGATTCGCTGGGCGTCCGACTGCACCATCGGCCGCGACAGGGTGCCGCGCGGCTTCGACTGGACTTCGCCCTGGAGCTGCTCGTCCTTGACCTTCTTGTTGCCCTCGAAGGCAACGCGGCCGATCACCGGATTCTCGACCACGGTCACGATCAGCCGGCCACCCTGGCGGTTGATCTTCACGTCCGAGAACAGGCCGGTCTCGATCAGGGCCTTGAGGCCGTCATCGACCCGACCCGCGTCCAGCGTGCCGCCGGGACCCGGCTTGAAGTATGAGCGGATCGTCTCCAGCTCGACGCGGCGGTTGCCGACAACTTCGATCGAGTTGACCGTCTGAGCCGCAGCTGGCGACGACACAACCACGCTCGCCACCGGCAAAGCTGCCGATCCAGCGAACATGATAAAGGCGGCCGCCAAGCCCCCCCGCACCCGCAATCCGAACTTCATGCGCTACGCGCCCTTATTCCGAGGCCGATCCGGTACCCCTACCGAACCGACAGATTCCCATTTGTCGTTCGCTTGTAGCCAATTTGGACCTGACGGCAAACGCCGGATGTCTCCGAATTTTCAAATTCGTTTCAAAACGTTGCCTATCCGCCACGTCGTAAAAACGCCGCGTTCACGAGCCCGCGAGGTGCAGGATGTCGTTATAGGTTGCAAAGACCATCAGCATCAGGACGAGCCCCAGCCCGATTCGGAACCCCATCTCCTGGGCCCGCTCGGACAACGGACGGCCGCGGACGGCCTCGAACCCGTAAAACAGCAGGTGTCCGCCATCGAGCAGCGGCACCGGGAACAGGTTCAGCAGCCCGATCGAGACCGAGATCATCGCGCACCAGTTGACCAGCACCTGGAACCCGAGGCTCGCCGCCTGGCCCGAGAGCTGGGCAATGCGGATCGGACCGCCGAGATCGCCAGCATTGCCGCTCCCGGCGAACAGGGCCCCGATGAACTTGAAGGTCGTGGTGATGATGAACCAGACCTGCTCGAAGCCGAACTTGATCGATTCGAGGAACCCGACCGGGATCGCCCGCGATTCGTCCGGCTTGGCGTTGTACTGGATGCCGAGAACGCCGATTCGGTGGCTGTTGCCGAAGGTGTCCTTGCGCTCCTGGAGCGCCGGCGTCGCCTTCAGGGTGATCTCGGAGCCGTCGCGCTTGATCAGGAAGGTCAGCTCGGTGCCGGCGTTGACCGACACGATGCGCTGCATGTCACCGAACGTCTCGATCGACCGGCCATCGATGGCGGCGATCACGTCACCGGTCTTGAACCCGGCGGCGGCCGCGACGCTGTCCGGCTGCACCGCGTCGACCCGCGGCGTGGTGTTCGGCTTGCCGAAATACAGCGCCATGCCGGCGAAGATGACCACGGCGAGGATGAAATTGGCGATCGGGCCGGCCGCCACGATGGCCGCACGCTGCCCGACCGTCTTGTGATGGAAGCTGTCGGCGCGCTCTTCGGCCGTCATCTTGGCCAGCGCCTCGGTCGACGGGGTGGACGCCTCGGACTCATCGCCGAAGAACTTCACATAGCCGCCGAGCGGAATGGCGGAGATCTTCCAGCGCGTGTTGTGCCGGTCGTTGAAACCGATGAGTTCCGGACCAAATCCGAGCGAAAACGTTAAGACCTTCACGCCGCACCAGCGCGCGACCAGGAAGTGACCGAGCTCGTGGAAGAACACCACGATCGTCAGCACGAACAGGAAGGGGATGATGGTGCCGAGCAGGCCGCTGCTCAACATATTGAAAATATGGTGGAAAAATTCGGTCATCCGACTACCTTCCCGCGGGCCGTCGGCCCGTCCAACCCTCTAAGATGCTTTTGCGGCGATTTCAGGCAAGAGGGCCGCAGCTCTTTTTCGCGCATCATGGTCAATGGCGATCGCATCGTCAGCCGAGCTGAGGGGTGCCAAATTACCTGACCGCGCCCAATGTTCGAGAGTGGCCTCCACCAGCCGGGCGATCGCCCCGAATCGAATCTGTCCGGCGATGAAGGCGGCCACCGCGATCTCGTTCGCCGCATTGAACACCGTCGTCGCGCCCCGGCCGGTGCGCAGCGACTCATAGGCCAGCCGCAACCCGGGGAACCGCTCGAAGTCCGGCGCCTCGAAGGTGAGCGTGCCGATCTTGGCGAGATCGAGCCGCGCCGAGGGTCCCTTGATGCGTTCCGGCCAGCCGAGGCAATGCGCGATCGGGATCCGCATGTCCGGCGCGCCGAGTTGGGCCACCACCGAACGGTCGGAGAACTCGACCATGCCGTGGACGATCGACTGCGGATGGACCAGCACGTCGATCTCGTCCGGCGACAGCGCGAACAGGTACGACGCCTCGATCACCTCGAGGCCCTTGTTCATCATCGACGCCGAATCGATCGTGATCTTCTGGCCCATGCTCCAGTTCGGATGCTTGAGCGCCTGTGCCAGGGTCGCCTGCTCGATGTCGGCGGGCGCCCAGGTGCGGAACGGGCCGCCGGAGGCCGTGATGATCACGCGGACCAGCTCCTCGCGATTGCCGGAGGACAGCGCCTGGAACAGCGCGTTGTGCTCCGAATCGGCCGGCAGGACGCAGGCGCCGGCCTGCGCGGCGCGTTCCATGAAGAAATCGCCGGCGCAGACCAGGCACTCCTTGTTGGCGAGCGCCACGGTCGCGCCGCGGTCGACGGCGGCCAGCGCCGGCTTCAGGCCGGCCGCGCCGGACACCGCGGCCATCACCCAGTCGGCCGGACGCGCGCCGGCTTCGATGATGGCGCTCTCTCCTGCCCCGCATTCGATCCCCGTGCCGGCCAGCGCCTCGCGCAGTTCGCCGAGCCGGGCCGGATCGGCAACCGCGACGAAGCGCGGATTGAACTCCCGGGCCAGCTTCACCAGGCCCTCGACGTTGCTGTTGCCGGTCAGCGCCTCGACCCGGTAGCGCTCCGGCGCGCCGCGCAGCAGGTCCATGGTCGAATCACCGATCGAGCCGGTGGCGCCGAGCACGGTGATGCTGCGCACCTCAGCCGCGATCGCCTTGTTGTTCCGCAATGGCACTGCGCTCATGATCTCACCAAACATCTCGACCGGCCAGCGATGCTGCCTGTCACCAAACCAAAAGACCACGGCCGACGCCATCGAGGCCGCCGCGCAGCAAACCCACGATCGCTGCGAACACGATCGCAGCGACATAGCCGTCCAGGCGGTCCAGTAGGCCGCCATGGCCGGGAATGATGTGACTTGAATCCTTGACACCGAAGTGCCGCTTGACCGCGGACTCCGCGAGATCGCCGAGCTGCGACACGACCGACAGCACCGCCGCCACGGCCAGCATCGCGAGCACGCCGCCAGCCCCTGCCAAAGACCAGCCCGCCGCGGCGACCAGGCTCGCGACGAAGCCACCGATCGCACCGGCCCAGGTCTTGTTCGGACTGATCCGTGGCGCCAGCTTCGGGCCGCCGATGCTGCGTCCGGCGACATAGCCGCCGATATCGCTGGCCCAGACCACGAGCAACACCAGCACCAGCGCGTGCCAGCCCTGCTGCTGGTCGAAGCGGACCAGCACGGACGCGAGTTCGGCGCCGGCGGCGTAGACAAACCCCGCGGCGACCCAAAGCCGGCGGCCGGCTGCGAGGGCCGCAACCGCAACGAGGCCGAGCGCGAGCACGACCACGGCAAAGTCGATGAGACCGAACGCAGCACAGATTCCAGCCGTCGCGATGGCCATGGCTCCGGCCGTGCCGACGCTGGCGGTGCGGATCTCGCCGATCACCATCAGCCATTCGAGATACAGCCCGACTGCGACGACCGTGACCAAGGCGGTCCAGAACACGCCGCCGGCATAGGCCGCGCCCAGCGCCAGCGGCACCAGCACGAGGGCTGCCGCGATTCGCATCACGAGGTTGCTCGGACCAGCCTTCTTGGCCGGCGCGGCGTCATCGCGCTGCGCGGGATTAGCGGCGTCTCCGGCGGCTGCGGTCTCGGGGTGGGTCACGAGGCGGTTTTCGCCACGAGGCCGCCGAAGCGGCGTTCACGCCGGCCGAACTCGGCGATCGCGCCCTCGAGCGCCGCCTTGTCGAAATCGGGCCAATGCTGGGGCACGAACACCAGTTCGCTATAGGCCGCCTGCCACATCAGGAAGTTCGACAGCCGCTGCTCGCCGCTGGTGCGGATGATCAGATCGGGATCGGGAATATCGGGAGCATCGAGATGAGCGCCGATCGCGTCCGCATCGATCGAGGCCGGATCGCGCCGTCCCTCCGCGACCTCGCGCGCGAGACGCTGCGCCGCGCGCGCGATCTCCTGGCGCGAGCCGTAGTTGAAGGCGACGACCAGCGTCAGCTTGGTGTTGGCTCGCGTCAGCTCCTCGGCCTCGCCGAGCAGCGCGCAGATGTCGGGCTCCAGTCCGTCGCGCTCGCCGATCACCCGAACGCGCACGCCATCACGGTGCAGCGTGGCGAGATCGTTGCGGATGAAGCGACGCAACAGGCCGAAGAGATCGCCGATCTCGCTCGCCGGCCGCGACCAGTTCTCCGATGAAAACGAGAAGATGGTGAGATAGCGGATGCCGAGCTCGTCACAGGCCCGCACCACGCGGCGCAGCGCCTCGACACCGCGGCGATGCCCCTCCGCGCGCGGCAGACCGCGTGCCGCAGCCCAGCGGCCATTGCCATCCATGATGATGGCAACATGGGCCGGTCCGTCGGACCGGTCCGGCGCCTCCGTCACCGGGGCCGCGGCTTTGGACATCAGGCGCATCCTTCAGACGGTGAGGATTTCCTTTTCCTTCGCCGCCAGCAGCTGGTCGATCTCCGAGATCACGCTGTCGGTCGCCTTCTGCACGTCGCCGGCGAAGCGCTCCTGGTCGTCCTCGGACATCTCGTGATTCTTCTCGAGCTTCTTCAGGGTATCGAGACCGTCGCGGCGGACGTGGCGGACGGCGACACGGGCCTGCTCGGCGTATTTGTGCGCAACCTTGACCAGCTCCTTGCGGCGCTCCTGGTTGAGCTCGGGAATGCGCAGCCGGATCACCTGGCCTTCGGTCGCCGGCGACAGGCCGAGATTGGAATCGACGATCGCCTTCTCGACGGCCTTGACCATGGAGCGGTCCCAGACCTGCACCGAGAGCAGGCGCGGCTCGGGCACGGAAACGGTGGCGAGCTGGTTGAGCGGCATGTGCGAGCCATAGGCCTCGACCTGGACTGGCTCCACCATCGACGCCGAAGCGCGGCCGGTGCGCAGGCCGCCGAGTTCGTGCTTCAGCGCCTGGGTGGCGCCCTGCATGCGGCGCTTCAGTTCGTTGAGGTCGAAATTGCCCGTGCTCATCACGCTTTCCTTTCCTGCAACCCGGGCCCCCTGCCGGCTCGACCGGACCTCCTGCGCGGAGATCCAAGGCCGGACCTGGCGAGTCCCGGACGAATTCTGTGTCGTTCTGCTTCTACCGCAGCCCCGGGTTCGGTCCAACACCGGCAGCGGACGGTGTCGCGCTCACCCCGCGACGACGGTGCCGCGCCCTTCGCCCCGCAACATCGCGCCGATCGCGCCGGGCTCGGCGATGGAGAACACAATGATAGGCAGCGATGTTTCCCGGGCAAGAGCGAACGCCGTGGCGTCCATGACCTTGTAGCCGCCCTCGATCGCCTGGGAATGGGTCAACCGGTCGAATCGCTTCGCGGCCGGATCCTTCTTGGGATCGGCGCTGTAGACGCCGTCGACATTGGTGGCCTTCAGCACGGCCTGGGCGCCGATCTCGGCGGCGCGCAGCACGGCCGTGGTGTCGGTCGTGAAATAGGGATTGCCGGTCCCGCCGCCGAGCACGACGATGCGCCCCTCTGCAAGCGCCTTGTGCGCCGCAGCGCGCGTGAACAGCTCGCAGACCTCCGGCATCACGAAGGCGGACAGTGCCAGCGCCGGGCTGCCCTTGCGTTGGATCGCGGCCTCCAAGGCGAGGCAGTTCATGACGGTGGCCAGCATGCCCATGGTGTCGCCGGTCGGGCGCGACACGCCTTGCGACGACACTTCGACGCCGCGCACCATGTTGCCGCCGCCGACGACGACGGCGATCTCGATTCCGAGCTTCTGGGCGGCGATCAGGTCGTCGGCGATGCGATCGACGGTCGGCTGGTCGATGCCATGGGAATGCGGGCCGGCGAGATACTCGCCGGACAGCTTGACCACGACGCGACGATAGACCGGCTCAGCCATGTGCCAATATGTCCCTATCCCGCGCGTTGAGATCCGGCGCGAAGACCGCGCCGGATCATGACCGTTCTCAGTCGTTACTTCTTGCCGCTGGCGGCAGCGACTTCGGCAGCGAAGTCGGTCTCTTCCTTCTCGATGCCCTCACCGAGCGCATAGCGCACGAAGCCGGCAACCTTGATCGGACCACCGACCTTGCCTTCGGCTTCCTTCAGCGCCTGGGCAACGGACTTGCCGCTGTCATGGATGAAGGCCTGCTCGAGCAGGGTGACTTCCTTGTAGTAGGTCTTCAGGCCGGACTCGACGATCTTCTCGATCACGTTTTCCGGCTTGCCCTGCTGACGATACTTGTCGGCGAGCACGTCCTTCTCGCGCTTGACGAGTTCCGGATCGAGACCGGCGGCATCGATCGCCTGCGGGTTGGCAGCCGCGACATGCATCGCGAGCTGGCGGCCAAGCACCGCGAGCTCGTCGGTCTTGCCCGGCGACTCCAGCGCGACGATGACGCCGAGCTTGCCGGCGCCCTCGATGACAGCGCCATGCACGTAGCTCGACACCACGCCTTCGCTCACTTCGAGCGCAGCCGCGCGGCGCAGCGTCTGGTTCTCACCGATGGTCGCGATCGAATCGGCGATCGCCGCCTCGACCGTGATGCTGCCGACCTTGGCGGCCTTGATCTTCTCGACGTCGGCGCCGACGTCGAGCGCGACCTGGGCGATCATCTTGACCAGGCCCTGGAAGTGCTCATTGCGCGCGACGAAGTCGGTCTCGGAATTGACCTCGACGACCACGCCCTTCTTGCCCGAGGTCAGCGCGCCGATCAGGCCCTCGGCCGCGACGCGGCCGGCCTTCTTGGCGGCCTTCGACAGGCCCTTCTTGCGCAGCCAATCCTGCGCGGCCTGCATGTCGCCGCCGTTCTCGGTGAGCGCGGCCTTGCAATCCATCATGCCCGCGCCGGTCGACTCGCGCAGGTCCTTCACCATCGCTGCGGTGATATTCGCCATTGTTGAACGTCCTTTTGCCTGTCCAAAGCGCGACGCAGCGGAAGGCACATCGCCGTCCGCTGCCAGGAAAAATACCTATCTCAGTCGCGATGGCCGGCGTGCGACGCCGGCCAGATTCTTGTCGTGTCGTCTTAGGCGTCGGCGAGCGACTTGGCCTGGGCGACCCAGGCGTCGGCCCGGCTCGGCAGACCGACTTCTTCGCCGATCTGGTGGGCCGTGTCGTGATTGAGCTCGGCGAGCTGCCAGAAGTGGAAGATGCCGAGGTCGTTCAGCTTCTTCTCGATCGCACCGGACACGCCGGTCAGCTTCTTGAGATCGTCAGCGGTGCCGCGCGGACCGGGCAGCCCCTGGAACGTGGAGGCGGATGCAGCCGGAAGATCCTCTTCCAGCGGCGCAGCCGAGGCGCCGACGTCGATGCCGAGCTCGCCCTGGGCGCGCGAGATGCCGTCGATGGCGGCGCGCGCGATCAGGTCGCAATACAGCGAGATGGCGCGGCCGGCGTCGTCATTGCCGGGGACCACGTAGGTGATGCCCTTCGGATCGCAATTGGTGTCGACGATCGCGGCGACCGGAATGTTGAGGCGCTGGGCCTCCTGGATCGCGATGTCTTCCTTGTTGGTGTCGATCACGAAGATCATGTCGGGCAGACCGCCCATGTCCTTGATGCCGCCGAGCGAACGGTCGAGCTTGTCGCGCTCGCGCTGCAGGGTCAGGCGCTCCTTCTTGGTGTAGGAGTTCGCCTCGCCCGAGGACAGCACCTCGTCGAGATGGCGCAGACGCTTGATCGACGCCGAGATCGTCTTCCAGTTGGTCAGCGTGCCGCCGAGCCAGCGCGAATTGACGAAATACTGCGCGCAGCGCTTGGCCGCGTCGGCGACGTTGTCCTGCGCCTGGCGCTTGGTGCCGACGAACAGGATGCGGCCGCCCTTGGCGACGGTGTCGCTCACCGCCTGCAGCGCCGTGTGCATCAGCGGCACGGTCTGGGCGAGATCGATGATGTGGATGTTGTTGCGGCTTCCGAAAATGAAATCGGCCATTTTCGGATTCCAGCGGTGAGACTGGTGACCAAAGTGCACGCCAGCTTCGAGCAGCTGGCGCATGGTGAATTCAGGCAACGCCATTTGGATATTCTCCGGTTGATTCCTCCGGAAACGCGTGAGCAAAAACGGGCCGTTCGGCCCGGCTTGCCACCGGACGCCCTCTAGGAGAGCCAAGTTTCCGTGTGAGATGGCGCGCTATATAGCCGGATTTTGGCGCAACGCAAGGAAAATGGGCCTATTCGGCCTGCAGAAGCTCCGCCATGCCAATCCGGGCCTGGCTTTCCTGGGAGGGCACGAGGTCGACGGGCCCTTGTCATCACCGCCGGCGGAGGCTGCAGCCATGACGCCCCGCCCCGACACACCCCGCTACCAGCAGCGATAGACTGCCCGAAAAACGCCCGTCGCTTCATTCGAATCCCACCGTGAACTCGGAACTTTCAAGGCCGGGAACAAGGACAGTGGACTGTGCTCAGCGCTCCGCGCTGGCCGGCTTCAGCTCCGCACGGTCGGCATCGAGCTTCGCCTTCATGCGCCCGAGATCGTCGAAGAAGGCCTGCTGCTCCCGGAGCGGGACCAGGCGCAAGGCGGGCGGCATCAGCACGTGGCTGACATTGGGACGGCCCGAATTGGCGAACGCCTCCGACCGCTGCAGGGACTGGACCGCGATGGCGACCACGAGCAGGACCGCGACCACGATGCCTTTGGCAACCAGATGGGTGCGCCCGACCTCGCGCAGGTGCAGGAAGCAGGCCGTCGCGAGAACGATCCAGGCGACGACGTAGCCGTAGGTGAAAACGGTCGTCCATGTCAGGGCGAAGGACGCGATCTGCGCGAACTCGCTATAGAACCAGAATGCGACCAGGCCGGCCTCGGCGATGAGCAGATGACGCAGGAAGTGCGATCGTCCGGAGAACAGCCGTGCGAGCAGCGCCCATACGCCCACCCATGCGAGGACGACCCCGATCAGCGTCAGCATCGGCACCAGATAGTCGGACAGGTGCGGCTCGGAGGTCTGCGCGAACCAGACCAGGAGTCCATTGAGCGCCAGCAGAACGGCGCCGAGCGCCACGGCCGCGACGACCGGGAGAATGCTGCGCTCCGAGCCCACGAGCCGCTCCGGCTCGACGGCATGGGCGGCATCGCGGACCCGCAGCAGCGTCTGGCCGATCCGGATCGGCTTGCTGCCGTCGAGGACGAGCTGCGGCTTACGGGTCTTGCTGCGGTCGAGATAGAGGCCGTTGGCGCTGCCGAGATCCTCGGCGACGAGACGCCCCTCGCCATCGCGGAAGATGCGAACGTGGCGCGCCGCGACGAAGGGATCATCGAGGATGACGTGATTGTCGTAGCCGCGACCGATGTGGATCTCGGCCGCATCGACCCGGAAGCGGCCGGCGACGTCGCGATGCTTGGAGAGGATCTCGATCCAGATCATCGGGCGACCTGCAGCCGTTCGAGGAAGCTCTTGCCGAGCCGCAACGCGTCGTCATAGGCGATCGCCTGCAGATTGAGCCGCGACACCAGCGCCTCATCGGCATGGTCCTGCGTCACGGCCACCAGCACGACGTCATAGAGTCCGTCGAACTCGCGATAGCCTTGCGCGCACCACATCACCCGCAACGGCGGATGATCCGCCGCCGGCGCGAGGCCGACGAAATCCTCGTGGCAATGCTGCGGCGTGTACCATTTGCGGAACGATCCGCCCAAGGAGAGGCGCGGCTGCGCCAGCTGCGTCAGCACGGTTGCGAACTGGAATTGATTGAGGTCGATCGACTTGGCGTAGGAGTGATTGACCTCGACGGTACCGGTGTTGAGGTCGGAGGCGACATACACGCCAGCCTCGGCCTTGCAGCTCGTGGAGTTGATGCTGGCGCGCGGCTTGGGCGAGGCGCCGGCATTGGTGCTGGCCCAGCATTCAAACCACCCTGCCCGCGTTTCCGGCGCTTGATAGGAGCCGAACACGCGGTCGCGGAAGCCCTCGTCGCTCAGGGATTTGTAGAGCGCGCCGCGCCAGCTCGCGAGCTGGGCGATCACGTCCTTGCGCAGATCGCCTGCCGTCGACCGGGCTACGCGATCCGTCGCGAGCAGCGCGGCCGCGAAGCGCGCCGGCACCAGGAAGCTGATCAGCTGGCCGCCGCGGCGCGTGGCGACGTTGATGCCGACCACCTGCCCCTGCGCGTTGACTGCGGGACCACCGCTCATGCCGGGATTGAGCGCACCGGTGAAGTGGATGTGATCGTTGTAGCTGTGCTCGACCAGACCGTTATAGGTGCCCTCGATGATGGTGAAGCCGAGGTCGAGCGGGTTGCCGAGCGAATAGAGCCGCTCGCCCTTCGGCAGGCTGCCGTCGAGCGCGGCCTTGTCGAAGGTGAAGAACGGCGCATTCTGCTTGTCGACGCGAACCAGCGCGAGGTCATTCGGCAGGTCGACGGCGAGCAGCGTCACCGCGCCCTGGGTGCCGTCGGCGCCGGTGTATTCGAGCCGATAGGTCTTCGGCTCGAGCGCCGCATCCGACACGACGTGATAGTTGGTGATCGCAAGCCCGTCGGCGGAGACCAGGAAGCCGGAGCCGGTCGAGGTCTGGCGGCCGGCATCGGCCAGCAGCGTGCGGATCTGCAGCAGGCGGGGCGGCGCCGAAGCGTAGACGGTTTCGGCGCCGGGCAGCGCCTGGGCACCGGCGGACGCCGGCAAGACCGTCATTGCCGAACTGCAAAGGGCGGCCAGGATTGCGCCTTGCAATAGCAGCGCGTGCACCGTCCGAACAAACGCTGAAATCAATGATGCCCCCGCAACAGGTCGTCGGCTGCCGACGTCCTGCGCCCACGATCGATCAGTCCGGCGAACCGGCCAATATCGAAAACGGGCCTGCGATGCAACGCCCGCGCCGCCGCGGCGGCGCGGGTCCGCTCAGCAATGCGGCACGTTCGGCGGACACTTCTTGCCCGGCGCCTGTGGTGGAGGGCCAGCAGGCCTCGCCATCGGGGGCGGCCCGGGCGGCCGTGCCATGGCCATCGGAGGCGGACTCGGCCGTGCCATCTGTGGTGGCGGGCTCGGCCGCGCCATCTGCGGTGGCGGGCTTGGCCGTGCCATCTGCGGCGGCGGACTCGGCCGCGCCATCTGCGGCGGCGGGCTCGGCCGTGTCATCTGCGGTGGCGGACTTGGCCGCGCCATCTGCGGTGGCGGACTTGGCCGCGCCATCTGCGGCGGTGGGCTCGGTCGCGCCATCTGCGGCGGGGCGCGGCGCTCGACCCGGCTGGGCACAGGCGGCTCGATCCGCGGCCGGGCTTCCGGTCCGCGCGGGCTCACAGTCGGCGGGACCGGACGATCGGCTCGCTCTGCCGGCCTCACGGCGGGTGCCGGCAGGCCACCGGGCGTGCGGTTCGCCTGAACTCCGGCTGCCGGCTCCCGCGCGGGCGGCATCGTTGCGGTCGTCGCGGGTCGCCCGGCCTGTCCCGGAGCGGGCGCGGCAACCGCAGGCGTGGGCGGATGAGCCGGGTTGACCGGAACGGGCGGGCCGCCCCTGCCGGGTACCGGAAGCGGATTGGAAGTAGTGGGCGCCATCAAGCCGACTCCCCCGGGGCCCGGCCTGCCCGGGGCATTGGGCAGTGCGGTGGGCGTCACCGTCGCGGCTGGTCCATTGGCAGGAGCATTTCCGGGGCCTCGGCCGCCCGGCCCCATCGGCGCTCCCGGAACGGGAGCCTTGCCCTGCTGAATGAGCGAGGCGCGCTGCAACGCTGCGGGCGGCAAAGATGGCGTGATGACGGGCGCAGCAACGGCTGTCGGCGCGGCTGGACCGGCCGGCCCTGCGGGACCGGCGGGAGCCGCCGGCGTCACCACCGGCCGGTTGATGACCGTGTTGATCACCGTGGTGTTGTGGATGTTCTGATAGATGATGTTGTTCGGCGGCGGCACGACGATCGCCGGCGGCTGCACATAGACCGGGATCGGCACGAAGACCGGCCGAGGCAGGATGAACACCCCGACCGGCGCGTATGGCGGCGCGAGGTCGACGAAGTCAGGCGGCGGCGGCGGCAAGATGTAGACCGGCGGGGGCGGCGGCGGCACGAAGCCGAACTCGGGATCCGAGAACAGCAGCACCGGCCGCTCCACATAGACCACCTCGTCCGGCGGCGGCGGCGGCACGTCGTATTCGATCATGGCGAATGTCGCGGGCGGGTCCGGCGGCGACGACAGCATCGCCAACCGCCGACGCGCATCCGGGGCGTGGGCGCCATTGGGATAACGCCTCAGATACGACCAATAAGCCTCCGGGCTGTCGGCGCGGTAGGTCCGCCGCCAGGTGAGCGCTTCACGGCGCGCGGCGACGATGGCCCGCACCCGCCGCGCCAGTGGATCGTTCGGATAGGCCGCGAGGAAATCCTCGTAGCCCTGCAGGCTGTCGCGCTCGAGCGCGGCGGTGTAGGCCTCCTGCACAGACAGATCGCGAATCGGCCGCGCCCGCAGGGCGGCGGTCTGCTCGACGGACGCCTGCGGCGCCGGCGCATCCGGCGCCCGTTCGAAGAAGGTGAACGCTGTCTGGATCTTCTGCGCATCCCACGGCACCTGGGCGCCCTTGGTTGCCTCGTTGACCCGCAGCCGCAGACGATCGAACACCTCCGGCAGCGGCAGCCCTCCGGTTCGGATCATCTCCGCCAGCGACTGCGCATAGATGCCGTAGGAGCCGGTCTCAGCCGGCGCAATCGTGCCTGGCGCCGCATTGAAGGCGATCAGCATCTTGTTGTCGGGGTCGACCAGCGCCAGCCCGCCCGCGATCGCCGGCCCGCTGGTGATGAAGGGCTGCTGACGAGCCGCGTCCAATACGACGATGCTTGCCTTCACCGGCGTCGCAGCAAGCTGGCGGGTGTAGTCGCTGAGGCGCAGCCCCTCGGTCGGAATGTCGACGTCGCTGGCAATATTGGCATCGACCGGGATGAAATAGTTCTCGCCGGCGAGCTGCAAGCCGTAGCCTGCGAGATATACCATCGCGACGGTGTTGTCGTCGGCCGACTGGGCCTTGTGAATGAAATCGCGAAAGCTCTTTCTCAGCGTATCGGCATCGAGATCCCGCGCACCGACCACGTCGAAGCCCGCGGCCTGCAACGTCTGCGCGATCAGACCCGCGTCATTGGCCGCCGTGGCCAGCTGCCCTTTCGCATAGGCGCCGTTGCCGATCACCAGCGCGATGCGCTTCTCCGGACCCGGCTGTTGCGCTGCGGCAGGCAGCGCCCCGGCGCTCAGCGCCATCAGACAAAGCGAGACACCGAACAGAATGGTGAGGTTGATCTTGACCAAGCGCATGACGGTTCCAGCCCTTTCGAGGCACATGCCGCGGATTCAGCGGGGCGATGGCTGAACCGCGGTTGAACGGAGGCGTTCCGTTCAGCCCGCGCGCAGCTTTTTATCGGTCAGATCGACGTCGACGATGAATTCAGCAAACGGCCACCACCGGTTACAATTGCTGCACCTCGACCACGCCGGTCACCGCTTTGATCGCACCCGCGATTTGTGGCGAAACCTTGAAGCGTCCGGGCAGCTTCATCTCCACCTCGGTCTCGAGATCGAGCATCATGACCAGGGAGACCTCGCCCTCACCCGCCGCTGCCCGCGGCGGCGGCGCCGCGCTCTTGGCGACCGCGCCATGGCCGTTGGCGGCGGCGCCTTCGGGTCCCTGCAGCCGCTTGACGATGGAATCGAGCGGCTTGGTGTCGCGCAGGAAGATGCGCAGGCCGCGCTGGGTCTTGGCCGCGGCATCGTCGAGCGGCTCGGCATGCAGCACGCGGGCACGGACATCCTCGCCCTGCAGCTCGGCGCCAAGCTGCAGCAGCACCGCGGCGCCCGGCTCGAGCACGTCGCGATATTGCGCAAGCCCCTCGGAGAACAGCACGGCTTCGAAATGGCCGGTCGGATCCGACAGGCCCATGATGCCCATCTTGTTGCCGGTCTTGGTGCGCCGCTCCATGCGGGACACCACGGTGGCCGCGACCTTGCCGGCGGTCGCGCCGGTCTTCACCGCGCGCGAGAACTCGGCCCAGCTCTGCACCCGCAGCCGCTTCAGCGCGGCGGCGTAGTCGTCGAGCGGATGGCCCGACAGGAAGAATCCGATCGCGTCATATTCGCGCCTGAGGCGCTCGGCCGGCAGCCAGTTCTCGATGTTCGGCAAAATGATCGCCGGCGCATCGGCGGCGTTGCCGAACATGTCGTTCTGACCGGAGGTCGCAGCCTCGTTGGCCCGCTGGCAGGCGGCGACGATGGCATCGGCGCCGGCGAACACGCGGGCGCGATTCTTGTCGAGGCAGTCGAAGGCGCCGGCGGCGGCCAGCGTCTCGATGATGCGCTTGTTGATCGCGCGCGGACTGACGCGGCTGGCGAAATCGGCGAGCGAGGTGAAAGGGCCGCCCTTGTTGCGGGCCTCGACCATCATCTCGATGGCCTGCGGGCCGACGCCCTTGAGCGCGGCGAGTGCGTAGAAGATGGTGTTGCCGCTGACCTCGAAGGTCGGGCCGGAGCGGTTGATCGACGGCGGCTCGACCTTGATCCCCAGGCGCTGCGCCTCGGCGCGGAATTCCGAGAGCTTGTCGGTGTTGTTGAGATCGAGCGTCATCGACGCC
The DNA here is from genome assembly GCF_024586915.1 of Bradyrhizobium sp. SRS-191. Taxonomy (GTDB): domain Bacteria; phylum Pseudomonadota; class Alphaproteobacteria; order Rhizobiales; family Xanthobacteraceae; genus Bradyrhizobium. The sequence continues at coordinate 632,880 of NZ_JANBVS010000001.1, forward strand.
GCGATGAACTCCACCGGATAATGCGCCTTCATGTAGGCGGTGTGGTAGGACACCAGCGCATAGGCTGCGGCGTGCGACTTGTTGAAGCCGTAGTCGGCGAACTTGGCCAGGAGGTCGAAGATGGTGTCGGCCTGGTCCTTCGGCACGCCGTTCTTGACGGCGCCCTCGACGAAGCGGACGCGCTGCTTGTCCATCTCGGCGCGGATCTTCTTGCCCATGGCGCGGCGCAGAAGATCGGCTTCGCCGAGCGAATAGCCGGACATCTGCTGCGCGACCTGCATCACCTGCTCCTGGTAGATGATGACGCCGAAGGTCTCCTTGAGAATCGGCTCCAGGATCGGGTGCAGATATTCCGGCTCCTCCTCGCCGTGCTTGCGGGCGCAGTAGGTCGGGATGTTGGCCATCGGGCCCGGGCGATACAGCGCGACCAGCGCGATGATGTCCTCGAACCGGTCGGGGCGCATGTCGATCAGCGCCCGCCGCATGCCCTGGCTTTCAACCTGGAACACGCCGACCACATCGCCCTTCGCCAGCATCTGGTAGCTCGGCGCGTCGTCGATCGGCAAGGTCGCGAGATCGACATGGATGTCGCGCTGCTTCAACAGCTTCACCGCGACGTCGAGCACCGTCAGCGTCTTCAGGCCGAGGAAGTCGAACTTCACGAGACCAGCCGGCTCCACCCATTTCATGTTGAACTGGGTGACCGGCATGTCGGATTTCGGATCGCGATACATCGGCACCAGCTCGCTGAGCGGCCGGTCGCCGATCACGATGCCCGCGGCGTGGGTCGAGGCGTGGCGCGTCAGGCCTTCCAGGCGCATCGCGATGTCGAAGGCGCGCGCCACCACCGGGTCCTCGTCGCGGAACGCCTGCAGCTTCGGCTCGCCCTCGATGGCGGCGGCGAGCGTCACCGGCGCGGCCGGGTTCTGCGGCACCAGCTTGGTCAGCTTGTCGACCTGGCCATAGGGCATCTGCAGCACGCGGCCGACGTCGCGCAGCACGCCGCGCGCCTGCAGCGTACCGAAGGTGATGATCTGCGCCACCTGGTCACGGCCGTAGCGCTGCTGCACGTAGGAGATCACCTCGCCGCGGCGGTCCTGGCAGAAATCGATGTCGAAGTCCGGCATCGACACGCGCTCGGGATTGAGGAAGCGCTCGAACAGCAGTGCGAAGCGCATCGGGTCGAGGTCGGTGATGGTCAGCACCCACGCGACCAGGGAGCCTGCGCCCGAACCGCGGCCCGGTCCCACGGGAATGCCGTGCGCCTTGGCCCATTTGATGAAGTCCGACACGATCAGGAAGTAGCCCGCGTACTTCATGCGCATGATGACGTCGAGCTCGAAGGCGAGCCGCTTTTGATAGTCCTCTTCCGTCATGCCCGGCGCCATGCCGTGCACCTTGAGGCGTCGTTCCAGGCCCTCCTCCGCCTGCCGCTTCAGCTCGGCCGCCTCGGCACTGGCAGCGTCGACGGCATCGCTGCCGGAGGCGCCGACCGTGAAGAACGGCAGAATCGGCTTGCGCGTGCGCGGCCGGTAGGAGCAGCGCTCGGCGATCTCGACCGTCGAGGCCAGCGCCTCCGGGAGATCGGCGAACAGCACCGCCATCTCGGCGCGGGTCTTGAAGCGATGGTCGGGCGTCAGCTGCACGCGCTCGGTGTCGGCGATGAGGTGGCCGCCGGCGATGCACAGCAGCGCATCATGCGCCTCGTAGTCGTCGGTGCTGGCGAAATACGGCTCGTTGGTCGCGACCAGCGGCAGCCCCTTGTCATAGGCAATGTCGATCAGCCCGCTCTCGACGCGGCGCTCGCGCTCGACGCCGTGGCGCTGCAGCTCGATGTAGAGGCGGTCGCCGAACTGGCTCGCCAGCCGTTCGCAGCGCTGGGCGGCGAGCGCAGCCATGTCGTGCTGAAGCGCGAGCGAGATCGGCCCGTCAGGTCCGCCCGTCAACGCGATCACACCGTCGACGCCCTCCGTCAGCCAGTCGAACTTGATATGCGGCGCCTGATGCGTCGGCGTCTCCAGGAACGCCCGCGAGTTCAGCCGCATCAGATGGCGATAGCCCTCCTCCTTCGCGGCAAGCAGGACGATTCGCGAGGGCTGCGCGACGGCCGCCGCGTTGCGCGCGTTCGGGTCCATATCGCCGAAATCGATCGCGAGCTCGCAGCCGACGATCGGCTGGATGCCGTAGCCGGCCATCTTGTCGGAAAATTCGAGGCCACCGAACATGTTGTCGGTGTCGGTCAGCGCAAGCGCCGGCTGATGATCGGCTTTGGCCAATTCGCCGAGCTTGGCGATCTTGATCGAGCCCTTCAGCAGCGAATAGGCGGAATGGACGTGGAGATGGACGAATCCGGCGCTGGACATGCTCGCCTTGCAACTTCCTGAAGGGCTTACCGAAAGCAGAGTCACCGGTCAGCAGCAGCGGGACGTGACCACCGTCACCGTCCGAGCGCCCGACCGACTCGCCCGCTCATGTTATCGGATCAGCCGCCGCGGAGTCCGGTCGCTCCGACCGCTGTCCCGCTTTTCCCCAGTCGCAGTCGGCAAAAATCAAAGCTGCGGAATGATTTGCGCCCACAACGCGATCATCCCGACGAACAGCGTGATCGACGCCAGTGCGGCGGCTTCTTCGACGAAAACCTTCAGCATGGGGACCTCCCTGAGCTAGAACATATAAAGAACAATGTTCCTTTTTCGTTCTCAGGTCAAGCACGCCGACAGGCATAACGCCGCGCCGCTGCGGCACGTGGTTAATCCGGCCGTTGGCGCCACGAAAAAGCCCCGGCGCAAATCACGCCGGGGCCTTTGATCGATCGATGGATGCGGCAGGGAATCAGTAGCGCGTCGCCACCGGGCCGCCGAAGCGATAGTTCAGGCGGGCGGTGAACAGATCGGCGTCCTGCTTGATGCTGTCGGAGCCGAGCGCACCGAAGCTGACGGTCTGACGATCCATGAACAGATGGTTGTACTCGACGCCCATCGACCAGTTCGGAGCAAAGCCGTATTCGAGGCCGGCACCGACCACGCCGCCCCAGCGGGTGCTGTCGTTGGAGGCGAGGAACGCACCGGTGGTCGCGTTGGTGATCGAGTAGGTGTTGCTGGTGATCGCCGCACCGCCCTTGGCGTAGAGCAGCACGTTGTTCCAGGCATAGCCGACCTGGCCGGTGAACAGGCCGAACGCGTCGGTCTTGGTGCGGTTACGCGTGCCGAACAGCGCGCTCACATTGTCGCCGGAGAGATCGGCCCAGTTGCCCTGCGCTTCCACGCCGAACACGAACTGCCCCATCTGCCAGCGATAGCCGACCTGGCCACCGACGGTGCCGCCCGACGCATCATGCGAGCCTTCACGACCGCCGCCCACGAGATCCCAGGTGTTGTGGGTCCAGCCGCCGCCGCCGTTCACACCGATGTAGAAGCCGCTCCAGTCATAGATCGCAGCCATCATCGGCGCCGGCGCCTTCGTGTAGGGACGCGCAGCGAGATCCGCGGCCAGCGCCGGCGAGGCCAGCACCACGATCGCCGTCGTCATCAACACAAGTTTCTTCATCACAGGTCCAGTCTCGTCTCATTTGGCCCCCAGGCCAGCCGCACCTCTTAACGATATCGGCCACAATTGCTGTAGCCTCGAAGTCACAGATCGCGTCTGAACGCGCGTTGGACATGTCAGGAAATTAATCTGCAATCACAGTGTGTTGATGGAACTTTCCGATTTGCAATCGAGGGCCGAGCGACTACACACGGAACAGACAGTCGCGCATCGCACTGCCATGCTGCGCGCGAATTCTGTCCTCACGGAGCGAAGGGAGAGATCGTTGATGCGTGACGTGTTCTTTGCGGCCCTGGCTGCAGCCGGCCTCGTGGTCGCAGCCCATGCCCCGGCGCACGCCGTCGGCGTCAGGCATGCGTTCTGTCTGCAGGGTGATCAGCACCCGGGATTGAGCAACTGCACCTTTGACAGCTATGCGCAGTGCCAGGCGACGGCGTCGGGACGCCTGCTGACCTGCATCGCCAATCCCTATTTCGCCGGGGTCAGCAACGATCCGCGCGCGACGCCCTACCCCTATCCGCACCGGCAGCGGATCAAGCCACGTCCTCCGGCGCCGAATCCCTACGCGCCGTTCCCCAACCCGTTCGTCTTCGAGGAAGACTGAGCGGCGTCTGGTCGGCGCGCGTCACCGATCCTCTCAGAACGCACAGTTCAGCATTCGCCGAGGCCACGGCCTCGGCGAACTGTTTCGGGTGACCAGCAGCGGGGGCTTCAGTGCATCATGCCCATGCCGAAGCCGGGGCCGAACTTGTAGTTCAGCCTCACGAGCCCGATGTCGATGTCCTGCTTGATGCGATGGGTCATCGCCGGCTGCCCCGCAGCGGCAACGAAGTTCAGGTTCTTGTTGCCGAGGAAGATGTGGTCGTATTCGACGCCGACCGTCCAGTTCGGCGCGAAGCCATATTCGATACCCGCGCCGATCGTCGCGCCCCAGCGCGTGGTGTTGGCGCGGTCGAGCATCACGTTGGTGTTGGTGGTGAAGGTGTCATAGCGATCACCGACGACGGCGGCGCCGCCCTTCACATAGCCCAGGATGTTGTCGAAGGCGTAGCCGACCTGGCCGGTGAACAGACCGAAGCCGTTGGTGCGCGACCGGTCGCTGACATTGGGCAGGATCAGGTTGCGATTCGTGCCCTTGAAGTTGGCCCAATCACCCTGCGCTTCGACACCGAACACCCAGTTCGCCATCTGATAGCGATAGCCGACCTGACCACCGACCGCGGCGCCGCCACCGCCCGAACAGCCCTCGCGGTTCAGAGCGGGGTTGACTGCCACGCCGGCGTTCGAGACCAGGTTCCAGCAGTCGCGGCTCGAGCCGCCGCCCGCGTTGAAACCGACATAGAAGCCGCTCCAATCATACACCGTCGCCATGACCGCGGGCGGAGCCTTGGTGTAGGGACCCTTCTTCATCGGAAGATCAGCCGCGAAAGCAGACGTCGCTACGGCGATCGCGCCGAGCCCCACCGTTGCGCCGAAAAGCGTCTTCATCATCGAACTCCGTAGCTTCTGTCCCAAGGTCCCCAAACCCTCTGGTTCCGTCCAAAACGCATGCAGCGCGACGAAGCGCCGATGCATTCCGCACTCGCTCCGCCGACATCGCTGATGTGCCAGATTAGAACTGTTCTTTTCGGCTTTTTGGGGATTGGTCGCAAACGCCTGTTTTCACAGGCTTTGGCCGCCATATAAACAAACAACTAATAAGATGTGTGGAGGAGTCGTGACCAAAGTCCCTGGCTCGCCACAATACGGAGCGACGCCGAAATCGTGATGCCGGCGGCGCTCGTCACGGAACAGACTTCAGCGCGACTCAGTCGTGAATTCTTCGAGGCAGCACGACTGACATTGCGAATGCTTGGCATCATCATACGCAAAGCCGACGAATGTATGGTGCCCATTCAATTCAACCAGCGATGCGTGGACAATGTCAGCGATCGCGCCCTCCGGCACGGAAGAAGCACGCGCTCACGCGTAGTAGATCGCAAGCTTCAGCGCCGGGTCATCGTTGGCCTGAAATGTCGCGTACCGCAATCTCACGCGCCCCTTCTTCGGATGATCGAGCAGCTTCTCGCCTGCCGACAGAGGATTGATGTCGTGAGCCGCCCACAACTCATCGAACTCGCGACTGCCATGTCGCAGCCGCGCGAGCAGATCCGCGAAAGCGGGATTACCGGCCCACAGATCATAGGTCGCGCGAAACTGCGCGACCATGCGCCGGGCCAGCTCCTTCCACTGCGTGCCGAACAGCCGGCGGACGCCGGGCGTGCACAGCATGAGCAGCAGCGTGTTGCGGTCGTCATCGGCGAGTTGTGAGAAGCCGAAGATCTCGTCGGCCTGATCGTTCCAGGCCAGCACGTCCCATCGTTGCCCTGAGATGTAGGCCGGCTGATTCAGGCTTTGCACGAGTTCGCGAAGTCCGGCCGGCACCGTCTCGCGCACGAACGGTTTGCGCGCGGGTCCTCGCACCAGCGCCTTGAGATGAGCATGCTCCGTTCGGCTGAGCCGCAGCGCGCGCGCCAGCGCGTCGACCGTCGATGACGACGGCTTCACCGCACGGCCCTGCTCGAGCCGGATGTACCAGTCGACGCCGATGCCGGCGAGTTCGGCCACTTCCTCGCGCCGCAGCCCCGACGTGCGACGCCGCCGGCCGGCCGCGAGCCCGACCGCCTGCGGCGTCAGCTTCTCGCGCCGTGAGCGCAGGAAGTTTCCGAGCGCTTCATGTCTTGGATCGCTCATGATGGCAGTCCTGTCGACGGCGAGGTTCCAGGCTGGGCCCGGCCAATCCCAGGATAATACCAGGCCTTCCTGCGCGCAGCATAGCCCGGCAACCTCAACCGGCGCTACGCGCTGAAGGAGAACGATCATGAAAGCTGCCGTGCTGAACCGTTTTGGATCGCCACTGGAGATCGAGCAGGTCGAGGACCCCGTGCTCGGCACCGGCGAGGTCATCGTCGACATCGTCGCGGCCGGCGTGTTGTCCTATGCGAATGAGGTGTTCAGCGGCGAACGAAACTACCTGCTGGAGCTCCCGGTCATTCCGGGAACGAGCGGCGTCGGCAGGGTCAGCGCTGTCGGCCCCGATGCGACGCATCTTGCGATCGGCGACTGGGTGTTCTGCGATCCGACGGTGCGCTCACGGGACAATGCACTTGCGCCGGATATCACCCTGCAGGGCCTGAGCGCGCGCGGACCGGGTGGGCTCAAGCTTCAGCAGTATTTCCGGCACGGCTCGTTCGCGCAACGGATGCGGCTGCCGACGGAGAACGCCAAGCCGATCGGTATGATCGATCCGGATGACGCCGCGCGGTGGTGCGCGCTCGGCACCCTGCTGGTGCCCTATGGCGGCTTTCTGGCGGCCCAGCTGCAGCCGGGCGAGACCGTGCTGGTCAGCGGCGCCACAGGCCGGTTCGGCAGCGCTGCGGTCGCGGTGGCGCTTGCGATGGGCGCCGCGGCGGTGGTGGCGCCCGGCCGCAACGAGATCATGTTGGCCGAGCTCAAGCGCCGGTTCGGCGCCCGCGTCCATCCGGTCAGGCTGTCGGGCAGCGAAAGCGATGACACCGAGCGAATGAAGCGCGCCGCGCCCGGCCCGATCGACTGTGTGCTCGACATCATGCCGCCCTCGGTGACGACGGATGTCGTCAGGTCCGCGGTCATGACCGTGCGTCCTTATGGTCGCGTCGCGCTGATGGGCGGCGTCGGCATGCTGGGCGGCCCCGGTCTCGAGCTGCCTTATCCCTGGATCATGCGCGAGTGCATCACCATTTACGGCGTCTGGATGTGTCCGCCGACCGCGGCAGTGAAGATGGTCGGGCTGATCAGGGGCGGACTGCTCGATCTCAAGCAGTTCGAGCCGACCTGTTTCGACCTCGATCACGCCAATCAGGCCGTCGCCCACGCCGCGGCGAATAATCAGCCGTTCAAGATGACGGTGATCAGCCCCTGACCGGGGCGGGCCTCAATCCATCTCGACGACCTTGCCGCCGACGATGGAGACACGCCGGTCCATGCGGCCGGCCAGCTCCATGTTGTGGGTTGCGATCAGCATCGCGACCCGCGTCGCCTTGGTGAGCTGCATCAGGGCGTGGAAGACGTGATCGGCCGTGCCGGGATCGAGATTGCCGGTCGGCTCGTCCGCCAGCAGCGCGCGCGGCGCATTGGCGACGGCGCGCGCGATGGCGACACGCTGCTGCTCGCCGCCCGACAGTTCGGCCGGACGATGCTTGATGCGCTCGCCGAGGCCGAGATAGGCCAGGATCTCGGTCGCCCGCTTCACCGTCTCGGAGCGCTTCAGGCCACGGATCATCTGCGGCAGCATCACGTTCTCCAGCGCCGTGAACTCCGGCAGCAGGCGGTGCGACTGGTAGACGAAGCCAATGTCGGTGCGGCGCATCTGGGTGCGCTCGATGTCGGTCAGCTGCGAGGTCGGCACGCCGCTCATATAGACCTCGCCTTCATCCGGGCTCTCGAGGAGACCCGCGATGTGCAGCAATGTCGACTTGCCCGACCCCGAGGGCGCCACCAGCGCCACCGATTGCCCGGCCCACAGCGCGAGCTTGGCGCCGTCGAGAATCGTCAGCTGCTGCTCGCCCTGCATATACCGCCGTTTGATCTCGTGGAGATAAACGACCGGTACATCCTCTGCCCCCTGCTCTTCCATCAGCGTCTCACTCGTAGCGAAGCGCTTCGACCGGGTCTAATCGGGCGGCGCGCCAGGAGGGATAGAGCGTGGCCAGGAAAGACAGGGTCAGGGCCATGATGACCACCGCCGTCGTCTCGCCGGCATCGATCTCGGCCGGCAGCTTCGACAGGAAGTAGAGCGTCGGATCGAACAGTTCGGTGTTGGTCAGCCAGGACAGGAACAGCCGGATGGTCTCGATGTTCATGCAGATCAAGAGGCCGACGATGAACCCGGTCAGCGTGCCGACCACGCCGATCGAGGCGCCGGTGATGAGGAAGATCCGCATGATCGCGCCCTGCGAGGCACCCATCGTTCGGAGCACGGCGATGTCCTGGCCCTTGTCCTTGACCAGCATGATCAGGCCCGAGACGATGTTCAGCGCCGCGACCAGCACGATCAGCGTGAGGATCAGGAACATCACGTTGCGCTCGACCTGGAGCGCGTTGAAGAAGGTCGAGTTGCGCTGGCGCCAGTCGACGAGAAAGATGGGACGGCCGGCCGCCTCGGTCACCGTCTTCCGAAACTGCTCGACCTTGTCGGGGTTGCTGGTGAAGATCTCGATCGCGGTGACGTCGTTGTTGCGGTTGAAATAGGCCTGCGCTTCGGCCAGCGGCATGAACACGAAGCTTGAGTCATATTCGGACATGCCGATCTCGAACACCGCCGCGACCTTGTAGGGCTTGATCCGCGGCGTGGTCCCCATCGGCGTCACGGCTCCCTTGGGAGCGACCAGCGTGATGCTGTCGCCGGCATGCAAGGAGAGCTGATCGGCGAGGCGCCGGCCGATCGCCACGCCCTGCCCCTCGTCAAATCCCTCGAGCGTGCCCTGCTTGATGTTCTTGGCAATCGAGGTCAGGTTCACGAGATCCTGCGAGCGGATGCCACGGATGAAGACGCCGGAGGCGTTGAACGGCGAGGATCCCAGGCCCTGGCCGTCGACCACGGGGGCCGCCAGCCGGATGCCCTGGACCTGCGAGATGCGCTCGGAGACGTCCTTCCAGTCGGTCAGCGGCGATTCCAGGGGCTGGACCAGCAAGTGGCCGTTGAGGCCGAGGATCTTGTCGAGCAGCTCCTTGCGGAAGCCGTTCATGACGGCCATCACGATGATCAGGGTCGCGACGCCGAGCATGATGCCGAGGAAAGAGAACCCAGCGATCACCGAGATGAACCCCTCGCGGCGCCGGGCGCGCAGATAGCGACCCGAGAGCATCCACTCGAAGGGGGCGAAAGGCGCGGTCTGCACGGGTTCGGTCATGGCTTCATCCATTGCGCGATCATCCCATGATTCGGGCCGATTGTGGCCGGATTGGCCAGAAGGGACCGGGCTGCCCCGGTGGATAATCCGATGATCGAACGAACCGCTCAGCCGGCCACTGGTCCGCCGAGCCTCGCCACGACGTCGGCCGGCGACATCATCTGCCGCGCGCCGTCGCTGCGGGTCTTCACCTCGACCTTGCCTTCAGCCAGGCTCTTGGGGCCAACCATGATCTGCCAGGGAATGCCGATCAGGTCGGCCGTGGCGAACTTGCCGCCGGCGCGCTGCTCGGTGTCGTCGTAGAGCACGTCGACGCCCTTGGCCAGGAGATCGCGATAGAGCTGCTCGCAGGCCGCGTCGGTGTCGGAACCGCCCTGCTTCAGATTCAGGATCACGGCGCGGAACGGCGCCACCTCCTCCGGCCATTTGATGCCGGCATCATCGTGGCAGGCCTCGATGATCGCGCCCGCGAGACGCGACACGCCGACGCCATAGGAGCCGCCATGGACGGTGACTTCCGCCCCGTCGGGGCCGGCGACCAGCGCCTTCATCGGCTCGGAATATTTGGTGCCGAAATAGAAGATCTGGCCGACCTCGATGCCGCGGGTGTGGACGCGCCGCTCCGCCGGCACCTCCGCTTCGAAGCGCGCGCCGTCGTGGACGTCCTCGGTCGCGGCGTACAACGAGGTCCACTCCTTGATGATCGGCGTCAGGTCGCCGTCATAATCGACGGACGCCGGCGGGATCGGCAGATCGAGGACGTTGCGGTCGCAATAGACGCCGGACTCGCCGGTCTCGGCGAGCACGATGAACTCGTGGCTGAGATCGCCGCCGATCGGGCCGGTCTCGGCGCGCATCGGGATGCCCTTCAGGCCCATCCGCGCGAAGGTCCGCAAGTAAGCCACGAACATCTTGTTGTAGGCACGCCGCGCGCCGGCCTCGTCGAGATCGAACGAATAGGCGTCCTTCATCAGGAATTCGCGGCCGCGCATCACGCCGAAGCGCGGACGCTGCTCGTCGCGGAATTTCCATTGAATATGATAGAGATTGAGCGGCAGGTTACGGTAGGACTTCACGTAGGCACGGAAGATCTCCGTGATCATTTCCTCGTTGGTCGGCCCGTACAGCAACTCACGCTTGTGGCGATCGCTGATGCGCAGCATCTCCGGACCATAGGCGTCGTAGCGGCCGCTCTCGCGCCAGAGGTCGGCGAGCTGCAGGGTCGGCATCAGCAATTCGAGCGCGCCGGCGCGGTTCTGCTCCTCGCGCACGATCTGCTCGATCTTCTTCAGGACCTTGAAGCCCAGCGGCAGCCAGGCATAGATGCCGGCCGCCTCCTGCCGCAGCATGCCGGCGCGCAGCATCAACCGGTGCGAGACGATCTCGGCTTCCTTCGGGTTTTCTTTCAAGATCGGCAGGAAAAACCGCGACAGACGCATGGGTTAGGCCTTCAAGATTCGGTTCGGGCTGGCGCAGTCAAACCGGATCGGGCGGCAAAACACAAGACTGGGTTTGAGAAAAAGCGGCTAAGCCACCGTATTCCCGATCATTTTACTGGTTGAGCTGAGGCGGAGGTTGAGCCCCGCCGCCATCTCCCTGCCGTCATCGAAGCCGCGTGCGCAGGCGTCCCATCCGCCTGCCCGCGGCCTATTGCTGACGCGGCTGCTTGGCGGACCAACGACCGAGATCACTGATCTCGGCGCTGCCCTCGATGGTCTCGATCGCACCGTCCGGGGTCACGAGCATCGTGCGCGGAATGTCGCCCTGCCAGGACGGGTCGATCTCGAACCGCAGCCGCTCGACGAAGCCGTCGCCGAAGATGAAGTTCTCGGCGGCGGCCAGGCCGGCCTTGTCCAGCATGGCCTGGGTTGCGGTGGTCAGGTTGGGCACGAGGTCGGCGCTCACAGTGACCACATCGATCTCGGGATGATCCGCCATGAACTTGCCGAGTTGCGGCAGCTCGATCTTGCAGGGCCCGCAGGTGACGCCCCAGAAATGGATCAGGGTCGGCCGTCCGGCGTGGGCGCGCAGCACCTCGCGCCAGGTGCCGCGTTCGAACGGCTTCAAGGATTGCGGCGCCGCCATGCTGGAGGCGGTCAGCGCGAGAAGCCCGCAGAGGGCAACAGCGGCCGAGATCTTGCGTTTCAAGATTTCGCGTTTCATGACTCGTCTCCGATCGCCTGCAACCGATAGCCGTCCGATTTGGTCATCCACGACAGGAACACCTGCCGGCCGTTGGCGACCAGCAGTGGATGGTCCGAGGCGTTGTCGGTGCTGGCAATGGCGCGCGGCTTCGACCAGGTCGCGCCGTCATCCTTGGACTGGATGGCCATGACGGTGGTCCGCTCGCCATCGAACTCCTTCCAGACCAGCGTCGTGACGTCTTGCGTCGCCAGCACATAGGGCCGCGTCGGATTGCGATCGGCCTGGCCGAGCGCCATGGGCTCGGAGAACGTCCGTCCCCCGTCGCGCGACTGCGCATAGAACAGCCCCTTGCGAACCTTGCCGCCGGTGAACCAGGTCACGTGGTAGGTGCCGGTGGGCGCCACGGTCAGGCTCGGCCCTTGATGCGGGCAGGCCTTGATCTGCCAGTCGTCGGAGCTGACGCGAGTGACCTCGCCGGGCGTCGTGAGATCGCTGAACGTGACCACCGCGTGGTCGCGGACGCTGCCCTCATAGATGTTGCGGAACACCACGACCGGCCGTCCCGGCCCTGCGAAGGCAAGGCCGAGCCGGCAACATTCGCAGGTATTGTCCTGAGCGAGAGTCGCCTCGGCGTAGGTGGCGCCGCCGTCGCGCGACGACGAGAAGAACAGCCCAGCGCCCTCATAGCTGCGCCCCGCGGCCTTCGCCGGCACCCGGTTGCGTTTGTCGAGCCAGGCGACGAACACCGTCCCGTCCTGGTCGAGCGCCATCGCCTCGAAGCGCTGGCTCTCATTGCTGGCGGTGATCGGACGAACCGGCGCAAAGCTCTGCCCGCCATCGCTGGAGCGCGTCGTGAGCACCTGCCCGTTGAAGGCCTGGTCGCGGAAGATCGAGAACGCCACCGCGACCGTGCCCTTGCTGTCGACCACCAGCTTCGGCCGGGCATCAGGGCCCCAGTCCAGATTGAGCTGCTGCTCGGTGACCGGCACGGGCGCGGAGTACGTCTTGCCGCCGTCGGTCGAGTTCGCGACGGATACGCGCCCGCCGGCCATCCAGGCGAGCCAGAGCTTGCCGTCTGCCGCAAAGAACGGCGTCACCTTGGTCGCGCATCTGAGCTCGGTGCCCTCGCAGGCGGCCTCCGAGCCGTGCTGGTGCGCCATCTGGGCTTGCGCAGTGAGCGGACTAAGGAACGCGATGGCAAGTCCAGCAAGTCCGCTTCGAAGCCGCGACGTCCTTGTCATGTCGATCCTCATCGGAATGCCACCTTCATGCCTGCCATGAAGGCGCGCGGTGAACCGGCATAGATCGTCCCGGTGGCCGCCACGATCTGCACGCCCGAATTCATGGCATTCTGCACGTTGTTCGCTGAAGCGATGTAGGTGCGGTCGAATACATTTCGGACCTCGAAGAAGACGTTCAGCGACTTGAATGTCTCCGAAGCCAGCTCGGTCTTGTAGTGGACGTTCAGATTGACCAGCTCGTAGCCGGGCGCCTTCTGCAGGTTCGCGTTGTCCATATAGAAGGAATCCTTCCACTGGACCTCGACGAAGGCGCCGAGCCCGGCCAATCTCCCGCTGTCGTGATCGTAGCCGATCCGCGCCGTCAGCTCGTTCGGCGAGATGCCGGGGATCTTGTTGCCGGCGCGGTTGAAGCTGTACAGCGTCGAGCCGCCCACGAGGTTCTCGGTATATTCGGTGTAGACTTGGTCCAGATAGGTGTAGGCGGCCGTGAACCGCCAGCCCGGCAGGAAGCGCCAGTCAGCCGCAAGCTCAACGCCCTTGTGCTCCGAACGCGGCGCGTTGAAGGTGTACGACGAATTGAGCGGTCCCGTCACGGCCTGGGTGACGATCTCGTTGCGGAAGAACTCGTAGAAGCCCGTCACGCTCACGGTCACCGCCCGGTTGGGCGTCCAGTCGAAGCCGATATCATAGCCGAGATTGGTCTGCGACTTCAGCTGGGTGTTGTTGCCGAAGGCGCCGGTCGGCAGCACGAACAGGTTCGACGCCTGCGGTGTCCCGTAGCCGGTGGCGACGCGGGCACGCAGCAGCCAGTCGCTGTTCACCTTGTAGAGCAGCGCCAGCTCGGGGGCGAGATTGTCGAACTGCCGGTCTGCCGTCGTGATCCCCACCGAGGTGGTGGGTGCCGTTCCCGTATACGTATAGGCCGTGTTCACGCCGCGCAGATGCGTGCGCTCCCAACCCAGCCCGGCCACCGCTGTCAGCGCCGCCGTCAGTTTGAGCTCCTCGCGCGCCCGCAAGCCATAGTTGGTCGTCTCGCTCCACGTGTTGCCCGAAAGACGTCCGAGCGCCGCGTTGCCGCCGGGCACGACGAAGCGCGTATCCCCGGATGCTGTGAGCGTATTGTAGAAGGCGCCGAAGAATGCGGTCGACTCCAGTCCGAAGATCTCACCGCGCCTGGTGATGTCGCTCATGTAGTTGTAGGACGGATAGTCGCCGATCGCGCTGGTCGATCCCGTCGGCTGGCTGATGTTGCGATCGTCGAACACGAACTGGTTGCGCCAGGTCGTATTGTTGTCGAAATCATGTTCCCAGCGTCCGCCGACGATGGTGCGGCGGTCGTTGCGGCCGAGGCCGGCCTGGAGCGCAGTCTCCGGGTCGACGCCACCCTGCGTATTGAAGCCGTTCTTGTTGAGGCCGACGGTCTGGCAGCCGGCCACAAACGACGTCCCGCTGGTGCAGCCCTGCTGATAGGGGTTTAGATAGTAGTTGCCCAGCGTGTACCGGACCGGCAACCGCGTCGAAAGCTCGTTGTTGATGATCTTGACGGTGAAGCGGTCGTCCGGCGTGACCTTCAACGTGCCGAGGAAGTTCACCGTCTGGGTGTTGAACCAGCTGTTGCCGAGATAGCCGTCGCCGCGCACGTCGCTGGTGAACAGCGAGCCCTCGAAGTTGCCGACCTTCTTGCCGTAGGCCAGATAGTTGCTGAGATAGCCGAAGCTGCCGCCTTCGCTGCCGATCTCCGCACCGTCGATGCTGCCGCCCGGCCGGGTCCGGAAATTGATCGCCCCGCCGGTCGCGTAGTTGCCGTAGAGCGCGGAGGACGGTCCGCGGATCACATCGACCGCGCCATAGGCATGGGGATCGATCAGGTCGCTGCGCGACAATCCGTCCGGCTGCGTCACCGGAAAGCCGTCCTCGAACAGCGCGATGTTGCGGATGCCGAAGCCGTTGCGGGCGTTGGAGCCGCGGATCGAGATGCCGAGGTCGCGCGGGCCGTTGCCCTGCTTGAGCGAGACGCCAGGACTTTCACGCAGGATGTCGCTCACCGTGAACGCAGGCCGGTCGGCATAGAGGCTGCGGTCGATTGTGGTTGCGGTCTGGCCGGCCGGCGCCTGGCTGAGCTGATCGCGCGCGGCGACCGCGCTGTCGGCTTGGCCGGACGCGCCACTTCCCTGGCCGGACGCGGCGGTAACGGATCCGCCGGCCGGCCTCGGCGCACGGCTCGTGGCGCGTGCAGCCTGCTGCGCGGCCGGCTTGCGGGTGGTTCTCTGTGCGGCCGCGCGCGGCGCATCGACGGTGACGGACGGCAATTCCTGCTCGGGTTGCGCATGCGCGATCGTGACCGACTGCACCAGCATGAGCTGCATGGCGATCACGCTTGCGCCCCCGAGGGCGTGACGACGAAACATGTTTGATCTTCCCCTTGCCGGCTCCCAGGGCCGGTCTTGCTGATCACAAAAATCATCAGCGCGGCCGAGGCGGCGCCGATGACGACGTCTGTCATCAGGAGAGGAAGGGAGGCCCGCGTGGCTGGGCTTGAGAGACGGCAAGGAGATGGATGAGGCCGAACTCGCGTCCGGCCCATGCGACCCGCGTCCATCCGCGCGGCGGTGCCGCGTGCATGGGAACAGGCGGAGCATCGAGCGCGCTTGCGGCATGCAGCACGCAGCACATGACGCAGTCGAGGCCACAATCGCTGCGCTCGCCGCCGTGGTCGGACGGCGGAGCATCTGGTTCGGCGTGACAGATCACGGCCTCGCCGAGCAGATCGACGGTCGCGATGGTTGCGGCCGTGATCGCGGACGCCGCGACCGGCGCCAGCACCTGTATGAGAAGGGCCAGCAGCGCGAGCGGCAGAAGGCGCGCAGTCCAGCGGCGCCGGGCGCTGCCGCGTTCGCGGCACGCTCCCTTGCGCAACCGGGTTGTCATCGCGCGCCAAGCAGTCATGGGACGCCTCCGCGCGCGCCGGATCGCAGGCCGGCGAGCGAACCTGTGAGACGACGCAAATGGCAGACCCGGTGGTCCATCGAAGGCCCCTGCTCCAGAGCGATGTGCTACATCTTGTGCTCGTGCTTCATCATGCTGCCGCCCTCGCCGCCGGGGCCCTTTGCGCCAACGCCCTGCACGTCGAGCGTCACCGCCACCTTGCCGGCCTTTTCGAACTCGAGCGTGAGCGGCAGCTTGTCGCCCTGCTTCAGCGGACTCTTCAGGTCCATCATCATCAGATGATAGCCGCCGGGCGCGAGTGCGACGGTCTTGCCGGGCTCGATGATGAGACCCTTGTCGAGCGGCCGCATCGTCATGACGCCGTTGGTCACCGCCATCTCGTGGACCTCGACCTTGCCGGCGACGTCGGCGGACGCGGCCACCAGACGATCCGGTGCGGCGCCCTTGTTCTCGATCGTCAGATAGCCGGCACCTGTCTTGGCGCCGCCAGGGGTGGCGCGGCTCCACGGCTGCGCGATGACGAGATCGCCCGCCTTGATATCAGCGGCGAAAACGCCGGGTGCGGTGGGCAGCAGAAGAGCAAGTGCAAGCAGAGAGCGTCCGAAGAACGTCATGTCCATCATCCTTGTTCGATGGTCGTCACAATGCGCCGGCCTCAGCCGTTGGCGCGTGTCTGCCGACCGCGAAGGCCAAGCAGACGATCTGTATGTCGTGAAGACGATAGCCGCGGGAAGCGGCCAGCGGATCACACCGCTGGCGGGGCTCTGGCTTGCGCGTGGGAGCCGGCACGCGCGCTCGAAGCTGCGGGCGCCGGGGCGCGCCAGATCACGTCGAGCGCTGCACGTTGAGCAACGTCGACGACTGTCTGATTCGGACTGTCCAGCGCTGCAGGCTGCGCCGCGCAGCACAGTGCGCAGGCCTCATGGCCGGGCTTGCCCCGCGACTCATCGGCAGGCTGGGAACCCGGCTGGCTGTGGCAGATCTCGACGTCACCAAGCGGATCGGATGCGGCAGCCGCAGCCGTCCAGGCGAGCCCGATCGGCGCCAGAATCTGCACCATCAGTGCGATCAGCATGATCGGAAGAAAAGCTTGCAGCCGCTGCCGCATGAATGCTCGCCAAATGAACTGATCTGTTGTGCCCGAGCGCACGCCCCGAGTCGAGGTCACCAGGAGCACAGTCAGCACATTTGGCCGCGGGGTCGTTGATGAAGAACAACGCCGAGCGCCGAAATCGGCGCCGCCAAGCGGCTCGCGTTTGAGGTATCTCAACACCAAAGGCGGGAAAAAGCGAAAATAAAACCCGCCAATTGCAAGCACTTATCGTTCATTTCATGAAGTGCGCGAAATTTGAACAATCGTTGCCGAAAAGGATGACAAACGCAAAAAGATCGTCTACGAATTTGGGCCTCAGGCTAACGCTTGCGGAAGTCTGGTGGTCCAAGTCTCGGGAGGAGCCCTGGCGCGCAAAAGCAGCGTCACCCCGCTTAACAAGATCAAATCTGAACTTGCGGGATATCAAAGGGTCGACACAATTTCCGAGCAGGGCCCGCTGCCCTGCTCTATTTTTTTGAGCGGGCATATCCTCACCAAAACAACGTATGCGCATCCGTATGAACGCTGCCTGAACGGTCACTTGGGCCTCTTCAGGTTGCCTCAAGTGCCGTGAATGTCGGCAACGGCGCACGCCAGCGAGATTTCGCCTTCCGCCACGGCAGCGCGACCGACACCGGTTCTCGGCCCAGCACCCTCCAGCGCAGTTCGTCGTCCTCGACCTCCAGCACGCCGAACGATTCGGCCGGCTCGCCGGAGATGAAGGTCTCGGTCAGCGATTGCAGCGTGATGTGCGGCGTGCCGTCGACGGTGGTCAGCGTATTCCAATGCACGTGACCGGCCAGCGCGACGACCGGACACGGCGCGTCGGCGATGACCTTCCGGATCTCGGCAATTTCGGCATAGGTCGCATGCCCCGGATTGGCTTCGAAATAGTAGTTGCCAGTCTGCGCGTGCCCCGACAGCGGCACGTGGCTGACGAGCAACGTCGGCCGCTCATCCTGCCCGAGCAGGTCCGCGAGTCCATCGAGATCGCCATCGGAAAGATGCAGGCCGCGCGCGCGGGTAAGACGGACATCGGGCTGCCAGAACACGCATCGGAGATCGCCGATGATCAGCGTACGCGACTGGCTCGGCAGATCGAAGATGGCTTCGTTATCGGCGAGCGTCAGACAAGCGACATCATGATTGCCGCTGAGGTGATGGTGCGCCACCGCGACGGTCGCAAAACACATCGCGACGTCGCTCTGAAGCAGGCGGTCTCGTTCGGGGTCCTCATCCGAAATCCGGTCGCCGAGATCGATCACCGCATCGACGCCTGCAGCGTTGATCTCTGCGACAAATCGCTCCAGCAGCGGCAGCGCCATCGATCCGCGCTTCGTCTGCGTATCCTGTCCGTGATGGATGTCGCCGATCACGGCGATGCGCGTCGTCGTCAAAACCGCGTCTCCGGCAAATGCATGCGCGAGAAGATCTCACGCGCCGGGTAGCATGGACGCATCACGGTTTTCTGACAGCGCGCGTGCGCCGCGACATCAGCTCGATGCAGCGCACAACATCCGGCTGTAGCGTGTTCAACGGGGTTGTGAAACAGTGCAGATCTTGGCGGCGCGACCAATGACGCCGCCAGACAACAATGGGACAGGGAGCACGGCATGTCCGGCACTGACGAAACGTCCAAGAAGACCTTCAAGAACCGGCGCGATATTCTCCAGGCGGCGACCGCCGCGGGCTCTGCGGCGGCACTGCTCGCCGGATTCGGCATCAATCCGGCGATGGCCGCCGAGATGGGCCGCTCTGAAAAACCGCTGAAGGCGGCGTTCTCCAATGCCGGCCTGCAGGCGACCTGGTGCGCCCAGGGCAAGCAGGCAGCGGAATGGTGGGGCAAGCTGCTCAATGTCGAGGTGACCTGGTTCGACGGCCAGCTCGATGCGGTCAAGCAGCGCGCCGCGATCGACAACATGGCCTCGCAGAAGTGGGATTTCGTCGCGATCCAGGCATTCGGCATCGGCACCCTGACGCAGCCGGTGCAGAAGATGATCGACGCCGGCATTCCCGTCATCGACATGGACACGCTGATCGCGCCGCTCGATCAGATCAACGTCCACTCCTTCCTCGCCCCCGACAATGAGTTCATGGGCGCGTCGGTGACGCAGGCGCTCGCGACCGCGATGGGCGGCAAGGGCAAGATCATCATGACGCAGGGCGCGCTCGGCCACACCGGCGCGCAGGGCCGTGCCAAGGGCTTCAACTCGGTCATCAAGCAGTTCCCGAACATCGAGGTGCTCGATACGCAGCCGGCCGATTGGGACGTGTCGAAGGCCGCCCGCCTGTGGGAGACTTATCTGACGAAGTATCCGCAGATCGATGCGGCGTTCTTCCACAATGACGACATGGCGCTCGCCGCCTACAACATCATGAAGGCGCGCAATCGCACCAACATCCTGATCGGCGGCGTCGACGCCATGCCGCCGGCGATCCAGGCCGTCAGCGATGGCCGCATGTTCGCGACCGTGCGCAATCCGTCCTGCCGCATCCATGGCGGCGCGATCGTTGCCGGCGTCGCGGCCGTGACGGCCGGCGAGAAGAGCGGCCAGGGCATCCCGAAGCAGGTCATCACCGACGGTCCGGTCGTGACCAAGGCCAATGCTCCGGGCATGCAATGGATGGAGGATCACTTCCTGATCTGAAGTCGCCTCCCATGCTGGACAGCCGCCCACCACTTCTGCAACTGCAGGACATCACCAAGTCGTTCGGCGGCGTCACCGCGTTGCGCGGCGTCGATTTCACGCTTCGCCCCGGCGAGATCCATGGTCTCGTCGGGGAGAACGGCGCCGGCAAGAGCACGCTGATGAAGATCATCGCCGGCGTGCACACCGGGTTCTCCGGCCGTTTCCTGCTCGACGGCCGCGAGGTTCATTTCAACTCCGCGCGGGATGCCCGCGCGGCCGGCATCGCCATGGTGCATCAGGAGCTCAGTGTCGCGCCTGACCTCACGGTGGCCGAGAACGTGTTCCTCGGCAATCAGCCGACCAATGCGCTCGGCCTCGTGCAATGGCGCCGCATGGCGCGCGAGGCCGCCGAACAGCTCAAGCGCCTCGGCATCGACGCCGATCCGATGAGCCGGCTCGGCGACCTGCCGATCGGCGTGCAGCAGCTGATCGAGATCGCGCGCGTGCTGTTCTCGGGCGCGCGCATCATCATCCTGGACGAGCCGACCTCGGCGCTCTCGCCGCCCGAGGTCGAGCGGCTGTTCGCCGCCTTGCGCAGACTGCGCGAGCAAGGCACCGGGATCATCTTCATCTCGCACTTCATCGAGGACATCCTGCTGATCTCCGACGAGGTCACCGTGTTCCGCAACGGCCGCAAGATCATGGAGACGCGTGCCGCCGACACCAGCAAGGCGGCGCTGATCGAGGCCATGATCGGCAAGGGGCGGGATGCGCTGGAGGACAGCTACACCCACGACATCACCCTGCCCGCACCTCCCGTCGACAAGCCGATCGTGGTCGAAGCCGACGGCCTGTCGCTGGCGCGCAATCTCAAGAGTGTCTCGTTCTCCGTCCACGCCGGCGAGGTGCTCGGCGTCTACGGCTTCATGGGCTGCGGCCAGCTCGAGCTGGCACGCATCCTGTTCGGCAAGCTCGCGCCGGACGCGGGCGAGCTGCGTGTGTCCGGTGAGCGCAACCGCTTCAAGAGCACGGCCGATGCGCGCCGCGCCGGCATCGCCTTCGTGCCGGAAAGCCGGCGCGAC
Organism: Bradyrhizobium sp. SRS-191; assembly: GCF_024586915.1. GTDB lineage: Bacteria > Pseudomonadota > Alphaproteobacteria > Rhizobiales > Xanthobacteraceae > Bradyrhizobium. Next base: position 653,493 of record NZ_JANBVS010000001.1, read on the forward strand.
ATGCTGTTCCTGCAGGAGCCGGTCTACAAGAACGTCTCGATCAGCATTCTCGATCGCATCAATGCGCTGCTGCTGAAGCCCGCGCGCGAACGCACGCTGGCGCAGCGCCAGGTCGAGCAGCTGCAGATCCGTCCCGCCGATGTCGAGATCGAGCTCGGCCTGCTCTCCGGCGGCAACCAGCAGAAGGTGGCGCTGGCGAAATGGCTCAGCCATCCGCCGCGGCTGCTGGTACTGTGTGAGCCGACCCGCGGCATGGATGTCGGCGCCAAGAGCGACGTCATTCAGATCGTGCGACAGCTGCGTGACCAGGGCATCGCCGTGATCGTGCTGTCGACCGAGCCGGAGACCGTGCTGTCATTGGCCGACCGCGTCATCGTGCTCAAGCGCGGCGAGGTCGTGCGCGAGTTCGCCGGCGAAACCATCAGCAAAGACCGTCTGCTCGAGGCGGCGTAAGGAGACTTCCATGGCGCATGGCGACACCGTTCCGATGCCGGAGGCGCAACGCGCGGGCGGCATCGCCTCGCTGCTGCGGTCGCAGATGCGCAACATCGCGCCGTTCCTGACCTTGATCTTCCTCACGGCGTTTTTCGCGATCGCCTCGCCGTCGTTCGCCACGATCGACAACGTCGGCAACATCCTCACCCAGGTCTCGGTGACCGGCATCATCGCCGTCGGGTTGACCTTCGTGATCTTGTGCGCCGAGATCGACCTGTCGATCGCCGCGATCGCCAACGTCACCGGCATCGCGGTGGCCTACTTCACGCTGCAGGAGTCCTACGTCAACATCGCCAACGTCCCGATGCCCGGCTTTGCCGCGATCCTGCTCGCGCTGGCGCTATGCGCCCTGCTCGGCGTGGTCAACGCCTTCGGCCTGACCGTGATCGGCATCCCCTCCTTCATCATGACACTCGCGATGATGCAGATTGCCGCCGGCATCTCGGCGATGCTGGTGCGCGGCCAGATCGCCTATAAGGTCCCGCCTGTTATCACGACACTCGGCTCAGGCTCGATCGCAGGCATCCCCTGGATCGTGATCGTCGCCGCGCTGATGCTGCTGCTTGGGCATCTCGTGCTGACCTACACGCGGTTCGGTCGCTACGTCTACATGGTCGGTGGAAACCGCGAGGCGGCGGAATATTCCGGCCTGAACGTCAAGCTGATCCTGGGCAGCGTGATGGTGATCTCTGCCGTCTGCTCGGGGATCGGCGGCATGCTCGGCGTGGCGCATTTCGGCAGCGCGCAGCAGAACGAGTTCGACACCTACCTGCTCGACTCCATCGCCGCCGTCGTGGTCGGCGGCACCAGCCTGTTCGGAGGCCGCGGCGGCATCGGCAACACCATTGTCGGCCTGTTCGTGCTCGGCGTGCTCAACAACGGCCTCGACCACGTCAACATCGACAGTTTCCTGAAGATCCTGATCCGCGGCCTCATCCTGCTCGCGGCGCTGGTGATCAACGTCTACGCACAGAGGCTGCGCGCGAAGGCTGCGGACTGAAGCGCCATCGAATTGGGCTGTAACGATCTCGGTCCCGGCCGGCGTTTCGGTTCATTCAGCGAGATGAGCCCGGCGGCCGCACGGGCCCGATTCACGCTGTCACTCCCGCACGCGCCACACCGCGATCTTGGATGCCGACCCGAGCTTGATCGGATCCAAAAAGTCGGGCGCGTCGCCCTGAACCAATTTTGCTTCCAGTCCCTCCGGAGCGCGTTCGATGATGTCGCGGTTTGGAGCTGTCCGGCAGATCACGACATAGTCGACATGTTGCTCCCGGAGCATCTGATGGGCCATGGGACCTGACGCAAGCATGAGCTTGAGCATGGCGAGGTTGCCGTCATTGTTGCGATGATACGGCCCAGCGAAGACGCTATGGTCCGTGTCGACCAATATCGCCGGACCGAGATCGACCAGGGCCATCACTCGCCCCTTGGGAAGCTGCTTCATGGGAGCAGCGTCAGAGACACTCCGACAACTCGACGCCTCCGAGGTGAACGCGACAGGAGACGGCGCGACGAACCGGTCGATCAGCGGCTTCGCCGAGTTCCCCAGAATTGCGAACATTGCTGGCGAGACAACGAACGACAGCAGCACGAGATTGCTGCCGACGGCGAGCGACCTCCAGACGACGGCCGCGGCCGCAGCAAAGATCGGGGCGGCGACCATCGCCGCCGCCGCCGCGCCGCGCATTTCCCAGGCACTGACTGCGATCAACGACGCGAGCATCACAATGGCGAGCGCCCAACGGAATCGCTCGCTCGGCTTCGTGCGGACAAATGCGACTACAGCGAGGACCCACGCAATCGCCGGAAGAGCGTAGAATCCGGGGACATCCTCCGGCCCGATCCGGAGCATCGTCCTAAGCGAGACCGTCTCCTGCACCCTCTCGAGCCATAATGATGTGACGAGCGGATCGAGCGTCGCGTAAGGCGCCGCCAGCGCTTCGGGGAACAACCAGACGAAGGCTCCGACCAGGACGACGGCAATTCCGATCGCGCCGACGATACGCAGCCCAAAACCAGAGCGGTAGCGATCGATTCCGACCATGAGGAGCAAGCCCGCGCCGCCGCCGACAGCCAGAACCAGGAGTGGGCCACCGAGCGCATCCACCACTGGCGACGCCAGCCCCCCCGGAGGAAGCAGAACGAGCGCTAGACCCAGGGACGATGCAGCGAACGCCGCCGCGAACGCTGAAACCTGACGGGCGACGGGCGCTCCTCGCCAGATGAAAAGCCCGGCCACCGCAACTCCCGTGGCCGCGATCGCGGGCAACATCTCGACACCAACGGCCAGCGAGACTGACGCTGCAATCCCCGCAGCGGCCGCCTTGGTCGCGCTGCGTTCGAGCTGGACTGCGAACAGCAGCATCGCCAGCACCAGAACGATCTGCGCATTGTGATGATCGATGGCGCCGGGGCGAAAATGAACGAGGGCGGGTGTCGCCAGCAGAGCCAGAACGGCTGCCGCGATCATCGACACGACCGCACCATCGGTCATCTGCCGCGCGACGGCCGCAGCCAGGGCGACCGCGATGGCAAGCAGCAGCAGCGGCCAGACATACAGCGTCACCACCTCGGCGGCGGACGCTCCGATCAAAGGCTTGAGCAGCAACATGGATCCGGCGAGAGGAAGATCCACCAGCCGCGACCAATGCATCAGGATGCCGGGCGAGCCGAGCCGGTACTGATGGAGATCGGACCAGGCCTGGCCGTTCATCCAATCGCGAACTTCGACCAGCCGCATCAGATCATCGGTCGACATCGCATCGAAGACGCCGGTCTTGATCGAAAGAATTCCGGCCGAGATCACGAGCGTCAATCCCAGCACGGCCATCAGGACGACCGCACTTTCCTTGCGCCGCTCTCTGGGGAAGAGACTTGAAGCTGAAACGAGGTCTGACATGGCCTGCACTCAAAGATCAAGACGAACGGGAATGACGGCCAAATTCAGCCGGACGACCAACGACACGGCCGCCGGATCGTGCCTGCTTCGGGACGACAGCTCCGCGGTCGCCTAGGCTGCTCAATCTGCCCGTCTCCATGCGAGGCCGGCAAGCACCGCCCTGCCCTCACTGCGCTCAACGATGGCCGCAGCTCGCGAGCCGCAATGCGCACTCGGCGGCGACGGACCGCAAGTTCGAAGCAGATGGGCGCCAAGCGAGATCTCGCCTCGTTACTTGTCATGGCCAGCAAGCTGCGGTCGTCCCTGCCGGAGCCCGCGGTGCTCGCGACCCGGCTATCCCTCACGCCCGACCACGAGGAAGCCGTCCCTCACGGAAACGACCGATCCAAGCCTGATCGACCGGCCCGCTCCGAATCCCAATCCGAAACACACTCTGCCTGCAAAGCTACGAACAAACGCCTAACGCAATATGAATGAGGAAGCCCGACGTCGCGATCGGCGCCAAAGCGTATTTGCCGGCCGGTGGCTACAAAGCCCGCGCCTCCAGCCTCCTGGTCATTCGCGTTTGCCTGACGGCAGGCGCCCTCAGCTACAGTCGCCATGTCGGGCGTCGAGCGCCGCATCACCGTTCTCCGCGCCGTTTGCTCGAAACGACTTCCAGCTGCACCCGTTTGATGCATGCGGGGAGCAGTCACAGGAGCCATCACCAATCGAGTTCGTCACCGCAACGTTTGGCGTCCGGCCGCGCATGATGTTCTGCGTCGGCAATCATCGATAGAAGCCGAGGATGGCTTTGGTCTCGAGATATTCTTCGATACCCTCGGGGCCGTATTCCCGGCCGTTGCCGGAACGCTTGTAGCCGCCGAACGGTGCGTTGGGGTCCCAATCGGGATAGCCGAGATGAACCTGGCCGGACCGGATCTGCGCGGCGACGATCTGCATCGTCTGCCGGTCCTTGCCTTGGACATGGGCGCCGAGGCCATAGACGGTGTCGTTCGCGATATCGACCGCCTCCTCCACCGTGTCGTAGGGGATGATCGACAGCACCGGGCCGAAGATCTCCTCCTGCGCGATCCGCATGTCGCGATGGACGTTCGAGAACACCGTCGGTCGCGCATAGAGCCCGACCGCGAGACCGTCGGGCCGCCCCAGCCCACCGATGACCAGCTTGGCGCCCTCCTCGAGGCCGACGCCAATCATGGTCTGGACGCGCTCGAACTGCGGGCGGTTGGCGATCGGACCATGGGTGGTCCTATCAGCAAGCGGATCGCCGACCACCAGCTCGGACGCGGCGGCCGCTGCCAGCCGCTCGACCTCTTCCAATTGTGAGCGCAGGACGAGCATGCGCGTCGGCGCGCTACAGGATTGGCCGAGATTGCGGAACGCGGCGCCGACTCCAAGCGAGACAGCCCGGCGCAGATCGGCATCCGGCAAGATGATGTTGGGCGACTTGCCACCAAGCTCCTGGGCCACGCGCTTCACGGTGGGCGCGGCAGCCTGGGCGACGAGAACCCCCGCCCGGGTCGAGCCGGTGATCGAGATCATGTCGACCTCGGGATGCGCGGCCAGCGCCGCGCCCACGGTCGGGCCGGTCCCGTGGACGAGATTGAAGACGCCGGGCGGAACGCCGGCATCGTCGATCACCGCGGCAAACAGCAAGGCGCTCAGCGGCGACAATTCGCTCGGCTTCAACACCATCGTGCAGCCGGCGGCGAGTGCCGGGGCGACCTTGGCCGTGACCTGATAGAGCGGCCAATTCCACGGCGTGATGAGGGCGCAGACGCCGACGGCCTCGCGCATGATCGCGGTGCTGCCGCGTGCGGTGATGAACGGAAAGCGCGCGAGATTGTCACGCGCGGCGCGGACATGTTCGGCCGCCAGCGGAACCTGCGCTTGACGCGCGTAGGTGATGGCAGCCCCCATCTCGCACGTCAGTGCCTGCGCGAACAGCTCCTGGCGTTCGAGGATCAAAGCGTGGATGCGGGTCAGAAGAGCGGCGCGCTCCTCGGGGCGCGTCCTCGCCCAGCCGGGAAAGGCGCGACGCGCGGCGTTCACGGCGTACTCGACATCTGCCTCGCTGCCCAGCGGCAGGGCGGCCACCGCGTCTTCTGTCGCGGGGTTGATGATTGGAGCATGCTCCCTGCCATCCGGCTTGCACCAGCCGCCGTCGATGAAGAACGAACCAAGGTGGCCAGCCTGCGTCAGATGCCGGATGGGGTTGCTCATTGAAGGCGATCCTTGATGCGGTAGTAGGCGCCGACGAGAGGCAGGAACCACGGCCTGCCAAAATGGCCGGGAATGGCGGGCCAGGCGAAGTCCTTCCAGGGATTCAACGCGGCGCGGCCATCCATGACCTCGGCCATGATCGTCCCCATCAGCGTCGACATCTGTGTGCCGTGGCCGCTGTAGCCCATGGAGTAGTAGATGCCGTTGCGTTCGCCGGCGCGCGGCAGGCGGTCGCGCGTCATGTCGACCATGCCGCCCCAGCAATAGTCGATGCGCGTGTTGCACAGCTCCGGATAAACATCGTGAAGAGCGGCGCGCAGGATCGCGCCGCTCTTCTCGTCCGAGGCCGGATTGGACACGGCAAAGCGCGCCCGGCCGCCGAACAGCAGGCGATTGTCGGGCGTCGTGCGGAAGTAGTTGACGAGGTTCTTGGTATCGACCGCATTGCGCCGGCGCGGGATCAACCTGTCGAGAAGGTCCACGGACAACGGCTCGGTGACGATCAGGAACGCGCCGACCGGCACGATGCGCCGACGTATCCAGCCGAGGGGACCCACCTGAGAGATCCCACTGGCGAGGAGAACCTGCCGGGCTGTGAGACGCCCCTTCGGTGAACTCACGAGGTGGCCGCCGCCGGGCGCGGCCGTCAGGCCGGTCATCGGCGTGCGCTCGTGAATGGCCACGCCGCGGCGTGCGGCAGCTTCCGCGAGGCCTCGAACGAACCGCCCGACATGCATGGCCGCACTCTGGCGATAGACGAGGCCGCCGTAGTAGCGGTCCGACCCGATCTCCGACGCGAGATCCTCGCGGCGCACCATGTGGGTGTCGGGATCGACGTGAGCGGCCAGCAGCTCCTGTCCGCGCGCCAGCTTGTCGTAATGCTCGGGCTTGGCGGCGAGCTTGATCTTGCCGACGCGGGCGAAGCTGCAGTCAATGCCCTCTTCGGCGACGAGTCGCTCGACCATGTCCACGCCGGCGTCGAAGGCGCGGTAGAGCCTGTCGGCGGTCTCACGCCCGAGCTTGTCGGACATCACGCCATAGTCCTGGGCGAAGCCGTTGTTGCACATCGCGCCGTTGCGGCCCGAGGCGGCGTGCCCGATCGTCTCTGCCTCGAGCATGATGACGCGTGCGCCCTTCTTGGCGAGCGCCAGCGCCGCCGAGGAGCCCGTGAGACCACCGCCGATCACCGCGACATCGTAAGTGCCTTCGATCGGACCTTTGGCACCGCCCGAAAACGGTTCGGAGGTGTCCAGCCAGTAGGATGTGAGCTTCATCTGTCACCGGGCGCGAAGGAGAAAGGGAGAGGAGGTGCTTCTCCGGGAGCAACTATCCGTGGACAGACCTTCGAGGCTCACAGGCGCGGCGTGCAGCATGCCGGTTCTCCTAATTGAGCGACTGGTTCGAGAGCGCGAAGACCCGAGACGGCCCGCTCGGCGGCATCGTGCCCCGAACCATGGTGAGCGCATCGCTGACCCTGGACAGGCCGATCGACTCGAGCCAGGGGGACAGGCCGGTATCAGCCGCCGTATCGATCCGCACAAATCGGCCTCCCAGCCGCGACAGCGCCGCCTCGATCAGACGGCGCGCGTCATCGGCTGTCGGCGCAATGACGGGGCCGACCACGTGCCCGCGGCCGAACGGGCGCGAGATGGCGTAGCCCGCGACGCCGCCCTGCCGCAGCAGGACGTGTGCGTCACCAACCTCCAGGAGGCGGTCGAGCAGCGGACGCCGCTGCAAGCCTGTCGCCTCGGCGTCGAGACGCGCAACCGCTTCAATGTCGGACGGCGACAGCGGGCGCACGAGATCAAGAGGAAGCGCCTCGAAGCGGCCGGCAGAAGTGCCCTGGTGCTGATAGATCGTGCCGGCCGGCCGGAAACCGCGCCGGGTATAGAGAAGCTGGCCTTCCGGAGTGGAGTTCAGCAGAACGGTTCGCGAGCCCGCAGCCGCCAACAGCCTGTCCATCAGCCTGGCGCCGTAGCCACGCCCCTGAGCCGCGCCGGAGACGATGATCATGCCCATGGTGGCGCAGTCCTCGCCATAGGGGAACCATGCGGCGGTTGCGATGACCTCGCCGTCGCGCTCCAGAACGAATCCCTCACCGAGCTGCAGGGCGAATGCCCAGTCCTCGATCCGGTAAGGCCAGCGCATGTCCTGTGACAATCTCAGGGCGCCGGGAAGATGGCGGGCGGAGAACGCGACGAGCGAGACGTCGTCCGCTGCGGTCGCTCGATCTCCGAAGTCTGCGGTTGTCATGCTGCTGTCATGCTGCTGTCAGGCATCTCAATGAGGTCTCAAGCAATTCGGAAGACATCGCGGAAGCGCCCTCCCATCGGTCTGTTGGTGATGGGAGATGCGTTCGCCCCCTCATCCAAGGTCGAACTATCGGTGCTTCACGGCGTGCAGGGTGATCCGGGACCGACAGAAGGTTCGACTGCAGACCGGACCGTTTTCGATATTATCTTCCGAAATCCCTCAATCTACGGAGCGAACAGCCAGGCCGTTTCTCTACTTTGATCGCCATCTCAAACGGAGGCGCGATGATGGAGGAGATCCTGACGAGACTGGTCGCGCTTCCGTCCGCCGCCGGCAGGCCGGGCACACTCACCACCGCGTGGCTCGCGGACGACCGCCGATGCTATGGCGCCATCGTCCATGGGCCGGGCGACGTCGCCGTCACCGATCGTCCCGCCCCATCCATCACGCGCAGCGAGCGCCTCGCGGCGCTCCTCACGGCCGGTGAAAGTCTTCGCGCATGAGCAGCCGGCCGGTTTTCCTGTTCAATTCGAGCGCCGAACGCGCGGCCGTGTTCCGCCAGGCCTTCGCACGAGATCTTGCCGACATCATCTTCGCGGACGATGCGGCAACCGTCGATCCCGACGACGTGCGCTACCTCATCACCTGGAAGATTCCGGCGGATCTCGATCGCTACCGGCGATTGGAGGTCGTGTTCTCCATCGGCGCGGGCGTCGACCAGTTCGACCGCGCGGGCCTTGCGGGTGGAATCTCCGTGGTGCGCATGGTCGAGGACGGCATCGTACGGATGATGCAGGAATACGTCGCGCTGTCGGTGTTGACGTTGCATCGCGACTGGCCGGCCTATGCCGCGCAGCAGAGCCAAGGGATCTGGCGCGCCTTGCCGGCGCTCCAGGCGAGCGAGCGACGCGTTGGCTTCCTGGGCCTCGGCATCCTGGCGCAGGCGGCGATGGAGCGCCTCAAGCCCTTCGGCTTTGCCTTGGCCGGCTGGAGTCGCTCGCCCCGAACGATCGAGGGCGTCGCATCCTTTCACGGCGCGGCGCAATTGGCGGGCTTTCTTGCGCGGACCGACATCCTCGTGTGCCTGCTGCCGCTGACGGACGAGACGCGCGGATTTCTCAATGCCGAGCTGTTCGCCTGCCTGCCTCGCGGGGCTGCCCTGGTGCAGGTGGGACGTGGTCCGCAGCTCGATACGCCCGCGCTGCTGGCAGCGCTCGATGCGGGGCTGCTGTCGGCAGCCGTGCTCGACGTCACCGATCCCGAACCGCTACCGTCCGATCACCCGCTGTGGCGCCACCCCAAAGTGATGATCACGCCGCACGTCGCGAGCGTCACCCAGCCTCACACGGCCGCCCGCGCCGTGATCGACAACATCCGCCGCCATCGCGCCGGCCAGCCCATGATCGGCCTGGTCGATCGTGCGCGCGGGTACTGAAACCCTCATTCACCGCACGCGGAGTCACGCATGTCGCTTCTCATCCCCATCGATACCAATCCGACATTCACGCCCAAGGACGGACTCCCCCTGCCCGAGCGACTGATCTCCGGCTCACCTGAGTTCAAGACCTGGGCTCAGGATGACTCGCGCGGCGAGATGATCAAGACCGGGATCTGGGAAGCGACGCCAGGCGAAACGCACTCGATCAAAGGGACCACCTTCGAGTTCTGCCATATCCTGTCGGGACTGATCGAGATCCAGGAGACCGGCGGCGACACTTTCACCTTCCGCGCAGGCGACAGCTTCGTGATGAAGCCGGGCTTCGTCGGCATCTGGCGCACCATCGAGACAGTCCGGAAGATCTATGTCTGCGTCTACGAGTGACCGATGCCGGCGAGCGGCGTCATCCGCTCCGCCAGCCCGTGCACGCCTTCAGCTACAAATTCCCTGAGAAAGCCCATGAAGTCCTACACCATCGCCCTCGTCCCCGGCGACGGCATCGGCCCGGCCGTCATCGACGCAGCCTGGAGCGTGCTGGCGCGCGCGGCGTCGCTGCGCGGCTTCGCGCTGGCTGCTACGCGCTTCCCCTGGTCGTGTGCCTTCTATCGCGAGACAGGCGCGATGATGCCCCTTGACGGCATCGAGACCCTGCGCCGCTTCGACGCCGTCTTGCTTGGTGCGGTGGGATGGCCCGCCGAGGTGCCTGACGCAGTGTCTTTGCACGGACTGCTCCTGCCGATCCGCAAGGCCTTCACTCAATATGCCAACATCCGCCCGCACCGACTGCTGCCGGGCGTGCAGGGCCCGCTGCGCGCCACGAGCTTCGACATCCTCTGTATTCGCGAGAACACGGAAGGCGAATATGCCGGCGCCGGAGGCCGGGTGCATGTCGGCACGCCCGACGAGGTGGCGGTGGAGACCGGGATCTTCACCCGGCGCGGCGTCGAGCGCATCCTGCGCTTTGGCTTCGAACAGGCCAGGGCGAGAGGCGGACGGCTCGCGTCGGTCACCAAGTCCAACGCCCAGAAGCACTCGATGGTGTTCTGGGACGAGGTGACCCGCGCGATCGCGCAGGAGTACAAGGACGTCGAGGTCACGCCCTACCACATCGATGCGATGGCGGCCCGCATGGTCATCGCACCGGACACGCTCGACGTGGTCGTCGCCTCCAACCTCTTCGGAGATATTCTCACCGATCTCGGCGCCGCCATCCAGGGCGGGCTCGGCTTCGCCGCCTCCGCCAACATCAATCCCGAGCGAACCGCGCCTTCGATGTTCGAGCCGGTGCACGGCTCGGCGCCGGATATCGCCCACCTTGGCACCGCCAATCCGATCGCCACCATCTGGTCAGGCGCGATGATGCTGGAGCACCTCGGCGAGCGAGAGGCCGCCGCCGACGTGATGCGAGCGATCGAGGCCACAACGGCCCGCGGCATCGGCGCACAACCCGGTCATGACAAGACGGATGCCATCGCCACTGCCGTTCTGACGGCGCTCGGCTAGCAGGGACATGGGACGATGCAATTGAACGACACTGGCCTATTACGCTTCCAGGGCCTGATCGACGGGCGTTGGCGGGACGCAGCCTCGGGGGCGACCTTGGAGGTGCAGGATCCCGCCACGCAGGCCGCGGTCGGGACCGTGCCTGACATGGGCGAGGCCGAAACGCGCGCCGCGATCGACGCCGCCAGTCGCGCCTTCGCGCCCTGGAAACGGAAGACCCATGCCGAGCGCGCCGCCCTCCTCGAGGCCTGGTACGCGCTGATGCTTCAGCACGAAGAGGACCTGGCGCGCATCCTCACCGCCGAGCAGGGAAAGCCGCTGGCGGAGGCGCGGGCCGAGATCCGCTACGGCGCCAGCTTCGTGAAATGGTTTGCTGAGGAAGCGCGGCGCATCGGCGGCACGACGATCCCCTCGCCCACGCCCGATCGCCGCATCGTCGTGCTGAAGGAGGCGGTCGGCGTCTGCGGCATCATCACGCCCTGGAACTTCCCGAACGCGATGATCACCCGCAAGGTCGCGCCCGCGCTCGCGGCAGGGTGCACCGTGGTGATCAAGCCGTCGGAGTTCACGCCCTACTCGGCCCTCGCACTGGGCGTGCTTGCCGAACGCGCCGGCATTCCGGCCGGCGTCGTCAACGTCGTGACGGGGATGCCGACGGGGATCGGCAAAGCGCTGCTGGCGAGCGAGATGGTGCGCAAGATCTCGTTCACGGGATCGACCCGCGTTGGCGCGCTCCTGATGCGCGGCGCGGCCGACAGCATCAAGCGGCTGAGCCTCGAGCTCGGCGGCAACGCGCCCTTCATCGTGTTCGACGACGCCGACCTCGACCTCGCGGTGGAAGGGGTCGTCGCCTCGAAATTCCGAAACGGCGGCCAGACCTGCGTGTGCGCCAATCGCATCCTCGTGCAGGCAGGTGTGTACGACGCCTTCGCCGAACGGCTCGCGAGCCGTGTAAAGGCCATGAAGGTCGGCCCCGGCACCGAGGACGGCGTGACCATCGGCCCGATGATCAATCGCGCGGCGATCGCGAAAATCGAGCGGCATGTCGCCGACGCCAAGGCGAAGGGAGGCCGCATCCTTGCGGAAAGCGCCGACATCCCACCCGGCATTCAATATGCGCGTCCAGTCGTGATCGGAGAAGCAACCACCGACATGCTGCTTGCGTCCGAGGAGACGTTCGGACCCGTCGCACCGCTCTTCCGGTTTCGCACGGAGGACGAGGCGATCGCGATCGCCAACGGCACGCCCTTCGGCCTCGCCGCCTATTTCTACACCGAGGGACTTTCGCGCGCCTGGCGCGTCGGCGAAGCGCTTGAATTCGGAATGGTCGGTCTCAACACCGGAGCCATCTCCACCGAGGTCGCCCCCTTCGGCGGCGTCAAGCAGTCAGGTGTCGGACGCGAGGGGTCCTATCTGGGCATCGACGAATATCTCGAAGTGAAGACATTCCACATCGCAGGCATCAGGCCGAGCGCCTGAGGCGGCGTTCGTATCCTGGAGCGTATCCTGAACTGAGTGCCCCCGGCCGCGCCGCGGTGAGCGTGATGACGGCGCACGGCTCAGTTGAAGGAGTGCCCGGCCAAGCCGTAGACGATTGGATGGCCCGCAACTTCGTTCAGGAACGGGCGTCCCTTCCACATCGTGGTGACAGCTTCGCCCGCGACGAGCCCGCTGCGGGTGAGGAATTCCGCGAAAACGCCTTGCGAGCGCGTATCCACCCGAACGAACCGTCCCCTCAGCGCTTCCATGTGAACCGCCGCAAGATGGATGACATCCTCGTCATTGAACGAGACGATCGGTCCGATCACATGCCCTCGGCCGAACTCGCGGCACATCGAGTAGCCGACGATCTCGCCGCGACGCCGGAGCACGCACACGCGCGAAACCTCGGCCAAAAGTGTCAGAAGACGCTCACGATCCACCCCGAATGCAGCCCGATCGAGCGGCATGATCTCGCGGATCGCCTCCGCGGACAGTTGCTCGAGACGGCCATCCACCGGCGGGAGAGACGCTCCACTCCACGAGACCTCGCCATCGTAGAGCTGAACGATTGCCTCCTTGGTAAAGCCCAGGGAGAGATAGAGGGCATAGGCCGCCTTGGTGGCGTTGAGACTGAGGCGCCGGGCCCCGCATTGAGAGAAGACGTGGTCCATCAGCCAGCGACCATTGCCCTGCGCCTGCGTGCGCGGCACCGTGATCACCAGGCCGACCGTGGCGAAATCATCTCCGTGAGGAAACCACATCGCGCTGCCGAAGACACGCCCAATGCCGTCGACCGCCACGATGCCCTTGCCCGCTCGGCGCATGAGCTCCAAGTCGTTCGGACGGTGCGGCCAACCGACGCTGATGGTGAGCGCGTGAAGCAGTTCGACATCGACGCTCGCGATGTCCTGCGGAAACAGCTCGAACGATTTCAGGCGCACGGAGTCTTGCACCGTCAGATTCCCTCATCGCCTTTGAAGAATAGAGCCAGGAAAGACCCCGACGCGACAGCTACAAAACATCCGAACAACAACAGGCATCAGTTGTCCGGTTTTGCTTCCTTCACCAGGTTTTCGCAGGCAGTTTAGATGATATGGCGGCAATGTGCGCGGACGCGATAGCATACCTCCCCTGCGGGTCGCAACGTCGCCGCTCCGCTGCAATTCTGGGACAGACAACGTCGTCTGCCGGCCGCCCACGGTGATCAGCGGATCATACGAAGACGTCCTCCGCCGCGTTGTGATCATCGCCGAGCCCCTCGAGGTCGCAGTTGCCCATCTCTCCGGATCAGGCTGTCGACGGGCTGCGTCGCAGGATTGCTGCGTCACGAAGATGTCAGTTGTCAGGAGCGGGCGGTTTGCGCGACCAGTCCTTCCTGGAGACGATGATCCAAGATGAGGCGCCCTGGTCTTAAGATGCCCGAGCCGACACGCCGCCTGATTGCGGCGCTGATCGCGCTGGTCATGAGCCTGGTTCCTCTGCTCGGAACGTTCGATACGGCCGCATCGGCTGACACGGGCGTCCGCGCGCAACAATGGTCGCCTACTAAGACACCGGCGCCTAAGCCCTGCAGGAAAGCAGTCCTCCCCGGCACCATCAACATCTGTCCGTTCGCAGCGGCGAGCCTCGGCGCCCTGCCGGCAGATGACGGTACAACGGCACAGCCACTGGCTGTCTCGCGGACCCTGTCGTGGCGTCCCCAGGACGATGCGCTGACCACGCAATGTCACGCGTCCTCGCCCTACCGTCCTCCCTGCCGCCGATCCTGATCATCCTCTCGTCCTGTCCCGCGCTGCCGTAACGCTACGGCGTGGGCGAACGAACATCCATTATCGATCGCGCGGAGCGGATCGGCTCAAGTGCCTTTGTCGGGCACCTTGCGCCGGCTGCGCAGCGCGGCCATCGGCGACATGCGCGACCGCGCAGGGAGTTCAACATGTCCATCCGTCATCTTGGGCGCCTCGGCCTGTTGCTGGGCGTGCTTCATCTTGCGACGACAGCGGCTGCCGCCGGTGCGTCGCGGCCTCAGCCGAACGTGGATACGCGCCTGCTGGTCGGCGACGTCGCGCGGGCGGACGGCGGCGCGGCCACGGCATGGGCAGGGCTGGATGTCAGGCTCGGCGCCGGCTGGCACACCTATTGGCGCTCCCCCGGCGAGGCCGGCGCGCCGCCCGAATTCGACTGGAGCAGGTCGCGCAATATCGCCGACGTGACCGTCGAATGGCCGGCGCCGCGGCGCTTCAGCGAGCAGGACATCGACACGTTCGGCTATGACGAGCATGTGCTGTTTCCGTTGCGCGTGCAGCTTCGGGATGCAGCGGCGCCTGCGCATCTCAGGCTGAAGGCCGTCCTGTTCGTCTGTTCGATCATCTGCACGCAGCAGGAGACCCGGCTCGAAGCCGACATTCCGGCCGTATCGCGGCAGCCCAACGACCAGGCGCTGATCGACGAATGGCTGCAGAGCGTGCCCCGCGCGACTGCTGTTGGGCTCTCCATCTCTGCTCTTCGCATCGACCGCCAGCCCAAGCCGCAATTGCGGCTCGATGCCCGGGCAACGCCGCCGCTGCGCGCGCCCGACGTGTTCATCGACGGCAGCGACGCTGTGTCCGGCGGCCGTGCCCAGGTGAGCAGCATCTCGAATGGCGAAGTAACAATCTCCGTGCCGTTGCAAGGTCTCGATCAGGCCGGCCCGCGCCAGCGGTTACGAGTGACGCTCGTCGATGGCGACCGATCGATCGAAGCAACGCTCCCGGTCGAGGCCGATGGTGTCGCCCAACCGGGAGCGGCAGCACAGCGCACCGGGGCGGCATCGATCTGGACCATCCTCGCGGTGGCGCTGCTCGGCGGCTTCATCCTCAACTTCATGCCCTGCGTGTTTCCGGTGATGTCGCTGAAGCTCGTCTCGTTGATCGAGCACGATCCGGCCCAAGCGCCCTCGCCGCGTTCGGCCTTCCTCGCGACGGCGGCGGGCATCGTCGCCTCGTTCGTGACACTCGCCATCGTCCTCTCCGCCCTGAAGGCGGCGGGCGCGCAGGTCGGCTGGGGCTTGCAGTTTCAGCAGCCCGCTTTCCTCATCGCCATGATCCTCGTTCTCGCCGCGTTCGGCGCCAACCTCCTCGGTCTGTTCGAGATCAATCTGCCCTGGTGGATCGCCGGACGCCTCGGCAGCGCGACGGGCCGGCGGACGATCGCGGGGCACGCGATCAACGGCTTCGTCATGACGCTGCTGGCAACGCCCTGCTCGGCGCCGTTCGTCGGCACGGCCGTCGCGTTTGCGCTGTCGCAGGCTGTGCCGCAGATCCCGGTGGTGTTCGCGACTCTCGGGCTGGGAATGGCGGCGCCCTATCTGTTACTGGCAGCGGCACCACGTCTTGCCAGACTCTTCCCGCGGCCGGGCCGCTGGATGCTGAAGCTGCGCTCGGTGGCGGCGCTCGCGATGATCGCAACTGCACTGTGGCTGCTGACCGTGCTCGCGGACATCAGCGGCAGTGCAACGGCCACCGTGCTCGCCGCCGCGCTGCTCGTGACCGGGCTCATCCTGGCCGCGCTGCGTTTGCCGTTGCGGCGAGCGCTCGCTGGCGCAGGTCTCGCCGTCCCGATCGGGCTGGCGCTGATCGCTGCAACGCATGTGACGCAGCCGGGCGGCACGGGCCGAAGCGCCGCAATCCACTGGCAGCCATTGGCGCCCGCCGACATCGCGGCCGAGGTCCGCAGCGGCCACACCGTGTTTGTCGATATCGGCGCCAGCTGGTGCGTCACCTGCAAGGTCAACGAGACATTCGTGATCGACAGTGCGGCCGTGCGCAGCCGCCTTGCGTCGGATGTCATCGCAGTCAGGGCGGACTGGACCTCACCCAGCGATGCGATCGCGAGCTATCTGAAATCCTTCGATCGCTACGGCCTGCCGTTCAACGTCGTGTTCGGACCAGGCGCTCCAAACGGCATCGTGCTGCCTGAGCTCCTGACCCCGCAGATCGTGCTCGACGCGATCAACACCGCATCCACCATCCCCCAACCGGAGAACGACAAGACATGACCAGGAACACCTTTGCCGCATCGCTTGCGATGCTGCTGCTGCTCGCAACCGCCCTGCTGCCGCTTCAGGCACGCGCCGAGGACGACTATGGCGATATCCTGAGTGAGGCACGCATCCTGCGCGATCCCGCCATTCCCGTTCTCGGCAATGCCGATGGCGACATCACGATCGTCGAGTATTTCGACTATCAATGTCCATATTGCCGCAAGATCAGCCCGGAGCTCGCCAAGGTCGTGCGCGATGACGGTCACGTTCGCCTCGTCTTCAAGGACTGGCCGATCTTCGGCGGCCCCTCGATCTATGCCGCGCGCCTCACGCTGGCAGCAAAATACCAGGACAAGTTCGCCGAAGCCCACGAGGCGCTGATCTCGCTCCATGAGAAGTTGTCCGAAGCCAAGGTCGACGCCGCGCTCTCTGCCGCCGGGATCGACCTCGCGCGCGCCAAGGCCGATCTCGAAGCCAAAGCCAGCGAGATCGACGCCGTCCTCGCCCGCAACCACGAGCAGGCCCTGGGTCTCGGCTTCCAGGGCACCCCCGCCTTCATCATCGGCCGCTTCCGCGTCCCCGGTGCGCCGAACGCCCAGGCGTTCAAGCAGGCGATCGCGGATGCGCGGAAGGCCGCGCGGAAGTGACGACCGTCATCGAAAGATGTGTCGGTGGTTCGGTTCAGCCGCAATCGGACCGGCCGCCCAAGCGACCGGGCCACCGGCATCGTGCGAATGTCCTGCCGGCCCGCCTACAGCGCGCCCGGCACCGCGCCGAATGTCGATCCTCATCGTCATGACGCCCGTCCTCGCAGAAACTGGCAAGGCTCTTCGTCGGATCAGGTTTAGCTTGAGATGGCTCGCGAAACGATGGGGGAGTAGATCTCCACGATCTGGACGGACGCGTCGGGCGGCCTGGTTTCGCCAAACACCATTGTCGGATCGGCTTGCTCCAGGCTGCTCTCTTGAGGAAAGAACGCTTTCCAGGGATCGTTCTGCCATTCCGCAATCTGCGCATCGGACACCGAAGGGCTTCCGGCGCGGACGGTCAGGATCCGGCCGATCAGATCCGGCCTGCCGGCGAGCGCGCGCGGTGTGCCACGTTCGAACCAGGTCAGAACGACAGCCTGCTCGGCCGGATCATAGCCGGCGGCCGAGTGATACAGGCCGACATAAGCCTCTTCGTTGCTGTCGGAGACGCTGGTTATCCGCTTGGTCACCAGCAGCAGATTGAATAGTCCCTGGTCGTCTTGTCCCCGTTTGGTCTTCAGCGCATTGGTCGGGAGCCATGCGAAGGGCTGCCCCCCAGCCGTCAGACGGAGCCGCTCGTTCGCGCGTGCGTCGACCGACAACGCAAGCGCCCCGAGGTCGACCTTGGCAGAACGCGCGAGCGTTTGCATGTTGGGCAGAAACTGCGTCCATCGTCCCTCGGTGGCATACGACACCTGCGGGATCGTCGTGATCAGCGGGTCCCCGCAGGTCACGTTGGTGCGGGCCTCGGTGACGAAAGCGAACGCAAGTTCGGCTTTGGCGGGGTCACCGACCTGCGCCAGCTTCATGTCGTTGAACCATTGTGTCTGCCACGCGAGTTGCCACGGCTGGTTACGGGGCTTCACCAACAGCAGCAGCTCGTACCAGACGTATTGCTCCGGTCCGGAGGGAATGCGGGCAACCCGGCGCACGGCGATGAGCCTGAGGTCCATGCTCGTTGTGGTGATGTCGAAGCTGTCCTTGGCGTGAGGCGTCGAATTCTCGACGGTGATTCTCCAGCCGCGATCCGTCCGGCTGGCCTCGATCGCGGTAGTGGCATCGGCGTTGAGCGCGCCCCAGGACAACGTGCCCGTCGCCCGGAGCTTCAGGGAGGCAGGCGTTGCCGTCGCCGCGATGGAATGGATCGTCGCGCCGATCTGCGCCGTGTTGGATGAGGCTTTGTTGTTCTTGCTCGTGCGCCAATAGCCGCGCGTACCTTCGGCCACGATGAGACGGCGGAACGCAAGCTTTCCCATCCACCACGCGGCCGGATCGTCGGCCGCCAGGACTGGCGCCGGCACGATGAAGGAGCTGTTGAGAAACAATCCCGTCGTCGTCCCTGAATCGAAGGAATGTCCGAGCGGTCCGGTCACGGCGAGCGGAACCGCCGAGCGAAGCTCAGCAGCGCTCGTCGGTGTCCGTCCTGGCGCCTGTCCCAGGCCGTAGGTGCGGACGAGCGGGTCGGGCCCCATCTCCGCGGCAACGGCTCCGGCCGGAGATCCCGGGATGATCGACGTCTTGCGGTAGGCCGTCTCGACTCCGGCAAGCAGCCACTCGGCAGGACCGGCGTGTTCGAACCAGGCACCATCGATCACCGCGAGGACCCCGGCCACCGGCGAAACCTCGCCGTTCCGCAGGGCGCGCGTGAGCGGAATCAGGGCACGGAGGCCGGGCTTCGGAATCACATCAGGGATTGCAGCAGGCCGGACGATGCGAAACCAAGGCGTCTCCCATTTGCCGCTCGCGCTTGTCCACCGCGCTGCGCACGTGCCGACGTTCTTCTGGCGAGCGGCCTGATAGGCGGACGCATATCGGTTCACGGCAGTCACGCGGAAACGCATGTAGCGCGCAATCTCGCTGCGGTTCGGGGTACGCAACGCGATCCGTGTTGCGCGCGGTGTGCTCGCCGGCGGCGTCACGTTCGAGTCGATCTGCTCGCTCACCGGCAGCACGGCCATCTCGTCGTCGAGCGTCTCGTCGAGGCGCTCGGCGAAGCCTTCCATGTCCCACAGCAGCGCCGATTCCGCAGCCGATGGCGGCGAAACGGACAGGGGATCTTGCGGATCCTGCACGGGGAAGACGTTGAGGTTCTCGGTCTTGTCGAACGGGAACGGCGACAATGGGCGGCCCGTCCAACGCCAGGCCTGCGAACCGACCATGAGGCTGCCGATCGCATCAGAAGCCACTGACGGCATGCGCCGGAAATGGAGACGAATATCGCCAGGACTTTCGTCCGCGGCGCTCGGCGCGCCATCGACGATGCTGCCGCTGACGGCTGCGGCAATCTCGATGTCAGCCGGCAGTCCGGGCGAGGCAGCCTCCACCGCGAACGCATAGGTCGAAAACAGGCGATAGCGCGTGCCATCGGCTGCGGTCACGACGGCGTCCTTGTCACCTGCTCCGAGAGAGACACGGCGGACGCAATCGTCAAACCGGCGCCGGCCGGCCGGCGCGACATTCTCCACGAACAACGCATCATCGACGCCGGCGAACAGCCGCACGATGACGATGTCGCCCGGGGCGCTCCAGACCGTTTTCGTCGCCGCATCGAACAGCGGCTTGGTCCTGTCCTTGCTGACTTTGCATATGAGGTCGATCGGCGGCCGCGCACTGGCGAAAGGACGTGTCGGATCCAGACCAGGCTTCCATGTCCATTGCCAAGCGAACAATTCCGGCGCGTGGCGGCCGACGGCGTCGGGAGCAAGCGCGCCGTCGCGCCGCACCCGCGTGACGGAGACGGCCAGGACGCCGACCGACGGGTCCTGCAGATCGAGCGTCGCCTTGATCGCGTCCACTTCGGCGCGCAGCCACGCCTCGGCCACGCCATCGCGCGTCTCGACGGCTTTGCGCAGGGCCACCTCGCGATCGTGCAGCGCCGCGGTCTGCTCGAAATGGAACGTGCGCAGCCCCTTGCGAAACTGCCGCAGCGCCGTCTTGTCGGCTTCGGAAAGCACCGCCTCGTCGAAGGCGATCCAGCGGTCGAAATCCTCCAGCGTGGTTACGGGTGCTTCGACCCGCAGCCGCAATTCACCGCAAGCATTGTCCGGCTTGACCACCAGCGCATCGCCATTGGCGTCGCTCAGCAGCAATGCGGTCTTCATCTTCAAGGCGCGCACGGCACCGGGCGGCGCCCACGGCTCGATCGCCTGCGGCGGCACCATGATGTCGTCGGCGACGAGCTTGGTCTCGCGCGGCGGCACCATCGGATGAAACAACGTGCCGGACCGCTGGGCGGGCGCGAACGCCGGTGCGATGCGCAGCGATCCGATGCCGGTTCGGCGCAGATAGGAGAAGCGGCGCACGATGTCGGCATTGGCCGCAAACAGATCGTCCGTCAGCTTTGCCGGATCGAGCAGAGCAGGAAAATCATCGCGTCTGATCTCGACCGGGAAGGCTCCCTGGTTGGAGATGCCGAACGGAGCGATGTCGAAGGTGGCGCCATAGGCCAGGAACGGCAGCAGGGTTTCGGCCGGAGGATTGTCCTGGACGCGCGGTTGGACCAGACGCGCGATGCGCGGCTGCGGATCGTCCTCCGCTTGCCCCTCGGTCTGAACATCGGCCTGGCCGTCGCCAACGATCGGCCGGTTGTCATAGGTCACGATGACCTGCGGCATCCGGCTCGTGTAGGACACCGGCAGCGCTCCCATCACCGTGCGCGGCGCCGACACGAAGGTGGCCGGCACCGGCCCATCGGACTCCGGGGCAAGCTCGGCGAAGCAGGCCGTCAGACAGCACCAGGCGTCGGCCGGTCTGCTCCGTCGCATCAGCACACCATAGCCGGCGAGGTCCTCGTTGAAGTCCGGTGTGTCTCCGGCCCCGACGACGAGCCGGTCGATCTGCAGCATCACGCCGTGCGCGTCAGGCGCGAGATCCCCCGTGAGAAGGGTATCGGTGCCCTCCTTGTCCGGCTGCTTGAACCAGCCCAGCATGCGCGTGCGGGCCGCAGCATCGACGGCATGCGCGAGCACGTCACGCGCGGAAGCGAGCATCCGGCCGACGCGGCCGTGATCATCCTGATAGATCCGCTCCAGCGTCGTCGGACTGCCGTCGCTTTCGCAGAGCGTTCCATACAAATAGCTCGTGATGGCCTGACGAATGTTGCCGGGATGGCTCTCCGAGCCGGCCAGGGCCTCCGTATCGCGGATGTCAGGGTCACTCGCCTTCTTCCAGATGCCGTCGGACGACGTCCAGGCCAGATCGATGTTCGCCTTCCTCAGGATCTCGACGAGACGGAAGCCCCGGTCGAACAGCAACGGGAATGCCGCTTCCGCGGCCGACAGCCAGGCGCCGTGACGCGCATCGGCCGGCGCCGAGCGGCGCCAGATTTCGATCTGCAGTGCTGCGGCGGCGGCTGGAGTGGTCAGGGCGTCGACCGCGCGGCGGAGCGGCGCGGGATCGAACGCCCCTTTCGCATCCGGGGCGACGGCAACGCGGGCCGCCAGCTCCGTGACGAAGCCAGCCCCCGCGGGCAGATTCAGACTGGAGCCGGCGATTTTCGCCAGCCCATCAAGCCAGACCGCCCGCTGCGGGTCGCCGGCTCCGTTGCGAAACGCATCGCGAAATGCCCGGTCGTCGCGCTCGACACGGTCAGCGAGCGCACGCAGTTCCTGCGCATTCAGCTCGGACCCCGGGCGACTTTCGCCGATGATCCTGTTCACACGATCCAGAATTGCAAGGTGCGCGGGCGAGCCGTTCGGGCCTGTCAGGACCGCGGACGCGGTGGCGACACAACCGGGTCCCACCGTGTCGCGCAAGGCCATCAACACGGATTCGACCAGCCGCGTTGCACCGTCCGGACGAGAAGGAACGGAGAGCGCGGCCGTCAGCGGCGTGCCTGGCGACTTCGCGTCATCTTCGACCGCTTGCAGCACCAGCCGCGGCAGGTCGAACACATCAGCGAGCTGCTCCGGCAGCCGGGCCAGCCAGTCTTCGAACCCGATGCCGTCGCGGCTGTCGGTCGCGCCAGCGCCGTGGCTTCGCTTGACCCACAGCGTCTCACGATCGAGGAAGCTGGCGTTGCGGGTCAGGTCCTCGCCGACATCGAGCGCGCGGCAGAGGACTTCGATCTCGTGGCCGCCGAAGGGAGCCGTGTAGGGAATGCTGGCCACCAGATTGGGGCCGACGAGATTCCATTGGACGGTGGGATGGGCGGCATCTCCAAATGCGGGCTCGAGCACGCTCGTTGCGGCCCGCGGCTGGAAACGCGGCGCTGCGATCAGCAGCGTGGTCTGCCCCGCCGGAGCGGGCTTGATCGTATCCAGCCTGACGAAGCGGACGAGATTGAGCCGTCCATGCGGAAGCGGAGCCGGCAGCGACGCCAGTCCTGCAAAGAAAGCTTCATAACGAAAGTTGGAGCCTGCATCGCCGATCTCCTCGATCTCTTGACGACCGCCCTGCCCCTCGTTCCAGCCGATCAGCTTGAACGGTTCGACATTGTTGTAGTGATCCGTATGCCTGGGCGCGGTGTCCGAGGCGAGGTCCTTGAGCGCAGTGTAGAGCAGCGCATTCAGGCTGGCCTCGGAGAGTTCGAAGTTGGCCTTGTGCGCGGGATTGCCGTCGGCCGGAAGCGCGACCGGCGTCACCCCAAATCCGGTCGGGTCGATGGCGCCCGGCTGCGGAGCCTGGCGCGCCGGCGCGCTGGCCCATTGAAGCGAGAACTCCAATCGGCCGCCGAGCCATGGAAACAACGGGCCGGCGCCGCGCGCGAGATCATCGAGATAATGTTCGAACCCGGCTTCGCCCGGCTTCGGCACATCCCTGCCGCGCACGCCGTCGAACAGCGCTTGGACCTTGGTATTGAAGTCGCCGTCGGATTCCCCGGCCGACGGCCTGACCGCCGCGCCCGACAGCCTGAGCCCGATGGTCGGCCGGGCCCGTTCGCCCGGCGCGCGCAAGACATCGCAAAACAGAACGAATTTCATGGCACGCTCCGGTCAGGCGAAATGATCGAGATGTTGTCCGGACTGCGTGGCGCCGCTGCCCTTCTTCAAGTAATAGGTCACGCCCTGGCGAACCTTGATTTCGCAGCACCAGCAGATCTTGAAGCTGACCTCGATCGTTCCGCGTCCGATCACCGAGCCGTCGTTCTGATAGATGAGCTCGAGCAGCAGATAGAGGCCGATGTTGAAGCGGCCGAGGATGACGATGCCGCCGCGCACCAGGAAGATGACCGCAATCGAGAAACTCGAGCCGCCGCCGCTGTCGAACTCGACATAGGCTCCCACCATCACATAGACGAAGCCGCGACACGGGCCGAAGGCGAAGTCGAGTCCGAGGCCGGCCGTCAGTCCCACCGACACATGGCTGAGAAGCCGGCCCGAGGACGGGGAATATCTCGCGCTGGTCTCGAGCCAGCCTCCGCCGACCAGGATCCACACGCGCAGCACGAACGGCTCGCTCTTGCGGCCGAGCGCCAGCGTGGTGCCCAGCGCGAAGTCGCCGCGCCGCCCGCCGCTGCCCTTGATCATCAGCAGCTCGAACGAGGCCGAGAAGCGCAGGCCCGTCACCGAGAAGGCGCCGAACGACAGCGGGGGCAATGGCAGCTCGATGCGCGCCGCCAGTCCCGACGGCGTGCCGCCATCCTCCAGCATCTCGATAAAGAAGCCGGAGTTCGGCTCGCTGAACGACTTGATCAGGTCGGACAGGAACTTGATCGCCTTGTCGAGGCGGACGCGGGTCGGATCGATATCGACGTTGAGGCCCTGTCCATTCTCGAAGAAAACGCGGGTCTGCTCCAGCGTCACCAGAGGCGTGCCGCTGAAGGCGAGCTCCCAATCTCCCACCACCTCACCTTTGGTGGTGCGCCGAGTGATGCCATCGAGCCCCACCGCAAGGTCGGCCAGGGCATCGAAGCGCGCTCCGACAGCCGACAGCTTGAGCGGGCCGATCTCGAACACCTCCGATCGGCTCGGAAACGGCGCCCTCGCCTCCGCCTTTGCCCATGCGGTGAGGCTTGCTTTGTCGAAGCCGTGGGTCACCTTCACATTGTCATTCAGCGACGGCAGGCGAATGTTCTTGAACAGGCCGTCGAGCTTCAACCCGCCGAGATCCGGAAATAGCTTCCCGAAGTCATAGTTCTCCATGCCCTTGGGGATCAGCCGGTCGAGAAACTCGTTGGTCGGCACGCGGATGCCGAGCGCCTTGAGATCGTCCCCCATGCGGTTCATGAGCCCGACCACCGGCGAGCTCTGCACCGCCTCCCGCGCATCGTCGAAGAAGTATGCGATGCGCTCGCGGTTGAATTTCAGGTTCGGCAGGATCGGCGCCGAGCCGGCGGCGCGGATCAGAGCGAGCGTCTCGCTCGGGTTCTGGAAGCTCGGCGCGTTCGACAAGTGCTTGTAGCCCTCCTCGAGCACGCGGACGTCATCGGCAAGATCAGGCGGAACCTTGTCCCGAAGGCCCTGCGCCAGGTCGGCGGCGCCCTGCCTGATCCGGTCCGATGCGTCGGCGATCGCGCCGGCGAGGCTGCCGGCCTGTCCCTTCAACCTGGCTATCACATCGTCGACGGCTGCGACGAGCGTTGCTTCCAGAGTCCCGATCGTCGTCCTGGCCGCCGTTGCGGCCTCATCGAGCGCGGCGTCGAGCTTCTGCTCCTGAGCTCCGATCTCGACACCGACCTCGTCGAGCAATCCTGCAATGGCTTTCAGGACTTGATCGGCGGCCTGATGGACCCTGCTCTTCAGGTGGCCGGCGCGGGTTGCGAAGTCGCGTAGCGCCTTTCTCACGCCGTCCTTGATCGCGCCGACACCGGATGCCGTTGTGCGGCAGATCTCGTGGATGCGATCCATGGTGCCGTCGTAATCCGCTTGCAGGCCCGACCGGAAATCCCCGAGCGCCGCCTCGGCGTCGGCCGTCAGCCCCGCAGCTACATCCGTCACAGCCTGCATGGCGGAGGCCGTCCCGCTCAGGCGCGCGACCGTGTCGCCGATGGCGCGATTGATCACGGCCTTTGCGCTCTCGATCGATGCGCTGCTGCGCGCGACTTCTCCGAGCGCGGCATCGTGAAGCTGGACGAGGCCGGTCCGGAGGTCCGCGAGCATCGTGAGGACCGTCTTGGTCCCCGCCGCAAACAGCTTGCGATCCTTGATCTCCCGCGGCAGGCCGCGTCGCGCGACCTTGTCGACGGCATCAAGCGTCGTCAGCGCCTTGGCGTGATAGCTTTCATAGAGCGTGACCAGCGAATGGAAATCCGCCGGCGTCGCCAGCGCGCCGATCCTGCTCTTGAGGACAGCTCCGTCCTGTTCGACGACGTCGCGCGCGGCACCGATCTCGGCGCGGAACGTCGCGATGCTCTGATCAAGCCGCCCGAGCGCTTCTCCCACCACATTGAGCGCACTGAAGATGGTGAGACGGACCGGAGCCAGCGTCTCCTCGATGCGCCGAGCGAGCACCTCGGCTGTTTGCGCGGGGGCGTCGGAAGCGAGGAACTCATCGACGCGCGAGACTACCGCTTCGAGGTCTTTCCCCAGCCCATCGAGACGCGACAGAAGCGCGTTCTCGATGTCCCGCTTGAGACGAGCTTCCACCACATCCGCCGCGTCGGTCCATCCGGATCTGGCTGCCGCGAGATTTGCCTTGGCACGAGCGACCGCCGCGTTGATCGCGTCGCGCACCTTGGCGGCCTCGCGGTGAATGACCGGCTTGATGGCGCCAAGCCGATCGATCTCCACATTCAGGGCGGCCTCGATCTCGGCTTCGCTCTTGCCGACGACGCGGAGCAGATTGCCGAGGACGCCGCAGCTCTGCGACAGCACTCCGTCCAGCATCGCGTCCAGCCCGCGCGCCTCGGCAAGGATTCGCTCGAGCTCCTGGCGCAGGGCGAGGGCTTGGCCCGCCGCGCCGCCCGACACGCCGGTCGGCTGTCCACGCGAGACCGTGATGGTCTGCAGCACGGCCGCGATCGGTTCACCGCTGGCGCGCGTCGCCACCAGATTGGCCGCAGCGCCGTCGCTGTCGATGTCGAAGGTCCCGCCCTCATGCAGCGGGTCGTGCATGATGTCGTCTGCCGCCGGAGCGTCCGGGTCGCCGGAATCCAGACCCGGCGTCCCCGCCGGCGCGGGCGGCGGCCGGTTGTCGAAATCGACGCCTTCACGTGCTGGCCAGAGATTGGGATTGTCGCCATCCTCTGGACGTGTCGAGGTGAAGAAAACGAACTGCTGCGGCTTGGCGCTCCGCGCCGCGATCACCGCGGCGGCATCGGTGTGAGCACCGGTGCAATGAAGGCGGATGTCCGGCTTCGGATAGATATCCGGGTCCTCACCCTCGTGCCACAGCGGCACGATCCAACCATCCGGGACGTCGTGCCCCCAGCGGCTGTCGACCGGAATCCGCAACGTGCGGAACACGCAGGCTTCATACAAGGCCCGCTTCTTCAGGTTGGTGCCGGCCTCCGGAAACCGCCGTTCGGGCTCGAGGATGTCGACATATTCGCGCACCTTGCGCAGCACCGGCCGGCCGAGATGTTGACCCGCCTGCTGCGCGGCGAACTGATCCGGCGGCAGCACGGTGCGCTCGTAGACGATGACGTGCTTGGCGACATTCCAATGCCGCGCGATCCGGCCGATCCGCTCGATTGCGTAAGTATGTGTCCGGCCGAAGCTGGCGTCCGACACGATGCGCGTCTTGCCGTTGGCGAAGAACGCCCGAACGAAGCCGGAGCCCCCCAGGGCCGAGAAGGACGGATTGATGATCTGGCCACGGGTGCTTGAAGGCCTGGCGATCACCTCAGCGTGGATGTTCTTCGATTCGAATCCCCAGGTCGCGCCGCCCTTCAGCTTCGTCGAGCCACTGTCTGGATTCCACGGCTCCGGATCGAGGTCCGCAGGGCTCGCCTCCGCTCCGGGGACACGCAGGACGAACGCGACCTTGTCGGGCGACTGATCCTCGACGGACAGCGGCTCATCACGGCCGTCGCGATAGGCCTCGAACACGCCGACGCGGGTGTTCCAGGCCTTGGTGAAGGACGCCGACACGTCGCGAAAACGGTCATACAGCTCCGCTTCGACCAGCGGCTGCAGCGATGTGCCGGCTTTCGTTTCCGTGCCGTCGAGCAGCGACCGCGTGATCCCGCGCGGACGCGCCGGAAGCGGATCACGCACGCCGCCAATGCGCGAGCCGAGCTCAGCGAGGCGCAGCGACGGAGCCGTCAAGCGCGACGCCAATCCGTAGAGAAACTCGAAACGTGCGGTGTCGAGGCCGGCGCCTGGCGCGCGCTGCCCGGCATAGCCCAGGATACGGCGCAGATTCCAGGGCGCCTCGGCATAGCGCTGCTTGAAGTAGGACGAGCGCAGGCGCAGCCTGGCTGCGGTGCCGAGCCGGAAATCGATCGTCTGCTCAGAGCCGCGCGGCGAAATCGTCGGCCATGGATGGCCTTTTTCAGCGGCCTCTCCAGTGGCCTGCGGCGGCAGAAACAGATCGAAGCCGTCTGAAATCCTGGCGATGTCCCAGTACGAGCCTGCGAGTTCGGATGTCTGCCAGTTGGCGATCTCGCCGTCGTTCTCCGCGACATCCTCGCTGTCGAGCTCGAACGCGGGAACATCGATCAGCGCCACCGTCATCGGCTCACGATCGATCACGATGGTTCGGTAAGCCTCAGCTCGCGTTTTTGCGGCCCTCCGGTGCAGCGTCAGGCTGAGGCGGCGATTGCGGTTGGTGCGCGTGACCTCCTCGCCATGAAGAAAGAATGGCGTATCAGCGGACGGCGCAGGCGCGTCATCGATGAGGACCACCGCGGCCTCGCGCTG
The DNA here is from genome assembly GCF_024586915.1 of Bradyrhizobium sp. SRS-191. Taxonomy (GTDB): domain Bacteria; phylum Pseudomonadota; class Alphaproteobacteria; order Rhizobiales; family Xanthobacteraceae; genus Bradyrhizobium. The sequence goes on from NZ_JANBVS010000001.1 coordinate 681,304, forward strand.
CAGATCTGCTGCGATCTGCTTCTCACGCTGAATCTGCAGCTGCCGCGGATCCGGCGAACCCACTGCCTGGGCTGGCGCACGCGCGAGTTCGTCGAGGACGGCATCGAAGGCCCGCCCGGCATCGGGGACCGGATCCTGAGACCCGGGCAATGCCCCATGCAGATCGAACCGGTCGATGCGAGCGGCGATGCGTGGCAGCGCCTCGCCGCGACGTGGCAGACGGGCGCGGCCGGCGACACCCTTCGGATCCTTCTCGGCTCCCAGCATACCGCCGCGTGTCGGATCGGCCGGATCGAAAGTCACGTTGTAGCGGATTCGGATCTGCCCCTGCTCGCCGCTCGCTGCATCGGGAACATCGAGGTCGAGCGCGCCGAGCCGCACCTTGCCGCCGGTGAGCCCGGAGGTCAGACCCTCCATTGTTTCGAGCGTGACCACGACGGTCGGCTGGCTGCCGGGCTTGCGCTGCGCGATGTCGAACCACTCGAAGCTTTCGTTCAATGGCTGGCGTTCGATCATCACCTTCAGCCGGCGCCGCACCATGTTGCCGTCATGGTTGATCAGACCGGGAAAGATCGCATCAGCGGCGAATTCGGTGCGCTCGGCTTCGTGAGGGCGAAAGCCGATCAATACGGGAGACGACAGGCGGGATGCCTTGCGGTCCTGCCGCTGCTGCACGAGATCGAAGGCGAGGTCGAAGGCCGGCAGCGTCCCGCCCGGCGTGACCGGCCCGATGTTCTCCAGCAACGGCACGAAGGAAAGGTCGCGAGCGTCATCGGTGGTGCGCAGAGCGTCGAGGTAGGGCCTAGCGATCCGCTCGTTCCAGATCGTGGAGAAGATCGTGGCCGGCACCGGGCGCGCGCGCACATACCAACAGTAACGGTTGGGGTCGCGGGGAACGCCCACGCCCAGCAAACCATCGTTGGCGCCATCCTGGATCAGTTCGATCGAGATACGATCGCGAACACTGGTGCCCGTTGCGAGCAGACAATCGTCGAGCCGAAGATCAGCCTGACCGACTGCTCCCGCCTTTGGGCCGATATCGACGACTGCGGCCAAGGAGCAGGATGTCGAAGCCGCGTCCTGCGCCGTGGATCTGAGAGCGATGGGTTTCACACCGACCGCGCGCGGCTTGTCGAACTTGAAATCCGGAGAGTCTTGCGGCGGAATCGCACTGCGATCCTGGAATTCGATCCGTCCCCCGTTGCGGAAGAGGTCCGCCAGCAGCGGATAGTCGCCCCCCGTGAGATCGATGCCGGCGTTGGTCCCGAAGATGCCGAGTTCGACACTGCGGTCCGCGGCCCGCTCCGTCAGCTGCTTGAGCGAAATCGGCCTGGGGTTGCCCGCCGCATCCTGATAGTGCGCCTCGTCATGAGGCGGGGCGTCGCCAGCGCCGCCGCCCGGATTCCACGTCCGGTATTCCAGATGATAGTGATCGACACGCAGCGAACCGTCAGCGCCGAACAGCCCCGGCGCGAACCTCATGCCGATCATGCAAACGAAGTCCGGGCCGATATCGGTCTTGCTGGGTGGAATAGCTGCGAACACGACCGCTGGAAACGGCACACCGAGCTGCATCTCCAGCCCGCCGCCGTCGCCGTGATCGAGAAGTCCAGACATCCCGCGCAGCCGCAGGCGGCGCCGGTCCTCGCTTCCATCGAACAATTCGACGACCGCAAACGAGAACGGCAGCGCGATCGCGGGCCTGAAGACGGCGTGTCCGCCATCATCCATCAAGAGGCGCGTCACCTCCACCAGATGCTCGTCTTGAACTTTCAGGAAGCGCGCCGCCAGCTTCGCCATGCCTACCTCCCTCGGACGCACGACTGATCGCTGCGTCTGCCTACGCCTTCGGCGAACGTCGCGCGGCCGTGGCCTCGTTCCCAAAACGATCAGGAGCCGGGTCGCCCGCCAGCGCCAACACAGGCCAACAACCGCCCAGGCTTGCTGTGACGTCGGGCGCAACAGATCTGTGCGCTTAAGGAGAGACTACCAAGGGGAAGAGAATCTCGTGCGTGAGATAAGCGTGAATTGAAACGCTCACGCGGAGCTGACTTTGGACGGCTTCGGATCGAGGCCGGGCTGCCAATGCGGCTCGACCCGCACCGCGCCAAGCCGCGTTGTCGTCTGCGGGTCCTGGGGACTCGTGTCGCCACACAGCAGGCCGAGATAGTTGTGGCCCTCAGCCGTCGCGACAGCCTCGTCAGTCGCCGTGACAAAGGTCGTGACGAGTTGACGCGCCACAAACGGAGCCGCCGTGCTGGTTCCCTGCACCAGCGACAGGGAGCCGCTGCGCACGCCGGCAGCCCACGTCCCCGGAAGCACCCGTGAGCGATCGGACATGGACGCGCAGTCGATGCCCCGCGCGATCTGGCTCGTGCTCTCCGTCCCGGCCGAACTATAGCGGGCGGGACGAACCTCCTTGAGGGACGATCCCAATCCGTTGGCGAGCCGGTAGCCGGCCACGACGAGAGCTGTCGTTCCCGTCGCCAGCCCGTTCAGACTGCCGAACCGCCGCACGGCACAATTGTCGGTATCGGTCTCCTTCAGGTCGCCTTGATCCGAGTAGCGGATGTCGTCGAGGTGATCGAAATAACTCTGCCGGCTGCCGGAGCGCAGGCTCTCGGGATCCGCCGAACGCTGGATCCAGCACTCGATCGGACGATCGAGCGGTGCGGCAGTCCCGTCTCGCTTGATGACGATGGTCCATTTGCCGGCCTCGATGCCCGGCAGAGTCTGATCGTCGGGCTCCGTGGGCGCCACGATGAGAAGCACGCGCCAGCAGTCCCGGCGGTGATAATCAGCACTGATCTGGCCGATCGGCTTGCCACCTTCATTCCTGAGGCTCACTTCCCGCCTCGGGTCCCCCTCGTTCTTCTTCATCTCCTCATCGGGAGTCACTGAAATGGTCTCGTGTCTCCCCCGCGGATCGTACAGCTCGATGGTATACCCCTTGGGATCGAAACCGCATGCGAACCAGAGTTCAAGATAGCTCGGCGTACGATCGTTCGGCTGTATCCGCCAATACAACTTCGCCTCACCGGTTTTCAAATCCTCTTCTCTGACGCGAGCGTGCAGCCGATCGAGAAACGTATTGCCCGCCGGGAGAATGAGCGCGGTGGGACTTTTTGCTTCCTTGCGACGCAACGTGACGAGTTCGTCCAGCGCAGCCTCGAGCTCGGTGCCGCCATCATGCCGGCCGCCGGAAAAGCCGTAGCTGAAGTTGATCACCAGCCGCGCCCGATCGATCCCATAACCAGCAGCAATACGGTCAGCGCGTTCGAAGATGTAGTGTAGCGCCGATAGCATGTACATGTCCTTGCCGAAACCCGAGGTGTCCCAGGCGATGGTATTCGGCAGTTGCACGGCGATGATGCGTATCTCCTCCGGAGGGATCTCATCCCGCTCAGGCGCGTAGCCCGTCGCAAGATCCATGACGTGGGCGCCGTGGGTCGCGTGGCGATCGATCAGGCTCCCCAACTCATCGGCATCGCTCGTTGCTCCTGCCATTCGATAGAGCGTATCCTCGTCGTCGCCATATTGAGTGATGTACTTATCGATCTCGCTGCGGACATATTCGCGACCGAACAGGACGCTCGCCTGCTGTTCGAGGGCGTCGGCAGCCTGCAACCAGCAGAACTCGACTCTCGTTCGCGTTCCGCTCGCATCCCGGAAGTTGCGATGGGCGAAGGGAAGGCCGTCGTCGATGACGGCCAGGATCGTGATCCGCCTCTCCGTTCCAATCCGACCGGGCAGCCCTGCGTCGGGTTGCCAGTCTGGACCCGACGGCTTCTGCCCCTGTTTGCTGTGCATCGCCCGCGGCTGCACTGGGAATGCGATCCGCGCACGAGCCCTTTCGATCTTGTCGACTCCCGGCCCCAACAACTCCCGCAATCCCACTCCGAGCGTCTTCGCGAGGACCTCGACATTCTTGATGGGCTCGAGCGGCTTGCGCACGACGAATGGTACAAATGAGAGCTTATAGTCCGACCACAACGTCGGATACCACGCTCGCCGCGATTGGCCTGAAGCGCCGAGTTTGGATCGAGGTTCGGGGAACTCCGCGAGCGCCGTAATGAACTCGGCATCATGTCGGATAGCGGGAAACGAGTAGCATTTTCCCTCGCCAAAATTCCACTTCTCATAGGGGCTGAGATAGATCCGAATTTGATCGAGGCGCTGCGCGTCCTCGGTCTGGATATCACCCGCGGTCATGGCGTGTCCTATCTCGCGAACGTGTATTCGTCGCAAACCCTGTCCCACAACCAGCGAAACAAGTCGCTTGATGAGACGCTGCATGGATCCACCTTCTTGACGCCGATATCGTTAGCTCCCTTTGCGAACTCCGCGAGGGAGAAATCGGCGTCATGGGCGTCGTAGCTGTAGCCTTGCACCTCGTCGCCGCGACCGCATTTTGCCAGCACGATCTGCCCGATGGCACGACCGAGGACCGCACCCGCCCAGCTGTCGATCGGGAAGTGCAATCCCGCCACCGTCCGATTGACGGCGATACGCTCGGCGAGCTTGCTGATCAGGGCCTGTCGCTTCTTGTAGTCGCCGTAGTGCCCGCTCTGGAATTCGACCAGGCCGTTGAGCACCTCGGCGACGGCGAACGCCTCGGTGGCATGGGCGCTCGGGAAGCTGCCATGCGCCGGCGTCGGGATCATGGGCATCACCTGATGGCCGATACGGTCGGGACGACGGCAGGCCAGGTGATGCTTTACGACCATCGCGACGTGAGCGGCGATGACCTGGGTGATGGTGATCAGCTCGAACGTATGGTTGTTCGTGCCGGTCTGCAGCCCGAGCAGCATCACGAAATAGGGAGTCGGAAAGCCGAGCTGGGTCAGGATCTCCGGCGTCCGATCCGGGCGCTGATCGAGATAATTGCGCATCAGCTTCAATTGCCGTTCGAAGACGCCGATATCCGGCCTGTGAACTGTATAGAAGCTGTCCCCGCCATAGCTCAGTGACACGCACTTGTCGTGCCCGCCGACCGACCAGTTGAAGTCGCGCATGAAGTCCGTGAGGTAGAGCGACGCCCGGACCCAATCGGCCCAGAGACCCATGTTGCCGGCGCTCGAGAAGCGCAGTTCCTGCGGATGACCCGGCTCTGCTCCGCCGTTGGCGACATGCGTGATCGCCTGCTCGGTAATCTGCAGGCCCTGCACGAGCAGCGGATCATAAGCAGGATCGGCACCTGCTCCAAGGAATGATCCGAGCCCGGTCACGTTGAGATTGCCGGCGCCTCCAAAACCGCCGAATCCTCCGAACCCGCCGAAGCCTCCGAACCCACCAAATCCCCCCATCTGAGACATCAGCACCGCTCCTTTTTAGTCTGCGTCAAGGTATCCCGGCTGCGCGCAAGGCGACTGCAATCCTGCGGCCGCTCTCGTGGGCTCCGGCCGGGTGCATTCGAAGATAGTTATCGACAGTAAAGTCCGGCTGGCGGCGCATGATCTCGCGCCCGACGTCGCGTGCCTCGCCATCGCGTCCGAGATAGTGCAGCGCCGCGATCTTGGTCCTGAGCGTCGAGGTATGGCGATCGTGCCGGGCGAGCGAGCGCTCCGCCAGATCCAGACCGTCCTGATAGCGTCCCGCGGCGACCAGCGCCGTCGCGCTCAGGGATTCGTAGTAGTACTGGAACGGGTCGAGCGGCGAGAGACGCCGCGCCTTCTCGGCCGCGGCGACCGCGGCGGCGGGCTCATCGGAGAAGGCGAGCAGCGCGCCCTTCATCAGCCACGCCAGCGAGTCGTTGGGGTTGCGCTGCAGGGCGGCGTCATAGCGCGCCGCCGCGATGTCCATGCGACGCAGCAGATTATTGTGAGCGAAGCCGTCAATGGTCATGCAGAACGCGCTTTCCGGGTCGATGTCCAGCGCCCGGGCGGTGCTGTCGATGGCGACCTGGGTGTCCCGCCCGGCATCGCTGCTCCATCGGTTGAAGACGCTGAGCACGTGCCATTTGGCAAACCACGCATGGACTTCAGCTGCGTTCGGCGCCCGCCGCCTGGCCTCCTCGATCAGTTCCCGCGAGCGGGCGAAGTCACGCAGTGCGGGCCGGTGCATGAGGCTCACACCCGCGACCAGGAGACGGTGATCCTCAAGGTCCGTGACCTTGCGCCCCGCGACATGCACCATGGCGTCGTCGGCGATCGAGCGGCCGACCGCGCGGACGATCTGCGCGATGCCCTCGGCGGAACGGTTGAGGAAGTCGCTGGCCGGACCTGTGAATTGCCGGGTCCACAGGATGCGTCCCGACGCCGCGTCGAGAAAATCCGCATCGAGCACGATCTCGTCGCCGGTCACGCGGGATGTCCCGATGACGCAATAGTCCGCCGCCAACAGCAAGCGGACTGCGGCAATGTCGACGCGGCGCTGGTCCAGTGCCCGGCTGGACCAATGCGAAATGACCGAGATCAGGTTGGATCGCGAGAGCGAACGGCAGACCTCCTCGGCCAGCCAGTCGCCGAGCCAGGCATCGCCCTGCCCGTCGAGGCCCGAGCCGAGAGTTCGGAAGGGCAGCACGGCGATCAGCGGCAGGATCGGCGGCGGCGGTGGCTGCGACCTGGTGCTGAACAGACCATAGATCTGTTGAGGATCGAGCCGCATCGCAGCAAGCCAGCGATTGAAGCCCTCCTCACGTAAATTGATACCTTCGAGGAACTCGCCGGCGCCGGGGCGTCCGATGAACGAGACGCGCGACATGTCCAGTGACAGTTCGCTGTTGGTGCTGGAGAGCACGTCCGCGAAGCAGTCTCCCATGATATGTCGGATATCAGATAGCGCGCGCCTGAGGCTCTGCCGCCCGGTATCGTAGCAGGCTGTGCCCCACAGCGTCTCCTGGAGAAACGCGCGGGTGCGGCGGCCGAACGGCGCTGTCGCCAGAAGTGCGAACAACGCTTTGTGCTTGGCGCCGCTGATCTCAAAGCCGCCCGGCTGCGTGGATCGCACCACGCACGCTCCAAAAAGACTGATCTCGAGGCGCGCCAACTTCACGAGGAAATTCCGCCAAAAAATGCCTATCAGCAATAAACGCAGTCAGGCTAGCACCAAGCCGGCGAGCCTCCAAGCTGCTTCACGTATTTTTCACGCCCTGCAACCCGAACAGCCGGACTATCGTGTTCGCATGGGCCGATCCGAGGGAAATGACGCAGACGCCGACCCGGCCGGCCAAGGGCCGCCGGAGCCGCGCGACCTGATCGAGTTCTATCACCGCTGGACCGAATTTCGCCCGACGGTCGTTCAGCTCGGCAATCGATCGGATCTTCAGGCGTCGGAGCGGGCAATCCTTCACTGGCTGGTTCTGCTCGTCGACCGCATCAGCCAGCACGACCTTCAACAATGAGTCGAGGATCTTTTCTTCCTCGGCATCCAGGTACAGCTCGTATTGCTAACTCACACTTAACTCACGCCACGACGACTAATCAGTTGCTATGATTTTATCGAAGCGGACGCCGGTGGACGGGAGCGCCCGGCGATGCGACCGAATTGACGACCGCGCGCTGCCTGGCGTCCGCCATATGGCTTCCACACCGACATCCATTCGGAGTTCCGAATGAGCCCCAGCATTGACGATTTCATCTCGATGACGTCCTCGATGATTTCGGATCGCGAGCTGCTCGATGCCTTCCTGCAGACGGTCGACGCAGAAGGCTACGATCGGGTCATGTTTGCAGAGACGCGTGACGACCGCCTGGTCTCGCTACAGCAGGGATGCCGTAACGGGCTTCCGCCCTCTGCTCTCGGTCGCGACTGGCACGGCGCCGACCTGGTCCTGCGCCAGATCCGGCAGGTCAACCGACCACTCCGGTGGAACGAGCTGTGCACGCTGAGCTCACGGGGTGTCGCGGAGAGCCGGCTGCTTCACGAAGGACATGCGCTCGGAATCCGCTCCGGCCTCGTCATTCCGCTGCATGGGCCGGGGACTTCGGTCGATCTGATCTGCCTCGGCCGCGGCGAACGGATCACCGAGCAGGACGAGAGCATTCGACGGCTGTACGGCATCGCCGTTCAATATTGGCTGAGACGCCGCGATCTCCACGACGCCACCCGACCGGACAGCCCGAGATTGACCGCGCGCGAAATCGAATGCCTCGAATGGTGCAAGGAGGGCAAGACCAACTGGGAAATCGGAGAGATCATCTCGACCTCCGAGAAGACGGTCGAATTCCATCTGTCGAACGCCATCAGGAAGCTCGGCGCGTGCAATCGCATGACCGCGGTCGTTGCGGCAATTCGCGCCGGCGCGATCACAGTCTGAGACAGCGGCTCCGTGAGACGATGGCCGATCGCACCCCCTCACCGGCCGACATTGCCCGGGACGGCCGACCGGTCGATCCGCAGATCGAATCCCTTGGTGATGTCGTTCAGCCCCGCGCCGCCGGTCCCGACGCCAGATCCAAGTCCTCCGTTGCCGCTGCTTGATCCCCCGCCATCGCTCCCCGGAGGACGAGACGGCCGCCCCAACATCGCGCAGACGTCGTCATCCAACTTGCAGGGCACCGGGCTCGGCGGCGCCGCAGGCTCCTCCGCAAGAGCGATGGACGTGAGGCCGATCAGGACGAGAAGGGCGAGCGATATCTTCATTTCGACACTCCGAATTGCCAGCGCACCGATCTGAAGCCGAACGCGACCGGCCGCTGCAGCGTCTGCACCGTCGAGACCAGCGACGAATTCCCGAACTGCAACGCACCTGACAGCCCAGGCGCGTTCGGCCCGATCGCGCCTGCCGCAGCCGTGGCTGCACCGGCTTGCGCTCCCCCGGCAGCCGGAACATCGGGTGACGGCTTTGAAGGCGTTGGCCCGCCGGCATCTCCGCCGTTGACCGCCCCGCCCGCGCTCCCGGCCCGGCGGATCACGTTATTGAACGATCGCGCCAGGTACACCCGCGTGATCAGTCCCAATTCCACGGTGAAGCGCGGCCTCGTCTTACCCGAAGCGGGATCGGTGACCTTGTCGTAGATCTTGCTCCCGACGACATGCGACATCTGCCGCCGTGCTTCGGTCTCAGTGCAATATCGCTGCAGCGGTCCGTTGCAGAAATTATCCAGGACAGCTTCGGCGATGATGGCTGGGACGCCATAGGTCTCCGCCGCTGCGATCTGCACGTCCATCGAGAACTCGGACGCGACGTCGCCGTGAAAGGCCGCGCCGAGCAGGCTCGCAGCCGAGGCTGCGCCATTGGCGTGCCGAGTGCTGGTGATCGTGAACCCTGGAAACAGCACCAGCGGCAGATCCGTCCGCGGCACGCCGGGGCGGAACACCGGCCCATTCGCCGCGCTTAGCTTCCACGCCCTGCCCTGGGCCGGCACGTCCGGCGTCTCCGGGAAGCGATAGATCTCGGCGTAGGCATTCTCGAGCTTGGTCGTCATGTCGACGTGCCAGATCCTCATGGACCGGCCGGCGAGAGGCTCCTTCTCGACCTCGTTCAACTCATCATTGGTCAGGATCACGAACACGTCGCCGACGGCGATATCCTCCTGCGGCGGATAGACCGGCTCGATGCCGAGCCGGCTGATCGCCTCGTTCCATTGCTGCGCCACCGATTTCTCCGGCACCACCGGAGCCACCCATGTGAAGGCGACGAAGCCGGCCGCAAACAGCGCGACCGCGGCGCATGTGACGGCGACAATGCGCCGGTTGTTACGGATGAGGGCCGTCTCGTTCTCGTCGCCCATTGCAGGCGCCCAACTGGTGAGGGATTGGCGTCAGCCGACGATAGCCCAAACAAGTCCGGACCTGCACTAGGGACTTCACCAGGATCGGCCAGCCGATGATCCGTTGATCGCCAGCACGAGCGCTCGCACCGCACCATCGATCGAACAAGGCGCGACATCACCTGGGCAAGTACCTGGGCAAGTCCCCAGTATACGGCCGCCCCGCACCGGCCTTCAGATCAGAAATGCGGGTCAACGGGACTCCGGACGGCAGCGGCTCTGTTTCCATCAATTGATACGCTGGTCGAGCAACGGCCGACCCTTGTCACGTTGACGTTCCAGGTCATCGACGCAGACGGATCGGAGGAGAACGAATGAAGCGGATCCTGCCACTCGCCATGCTCTTCGCGGCCACATCCCTCTCCAGCATTGCCCAGGCCGCGGAACCGTCGCCCTTCAGCTACCGCGAAATGTGCAATGCCTCGGCCGCTGCCGCGCTCGACAAGAATCATTTCATCGTGGCCGATGACGAGCTGAACGTGCTGCGTGTGTATCGCCTTGACCAGCCGGCATCGGTGTCCCAGGTCGATCTGGCGTCCTTCCTCGGCACGAAACCCGGCAAGGAATCGGACATCGAAGGCGCGGCGCGCGTCGGCAATTTGATCTTCTGGATCACCTCGCATGGCACCAACAGCGCCGGCGAGGTGCAGGACCGCCGCCGGCGGTTCTTCGCCACTGAGGTCGTCGAGCAGCCGTCACCGACGGTGCGGGCGACCGGCAAGCCCTACGCGAAGCTCGTCGAGGATCTTGCCAGGGATCCACGGCTGGCAGCCTACAAGCTCGACGATGCCGCAATGCGCCCGCCGAAGACAAGCGGCGCGCTGAGCATCGAGGGGCTCGCAGATGGTGGCGACGGATCGCTGCTGATCGGCCTTCGCAATCCGCTGCCGGGCGGCAAGGCCCTGATCGTGCCGCTGCTGAATCCGACCGAGCTCATCGCGAGCAAGCCTGCGAGATTCGGAGCTCCCGTCGAGTTGGACCTTGCAGGCCGTGGCGTGCGGAGCATCGAGCGCGTCGGCAGCTCGTTCCTCATTGTCGCCGGGCCGTTCGATCAGGAGGGCGCGTTCGAGCTCTACGCGTGGCCCGGACCTGCGACCAACAAGGTCACTCCCGTCCCAACCAATGCCTTGGCCGGACTGTTTCCCGAGGCGCTGATTGCGCTTCCCGACTCGCAGGAGATCCAGATCCTGAGCGATGACGGCAAGGCGCCGATCGGCGCCAAGACATGCGAAAAGCAGCCGCGCGACCAGCAAGCCTTCCGTAGCGTGGTCTTCAAACCCTAGCGCAACGTCTCATGTCCCGGGCTGCACGCCATCGTTCGACGGCCTCACGCAAGCCCGGGACTCGATGAGAAGAAATACGCAGCCGGCTCGCTAGAGCCGGCAGCTCATCAGACCGAACAAATTCTCTCCACCCTGCACGATCGGCTGCAGGAAGCCTCCCGCGTTCAAGGCCAGCGGCCGCTTGGTGACGGAGTTGCCGACATTGCCGCCGACGACCTGAACCTCGTTGGCGCCGACCTCGACGACGAGATCGCAATGCCCCGGATAATCGCCGCCATTCTGGTGCTCGTAGTCGATGCCCGCACGACGCGCCCAGCACACGAGGTCACCGACCTTCGGCTTCATCTCGCGAAGCTGATAGCAATAATAGCCGGCATTCGGCGTGCCGAGCCGCAGATCGTTCTTGGCGCGGAAGATATAGATCGAGTGTTGCGGGCTGTAGTGGAAACGGTCGCCCGCGCCCGCCTTGCGCATCACCCAGGAGATGAAAGCGGCCGACCAGGGCACGTCATCGAGACCGGTGAGGGTGTCGTTCTTGACGCCGAAGCTCCAATAGTCGCCGATATATTGATAGTAGGGCGTCTCGCCTTCCTTGTGGCCGACATGCGTGGCGTGACCGGACAGATCATAGGTCTGTTGCCCGAACTTCTGCCACTCCCCCAGCGCGATCGCCGCAGCGCGGGAGCCGAAGCTTCCCGCGGGCGCCGCGGCTGCGGGCTCCGGCAAGGGCTGCGCGGCCTCCAGCATGCCAGACTCGCCATTCGCAGCCAGCGCAGCTTCCAGCCTGGCGCTGGCGCGGCTCGCCATCTGCACCGCCGCCGCAGCAGCCGGGGTCCAGATCGCCTTGGTCTTCTTCAGCCAGAAACGCCGATCATCGATGCCCGTCTGTCCGCCGTTGATGGCGTAGGTTACGCCGACGATGTCATCGGCATCGGCAAGCGCGTTGCATAGCTTGTTATGGTGGCCGCTCACCGCCCACTCAGCCGCCGCGATCTTGAGACAATGATCCCTGTGGAAGGCGAGGTCCGGATTGGCTTCGAGCGGAATGCCGAGCTGCGCGCCGAACCTGGCATAGGCCGACCGTCCGGTGATCTGCAGCAGGCCGCGGCCGCGATAGAGAAAGCCGTCGCCGGGGTTCACATTGCCGAGCCGGCCGCCATAGACGTAGTTGCCGAGCTTCTCCTCGTTATGCGCGTATTCCTGCGCGATCTCGATCGTGGGAAAGCGCCGCGGCCAGACGGCCATCAGCCGCTGCGGCGAATAGTTGAGGCTCTCCGTCTGGATCCTGAAGCCGCCGGTCTCCTCCAGCATCTGGGCGAAGAAGTGGGCCACGCGCAAGCCATTGGCATCGATCGCACGGCTGGCGAGGACGTCATTGACATCGTTGGCGCCGAACGCCGCTGCGTATTCGGCGTTCATGTTCGGCGCCAGAGACTTGACTTGGGCAAAGGTGATCGTCGTCATCGCAGCTGCTCCTTGGCTGTTCTCACGCGTCCTGGTTGGCTTGTTGGTTTGCCTGCTGGTTTGCCTGTTGGTTTGCCTGGGCGCGCGAGCTCAGGCTCGGCGCTGCCGCCTCGCGGTCCCGCGGGCTGGGCGTTGGCTCTCCCGATCCGGTCTCCGTCGGCATGGGCGCCGCGGCGGAGGCCGCCTGGTCGGCATTCGATGCCGGCGTCTGCTCCGCGCGCGTTGCCTCAGGCTGCTGGGCCGGCCCGTTGCCATTGGGTTTGGGCTGCTCTGGGGACTGCGGCGGGGACGCCGTCGTGAACGCCGCAACGAGCCGGTCCATGGCGACGAAGACGAGGTCGGCGCTATAGCCCGCGACGAAGGCCAGGACGAAGGGCGAGAGCGAGGCCGTCATCGACGTCATCGTCGACAAGGTGGACGGCTGCAGCAACCAGCCCGCGGCAAGGCCGGAGAGCGCGCCGATCGGCACGCGCAGCGAAAATCGATGCCTTAGTTCGCGGCTCTCCTCGCCGGTGAGACTGTCATCCGACAGCCGCCTCAGGACGAATGCGATTGCGCCGAGCATGCCGTAGAGAATGGGCAGAAGGAAGCTGCCGATGAATGAGGTCGCCAGGCCGAGTTCAACCTTCGCGTAGGCTTCCTGCTTGATGAATTCCGATCGCTTCTGGGACCGGGTTTTTACGTCGGGGCTGGTAGAATTCGTGCTTGTGCCACTGGCCTTCTGGACGTCGGTGCTTCCGCTCAACCCGAACGTGAGGTAATTTGCAAAATCCAGGTAGCTTGCTCGCTCTCGCTGAAGTTTGTCGTCATCGGACGAAGCTTCCTCAGCGGGCTTAGGCTGGCTCGTCTGGGCGGCCTGGATCTTCTCCCCGACCTCGACGAGGCGCGCCTGAACGGCGAGGGAGGCGGAGTAATAGAACTGCAGCACCAGGAGTGCCGCCAGGATGCCGTAGAAGAAGCGCCGGTAGTAGTCCTTCGCCTCCTCGGCCGACTTGATCTTGGAGTTCAGCGCGCCATAGGCCGACCAGAATTTGTGTTGCACATCGGCGGGCGCACTCTTGAAATCGCCCGCCTTCTCGGCCTCGATGATCGGCATGGCGACCTGCGCCGGGATCTCGACGCCACGCTCCGAAAGCTTGCGCATCGAGGCCCGCGCCTGCTCCACGGGACTGAGTTTCTTGGGATCGGTATCGCTTTTCGTCGACCATAAGCTCATGACGCGAATCCTGAGATGCGACCGGACCACCCCGATACGAGGATGGCGACCAGACTGCCTCAGGATGGCTTTGAACTGTCCTGGGAGGGTTCCTAACCTGGGAAGCTCCCCAGGAGACTCCCCAGGTGAGACGGCGGGCTCTCGGCGGCGGCGTGAGCCCGGCCGCGCCTCGCGCGCTGCCGGAAACGGCGCGTGGTCGCGGACGAGAGGCCGTGCTCACCGTCCCAGCGCCTTCTGCAACCGATAAATGTATTGCCATTTTTCAGAAATCATGTTCTTCTGTCGCCATCCCGGCCCGCCGAGAGGGGCGCATCGCGATCGTCACGAGACGTGGGCCGGAGATGCGGTGGCCGCAAACGTGCTGCAGCGGGTGTCATGCTCGCCGGACGGCAGGTTTGCGGACGTGAAGACGCGTGGTCCTGGCGCCCCGAGGCTGGCGCCAAGTCGTCCGGGGGATGATGATCCGGACGGCGACGGTGGCTACAAGCCGGACACCGGGGAGAGCGCGACATAAGCGTGAAAACCATCGCGCGGGGAATGCCGGGTGTCGTCGGCTGAACCTGTGGTGACTGCCGCCTGCTTTCTTTTCTGCAGGCGGGCCATGGGTGCGGCCAGCGCCCGGCATTCCCCGCGCCCTCTCAGTTCGGAGGGCCAACGAAGCGCGCAACCCCGGTCGCGAATGCGGCGCGGGATCGCGGCGCGACGCCCAGGACGATTCGCGTGTTGCAGGGAACAAGCGATGTTGCGCTCCGCGTGGCCGGCGAATGTCTGCGACATCAGCATCTTGTCGAAGCAGACGATCGTTTTGGGCCTGGATGCCTCGCGAGCCAGGGTCGCGGACTCGCGTGCGGGATGCCGCCGACGGGGAACTTGCGTCGAATCGCCATATTTGTCCGCCTACCAATCTGACGTTGACGCGGCGCGCCCGGCTTGCCATGTAGCGCGCCGGACCTCCCAGGGGCAGTCTATGCAAGTCATTCGTTCGGTGCGCCTCTGGATGAAGGAGGGCACGTCCGACAAGGTCTACGAAGTCGATCTCGTCGATCTGGAACGTGCCGACGGCGACGCACGCTACCTGGTCAATTTCCGTTATGGTCGTCGCGGCAGCTCGCTTCGAGAAGGCACGAAGACTCCTGCTCCGGTCATCCGCGCCAACGCCGAGAAGCTGTTCGACAGCGTCGTGGTGTCCAAGATCAACGGCGGTTATCGCCGCGCCGATGGTGAGACGTCACCGTTGACGGAGCTCAACGCCGGGGCCGTGACAGACGGGCGCGCCGCGGAGCTGCTCAAGAAGCTCTCGCTCTGCGTGGGCGGTGGATGGAGCGACAAGGAGCGCGACCGCCTGTTCTGGCGCCTCGGCGTGGTCCGGCTGGCGGCCGCCTATCCGCAGATCGCCGCCTTCGCGCAGAAGACCGGCGCGGCGCATGCGAGCTACAGCCTGGTGTATGCGCTGGCGCGTTGCGGCGGTGGAAACGCCGCTGACCTGCTGCGCAGCTGCGCGGATACCAATGTCAGCCCCGTGACGCGCGACTACGCGGCCTATGCGCTGGCGAGCGGGCTGATGGGCGCGCAGCGATCGCCGCCGCGCCTGTCGCTGCCGCGAACGAGCGATGCCGTGGCGAACCGCGACATCGAAGCGGCTCTGGAGAGCGGCCGCGGCGCGGAGTTGGTGCAGGCCCTGCTGGCGGCGAGTGCGGCACAGCCGAATTTCGCCAATCAGTATTTGATCGCCCTCGCCCATCTTGCGCTCGCCGACGACGGCGCGCGCAAGACACTGCTCGCCGCGGTGCGTGCGATGACGCCGCGTCCTCCTTTCGTGCAGGTGCTGCGACGCCTGTTCAAATATGCCGACCTCACCGACGACGGGCCGCTGTTCGCGGCGACGGCGCGGCAGTTCGAGTTGGCGACGCCGATGTATCGCCGCGGCAATGTCTATCGGGATCAGGTCTGGCTGCCCGGCTCGCGCCAACCGCTGAAGCTCAGCGAGGAACAGAACAGCGCCGCGCCTCGCCTTGCGCTGTCCGACCAGACCCTGCTCTACTTCAAGCGGCGGGCCTGGCGCATGCTGCGCAAGCGTGCCGAACTCGGACAGGACGCCTTCACGGCGATGGCGAGCGAGCTCCTGCTCGCCTTCACCGATGCCGACGGCAGCAAGCCCGCGGAATGGAGCACTTACGTCCGCATCGACGGGAGCTATCACCCTGTCGCCAACGCCACCGAGGCGCTGAGCCGCGTCTGGAGCGTCAGCCACCTGCTGCATGCCGAGGCCCCGACCAGCCGCTTCAATGCCAATGCGCTGACGCATCGCCATCTCGGAACGCGCATGGCCGGCCAGCGCGAGGAGGCATTCCCGGAGCTGTGGGATGCCCAGCCGCAGCAGCTGCTCCGTATCGCCGCGCTGGCGCGCAATCACGCGGCGGCGCGCTTTGCCGCGCTGGCGTTGCTGCAAGGCCCGCCTCGGCCGGAAGCCATGGACATCGCCGCGATCGGCGGCCTGCTGGCCTCGCCCTATCTGGAGGTCTCCACGCTTGCAGCCGGGATCGCGCAGCGTCTGATCACGGCCGGCAAGGCCGATGCGGCGCTGATCACCGTACTGCTCGGAGCGGCCGCGCAGGACATGCGCGACCTCGCCCTCCGCGCCATCGACGATCGCGCCGACTGGCCGTGGGCCGACGCCCAGCTTGCTCGCGCCGTGCTGACCAGCCCTTACGAGCCTGTGCAAAGCCGCGCCCGCGGCTGGCTGCGCGACCGTCCACCGTCACGGGAGCAGCGCGCGCAGGCGACGGAGGCATTCGCAGCCTGGCTCGCGCAGCTGCCGGCGGATCTCGACGACCTCGCGCGCGCCGGTCTTTCAGCCGCCGTCGCGCTGCTGCCGCAGCTCTGGCCCGATCGCGACTGCCCGTTGCAGCCGGAGCTGATCCAAAGCCTCACCGGCCACGCCAGCCCCGAGGTCCAGGCCGCGAGCATCCAGCTCATCGCGGTCACGCCGACGAAGCCCGGCGATCTGCCGGCGGCATTCCTGCAGGCGATCCTGCTGGCGGACGCGCCCGAGATTCGCGTCGCCGCGGTGAGCCTGCTGGGCAGGCTCGACGACGCCGCACTGGCGGAGCATCGCGACGGTATCGTGCTGGCGGCCACCGGCACGCATGCCGGCCTGCGCGCAGCGGCACGGCCGCTGCTCGCGCGCCTCGCGGCGGCCGACGATGCGTTCGCCATCCGTGTGCGCGACCTGCTGATGGCCATCCTGTTTCGGACCGAGCCGGTCGAAGGCCATGCCGCCGACATGGTCGCGCTGTTCACGGCGGCCTTGCCGCCGGCGGCGGCTGACATCGACGACGGCACGCTGTGGCGACTGTTGCAGGCTCGCGCGATGGGCGCGCGCATGCTCGGCGCGAGGCTCCTCGGGAGCCGCGATCCCGCGCAGTTCTCCGTCCGTCAGCTCGCCCGCCTCGGCAATCATGCGCTGGTGGCCGTGCGCCGCTTCGTGCTGCAGGCACTCGCTGCCGACGAGGCCCGCTTCCGCGCCGACCCGGAAAATGCCGTGCTGCTGGTCGAGAGCGAGTGGGAGGATGTCCGAACCGCCGCGGTGAACAGACTGACGGCTTGGCCGAGCGAGGCGCTGCCGGCCTCGGCCCTCGCGGTCATGGCGGACTCGACCGTGCCTGCCGTACAGGACGGCGCCCGCGCGCTGCTGCGGCGCAGTCTTTCGGACGGCGACATCGCCGACGTGCTGGAGCGCCTGCTGGAGCACCCGTCGGGCAGCTTCCATCTCTTCGTCACCGAGCTGATCACCGGCGAGGCGCTGGCGGATGCGGCTGTCTTCGCCAAGTTCATGACGCAGGCGCGCATCATCCTGATGCAGATCAACCGCGGCCGCGTTGCCAAGGAGCGGATCTTCACCGCCCTGCGCAACGAGGCGCTGGCGCACCGGGAGCGCGCCGCCGACATCGCGCAGCTGCTGCACGACTTCACACTCAGCGTCACGCTTCGCGACAAGGCGCCGGCGCTGATGATCCTGCGCGACATCGCCCACGCGTGGCCGGATCTCACCCTGCCCGTCACGGTGGCCCGCGCCGGCCTGATGTCGCAGGGCGGCTCGCACATCAGCGGAAGCGCCGCATGAATTTCGCCTATCGCTTTCTCGGCAGCACCAGCGCCTCGTCCGACGCCGCCGCATCGTCGTTCGCCTTCGCGCCGGACACGCTGCGCGCGCCGACGTTCTTCACCGGCAAGGTTGCCCGCCATCTCGCCTTCCGCGAGGCGATCTCCGCGCTGCATCACGTCGTCGTCTCCGACCTGCGCTTCAAGCCGCGCGACCGTACCGCCTATTTCGAATGGCTGAAGCAGAACGAGGACAGCTCCCTCGCCGAGGCGACCGTGCAGTCCGAAGCGCTCAAGCCGCGCATCGCGGAGCTGCAGGCGCGCATTCGCGGATTGGACCAGCAGCGCAATCTGCTGATGCAGCCCTACTGGAAGGCGCAGCGGGCCTATTTCGACTATCTCTACAAACAGAACCGCGACGCCTGGATCGTGCTCGATCCGGTCATCACGGTGCATCCCGACGAAATCTTCTTCGAGTGCTTCAGCCTCGACGAATCCAGCTATGGGCGGCTGTCGTGCGATCACGACGTGTTCGAGAGCCTCGGCGAGATGGCATTCGGCACCACCAACATCGACTACAGCCACGCCCTCTACGACGAATTCCAGAAGATCCGCTCCTATCGCGACACCACGCTGACGATCGATCCCTCAGGCTTCGAGGTGCAGACGGGCGATGATCTCGACTTTCGCGAGGAGAAGATCGACCTGCCGGACAGCTGGGTGCGCGGCTTCCTGCAGGTGTCGAGCGCGATGACCCTGCCGGCGCATGTGTTCGACCTGCATCCCGTCGACATGGCCAACATCCTCACCCGCCTCGCGCAGAAGAAGGAGAAGGCCGGTCCGCGCTCCCTGCGCTTTGTGTTGAAGCCGGATGCGCCGGTGGAGGTGGTGATCGAGCCGTGGAACGAGCGGCTCCGCTTCCGCCGCTCGATCTATCGCGGGCCGAGCGCTGCCGAGATCCGCATCTGGGGCCGGCGCCGGCTCGCGATCCTCGCGCGGACGCTGGCGCTGGCGCGGTCGGTGCGGGTCCACCTGACCGGCAGCGGCCTGCCCTCGTTCTTCGTCGTCGATTTCGGCGGCCTGCGCTTCACGCTCGGACTGTCGGGCTGGACCGCGAACGACTGGTCATCAGCCGGACAATTCGATCTGCTCGCGCCACGCCACAAGGTCGACGGCGACACCTCGCAGCGGATCTTCACGGCGCTCGGCAGCTCCCATGCGGCGACGGCCGCCGAGCTGGCGCGGCAGACCGGCGTCGACCAGGCGCTCGTGCATGCGGCGCTCACCGCCTACACCCAGGCCGGCCGCGTGATGTTCGACCTCGACAAATCGCTCTATCGCCTGCGCGAACTGACGCGCGAGCCGCTGTCGGCCGAACAGCTTCGCTTCGCGAGCCCGCAGGAGGAGAAGGCCGACCGCCTGATCGATGCGAACCTCGTGACGATCGGCCGCATCGATCGCAACCAGGGCGTTCGCGCCGTCACCGGCAGCGTGCTCGACAACGCGCGCAACGAGCAGGTCAGCCTCGTGATCGACGGCGACGACCGTCTCGTCGAGGCGCGCTGCAGCTGTCACTTCTACGTCCACAACAAGATGGCGCGAGGTCCGTGCGAGCACATGATGGCGTTGCGCCGCATCGTCCATGCGCAGGTCGAGGGCGTGGCCCAGGACGGAGAAAGCCCCGGAGAAAGCCGCGGAGAAGCTCGCGGACAGACCATCGCATGACCGACATGGCAGCTGCTATCAGCACACCCGGCTTGAACCGGGACCGACAATTCGCGTATCACTGGCTTCGGAAGGACGCAGGCCGGTCAGGACCTTGCAATCCGGGCGGCGTATCGCCGTCCTTGCTTCATGACCGCGCATGCATCACTGGCCCGATCTTCACTGGGCCGGGGCTGCCCACCCATCCGCAATCGCAGAATGGGTTCTTTGAACCCAATTGCGGATGGGTGGGCGCCCCGGCATCGAGTGGATCGATCCAGTTCTTGGAGAAGACGAAGGCAAACCGGCCTGCGCTCCTTCCGATCTCCTTCGATGAGTCTGCAGCGGCGCTCCCGACCGGAGGGCTGGCCGCGTGACCGACACCGTTTCCCCCGGCAAGCTCACGCGCCAGGAGCTCTACGACCGCATCCGGGAATCCTCCAAGGACGAGGTCATCCTCGAGGAGATGATCCGGCTCGGCTTCTGGCCTGACGGCAAGCACGCGCCTGCACCGGCTGCGGAGGCGATCCGCAGCCGTGCGGATGCCATCCGCGAGCTCGCGGATCTGCAGCGTCAGAACGCCGCGCTGGGCGATCCCGTGCGCGCGCTGAAGGAGATCCACAAGCGCCGCAAGGCCGAGGCGATGGCGCGGCGGCAGGAGACCAAGCGTCGCCATGCCGAGGCGCGACAGACACGGGCGTTTGCCTGGTACGAGCGGCGCAAGCATGACGTGCTCTATCTCGGCGAAGACGTCTCGCCCGGGCTGCACGTCCGCACGACGTCGACACCGTTGCGCGACGGCTTGCCCCCGATCGCCGACTCCAAGGCGTTGGCCGATGCGATGGGCATTCCGCTCGCCGAGCTGCGCTTCCTGGCGTTCAACCGGAAGGTGGCGTCGGTCAATCACTATCAGCGCTTCACGATCCCGAAGAAGAGCGGCGGCGACCGGCTGATCTCCGCGCCGATGCCGCGCCTCAAGCGCGCGCAATATTGGGTGCTCGACAACATCCTCGCTTGCGTGCCGCTGCACGAGGCCGCGCACGGCTTCGCGCCCGAGCGTTCCATCCTGACCAATGCGCGCAACCATGTCGGCCGCGACGTGGTGATCAATCTCGACCTCAAGGATTTCTTTCCGACGCTGACCTATGTCCGCGTCAAGGGCCTGTTCGAGGCGCTGGGCTATGCCGAGGCGGTCGCGATCCCGCTTGCGTTGTTGTGCACCGAGCCTGTCGTCGATGAAGTCACGCTCGACGACGAGCGTCACTTCATAGCCGATGGTCCACGACTGCTGCCACAGGGCGCGCCGACCAGCCCGGCGATCACCAACCTGATCTGCCGCAAGCTCGACCGGCGGCTCGTCGGCCTCGCGCGCACGCTCGGGTTCGCCTACAGCCGCTATGCCGATGATCTGACCTTCTCCGGCTCGGGCGAAGCGGTGAAGAAGATCGGCACCCTGCTCAAGGCCGTCAACGGCATCGTCGAGGCCGAAGGCTTCAAGGTCCATCCCGACAAGACGCGCGTGATGCGCAGGTCGGCGCGCCAGGAGGTCACCGGCCTGACCGTCAACGAGGCCGTGGCCGTCCCGCGCGACCTGATGCGCCGTTACCGCGCCGTGCTGCAGCAGGTCGAGCGCCACGGACCTGCGGGCAAGCATTTCGGTCCCGGCAAGGACGTGATCCGGTCGCTGCTCGGTTTCGGCCATTTCGCGGTCATGGTCGATCCGGAGAGTGGCGCACCGTTGCTGCGGCGGGCTGAGCTGCTCGCCGCACGCTATGTGCCCGCCGCTTCGGCGCGGCGTCCCTCTCGCGCGGCCTTCCGCAAGGCCGCGGCCGCCGGCCAGACGCCGCCCGGCCGGCAATGGACTCCCGCGATGCGGCCGCCGCCGGCGCCGGATCCGGTGCTGGTCGCGCTGGCCCGGCAGGAAGAGAAGAAGCGAGCCGCGCAGGCGCGCGCCGCGGCGCCCAGCCCGTCGCGACCACCGAACGTGCCCCCGCCGCCCATGGGGGCGCCGCGGGCAGCCGACCCGTGGGGAGCGCGTGCAACCGCACCCGCGACGGCCTCCACCACGAAGAAGCGGCTGCCCTGGTACGTCACCGCTCTGGTGATCCTGCTGGCCTTGCTGCTCGCCGTCGCGCTCGTTCCCGCCGGCCCCGCGATCGCCGGCGTGCTGCTGTATTTCTACTTCAGCCGATGGTGGAAGCGCTGAGAAGCGGCCCCGTCTCAGGCAATTGGAGGAAGCCATCGGCAGAGATTGAAGGAATCGCGCGGCCCCAACCGTCGGACCAGCCGGTGACCTCGCCCTGGCAAGCGTCAGCCGGCAGGTTCCTGCCCGGTCCAATTCAAAGGTATTGGGGGTGGTGCGCTCGGAGGGCGTTCGCATTTGCTGTGGTTTCAACGGGTTATGTGGAGAACAGCAAACTTTGGTGCATTCGCGGTCAAAAGTGCCCTTTGGCCGTAAGTCAACATCGAGGCTGGCCTGCCACACCGGCGAGTGAACACGCGATGAACTCTAGCCAATAAGCTGATTGATCAGCACTTGTCGCCGCCGACGAGCATCGCTCGTGAGGTGTCGAGTTCAACCCACGGGCTGCAGACAGGCCGCGGCGTTCACCGCGTTGACGCCACTACCTTTGATTGTTATTTTAAATCTTCACCACGCAAGAGCGGAATGGCTCATGGCGATATCGCAGACTGGAGAGCGACAGGCCGGTGTGGCCGGCGCTGCGAATTCGCGCAATGCCAACGGGCAAGCCGGCGCCAGACAGTCCACGACCAGTCCGACCGGAGGGCCGCCCCGCTCCGAGCGCAAGATCGAGGTCCGCACCGTCCAAACGCCTGCCGCGGGAACGCTGACAGGGCTCGGTGAATCCTTCCAGGGTCCCGGACAGAGCGGCTTTGCCGAGCTGACGATACCCTTCGACGTCACACCGGCGCGAGGTCTCGAGCCGCAGCTCTCGCTGCAGTATGACTCCAGCGGTCACAACGGCGTGTTCGGCCAGGGCGTCAGCGTTGCGCTGCCATCGGTGACGATCGCGATCAACCGGCATATGCCGCGCTATGACGGAACCGACTCCTATGCACTCAACGGCAACGCGCTGGTGCCAGTACCCGGCTCCGCCACGCAACGGCGCGCCGGCGACACCACCTACACGGTCACGCAGTACCGTCCGCAAATCGAACGCGATTTTACCCGCATCGAACGCTGGAGCCCGGACGAGGGCGGTGCCACCTTCTGGCGAACCCTGTCGCGCGCCGATGAGATTGCCGTGTACGGCGCCAGCGCCGACGCCCGCATCGCCGACC
Source organism: Bradyrhizobium sp. SRS-191 (assembly GCF_024586915.1). Taxonomy (GTDB): domain Bacteria; phylum Pseudomonadota; class Alphaproteobacteria; order Rhizobiales; family Xanthobacteraceae; genus Bradyrhizobium. The sequence goes on from NZ_JANBVS010000001.1 coordinate 704,088, forward strand.
CCGACGACGCGGCAAGGGTGTTCGAATGGCTGATCGAGGCCCAGTGCGATCCGCGCGGCAACGCCGTGCGCTATCGCTACAAGGCCGAGGACGGCGCCGGACTCGCCATGCCGCCGCAGCCCGGCCGCCGCTGCGATGCCAATCGCTATCCGCAACGCATCTCTTACGGCAACACGCAGCCATTCACCGCGGTCGATCCGCTCGACCTACCCGACGGACCTTGGCTGTTCGATGTGCTGTTCGACTACGGCGAGTACCGCCTCAGTGCCGACAACGACACACCAGCCGTTCCGGTCGGACCATGGAGCCCGCGTCCGGATCCGTTCTCCGGCTACGTTGCGGGTTTCGAGCGGCGGACCTGCCGGTTGTGCCGCAACATCCTGATGGTGCACCACTTCCCCGCCGAGCTCGGCGCCGCCGATGTGCTAGTGCGCGTGCTGGCACTGAACTACGACGAAAATCCCTACGCGTCACGGCTCGGCACGGTCGCAACGGTAGGCTGGCAATATGTGGCCAGCCGTCCGAGCGGCGAGCGCTATACGACGCGATCGTTGCCACCGGTCCGGCTCGACTGGACAGCCCTGCCCGCGGCACCGGCAGTGTTCACGCCCCTTGGACTCGCGCCGGGCAACGCGCCACCGCGTTTCGGCGCACCGCCGCCCTACGCGCTGGTCGACCTCGACGGCAGCGGCCTGCCCGGCGTGCTCTATGCCGATGGCGAAACGGTGGCCTATTTTGCGCCGACGCTTGCCGCAGCCGACCTCAATGCCGAGGTGATCTACCAGGCCGCGCCCGCCTCTTCCTTTCCAATCCCGCGGCTTGCCGATGGCCCGGCGGCCCTGGTCGACCTCGACGGCAACGGCCGCCTGTCGCTGTCCTGGTCCACGCCGACGCTCGACGGCTATTTTCCGCCGCGCGAGGACGGCGGCTGGATGGCCTTCCGCCCCTTCGCGCACAGCCTGCTTGACCGTGCCGCGCAACCGGCCGAATTCGCCGACCTCACCGGCGATGGCCATGCCGACCGTGTGCGTGTCGACGTCGACGTGCTGACCTACAATCGCAATCTCGGACGCGACGGATTTGCGCCTGCGCAGCGGCGCGCCCGCGCGCGCGGCCTGCCGCTCACCGCGTCACCGCCGCCGGGGGAGGAATTGCGCTTTGTCGACGTGCTCGGCGGCGGCACCAGCCCAGCCGTGCTGCTGCGCAGCGGATCGCTGCGCTGCTGGCCTAATCTGGGCTTCGGACGTTTTGGCGATCCGATCGATCTCCCCACACCGATCTGGCCCGAAACGGTCGGCCCGGATCGCGTGCTGCTCGCCGATCTCACCGGCACCGGCTGCGCCGATCTCGTCATCGCGCTGACCGATCGGCTGCGCATCCATCGCAACCAGGCCGGCAACGGATTTGCGGCCGAGGCGATCGAGGTGATGCTGCCGGCCGCGCTGCGCAGCATGACGCAGCTGCACACGGCCGACATGTCCGGCATGGGCTGCGAGGCAATCATCTTCACCACGGATGATCCGTCGCCGCGCCATTTCGTCTGCAAGCTCGCAGGCGACGGCCGGCCCGGCCTGGTCGAGCGGTTCGACGACAGCCGCGGCCGCGTCATCGCCCTGTCCTATGTGAGCTCCGCGCGCTTCCAGCTGCTCGATCGTTTGGAAGGACGGCCGTGGGTCACGACGCTGGCCTCAGCCCTCCCCGTGCTGTCGCGCGTCGAGCAGGTGGACGAAGTTGCGGGCGTGATCCGGGTGATGGAGTATCGCTACCGTCACGGCTATTTCGATCCGGTCGAGCGAGAATTCCGCGGCTTCGGCCTGGTGGAGGCGCGCGAGCGTGACGCCCCGCACGCCAGCCTCGCGCAGAGCATCGGTGACGCGCCCGCGCTGTTGCGACGGGAATGGTACCATACCGGCGCGGTCCTCACCGACGAGACGCTGGAGGAGGCGTTTGCGCGCGAATATTGGCAGGGCGACGCGCGCGCCTATTCGATGCCGCCCAGTTGCTTCGATTGGCAAGGAGCCAGCATCGACGCCGGGACCTGGCGCGAGGCCGTCGCTGCGCTCGCCGGCACGCTCCTGCGCCGCGAGGAGTTTGCCGTCGACACGCCGGCCGCACCGTTCGTTGTCGAAGCGGTGAATGCCCTGGTGCGGATGGAGCAGCCACGGATTGCGGACCAGAGGGCTTCTTTCCTCGTCACGCAGCGCGAGCATCTCCGATATGTCTATGATGGCGCGGCCGGCGATCCATCCATCGCGCACGAGGTGACGCTCGAGATCGATGCGTTTGGCGACATCGCGCTCGCTTGCTCGGTCGCCTATGCGCGCCGGTCGGATCAAGCCGACATCATTCCCGAGCAGAAGCGGATCTGGATCAATGCCGCGCGGAACGAGATCCTGCCGTCACAGCAGGGGCCCGACCTCTGGCTCGCCGGCCTGCCTTGGCAGGCGCGGCGCTGGACACTTCCTCATCCGCCGGCACCGACGGTGCGCGGCCTCTACTACGACTTCGCGACTCTGTGCGGCGCCGTGCACGTGGCGACCGCACCGGGCGGCGATGCCGAATTGCTGGAATGGTCGCGTCAGATCTATGTCGGCGCCGACGGTAGCGAAGAGCCGCCACGGGCGGTTGCGCCTCAGGCGCTAGTGACCCGTGAGGAGATCGTGGCTCTCAATGCCGCCGAACTCGCCACCGTGTTTCAGGGCGTCGAACCGCCGGAAGGCCTCGCAGCGTTTCTCGCGGCGCAAGGCTATCGGGAGGATCAGAGCAACGGTCTGTATTGGAATCCCGGGCTCACCGCGAACTACGGAGGCGCCGACACCTTCTTCCTGCCCGTCGAGACCCGCGACCCCTTCGCCGCACATCATGGCAGCCGATCCGGCACCGTGACCCGATACGGCTATGACGCACACAAGCTGCTGCTGTCGAGCACGACTGTCATCAGCACCGGCAATGACGTGGCGCCTGACGTCACGACGGCGCTCGTGCTCGACTACCGGGCGATGGCGGCGACACGCGTCAGGGATGCCAATCAGCAAATCCACGAGGCCTTGCTCGATCCGCTTGGCGACGTCATCGCCACCTCGTTTCGCGGCTGGGAATGGCGCGATGGCAAAGCCGTCGAGGTCGGCTTCGCAGCCCTGCCGCTCGACGATCCCTCGACCTGGCCGCTGCCGCCGGACACCGCCACGCTCGTGGCCGATCCCGACCATTATCTCGCGGGCGCTGCCAGCTTCACCTTCAACGATTGGGAGAGCTGGACCCGCGAGCGGCAACCGACGCATTCGGTCGCCGTCGAGGCGCAGGTCTATCCGGGCGATAACGACGGCGCCGTGGCCAAGATGGCAATCGCCTTCGTCGACGGCTTTGGGCGCGAGCTTCAGCACAAGCTGCGCACCGAAGCCGGCGCGGCGCACACCATGACCGCCCAGGTCAACGCCGCCGCGAGTGAGCGCTGGACCACGTCGGGCGGCCGTCACTACAACGGGCTCGGCCTGCCCGACCGCGAATACGAGCCCTATTTCACCGATCACTGGACCTACACAGACAATGCGAGCCTGAACCGGCTCGGCGCCAGCATCACCCTGCATTACGATGCGGTCGGCCGCCTGATCCGCACCGACTATCCCAAGGGCGGGATGGCGGCGGCGTTCTACAGCAAGATCATCCGGCAGCCCTGGTCGCAGGCCGATTGGGACCAGGACGACACGATCAAGAGCTCGGACTATTACCGCTACTACATCGATCCCGGCGGCCACGGTCCGCTGCCGGTGCCCGAACGCGACGCGCTAACCAAGGCGGCCGCCTTCGACGGCACGCCGCGCATCAACCATCTCGACCCGCGCGGGCTGGTGGTGCGCGTCGAGGAACTGCTCGCCACTGCGGATACGCCGGCCGCGCCACTGGTCAGTGTTTTCGAGTACGACGCCGACGGCAACAAGATCGCCGAGGCCGATCCGCGGCAGGCGGCGGCGAGCCGCTGGAATTTGCGGCTGACGCAGGGGATCGACGGGCAACTCCTGCGCAGCGACAGCGTCGATGCCGGCATCCGCTGGTCGCTCGCCGACGTCAACGGCGCACCGGCCTACACTCATGATCAGCGCGGCACGTCGGTGCTGGTCGAGCATGACGGGCGCGGGCGGCCGTCGCTGACGCGCGTGCTGGTCGCGGGCGCAAAGGCTTCCATCGTCGCCGAACGCTTCATCTATGGCGACAGCCTCGATGCCGGCGGCGCGACGCCCGTCACCGCGCCAGAGCATCGCAATCTGATGGGCGAGCTCTGCATCACGTACGACGGCGCCGGACGCCTCGAAATGATCGGCAAGGCGCTGTCCGGTGGCACCACCGGCGTGGTCTCGCGGCTGGCGCGGGACCCGACGGCGATCCCCGACTGGACCGCCGGCACCTTCGCGAGCTGGGCCGCACTGTTCGCCGCGCTCGACCCGAAGCTCGAGACGGAGACGTTCACCACCACGGCGCGCTTCGACGCGCTCGACCAGCCGCTGTCACGCATCGATGCCAGCGGCCTCACCACGAACTGGCGCTACCGCCGCGACGGGCTCATTGCTACCGTGACTGCCGCGCGCGCGGGAAAACCCGCGCGCGCCTATCTCGCGGCCACCGACTACAACGCCAAGGACCAACAGCTCTGGGCCGAGTTCGGCGACGGCACCGGCGGCGTGCTGCGCACCGACTACCGCTACGATCCCGACAATTTCCACCTGACCGGCATCGCCACGGTCCGGACGAGCGACGGCGCAAAGCTGCAGGACCTGACCTATTGGGACGATCCGGTCGGCAACGTCACGACCGTGACCGACACCGCCGCGCCCGCCGCGAAAATCTTCCACGCCAATCAGGAGGTCACACCGGACCAGGATTTCACCTACGACTCGCTCTACCGACTGATCGGCAATGGCGGCCGCGCCAAGACCGGCTATACGCTGGCGATGGCGGCAGCCGGCGATTACGGCCCCTATTTCAACCCACAACGGCAGGACCCCAGCGCGCTCGAACGCTACCGTCTGCGCTATGATTACGACGCCGCTGGCAATCTCTGGCGCAACCGCTACGCCGCGAAGAGCAGCCAGTGGACGCAGACGCTGACCATCGCTCCCGATTCCAACCGCGGCGCAGTGAGCGACAGCGGCCTCGATGGCCTGTTCGATGCCGCCGGCAATCAGCTCAAATTCCAGGGCGGCGCCGCTCCGACGCTGGCCTGGAGCTGGGCCAATCGTCTCGCCGCCGTGACCCTGGTCGCGCGCGAGGGCAGCGAGAGTGATGCGCAGTATTATGCCTACGACGCCGCAGGCCAGCGCAGCCGCAAGCTGACCCGCCGCCTCGTCGGCGGCGCCATGACGAGCGAGGAGACCATCACGCTCGGCGACGTCGCGATTCACCGCAAGCTGCGCGACGGCACGGTTGTCGAGGAATGGCGCGCGACACGCGTGCGCGACGACGAGCGGTGCATCGCCGAGCTCGTCGACTGGACCGTCGGCTCGCCGCCGTCCGGCGTCAGCGCGCAGCAGGAGCGCTACCAGCTCGACAACATGATCCACTCCTCCACCATGGAGGTAAACGAGGACGGCGCGATCATCAGCTATGAGGAATACGCGCCGTTCGGCATCACCGTCTACGCCGCCGGCACGAGCTTCGCCGAGGTCTCGCTGAAGAGCTACCGCTATGCCGGTCACGACCGCGACAAGGCCACCGGGCTCTACTACTACGGCGCGCGCTACTACGCACCCTGGCTGCTGCGCTGGCTGAGCCCGGATCCGGCCGGCGACATCGACGGCATCAACCTCTACGCCTTCGTCGGCGGCAGCCCGGTGTCGCACACCGACATCGGCGGCTACGCCCGGACCAAGCAGACCTCGCGAAAAAAGAGCCAGAGCAAGTCGCGGAAGAAGAAGGCGTCAGGAGGCGGCGTCAAGGCGCCGAAGACCAAAGCCGTTAGTGTCACCGTGAACCTCAAGACCGGCCAAGTCACGAAGCCGAGGCGCATGGGCTTCAACAGCAGGGCCAAAAAGCTGATGGTGAAGGGAACGGACCTGGCGCACCGCTACTCCTTCCAGGAAATCGCCGACAAGGTCGTGATTGCCTCCAACAATCCGAAGCGGAAGCCGATGATACTGCGGATCCTGAGGGCGATCGCCGGAAAGGATCCGATCCTGATCAAGGCCCTCAAGGAGTTCGAAAAGAACAAGAACGTCACCCAGAGCGACTCGAAGAACCTCATCAGCGGCCTGAACAGCTCCGAGGAAAATTTGCGGCCCGGAGATTCCGGACGCAACCGGTCGCTCAAGGGCCGCTTCGATGCCGGCGTCGTGGATTCGAAAACGCGCAAACGAGGACGATCGCCGAGCCCGGTGAGCAAGCGCATCATCAAGGAAGCCCTCGAGGTCGGCGAGGAGATCCGGTTCTATGCCCCGGACGGCAAGACTGCGATGTCATCGGTCGAGAAAAACGGCATCAGCACCAAGGACCTCGTGGCCAGCCTGGAACAGTGGGTCATGAGCGGCACGGTGGTCGGCAAGCTGGACGGCAGCGAGTTCGTCCTGAGCAAAAGGTAGGCTAAAGCATGATCCGGAAAAGGTGCAAAGCGGCTTCTCCGGAAATATCATGCGCAAACAACGACCTGAAGCGCGATAACGACTCAACCCAATCGCATCGCGCTTTGGGCATGATAAAGCCGGCCGGAACGAACCGGCCGGCGGGACGCTTCTTGCAGAGTCGACGAGACCTCGCTCCTAAACCGCGCGACGAGCTCGATCGTCAAGGATAGGGGATCGGCACCGGATAGGCCGCCAACTCGTAACGCGGGCCGACCACGTCGAACGGCGTGACGATGACTTCGTAGGTGCTGCCCGACTGGACCACGTAGGCGAATGTCGTGACCGTCGCCGTGGGATCGTCGACGGGGAAGTTGGTCAGCTTGGTCGAGTCCTGCACGACCGAGATGTAGTTGCCCTCCAGCGGCGGATCGTCCGGGTTGGTGATCTCGGCGGAGACCCAGTTCACGGTCACGTTGGCGCCGTCCGAGCAGACCCGAAGCGCGACCGCCCGCTTGATGCTCGGATCGACTGGCGGCGGCGGAAACGGCACCGGCGCGGCAAAGCTGGCATTGTCGTTCGACGGACCGCTCGCGATCCGCGGCGTCACCGTCGCCTTGCAGCCTGCCGCCGCCGTATAGTCGACGGTGAGGCTGGTATCGGTGGCCTTGGCTTCGAAGGTCGTCGGCGTGTTATTCTGAACGAGCGTGATCAGAAAGCTTTCGAGACCCGTCATCTTGTAGCTCAGCCAGGTGACGGCCGTCTTATTGCCCTGGCTGAGGGTGCTGGCGATAACGACGCGATCGCATCCCATGTCTCGACGCCCCTCTTAGTTCGCCGTCGACGCGGACGGCGCGGCCTGCGCCAGACCCGGCTCCGGCAGGCCCTGCATGGTCTGGTCACCGACGAGAAGTCCGTCGGCGTAGAAGCTCGCGCCGCGCGCCGGCGTTTCGCTCGCTCCCTGCGGGCGCAGCGCGATGTTGTAGACCTTGCCGCCATAGGCCTGCCGCTCGACCTTCGCCACCTTGCTTACACCCTTGGCGGTGGTGAGCGAGGTGCCGGCGGCAAGATGCCACGCCAATAGCCAGCGCGGCCGGCCCTGCTCGTCGCGGCCGACGATCACCGGATGCTCACCGGTCATGCGCGCGACCGTGCCGTCCTCGGCGGTGACCACGATCAGCTCGGCTTCGTCACCGGTCAGCTTGCCGACCGCCTGCCACGGCTTGCCGTCCGGTCCGAGCACGAGCTCCATCGGCGATATTTGCTCGATCGGCTTCTGCGTCCCGTTGGCCATCGTCACCAGCGTACCCGTGGGCAGGCAGCCCCATTGCAGATCGACGTTCCGCACGATCAGCGTGTTGGCCGAATTGCGCTCTAGCGTGTTGGAGACGAGCGCGGTGATGGTGGTTGGCCGGCCATTCGGTCGGATGGCCTTGATCTGCCAGGTCATGTTGAAGGCAAGGCCGCTGTGCGGCTGATAGCAGGTGGTGCCGAAGATCAGCGCCTTGTCCGCGAGAATAGACCACGTCACGCCCTTCTTGTCCGACGTTGGCGTCGTCTGCGCCAGCACCTGGGCGCCGAGGTCGTTGTCCTGTCCCGTGCAGGTCGTGCCGTCTTGGCTGTTGATCGCCGTGACCTGCAGGGTGGCGTCGATCTTCCCGTTGTTGAGCGCCAGCGGATAAGGCAGCAAGATCGTGCCAGCGAGCGGCACGACCACCTTGGGCGGATTGAGCGTGCCTTGCGGGAATGGTCCGAAGTCGCAGGGTTGCGGCCAGCCCGGCTCCGGATTGCCGCGGTTGATGCATATCACTGTCTTGCGATTCTGGCTGTTGTTCGGCGCCGAGACGGCGATCGAGTTCGGCGGCGGCGTCACGGGTACGGTGACGCGCTTCGTGCACGGCGTGCCGTCGGTCATGTAGGTGGTGAAGGCCGCAACGGCCACCGGAGGCTTGTTCTCGTCGATCTTCCCCGGTTCGGGCGGCGCGTCGGTCAGGAGCGTGGTCTCGCCCTTGTTGCTCTTTGCGCTTCCGTCGGTCACATCGTGGTCGTCGGAGTCCAGCACCACGATATGGGTCCCGAAATTGCGAACGTCCTGCGGTTTGCCGGCGAGGAACACCGCCTGCAGCGTCGCAGCGGTGAGCTTGTCGGTGCCCTTGAGCGCGCCGAAATCCATGAAGACGCCGTTGGCCTGGTGCTCCTTCAGGAACTCTTCACAGCGGTCGAGCTGCGCGCGCATCGCGGGCACGCCGCCGAGCGCCGACACGAGATTGGAGACCGGAGGCCGGCGGCCGGCCGTGTGCAGAAGGTCGAGCATCTTGAGCTCGTTCGGATCCCTCAGGTCGACCGGAACCAGCCCTTTGCCGATGGCCGCGCGTACCCAGGTCGAGAGCTGGCTGCGCTGCTCGGCCGACAGCGACGGCGACCGCTGCTTTCGGGCCATGGCGGCGGTGCGCGGCGGTACATAGGCGTACTGTGCCTGGATCGCAGCCTCGACGCGGGCGTCGCGGTCGGCATCATCTTGGGCCACCCCGAGACTTGCTGGTGCGAGCAGGGCGGCAAGCACTGCAATGGACAGATGAACGAGCTTCATCGCGCTTCTCCGGTGGCTTTGATGACGGACGGCATGGATGGACCAACCATCGTCATGGCTTTCTCAGGGTTGCGGTGTAGTCGAGCACGAGGGTCGCGCCGGTCAGCACGCCCGGCTTGAGATGACCGTCCTTGAGCAGGGCCGGCGGAACCTGTTTCAGGGTGATGGTCCAGTTCGCAGCCGGTGTCAGCGGGCACGCGATCGCGCCCGAGCCCCACGGCGTCTTCTCGGTGAGATTGAGCGAGAGCGCGCCGCCCGCGGCCGGCGCGAGTTCGACGACCAGATTCCCCGTGAACGGCACCGTCACGTCGAGCTGGAGATAGGCCTTCACCGCGTTCGGAGCGAGCAGGTTGGGCGGCGCCGCATCGGGGCCAATGGCGAAGGTCATCGCCTGCGGCGTCGGTCCGGCCGGATTGAGGAAACGGGCCCAGGCGTCGGGATAGCGCTGCTGCAACGCCATGCTGGCCTGCCCCGCATAGCTGTTGGCGATGGCGCCCGTCACGGCGTCCTTGAACGTGCCGCCGCCGACCAGTGCGCTGTAGGTGAGCGTGATGACCACGTCGGCGATCGCCGAGAAATCGATGCGGTTGGCACCGAGCGGCAGGTCGAGCCGCCAGCTCGACACCGCGCCGGTGCCCTCGAACGGCAGATAGCGGTCGTCGGCGCTGACGCCGGCGATGGTGCCGTCGTCGGTCCCGCGCGACAGCGCGATCTGCTGCATGTTGCGCCAGTTCAGGCGCAGCATGCCGTCGGTCGGCGTCACGTCGGCGCCGAGCAGGAAGCGGACCGAGGTCGGATCGTCCTTGATCAACACGGTGTTGCTGGTCTGCGTCAGCGTGCCGTGCACGTTCTGATACGGTCCGACCACGGCGGGGATGGTGACGCTGAGCCGTTCGATCTTGCGGCAATACTGGCCGGGGAAATCGTAGTCGAACAGGAGCTCGCTGAGCTGGAAGTTGCAGGAGCCGGTGCGCTGCAGCGTCAACAGCGCGACCGGGTCGAGCGCCCACAGCGAGACCGTCTTCTCGATGGTGAGGCGGCGCCGGTTTGCGGTGTAATAGGCGTGCTCGAGCTGGCCGAGCGCAACCTGGAGCCCCTCGCCCGCCAACAGGCCCGCGCGGCCGCTCTCCCAATAGCTGAAGTCGAGCACGCTGGTCTGATTGTCGAGCTCGTACTGATAGGCACGCTGGGAAGCGAGCGCGAGATCGAGCGCGATCTTGTAGCACTGGAAATAGAGCGCCTGCAGGCGGGAGGCCATCCAGCCGTAGAGATCGGCATTGGTGAATTTCGACGTCAGTGCCGCCTGCATCGCGTTGTTCTGCTCGATCGACAGCGTGTTGATCGCGACGTCGCGTTTGAGCGACGCCACGCGCGCCTTCGCAGCCGCGATTTGGGCGTCCATCTGCGCCACCTCATAGCCCGCGGTGTTCTTCTGCAGCGTCCATTCCTGCTCGCGCCGCTGGTAGCCGGCGATCACGCTCGACAGCGTCGAGGCGAAGTTCAGCGTTCCAGACACGATGTCAGCCGCATCGGCGAAGGCGCCGAGCGACGAGCCGATCTCGCGACCGCCATAGGTCATGGCGAAGGGCGAGCCGGCATTCGGCACCAGATGCGCGCCGCCCGAGAGCGCGCGGATCACGCCCGCCGTGGTCTGGAACACGTTGGCGAGGATCATCGTCGTCAAGCTCGTGACCTCCGCCGGCGACCAGCCCTCGCTGAGCATCCGGGTGTAGAAGTTGAGCCGCTCCTGCGCTGCGAGCTTGGCCTGACCCAGCGAGTCGAGTTGGTCCTCCGCCTCGAGCACGAGCTGGGCCTTGAGATCGCCGGTCTGCACCAGGATGGCGCGCTCCTGCCGGACCTGCAGCGCGTGCAGGTTCTCGGAATCCTTCTTCTCCAGCGCGCTCAAGAGTGCGGAGCCGAAGCTCGTCAGGGTCGCGGTGAGCTGCTTGGCGCGATCGAGCATCACCTGGAAGCGGTAATGCGGCAGGCTTCCGGCGCCCTGGTTGATGACGGCAGGAGAGCCGCCACCGCCGCCGGAGCGGATCAGCGCGCGCGGATCGATCGGCGGATCGAACAGTGGCAATAGCCGCGGCAGGCCGGCGAGCGACAGGCAGTTGCGCACCTTGTAGAGGCTGGATTCCAGCCGGTCCCAATAGGTGATGAACTCGGTGCTCTCCGGCACCGAGAAATAGGCGCTGATCATGTTGAACGGCGCCGGCTCCAGCTTCAGATGGCCGGGCTCTGGAGTCGGCATCACGCGCTCGAGCTCGATCAGGAATTGTGGGATGAGCTGGCCGTAATCGGTCTTGATCTTGGCGAAGTCGATCGGCTCCGGCGGCTGGTAGACGCCGCGCTGGCGCGGCCGCGGTCCGAGCAGATCGGCCGCCGTCAGATAGAGCAGCGTCGCCTGGTTGACCGATTCCCTGGTGTCGCGGGCAAACAGCGAATCCGCCCAGTCGAGCAGATTGCCGATGTAGTGCTGCACGATCGTCTTTTCATAGGCGACCGGCCGGAGCTGCGCGACCGTATGCGGGTCGAACGGATCGGCATTCCAGGCTTCGATCGCGGTCTGGTCGGTGAGGTCGTCGACCAGCGATTTCGCGGTCAGGCTGCGGAACGGCAGGAACTGCCAATAGACTGATTTCTCGTTCCCGATCGGAGGGACCTGGCCCTTCGAGATCGCGGCCGGATCGAAGATGTAGTCGTACCAGGCCTTGGCGTCCTCATGGTGTTGGTTGGCGCTGAGCTGGCTCGCGATGAAGAACGGCGCCTGGAAGAAAATCTCCTCGAAATAGGGCCGGTAGGCCCCGTCGAAATCGACCGCGCCGCCGTTGAGCGCCTTGGGCGCGCCGACGTTGAACGGCTTCTTGCCATCGGGATAGAAACGCGAGAAGTCGAGCGAGGCCGGCCCGGACGCCTGCTGGGTCTTGATCGACAACAACTCGTTGACGCCGCCGAAGGTCATGATCTGCACGAGCCGGCCGACTGCGCTCGTAGTCATCCGCGTGAAGTCGAATATCTGGCGCTGCAGGTCGATCGGCTTGTCCGAATATTTGCCGCAAGCGATCACTTGACAGGCGACGTTGACCGTTTCCTTCTGGTCGAGCGTCTTGACCGGAATCTGGACGTCGTCGATCTTGAGGATGTCCTCGATCGCCTTGAGCGTGACATTGCGCGGCACCATCAGGAACGTCTCGTCGCCATTGTCGAACACGAACCAGCCGACCTGGTTCTTGACGGCGAGGATGGTGGCATCGGAGGCAACATTGGTGATCATGTCGTAGGGCGCGTCGATCACCCGCTTCGGATAGTCCGGGGAATCGACGAAGGCGGAATCCACCAGCACCGAACGGCTGATGTTCGGGCCGAGATCGCTGCCGAGCTTGATGAAGGCAAAGGGCGGCTGGGTCGGATCCGGCGTGAAGTCCGGCATGTAGGTGGCGATCGATGTCGCGTTGAGGCCGATGTCGAGATAGGTGGCCGGCACGAGCTGGATCGCGCCCTGCTGCTTGCCGGAGAAATACGCGCCGAGCTGCGAGGCGCGGTAGACATCGCCGACGAAACGTCGCTCATCGGAGGTCTTGATCTTGTCAAGATCGGGCGGCGGCACGTTCGGGCTGGCAGGAATCGGAAACGCGTTGCCGAATGCGATCAGCAACCGCTCGCCTTCATCGGTCGTCGCCGGCACCCGCTGAACGAAGGCGCGGCGCCAATAGGCCATCTTCGCATCGACACCATTGACCGACGGCGCGCCCGGCGTGGGATTGATGACGTTGTTGACATAGAGCGTCGGCTGGGCGTCGAACAGCACGTCGGATTCGAGCGACTGCGGCGCCGACCAGGTTTCGTCGAGCCGGCGATAGGCATAATGGATGCTGGCATGCCGCACCTGCTTGTCGTGCTGGGTGCCACCTACGAAATACGAGCCCTTGACTGTATCCACCTCGACCCAGAACAGGATGAGGCGGTTGAAGGCGAACACCAGCGAGGCGTCCGGCGACGTCATCGCGACGTCGATCTTCGACCATTGCGACCAGATGTTGCCCTTGCGCAGCGTCCGGTAATAATACTGGTAGGGCGTTGCCTCGGTGCGGCCGAGGAAGAATACCGTCTCCACCGGCGTGCCTGAAATCGGATGCGGCGCCACCGCGCGCGCCGGCTCGACGGTGTGCAGCTTGGCGAGGTCGGCGAACGCCGTCAGGTAATTGGTGAAGGCCCGTTCGACCGTCGCCGGCGTGATGTTGCTCTGCTGCAGCTCTTCCTGGAGCTTGCGGAACAGATCGGTGCGATCACGCCGCAGGTTCGGGTCGATGTAGTTTTCCGGATATAGGAATATCTTGCGATTGGCTTCCCATACCCGGTAATTGCTCAGCCACGGCCACCAGACCGGCGCGATGTTGCCGAGGCTGACGACGCCGGGCTCGAGCGACATGCGGCAGCGCTGCAGATAGGTCTGCACCGCCGCGGTCGCTTCGACGATCGCCGAGGTGACGTCGCAGGCGCTGGTTTCAACGTCGATCAGCAGATATTCCGACAGCGCGCGCAGTGTCGCGAGCTTAAGCGGCTCGCCGGCGTTAAGCCAGACCGCCAGCGGCGCGAGCCCGTCGCGGCGCGCCGTCTCCGTCCCGTCGGAGACGGGCTTGTAGGCCGTGGCCCAGTCGCTGCCGGCCGACTTGGCCTTGAGCATCGCGAGCAGCGAGGCTGCGGCTTGCGCATAGTCCGTCCAGGCGTCCGGCGGCGTCGCGCCGCTGAGCACCGGGAGCCGGGAAATCTTTGCGATCGCGGTCGCGCTGCCAACGTCGGTGCCCATGGTGGCGGCAAGCTCGAAGCAGGCGCGCGCCTGCCACAGCGTGCTTGGCGTCAGCGTGATGCGCTTGCTCCAGATGTCCTGGACGAGGTCGATGAAGGCCGTGGCGTCCCAGCCGGTCGCAGTGCTCAGCGCTGTGATATTGCCGGTCGTGAGGTAGATCGCGATGTTGCGCGGACCATCAGTCAATGGTTGGTAGAGCGCAACCAGCGTCGCATAATCGCTCCAGGCCTGCACCGCCGCCATGGTCAGCGTCTCGAGCGAGGTCAGCCCGAACGCCGCAGGCGACGCGGCGGCGTCAGAGAGATCGGCGGCCTTCAGCCCGAGGATCTCGGCCAGATACGCAATCCGGTCGGACTTCACCAGCGGCGCGGTCAGCGCGGTGACGTCGCCGGCCGTCGTCAGCAGCAGGATGCGCGGATCCTGGCCGGGAAACGCCTTGGCGAGCACGTCGGTGACGATCGCCTGCGCGATGTCGGCGGTGCAGCCGAACAGCGTTCCGAGCTGGCCATAGGTGCCCTCATCCTGGGCCCGCAAGGCCGGGACCAAGACGTCGACGGACAGCTGCACCCGCTCCGACAGGTCGCGTAACACCGAGCGGACGGCTGCGATCTTGATCTGGCGGTCCGGCGCCGGAGCGCCGGGGAACAGGAACGATAGTTTGGTGCTCTCATTGACGGGGGCAGCCAGCCCATTGCCGAGAATGATGCCGTTGTCGATGAGTGCATCGAAGGCATCGATGGCTTCGTCCAGCGTGATGATACCGCGCACGACGAGGTCGCGCGCCGAGACCGGGAACAATCCGGTGAGCACCGTGAAAGTGAGCTTCCACGATGGAAACGTCACGATGCCGCTGCGGTCCAGCGCCTTGCCGTAGACCAGCGCGTCGAAGATGCGCTGCCCGCGCGTGGAATCGTCGTCGCTGGAGAAATTTGCCGCCGTGACCAGCCATTCTGCGGCCATCGCGCGCAGCGCCTTCAGGAACGGCGGCACGTCGGCGGCGCGGACCACGCCGCTCTTGTCGCCAGGCTCGCCCCAGACGATGAAGGCGAGATCGGCGAGCGAGAGGTTGCGTTCGGCAACGAGCGCCTTGAGATCGATCAGCTTGTTGACGTCGGCAGGACTTGCAAAGCGGCTGAGCCCGGCAAGCCGCATCAGCGCGGTGCAGTCGGCGACGCTGATGGCGAGCGCGCGTGCGATCCTGGCGATCGACCACAGCGCCGAGAGCGTCGGCACGTCGAGATCGAGCTTGGCAGCCCCAGCCGCCACCGTCGCGCCGATGCGCGAGAGATCCTTGTCCGACACGGCTAGCGCCGCGGACAGATAGGTGCGCAGCGCCTGGGCGTCCTTGCCGCTGCTCGCCAGCACCCATGAATCGACCTTGTCGGTGAACAGCGGATTGTCGACATAGAGCGGCCGGTAGGTGCCGGTGCGATCGCCAGCCGAATTGAACACGCGGTCAAACAGGTCTGCAGCTGCCGGACCGTCGCCGCGGCCCCAAGTCTTCAGTACCGACCACAGCGCGGTCGTCTCGTCCATCGGCAGCGACAGGCGGCGCGCCAGCGCCAATGTCTGGCCCACGAGCGTCAGTCCGGTCCCGCCGAAATCGGTCTGCCGCGACGCATGTAGCGTCCAGTCGATATCGGCCACCGCCACGCCTGAGACCTGCGACAGCCGGACGATGCGGTTGAGCCGGTCGATCCGGTCGGCATCGAGCTGATCGACCACCTGCAAGGTGTAGCTGACGTCGGTGCGGTCGCTGATGAGCTGGGCGCGCGGCGCGGCCGAGGCGGCATTGATGTAGAGTTTCGCGGCGAGCCCTGCCTCGAGCTCATCCGCGTTGAGGGAATCCACGAACAGGGCCGCAATGGCGACGTCGTCGAGCCTGATGCGTTCGCTCAGCACGCTCGCCTGCGAGAGCGTGCCAGGCGGATAGAACCAGCCTTCCACGCCGGCCTCGGTCGCAGGCCAGGCCTGATCCACCTTCAGCTCGGTGTCGCTGTCGATGGTGACGACCGCCCGCATCGTTGTGCCGACGCGGAGGATCGAGGCCTCGGCTGCCGCGGCCTGGAAGCCGCTGCCGGTCACGACCAAATTGTCCTTGGAAATGCTGACCGTGGTCTTGATCGGCTGCGCCAGCAACTTTGCATCGCCGCCGAAACAATCGGCCAGGGCCACGCCCGAGCGCGCATTGACCACAAGATCGCGCTGCTCCGGCGACAGATTCAGGGTCTCGGCCGCGATCGCGGCGGCGTCCGGCATCTTGGGGGCGTCGGCCGCGCGGCCGACATAGGTCTGGTAGAGCCCGACCAGCGAAGAGCCGAGCTGCAGCATCGCGGCCCGCATTTCCGCCAGCCGCACATTGATCGGCAGATTGTAGGGGAACACCCGCGTCGCGATGGCGTAGTCGGTGTCCTGGCCGAGCTGCGGCACCAGGAAATCGTGGATCACCTGATTGACGATCTGCAGCTTCGGCACCGGCGTCGTCGTCTCGGCGCAGGTCAGCAGCTGCGTGAAGAGCCCCTTGCGCCGCGTCTCGAGCTTGGCCCAATCCGGGATCTTGTTCTTCGGATTGCTGGTGATCTGCTCGTCCACCACGCGCATGAGGTCGACGAAATAGGCCGCCGGTCCGACCACCGACTGGCAGTGCGGCGACGGGATGAAGTCCTGCGAGCCGAACAGGTCGGAGAACGACGGCAGATGGCTGAACTCCTCCGCCATCGCCGCAAGCGCGTTGTTGGACGAGGACACGCGGCCGTGCGCGGAGAGCGCCGCGCGCATCTGCGCGGCGAGGTGGACGACGCGACTGTGAACGTCGATCGCAGCGGCATGCACCTGCTCGAGCGTGGCATCGCTGACGGTTCCGGAACCGTCGGAGCCGCGTGTCAGTTGCGCTCGGATTGCATGGAGCGGCCGGTTGGCGATCGCGGCCGCGCTGTGCAGGCCCGACCGATACAGGTGATCGACGACCGCGGGATCGTCGGTGAGCCGTACCAGGCTCGCATGCGCACGGGCGGCGGCGAGAACCTGCTCGCGGTCACCGCCGGCGAACTGCAGGCGCGCAAGCGCGTCCTTGCGATAGAAATCCGTGCCAGCGAGCGCGACGCCCGGATTGGCCTCGAGGAAGTAGCGGAGTTGCGGATCGGCGGGGACGAAGACCGTATCGTTCATCGTCGAGCCCTTCTTCCGAGCCGGACCATGACATTGATCCGCGGCAAGCTGCAAAGACCAAGTCTCACAACTCAAAATAGATAGAAGAGCAACACCGACTGAGTCAACCAATGATTGATTAAATCGCGATGTTAGCGGAAGCCGAGACGCGCGAACGAGACAGCCTTTAACGCCTGCGTGGTGGCAATGCACGTTGAGCGACAGGCCATCATCGTCATTGCGGCGTGCGCCAGCCACTGAGCGCCATGATGCCGCGGCTGCGGTCCGGCCGAACCACGATGCTGGCGTGGCTGCCGACATGCTGTCCCCGATCGAAACTGAGCGGCGGCAGGACGCCAGTCTGGAAATCGCGCAGGCTTTCGATCGCGGTCATTAGCCCGGCCCGGCTGACGCGCGCACCCATACGCTTCAGCCCTTCGGCGAGAACCGCCGCCGCCGCGCCCGCCAGCGGCGGCACAGCCGAAGCGGCCGCTCCGCCCGGCCCGATCGGAAGCACCAGCCGCAATCTTTCATCGGTCGCAATCTCCGGCGCCACCGCTTCCGCCGCGCCCGCGAGCAGGAACGAGCCCGGCTGATCGGCAAGTCGGGCAGCCAGACGGTCGAAATCGGCGTCGGACAGAACGACAATGGCATCGGGAGACGCGGCGGGCGCAGGCGGAAGCAGTGCGGCAAGGTTGTCGGCATGCGCGCGCCGCAACACCGTTGCGCCGCGACGCCGCGCCTGATCGGTCACGGCGTCGGCCACGGTTCCATCTGGACCGACGACGACGAGTTGCATGGGATGTCCGATCTCGGCGGCGAGTTCGTCGACCAGCCCGCGCATCTGGTCTTCGACGGGCGCAAGGAGATGGAACAGATTGGACGCGTCTTGCGCGATGGCCGGCCGAAGTGGCGCGATCACCGGCACATCGTCGGCCTCCTGGCCGGGCTCGGCCGGCAGCATCGTGCCAGCCAGCGCAAAGACGCGGCCGCTCGCGACCAGCGAACGCCAGGCTTCGGCGGTGTCACTCCCCGCATCGGCGGTGACCAGTTGCAGCCGGCGGCCATAGATCGGCCCTGCCGCCGTCAGCGCGCGCTCCAGTCCATCGCGCATCGCGTGCCCCCAGGGCGCGGCCGGTCCGGACAGCGGCAGCACCGCGCCGATGCCGATCTCGCCGGGCGTCACGCCGGGATCGAGATCGCGGTCGGTGCCGACGATGCGGAGTTGGTCGAGCAGCGCCGAAGCCTGAGCCGCCGTCAGTTGGAAGCGCGGCATGCTGGGCGCAAGTGTCCGGCCGCCGGGATCGATCCCCTGCCCCAGGGCGCGAATGAGCAGGGCGTCGTCGTAAGCCGGGCGGCCCGGCTGTGCAGACGTGGCCTCGCGCGGCGCCGTCAATGCCCGCCAGCTGAGCGGCGGCATGGTGATGCCACCCTCGCGGCCGCCGGCCCCGTCTCGCCCGTGGCACCCCGCGCAGCGGCGCAGCCGCGGCGCCAGCCGGATGTTGCTGCCAGCGAATGAAGCGATCACCTCGTCGGCAACGCCGCCCGTGACGAAAATGCGGCGTCCGGAGGATGCATCGTCGCCGGCCCCGGCCGCGGTGGCGAGGAAAAGCGCACAGCACCCGCTCCACAGCGCGCGGCGCATCCGTCATTTGGTCGATTGCAGCGCGAGCACCGCGCGCGCGATCACAGCCGGCTCGGCCATCCCGAACGTCTTGGTCCAGACGCCGGTTTCGACGTTGCCCAGGATCACGATGGTCGAGTGGTCGAGCGGGTCGACGGTGTAGGCGGCAAGCCGCCGCAACAGTGGATCGATCTCGGACGGCGCGCCGGTCAGGAAGTACCAGCCGGGCTTGATACCGAAATTCTCGGCGAATGCCTTCAGCTCGGCGGGATGATCGTGCTGCGGGTCGACGGACAGCGAGATCATGTTGATCGCGCCGCCGACCTTGTCGCCGAGCAGGTTCTGGACCTGCGCCAAATTTGCCGTGACCATCGGACAGGTGTCCTTGCAGGTGGTCAGGACGAAGTTGATCATCACGATCTTGCCGCGCAGGAGGTCATCGAAGAAATGCACCTCGCGGCCGTCCTGCGTCACCAGCAGCGGGTTTTGCATGTAGGCGCGCGCGGCGCCGGAGGCGTCGGCCTTCGCGGCCGGCCCGGCAGCGCCGATCAGCGCGTCGCGGACCATGTCGGGATCGTTGCCATCGACATGGGTCCAGCCGCCGTCCCTGTCGTTGCGGACCAGCACCACCGGCGTGTGCTCCTCGGGCCGGCCGAGCGGCTGGCCGAGCTTGTCGAGCAGCCTCGCGATGTCGGGCAGCGCGCCGGTGACGAAGGTCCAGCCCGGTCCCGGATCGAACAGGGCGCTGAACTCCTTGAGCTTGGCAGGCGTGTCCGTGACCGGATCGATCGAAATCGAGATCAGCTCGATATCCTTGCCGATGCGCGCCGCAAGCTTTTCTTGCACCACGCGGAAGTTCGACGTCTGCATCGGGCAGATCGTGGTGCAGGACGTGTAGATGAAGTCGATCGCCACTGTGCGCCCGCGGACCAGGTCGCTGTAGAACTTCAGCGACTTGCCGTTCTGGTCGCGCACCGGGATATCCGGGATCGCCGCGGCCGACTGTTGCAGGACGGCCGGCTTCGCGGATTCGTGGTTCATGTGGGACATGTCGTGCGGCGCCATCTCGTGCGCAATGACCGGCAAGGCCGCGCATATCATCATGGCAACGCCGATGGCGATTCTGCTCTTCATGCGACGCTCCTCCGTTCGTCCTGCCGCGTGCGCCGCTGCCAGAACGGCGCCTCCGGCCAGCGCTGCTCCAGGGCGTAATTGCTTGCACACTGATCCAGATAGCTGCGCCAGGCGGCTTCGCGCCGATCCGCCGCGGCCAAGAGCGCATCGCGCTCGCCGTCGAGCGTGCGCACGACGGCCGCCGCGGCGTCGATGCCGCTCTCGATCGCGACCAAAATACCTTCCGAGGACAGCGGGTCCTGGGTCGCAGCGGCGTCGCCAAGCGCCAGCCAGGCGGCATCGCCGAACCGCTCCAGCCGGCCGCTGACCGCGGGGACGACCGACGGCGGCCCCGCGAGCCCAGCGCCGTAGCGCAAGGCTCGCGCCGCGGTGTGCTCCGCCGCGGCCAGCCGGTTGAACCATGACGTCATCCGTGCGCCGCCGTTCGCAAGATCGGCATCGGTCATGAAGACGGTCGCGAGACGATCCTGCGGCAGCGGCGCGGAGTACCACCAGCCGTCCGGCACCGCCTCGACCAGCGTTGCGGCCGGCTCAGCCTCCGCATCGGCGCGCCGGGCGACATAACCGACCAGCGCGACCATGCGGTCGACGGCGTGCCGCCTGACGCCGCGCTGGCGCGCAAAGTTCGCATGGCGTCCGCCGGCATCGAGCACGATGCGCGCATCGATCTGGCGGCCAGCGGAAAGACGCAGACGAAAGCCCCCAGCCGTTAGCGCGTCAGATGCGAAAACGGCTGCGGACGGAGCAATACGCGCGCCCGCCGCACGCGCCGCGGCGCGCAGCAGCGCGTCGAAGCGGCGTCGATCGAGATGCCAGCCGTGACCGAAACGGTTGAACAGGAAATCGCGGCCCCAGGGCTCCGCGCCGCCCCATGCCGACCAGCTTCCGACCGAGGGCAGATGGCCCTCGCCTGCCATAGCACTCCACAGGCCGAGCGCCTGCAGCGCCGGCTTTGACGCCGGCGGCAGCGTCTCCCCGACGGCAAGCCGCGGCCGGCCGGCGTCGAGCAGCACGACCGCGACGCCCGCGCGCGCCAGCGTGAGCGCGGCGGCGGACCCGGCCGGCCCGCCACCGATGATCACGACATCGGCTGTCCGCGGCAGCGCCGCATCGCCTCGCATCTTGCTTACCTCGTTCCCTGCCTCATTCCTTGTCTCGTTTCTTGCTTCGCTCAATGCGGCGTGCCCATGCCCAGGACCTTGCCGCTCTTGCGGCGATAGATCCGGTGCGGCGTCACCGGCGCCTTCGGCGGCCGCCGCACGGCAGCCATCAGCGCCACCTTCGGCTCCTCAAGCGGACAGCCCTTATCGATCCACTGCGCCAAGATGTTGCCGCAGGTCTGGCCGCCGGTATCAGGCACGATGGAGCGGAAGTCGGTCGCCATCGCGCCATTGCCGGCAAGCAGGCTCTGCATGATCGGGCTCGCGACGGAATCGAACGGCACGATCCAGCCATTGTCGGGATTGGCGAGCGCCGACATCAGTGGGCGGTTGCCCTTCTTGAACCACCAATGCACCATCTCGGTACGCACGGCGCCCTTCTTGTCCGGATCGGGCCCGGTGATGCGGACGTTGTGGCCGGCCTGGCCGACCTGACGCTGGCGCAGCGTGTTGATGACGTAGTCCATGGCCTGCAGCAGCGTCTTCTGCGGCGGCGGCGTGGTGTTGGCGAGCGAGACGCACCAGTCGCGCAGCAACAGCTCCTCGTCCGCGGTGAAAACGTGGTACATCGGCCCGTTGAAGGAGAGCAGCTGGAAGAACGGGCTGATCTCGGGACGTCCGGGCACCATGAGACCCGAGGCCTGCAGCTCGTTCATGAAGCCCGGCGGATCCAGGAACCAGTCGTTGATCGCGGTCGAGCCCAGCGTCTTCTCGCCATGGGTCTGGCTGGCGAAGGGCGCCTTGCTGACGATCAGCGCCTGAACCTTGGCGTCGAGGCTCTGATTGTTCTGGAAGTGGTCGGTGATGGCCTGGCCGAGGCTGCCCAACGTGCCGAAGGTGACGTAGCCGGTCCAGATCCGCTCCCAGGCCTTCTGCATCGCGTCGGGACCTTCGTTCGCCCTGACCCGGTCGAGATAGATCTCGACGGCACGCTTGGCCAGCGCGCCATGGCCGGCGGAGGCGTTGTCGATGCCGACATGCAGCGAATAGTACAGCGGGTTGATATTGAACGCCTTCAGCGTGTTGACGGTCGACACCAGCGCGATCGACGACCATTCGAGATAGAGCGTCATGCCGAGGATCTCGGGCAGGAACTCGTCGTCGAATTGCGAGATCGCCAGCAGGAAGCAGGGCTGTGTGAAGGCCTCGTCGAGCAGGCGCGGATCGTCGGCATAGGCGCGGGTGTAGAGATCCGGCAGATAGTAGTTCAGGCTCTTGAGCAGGTCGGTGTAGACGTTGGCGTGGTTTTGCGAGGCCACGCCGTCGCCGAGCTCGTCCTGGCGAATCTGTGCCAGCAGTTCGCCGACCTCGTCGACCGGCCCGTCGGGAATCGCGCGGCGCAGCCAGGCGCCGTCGAGCTGGTTGAACGGTCCCATCTGGAAAAGACCGTAGGCCTGCTGCTCGCGCGTGCTGGTGGAGAGATAGGTCGCCGGCTGAAAGCCCTGGCTTGCGGGCTCGTTGGGGGCGCGGTTGTCGCTGAGCAGATTCGGATTCGAGGTGGTCTGGTTGTCGCGGACGAAATTGGCGTAGATCTCCTCCATTCGCGCATCGAACGCCGCCTGGCTGTAGGGAAACCAGGACCAGACCTCATCCGCATCGGGCTCGTGCATGTTGCGGCGGCCTTCGTCCAGATAGTGATGCACGAGCTGGTGAGCGCGCGGCACGAAGTCCGGATAGGCGTCGATGTTCATCAGATAGTAGAAGAAGTCGCGCTCGCTGCTGCCGTAATAGGGCGAGCGCTCGGTCTCGACATAGAGCGTCTCGCCCTTGACCTCGCGCTTCACCACGAAGCCGAAATGCGACCACGCCTTGATCATCGCATTGTCGAGCGCGGGCGAGACCGAGGGAATGCCGCGGGCCCAGGGCTGCCGCACCGACAATGCGCGCGCCAAGGTGCCTTCGGTTGTCTCGTCGAAACTGGCCACGACCTTGTCGAGTTCCTCTTCCGGAATCACGTCGTCGGGCCGCGCCGTCGGCCACCAATTGGTGTTGCACTCGCTGAAATCGGCCTGCCATGGCATCGCCATGTGCCGGGTGATCGCGCCGGGGCCATTGGTCTTGGCGTCGATGCGGCAGGGGCCGGACCACAGCGCCGGATCGGTGGCGATGTAGGTGATCTCGATGCCGGGATAGAATGGCGCGCCGATGCAGGGCTCGAAGGCCGCACGGTTGAGCGCCTCGGGCTGGGCCGCCACCGGAATACTGTCGAACGGCACCGGTTGCGGCACGCCGGTCCAATCGTCGTCGAAATCGCCCTTCGCCCATCGCTTCATGTTGCCGTATTGCCGGTCCGACAGCGTCAGCCAAGTGACGTAATAGCCGCCGGGGATCGGCACCGTCGGCGGGGTCACCGGCCAATCCTTGCCGCTCGCGCAGTCGTAGACCTTGTCGTTGATCTGGCCGGGGTTGAGCTTGGTGCCCGGAATGTCTTCCGTCGTCTGCGGCTCGCCGCCGTCGCCGGACATCTGCGGCATGAAGCGGTAGCTGGCGTAGGACAGGCTCTCCGGCGTGTCGGCGGCTTGCGGCGTCGCAGCCACCAGTCCCGGCGGACGCAGCCGTCCAAAAATCTTCTGGCGCTCGGTTGCCGCCTCGACGTCCTCGCTCTTCTGCTTGGTGTGCAGCAGGTCGAACAGCCGACTGTGCACGTTGGCGAAATCGTTGTTGGTGTTGGCGCCGTGATGCTCGTAGGCGGTACGGTTGAGCCAGGTGAAGCCGGCGAGGCGCGCCAGGATCGGATAGATGTCTCGCGTGAACGACACCTTGCGATCGGGAAGCTTGCCGCCGTTCTGCTTCTTCTCCCAGGTCTCCATCGCGGTGTCCCAGAGTGTGGTCGGCATCTGCGCGTCGGCCGCGAATTTCGGCGGCGTCACCAGCACCCAGGCGCTGTCCCTGACCTCGACCGCCTTGCCGCCAATCCGCACCTCCGCCGTGACCGGGCCGTCGGACGTGTCGTCGAACCAGTAGTCGTTGTTGGCGTAGTAATTGTTGTCCATCAGCCGGCCGACCGGATTGTCGGGAATGAGCGACTCGCTGCGGCCATAGCCGCCGAGCACCAGCAGCCGGCCGCTGTCGTCGACCTGGAGCGTGCCAAGCTTCACAGTCTCCTTGGCCGACATCTTCACCGGCGTCGGCAGGCGATCCTTGGTCGGGCAATTCCACCAGCCGTCACGCGAGCCCTCCAGCGGAGCACCGCCGGGCGCCGTGTCCGAATAGGGTAGCGGCCCGATCGTGCCGGTATCGAACTCGACCGGCC
This sequence comes from Bradyrhizobium sp. SRS-191, assembly GCF_024586915.1. Lineage (GTDB taxonomy): Bacteria > Pseudomonadota > Alphaproteobacteria > Rhizobiales > Xanthobacteraceae > Bradyrhizobium. The sequence continues at coordinate 728,354 of NZ_JANBVS010000001.1, forward strand.
TGTCGCCGGCCTTGATCGAGCGCGGGCCGGCATCGATCACGAGAAGCTTCTGACGCTGCGCGGGATCCATGATCTCCTGGTTGCGCAACGGCGTCTCGTTCGGATTGTACTTGTAGAAGTTCGGATACTGGCTCTGCCAGAACCGGCCGAGGAAGGTGTTGTAGCTCGCCTTGGCGTTGGCGAGGTGCACGGTCCAGGTGATGTCGATGGTGTCGTCGGCCAGAAGCTCGCCGATGCAGACATTGTCCTTGTCGAAGGCATAGAGGCGGAAGCGCGCGGCCTGCCGCTTGATCCGACCCGCCTTGTCCTTGAAGCCGGTGGCGGGCGCCATCACCTGACCCGGCGCTTCCGGCCCGATGTAGAATTCGTCCGGACTATTGCCGATCCGCGCGATGCCGACGCCGGGATAGATCTGGCAATATGCAATTTTGCCGGTGTCGATCTTCGCCATGCTGACCTCTCCTGTTCAAATTGATTGAGTCACGGCGCGCCCGCGGGCGCGACCGCCAAAAGCCGTCCTGCAACCGGCGCCAGCGCAACCGATGGCGCCTCGACAAACACGTAATAGTTTCCGGCCGCAGGCATGCTGAGGTCGGCCTGATAGGCGCCATCGCCCAGCGGCCGCGCCGCGTTGCGCGCCGCATTGGTTCCCGGAATCGCAAAGCTGACGACGCGCGCGTCGCGCACGCTGTCGACGGGCAGGCCGGTCTGCGCATCGACCAGGCGGAATTGCAGCGCGAGCGGCTCTCCGGCGCGCGGCTGCCCGCGCAGCGAAACGTCGGTCACCACGGGCGTGCGCGCCGTCGCGTCACTGCCGGCCGTCTCCTGCTCGATGCGGGTCTCGAAGCACTGCACGGTGCGCGGCGCTTCCGTGTAGAACACGACGTCGTAGGCACCGGCGCGCGGCAGGCGGGCGATGGTGCGATAGACGCCGGGCTCGACCTCGCGCAGGCGACGGTCGAGGATCTGCACCGCGCGCGGCTCGCGGCCATAGGTGGTGAAGCTCGCGGACGGCGCCGCCATGCCTTCGCGATAGTGATAGATGATGCGCTCGCCGGGATTGGCGATCACGATGCCGTCGCCGGCCGGCACGCTCGCGAAGATGTCGGCACGTGCGGGCGCACTCGTGGCGCCGAGCGCGAGCTGCCCGACGCCGACGCTGACCGCGCTCGGCACCCGGCCCTCGATGCCGATCTGGTCGAGCGGAAACGCATCGACGAACTCGCTGGCGCGGCGCCGCACATACATCAGGTGGTCCGAGAAGCCGATGGCGTCGGGCTGGCCGGCAAGCTCGATCCGCTGCACGATGCGGTCGGTCGCGGTGTCGACCACGAGGACCTGGCCGGCCTCGGGACTGGCCGCGACGAGAAAGCGTCCTCCCGGCACGAAGCGCAGCGCCGAGATCTTGGCCGGTCCCGCGATGGTCGCGTCGGGAATGGATGATGACGCGGCGAGCGACGTGATCGTGCCGTCCTCGCCGGCGGCATAGACGCGCTGCGCCAACGCCGAATAGACCAGCACGCGCGGACGGCCGGCGGGCACCGAGCGGACGACCTGCCGTGTCGCAAGATCGATCACGCTGATAGTGCCTGCATCGGCATTGCTCACGAAGGCAAATTGCCCTTGTGCGTCAATGGCGATGTCGTGCTCGCCAACACCGGTGGCGATGCGCACTTGAGCGGCCGCCGGGTTTGCCAGATCGACCAGCGCGACGCCGCTTTCCGTCTCGGTGCCGCCGGACGTGACGCGGTAGGAGGCGAGCAGCAGATCGCCAGCCGGCGTCAGCGCCAGACGCGACGTTCCCGGCAGCTCGACAGTGGCCCTGATGCTCCAGTCGCGCGTGTCGATCAGCGCGATGCGGCCGATCGAGGGCTGCGCCACCGCAAGGAGCGTTTGGTCCGGCGTCAGCGCCCAGTCGGTGCCTGTCGCGTCGTAGGTGGCAAGCCCGATCAGGCGCGAGCCGCCAAAGCCGATGCGCGGGTCGATGACGGAGACGGTCGCATCGGCGCCGAGCGCGAGGATGTAGAAGGTATTGAGATCGAGCGCCGGCACCGCGAGGCTCGCGCCGCGCACGAAGGTCGCGGCCAGACGGCGGCATTGCCGCTCGTCGAGGGTAGCACCCGCGACATGCGGCACCAGCCAGGCCGCTGGCCGCGCGCCGCGCAGCGGCGCATGACCGGTGGTGAGCGTGAACGCGAACGCGGCATCACGGCCGGCCACGAGCGGCTGGTCCGGCTTCGGCGCGGAAAGCGCAAAACCGACGCGGGTGCCGGCGGCCTCGGCCTGCTCGGCCTGCTCGGCCCGCACAGGGCTCGATGCGAACCACGAGACAGTCAACAGCGACGCCAGCGCCGCCGCGGCGCACGCGCGATGACGCCGCTTCAGCACCTCATGGGTCATTTCAACAGTCCGACGTGACGCCGGTTGCGGATCTTGACGCGCGGTGGCGGCGGCTGCAGCATCGTTGCTGCGACGGGTTGCGCCCCGAGCACGCGGACAGCTGCGATGTCGGCCATCGTCTTGGCAACGACAGCCCTGTCGCCCGAGCGCTCCCACTTCGCAACGCCGCCGAATTTCGACACCAGATCGACCGAATTGGGAGCGCCGTCCAACGTCTTCGACCATCGTCCGTCGGGTCCGACCTGAACGGCCGTCGTCTTGCCGTCAGCTCTCAGACGAAGCTCCTTGGCATGGACACGGTCCGCTTCGTCCTTTGCGGGACGAACGGTGACATAGCCCGACACGGTGAACTTGCCGCCGTCGGACTCGGCACTCGTGATGGCAATTGTGTCAGGGAACTGGTCCGAAACCGGTCCCAGCGTCGGCGCCACGCGGAACAATCCCCAGAAGCCGACCTGGAACTGGTCGGCCGTCCAGGAGCGGTAGACGTAGTCGCCGGGCACCCTGCCCGTGCCGCCGGATGACGGTATCACCACGTCGAAATGCGAGGTCGCGCCGTAGCCGCTGGTGACGGAGACGACCGGCGAGGTCTTGTTGTCGCCAATCCCAGTGGAATTGTTGACGTAGGGCTCGGCCTGCCAGCTATGGCCGGAGAGCTCGAATACCTGCTGATTGTCGCCATTGCCGCCGGCATGCAGCAGCCTGAAGCGCGACGCCATGCCGGCCGGCGCGCGGAAGACCGGCGTCTGCGGATCGCCGCCGACCAGGCGATTGGCGATGTAAGGCGCGGTGTTGACGTCGGCCCAGTTGACCTGGGCAAGCGTCCCGATGTCGCCGGGCGGCGGCGGCGACGCGTTGAAGGTCAGGTTAGTCCAGCTCTGAATCGGCCCGATCGAGTTGGGGAAATTCTGCAGCAGCTGGCCGAACCGGTAAACCGCAGGCTCGGTCTTGTAGTTGATCGCCGACAGCGCGTTGCCCGACGCATAGTTGGACTTGCCGTTTAGCAGGATGTCCGCATCGTCCTGGCCGATCACGACGAACTCGCGGAACGACGAGCCGTCCTTGAGGAAGATGGTCGCTGACATATGGGTCGTCGGATCCTCGACGAAGCTCGAGCCAGCCGGCTCGACGACGAGGCCGCCGAACAGCCCGCGATAGGGATGGTTGAGCGGATCGGCGGGCATCAGATTGAGCGCGCCGAACTCGACCGGCGTCGCCTTCGGCTGGCCGCCGGGCCCGGCCTCGAGTGTTCCCGCGTACCATCTGTAGGTGCGGTTGCTCATCGGTGAGGCCGTGCTGTTCGGATTGTCGCCGACATTGATGCCATTGCTGCTGGTGACATCCTGCGCGAGCAGTTGCGGATGCAGTCCCACGGTCGTGGACGGCGTGAGATTGATTCCGCCATAGGGCGTCGAATAGGGAACGCCGGGCCGCGCGCCGGAGATACTGGTGGTGAAGGTCGGCGCCGAGGTGTCGACGGCGTTGCTCAGGGTGACCTGCACCACGTCGCCGGCCGCCACGCGCAGCACCAGCGGCTCGACCGTGACGCCGCGCTTGAGCATGCCGCCGGGAACGCAGTCGGACGAGCCTTGGTCACACAGATCTTCGTTGCGAACGTAGATGATCGCCATCGGATCGTTGAGCACCTCGTTGGTGGCGAAGCCGGTGCTTAAGGTCAGTCCGCGGCCGTTGTAGGTCAGCGCCGCGCCCTTGCCGAGCGCCTGCTCGATGGTGAGCGCGGTGACGGCGAAGACTCGCAGGCACGGTACGCCGCCGTCGCACTTCTCGGCGACATCAGGCGGCGAGAAAGGCAGGTCGACCGGTTTCGGATTGGACGGCAGCAGCTTGAGACCGGCCTGCTTCTCCGAGGCGCGCAGCAATCCCCACAGGCCGTTGCTCATGCCCTCATACGAGGCGCTGGTGGCGTAGAGATAATCGCCGGCACGCGGCACCGTGAAGTGCAGCTCGAAATGCTCGCTGAGCAGCGCGAGCTGGCTCTCGCGCCAGCCGGAGTTCGGATTGTAGGGCTCGAACTTCCAGGGCAGGCCATGGGTGATGACGTCGTGCATGGTGGTGAAGCCGCCCGACAGCAGTCGGATCTGCACGGGGTCCTGCGGGAACACGTTCAACAGCGGCGTATAGGGATCCTCGTAATTCATGCCGGCGCTGATCGGATTCTTCGGGAAGATGAAGCAGGAAGTGTCGGTGCAGGCCGGATTGATCTTGCTTCCCCCCGTCGGCTGCACAGAGAACTGCGCGTTGCGGCCATCGATCGAGGAGTACGACCAGGCCGCATCCCCGGCCTCCGGGGTCTTCGCGTTGTTGAGCCGCAACGGCAGCGGCTCGTTGCGATAGTTCATCGAGAAGGTGCCCGATCCGAAATCGGCGATCACCAGAGGTTGCACCACGGGCGGCGTGGGGATGTTGTTGAAGGCCGGATTGATCGCGTTCGGCGTATCGGTCCAGCCGGTATAGGCCTTCGCAGGCGCGACGCATCCCGGCGCGCTCGGCGGAGTCGGATAGCAGTCGGGCCGCGACTTGCTGGTGTTGCCGTAGACCAGCTGGGTGTCGGCCCAGGCGAGCGCGAACTCACGGTAGCTCTTGTCCGCACTGCCGTCGGGCGGCAGGATATTGGCGGCAAAACTCGTCGGTCCGCCGTCGTCGCGTCCCTGCCCGAGAGGCGCGCCGTCCGGCATCGTCCAGGTCGATCCCTTCGGCTCGATAAGAACGCCGCCATAGAGGCCCGCCTCCTGATGGGTCGAGGGCGAGAAATGGTCGTGCGTGAACACGGTCATGTAGGACCGCTCGCGCGCCAGATCCTTAAGCGGGTCGACATACCAGAGCCGCACCGTGGCCTGTGCGCCCTTCCATTCCTGTCCCGGGCCGTCGCCAAGCGCAGGAATCGGGATTGCCGTCTTGGGCCTGCGCAGCGCGCCGGCCGGACATTGCGCGGGGATGTCGACGAAGCCAGGCAGCGGCTCGCACATGCCGCCGAGCTGGTTGATCGCGTTGATGCGGTCGCGCACCTCCTGCGGACTGAACGTGCCGTCCTCATAGTTGAAGCCGTTGGCGGCACCGTCGGCCGCCAGCACGTCGAACTTCACAAGATGGATGTGCTGGCCGATGATGTCGGTCGGCGTGCGCACCTGGTAGTCGTCGAGCTCGTAATAGGACGGCACCAGGTTGGACTGCCAGTACTCGACCGTCTCGCCGTTGTTGGCGCGCACGAACAGCGGCTCCGGCGGCTTGGTGCCGTCGATCAACGACTTGACGTCGCTCCACAGCGCCATCATGCGCTGTTGCGGATAGTGCCAGCCCGCCTTGTTGAAGACGGTGTCGATCTGCACGTCGGCGCCCTTGTAGAGCCGCTTCGGCGCATCTTTCTGGTCCGGCGGCGTCGGATTGGCGAACGGGGCGCCCGAGGCGCGCGGCGCGCCGGTCTCGATGAAGTCGGCCGGCGCACCGTCCGGCGTGATGCCGCGATGCAACCGCTGCTCATGCGCTTTCATTGCGAGTTGCTCGACAACGGTGCCCTCCTCTGGCAGGCGCAGGGCATCGATGCGGTCGAGATTCTTGGTGTAATCGGTCTGGCTGTGCACCTCGGTCTTGACTTGGCCGCCGAGCACGAGATGGCGCGGCAGACCGCCGTCGAGCACGGTGTGATTGTCGCGCGCGAAAGCGAGTGGCGGATGCGGCGCGCGGTGACCGGCGAGCCCGGGCACGAAGAACGGATAGCCGGGATTGCGATCGGGCTTCTTGGCGAAATGCACTTGACCGCCCGCGATCTCGACCGGCGCCGGCACCGGCGCCTGCGCGTAGGTCGGCAACGGCACCACGGCCGGCGTCGGTGTGCCCGTCGCGATCTCCGGATCCGGCAGCGCGCGGCTGCCCGGCTTCGGCCGGCCGTCACCGTCGAGCTCGGTGCCCAGCTCTAGCGTGTCGTGGACGCGGAACAACGCCCACATGCCCGAGGCGAAGTGCGGATAGAAATGGCAGTGGAAGATCGAGTCGCCCGCGGTCAGGTTCTGGTTGCCGGCGCCGAAATAGACGAGCTCCATCGAGAAGGTCGAACCTGGCCCGATGGCCTGGCTGTCGAGATAGGAGCTCCCGGGCTGATCGGGCGCGAACAGCCATTGATGGGCGTGATGGTGATGGACGTGATGCACGGATGCACCGGCATGCAGCACGCGGAAGATGGTGTGGTCGCCGAGATAGCTGTGATAGACGTTCGACGGATCGTCCGGATAGAACGCCTTGGTCGGCTTCAGCCGCGGTGTCTCAGCGTTCTTGCAGCCGCTCGTGCCCCAATCCGATACGGTGACGGTGCCGACAGAGGCACCGGCGCCCGATGTCGCGATGTTGGACAGCCAGTTGCCGGCGCAGTTGAGATTGGCGGGAACGTCGACCACGATGCCGGGATCGCCGCCCGGCCATGAGCTCAGGAAGAACTCTTCGAACTTGCACTCTGGACAATCGGCCGACGGGCCGATCTTGAGCCGATTGGCGAGGATCTCGTTGACGATGCCGGATGCGCCATAATTTATGGCAAAGCCGTCGCCGCCGCCGCTGACCACCAGATTGGTGCCGGGCGTGGTGTAGTAGTCGGGGAAGGCCTGAACGAGGTCGAGCGATTCCGAATAGATCGAGGTGATCTCGCGGAATGGCGCCTCGCGGTCCGGCAGCAGCGTCGGATTCTGGGTCGGCCGGCTGCCCTTGGCGAAGCGGCCGTGGCGCGGGCCGGTGATCAGCGCGGTGAGGTCGGAGGCGACGATCTCGTCGCCGTCGGTCATGCTCAGCACGGGCTGTCCGCGGCGCGGACCGTCGCGGAAGCGGGCCTCGTAGTTGATGAGCGGCTGTCCGTTACGGTTACCACTCGTCGCCAGCGTCATGTCGGCGTTGGAAACCTGGCTGCGATACCACTCGGCACTCTTCGGCTCGACGTTCACCGCGCCAAACAGGCCTGCCATCTGCTGCGTTGTGCTGAAGCCGTTGAAGTCGCCGGCCGGGCTGTAAATCAGGTACGTGCCCTCGGACGGCGCATATAATGTGTAGGTCTGCCGCCCGCCGGGCCCGACCTGACCGTCCGGATTGGCACCGGCGTCGAACCCGTCATCGTTGATCGACGTCGCCGGCTCGAGCCCGGTCACGTGAATGGATGCGGTGCGCGTCACCGGTTGCTGCGGGCTCTTCGGAACCCGCGCGAGCAGGTTCTGGAAGTCGATCTTGAGACAGTCGCCGGCATTGACGCGCAGCACCAGCGGTCGCGGCCGCTTGTCGGAACGGAGCTGGACGTTGCCGGGCACCCAATCCTGCGACGGATCGATCATCACCACGTCGCGGCGCAGCGCGTAGATCATGCCCTCCGGCCGGCTGGTGCCGAGCCGGTTGATCATCATGGGCTGATCGAAGGCGACGACGTCGGCGTGCATGATGCGGTGCCCGTCGCACACCGCCGCAGCCACGGGACTTGCAGTCACGGCGACCGCGCCGAGCGCGATCACGCCAACCAGCAACTTGTCAAAAAAAACGAATGAAGACGCGGTCATCCCCGGCATGGCTCCCGCTCCGTGCCGGAAAACGCCGCTGGCTGGATGTCAGCAGTGCGAGCCGGCCCCGGTTCAACCATAGGTGATATTTACCCTCCAAACAATAAAAGATTGAAGCTGCGACCAAACGCGCCCTCTGGTAGAGCGATCAAATTTTCTGGAGAAGTGCGCCAGCCCCCACTTGGCAATTTGATGTCAGCCGTCGATCTGAAGCAGATCGCCGACTTTACAAAGGGCTTCGTCGACGCTGTATCTGCGAAGCTGCTCATAGAGAAGGATGCCGACGGCAACGTCGTACAGCGGGAACGCCGGCGCTTCGCGAACGCTGCGATGACAGCATGCCGTCGTGCATGGTTCGTCGGACAGCGTGCAGAAGAGAAGAGAGTGCCTGCCGTCAACCCATTCTCCAAATTGGGACTGTAGGTGCGCGCGCCGGGGCAGCCGGTGCGCGAAACGCCGACTGCTCGATGAGACTGGCGAGACCTTGTTCCTCGAGCTGATGGCCGAGCTGGACGCAATCATGCAGACGACGTTGTCTGGCCAACGGGCGGCCTGATGCTACGCCGAGACGGCAGTGGTCTGCCCTGGAGCGGCAAAGGCAAGGTGCTCACGCAAGTCGAGCGCATTTCGAAGAAGATCATTCTAGCCGCGGGCTTGCGGCCTGATTTGACGTTCACGTCGTTCGGCCGACATGGCGGAAACCACGGAAGCGAACACATCGGGACTCACCGAAACGCAGTTGATGAAGAAGGGCCAATGGTCATCGGCCAAAGCGATGGTGCATTACCTCCACCACGACGACGAGGCCAAGCAGGAGCCGCAGATCAAGCGCATCAAACCTCGCAAGCGGGCGGCCATAAAGTGAACGCTTGTCGGAATGGAAATTCACAAGTCCGATAAGTGTCTGAAATCGCCGGAGCGGGTGAAGGGAATCGAACCCTCGTATTCAGCTTAGAAGTCTCGAAATACCGTAGTGTTTTCAGCGACCATTCTGACATTTTTGGTGTTTTTGGCCCATTGAGATCATTATAGAACTTCCCGTTGTCAGACGCGTTACTATGTTCAGCTTCGCAATCGGTTGCCGAAAATTCGGATCACAGCTGACTTCGGTACGAGCGCGTTCGATTGCGAAGTGGATGCTGCCGTGAAGGGGCAGATCGCTCTCTACGGCAATCCCGGCGACTATATGAACGCGCAAAAGCAGCGCGCTGAGCCCTGCCCTGCTCTACCGCTTTCGGCCCCCAAGCCCGGCACGCTACGCTGGTACTGGCATGGATACCGACAAAGCGACCATTGGCTTGGCGATCTCAGCGTCGGCCAAGAGGGTCTTGCCCCCTCGACGCGGCTGCAGAGGACCGGACTCATCGAAAGCCTTCTTGCCGAGAACGGCGAAAAGCCTTTCGCGGTTCTGAGCCGAAAGGTGATCAAGGCCGAGATGAAGGCGCGCACGCCGTCGCAGGCAGGCAACCTTTTGTCTGCGCTTCGTAGCATGGTGCGATGGATGACCGACGAGGGCCACCTCAACGAAGACGACGATCCAACGATTGGGCTGCGATCTGGCAAGGCCAGGGCCTCGCGGGAAAGCGGCGGCTTTCTGCCCTGGACCGAGGAGGACATGACGCGTTATCGGGCTAGGTGGCCGCTTGGTACGGAGGCGCGGTTGATGTTCGACATCCTCCACTACACTTTTCTACGGCTGGGTGATGCTCACCGCTTCGGACCACCGCATCTGCGCCAGATCGTCCGCAAGATGGCAGTCCAGATTGCAACCGAGAAGAGCCGGGGCAACACCACCGTCACGGTGCCAGTGCACCCGGAATTTGCTGAGAGCCTGCGCGCGGCACGAGCGGCCAGCATCATCGGCGCTGAGGTCTTCACGGGCAAATGCGTGAGAGGCCGCGTCTTGCCGATGAACAAGAAAGCTTGGGCGATGAAGTTCAAGAAGTACGCCGTTCTAGGCGGCGTCAATGAGCCCAAGAAGAGCTGCCACGGGGTGCGCAAGGCGCGGGCGGAAGTGGCCGCCTATGCCGAATGTACCGAAAGCCAGATGATGGCAATGTTCGGGTGGACGGACCCAAAAATGCCTGCGCACTACATTGCTCAAGCCAACTGCGAGAAGCTGGGAATGAGCGGCATGGACAAGGTTGTCGCCTTCGATCAGGGCCAGTTGCTCGATGATTTTCTGCGAGGGCCTGAAGAAAACAAGACAGGAACAGGCCACGGGAACGGAGTGGTAACATTCCCGGGTCACATCCGGAAAAAACTGTAACGATATCAAGGGAAAATGTGGGTTTGTGGTGCGCTCGGAGGGACTCGAACCCCCACGGTGTTACCCACTGCCACCTCAAGGCAGCGCGTCTACCAATTCCGCCACGAGCGCTAAAAGAAGCCGGAGCCAGAGGAAACAGCGGCACCGGATCAGTGGCGCCCGTGTATCAAATCGATGTCGGGGCGACAAGGCCCGCCCTGCCCTAAAATACCGGATTGTGGATGGTTTTCGTGGCCGCCCCGGGAGGCTACCGCGTGGTCGGCGTCGGCGAGCGCGGCAGCATATGCTTGACCTCGACCGCAATGCGGTTGCGGTCGACCAGCACGACGCCGTTGGCGATCGGCAGGTTGTTGGCCAGCACCTTGACGTCGTCGGCCTCGGTGGCGTCCAGCTCGATGATGGCGCCGCGGGACAGCCGCAGAACCTGGTGGATGGGCATGGAGCAGGTGCCGAGAACGACCATCAGGTCGACTGTCACTTTATCGAGGGTTGACACTGCGAGAGCACCGAAGTCACTGGATTCCGTTACCCGAGACATCACCATGTTGTGGTTAGCCAATGGTTAACAGCCGCGAAACGCTCGACCTTTCCACCTTTGCCGGCCCGCCCGGCAACGCGGTCGCGTGGCGCATTTCCGAGCAGCTGGTCGATTACGCCGAGGCGACCGCGGTCATGGAGGCCCGGGCGGCGGCGATCGCTGCCGGCGACGCCGAGGAGCTGGTCTGGCTGCTGGAGCATCCGCCGGTCTACACGTCCGGCACCTCGGGCAAGCCGGAGGATCTGCGCGACCCGCGCTTTCCGTTCATTGCGACAGGGCGCGGCGGCCAGGTCACCTATCACGGCCCGGGCCAGCGCGTGGCCTATGTCATGCTCGACCTCAAGCGGCGCCGGCCGGATGTGCGCGCCTATGTCGCGGCGCTCGAGGAGACCATCATCCGCACGCTCGACGCGTTCAGCGTCCGCGGCGAGCGGCGCGAGGATCGCGTCGGTGTCTGGGTCAAACGGCCCGACAAGGGCCAGGGCTTCGAGGACAAGATCGCCGCGATCGGCGTGAGGCTGAAGCGCTGGGTGACGTTCCACGGCATCGCCATCAATGTCGAGCCCGACCTGTCGCACTTCCAGGCCATCGTGCCCTGCGGCGTCACCGATCCACGCTACGGCGTCACCAGCCTGGTCGATCTCGGCCTGCCCGTGACCATGGCCGATGTCGACGTGGCGCTCCGGCAGGCGTTCGAGAGCGTCTTTGGCGCCACAGTCGCGGCCCTGCCGGAGACCGCGTGAGCTCAGGCGCCTCCCGGCTGCGGCGGCACGCCGAGCCTGGCGGCGATGTAGCGGCGCTCCTGGGTCAGCCCGCCGAAGCCGTAGGCATCGCCCCTGACCTCGTCGACATGCAGATAGGTCTCGTGATGCAGCGGCCCGATCAGCTCGGCCATGCGCGCGAAGACTGCAGCGAGATAGGCCGCCTTCTCGTCCTTGGTGTTGGTGCCTTCGGTGACGTGGACGTCGATCCAATAGCTGGCGAGCCCCTGCTCCGCCAGCGAGGCGCCGCCGGCGAACCAGTCGGCCGGGTCGGCTTCCGAGACGATGACCGCGGTGACCTTGGGATCCTTGCCGAGAATGCGCGCCGTCAACGCGGTGACGGCGTCCGCGATGTCCTTTTTCAGCGTGGGTGAGCGATGCGAGCTGGCATAGACGATGTTGATCAGGGGCATGGTGGGCTCTTTCTCATGAACGGCGGCAAGGCCGCCTGCGAACCAGAACCTAGCGCGTGACCCATCATTTCTGTATGCTATCATGACGGATATCAATGATAAGCATTTGAAATGACTCCGACGCTCGACATCGCGGCGGTCCGCGCCTTCCTGCTGGTCTCCGACCTGCAAAGCTTCACGCGCTCGGCCGAGGCGCTGGGCACGACCCAGGCCGCCGTCAGCCTGAAGCTGCAGCGGTTGGAGGCTGCGCTCGGAAAGCGGCTGCTGGAGCGCTCCCCGCGCGCCGTGCGGCTCACGGCCGATGGCGCGGCCTTCGTCGACAACGCCCGCGCCCTCGTCGCGGCCCATGATCTCGCGCTGGCCGGGACGCCCCGCATCCGGCCGCGGCTCGCGCTCGGCATCAGCGATCATGCCGCGGGCCCGGAGCTGGTCCCCATGCTGCAGCAGTATCACGCCATCACCACGGAGCTCGCTTTGTCGGTCGGCATCGGCTTCTCGCGCGACCTGCTCGACCTGTACGACGCGGGCGAACTCGATGCGATCATCATCCGCCAGGAGGCCTCGCGTCGCGGCGGCGAGAGCCTCGCCGATGACGAGTTCGGCTGGTTCGCGAGCCCTCGATTTCGTGCGCCCGCCGGCGGCCCGCTGCCGCTCGCCACGCTGGCCGCACCGTGCGGCGTACGTGCCCTTGCGGTACGCGCGCTGGACAAGGCGAAATTGTCCTTTGTCGAGACCTTCGTCGGCGGCGGTGTCGGCGCAGTCGTGGCGGCCGCACAGGCCGGGCTTGCAGTCGCACCGCTGGCGCGCCGAATCGCTCCGGCAGGTCTGGTCGATAGCGGCCCAGCCCTTGGCTTGCCGAAGCTCGGCCGGTCGAAGGTCATCCTTCATGCCAAGGTCAGCGACGCTGCCAAACGCGCGGCGTTGCGCACACTGGCGGCGGCGTTCCGAAGCGCTTCGCTGTCGAAGTAATTGACGCGGACCCGACGTCATGTAGCATGGGCTAACATTCGAAGCTCAGGAGAAGCGGCTTGAACCGTCTCTTGACCGCAACTGACCTCGTCAGCGCTTCACCAAAGCCGAGCCCGGCGACCACGGGCACATCCGGCGTTGCTTCGAGCGGCGTTGCTTCGAGTGGCCTCGAACCTCTGCATCGCCACGCCTTGATTCGAACCTCCAGCGCCGAGGTGCTGCGCGACCTCGCGAACCGGAAGCTCGGCGCCGACCGCATCGACTTTCGCCACGCCGAACGTTTCGAGGCGGTGGTCAACCTGATCGAGCTCCAGACCATCGGCCTCGCCTTCGGCACCACCACCTGCGACCTGGTTTCCGACCACCGGCCCGCCGATTTCATCCGCCTGCAGATCGCTACGAGGGGACGCGCCGTCAGTTGCGCCCGCGGCGAGGCCACCGATGTCAGCGAGCAGCAGTTCGCGGTCGCGCCGGCGGGCGTGCCGTGGCAGATGGCCTGCCAAGGCGGCCACCGGCGGCTCACGTTGCGGCTCGATCCGAAGGTGTTGCAACAGCGGCTCGCAGCGTTGATCGGCGTGCAGCCGCGCGCCGACTATGCGATCGACGCCGCCATCCCCTCCGCCGATCCGCAGGCCCGCAGCCTGCTCCGCCTGCTCGAATTCCTGACCACCCAGCTCAGCGAGCAGGATGCCGCCTTTCCGGTTGCCGTCTACCGCGAGTTGGAAGAGGCGGTGCACGTCGCCTTTCTCTGCGCCAGCCGCCACCGTTTCCGCGATATGCTGATCGATCCGGCGCCGATGCCCGACTTCGGACTGGTCAAGCGGCTCGAAGACTACATCGAGGCCAATTGGCACGAGCCGATCACGATCGAGCGCCTGGCGCGCGAGGCCGGCGTCAGCGCCCGCTCGATCTTCCGCGTGTTCGAGCGCGTGCGCGGCTACTCACCTATGGCCTTCGCCAAGGCGGTGCGCCTGCGCCGCGCGCATGAGATGCTGCGCTCGGGCGATCCCGCGGTGACCGTGGCCGGCGCCGCCGCGGCCTGCAACTTCACCAATGCCGGTCACTTCGCCCGCTACTACCGCGCCACGTTCGGCGAGCTGCCGTCGGCGACGGCCGCTCGCTCCGCTCGGTCGTGAGCAGCTCACAGGATCGCCTCCAGCGCGCTGCGCAGACTCTGGTGGCGGAACACGAAGCCGGTCGACAGCGCCTTGTTCGGCACGACGCGCTGGCCGCCGAGCAGCAACTCCTCGGCGAAGTCGCCGCCGAGACGGCGCAGCAGGCCGGCGGGAACGCGTAGCCGCGCGGGACGCCGCAGGCAGCGCGCGAGTTCGGCGGTGAAGGCGATGTTCCGCACGGGCAGCGGTGCCGTGGCGTTGACGGGCCCGCTGATTGCCTCGGTCGCAATGACATGCGCGATCAGACGGACCAGATCGTCGCGCTCGATCCACGACATCCATTGCGCGCCGGAGCCGAACGGACCGCCCAGGCCGAACTCGAACGGCGTCAGCATGCGGGACAGGAAGCCGCCGTCGCGACCGACGACGAGCCCGATGCGCAGCAGCGTCACGCGCACGCCATGTGGTTCCGCTCCGCGCGCGGCCTCCTCCCAAGCGTCGCAGAGGTCATGGCTGAAACAGGCATGCGACTTGGCCGATTCCGTCAGCGGCTGGTCCTGCCACAGGCCATACCAGCCGATCGCCGAGCCATTCACCAGCACCTTCGGCTTGCGCTCGAGCCGCGCGATCAGGGCGACGACGGCCTCGGTCGTGGCGAGCCGCGACTGCAGGATCGCCGCGCGCTTGGCCGCGGTCCACGGCGCGTTGCCGATCGGCTCGCCGGCGAGATTGACGATCGCATCGATGCGGGTATCCGAAGCGACCTGATCGAGGTTGGTGAGCAAGGTCAGCGGCGGCGGCAGGTGAGCTGCCTTGGCCGGGTCGCGCACCAGCGCGATCACGTGATGGCCGGACGAGGCAAGGCTCGCAACGAGACGCGCGCCGATGAAACCGGTGGCGCCTGTGATGAGGATCGTCTGTGCCGCCGGGAGCGCCGCGACCAGTCCGCTCGCGTCAGGCTGGGACATTCGCCCGAGCCGCGCGGCGGCCGCGAAGTCACGCAGGCCGCACAGGCCGGCGCCGATGGCGGCCGCGGCGGCGATCCAGCTCAGAAGGCCGGCATGGGCAAGCACGACGGCCGAAGGCTGCATCGCCCAGTCGACGAGCAAGGGGACCAGCAGCATCAGGATGGCGCCATAATTGATGGCGAGCAATGTGTGATTGATGCGCTCGCTCGGCGGCAGCTTGCGCGTCAGATCCTCCTCCACAAAATCCGTCAGGGTGATCGCGATCTCGGCGACGAGCACCGTGAGCACGAGAATTGCGAACAGTCCATGCGGCTCGCACCAGCCGAGAACGGCAAACAGCAGCGCATAGAGCAGATTGCGGATGCCGTGCAGCTTCAGCTCATTCCGCTGCGACGGGCGCCACGCGAGGCGCTCGGTGAACTCGTGATGATAGAAGGTGTCGAACACCCCCATCACGATCTGGACGGCGATCAAAGACCAGAGCAGCGGCGTCATGGCGAGGACTCCCGGAACACGGCGCTCTGGCGGATGATCCGGCCGAAGCGCGGATGGACGATCTCGAGCGCGAAGCGGAAGGCGCCGGCGCCGAGATCGGAATGGGTGACGGTGAGATGTCCAGGCGTGAGCCAGGACGGCAGCGTCCAGCGCCGGCCCGCGAGTGCGATCGTATAGCCGGCACTCTGAAAGGCGAGCGCACCATCGGTCACGCAGACGCGCAGGCTCATGCTCAGGCCCCAGCCGAGATACTCCTCGAGCCCGGTCGGACCGGCGAAGCGCTTCGCGGAATGAATGACCTGAGGAAACCCGTGCGGACGGCCGCAGACGCGGGTCCAGATCTGGCCGCCGCTCGCGGCATCCTCCGTGACCGTGACGATCAGCGGCACGCCGGCGTTGGCGCTGGTCGGCAGCGGCCCGCCGATCAGCCGCGCGGCTTGCGCGAACCAGAAGCCGGCGCGGCTCATCTCGGCCTGATCGACTTCGCCGACATAGACGACCGTCGCCCCGTCGGTGAGCCGCTTGGAGAAGCGCCGCCAGATCGAGACCGGCAGCCGTCCCCAATCCTCCGGCGACAGCAGCGCGCGAAACCTGTGATCGTCGTGAAGCCTGGCATTGGCGGGCGCTGCGGATCCAAGATGTCGTAGACTCACCATGACGCCCTCCACTTCACCTAATCGCTGCCGGACCTGGATCGTCCCAATGGCAGCAGGTTTGCAATCTTCTCGCCGAGCTTGATCAGCGCGACCAGACGCGGCCGCGGCACCTTCAGCATCTGCACGTACCAGCGGTCGACCAACTCGGTGAATGCGAGCATGTCCTTCAGGCGCTTGCTCGCCACAGTGCTGATGCCGGGATCGGCCGTCGCCTCCGCGACGCAGGCGCGCAACGCCGCGATGGCGGGATCGATCTCGCGCTGCTTGCGGCCCGCGGCGATGCGCTGCGCCACCTCCCAGATGTCGGTCTCCGCCTCGAAATGATCGCGGCGATCGCCGAGGATCGGCACCCTCCGGATCAGGTCCCAGGCGAGCAGCTCCTTCAGCGAGTTCGAGACGTTGGAGCGGGCCATGCCGAGCGTGTCGGCGATGTCCTCCGCGGTCATCGGTCTCTCCGCGAGATACAACAGACCGTGGATCTGGCTCACCGAGCGGTTCACGCCCCACTGGTCGCCCATGTCGCCCCAGTTGAGGATGAAGCGCTCGACCGCGGGAGGAAGTTTCTTTTTGCCGGTTGTTTCTGTCATGACAGAAATATCTGACTGACGAGATCGATTGTCAAGAGCGGCCTCGAGATGAACCGGGGTGGCGGCTGGCGAGACGGACATCCAGGTGCACATCCCGCTTCCGGCAACGACCACCCCTGCCCCGTTGGAACAGGAGCAAGCCATGACGGCATCCGATAAGGCCTTCACCGGATCGATCCCGCAGATCTACGATCAGCTGCTGGTTCCGATGATCTTCGCGCCCTACGCGCAGGATCTTGCGGACCGTGTCGCGAGGTTCACGCCTCAGCACGTACTGGAAACGGCGGCGGGAACCGGCGCGGGGACCCGCGCCTTCCATGCGAAATTGCCGCCGCAGGTGCGGATCACCGCGACCGACCTCAACGAGCCGATGCTGATGCAGGCGAAGACCCATCTCGCCGGCGCTGACCGCATCAGCTTTCAGCAGTCCGATGCGCTAGCCCTGCCCTTTGCCGATGCGAGCTTCGATGTCGTCGCGTGCCAGTTCGGCGTGATGTTCTTCCCGGATCGCGTCAAGGGCTATGCCGAGGCGCGCCGCCTGCTGAGACCAGGTGGACGCTTCGTCTTCAATGTCTGGGACCGGATCGAGGACAATGAGTTCGCCCATGTCGTGCACGAGACGCTGCAGCAGGTCTTCCCAGACAACCCGCCGCAGTTCTTCACCCGTACGCCACACGGCTATTTCGATCCGGTGAAGATCAGGGCCGACCTGAGCGAAGCTGGTTTCTCCGACATCATCATCGAGACTCTGCCTCACCGCAGCCGCGCCGCCTCTGCGCAAGAGCCGGCCATCGCCTTCTGCCAGGGCACGCCGATGCGCGGCGAGATCGAAGCGCGGGGCACGCCCGACCTTGCGACCGTGACGCAAGCGGCGGCGAACGCGCTCCAGCGACGCTTCGGAGATGGACCGGTCGTGGGGCAGATCCGGGCGCTGGTGATTTCAGCGCGGTGAGCGCCGCAACTACGCTGTCGGCAGAACCGAGAACTCTTCCCCGGGCCGGCGCAGCGCGAGCTGATCGACGGTGCCCGGCATGTCCGTCACCGCGTCGACGCGGGCAGCCGGGGGGCCTTTCCGGCAGGCTGCGACCATGACGGCGACGTCATCGGCCGGGCCTGCGAACACCGCCTCGACGCTGCGATCGACGCGGTTGCGAACCCAGCCTTCGAGGCCGTTCAGGATCGCCTGGTCCTCGACCCAGGCGCGATAGCCGACGCCCTGGACGCGGCCGCGCACCGCGACGTGGACAATGGCGTGATCACTCATGATCCGAGCCCCAGAAAATCACGCAGGCGCTTCTTCACGTCGGCCTCGCGCATGACGCGCGCCGTCAGCTCGGCCGACGGCAGCCCCTTCAGCTGTTTTGGTGACGTGCCGTCGCGCAATGCCTTCAGCGTATCATACACTGCCTGCATCGCAGCTGCGATCGGTGCATGGCCCTGCAGCGCGATCCGAACACGACGCGAGGACAGATAGCCGAGGTCCGACATCTCCTCCGGCGCGCCGCCAAGCACGATCGGCAACGTCGTCGCCGCGGCAATCGCATCGAGCTGGCCGCGCGCGGTGATGCCGGTGAAGAACAAGCCATCGACACCGCAGGCCTCATAGGCCCTGGCGCGTGCCATCGCGTCGTCGAGCGACGAGATCGCGGTGGCCCCCGTGCGCCCCAGAATGACCAGGGAGGGATCGCCACGGCCATCGAGCGCGGCCCTGACCTTGCCGACGCCTTCATCCAGCGAGATCAGCTGCGGCTTGGCCGCGCCATAGGCCTGCGGCAGCAGCGTGTCCTCGATGGTGAGACCGGCGGCCCCGGCGGCCTCCAGCTCCTGCACCGTGCGGCGGACGTTCATCGCATTGCCGTAGCCGTGATCGGCATCGACCAGCACCGGCAGCGCTGCCGCGCGCGACATCCGCCGCATCTGCTCGGCGAGCTCGGTGAGTGTGATCAGCGCAATGTCGGGATCGCCGAGCACGGCAAGCGCGGCGGCCGAGCCGCCGAACATGCCCAAGGGAAAGCCGAGGTCCTCGGCAATGCGGATGGAGATCGCGTCATAGACGGAGCCGGGATGAACGCAGCGGTCGCCGGCGAGGATTGCGCGCAAGGCTTCTCGGCGTGAACGGAAGGTCATCCCGGACTCCTCCCTCGTCATTGCGAGGGGCGAAGCGCCGAAGCAATCCAGAATTGCGTGCCGGACCCTGGATTGCTTCGCTGCGCTCGCAATGACGGCGGTTAGATTTACGCGAACTCCAGGATCAGCGCATCGACGGCCAGCGTCGCTCCCGCCGATGCATGGACCTTCTTCACCGTTCCATCCTGCTCGGCGCGCAGCACGTTCTGCATCTTCATGGCTTCGATCACGGCGAGCGTCTCGCCGGCCTTGACCTCCTGCCCTTCAGTGACGGCGATCGAGACCACGAGGCCCGGCATCGGACACAGCAGCTTCTTGCCGCTGTCGCCGGCAGTGACGACCGGCATCAGCCGCGCCGCCGCGGCTTCCGCTTCCGTGTAGACGTAGACCGGCGCTTCGACGCCCTGATGCGCAAGCCGCACGCCGTTCGGGATCGGGCGCGTCTGCACCGCGATGTCAGCGCCGTCGATCGTGCCGTGCCACACCGCGTCGCCCGGCTTCCACTCCGAGACCAGCGCATGCGCCGGACCCACCTTGCCGTCGGCGCCGACAAAGCGGACGGTAATCGCGCCATTGTCCCTGGTGATGTCGAGCAGGATCTCGTCGCGGCCGAGCCAGACCGCGCGGCGACCCTGGCGCTTCACCGGACGGCCGATCATCTGCTGCGAAATCTGGCGCTTGCGCTCGCCGAGCACGTGATCGATCGCAGCCCCCACCGCCGCGAGCCGGCGCGCGATCTCGCCTTCGGGTGCACGCGCGGCAAAGCCCTTGGGAAATTCCTCGGCGATGAAGCCGGTCGACAGCCGGCCCTCGCGCCAGCGTGGATGGTTCATCAGCGCCGACAGGAACGGGATGTTGTGGCGGATGCCGTCGACATAGAACGCATCGAGCGCGGTCGACTGCGCTTCGATGGCTGCGGCGCGCGACGGCGCGTGCGTAACCAGCTTGGCGATCATCGGATCATAATAGATCGAGATCTCGCCACCCTCCTGCACGCCGGTATCGTTGCGCACGGTGATGCCATGAGCCTTGCTCTCAGCCGGCGGGCGATACTTCGTGAGACGACCGATCGAGGGCAGGAAGTTGCGGAACGGATCCTCGGCATAGACGCGCGACTCGACCGCCCAGCCGGTGAGCGCAACGTCCTTCTGCTGGAGCGCAAGCTTCTCCCCGGCCGCGACGCGGATCATCTGCTCGACGAGGTCGATGCCGGTGACGAGCTCGGTGACCGGATGCTCGACCTGCAAACGGGTGTTCATCTCCAGGAAGTAGAAGCTCTTGTCCTGGCCGGCGACGAACTCCACGGTGCCGGCGGAGTCGTAGTTCACGGCCTTGGCGAGCGCGACCGCCTGCTCGCCCATCTTGCGCCGCGTCTCCTCGTCGAGCAGCGGCGACGGCGCCTCCTCGATGACCTTCTGGTTGCGGCGCTGGATCGAGCATTCGCGCTCGCCGAGATAGATCACGTTGCCATGCTTGTCGCCGAGCACCTGAATCTCGATGTGGCGCGGATCGACGATGAACTTCTCGACGAAGACCCGATCGTCGCCGAACGAGGCCTTGGCCTCGGCCTTCGCCAGGTTGAAGCCTTCGGCGACCTCGGCGGTCGAATGCGCGATGCGCATGCCCTTGCCGCCGCCGCCGGCGGAGGCCTTGATCATCACGGGGTAGCCGATCTCGTCGGCGATGCGCACGGCGTGCTTGTCGTCCTCGATCACGCCGAGGAAGCCGGGCACGGTCGAGACCTTGGCCTTGGCGGCGGCCTTCTTCGATTCGATCTTGTCGCCCATCGCGGCGATCGCACCGGGGTTGGGCCCGATGAAGACGATGCCATTCTCCTGGAGCGCGCGCGGGAATGCCTCGCGCTCGGACAGGAAGCCATAGCCGGGATGCACCGCTTCCGCACCCGTCTTCTTGCAGGCCTCGACGATGCGGTCGATCAGCAGATAGCTCTCGGCGGCGGCGGGGGGCCCGATCAGCACGGCATCGTCGGCCATCTCGACATGCAGCGCATCGCGATCGGCTTCCGAATAGACCGCAACAGTCCTGATTCCCATGCGGCGGGCGGTCTTGATGACCCGGCAGGCGATCTCGCCGCGGTTCGCGATCAGAATGGTCTTGAACATGTTTTTTCTTGATACCTTTGGGCGGGCTCCCCGCTCACGGCACAGGCGCGACCACCGCGAGCTTAAGCGGTTCGTCTATAGCAAAATCGCCCGCGTGCAACCCGACTCTCGGCGCGATCCCCGCGCATTGAGCAGGCATGCCAGAGACCAGCCGTCCCGTCAGCCGGAATAGCTGTTGAAACGTCCCCGCGTGTAGGCGTGCGACACTGCCTTCATCAGCTCGGTGACCTCGGTCTCGAGAAAATCGTTCGCAACAATCAGCGCGCGAATGGTGGCCCGAAGGTCACCACCGCAGGCTGCGATGGCTTGGTCGACGGCGGCGTCCAGCGCCGCATCCTCGGACGGTCCGGTTTCGGCGTGCAATTCAGATGGCATGGCGTGATGGCGATCCCCGCTCCGGTCACGTCATCATGTTCACTTTATGTTCTACGGAGTCAAGGCGGATCACGCCGCCCCGACCGCCTGCTTCGGCGCAACCTGCGGCTTTTCGGCGGGCGCCGCGGAGGCCTTTGGTCCGCTTTGACGCACTAGCGCATGGATGAAGCCGAGCTTCTCGATCACCGGCGGCGTCAGGATGAACGGATAGAGGTCACGCGCCCCCATCGCCCGGGCGACGCTGTTCATGGCGAAGGTGAACGGCAGCCAGGCGTTGACGATGGTGTCGACATCCTCCACGACATAGGGATCGAAGGTGACGCGCGCGGTGAGCCCGCCGATCTGGTCGGCCGGCGGATCGATCTCGATGCCGAACTCAGAGGCCATCTCCAGCGTGTCGACGATGTGCAGATAGTGCGCCCAGGTCTCGGCAAAATCCTCCCAGGGGTGGGTGGTCGCATAGGCCGAGACGTAATTGTCCTGCCAGTTCGCCGGCGCCCCCGCGTCGTAGTGGCGCTTCAGGGCCTCGCCATAATCCTGGCTGTCATCGCCGAAAACAGCGCGGCAAGCCTCGAGCTTGCCGGCATCGCGCACCAGCACGTCCCAGAAGTAATGCCCGACCTCGTGGCGGAAATGCCCGAGCAGTGTCCGATACGGCTCGTCCATTTCGAGCCGGCGCCGCTCGCGCTCGATGTCGTCGGCTTCGGCGAGCGCAATCGTGATGAGGCCGTTATCGTGCCCGGTCATCACCTTCTGCTGGCCTGCCGGGTCGTCGGCGAGGAAGTTGAAGATGAGGCCGTGCTGCGGGTCCTCGATCCGCGTCCTCAACGGCAGCTTCCAGCGGATCAGCGAATAGAACAGCCGGTGCTTGGCCACCTCCAATTCGCGCCAGCCGGCGAGCTGCGCTGGGTCGGAGAGATTGGGAATGGTGCCATTGTGCCGGCAGGCGCGACAGAAGCCTGAGGTCTCGCTGGCTTCGAGCAGCCAGTTGCAGGCATCGTGCTCGGCATTGGCGCAAAAGAATCGCCCTTCCCGGCCGTCGGCCAAGGTCCGAAAGCCCTGCTCGGCCGGCTCGATCGCCGACAGCGTCTGCCGCTCCGGCATGAAGGCGAGCTGATGGCCGCAGCGCCCGCAGCTGCGATTCTCGAAATACAGGATATTCTTGCAGGCCTGACAGACGAAGAGCTTCACGGTATGGACCTACGCGTTGCGGTGTCTAGCGCCTGACGACGCATGACAGTAACAGTCCGTTCCGGGGCTGCGGAACTTTTTATCTGCCTCAACGTTTTCATTGCGCGGGCGTTCGTCCGCCTCAATCGCTGGCCAATTTGTTGTCATTCAACCCAATGTCGCCACGCTTCCGAACACGTCAGGTGAAATGGTCCGGCGACCCCTTGCTTTCCCGGTGCAGGTCAGCATGAGCAGCGCGGATGCGCCACGAGACGAAATCGTCCCCGAAGTCGCTGGCGCGGCCGAGCTGCGGCAGCACATCGAGGAGATCGCCAGGGATCGCGATCAGGCCTACCGGGCGCTGCAGGAGCGCGAAGCGGAGCTCGCGCGCATCCAGCGCATCGCCCGGGTCGGCGGCGTCGAGGTCGATCTGCGCGAAGGCTTTCGCAACCGCCGCTCGCCCGAATATCTGATCATTCACGGCCTGCCCTCCGAGGCCGCCAACGAAACGCACGAAGACTGGGTCAAGCGCGTTCATCCCGACGATCGCGCCAAGGCCGAGCAGGACTTCATTGCCGCGGTCAAGAGCAAGCAGGAGGACTATACCACCGAATACAGGATCATCCGGCCGAGCGATGGCGAGACCCGCTGGATCCGCGTCATCGCGCGCATCGAGCGCGACTGGAACGGCCGCGCCATCCGCCTGGTCGGTGCCCATATCGACGTGACCGATCAGATGCAGGCGCAGGCCAAGCTGCGCGAGAGCGAGCAGCGCTTCCGGCTGATCGCCGACAGCGCGCCGGTGCCGATCTGGGTCACGAAGCTCGACCGCACCCGCTCCTTCGTCAATCGCGCCTATGTCGACTTCCTCGGTGTGTCGCACGAGGAGGCGCTCGCCTTCGACTGGCGCAAGGCGCTCCACCCCGAAGATCTGGCGCGCGTCCTCAGCCAGCAGCAATCCGGCGAATGCTCGCTGAAGCCGTTCTTCCTGGAGGCGCGCTATCGCCGTGCCGATGGCGAGTGGCGCTGGCTGCGCTCGGAATCGCAGCCGCGCTGGGACGCCGATGGCCGGCACATCGGATTCATCGGCGTCGCCCATGACGTGACGGCGGCCAAGCAGGGCGAAATCGAGCTGCGCCGCCTCAACGAGACGCTCGAGGAGCGCATCCGCGAGCGCACCGCGCAGCTCGCCGCCAACGAGGCGCGCATGCGCGCCATCTTCGACACCAGCAATCAGTATCAGGCCATTCTCGACGTCGAAGGCCGCATCACCCATGCCAACCGCATTGCTGTGATGGGCATGCGCGCCGGCGGTGTCGATGTCATCGGCCAGCCGCTCTGGGACGCGCCGTGGTTCACCTACACGAAGGGTGTGAGCGAGATGCTGCGCACCGCGTTTGCGCGCGTGCTCGCCGGCGACAGCTTCCGCACCGAGGTGCGGCTCGAATTTGCCGATATGGATCGGCATTTCGAGCTGTCGATGCGGCCGCTGTTCGATCAGCACGAGGCCATCATGGGCGCGGTCGCCGAGGCTGTCGATATCACGGAGCGCATCCAGGGCGAGGATCTGCTGCGGCAATCGCAGAAGATGGAGGCCGTCGGCCAGCTCACCGGCGGCGTCGCGCACGACTTCAACAATCTGCTCACGATCATCCGCTCGGCGACCGACTTCCTGCGCCGCCGCGATCTCGCCGAAGAACGCCGACGTCGCTACGTCGACGCGATCTCCGAGACGGTCGAGCGCGCCTCCAAGCTGACCGGGCAATTGCTGGCCTTCGCGCGGCGGCAGCCGCTGACGCCGCAGGTGTTCAATGTCGGCGAGCAGGTCGAGAGCGTGGTGCAGCTGATCCGGCCGCTGGTCGGCAGCCGCATCCAGATCGAACCGGTGATCGACGACGTCAAGCTGTTCACGCTCGCCGATATCGCGCAATTCCAGACCGCGCTGATCAATCTCGCGGTGAACGCGCGCGACGCCATGAACGGCGAAGGTCGGCTGACGATCGGCGTGCAGCGGACGGACCAGATTCCGTCGCTGCGTGGACAGAGCGCGCGCCCCGGCGCCTTCATCGCGATCTCGGTCACCGACACCGGCGGCGGCATCGCGCCGCAGAACATCAATGCGATCTTCGAGCCGTTCTTCACCACCAAGGAAGTCGGCAAAGGCACCGGGCTCGGCCTCAGCCAGGCGTTCGGCTTCGCCAAGCAGTCCGAAGGCGACATCGCGGTGGAGAGCCGGCTCGGCCATGGCGCGACCTTCACGATCTACCTGCCGCAGGCCGCCGCGCCGCAATCCGGCGTGGACGCCGGCGTCGCCAAGATCGAGCCCGCCACGATCGGCCGCGGCTATCGCGTGCTGGTGGTCGAGGACAATGACGAGGTCGGCCAGTTCTCGACCGAGTTGCTCGAGGATCTCGGCTACGTCACGCGACGCGTCTCGAACGGCCAGGACGCGCTGGCCATCCTCGCCGACAACGAGTTCGCAGTCGACCTCGTCTTCTCCGACGTCATCATGCCCGGCATCAACGGCCTCGAGCTCGCCGGCATCATCCGCGACCGCTATCCCGGGCTGCCGGTGGTGCTGACATCCGGCTACAGCCACGTCCTGGCCGAGAACGCACATCACGGCTTCGAGCTGATCAAGAAGCCCTATTCGGTGGAATCGCTGTCGCGCATCCTGCGCAAGGCGATGGCCGAGAAGGCGCCGCTGCCGCGGTGAGCGCTTAAAAATATCTCACCCGCAGAGATATTATCTCGATTCCCCGTGAAATATAGCTATACTAGGTCGGTGAAAACGATCGTCCTGACCCATGCGGCCGCCAAGGACCTCGATGCCCTCCCGCAGGGTGCGCGAGAGCAGGTCGCCGAGGGCCTTAACGCCTACGCCATGACCGGTCAGGGCGATGTCAAGAAGCTGTCCGGTCGCGATGGCTATCGCCTCCGGATCGGCGCATACCGCGTCATCTTCGGTGAGGACGCCACGACCATTCTCGCGATCTACATCGGCCGCCGTTCGACGACGACCTATGGGAGGAACTGAGATGATTCCGATCCGCCCTCAAACCATCCGCTCACCGTCCGGCGAGGAGTTGATTGTCCTGACCCGCGCCGAGTTCGACGCGCTGATCGCGGCTGCTGCCGATCAACTCGAGGACGCCCAAGACGTCGCGATCTTTGATGAACGCATGGCCGCCCTTCGCGATGGCGACGATGCACGGCTCCCCGCCGAAGTCACGGCCGCCATGCTGTCTGGCGACAGTCTGCTCCGCAGTCTGCGGCGTTGGAAAGGTCTCACGCAAGCTGAGCTGGCGGAACGGACCCATCTTGCGCAGGGCTATATCAGCGATCTCGAAACCCGCCGCAAGGTCGGGACTCACGAGACGCTGAAGGCGATTGCGGCGGCGCTCGATGTCGACGCCTCCTGGCTTACCGGTGACGATCGTCGGGAAATCTGACAGCCGTTACGACGCGCAGTGACGGGAACCAATGTCACTGCCCAGGCGTTTTGTTCCGCAGATGAGATGTAGCGATCGGCGTCAGGCGCATCGCGCTGCATTTTTACGCATCCCTCGTCAGTGCGGACCCTTTGATGCGCTCCCTACGCTCGCGGCTGTCGGCGCTCTGGCTCATGCTGGCGGTCTCCGGCGCGGCGACCGCCTATCTCCTGGTCGAGTCGTTTCAGCAATCGTCCGAGGCTCGCGTGACGCGCGCGCAGGATCTCGTGGTGCGCGGCTGCCGCGACATCGCCGATCGCTATCAGTTCTTCGTCTCGGGCTGGGGCGGCGCGCCGATCGATGACCGCATCAAGCATGATCTCATCCCCGTGGTGCAGTCCGCCTTGGCCGCCTCACCCGGCGTCGAGGGCGGCATCTGGCAGGCGGATCACGGCTCGCTCGCTTATGCCTATCCCACTTATGAAGGCACCGGACCCAAGACTGATCTTCCCGCGGCGGAGCTGAGCGTCATCCAGCAGGTCAATGGCGACGCCCAGCGCAACAGCCGTCCCGCGACCACGGAAAATGCCGGACGCTCGCAGACCCTGATCGTCCACGCCTGCCCGTTGCGCGGCCCGCTGGTAAACGTCACCGCGTGGACGATGACGCGGGCCGCCGCCACCGAAGGTCCAGCCTACGCGCATCTGCTGACGGGTCTCTCGGTGCTGGCACTCACTCTGCTCGGCTCGGCCATTTGGCTCGCCTTCATCCTGGCCTCGTGGTCGCGCCGCATCGCCATCATCGAGACCGCGCTCGGCACGTCGTCTGCAACCGCAGACCTGCCGCAGCTGCCACGGACCGGCGCGCGCGAGCTCGACCGCCTGGTCGACGCCGTCAACGATGCCGGCCACCGGCTCGCGGCGGAGCGCGACCGCGCGACCGCTGCGGAGCGGCTCGCCGCCGTCGGCCGTCTCTCGGCAAACCTCGCGCACGAGATCCGCAACCCGATCGCCGCGATGCGCCTGAAGGCGGAGAATGCGCTCGCCTCCCCCGATCCCGCACGCAAGGCGCGCGCGCTCGAGGCCATTCTGGAGCAGGTCGCGCGGCTCGACGCGCTGCTGCGCGATCTGCTGGCCATGACCCAGGCGAGCCGGCCAAGCGCGCGCGCCGTCGATCTCGCGGGCTTCCTGCAGGCGACTATCGAGACGCATCGCGAACTGGCCGCGCGTCGTGGCATGCAACTGCGCGTACTCGCCCCCTCCTCGACTGAAGCCGCCTGCTTCGATCCTGCTCAGATACAGAGGGCGCTCGACAATTTGATCCTCAACGCGATCCAGAATACGCCCGAGGGCGGCGAGATCGTTGTGGCCGCCGAGATCGATGACGGGCGCCTGCTGTTCCGCGTCACCGATAACGGCCCCGGCATCGACGCCGGCATCAAGGACCGACTGTTCGAACCCTTCGTCAGCACCCGCGCCGACGGCACCGGGCTCGGCCTCGCCATCGTACGCGAGATCGCACGCGCCCACCGCGGCGAGGCCAGATTAGCTCCCATCAGCACCGGCACCAGCTTCGAGATTTCCCTGCCATGGCCACCATCCTGATCGTCGACGACGACCCCGCACTTCGCGACGGGCTCGCCGAGACGCTGACCGACCTCGGTCACGACGCGCTCACGGCGACCTCGGGCCGCGAGGCGATCGGCATGGTGTCGCAAGCGACCGATGCGATCCTGCTCGACCTTCGCATGCCCGGGATCGACGGCATCGAGACGTTGCGCCGAATCCGCGCCGATGGCGATGCGCCGCCGGTCATCGTGCTGACGGCCTATGCGAGTCCGGAAAACACCATCGAGGCGATGCGGCTCGGCGCCTTCGATCATCTGGTCAAGCCGATCGGCCGCGACGCGCTACGCGAGCTGATCGAACGGCTGCCACCGCGCAGCAAGCCGCAGCAGAGCGCTGACGGCGCCGAGGACAGCGGCCTGATCGGCACCAGCGAGGCGATGCGGCGGGTGCAGAAGACCATCGGTCTTGCCGCCGATTCCGAGGCGACGGTGCTGATCCGCGGCGAGACCGGCACCGGCAAGGAGCTGGTCGCGCGTGCGCTGCATGTTCACAGCCGACGCAGCACCAGCCCCTTCATCGCCGTGAACTGCGCGGCCATCCCGCAGGACCTGCTCGAAAGCGAATTGTTCGGTCATGTAAAGGGCTCCTTCACCGGCGCCACGTCGGATCGCTCCGGCGCCTTTCGCGATGCCGGCGCGGGGACACTCTTCCTCGACGAGATCGGCGACATGCCGCTCGCAATGCAGGCCAAGATCCTGCGCGCGCTTCAGGAGCGCATCATCACGCCGGTCGGCGGCAAACCGGTGAAGGTCGCGGCACGCGTCGTCGCTGCGACGCATCGCGATCTCGCGAGGCAGGTGGCGAGCGGCGCCTTCCGCGAGGACCTCTATTATCGGCTGAACGTGATCCCGATCGAGCTCCCGCCGCTGCGCGAGCGTGCGGAGGACATCCTGCCGCTCGTCAACCACTTTCTCGCGCAGGCCTCCGACGGCCGCTCGCGGCCACAACTGAGTGAAGCGGCCGGCGACAAGCTCGTTCATGCGCCCTGGCCCGGCAATGTCCGCGAGCTGCGTAACGCGATCGAGCGCGCCTGCGTGCTGACCCGCGGTGGCTTGATCGGTGCCGAGGACATCGACATCACCACGGCCCCCGTGACTGAGGACATCGATTCGGCAGCCGATCTGCCGACTGCGGTCGCGCGACTGGAGGAGCGCATGATCCGGCGTGCGCTCGCGGACTGCGGCGGCAATCGCACCGAGGCGGCGCGGCGGCTCAACATCAACCGGCAGCTGCTCTACACCAAGATGCAGCGCTACGGGTTGGCTGAGGAAGCGTCAGGAAATCTGACGCGCGCCGTCGGGAAAGATGACGCCTAGTCCCTCGCCTCCCCATGCAACCCATTGATTTCCGGCCATTCTGCAACTGGCATGGCCGTTGCGAAACCATTCGCGTCGCCAACCTCGACAAGGAGTTTCAGGATGACGCGAAAGATGACGCCGATCGTGACCGTGCTCGCGCTGGCCGCCGCAGGCATCGGCACAGCCTACGCCCAGGCCCCGCTCTCCCCACCCGACGCAACATGGGATGCGTCGCAGCTGCCGGAGACGCGCGGCATCGTCAAGCAGTACACGCTGACGCCGCGCGGCGACGTCGACGGGCTGATCCTCAATGACGGCACCGAGGTGAAGCTGCCGCCGCATCTGACCGCGCAAATCGTGTTCACGATCAAGCCGGGTGACGGCGTCTCGGTGCGCGGCCTGCGCGCCCGCGCACTGCCGCTGGTCGATGCCAGCCAGGTCACCAACATCGCGACCGGCAAGAGCGTGGTCGACAACGGTCCGCCTGAGGGCCCGGGCCGGCGCGGCGCCGATCAGACGATCAGCGGACGCATCGCCACGCTGCTGCACGGCAAGCGCGGCGAGGTCAACGGCGCGGTGCTCGACGACGGCACCGAGCTGCGGCTGCCGCCGCCCGAGGCGGAGCGTCTCGCCGACACCTTGCGCGTGGGACAGACGATCTCCGTCCGCGGCGACCTGCTGGAGACCGCACTCGGCAAGCTCGTCGACGTCAGGGCGATCGGCACCTCGCCGGATCAACTGACCGAGATCGAAGGCCCGCGGCCGCCGCGCGGTCCGAAGGGCGGGCCCGATCGGCTTGGCCCTCCGCCGCCGCCCCCGCCGCGCGGCTGAGGCGGTCCCTTTGAGGCCGCACGGATCCGGGCCTCGTCCTGAGGAGCAGGCCGCGGGCGTGCGTCTCGAAGGACGGCCACAGGCGCGATCAATCAGCAGCTGCCGCAAGTGGCAGCTGCCTTCCCTGGATTTCGAACTCACAGATGAAGGAGACAAACATGCATTGGATCGACCCCAACAGCCTGCCGGTCGTGACCGGCGTTCTCGAGCGCTTCGTGCTCAATCCCCACGGCGAGGTCGACGGCTTCGTCATGCGCGCCGGCGACAGCGACGCGCTGGTCCACACGCCGCCGCACATGGAGGCGGAGCTGACGCGTCACATCAAGCCGGGCGAAACGGTCCACGTGCGCGCGGTCAGGCCGCGTGGGGCCGAACTGCTCGCCGCGGTCGCGGTCACCGGCGCGAACGGCAAGGAGGTCGTCGATCACGGACCTGACGACGACCGCGAGCATCCCAAGCACGATCCTCGCAAGATGGACGCCGAGGGAACGGTGCGGCTGTCGCTGTTCGGACCGAAGGGCGAGCTGCGCGGCGCCCTGCTCACTGACGGCACCGTCGTACGGATTGGTCCGAAGGAGGCCGGGGACGTTGCAGAACTGCTCGCGCCCCGGGCCACGCTGGCCGTGCGTGGCGACGGCATCGAGACCCGCTTCGGCCGGGTGATCCATGCCCGGGAGGCCGGCGCGAGCCTGAAGTCCCTGGCGCCGATCAAGCACGCCAAGCCAGGCCCCAAGCATGAGCATGGCCCGAAGCACGGACCCAAACATGGACCCAAACACGAGTCGAAGCACGGCCCGAAGCACAAGCATGGACCCGAGCACGATGACGCCCACGCGTGATTGCGCGTGCTCACGATAGCCAACTGAACCGAGGCCGCCAGCAATGTCCCAGGATGAGATCACCACGCGCCGCGCGGGCCGCGCGCTCGACGCTGCCAATTTCTTCCTGGCCGACGTGCGCGACGGCCTCGGTCCCTATCTCGCGATCTACCTGCTGACCGAGCAGAAATGGGACGAGGCCTCGATCGGCGTGGTGATGTCCCTGGCGACGATCGCCGGCATCGTCGCCCAGACGCCGGCCGGCGCGCTAGTCGATGCGACCAGGGCCAAGCGCATGATCATGATCGCGGCCGCGATCATCGTCACAGCGGCGTCTCTGGCGCTGCCGCTGATGTCGAGCTTCTGGCCGGTCGCGATCTCGCAGAGCATCGCCAATGCGGCCGGGGTGATCTTCGCCCCGGCCATCGCGGCGGTGTCGCTCGGCATCGTCGGCGCCAGGGCATTCACCGCTCGTGTCGGACGCAACGAGACCTTCAACCATGCCGGCAACGCGGTCGGCGCCGTTATCGCCGGCGCTGCCGCCTACGTGTTGGGGCCGTCAGCCGTGTTCTACCTGATGGCAGTCACCTCTGCTGGCAGCCTCATCAGCGTGCTCGCCATTCCCGAGCGCGCCATCGATCACGACGCGGCGCGCGGCCTGTCCCATGAGAAGGAAGGCGCTGCGACCGCTCAAGGCGAGCAACCGTCCGGGCTCGGCATCCTCTTCACCTGCCGCCCGCTCCTCATTTTCGCGGTCTGCGTCGCGCTGTTTCACTTGGCCAACGCGGCTATGCTGCCGCTGGTCGGCCAGAAGCTGGCGTTGCAGGACAAGAATCTCGGCACCAGCCTGATGTCGGCCTGCATCGCCGCGGCGCAGCTCGTGATGGTGCCGATGGCGCTGCTCGTCGGCGCCCGCGCCGACCGCTGGGGCCACAAGCGCTTCTTCCTCGCGGCGCTGCTGATCCTGCCGCTGCGCGCGGTGCTCTACACGCTGTCCGACGACAAGGCCTGGCTGGTTGCCGTGCAACTGCTAGACGGCGTCGGTGCCGGCATCTTCGGCGCGATCATGCCGGTGATCGTCGCCGATTTGATGCGAGGCACAGGCCGCTTCAATGTCGCTCAGGGCGCGGTCATCACCGCGCAGAGCATCGGCGCTGCGCTCTCCACCGCGATGGCCGGCCTCGTCGTCGTCCATGGCGGCTATAGCGCCGCGTTCCTGGTGCTCGGCGCAACGGCGGCCGTCGCCGTGATCGTGTGCTGGCTTCTGCTGCCGGAAACCGGTGGAGCGGAGGCCGCACATCTGGACGCGGCCACCGCGCCCGCTATCCCCGCCGAATGATTTGCTCTAACGATCCCGATCATGTTTGCACACACCACTTGGCTCGCCTACGCCATCATCATCACCGCCACGGCCGGCGTCATCATCCGTCCCTTCCGGCTGCCCGAAGCGATCTGGGCGGTGGCCGGCGCGGTCCTGCTCGTCGCGCTCGGCCTGCTGCCTATGACGGATGCACTCGCCGGCATCCGCAAGGGTGTCGACGTCTATCTGTTCCTGATCGGCATGATGCTGATCGCCGAACTCGCCCGCCGCGAGGGCCTGTTCGACTATCTCGCGGCCTATGCGGTGGAGCATGCGCGCGGGTCGCCGCAGCTCTTGTTCCTGCTGGTCTACGCGGTCGGCACGCTGGTCACCGTGCTGCTCTCGAACGACGCCACCGCGATCGTGCTGACGCCGGCCGTCTATGCCGCGACCCGCGCCGCCGGCGCCTCGCCGCTGCCCTATCTCTACGTCTGCGCCTTCATCGCCAATGCGGCGAGCTTCGTGCTGCCGATCTCCAACCCGGCCAATCTCGTCGTGTTCGGCGAGCGCATGCCGCATCTGACCGAATGGCTGCGCCAGTTCACTTTGCCCTCGATCGCGGCCGTCGCGCTGACCTATGTCGCGCTGTGGCTGACCCAACGCCGCGCCTTGCGCGACGAGCAGTTGCGCACCGATGTCGACAAGCCGCATCTCAGCCGCGAAGGCCGGCTCGCCGCCGTCGGCATCATTGCGATCGCGGCCGTGCTGCTGACCGCTTCCGCGCTCGACGTGCAGCTGGGCCTGCCGACCTTCGTCTGCGGCGTGATCACGGCGGCCGCGATCCTGCTGGTCAGCCGGCAGTCGCCATGGCCGCCCCTCAAGGGCGTGTCCTGGGGTGTGCTGCCGCTGGTCGGCGGCCTGTTCGTGATGGTGGAAGGCTTGAGCCGCCTCGGCGCGATCGGCCAGCTCAGCGCCTGGCTGCATCAGGGCGTCAGCCAATCACCCGCCGGCACGGCCTGGGCCGCTGGCCTGATCACGGCGGTGGCGGACAACATCGCCAACAATCTCCCGGTGGGCCTCGTCGCGGGATCGGTCGCGGCCAGCGATCACCTGCCCCACGAGGTCATCCGGGCGATCCTGATCGGGGTCGATCTCGGCCCGAACATGTCGGTCACCGGCTCGCTCGCCACGATCCTCTGGCTCACGGCCCTGCGGCGCGAGAAGATCGAGGTGTCCGCTTGGCAGTTTCTCAAGATCGGGCTCATCGTGACGCCGCCAGCGCTGGTGGCAGCGCTGGCGGCGGCATTGTGGTAGAAAGCCGTTGGATCAGGCGGCGGCTTCGTAGTTCACCGCGGTCTCGGCGATCTTGCTCAGGCTCTCGTCCGTCTTCCGCTCTTCGTTCAAGGTCTGATCGAGCAGCTTGGCCGCCTTCGGCAGATTGAGCTTGAGGGCCCACGCCTTCAGGGTCCCATAGCGGGACATCTCATAGTGCTCGACCGCCTGCGCTGCGGCAAGCAGACCGGCGTCGAGCGCCTGCGTGCCCTTGTACTCGTCCATGATCTCCTTGCCCTCGTCGATGATGCCCTCGATCGCATCGCACTTCTTGCCGCGGGCCGGCTTGCCGATCAGCTCGAAGATCTGCTCGAGACGCTCGATCTGACCTTCGGTCTCGTCCTGGTGCTTGAGGAAGGCGGCCTGCAGCTTGTCCGACTGGGCGGCCTTGGCCATCTTCGGCAGGGTCTTCAGGATCTGCTTCTCGGCGTAGTAGATGTCCTTGAGGGTATCGAGGAAGAGTTCGTTGAGGTCTTTGTCTGCAGCCATGGTGTGCTCCCTGTGTTGTGACCCGACAACCGGAAAGCCACACCCTGGTTCCTGCCTTCGACTACCGCCGGACGAAAATCCTGTCCCGAGCAGGCCGCCCTCCCCACCTTGCCCCTTGTAACAAAACCGTCACCCGGCAAAACTAAAGCTCTTGCCTGCGGCGAGACGCCGCGATTCCGCCGATTGCTTTCAGGAGTTTTCAATGCGCCGCCCGCTCGTGCTGCTGTGCGCCGGACTGACCCTTTTGTCGTCCAGTGCCGCATTTGCGCAGAACGCCACGCCCCGTAACCTCATTCTCTTCATTCCCGACGGCCTGCGCGCGGCGAAGGTGACGCCAGAAACGGCGCCGGCCATGGCCGCCGTCCGCGACAAGGGCGTCAACTTCAAGAACTCGCACTCGCTGTTTCCGACCTTCACCATGGCCAACGGCTCGGCCATGGCGACCGGGCACTATCTCGGCGATACCGGCACGTTCTCGAACACCATCTTCACCGGCTACACCTCGGTGCCGGCCGGCGACACCGTCGTGCCCTTCATCGAGAACGACGCCGTGCTCGGCGACATCGACGAGCATTTCAACGGCGACTATCTCAACGAGGACACGATCCTGAAGCTCGCCCGCAAGGCCGGCTATTCCACGGCCGCGATCGGCAAGCTCGGCCCGACCTACCTGTTCGACCACACCGGCTGCCCCTGCAAGCCCGGCGCGACCTCCTCGATCGTGATCGACGATTCCACCGGCAACAAGGCCGGCGTGCCGATCACTGATGAGTTCAAGGATGCCCTGACCAAGGCCGGCCTGCCGACCGCGACGCCGTCGCGCGGCGACAACGGCAAGGCGGGTGACGCCAAGACGCCGGGCACGACCTCGGCCAATGTCGCCCAGCAGGCCTACATGGCCGATGTCGTCACCAAAGTGGTGCTGCCGATGTTCAAGGCCCGCAACAAGCCGTTCGTGCTGGTGTTCTGGTCACGCGATCCTGACGGCAGCCAGCACAATCACGGCGACAGCCTCAACACCATCACGCCGGGCATCAACGGTCCGACCTCGATGGCCGGCATCAAGAACGCCGACGACAATCTCGCCGCACTGCGCAAGGCGCTCGACGATCTCGGGCTGGCCGCCTCGACCAACATCATGGTGCAGGCCGACCACGGCTTCTCGACCATCTCCAAGGAGAGCAAGACCTCGCCGTCAGCCAAGGTCAGCTATGACGATACGCCGAAGGACTTCCTGCCGATGGGCTTCCTGGCGCTCGACCTCGCCAAGGCGCTCGACCTGCCGCTGTTCGATCCCAACGACAAGAATGCGGCCGTGCCGGCGGGCAAGCATCCGAAGGCCGGCAACGGCGTGCTCGGCAAGGATCCGACCAAGCCCGATCTCGTCGTCGCCACCAATGGCGGCTCCGACCTGATCTATCTGCCGAACAGCGACAAGAAGCTGGCCCGCCGCACCGTCAAGGCGCTGCTCGAGCAGGACTACGTCTCCGGCATCTTCGTCGACGACAAGCTCGGCGAGATCCCGGGCACCCTGCCGCTGTCGGTCGTCAATCTCGACGGCAAGGCGGTGACGCCGCATCCGGCGATCGTCGTCAACTTCCGCTCCTATGTCGCTCCTGGCTGCGACGTGCCGAGCAACTGTTCGGTCGAGGTCGCCGATACCGTGCTGCGCCAGGGCCAGGGCATGCACGGCTCGTTCAGCCGCGGCGACACCTACAACTTCATGGCCGCCATCGGTCCCGACTTCAAGGCGGGCTTCGTCGATCCCCTGCCCGTCAGCAACGCCGATGTCGGCATCACCGCGGCAAAACTGCTCGACCTCAAGGTCTCGCCGAAGGGCAAGCTCGTCGGTCGCGTCATGACGGAGGCGATGCCGAACGGCGCGACGCCGAAGGCCACGACCGATGTCATCAAGTCCGACCCGGCCGGCGGCCTGCGCACCGTCCTGAAGCTGCAGCGCGTCGGCAGCCAGCGCTACTTCGACGCCGCCGGTTTCCCCGGCCGCACCGTGGGGCTGGACGACGAGGCGCCAAAGCAGAAGGCGGCGGCGAAGTAGTCAGATCAGGCGAATGCATATCTCCCCCGGGCGAGCGGAAGCGAACCCGGGGACCTCATCCCGCGTGTCATTTCCCAATGAGAAGCACAGCTCTCTCCACGTCATTGCGAGCGTAGCGAAGCAATCCAGAGTCGCGCGCGCAGCCCTGGATTGCTTCGCTGCGCTCGCAATGACGCCGTGGAAACATCCAGCGACCTCACGACCACCTCACCGGGCCACGTCGAGCGTCACCTTAACCTCGACCGTCTTCCCATTGCGGAGCACGCGCAGCACGACGCGGTCGCCGGGAGTCTTGGCTTCCAGCGCGCGCGTCATGTCATCAGGCGAACCCACCGCCTGGCCATCGATCGCCAGCACCACGTCCCC
The DNA here is from genome assembly GCF_024586915.1 of Bradyrhizobium sp. SRS-191. Classification (GTDB taxonomy): domain Bacteria; phylum Pseudomonadota; class Alphaproteobacteria; order Rhizobiales; family Xanthobacteraceae; genus Bradyrhizobium. Next base: position 764,415 of record NZ_JANBVS010000001.1, read on the forward strand.
GAGCGCGAAGCCGCCGTCCCGTGTCAGCCGCGCCGGGATCAGCCCGGCCTTCTCCGCCGCGGAGTCCTGCTCCACATCGAGCACGAACACCCCAGCGACGCCGAGCCGCGAGGCCAGCGCCTCATTGGCCTTGGCATCCGTCCTGATCCCCAGGCTCGGGCTGACATAACGGCCGCTCGCGATCAGCCGCGGCACGATGCGGTTGACCTTGTCGACCGGCACCGCGAACCCGATGCCGGCGGAGGCGCCGGACGGGCTGTAGATCGCGGTGTTGACCCCGATCAGCCGTCCGGCGCTGTCGAGCAGCGGGCCGCCGGAATTGCCGGGATTGATCGCGGCATCGGTCTGGATCAGCCCGTTCAAGGTCCGCTCCTGCGTGACCTGGAGGTTGCGGTTGAGCGCGGAGACGATGCCGGTGGTCAGCGTGCTGCTGAGGCCGAACGGATTGCCGATCGCGAACACCTTCTGCCCGACCTTGAGGTCGGCGCTGGTGCCGACCGGCAGCGGCTTCGGCCGGTCGACGCCGACCCCGATCACCAGCACTGCGAGATCGTTCTCGGGGCTGGCGCCGACCAGGGCCGCACGGAACGAGCGGCCGTCGGTCAGGCTGACCAGTGCCTCGGTGGCGCCCTCGATGACGTGATAGTTGGTGACGACGTGGCCAAGCTCGTCCCACACGAATCCCGAGCCCGTGCCCGACCGCTCCTGCTGCGCATTGCCCGTCCACGGATTGACGGATTGTTGAACGGTCGTGATGAACACCACCGAGCCGCTGCGGCTCTCGAACAGCGCGATCGTGCTTTTCTCGTCGGCGGCGAGATCACCGCGCGGCGTGATGTCGCGGGGTTTTGCGCGCAGGCCGAGCAGTTCGGCCTGGATCAGCGGAAAGCTCTGCCAGGCCATCATGAGCAGCAGCGCCGTCGCCGCGACCGCAACCAGGCGCGCGGCAAAGCTCCATCGGCTCATCTCGACATCTCCGTGCTCGCTCTCATGCGGCCGATCTATTCACCGGCGAGCGCGCTTCATCAAGAGGCCGAGCTTCGGGACGCAACGCGATGGCGCGACAAAAGAAAAGAGCGCGATGAGGTCATCGCGCTCTCGAATCCTCTGAAGGCTCGCTCCGCCTTACATCCCGATGTCGATCATCGACGGCAGCTGCGCCAGCGGCAGCACGCTCACGCCGACCAGCGTGGCCACCATGGCGCGCAGCACGCGGTTCCCGTGGTGCTTGCCGCGCATCCGCTTGGCGACCCACTCCAGCGCATCGGTGCGCACGCCGCGCGCGTTCATCGGCGCCCAGCTCTCGATCGCCGTCTCCGGCGACAGCGCCACGTTGCGCGGCGGCACCGGCAGGCCGGACGCCGAAGCCGTGTGATGCGCGATCGCCTTGGCGAGCAGATCCTCGAAGCGGCCGTCGTCCTTGCGCTCGGTCGCGGCGGCGTCGATCTCGAACAGCGCCTCGGCCTCGGCGCGGCTGACAGGCGTGTCGTTGATCGCGGTCGCCGTGAGGATGCGCGCGCACCAGGCGGCGTCCTCGGCGTCGAGCATGCGGGAGAAATGCACGCGTCCTGCGGTGGTCGGACCCTCGCCGGTGATCACGCCGTCGCGCACGATGCCGAGCGCGGATGCGGCGGTGTCACAACAGGACGGTTCGAGACCATCGATGGTTTTTGGTGCAGAGGTAGCCATGTTCTCTTCTCAGTTGCTGTGTTGACCCACCTTGTCGGCCGGCGTCTGAACGAGTGGTTAACGGTTCGAAACGCTGCTGTGGGTTTTTGTATCGGTTGCCCTTTTGCCGCAGTGACCCGGATCACGGTTCAAAGCAGCTCGCGGCGAGGGGCGGCGTGTTGCGACCGAGACGTGGCGAAATCTGGGCAGACGGTAGTCTCACGGATGTTTCACCGCAGGGGCGGAACTCAAAAGAAGTTGTTGCGCGCTTGAGCTGCAGGAGAACGATGTTCTCTTTTTCCTGGAACGGTTCCCATGTCGGGAGGTATTTCCTATAGTCGAGAGAACAATTTATGCCGCCCCTTCAATTCTTCACGTGAGGACATCATGGCTCTTCAAATCGGCTCCACCGCGCCCGACTTCGAGGCTGAGACCACCGAAGGCAGGATCATATTCCACGATTGGATCGGCGACAGCTGGGCGCTGCTGTTCTCGCACCCGAAGGATTTCACCCCGGTCTGCACCACCGAGCTCGGCGCGCTCGCCCGGCTGAAGCCGGAGTTCGACAAGCGCGGCGTCAAGCTGATGGGCCTGTCGGTCGATCCGGTCGACAAGCACGCGCAATGGTCGGAGGACATCCGCGAGACGCAGGGTGCGGCGCCGAACTACCCGATGATCGGCGACACCGACTACAACGTCTCCAAGCTCTACGACATGCTGCCCGCCGCCATCTCCGGCGATCCGGCCAAGCGCACGGCCGCCGACAATCTGACCGTCCGCAACGTGTTCATCATCGGCCCGGACAAGAAGATCAAGCTGATCCTGGTCTATCCGATGACCACGGGCCGCAACTTCCAGGAAATTCTCCGCGTCATCGACTCGCTGCAGCTGACCGCCAAGCACCGCGTTGCCACCCCCGCCGACTGGAAGCAGGGCGAGGACGTGATCATCGCCGGCTCGGTGTCCGACGACGAGGCCAAGACGATCTACCCGGACGGCTGGAAGGCGCCGAAGCCGTATCTGCGCGTGGTGCCGCAGCCGAAGTAATCTTAAGCGTTAGTTTCCGATCCCGGGCTCTCAGCGTGCAGCCCGGGACTACGGACCATCTCAGCCCCGAGGCGTGACCCAGTCCGCGATCAAGAGGCCGAGCGTCGCGGAGGCCGCGGTCACGAACACGCCCCAGCTGATGTCGAGCGCGACGACCGCCCAAGTCCACTGCTTGAGCATCGCGAGCGACGTCAGCTCGAAGGTGGCGTAGCAGAACAGGCCGAACAGCGCGCCGTACAGCAAGGTCGAGCGCCAGTTCGCATCGGCCGTGCCGTTGACGAAGATCAGCACGCCCACGACGTAGAGCAGATAGAACAGCACCGCCGGCACGGGGCGGATCTCGCCGAGCATCTCGCCGACCTGCGACTGGAAGAAGCCCTTGGCGAGGATGCTCAGGAACGGGATGTCGAAGCCGAGCAGCACGGCCAAGGTTGCGAAATACAGGACGGCGTAGCGGCTCAAGGACGGCTCCTCTTTCGCGGTTCACGCACCGACCGACGTTTCGAAACGACCGGTGCGATCAGCCGCGGCGTTTGGTCTTGGGCTTCTTGCCACCCGGCGCCTTCGACCGTGGGCTATGCGAAGGAAACGACTGTCCGCCGCGGCTGGACTTGTCGCCATGCTGCTTTTTCTTCGTGAAGGCCTGCGCGTGGCCGGACTTCGGCGGAGCATCATGGTGCGACTTGCGGCGCGGTGGCGCATCCGTGTCACGGCGCGGCTCATCACGATGCAGCGGATGATACGCGGTCTCCTCGGCCTTGCGCCGCGGCTCGGCGTCGCGGCGCGGCGGCCGCTTGTCGGGACGCGGCTTGTCCGATCGCGGCTTATCCGGGGCGCCCTGCTCCGTTGGCGCTGCTGCGAGCGGCTCGATCCGGATCGTGTCTTCCTTGTCGGGACGACGGATGTTGGCGGCGAAGCTGTCGGCGACGCGCGCGGCGATCTCGAACTCGGTCGTGGTGTCCGAGATCTTGATGGCGCCGATGTCCTGCTTGTCGATGCCGCCGCGGCGGCAGATCATCGGCAGCAGCCAGCGCGCCTCCGCGTTCTTGCGGCGACCGATCGCCGCGCGGAACCAGACGCTGGGCTCGCCCATGCCGTGGCGCGACGGCTTTCCGCCCTTGGTGCGCGGCGCAGGCGCGCGATCATCGCCACGCGCGACCGTCTCGCGACCACTCCGCGCCACGGTGTCGCGCCCCCGCTCGGGACGCCCGCGGCCGCGATCCTCGACGGCATCGAGGATGTCTTCCGGCGACGGCAGCCGGGCGCGATAGAGCCGCGCCAGCGCGGCGGCGATGTCCTCGGCCGGCCGCTGCGCGAGCAGGATCTGCGCGAGCGCCAGATCGTCCGCCGTCGTCTCCTCGGTGAAGATCGAATCGTCCAGCATGCGCTGCTGGTCGAGCTTGCGGATCTCGTCCGCCTGCGGCGCCGTGCCCCAGACGGCCTCGACACCGGCGAGGCTCAGCAGCATCTCGGCGCGGCGCCTTCGCGCCGGCGGCACCAGCAGCACGCTGACGCCCTTGCGCCCGGCCCGCCCGGTGCGCCCCGAGCGATGCTGCATCACCTCGGGATCGTTCGGCAGCTCGGCATGAATCACGAGGTCGAGATTGGCGAGGTCGATGCCGCGCGCGGCGACGTCGGTCGCGACGCAGACGCGCGAGCGGCCGTCGCGCAGCGACTGCAGCGCCATGGTGCGCTCGTTCTGGGTCAATTCGCCCGACAGCGCCACCACCGAGAAGCCGCGCTCCAGCAGCGCCGCCTGGAGGTGCCGGACCGCCTCGCGGGTGTTGCAGAACACGATCGCGCTCGGCGATTCATAGAAGCGCAGCAGGTTGACCACCGCATGCTCGGCATCGCCCGGCGCGATGCGGATGGCGCGATACTCGATGTCGGCGTGGCCGCCCTCGTCGCCCTCGACCTCGATCCGGAACGCGTCGTTCTGATACTCCTTGGCCAGGGCCACGATGCCGCGCGGGAAGGTCGCCGAGAACAGCAGCGTCCGCCGTGTCTCGGGCGTGGTCTCGAGGATGAACTCCAGATCCTCGCGAAAGCCGAGATTGAGCATCTCGTCGGCCTCGTCGAGCACCAGGGCCTTCAGCTCCGAAATGTCGAGCCGGCTGCGGCGCAGATGATCGCACAGGCGCCCGGGCGTGCCGACGACGATATGCGCCCCCGCCTCCAGTTCGCGCTGCTCGCGCCGCGGGTCCATGCCGCCGACGCAGGACACGACGCGCGCGCCGGCATGCTGGTAAAGCCAGGCCAGTTCGCGCTGCACCTGGAGCGCCAGCTCGCGCGTCGGCGCCACGATCAACGCCAGCGGCGCCGCGGCCACCCCGAACCGCTCGGCCTCGCCGAGCAGATCGGCGGCCATGGCGAGCCCATAGGCCACCGTCTTGCCGGAGCCGGTCTGGGCGGAAACCAGAAGGTCGCGATCGACCGCCTCGTCCGCCAGCACGGCGAGCTGAACGGGCGTGGGCGTTTCATAGTTGCGTTCGGCCAGCGCGCGGGCCAGCGGCGGAGAAGTCACGGGAAAGGACAAGTGGGGGAAAACCTCGTTTCGAGTCCGGCTGCTTTACGCCATGCCGGGCCGGAACACGAGGGCCCAATTGCCTCCCTCGCTCAGCGTGCGGAGCCGATTACTCCTCGCTCCAGGGCCAGTGCCAGTGATGCCAGCCCCACTCGCGCGGACCGCTGGCGTCCATGGCAGCCTTCTGCTTGTCATCCAGGGAATCATACAACGCCTGGAACGCCGGCCGGACCAGCTTGATCGCCTGCTGCATCGCGTCCAGGCGCTGCTCCGCCAGCGCAAGACGGTCCGTCGCCTTGGCGGGAAACGTCGTCGGACAGTCCTTGGTGATCAGCTCGGCCGCCTTGGCCGAGGCCGCCTTGAGATCGTCGAGCCGCGCCCGCTGGGTCTCGTTCGGCTTGATCGCGCTCTCGATCTGCGACAGGCGCCATTCGGCAAATCCGGCCATGCGGGGATTGCAGAGAAAGCCGAAGCCCCGGCCGCCCATCATGCCGGGCCCCATCATCATGCCCGGGCCCCAGCCCGGAGGTCCTCCTGCCCCCGGCTGGGCGAAGGACGGTGCGACGATCGCCGCCGTGACGGCGGCGGCCAGGATCAACGCGCGTGCATCTGCTCGCATGGTGGAACTCCCTTGACGTGACATCAATGAGTTCGTGCAAACTAACTGGACAGCCAACGCAGCTGATTGAGCAGGATCAACGGAACCGTCATGCGCCCCGGGCGAGTTGACACTATGCGAATGAAGCGCAGCTATCGCTGGATATGGTCGTCGCTGGTGGCGTCGGGCTGCGGGACACTGGCGCATATGGGCCTGATGCAGCTCAAGACCGCGCTGCATGTCTTGCCGCAGTTCGAGCCCTCCTCCGCGCTGCTCGACACGCTCTCGCCGCTGCTCCTCGACGTGACACATCTGCAGGCACCGCTGTGGCTGCTCTCGCAGCTCAACGGCGCTTTCATCATCGGCCTGCTGTTCGGTCACTTCTTCCACCGCTTGCCGGGCCGCAGCGGCCTCGGCAAAGGCTTTCTGCTCGGCCTTGCCGCCTGGGCAATGCTTGGGATCGCGCTGTTTCCAGCCATCGGCCTCGGGCCGTTCGGACTGTCGCTCGGCCTCGGCGCGGGCCCCGCGCTGTTCTCGCTGGCCATGGTCGAGGCCTACAGCGTTGTCCTTGGCGCGGTCTATGAGGCCCTGCAAAGATCCGACGTTGAACCGCCGCGCAGCGAAGGCTCTCCTCCGGTCTGACGACGACGCCTTCGCGCATCATATTCGACAAAGCCGAATCTTTTCTGTTTCGCTTTCTCGGAATTCGTGTATGATCCGCCTCGTCCTGCCCCATGCAGAGGGACGTACGCGTCGTCACGAACGTCGGGTGCGGGATGCGGTGCCGCCGATCATGCCGGACGCGCTTGTGCGCAGACGACCGGCATGGTTGCGGACGTGAAGTCGCAGCGTCCTGATACCCCGAAGCTGGTATCACCCGCGCGATGCGCAAGCATCGTCGCGGCATGGTGGCCAACAAGCCCGGCGCACCAGGGAGACTGCGTATAAGCGTGAAGACACCGCGCAGGGAATGCCGGATGATCGGCTTTGCCTGTGGTACCTGCCGCCTGCATTTTCTTTCGCAGGCGGGCCATGGGTGAGGCCTTCACCCGGCATTCCCTGCACCCTCTCGTTTGTGTGAGGGCGAACTGATCGCAGACCTCGGGCTGTGAGTGCCGCGGGAGCGCTAACGCATGTCCATGAGATGCTCCGCACGCGCATCCATCTTCAGTGTCGTCCCGGACAGGCTGCGGCGCGCGTCAGCGCGACGCGGCGCCGATCCGGGACCCATACTCCCCGGCGGACGTGAGGCGGAAGGTGTGTAACGACGTGCGTGCCCCAAGCCACTCCCTGTGGTTATGGGTCCCGGCTTTCGCCGGGACGACAGCGGAGATTGTGAACGGCACCGAGCCATTGCGCGCAACACGGTGTTTGGTGCTGCGACAAACAACATCCCAGCAGCCAGCAGGGTTGAGCCCGCACCAAACCACGACTTCAAATCCGCATCGCAAAATCGCAGAGCAGCAACACGCATCTCCGCTGGCGCAATGGCATGGGACTTGCTCAAATCGCACATCAACTCGTCGCTTGCGGAGACAATCGAATGCTTGAAGGAGCCGAAGTCCGGCTGGCCGTCGATATCGGGGGAACGTTCACCGATATCGTTCTCGACATCGGCTCGCAGCGCCTGACACGCAAGGTGCTGACGACGCCGACGCAGCCGGAGCAGGCCGTACTGAACGGCACCCGTCTCATTCTCGCCGATGCCAGGGCGCGCATCTCGGATATCGACGTCTTCATTCACGGCACCACGCTCGCCACCAACGCCATCATCGAGCGGCGCGGCGCGAAGACCGCGCTGATCGCCACCTCCGGCTTCCGCGATGTTCTGGATATTGGAACTGAGAGCCGCTACGACCAGTACGATCTTTCGATCGACAAGCCGAAGCCACTGGTGCCGCGGAGCTTGCGCTTCACTGTTCCTGAGCGCGTCGATGCACACGGCGACATCAGGCTGCCGCTCGATGAAGCGGCGGTGCGCGCGCTGGTGCCGCAGCTGCGGGCGCTGGAGATCGGCAGCATCGCCATCGCCTTCCTGCACGCCTACGCCAATCCCGCGCATGAGCGGCGGGCCGGCGAGATCCTGGCCGAGGCGATGCCTGACATCTCGATCACGCTGTCGTCGGCCGTCTGTCCCGAAATCCGGGAGTATGAGCGGACGTCGACCGCGGTCGCCAACGCCTATGTGCAGCCGCTGATGGATTCCTATCTCGCCCGCATGGATCAGGCGCTGCGCGTCGAGCAGTTCCGCGGCGCGATCTATCTGGTCACGTCAGGCGGCGGCGTGACCTCCATCGACACCGCGCGACGCTTTCCCGTGCGTCTCGTCGAGTCCGGTCCCGCCGGCGGCGCGATCTTCGCAAGCCAGATCGCGGCACGGCTCGGCGAACACAAGGTGCTGTCGTTCGACATGGGCGGCACGACCGCCAAGATCTGTCTGATCGAAGACTTCGAGCCGGAGAGCTCGCGCGTGTTCGAGGTCGACCGCGCCGCGCGCTTCCTCAAGGGCTCGGGCCTGCCGGTGCGTATTCCCGTGATCGAGATGGTCGAGATCGGCGCCGGCGGCGGCTCGGTCGCGCGGATCGATGCGATGAAGCGCGTCACCGTCGGTCCCGAGAGCGCCTCCTCCGAACCGGGCCCCGCCTGCTATGGCCGCGGCGGCCAGCGTCCGGCGGTCACCGATTCCGACGTCGCGCTCGGCATGATCGATCCCGATGCCTTTGCCGGCGGCACCATCAAGCTCGATCCGGAATTGTCGAAACAGGCCCTGCTCCGCGACGTCGGCGCGCCGCTCGGCCTCGACGCCGAGACCGCAGCCTATGCGGTGCACGAAGTCGTCTGCGAGAACATGGCAAGCGCAGCGCGCGTCCATGCCGTCGAGCGCGGCGCGATCATCGGCCAGCACACGCTGATCGCGTTCGGGGGTGCGGCGCCGCTGCATGCCGCCCGCGTCGCCGAGAAGATCGGCGTCGCCAGGGTGATCGTACCGTCGAATGCCGGCGTCGGCTCGGCGGTCGGCTTCCTCGCAGCTCCCATCGCCTACGAACTCGTGCGCAGCCGCCATGCACGGCTCGACGATTTCGACACCGCGCTGGTCTCCGGCCTGCTGCAGGAGATGGCCGATGAGGCGCGTGCTCTGGTCGAGCCCGGCGCGGCCGGCGCTCCGGTGCGCGAGCGCCGCTCCGCCTTCATGCGCTATGTCGGCCAGGGCCACGAGATCAGTGTCGAGCTGCCGAACCGCGCACTCACCACAGAAGATCTCCCTGCCCTGCGCAAGACCTTCGAGGCCGGCTACGCCGCGCTGTTCGAGCGCGCCATTCCGGGTGCCGCGATCGAGGTGCTGAGCTGGTCGGTGCTGGCGACGACGGACGCGCGCCAGCCCGCCACCATCGCCGACGTGACGCGCAAGCCCGCCGGCGCTGCCGCCGGCCATCGCAAATTCTTCGACGGCCGCGCCGGCCGCTTCGTCGACATCCCGCTGTACCGCCGCGAGCAGATGACGCCCGGCGCGGTCATCGCGGGACCTGCCGTGATCGCCGAGGACGAGACCTCGACCTTCATCTCCAACAGTTTCGACGCGCATATCGACGGTGCCGGCAGCATCGTCATGGAACGGAAGGCGGCCTAGCGATGAGCGCATCACAAACCAGCCTGATCGACCTGCAGATCATGTGGCATCGGCTGATCGCCGTGGTCGAGGAGCAGGCGCAGGTGCTGCTGCGCACCGCGTTCAGCCCGATCGTGCGCGAATGCGGCGACCTCTCCGCGGGCGTGTTCGATCTCAAGGGCCGCATGCTGGCGCAGGCCGTCACTGGCACCCCGGGCCACGTCAACTCGATGGCGGAGTCGGTGAAGCACTTCATCGCGCACTTCCCGATCGAGACGATGAAGCCCGGCGATGCCTACATCACCAATGATCCCTGGATGGGCACCGGCCATCTCAACGACTTCGTCGTCACCACGCCCTGCTTCAAGGACGGCCAGCCGGTCGCGCTGTTCTCCTGCACCAGTCACCTGATGGACATCGGCGGCATCGGCTTCGGTCCTGACGGCACCGACGTGTTCATGGAGGGGCTGTACATCCCGATGCTGAAGCTGATCGACCAGGGCGTCGTCAACGAGACGCTCATGGCCATGATCCGCGCCAACACGCGGCTGCCGGTCGATACCGAGGGCGACACCTACTCGCTCGCCGCCTGCAACGATGTCGGCTGCCAGCGTCTGGTCGAGATGATGACCGAGTTCGGCATCTCTTCGCTCGACGAGCTCGGCGACTACGTCTGCGAGCGCTCGCGCGAAGCGGTGCTGGCCGAGATCAGGAAGCTGCCCAAGGGCACCTGGCGCAACGAGATGGTGGTCGACGGCTACGATGCGCCGGTGACGTTGAAGGCGGCGCTGACGATCAGCGATGACGGCATCCACGTCGATTTCGACGGCACGTCGAAAGCCTCGAAATTCGGCATCAACGTGCCGCTGTCCTACACGACGGCCTATACCGTGTTCGGCCTCGGCTGCGTGGTGGCTTCCGCGATCCCCAACAATGCCGGCTCGCTGTCGCCGCTCACGGTCTCGGCGCCCTCGGCCGCGATCCTCAATGCGCCAAAGCCCGCGCCGGTCGCCTCGCGCCATGTCATCGGCCAGATGCTGCCCGACGTCGTGTTCGGCTGCCTGCGCCAGATCATTCCGGAGCGGGTGCCGGCCGAAGGCACGTCGTGCTTGTGGAATCTCAACGTGCGCGGCCAGACCCGCTCCGGTGCCGGCGGCAATTACGGGTTCTCGATGGCCGTGACCTCGAACGGCGGCACCGGCGCGCGCTTCGACAAGGACGGCCTGTCGGCGACCGCCTACCCTAGCGGCGTGCGCGGCACGCCGGTCGAGATCGCGGAGACGCAGACACCGCTGATCTTCTGGCGCAAGGAGCTGCGGCCCGACTCGGGCGGCGCCGGCCGCACCCGCGGCGGCCTCGGCCAGATCATCGAAGTCGGCAGCGGCGTCGACGCCCCGTTCGACATCCTCGCCGCCTTCGACCGCATCGACCACCCGCCCCGCGGCCGCGACGGCGGCCACAATGGCGAGGCCGGCTACGTCGGACTGGCGTCGGGCAAGAAGCTGCGCGGCAAGGGTTTCCAGACCGTGCCGCCGGACGACCGGCTCGTGGTGCTCACGCCGGGCGGCGCCGGCATCGGCGATCCCCGCGAGCGCGCGACGGACTTGGTGCAGGGCGACGTCGAGAGCGGGTTGGTGTCGGCGGACAACGCGGCAAAGCTTTACGGACAGGCGCGGTGAGATCTCATGTCTGCCGGAATATCTGTGGCCTCATGGTTCGAGACGCGTCGCAACGGCGACGCTCCTCACCATGAGGGTTTAGCACCGCGATCGATGCTGCACATTGACCATGAGAAACGTCCTCATGGAGAGAATCAGCATCTTGCCGCGCAACGAGCCCTCATCCTGAGGAGCCCGCCGCAGGCGGGCGTCTCGAAGGATGGCCACGGCCACGCTGCCCGCCAAACCTCTTTCATCTTCCTTAGCTCAGCAACGAAGCGGAGACATCGATGATCACACGACGGACGTTCACCGCAGGGGCAGCCACCCTGCTCGCCGGCACCCAGCTCTCGACCAAGGCGCGGGCGGCCACGACCAGCTGGGACATGTCGACGGTCTGGCCCGACGGCAACTTCCACACCCAGAACGCGATGGCGTTCGCCGAGGAGGTGAAGAAGCAGACCAATGGTGCCGTCAACATCACGGTGAAGGCCGGCGGTCAGCTCGGCTTCAAGGGCCCGGAGCATCTGCGCGCGGTGCGCGACGGCCTCGTCCCGCTCGCAGACGTGCTCAACATCCAGCAGGTCGGCGACGAGCCCTTCATGGGCGTCGAGAGCATCCCGTTCCTTGCCGGCTCGATGGACGAGCTCAAGGTGCTGCACAAATACGTCCGGCCGGAATACGACAAGATCGCCGCGCGCAACAACCAGAAGATCCTCTATATCGTGCCGTGGCCGACGCAGTATCTGCACCTGAAGGTCAAAGCATCGGATGTCGCCGGGCTGAAGAACATCAAGATCCGCGTGCCCGACAAGAACGCGGTCGACATGCTCAACGCCATCGGCATGGCCGCGGTCATGATCCCCTGGGGCGAAACCATCCCCGCGCTGGCCTCCGGCGCGGTCGCGGGCGTCTCGACCTCGTCGGTGTCGGGCGTCGACGGCAAGTTCTGGGAGTTCCTGAAATACGTCTACCCGACCAACCATGTGTGGTCGTCGCAGATGCTCAACGTGAACCTCGACTCCTGGAAGGCGCTGACGCCGGAGCAGCAGAAGACCGTCGCCGACATCGCCGCCAAGATGGAGCCGACCTTCTGGGCGAATTCGCTGAAGGCCGACGTCGACAGCCTCAACCGCCTCAAGGAAGGCGGCATGGAGGTGGTGCCGGTCTCGGATGCGATGATGACGGAGATCCGCGCCAAGACCGCGCCGCAGATGGACGCCTTCCTCAAGCGCGTCCCAGCCGCTGACCAGCCGGTGAAGGCCTATCTCGCCGAGATGAAGCGTGGCTGAGATCGCACAGGCCGCCTCGCCGGGCGAACGGGCGAGCCTCAATGCAGCGGCGCCTGCGCCGCTCCGCGTCCTGCTCGATATCATCGACCGGCTCGGCCGGCTCGACGGCTGGATCGGCGGCGGTTGCCTGCTGACCTTGACGGCGCTGATGCTGGCGGAGGTGACGACGCGGGCGTTGTCGAACGTGCTGCCGTTCTTCCCGCCGACGATCTCGATCGCCTGGGAATACTCGTCCTACCTGATGGCAGCGTCCTTCACCTTCGGCGCCGCCATGACGTTGCGGGTCGGCGGCCACATCCGCGTGGTGCTGCTGCTCAAGAACGTACCCGCGCCGTTGCAGCGCGCGCTCGAGGTGCTGGCCGCCGCCGCCGGCTTCGCCTTCATGGCCTTCCTGACTTCGGCCATGACGAAGTTCGCGTGGAGCTCGTTCGTCCGCGGCCAGGTCTCGACCTCCAGCGACACCCCGCTGTGGTTTCCGCAAGCCGTCGTGACGTTCGGCATGCTGCTCCTCACGCTGCAATTCCTCGCGCGTGCGATCCAGGCTGCGCTGGGACTGCCGCTGGAGGACCACCGGATGAAGGCGTCGCCGGTCGAATGAGGAGACGCGAACTAATAAAGACACACAATTGGTTCCTGCAGACCGCCAGCGGCAGGCGCATTTATCGCCTGCCATCGAGTGAGCAAGCTCTTTCCCCGCATGCGGTGCGCTCCCTCGCCCCGCTCTTGCGGGGAGAGGGTTGGGGTGAGGGGCAGACGCACGGGAAGTGTACGTGGTCAGACCTGTACCCCCTCACCCGGATTGCATCTGACGATGCAATCCGACCTCTCCCCGCAAGCGGGGCGAGGTTGCACTGCGTCCGCCGCGCGAGCGGCGCAGATCTTGAGCATTCAACGCGAGATCGTGCGGGGCGACTGCCCTCCATCCAACCGCTCCCGCCCGCTCCCCTCACCGCGGACTCCCCGACCCCATGACCATCGAAGTCATCGCCCTGTTCGCCATCCTGTTCGCGCTGCTGGCCTGTGGCCTGTGGATCGGGCTCACGCTCGCCTTCACCGCGACCCTGCTGCTGGCGATGTTCCGCTCGATCCCGCTCGACAAGCTGCTCCCGCAATACGCCTGGAACATCCTGACTACGCAGGAACTCCTCGCGCTGCCGCTGTTCATCCTGATGGGTGAGCTGCTATTCCGCACCCGCCTGTCGCGCTCGCTCTTCCAGGGCCTCGCGCCCTGGGCCGGCCTGCTGCCGGGCCGCCTGCTCCACGTCAACGTCATCGGCTGCACCATCTTCGCCGCGATCTCCGGCTCGTCGGCCGCGACCACGCAGGTCATAGGCCGGATGTCGCTCAACGAACTGCTGCGCCGCGGCTATTCGCGCGACATCGCGATCGGCTCGCTCGCCGGCGCCGGCACGCTCGGCTTTCTGATCCCGCCGTCGAACATCATGATCATCTACGGCGTGCTCGGCGATGTCTCGATCCTGAAACTGTTCACCGCCGGCGTGCTGCCGGGCCTGCTGCTCGCCGGCACCTTCATGGGCTGGGTGATGCTGCATACCACCCTGAAGCCCGCGATGGTGCCGCAGGCGGAGGCCCAGCTGTCGCAGGTGCCGTGGGCCGAGCGCTTCGCCGCGCTGAAGGACCTTGCGCCCGCCCTGTTCCTGATCGCCTGCGTGCTCGGCTCGATGTATGGCGGCCTCGCCACGCCGTCGGAAGCCGCCGCGGTCGGCGTGCTCGGCGCGGCGCTGGTCGCCTTTTTCCAGGGCGCGCTGTCGCAGCAGGTGATCCGCGACGTGATGATCGGCTCGGTGATCACCTGCTCGATGATCGCGCTGATCGTGCTCGGCGCCTCGATCCTCGGCAACGCCGCGGCCTTCCTGGGCATCCCTCAGGCGGTGGCGGCCTTCGTCAAGGGCCTCGGCCTGTCGCCGTTCATGCTGATATCAGTGCTGATCGTATTCTATTTGATACTGGGCTGCTTCCTCGACGGCTTCTCGATGATCGTGATGACCCTGCCGATCGTGCTGCCGATCGTGAAGGGCGCCGGATTCGACGAGGTCTGGTTCGGGATCTTCCTGGTGCTCGCCGTCGAGATGGCCCAGATCACGCCGCCGGTCGGCTTCAACCTGTTCGTGATCCAGGGCCTGACGGAGGACGGTCTCGGCTATATCGCCCGCGTGACCGCCCCCTATCTCATCATCATGATCGCCTTCGTCCTGCTGCTCACGCTCTTCCCGGGCATCGTGACGATCCTGCCGCGGCTGCTCTACGGGTGAGCAGCGATGTCAGGCCGCCCGCATGCCGTCGAGGAACTTCTGCACCTCGGCCTTGAGCCGCAGGCTCTCGCTGGACAGCGCCTGGGCGGAGGCGAACATCCGGTTGGAGCTTTCGCCGGTCTCGCCCGCCCCGCGCGCCGCGCTGCGGATGTTGCTGACGACCTCCGCGGTGCCGCTCGCGGCCGAGCGCACGCTCTGCGTGATGTTCTGGGTGGCGGCGCGCTGCTGCTCGACCGCGGCCGAGATGGAAGCCGCGATCCCGTTGATGCGCTCGATGGTCGAGCCGATCGCCTTGATCGCGTCGACCGATTCCTGCGTCACCGTCTGCATATTGACGATCTGGCTGGAGATCTCCTCGGTCGCCTTGGCGGTCTGTCCCGCGAGCGTCTTGACCTCCTGGGCGACCACCGCGAAGCCGCGGCCGGCGTCGCCGGCGCGCGCAGCCTCGATGGTGGCGTTCAGCGCCAAGAGGTTGGTCTGTTCGGCGATCGAGGTGATGAGCTTGACGACGTCGCCGATGCGGTTGCCGGCGTCGGACAGCTCCTTGATGCGCTGGTCGGTCGCGGTGGCCTGCTTGACCGCCTCGGCTGCGATGGCGTTGGATTCCTGCACGCGGCGGATGATCTCGGCGATCGAGCCGGACAGCTCGTCGGACGCCTCGGCAGCCGTGCGGACGTGCTCCGACGCCGTCTCGGAGGCGCCGGCCGACTGCCCCGAGAGATCGGCTGTGGTGCGCGCGGTCTGGGTGAGCTGGCGCGCCTCGCGTTCGAACTCGCCCGACGAGGTCAGCACGTTCTCGATGATGCCGCCGATGCTGGCCTGGAACGAATCGACGAAGCGCTGCAATTCGGCCTTGCGCTGCTCGACGGCGGCCGTCGCGGCAGCCGCCTGCTCCTCGCGCATCCGGCGCCGCTCGCTGGCCGCGCTGCGGAACACGACCAGGCTGCGGGCGATCTCGCCGATCTCGTCGCCGCGGTCGTCGGACTTGATCTCGACATTCTCACGACCATCTGCGATCGCGGTCAGCGTCTCCGTCACGGCGCTCAACGGCTTGGTCACGCGCCGCACGGCCAGCATGGTCAGGGCGAGCACGAGCAGTGCGGCAATCGCAGCTGCCACGATCATGGTCTGCATCGCCTGCGACAGCATCGCGTCGAGCTCGGCCATGGGCACGCCGACATAGAGGATGCCGGTCACCTTGCCCGCCGCGTTGGTGACGGGGAAATAGGCGGTCATGAACGGCTTGCCGAACAGCGTGGCCGGACCCTTATAGGCCTCGCCCTTCCGCAGCAGCGCCTGGGCCGGATGGTCGGCCGCGAGCTGCGTACCCACGGCGCGGTCGCCGTTCTCCTTCTTCACATTGGTCGAGCGGCGCACGAACTGGCCGGCGTCATCGACAACAAACAGGGTTGCGCTGCCGCCGACATAGGACACGGCGCGGTCGACGATCGCGTGATCCTTGATTTCCGGAATGGCGGGAATCTCGATGCGTGTGACGGCACCGTTCTGCACGCTGACCTTGGCGTCCTTGAACGTCTCGCTAAAGGTCAACGCAAAGGTGCGCAGATTGCCTTCGATGTCGCGCTTGGCGCGATCGGCGAAATCATTGGTGAGAGACCAGTAGGCGGCGCCGACCACGAGGGCCGTGTTCAGCGCGATGACGACAACGGCGCCGATCAGCGCCTTGGTGCCGAGCTTCAACTTGACGGACACGTCAGAAACCTTCCGAGGGAACTGCAACTGAATCTCAAACTGCCCGTAGTTAGTTTCAAACCAGTTATTTTCCGGAGCGTAGAATTCCGGATGCCCCTCGAAAAACGGCAACAAGATACCTGATGATGTCGTCTCCCCCTATCATCGTATGGTTTCGCGAGAGCCTGCGTCTATCTGACCACCCGGCGTTGTATACCGCGGCAACGTCCGGCACTCGCATCGTGTGTAGTTACGTTTACGATCAGGAGAGCCGCGGCATCCGTCCGCTTGGCGGCGCGACCAGATGGTGGCTCGCGCAATCGCTGCGTGTACTCCAGGCCGATCTCAAGGCGCTCGGAGCTGATCTCATCATCCGCCGGGGACCTGCCGCGAAGGTATTGAGCGAGCTTGCGCGCGAGACCAAAGCCGGCGCGGTGTATTGGAACGACGTCGCCCAGAGTGGACCGCGCACCGTCGCGGAACGCGTGGAAGCCGGGCTCAGCGAGATCGGCGTCACGTCGCGCGTGTTTGCCGACGATCTGCTGGTCGATCCCGCCGAGATGCGCGGCAAGGAAGGCCGCGGCCCGCGCGTGTTCACCCCGTTCTGGAAGCGTGTGCTGGCGCTGGGCGATCCGCCCAAGCCGTTGCCGATACCGGTGCGGCTGCCGCCGGTGCCGGACGTTGCGAGCCTTGCGGTCGACGAGCTGGCGTTGGAGCCGACCCGGCCGGATTGGGCGGGCGGCCTGCGCGCGACATGGCAGGCCGGCGAGCGCACGGCTCAGCGGCGGCTCGCCGACTTCCTCGAGAGGTCTGTCGCGAACTACGCGGCCGAGCGCGACCGTCCCGACATTGAAGCCACGTCGCGGCTGTCGCCGCATTTACGGTTCGGCGAAATCAGCCCGCGCCAGATCTTTCACGCGGCCCGCTTCGCGGCGGAGGAGCGCCCCGCTTTGGCGAAAGGGATCGACAAGTTTCTCAGCGAGGTCGGCTGGCGTGAGTTCAGCCGTCACCTGCTCTACAACAATCCCGACCTCGCGACCCGCAACCTGCAAGCCTCGTTCGACGCCTTTCCCTGGACCCAGGATGACGCGGCGCTGTCGGCCTGGCAGCGCGGCCAGACCGGCTATCCGATCGTCGATGCCGGGATGCGCGAGCTGTGGCACACCGGCAGCATGCACAACCGCGTCCGCATGGTCGTGGCCTCGCTGCTGGTGAAGCACCTTCTGATCGACTGGCGGCAGGGCGAGCAATGGTTCTGGGACACGCTGGTCGACGCCGATCCCGGCAGCAACCCCGCCAGCTGGCAGTGGGTCGCGGGCTCCGGCGCCGATGCGGCCCCCTATTTCCGCGTCTTCAATCCCGTGCTGCAGGGCGAGAAGTTCGATCCGGACGGCAGCTATGTGCGGCGCTGGGTTCCCGAACTCGCGCGACTGCCGGCCCGCCTGGTCCATCAACCCTGGGCAGCGAAGCCGCTCGAACTCGCCGAGGCGGGCGTGACGCTGGGACACACCTATCCGGCGCCGACGGTCGATCACAAGCATGGGCGCGAGCGTGCGCTGGCGGCCTATGCGAGCTTGCGCACAAGTGATTAGTTGCGCTCGCTTTGACAGCACGGAGAATCCAGCTATCGTCATCGGGTTTCCAACACATCGGGGGACCGATATGGATGACACCACACTCACCGACCCGACCATCGCCGCACCGAGCACCCCGCCCGAGGCCGCGACGGATCCAATGACTGCCGCGGCGCCGAAGGCGAAGCGGGCTTCGAAGAAGGCGGCCAAGAAGACTGCCAAGGCAGCACCCAAGCGGGCCGCCGCCAAGGCCAAGAAGGTCGCCACCAAGAAGTCGGCCAAGAAAACCGCAAAGAAGACCGTGAAGAAGGCCGCCAAGAAGACGGCAAAGAAGGCCACAAAGAAAGCGGCCAAGAAGACGAAGAAGGCCAAGCGCTGATTATGCTTGGTGCGGCCTGAGGGCGAACGATCGCCTTTTCCGGCCGGTTCGGCGAAACAATCCAGTGCCCGGTCGTGGGGACAATCTGGCGCTGGATTGTTTCGTGCGTTTGTCCGGCCTTGATGCCGCGGCAGTCCGCGGCTAGTGCAGGCTGGAACATATTTCCCATAGCCGCCTTAGCCCCTCCCGGATTGCGGGAGATGCGACACCGAGGCGCGGATGGGGCAAGGGCAGCGTGGGCGCCGGCTGATCGAGCGCTGGCCGTTCGGAAGGTGGTGGCCACCACTGGTCTGGACCGGCCTGCTTGTGGCCCTGCCCATCTCTGCAGCCCACGCCGAGGCTGGCGCAGGCGGTCACGGCTCCGAAGTGCTGCTGCTGATCCAGGTCGCGCTTCTGATCGGCGTCGGCCGCGGCCTCGGCGAGCTGATGCAGCGCATCGGCCAGCCCTCGGTGCTTGGCGAGCTCTTGGGCGGCCTGCTGCTCGGACCCTCGCTACTGGGCTGGCTGTGGCCGTCGGCCCAAGCCGCGATCTTCCCCCACGAGCCGGCCCAGCAGGCCATGATCGAGGGCCTCGCACAGTTCGGCATCCTGTTGCTGCTCCTGCTCACAGGCATGGAGGTCGACCTCAAGCTGGTGCGCAAAGTCGGCCGCCCCGCTTTGACCGTCTCGGTGTTCGGCATCGCCGTCCCCTTCGCCTGCGGCTTTGCACTCGGCCAATGGATGCCGGAGATGCTGCTGCCGCATCCCGAGGCGCGGCTGGTAGCGTCGCTGTTCCTCGGCACGGCGCTGTCGATCTCATCGGTCAAGATCGTCGCCGTCGTCGTGCGCGAGATGAATTTCATGCGCCGCAACGTCGGCCAGATCATCGTGGCCTCGGCGATCATCGACGACACGCTGGGCTGGATCATCATCGCCGTGATCTTCAGCCTCGCCTCCCGCGGCAGTCTCGACCTGCGCGGCATCGGACAATCCGTGCTGGGGACGCTGGTATTCCTCGGTCTCAGCTTCACGATCGGACGGCGCCTGGTATCGATCCTGATCCGCCTTGCCAATGATCACCTGGTCAGCGCCTCGCCCGTCGTCACCGTCATCCTGCTGACGATGAGCGTGATGGCCCTCATCACGCACCTGATCGGCGTGCACACGGTGCTCGGCGCATTCGTCACCGGCGTGCTGGTGGGAGATTCCCCGATCCTGACGCGACAGATCGACGAGCGGCTGCGCGGCCTGATCACCAGCCTGTTCATGCCGGTCTTCTTCGGCCTGGCCGGGCTCGGCACCGACCTCACCCAGCTCCACACCCCCGAGCTGCTGCTCTTCACCGCCGGGCTCATTGTCATCGCAAGCCTCGGCAAGTTTGCGGGCGCGCTGGCCGGCGGCAAGCTTGGTGGGCTGACGCGGGGCGAGTCGCTGGCGCTGGCCAGCGGCATGAATGCGCGCGGCTCGACCGAGGTCATCATCGCCTCCATCGGGCTGTCGATCGGCGTGCTCAGCCAGCCGCTGTTCACGATGATCGTCACCATGGCGATCCTCACCACCCTGGCGATGCCGCCGATGCTACGGGCTGCCCTGCGCCGGCTGCCGCCGGACCGCTCGGAGCAGGCCCGGCTCGAGCGCGAGGCGCATGAGCGCAGCGGCTTCGTCGGCGGCCTCGAGCGGCTGCTGCTGGCCGCGGACGATAGCAGCAGCGGCCGGCTTGCCGCTCGCATCGCCGGGCTCCTGGCCGGCCCTGGCGGACGTCCTGTCACGGTGCTCGACGTGGAAGACATCCGGCACGCAGCCCGGGCCTCGGTCGAAGGCCCTTCGCAGTCCGAGGCGGTCGTCAAGGACGCTGCACAGCAAGGCGCTCAGCGGACCGAGAGCGATGTCGACGTCGACGTGACCACGCTCACACCGACCACGGGCCTGCGCGAGGCGGTTGAAGGCGAGGCGCGCAAGGGCTTCGACCTGTTGCTGATCGGTCTCGAGGACGGCCTGACACCGCGGGGCCGGTTCAGTGAGGCCTGCGAGGAGATCGCGTCGGGCTTCAACGGTCCGCTCGCGCTGGCTCTTGCGCCGGCGGCAGCGTCCGACGTTCCGGCGCCGCAGCACGATGCCTGCATTCTGGTGCCCGTGTCCGGGCGCGGCGCCTCGCGTGGCGGCGCCGAGGTGGCGATTGCGCTGGCGCATGTCGGGCCTGCCCGGCTGCATCTGCTCTATGTCTCCACGACGCAGGGCAGCGCCGGAGAGCAGCGTACCGACGAGAAGGACCGCGCCGACCAGGTTCTCGCGGACAATGCGGCGGCCGCCCGCCGGTACGACCTCGAAGTGACGATGGCCGTGGCCGATGCCCATGCCGGGCCTGATATCGCCATCCTGGCCGAAGCGTCGAACATCAGGGCTGACCTGATCGTCCTCGGCGTCGACCGCCTGCAGGGCGCGGCCCTCGACTTCGGCGCCATGATCGCCGCGGTCCTCGCCGCGTCGGAGGTGCCGGTGCTCGTGGTCTCAGCAGGAACGAGCCCCGCAGCGCCGCGCAGCAATCCCTGACCGCGCGAGGGACAGCTTACCAGGAGTCCGGACAGGGATCGACGATCTTCCAGAGGTCGGTGCCATTCGTGATCCGCTTCATCTCGGTGGTGAGCCCGCCGTTGCGCCGGATCCACTCCTTCACCGTCTCGGGATAAAAGGACATCAGCTCGGACGTGCCCTCAAAGCTGGTGACCTTGATGCCGAAGGTGAAGGCCTTGTCGTAATAGGCCTGGTGAAAGCCGAGGCTCGCTTTGGGCGTGACGCAGATCCTGTTGAGCGGCACGATGCCGAAGACCAGCGTGCAGGCCGAATTGCAGATGCCGTCGATGATCACGCGCTGGCGCGTGTCCCGGATATGCTGGTATTTGGCCTTGTACTCTTCGATGTAACCGCCGTGATCGCGTGTGATGTGCAGATCCGCACGCGCCGGGGTCGCGGCGACCAGCAAAAGCACGACGCAGGGGATCAGGCGGTTCATCGGCGGGGCGGAAGACTTGGTCTCATCTGGGCGGAGCTGCAACAAGGCACCGGAGACCCACAGCAGCGCCCCGACCCTGTCACGGATTCGTTAAGCCTGCGGAAAAGGCCAAAATTTTGACAGAACGGCCGCTTTGACGCACCTTTTCCGACGCTTCGAAGTTAGATTGTCGGTCCAATACCTCGCCTTACCGGCGGTTTCGGAGAAAAGACATGAGCAAGCTCGCATCATCAGCCATCGCCTTGATCCTGGCCGCTGCCGCTCTCGCCCCCGTCGCATCGGAAGCCCGTGGCCATCATCGGCATCACCGCCACCATCACCACGGCCTGCCCTACGCGATCAGCTTCCTTCACAATTATGGTCCAGGCCCGCTGCCGGGCACCTTTGGGTTCTATGACGGGCCGTCGACCAACCACTGCTACCAGAGCGCGGCGGCCTATATCGGCCAGGACCACCGCCGGCATCCCTGCTTCTAAGGCCGCTGCAGCGGGAGCATCCTCAGGCGGCATGAGAACGCCCCACGGAGGCTGGCCTTGGCCGTACAAGTCTGATATCCGGATTCGTGCGGATGACCGTCCGTCAGCACGCGCTCGTAGCTCAGCTGGATAGAGCATCGGATTTCGATTCCGAGGGTCGGGAGTTCGAATCTCTCCGAGCGCGCCAGGCCTTGTTCTGGTGGCGCTGTGCGTCAGACTGCCGCCTGCTCCGGAATGCCAGGACGATATCTCCACGTGAATGATCAGCGGTTCATCGGTTCACTCACCGGCCTGCGCTTTATCGCCGCTGCGACGGTCGCAATCGGGCATGGCGCGCCGTCCCTGGGGTACGGCTGGCCGGCGCAGCTGATCGCCCAGGTCAGCAGCATCGGCATGACCATGTTCTTCGTGCTGAGCGGCTTCGTCCTCTGGCTCAATTACGCCCGACGTTTCCAGAAGCAGCCGGTGGCAGGCGCTCTTCATGAGTTCGCGATCGCGCGCTTCGCCCGGTTGTATCCCATGTACGCCGTCATCGTCATTGCCATCGTCACATACCTGATGATCGCCCGGGGGCTCTCAGCCCCCTCTCTCGGCTTCATCCTGACGATGACACAGGCCTGGTTTCCGGTGCAGAACGGCACGATGCTGGTCGCGGTCGTCCCGTCGCTGCAGCACCTCTGGTCGATCAGCGTCGAGCTGTTCTTCTATCTGCTGTTTCCGTTCGTCTGTTTCCTGCTGGCGGGCATCACCCGCCTGTCGACGATGATATGGCTCGCGGTCGCGAATATTCTCGCCTTCGCGCTGACCATCGCTGCCTTTTTCACGTTCGGTCCGACGGTCCTTCAAGCTGTCGTGCCGAGCCTCCAGCACGACGGAATGCAGTGGCTCACCTATTACGCACCCTACCTTCACGTGGCGCAGTTTCTGGCGGGGTGCTTCGCGGCGATGATCTACCAGAACCGTGCTCTCGCCCAGCCTCGTCCTACAGAGCTCCGCCTCGTGACCTTGCTGTTCTGGCTGTCACTCGCGGGCCTGGTCTGCGCACCCGTGCTGCTGTTCGTGCAGCCGCGCCTGCCCGGCTTGTCGTTCTCGACCGAGCTCGCCGTGCGGCTGATCGAGATTGCCGCGTTCTCGATCCTCTTCGTCGCAACCAGCCGTTACGGCCGTGCTCGCTGGCTGTCATCCCGGGCTTTGATCATCGGCGGAGAATGCAGCTATTCGATCTACCTGCTGCACCCTTTCCTGATCCGCCTGGCGATGATCGGCAAGTCCGACCAGCCAGGCTTTATCGAGCTGGCGATCCGGCTGGCCCTGTTCGTTGGGATTGCGACAACGGTCGCCTTGATCACCTATATGCTCATCGAGTCCCCTGGACGAGCGTGGATCCGGCGAGCGTTGGGGACCAGCGCGCCGCGTGAGGTGATCCAAGCCAAAGTGAGCTGAGCTTGGAAGGTGGCCGCCCGACCGATCTCAACAACCAAACATCGGCCCGATAATACCTCCGATTTATTCGGAACATTTTGCGCGCATTTAAGGAGATTACCGCCAGTCTCGCGGGCATCCGACCTCGGAGCATGGGAGGCAACAGTGATTGTTCAGATCAAGGCGGTATGCGAAGTCAACGGCTCGGTGCTTGCGGCTACGAGCTTCGACGACACCAATGACGGCGCCCGGGCAACGGCGGTCATTGCACTGCTGGAGCAGGTGCTGGCTCACTCGGAAGATGCCGCCAATCAGCGACTGTTCACGCTGGACATCCAGACCCTTTAGCTCCGCGTCTCGGGCCGCTCCCTGAGTTCGAGCCGCGGTCCTGCTTGCCAAAGATCCATTCCGCTCTGCGTGATGGACGCTTTGGTCACTTGATGATGCAGGCCCTTGCTTGCCGGCTCCACTTGAATGCTGCGCCGCATGGCGGCCTCGGCCGCGCACCTGCAGGGCACTCATTCCACACGGGAGCTCCCGCCTCCCAGCCATTCACCACGCAGCCGCCATTCGGCGCGACATGACAGCCCGGACCACAGGATTCGTTGGCAAGCGTGGGGCCCGCTGGTGCCGCGATGGCCATGAGCAACATGACGGGATACACGAGCCTCATTGCTTCACTCCATTTGCACCGTCTCGGCAGCTAAAGCTCGGCGCGGCTGAAAGCCACCGGTGAAAACATCGATCGTCCGGCTCCGTTCCCCCCGGGCAGGCAGCGGCCCCGCTCGAAACGACGCGGCTGAAGCACGCGCTTTTCGATATGCCCTACGGTGCTGTGACGAAACACCGCGCAGCAATCACGAACCGGCCTCGTTCTTTGCACGACTACGCCACAAGCCCCCGCCGAAATGGGTCAAGCGGCCGGAAGGTTTTCACCATATTCGACGGAGATGGCGGGGGCTGGGCGGCGCCGAAAGCTAAAAGTCATATCTCGACATCAAACGTAACGAAAAGAACCGATTTCCACCGCGAAGCGGCGACAGCTTCGGGCGGATTGGGGCGAAGCGCTCAAACAGGTCGACATCATGGTTCGAAAATTCACTGCACGCGAAGTCATCGCCAGATCGTACCCCAGTTGGGATTACGCCATGGCCGACCGTCTCATCGCTTGGCTCGATCATTGCGGGTACGAAATCGTCGAAAAGAGGCCGGAGCTTGATGCCCCAGCGCTCTCGGCCGACGGGTTGCAGCCGAACGTTGTCAACGCCTGCTGACCAGGACCGTCCCTGGCGCTCGCAAGCCGGCCCTCTTGGGCGCGAAGCCAGGAACGGGCTGGAGCCCCCAGTGTTGAACGAGGTACGCTGGACGCCGAATTGAATCGGCGTGTCAGGTGAGATCAAAGGAGGACGAATGTCTCGCAAGCTCACACCGCGTCAAGTGATCGCCCGTTCCTACCCGACCTGGGACTACGCGATGGCCGACCGTCTCATCGCCTGGCTGGAAGATTGCGGCTACGAGATCGTGGAAAAAGAGGCCGTGCACCGCGACGCCAGCCTGGTACCGGATGCGCCGGAAACGACATCGTCACTCGAAAGCACGCATTGATCCCGCTCGCGGTCGACGGAGCGAGATCATTGACGTCTCACTTGAATGGGCCGGCGGCTCAAGCGAGCAGCTGTTTCTCGATCTCATAGACCGGCAGCTTGACCAGATCCTTGTGGATCTCGCCATGCAGGACCCTGCGCACCGCGTCGGAATAATCGGCGCGGATCATTCCGAGCGCACGCGGCGATGCCACCATCGTCACGCCCTTCGTCTCGCCCGCCAGGACAGCATGATGCAGGCGGTCGGCGATCTGCTTCAGAAAGGCCCGCTCGGCCTGATCATGCCAGTCCGTCTGTTCGACTGAACTCCGGGCGTGTCCGAACGACTGCTGCACCGAGCCGGGGACGTCGGAGCCCTGGGCGCTCGTCCGCTCGTTCTCATGCTCATGCACTTCCTTGGTGTGCAGGTTCGGAAACATGCTGTCGCCGACGTTCTCGAGGATCAGCGCTTTGCGACCATCGCAAACGACGATCCAGTCACCGGTTCCGACCTTCATCTTGTCCATGAGCCAACTCCATCTTCGTGACCCCTGCACGGGGTCGAACGTAAGTTCCCGCACATTGCGTTCGGGACACTTCAACTCGTCGTCCAGAGCGCCGGTCCCGCAGGCGGCAACGCCCGTCGCGCCCTAGAGGTTTTCTTCAAAATCCTCCAACGAGAGACCGAATTCGGACAGAGCCTCCTCGAGATAATCGCCGAGCATCGGCGTCTCGATCAGATAGGTTGCCGTGCGGTTGTTGTGAGCCTGCGCCGCCTGCGCGCGCAATTCATCCCAGTTCTCGAGCGAGCCGTCGCCGCGGCCCATCCACATCAGCGCAACCAGGTCGATCTGCTCGTCGACGTTCAAGCCCCTGATGAAACTGACGAGCTCTGACCGATCTGTCGTCGCGCCGCGTCCACCTGTCCCGGGAGCAGAGTCATCGTCCGTCAGATCTGCCAGCAGTTCCGGCTCGGACGCTTCCATTTCATACTGATGCACCTTCGTCACCACGAAGGCGACCTTCTCCGGCGAGATCGAGAGGTTGGGCGGGGTGGTGGTCATGCAGCGTCTCCGTGGGTGCCCGGGCAACACGCCACGGGTCCCATTGAGGTAACGCTAGGCGCTCCGGAGGGAGCGCACTTTGCGCAAGATCAAGGCAGTCTGGCGGCGGGAAGCTGCGTGGCCGACGGGCCGTGCCAGCTGCAGGCGATTGCAAACGCTCTCGACCGGATGGGGCGAGACGGCCGCTCCCGAACTACCAGGTCGAGCCGAACAGGCCGAAATGGGGCTGTTGGGCGACCAGGATCATGGGCCTTCCGGGAGGAGCCTTTGCGCTCTTCCGCTTCTTGGTCTCCACGGCTCTCGCGCTGGCCTCCGAAAGTCTCGTGGCGTGGGCTTTTTCGACCGCCTTCGGCGTTACGGACGACGGGCTGGTCCCGACAGTGTCCATCTGCGCATAGGCATCCCGAGCGCTTGCCTTGGAGGTTTCCGTCTTCGGCAGTTCTGCTGCGGCCACCGGGGCCGCCTGCTCCACCTTCGCAAGCGCCACGGGCGCCGGAGGCGCGACCGACGTATCCATCACGATCCGCTCAGGCCACTTGCGTGCCGACTGGATCCGGACGGGAGGAAGGTCCGAGGCCGATGTGAGGTTCGCCGGCAGCGGCACACTGGGAAGCACGGCGTCCGCGAGGACCAGCAACGCAAACAAGGCACCGCCGACAAACAGAAAGTAGCGCAAGATAGGCATAATTTACCGCTCCGTCGGCCCACCCCGAGCCGACCATCCACCTAACGGATGACAATGACAGTATGTTCCCGAGGCGACCGATCCGGTTCAAGGACCGCGGGAAACTAGCGCGACATAATTAGATTTTCGTCGCTGCAACCAGCGCGCATTTCGCCGAGCTGGCATTAACGTTGACAAATCCGACATGGACCGAGGCGAACGTCCTGCGGCTCTGCGGGCGGATTTCGCCTGGAACGACCCGGCGGCGCTCCGTGACCAGGGAGCCGTCGCGCCGGCTGAAGGCGCAGTTGATCTCGACGTCCTTGATCGCGAAGCTATTGGTATTTCGCAGCGACAGGGTGACGAGCGCCTTCGATCCCAACCCACCGCGCCGCCAGGATTGGGAACTGATGCGCAGGCCGGACAGAACGGCAGCGTCGGGCGCAGCCGACGAGCCAGGCTGCAGCGCCGGCGCGAGGCTCGCATTCGCGTCCATCAGGCTCGGAACCGCACTGGCTGCGGATGACGGGGCGAGATACGCGCCGGATCCATTGGACACACCGGGCACGACCGACGAGAAGCCACGCGACGGCTCCGTGCCATCCTCATCGTCTTGATACTGCCTGCTCGATCCGTCCAACGTGAGCCGCGCAAGATTGCCGTCGACGATCTCGCCCTCGTCCATGGACATGATCAGCCAGCCGACCGTACCGAACACGACGAGCGCGAGAGCGCCGAGCCCAAGCGAAGCCGTTCCCAGCGGGATATGCGCGTCCGCCCGTCGGCGCGCAGGCGTCGCGCCGAGCTTGCGCCTCAGCAAACGAGAGAGACCCGCACTCATGTCTGCACCATCGGCTGCCCGCTCGGGCATCTGGAAGCTTCCTTCGGCAAACATCGCCAGCGTGTCATGCAAAGCCGACAATTGGAGGGCAGGCCCGGATACCGTTCGTTCGCCGGACTGGTGCCGGCGGCAGCGAGCCGGTAGACATGCGATCAATTGGTAACGCCGCCGCTTCGGCCGCGGTTCACTCTTTGGAAAGCTCTGAGACGATGTTGAATGTCACCTGGGACCACATTCATCTGCGCAGCCCTGATCCGGAAGCGACCGCCAACTGGCTCCACGAGGTTCTCGGCGGCGAGATCGTCCGCAATCCCGGCCGCATCGACGTCAAACTTGGTGGCGCCAGCGTGTTCATTGCGAAGGTCGAGCCTGACGACGGCGTCCATGCGCCGCCCGCGACGCCACACCAGGGCCTCGATCATTTCGGCCTCACCGTGAAGGACATCGACGCCGCGGCGGCCGAACTGAAGGCCAAGGGCGTCACCTTCACGACCGAGCCGACCACGATCCGCCCCGGCGTGCGCATCTGCTTCATCCGCGGCCCCGAGGGTATCTCCATCGAGCTGCTGGAGCGCGACAAGAAATACGTCTGAGAGGCCGCACGGTCCGACTACGTCATGCTGCCCGGCATGAAGCAACGGATCGAGAGCCCCTGATAGCCGCGCATCGGCCAGACCATGGTGCGGCCGACGCGGTTGGGCTCGGTGATCACGGCATCGTCGGGAACGTCGAGCCACTCGCCCTCGATGCGGACACGGTAGTGACCACCTTTGCTCTCCCAATCGACGTCGCTGACGGCGCTGCCGTCGGCATCGGAGCAGCACGGGCCCTTGCCGCTGCGCAGGCCGTCGAACCACGCCTTGATCTCCGGCGAGGAGTTCGCCCATTGACCGCGGTCACGCGCCTGTGTCGGCGTAGCGAGCGCGATCAGCAGCGCGGCGCCGGTGACCTGGATCGGAGGCTTCCAGCGTCCGGACCCCTGCCGCCTTGAACCGGTGTGACTGACAGCCGAACAATCAGCGCGATGCGGCGCATGGCCGCGGGACACGATCGATTTGCTCATTTCCATCTGGCTCCTGCACCACTCCAGGGTGCAAGCATGATAATGCATCAACCGGGCCAGATTTAGATTCGATCGCGGCTTCGTGAGAGTCAATCCGGGAATCGACGTAGCTCAGCCAGATCCGTGTTCGGTCCGTAAGACTACTCGGCCGCTTGCTCCAGCGGGGCCGTGCGCGGAAGGATGATTTGAACGCGTGTGCCCGCGCCGGGCTCAGTGTCGAGATCGAGCCGGCCACCCAGCCTGTTGGTGACGATGTTGTAGACGATGTGCAGCCCGAGCCCCGTGCCGCCCTGGTCGCGGCGTGTCGTGAAGAACGGATCGAAGGCGCGGCGGCGGACGTCCAGCGACATGCCGCAGCCATTGTCGGAAAAGATGATCTCGACATTGTCGCGCCCGGACTCGCGCGCCCGGATCTCGATCACTCCGCTGCGCCCATCAGGGAACGCATGCGCGACGGCATTGAGGAACAGGTTGGTCAAGACCTGGCCATACGGGCCGGGATAGCTGTTCATCACCAGATTGGGCTGGCAATCGACGTTGATCGTCAGGTTCTGTCTGCGCACGCCCGGGCGCAGACTCATCACCACCTGCTCGGTGAGATCGGCCAGGTCGAAGCTGCGCTGGTCGGAGTAGTTGCGGTCCGCAGCGACCTGCTTGAACGACTGGATCAACTCGGCCGCGCGATTGAGGTTGGCCACCAGTTGCGCCGCCGCATTGCGGCTGGTGTCGATGAACTCGTTCAGGCTCGATCGCCTGAGTTCGCCGCGCGTCACCGCCTCGCTAAACAGATCGGTCTTGCGCTCGAGCGCGGACGCCACCGTCAGGCTGATGCCGACGGGATTGTTGACCTCATGCGCGACACCGGCGACCATGCGGCCGAGTGCGGCGAGCTTCTCCGCCTCGATCAGCGAGGCCTGCGTCTCGCGCAGGTTCCGGAGCGCGGTCTCGGCCGCCTCCTTCGCCTTGCGCATCTCCTGCTCGCTCTTCTTGCGCTCGCCGATGTCGAGCGCCACGGTGACGATCTTGTCGACCTCGCCGTCGGCATCGAGCAGCGGCAGCTTGTTGACCAGCCACTGCCGCATGACGTTGCAGGAATCCAGGTACTCTTCCTCGTAGAAGCCGAGGCCGTCTTTCGTCGCCAGCACGCGCTTGTCGTTGCCGTCGGTCTTGCTCGCGCCATAGCGCGACATCAGCTCGCCCGTGGTGCGTCCCAGCGCATCCTCGGGCTCGACGTTGAAGATGCCGGCCATGTAGCGGTTCATCAGCACGTAGCGCAGCTCGCGATCCTTGACGTTGATGACCGCGGGCACGGTGTCGATGACCTGCTGCAGCAGGCGTCGTCCCTCGGCGATCGCGTCTTCAGCGCGTTTCTGATCGGTGATGTCGCGGACGACGCCTTCATAGCGGACGACCTCCCCGCTCTCGTCGCGCACCACCGTGGCGCTGTCGGAGAGCCAGCGGATCTCGCCGTTGCGCCGGCGCACCTGGTATTCGAATTCGCGCACCATGCCGTCGCGACGCATCAGCCGCTGATAACGTTCGCGCGCGAGGGGGTGGACATAGATCGTATCGGCGATGTCGTTGACGCTCTGGATCAGATCGCTGGTCGTTTCATAACCCATGATGCGCGCGAGCGCCGGATTGGCGTTGAGCACGAGGCCGCCCGGAGTCGTCACATAGATGCCGTCGATCGAAGCTTCGAACAGCTTGCGATAGCTCTCCTCGGCGAGCCGCTGCTCGGCGAGCGCGCGCACCGCCGCCTCGCGGGCGGCATCGGCGTCCTGCAGCGTCTGCCGGAACACTTCGGCGGCACGCGCGATGTCGCCGATCTCGTTCTGGACGTCGGTCTGCGGGATCGACGTCGCCTTCTCGCCGCCCGCCAGCGCCCGAATCGAGCGCGCGATCGAGGCCAGCGGCTTCACGGTCCGGCGCACCACGAACCACGCGGCGAAGATGCCGATCAGCACGCCCGATGTGCCGAAGATGATGCTCTGCCACTTGGTTTCCGCGAGCGTGCGCGCGAAGTCGCGCGACAGCACCTTGCCCTGGCTGGCGCTGAGCGCGCGCAACAGCTCGGTGACGCGGCCGATCAACCGGCCCTCGATGCCCAGCACCTCCTTGTCGAGCCGGGCGATCTCGTCCTCGGTGCCGGAGATGGCGATGATCGCCTCGGCATAGCGGTCCACGGCCGTCCGCAGCGTGGCGTCCTCGATCGGCAGCGCGCGCATGCTGCGGGCCGCCTGCTCGGCGCCGGCGGGATCACGCGCCAGCAGCGCCGCTCCGACCTGGTTCTGCACCTGGAACAAGGCTCGCGCCGTGCCGCGATCGGTGACGCCGGCGATCGCCGCCTCGAACCCCTCGCGCGCGGCTGGCAGCCCTGACAGCAGCTCAGCGCGCTGTGCGATCAGCGCGCTGATCCGGTCGATGCCCTCGCGATAATTCGCCAGCCGTTGCGAGACGCCGTCGATCGTCGCCTGCTGCTCCGGCGCCAGTTGGAGCCGCGTCTTCTTCAGGAGCGCGCTGAGCTCGGTCGCCGCCTCCATGACGCGATCGGAGCGTGAGCCGGGATCGGTGACGAAGTCACGCGCCGCGAGCCGCAGCTCGTTCATGCGCTGATCGATCTCCTCGGCGAGATCGCCGACGCCCTGCAGCCGCTGCAGCTCGGCAAAAGTCGAGTCGATGTGGCGGATGGCGATCACGCTCGCCATGCTGGTCGCGGTGATGACGGCAAGCAGCAGCAAAAAGCTGCCAAAGATCATCCGTCCGATCGTGAGGGATCGGAGGCGATCGCAGGCCATGCCGAAATCAACGTTTTTACTCATGGGATCCGATGGTCGGAACCGTAGTATATACGAGCCGCCGTGCGGCCAACAGAACAAATTAGGAACAAAAGTCGCCCGGGCGATCCGCCGGACGAAAAATAGTCTGTGCGGTTAACCGGCCGCACTGAATGCGAACACCTCCCCATCATAGCCGGCTTCGCGCGGGATGCGCAGCTCGCGGCCGCCATCGGCGGTCTTGGTCATGACCGGCATCACGGTCACGATGTCCATGTCGCGCGCCGCGGCCAGCGCGTCGGCCACCGTGGGCTGCTTGCCGAGCCGGATCAGGTTGCGCGTGGTCGGGAATGGCAGCTTGAAGCGGCCGTCGTCGCCGCCCGCGAGCGCCTCGCGCGGCGATACCCAGATCGAGTCGGTCGATTCCCGGCCGTCATGGGCGCCGAGCTGGTCCGGCGGCGCGGCGGCCAGGAAGAACCAAGTGTCGAAGCGCTTCGGCATGCCCTCGGGCGTGATCCAATGCGCATAGGGCACCAGCGCATCCAGCGCCAGCACCAGACCATGCGTCTCGATCACCTCGCGGAAGCTGATCTTGCTCTCACACAGCGCCAGGCGATGCGCAGCTTCGATCTCGCGTGCGGTGGCCGCATCGATCAGCGCCTGATCGCTCTTGCGGCGCGCCAGCAGGATGCCGCTCTCCTCGAACGTCTCGCGCACTCCCGCGATCCGAAAGCCGAGCGCCTCGACGCCGAGGCCCTCATCGCCGGCATAGAGCTCGGGATTGCCGGCGATCTCCTGATCGCCCTTGTCGACGCTGCCGCCTGGAAACACGAGGGCGCCCGAGTTGAACTCGATCTGATGGTGACGCACCATCATGAAGACCTCGATCTCGCGCGCCGCCGCGCTGTCGCGCAGCAGCAGAACGGTCGAAGCAGGACGAACGGCGGCAGCGTCAGCCATGGTTACTCCGCGGCGGTGGCTCTGGGTTGCAGATTGGCGCGGGCGTCGGTGCGGGCGACCCGCGACAGGAGATAGTCGACCTCGGCCTTGGCCGCGGCGCTGATGCCGGAGGCCGGCTTGCGCTGCGCCGCGGAGGCGATCGCGCCGCGCTTCTGCAGCACGTATTTGCGCACGGCGAGACCCGCGCCCGGCTGCTGCTCGTAACGCACCAGCGGCAGATGCGCATCGAACAGGTCATGCGCGGCGTCGCGCTTGCCAGCCTGCGACAGCTTGACGACGTCGACCAGCATTTCCGGGAAGGCGTAGCCGGTCATCGCGCCGTCGGCGCCGCGCTCCATCTCGAAATCGAGGAACAAGCCGCCATTGCCGCACAGGATCGACAGCGGCCGCAGCGAGCCGTCCTTCTGGAAGCCACGGAGCGCGGAGATCTTCTCCAAGCCCGGCCAGTCCTCGTGCTTGAGCATCACGCAGGACGGACTGTCCATGACGATCTTGCGGATCACCGCCGGCGTGAACTGCACGTTCAAGGTCAGCGGGTAGTCCTGCAGCACCCACGGAACGTCCTCGCCGATCGCCTCCTGGGCCTGCTTGAAATAGCCGGTGATCTGATCATCGGTGCGCAGGCTCGGCGGCGGCGCGATCATGACGCCGGCGGCGCCGGCGTCCATCGAAGCACGCGCCAGCGCGCGCATCGTCGCGAAGCCCGGCGACGACACGCCGACAATGATCTGCAGGTTCTTGGCACGCTTGGCGAAGCGCACTGCGACCTGCTCGGATTCAGCGGCATCGAGCTTCGGCGCCTCACCCATGATGCCCAGCACGGTGATGCCGTCGCAGCCGGCCTCGGCGTAGAAGTCGACCAGACGATCGATCGAGGCCTCGTCGATGCGGCCGTCATCGTGGAACGGCGTCGGCGCGATCGCGAAGGTGCCTTTGGCGGCGGCGGTGAGCTTCATCGTCTGGTCTCCAATCTCTTTGGCCTCGTTCCGCAAGGCGCTGCCCGGCGCAGGCGCGGACTCCTCTCGAGCCGATCATCGTTCTGGATTCCGGAACCTCTGTCTGGCCTTGCTCTCCGAGCTTCGGCGGGTGCCCCGGACCGGGGCCAGACATACATCAAAACCGCCGCGCGGACTTTCGAATCTCGTCCTCCGAAAAGAATATCTCCCCTGCGTGATCGGCGATGTCCTCAGCCTTCCAGGCCGAGGACGGCGGCTTCCAGCCGTCCATTTCCATCATGCGCAACTCGCGCACGCCGCGCGGACCGGAGACGCCGAGCACCTTGCCGGTCTGATCGCCGGAGAGGTGGCTCACCATGTAGAGCACGGCCGGCGCGATGCCTTCAGGCGTCAACGCGGCGCCAGGATTTTCCTTGTAGCGCGGCAGGTCGGCGGTCATTCGCGTCAGCGCGCCCGGCGCCAGGGTCCAGACACGGATGTTGTACTTGCGGCCCTCGATCGCCAGGACGTTCGACAGGCCCCAGATACCGCCTTTCGCCGCGCCGTAGTTGGACTGGCCGAAATTGCCGATCAGGCCTGATGTCGACGAGGTGTTGACGATGACGCCGCCGCCGTTGTCGCGCATCCAGCGGAACACCGGGAGCGTGCAGCAGAAGGTGCCCTTCAGGTGCACCTGGATCACCTTGTCCCAATCGGCTTCGCTGGCCTTGGCGAAGGTCTGGTCGCGCAGGATGCCGGCATTGTTGACCAGGATGTCGGCGCGGCCGAAGTGGCGGATGGCATCATCGAACACCGATTGCCCGCCGGCCATGGTGGAGATATCGGCGGCGTTGGCGACGGCGCGGCCGCCTTCGGACTTGATGGCGGCGACCACCTGCTCGGCCATCGACAGGTCCGAGCCCGAGCCGTCGCGTGGTCCGCCGAGGTCGTTGACGACGACCGCTGCGCCCTCACGCGCGAACAGTCTTGCGTAGGCCTCACCCAATCCGCCACCTGCGCCGGTGATCAGCGCCACCTTGCCGTCGAGCAGTCCCATGGGTGCGTCCTCCGCTTATGTTCTTGTTCTCTCCGTCATGGCCGGGCTTGACCCGGCCATCCATCTTCGGAAGAGATGGATGCCCGGGTCGAGCCCGGGCATGACGACAACAAATAGACGTGCCTTACATCACGAAGGTCATCCCAGCGCCGTCTTGCCGTTCTTGATCACGGTGACGCTCCGCTCTTTCACCCGCGCTTCGAACGAGATCACGTCGCCGTCCTTCCACAGATCGACCGTCACGGTCTCGCCGGGAAAGACCGGCGAGGAGAATCGCGCCGCGTGCTGCTTGAACGCCGAGGCGTCGTAGTCGGCATAGGTCTGCAGCACGGCGCGGCAGGTCAGGCCGTAGGTGCACATGCCGTGCAGGATCGGGCGCGGGAAGCCGGCGCGGCGGGCGAACTCGGGGTCCGAATGCAGCGGGTTGCGGTCGCCGCACAGGCGATAGATCAGCGCCTGGTCGGGGCGCGTCGAGATGTCGACGCTGCGGTCCGGCGCGCGCGACGGCACCGGATGCGGCTCGGGAATGCCGCCCGAGGGACCACCGAAGCCGCCATCGCCGCGGGCGAAGCGCGAGGCCACCAAGGTTGCCAGCGGCGCGCCGCTCTCGTCGCGCAGGATGGTCTGGTGGCGGATGACAGCGCCCTTGTCCTTGCCCTTGTCCGAGACGGCGAGCACGGAGGAGTCGGCGGTGATCTTCGCAGCGGTGGCCAATGGCTTGTGAAAGGTGATGTCGCGTTCGCCATCGACGACGAGGACGCGGTTCAGCTTCATGTCGCCGGGGCCCGCGCCCCAGGCCGCAACGGACGCGAAGGTGGGCACTACCTTCAGCGGCCGCGGCTCGGCCGTGGCCTCGTTGACGAAGGCGAGCTCCTTCTCGTCCATCGGATCAGCGCCCATGCCGATGCCATAGGCGTACAGCATCACCTCGCGATCACCATAGGCATAGGGCTGCCCGATCGCCTTCATCGCCATCAGCTCATCGTAGTTGATCGGCATGTCGCCTCCCCGAATTCAGACTTCGTAGGGTGGGCAAAGCGAAGCGTGCCCACCGCCTTTTCTCTTGTTCAAACGGTGGGCACGGCGCTCCGCGCCGTTGCCCACCCTACGTACCGATGCCGGTGCCGATGACTGCGCGCTCTCCCCTTGCGGGAGAGGGCTCCATAGCTATCAGCGTCAATCTCACTCGGGTGAGGGGTATGCCTCCGCAAACACCGCTCGTGTGGAGAGATACCCCTCACCCGGTAGTTCAGTCGTTGCTTCGCATCGCCTGAACGACCACCCTCTCCCGCAAGGGGAGAGGGTGCACCTCTCGTGTCGCTACACCGGCGTGAAGAACGGCAGCGGGGCGCCGTCGGTCGGCTTGAACACCACCTTCACCTTCTGGCCGATCTTCAGCGCATCGAAATCGCAATCGACGAAATTCGTCTGCAGCGACGGGCCCTCCTTCAAGGTCACGTAGCCGATGGCATACGGTCCGGTCGGCGACTTCCGCATGATCGAGAAGGTGTAGATCTCGCCCTCGCCCGCGCTCTGCTCCCACACCGTATGGTCGGAGAAGCAGAACGGGCAGATCGAGCGCGGGAAGTAATGTGCTTCGCCGCAGGCCGTGCAGCGCTTGATCAGGAACTTGCCCTCAGTGGCCGCGTCCCAGAACGCCTTGGTCTCGGGATTGGTGACGGGGGCCGGCAATTTCTTCGCTTCAGACATCAGACGCGCTCCAGAATGCAGGTCGAGGCGGCGTGGCGCACGCCGAGCAGGCCGCCGGTGCCATGGGCGATGGCGAGGTCGCAATTTTGCACCTGCACCTTCGGATGGGCTTCACCGCGCAGCTGGCGCACGGCCTCGATCACCTTGGTCATGCCGCCGCGGTTGACCGGATGGTTGCTGCACAGGCCGCCGCCATCGGTGTTGAACGGCAGCTTGCCGACGCCGGAGATGAGGTTGCCGTCGGCGACGAACTTGCCGCCCTCGCCCTTCCTACAGAAGCCGAGGTCCTCGAGCTGCATCAGCACGGTGATGGTGAAGCTGTCATAGATCGAGGCGTATTTGATGTCTTTCGGCGTGATACCCGCCTCCTCGAACGCGCGCGGCCCTGACCAGACGCCGGCGGAGTAAGTGAGGTCGAGATCCTTGCCGCCGCGCGGCCCCTTCATCGCCTCGCCATGACCGATCAGCCGCACCAGCGGCTTCTTCAGGCTCTTGGCAATCTCGGGCGTGGTGACGATCAGCGCGCCGCCGCCGTCGGTGACGACGCAGCAATCCATGCGATGCAAGGGATCGGAGATCATCGGCGAGTTGATGACGTCCTCGACCGTCACGACCTCCTTCAGCATAGCATGCGGATTGTACTGCGCGTGATGCGAGGCCGCGACCTTGATCCAGGCGAGCTGCTCGGACGTGGTGCCGTAGTCGTGCATGTGGCGCATGGCGCACATGCCGTAGGCGTTGTGCGTGGTCGCGCCGTAGGCCATCTCGAAATCGGCTTCCGCACCGGCCGCGCGCGGCGGCATCGGGCCGGTGCGCGGCTTGCCGGCGAGCGTGATCAGCGCGATCGAGCACTTGCCCGCGGCGATCGCCTCGGCGGCGTGGCCGACATGGATCAAATAGGAACAGCCGCCGGTCTCGGTGGAGTCGATATGCCGCACCTTCAAGCCGAGATAGTCGACCATCGGCCAGGCGCCGCCCGGCGCATCGCCGGCGCAGAAATAGCCGTCGACATCGGCAGCGCTCAGCCCGGCATCCTCAAGCGCGCCTTTGGCGACCTCGGCATGCAGCTGCGCGGTCGATTTATCCGGTGCGTGCCGGGTCGGATGCTCGTAGATCCCGGCAATGTAGGCCTTGCCCTTGATGGTCAATTCCGTCTCCGCTTCCTGTCGTGTCCTGCCCGATGGTTGGAGATTTTTTGGACCGTTGCATGAGGCTTGGCAAGCGCCGAAAATATTCCGCGAGGTGGAGATGCCCCCTGTCGTCGCCTTTGACTCCGCTGTCGTCCCGGGCTCGACCCGGGACCCATACCCACCGGCTGATCTTGTTAGACTCGGTGGTCGACCAGCGTGCCCTCTCACACCCGCCTGTGGTTATGGGTCCCGGGTCAAGCCCGGGACGACACCGGGGATGTTGCGCGAGCGAGCACAAAACGAACTACACGTGAGGGTGCATTCTCGCGGCATCTCTGCCCGAGCCATGCTGATCTCGTTCACCCTCCAAGATCGGAGGGCGCAGGGAAGGCCAGGCGTCGGCTGACGCCTGCGGCCCGCCTGCGAAAAAAATGCAGGCGGCAGGTACCACAGGTGCAGCCGAAACGACCCGGCCTTCCCTGCGCGATGGGTTTAACGCTTATACGCAGTCTGCCTGGTGCGCCGGGCTTTCTGGCCACCATTGCCCGCGCGGCGCATGAGCGCCCTCGCGAGCGTGACACCAGCTTCGGGGTGTCAGCACGCTGCGACTTCACGTCCGCACCGAACCGTTCGTCGGCGCATCACAAGGACACGCTGCGGCTCAATCGCGGCCATCGCACCCCGCCCCGCGTGTCGTGACGATCGCGCGCTACGCCCCTACCGAGTGGGACGGGATGGCGGAAGTAGAACATGATTTCTGTTTTTCGTAAAGTAAAATCTGCCCGACGGGCACGCTCAAATGCAATGTTCGTTCTGCAACACCTCGGGCTTCAGCCCGACGCTGAACGCCGTGACCTTGCCGTCATTCGTTTCGAACAGGATCGCGCGCTTGCGATCCGTGCTCTCCACGGTCATCCAGTAACTCGGCGGCGGCTCCGACTCGGTGATGCCCTGTTGAGCCCGCTCACGTGCGAGCTCCTCGGCCTCCTCTGGACTGATCCCCCGGAAATCGGGTGACAGCTCCTTCTTCACCTGCGGATATGCGCGACGAATGTCGGTCTCGGTGGCGCCGATACCAATTCCGTTGACGTCGATGATCGGCGGGACGGGCTTCGCACCCCCGCGGGGGAACACCATCATCACGACGATCCGTCCGTTGACAATCACGTAGGACAGCGCCGCGTCCCGGCCATCGGCACCTCCCACGACATAACATTCTTTCGTAAACGGGGGCTCCACCGGCCCGAGCTTCGCCTTCAACGCGCGCTCGGCCTGGGTGACGGTCATACCGAGCTTGGCCGGCCCGACGCCCTGCCAGGAGAGTTCTTGGGCTGTTGCCGAGAGCGGCGCAATCGCCATCAACGCCACGATTGCGATGATGCACCACATCGATGGACGTTCGGATAAGTGCCAGGCAAACATCCGGGGAAACACCCTATTCACGTGCCAGGAAAAACCAGTGTCGCTTAGGTATGCCCTGGAGATCTTCCAGGCCCCATCGGCCATCAATCAACCGCAAGATTTCGAATGTCCCAATGGCTGCCTCGTCCCCTCTTTGCTTCGCAGGATCCGGGCAATCTATTCCAACTACTAGGTGATGGTCAGCCAGACGAGTTGCTGACGCCCTTGGAAAGATCGGATCGGCCTCGCTAAGGCTCCCCAAATGATCAGAGATCGTTCTGCGGGCCTCCGCTTCGAAACCTTTCACAATTTCTTTGATCGTCCCCTCGATCGGCAGATGATCTCGCAGCCTCAAAACCCACCTTCGCCGAAACCCGCCAACATCGGGTAACGCTTCCGCAGGAGGAAAAGCCAATCCAACGATGTTATCAGCTAATCCATCAAACATCGATGTCAACCATGACAGCTGCTCCAGATCCGACCATAGGCAAAGCGCAGCCGTTGCGGCGCCTTGCCCACCCTACGCCCCTACTCCGCCGCCATCTGGCGCGGCGCCGGTGGCGGATTGGCGAGGTCGGCCGCCAACTGCGCGTAACGCACTTTGGCGTCCTGCACGGCCTTCTCCTTGACCGGGCCGTAGCCGCGGATCTTGTCGGGCAGCGACAGGAATTCGGCGGCGATGTCGGCATTCGCCGGTGACAGCAGGCCGAGCACCGTCGCGACGTCCTTCTCGTAGCCGGCGATCAGGTCGCGCTCCATCTTGCGCTCGGCGGAGTAGCCGAAGATGTCGAGCGGCGTGCCGCGCAGGCCCTTCAGCTTCGCCAGCAGGCGGAACATCTTCATCATGCCCGGGCCGTAGCTCTTCTTCTTCGGCCGCCCCTGCGGGTCGAGGCCCGAATTGAAAATCGGCGGCGCCAGGTTGAAGGAGATCTTGTAGTCGCCGTCGAAAGCATCATGCAGCTGCTTCTCGAACGTGCCGTCCGAGAACAGCCGGGCCACCTCGTACTCGTCCTTGTAGGCGAGCAGTTTGGCGTAGTTGATGGCGACGGCGCGCGCCAGCGCCTCGCCGTAGCCGCCCTTCTCAGTGGCGTCGCGGACCTGATCAACCAGCTTGCGATAGCGCTTGGCGAGCCGGGCGTTCTGATACGAGGTGAGGAACGCCGTGCGATGCGCGATGATCTCGTCCAGCGTCATCGCGTCGAGCGATTTCGGCGGCACCGTCTCGTCCTGGCCGGTCATCATGCCGGCGACCCGCTCGGGATTGACGACCATGAGACGGCCGAGCCGGAAAGCCTCGGTGTTCATCTTGATGGCAACGCCGTTGATCGCGATCGCCTTCTCGATCGCCTCGGCCGATAGCGGCAGCAGGCCCTTCTGATAGGCGTAGCCCATCATCATCATGTTGGTCGCGATGGAGTCGCCGAGCAGCGCCTCGGCCGGCTTGGTGAAGTCGAAGAAGGTCGCGTCCTTGCGCAGCGCGGTCTCCAAGAGGCTCGTGACCTTGCGGTTCTGGAAGTTGAAGTCGCGGTTGAGCACGAAGTCGGCGGTCGGAATCAGATGGCTGTTGATGACGCCGTGGGTGCGCTCTGAATCGCACAGCGTGATCGTTTCCTTGGCGCCCGCCACCACCTCGTCGGCAGCGATGACGAGATCGGCGGTGCCGGTGACGATGCGCGAGCAGGTCACGTCCGCCGTGTTCTCCGACAGCCGGACGTGGCTGAGCACGGCGCCGCCCTTCTGCGCGAGGCCGGACATGTCGAGGATCATCGAGGCCTTGCCCTCGATATGCGCGGCCATGCCGAGCAGCGCGCCGATCGTCAGCACGCCGGTGCCGCCGACGCCGCCGACGGCGACGTTGTAGGGCCGGTCGAGCGACGGCTTGTTGAGCGGCTCCGGCATCTCGCCGATGTCGCCGAGTTCGGCCGGCGCCCGCGAGCGCGGCTTGCCGCCGTCGATGGTGACGAAGGACGGGCAGAAGCCCTTCACGCAGGAATAGTCCTTGTTGCAGGACGACTGGTTGATGACGCGCTTGCGGCCGAGCTCCGTCTCCAGCGGCTCGACCGAGATGCAGTTCGATTGCACCGAGCAGTCGCCGCAGCCTTCGCAGACGGCCGGGTTGATGAAGACGCGGCGCTGCGGATCCTCCATCGTGCCGCGCTTGCGGCGGCGGCGCTTCTCGGCGGCGCAGGTCTGCACGAACACGATCGCCGAGGCGCCCTTGGTCTGGCGCAGCGTCTTCATGACGTTGTCGAGCTCGTCGCGATGCACCAGCTTGACGCCGGGCGCGATGCTGTCGCTTGGATACGAGTCCGGGTTTTCCGAGACCAGGTAGATCTCGCGGATGCCCTCGGCGTGGAGCTGGAAGGTGATCTGCTGCGGCGACAGGTCGCCGTCATGACGCTGGCCGCCGGTCATCGCGACGGCGTCGTTGTAGAGGATCTTGTAGGTGATGTTGGCCTTGGAGGCGACCGCCTGGCGGATCGCGAGGCTGCCGGAGTGGAAATAGGTGCCGTCGCCGAGATTGGCGAAGATGTGCTCCTCATTGGTGAACGGCGCGATGCCGACCCACGGCACGCCCTCGCCGCCCATATGCGTGAACGTCTCGGTGTTGCGGTTCATCCACAGCGACATGAAGTGGCAGCCGATGCCGGCCAGCGCGCGGCTCCCCTCGGGCACCTTCGTCGAGGTGTTGTGCGGACAGCCGGAGCAGAAATACGGCGTGCGCGCCACCGGCGAGACCAGCTGCATCTGCGTGGCGTCGCGGCCGTTGAACCAGTCGGCCTTGGCGCGCAGCATCGCCTTGATCTCGGGATTGAGGTCGAGACGAAGAAGACGCTCCGTGAGCGAGGTGGCAAGCGAGGCGACCGACAGTTCGGTCGCGAACGGCAGGAAGCGCTTGTCGTGATCGTCCATCTTGCCGACAATGCGCGGGCGGACATCGTCGCGCCAGTTGAACAGCTCCTGCTTGACCTGGTTCTCGACGATCTCGCGACGCTCCTCGATGATGAAGATCTCCTCGAGGCCGACCGCGAACTGGCGCACGCCCTCCGGCTCCAGCGGCCAGGGCATGCCGATCTTGTAGAGCCGAAGCCCGATCTTGGCGGCGACCTCCTCTGTAATCCCGAGCTCGCGCAGCGCCTGGCGGATGTCCTCGTAGCTCTTGCCCGACGCC
Organism: Bradyrhizobium sp. SRS-191; assembly: GCF_024586915.1. Taxonomy (GTDB): domain Bacteria; phylum Pseudomonadota; class Alphaproteobacteria; order Rhizobiales; family Xanthobacteraceae; genus Bradyrhizobium. Next base: position 805,971 of record NZ_JANBVS010000001.1, read on the forward strand.
ATGATGCCGTAGCGGGCGTTCGGGGAATCCATCGTGATGCGGTTGACCTTGTTGGCGCGGGCAAAGGCGATCGCGGCAAAGCCCTTGTAGTCCTGCAGCCGGCGGTCCTGGTCGAAGCGGTCGTCGGGCCAGCGCAGATTGAGGCCGCCTGGCGGCAGCTCGAAATCAGTGGGAATGACGAACGGCGTCATCTCGTCGTTGAGGTTGATCTCGGCGGTGGTCTCGACCGTCTCGGTGATCACCTTCATACCGACCCAGCAGCCGGAATAGCGCGACATCGCGATGCCGAGCAGGCCCATCTCGATCATCTCGTGGATCGACGACGGATAGAGATAGGGCATCAGCGCCGACATGAAGGCGTGATCGGACTGATGCGGCACAGTGGAGGATTTGGCGCCGTGGTCGTCGCCGGCGAGGCACAGCACGCCGCCGTTCTTGGCCGAGCCCGCGGCATTGCCGTGGCGGAAGACGTCGCCGCAGCGGTCGACGCCGGGGCCCTTGCCGTACCAGATGCCGACCACACCGTCATACTTGCCGCCGGGCGACAATGCGAGCTGCTGCGAGCCCCACACGGCGGTGGCCGCGAGGTCCTCGTTCACGCCGGGCTGGAATTTGACATTGTACTGCTCGAGATGTTTTCGCGCGGAAAACAGCTGCTGATCGTAGCCGCCGAGCGGCGAGCCGCGATAGCCGGAGATGAAGCCGGCGGTGTTGAGGCCGGCGGCGCGGTCGCGCCGGATCTGGGCCATCGGCAGCCGCACCAGCGCCTGGATGCCGGTCAGGAAGATGTGGCCGGAGCTTGCGGTGTACTTCTGGTCGAGATTGATCTCGCTCTCGTTGATGCCCATTCCGCCCTCTTGCCGTGCTTTATCCGGGGTGCGCAGCCCACCGCCTCGGGCGGAAGCGCGCGTTCTCTCAACAATTTAAGTCTGCTTTTGAAGAATGCGCATCACAAATCTCGCGCACGCAGGGCAGCCAACCGAAATCGCAATTTCGTGGCGGCCGGGGCGGTGGGTTTTGCGGTTTGTGTCGGAAAGGCTGGTCCTCGCGAAATGGGATGATGTCCGCCATGGCTTGGGCGCGGGGATCGGACAGTTACCGAATCGTTGCCGCCCGAGCGGATCTCTCGGACTCCTCATTGTGCATTGCGACAGAGGCCTCAACTCTTGCCTTCGACCCTTACTTTCAACTCTTGCCTTCGCCGGTGAAGACGAACTGCGGCATGTTCCATTTGTAGCGGATCGCGAGCAGCCGGAACGACAGGCCGAAGGCGAAGGTCAGCGCCGTCAGCACGCCGCTGCCGAGCCCGAGCAGCAGGCCGGTCGCATAGATCAAGCCGGTGAGCAGCGACACGCTGGCATAGAGCTCGGCGCGAAACAGCAGCGGCACGTCGTTGCAGAGGATGTCGCGCAGCACGCCGCCGGCGCAGCCCGTGATCATGCCGGCGACGATGACGATGCCGAACGGCACATTCATCTGCCAGGCGATGGTGGAGCCGGACATCGTGAACACGACGAGGCCGATCGCATCCAGCACGAGGAAGGCCATCGTCAGCCGGTGCACGACCCGCGCCATTGCGATGGTCACGAACGGCGCGAGCAACGTCAGCAAGAGCAAGGACGGCTGCTCGACCCAGGCCAGCGGATAATGCCCGAGCAGGACGTCACGCAGCGTGCCGCCGCCGAGCGCGGTGATGGCGCCGAGCAGGCAGACGCCCATCCAGTCCATGCTGCGGCGGCCCGCCGCAAGCGCGGCCGTCATCGCCTGCGCCGCGAGCGCGACCCACGACAACAGATGCAACACGCTATCGGCGGGCGGCAGGTTCCACATCGGGGGCTCCAGAATCGCGGGGGTGCACGAGGAACCTTAGCGCGCCCTGCCGCTCGCGAGCTTACGAATTCGTCAGGTTTCGCGGAACGGACCGACCGTTGCGCTGGTTGTGTGGTGACAATCGCAAGGAGGATGCAATGGCCAATGAACGGCTTCCGAACGAACGTTATCCCGACGGCATGAACCGCCCGGACATGAGCACGCGTCCGGGCATGACAAACGCTGACATGACCGGCGCCGACATGGCCGGCCTCGGCACGACAGGTACGGAGTATGAGCGCGCGGCCCGCATGGACAGCCGGTTGCAGCCCGACCCCGAGCTGACCGAAGGCCGGACCTCGACCGGCCGCATGGCCGCCTACGCGCTCGGCATCGCGATCCTGCTCGGCGCCGTGTTCTACGGCCTCAACAACATGTCGGTGAACAACAATCAGGCCAGCACCACGCCGGCCTCGCAGTCGGCTTCGACGAAAAACGGCACCACGCCCAACGGCTCGCCAGGGGTGACCACGGGCGCGGCGGGCGACCGCACGACCCCGCCGCCGGCGGCCCCGGGCGGCCAGACCAACAACGCGAAGTAATCGCGCGCATTAACGACATCTCGCAGACGGCGACAAGCCGTCGCAACTGGCGGCGGGTGAGCAATCATCCGCTGCCATTTTTTTGGGATTTCTTGTCAGCGGCACACGGGCCACGATGACCATTCCAGACCAACAACAACATTGAGGTGGAACTAATCACGCCCTGGCCGATTGGCTGTGCGGCACTTTGACCCACTGATTGGAGGAGACACATGATGAAGATTCTTGCTCTCGCAGCCGTAGCAGGCACGCTCGTGGTGACCGCAGCCTCCGCCGCTCCCCTTTCGCCCGACGTTTCGGCCGTCCCGCAGCGCGACGTCCAGAACGTCCGGATGGTGTGCAACGAGGACGGCCGCTGCTGGCGCGAGCATCGCGAACGTCGCGTCATCATCGAGGATCGCGACCGCGATTCCTACGCCTACGCCCCACGCGAGCGTTACATCGAGCGCCGCAGCTATGAAGATCGCGGCGGCATTGGCATCCGCGCTCCCGGCGTGAGCGTCGGCATCGGCACGGACCGCTACTGAGCAGTTTGAGCTGCTAAATTGGAAAAGCCGCGGCAAGGTCCGCGGCTTTTCTGCATGCGGGCACCTGATTTCAGCCGAAGATCTTGTTCAGCTCGCCGCCGGGATAGCCGTGAGCCAGCTCGGTGAAGGTGCCCTGCTCGGCCATTTCCTTCGCAGCGCGCATGAAGCCCGCCCAGGCCATCCGCGCCAGTGATCCGCCGACGCTGATGCGGCGCACGCCGAGCCCCGCGGCCTGCTCCAGTGAAAGGCCGGACGCCCCGATCAGCAGGTTCACCGGCCTCGGCGCAACGGCCTTCACCACAGCGGTGATCTCCTCGACCGTCTTGATCCCCGGCGCATAGAGGCAGTCAGCACCGGCCTCGGCATAGGCCACGAGGCGATCCGTCACGAGTCCGAGGTCGGGCTTGCCCCAGAGAAACGCCTCGCAGCGGCCGGTCAGCAGGACGTCGCCGCCATTGGCATCGATGGCCTGACGCGCGGCACGGATGCGCTCCACGGCGAACTCGCGCGCATAGAGCGGGTGATCCTTGTCGCCGGTGGAATCCTCGATCGAGAGGCCGGCCACGCCGGTCGCGACCGCGCGCGCGACATTGGCGGCGACACCCTCCGGCGCATCGGCGAAGCCGCCCTCGAAATCAGCATTGACGGGAATGTCGACGGCCGCTGACAACGCCGCAAGGTGCGCGAGCATCTCGTCCAGCATCGTGCCGGTGTCGGCCTTACCGATCGACCACGCAAAGCCGGCGCTGGTCGAGGCGATCGCCTTGAAGCCGAGGTGCTGCAGCATCTTCGCCGTGCCCGCGTCGAACGGGTTCGGCAGCACGAAGCAGCCCGACTCGTGCAGCTTGCGGAAAGCGGCGCGCTTGTCCGCGGTGGTGGTCGCCGTCATGTCATCCTCCCATGCATCTCTTCGTTGCACCAGGATAGTACCGCTCTCATGGCGCCGCCACGACATTGCGCAAAAATGTTCGTTCTTCGCCCAGAATGAGCTGGTGCTCCTCCGCGAGCGCAAAATTCGCCCGGCCCTCGCCATCACGACGCAAGGTCGCGCGATAACGCTCGTAAGCCGCGAGGCTGTCGAATGAAATCAGGCCGTAGGCGATGTCGTTGGTGCCTTCATGTGGCATGAAATAGCCGATCAGATCGCCGCCGCAGCGCGGAATGATCGACAGCCAGCGCTGCGCGTAGTGCTCGAACACGTCACGCTTGAACGGATCGATGCGATAGCGGATGAAGACGGTGATTGTCATGACAACCTCGAGTATGTTTCGCAGCATCGACACTATCCGCTTGCGGGACGACAATGCTTCGTCTAGCATCGAAGTATGAAATCGGGCCCTGATATCGCGATGGTTGCAGCGCTGGTCGGCGATCCCGCCCGCGCGAACATGCTGACCGCGCTGCTCTCGGGCCGCGCGCTCACCGCAACCGAGCTTGCGCAGGAAGCCGGTGTGACGCCGCAAACGGCAAGCTCGCATCTTGCCAAGCTCGAGGGCGGCGGCCTGATCGAGCCGGAGAAGCAGGGTCGGCACCGCTACTACCGGCTGGCCGATCCCGATGTCGCCGACGTGCTGGAGAAGCTCGCCGGTCTCGCGGCGCGCGCCGGCCACATGCGCGTGCGCACCGGGCCGAAGGAGCCGGAGCTGCGGCGGGCGCGGATCTGCTACGATCATCTCGCCGGCGATCTCGGCGTGCAGATGCTGGACAGCATGGTCAGGCAGAAGCTGGTGCGCCAGCGCAAGCAGGAGATCATCCTCACCGAGGACGGCGAACGGTTTCTCGCCCAGCACTTGCGGATCTCGCCGGAGATGCTGGCGCATCCGCGCCGCCCCGTCTGCAAGGCCTGCCTGGACTGGAGCGCGCGGCGGCATCATCTCGCCGGCACGTTGGGCGCCGCCCTGATGAAGCGCTTCGCCGAGCTGAAATGGGCGGCGCGCGACCCGACCCCGGGCAGTCGCGTGGTGAATTTCAGCCGCGCCGGCGAAAGGCATTTTGCCGCGCTGTTCGGCGCGAGCGAACGCTGACATCACGCGCTATTTATCGTAGCCGACCATTGATGCCTTGCCTCCAAGACGCGCGCGGGCCACGGCGAGAGCGTTGACGCTGATCCTTGCCGTCGGCCCTGGAGTTTCAATGCCCCGTTTTGCCATCGCGCTCTGCACCGCCCTGCTCGCTCTCACTCCCACGATCGTTGCGGCTGCCGAAGCGCCGCGTGAACCCTACGGTATCAACCTCGAAGGCTTTCCCTATCCCTATCCCGTCAGCCTGCTGCCGCTGGTCAATGATGGGGAGCGGCTGCGCATGGCCTATATGGACGTCGCGCCGGCGCAGCCGAACGGGCGCGCCGTGCTGTTGCTCCACGGGCGCAATTTTCCGTCGAGCTATTGGGCGCCCGTGATCAAGACGCTGACCGACGCCGGCTTCCGCGTCGTCGTGCCCGACCAGATAGGCTTCGGCAAGTCATCAAAGCCGTCGGGCGAGCTGCATTTCGACACGCTGGCGCGCAACACGATGACGCTCCTCGATCACCTCGGCATCGCCAAGGCCGATATCGTCGCGCATTCGATGGGCGGCATGCTGGCCGTACGCATCGCCCGCGCCTTTCCGGATCGGGTCGCTCATCTCGTGATGACTGCGCCGATCGGGCTCGAGGACTACCGCCTCTCCGTGCCGCCGATCCCGTCCGAGACGATCATGGAGAATGAGGATCGTCTCACTGCGGACGGCTATCGCAAGCAGCTGCAGACCAACTACGCGCTGAAGCTGCCGCCCGAGCAGGTCACCCCATTCATCGACACCAGGTTCAACCTCAAGGGCAGCGCCGACTATCTGCGCTGGCTGAAGAGCTTCGTCAGCTCCTACCAGATGATCTACCGCGAGCCCGTCGTGCACGAGATTCCGCTGCTGACCCAGCCGACGCTGTTCATCATGGGCGCCGACGACCACAATGCGCCGGGGCGGCCGAATGCGCCGGAAGCGCTACGGGCGAAGATGGGACAGAACGCGGAGCTCGCAACGAGCCTGGCCGGTCAGATGCGTGATGGTCGCGCCGAGGTGATCGCCAATGCCGGTCACCTCGTGTTTCTCGACGCGCCCGCGAAGTACGACGCGCTGCTGCTGGAGTTTCTCGGCAAGTAGCTCCAACGAACACAGACGGCAGGGAGCGCGGCGAGAGCCGCATCCCCGCCGCGCTGTTACAGGCCGGCCCAACGGCCAGGCGTCACCAATAGTGACGACGGTGCCAGCGGCGGCGCCAGTGCCGATGATGGTGACGCCAGCCCCAATGACGGCGACGCCAACCCCAGTGGCGCCGGCGCCAGCCCCAATGATGTCCGTGGCCATGATGATGTCCGTGATGGCCATGATGACCCCAGCGCACCTGCTCTGGCGTGAGCCGATCCGCCTCGTCCTGCGAACCGACCGCGCGCTCCGCCGTGTCGTTTGATGGCGAGGGGATCGCCTCGTTCAGCGGCACCGGCGCAAGCGGCGCTGCGGCCGACTCCGTCGTGCGGACCGCCATGCCGCCGGCGGCCGCACATCCCAGGCCCAATGCCAGCTTGAGGAAGTTTCGTCGTTCCATCGCGCGCCTCCATGATCAGCAAGCAGATCATGGAGTATCGAATCGATCACCTGAACGTGAGCTGAACTGCCACGCTCGTCACGAACAAGAGCAATGACGACGCCGCCGAGCTTTCGCCACGATCGCGCAGGGCTCTCTTCATTCGTCGACGATCTGCGCCAGCGTGAAGCTCTCGCGGGTGCGCGGCACATCGGGCCAGTCGCGTTCGAAGTCGACGATCAGCCGCTTCATCTCGTCGTCGCCCACCGCGCGTTCCATCGCCGCGACATCGTCGAACTGATACATCGCCTGATGCACGGCAGGATCGATCAGGCTCCACACGCGCCACGCCTTGCGCACGCCAAAGCTCTTGATCGCATCAGGCAGATGCACGTCGCGATACCAGCGATCGAACGCCTCGCGCTTGGCTGGATCGGGCACAGTCGCGCGCACGACGAAGATGGCTGATGGCATCGGTTCCTCCGGTTGTTGTTGGTCTTGTCACAGAAGCCTAGCCGCATCAGGCGTTCAGCGAAATCCCGCCGCAAGCGACACCACCTGTCCATCGAGGCCGTTGAAGCCGTGATGGCCGCGGGCCTGGCAGGGATCGCCCTCCTCCGCGCCGCCGGACAGCCACTTCACGCGGGCGCGGCCGCCGGACCATTTGATGAAGGGATCGACGCCGGCCGGCAGCGTGAACTTGCAGGCGTCGCTGGTGTGATGAATGACCAGTGTCCGCGGCAGCGCCGACGGCGAGCCGAGGATCGACATGACGTTGGATGAGCTGCCGGAGTCCGGGCTGAGGAAGCCCGAGGTCAGGACCAGCGCATCGGGCCGGGCGCCGCGTGCGATCCCCTCCGCGGCCCGGAGCGTACCGCGGCTGGTGCCGATCACCGTCACCGGACGCTTGATGGCGGCCATGTAGTCGACGGCGGCCTTCAGGTCGGTGTTGGCATCCGCCACCATCACCGCGAGCCCGCGGGCCGCATAGGCATTGCGGGTGCGCACCAGCTGATTGCCGAGCAGGCCATGAATGTCGCCACGCTCGCCGACATTGATGGCGCCGTCGCCGCCGGGCAACAGGATGACGCTGGCTCGCGCCGCCGCCGGCCTGATCAATGCGACACGCGAGCCGCCGACCGTCACGGTCTCATCGGCGCTGGCTGCGCCGGCCAAAGCAGCCGACAGCATTACTGCCAGTCCGACCCACAGGATCGCCCGACACGCGTTCGTTCTGATCATCGAAGCCTCCCGCAGCCGACTCGGCTCGCGGCAAGACTAGCAAATTTGATACGAGGCCCGGAGTGCCTAGGAGTCCGGGCCTCGTCCCCTCGCGACCTCGCGCGAGCGAAGCCGGTCGGTATCTCTTTCAGCTAATTGATTGCACCCGCTTTCGCGTTGACATGGCGCAAGCCGTGCCGATCTGGATCCCCGTGGAATTCCGGTCTCTCAGTAGCAGCGCGTGATCGTCACGCTGTGGTCGCCGCCGCGGCGCCCCGGCACCGTCACGGTCTGCATCGGGCAGCTCGACACATAGGGCCGGTCGGACGGCACGACGTTCGGCGGGTAGCGGTGGGCCCAGTCCCACGGCACGTCGTAGGTATAGGTGTAACGCACGTCGGCCGAGGTCCGCTCGGGGATCTGCTGAATCACGGGCTCGCCGGTACCCCCATACGCAAAAGCGCCGGCAGCCGGCAGATAAGGACGATAGCCACCGCGGTGCGGACGGACGATGGTCACCGGAGACGCGACCTGACTCGGTGCGGCGGGCGCAGCGGCGACCGGCGCCGCAGCGACAGCGGCTGAACCGGCCGAGGCGGCCTGCGACGAGAGCATCAGAGCGGCGGCGCCTGCGCAGGCAACCCAAGCTCCAAAACGAAACGCCGATGTTCTATCAGCCATGATACGCGACCTCTACTCTACTCAGGTGCCTGCCTTGTTCATCAAAGCTAGGCCAGCGGGCCAGTTCCCGCAAACCCATCGTTAAAGGTTAGTTAAGGCATAGGCTTAACGCCAGGGCCGCATGAGGCGCCAGATTGCCGCAAGCCGCGCCCCGCGAGCGCAGCAACGCAGAGCCCCTGGATTGTTTCGTCGCGGAGCCTGTCATCGGGCCGCGCTTCGCGCGGACCCGTTGGCTCCTCGCAATGACGGCGGGTGTGACCTGCTTTGCCCCTGCGGACTCAGGGGCGCCTGAAAATGAAAAAAGGCGGCCCGCGCACGTGCCGCCTTCTCCGTCATTGCGAGCGCAGCGAGGCAATCCAGGGCCGCGCGGAAGGCTCGCAATGACTTTCTCGCCGCCGCCCGCGAAGACGACGAGTTGATTGGACCGCCTAAAGCGGCAGATTGTCGTGCTTCTTCGCCGGCATTTCCATCTTCTTGTCGCGGAGCATGGCGAGTGCGCGGGCGATGCGGCGGCGGGTGGAGTGCGGCATGATGACGTCGTCGATATAGCCGCGCTCGGCGGCGATGAACGGCGACAGGAAGCGGTCCTCGTACTCCTTGGTGCGCGCGGCGATCTTCTCCGGGTCGGCCATGTCGGCACGGAAGATGATCTCGACCGCGCCCTTGGCGCCCATGACCGCGATCTGCGCCGTCGGCCAGGCGTAGTTCATGTCGGCGCCGATCTCCTTCGAGGCCATGACGTCGAAGGCCCCGCCATAGGCCTTGCGGGTGATGACGGTGACCAGCGGCACCGTGCACTGCGAGTAGGCGAACAGCAGCTTGGCGCCGTGCTTGATCAGGCCGCCATATTCCTGCGCGGTGCCCGGCAGGAAGCCCGGCACGTCGACGAAGGTGACGATCGGGATATTGAAGGCGTCGCAGAAGCGGACGAAGCGCGCGGCTTTCCGCGACGCATCGCTGTCGAGCACGCCGGCCAGCACCATCGGCTGATTGGCGACGAAGCCGACGGTGCGCCCGGCGATGCGGCCGAAGCCCGTCACGATGTTCTTGGCGAACAGGTCAGCGATCTCGAAGAAGTCGCCCTCGTCGACGACCTTCAGGATCAGCTCCTTCATGTCGTATGGCTTGTTCGGATTGTCCGGGATCAGCGTGTCCAAGGACATGTCGACGCGCTCGATGTCGTCGAAGCTCGGCCATTCCGGCACGCCGTCTGAATTGTTCGACGGCAGGAAGTCGATCAGCCGGCGCATCTGCAGCAGCGTCTCGACGTCGTTGTCGAAGGCGCCATCGGCGATCGAGGAGCGCGTCGCGTGCACCGAGGCGCCGCCGAGTTCTTCGGCCGTCACCACCTCGTTGGTCACGGTCTTCACGACATCAGGGCCGGTCACGAACATGTAGCTGGTGTTCTTCACCATGAAGATGAAGTCGGTCATGGCCGGCGAATAGACGTCGCCGCCGGCGCACGGGCCCATGATGACGGAGATCTGCGGGATCACGCCGGAGGCCAACACGTTGCGGCGGAAGACGTAGGAATAGCCCGCGAGCGCCGCGACGCCCTCCTGGATGCGGGCGCCGCCGGCGTCATAGAGGCCGATGATCGGCGCGCGCGCCTTCATCGCCATGTCCTGCAGCTTGGTGATCTTCAGCGCGTGGGTCTCGGACAGCGAGCCGCCGAACACGGTAAAATCCTTGGCGAAGACGAAGGTCTTTCGGCCGTTGACGGTGCCCCAGCCGGTGACGACGCCGTCGCCGGGAACCTTGGTCTTCTCCATCCCGAACTCGGTCGAGCGATGCTCGACGAACATGTCGAACTCCTCGAACGAGCCCTTGTCGAGCAGCAACTCGATGCGCTCACGGGCCGTCAGCTTGCCGCGCGCATGCTGCGCCTCGATGCGCTTCTCGCCGCCGCCGAGCTTGGCGCCCTTGCGCCGCTCCTCGAGGGTGTCCAGGATGTCCTTCATGCGCGTCCGCCCGTTCCCGATGTCATGACTGTTGGCGGCCTTCTAACACGGCTGTTTCGGAACCGAAAAGCCGCTTTCGGCCTGGCGAAGCGGCCTCCCACAGCTCGGAATTAATCGCGGAATCAGGGTCATGGTGGGCCGGCAGCCGCAGGGAGCCGGCATGATGGGCTGCGACCGACCCTGCCTCTGCACAACGAAGGAAGCGCACGGCGGTCATTGCAAATCTCGCTGTCATCGCCCGGCCTTGACCGGGAGATCCAGTACGCCGCGACCTCGCGGCAGGCCAACAGGTGCCGGTGAGTACTGGATCACCCGCTTTCGCGGGTGATGACACCGGGGGCGAAAGTAGCGTTCCGCCCGACATCGCCGGGTTAGGAACGGCCATGAGGGCCACCGGTTCGCCCCCCACGCCCATCTTCCTTTGAGCTGCACCGAATGCTGTCCGCTCCTCTTTCTCCCCACGAACTCCGCCCCCGACGCATCGACGGTCACAACCCGTGCGGAGCGATCTATTTCCTGCCGTGGGGCATGAGCTTCGCCACCGCGCGCTGGCTCGGCCTCGTCGGCGGCCGCGACTGGCAGGCCTGCTACCGGCTGTCGGATGCGATGGTCAGCCCCGATCCCGAGGTGTGCGCGGGCTGCATCGCAGCCATCGAACGCGACGTGTTCGGGCTCGCGGCGCGCAATGGCCCGCCGTCCCGTCTGGTCGGCTTCAGCCTCGGCAGCGTGCCGGCCACCTTGATGGCCGGCCGGCTCGGCCGCCCGGTGTGGAGCTTCGCCTCGGCCGATCGCGGCGAGCTGATGATCTGGTCGAGCCCCGCCGCGCGCGGCATCCGCCGCGAGGCCGAGCGGCGCGGCTATCGGCGTGACGACTTCGCCGCAGCGCTTCACCGCTACAACCCGATCCACTGGATCGACCGCGTCGCGCCCGACAGCCGACTCGTCGTCGGCCGCTTCGACCGGATGGTGCCGCGCGCCCGCGGCCAGGCGCTGCTCGATCGCGCCCGGCGGCGCATCGCGGGGAACCACTTGGTCGAACTGCCGCTCGGCCATGTGGCGGTTCTGGCCGCTAGCGGCTTCCTGCAACGGCGCTGGTTGCGCGCGGATAGCAGCCTTCTGCAAGACCGCTGATGGGTGGCGCGGGCAGGCTCACTGACGTTCCGATTGATCTCGGAGTGGGACTTGTGTCGTTGACGGCTCTCGTGACTGCGCTGGCGTCTCGCAAGGGCGAGCGGATGAGCGAGTAGCAATGCCCGGCCATGCCAGCTTCGGAGAGGCACGAGCGCAGCAGCCATGGTCGCGCAGAGATCGTCGCAGGTCAGATGCGCCGCCGCACGGCGGCGGCCTGGAGATCCTGCCCGCAGCGGCAACTCTTCTGCGCCTTCTCCTGCAGGATCTGCGAGACCATCCGCTCGGTCCCGGTCAGGCCGGTCAGAATGGTCGCGCCAACGGCCATTCCGGTCCTCAATCCGACGGGAAGGGCCGGATTCGCCAGACGGATCTTGAGCGCGATCCGGTCTTCGGCGCTTGGCGGGCCCGATGCCGCACCGATCCATTCAGCGTCTGCCACATGTCCATAGAGCCGGAGAGACGGCTGGCCCGGCACCTCGATCGTGACCGCCTGCCCGATCGCGACATAGGTGATGTCGGAGACAGCAAGGGCAGCGATGATGTGGGGCTCGCCCGGGGCCACCACCGCCATCATCGACCGGCCTGCCGGGACGGCGTCTCCGACATGGAGACCGCCGACCGTCACCACGCCGGCGACCGGAGCAATAACGTCGTTCAGCGCGACAGTCGCCGCGTCTCCGTCGCGGTGCTCGATGCGCGCGAGAAGCTGTCCGGCGACGATTTCCTGATTGTCGGTCACGAGAAGCTCTCTGACCAGACCGGGCACCGCCGACCTGACCGGGACTTCGTTCCCCCCGATATAGGCATCGTCGGTGTGGACGAGATACTGGCTGACGGTCACGTACTCGACCATCCACGACAGCGCGATGAGACATGCAACGACCAAGCCGACCCCTGTGAGCGGCCACAGCGCACCTGCTGCGAACGCCCGCGGTGCGGCTCGCATGTCTCCCGGGGAGCGCTTCTTGTGCGGAATGATCCGGGTTCCGCCCGGCCCTTGCTGTCTGTCCACCGCTCGCTCCTCACGACGGCATCGCATGCGGTGCCGACGGGACCTCGTGATCATCATGCTCTCGGCGCTGATGTGGCGGCTCGCTCGCCGGTTGATAATGGCGCCAGAACCAAATGCGGTCTTCAGCTTGTCGAAACAATGCCCCTGCCGACACGGCTTACGTCGGCACGAGCACCAATTCGGCGTCAGCGACGACATAGCGGACGTAGCGGTAGTCGCGAATGAAGCTGATCTTGCCGTCGCGCCAGTTCAGCCACATGAAGTAGCGGGGCTGCGGGTCACCCTCTCCATCGAACACCGCAATCACCTCCCGGCCCTCGAGCCAGGCGGGCGCGAGCCGGACATCTTTCATCTCGGCATAGATGCTGAAAAACATCCCGACATCGGCCGAACCGACTCGTATGGGATGAGCGGACTGGTGGAGCCTGACATCCTCCGCCAGCAGCGCGCGCAGGCCGTCCCAGTCCCGTTGATTGAAGAGGCTAACATAGCGCGCGACCGCCTCGGACGCAGGCCTCGCGACCGGGCGCGCCTCGGCCACGGCGTTGATCTCGGAGAGCCGCGCGCGGGCGCGAGCGAGATGCGCCTTGACCGAGTCCACCGTCAGGCCGAGCAGCGCCGCGATCTCGGCGAGCGGCTCATCCAGCACGTCCTTGAGGATCAGAATGCTGCGCTGGGGAATCGGGAGCTCGGCGAAGCGCGACACGGCCGTCCGGATCGCCTCCTTGCGCATCATCGCCTCCGCGGCATCTTCAGCGGTGTCGTCGGCGATGTCGTCAGCCGCCTCCATCGGTTCGGCAACTCGGATCGCACGGCCGCGCAGCAGGTCCAGCGCCCGGTTGTGCGCGACGCGGAACAGCCATGGGCGCAACGTCTCGATGTCCTGCATCTCGTCGACGGCGACGAGCGCCCGCGTCAGCGAATCCTGCACGACGTCCTCGCCATCGATGACCGAGCCCATCAGCCGCGCGCAATAGCGATGCAGCTCGGGCCGCATCTGCTCCGCGACGGCCATGAGTCCGGCGATGCGCTCGGCCCTGCGCGCGCCTTGCTGATCAATTGCTCCGTCACTCAAGCCGCCGCTCCTTCCATCACCGTCACGCCGTCGTCGCCGTTGAGCCCGAACACGACACCATCGGCGAAGCGCGGGTCCTTCAGCACGGAAACCACGCGATCCCCGAACGCACGCGGCGGCATCGGCGCGCCGAAGCGGGCAACGAACGCGTCCGGCGTGATGCTCATCGCGCCTGCATAGGCGCCGGCGGCCGTGTCGCCCACACCGGTTCCGAGGATCATCATGCGCGGCACGATCGCCTGGAAGCGAATGCCAAGCCTGTCGTCCTGGGAGACGCCGTTGGCATATTTGGTCATGAACCAGAGCATGCGCTTGGCGCCGGCATAGCCGCCCGACATCTGTGAACCGCTTACCGCCGCGCCGCTCGATCCGACCAGGACGCGGCTGCCCGGCTGCAACGGCAGCTTGAGCGCGGCCTGGATCCAGTACAAGCCCGCCTTGAAGTCAGTTTCCCAGGCCACCGAGAAGTCCTCCCAGGTGAGCCGATCCAGCCGGTCCATGTGCGGCGTCGTTCCCGCATTCAGGATCAGGATGTCCGGGCGGATGTCGCCGACGATACCATGCGCGGCGGCCTCCTCGGTGACATCGGCGGCAACCGTGGCCACGCCCAGGCGGGCGGCGACGGCGTTCAAGGCCTCGGCTCCGCGCGCGACCACGGTCACCTTGGCGCCGTCAGCGACGAGCGCCTCCACGATCCCGAGGCCCAGGCCGCGGCTCCCGCCGGTGACGACGATCGTCTTGTCTTTCAGGTTCATGATGATGCTCCATGGTCCAGGTGACATGAAGACGATCGAGGCCTCGGAAAAGAGTCAGCCGGCCGCAGCGCACGATCCCCTTGCGTCTCGAGGCGCCGGGCTGGATGCTCCAGCCAACGTTCAAACACGGGAATCGCTTCATGTCCGTCGACACCGCCGCCGCCACCGATCGTCTGATGCGCTTGCTCGCCGTGCCCGGCGTGACCGGACAGGAGAAGGCGATCGGCCGGGAGATCATGGCGGCGCTGAAGCAGGCTGGCGTCCCGGCCAAGGCGATGCGGCTCGACGATGCCAATACCCGCATCGCGCTGCCGACCGAGACCGGCAACCTGATCGTCGAGCTGCCGGGCCGCGGCACGATGAAGGACCAGCCGCGGCTGATGTTCATGACCCACATGGACACGGTGCCGCTGTGCGCGGGCGCGCAGCCCACGATCTCCGGGCGGAAAATCGTTAACCAGGCCAAGACAGCGCTCGGCGGCGACAACCGCTGCGGCTGCGGCATCCTCGTCTCGCTGGCAGCCGAGCTCGTGCGGCAGAAGCTCGATCATCCGCCGATCACGCTGCTGTTCTGCGTGCGCGAGGAGAGCGGGCTGCACGGCGCGCGCCATGTCGATCTCGACGCGCTCGGCGCGCCCGCGATGGCGTTCAATTTCGACGGCAGCTCCGCCTCGTCAATCACCATCGCCGCGGTCGGCGCCGACAAATGGGAGGTCGAGATCTTCGGCCGCGCCTCCCATGCCGGCGTCGCGCCGGAGCGCGGGATCAGCTCCACCATGATGCTGGCGCTCGCGCTCGCCGAGGTCAAAGCCGGCGGCTGGTTCGGCAAGGTCGTGAAGGGCAAGGGCAAGGACGCCAAGCTTGGGACCAGCAATGTCGGCCCGGTCACCGGCGGCGAGGGCCGCCCCGCGGGCGACGCCACCAATGTCGTCACCGACTACATCCACGTCACCGGAGAATGCCGCAGCCATGATGCGAAGTTCGTCCGTGAGATCAGCAATGCCTACAAGGCCGCGTTCGAGAAGGCGGCCAAGCAGGTCGTCAACAGCGACGGCAAGTCCGGCCGCGTCAAGTTCAAGGCGGTGACGGAGTTTCCGCCGTTCCGCATGAAGGAGACACTGCCGGTCGTGAAGCGCGCCACCGCCGCCGTGTCGGACATCGGCGCCACGCCGACCTTGCGCGCCGGCAATGGCGGCCTCGACGCCAACTGGATGGTCCGCCACGGCATCCCCACCGTCACCTTCGGCACCGGCCAGAACGAGCCGCATACGATCGACGAGTGGATCAACCTCGACGAATACGACCGCGCCTGCGCGCTGGCGGTGCGGCTGGCGACGATGGGGTGAGCGGCATTCAGCCGCGCTGCCCTCGTCGCGTCAGACGGCGGTAAGCTTCGCCGCGTTCACATCGCAGCGCCCGGCGGCGATGGATCGCGGGGGCAGCCGTGCAGCGAGGACAGCTTGGAACACCACAGCGGAGACAACCGCGTCACCCTCGAGATCGCGGACAAGCGCGATCTGCCGGCCTTCAAGCAGGAATTGCGGGAGGCCTTCTCGGTCGCATTGATGGACGAGATCGGCACAGTGCCCGATCAGGCCATCCCCTCCGGCGACGATATCGAGGAGTCGTTCACCGCGCCGGGGGCAGCGACCTATCATGTGCTGCTGGGCGACAGACGCGTCGGCGGCGTCGTCCTGACCATCGATCCGGTCTCGCACCGCAACTCGCTCGATCTGTTCTACATCTCGCCACGGCAGCATGGCCGTGGCGTCGGGCAGCGCGCATGGCGGGCGATCGAGGCGCGCTATGCCGACACCAAGGTGTGGCAGACGTTCACGCCGTATTTCGAGAAGCGCAACATCCACTTCTACGTCAACAAATGCGGCTTCCGGATCGTCGAATACTACAACGCCCACAACCCGCTGCCGCACCGCCCGCCGCTCGAGGGCATGCCCGACGACGGCGACTTCTTCCGCTTCGAGAAGATCATGCGGGAGGCGCGTTGAGGTCTCTCGACCTCACGCCTCCTCCGGCGGGATCACGCCCTTGCTGAAGATGAAGCAGCCGTAGAAGCGGCGCTCGCCGGTGGCGATCACGCAATAGGCCGACTTGGCCATTTCATAGAACGCGTAGCGCTCGACGCCGACCAGCGGCCACGGCCTGCCCTCGGCGCGGTCGATCGCCGCCTGCACCTCCTGCTGCACCTCGGTCACCTCCGCCGGCTGGCCGACCACCTCCATCCGCACGGCGGCATCGTCCACGAACGTGTCGAGCGGCAGCACCGACAGCACCGCCTGGACGGCCCTGGCGGCGCTGACATTGTCGATGCGCAGCAGCTCGCCGAACACGGTCTGTCGCGCGATCGCATCCGCTGGAAAATTGGTGTCGCAGATCACGAGGCGGTCGCCATGCCCCATCGCTTTGAGCGCATAGAGCACGTCGGCGTTGAGCAGCGGATCCAAACCCTTGAGCATGTGCTCTCCCTGTCGTTTCTTCAATCGTAGGCCGACCGGCGCATGACCCGCCGTCAGACGCTCACGCGTTACACCGCTCGCCCTTCGCCGACCAGCCGAAGATCGATCCTGCCGATCAGCTCCGAGCGCAACGTCTCGGCGGCGGCGATCGCCGCCAGGGTCTGCCGCAGCGTGCTGACATTCGATCCGAGCGAGACGATGCCGCCGAGCACCCCGGCGATCGCGCCGAGCAGCGCGGTTGCATTGGAGCCGAACAGGCCCAGCACCGCGCCGAGCAGCAATGCGGCGCCGCCTGAAATCACGATCTTCGACGCCAGGATGATCTTTCGACAGCGCTCGGCTGTGTCGGCAAGCTGTTCGATCCGCGCCTCGATCAGGGCGATCTGTCCGCCCGGGTCGTCCTCATCCATCACACGCGCAATCCCTCAGCGATCTCAGCGTCAACAGCATGTCCCGAGCATGCTGCCCGTCGCGTGGGGCGAGCCTACGATGCCGCCCTGACGTGGGCAACCTGCATACCGCACGGATGCGCGCGGCCCTCTCCCGCGTCCGAAGGTAGCAGGCCCGGAACAAAGCCGCCTACTCCGGATTGTCGTGATCGAAATTTCCACACAGCAACACGGTGAGGCGACAATGGCTGCAGACAGCCTGAAGACACTGCACACGTCCCTGGTCGATGCGCGCAACGGCTACCAGGAAGCCGCCGGCGATGCCGAGACGCCGACGCTCAAGACGCTGTTCGCCGAGATGATCGCGCTCAAGGAGCGAGATCACGCGGAGCTGCATGACGCGCTCCGGCGGATGGGCGAGACGCCGGACGAGTCCGGCTCCTTCATGTCCACGGTGCATCAGACCGTCATCCGCGTCCGCGCCGCGGTGACGGGCCTCGGCACCAATGCGCTGTCGTCCTTCGTCAGCGGCGAGGAGCAGATCCTCGGCCAATATGACGACGCGCTGAAGGAGTGCGCAGGCGATGCCGCCACCACCGCCACGCTGACCCGGCAGCGGCACAGCCTGCAGGCGAAGATCGCCCAGATGAAACAGCTCGCAGCTTGAGCACCTGACGTGCCCAACCTCAAAACCGACGAGCATTTCATGCAGGAGGCGATCAAGGTCGCCACGCAGGATGGCGCAGATCCTTCGCTGTCGCCGATCGGCTGCGTGATCGTGCTGGGCTCCGAGATCATCGCGGCCGAGCGCAACCACGTCGCCGCCAAGCACGACGCCACGGCGCATGCCGAGATCGAGGCCATTCGCGCCGCCGGACGCGGCTTCGACGACGGCGAGCTGCGCGGCGCAACGCTCTACACCACGCTGCAACCCTGCGGCATGTGCACAATGGCCTCGATCTGGAGCAAGGTCGGCCGCATCGTGTTCGGCGCCGGCCGCGAGGACGTGCACCAGATGTATTTCGAGGCCCGGCATGTCGACACGCTCAAATTCGTCGCGAACGCCTATCGCGACGACATCACGATCGAAGGCGGCGTCCTGCGTGAGGCCTGCAGCAAGCTGTATTATCGTCCCTGGGACGACGTCCCGATCGAGGACCAGGGCAACCGCTAGAGCCGGCGGCATCATCTGGAGCGGATGCAGGCGGCACGACCGAAGATCCAGCCCGCCGCCGCAGCCGTTCAGGCGAGAGCCATCAGGAGGCCCCGACCATGCGACGGCATCTGCTCACGACCGCACTCCTCGCAGGCTTCATCGCCATGCCGCACCCAAGTGACGCCTCGCCGCTCGAGTCCTACCGATGGAAGGCCCGCGTCCTGGTGGTGACCGGCCCCGACGACGCCGCCGCGCAACAGCAACGCCGGATCTACGACGCCGCCAGAGCCGGCATGTCCGAGCGCGCGATCGTGCTGCTCGAAGCCGTCGACGAGAGCGTCGCCTCCCACGAGCTTCGCACGACGCTCGGCAGCGACAACCGCCGCTTCACGGTCACTCTGATCGGCAAAGACGGACACATTGCACTGGCCTCGCACACACCGATCTCGGCCGAGGAGTTGTTCAAGCGCGTCGACGCGATGCCGATGCGGCAAGACGAAATGCGACGGGCGAGGTCTCGGTGAAGACAGCGGGGGTGCTCTTGAAGCGAGCCACCCCGATGAGCTCCGGCGCCAAGCTCCGCCCACCGACAACGTCGTGCTCCCCCGGCAACGCCGGCGCGGGACATCGTGATGGCAAGCCATATCCACGTTTCAAACAGCAGGCATGTGTCTTCCATCTCGCGGCGATCTCCGCCCGAGCTGTGCGATCGATGGACCTCTCCTCTCGAAGAAGAGGCGCAGGGAAGACCGGGTATCGACTGACACCCGCGGTCCGCGTGCAGCAAATAAGCACGCGGCAGAACCACTGGTTCAGCCCAATATCCGGCCTTCCCTGCGCGACGGCTTTGCGACTTATAGGCGCTCTCCCCGGGGACCGGCTGTCTTGCCCCCGTCGCCGGCGGATCATCATCACCGCCGGCTTGGCGTCAGCTTCGGGACGCCAGGACCACACCATTTCGCCGTCGCCTCACTCCGTTCGTCGGCACGGGCTGTGACACCCGGCTGCAGAGCAACGCGCCCATCGCATCTCCGGCTCGACGCTTCATGACGATCGCGAAACGTCCCTCTTCAGCGAGCCGGGATGCGCGAGAATGTGGATGTGATTTGCCCGACGTGACAAGGGAGAAGTGCGCGACAAACCGGCACGACGGGCAATTGGCGCATGTGGGGCATGCGAGGATTGCCCGTCGGGCAGATGATCATTCAGTGGATGGGCGACAATGAAGGAGCGCCAAGGCGTCGTCTCGTCCCGCCATCAGGCCTGCTTGGTCCACCTGCAGCTTCGGTTGCGGACCTGACCCGTCAAGGTGAGAAGCGCATCTCGGCGCCTCAACTGTGGGCGTAACGAACAAGCACCCCGCTAGCGATGTGGGACGCCTTCGGAAACAAGCTTGTCCAAAGTGATAGCGCTGAATCGGGTGGTAAACAGCGCTTCGGCTTCAGCCATTGTATCGGTCAAGGCGGCATTGACGCCCCTCTCGATCAAGCAGTCGGTGTGCTGACTGCGATTGCCGATGGCGAACAGATTCGGCCGGCTCAGCGCCTCATAGACAGCCAGCAGCGTCATCTCACACAATGGTCGGGCCAGGCTCCAGCCACCACCATGTCCCTTCTCGGACTTGACGAGGCCTGCTTTGCGCAGTCCCGCCATCGTGCGTCGAAACACGGCCGGATTCGTGCGCATGCTCCGTGCGAGCACTTCGGACGTCAGTGGTCCCTCCAGCTGATCCATGTGCAGAAGGACGTGGAGTACGTCGGAAAGGCGCGTGTCACGGCTCACTTGATCTCATTGCCTCCAAAGACATTGACGCAATACACCAACTCACGTATCTTTAAAAGATACGAGATGCGGCGCAGCTTATATGACGTTTGCTCGTGCTGATTGACCTGATGGCCACGCGCGCGATCCGACGCTGTCTCGCTTTCGGAGCAACTGTAGGCATGCACCACAGACCTTCACCTTTTTCGGATCCCTCTGCGATCTCGAACTATGTGGACGACGCCCCGCGCAAGGTTCCCGGGTTGGCGGATGTCCATCGCATGACGATGCTGCTTCTGACAGAGCACGCGCCACCCGACGCGCACATCCTCATCGTAGGCGCCGGCGGTGGAATGGAGACCATCGCACTTGCGGAGGCGCAGCCTGGATGGCGTTTCACGGGCGTCGATCCCTCGCCCGCCATGCTCGACCTCGCGCAAAGGACGCTTGCGCCAGTCGCCGAGCGGATCGAGCTGCTGGAAGGCACGATCGACCGGGCGCCGGCTGGACCGTTCGATGGCGCAACGTGCATCCTCACGCTCCACCACATCGATCGGAACGAGCGGCTGCGTACCCTCGCGGAGACTCGACGTCGGCTGAGGTCAGGCGCGCGCCTCGTCGTTGTGGAGCATTCGGCTCCCGATCCTGATCCCAAGCGGTGGATGACGCGGTCCGTCGCCTTTGGTGATCGCGCCGGCGTCGATTGGACAAAGTCGGCGGCAACAGCCGATCTGATGACGGACCGCTTGCCGTTGCTCAGTCCCGCTGAGCAAGAAGATGTCTTGCGCGAGGCCGGGTTTCTCGATGTGGGGCTGTTCTATGCGGCCTTCACGTTCCGCGGATGGGTTGCGACGGCGGGCGGTTGAACCGCACGATCAAGTCCGTACGGTGGGCAAAGGCGCGCCCCTGACGTCAGCTGCATCGCTCCGAGCTCACGCGCGCCGTGCCCACCATCGACTTCCGCGACTGCCGAGACGTGGTGGGCACGCGCCGCCTGCGGCGTCGCTTTGCCCACCCTACGGATTTTGCCGGAGCCCCTGGATCGCTTCGCTTGCGCTCGCGATGACTGAGGATGTGGAGCGTTCGGTGCCGCCACGGCCGTCGTTGCGAGCGCAAGCGAAGCGATCCAGGAGCTACGCGAACGATCTGAATCGTCTCCTTGCTCACGCATCCGAAAGAGCATCAACGCCGTCCTCATTTTCTTCCCCGCGCGGCAGTTGAAGGCGCGGCGGAAGCCGGAGTCGCGGGCGTTGTCCTCGGCGCAGAACCTGCGATCGAGCTCGGCCGGAGGACACTATCCGCCGGCCCGCTCCTCAATCGCTCACCAGCTCGGCAGCACCGCGCCCTTGAACTTGGTTAGAACGAATTCGCGGACCTCGGGGGTATGGTAAGAGTCGACGAGCGTCTTGACCCAGCGCCGTGGCGAAGCTCTGCATCTCGGCCGCGAAGGGCTGGCGTTGCCGACAGCCTGCCTTGATGTCCAGCGCGAGCGCAGGCCAAGCAGACGTTTACATCATATCAGGCTGCGTGGCCCAACGGCACTTCTCAGAGCCCTGCCCCCTTGGCGATGGCCGCGGTGAACGAGCGATCGAGGATCGCTGCCGCATCGAGCCGCTCCTTGATCAGGCCGGTGCGCGCATAGAGATCGATGGTCTTCTGCTCGTCGGCGACGACGGCGTCGTCGATCGGGACGATGCGGACCTGGGCCCGCTTGAGCCAGTTGAGCGGCACGGCGGGCGGGATGTTCATCAGCCGGCCCCAGGTCTCGGCGTAGCTCTCGACATTGCCGAGCGACCAGGCGCGGGCCGCGGCGAGCCGCTGGACGAAATCCTCCAGGGCCGCGCGCTGCTCCTTGATCGCAGCTGGCGTGGCGACCTGGAAGCTGAGGCCGGGGGTCAGTCCCTCGCCGGTGATGACGCGGCGCGACTTGAACAGCACCTCCTCCTGGCTGACATAGGGCTCCCATGTCGACCACGCGTCCACCGAGCCTTGCGTGTAGGCGACCTTGGCATCCGACGGCGGCAGGAACACGAGCTGGATGTCGTTGGTGGTCCAGCCGCGCGATTCCAGCGCCGCAAGCACCAATTGATGTCCGATCGAGCCGCGGCCGGTCGCGATCTTCTTGCCCTTGAGATCGTCGAAGCTCTTGATCGGCGAATTCTCCGGCACGAGCATCGCCAGCCCCTCCTGGGTCTGGCGGATCGCGGCGATCGCCTTGACCGGCACGCCGGAGGCCGCGGCGAAGGTGAAGGGTGCGTCGCCGACGAGCCCGGTCTCGATCGCGCCGGCGCTGAGCGCCTCCAGCAGCGGCGCAGCCGCAACGAACTCCTTCCACGCGATGGTGTAGGGCACGTCCTTGAGCACACCCGCTGCCTCCATGACGGCGCGCGCATTGCCCTTCTGGTCGCCCACGCGCAGCGTCACCTGCGCGAAGGCCGAGGCGGTGAAGGCGAGCACAAGGCCCGCAGCCAGGAGAACCCGCTTCATTCCGCCGCAACTCCCTTCACACCCTGCCGGCGCGCGATCAGTTCGCGCGTCGCGGGGATCAGCGCGCGGCCATAGTCGATGGCATCGATCAGCGGATCGAAGCCGCGGATCAGGAAATGGCTGATACCGAGATCGTAGTAGTCGCCGAACACGTCCGCCACCTGCTCGGGCGTGCCGACCAGCGCCGTGGTGTTGCTGTTGGCGCCGGTGAGCTTGGCGATCTCGGTCCACAGCCGCTTGTCGATCCGCTTGCCCTGCTCGGCGATCGCGAGCAGGCGCTTGGCGCCGTCGGTGGCGTGACCATCCGCCGGCTTGCGATAGCCGGTCTGGTCCTGCAGCGCGGTCGCGCGCTCCAGGATGTCCTGCGCCCTCGCCCAGGCCTTCTCCTCGGTATCGGCGAGGATCGGCCGCACCGACAGCGAGAAGCGCGGCGCCGGGCGGCCGTGCTTCGCTGCCGCCGCGCTGACGCGGGCGACCTGCTCGCGCACCTGGGCGTAGGACTCGCCCCACAGCGCGTAGGTGTCGGCATGTTTACCCGCGACATCGATCGCCGCATCCGAGGCGCCGCCGAAATAGATCCGGATGCCCTCCTTGCGATACGGCTTCACCTGCGCGAACGCATTCTCGACCTGGTAGTACTTGCCGGCGTAGCTGAACGGCTTGTCGCTGGTCCATTCGGATTTGATGATATCAAGGAACTCGCTGGTCCGGGCGTAGCGCTCGCTCTTGTCGTCGAGCGTGTTGCCGTCCTGGCGCAGCTCATTGGCATTGCCGCCGGTGATGACGTGCAGCGCGACGCGCCCCTTGGAGAACTGGTCGAGCACCGCGAACTGCCGCGCCAGCAAAGTCGGCGAGGTGAAGCCCGGCCGCTGCGCGATCAGCACGTTGAGCCTGGAGGTGACGCCGAGCACGTGCTGAGCCACCTGCAGGCTGTCCGGCGAGGTCGAGTGGAACGCCAGGAGCGCGCGGTCGAAGCCGGCATTCTCATGCGCCTTCGCGACCGTCTCGATGTGGACGGGATCGAGCACCGGTCCCTGGCGGACGATGATTTCGGACGAGTTGTTGTTGGAAATGAAGCCGATGAATTCGATCTCGGACATGGGTCCTGTCTCCTTGTGGTCCTAAAATCCAAGCGCCAGACGGCCTGCGGCGATGCGCGTGGCGTCGTCCTGCGGGGTGTGGACGCGGCCGCACATCACGTCGCGATAGTGCCGCTCCAGCGGATTGGCGCGGCTGAGGCCGTGATTGCTCGACAGCGACAGCGCATCCTCGACCGCCGCCACCGCATTGTTGGTGACGGTGAGCTTGATGATGTTGCCCTCGACAGGGCTGACGACCCGGCCCTCGTCGAAGTCGCGCGCGAGGCTGTCGATCAGCCGCGCATTGACCTGCAGCCGCGCCTCGATCGCGCCGAGCACCTCCTGCGCGCGTGGCAGGGTCGCCAGAGGCGCGCCGAGGCTCGAGGGCGTGCGCGTCTTGAGGAAGTCGACGATCCAGTTACGCGCCGCGCGCGCGACGCCGTCATAGATGGCGCCGACGAAGGCGGCATGGACGAGCGCCTGGGTCGGGTTCTGCACCCGCCAGTCCTCCGGCTTGCGCAGCTCGATCTCATGGTCGAGCGGGATCACGACGTCGTCGAACACGACATCATGGCTGCCGCTGGCGCGCAAGCCGAGATGATCCCAGGTCTCGACGATGCGGATGCCGGGAGAGCCCGCCTGCACGAGGAACAGGCCGAGCCGCGGCTCGGCCTCGTCGGTCTTCGCCCACACGGAATACCACGACAGGATCGGCGCACCGGTCGAATAGATCTTGTGACCGCTCAACCGCCAGCCGGTCTCGGTGCGCCGCGCGATCGTCTCCGGCAGGCCGCCGCGCGACGGCGAGCCGAGCGCCGGCTCGACGCGGAAGGTGTTGATCAGCGCGCCGCGCTCGACCGAGTCCCGCGCCAGCTTGCGGGCCAGCCGCGGCGGATAGTCTTGGCTCCGCGCCATCACGAAGTGCTGGATATAGTGCATCGCCAGGACCAGCGCCGTCGACGGATCGGCCTCGGCGATGATTCCGAGCACGCGCGCCGTGAGGCCTGCGCCCGCCCCGTGTCCACCCAGCGCCGCAGGCACCGTCAGCGACAGCAGACCCGCCTCGAACAGATCCTTGAAATTCTGAAACGGAAAGCTGCGGTCGCGATCATGGCTCGGCGCGCGCTCTGCGAAAACCGGCAGCAGCCGCAGCGCGCGTGCGATCAGTTCGTCCTCATTGTCAGCTCCGGTCTGGCGCGGCGCGAGGCTTTCGATGACGGCTACCATGTCGCTTCCAACCCGAGGAGACCGAGAATCTGCCGGCGCAGATCGGCCAAATGCGGATCGCCGCGATGCCGCGGATACGGCCGGTCGACGACGATGTCGGCCTTGATGCGCGCCGGGCGGTCGCTGAGCACGATGACGCGATTGGCGAGCACCAGCGCCTCCTCGACGTCGTGGGTGACGAGCAAGGTGGTAAAGCCCTTGCGCTGCCACAGCGCCACCAGCTCGGCCTGCATCGCGATCCGCGTCAGCGAGTCGAGCTTGCCGAGCGGCTCGTCCAGCACCAGCACCTTGGGATCGTTGACCAGCGCCCGCGCCAGTGCAACGCGCTGCGCCATGCCGCCGGAGAGCTGATGCGGATAGGCATTCTTGAAGTTGGTGAGGCCGACGAGATCCAGCGCGGCGTCGACGCGATGGCGCTGCTTCCTGAGGATGCCCTGCGCCTCCAGGCCGAGCGCGACATTGTCCCAGACCGTCCGCCACGGAAACAGCGTCGGATCCTGGAACACGACGACGCGCGACGGATGCGGTCCCTTGATGCTGACCTCGTCCTCGCGCAGGCTGCCGCTGCGCGGCTTGTCGAGGCCGGCGATCAGGCGCAGCAGGGTCGACTTGCCGCAACCGGAGGGGCCGAGAAGCGCGACGAACTCGCCGGGCTCGACGATCAGGCTGACATCGTCGAGCACCTTCAGTTCGGCGCCGTCGATGTCGAAGGCGTGGTCGACATGGGCGATGTCGATCGACGCGCCGGGACATTGCGCCCTGACGGCTTCGGCAGCGGCTACCATTTGACGACTCCCTTCTGCCAGATCAGCACGCGGTCACGGGTCTTGAACAGCAGAGTGATCGCGCCGGAGCACAGCAACGACATCACGAGCAGCGCGGCATACATGTTGGCGTAGGCCGCCCAGCCCTGCGCCCATTGCAGGTACCAGCCGAGACCGGCCTTGACGCCGATCATCTCGGCGACGACGAGCACCGCGAAGGAGGCACCGAGGCCCATGAACAGGCCGACGAAGACATGCGGCAATGCTGCGGGAATCGCGACCTTCAGCACCAGGAACCACGGCCTGGCGCCGAGCGTGCGTGCGACGTCGTAGTAGGCCGTGGGCACGCTGGCGACGCCGGACCACGTCAGCACCGTCACCGGAAAGCCGGTGGCGAGCGCGATCAGGAAGGTCGACGCGCTCCAGCTGGTCGGAAACGCGAAGAAGGCGATCGGCAGCCAGGCGGTCGCCGGCAGCGGCCCGATGAAGCGCAGCACCGGATGCACCCAATAGCCGATCCGCGCCGACCAGCCGATCGAGACGCCGGTGATGAAGCCGGTGGCCGCGCCGATCAGGTAGCCGCCAAGCTGCAGCTTGATCGAGGCGACGACGCTGTCGAGCAGTTTCGGCAGATCGTCGGTGTAGATCTCGATGATCGCCTGCGGCGGCGGAAAGAACGGCAGCGGCAGCCAGGCATATTTGGCGGTGGCCAGCTCCCACAGCGTCAGGAACACGCCGAGCGCGAGCAGCCAGGGGCTGCGCCGGCGCAACGCCGATCCGGCACGGCCGAGGTGCGAGGCGGCGACACCCACGATGAGCACGAGCCCGGCAATCACGAACGCCGCAATCGCGAGGTCCGTGGTGCGGGACCAGTCACCGACGTCCTCCCGGACCAGGCAGGCCGCGCCGAAAGCGGCCCAAGCGAGCGCCGCGGCGATGCCGGGCGCGACATCGCGAAGCTTGTCGGCGAGCGCGCTGCTCGGCGCGCTGTCGCCCGTGGCGATCTCAGACAGCGAAAATGTCGACATAGATGCGCTCTGCGAATTTGCTGGTGTCGGTGCTCGGCTTGAAGACGGAGACGACCTTGAGATCGTCGGCATAGGCCTTCAGCTCCTGCTTGAGCGGAGCGCCATGCGGATGATGATGATGGGTGTGATAACGGACCATGCCCTCGAGATCGGCGAGCGTCGCCTGCTTCGGCGCATAGGGCTGGAACGATTTCGCTGCCTCGACGGGGTTTTGCGCGGTGAACATTGCGGCATCGAGCAGCGCCTGCGTGATGGCGCGCCCGACCGCGGGCTCCTCACGCACCAGGCTGCCGCGCAGGCCGAGGATGCAGCAGACGCGGTTCTGATACTCGCCGTCGAGATTGGAGGCGACCTCCCGGTAGGCCGGATCCTTGAGCCAGAGATACGCGAGCGGATCGGACGCCAGGAACGCCTGCGTCTCGCCCTTGTCGGCCGCCACGTTGACGACCGCGCCGGGATAGACGCGCCAATCGACGTCCTTCACCGGATCAATGCCGAGCCGGGCGAGCTGAATCGAGAAGAAGTTCTTGTCGGGCCCGCCGAGATCGCCGACCGCGACCGCCTTGCCCTTGAGATCGGCGAGCTTGGCGATGCCGGAGTCGGTGCGCGCCAGCACGCGCATGCAGCCGCCATGGGTGCCCGCGGCGATCTTGACGTCAAAGCCCTGCTCCAGCGGCTTCAGCCAACGCAGCGCCATGCCGAGGCCGGCGTCGCTCTTGCCGGTAGCGATGGCTTCCAGCAGCTGATCGGTCGAGCCCGAATAGTTGATCAGCTCGACGTCGAGATTGTACTTCTTGAAGAAGCCCTGGTCGATCGCCACCGGAACCGGCGTCAGGCAGACCGCACCGGCATTCCATGACAGCTTCAGCCTGCGCGGCTCACCGGTGAGAGCCGGCGCTTCGGCCGCCGTCCGGCAGATCGGAAACTGCTGAAAGTCGACCTCAGGTGCGGCCCGCAGCGACAGCGCCTGCGCGGCAAGACCGCCGAATGGCGCCACCAAGGCAGCACCGGCACCCGCCTGCAGCAGCCGGCGCCGGGTGACTGCGCCTGTGTTGTCCGTCTTGTCCATCGCCCTCTCCTGCCGACAAAGATCCGCCGCTGCGCGAGCGTGCAGCGCCCGCACTCCCCCACGGAATGCATCGATGTGTCGTTGAACCTGCGCTGTCGTCAGCGCCCCAATGATGATCGGATGATGCGGTCGTGCCGCTGCATCGTCAATGAAATGGATTTTCGAATGTCGGGCGGCGGCGAGCGATTATCTCCCCGCACAACGATGTTCACAAAGCAATCAGTTCTTCTGCGCCTCTTCCAAGCGCGATCATCCCGCGCGACGACCGGAATCGGCGGTCGCCAAACTAAGATCACGCTACAGCCGCAGCATGAACAGCTCGATGCCGGTCGCGCGAAAGTCGATGATGCGGTCGGCGATCTTCTCATCGCTGCCGAGCAGCCCGGCCGCGGTGCCGCCATCGCGGCGGTGATCGGCACACGTACTAACAAGTCAAGAAAAGAAATTCTTGCCGCCTTCGGCCAGCGCGGGACATCGAAAACCTCCCGACGCAACAACAATTGGAACGGTCGCTGCGCGCCAGCAGTTCCAGCGCGCTGCCCGACACGCCAGTCGCCGCGTATGATAATTCTAGCGCGGCATCGCTCGCGACGACACACTCGGAACGACAATCTGTACTTCCTTGGAACAAGTTCGATCGGAACATGCTCAGACTTGGAATATTTGTCTTTCCGAATCCGGCCGCGGTTTTACGTGCTAGATCATGAACGTTACGCATCGTCCGCGCGCGAGAGAAAAGGCATCTTGGCATGAGCCGTTTTCCGGAACGACATATCATCATCGTCGGCGGCGGCGCATCCGGCGTCCTCCTCGCCTACCAGCTGCTGCGACGCCCGGGGTCTGATATCCGCGTCACCTTGATCGAGAAGCGTTCGGAGGTCGGCCGCGGGCTGGCCTATCACACCGGCAATGCCGATCACCTGCTCAATGTGCGCGCCGCCAACATGAGCGCGCTCCCGGATGATCCCGACCATTTCTGGCGCTGGCTGTCGACCCATGAGCATGGCCTTCAGCTCTGTCCCGACCCGTTCTGCTTCGTGCCCCGCCGGCTCTATGGCGACTACATCGCCAGCCTGATCGCGCCGTACCTCGCGACCGAAGGCGGCGCGCAGCGGCTCGCCATCATCCAGGGCGAATGCGTGGCGGTCAGCGAAGGCCGTGACGGCGTGACCGTCAGCCTGGCCAACGGCACGCGCCGGCTCGGCGACGTCGCGGTGTTCGCCACCGGCCATGACGCCGCGATCCCGCGTTCTGCCTGGCATGCCGACCCCTGGATCAATCCGACCGTGCCCGGCTTCAGCCGGGACTCGGCGGTGCTCATACTCGGCGCCGGCCTGACGATGGCGGACTACGTGTTGTCGCTGTTGCGCGAGGGCCATCGCGGCCCGATCCTCGCGATCTCGCGCCGCGGCCTGATGGCCAGGGGACATCGGCGCATCGCCCCCTGCAGGATTAGCGAGGACGAGGTGCCGTTCGGTGCGCGCGGCAGCAGTCTGCTGCGCTGGTTCCGGCAACGTGTTGCCGCCCACATCGCCGAAGGCGGCGACTGGCGCGCCGTCATCGACGCCGTGAGGCCGTTCAGCCACCGGCTCTGGCAGGAGCTGCCGCCTGCGTCCAAGCACAGCTTCCTGGAGCATGCGCGGGCGTGGTGGGACGTGCATCGCCACCGCATGGCCCCCGAAGTCGAAGAGCGGATCGCGCGGGCGATCGCGGACGGCCAGCTCCGCGTCGCCGCTGCCAAGCTGGTCAAGATCGACGGTGGCACGCAAGGGGCCCGTGCGCATTATCGCCGGCGCGGCCGCAGCGAGGTCGAGACCCTCGAAGTCGGTGCCGTCATCGACTGCACGGGCATCGTCAGGGATCCCCGCGCCACCGCCAATCCTGCGGTCCGCAGCCTGTTCGACCAGGGGCTGGCGCGCTGCGATCCCCTGCGGATCGGCATCGAGGTCACGGCCGATTGTGCCATCGTCGGCGCCGATGGCACGCCCTCGCAGCGCCTGTTCGCGATCGGCCCGCTGACGCGCGCCGCCTTCTGGGAGATCATCGCGATCCCCGACATCCGCAGCCAATGCGCCGATCTGGCGGACCGGCTGTTGCAGGCCCGCCCGATCATCGTGCCGCCGATCGAAGCGCCGACTCTGGCGGCGGCTGCCGATCACCAGGCCGCGATATAGGTGCCCTTGAAGCGGGTGTCGAGGAACGCCTTGACCGGCTCGGAGTGGTAGGCCTCGATCAGCTGCCTGACCCAGGGCTTGTCCTTGTCCTCCTCGCGCACCGCGAGGATGTTGACCCAGGGTCCCTCGGCATTCTCGCGCGCGATCGCATCCTTGGCGGGATTGAGCCCGGCCTGGACGGCGTAGTTGTTGTTGATCGAGACGAGGTCGACGTCGGCCAGCGCGCGCGGCAGCTGCGCGGCGTCGAGCTCGACGAATTTCAGCTTCTTGGGATTGTCGGTGATGTCGGCGACCGTCGCGGCGACGTTGCTCGGATCCTTCAGCTTAATGACGCCGTGCAGCGCCAAAATCATCAGCCCGCGCGCGCCGTTCGACGGATCGTTGGCGATCGCGACCTTGGCTCCCTCGGGAAGCTCGGCGAGCGTCTTGTACTTCTGTGAATAGACGCCCTGCGGCGAGGCGATGGTGGTCGCGACCTTGACGATCTTCCAGCCGGTCTTGGCAATCTGGTTGTTCAGGTAAGGCTCGTGCTGGAACGAATTCGCCTCGAGATCCTTCAGTGCGAGTGCCTGGTTCGGGATCACGTAGTCGGTGAACTCGACCACCTTGATGTCGAGCCCGCGCTCGGCCGCGACCTTCTTCACGACGTCG
Organism: Bradyrhizobium sp. SRS-191; assembly: GCF_024586915.1. Classification (GTDB taxonomy): domain Bacteria; phylum Pseudomonadota; class Alphaproteobacteria; order Rhizobiales; family Xanthobacteraceae; genus Bradyrhizobium. Next base: position 836,563 of record NZ_JANBVS010000001.1, read on the forward strand.
ATGATCTCGGCATGAGGCCCGGCAGTCACGCCGACACGGATGGTTTCGGCATGCGCGGGAAGCGCGACGGACAGCAAGGCGGCAAGCGCAACAACGGAACGTAACATTCAAGTCTCCAATCAAACAAAACAGCTCAGCGCTGCCTCAAGCGCCGATTAAGCCGGCGCGCGAGATGATCGCCTATGGTCTGCACCGTCTGCACCAGCGCAATCAGCACGACCACAACGGCCAGCATCATTTCCGGCATGAAGCGCTGATAGCCGTAGCGGATGCCGAGATCTCCGAGGCCGCCGCCGCCGACGGCGCCGACCATCGCGGAATAGCCGAGCAGGCTGACCACCGCGAGCGTCAGCGCCAGCACCAGGCCGGGCAGCGCCTCCGGGATCAGCACCTTGAACACGATCTGCAGCGGCGTCGCGCCGAACGACGACGCGGTCTCGATCAGGCCGGCATCGACCTCGCGGATGGCCGCTTCGACCAGCCGCGCAATGAACGGCGTCGCCGCCACCGTCAGCGGCACGATCGCAGCGCCTGATCCGATCGAGGTGCCGGCGACGAGCCGCGTGAACGGGATGATGGCGACGACGAGGATGATGAAGGGCGTGGAGCGCGCGGCATTGACGACGACCCCGAGCGCCGCGTTGACGGCGGGAGCCGCGAACAGCTCACCCTTGCGGCTGGTCGCCAGGAAGATGCCGAGCGGCAGACCGAGGGCCGTCGCGACCAGCGCCGCGGTCGACACCATGAACAGGCTCTCGCCGGTGGCCTGGATGATCAAATTGATGAGCTCAGGCGACATAGCCGAGACGCTCCGCTGCGAACTGCTGTTGAGAGAGATAGGTGAGCGTCTGCCGCGCCGACGCCTCGCCGCCGGGGATGCCGAGGATCAGCGAGCCGACATGCTGGCCACCGATCTCATCGATGCGCGCCGAGAGCAGCGCCACGTCGATCGACAGCTCGCGGGCGAGCCGCGCGACCAGCGTGTCGCCGGCATCAGTGCCGCGCACCTGCACGCGAATGACCGCCTGTCCGATCGATGTCGGCTGCTGCACGAGCCGGCTCGCCAGCGACACCGGCACGGCATCGCCGAGCGCTTCGGCCAGAAATGTCTGCGTCGTCGGATGCTTCGGATGGGTGAAGATGTCGGCGACATGGCCACGCTCGACGACGCGTCCGTCATCGATCACAACCACCTCCTTGGCGAGCTGGCGGACCACCGACATCTCATGGGTGATCAGGATAATAGTGACGCCGAGCTCGCGATTGATGTTGGCGAGCAGGTCGAGGATGGCGCGTGTGGTCTGCGGGTCCAGCGCCGAGGTCGCCTCATCCGACAACAACACGTCCGGGCGCGTCGCCAGCGCGCGGGCGATGCCGATGCGCTGCTTCTGTCCGCCCGACAGCTCCGATGGATAGCGGTCGTGCTTGTCGGCGATGTCCACCAACTCGAGCAGTTCGGCGACGCGCGTCCGGATATCGGCCTTCGTCCAGCCGGCAACCTCGAGCGGCAGCGCGATATTGTCGGCGGCCGTGCGCGACGACAGCAGATTGAAGTGCTGGAAGATCATCCCGATCGAGCGCTGCGCGAGCCGCAATGGCTGTCCGCTCAGCGCCGAGATTTCGCGCCCGTCAACGATGACTCGACCGGTGCTCGGCTTCTCCAGACCGTTGATCAGCCGCACCAGGCTCGACTTGCCGGCGCCGGAGCGCCCGATGACGCCGGTGATCGAGCCACGTGCGATGGCGAAATCGATCTCCTTGAGCGCCTCGACGGCCGCCTTGTCGCGATAGGCGGGATAGGTCTTCGAGAGAGCCTCAAACCGCACCATCGGCGCGGCGACGGCTGCTTCGGGCACGACCGGCTCCACCGGCCGGATCGGCTCGGCGACGGCGAGGGACGAGTAGGCATTCATGAGCGAACCTTGACTTGACGTGCTGCAACGCACGCGTTCAGGTCACCATCGCCTGCGATCCGTCTCGAGGCAATTTCAGAAATGCCCTCTGTCATGGATGAAGCTTCTCGGAGGATGGGACATGGTGGAACATCTTGCTCCCCTGGGCCTCTTCAAGCGCTGTGGAACACCAGCGTCCGCAACTCGATGCTCTCGCGCGGCAGTGCGTCGGCGGGCGTGGTCGGATCGACGAAGGCGGTATGCGGCGCGAACCGCGTGCGGCCGTCGGCCGCCGAATCGTAGCACTTCAACAGCAACGCCTCGTCCACCGTCATGTCAGGGACATAGAACCAGCGATGCGCCGGATTGTACGTGACCGAATAGGTCTCGCCGTTGCGGTTCGGATAGATCAGGTCGGAGGCGACGAGATCCTCCGGGGCGACGGTGGTGCCATCGCACATCGCAAGCGGCGTGTCGCGCAGCGGACCGATGATCGGCCGCCAGAGATTGACGACTTGAACCCGCCCACGCAGCAGCGCGTCAGCCTCGTCGCCGAGGTGCTCGCGCACCCGATTGGCGCCCGATGTCACGGTCTGGTCGACATGAACGCGTGTCGCCGGCTGCCGCGGCCCGCCGTCACGGACATCGGCGGCGCCGGGCACGCGCTTGCGCACGGTATGATCGAAAATGACGACGCGATCGGCGCGCAAGGTGGCGCGAATGAAAGCTTCTGCCGCAGGATAATAGACGCTGCGAATTTCCTTCTCGTCGGTGAAGTCACGCACGAAGGTCGGGTGCCGCACCAGCGCAAAGCCCTCACGGTCGAGCGAGAACGACGATGCGATCGGGCGGCCGTTGAACACCGGCACCCGGTGCGCCTCCGGCAGCGCCGTCGATTTCGGCTCGCCCGGCGGCGGATCGAATGCGTAGGTCCGCGGCTTGGACGAGGTGGGCGCCAGGTAGTTCAGCTCGGCGAGCACGAAGGGCAGCGCTTCGATCTTTCTCTCGACCAGGCTCATGGATGTCTCCAGGCAGTTTCATGCGATTGCATGTAGCTTGGTCGGCACCGGCGACCAGAGCAAGCCGACACCGGAAATAGCAACGAGCCTGCTGTCGGAACGGCACCGCGGAGGACGGGCTTGCTCCTCAGCCAAGGCCTCCGACCGAAATGTTCTTCGCTACGTCGTCTGCGACGCCAGCACATGGCAGGCATGACATCACCGCAGCGATTTCATGCCGGCCGTCGCATCGACCGCCGGGCCGAGTTGCCTGACCTCGATCGTCTCGTGGGGGTCGCGCTTCCGCGCCGTTACAAGCCTGAATGGCGAGCTTGTCGTTGAAGTCCCTGTAGAAGCTCATGAGCGATGGTCCTTCGATGTCGATCGAAGAGTTAGTTCGCCGCCTTCTGCAGCGGCGCTCCTGTCGGATCGAGGAGCCAATTCGGATTGCGACGAAGTCGCACGCGGTCGAAGACCCCGCCGCTTGCTCTGCCAAGTGCCCCCCGAAGTTGCCGCTTCATGTCCTCGGCTATTCCTCGAGGAGGTCGAGAAACTGCTCGACCCTCTGCAGAACAGGCTCAGTGCTTCGCCCGGCATAGATGACGCGGTTGCCGTCGCGCAGCAGGAGGCGTGAGCACGTCTTGCGGATCCTCCCCGGAAGCAGCGTCGCGGCAATCGCCTCCGGACCAACATCGAGCCGCATGATTCCCCGTTCCCTGCACTCCACCCTGAGCCTGGCAACGGCGAAAAAGTTGCTGGCCGCGGGCGGCAACGGTCCGAACCGGCGCTGCGTTTCATCCTCGAGTTCCTCGAGCTCATCATCGGACCTGCAGCGCGCAGCCCGGGCATAGATCTCCAGCCTGATGGCCTCCGACTGCACGTAGTTCGACGGAAGCAGTTCGGCGATCGGCAGGTTCAGTTCCGGAAGCCAGAGGGCGGACATCCCGTCGCGATCGCCCTCCAGCGCCAGGGTCAGCAGATGGCCATATAGTGTCGGACCAAACACCTGCACGTGACCGGACTGGCGATCCGACAGCATGTCGCCGCCGCCGCGGAGGTCGAGATCGCGCGCGCTGATGGCAAAGCCGGCGCCCGGACGATTCAACTCCTCGAGCACGGAGAGCCGCTGCTCCGACCGGTCTGAGCCGCCCTCGGTCAGGAAATGCGCGAAGGCGCGGATGCCGCCGCGCCCAACCCGGCCGCGGAGCTGATGCAGTTGCGCCAAGCCGAACTTTTCCGGCCAGCACACGACGATGGTGTTGGCCCGGGGGATGTCGAGACCGCTTTCGACGATGTTGGTCGCGAGCAGCACGTCGGCCTTGCCCTCGACGAACGCCATCAGCCGCTCGTCGATCTCATCAGCAGGCAGCTTGCCGTGAATCGTGATGATCCGAAGCTCCGGCGCCAGCGCGTGAATGCGGGCCTGCATGGGATCGAGGTCCTGGATCCTCGGACAAATCAGGAAGCTCTGGCCGCTGCGGCGATGTTCGCGCGCCAGCGCGGCGGCGATCGCGATGTCCGACAGCGGCGCCACCTTGGTCACGACGGGAACACGATGCACGGGCGGCGTCGCGATCACGCTGAGGTCGCGCAAGCCGGTCAGGCCCGCTGCCAGCGTGCGTGGGATCGGCGTCGCACTCATCCAGAGCCTGTGCCCGTTCTTGTTGAGGCCCGACAGCATCGCCTTGTCGGCCGCGCCGAAGTGCTGCTCCTCGTCGATGATGATCAGCCCCAGATCGGCAAACTTGATGTCCTTCGATGCCAGCGAGAGCGTCCCCACGACGACCTTGAGCTCACCGCTCTTCAGGCCCTCGCGCACCTTGCGCGCCTCGGCGGTCGAAGCGATCCGGGAGAGATTTCCGACCTCGATGCCGAGCGCCGCGAAGCGCTTGCGGAACGTCTCGACGTGCTGTCGCGCCAGCACCGTCGTCGGGACGACGATCGCGACCTGCCTTCCAGCCAACACGGTCGCCGCGGCGGCGCGCAACGCCACCTCGGTCTTGCCGAAGCCGACGTCGCCGCAGACGATCCGGTCCATCGGATGACCGGACGCGAGATCATCCAGGACCTCGCGGATAGCCTGCGCCTGGTCCGGCGTGGTGAAATAAGGAAAACGCGCGACGAATGTCTCGTAGCTCGCCGGCCGCGGCACGAGCTTTGGAGCCGGCCGCCGCCGGCGCTGGCTCCTCTGCTTGGCGAGCTCCTTGGCGACGACATGGATCTCGGTCTCGGCAGCGGCCCGCCGTGGCCGCCATGAGCTGCCATCGGCCTTGTCGAGCGAAGTGTCGCCGAGCTCACTGGCGTACGGCCAGGTCAGGGCCAATTCCGCCAGAGGCACGAGGACCGCGTCATTGCCGGCGAACACCAGCCGGACCATCTCACGCGCGGAGACTCCTGCTGTTCCCATCGAGCGCAATCCGCCAAGCCGGGCCAATCCGCGTTGCAGATGAACGACCACCGACCCAAGCTCGGGAAGATCGATGGCGTCGAAGCCGGGTGACCAGGCCCAGTTCGCGGGCTGCGGCTGATGCGCCCGGCTGCCGAGAACATCGGCCGCGGTGATGACGACAATCGGCTTCCGTCCGGGAATGACGAAGCCGGCGTCGAAGCCGGCCAGCAAGGCAGCTTCCCGCCTTCCTCGCGCGATCGCCTGCGCCCAATCATCGGCGGGTTCGGCTTTGACACCGCTCATTGCGGCCATGAGCCGCAGATCCGACTCGACGGCTGCGGCAAACACCAGGCGCGCATCATCCCGCCGGGCTTCCTCGACGAAGGCGCGCAGCGCCTTTCGAGGCGTGGCCTGCTTGAAGAACTCCGGCGTCGCCCGGTATGGCGCCGTCTGCGGCAGCAGAGCGATCCGCTTCGCCGCCAGGTCCCATTCGCGGCGGCTCACATACGCGCGATCGCGCTCGGCGCGCGGAGCCGCATCCTCGATCGTGCTCAGCCACGTGTCCGCATGTTTGGGCACATGGGCATCGGCCATCCAACTGGCCCGCGTGCAATAATCGAACAAGCTGGCCTTGTTCCGAGCCCGCTCCTTGAACGCCACCCGTTCGGACATCGGATCGATCTGGAGCTCCTTGAACTCGGAGATCACCTCCTGATCCAGCGGATTGAAAGCGGCAATCCGCCTTATCTTCCCGCCGGAATGATCGACCCTGAACGGGCCGCGCGCGCCGGCCGGGAATATCTCGAATGTGTTGCCGTGAAACAGCACGCCGCCGGGATAATCCGGGCTGTCGTCCAGGTCATATCCGAGCGCAGCAAAGCGAGCCTCGAAAAGCTGTTCGGAGTAGGTTTCCCCGACCCGCAGCAGCATACCGATATCCGACCACTCCGCCGGCCGCGGCAGACGCTCCATGATCGCCTCTATCGTGGTAATCAGGAGCACCGGCTTCTTCAGGCGCGCCAGACGCCGCAACACCGAACTTCGCCGGCCCGCAATGTCACGCGACGGCTCGAGCAGATCGAACGGCAAGGTGTTCAGTCGGGGATAGACGAGCACGTCACAGGCCGGCTCGAGCACCTGAACGACGGACGCCAGCCGCTCGGCCCGGCGTTCATTCTCGGCGAGAAACACGACGCCGCCTCGACCGGCGCCCTGCCACTCCGCCACCAGGTGCAGCGCCAGGAGCCCCAGAGGCGACGCGGAGGAGACCGCAGGTTTCGCGACCGCCACCTTCTTCGACGCACCCGATATCGTCTTGCGCGGAACCGGCTTCTTTGGCGTGATGGAGGGCTTTGGCGACGTCGTCTTACGCTGCAGCGAGCTGCGGGCAGCACGAAGGACTGAGGGCAAAGATGTGGACTCACGTGTCATTGAGGACGCCGGAATGAAAGCCCGGCGAATCTGACGACAACTAGCGGATTCGAATGGTCGAGGGCACCCAAGATCTGGACTTTCCTGTCGCGAGAGACTCAAGCGTTGCCCCCGCATGATCAATGTCGTTACCGAACGCCAGGCCGACGAGACCGGCCTGTCCGACGATCGGCGGACATGGCTGAACCATCCCGCGGCGGCCGGCGCCCGAGTTGTTCGGTCAGTCGACCTCTTCCCTCGAAGAAGAGGCGCAGGGAAGACCGGGTATCGGCTGATACCCGCGGTCCGCGTGCAGCAGATAAGCACGCGGCAGAACCACAGGTTCAGCCCAATATCCGGCCTTCCCTGCGCGACGGTTTTGCGGGTTATAGGCGCTCTCCCCGGGGATCGGCTGTCTTGCCCCCGTCGCCGGCGGATCATCATCACCACCCGCTTGACATCAGCACCGCGATGCCAGGACCACACCATTTCGCCGTCGCCTCGCTCCGTTCGTCGGCCCGATCGTGAGACCAGGCTGCAGAGCAACGCGCCCATCGCATCTTCCGGCTCGACGCTTCATGACGATCGCGAAACGTCCCTCTTCAGCGAGCCGGGATACGCGAGAATGTGCAGGTGATTTGCCCGACGTGACAAGGGATGAATGCGCGACAAACTGGCACGACGGGCCGTTGGCGCATGCGGGGCATGCAAGGATTGCCCGTCGGGCAGATCGATACGGCTGTCTCAAACAATCCCACGGAGATCGCGGCGACGGTCGATTGGATCTTATTTCGCGGTGCTATTCCCGGACGTCGATGGGGGGACCGACGATTTTCTCCCGTCTTGAGTCCACAAGAATATTTGTGCGCGATCGAGCCAAGCCGTTTTGACAACTATCGGCCGCTATCGCTTGCACGGCGATGCCCAACTCCTGAACTGGTGACAGCCACTCTCGAATGAGAGCGGGGCGAAACCATGAGTTACGGTCAGCCGGTAACGCAAGCTGCGCCGCGACTGCATTCCGAGCGCTCTCACACCGCGGTGAGCGAACGGATGTCACGTCGCAGCGTGCTCAGCACATCCTGCTCCGCAGAGCGAACGAAGAAATGGTTGCCCGGAAACGCCGTGATGGCACAGGAGACGGCGGCGTGCTCCCGCCATCCTTCCAGCTCCTCGACACCGACACTGTTGTCGCTCTCGCCGCCATAGACCAGCACCGGACAGGACAGTTTCAACGCCTTCGGCGGATCATAGGTCGCAACCGCCTCGAAATCGGCGCGGAGCACCGGCATCGCGAGCTCCATCAGGTCACGGTCAGCGAGCAGCTCTTCCGGCGTACCGTCGAGCTTGCGCAACTCCTCTATGAACTCATCGTCAGGCAGAGCGTGGATCTCCGGCTCGAAGCCGCGCAGGACGGGCGGACGACAACCGGACATCACGGCGGCGACCACGGGTTGCCTGGGGGACAAGACGCGCAACACCTCGAACGCGACCAGAGCCCCCATGCTGTGGCCGAACAGGATGATCGGCCCGGTCATTTCCGCAACGATCTCGGGAATGATCGCCTGGACGAGATCGACAATGCGGCGCGAGAGCTGCTCACGCCGGCGAAATCCCCTGCCCGGATATTCAACGGCGACGACATCGACATGCGGCGACAGCGCCACGGCCCAATTGCGATAGCCCGCGGCCACGCCGCCGGCGTAGGGAAAGCACAGCAATTTCGGGCACCCCGGTCGCGCGCTGGCATAGCGCAACAGAGATCGACTAGACGACGCCTGCACGCGACAACCCTTCATGTCCAGTCATGGCCAGCATATCGGCTGCAACCCTTCCATCATGGAACCTGACGATGCGATCAGCGACGGCGTCGAATGACTCGTCATGCGTCAGGACGATAACCAGCTTCGCGTCGCGCTTCAACGCCGGCAGCAGTGAGAGATAGAACTGCTCCCGCGATCGCGCGTCCTGATCGGCAGCCCATTCGTCGAAGATGTAGATGTCGCGATCTTCCATCAACGCAGACACGAGCAGCAATCGGCCCTTCTGCCCCCGCGACAGATCCTGTGTATTCGAGAACCTTGCGTGCTCCGTCATGACCTTGCGGTCGATCGACCATTCCCCCAGCAAGCCGCGCGCGCGATCCTCGCAGGTCTCGTTTCCGGGAATGCGCTCGAACGCATGCGCATCCTCGAACAGGCAGCTGAAGATCTGGCGATAGAGCTCGCGGCTCCGATCATCGACCGGCCGACCGTCCAGCAGGATCGCGCCGCTCGACGGCTCGTACAGGCCGGCGAGCAACCGCGCGAAGGTGCTCTTGCCGCTGCCATTTCCGCCCTTGATGAAAACGATCTCTCCGCGTTTCAGCACGAGATCCACCGGCCCGAACGCAAACGCATCGGCGGGCCCGGTCTCGCCGTAGGAATAGCACACTCCCTCGAAGCTCACCTGCCGCCACCGGACTTCCCCCGCGCCGCTCTCTCCCGCTTCGGGATCAACGGCCGCTGACGACGCAAGCACGACGCCGAGATCCTGAATCCTGCGAAACACCGCATTGACATGCCCGAGCGACGCGAACGACCCGATGGCGGCATCCAGCGGACCGATCAGGTAGATCGCAGCAAAGAAGAACTCGACATGCCGGGCGTCCGGAGAATGCTCAAACAAGAGGACTCCGATCACCAGCAGAAACACGGCCTGCCCGACATTCATCGCGATGGCGCCGGCCCATGTCGCCTGCTCGCGAAGGCGGAGAAACTCGGTCTGACGCCCGTCGATGTCCTCGGACAGATAACGGGACGTTCGGATCGCGCTCAATTTCAGCTGTTTCAGTCCGGCGATCAGTCCTCCCAAGACCTTGTCGAGGCGCTCCCACGCCATCCAGGCCTGATAGCTCAATCTGGTCGACCTGCCGACGACGGCCCAGTACAGCGGCACGCCGAACATCGCCGCGCCGACGATCACGCCTGCGCCAGCCGGCGAGAGCCAGCACATGTAGACCAGGAGGCTCGCGACCATCGCGAGGTTCGTCACCATGTTGACGAGGATGGGAGCCGCCGTCGCAATGGTCTGCACGTCGGCAGAGACGACCGCCTTCAGCCGTCCGGCTCCGATGATCTCGAGCTGGCGGTAGCGCGTATTCAGAATCGCCGTGATCAACGTCTTTCGAAGCCGGAGAATGACGGCGCTGCCGACACGGACCGAAGCCCGCGCGGCGGCCAGACGGCTGACGATCGATGCCGATGCGAGGGCCGCAAATGAGAGGACCTCGGGCAGAGCCGCCGGCGCCTGCTGGCGAACATGCGCAAAGACGTAGGCAAACAGCGCAACTGTGGTGGCGGCCGCGACAATGCTGCACCCTGAGGCCACTGCGATGGGCCCGGGCACCAGGCGAAGCAGGAAAGAGACGAGCTTGTTCTGCATGAGGATGACCTAGACCGGCTCGGCGGCCAATCTCTCGGAGACCGGCTGGGCCCCCTCGAGCTCGGCACGCAAGCGCGCGGCGATGTGGTCCGAGGCCGGATGCTGGATCATCGAGCCGTGGTTGCCAGGGACGTAATGCACGTCGAAGCCGTTCAGCGACTTGGATTGCCAGAATGTCGCGGCCCTGACGAAGTGATCCGGCGCCCTGACCGGATCTCCGTCCGGCTGGAACAGCAACAGCTTGCCGGCATAGGGCGACACCACGTGCTGCTGGAGAGCATGCAGATTGGCCTGGAACACGGAGACCACATGGGCGAACTCCGCGTCCGTCATTCCGCTGGACAGCGACTTGTGGCGCTTGGCGAGACGCAGCACATGGTCGGCCTTGGCCGCGTCGGAGAGCCGCCAGAACGAATGCCATCGCGACGTCAGCCCGCGCTGTGGCGGAATGTCCAACACGCCCATGAATGTGAGCCACTCGGTGCGCTCGACCTGGCGCCTGTTGTGCCGCCACTCTCCGGTGGAGCTCGGCGGAACGGTATCGATCAGCGCCAGCACCCCGACCTGATGCCCGAGCTCGTTCAGCTTGTTGGCAATGGCAAAGGCAATCAGCCCGCCGGCGGACCAGCCGACGAGGTTGAACGGTCCTGTCTGCTGGATCTCCAGCATGCGGGCGACGTGGTGATCCGCCATCTGATCGATCGAGACCAGCGGATCCTGCTCGCCATGAAGACCAAGCGCCTTGATGCCGTAGACGGAGTAGCCGGGCCCCAGCGACTTCGCGAGGTCGCGATAGCACAGGATGCCTCCCCCGATGGGATGAACACAGATGACCGGCGTCCCCTGCTCGCTCAGATGGATCGGGATGATGCAGGAGTAGTCGCGCCTGCCCGATCCCTGCATCTCAAACCCTTGTTTCGCCGCCCTCGCGACGGCGATGTGGGCAGCCATGACCGCGATCGTCGGCTTCTCCTCGAACAGCAGGCGCACCGGCAGATCGACGCCGAGCACATGCCGGACCTGGGCGATCAGGCGCATCGCCAGCAGCGAATGGCCGCCGAGCTCGAAGAAATCGTCATGCACGCCGACGGCGTGTAGTCCGAGCAGGTCAGACCACAGCTTCGCGAGAATTTCCTCGGCGGCCGTGCGTGGAGCACCTTCAGCCGCGCTGTGTCGCCGTTGCGGCTGCGGCAGCGCGCTGCGATCGAGCTTCCCGTTCGGCGAGAGCGGAAGCTGATCCAGAACGACGAAGGCCGACGCCGCTGGCACCATGTAGTCGGGAAGCCGTCGCTTGAGATGCGCGCTCAACGCCACCGGATCGATGGCCTTCTCGTCACCCACGACATAGGCCACGAGCCGCCTGTCGCCGCTTCCGTCCTCCTGCGCCACCACCACCGCCTGCGACACGCCGGCATGCTCGGCGAGCGCCGCCTCGATCTCGCCGAGCTCGATCCGAAAGCCGCGGATCTTCACCTGATGATCGAGGCGACCCAGATATTCCAGCTCGCCATCAGCGCGCCACCGGACGAGATCTCCCGTCCGGTACAACCGCTCGCCGTCTCCGAACGGGCTCGGCACGAAGCGCTCCGCCGTCAGGTCGGCACGGCCGAAATAGCCGCGCGCAAGCCCCACGCCGCCGATATACAGCTCGCCGGCGACGCCGACGGGCACGAGCGCGCCATGATCATCCAGAACATGGAGCTGCATGTTCGAGATCGGACGGCCGATCGGAACGCCGACGGCATCTGACTCCATACGGCACGCGAACGCGCTCACATCCACCGCAGCCTCGGTCGGTCCGTAGAGATTGTGCAGCTCGCTGCGCGAAGCCAGCAGGAACCGCGTCTTCAGCTCTCCCCCGAGCGCCTCGCCACTGCACATGACGGCGCGCAGGCTGACGCAGCGGGAGACATCCTCCGTCTCCAGGAACACCTGCAGCATCGACGGGACGAAGTGCGCGATCGTCACCGACTCGCGCTGGATCAGGGCGGCGAGATAGGACGGATCCTGATGGCCCTCGGGCCGGGCCACGACGAGCGGCACGCCCTCGATCAGCGGCCAGAAGAACTCCCACACCGACACGTCGAACGAAAACGGCGTCTTCTGCAGAACGCGGTCGCCGGGGCCGAGTCGGTAGGCCGCCTGCATCCACACCAGCCGGTTGACGATGCCGCCATGCGTGTTGGCGACTCCCTTGGGCCGCCCGGTCGATCCCGAGGTGTAGATGACATAAGCGAGATTGGCAGGACGGCTGTGGTTGACAGGCGCCTGCTTCGGCTCGGCCGCGATAGCGGCCCAGGCCGCGTCGATCTCCACCACTCGGCCGGCATGCGCGGGAAGTGACGCTGCGAGGCGCTGCTGCGTCACGATGACGGGCGCCCCCGCGTTCTGCATCATGTAGCTCAGACGTTCCGCCGGATAGCCAGGATCGAGTGGCAGATACGCCCCGCCCGCCTTCAGGATTCCGAGCAGGGCCACCACCATCTCCAGGCTGCGCTCCACGCACAGCCCCACCACCACCTCGGGCCCCACGCCAAGCCGGCGCAAATAGTGCGCGAGCTGGTTGGAACGCAGGTCCAGCTCCTGGTAGCTCAGCTGCTCGCCCTCGAACACCACCGCGAGTCCGTCAGGTGTTCGTGCGGCCTGATCGGCAAACAGCTCGTGCAGGCATTTGTCCGCCGGATAGTCGGCCTCCGTCGCGTTCCAGTCGATGATCAGCTGATGACGCTCCGCCTCGCTGAGCAGCGGAAGCTCCGACAAGCGGGCTTCCGGGGTCGACACGATGCCTCCCAGCAGGATTTCGAAGTGGTCCGAAAGCCGCGCGATCGTCGCGCGGTCGAACAGATCCGACGCGTATTCAAAGGTCCCGACCAGGCCGTCCTCGGTCTCGCGCATGAACAGCGTCAGATCGAACAGCGACGTGCGGTGCTCGCTGCCCAGAAGCCGAAGCGTCAGCGCAGGCAGCTCGATCGCATCCTGCGGCGTATTCTGCAGGCTGAAGCTGACCTGGAACACCGGCTGGCGGCTCAGGTCGCGGACCGGCTGCAGCTCCTCCACAAGTCTCTCGAACGGAAGATCCTGGTGCGCATAGGCTCCAAGCGCCCCCTCCTTCACCCGTGCCAGCAGCGCGATGAAGCTCGGATTGCCGGACAGGTCGGTGCGCATCGCGAGCGTGTTGACGAAGAACCCGATCAGTCCCTCCAGCTGGCGATCGACGCGCCCGGCGATCGGCGAGCCCACGACGATGTCCGTCTGGCCACTGTAGCGCGACAACAGAACCTGATACGCGGCCAGCAGCACCATGTAGAGCGTCGCACCCGAACGGCGCGACAGCGCCTTGAGCCCGTCCGACAACGCGCGCGAGAGCGTGAACGGCACCATGCCGCCGGCAAAGCTCGCGACCGCGGGGCGCGCACGGTTGGCCGGCAGCTCCAGCGCCGCCGGCGCGCCTTTCAGCCGCTTTGTCCAATAGGCAAGCTGGCGCTCCAACGCCTCGCCCTGCAGCCAGGCCCGCTGCCACAGTGCATAATCAGCATATTGTATCTGGGGATCAGCCAGCGGCGATGCCCCGTTCGTGCGATAGGCCTCGTACAGCGCTGCGAGCTCCCGGACCAGCACGCCGATCGACCAGCCGTCCGACACGATGTGATGCATCGTCACCAGCACCACATGGTCCTGCGGCCCCAGCCGGATCAAGCGTGCCCGGAGCAGCGGTCCCCGCGACAGATCGAACTGCTGCACAGCCGCCTCGCGCAGCAGACGATCGATCCTAAGCCGGCGCGCCTCGTCGTCCTCGAGCTCCGATAGATCGTCTCGGCCGAGCCTGAACACCGAGGGAGCGTCGATGATCTGCACCGCCTGGCCTTGCTCAGTCTCGAAGTGCGTCCGCAACGCCTCGTGACGCCGGACCACTTCGGCAAAGCTCCGCTCGAGCGCGATGGGATCCAGCGCCCCTTCGAGCCGCACGGCAAACGGCAGGTTGTAGGCCGCTCCCACCAGCCCGAGCTGATCCAGGAACCACAATCGCTCCTGCGCATAGGACAGCACCAGCCGCTCCGGTCGCGGCTGAACCTGCAACGGCGGCAGCGCCACTCCGGCGCCACTGCGCAACGCGCCCTCGATCCGCGCCGCCAGATCGCTCAGCCGCGGCGCATCGAACATCGCCCGCAGCGGCAGATCGATGACGAACTCGTCGCGCAGCCGGGACAGCGCCCGCATCGCCAGCAGCGAATGGCCCCCCAATGCAAAGAAGTCGTCATGCCGGCCAATATGGTCCAGCTTCAGCAGCTCGCACCAGATCTGCGCCAGCCGCTCCTCGACCTCGCCCAGCGGCGCTATGAAGGCACGATGCCCGAACGCTGCTGATCCCGGCGCAGGCAGCGCCTTGCGGTCCAGCTTGCCGTTCGGCGTCTGCGGCAGGGCTGCGAGCTGCACATAGGCCGACGGGACCATGTAGTCGGGCAGACGCCGCGACAGCTGCGTCCGCAGATCGTCTGCGCGCAACGCAGCGTCGCCCACCACATAGGCCACGATCCGCGTGCCGCCGCTGCCGTCATCCTGGGCCGTCACCACCGCCTGCGACACGCCGGCATGCGCAAGGAGCGCCGCTTCGATCTCCCCAAGCTCGATCCGGAAGCCGCGGATCTTCACCTGGTGATCCAGCCGCCCGAGATAGTCCAGCTCGCCATCCGCGCGCCGGCGCACGAGATCACCCGTCCGGTACAGCCGCTCGCCATCCCCGAACGGGCTCGGCACGAACCGCTCCGCGGTCAGGTCGGCGCGGCCGAGATAGCCCCGCGCCAGTCCCGCACCACCGAGATACAGCTCGCCCGCGACACCGACGGGCACCAGCTCGCCATGATCATCCAGGACGTGAAGCTGCGTGTTCGCGATCGCATGCCCGATGCTGATCCGGCGCTCGGTCGCGATCCGGCTCAAGCTCGACCAGACCGTCGTCTCCGTCGGACCATACAGATTCCAGCTCGCGGATGATCCGTCCGCGAGTCGCAACGCAAGGTCGGGCGGCAATGCCTCGCCGCCGCAAAGCACCTTCAGCGACGCGGACGGTCGCCAGCCGGCGTCCGTCAACAAGCGCCAGGTCGCTGGGGTCGCCTGCAGCATCGTTGCATCGATCGCAGCAAGCCGATCGCGCAGCCGCTCTCCGTCGACGCTGAGCTCGCGGGGCAGCACCACCACGCGCGCTCCTGCGAGCAGCGGCAGGTAGATCTCCAGCCCTGCGATGTCGAACGAGATCGGCGTCACCGCCG
>NZ_JANBVS010000010.1 GCF_024586915.1 Bradyrhizobium sp. SRS-191
GCAGGTAGATCTCCAGCCCTGCGATGTCGAACGAGATCGGCGTCACCGCCGCCACGACGTCCGAGGCGTCGATGCCAGGACGCATGGCCATGTCCGTCAGGAAATTGATCAGCCCCGCATGCGCCACCATCACGCCCTTGGGCCGTCCGGTCGAGCCCGAGGTGTAGATGACATAAGCAAGGTTGGCCGGCCGGCTGGTGTTGACGGGCGCCTGCTCTGGCCAGGCCACGATGTCGGCCGCATCCGCATCGAGCTCCACCACCCGCCCTGCATGAGCGGGCAGCACACCGGCTAGCTGCCGCTGGGTCACGATGACCGGCGCGCCTGCGTCGTGCAGCATGTAGCTCAGCCGCTCCGCCGGGTAGCCGGGGTCGAGCGGCAGATACGCCCCGCCGGCCTTCAAGACTCCCAGCAGCGCCACCACCAGCTCCAGGCTGCGCTCGACGCAAAGGCCCACGACCACCTCCGGCCCCACGCCGAGCCCGCGCAGATGATGCGCCAGCCGATTTGCGCGTGCGTCCAGCTCGCGATAGCTCAGCTGCTGGCCCTCGAACACCACCGCCACGGCATCCGGCGTTCGCGCAGCCTGCGCCGCGAACAGCTCGTGCAGACATACCTCGGGATAGGCCTGAGCCCTACCTGCCCAATCCTCCAGCAGAACGCGACGATCCGCGGCGCTCAGCACCCCGATCCGTCTTATCGGCCTTTCCGGATGCTGCGCCAGCGCATCCGCAAGCTCGGCCAGCGCCGTCTCCATCATCCTGCACAGCGCGGCCGCTCCCACCGACCTCATCGTCTGCGCCGTCAGGCCAAAGCCGTCACCGGCGTCATCGACCGACAGCATCACGGGATAGTTCGTGCGTTCCTCTCCCCAGAGCAGCTCGATGCCGTCCCACGCCGGGCCGTTGGCGACACCGCCGCTGTAGCGGTAGTTCAGCAGTGACGTGAACAGAGGGCCGGAACCTTCGATGCCGCTGCAGCGCTGCGCAAGGGCGAGCGAGGCATGCTCGTGACGAAGGAGCCGTCCCAACAGCGCATGGACATCGCGAACGCTCGCGGCTGCGCTCTTCTCTCCGGCAGCAATCCGCACCGGGAGCGTGTTGATGAACATCCCCGCCGTCCGATCCGCACCGGACAGCCCGTGCAGGCGCCCGAACAACACCGTCCCAAACACCGCATCGCGCCCTCCCGACGTCCGCGACACCACAAGCCCCCACGCCAGGTGAAACAGGCTTGCAGCGCTGACCCCGAGCTCACGCGCGTGGGCGCGCAGCCGTGCCGACAGGGCCGCAGGAAGCACATGACGCGCGTCCTCGATGTCCGTACCGTCGCCCTGCACATTGACGAGCCCGAACGGCGCCGATGGCTCGGTCACATCCGCCAACAGCTCGTGGAAGAACGTCTCGTGCTCCGCCGTGCTGACGCCGTGCAGCGCCTGCCCGATGAAATCGCGGAACGGCACCGGCGCAGGCAGCTCCGCCTGCCGGCCCGTCAGATGGGCGTGGACCTCATGCGTGAGCACCTCCAGGGTCGTATGATCCATCACCAGATGATGATAGGTCAGCAGCAGCAACCAGCGTCCATGCTGCGCGTCGTGGGCCACGCAGCCCCGCAACAGCGGCGCATGCCGCACATCGAGCCGCTGGCTGCGTCCGAAGCGGGACCGCAGCTGCAGAAGCGCATCGCCGCCCGGCTCATCGAGCACCACGTCCTCGACCGCCAGCCGCACGCGCCGCCACACCACCTGCACCGGCTGCGGCAATTGCTCCCACATCACGGACGTTCGCAGAATGTCGTGGCGGCCGATCACCGCGTCCAATGCCGCGACGAAGCCGTCGAGCCGCGAGCGCGTGTCGAACGCCAGCACGCTCGACAGCAGATACGCATCATGGCCCGCATCCATCATGTGATGGAAGAGAACGCCTTCCTGCAGCGGCGCGAGAGGATAGATGTCCTGAATGTTGGCCATGCCGCCGTCGACCGACGCGGCAATCAGATCGATCTCGCTTTGGCTCAGCTCGACCAGCGGCAGCATCGCCGGCGTGATCGCCGTGCAGCCTTCGGGAACGAGATTGGCGGGCACATCGACAGATGGCACCTCGCTGCCGGCTGCGGCCGCAAGCCCGGCGAGATCAGACGCGCTGAACACGGCCCGGATATCCGCGACGAGGCCCGCTCGACGCATCCGCTCGATCAGCGTGATCGCCAGCAGCGAGTGCCCCCCGAGCGCGAAGAAGTCATCGTGGCGGCCGACCCGCGCGACCTTCAGCAGCTCGCACCAGATCTGCGCCAGCCGCTCCTCCGTCTCGCCCCGCGGAGCCTGGTAGCCGTCATGTGGAAATGCTGCCAATTCCGGTGCGGGCAGCGCCGCGCGATCCAGCTTGCCGTTCGCCGTCAACGGCAGAGCCGCAAGCTGCACGAAGGCCGAGGGCATCATGTAGTCGGGAAGACGACGCGCAAGATGAGCTCGCAGATCTTCCGCGGCAAGCTTCGCATGTCCCACGACATAGGCCACCAGCCGCTTGCCGCCGCCGCCATCCTCCCGGGCCACGACGACCGCCTGCGCAACGTCGCCATGCTCGATCAGCGCCGCCTCGATCTCGCCAAGCTCGATCCGGAAGCCGCGAATCTTCACCTGTTGATCGCGTCGCCCGAGATATTCGAGCACGCCATCCGCCAGCCACCGGGCCAGGTCGCCCGTACGGTACAGCCGCTCGCCACGGCCGAACGGGCTCGGCACGAACCGCTCCGCCGTCAAATCGGCACGACCGAAATAGCCGCGTGCGAGCCCTGCCCCGCCGATGTACAGCTCGCCGGCGACGCCCACGGGGACGAATTCACCCTGGTCATCCAGAACATAAAGCTCGGTATTCGAGATCGGCCGCCCGATCGGCACGTTCACAGCCAGTCCAGGCCGCGGCGCGACCGCAAAACAGGCGCTGAATGTGGTGCCTTCCGTCGGACCGTAACCATTGACGAGCTGGCAGTCGGGCATCTCGTCGAGGACGCGTTGGACATGAGACGGCGAGAGCACGTCTCCGCCCGCCAGCAGATAGCGCAGCGGTCTGACAAGCTCGATGTCGTGCTCGATGACGGTGTGAAAGAGTCCCGCCGTCAGCCAGAGAACCGTAACACGGGATTCCGCGATCACCCGCTTGAGCGTCGCGACCTCCACAAATCCCGCCGCGTAGATGCTGAGCCTCGCGCCGTTCAACAACGGCATCCAGATTTCGAATGTCGAGGCATCGAAGGCGAGCGGCGCCAGATGCAGGACTACGTCGTCAGTCCCCACGCTCACATAGTTCGTATTCTTGACCAATCGAACGATATTGGAATGGGTGACGGCGACGCCCTTGGGCCGTCCGGTCGAGCCCGAGGTGTAGATGACGTAAGCGAGATTGGCCGGCCGGCTGGTATTGACCGGCGCCTGCCGCGGCCGGGCCGCGATGTCAGCCGTTTCCGTATCGAGCTCCACCACCCGCGCCTTATGAGCGGGCAGCACGCCGGCCAGGTGCCTCTGGGTCACGATGACCGGCGCGCCTGCGTCGTGCAGCATGTAGCTCAGCCGGTCGGCCGGGTAGCCCGGGTCGAGCGGCAGATACGCCCCGCCCGCCTTGAGGATTCCCAACAGCGCCACCACCAGCTCCAGGCTGCGCTCGACGCAAAGTCCCACGACGACCTCGGGCCCGACGCCGAGCCCGAGCAGATGATGCGCCAGCTGGTTCGACCGTGCATCCAGCTCGTGGTAGCTCAGCTGCTCGTCCTCGAACGCCACCGCAACGGCGTCCGGCGTTCGCGCGGCCTGCGCCGCGAACAGCTCGTGCAGACAGCCCTCGGGATAGGACGCCGCCTGGCCCGCCCAATCCTCCAGCAGAACGCGACGATCCGCGGCGCTCAGCACCGGCAACGATGACAGCCGGCGCTCCGGCGCCGCGACGATTCCTTCCAGAAGTACTTCGAGATGGTGCGCAAACCGCTCGATCGTCCCGCGATCGAACAGATCGAGCGCATATTCCACACGGCCCTGCAGGCAGCCGTCGATCTCCCAGACGAACAAGGACAGATCGAACACCGACGTCCGCTGCTCGCCTGCGAGCGGACGAAGCGTCAGAACCGAGAGCTCGATCGCTTCCTGCGGCACGTTCTGCAGGCTGAAACTCACCTGGAACACCGGCTGCCGGCTCAGGTCGCGGACCGGTTGCAGCTCCTCCACCAGTCTCTCGAACGGGAGATCCTGATGCGCAAAGGCGCCGAGCGCCATCTCCTTCACCTGCGCCAGCAGCTCCATGAAGCTCGGATCACCCGACAGGTCCGTGCGCATCGCGAGCGTGTTGACGAAGAACCCGATCAGCCCCTCCAGCTGGCGGTCGACACGCCCGGCGATCGGCGAGCCCACGACGATATCGGTCTGGCCACTGTAACGCGACAACAGGAGCTGATACGCGGCCAGCAGCACCATGTAGAGCGTCGCGCCCGAACGGCGCGACAGCGCCGTCAGTCCCTCCGACAGCTCACGCGACAGCGTGAAAGGCACCATGCCGCCGGCAAAGCTCGCCACCGACGGACGCGGACGGTCTGTCGGCAGCTCGAGCACCACCGGCGCTCCCTTCAGCCGTTCCTTCCAATACGCAAGCTGACGCTCCAGTGCGTCGCCCTGCAGCCAGGCCCGCTGCCAGAGCGCGTAGTCGGCATACTGGACCACGAGCTCCGGCAGCGGAGATGACCTGCCCTGGCTGAACGCTTCGTAAAGCGCAGCCACCTCGCGCGTGAGGACGCCGATCGACCAGCCATCCGAGACGATGTGATGCATCGTCGCTAGCACCACGTGATCCCTGGCGCCGAGCCGGATCAGCCTTGCCCTGAACAGCGGCCCGCGTGTCAGCTCGAAGCGGTACGCAGCCTCCTCCTTGGCCAGACATCGAATCTCCGCTTCCTGAGCATCGACGCCAAGCTGCGACAGATCCAGCCGCTCAAGACGGAACGAGCCGGCCGCATCGATCACCTGCACGCCCTGCCCGTCCACCAACTCGACATGCGTCCGCAACGCCTCGTGCCGTCGCACAACCTCCACCAGGCTCTGCTCCAGCGCGTCAACGTCAAGCTCGCCATCCAGCCGGAGCGCGAACGGCATGTTGTAGGCCGATCCCACGAGCCCGAGCTGATCCAGGAACCACAAGCGTTCCTGCGCATACGACATCGCCACGCGATCCGACGGCTCTCTGGCCGCCAGCCTTGGCCGGCCGCCCGCAGCGCGATGCGCTGATGTCAGGAAGCTGATCACGCCTTCCTTGTTCGCGCGAAGCTCTGTCAACTCGGCCTGTGACAGGCCGCCGGCAGGCGCCCGGTATTTGAGCTGCCCGTTGTCGAGCCAGATGCTCACGCCGTTCTTGCGCAGGGACGTCAGGAGAGCCTGGACCGTGCTCATACGATCCCCACCTCTTCGTCACGATTCTCCGAGCCATCTGCGATATCGGCTGCGCCATGCCGGGCGGCCCAACGCACCGTATCGATCCAGTCGGCCAGCCGAGCCAGGGTCGGCGCTTCGAACAGCGCGCGGAGCGGCACATCGATCGCGAGCGCTTCGCGCAGCCGCGCCATCATCCGCATCGCCAGCAGTGAATGCCCGCCAAGCTCGAAGAAGTTGTCGTCGATCCCGATCCGATCCAGCTTCAGGACGTCGCACCAGATCGCTGCGAGCGTCTGCTCCACCGGAGTACGGGGCGGAACATAGGGGCGAGACGAAACCCGCGGCCCCGGGACCGGCAAGGCACGGCGATCGAGCTTGCCGGTCGGCGTCAACGGGAAGGTCTCCATCGCCATGAAGGACGACGGCACCATGTAGTCGGGCAGGCTCCGCTTCAGATGATTGCGAAGCTTGTCGGCATCGAGTGGCCCGCCATTCTCCGCTCCGACCACATAGGCGACGAGGCGCTTGTCGCCGTTCTCCTCGTGCGCGACCACCGCAGCCTGCGCAACGGATTCATCGGCGAGCAACGTCGCCTCGACCTCACCAAGCTCGATCCGGAAGCCGCGGATCTTGACCTGATGGTCCGACCGGCCCAGGAATTCCAGATTGCCATCGGCGCACCACCGCACGCGATCGCCGGTCCGGTACAATCGCTCGCCGTCGCCGAACGGATTCGGCACGAACCGCTCCGCCGTGAGATCGGGGCGGCCAAGATAGCCGCGCGCAAGACCGACGCCACCGACATATAATTCCCCCGCGACCCCAATGGGGACGGGACGAAGATCGGGATCGAGGACAAAGAGCTTCATGTTCGCGATCGGCCGGCCGATGGGAATGGCCGCAGGGATCGGCGCTCCGACGACATAAGAGGACGCATCGGCGGAGACTTCAGACGAGCCGTAGATGTTGACGAAGCGGCAATCCGGCAACGCCTCCGTCAGACGGACCATCAAGTCCCTGCTCAGGGCCTCGCCGCTCAGCGTACAGCTTCGCAAGCCAGACAGATGCGCCCTCGTCGCCGGATCGGACGCCAGCGCGAACGCCAGGGACGGCACGATGACGACACGCGTCACTCCGCGCTCGGCCATCATCGCGACCAGCTCCGTCGGCTGCCGGCCGACAGCGTCGCGCGCAACGACCAGGCGAAGTCCGCGACAGAGCGGTCCGAGACTTTCGAAGATGGAGTCGACAAAGCCGATCGAGGTCTTTTGACAGCAGACATCATCGTCGTCGAACGCGTCGATGCCGTCCTGCGCCACGATCCGGTTCACCATCCCCTGGTGCAGTCCGCACACCCCCTTCGGCCGGCCTGTAGAGCCCGAGGTGTAGATGATGTAAGCGAGGTTTGCGGGAACGGAGATGTTCTCCGGTGGGGTCGCGGGCCGACGCGCAATATCCTCCCAGTCCGCATCGATCCGCAACGTGGAGCCGGCATGGGCGGGCAAATGTGGCACCAGATGCGCCATGGTGACCACGAGCGGCGCTTTCGCATCGCTCAGCATGTAGGCCAAGCGATCGGCCGGGTAGGACGGATCCAGCGGAAGATAGGCGCCGCCCGCCTTCAGGATGCCGAGCAGCGCGATCATCATCTCGAGGCTGCGCTCGATGGACAGCCCCACCACGACCTCCGGTCCCACCCCGAGATGACGCAGATGGTGCGCCACACGGTTCGCGCGCTCGTCGAGCTCCGCATAGCTCAGCTGCCGATCGTCGTCGACGAGCGCAATCGCGTCGGGTGTTCGCAGCGCTTGCGCCTCGAAGAGCTGATGAAGGCACTTGTCCGAAGGACCATTCGCCGCGGTCGCATTCCACTCCACGATGAGCCGGTGATGCTCCTCTTCGCTCAGCAACGGCAATTCCGACAGGCGCGCGTCGGGCGTCTCGACGATGCCTTCCAGCAGCCGCGCGAAGTGGTCCGCCAGCCGCTCGATCGTCGTGCGATCGAACAGATCCGACGCATATTCGAACGTCCCGATCAGCCCCGCGTCGGTCTCGCGCATGAACAGCGTCAGATCGAACAATGAGGTCCGGTGCTCGCCGCTGAGCATCCGAAGCGTCAGCGCCGGCAGCTCCACGACGTCACGCGGCGTGTTCTGCAGGCTGAAGCAGACCTGGAACACCGGTTGACGGCTCAGATCCCGCGTCGGCTGCAACTCCTCGACGAGCTTCTCAAACGGCAGATCCTGATGCGCATAGGCGCCGAGCGCTACATCCCTCACGCGCTTCAACAGCCGCACGAAGGTCGGATCTCCGGACAGGTCCGTCCGCATCGCCAGAGTATTGACGAAGAATCCGATCAAGCCTTCCAGCTCGGGACGCCGGCGCCCGGCGATCGGCGTGCCGACCACGATGTCATCCTGACCGCTGTAGCGGCTCAGCAGCAGCTGATACGCCGCCAGCAAGAGCATGTACAGCGTCACGCCTTCGCGACGCGCCAGCGCCGCGAGCTTCCCCGACAGTTCGCCTGGGAGCGCGAAGTCAACCGCGCCACCAGCGAAGCTGGCGACCGCCGCCCGCGGCCGGTCGGCCGGCAGGTCCAAGGCGGGCGGCGCTCCCTCCAGTTGGCGCCTCCAGTAGCCGATCTGCTGCTGCAACACCTCTCCCTGCAACCAGCTTCGCTGCCACGACGCATAGTCAGCATACTGGACCGGAAGCTCCGCCAGCGGCGATGGATCGCCGGCGCTGAACGCCTGATACAGCGCGGCCACCTCGCGCGTCAGAATGCCGATGGACCAGCCATCCGACACGATGTGATGCATCGTCGTCAGCAGCACGTGGTCTCTCTCGCCCAGTCGGATCAGCGTCGCCCGGAACAACGGCCCGCGGGTCAGCGCGAAGCGATGCGAGACTTCGTCCTGTACCAGGCGGCGAACCTCTGCCTGCTGTGCGTCGACGCCAAGCTCCGACACGTCCCACTTGGCAAGACAAAACGAGCCCGCAGCGTCGATCACCTGCATGCCCTGCCCGTCCAGCGTCTCGAAATGCGTCCGCAACGCCTCGTGCCGACGCACCAGCTCCGACAGGCTCCGCTCCAGCGCGACGACATCGAGCTCACCCTCGAGTCTGAGCGCGAACGGCATGTTGTAGGCCGCTCCCACCAGACCAAGCTGGTCCAAAAACCACAGCCGCTCCTGCGCATAGGACATCGCCGGCCGGTCCGAGCGGTCCGGGAGCCGGAGCAAGGGCGGCAGCACAGCCCCCGCTCCGCCGGGCTGCTCCGCCTCGATCCGGGCTGCCAGATCCCGGATCGTCGGCGCTTCGAACAACGCGCGCAGCGGCAGCTCGACCTGCAGCGCATCGCGCAACCGGGCCATCACGCGCGTCGCCAGAAGGGAATGTCCGCCGAGCTCGAAGAAGTTCTCGTCGATCCCGATCCGATCGCGTCTCAAGACCTCGCACCAGATCGCCGCCAGCATGTCCTCGGCCGGGTTGCGCGGCGCCGTATAGGCTTCGGTGAGGCGTTGCAGGTCCGGCACCGGCAGAGCGCGACGGTCGAGCTTGCCGTGTGCCGTTCGCGGCAATTCCTCGAGCTGCATAATGGCCGAGGGCACCATGTGCGGAGGCAGCCGGACGGACAGATGACGTCGAAGCTCGGCGCCATCCGCGCGGCTTCCGTCATGCAGCACCACGTAGCCGAGCAGCGTCTTCTCATGGCCGATGGCGCGCGCCACGGTGACGGCCTGCCGAACCGCAGGATGCGTCAGCAGCGCTGCGGTGATCTCCTCGGGCTCGATGCGGTGACCTCGGATCTTGACCTGATCGTCACCCCGCCCCAGGAACTCGATGCTTCCGTCCAAAAGAAAACGGGCCCGATCGCCGGTGCGATACAGCCTGCGCCCGGCGTCGGAAAACGGATCCGGAATGAAGCTGCTGGCCGTGAGGTCCGCGCGACGGAGATAGCCGCGCGCGACCTGCGCCCCACCGATATACAGGTCACCCACCACCCCGATCGGAGCCGGATCGAGATTCCCGTCCAAGATGAAGGTCTGGGTGTTGGCGAGCGGGCGGCCGATCGGAACACACTCGGTGGTGCCGCGCTGGGTGCAGCGATCGACGCTCTGGACGGTGACCCCGACCGTCGTCTCCGTCGGTCCATAGTGATTGAAGATCCGGCAGCCGAGCGCCGCGGCTCTGAGTCTGTCGACCCATTCCCACCGACTGACGTCACCGCCGACGATCAGAACCTTCCTTGGCAGCAACTCGCTGCCGCCAGAGGCATCCAGCAGCGAATGCAGATGCGGCGGAGCGATCTTGAGGCAGTCGATCGGGTTTTCCCTCACGTAGCTCGACAGATATTGCGCGTCGAGGCTCTCCTCATAGCCGACGAGATGCAGCATTCCCCCGCTCAGCAGCGATGGGTACAGCACCGTCACCGAGGAATCGACGGTCAATGGCTGCAGCATCATGTAGCTGGATGTCTCTGCCAGCCCCGCGGCCGCCACGACCGCCGACACATAGTTCGTGACATGCCGATGCTCGAGGACGACGCCTTTCGGTCGACCGGTCGATCCGGACGTATAGAGCAGATAGGCCATGTTGCCCGGCAGCACACCGCTCCAGGGCGAGCCATCAGCCAGATCGTCGGCGTCCGCAAGGTCGACGTCGACAGCAACAACGCGACGGCCTGGTCTCGCAAACCGCGCAGCGAATGCCGAGAGTGTTACCACGACTGTCACGGCCGCATCGTCCAGCATGACGTCCAGCCGGTCATCCGGATAGCTCAGATCGAGCGGTAGATAGGCCCCGCCCGCCTTCAGAATCCCGAGCAGCGCGACGATCATCTCGAGGCTGCGTTCGAGACCGAGCCCGACCACCAGGTCGGGCCCGACCCCGAGCCGGCGCAGATGCTGCGCCAGCTGGTTCGAACGACGGTCCAGCTCGCGATAGCTCAGCGACGCATCGCCACACATGACCGCCGTCGCCTCCGGCGTCCGTCTCGCCTGGATCTGGAACAACTCATGCAGGCACTTGTCGGCCGGATACGAGGCGGTTGTCGCGTTCCACTCCACGATCAGGCGATGGCGCTCGGCCTCGCCAAGCAGGGGCAAATCCGACAGACGCGCCTCGGGCCGCGCCACCACGGCTTCGAGCAGGACCTGGAAATGCGCGACGAGCCGCTCGATGGTCGCCGCTTCGAACAAGTCCTTGGCATATTCGACATGGCCCTCGAGCCGGTTGCCGCGCTCGTAGAAATAGACCGCGAGCTCGTGCTTGGCTTTCGGCATGTTGCTGCGAATCCACCGCGCCCTGATGCCGGCGAATGTCAGCAGCCGCTGCGGCAGGTTCTCCAGCGAGAACACCGTCTGATAGATCGCAGACCGGTTGAGATCGCGGACGGGGTTCAGCTCCTTCACCAGCCGCTCGAACGGCACATCCTGATGCGCATAGGCACCGATCGCCACCTGCTTGACGCGCTTCAGCAGCTCCAGAAACGTCGGATCACCTGACAAATCCGTCCTCAACACGATCGTATTGACGAACAGACCGATCATCCCCTGGAATTCAGCACGGGATCGCCCGGCGGTTGGCGATCCCACGACGATATCGTCCTGCCCGCTATAGCGCTGCAGCAGGATCTGGTAGGCGGCGAGAAGCAGCATGTACAGCGTGGCCCCTTCGCGCCGCGCGAGCTCGAACAGCTGACGCGACAGGTCCGCAGACAAGGCGACATTGATCGTGCCGGCGTTGAAGCTGGCCATCTTGGGCCGGACACGGTCGATCGGCAGATCCAGTGCGGCAGGTGCGCCTGCGAGCCTTTCCTTCCAATAGCCGACCTGCTTGTCCAGGACGCGATCCTGCGCCGTGTCACGTTGCCAGATCGCGTAATCACCGTACTGGACCGGCAGCTCCGGCAGCGGCGAGGCGCGGCCCCGGCTGAAGGCCTCGTAGAGCGCGCTGACCTCATCGATGAGAAGAGCGATCGACCACCCATCGCAGACGACGTGATGCATGGTCACGAGCACGACATGGTCGGCCTCGTCGACGCGAACCAACGTCGCTCGAAACAGCGGTCCGCGCCGGAGATCGAACGGTCGCGCAATCTCCTCGTCGGCAAGGCGTATGATCTCCGCCTCCCTGAGCTCCGGCGCGAGGGCGGAAATATCGACGCGGTCGAGCCGGAAGCCGCCGGGGGGATCAACCACCAGAACCGGCCGATCGTCCTCCACGTCCAGCCGGCTCCGCAGAGTTTCGTGACGCCGCACGATCTCCAACAGGCTCCGCTCGAGCACCGCCGTATCCAGCACGCCTTCCAGCCGGACCTCGAACGGCAAGTTGTAGGCGGCGCCGGCGAATCCGAGCTGGTCCAGGAACCAGAGGGACTCCTGGGCGTAGGACACGGGAGAGCCTGCAGCGTCGCGCCTGACCGGGATCGGCGCAGCCGCGCCTCTCGTTCCCTTGATGCGCTCTTCGAGAAGCATCTGCTGGCGCGCCGACAATCGCCTGCGGCGCGTCGCGGGATCCATCGTCTCCATGACCAGTCTCCAAGAGCAACAGCTCGTCGGTCAAACAGTTTGTCGGGCTGGTCGAAGCCAGCGCCGACTATGCGTCCTCGAGAGCGTCGATCTCGTCGATCAGCTTGTTCTCGATGACCCGCGCGATGCCTGCGACCGTGCCGCCCTCGAACAGGTCTCGGGGCATCAGCTCGATCTGGAAGCGGTTGATGAGCTTCGGGATCATCTGCATCGCCAGCAGCGAGTCGCCGCCCAGTTCGAAGAAATCGTCCTCGGTGCCGACGCGGTCGAGGTTCAAGGCGGTCGCCCAGAATTCAGCGATCACTTGCTCGATCTCGTTGCTCGGCTCCCTGAATCTGGCGCTGATGTCCGGCCGCACGCGGCGCTGCCCGGTCTCCTTCCGAGCGCCATCAGGGGCGTCGCCGGCCGGCTCGTCCGCGAGCCCGCTCATAGCTCCGTCAGCCGACAAATGACCGAGCTTCCTGCTCAGATTCTTCGACACCACCACCTGCGACAGGCCGCTTTGCAGGATCCGCATCAAGGCGTCGATCGCCTCGTCGGTCGCCAGGCCATCGCGCAGGCGCAGGCTGCCCGAGCCCTTGAAGTCCTGCGCCAGGCGGGCCGCGATCCCGATCTCGCTCCAGATGTCCCAGTCGATCGACACGATCTTTGGCGGACGCTTCGCGGCACGGCGGCTGACGGCGAACGCGTCCAGGAATGCATTGCCGGCCACGTAGTCGACCATGCCGACTCCGCCGGCCACGGCACTGAGCGACGAGAACAGCACGACGAAATCCAGCGGCTCATCGCGGAGCAGCTCGTCGAGGATCAGCGTCCCCGCGATCTTGGGCAGCAGCACGGTGAGCGCGTCCTCCCGCGTTCGCGAGACGATGATGTCGCGGCCCGGCAGGCCGGCGGCGTGGAACACGCCGTTGATTTGGCCGCACGCCGTGCGCGCGTCGTCGACGACCGCACGCATGGCGTTGCGGTCAGCGACATCAGCCGTCCCGATGATCACGGTTGCGCCCTTCGCCTCGATCTGACGGATGCTGGCCAGGATCTGCGCCACGCGCGAGTCGCCGTCGGCGGATGCCAGGCAGCTGTCCCACTCCGCGCGCGGCGGCAATCGCGTACGTCCGGTCAGGACGAGGCTGCCGGCCCCCATGTCCGCGAGCGCCGAGGCCACCGCGAGGCCGAGGTCACCCAGCCCTCCCGTGATCAGATATGCGCCGCCTGCGCGGATGATGGGCTTGTCCTGGTCCGGAGCCTTGAGCGCGATCTTTTCGAACGCGGTCGTCCACGTCCGATCCTGTCGATAGGCGAGCAGCGTCGGCGTGTCCTCGGCCGCGACATCTCCGATCAACCTGCTGACGACATCCTGGTCCTGCTCTCCCGGCAACCTGCAGCTCTCTGGAACGTCGACGTAGAGACAGGAGATGGACTTGTGCTCGATCGGAGCAACCAGCCAGGGCCCACGCACGATCGCCGCCGTGGGATCGACGATCTCGCCACCGATCACGTCGACACTTCGTGTCGCGGCGATGGCGATCCGTGTCCGTCGTCCCGACTGGGTCCGCTCGATCCATTGGACCAGATACAGCAAGCCGAAGAAATCGGCGTCTAGCACCGCGTCGATATTGTCGAGATCGATGCGCGGCGCGTCGAGGGACCAGAGATAGACGACACGCTCTGGCATGAAGGATCGCCTGCCGAGCTCGTTGAACAGCTTCTCGAATTGGTCGGGGGTGACAGCCGACAAGGATATCTCGTTGCCCGAAACACCGAAGTCGCGGCCGGATCTGACGACGACGACGTTTGCTCCGCACCGGTTCAGATGATCGACCACAGCACCGCTCAGCCCGTTGGCGCCGGCGAACACCAGCCAGTTCTGGCCGTCGAGCTGGACGTCGGCAGCCGAACGCCCAGCCGCGCTCGTGGATCGCCAATACGGGGCCAGGATGAAATCAGGCGCCTGAGACCGCGGTTCGGACGGCCGAGGAGCGCTCGCGCGCGCTGGCCGCTCGGATGCCAGAGTGATCTTGTGCAGGATCTCCTCGCCTTCGAACGGATAGTTCGGCAGCGACACCTTGACCCGTCGTTCGTCACGATACTGCGCGTCCCAGCGGATCGCGCATCCCGACATCCAGGCCTCGCCGAGCGCCTGGTTGAACGATCTTACTTCTCCGGCGAGATCGCCCGGACTCGGCATCGAGCTCAGGATCACGGCGCTGTCGGACTCGCGCAGGTTCTGGCGTGCCAGGCTGGACAAAGCGCGGCCGGGACCGACTTCGATCAGCGCGCCCGGATTGTTACCGAGGATGGTCCGCACGCCGTCGGAAAAGCGCACGGGCGCTCGCAGCTGCTCGCCCCAATAGGCCGGGTTCGTCGCCTGCTCCGCCGTGATCCACGTTCCACTGACATTGGACACGTAGGGAATCCTCGGCGCACGAAGCGTGATCCCGCTCATGACCTCGACGAGCGGCTTCACCGCCCCGCTCATCATGGCCGAATGGAACGCATGCGACGTGTGCAGCGCCGAGCACATGACGGCCCGCTCACGCAGCCTGACCTCAAGCTCGGCGATCGCGGCTGCCGGGCCGGACACGACGACTGCGCCCGGCGCATTGATCGCGGCGACTGACACATCGTCTCCCAGCAGCGGCAGGACGTCGTCCAACGCCATCGGCACGACGAGCATTTTTCCACCGGGCTGCTGCTGCATCAGGCGCCCGCGCAACGCGACGGCCTTCAGCGCATCCTCGAGCGTCAGCACACCGGCGATGCAGGCCGCGGCAAACTCCCCGACGCTGTGCCCGATCATGCCGGCCGGCTCGACGCCGCGCGAGCGCCACAGCGCCGCCATCGCGTAGCTGACCGAGAAAATCGCCGGCTGCGCGAACTCGGTCGACGTCAATCTCGCAGTTGCATCATCGCTGGCCCCATTGCGCGGAAAGACGATCTCGCGCAGATCCGCTTCGAGATGCCGCTTCAGACCATTGGCGCAGTCGTCGAACGCCGAGCGGTAGGCCGGCTCCTCGAGATAGAGCGCCCGTCCCATGTCCAGTCGCTGCGTGCCCTGCCCCGGAAACATGAAGTACACCGGGCAGTTGTCGCTGGAGGCAACAGCGCGCGCCGATGCCGAGCGCAGGGCTTCGATCGCCGAGGCGCGGTCCTGGCACACGACGGCTCGCCGGACCTTGTGCAGTGCGCGGCCAGTGGCGAGCGTGTGCGCGACGTCGGCAATCTCGATCTCCCGCTCTGCCGACATGTACTCCTGCAGGCGATCCGCCAGGCGCGTCAGCGCCTGCTCGCTCTTTGCCGATATGGGCAGCACATGCCACGTCTTGCGGGAGGAGATCGATCGCCGGAGCGGCGCCTCCTCGACGACGAGATGCGCATTGGTGCCACCGATCCCGAAAGCGTTGACCCCGGCGAGCCGCGGCTTCTCGGAGCGCGGCCAGTCACGCCGCGAGTTGACTACGAAAAACGGCGTCTGCTCGAACTCGATCTGCGGGTTCGGTGCCTCGTAGTTGATGCTCGGGGGCAGGCATTCGTTCTCGAGCGCCAGGATGACCTTGATCAGCCCGGCGACGCCGGCGGCCGTGTTGAGATGTCCCAGGTTGGACTTGACCGAGCCGAGACCGCAGAAGCCGGTATTCGCGCTCGAATTGCGGAACGCACGGGTGAGCGATGCAACTTCGATCGGGTCTCCGAGCGATGTCCCGGTGCCATGAGCCTCGACATAGCTGATCGCCGACGCGGGCACGCCGGCGACCGCATGCGCCTCCACGACGACCGACGCCTGACCTTCCAGGCTCGGCGCTGCAAATCCCACCTTTGACGAGCCGTCATTATTGATGGCCGATCCGCGGATGATGGCCCTGATATTGTCGCCATCGGCCAGCGCACGATCCAGCCGCTTCAACACGACGATGCCGACACCGTCGCCGAACACGGTGCCGTTGGCACGGTGGTCAAACGGCCGGCAATGCCCGTCGGCCGACGTCATGCCGGGAGAGACCATATAGCCGAGCTTCATGAAGCTGCCCGGCGTGGCCGAAACGCCGCCTGCGAGCGCCGCCTCACACTCCCCCGAGAGCAGGCTCTGGCAGGCGAGATGTATGGCGACGAGCGAAGTGGAGCACGCGGTCTGCACGCTCAAACTCGGTCCCCTCAGATCGAGCTTGTAGGAGACGCGGGTCGACAAATAGTCCTTGTCGCCCCCGAGGAAGAACATCAGATCGGTCTCGAGCGACTCGAAGATATCCTCGACGGATCCA
Organism: Bradyrhizobium sp. SRS-191; assembly: GCF_024586915.1. GTDB lineage: Bacteria > Pseudomonadota > Alphaproteobacteria > Rhizobiales > Xanthobacteraceae > Bradyrhizobium. The sequence continues at coordinate 16,200 of NZ_JANBVS010000010.1, forward strand.
TGGGCTCCCGATAGCAGCCGGTTGCGAAGCGCGAGAAACTGATAGGCGTTCGGATTGACCCCGCCGAACACGCCGATATTGCCGTCGTAGCGCTTCGGATCGCACCCTGCATCCTCCAGGGCATGCACGGCGCATTCGAGGAAGATCCGATGCTGGGGATCGATATATTCGACCTCCTTTGCACTGATGTTGAAGTAGCGGGCATCGAACAGCGTTGCTCCCTCGAGCGCGGGGAATGCCCTGACATAGTTGGGATCGGCGACCCTGTCGGCACTCAGGCCGGCTTCCTTGAGATCCTGTTCCGACACCCGCCTGATCGACTCGACGCCCTGCGTCAGGTTCGACCAATAGGTCGTGAGATCGGGCGCGCCGGGAAATCTTCCAGCCATGCCGATCACAGCAATGCTGTGTTCGTGGGCGTCCACCATCCTCTTCTCCCATTTCCCCCGGCCGATCCCGTCAATCGACCCAAATATCTAGACCTCGGCAAACACCTTCTTGTGCGCTCCTCCAAGGTAGGCATGGAGAAGGACGTGCTGGGGGCCGAGTTGGAACTGTGATCGATAGGCGTCGAAATCGACTCCTCCCAGATGAGCCAGACCAATGCCGCAGTCCGGCGCGGCATCGTCGAGCAGCTGGCACATCATCCCTGCTTCAAGGAACGCAAACCGGAGGCTTTCACCGCCATAGACCGGAGCGATCGCATCCTGGTCGCAGATCAGGAACAGCGAAAACGACGCTCGCTTGAAGACCGGTCGATTGATCGGAAGGTGCAGCCCCGATGCCGACGGTTCATCCGGACTGATCAGCTCCAGCGCATGGCGATCGGGATTGTAGTAATAGCTCCCGCTTGCGATCCCCTCGACGCCTCCGGCCTCGGTCATCCGATGAATGGCCAGATAGAGCTGTACGGGATACAGCCCGCCCGCGGAGGCGTAGCGATACTTGATCTTGTCGGTCGCGCCCGTGCTGCGAAGATTGCGCAGGAGGTCCGCCAGGTCAGCGGCATCGATCGGCGCATCCTCGAAGTCGCGCGCGCTGCTGCGGCGGCGCAGTGCCGTATCATCCGGACCTGCGCCGGACAGCGCGATCGACGACAGCACCACTCCCGTACGAATTCCCGGCCGCCGGCGCTTGAACTCCTCGCGCGCGACCTCCGATTGGAGCGAGGGAACGATCGGGTCGCGCTCGACGTGAGCACGCCACGAGTCGGGCGTCTGATAGATCCGCGTCAGGATCTGCCAGCTGTCTTCATGCTCGTCGGCGACCGACTGGGTCGGCAACTGGTCAGACCCACGTCGCGCGAGTTGCTTCCTGCGGTTTTCACCGCGCGACTGGCTTCGGTCGAGGTTGCCGCCCGCGTCGGCGTTGCGGAAGAACTGTGCGAGCGTCGCAATTGTGGGCCGTTCGAAGAAGATCGCAGCCGGAACGTCACGCTCGAACTTGGTCTGGAGAATTCTTCGGATCCGCATCAGCGAGATCGACTGGCCGCCAATCTCGAAGAAATTATCATGAAGGCCGGGACTCTCGATGTCGAGCACTTCGGCCCATACACCGGAGATGAAGCGTTCGATCTCGTCGCTCGGAGCCTCGGTGCCCTTGCCGGCGGACGATGATGGAACGACTTGAGGAAGCGCCATACGGTCGACCTTTCCGTTAGACGAAAGCGGGAGCCTGTCCATACGGACGAAAACGTTGGGGATCATGTAGTCGGGAATGCGGTCCGCCAGCTGATCCCGCAGCGCCTCGACGTCGAATTCCGGCGGCGAAACGACGTAAGCGACGAGGCGTTTTGCGCCGAACCGCTCCCCGACCATCACGACCACGGCAGCCCGCACTCCGGGACGTTCGAGCAGCGCCTGCTCGATCTCGGACAGCTCGATCCGATACCCCTGCACCTTGACCTGCTGATCGCGCCGGCCGAGGAATTCGATCTGGCCATCCGGACGGTACCTGGCGCGATCGCCCGTGCGGTACAAGCGCCGTCCGGTTTGAGGATGAACGAAGAAGCTCCGGGCCGTTCGCTCGGCGTCGCGCCAATATCCCCGCGCAAGCCCGAGGCCGCCGATATAGAGGTCGCCTTCGACCCAGTCAGGACAGGGCTCGAGATCGTCATTGAGGATCTCGTAGGACTGGTTGGTCAGCGGATAGCCATAGGGAATGCTGCTCCAATCCGGCTCGATCTCGTCCACCCATTTGTAGTTCGACCAGATCGCCGCCTCGGTCGCGCCGCCCATCGCCAGCACACCGAGCCCTTGCGCGACACGTCGCGCCTTGGCGGGCAGACCGAGCGGAATCCAGTCGCCGCTCAGCATCGCGATCCGCAGTCTCGGAAGCATTACTTGCGTCTCGAGCGCCTCTTCGACCAGAAGATCGAACAGCGCCGGAACCGAATTCCAGACCGTCACGTTCCAGCGTCTGACCGCCGATGTCCATTTCCCCTGATCGGCTGTCTCTGCCCGAGCCGGAACGACGATCGCAGCGCCCGCCGACAGCGGTCCGAAAATATCGTAGACCGAGAGATCGAAGCTCAGCGAGGAGAGCGCATACACCCGGTCGCCGGCGCCAAGACGACACCGGTCATTGATGTCGAGGACGGTGTTGACGGCCGCCTCATGGGCGATGACTACTCCCTTCGGCTGGCCGGTCGAACCGGAGGTGTAGATCACATAGGCGATGTCGGACGGGTCGACCTCCGGCAGCCGGTGCTCCAGCGCCGCCGCGCCGTCGCCTTCCTTCGCCACGACGACGGGAGTCACGGCCTCCGGCCAGCCGATCGTCTCGGCAAGCCATTGCTGCGTGAGGGCGATGCTGACCTCGCCGTTGCTGAGCAGAAATTGCAGGCGCGCATCCGGAAGCCGGGCATCGATCGGAAGGTAGGCGCCTCCCGCCCGCAGCACAGCGAGGACCGCAACGACCTGCTCCCATCCCTTATCCATCACGACGGCGACGAGCCGGTTCGGAACTACTCCCATCGCGACGAGCCGACTGGCCAACAGGCGAGATTGTCGCTCGAGCTCGGCGTAGCTCATCTCGCAATCATCCGCCAACAGCGCCGGCGCCTGCGGCGTCGCCTTGGCGTGCGCGAGAAACTCGTGATGCAAGGCGCGCGGCAGGATCGCCTTCGAGGTGGCATTGACTCGCATCCGGACCGCCGCCTGTTCGTCCGGCAGCTCCGGACGACTGACATCCTGCCAACGGCGAGCATCTGCGGCGAGGCTGTTGAGCGACCTCAGATAGCTCTCGAACATCGCCTCCAGCAGGCCGTCCGGCAACAGCGCGAACACCGCATCCCAGGCGACGTGCAACCCATCCCTGCTTTCGGAGACCTGACAGTCGAGAATGACTTGCGGCGTCTGCGTCAGATTGAAGCTGACTTCCGACGCGCCGAGCAACTCCTTTACCTCGCCGTCGGGCTCGCCGGCGCCCAGCAGGCTCGTGAACACGATTGGCATCAGGACAGGCTTCCCGGCCTGTTGCGACAGCAAACGCAAAACCTGAACGCCGCTGATGGCGCTATGGTCGAGATCCTGCCAGAGCCGGTCCTGCACGCGCCGCGCCCGCGACGCGAACGGCGAGGCAGACGCCAGATCGATGTCCAGCAGCGTCATCGACGTGAAGTCGCCGATCACGTCAGCAATGGCCGGATGCAGCGGCTTGCGATCGAACAGGATCAGATTGAGGGCGAAGCGCGACTGGCCGCTGAACTGCGAAAGGACATCAGCGAATCGGGTGAGCAGGACGACGGCCGGCGTCACGCCCGACTGCTTGGCCTGGCGCTGCAGCTCCTGCCATGCGCTCGCCGTCACCGTCCTGGACAACCGTCTGAACTCCGGCCGCTCGATGCGCCGGATATCCTGCGTCAGCGGCAGCGCTGGAGCCGGCGGAAAATCCGCCAGCCGCTGTTCCCAATAATGTTGCGCGCGCTCAGCGGCCGCTCCGCCCTCTTGACGCGCCAGGACATAGTCGCGGAAGGCGCAAGCCGGACGCACAACCTGCCTGGCCGGGTCCTGGTAGAATTCCTTGAGGTCTCGATTGAAGATCGAGAAGCTCCAGGCATCTCCGATCAGGATGTCGAAGCTGACGAAGACTCGTGTCCTGCCTCCCGGCAACATGGCAGCCCGGATCTCGAACAGCGGCCATCGCGAGACGTCGAACACCTGGTGGGACATTCGTCCGCGCAAGGCGGACATGCGTTCCGCCGCCGCATCGGACGTCAGGTCACGCAGATCGTCGATCCGCACCTGATAAAGCGGGACCTCCGGCATGACCTGCTGCTCTCCTGAGGAGAGGATGACCGCGCGCAGCATGTCATGTCGTTCGATGACCGATCTGACCGCCTGCTCGAACCGTCGAAGGTCGAGCTCGGCCGCACCGAACTCGTAATAGCTGTGAGCGCCGATATTGCCGAGCGGGAATGCGCTGCCGCGGCCGGCCCAATAGGCCTGCTGGATATCCGTCAGCAGGAAAGGTCGAAACCGTGCGTCCTCGTCCGGGACCAGGAGTGTCGTCGGATCGGCGACGACCGCTTGGCCCGCCGGTTGGCCGATATGCTGCGCCAGCCTTTCGATGGTGGGCGCTTCGAACAGCTGGCGGAGCGACAGCTCTACTCCCATCTCCGATCGAATCCGTTCGACGAGGCGAAGGGCCTGCAGCGAATGGCCGCCGAGCTGAAAGAAGTTGTCGCGAATGCCGGGCGCGCTCCGGTGCAGCACATCAGCCCAGATCTCCGCCAGCTTTCGTTCGGTCGCGGTGCGCGCGGCCACCGGCGCGGCGGTGCTCTCCGCGACGAGAGCGACATGGCTCGACAGCCGTCGCCGGTCGACCTTTCCATTCGCCGTGAGCGGCAGCCGGTCCAAAACCACGATCTCCTGCGGCATCATGTGCGGCGGCAGGCGAAGCGCGAGCCGGTCCTGCAGCTCGCCACGCTTCAGGCGAAGATCGCAGACGTCCTGGAGACGCTTGATGTAGTGGAGATTGCCGAGGATGCCGTCCTCGGACACGCCGAAGTCGATCAGGCAAGCAATCTCGTCGACCCCGATCGCATGCAGCCGCTCGGCCAGATCGGCGCAGCTGCTTGGCGAGCCGAGCAGGGAAATCTGCCCGACATAGCGCTTCAACAGCTCGTCGAGCATCAGCTCGGTGCTGACATCGCCAGCCTCGGCAGCCAGATTGCCGGAACCGAGCAGCCGCCGCCTCAGCTCCGCATGCGAGGCCAAGTACTTGCGCATCGGCTCTCGCGCGAGCGCAAGGGCCGTCTCATCACTGTCGGCCACCAGCGTGTGGAGCATCACCGTGACAACGAACTTGGCCGGATCGAAACCTTTCGACTTCAGCGTGCTGCGGTAACGCGCGATGTTGTCCGCAAGCTCTTCGATCGATTGGTTCAACAATCCGGTCAGGACGTTGAGACCGTTTTCCGCAGCGGATTCGAAGCTCCGCGCCGAACCTGATGTCGTCAACCAGGCCGGCAGCTCGCGCTGGATGGGGCGCGGAAGCGTGCGCACCGCAACCGTCTGACCTGCACCATTGCAGCGCTCGACGGCGTCGCCCCGCCAGAGCCGGCGCACTTCATCGACCATCGTCAAGGTCTGTGCCGCCCGATCGGCATAGCGTCCGGGCGCGAAGACGAAATCGTCGGCCAACCATCCCGGCGCAAAGGCCACGCCTGCCCTGCCGCCGGACAGATTGTCCACGACCGCCCATTCCTCCGCCACCCTGAGCGGCTCGTGCAGCGGCAGCACGACGCTGCCTGCCCTCAGCTTCACGTGCGTGGTCGACGTGGCAATCGCAGCCGCGAGCAGCGATGGATTCGGATAGGCCGCGGCCACGTCGGTGAAGTGCCGCTCCGGCGTCCAGATCGCTGACAGCCCGAGCTGATCGGCGCGCCGCGCACTGTCGAGATAGAGACGATAGATGTCTGCCGGATTGTCGTTGCCGCCGCCCTCGGCGAAGTAGAACAGACCGAACGGCAGGGCCGGCTCGGCCGTCGCGGGCCGCTGATGAGGAACGACATAGGCAATGAGATGCCGGTCCGTGTCGTCGCCGCCCGCCACCACGACAGCCTGTGCCACGGCCTCGTGGTCCGCGAGCGCGGCCTCGATCTCACCAAGCTCGACCCTGTAGCCGCGGACCTTGATCTGATGATCGATCCGCCCGAGATATTCGAGATGACCGTTGGCGCGATAACGGACCAGATCGCCCGTCCGGTACAGCCGCGCACCGTCGCCGAACGGATCCGGCACAAATCGCTCGGCCGTCAGGTCGGGCCGGTGCCAATAGCCGCGGGCTAGGCCTGCGCCACCGATGTAGAGCTCTCCGACGACACCGATCGGGACGACATTATAATCCTCGTCCAGCACATAGATCGTCGTGTTTGCGATCGGACGACCTATGACGACGTCCTGCGCCGGATCCAGCCTGCAGACCGTCGACCAGATCGTCGTTTCGGTCGGGCCATACATGTTCCAGATCGATGACGCCATCTTCGCAAGCTGCGCGGGAAGATCGACCGGCATCGCTTCGCCGCCACACAGGCATTTCAGCGGCCGTGCCGGGCGAAAGTTCGCCTCTGCCAGCAGGCGCCAGGTGGACGGTGTAGCCTGGACGATGGTCGCCCCGGACTCGTCGAGGACGCGTTTCAGTTCCACACCGTCGACGGCGGTGCGCCGTGGAACGATCACCACGCGCGCGCCTGCCGTCAGCGGCAGATAGATCTCGAGGGCAGCGATGTCGAACGAGATCGGCGTGACCGCAGCCAGCACATCGGTTGCATCGATCCCAGGCACCTTCGCCATATCGTGGAGGAAATTAACCACTGACGCGTGCGTCACCAGCACGCCTTTCGGCGTCCCCGTGGATCCCGAGGTGTAGATGACGTAGGCGAGATTGTCGGGAGATGGAAGACGGCCGACAGGAGCCGTGGCCGGCCTCGACTCGATGTCCTTCCAATCGGAATCGATCCGCACGACATGACCGTCGTGATCAGACCATGCGCCGACAAGGTCCTCCTGAGTCACCAGCACCGACGCCCCGACATCGGACATCATGAAGGCCAGCCGCTCCCGCGGATAGCTCGGATCCAGCGGCAGATAGGCTCCGCCCGCCTTCAGGATGCCGAGGAGCCCGACCACCATGTCGAGACCACGCTCGACGCACAGTCCGACCACGACCTCCGGTCCGACGCCGATTTCCCGGAGATGATGCGCCAGTCGGTTGGCGCGGCCATCAAGGTCGCGATAACTCAGACGCTGGTCCTCATGGACGATCGCCACCGCGTCCGGAGTCAGCTCCGCCTGTCGCGCAATCAGCTGGTGGATACACATATCACGCGGCACTGCGACCGCGACCGTCGTCGCGTTCCATTCCTCCACCAGCCGATGCTGCTCGGCCGCGGACAACAGTGTGAGCTCGGACAACCGCCTCTCGGGCGAGACAACGATCGCCTCGAGCAGCGCCTGGTAATGTCCGGCCAGCCGCTCGATCGTGGTGCAGTCGAAAAGATCGCTGGCGTACTCGATTTGCCCTTCGAGCGCGTGATCCCCTGGCGTCATGTACAGCGAGAGATCGAACTTGGCGGCGGTTTTCACCTCCTCGTAGCGCGTCAGCTTCAGTCCACCAAAGGTCTTGACCGGCAAAGCTGCCGGCTGAAGCGCAAACAAGACTTGAACGAGCGGATGGCGGCCAGGGTCGCGCGACGGCATCAGCTCTTCCACGAGCGTTGCGAACGGCAGTCCCTGGTGCTCATAGGCACCGAGAGCGACATCCTTGACCCGCTTCAGCAGATCACGAACCGGCGGGTCGCCCGACAGGTCCGCCCGCATCACCACCGTGTTGACGAACAGCCCTATCAGTCCTTCGAACTCACGGCGCGGCCGCCCCGCGATCGGTGTGCCGATCATGATGTCGAGCTGGCCGCTGTAGCGCTTCAGCAGGATCTGCAACGCCGTCAGCAGCACCATATATAAAGTCACCTGCTCGCGCCGCACGAACACGCGCAACTTGTCCGTCAGGTCGGGCGATAGCGTAAAATTCAATGCTGCGCCCGCGGAGCTCGTCGTTTTCGGTCTTGGCCTGTCCGTCGGAAGGTCGAGAGCCGCAGGCGCGTCCCGCAGCCGAAGTCTCCAATAGTCGACATGCTTCCTCAGCGTCTCGTCATCCAGCGCGGACCGCTGCCATTGCACGAAGTCGGCGAACTGGATCACGGGCTTCGGCAGCGGCGACGGCTGCCGCTGGACGAACGCATCATAGAGCGCCGCCAGCTCGCTGATCAGAAGTCCCATCGACAGGCCGTCGGACACGATGTGATGCATCGTGACGATCACAAGATGCTCGCGGTCGCCGAGCCGGACGACCTTGGCTCGCAGCAGCGGCGCCTCCGCCAGAACGAAGGGACGGCTCGCCTCCTCCTCCATCAGGCGGCGACTGGCCTTCTCCCGCGCATCCATGCCGAGTAAGGAGAGATCAGCCAGGTCGATGTGGAACGGTCCGGGCGCATCGACCACTTGCGCGCCTTCCCCGTCCACGATCTCGAACCGCGTCCGCAACGTCTCGTGCCGGCGTACGATCTCCTCGAGACACTGCCTCAACACCGCTGCGTCCAGCGCCCCGCTCAGCTCTGCTGCAGCACAGATGTTGTAGATCGCGCCGTCTCCAAACAGCTGCTCGCCGAACAACAGCGGTTTCTGCGCCAAGGACAACGGCAGACGTTCGCCTATGCGGCGCTGCGCGGCTGGATGGCTCGTTCGGCCGATGCCCTCCTGCTTCAACAATCGCTCGAGAAGCCGCCGTCTGTCGTCGGACAGAGCACCAAAGTCATGCTGCTTATTCACGACGTTCCCCAGCTTCCTGGTGCTCGCCCAAGGCCAGCAGGCGGGACACTTCGTCATCCGAAAGGCCGGCGACCCGCGCGAACATCTCGTCGATGATGGCCGCAGATCCGGGCCGCGCGCGATTCCTCACCTGCGTCGCCACCTGCCGCACCATGCAGTCGACGGTTCCGGCATCCAGCACTCTGGCCAGTTCGAGCCTGACGCCGAGGCTGTCCTCGACCCTGTTCTGGAGACGCGCGGCCATCAGCGAATCGATGCCGAGATCGTAGATCGATCGATTCTCGTCGATCTGATCCGCCGGCATTCCGAGCAGCTCGGCGAGATGCGCCTTGAAGATATGCCGAACCGCCTGCTCCACATCGGTCCCGTCGGTCAGGCGGATTTCCAAGCTATCTGCCTCGCTCCGTGCCCGGCTGGCTGGCGATCGCCACTCCGCGACCACCGCGAGCTGCCCGGTGAGGAATTCTGCGCGGCATTGCTGGCGCCGGATCTTCCCGCTCGTGGTTCTCGGAATCCTGTTGCGCCTGACCAGCACGATTGCATGCGGCTGCAGTCCGAACTCCCTGGACAGCACGCTCACCACAGCCTCGAACTCAGCCTCCGACGGCCGGCGTCCCACATCGTCCAACTCGTAAGCAACGACCAGCCGTTCCTCGCGCTCCTCCTCGACCGAGAACACCGCTCCAAAGCCGGCACGAAGCCATGGGATCGCCGCCTCGAGCACATGCTCGATGTCATGCGGATGGAAGTTTGCACCGCGAATGATCAGGAGATCCTTGTGACGGCCCGTGACGAACAACTGCTCATGCCACAGAAATCCGAGATCGCCCGTGCGCAGGAATTCCTCGTCGAGGCCAAAGGGGCGCGCCCGAAATATCTCCAGGCTTTCGTCAGGACGATTCCAATATCCCCGGCCGACGCTCTCGCTGCGCAGCCAGATTTCGCCCACGACGCCGTCAGGACAGATCCTCCTCGACGCAGGATCGACGATCAGCACGCGGTGACCATCGAGCACCGGGCCCGCTCCGATCAAGGCCACGCCCTCGGTGTCGCGAACAGGCTCTGCCGCGCGGCCGATCTCCAGCGATGATCGGTCGAAGCGTTGCGCGCTGCGATCGCTCCAGCCTTGTCCGCTGACCATCAACGTCGCCTCAGCCAGCCCGTAGCAAGGAAACATCGCCTCTCTGCGGAAGCCTGCGCGACCGAAGGCGGCGCAGAAGCCCTCGACCGTCTCTGCACGGATCGGCTCCGCACCCGTATAAGCCGTCCGCCACGACGACAGGTCGATCGATTGCAACGCGTCGCCGGCGAGCTCACGCCGGCAATGCTCATATCCGAAGTTCGGCGCGCCGCTGATCGTCGCCGCAAATCTCGAGATTGCCTCCAACCACCGGATCGGGCGGCGCAGGAACGACGCCGGCGACATCAAGGTGACGGGAAATCCCGCGTACATCGGCATCAGGATTCCACCGATCAAACCCATGTCATGGAAATGCGGCAGCCAACTCACACCCACACTTCGTTCATCGACCTGAGACGTCGCCGCCATCAGACCGATATTGTGGAGCAGGTTGCGGTGCGAGATCTCGACGCCTTTCGGTGCGGCCGTCGAACCCGACGTGTACTGAAGAAAGGCGAGACCATCCGGGTCGATATCAGGCTCGCGCCCCCGATGCTCGGTCTCGAGCGCCTCGGGAAACGCCACGATGTCGAATGCGAGCCCCGCCTTGCCGCGCGTCAGCTCTCGGCGAACACGCTCGGCCTCCGAGGCCCCCACCAGAATGACCGAAGGACTGATGTCAGCGAGTGCTGCACCCACTCGTCCCGCGCCGCCGGTGAAGCTCGGAAGGCTGAGGGGGACAGCAATGGCTCCGCCGCGAACGCAGCCATAGAACGCGCAGATGAAATCGAGGCCGGGCGCAAAGATCAGCGGAATCGGTCGACCGGAAAGACCTCGCGTTTCAACCCAAGCGCCGATCCGGCGCGAACTCTCTTCAAGAGAGCGGTACGAAATCTCTCTGCATGCGGCGCCGTCATCGGACAGAAAGCGGTATGCGATGTCGTCTGGCTGATGGATCGAACGATCAAGCACGAGATCATTGATCGTTCGAGACGTGGCGCCACGCAACATAACACCACCTACTTCCCCCGCCGGATAACGAACAATGAAAATCCCGCGGCATTCACGGTCGTCTTATGAGAGGTATTTTCGCTAAGGTTGCAAAGGAGTCAATCGGATTTTTTCAAGAACTAATAGCTTTGCAGATCAATCGATCTCGAGGTGAGGAGAGCGGCCGCCGGTTCCAGCTACGAAATAACAACGCAACCTTTAATTGCTTGACGCAACTGAAAAAGATGACAGCACAAGCCGTTCTGCGCTTCCTGGCTTGTGCAAGACCTCGCAACGACGAAATCAATCCGTGGAGCGGGACGGCTCACGACCTTGCCCTTCGCGTCACGGCTTTTTGAATTGCAGCCACTGCCGGCTCTGCCAGGACGGCAGCAGGTCGCTGTAATGCCTGGACATCAGGTTCCCGGATTGGCCGGGCACGATCATGAAGCGGGTGGCATCGAGATCGGCGAGATCGACGACCATTCGCATCGTCGAGCCGAAATAGCTCGGAAACCTTCCGACATCATTTGGAAACGAGATCGCGGCATTGCTGATCGTGTCGGTGCTTCCTTCGGCTGCAGGCTCGAAGTTGGACATTCCCGCAATGACGGGCACGCGCGACCACAGCGGATGGGAAAAAATGGCATGGTGGGCATCACCCCAGCGCCAGCGCTCCGACGGCTGACCGAGTCGCGCGACGAGTTGCGAGACGGCGAGGTCGAACGCTGTCGCAATCCTGGTGTCGCACGTTTCGGCTTCGCTCGTCGTGGGATCGTCGCACCAGTCCGGATGCCGGGTCAGGATCAGGTGAATGACGTCCGGATGGAAGCTTCCATAACTCTGATAGAGAGGCCCGAGGCGAGGCTGCAGCAACGACCTGTTCAGCTCCTTGAGCCAGGCCGAGAAGATCAGCGGCTCGATGCGATCCGCCGCCATCCGCGCGTCCCACCGCTGCAACTGGCGAGCGAGATCTTGCGACAGAGGGGTCGATAATTTGACGTTGCGCAGAAACGGCACGAGTTGCCGGGCGGCCAACGACACCGTGTCGCCCTGGATATCACCCATGTCGTCTGCGGAGAATTTCCGGTCCCGCCCAAGCAGCTCCTTGATCCGCTCGGCACGAAAGGGCGGAATCCAATCGCGCGCAAGAAACGGATAATCGCCCTCCTGCAACTTGTTGTTGGCGGTCACGATCACGCCGTTCGACGGGTTGAAGCTTGCTGGCAGATCGTCGAACGGGACGATTGCGCTCCAATCATGCTTGCCGTCCCAGCCGGGCACCGGCAGCCAGCCGTCGCCCTGGGACCGGATCGGAATCCGCGCCGGCGCGATGAAGCCGATATTGCCCGACGTATCGGCATAGACATAATTCTGTTGCGGCGCGGTCAGCTTGCGGAGCGCCTGACGGAATTCGTCCCAGTTCTGCGCGCGGCTCAAGCCCCAGGCGGCTTCGGGCGAGGTGTCTTCGCTGCCGAGCCAGGTCGCCTGCAGCGACAGGACGTGATCGGCGGCCGGAACCTGCTTTGCAAACTCGGCCAGGTCCGAGATCACGGGCCCGTGCCTGGTGCTGCGAACGGTCATCGCAACAGGCGCTTCGCCTTTGACCGCGATGACCTCCTCGCGTCGCTCGAACGGCTCCGACCCATCGGGCGTCAAATAGGCCTCGCGGTTGGCGGCATCGAGCTTCTCTATAAAGAGGTCTGCGACGTCGCTCCGCGTCGCCGTGATCCCCCACGCAATGTGTCGGTTGTGTCCGATCAGGATGAACGGAGTTCCGGGAGCGCTTGCTCCGGTCAAGGTTTCCATGGGGGTCTTCACGCGCGCCAGATACCAAGCGCTCGGGATCCCGAATCTCAAATGAGGATCGTTGGCGAGCAGCGGCTTTCCCGACGCGGTTCGCTCCCCTGACAGAACCCAGTTGTTGGACGCCTCGAACGCGCCGACACGGTCCGGCAGGCTGGCATAGATCTGCTCGAGGGGAATGCGGTCGAGCTCGGCCCGCATCCGCTCGAGCACGACGGGCGCCGTTCGCGGGTAGGCCGGAAACAGGACATCGAGATCGGCCGGCGGAAGCTTGCGCAGCAACTGCGCGTGCAACAGCTCGTCCCGGAAGTTTCCAGTCAGCTCAAGATCGATCAGCTTTGCCCAGAGCAGGCAATCTTCTGGACGCCAAGGCTCGAAGCCGACGTTGAGCGCGTAATAATCCGGCGAGAGCGCGCGGGGTCCTGACGTGGCATAGGCGTTCACGCCCTCAGCATAGCTGCGCAGCATCGCCTGCACCGGCGCCGAGAGCTGGCGATATTGCTTTTCGACCAACCCGCTCAACCCGAGCGTCCGCATGAAGCGATCGCTGCCCAGACTCGGTCGGCCGAACCATTGGGACAGGCGCCCTGCCCCGTACCGTCTCGCCAGATCCATCTGGAACAAACGGTCCTGTGCATGAACGTAGCCGAGCCCAAATGCACCGTCATCGGCGGTCGGCGCCTCGATCGTCGGCAATCCCGCATCATCGCGCGTGACAAGGATCGAAGCGTTCGTCCCAGGCCTCACCAACGTCAGGGACGATTGCGGCAGGCCGCCATGCAACCAAAGCAGCAAGCTTCCAATGGCAGCCACACATATAAAGAGAGCCAGCGCGACGCCGAGGATGACCCTGCGCAACACCTTCTTGCGGAAGCCTATCTCACGAACCGGCATCAGGCACGTCCTGCATGCGCGAGGTGTCACCTCCGCTCAGCCACGAAAAATCACCGTAGAGGTATGCTAATGATCTTGTGCACGCTTGAAATCAACAATAACCTCAAGTTGAGTTGATCGACCGGCGTCTTTCCAACAAGGAGATCCAAAAATGGACAGTGACGACGTGAATTCAGACCGTCTATACTACGTCGTCGTCAACTCTGAGGAGCAGTACTCCATTTGGCGCGCCGATCGCGATCCACCCAAAGGCTGGTCGATCGTCGGCGAAAAGGCCGCCAAGCCACAATGCCTCGACTACATCAACAGCGTCTGGACCGATATGCGCCCTCTCAGCCTGCGCCGGCAGATGGCTGCCGCGAAGCACTAAGGCTCAACCGCCGTCCATTCGCTCGGCAGCACTCGTGCCGAGCGACAGGGCGTTGATGCGGCTCGACGGCGAACTCGACTTGCCAGAGCGAAGGCAGGCCCCCTGCCCTGGCCGATCTACCTCGGGACATCGCACAAGCGCGCGCTCTACATTTCGAACAGCGGGCACGGCCAAGCTATCTCGCGGCGGTCTCCGCCGGAATTGTTCTCTTGGGTGAACCTCTCCTCTCGAACAAGAGGCGCAGGGAAGACCAGGTGTCGGCTGACACCCGCGATCCGCGTGCAGCAGATAAGCACGCGGCAGAACCACAGGTTAAGCCCAACATCCGGGGGTGGTTGGGTCGGGACCGAAATCGTCAGCGATCCGAAGCTTCCTCGGCTGACATAATCTCTTCTACCTCCAGCAGGACGCGCTGCAGCAGATCGACCATCACTTTCCTCTCCGTCTTTGAGAGAGAGATTCGCGACGATGTCAGGATCGTAGCCGCGGCCATCTGCGTCATGGCATCATCGGCGATCCGCTTGCCTTTGGCGGTAAGCTGGATCTGAAACCCACCCTTGTCGGATGGATCCGGGCGCCGCTTCACCAGCCCTTCGGCCCCAAGCCTGTCAACAATCTTGGTCATTGCCCCGGAGGTGACCAACAACGCCCGAAAGAGATCCGTCGGGCGTCGCGAGCAGTCGCCGCCGGCACGGCGCAATGCAAACAACACGCGCATGTCCGGGCTGGAAATCCCGAAATTGTTCTTCCACAGGCGATTGCCGTCCCACTCGACAATCCTGCCGAGTCGTAGAATGTAAATCGGCAACAGATAGTCCAACGGATCGAGGTCAGGCCGCTCCCTCGCCCAGGTCACGGCAATATCGCGTGCAAGTCCGGCAGGCAGGGTCGCTTTCTTCGTTCGGGCCATGACATTGCTTTCGATGCGGAATTCGAATGACATCGGCGGCCGGACAGATCGCGGCGGGATCGCGCCCGGCGATCACGTCGGTAGCGATCCCGTCGCGCTCGGTCGGATCAGCCCGATGATGGCGAGGTCCTGACTCACCCGGTCACGAATCGTGATCGCGGATCTCGGTGATCCGGCCTTCCTGCACGACGATCATCGATTTGAGCGCCATCGCCAGCGTGACGCCGGCCTCGAACCGCCCTGCGATCGTTACGATTGGCGTGCCACGCCATTCGGTGTCGATCAGCACGACATCGTCCACGACGTGCATCCCGCGAATCTCCGTGAAACGACGATCGGGAAATATGTCGGTGGCCATCCGCTCCAGCATCGCGATGAAGCTGTCGGCGTCTGCGGCGTAAGCGCCACGACTTTGGTGCGAGAACTGGAAGCGATCGGGGTCGAGCAACGCGCGGAGCGTTGCGAAATCCTTCTCGCAATACGCTTCGATATAGGCCCGCGCAGCCTCGGCTGCCTGCTTCACGCTTTCGAATAACACCACGTCATCCCCTCGGGCTGCCTCTTTATCATCTTCCATGGAAGATATTTGGAGATGATGGAGTTGTCCAGGGTGACGCGCGCAATAGTGATCGACGGGACGTTGCCGCGACCATCGGCCCGACAGGGAGTTGGCGGATCAATTTCGCTGCAACCGCTTCAACAGATTCAGGATTGCGCCTGGATCATCACGTGGAGCGCGGACACCGCCTCGCTGCGGACGATCGGCGCGGCCTCGGGCGCCATCGCCCGGGCGATGCACAGCCGCTGACGCCGGCCGCCGAAAACTGATGCGGAAACAGCTCGGCGGCCTGCGGCGGCAGGTCGATCTCGGCGAGCAGCCCGCGCACCCGCTCGTCGCGCTCTGTCGGGACTAAACGACGCGAACCTTGTTGGGGTTGCGGGCGGGATCGCGCCAGAAGGCGTCGTTCTCGTATTTGCGCCAGAGATCGCCGGGAAGCACGGTCTTTCGGCCGGGCGATTCCACGCGGCGGCCGACCTTGTGCAGGCCGGGCGTGCCGAGCCTGCGGTCGAACTCCTCGGCGTCGAACTCGATGTTCTCGAAATCATGCACGAAGGGCTTCTCGCCGATGAAGTCGTAGACGGCGGCGATCGCCTGCTGCGGCCGCTGCGTCAGCGTCTCATAGGTCAGCGCCAGCAGGCAGTCGGTCTGCTCGCCGCAGAACGCCTCGCGCAGCGCATTCCACGCGAACCCCACCATGCCGTTCGGCGCGGCCAGACCGTCGACGCGCGAGTACACCGTGCCGCCCGGCTCGAAGCTGAAGATGCCCGAGGGCTGGTACTTGTTCTTGCGGATCAGCCGCTCGACGGAATCGAGGATCCAGGGAATGTCGCGCACGCAGCAAATCACCTTCGCGCGCGGAAACAGCTCGGTCAGCAGCGGCAGCCGCGCGCACCAATTGCGGTTGGTGTCGAACACCACGTCGCCTTTGGGCACATCGGCGTAATAGGCCGAGAAGATGCCCTCGATCAGCGCCCTGCGTTGCGCGTCGGTGATGAAGATCGAGGTCTCGTTGCTCATGCTCATGCTGCGCAGCATGGCATCGACCAGCGAGCCGACCGGCCCGGTCATGCCGGCGCGAAATCGCGGGTTCTGCCGCAGGATGGCGGACAGCAATGTCGAGCCGGCCCGGGGAAGCCCGGAGATGAAATGGATGTCAGCCTGCATTGTTCTCAAAAGCCTGGAATGCGAGATCTTACACTAGCAGAATATCGTGCTGTGTAAGCTGGGTCGGGTTCACGCCCGTCAGGATGACTGTGTGGTTGGCGTCGATCGCGATGGTGGTGTCAGCCGCCCCTCCGGCGTTGTGCGGATCCGCGGCGATGGCCGCGAGCGCGGCCGCAGCGTCGGCATAGACGGCGTGGCTGAGCTGCAGGGCATCGTGTGCGACATCGAAGCTGCCGATCGTCGTGTTGCCGGCCGGCTGCGAGCCGAACTGGAACACGAACGTGTCGTTCGCCGCGGAGGCCGTCAGCACGGCGTTGGGGGCCTGCACCGTGATGGTGTGTGATCCGTCGTTGTTGGTGACGTCCTGCACGGCCGGGGCGCCATCGGCGCCATAACTGGTCAGGGACTTGATGTAAGGCGGGTTGGCTCCGGTCGTGAACTGGCCCACGGTCTCGTTCGCCGTCGACGGTGTGAGCAGCGTATTCAGATCCGCATCGCTGGTCGGCATCGTGTTCTGGAATTCGATCTCGAGCGGCGATGCGCCGCTGCCCTGGACCAGGATATGCGCGGTGCCGCCGTTCACGCCGATCGCGATGTCGGTGTCGTGGCCGCCATTGACGGACGTGACCGTCACCGCATTCGGGTCGACGCCTTCGAGATGGATGCGATCGTGCTCGCCGCTGCCGTTGGCCCAGGACAGATCCGTGATCCTGTCGGTGGCGCCGGCGGCGAGTTCGGTCGCGCGGAAGAAGAACACGTCGTCGCCAGTGCCGCCGGTCAGGATCTGCGCGCCGGGGCCGCCATGGATCACATCGTTGCCGGACCGGTCGGGCCCGCCGGTGATGATCGTGTTGCCGCTAGTGGCATCGAAGGCGAAGTGGAAGTCCGACAGCGCGTGCAGGTCCGAGCCACCCACGGTGACGCTGACCGAGCCGCTCGCGCCGTTCAGCACCAGCACGCCATTGCTGTAGCTCTCGCTGGTCGCATGAAAGCCGTCGACGATGATCTGGTCGCGGGTGCCGAAATTCTCGATCGCGTTGGTCGGCGCGTTCACCGCGCTGAACTCCAGCGCGGCATGATCGGCCGGAGAGAAGCTGATCGCGCCGGCGCCGGCGGCGCCATGGGCGATCAGATCGAGCGTGCCGTTCTCGATCGTGATGCCGCCGGTGAAGGTGTTGGCCGCGCCCAGCACCAGCGTGCCGCCGCCGTCGAGCAGCAGATGCCCTGCGCCGGTCTGGCCGCTGGCATCATGCGAGCCGGTCATGTCGGCGATGACGCCGGCGAGGGTGATGCTGTGTCCCGCGTCCGGCGCGAAGGTGATGGTCTGATCGCCTTGCAGGAAGATGCCGCTGCCATAGGCCGCGCCGGCATGGGCGTCGAACCCGGTCGTCGTGCCCCCGGTCACGCCATCGTTCTGCTCGCTGCCCGAGCCGGCGAAGATCAGCGTGCCGCCCTGCTGCACGAAGATCGCGCCGCCGGCGCCGAGGCCGCCGCCGCCATAGGCGGTACTGCCGCCGGCGCCGCCGCCGAAGCCGCCCGCGGCACCGGTGAAGCCGTAAGAGGCGCCACCGCCACCGCCGCCACCGCCGAAGCCACCGGCACCGCCGCCATGCCGGCCCGCGCCGCCACCGCCGCCAAAGCCGCCGGCCCCACCGTATCCACTGGCGCCAGACGGAAGGACGAACGTGGCGCCGCCACCACCGCCGCCGAAGCCGCCCGCTCCGCCCGTGGCAATCGTGCCGTTGCTGGTATTGACGATCCCGACGCCGCCGCCGATGCCGCCGCCGCTACCCGGGTTGCCGTATCCGGGAAAACCGACATAGGCCGCGCTGGTGTAGAAGCCCACGCCCTGGCCACCGCCGCCGCCATTGGCTCCGCCGAGATAGACCGGGTTGGTACCGACAGTCTGTCCGCCGCCCGAGGCCGCGCCCAGCGCGATGCCGGCACCAGCACTCGTTCCGGAGTCGTAGGGCCGCGGATGACTACTGCCGGAGGCATGAATGCCAATGCCGCCGCCGCCCTGCAAACCACCGGCGCCGCCTAATCCGCCGCCGCCGCCATACAGCCAGCCTCCTATGTAGCCGAACGAGCCGCTGCCGTTGCCGCCGACCGCCTTGTCGTTGGCGAAATTGACGTTGGACAACGTCACCGTGCCGGCCGATGCGATGAACAATCCGCCGCCGAGACCGGCGCCGCCGCCACCGCCGAAATTGCTGTCGCCGCCCTTCGCCACGGCGTTGATGATGCCAAGATCATCGATCTCGACGCTGCCGGCGTAGACAAACAGGCCCGGCAGGCCGTGCGCGTCGAGCACGTGGCCATGGCCGGCAATGGTGAGCGAGGCCTCCGGCGGCAGATTGAAGGCAGGCAGCTGATCACTGAGTTGTAGATCACCGACGATGTCGAACGTGTAGTGCGCACCGCTCTGCGCGCTCGCGCCGGAGACGTCGATCGCCGCGATCGCCTTGGCGAGATCGGCCGCCGAGGTGATGGTCCAGGTGTTCGCCGCCGGCGTGACCGTGACATCAGCGCCCGCCGAGACCGGTCCGGTGATGCCGTCGATGGTCGCGGTCACCGTGATGCTGTGCACACCGCCGCCGACCGACTGGAAATCGCTGGTGACATCGAAATGCCCTGATGCATCGACGGTGCCGGTGCCGATCACCGTAGTGCCATTGTCGGCATAGAGCTTGATGATGGTCCCGGCCTCGCCGCTGCCCTTCACCTCGACGCGGCCGACCGTGTCCGGCACCGAGAGCACCGCTGCGACGACGGGCGCGGCCGGAGCGACGCTGGCATCGAATGTGGCTCCGGGGCTGGCATGACCGAGGCTGTCGGTCTGGATCACCGTGATGTGCTGGTGGCCTGGGCCGAGCAGCGCGCTTGCGCTTGCGTCGCTCGTGACGTCGAAATGGCCCAAGGCATCGACCGCTCCGGTGCCGATCACGGTATTGCCCAGCATCAGCGTGATCGTGTCGCCCGGCTGGCCCGAGCCCTGCAGCTCGATAACGCCGTGATCCGCGGCGATCCCGATTTGGATGATGCCCGTGACCGGAGCCGGATCGACATACATGGCGAAGCTCGCCGACGGCGCGCTGACGTCGGCGCTGGCCGCATCGGTGGCGGTCAGCATGTGAGCTCCGTTCGCGAGCGCCGCCGTGGTGGTGATGGTGAAGGTGCCGTCGGCGGCAACGACACCCGTGCCGATCGGACTCGCGCCGCCATCGGCGTAGAGCGTGATGGTCTCGCCGGCATGCTGACCGGTGCCCTTGACGATGAAGGCATGGCTCGCGTCGACCTGCGTGGCGACCAGCGGCACGATCGATGTGATGACCGGCGCCCGCGGCGTCACGTCGATCGCAACGCCGGTGGAGATCGCGCTCGTCAGATTGTCGCCGTTGGTCTCGGTCGTGGTG
Source organism: Bradyrhizobium sp. SRS-191 (assembly GCF_024586915.1). GTDB lineage: Bacteria > Pseudomonadota > Alphaproteobacteria > Rhizobiales > Xanthobacteraceae > Bradyrhizobium. The sequence goes on from NZ_JANBVS010000010.1 coordinate 36,263, forward strand.
ATGACATGATGGCCGCCGGGCGCATCGACGCTGAAAGCGAAATGCCCGGTCTGATCGACCACGGCTGAGCCCAGCAGCGTCGTGCCGTCGGCATAGACCTTGATGGTCTCTCCGGCCTCGCCCGTGCCCTGGAGCTGGATGGTCTGCGGCGCCGTCGCGATCACGGCCGAGATGACCGGCGCGGTCGGCAGGACGGCGACGTTGCTCGCGGCGGAGAGCAGGCTGGTCAGGCCGTTGGCATCCGTTGCCGTCGCCCGCAAGGCATGGATGCCATCGGCGAACGTCGCGCTGGTGACGATGTCGAACACGCCGGCGCCATTGGCGACGCCGGAGCCCACCACCGTGCTGCCCTCGTAGAGCGTAACGGTGCTGCCCGCCAGCGCCGTGCCCTTGACCTCGACGGTGCCGCCGTTGACGCGCTGGCCGACGATCGCACTGATCGCAGGCGCCAGCGGATCGACGTGGAAGGCAACCGCCGATGACTGGCCACTCACGAAGTTCGCGGCATCCTGGGCCGTCGCCACCAGGGCGTAGACGCCATGCCCCAAGGGCGCCGCTGCCGTGATGTCGAAGAGCCCGTTGGCATTGGTGCTGCCGGAGCCGATGTACTGGCCATTGGCAAACAGGTTGATCCGGATGTTGGCCTCGGCGCTGCCCGTCACCTCGATCCTGCCGCCGTCGACCGGTTGACCGACGACACCCGAAATGAGCGGCGCCTGCGGAACGACGTCGAACGCGACGACATTCGACGGCAGGCTAACGACGCCGTCCGCGTCGGTCTCGGTGGCGTTGAGCGTGTAGTGGCCGTCGGCAAGGTGCGGCGTGACGAAATCGTAGTTGCCGTTGGAATCGGTCGTGGTGGTGTAGCTCACCGAGCTGCCGCCGGGACCGCTGAGATGCAGCGTGACGGTCTGGTTCGGCTCGCCGCTGCCCTGCAGATGCACGCCGACATTATTGGCCAGCACCGCCTGCCCCGGCGCGAGCGCGAGCGATGGCGCGAGCGGCAGCACGTCGACGATCAGCGGCGCGGTGGTCAGCGTCTGGCCTCCGCCCGTCTGCGTGGCCGTAAAGACGTATTCGCCGTCAGCGATCGCGGCCGTGGTGAAGGTGAAATGCCCGCCAGCATTCGGCGTGGCGGTGCCGACCTGGTTGCCGTCGACGAAGATCGCAATGCTGCTGCCCGGCATGCCCGTGCCGCTGAGTACGACCTGATTGCCGTTCTGCGGCTGACCGACGAGGACGATCTTCGGCGCGATCGTGTCCGTGACCGCGACGCCGCCATTATAGGCCGCTACACTGAATTGAGCGGTCGAGTAATCGACGGCCGGATCGAGGTGGAGCTGCACGGTATGCGTGCCGTCGCTCACCGTGAGCACATTGCCGGCGCCGAGCGTCGCGGTGGCGTTCGCGGCGAAGCCCGCGAGCTTGATGGTGTCGCCGGGCAGGAAGCCGTCGATCTGGTTGGACGGCGTATCGCCCTGATCGATGATCAGCGTGGCCATCGCACCTTGCGCGAAGGTGATGTGTCCGCTGCCGACCGCGCCGACGGCACCGAGCTCGATCACGCCGTGATCGGCGAGCTGCGCGCCGCCATCGATGGTGCTGGCGGTGTCCAACGACAGGAAGCCGTTGTTTGACACGCCGAAATGACCGCTGCCTTGCAGGCTCTTCGTCAGCGTGTAGCTCGCCGCGCCTGACACTGTCAGGGAGTCGTTGACGAGCGCCCCATTGATCGTCAGCGTGCCGCCGCCGTCGACCGCGATCGTCGTCGCCTTGACATCGCCGAGCACGACGCTGCCGGCGCCCGCGATGTGAAGCACGCCGGTCATGGCGCCGGCGATCGAATCCGAGATGGTCAGCGTCTTGCCGGCATCCGGCGCCAGCGTGACGTTGTCCGACGCGGCGAACAGACCGGCGCCGAGGCCCGTGCCGTTTCCGCCGTTGTTCCCACCCATGCCGCCCAGTCCGCCGCGGACATAGTTTCCGGACACCGAACTGCCGCCAGCAATGATCAGCGAGCCGCCCGCTGCGACGAAGATGCCGCCACCGAGCCCCGCACCGCCGCCGCCACCGCCGCCGACGAGCCCACCGACATAGACCGGGTTTCCGCCGTTGCCCGCACCGTAGCCGCCCGAACCACCGGCGTAGCTGGATGGATTTTGAAAATGCACGACGTGGCCATAGCCACCGCCACCGCCGCCGCCAAAACCGCCATTGGCTCCGTGGTGGCCACTCATCGCACCGCCGCCGGTGCCGCCCGATTGATAGCCTTGTCCGTCGACCGCACCACCACCGCCAGCATAGGCCGCTCTGGTGCCACCGCCGTTGACGTTTCCGCCGTTGCCACCGATGGCGCCGTCCTGACTGATGATGACGTCCTTGATCGTGGCCGAGGCCCCGCTCGCGATGAAGAACGCGCCGCCGGCGCCGAGACCGCCACCGCCACCACCGCCGCTGCCGCCGTATCGCGTGCCGACCGTGCTGAAGCCGCCGTCCTGGCCACGCTGGACGAGATGCTGCATCGTGAGATCGGAGAACGTCGCATCTCCCGAACGCAGATAGAAACCGCCGAAGCTGTTGCCGCCGTCGATGCTGTGGCCGTTGCCCTCGAATGTCAGCGTATCGCCTGCGCCGAGCGCAATCAGCGGCAGGTTGGCCGACAGCGTGATGTCGGCGGTCAGGTTGATGATGTAGTGCGTATTGATGGAGGCGAGCGTGCCGGAATTCAGCGCGCCGATGACGCCGGCCAGGTCGGCAGACGACGCCACGTTGAAGCTCGGCTCCGTGTTGTCGGTCAGAACGGTGCTGCCGCCCGCGCCCGCCGGCGCAAAGGTCAGGTGGCCGCTCGCATCGGTGGCGCCATCGAACAGGTGGCCGTGGGTCACGATCGTCAGCGTGTCGCCGACGGCGAGATTGAAGCTCGGGAAATTGGCCGTCAGCGGCAGATCGGCGGTCAGGTGGATGACGTAATGCGTGTTGGCGCTCGACAGCAGTCCGCCGACACTGATGGCGGAGGACGCCGTCAGCAATCCGCTGATCGAGCCGACATCGAAGGTCGGCACGGCGTCCCCGGTCAGCACCGTGCTGCCGCCCGCGCCCGTCGCCGCGAAGGTGAAGTCGCCGCCCGCGCCGTTGCTGGCGCCATCGAGCAGATGGCCGTGGGTCGCGACCGTGAGCGTCGAGCCGCTGGCCAGCTTGATCGGCGGCAGCCCGGTGGTCGCCCCGATGTCGGCGGTTAAGTTGATGACGTAGTGCGTGTTGCTGCTCGACAGCAGGCCGCCGGTGTCGAGGGCCGCGACGGCGTTCCCCAGATCGCCGGCGGATGTGACGTTGAAGATCGGCTCGGCGCCGCCGGTCAGCACCGTGCTGCCGCCCGGGCCGGTCGCCGCAAAGGTGAAGTCGCTGCCCGTCCCGTTGATGGCGCCGTCGAACAGATGGCCGTTGGTATGAACCGTCAGCGTATTGCCGGGGTCGAGCGTGACCGCCGGCAGGCCCGCGTTCCCGGCAATGTCGGCGGTGACGTTGACGACATAGTTGATGCCGCCGACCAGCCCGATCGCGTCGGTATCGATCGCATTGACCACTCCGCCCAACGTTCCGGCCGACTCCACATTGTAGAAGGGCGCGATGGTCAGCGTCCCGGAACCGGTATGGACGACGCTCTGGCTGCCGAAGAAGGCGCCCGACAGGGTGACGTCACCTGAACCGGCGACGTTGATCGTCTGGCTTCCCAGGTCGAAGCCTCCGGAGAAAACGATATCTCCCGGGCCGGATATATTGATTGTGCCGTTGCCGCCGAACGAGTTGGCCACGGAGAGCAACTCGCCGGCCGGCGGAGCAATATTGAGAGTGCTGCCGTCGAGCCAGATGGCGGAGCCGAAAACGGCCGTATCGCCGGAGAAGGAGCCGGCGCCGAGGGTCAACGAACTGCCGGCACCGACAACGCTATCAACACGGATCGCACCGCCAAGGCCTCCCGGTGCCTGATTTCCGACGAAGGTCACATCGGACACTTCAGCCGACGTTCCCGGGGCCATGTACAGACCGCTGCCGTTGCCTTTGGTTTGCGCGAGCGTCAGGTCGCTGAGCGACAGACTTCCGGATTGCAGATAGAACGCGGAATAGTTGGCGATGCCGTTCAAGGCGCCGCTGATCGTATGGCCGTTGCCGACGACGGACAGGCTGTCGCCGCTGGCGAGGTAGATCACCGGCAAGTTCCCGCTCAGGGCAATGTCGCCGGTCAGGTCGATCTCATAGTGGGTATTGGCCAGCGAATAGGCCCCGCCGATGTCGATCTCGGCGATAATCTTGGCAAACTCCGCGGCCGTGCTCGCGGTAAACACCGGAATGTGCCCAAGCCGCACGAAGGTGCCGCCCGCGCCGTCCGCAACGATGACCGGCGCGTCCGATGCCAGATCCTGCGACGGATCGAAATGCAGCGTGCCGAGCGTCGTGCTGCCAGACGTCAACGCATAGGCGTTGTTGCCGAGCGAGCTGATCCCCGTCGCGGCGACGCCGGCGAGATCGATGATGTCGCCATCCGCCATGCCGTAGAACGTCGTGGTGGGGACGCCGCTGCTGATCTTCAGCACGGTCTGGGGCATGCCGAACGTAATGGCGCCGCTCCCCGTAACCGCGCCGCCGATGACCACCGACGTGCTGTCGAGCTTGATATTGCCGTTGTCCGTGACTGTCTTGATGCTGCCGCCGGCGAGATCGAGCGTGGCGCCGGACATGACGGTCGTGCCGCCCGTGTAGCTGTTGGCCGCGGCCAATTTGATCGTCCCTGCGCCGCTGATGACGACGGCCCCGCTGTTGCCGCTGCCGGCATCGACAATGGCGCTGGAGATCGTCGAGGACTGTCCCGCAGAGGCGGACAGAGTGAGCGTATTGTTGCCCTCGACCAGGGCGCCCCAGGACGGCGCGTTGCCGATCGACAGGTCCTTCAGGGTGACGCCTGCCGAATTGTCGATCAAGCCGACATGCGTGTTCGCACCGTCGAGATCGAACCCGGCGCCGTCGATGAGAAGCGTGCTGCCGGTGCTGCCGAGATTGATGGCCCCGAGCTGGCCGGGGAGCGACGCCAGCGAGATGTCGCTGGTGAAGGTGATCTTGTAGGCTGTCTGGCTCTGGGAATAGTTGACACCACCCTGGCTGATGGCCGCGAGCGCCGCGTTGAGGTCCGCCGCCGAGCCAACCAGGAACGTGGTCTGGATCGCGCTGAGCAGCGTCCCGCCCTGGCCATCCGATTTCAAGCCGACGGTCAGGCCGGTCTGTGTCGGATCGAAATTTAGCGTGCCGACGGTCGAGCCGGCGGAATTCTTCAAGGTCAGGACATTGTGGGTGTCGAGTGAAGCGCTGGCAGCCGCGACGCCTCTGAGATCGATGGCGTCGCCGAAGGTGAATCCCTTGATCGTCTTGGACAGCGAGCCCGTCAGGATCACCGCTGTCGCGGTATCGCCGCTGCCGAAGCTGAATGTGCCGCTGCCGGACACCGAGGCGAAGGTGAACGTGCCGTTGGCGTCGAGCGCAATCGCGCCACCGGAATCCACGCCGCCTGCAAAGCTGCTCGCGGCGTTGAGATTCAAGGTGCCGACATCGTGGACGACCTGGCTGAACGTCGTCGAGACGTTGACGTTCATCGTGCCGTTGTTGGTGACGAAATTGGCGAACGTGCCCCCGCCGCTCCAGTTGAACGTCCCATTGACGGTGAGGGCGCCCGTGCCGACCGTGCCGCCAGCGTCGACCGCGAGCGTCGCGCCGGAATCGACGATGGTCGTCCCGGAATAGCTGTTGGTGGCCGCGAAGTGCACCACGCCCGCGCCGCCGATTTCGACGCTGCCGGTGCCGGCATTGGCGCCAGTGCCGCCGCTCCCGGTCTGGTCGGCGATGCCACTCGCGATGGTCAGCGAGTCGCCCGCTTGCGGCGCGAAGTGGATGGTGTCGTTGCCCTGGATGAAGATGCCGGAGCCGAGCCCTTGGCCATCTTGGCCTCCTTGGCTCCCGTTGCGGCCGCCGGCGCCCCCGGCAACGGAATTGCCCGACAGCGATCCGCCGGCGAAGGTCAGCGACCCACCCTGCTCGACGAAGATGGCGCCGCCGGCGCCGAGACCGCCGCCGCCGCCGACTCCGGAGCCGCCATTGCCGGCGCCGAAGCCGCCCGCACCGCCGGCCTGGCCGAATGCACTGCGGCCGCCGCCGCCGCCGAAGCCGCCGGCCCCGCCGAGCCCGCCCCCCGAGTAGCCTTGGTTCATGGCCCCGGCACCACCGCCGCCACCGAAGCCGCCATTGCCCCCGTTCGTGTTGGCGTTATAGAGACCGAACGACCCGTGGAGGCCGCCGCCGCCGCCACCGCCGAAGCCACCGCTCTGGGCCACACTGGCGACGCCCCAGCCAGCCGGCGGGCCAGACCCGGCCGACCCCACGCTGCCGTGGATATACTGAACGAAGTAGCCCTTGTATCCGACAAGGACATTGCCGTTCTGGCCGAATAAGCCGCCGATGTGGTTGGTGTTGCCGACGACTTGAGGCGCCGCTCTGCTCCCGCTTGCCGCACTTGCGTAGCCGGCGTGTCCGCCGACGCCGAGACCGAGGGTCCCGCCGGAACCGCCACCGTTCTCATACGCGAACTCCGACTGCCACGGCAGCGAGTAGGACGTCGCATGCAGATTGCTGTTGTAGTAGACGTATGATCGCCCGAACTTCGCCCTGTACAGGCCTGGGCCGGCATCATGGCCCGCGGTCCCCATGCCGCCGCCGCCGCCGGCGACCGACGTATAAATTCCTTCGCGGCTCGTCCGTCCGCCGCCATTGCCGCCGATCGCACGATCGCCGGTGAAGTTCACGTTGCTGACCGAGGCGGTCGCCCCGGTGCCGACGAACAATCCGCCGCCGAGTCCGGCGCCACCGCCGCCGCCGGGATTGCCGCCCGCCCCGCCCTGCGCGACGGTGTTGTTGATGTCGAGATTATCGAGCGCGACATTGCCGCCGAACACGAACAGGCCGCGATAGGCGCCGCCGCCGTCCAGCGCATGGCCCGCGCCGTGGATCACGAGCGAGCTGCCGCTCGCCAGGTTGATCGCGGACAGATTGGTGCCGAGGGAGGCGATCGAAATGTCGGCGGCGAGCTCGATCGAATAGTTGCTGTTGGCGGCGGCGGCCGAGCCGCCCTGGCTGACCGCCACCAGCGCCGCATTCAGCTCGGCCGCGTTGTGGACGGTGTAGACGTTGGACGGCCTGATGAAGGTGCCGCCGGCGCCGTCGCTCGCGAAGGAAAAGCCATAGGTCGGCCCGCTGAAATGCAGGCTGGCGTTGTGGACGCCGTCGCTGACCGACAGCACGCCGGTCCCGGCATTGAATGACTGCGAGAACTGCCCGGAATTGTAGTTGATCCCCGCGAGGTCGATCGTGTCGCTGACGGCGCTGAAGCCTGCGATCGAACCGGCAAAGCTCGCGGGTGCGTCGATCTTGAGCACGCCGGGCGAACTGCTGAAGCTCACCGTCTGTCCCGCCGCCACGGCGCCGCCGAACTCGACGGTGCCGTTCTCGCCGACCGTGACCGCGCCGGTCCCGTCGAGATTGCCGGAGACCAGCAGCTTTCCGCCGCTCTCCGCCTTCAACACACCCGCGTTGCTGACGCTGCCGGCCAGGTTGAGAGTACCGGCCTCGGCGTCGATGATCCCGGTGTTGGTGAGCGCGGTGGAGATCGCAGTGGTGCCAGCGCCGACCTTGTCGTAGCTGCCGGCGATATTGACCGTGCCGGTGCCGGCGCTGGAGGAGATGTTGAAGGCCGCGCCGCTGGCGGACGCGTCGGTGAAGGTGACGCCGGCATCGATCTTGAGCACCGCGCCATTGTTGAGACGTAGCGTGTCGCCGGCAAACGCCCCGGTCTGGGCGGAGCCATGCAGTTCGAACGTCCGGCCCTCGAGCGTGAATGTCTCGTTGTTGGCATCGAAGAATGTCGCCAGGCCATTCACGACCGTGGCGCCGCTGCCGCTCTCGGTGCCGCCGGTGAACGTCGCGCCGTTGGCGTCGATCAGCGTTCCCGAGCCGGACATCGTGCCGCCCGACTGGCTCAGGCTGTGGATCGTCTCGGAGACGCTGCCGAGATCGATGTTGCTGGTGATGACGAAGTCGCTGCTGACGGCGACGTTGACGGTCATCCCCGCCGAGCTCAGGCTGCCGTCGGTTGCCGTGACCGTGAAGCTTGCTGAGAGAGTCTGGGTGGCGTCCTGGACAAAGACCACCTGCCCCGCGGCAAGCTGCCCTTGCGTGAAGCTCGAGATCGCCACGCCCGGGGCGCCGGCCAGCGCGACATGACCATGCACGGTGCCGCTGACGTTGAACGCCAGCTGGCTCGCCGGATTGTCGACATCCGTGACGTTGAGATCGGCGGTCGTGATCGTCGTCGACAGCCCCTGCAGCAGCGCGGCCGATGCATCGCCGGACAGGACCGGCGCATCGTCGGTGCCGGCGATCGTGATGGTAACGATCTGCGTACTGCCCCCCGTCGTGGCGACGGTGAAGGTGTCGGTGAGGACGGCGCCCGTATTGAGCGCCTGGACCGCGGAATTGCTGTTGTTTAGCGTATAGGTCCAGACTCCGGATGATGAGAGTTTGTAGCTACCATAGCCGCCGGTGCTCGCCGTCGCAGCAGTGCTGGCAATGAAGGTTCCCTCGGAGACGGTCAGCCGGCCGGTCGCGATCGGCGTTCCCGGTGTCGTGTTGTTGGCACCGCCCGCCTCCGTCACCGCGCCGCTGATCGTGCCCGTCACCACCGCCGTATCGTGGGCGCCGTTGATGGTGATCGTCACCAGCTGTGTGGTGCGGTCGATGGTCGTCACTGTGAACGTGTCGGTCAGCGTGGCGCCGACGTCCAGCGCCTGCACCGTGGCATTGCTGTTGTCGAGCGTATACGTCCACACGCCGCCCGAGGTCATGGTGTAGGTGCCGTAGCCGCCCGCGCTCGCGGTTGGCGTTCCAACCGCCGTGAAAGTATTGGCCGGATTGTCGACGTCGCTGTCGGTCAGCGTGCCCATCGCGACCGGCGTTCCCGGCGTGCCGTTGTTGATGCCACCCGCCTCGGTCACGGCGCCGCTGGTCGTGCCCGACACCACCGCCGCGTCGTTAGCGCCGTTGATGGTGATGGTCACCACCTGCGCGGTGCCGTCGATGGTCGTGACCGTGAAGGTGTCGGTCAGCACAGCCCCGGCGTTGAGCGCCTGGACCGTGGGATTGCCATTGTCGAGCGCATATGTCCAGACGCCGCCCGAACTCATCGTGTAGGTGCCGTAACCGCCTGCGCTGGCTGTCGGCGTCGCGACGGCGCTGAACGTGTTGGCCGCATTGTCGACGTCGCTGTCGGTCAGCGTGCCGGTCGCGGTCGGTGTCCCCGGCGTGCCGTTGCCGACGCCGCCCGCTTCGCTCACTGCACCGCTCGTCGTTCCCGAAACCACTGCGGCGTCGTTGACGCCGTTGATCGTGATCGTCACCACCTGCGCCGTGCCGTCGATGGTCGTCACCGTGAATGTGTCGGTCAGCACGGCACCGGCATTGAGCGCCTGCACCGCGCCGTTGCCGTCATCGAGATGATAGGTCCAGGACCCGCCTGAGGTCATGGTGTAGGTGCCGTAGCCGCCGGCACTGGCCGTGGGCGTCGCGACCGCGGTGAAGGTGTTGGCCGGATTGTCGACGTCGGTATCGGTCAGCACGCCGGTCGCCGTCGGCATTCCCGCCGTCGCGTTGTTCACGCCGCCGGCCTCGGTGACCGCGCCGCTGCTGACGCCGGAGATCACCGCGGGGTCGTTCACCGCCGTCACCGTGATGCTGACGGTGGTTATGCCGGAATCCGCGAGGCCGTCATTGGCCTTGTAGGTGAAGCTGTCGACGCCGTTGTAGTCGGTCGATGGCGTGTAGGTGAACGAGCCGTCGTGATTCAGCGCGAGCGTACCGTGGCTCGGCCCGTCGACAAGGATGGCGCTGAGCGCGTCGCCCTCGGCATCGTGATCGTTGGCGAGCACGCCTGCGCTTGGCACGATCAACGCATTGTCTTCGGCCGTCGTGTAGCTGTCCGCGACCGCCACCGGCGCGTCGTTGGTGCCGTTGATCGTGATGGTCACCGTCTGCGGCGCGCTGGTTCCGATCCCGTCGCTGACGTCGACGGCGTAGGTGAGCGTCAGCGTCTGGCCCTGCTTCAGGAAGTCCAGATCCGCGGCACCCGGGTGATACATCCAGGCGATGTTGGCCGTGCCGCCATTCGACAAATATCCGGCATTGTCGAACGACAAGGCCGCGGCGTCGGCCAGCGCGGCCGCCCCGTGCGGCAGCGTGAAGGCGTGGCCATCCAGCATCACGGTCGGCGAACTGATGACCGATGCGGTCAACGGATCGCCGGCGTCGAGATCGGTGACCGCGATCGTGCCGGCCAGCGAGACTGTCTGGGCGTGGGCGTCGGCTGCCTCATCGACCGACGCCGCACCGCCGGTGATGGTCGGCAGGTCGTTGGTGCCGGTGATGGTGATCGAGACGGTCTGCGTGCCGCTGTCGGTCAGCCCGTCATTCACTCCGACGGTGTAGGTGAGCACGAGCTGCTGTCCTGCCCGCAGGAAATCGAGATTGGCAGCCGACGGATCGTAGCTCCAGCCGATGCTCGCCGCGCCGCCATTCGACATGACGCCGGTCTGGAACGACAGCGCATGGTCGATCAGCGATGCCGCGCCTGGCGGCAGCGAGAATGCGTGGCCGTCGAGCGTGACCGCGGGCGAGCCTATGACCGACGCCGTCAGCGTGTCGCCGACGTCGAGATCGGTCATTCCAAGAGCGCCGGTGATCGGCCCGATGTCCTGCGCCGAAGCATCGGCAGCTTCGGTCACCGCGCCCGAGCCGCCGCTGGTCAGCACCGGCGCATCCTCCGTGCCGGTCACCGTGACGGTCACGTCCTGCGTGGTCAGTCCGCCATGACCGTCGCTGATCGTCACCGCATAGATCTCGGTGACGGTCTGGCCCGCCTGCAGGAATTGCACGCTGCTGTTGTCGACTTGATAGGTCCAGGCGACCTCGCCGCCACCCCCGTGGCTGGTGTCAGCGTCCAGCTGCGGGCTCATCACGCCCAGCGCGAAGCCGCCGGCGTTGCTGGAACTGACGAGCGCGACCGAGACGGAATGGGTGTCGGTCAGATCGACATCGGCGAAGCCGATGACGCCGCTGGCGTGCAGCTGGCCGTGCGCATCGACGGCGCTGTCCTCGGTCATCGCGCCCGTCGTCTGAGCGGCGGTGATCACTGGCGCATCGTTGGTGCCGGCGATGGTGACGCTGACGTCGCGGCTCACCGTTCCGCCATGGCCATCGCTGACCGTGACCCGGTAGGTCTCGACCACGCTCTCGCCGACGGCCAGGAACTTCACCCTGTTGTCGTCGACGTGGTAGCTCCACGTCGCTTCGCCGCTGCCGCCGCCGACCGTATCCGTGTCGATCAGCGCGCCCATGGTACCGAGCGCCCCCCCGCCGGGGTCGGTCGTGCTCAGGAACGCGGCCGAGGCCGAATGCGTGTCGGAGAGATCGAGGTCGGCGAAACCGAAGCTGCCGTCCGCGTGAAGCTGTCCGTGCGCATCGACAACAACGCCCTGCGTCACCGTGGCCGCGGTCTGCGCGGCGACGATGGTCGGCGCGTCGTTGCTGCCGGTGATGATGATGGTGAGCGGCTGGCTGCCGACGCTGACCGTGCCGTCCGAAACCTCTGCGAGATAGGTGATGGTCAGCGTCTCGCCGGCAGCCAGCCAATCCAGATTGGCCGCGGCGGGATGATAGGTCCAGGTCAGCGTGTTGACGCCGCCGCTGACCGTGGTCGTCGCGCTGTCGAACGAGATCGCAGCTGTATCGCGTAGCGCATCGATGTCGACGCCCGCCGGCAACGCACCGCCGCTGTAGTTGACCGTCGCTGACGCCGTCACATGTCCGGTCAGGACGTCGCCGATATCGCGATCGCTCGCCGACAGCGTGCCCGTGATGGGACCTGCCGATTGCGCATGCGCATCCGCCAGCTCGGCGACCCCAGCCGGATTTGTTTCGCCGGTGATGACAGGCGGATCATTGACGGGCGTCACCGTCAGGGTGACGGTGCGCACCGTCGTGTCGTGTCCGCCATGGGCGGTGCCGTCGACGTCCTGCACACTGATGGTGACGGTGCGAGTGAGCGACGAGGGATTGTCGCTGGTGTCGACATAAGTGACGGACCGCAGCGCGGCCTCGAAATCCGCAACCGTCGGGGATTGACCGGGACGCGCGGTCAGGATCAGCGTGCCGGTCGCAGCGTCGAAGACGCCATGGATCTGAGCCGTGTCGGTGAACGACAGCACGTCCTCGCCGGGGATATAGTTGCCCGTGATCTGCAGCGAGGCATGATCGAGCGTGGCGCTGTCGACGTCCGACAGCGACACATGCGGGGCAACGGCCGTCGGGATCTGCTCGGCGGCGACGATCGAGACCTCGGGCAACTCAAGCGTCGGCGCATCGTTGATGCCCGTGACCGTCAGCGTGACCGATGCAGAGGCGACGTCGTGGCCGCCAAACCCGGTGCCGCCAGTGTCCTGCACCGTGACGGTCAACGTCCGGGGAAGCGCCGACGGCGCATCACCTGCGTAGACATAGCGGACGCTGCTCAGCGCGGCCTGGAAATCGGCCAGACTTGGGGTGTGGCCGGGCACGGCGGTCAGCGTCAGCGTCCCGGTGCCCGCCTCGAGGTGGCCTTCGATCTCAGTCGTGCCGGCAAAGGAGAGCGTGTCCTTGCCCGGCTCATAGTGGCCGGTGATCCTGACCGTCGCCTGCAGCAGCGTCTTGCCGTCATCATCGCTCAAGGTCAGGCGCGGCAAGGCCGTCAGCGGGGTCTGCTCCAGCGCCGTGACCGCCGCGGCATGCAGATCGAGCACCGGCGCGTGGTTGACCCGAATAGACCCGATGTCGCCGAACGCGCCTCCATAGCCGCCGTCTCCCCCGCGCTGGCCGAAGCCGCCGGCGGGATCGGAGGGCGCGGGCTGAGGAGAGCCGAAGACGCCCGGCGCGAACAGAGGCGTCCCGCGATCGTCTCCGCCCACCGCCGCAAAGGACGAGCCGCGGATCCCGGTCGTGGTGGGATCGACGGTGTCGTTCGCCAGGATCTTGATCTGCAGGATCTGACTGAGCGTCGTGGCCTCCAGGGCCTTGTCGGCCTCCGACTTCGCCTGCTCATCAGCAGCAAGATGCGACGGCCCCGTCGAGGTCAGGGTCAGCCTGCCGCCATCGCCATCCATGGTCGTGACCGGACTGCCGTCGCCGTCGTAGATCGTCGCCTGCCCGCCCCCTTGCTCCTGATGGTACATCGAGAGCTTGGCGATGCCGCCGCTCTCGGCAATGTCGACGCCTCCGACGCCGCCCATGATCTTCGCCGACGCCGATGCCATGCCGACCCGCATGTCGCCGGTCCGCGCGATGGCGCCGGCGGCGAAGCTGAAAGATCCCTGCAACAGGTCGAAGCCTTCCCGGTTCGCCACGCCATGCTGGCCATAGCTGAACGCGGTCAGCGCCAGGTGCGAGTCGTGCCCGAGCTGGAAGACGCTGCCGTCCTTGAAGATGAGACTGACGGCGCCGTCACGATCGGTCTGAACGACGTCGCCGGTGCGCAGCGCGTCGCCATTATGGAGGATGACCGCAATGCCGTTGCGCACGACAAGGACGTGCCCCTTGGTCTCCACCACACGCCCGATGACCTGGGCGGGCTTGTGCGAGACCGTCTCGCCGGCCTGCTCGCCCGGCTCCTGCCGCGCCGCCAGCAGAGGCAAACGATCGTCATGACGCTCCACCGGCGCGAAGGGCTGCGGCAAGGGCCGCTCGTGCGAAGACCTGCCCTGACCAGTGGCGTTGCCGACCGCGCCCTCCGAATGCTGGACCCCGGCTGCTCTCGCGCCCGCGATCGCTGCGTCTTGCGACGGCTCCGACGACAAGCCGTCGGATGTGATCGTCGTCACCGCCATTCAAATATCCTCGTCCAAATCAATGAGTCCAAGTCGTATGCGGGCGTCAGTTCGAACCGCCGGCACGGGCCGCCCGCGCGGACCGACGCACGGGCACGGCTGGCGGTGGCATCAGGCGTCATGCCTTCGCTCCCGTCCCGGCCGGCTGACGGGCGAAGACGGTGTTGTCATCGCAGGGCGGAATCGATGCTTGCGGGGTGACGGACCGCGCCGGACGAAAGCCGCCGCGCGCGGCGCAGGGCTGCGCCGGCCTCCGAACGCGGGCGGGATCATCCGGAGTGTCGTTGACGGTCAGCACCATGCCCTCATTGCCGTGCGGCGAAGCCAGCTCCCGCATGACAACAACAGGCGAGTCAGCGGGCGCTCCTTCCCTCCCTGATGTCTCATCCGGACCGCGGGAAGTCCTGAGGAAGCGGACGGCGGCGCTGTGAAATTTTCTGATTCAGAATCGGAATGCGCGGCTGCAGCAACGATTTAGCTCGCGTCATTCGGCTTGCAGCGGGATGCGCCGGCGTGACCAGAGGAGAGCCCGCGCGCTCTTTCGCTGACCGACCGCGGCCGCAGGACGGGCTCGCCAGGCGGAACGAGACCATCCCGCAAGCGGCTCATTCAGGCAGTCGGCGGGGGAAGCGAAGTCTTTGCGCTCGTCCTGCCCCCCAACAGAGACGCGCCATGGCCGTTCACGATGTCACAACGCGGTATCAGGTTGGGGTATCGGTTTCTGAAGTTTTCTGAAATTTTCGTCGAGGCCGGATGTCTGCCCATGGTGAGGCGACTTACCGGCACGCCAATGCTACGTGGGCAGCATATCTCAGAGAGAGTGGATGATCGTCCGTTTCGCCGGGTTCGACCTCGACCAGCAGCATGCCGAGCTGCGTGGACATGACGGCGTGCCCATCAAGCTGCGCCCGAAGACGTTCGAGATGCTGCGGCTGCTGGTCGCCAATCCCGGCCGGGTGCTGAGCAAGCAGGAGCTGATGGAGGCCGTCTGGCCCGAGGTCCATGTCGGCGAGGACAGCCTGTTTCAATGCATCCGCGAGATTCGCAACGCGCTGCGCGACGACCGGCGCCAGATGGTCAAGCTGGCGTCCGGCGGCGGATACATCTTCACGGCCGACATCGCGATCGTCGCGCGTGACGTCCCTGCCGCCGAGCCCGAGCTGCAGCCGGTGGCCGCCGAGCTCGACACCGCCCTCCCGGCCGACATTGCGACCGCACCGGCGGAATCACGATGGTTCTCGCGCGGGCGCGTGGCCGCCGCCATTGCGCTCGGATTGTGCACGATCGTCGGGCTGGCGGCGGCGACTCCGCTGTTCAAGCCGAACCTCATCTTCAGGAGCTCACCGCCGGTCGTCGCCATCATGGCGATCGCGAATGCGACGGAGGATCCACGCGGATCGACCATGGCGAACGAGATCAGCGCCCGGCTGACCGACGGCTTCGCGCGGATCGACGGCATCAGCGTGGTGGCGCCGGCATCGACGGCGCCGCGTCCCGAACAGGTCGCTGCAGCCGCCACCGCCTCCTCGGATTTCGAGATCCATGGGGAGCTGCAACGCAATGGGCCATCCTGGACGCTGCGCGCCCGCTTGATCCAGACGGCGACCGGCAAGGTCGAGGGCGTCGCAACCGTCTCGGTCGAAGCCGATGACAATGCACCCACGCTGCAGCAGACACGGCTCGCCGCCGGCGTCGGCGACGTGCTGGCGCGCCGCCTCAACGCATCGACGGAGTCCGGGACCTCTGCGGTCGACGGCGCTGCCGGCGGCGCCAAGGCTGCCATCGAGCAAGCCACCGCATCGATCAACAGCGTGACGCTGGAGCGCTTCGGCATGGCGCAGACGATGCTGCAGAATGCGCTGACCGAGCAGCCCGACAATGTCGACGCGGCGGTGGCGCTCGCAGCACTGCAGATGCGCGGCATCCAGATGGTCTGGTACAATCCCCAGGAGGCCGCGGCGGCCGAGGCGCAGGCATCCGCCAACCTCGAGCGCGCCTTGCGCACCAGGCCGAACGCCATCCCGGTGCTAGAGACCTATTGCCGCTTCCTCAGCGCGACCAACCGGTTCGTCGAGAGCCTCGTCATCTGTGCCAGAGCCTTGAGCCGCGATCCCTGGGATGGGCTGGCGATGTATCTAGTCGGCCTCGGGCAGCTCAATCTCGGCCGCTTCGAGGATGCGCTGGCGACGTTCCAGCAGGCCGATCGCTACGACACGCCGGCGGTCTCGCGGTGGACCTGGCTACTGGGCATCGGCTGGGCCCATTTGATGATGGACCGCGCTGACGACGCCCTGCCCTGGCTGCAGCGCTCCATCGCCATCACGGCGGCCTCGGGCCGTCCCTACATGCTCCTGGCCGCCGCCCACCAGAGACTTGGGCAGACGGAAGAGGCACAAGCCGCGATGCAGAAGGGCCTCAGGATGCGGCCCGGCACAACCGCGCTCAATGTCTCACCGCCGATGAAGAACACCAGCCCGCTCTATCGCGAGGTCGCCGGCCGCATCGTTCAGCTCATGGTCGACGCAGGCCTGCCGGCGCAATAATAGACGAACCTGCCCTTCAGCCATGACGGATGCCGGCGCCCGCTCGATTTGACCGGCTTGAGGATCGTGTCCCCTTGCGCGGTGGCGCAGGCAGCGGGGCTTCGCATTCACCGGCGCGTCCTCATGAGCGTCGGACACGGCCTCAACGCCATCGCGAAACATCGTGACCAATCTTATCCACGTTTCAAACAGCAGGGCATGGCGAGGCGATCTCGCGGCGGTATCCGCCCGAGTTGTCGTCTCGAGTGAACCTCTTCGTCGGAAGAAGAGGCGCAGGGAAGACCGGGTATCGGCTGATACCCGCGGTCCGCGTGCAGCAAACAAGCACGCGGCAGAACCACAGGTATAGCCCAATATCCGGCCTTCCCTGCGCGACGGTTTTGCGACTTATAGGCGCTCTCCCCGGGGATCGGCTGTTTGCCCCCGTCACCAGCGGATCATCATCATCACCACCGGCTTGACATCAGCACCGCGATGCCAGGACCACACCATTTCGCCGTCGCCTCGCTCCGTTCGTCGGCCCGGTCGTGAGACCAGGCTGCAGAGCAACGCGCCCATCGCATCTACCAGCTCGACGCTCGTGACGATCGCGAAACGTCCCTCTTCAGCGAGCCGGGATGCGCGGAAATGTGGAGCTGATTTGCCCGACGACGCAAGGGAGAAGCTCGCGACAAACCGGCACGACGGGCAGTTGGCGCATGCGGGGCATGCCAGGATTGCCCGTCGGGCAGACGATCAGTCAGCCGGTCGGCGACAGCGAAGGAGCGCCGAGACGTAGCCTCAACCTTCTCAATGTGCACGCTGCTCATGGCCCAGCGACAGCTCCGGGCGCGGAGCTGCCCCCTCTCCATGAACACGCCGCTCGGCGTGTTCATGGTCCGGTGTGCAGCGCCCCCGGCTTTTGACCCTCATGGTGAGGAGCGCCGTGCCACCAGTTGTGCCATGACGAGGACTCTTCATGACGGCGCGTCTCGAACCATGAGGCCTCAGGTGGGGCCTCGCCCTTCGAGACGCGCGCCAAGCGGCGCGCTCCTCAGGGGGAGGAGTGAAAGCGTGCTCTCCCGCATCAAGCTTATGATCAAATGCCTCCCTCCTCTCCATGAGTACCCCGCTCTTGGTCCAAGCCTGCGCGGCAACATGCGAGAGGTCATCGTTCCGACGCCTGACCACTCGTCAGCACGGCCACCGCGTCGACAGCGCGGACGCCTGCGCCTGCCGGGAGAACGAACATCGGATTGATCTCGGCCTCGACGATGCGCCCGTCGAGTGCGATGGCCATCGCGGCGAAATTGACGATGGCGCCGGCCAGCGCCTCGACGTCGAGTTTGGCGCGGCCTCGATAGCCGTCGAGCAACGGCCAGCACCGGAGTTCCTGAATCATCTCCAGCGCGAGGTCGTGCGAGAACGAGGTCTCGGGGGACAGCAGCCGGATGACCGTGTCGTTCATGAGCTCGGCCGTGACGCCGCCCATGCCGAGCAGCAGGACCAGACCGAGCGGATCGCGGTGGCAGCCGAGGATCAGTTCCAATCCGCCGCCTTGAACCATCTCCTGCACGATGAAGGCGTCCGGCGCGCGTCCTGCTCTGGCCGTGACGACCTCGCGCATCCGATCCAGCGCATCGCCGACGGTCGCGGCATCGAGGCCGACGGCCACGCCGCCGACATCGCTCTTGTGGGTGATCGTCGACGAGAGAATCTTCAGGACGACATTGCCGCCGAACTCTCGCGCCGCCTCACGGGCCTCGGATGCAGTCGCGACGATTGTCTCGCGCACGACGGGGATGCCGAATCTTGCGAATAGCGCTTTGGCCTTGTGCTCGTCGAGCGAACCAACCCAGTCGCGGGGAATGTCGACGGCCGGGCGCGGTTGAGGTGCTTCGAGCCGACGGAGCGGACGTCCGACGGTCCACAGGGCGTCGAGGGCAACGGTGACCGCCTCCGGCGTGCTGAAGGTCGGAACGCCCTGCGTGGTCAATCGCGACACGGCTTCCGGCGCATGCGGGCTCACATAGGCCAGCAAGGGCTTCGAACCCACGGACTTCGCTTCGCGGATGGCGTTGCTGATCAGGTCGGGATTGCGCACGCTCGTCGCCCCCACGATCACCACCAGGGCATCATAGGTGGGGCTGTCCAGCAGCGTTTCGATGCAGCCCTTCAGGATCGCCGGCTGCAGGCCTGCAAGGGTGACGTCGATCGGATTGGTCGTGAGTGACGATGGGCCATCCGGCATGAGAGCGGCGAGTTGCGCCGCAGTTGTCGGGTCCGGGTCCGGCGCTTCGAGAGCGTTCAGGCCGAAACTGTCGACGATGAGAGTCCCTGCCCCGCCGGTCGACGTCAGGATCGCGACCCGGCGTCCCATCAAGGCCGGCTGCGTCGCCAGTGCCGCGGGGATGGCGACGAGGTCGCCGAAGCTCTGCGCTCTGATGATGCCGAGATCGCGGAAGAAGGCATCGTAGGTCCGGTCCGTGCCGGCCATCGCGCCGGTGTGCGAGGCAGCGGCGCGCGCGCCGGCCGCCGAGCGGCCGATCTTCAAGGCCACGATCTTTTTGCCCGCCTCTCGCACCCGGCGCGCCGCGCGGCGGAACTTCTCGGGGTTACGGATCGCCTCGATGTAGAGAGCGATCACGGATGTGTCGGGGTCGTCGGCGAGGTGGTCGACGAAGTCGGCAATCTCGAGATCCGCTTCGTTGCCGGTCGCAATCAGCTTGGAGAGACCGACACCGCTCGCCGTCAGCCGCGAGAGCAAGGCGCCGAGAATTCCGCCGCTCTGGGAGACCACGCTGACGGAGCCCTTCAACAGCGTGCCGGCGGACAGCGCGCCGCTCGCCGACAACGGCACGGCATTCGAGACGTTCACGAGGCCAATCGTATTCGGTCCAAGAATGCGCATGCCGCCGGCCGCGGCAAGAAGCTGCTGCTGGCGTTCGCGTCCGTCTTCTCCGCTCTCGCCGAATCCGCCGGCCAGGACGATCGCGTATCTTGTCTCCTTGGCCGCCAGTTCGCGCACCGCATCGACCGCGTGAGCCGAACCCAGCAGGACCATCGCAACATCAGGCGAAGCCGGCAGAGCCTCGATGCTCTGGTAGCACCGAAGACCGTCGATCTCGGCCACGCGCGGGTTGACCGGGAAGATCTCACCTTCGTACTTCTGTTCTCGCAAGAACCGGATCGGCAGACCGGACGTCTTGGCCGCGTCGGCGGAGGCGCCGACGATGGCGATGCTGCGTGGATTGAACAAGGCGTCGAGGGACATCGGCAGTGCTCGTCAGTTGCTCGACTTGGCGAGGAAGGCGAGGACCGCATCGCGATGCTCGGTGCTGGTGTAGCAGATGCCCTGCGCCTGGCTTCCGCTCGCAAAGATGTTGTTGGCGTCGGTCTCGAACGACCGGTTGAGTATGGCCTTGCCGAGCGCGAGCGCGGTGCTCGAACCGGCGGAGAGTTCGCGCGCCCAGGCTTGCGCATCCCCGAGTAGCGTCTCGGCCGAACTCGTGCGATCGACGATGCCGATCTTGACGGCCTCGTCAGCACCGACCTGCCGACCGGTGAAGATCAGTTCCTTCGCTTTCGCGAGCCCGACGCGCCGCGGCAGGAAATACATGCCGCCGCCGTCCGGAATGAGACCGCGCAGGATGTAGGACCACACGAATTTCGCATGGGGACTCGCGATGATGAAGTCGCAAGCCATCGCCGTATCAGCGCCAAGGCCCGCGGCCGCGCCGTTGACGGCGGCGATGGTTGGCTTGGGCATGGTGTGGAGCAGCATCTGCGTCCGATGCACCCGTTGCTGACGCGCCCAGCCGTTGAACCCGACCTCGCCGGCCGGCGCCTCCATGCGTCGCTTCATGCCGGCAACGTCGCCGCCGGCACAGAACCCCTTGCCTGCCCCCGTGAGCACGAGCGCGCGAACCGATTTGTCCGCGGCGATGTCCTCGAGCACCTCGATCAGCAACGATCGCATCTCGTCGCTCATGGCATTGCGCTTCTCGGGGCGGTTCAGCGTCACGGTTGCAATGCCGTCGCTGACGGTCTTCAGAACGATATCCGTGCCCATGGTGCCTATTCCGGTTTGATCTTGTTTTCAGTCACGACCTTGCGCCAGCGTTCAGTATCCGCCTTGACGTAGGCGTCGAGCTCTTCAGGCGTGCCGACCCGCAGCAGCAGGCCTTCGTCCTGCGCCCGCTTGATAAACTCCGGATCCTGCGCGGCGAACTTGACGGCCTCGAGCAGCTTGTCGATCACGGGCTTCGGCGTCTTCGCGGGCACATACAGCCCGTACCAGCTGTCGAACACATAGCCGGGCACGGTCTCCTCGACACTGGGAACGCCCGGCACCTGGGTCTGCCCCTTGGCGCCCGTGACGGCGATCGGCCGCAGGCTCTTGCTCGCGATGAACCCGGACACGGCGGCGCTGCTCGCAAACATCATGTCGACCTGGCCGCCGAGGACGTCCGTCAATGCGGGGCCCGCGCCCTTGTAGGGGATGTGGGTCAGCTCGATATGAGCAAGATTGTTCAGAAGCTCGCCCGCCAGATGCGCCGAGGTCCCGATGCCCTGCGAGGCGTAGGTGTACTTCCCGGGATTTGCCTTGGCTGCCTTGATGACGTCTTCGACGGTCTTGAACGGACTCTCCGGCTTGACGACCAGGATGTTCTGATAGGTGCCGATGAGCGTGACCGGGG
Source organism: Bradyrhizobium sp. SRS-191 (assembly GCF_024586915.1). Lineage (GTDB taxonomy): Bacteria > Pseudomonadota > Alphaproteobacteria > Rhizobiales > Xanthobacteraceae > Bradyrhizobium. The sequence continues at coordinate 57,488 of NZ_JANBVS010000010.1, forward strand.
CGAACGCCTTGTCCGTATCATAGGGCAGCTTGGCGTGAAGACTCGGATTGACCGAATGGGCGAGCGTCGCAATCAGGAGCGTGTATCCATCCGGCTGGCTCCGGGCGACGGCATCCGAGCCGATGATGGTGCCCGCGCCGGCCTTGTTCTCCACGACGAGCGATTGCCCGAGCTTCGCGGCCATCGGCTTCGCAAGGGTTCGCGCGATCAGATCCGTCCCGCCGCCTGGCGAGAAGGGAACGACGAACTTGATCGGCCGATCGGGATACTCGGCGCGAACAGTTCCCGGGATTGCGCCGGCGATGGCCAGTCCCAGGCTCGCCAGCATCAAGACTCTTCGTCCTACGCGATGATCCGCCATTGCAGGTTTCCTCCATCGTATCCGGCGTAGGCCGCCGGACTTGTTGCGGAGGAGACTACGATGCGACGGCGCGTCCGGGACGCCCCCCAATTCCACCTGCTGGAACTACGCTGCATCGGCCGCGCGCTCAACTCAACTCGGAGACCGCTGCATGCTCGAGCCGATTGAGACAGCGGCGCTTCAGATCGAGCAGCCAGGGCGCCAGCCGGTGCGCGGCCTCTTCGAGCGGCTCGACGCTCCCAATGCTCATGTTCATGAGATGCGGCTCGCCAGCGCCGAAAGGCAGTGTCGTCGCAACGGCCACGACTCCTGGCTGCCATCCGACCGCGCAATAGCCGAGCCTGTCCAGCTCAGCGAAGGATCGCTCGACCTCGCGAATCAGCCGCTTGTAGGTTTTCGGGCGCCGCTTTGCGATGGCCGCATATTCGCGCTCTCGCGCGGAGGGCTCGAGCGCCCATAGATAGGCGCGCCCGAGCGACGTCAGTTCGACTGGGATGCGCTGGCCCGACACCACGGTCCGATGGGTCAATCGCGGGTGATAGCGGAATGACTCGAGGTAGACCATCATGTCCTGGTCCGCCGCAGCCAGCCCGACATTGACGCGACGCCGCGAGGCTTCGGCCCGCATCAAGGGGGCGACGACGGACAGCATCGGCGAACTGAGACGCATCGCGTGCGCCAGGCTGAGGACCGCCGGCGCCAACCTGTAGACCCGGCGTCGCGGATCCCTCTGCAGCAGCCCCCCGCTCACCAGCGTCTGCGTCAGCCGGCTGACCGTCGCCTTGGCGAGCCCGGTGCGTTCCGCGATTTCGGCATTGCCGAGATCAGCGACCCCAGGCTTGAACGCCCGCAAGATCGCGATGCCTCGCTCCAGCGAGCGGTTCATGCCGTCATAGCTGTGGTCTGCCGCCATCGTCTCATGTTCCATCAGGTGGAATTCGGGTGCATCTCGACCCTAGCACGACAGCTATTCTCGATGCGAGTGGAGGAAGCTCACTACGTCTGTTCCGGCCCGGCGCCGAGCCCATCGAAGCGGGCCAGACGACCATGCGTTCCTCCTCAGGGACAAAGTGCCGATCTCAAGTGCACGCCCAGCGGAGGAAACATGACGATCAATCGAGATCTGGCGAAAGGGCTGAGCCTGATCGCCATCGCCCTGGTCTTCGGCCTGCAGGCACGTGGCTATTCCCTGGGTACGCTGGGCCGCGCGGGACCCGGCATGTTTCCGCTGGTCGTGTCCGCCCTGCTCTTCCTCGTGGGCCTTGCGATCGTCGTGCGCACACGTCTCGTCAGCGGCGGCAGACTTGAATTCAAGGCGAGGAACATCGCCCTCGTGGCCGCCGGCCTGCTGAGCTTCGTGCTGCTTTCCGAAAATGTGAACATGCTGGTCGGCCTCGTCGTGATGGTGCTCATCACCTCCTACGCCGCCTCCGACTTCAAGCTGTCGCGCGCGCTGATGCTGAGTGCCGTCCTCGCCTCCGTCGCGCTTGCGATGAAGCTCGGCCTTGGACTGCAGCTCCCGCTCTATTGAGGCGATACCGATGGATATCCTGTCCAATCTCTCCTTCGGCTTCAGCCACGCGCTGACGCTCAACAATCTGCTATTCTGCGCCGCCGGCTGCACCATCGGCACGCTGGTGGGCCTGCTGCCGGGGCTCGGGCCCTTGGCGACGATCAGCCTGCTGCTGCCTCTGACCTATTCATTGCCGACCGACGGCGCACTGATCATGCTGGCCGGCATCTATTACGGCGCCCAGTATGGCGACAATGTCAGCGCCATCACGATGAGGATGCCGCACGCATCCAGCATCATCGCCTGCATCGACGGCTATGAGATGACGCTCAAGGGCAAGACCGGCCTGGCGCTGTTCACGGCGGGCATTTCCAGCTTTATCGGTGGCACGATCGCGACGATCGTGCTGGCATCGCTCGCGCCGCCCTTGAGCCAGGTGGCGCTGATGTTCGGCCCGACCGAATACTGCGCGCTGGTGCTGCTCGGCTTCCTCTGCGTCAGCCTCGTGACCACGGGAAGCGTTCTCGACGGCCTGTCGATGTGCCTCGTCGGCGTCCTGCTCGGCCTCGTCGGCACCGACGTCAATACCGGCACACTCCGGTTCACGATGGGCCTTCCGTCGCTGTACGACGGCATCGCGCTCGTCAGCCTGTCGCTCGGCTGCTTCGGCATCGCCGAGATCACCAAGAATTTGGACAAGGATCGGCAGACCTCGCCGTTTCGTGGTGAGATCAAGCTGATACCGAGCTGGGTCGAGTTCAAGCGCATCATCCCGAGCGCGCTCCGCGGCAGCGCCGCCGGCTCGCTCCTCGGGCTGCTGCCCGGCGGCGGTCCCGTGATTGCTCAATTCGCCGCCTATGCCGTCGACAAGAAGTTCAGCAAATACCGCGACGAGATCGGCCAGGGCGCGATCGAGGGCGTGGCCGGACAGGCGGCAGCCGACGAAGCGGCCGCGAGAACGAGCTTCATTCCGCTGATGAGCATCGGCATTCCGGAGAATGCCGTGATGGCGCTGATGATGGCGGCCTTCATCATCAACGGCATCAAGCCGGGGCCCACCATGATCGCCGATCATCCCGATCTGTTCTGGGGACTGGTTGCCAGCATGTGGATCGGCAATCTGTTCCTGGTCGTCCTGAACGTTCCGCTGGTCCGCTATTGGCTGACGGTGTTCAAGATCCCTTACAGCGCCCTCTTCCCATCGATCCTGTTCTTCTGCTGCGTCGGCACCTACAGCGTCAACAACAGTCTGGACGACATCTACACCACCGCAGTCTTCGGCGTCCTCGGCTATATCTTCTTCCGGCTCAGCCTCGATCCCGCACCCTTGATGCTAGGCTTCATCCTGGGACCGATCCTGGAGGAGAATTTCCGGCGCGCGATGCTGCTTAGCCACGGCAGCTTCACGACGTTCGTCGAGCATCCGATCAGCGGCGGCATTCTCGGAATCGTCGCGCTGATCTTCGCCTGGCAGATCGTGTCCGGGCTTGTGGCGCGGCGCCGGGCGGCCAAGGTTTCAAGCGACCAGCCACGCGGCACGGCACCATCGGCGCCGACCGCCAGCACATATCAGGCTTGAGGATCGCACGGGTCCCGGGATCAGGCGCCCAGGACCCGGATCGGCGTGCCGTCGAGCCAGGCGGCGATGTCCTCCACGGCCTGGCTGAAATAGGTCTTGTAGCTGTCGCGCGAGGCATAGCCGAGATGCGGCGTCAGCAAGGTGTTGGGCGCGGACAGGATCGGCGCGTCCTGCGGCAACGGCTCGACATCGAACACATCGAGCGCTGCGCCCGCGATCCTGCCGTCCTTGAGCGCGGCGATCAGGGCGGCCTCGTCGACAAGGCCGGCGCGCGACGTATTGATCAGACAGGCCGACGGCTTCATCAGCGCCAATTCCGCGGCGCCGACGATGTTACGGGTCCGCTCGCTCAAGACGACATGCAGGCTGATGAAGTCCGCGCGCCGGAACAGCTCGTCCTTATCGACGAACGCGGCGCCTCCGGCTGCCGCATCCTGCGGAGTCAAGTTCTGGCTCCACGCGATCACATCCATGCCGAACGCCCGGCCGTATCCGGCCATCTGCGCGCCGAGCCGGCCGAGCCCGAGAATGCCGAGCGTCAAGCCCTTCACGGCATAGCCCATGCGTGTCTGCCAGCGTCCCTCGCGAAGCGCGCGGTCCTCCACCACGATATTCCGCGACAACGCCAGGAGCATTCCGAAGGCTAGCTCGGCGGTCGAGCTGCTGCCGGTCTCGGTGCCGCAGACCGGGATGCCACGCGCCGTGCACGCGGCCAAGTCGATGCCCAGATTGCGCATCCCCGCGGTCACCACCAGCTTGAGATTGGGCAGACGGGCGATCAGTGACGCCGGCAACTTGGTCCGCTCGCGGATCAGCATGATCACATCGAACGGCAGCAATCGCGCCAGGAGCGCGTCCCCCGTCACATTGTCGTTGAAGAACGTCGTCGTGGCGCGGGGCTCGAGCGAGCTCCAATCCGCGAGCGAGCGCGCGACGTCCTGAAAATCGTCGAGCACGGCAACACGGACAGGTGAGACTGCTGGCATGAGATCGGCTCCCTCCCTTCGCCGGACCATGTCCGGCGAGGTTCTTCGTTCGAGAGCATACCTAGTCCGAGCATCAACTGGACAGCATCACTCGGATTCCAGTAGCTGGAACTGATGCCCCAACAAGGGTTGAGCTTTCGGAAGGTCATCTCCATGCGCGAAGGCCGCGGCCTTCATGATCGGCCTGCCTGCGACGAAGACAGCCGCGGTGCGACCGGCGTCTGCCGCGCGCTCGATGATCAGATCTTCGGGATCTTCGCCCGCTCCACCACGCCCGACCACTTCGCGACTTCGGACTGGATCAGCTTCTTCATCTCTTCTGGAGAGCTGCCACGAACTTCGCCTCCCACCGCTGTTTCCAGGCGCTGCTTGATGTCGGGGTTCTTCAGGATCTCGAGCGCCGCGGCGTTGAGTGCGGCGACAATCGCAGGCGGGGTGCCCTTGGGAGCGAGAAGGCCTGCCCATGTGCGCACGTCGTATCCCTTGACTCCGGCCTCCTCGACCGTCGGGACATTCGGCAAGAGCGCCGTCCGCGTCGGGGACGTCACGGCCAGCCCGCGAACGGCTCCGCTCTGAATCTGTGCCGCGAGCAGGACCGGCGTGCCGATGATGACCGGAACCTCGCCGCCAAGCAACGCAGTAATGGATTGGGAATCCCCGCGATAGGGCACGTGCACGATTTCCGTGCCGGCCATCGCATTGAGCAGCTCTCCCGCGAGATGGTGCGTGCTGCCGAAACCGACCGAGCCGAAGCTGAGCGCGCCGGGCTTCTGCTTCGCCATCGCGATCAATTCGCCGAGTGACTTGGCGGGGTGATCGTCACGCACCGCAATGACCAGCGCGTAGTAGACCAGCGTCGAGATCATGTCGAAGCTGTCGGCGGGCTGGTAGGTCAGAGTTTTGTAAGTCGCTGCCGATATGGCGTGGGCGCCCGTGACGAGGCCGAGCGTATAGCCGTCGGGCTCGGCCCTGGCGATCGCGTCCGCCGCGATGTTGCCGCCCGCTCCCGGCTTGGCCTCGACGACGACGGGTTGCCCGAGCTTCTTGGACAGCCCGTCGGCAACGATGCGCGACAGCGTATCAGCCGCGCCGCCAGCGGCGAAGCCATGAACCAGGCGTATCGGCCGTGACGGGTAGTTGTCCGCCGATTGGGCCGGGCCGGCAGCAACGACGCTGCCAAGCAGAAATCCGGTCGCAGCCATCCGCCTCATCCACTGCATGGATGCATCCTCCCTTTTGATACGTTGTTTGTTTCATTGGCCGCGGTCGAGGCGGCGGTCTTCGAGACGAGTGCCGGACGCCTAACGAGCGAACTCGGCGCATTCGGGTGATGGTGGCATCCCCCAGACGTCGCGCGGCAGCCCGACCCAGACTTTCGGACGCTGCGGACGATCGCGGTGCCAAGGACGCGGATCGAAATAGCCGAGGTCTTCGTCGATCATCCGATCGAGATCGTGAAACAGCTCGACCAGATGGCCATCGGGATTGCGGTGGTAGACGGCCGTGTTGTGGCCCGGGCCGTGGCGGACCGGTCCCCACAGGATATTGAGCTTCTGGCGAGCGAGATGATCGCAAGCCTGTTGCATGTGGGACGGGCCGCGCAATTCGAATGCGAGGTGATGGAGGCTGCGCACGGGCGCACGGGCGAAGTTCAGCGTATGATGGTCGTAGCCGCTGCGCATGAAGACGAAACGGTCCTCGATCCAATCGGAGACCCGCAAGCCCATGACGCTTGCGCAGAAGTTCGATGTCGCGAGCGGGTCGGGTGTCCTGAGCGCGACATGGCCCAGCTTGGTGACAGCGAGCGCGCCAATCCGCTCCTGCGCCGGCGTCGGGGTCCAGCCCTGGATCAACTCAAACCGTGTTCCCTCGGGATCGATGAACGAGAGCAGACGGGACACCCCCGGCAGTGGATCACTCCGCAGTTCTGTATGCAGATCCAAGCGCTTCAGGGCCGCACCCAGCGCCTCCATCTCCACGCCAGGTGCGATCTCGAACGCAATACTCGCCAAAGCCGCCTCGCCTGGCTCGATCACAAGCGAGAGCTGCTCGGAATCGCTGGCAAGAAAAATGCGATCGCCATCGCGGCCGATCAGACCGAGACCGATCACTCCGCGGTAGTAATCCAGCAATCGCTCGGTATCCGGCGAGGTAAACGTGGCGTGCCTCAGCCGTGTGAATCGCGCAATGGGTCCCTGCGTCGTCATTGTCATCATCCACTCTCTCAACGCGTCATGATGATCTTGCCGAGCGCGGAGCCCTGCTCCAGCAAGGTGTGAGCCTGCCTGACGTCATCCAGCTTCAGAACCGCCGAGATCGCCGGCTTGATCGCATTGCGGCTCAGGGCCTCGATCACGTTGCGCATCAGCGCGCGACGACCCTCGCGATCATGGTCGTAGATATGGAACGAGAAGCAGCGCACCGCCGGGCAGATGTCGAGATGATTGCGCATCGCCGCCATCAGGTTCTCCTCCGGCAGCCCGGCGAAGGCGTTGTACGACAGCAGCGTGCCCCATTTTCCAAGCACCTTGAGATAAGAAGTAAACTCGGGTCCGCAGACGTGATCGAGAACGAGACCGACGCCCGCGCCGCCGGTCAGCTCGCGTGTCCGCGCCACGACATCTTGGCGGCGGTAGAAGATGACGTGGTCGGCGCCGTTGCTGCGCGCGAACTCCGCCTTCTCCTTGGTGGAGACCGTGCCGATCACGGTCATCTGTGCGAGCTTGGCCAGTTGCACCAGCGCGGTGCCGACGCCGCCGGCCGCGCCGATCACCAGGACGCTCGCGGGCGCGCGCGGATGGCGGCACTCCTGCAGGAGGGCGTAAGCCACCTGATAGTTCGACAAGCACACCGCTGCTTGCAGATCGACATTGTCGGGCAGCACATGAATGGCGTCGGCAGGAGCGACGACGTAGTCGGCATAGCAGCCGCCGCGCTGTGAGAGATCGCGCGCGCTCAGCAGTACTTTCTGGCCCACGCGTAGGTCTTCAACGCCTGCCCCGACCGCGGAAATGATGCCGGCAACATCATTGCCGGGATTGGCCGGCAGCGGCGGCATCCATTTGTACACGCCGCGACGGATCAGCACGTCAGGCTGCCCCACGCCGAACGCTTCCGCCCGGATCTGAACCTGTCCGGCGCCGGGCGTGGGCACCGGCAGCTCGACCAGTTCAAGGGCATCCGGCCCGCCCGGTTGACGTACCAGGACCGCTCTCATGAGCTCCTCCCCCTCTTCGGACTCACATTTTCGAAAATGATAGCGGTTACGAAAATTATTGCAAGATGGTCCTTGGCGCGGCATCTTGAGCCATCGATTCATTGGCAGGACCATGCCTGACCGCGCCATTCGCCCCCGCAAGGAATTCGGCAAGACGATCGCCGCCGACATCACTCATCGGCTGCGCGAGGAGATCGTGACCTGCGGTCTGCCGCCCGGCGAGCCGTTGAGGTTCGACGTCTTGCGTGAGCGTTTCGGCGCGAGCTTCACGACGTTGCGCGAGGCGCTGACGGCTCTCGCCGCCGAGGGCCTGGTCGACGCCCAGGAGCAGCGCGGATTTCGCGTGGCGCCCGTCAGCCGGCAGGATCTGGTGGAGGTCACCGACGCGCGGGTGCTCATCGAAGTCGAATTGATGCGCCGCGCGATCGAGAAGGGTGATGACGACTGGGAGATTGCCGTCATTTCGACCCTTCACCGGCTGAAGCGGATCGAACAGCGTGATCCCGAGCATCCGCTGCGCGACCCCGAATGGAAGATCGCCCACCGGCAATTCCATCAGGCGCTGGTCTCCGCCTGCGGCTCCGCGACACTGCTCGCGATTCGCGCCGAGCTGTTCGACCGCGCCGAGCGCTACCGGCATCTGTCGGCCAGTTTCCGGCCACGCCCGCGCGACAAGGCCGGCGAGCACCAGGCCATCATGCAAGCCGCCATATCGCGCAATGCCGATCTCGCCGTGCAGCTGATCGAGACGCATATCCGCTCCACCGCGGATAATGTCGCTGACCACGCCGGGCACCTGCTCGACACCGAATAGGACGCGTCCGCAATTTTCGTTCGCAGCAGACTTGCGCCCTCCCATATTTTCGAAAATAATAGCTAAGATCGAAAAACGAGATTTTTTGGGGTGGAGCCATGAAGCTGCTGTCGTTCTTGGATGGAAATCGGGAAAGCTGGGGGGCCGTCGTCGAAAATGGCGTGGTCGATCTCGCTCGCGCCCTGCCCCAATATCCGACGCTCGCCGACTTCCTCGGCAGCAACGACTATGCGCGCCGCGAGGCCATTGTCGCCGAACACAAGCCGACGCTGGTGCTCGCCGATCTCAAATATCTTCCCGTGATCCCGCGCCCCGAAAAGATCGTCTGCGCCGTGCGGAACTATCTCGACCACCACAACGAGGCGGTGGCGTTCGGCATGAAGCGCGAGATCACCGAGTTTCCGCCGATCTTCCTGCGGGTGTGGCGGTCGCAGGTCGGCCACAACGCACCGGTGATCCGGCCGAAGGTCTCCGACAATTTCGACTGGGAGGGCGAGCTCGCCGTCGTCATCGGCAAGGGCGGCCGCCACATCAGCCAGGACGATGCCTGGACTCACGTGGCAGGCTACTCGATCTACAACGACGTCAGCGTGCGCGACTGGCAGCGTCACGCCGGACAAATTGCCTCCGGCAAGAACTTCGTCGGCACCGGTCCGTTCGGACCTTGGCTCGTGACCCCGGACGAGATCGGCGATCCCGCCAAGCTAAAGCTCGAGACGCGCGTGAACGGCACGGTGGTGCAGTCGTCCGACACCTCGATGCTGATCTTCTCGATCCCCCGGCTGATCGAATATTGCTCGACCATTTTCGACCTCGTGCCCGGCGACGTCATCGCCACCGGCACGCCGGCCGGCGTCGGCTTCACCCGCAAGCCGCCGATGTTCCTCAAGCCTGGCGACGTGGTCGAGGTCGAGATCGAAAACATCGGCGTGCTCAGCAATCCGGTCGTCGACGAAGCATAGAGGCGCGCATGTCCTACGATGTTCGCAAGACCGCACTCAGTGTCGAGGAGATCTGGCATGAGCGCGGGCCTCGCCTGGAGAAGCCGCTTCTGGTCGGGACGGCCGTTGCGATCATCCGCAATCCCTTCGCCGGTCGCTACGAGCCCAATTTGATGCCGTTTCAGGCGTCCCTGCGTGAGCTCGGGCGCGACCTAGCAACGCGGCTGATCGAACGGCTTGGTGGCGCGTCGCACATCGAAGCTTATGGCAAGGGCATCATCGTCGGCGAGGACGGCGAGCTCGAGCATGGCGCCGTCTGGCACGAGGCCGGCGGACAGGGCATGCGCGAAGTGCTCGGTCAACCCAAGGCGATCGTCCCCGCGGCCAAGACCATCGGAGGCCCCGGCACCCGTCTCATGGTGCCGCTTGGTCATATCCATGCCGCCTACGTCCGAAGTCACTTCGGCACGGCCGAGATGACGATGTGGGATGCGCCGCGGCGCGACGAGATCGCGTTCGGCCTGGTCATGGCGACCGGCGGGCGTCCGCACGCCCGGATCGGCGGGCTGGCGGTTTCGGACATCTCCGTCCACGACGGACAGCGTTGACGGACAAAGCGGCTGGTCTCGCGATCATCGCAAGCCCGCCGCCGTCGTCACCGAGCGCGCGTCCTTCCAAGGGCGCGCGTCGGCTAAGCATTGCTGATCAACCAATGAACGAGAGAAGCGGCGTCGAAGCCGACTTATTCAAGGGAAGCCTCCGCGCATCCGTAGCAGCCGAGAACTGCGCAAAAAAGGGGGTGGCGGATCATAGGGGGAGACATGCATGGCCCACATCGTGGATCAGGCGGCGGCATCAGAGATACGGAACACGCGAGTAGCGCTCGGCATCTGCCTGCTGGCGATCGCGCCGCAAATCTTCGAATTCATCTGGTCGATCGGAACATTGGTCGGCTGGGGCAGCGCGCGCAGTCCCACGGTTCTCGTCACCAGTCATGCGGCAGCGCTGCTCGTCGGAGCTCCGGCAGCACTAGCGGGAGCGTTCGCGGGCGGCACAAGACCCACGATCTCTCAGGACACCCTGCTGGCGCTGATCTATTCCTATCCGCTCCTTGCGGTCGCCGTCCTCACGACGTTCATGACCATCCGCTCGGCGCAGGACTATATCGGTGGCATCGTGCTGATGGCGCTCGCGCTGTTCGCGCTCTGGGCCTCCAATGACCTCCAGGGCATGAACGGCTTCTCGTTCGGTGCGGGCACAGCGCCGCGCATGTTCGGCGGCCTGCTCGTCGCACTGGCCGCCGGTATCGCGCTGTCAGGCCTGTTACACGACGGACCGGCGCTCGCACATTATTCCTGGCGAGGGCCGCTCTTCGTCATGACCTCGATCCTGATCTTCGCGCTGGCGATCCGGCCGCTCGGGCTCCTGATCTCCGGGCTGACGAGTTTCCTGGTTGCTGCGCTCGGCACGCACGAAACGCGATGGCGAGAGACGATCATTGTCGGCGTCGTCCTGACGCTGGGGTGCGCCCTGCTCTTCCCCTATGTGTTGGGGCTGCCGATGCCGATCGTTCCGCGTTGGCTGGCTCAGTGAGGGCGTGATGGATCTCTTCGCCAACCTCGCGCACGGCTTTGTCGTTGCGTTCTCACCCATCAACCTCCTGATGTGTCTGATCGGCGCGCTCGTCGGAACGCTGGTCGGCGTGCTGCCGGGCATCGGCACCATCGCGACCGTGGCGATGCTTCTGCCGATCACGTTCGGACTGCCCCCGGTCGGCGCGCTGATCATGCTGGCAGGCATCTACTACGGCGCCCAGTATGGCGGCTCGACCACCTCGATCCTGGTCAACATTCCCGGTGAGGCGACGTCGGTTGTCACTGCCCTCGACGGCTTCCAGATGGCCAAGCAGGGCCGCGCGGGTCCGGCGCTCGCGATCGCCGCGATCGGCTCCTTCATCGCCGGATGTATCGCCACTGTCCTCATCGCCATTCTCGGCGCGCCGCTGACGAAGCTCGCGCTGGCGTTCGGCCCCGCGGAGTATTTTTCGCTGATGGTGCTCGGACTGATCTTCGCGGTGGTGCTGGCCAAGGGCTCGATCCTCAAGGCGATCGCAATGATCGTGTTCGGTCTCCTGTTGTCGATGGTCGGGTCCGACATCGAGACCGGCGCCTCGCGCATGGCCTTCAATATTCCCGAGCTTGCCGACGGGCTCGGCTTTGCCACCGTTGCGATGGGTGTGTTCGGGTTTGCCGAGATCATCCGCAATCTCGATGCCGGCTCGGAAATGGACCGGGATCTCGTGCAGCAGAAAATCACGGGACTGATGCCGACGAAAGCCGACCTCGCCGCATCCGCACCGGCGATCGCCCGCGGTACGTTGCTCGGCTCGATCCTCGGCATTCTGCCCGGCGGCGGTGCCGTGATTGCGTCTTTCGCCGCCTATACGCTCGAGAAGAAGATTGCGAAGGACCCGTCACGGTTCGGCCGCGGAGCGATCGAAGGCGTGGCCGCGCCCGAAAGCGCCAACAACGCCGCGGCGCAGACATCGTTCATCCCGCTGCTGACGCTCGGGATCCCGCCGAACGCCGTCATGGCGCTGATGGTCGGCGCCATGACCATTCACGGCATCGTGCCGGGCCCGCAAGTGATGCAGAAGCAGCCGGATCTGGTCTGGGGCATGATCGCCTCGATGTGGATCGGAAACCTGATGCTGATCATCATCAACCTGCCCCTGGTCGGCATCTGGGTCCGCCTGTTGCGCGTCCCGTATCGGCTGATGTTTCCGTCCATCGTGATCTTCTGCGCAATCGGAATCTACTCCGTCAACAATGCGCCAGTCGACGTCATTCTGGCGGGCGTCTTCGGCCTGGTCGGCTACTGGTTGATCAAGCACGAGTTCGAGCCAGCGCCGCTGCTGCTCGGGATCGTGCTGGGTCCCCTGATGGAAGAGAACCTGCGCCGGGCGCTCTTGATCTCACGCAATGACTGGACCGTATTCGTCAGCCGTCCGCTGTCTGCGGTGCTGCTCGCAATTGCCGCTGCCCTGCTTGTGCTGGCCGTACTTCCGGCACTGCGAAGCAAGCGCGACGAAGTCTTCACGGATTCCGAGAATTGAGACCGGTCGACTCTGGCGACACGTCTTCGGGGCAGCCAGATACATGCCCCCTTAAGCGAACTGCAGATCAGCGCCGGCTCCGCACCGGCGCTCCAGTCCGGTTGAGCTGCCTCGGGTTTCTATTTGGCCGTCGCGGCTATCACATCGACTTCGATCATCATGCCCGGCCAGGCCAACTGGCTGACGGCCACGAACGTACCTGCGGGCTGAGTCAAGCCTGAAAAGACTTCGCTGCGGCACTTCCCCGCCTCTGGAAAGCTCCTGATGTCGGTCACGTAGGTCGTGACCTTGACGACGTCATTCAACGAACCACCCTGCTTCTCGAGGATGCGCTTGATCTTGTCCCACGCGTATCGGCACTGTGCGCCGAAATCTCCGAGGTGCCTGATCGATCCGCCGGAGTTTGCCGCTTCATCCTCAGACCCTATCCCGCCAAGAAAGAGCAGCCGGCCCGGATTCTTCACGGTCACCACCTCCGAAAAACGTCCCTTGGCCCATTCGCTATAATTGTAGCTCTGCTTCTCGTAGACCGCGGCATCCTGCGCTTCAACACCGGAAGCAATGATTGCCAGGAGCACCGCCGCTCCCGCCCAGTCAAACAGCACCTGTCTCACCTCGCCCCCTCGATTCTCGACGGCCTCGCACGACGCTGTTGCAGCGCCGAGACGAACAGTTTCCTCGCGGCGACGGACTCACAATCCATATTTTCTTGGCAATCGATTAGTTCTGCTAAATGATCCGTCTCCGGGGCGAGCAGGCCCTTGAAATCCTGGCCAAAAGCCGGTTGGCGGCTTGGTTTGTCAGCGCACCTCCCGCTCGCAGATTTGATCTGAATTAAGGGCCGCCACGGCTGCACTGACTACGGTCTGCGCCTCAACTCAAAAAACAGGGAAACGTCCATGGGTCAGATTGTGTTGGCGGCCAAAATCTCGCACGTCCCCTCGATCATGATTTCAGAGCGCAAAGGACCGCTGGAGGGAAAACGTGCGGCGGCCATTCAAGCGCTGCGTGAGATCGGCAAGCGCGCCCGCGTCAGGGGAGCCGATACGTTCCTGGTGTTCGACACGCACTGGATCTCGAATTTCGGCTGCCACATGAACGCGAACGCGCGTCACCACGGCGTTTATACCAGCCATGAGGCGCCGCACATGATCCAGAACATGAGCTACGACTATCCCGGCGATCCCGAGCTCGCTGACGTCATCGCGGCGGAGGCCTCGCGACGCGGCCTGCAGGTGCTGGCACACAAGGTCGACACGCTGCCGCTCGAATACGGCACTATCGTGCCGATGCACTACATGAATGAAGGGAGCTGGGCACGCGTCCTATCGGTCGCCGCGCCGATCTTCGCCAGCGTCGAGGAGAACCGCACGTTCGGAGCGGCCTGCGCCGCGGCGATCGCCGCGTCCAACCGCAAGGTCGCCGTTCTTGCGTCCGGCTCGATGTCGCACAAGCTCGTTGCCAACGAGCAAGTCGGTGATGGCCAATGGGAACAGATCGGCAGCGAATTCAACCGCCAGGTCGACATGCGCGTCCTGGATCTCTGGAAGGAACGTCGCTATGCGGAGTTCGTCCGCATGCTTCCGGAATACTCCGCCAAGTGCAACGGCGAAGCATTGATGGCCGACACCCACATGATGTTCGGCATGCTCGGGTGGGACGGCTACAAGGGTGAGACCGAACTGCTGTGTCCCTACTTCCCGTCCTCCGGCAGCGGGCAGATTATGGCCGAATACCACTTGTGAAGACGCCGTGGCGTCAGCCCCTGCGGCTCGTGGGCGGCTGCGCCGCGAAGCTGCAGTGGCCGACGCGCAAGCCGAGGTTGGCTCCCTGGAAGGGACGCCTCAGATCGACTTGTGGCCATAGCCGAACTGCATGCCGGGTCCGGTGAGGTTTGCTCCTGAGGCTGAGTCGGGCGTTTGTCCTGGACCGCTGTGGGTAGCTTGCAACCCGATGTGATCTTTGCCTCAAAATCATATCCGGTGTTTTTCGGAGGAGTGATGCGACCTCCGCCATTCGCCTTGCGCGACCTACGTCAGGCGGCCTCGACCGCCTGGATGAACTGCTCGACTTCGGTTCGAAGGATTGCCGCCTGGTTTGAAAGCATTCCGGCCGCATCCAGCACGGATTTCGCGACGCTGCCGGTTTCCTCGGCGGTGGCCCGGACCTCGCTGATACTGCCGGTCACCTCGCGGGTCAGGCGGGCCGCCTCCTGGACGTTGCGGGCGATCTCGCCGGTCGCCGCGCCCTGCTCTTCTACGGCCGCTGCCACCGCCGCCGCGATCTCGTTAAACTGCGAGATCGTGGCCGCGATGCTGCCGATGGCACCAACCACCGATTCCGTCGCGGCCTGGATCTCGTTCACCTGCGCCGTGATTTCGTCCGTGGCCTTGTTGGTCTGCCCAGCCAGGCTCTTCACCTCCGTCGCCACCACTGCAAACCCCTTTCCGGCTTCACCCGCCCGCGCAGCCTCGATGGTGGCGTTGAGCGCCAGCAGGTTGGTCTGGCCGGCAATTCCGCTGATCAGTTCGACCACCTTTCCAATTTGCTGCGCACGCTCCGCCAGCGCGCGGACCAGTTCGCCGGTTCGATTGGCGTCTGCGGACGCCTGCATCGCGATCGTGGCCGACTGCGACACCTGCTGACTGATTTCGCGAATCGACATCGACAACTCCTCGGTCGAGGAGGCGACGGTGGTCACGTTCTGTGAGGTCTGGGTCGACGCATTCGACACGTTGGCGGACTGGTTGACGGCCTTGCCCGCCGCCTTGCTCATCACCGCAGCGGTCTCGGTCATGCCACTGGCCGCGCCGCTGAGCTTGTCGACCAGCCTCGCAACGCCTGCCTGAAAATCGCGGGTCAGGGTCGCGAGCCGCTGGCCGCGGGCAGCCTCTGCACGGCTCGCGTCCTGCTGTTCGGCGCCGAGACGATCGGCGGTGCGCGCGCTCTCGAGCAGAACGCCGAGCGCACCGGCGATTTCGCCGATCTCGTCCTTACGGCGCTCGAACGGTATCACGATGTCGCGTCTGCCGCGCGCAATCTCGACGACAACGCCGGTCAGGGCGATCAGCGGCCTGATCATCCTGCGGCCGAACAAGACGGTCGTCGCGGCGACCGTACCCATGATGAGGGCGATCAGGCCGAGCGCTAGCACGAGCCGGTTTCGCGTTCCGGCGTTGCGCTCCGCCGCGCCAGCGGCCGCGACGTCAAGCGCCGCTTCGCGGATGCCGACGATAGTGTCGAGAGCAGGCACGTTGAGCTTGCGATATTCCGGCGACGTAATCGTGTAGCGGCCATGATCCCGTCCGGCCGCGATCACATCGCGCATCACCGTCATCATGTCGCCGAAATAGCGGCTGCGGGTCGTCGCGACTGCCGCGTCCAATGCGGGACTCTGCGGCACCGAGGCCACCTTCTGCTGAACCAGCCGCCATAGCGCATTCAGCTGCCCACGTAACTCCTCAACCTGAAGCGCATCGTCGGCTGTGAACGGACGGCTCTCCGCCACTGCCAGTCCAACGACCGAGGCGAACTTGCCGGCGGTGTCGCGCAAGTCCATCGCGAGCCGGGCGATGTCGGACAACGTCAGGGAGTCGGGGTCGTTCGGCGCGATATGCCGCTGAACGTCGTTGATGAGAGACGACAGGTCGGCAGTGACGGTGAGCATTTGCTTGACCGACTCTCCGATCGCGGCGCTGCGCGCCGCCTGGTCGGACAACGCCCTGGCACGCTCGGCGCCGGCACGCGCAAGCTGCAATTTGTCCACAACGGCGCGGATGACAGTGAGGCCGATGTCGCGATACGGCGCGGCCCCGTCGGCGAGGCCGGCGCGGAGATTGGCCAGCGCGCGATCGGCGGCGTCACGCGCTTTGAGCAGAGCGGCCTTCTTCTCCGGCTCGTCCGCGCTGCTCGCCACCATCCAGAGCTGGTTCGGCGAACGCTCGGCAGTCAGCTTTTCGATCGTCACGAGAACGCGGGCGAAATCGTTGACCATCAGTATGCTCGCCTGGGACTGCGAATAGCGCGACCATTCCCCTGCGATCACCATTCCCGCCAGCGCCAGCGCGAACACGCAGATGATGCCCATGCCAAGCGCAAACAGACCTCGGATACGCATCTTCATCCGCCCACTTTCAGACTGGTAAATCGATCGTCATCGTCTAGCGTAGAAACGCTACTTCGCCGTTAATTGACTACTAAGTACCGCGCATCAGTTCTCCAGCAGAGACCAGGCGAGGCAGCCTCGGCTTTGTCAGCGGTTCCGAACCTGAACAGGCCGCGCGCCCACGCCGACATGCCATAGGCGCCGACTGAGCTGCACCGAAGGATCTGCAGCAATCATTCGACCCGACATGTCGGAGCTTGCGACGGCGGATCATCCGCCGCATCGATTTCTGGGCCATCGACCACATGTTGAGCCGAAGACAATTGGCCGCCTGTGAACTCAGCGCCTCGCCGCTGCTGCCGACAGCGCAAGAATGCTCGAGCCGCTCTGGTCCAGACCGTCAGCGTGCTTGTTCCAGCGGCTTGATCGGCTCGCCGTTGGCGCCCGCTGCGGAGACATCGCCATCGATGACGAACGACGTCAGATCGCGGCCGATCACCAGGGGTCCCTGGTATGTCGCACGCGTCCTCTCGACAAGCGCCTGATCCGGAACGTCCTGCACCGGTATCTTCGTGGCAAACACGATATGCGAGTAGACGGCCAGTTTCGGTTTTGCCAACGAGAAGATGCGCCCAGCCTCTTCCGGAGAGCTGTGGTGCGCCTCGATATCGCGATAGGAGGGATACGCCTTGGAGAGCTCGGGTTCGATGATGGCGACCTCATGAACCAGGAGATCAGCCCCCTTTGCGGCGTTTGCTATCCGTTCGTCGTATTTGGTATCGCCGGACAGGACAACTTTCTTGCCGTCATATTCAATCACATAGCCAAAGGCCGGTCTGATCTTCTCGCCATGATTGACTTCGATTGCCGTAACCTTCACGCCGTTTTTGTCGTAGACGAGTCCAGGCTCGACATCCTTGGCTTCGAACGCCACAGCTTCCGGCGGAAGATGTTCGTCGTCTTCACGGATGCGGATGTCCTCGGAGAACGCCTTGGTCAGGTTTTGCGTCATAGCGACAGTTCCGGCCGGACCAAAGATGACCATGGGCGACTTGCGTGACGCCCAAGGAGTCGCGATCCAACCGCTCAACCAGAGGTCCGGCAGACCGACGATGTGGTCTGAATGCATATGGGTGATGAAATGGGCCGTAATCGCGCCAAGGGGAATCCGCTTCTGAAAGAGGCGGATGGTCGAACCGCGACCAATGTCGAACAGCAGCTTTTCAGGTCCGGCCTCGACGAGCGTAGACGCACTAAAGCTTCCGACCCGTGGTGTCGGCGTGCCCGTTCCAAGCAGCGTGACCTTGATTTCACTGGCCGACGAGCCGTGAGCCCATAGCAAAGTGCCGGCTGCTACGATCGATGCGACTGCCTTCAACATTGTGTTCTCCACTTTAGTCTTGTTGTTTCGAGCACGGCGAACCCGGGCAGGAGCCGCCGTCAGTTTGGAAGCGCGTTCCTCGGTCGATGGGCTCGATCGCGAAGAGTGGAGAATCCGCATTGCGTCCAAGTGCGGCGGCCAACCCTGCGCTAACCCCCGGCTGCTTCAGCGACCGGCCTTGCGCTCCGCATCCAGCCGCTCTTCGGCTCCTTTGCGCAGATAGGCCAGTTGTTCAAGCAGTCCCTTGGGATCGACTAGCGGGTTTGGCTCGCCTGCCTTTCGCGCCAGCACCTTTTCGCGAAGCTCTGTCAGACCATTCGAGAACGGGTGCGTCGTGAGATGAACCGTCACGGGATTGGTCGGCCGCTTCACCTGCTCCGCGATCTTGTCGATGCTTGCGATGTACTCCTCGACCTGCTTCGAGTTCTCGATCGCGTTGAGCCCCAGACCGCCGACGGTGATCGCACGGTAGGTTTTTGCACCATCTTTGACATCGTAGGTATAGGACGCGGTCCCGTGCGTGTGTCCCGGCGTCTCTTCGACACCGAAGCTGTTGTCGCCGACCCGGATCATATCGCCGCCCTTGGCGACGACATCCTGCGCAATCATCGACCAGGGGCGCGGCGTCGCCTCGGACTTCTTGGCTGCCTCGATCGCTTCGTTCCACCCTGTCTGCGTCATGACGAACTTGGCGTTGGGCAGGAGCGGCTTGAGCTTGGCGGCGCCGCCAACGTGGTCGAAATGTCCATGCGTCATCAGGACGTATTTGATCTCAGCAAGATCGACCCCGACCCTGCGCAGATTGGCGATCAGTTGATCGACATGTGGCTCATGCAGAGTGTCGATCAGAACTACGCCGTCACTCGTTCGGATAGCCCAGGCCGATACCCAGCAAATCCCCACATAGTAGACGTTGTCGAACGCCTTCCAGGGCTCGATGTACTGCGCCTTCGGATTTGAAAGCCAAGCCCCCATGTCCGGCGGCATCTTTCCGGTACGGCCGAACTCTTCAAAGCGCGCGCGGATGTCGTTCGAGGGGCACCCCTCGAACGGCTCTGCCGTCGCCGGCTCAGCCAGAGCCGCTCCCAGCATCAAGCACCCCGCCGTCAACGCCGCCAAATTGCGCAGCGACCGTCCGAAGACCAGAGACCGCGCAACTGCGGGCATCCGACCAAGATTGATAGCAGGCATCGACATGATTTGATCCTCTTCAAGATTCGACGCGGCCGCTGCCGCGATTTGGCAGGGACGTATCGAGAAAGACCTTCCCTGGATTAAGGATGCCCTTTGGATCCAGCGCGAACTTGATTGATTTCATGACATCGAGCGCATCGTCGCCGTGCTCGCGCTGCAGGAACGCGCGTTTGCCGAGACCGATCCCGTGCTCGCCGGAGCAAGTGCCGCCGAGCGCCAGGCCGCGCGCGACGATGCTGTGGTCGAGTGCGAGCGCACGCTCGAGTTCGGACGGATCGTCCGGATCGACCAGAATGCAGCAATGGAAGTTGCCGTCACCGACGTGACCGGCGATCGGCGCAATCAGGCCGGAGGCAGCGATGTCCTCCTTGGCGCCGAGGACCGCCTCGGCCAGGCGCGAGATCGGAACGCAGACGTCGGTCGCGATGCCCCGCGCTCCCGGACGGAGCGCCACGGCTGCAGGATAGGCGCGATGACGCGCGGCCCACAGCCGGCTGCGCGCCTCGGTTTCGCTCGCCCAGCTGAATCGGATGCATCCCGCCTCGCCCGCCGTCGCTTCTACCAGTTCGGCCTGCTCCTTGACGCTCGACGCGCTGCCGTTGAATTCGAAGAACAGGGTCGGCAGCGGCTCAAATTCATTCAGCCGCGAATAGGCGATGCTGGCCGCCATCTGCACGTCGTCCAGGAGCTCCACGCGGGCGACGGGGATGCCGAGTTGCATCGTCGCGAACACCGCCTCGACGGCGGCGGACAGGGTTGGGAATTGAGCGACGGCCGCGCTGGTCGCTTCGGGTATACCTTGCAGACGCAACCGGATCTTGCTGATGACACCGAGCGTGCCTTCCGAGCCGATGAACAGATGCGTCAGATCGTATCCGTTGGCGGCCTTACGGACGCGCCCGCCGGTCGAGATGACGCGACCGTCCGCCAGCACGACTTCGAGGCCCAGCACATTTTCCCTGATCGTCCCATAGCGAACAGCGTTCGTTCCGCTGGCCCGCGTGGCACACATTCCGCCAATGGTACACGCGGCACCCGGATCCACCGGAAAGAACAGCCCGCGGTCCCGGACGAACGCGTTGAGCTGCTCGCGCGTCACGCCTGGCTCGACCAGACAGTCCATGTCCTCCTGATTGACCTCGATGATCGCGTTCATCCGCGAAAGATCGAGGCTGATGCCGCCGCACACGGCATTGACCTGCCCTTCCAGGCTCGATCCCGCGCCGAACGGCACCACCGGAACGCCTTCGCGATGGCACAGGCGCAACATCTCGCTGATTTCATCAACGGATGTGACGAAGGCCACCGCATCGGGCGCGTGAGCCCGCACCGGCCCCTCGCCATGCCCGTGTTGCTCGCGCAGCGTGACATTGGTCGTGAGCCGTTCACGAAGCAGACCTCGGGCCGCCTCGATCGCAGCCTGCGATCGCTCAGCCGGCACGTGCTCAGCCGACACCGACCAGATCGCATGATGCGAATTTGCCGGTGTCTCGCGAGTCTCGGCGCTTTCTCTCACTGGGCGCTCCTGTTTGGCTGCTCGCCACGCCGGTCCGGTCAGGGTGCGACGATCGGAGTGGATTTGAGCTTTGAAGCCGTGAGCCCGACGCCGCGGAACGGACTTCCCTCCTCGAACCAGGATCGCGGCGCGGGAGCGCCCCACAGGGTCTGGCGCTGCGGATCCTTCAGATCCCACCGGATCGGCTCCAGATCCGGATCGACGGTTTGATAGTCCGAGCAATAGATCTCGACCCGATGTCCGTCGGGGTCACGGACATAGAGGAAGAATGCATTCGAGATTCCATGGCGACCAGGTCCTCGTTCGATGTCGCCGACATAGCCGGTCGTCGACATGACATCGAGCAGATCGATGATGTTCAGCGGCGTCGGCACCCAGAATGCGACATGATGAAGCCGCGGCCCAAGGCCGTTCGTGAACGCAATGTCGTGCACCCCTCCCTTGCGATGCATCCAGGCCGCCCAGAGCTCAGCGCCATCTTCGGTGTCGGTGTATTCTGTCAGCCTGAAGCCGATCGAATTGTAGAACTCGACCGAGGCTCGGACGTCAGGCGAGAAGCAGTTGAAATGGTCGATCCGCAGCGGCTTGACGCCTTTGTAGAGCGCGTATTGCTGATGAATCGGGGGAAGCCGATCCATCCGCGCGTAGAATTCGAGGGGAATGCCGAGTGGATCGCGCGTGCGGAACGTGCGGCCTTGAAAGGGAACCTCGACCCACTCCGTCGGCAGCCCCTGCTGATCGAAATGCGCCTTGGCGCGCTCCAGATGCTCCTCGTCGAACACCTTGAAGCCCAGCTCATTAGCGACGCCGCGATCGCCCTTTTCCAGCACGATGCAATGGTGACCACGCTCCTCGAGCGCACGCAAATAGACGCGCCTCTCATCTTCCGCCGTCACCTGCAGGCCGAGCGTGTCGGCATAGAAGGCACGTGCCGCCTGGAGATCGGTGACCGTCAGGACGATGTGGCTCAGCCGAACAATGTTGAACGGCGGGTACAGGACGCTCGCGGGAAC
This sequence comes from Bradyrhizobium sp. SRS-191, assembly GCF_024586915.1. Lineage (GTDB taxonomy): Bacteria > Pseudomonadota > Alphaproteobacteria > Rhizobiales > Xanthobacteraceae > Bradyrhizobium. The sequence goes on from NZ_JANBVS010000010.1 coordinate 79,223, forward strand.
CGACATAGCTCTTGTCCTCACAGGCCAACACGCGGAATTTTGTGACTGTCGTATGCAATGGCGATGTTCTTCGTCTCCATGTAGAAATCGAACGAATAGTCGCCGCCGTCGCGTCCGATGCCGGAGTTCTTGACGCCCCCGAACGGCGTCGGCAGATGGCGGACATTCTCCGAATTGACCCAGACCATGCCCGCTTCGAGATCGCGGGCGACGCGGTGCGCGCGGCCGACGTCACGGGTCCAGATGTAGCCTGTGAGGCCGTAACGCACGTCATTGGCGATCCGGACCGCCTCCGCCTCATCGCTGAACGGAATCATGGTGAGGACCGGTCCGAAGATCTCCTCCTGTGCAATGCGCATGTCGTTGGCCGCGTGCGTGAACAGTGTCGGCTCGACATAGTTGCCTGCGCCGTCGCAAGCCCTTCCGCCGCCTGTCGCGACGGTTGCTCCGGCGGCCCGTGCGAGCGCGGGATAGCTCAGAACCTTCTCGGCATGGCGGGGATGGATCAGCGGTCCGATTTCGGTGGCGGGATCGAGCGGGTGGCCAACCTTGATGGCGGCCACGCGCTCGGCAGCCTTGGCCGCAAAGGTCTGATAGATCGCTTGTTGCACCAGCGCGCGCGAGGACGATGTACAGCGTTCGCCATTGAGCGAATAGATCATGAAGAGGACCGCATCGAGCGCGCGATCCAGATCGGCGTCGTTGAAGACGATGACGGGATTCTTGCCGCCCAGCTCGAAATGAACGCGCTTCAAGGTCGCAGCACCTTGCCGCATGATGTGCGAACCCGTCGTGGTCTCGCCGACAAAGGCCACCGCCTTGATGGCGTCGTGCTCCGTGAGCGCCCGGCCCGCGCTTTCGCCAAGGCCGTGAACGAGGTTGACGACTCCGGGCGGCCCGCCATGCGCACGGATGACCTCATCCATGATCTCGGTCAGAACAACTGCCGACAGCGGGCTCCACTCGGCCGGCTTATGGACGACCGTGCAGCCCGCGGCCAGCGCCGGCGCGATCTTCCAGGTCGACAACATGAACGGCGTATTCCAGGGCGTGATGACTCCGACGGGCCCGATCGGCTGGCGCATCGTGTAGTTGATGTGGTCGGCATCGGGCAGCGACTGGCCATCAGCGGCACCAGGCGCCCGATCAGCGTAGAAGCGAAAGTTCTCGGCGCCGCGCAGCGCCGCCTTGGCCATGTAGCGGATCGGCTGGCCGGTGTCCGAGGACTCGATCAATGCAATTTCGTCCGCTCTCGCCTCGATCGCATCGGCAATGGCGTGAAGGATCGCGCGGCGCTTCTGACCGGAGACATCACGCCAGATCCGGAATGCATCGGCCGCGGCCCGAGCCGCCTTGTCGACATCGGCGGCATCGCCGGCAGCGACCGTGCATTGCCTGGCGTTCGTCGTCGGGTCGAGCGTCTCGAAGGTCCGACCGGCCAGGGACACCACGCGCTCGCCATTGATGACGTGCGGCACCACGCCCTGCGTGAACCGTTCCAGATATTTGGAGGCTCTCGTCTGGTTCGCAACAAGCGAATTCGGCTCGCTCATGTCTGCCTCTTCAAGGATTCGAGTTGCCGCCGACCGGTGCGGGTGGATGGATGAAGGGCCAGGGACTCGCTTCCGACCCCTTTTCGATCGGCACTTCGATCAGTGCCGGCGCGTCGAGATCGAGCGCCTGCGCCAGCACCTGCTTCAAGGCATCCGGCGACGACACACGATAGCCGCGCATGCCGAAGGACTCGGCGAGCTTCACGAAATCGGGGTTGGTCAGGTCGGAACCGATGAAGCGCCCGCCATAGGCCTGTCGCTGGTCGCGCAACACATTGCCGTAAGAAGAATTGTTGAAGACGATCGCGACGACGTTGATGCCGTGATGCACGGCGGTCGCCATCTCCTGCAGTCCGAACAGAAAGCCGCCGTCGCCGGACACGGAAACCACGGCCTTCTCGGGATGGGCGATCTTGACCCCGAGCGCCGTATCGTAGCCGAAGCCGAGATTGTCCTGGTAGCCGCAGGTCACATACTGGCGCGGCTCGTAGACGGGGAAGGCGAACCGCGCCGTAAACCCGATCTGGCTGACCTCTTCGACAAAGAAGCCGTCGGCGGGCAAAACGGCACGAATGGCATCGAGATAGGCGATCTGAGGCTGCACCTCGGAGAACGCAGCGCGCGCTCTGGCCTTGATGGCGAGGAACTCGCAATGCCGTGATCCCGGCGACGTCCCATCGACTGCCGCGGCCAGCGCCGCAGTCCCGGCCTTTGCGTCCGCAACGATCGCGACATCAGGTTTCAGGCGCACCATCTCGGTCGGATCGATGTCGATGCGAATGACCTTCATGCCCGGCGGCAACCACCGCCAGCGCATATATTGCAGCTCCAGGCGGCTACCGATCCCGATCAAGAGGTCGGTGCGCTTCCAATGCTCGAACGCTGCAACCGAGTTGAGCGCCAGAGGATCATCGTCGGGCATGATTCCCTTGCCCGACCGATGCGCCGTCACAGGCGCCTGAAGACGCGCCGCCAGCTCGGCGACCTCCTGCGCGGCCCCCACCGCCCCTCCGCCGACCATGACGAGCGGATTTTTCGCCTTGGCGATCAGCGCCACGGCTGCGGCGACAGAGTCAGGATCGATCTCCGGCGGCTTGTCCGGTTGACCGACCGCGAGATCGCCTACCGGGCCTTTCTTGCCGAAGACATCCCAGGGCGCCTCGACGGCGACGGGACCTTGGCGGCCGGAGAGCATGCGCGTAAACGCGTTCGCCAGGACGGAAGAGACTTCGCTGGGATGATTGATCCGTTCAGCGCCCTTGGTGAAGCTTCGCAAGGTGGCAAGCTGGTCAGGCAGTTCGTGGAGTTGTCCGCGCCCCTGCCCGATCAGATGAGACATGATGTTGCCGGTCACGCACAGCACCGGCGCAGCGGCCCCGAAAGCGGTACAAAGCGCCGCGCTGGAATTCAGCACGCCCGGACCCGGCACGACCGTGTAGACGCCGGCCCTTCCCGTCGACTTGGCGTAGCCATAGGCCATGTACCCGGCACCTTGCTCGTGGCGGGTATGAATGAAGCGAAGCGCGTCGCGACGGCCATGGAGCGCATCGTTGAAATCGTACATGTGCGCGCCGGGAATGCCGAAGACCGTATCGACCCCGTGCGCGATCAACGAGCGTGCGACCTTCTCTCCAACTGTCTCGTGGTCCGTCATGGCTTACGCTGCGGTATTGCCGCTCCCGCATTTCCCAGTGTCGCGGCTGCGCGCAGCTCAATTGCAACGAGGCCGGCGCGCGGCGCCTCCTGAGATTCGATCATCGCTGCCTCCCCGGTGCGAATGCGGACGCCATGGGCTCTCACGCGGCCCCTTGGTGTGCAGGTCGGCAGCCAATTGCCGCCGACTCCTCGTCGTCCCGCCTGCGACGATCTTTGCTCAGGAGGGCGCCGCACAAAACCGATTGATTCTTTTCAATTGATTAGAGATGCTTAATAATGACGACATGCCCCTGTCGCGCATCACCATCCGTCAATTCGAGGCGCTCGTCGCCGTCGCCGAGACGCTGAGCTTCTCCGCGGCGGGCGAGCGGCTCGGCTTGACCTCATCGGCCGTCAGCCAGCTCGTCAGCGAGCTGGAGTCGACGGCTGGCTTCCGCGTCTTCGACCGCAGCACGCGGCGGGTGGCGCTGTCGAGCGCCGGCCGCGACTTTCTCGGCTTTGCCCAGAGCGTCCTGCGGCATGTCCAGCTGGCCGAGACGGCAGCCGCTGACGTCCGCAACCGGGCGGCGGGGGTCGTGCGCATCGGAGCTCCGCTCGTTCTGGCCAGCGCGGTTCTGCCGGCAGCCGTGCGGGAATTCCGGCGCCAGCGGCCCAACGTGGCGATCCACATCCGGGACGTGACCGTCGAGCTGACCGTCGATCGCGTCGCGGCAGGCGATCTCGACCTTGCTGTTGGACCTGACCGCCCGCCGGATCCCGCGGTCAGTGCCGAGACGATCTTTCAAAGTCCCTGGGTGCTCTGGTGTGCCCCCGACCATCCGATGGCCGCACGAAAGACGCTGCGGTGGGACGATCTGCGCGGCATCACGCTGGTCGCGGCGAGCCGGGATCACGAGGTCAGCGTCGCCCAGATGCGCCACTCCGATCCAGGGACAAGCTCGACCACATCGCCGCAGATCGTCGAGAACATCACCACGGCCTTGGGCATCGCAGCGCAGGGACTCGCGGCGACACCGGCGCCCGCCTATGTCGGCGTCCTCGCGCGCCCGCTCGGACTCACGATGCGCCGCATCACGAAACCAGAGACGGTTCGTGAGGTGTGCCTGTATCGGCCGGCCAGGCGCTCGATTCCGCCGGCAGCCGAAGCGTTCGGCGAATTTCTCATTCCCTGGATCCGAAACTGGAGTGCTGAGACGAGCCCCTCGAAGCCGAGCGCCCCATCGTCCCGGCCGCGACGCAAACGATACTGATCGAGCTCGGCAGCCCGCCCCCCTTCTTGGGTTCGCCTCGCCGCGGAAGACTTCATCCGACGAGCTCTGCGGCGAACGCTGAAGGCCTCAGAACTGGACAGTTGCGCTCACCCTGACCTATGTTCGCGACGGGAGGATGGCGATGAAAATAAGCACAAAGAAGCAGCGCGTGCTGTCCGGCATCATCGGGATGCTTTCTGCCGAGCACGCGAGCAATCAGGAACTGAGAAGCGCAATCGGCCCGCTTTTGCTTGATCTTCTCGATGCCGATTTCTATGCGTCCTACGCCTGGAACACGCAGAAGGAAGCGTTCGAGCTCGGTGTATCCGTCAATCTGGACGATGCCTGCGTCCTGAACTACGAACGCCATTTTCAGCATCGCCATAGGGCTGGATTGTCCCGCTGGATGCGTCAGGGCGTAACGCCCGTCAGCGCGCTGATCTCTCACTCCGACCTGATGAAGACGGAGATCTACAACGAGTTCCTACGTCCATTTGGACACCACTATGGCATCAATCTTTTCGCCTTCGATGGACAGGAGAGCATTGGCGACGTCAGGATATGGCGGACAAACGGACGCCCCGATTTCGACGCCAACGATGTTGGGCTTCTGAGCTTGATTGAACCGGGATTCGTCCAGGCGCTCAAACGCACGGCGCCTTCGATAACAGCAGGAGCAAGGCCAGGCATTCCGGTCAAGCTGTCGCCGCGCGAGGCGGCCGTCGCTGAGCTCGCCGCGAATGGCCTGTCCGACAAGGAAATCGCCCGGAACCTCAACGTGAGCTTTGCGACGGTCAGGGCTCATCTCGACAAGGCATTCGCCAAGCTCGGAGTTCGCAACCGGACACAGCTCGCGCGTCTGCTGCACCGGGCCGACGCCGAACGCGACGCGCCGTGCAGCGTCACACACTGACCGGCTCGGACGTGAGAGGCTTGATCGCCGGCGAGACCGCAAAAACCAGAGTCCGATAGATATCCCAACCTCGCACCTCCCCAATCTTGGGGAGGTGGTTTGACCTGCGCCCGCTGCTATCGTTGCGGAAATTTCCGAACAAGCGGGTTCCACGATGCGAGCTGCCGTTCCCACTCTTCTCAAGATGATGCTGGCGGCTCTCGCGGTCCAGCTGTCGATGACCGGCCTTGCCGCGGCTCAGACCAAGATCACGATCGGCGTGCCACCGGTGCCCGAATTCGTGCTGCCGATGATCGCGGTCGAGAAGGGCTACTTCAAGGATCACGGCATCGACGCCACGATCAAGATCATTCCCGGCGGGCAATCGATGCCCGCTGCGCTGCAGTCCGATTCCCTCCAGATCGCGGCGCTGAGTACGGCGTCCCTGATCCAGGTGACTGACAGCGGCCTCGATCTCGTGGTCGTCTCGGGCGGCGCGATCGCCTCTGTCGATGACACCAATTACGGGATCGTGGCCGGCGCAAATTCCGAAATTGAGAAGCCGGAAGATTTTATCGGCAAGAGGATCGGGACGCCGGGCCTGGGAAGCTTCTTTCATATCATGGCGCGCGAATGGTTTCGGCGAAAAGGCGTCGATTGGAAGAAGATCACCTTCGTCGAAAGCACTTTTCCGCAACTCGGCGACCTCTTGAAGGCTCGGACGGTGGACGCTGTGCTCTCGACAAACCCGTTTCTGCAGCGCGCCGCCATACCGGGGATCGGCGGCAAGGTCTTCTATATCGCGGCCGACCTCCCCGACCGGCTTCCGCCGTTCGTCTATGCTGGCAGCAGGTCCTGGGCCGACGCGCACCGCGAGGCAGCCACCGGCTTCAAGCGCGCGATGGACGAGGCGATCGCCTTTCAACAGCACGACCTGCCGGCTGCGCTCGAGATCTTCGGCAAATACGTGAAGATGCCTCCGGAGGTGCTGAAGACGCTGACGATCAACAAGCTTGATACCAACGTCACTCCGCAACAGGTCCAGCTGTGGGTCGACATGATGGACAAGCAGGACATGCTGCGCAATTTCAAGTCACCCGACGCGCTCTTCCTGAAATGAACCAGATGACCTCCCGGTTCGCGCCTTCCGCAGCGGCTTGCGCGGTGCCCGCTATTGCGTTCGACAAGATCCGACTGGATTTGGGCGGCAAGTGCGTCGTTGACGACCTATCGTTTTCGGTCGCTCCTGGCGAGTTCGCTTGCGTCGTCGGTCCTTCCGGTTGCGGCAAGACGACTTTGCTTCGACTGGTGACGGGCTTGCTGTCGCCGACCCGAGGCACTGTCCATCGCCTTGGCGCATTCGTCGGCGGACCGTCGCCCGACGTGGCGATCGTGTTTCAGGACTATGGGCGCGCCTTGCTGCCGTGGCGCACCGCCGCAGGGAATGTTGCCTTGGCGCTGGAGGCGATGGGGACGCCACGACTTGAACGCGCCGCGCGCGCTGCCGCTCTCCTCGACAAGGTCGGTCTCGCCGGGCATGGCGATAAATATCCTGCGCAAATGTCGGGTGGCATGCAGCAGCGCGTGCAGATCGCCCGGTGCCTGGCTCAGGAGCCGCGCATCCTCCTGATGGACGAGCCGTTCGGTGCCCTCGATGCACTGACCCGCCAGGCTCTCCAGGACGAGATCGCGATGCTGGTGAGGGATAGCGGCGCGACCGCCCTCTTCGTGACCCATGATCTCGATGAAGCCATCTATCTCGGCGACCGGGTGTTCGCGCTTCAGGCCAATCCAGGCCGCCTGGCTCAGGTGATCGACGTCGCCTTGCCGAGGCCCCGCGACCAACTTGGAACGCGGGAGCAGCCGGAATTCCTGCGCCTTCGCCACGTGCTGTTCGACCATGTCCAGAACACGCATTGATCCCGTCCTGCGCGCCTTACCGGCCTGGCTGGTCCCGCTCGCAATGCTTGCCGTCACCGAGTTCGCCATGCGCGCCTCGGGCATCGAGAGCGACGGGCTCGCACGGCCGAGTGAGGTTGCGACCGCGCTGCTCGGCCTGATCGGTAATGGCGAGATTGTCCTGCGAACGGCGGAGACAATCGGGGCCGTCACCATTGGGGTTGCCGTCGGGGGCACGCTCGGCTTGCTGCTCGGCGTGTGGATGGGCCTCTCACCCACGGCGGCACGGCTCGCTTCCCTAACGGTCGAACTGGTTCGCCCGATTCCGCCGGTGGCGATCATTCCCTTGATGATGCTGATCTACGGACTTGGCATCAAAATGGAAGCAGCGATCATCGCCTTTGCATGCTTCTGGCCGATGCTGCTCCTGAGCCGCGACGCCGTGCTCGGGGTCGAGCCGCAATTGATCGAAGTCTCCCGTATGCTCGGCCTTCCACGCCGCCAGCAAATCACCAAGATTGCCTTGCCCGCGGCGCTTCCGCGAATCTTCGCGGCGCTGCGGCTGACCCTCGGCATCGCGTTGATCGTCGCAGTGACGACCGAGATTGCTGCCAACCCGATCGGCATCGGCTACGCGATCATCTCCGCCGGGCTCAGTCTCCGTCCCGAGGTGATGTACGCTTTCCTTTTTTGGCTCGCCATCCTCGGATGGCTGCTCAATACGGGTCTAGTCGCGATGCATCAGCACCTGTTCGGCGCTGCGTATGGCGAGGCGCCGAGATGAACAACTGGTTGCTGCGCGCGGGCTCGATCCTCTTGACCTCGGTGGTTCTTCTGCTGTGGCAGCTGGTGACGGCCACCGGACTCGTCCGGCCCATCTTCATGCCGACGCCCGCCGCAACATTTGTCGACCTCTGGCGCGGCTTGACCCAAGGCGACCTGCTGGCTCTCACGATGTCGACCATGCAACGCATGATCTTCGGCTGGTTGTTGGCGTCGCTCGGCGGCGTCCTGCTTGGTGCTCTGATCGGCCTGTCGTCCCGTGCGCGCTATTGGCTCAGCCCCACGCTCGAGCTGCTTCGTCCACTTCCTGCGTCGACACTTCTCCCCGTCGGCATTGCGCTGTTCGGACTACATCCGCAGATGCTGCTTGGCATCATCGCGTTTGGCGCAATCTGGCCTGTGCTGCTGCCTACCATCCACGGCTTCAGCTCGATCGAGCCAAGGCTCCGCGAGGTTGCCAAGACTCTCCGCATCGGCCCCCTGGCCTTCGCGTTGAAGTTCGGACTGCCCAACGCGCTCCCCGACATCATCGCGGGAATGCGGCTGTCACTGACCGCCTGTCTGATCATCACTGTGGTCGGCGAAATGATAACGGCGCAGCAAGGGCTGGGCTCCACCATCATCATGGCGGCGCGCTCGTTTCGAAGCACCGATCTTTATGCCGGGATCGTGCTGCTCGGCGTGGTCGGTGCGGCCAACAATGCGCTTCTTGGGCTCCTCGAAATTGGGCTCACGCCGTGGCGTACGGCTCGGACATGATCTTGTAATTCTCTCTTCGAAAAGGCCCTAGCCGATGAACGCGATGACCAATTTCAATCGTGACACCACCGCAGACGAGGTGCTCGCGGGCATCGACCTGTCGGGCAAAGTCTACCTTGTGACGGGCGCTTCATCGGGCCTGGGCCAGGAGACCACACGTGCCCTCGCCTTGCGCGGTGCAAGTGTGATCATGGCCGTCCGCTCGCGCGAGAAAGGCGAAGCAGCAGCCGCCGCGATCAGGACCAATGTGCCGGGCGCTGCGCTGGAAGTCCGCCTCGTCGACTTGGCATCGCTGGCCAGTGTGCGCGCCTTCACTGCCGCCATTGCTGCGTCATACGACAGGCTCGACGGCATCGTGGCCAATGCCGGCGTGATGGCGATCGACCATGCCCTCACCGCGGATGGCTTCGAGATGCAGTTTGGCGCCAATCACCTCGGGCACTTCCTGCTCGTCAATCGGCTGGCGCCGCTGCTCGAGGCCGGCGCGCCGTCCCGGCTCGTGGTCATGAGTTCTGGTGCTCACAGGCTGCACAACGTCGACGTCGCGGATCCCAATTTCCGCGACAAGCCCTACGACCGCTGGGACGCCTACGGTCAGTCGAAATCAGCCAATGCGCAGTTCGCCCTGCTGTTCGATGCGCGCCATCGCGACAAAGGGGTGCGAGCCTTCACCGTCGCACCCGGAATCATCACGGACACGAATCTTCACCATCACCTGACACAGGAGGATTTCGCGCCGCTGCGACGTCGTCAGCCCGAAGTCGTCAATCTCCCGCGCAAGCGCCTTGCAGCTGGCGCGGCGACGATCGTGTGGGCTCTGGTCCATCCGGCGCTCGCAGGCCAAGGCGGCCGGTTCCTCGAAGACTGCAGTTTCTCGGAGGTGAACCCCGATCCGCGCCTGCCAAACGGCGTGATGCCCTGGGCGTTGGACCATGCGCACGCCGAGGCGGTCTGGTCACTGTCGGAGCGCCTCGTCGGTGAGAGCTTTTCAAGCAGCTCCGTTGCCAACAGCCTCACCTCAACCGCGGGTCCGCCGTCCTCGTCCGCTGTCGCCAGCGGGTTGTCAGTCAATCGGCAGGCCAGCACTGATCGACTGCAAGGCCAGACCTTGCAGATCGAACTGGACGGCCATGATGAGGCCGCGCTCGAATTCCGGCCCAATCGCGTCCTCAGCTGGCGGGGTCTTCCGGGCCTCGCGCTTGGCGAGAGCGGGACCTGTCCGGTCGATGTGGTCGAAGCCGCACCTGACGTTCTTCTGATCATCGCGATGCTGCCCGCATCGGGGCGTGAGACCATGGCGATCGTACTCGACAATAGCACCCACCATGTCCTGTTCGTCGCCTCGCAGCTTGCCGACGCTGATTTGCCTTTCGAACGAAAGACCCGAGTGACCCAGCGATTCACCACCGGGCGCCTGCTTGGCCAGCCGCTAACGTCACACTCGCCAGCGCCCGCGCCGACCCGCGATCTCATCGGAACGCGGGCGATCTACCGCTACAGCGAGGATACGATCTACGAGCACATCTACCTGAACACCCACTGGTACTCGTATCAGTGTCTGAAGGGAATGCGCCGGGGCGATTGCGGCACGGACGAAGCGAGCTATTGGAAGATCCGCGACGACGTCTATGTCGTCACCTGGCGGGAGATCCTGATCGATCTTGCCGCCACCTTCGTCTACGACATGGAGGCGCATCGGAGCACCGGCTGCGCATGGGGAACGCCCGGCGGCCTGCGAGAGCCCCGACACATCCCGACCGGAGCACTATTCGAGAAGCTCAACGATGCCGGCTATCCTGCCGACATCGAGCTCGTTTGAGGGGCTCGATGCAGGCCGGACTTGCGCAGCGACTGCTGGGGTGTCGATACACGGTCCCCCATTCGCAAATTCGCGTCGCGGTCTCACGCCGGAACAACGAGCGTGAGGACGTTGACGGCCTTCAAGCGCCGTCTTGACATTTTGCCGGCACCAGCAGCACAGCTTCTCTTCGAGATCCGCCGACTGGCAGCGCGCCCGACGAAATGGTGAAGCGGCCTTCGGGGTGCGAATACACGTTGTATCGAGCAGTTCGGAAACCGGACCGACACCAATGTCTGCGCGAGCGAGTGTATGAGTACACTAGTTTTTCAAGGGCCTGCCGAGAACACGGTCGAGCACTGGACCGAATGAAAGAGCGGTCGATGCACTTCCTCGCCACGCTACGATCTGATCGGGACGGATCAGCGCGAAGTCTGCCTCATAGAGATCGCGCAGGGCTCTCGGCAAAGTCACGATCTTGAGGTCGATCCCGACCGCGCGCGCCATTTCACCTATGGTTTCGGTGCTTGAAAGCACCTCGCCAAACTGCAGCAGAGTCCATTCGAAACCAAGCCTGTCGTAGAGCGAGACATTGTCATCGATCCACGCGTGCGGAGCTCGCCCGCCGGGACAGGCGCTTGGCACATACTCATTCGCGCTATCCGGCGGCGGCGAGGTTCCATCGGCAACGACGATCGGCGAGCCGTCATAACGTCCGCCGAAAGTGATGCCGGGAATACTGAACTCCGCGCGCGCATGTCTATCGAGGTACGCGCCGGCCTGCCGTCGAGCCGCTTCGCCCGCCTTCGTCGCGTCTTCGAGATCCGGAGGTGCCTCGTAGTGCCCGAGCGAATTGGCGAAGTGCCGAGCGAAGCTCGTATTTCGCACCGCGACTGGACGCCGCTCGATTTCATAGCTGTCGAGGAGCGATTTCGGGCTGATGCCCTTGATGACGCTCGCCAGCTTCCAACCGAGATTGACGGCATCTTCGATCGCGGTGTTGTAGCCGAGTCCGCCCGTGGGGGTAAACAAATGAGCTGCATCGCCGCCGAGAAATACTCTTCCTCTTTGCATGTGATCGGCAACCAGCGCATGGCCGGCGGTCCAGGTGAGATGCGACAGAACCTCACACGGGATCGGCATTCCGCAGGCACGCTGAAAGGCTGCCTTCGCGTCGGCTACGCCGATCGCGCTTTCGTCCTCTCCGGGCCGCAGCTGTGTGTGGAACGCGAATTCGTCCTGCCCGTTCACAGACGCCATGAAGGCGCGGCGGTTGCGGTTGAAGCAGTTGTACATCCACGCCTTCGGATGCGGGACGCCGCTGTAGAACTCAGGTGACTTCAGGTAGACCGCCAACATGCGGCCGCCCATGAAATCACGTCGCGTTCCGGTTTCGCCGCCGTACTGAATGCCGAGCGACTGACGGACCGTCGAACGCGGCCCGTCGGCACCGACCAGAAACTCTGCGGTGACACGAAAGCGACGCCCGTCTTCGAGGCTCTCCACCTCCCCCACGACGCCATGGCTATCTTCCGTGTATTGCACAAGGCGATGACTGTAGTGAATTCGAATGCCAGGCAGCCGCTCTGCATGCCTGCGCAAAATGGCCTCGACATACTTCTGCGAAACCCGGTGAGGCAGCTCAGCGGCGCTCCAGGACCCAGAGAGACCCTTGATCAGTTCGGTCGCTCGGCTGGATGATGGCAGTTGGAAGCGCGCGAGTTCATAGCCCGCGTAACGGGTGAAGTACGCGACATCAGTCGGATAGTCGAGAGGCAAGCCCGCCTGCCTGATTTCGTGGGCAAAGCCCAGGCGGCGATAGTGCTCCATGGAGCGCGCCTGCGTGGCGTTGGCCTGCGGATTGAAGGCCGTCCCTGGTTTGACGTCCACCAAAATGGCGGAGATACCACGACGCCCAAGCTCATTGGCCAGCATCAGGCCGCAGGGACCGCCGCCGACGATCAGCACTGACGCCGTGAGACCATTCTCCAAGCTTCGTCTCCTTACCCCCGCTTTCCGCAGATGGTAAGGTTACCTGACAATATAATCAAGCCGATTGGCGTCAGGATTTGTCTTCAAGGGTATCGAAGCGCGCACCGTAGGCCCGGAGGCCTTTCAGGATCACATCCATGGTGCTTCCTCCCAATTCAGCGCGCATCTCACGCTCGGCAGCGTCCACCGCTTCGCGGAAGGCGTTGAGCCAGGTCAAGCCGGCCGGAGTAAACATGATGATGCGCGCACGGCCGTCACTCGGGTCTGGGACGCGTTCAATCAGGCCCAATCCGGTACACTGATCCACCAGTTCGCCCATCGCCTGCTTGCTCATCGAGGCTCTTCTGGCGAGCTCGGTCAGCCGGGTGCCTTCGATGTCGAGGTTCCGGGTCAAGCTGACATGGGCGCTTCTCGTTTCGGAATGTCCCCGAGCACTCATCAGCTCGAGGACCCGCGTCTCGAACCGACGAACCGCATTATTGAGCAGACGACCCATGTTGGCGTGTCGCCATGCCGTGCCGGACTTTCTCGCGCTCAAATCGTGTCACTTCCGATTCGTCTAGCCTACGACTTGTCCATACCACCAAGCGCTCCGCGGCGGGGAACGAACTGGGCGGCCCACGACCACCGCGTGCCATCTCGACATTCCCATGCGCAACTGCTTGCTACTGCTGGATGACGAAGCGATCGTGATCGGCGGTGAGATCGTCGTGGTCTTGCGGTTCCCTCGTCCCTCGCGGCGGGGATTGCGGCGCCGGCGCTGGCTGTTCGGTTTGCACGCGGTTCGTCCGGCCGCGCTAGGCAACCGGACCGCCATGCGCGCGCCAGCGGCTCATGCCGCCGGCGTAGTGACGGATGTCCTGACGGCCTGCCGCCAGCGCCCGTCGCAGCGCGGTCGCCGAACGGCCGCCGGCCTGGCAGATCAGGATCACCGGCTTGTCGTGCGCGAGGCTGCCCGGATCGAAGCACGACAGCGGATGGTTGATCGCGCCCGGGATGTGGCCACCCTTGAACTCGTGCGGCTCACGGACGTCGACGATGACGCAGCTGCGCTGTTGATGCGCCTTGACCAGTTCGTCGTGCTCGATGGCCGGCACACTGGTCGATCCCGTCAGTCTGTTGAACAATCCTGCTAGCATTGGAGCAACCTCTCGACTGTTGATGATGGGCGGATCGGGCGAAGCGGCCTAACCTTGCGCGCGCTTCGCCTTCGCCTCCGAAGCCTCGACCCAGACGAAGAACGCGCCGGCGCCAATCGCGAGCGCGGCGAACCAGACGCCGTCCGGCACGCCGGTGATATCGGGCAGCCGCACCTTGCCGAGCGCCCAGACATTGAGGATGTGAGCCTTCACCCAGTCGAAGCTGAGCGCATACAGGATGGCGCCGGCGATCATGCCGAATGCTCCGACGGCGGCATGCACGCTGCCGCTGGCGATGGCCCCGAGCGCGGTGCCCGGGCAGTAGCCGTAAACCACCATGCCGACGCCGAACAAGGCCGCGCCGAGCGCGACCGCCAGCATGTTGGCATCCTTGACGTAGTATTTGGTGTTCCCGGTATCGACCAGCAGCAGCACGCCGATGCCGCCGACCACGATCGCGGTGCCCATCACCTTCAGGACGGTGAAGTCACGCAGCCGGAACTGATTCTCGATCACGTTGCAGCTCGTGACCTTGCCCTGCTGCAGCAGATAGCCGAACACGGCGCCCATCAGGATCGGACCGGCGATGCTCATCAATGACGTCATGATCTCTCTCCCTCTCACGCCTTGCGGAACATGAGGCGCGACACGACCAGGCCGGTCGCGAACATCACCGCCAGGAACAGCCAGCTCGACAGCGCCAATTGCAGCCCGCCAGAAATGCCGTGTCCGCTGGTGCAGCCGCCGGCCAGACGTGCGCCGTACATGATGACGATGCCGCCGAGAAACGCGGCGACGAAGCGCTTCAACACCGATGGACCGAAGCGTTCCTTCCAGACCTCCGGCACCAGCTCGAGACGCCAGGTCCCCGAGATGATCGCCGACAGGAACGCACCGAGCGGAATGCCGACCAGGAACCAGACGCCATAGTCCCACTTAAGCGGCATCGATTTCCAATAGCTGTTGGCGGCGACGGCCTCGGATCCGATCACCGGCGCGGCGAACAGCGATGCGACGCGTGAAAACGCGGTCGTCACGCCGAGCGGATCGCCGAATCCGGCAAAGGCCACCCAGCTGAGGATGCCGATGCCTGTGCCGACCAGATAGGGCGACCAATCGATCCGCCCGGACTTCCCTGCATTTTCGACCACGACGTCGGTCATCATCGTCATGACGCCTGTCCTCCCTGCTCGCGCGGCGCGGTGCCGCGATCGATAAGGAAGCAGTATATACTTATATTCGAACTTGTGAATGTATTTTTGGGAACGTCATGCGGCGCGTTGAGCCGAAGCTCCGTCGATCCGGAGCGGCTTCGTCGCCGAGGCAAAGATGAGCGAGCCGCTTGGTCGCGAGCAGGCTGCGACGCGGGCCCAATCCCGCAGCCGCATGCGCAGCATTGCTGATGCAGACGGGCCTATCCTGGCCGCCGCAGCGGCTCAAGGCGGGCACCCACCTCTCCCCGCCTCCCCGTAACGGCGACCTGCTAGGCCGCCCTCACACCACTGATGAACTTCTTGACCTCGATGCTCAGCCTAGCGCTGTCGCCGGCCAGCGACTTCGCGGCCGCGAGAACCTGGGACGCCGCGGTGCCGGTGTCGACAGCGCCACGCTGCACGTCCGTGACGTTGGCCGAGACCTGCTGCGTCCCGGACGCCGCGTGCTGGACGTTGCGCGATATCTCCTGCGTCGCGGCTCCCTGTTGCTCCACCGCCGCCGCAATCGTCGACGAGATCTCCGACAGCTTCTCGATCGTGATGCTGATCTCCCGGATTGCTCCGACCGACTGCTGGGTCGCGGACTGGATGCCCGAGATCTGCTGCCCGATCTCGCCTGTAGCCTTGGCCGTCTGCTCCGCCAGGGCCTTGACTTCGGATGCCACCACGGCAAACCCGCGGCCGGCCTCGCCGGCCCTGGCCGCCTCGATCGTGGCGTTGAGCGCGAGCAGATTGGTCTGCCCGGCGATAGTATTGATGAGCTCGACGACGTCGCCGATGCGCGCAGCGGACTTCGTGAGCTCGCCGACCTGCTCATTGGTCTTGCGGGCTTGCGCCACCGCCTCGGTGGCCATGCGCGCCGAGTCTTGCACTTGTCTGCTGATCTCGTTGACGGATGCGGACAGCTCCTCCGCCGCGGAGGCCACCGATTGCACATTGCTGCAGGCTTCTTCGGAGGCGGCAGAGACGGACGTCGCCAGGTTCCGTGCGCGATTGGCCGTGTCGCTCAGTCCTCCGGCGTGCCCCTCCAACTTACTCGATGCGGTGGAGACGGTCTCGACGATCTCGCTGACCACCGTCTCGAAACGGCCCGTGATCTCGTCGAGCCGCCGGCTGCGATCCAGCTTCACCTCCGCCTCCCTTGACGCAATGTCGTCGGCTGCCTTCTTGGCGATCAACGCGACCTTGAAGACCTCCAGGGCATCGGCCATCATGCCGACTTCGGTCTTCTGGCCGCGGTACGGAATCTCCGTCGCCAGGTTCCCCTCGCCGAGCGCCTGCATCGGCCGGATGATCGAGGCGATACACCTGGAGATGTCGCGAACGAACCAGCTTCCGATCCCGACGCCGGCCAAGACAGCCACGGCAATGACCGTCGACATCAGCACGAATGTCTCCGCGTAACCATCGGCGGCGATCTTTGTCTCCGCGTCGGCGCCACGGTTGTTGAGCTCGATGGATTTTTTCAGATATTCATCCGACTGGTTCGCGATGCTGCGAACCGTCTTGTTGAACAGATCACTCGCCTGCTTGGTCGCATTGCCGTTCCCGGCGCGCAGAACGTCGAGCACGCCGTCCGCCGTCTTCAGATATTGCTCCCAGGCACGCGACCAGCTCTCGAACAGGGCGCGCTCGTCGGCAGACGAGATCATCGTCTCGTAGGAGCGGCGTGCCGTCGTAATGACCGCAAGCGTCGCCTTCATGTTGCGGTCCAGATTGTCCCGCTCCTCGGCCGTGTCCGCCGTCATATAGGCGCGAAGCTGCGCGCGATTGAGATTGATAGCGGAGCGCAACTCGCCGAGAACACGGACGCTGGGCAGCCAGTTCTTGGCGATTTGTTCAGTATGCGTGTTGATCGTGTGCATGCCGCGGACCGCCAGCAGTCCGACTGCTGCCATGGCCAGCAGCAGCAGCGCAATGACTGCAGCCATCTTTGCTCGAATTGAGAGTTGCGACATCGCATGCGCCTTTCGTTGCAACAGCGGTTCATATCGGTCCACCGCATGATGGCGCCGTGATACTCGTGAAAGTAACATTCAACCTTCGCGGATTAGTTAACAGACTGCCTCGCTAGCGCATAGCGAGCTGGCGTCGGCTGAGTTGTCGCAAGATAATCTATGATAGCTTCGTCAATGCAGAGCTCCGCAGATCGCTTGCCGCCGGCTTGGTGGCGAACAGCCAGCGATCAACAACGAAATCGGTGATGGCAGCACCGCACCACATGCCGCCGAGCACGATCCAGGCCGTCAGCGCGAACACCGACGCTCCGGTCACGCCGGCCCCGACGGCGCAGCCGCCGGCGAGCATCGCGCCGAAGCCCATGAGGACGGCGCCGATCAGATAGCGCCGCATGCCGCGGCCGTCCGAGAAGCCTTCGAGATTGAGCTCTCCGGCCAGCGCGGCGGCGATGAACGAGCCGATGAAGACGCCCGGAATGATGCCGAGATCGAAGCCCGGCTTCAGCTGCGGGCTGGCCAGCACCTGCATCAGGAGCTCGGCAGACGGGCCGCTGAAGGTCAGGCTTTTCAGCGGCACCGGCGCGAACGACGCCTGGCCGAGCTGATAGGTCAGCAGCCAGCCCGCGGCGACTGCCGCGCCAGCGGCGATCGCCGAGCGCAGGATCTTTCCGCCGACATGAAACTTCGACACAGCGGCGAGACCTGCCAGGAACCACAGCATGCCGAAGCCGAGCTTCTCCGGCGTGCCGCCGCCGAACAGGCTCATGATGTCGCGCGACGGCCCGCCGTCGACGAGCCAGAGATTGGTGAGCCACTCGCGCGCCGGCGCGAGCAGGCCGTGATAGGCGGATTGGGCGGTCACCGCAAAGATCAGTCCCGAGAGCAGCGCCCGTAAATTGCCATTGGCCGAGAGCACCAGCAGCCGGCTGGCGCATCCACGCGCCAGGATCATGCCACAGCCGAACAAAGTGCCGCCGATCATCGCGCCGGAGATGCTGCCCTGCTGCACGAGTTGGCGGGCTTCCGAGACATCGAGCAGGCCCATCGCAACCAGCGCCTGGGTGCCGAGCAGCGCCGAGGCGAAGGTCAGCAGCCACACTGCAAGGCGCGGCCCGCCCTGCCCGCGCGCGAACTCGATCGTCGCCGCGCGCAGGCAAAAGCGGCTGCGCTGGGCGAAGAAGCCGAACGTGCCGCCGACGGCGAGGCCGCCCAGCAGCGACACCAGTTCCTCACCCAACAGGTCGATCAATGCGGTGAGCACGAGCGCTCTCGTCGTTCAGGTCCGCCACGATCGAACCGGGCGGCATCGGCTGGGACGTGGGTGCCCGTCACGGGCGCAGATAGGAATATCCGCTCTGCTGTAGTTCAGTAAGGCGCACCACGCCGCCCTTCTCCGCCACCGCGAAGCCAGGCAAGAGGTCGTCGAGCTTGACACCTTGCGCCTTCATGGTGTTGGCGCAGGCTTCGAAGCCCACACCCGCCTTCATCAGCCGCTCGGCCAGATCCGAGATGGTCTGATCGGCCGAGATCGCATGAAAGGCGCGCAGGCCCGGCCCGTGGATCACCAGCCGGATGTCGGCGCGGCCAGGCCCGCCGGTGCCATCCACGTGGTTCTGGACGTTGCCGAGCACGAATAGCGCGCGGTCCTGATCGGCGAGATGATAGGCCACGCGTTGGCGCGGAGACTCCGTCGCGGCGCGAGCGCTGCCGACACCCAATAGTCCGAACAGGCTGGCAAGCCCGGCTTGCATCAAGGATCGTCGTTCCATGGTCACTCCTAACGCGCGGCTGCAATGAATCCTGCGATGCGATCAGCGGCATCCTCGGCGGCAAGATCGCGGAAGAAGTGATCGGCGTCGTCGATCGTTTCCAGCCGGACGCGACTGCCGGCGCGCGCGGCCAGCGGCGCGAACGAGGCTGCCACGTCAGGTACGGTCTTGTCTTGCGCGGCCGCAAGCACCAGGACCGGAAGGCTCACGTCTTCGATCAGCGCCGCCGTGTCTTGGCGCCGGTCGGCGCGATAAAATGCGGCGAAGGCGCGCGCCGTCACCTTGGCGTCGCGGCAATAGATGAAACCCGGCACCGACATCCACTCGCCGCCGCGTCCAGCAGACACAGCAGCTTCAGCCTTGTCGAGCAGCGGCGCCAAGGGTTGGCCATAGCTCTCCGCATAGGCAGCCTTCAGGCTGGTCTCGATGCCCACCGTGGCCGGCGCCAGCAGGATCGCGCCTGCGATGGCGGCTTTCGGGTTGGCGACCAGATAGCGTGCGAGCTGATTGGCGCCGCGCGAATGCCCGAGCACGAAGATCCGCGACGACATCTTGCGCGCCTCGGCGAGCCAGGCGGCGATCTCTTCGATCGCATCGTCCGGTGCGTAGTCATGCGGCTTGGCGCAGTCGTACATGCCGGTACGGCGATCGAGGCCGAGCACGAGGTTGTGCGCGAGCGAGGCGATGCCGCGCTCCGCCAGCGCCTTCGACAGGCCCTGGATGGTTTCCATGTCCTTGTGCGCGAGCGTGCCGTGCGTCATCAGCACCAGCGGGACATCAGGCCCCGGCCGCCCCGGCAGCCTCAGCGTGGCGAGCGCCGTGCGGCCGCCGATGACGAGCTCGCGCGGCTCCTCAGCCGCCAGCGCAACCGAGGCAACGAGACTAACGACGAGAGCGAGCCACCACCGCATCGCAATTTCCCTCACGGACGCACAACCGTCCAGTGCTTCTCGGATAGCTCCAGCAACGTCGCGACGCCGGTCTTGACGACGGTCACGCCGGCGAGCAGCGGGGGCTGCCGTCCCTCCTTGCTCGCAAGCGTCTCCAATGTGTTGCCGCAGGCGATGAAGCTGACATTGGGCATCGACTTGGCGAAGCCAGCGACACGCTCCTTCACCGGCGAGCGATCCGCCAGCAGCATGTCGAGGCCGCCATTGAACGCCACGACCACGATCTCGACCTCGTCACCCTCGCCGGAATAGTGACGGGAGACATTTGCGGCGACGTCGAGCACGGCGCGCATCTTGACCGGATCCTCATCGCTGATCTGCAGCGCGAGCCTGTGCGGCTCCGCTGCGGTCGCCATCGAAGCGGCCCCGCTTGCGGCCAGGGCAACGGATGCGGCCGCCAGCAGCATCTGGCGACGGCTGCATCCGGCGCTCGTCACTCGACGCCCCGCGGCTTGCCGTCCTTGTCCTCAGGCGTGACGTCGACGGCGGTCGCACGTCCGGTGATCTTGACCGGCGCGATGCAGTTCTTCATGCACGGCTCCTTCTGCCAGAACGCCTTCTCGCTGGTCGCCCGGTCGTCCATGATGAACCCGCCTTCGTTCGGCATCTTGATCGTGGCGAGATTCTTGTCGGTCAACTCGAAGTTCTGATCGGTAACGACGTCGTTGAGATAGAGCACATAGGCGACTAGCGCGTAGTACTCGTCGACCTTCAGCGATTGCGGGCTGCCGAACGGCATCGCGTGGCGGACATAGTCGAACAAGGTGGAAGCGTAAGGCCAATAGGAGCCGACTGTCTTGACCGGGTTGTCCGAGGTCAGCGAGCCCTTGCCGCCGGCGAGCACCGGCCAGCGGCCGGCGCCCTCGCCGAACTCGCCATGACAGCTGGCGCAATTGTCCATGAACAGCTTCTCGCCCTGGGCGACGGTACCCTTGCCGGTCGGCAGACCCTGCCCGTCCGGACGCACGTCGATGTCCCAGCCGCGGATCTCCTCGACCGTCGGCGCGCGGCCGATGTTGAAGCGCTGCGGCGCATTGGCCTCAGTCTTTGTTTCGGTCTTGGCCGCGATCTTCTCCTGCGGACCACCGGCGAGCGCGACCGAGCCCGTGAAGGTGGCCAGCGCGACTGCAATGATCAGCTTAGGCGACCTCGACATTCTCGACCTCACCGTTTGCCTGCACATGCCAGGTCTGGATGCCATTGTTGTGATAGATGGAGTTGTAGCCGCGCACCTTGCGCAGCTCGGCCTTGGATGGCTGGACGTAACCGGTCTCGTCCTGCACACGCGACTGCAGCAGCAGCTCCTCGCCGTTCCAGTCGAACTCGTAGTAGAAGCGCGTCAGCGCCTTGTCGAGCACCGGACCGTCGATCCGCGCCGGCCACCAGTTGCGGCCGCCATCCAACGACACGTCAACGCGCTTGACCTTGCCGTTGCCCGACCAGGCCAGGCCCGAGACGATCGTAAAGCCCTTGCCATGCTTGATCGGCGCCTGCGGGCTCGGGCTGGTGATGACAGACTTCGCATCCATCGACCAGGTGAAGCGCCGCGCCTTGCCGTTCGGCAGCAGGTCCGTGTACTTCGAGGTCTCCTCGCGAGTCTGCCAGGGCTGATCTCCGACCTCGATGCGCCGCAGCCACTTGACCCAGAGATTCCCCTGCCATCCCGGCACGACGAGCCGCATCGGATAGCCCTGCTCGGGATACAGCGCCTCACCGTTCATCTTGTAGGCGATGATGCAGTCGTCGAGTGCCTTCTCGATCGGCAGGCTGCGATCCATCGACGCGGAGTCGGCGCCCTCGACTAGCAGCCATTTGCCACTGGGCTTGACGCCGGTCTCCTCCAGCAGCGTGCGCAGCGAGACGCCGGTGTACTGCACGCAGTGGATCATGCCGTGGGTGAACTGGCAGCCGTTGAGCTGGGCGCCGCGCCATTCCATGCCGGAATTCGCCGCGCATTCCATGAAGTGGATGCGGTTGACACGCGGGTAGCGCTTGAGCTCGTCGAGCGACAGTATGAGCGGCCGCTCGACCAGGCCGTGGATCATCAGCCGGTGATCGGCCGGATCGACCTCGGCGACGCCGCCATGATGGCGCTCGAAGCACAGCCCGTTCGGCGTGATGATGCCTTCGAGCTCATGCAGCGGCGTGAAGCTGACCGAGGATTCGCGCGACGCCGTCAGCCATTCGACGTCGCGGCGGATGACGTCCTTCTCGAACTTCGATGGCTTGCCGTAGGGTCGCACCGCCACGCCCTCGCCGAGCGTCCGCGTCCATTCCGGCACGTTCGGCGGCTGGTTGGCGGGATTGCCGGCTCCCGCACGCGCCTGCGTCGCGAGCGCGGTCGCTGCGAGGCCGCCCGCCGCCGTCAGGAAGCCGCGGCGCGACGCGCGAGGGGATGAGTAAAAAGATTTGTCCTTGGACATCGTCGTCACACTCCGGAGACTTTGACGGCCCGGTTGGGCTCGAGACGCACGGTTTTCTGGCGCTGCAGATAGTTCGACACGACCTCCCAGATCGGCGGGCCCTGCGTGCCTTCATTGACGCTGGCCCAGCCGGCGACCTGATATTCGCGCGCCCGATCGATCGCGGCGCCGGTCTTGATCAGGCGCATGTCGGAGATGCGCTGCCCCTGGGGCTTATTGACATCGATCGCATAGGACATGCCGCCGATGCGGACCATGTCGCCGCCCTGCTGGTAGTACGGGTCGACGTTGAACAGATTGTCGGCGACGTCCTCGATGATCTCCTTGAGGCGCGTGCCGGTCATGCCCATGCGATACACCGCGGGATAGGTGATCGCGGTGGCATTGGTGACGTCCTCGAAGGTGATGTCTTGGCCGGGCATCACGCTGGTGCCCCAGCGGAAGCCCGGCGACAGCGCGATCTCCGCGTCGCGCTCCTGCAGCAGCGCCTGGCAGATCAGGTCGTCGAAGGTGCCGTTGAAATTGCCGCGGCGATACAGCAGCGTCTCCGTACGTCCCAGCGGACGGGCGAGCTCGGCGGCGAACGGCTTGCGCACCTCGGCAATCTTGGCGGCCATCGCCGTGTCAGGTGTAATCACGTCGGAGAACAGCGGGATCAGCTTGTAGCGATAGCCTTTCACCTCGCCATCCCCAACGTCGAGATCGAGCCGCGAGACGAACTTGCCCGAGGAGCCCGACGCAATCAGCAAGGTCTTGCCGACCTTGACCGCTTCAGGCAGCGCATCATGGGTGTGACCGGTCAGGATGACGTCGAGGCCCTTGACGCGGCTCGCGAGCTTGCGGTCGACGTCGAAGCCATTGTGCGACAGCAGCACGACCAAGCCAGCGCCGTCCTTGCGCGCCTTGTCGACCTGGGTCTGGACGTCCTCCTCACGCACGCCGAACGACCAGTTCGGAATCATCCAGCGCGGATTGGCGACGGGCGTATACGGGAAGGCTTGGCCGAGCACCGCGATCTTGACGCCGCCGCGCTCGATCATCGTCGAAGCTTCGAACGCCGGCTCGTTCCACTCGGTGTCGCGGATGTTGAGACCGAGGAACGGGAAGCCGAGCGCATCGACCGCCTGCTTGACGCGCTCGGTGCCGTAGGTGAACTCCCAATGCCCCGTCATCGCATCGGGCTTCAGCAGCGCCATGCAGTCGATCATGTCCTGGCCGCGGGTCTTCAGCGACGTCCAGGATCCCTGCCAGGTGTCGCCGCCGTCGAGCAGCACCACCTTGTCGCCGCGCTCGGCGCGGATCGCCTTGATGACGGTCGCGGCACGATCGAGCCCGCCGATCCGCCCATAGGTCTTGGCGAGCGCCTCGAAATCCTCCGAGGTCAGCGCATAGGCCGACGACGAGCCCGGCGCGATGCCGAAGCGGGTGAGAAACTCGTTGCCGGTGACATGCGGCGGCTGGCCCTTGGCGTCGCCGACACCGAGATTGGTCGAGGGCTCGCGGAAATACAGCGGCATGAGCTGGCCGTGAATGTCCGTGACATGCACCAGCGTGACGTTGCCGACCGGCTCGAACGCGAGAAGCTCTTTCTCGGTCAGCTTCTGCTGGGCGAAGGCGCGGGACGTGCCGCCCGTCAAGGCAGCCGCCGCCAATGCGACCTGAACGAATTCGCGACGCGATATCATGATGTCTCTTCCTTGTGTCCGCTAGTTGCGGACCGACGGTGTCTCGACGGGCAGGCCGATGCCGCGCCAGGCGACGTAGAGCTCGAGCGCGAGGAATTCATCCGACAGCGGCTTGTAGGGCACGCCGCGCACGTCGAACATGCAGCCCTCGAACCGTTCGTGCAGAGGGATCAGGCGCTGATCACGTAGCCGGTAGGTCGGAAAGCCGTTGGTCTGGCCCTGGCTGAGGAAGTCGGCACGCATGAACTTGCCGTTGTTCTTCTCGTGGCAGGAGGCGCAGGCGAGATCGAGCTGGCCGACCCTGGTATAGTAGATCTCCTTGCCCTTCTCGAACCACGGCGACATCGGACCGTCGGTCTTCACCGCCACCGGCATTCCGCGGGACTGGAAGCGGATGAAGGTCGTCATGTCCGTCAGCTCCTTGGACTTGAACGCCCAAGGCTGCGCCTTCATGTGCTCGGTGCGGCAGATGTTGATCTGCTGCTCGAGATTGACCGGCTTGTTGAGCTTCTCGCTCCATTTGGGCATCGCAGCGCCGACGCCCTTCATGGTCGTCTCCGCCTCGCCATGACAGCTCATGCACGACTTGCCCTCGCTGCCGTCGACCGTCTTCCACATGTCGGCGGCCCGCTCCACCGCGAGGAAGCCCGGGTTCTCCAGGTCGTCGTCCTGGAGCGCGCGGGTCTCCTTGGTGCGGAATTGATAGCCCGAGATGATGGTCTTGAAGACATGACCGGGAGGCGCCGGAATGCCCTTCCGTTCCGCCTCCTGCCCGAACACAGCCATGGCCGAGAGGGTCAGCGCGGCCGTGGCCAGGACAGCGAGAGAACCGTAGCGAATGGACATCCGTCACTCCCCGTAGCGATCGGCAGCCGGCCGATCAGGCCTTCAACGCGATCTTTTCCTCGGCCGTCACCACCGAGCCGTCGTCATCGGTCCAGGCGAACTTGAAGGTGCCTTCCTCGTCGATCCTGGCGTCGAACTGGATGTACGGGTTGGCGGAGATCGCCGGCTCCAGCGTGCAGGAGAACACCGGCTTGCCGTTGAACTCGCAGGCGAACTTGTTGATGATCTTGCGTGGGATCGGCTTGCCCTGCGCATCCTTGCGTTGGCCCGATTCCATCAGATGCGAGACCAGCGTCTTGATCTGGATGATCTCGCCCTTCTTGGCTTCCTTCGGAAGCTTGATCCGCGGCTTGTCTGCCATATCAGTCTCTCCCCTGTCTCAGCCGCCACAGCCGCCGATGGTGACCTTGACGGTCTTGCGCTCGGTGAACAGCGAGCCGTCGCTCATCTTGGCGACCGCGATCACGTTCTGGGTCTGCGCCAGACGGATGCGGATCGAAGCCTCGGCCTTGCCGGACATCGGCGTGAACATCAGCGTCGCAACGCCGGCGTTCGGATTGCCGTCGGCCACGAACAGCACCTCCTTGACGTAGTTCTCGGCGGTCATCGGGCTCTCCACCGTGAGCGCGAGCGGCACGGTGTTGCCGTTCTCGGCGATCTCCGGCAGATCCAGCGTGATCTTGCCCTTCGCGGCTTCCTTGCCGCCGGTGAACTTCTTGATCAGCTCGGCCGCGTCGTTGCTCGGCTCGGCGTTGGCGGCCATCGGCAGGACCGTCAGGGCGACGAAACCGCCGCCGAGAAGGAACGCCTGTCGTCTGTTGATTGCGCCCATGCATCATCCTCCAGAGGCGGTTATTTCAATGTTTCGAGAAAGGCCACGACGTCCTCGACCTGCGCTGCGGTGAGAACCGGCTTGCCGGCGAACTCCGGGCGTACGCGATTGAGGCCGTCGTTCTTGTAGAAGGCGGGCATCACCGTATCGGTGAAGATCCGCTTGGGATCGGCAACGATGAGGCGCAGCTGCGCTGTGTTGTAGCGGGTCGCGACGCCGTCGAGTGACGGACCGAACTCGCCGTGAAACTCTTCGGACTTCAGCGCCGAGACCTGATGACAGGCGAGGCAATTGCCCAGCGTTCTGGTCAAAAACACCTTCTTGCCGGCATCGGCATTGCCGGGCGCGCCCGTCAGTGACTTCGGAATGGCGTAGTCGACGACATCGAGCCTGATCGGCTCGTCGCCCCGCGCCGTTGCTGAAAGCAACGCGCAGAACAAGGCGGCCGGAATCAAACGGCGCATGCTTCCACCCTGACCGACGAGGCTTCCCCTCGCCTGCTAACCCGACGGACTTACGGCCCGTCATATTCACGAATTATGATTTGAGAATATGATTGATGTCAACCGAATTCGATGCGGCGGTGCACTCAACCTTTGGACGCGGCGAGATAGTCGCGGAACGTGCCGCGCTCATAGGCCTTCTCGCGCACGAAACGAAACATCGCGAGGAAATGCGGTGGCTTGAGATAGCCCGGCGCCCGCGCCACCTCGCGCGCGAGCGGCTCCTTGGCGGCGACGCCATCGGCGGACGGCGGAAAGAACTGGAAGGTCGGCGTGAACCTGATGGCATAGCGCTCGGCGAGCTCCTTCTCGGTGAGCTCCTTGCCGTCGAAATCGGTGACCTTGCGGGCGCCGAGCAGATTGAGCTGCAGCACCTCGAAATTCGCGCGGATGTAGTCGGCGATACCGGCATCGGCGAAGTTCACCAGATGCGTCTCGCGGCAATACGGACAGCCGCGCAGCTCCCACATGATCGCGAGCCGCTTGCCTTCCGATGCCGCGCTGTCGAGATCTTCGCGCAGGTCGAGGAAGCTGTTGAGAAACCACGACTGATGATACAGCCCGTCGTCACCGAGCACCGCATCCGCCTGCGCCGGCCTCGGCACGGCGCCGAGCACCGAAACGGCGGGGAGCATGACCATCAGATCGCGCCGCGTCATCGTCGGGTTCGAGGTCATGAGCCTGCTCACGCGCTTTGCCAAATCGGCTGAAGTTCGATACACCATATTCGAATAATAGAATGTGAAAAGGACATTCGATGCTGCGCCGCGCCATCATTCTGTCCCTCGTGCTGTCGTGTCTCGCGCCGAGCGTCCATCTGCATGCCGCAGAGAAAGCAGACATCGCGGCGCTGATGCCGGCTGCGATGGCCAATCTCCGCGCCGCTGCGAGCTATGCGCGCACCGGCAATATCGGTCTCGCGCAGACTGAGCTCGACGATGCCCGGCGGGCCTGGGCGAAGCTCGGCGGAGTGACCGAGCGCGCGCTGGCCCCCTATTCGGACAAGTCGCTTTCGCAGCTGATCGCCGGCGGCAACGATCGCCTGAGCAAGGCCGACGCGGCGCTGACCGCGGGTGATGGCGCCCGCGCCGCGGCGGATATCGCCGCGCTGCGCCAGTCGATCCACGCGCTGAGGCGGGATGCGGGTGTGATCGAGCTCAGCGACTGCGTGTTCGAACTTGCGCCGGTCATGGACGCGGTGCGCAACGTCGCGGCGCGCTTCGCCTCGACCAAAGCCGGGCCTGGCGAGGTCGTGGAGGCGGGCGCCGCGCTGCGCGCTCAGTTGCAACGCTGCAACGGCCTCGCCGCGCCCGACGTCGCGAGCCAGGCCGAATTCCGCCGCCTGATCGACAGCGCCACCGCGAGCGCAGCCGAGATCGGCCGCGCCGCTGGTGAGGGCGATGCCGGCCTTGTGCATCGCTATGAGATCGAGCTGCAATCCTTCGTCAACCTGCTCGACTTCCGCTTCGGCTGATCAGCCGATGGTGGCGAGCGAGGGAAAGCGCTCGAAGATCCATTGTGACATCTCCGGAATGACACCGGCGAGAAAGGCCATGCCGGTGAGGACGAGAAAGCCGCCCATGGTCTTTTCGATCAAGGGCAAATGCGGCTTGATGCCCTTCAGCATGGTCATGAACTGCCCGGTGAAGGCCGCCGCGATCAGGAACGGGATTCCCGTTCCGACCGAATAGGCCGCGAGCAGCAGCGCGCCCTTCCCCACGGTCGCCTCCGCGCCGGCCATCATCAGCACGGCCGCAAGCACCGGCCCCGCGCAGGGCGTCCAGCCGAACGCAAACGCCAGCCCCATGACGAACGCCCCGAGCAGGCCGGCCGGCTTGCGGCCGACATCGATCGTCGCGCTCCGGTACAGCAAGGGAATCCTGAGCACCCCGAGGAAATGCAGCCCCATCGCGATGATGACGAGTCCCGCGACGATGCCGAGCTGGCCGAGATGGCCGGCGATGAAGCGCCCGAACACGGAGGCGGTCGCCCCGAGGCCGATGAACACCAGCGAGAAGCCGGCGACGAAGCACAGCGCCGTCAGCACCGTCCGCCGCCGCTGCACCCCGCCGCCCTCGGTGATCGTGTCGGCCGCCGAGACGCCGGCCATGTAGCACAGGAAGGGCGGGACCAGCGGCAGGATGCAGGGCGACAGGAACGACAGGAGGCCGGCGGCCAGCGCAGCGCCGAGCGTGACGTCGAGATCCATTTGTCCTCCCCGTGGCCAGTGCTGCGGGCCCCGGCCTGCACCGCAACTTCGGAAATCGCGCACTAGTACATATTCGAATTTAATGATAGATTGGTCGGCAAGTCCAGAGAGGATGGTGGCATGTCCGGTCAAATCACCGCTCGCAGGCTCGCAGCACTCGCCTCGGCCGCGCTCGCCGTGCTGTGCCTGTCGTCCCCGGTCCCCGCCTCCGAGCTCGTGATGTTCGAGCGCCCCGGCTGCGGCTGGTGCGCCCGGTTCAATGCCGAGATCGCGCCGATCTATGCCAAGACCGACGAAGGGCGCGCCCTTCCCCTGCGACGGGTCGACCTCACCCAGCCACTGCCGGCGGATCTCGCGGGCATCGACCCCGGCGCCTTCACGCCGACCTTCGTGGTGCTCGACCAGGGCCGCGAGATCGGCCGGATCCGCGGCTATCCGGGCGACTCGTTCTTCTTTGGGCTGCTCGGACGCTTCATAAATGCTACAAGCGGGACGCCGGCCCGCTCCTGACGGACAATCGAGGATCCCACATTCATGCCGCTGCCGAAGTTGAAGGACATCGAAACCTCCGCCGAGCTCGAGCAGATGATCGAGAGGGCGCGCGAGGCCAGCGAGATGCTGAAGGCGCTGTCCCACGAGTCCCGGCTGCTGCTGCTGTGCATCCTCTCCGAAGGCGAGAAATCCGTCACCGAGCTCGAGCAGTTCCTGGGCGAGCGGCAGTCGACGGTCTCGCAGCAGCTCGCCCGTCTCCGGCTCGATCGGCTGGTGACGACCCGGCGCGACGGCAAGACGATCTATTACAGCCTCGCGAGCGATGACGTCCGCAAGATCCTGACCGCGATCTACGACGTGTTCTGCGAGCCGGTCCGCAAGCGCCGCCGCTGAACGCTTCTTTTCGCGGCGATGTCCTCGGCCGCGCGCAACACGCGAGCGCCGGCAGCGAACGTCGCAACAGCTCTGGCTTCGCCGTCGATCCTGGCGCACAATCGCCCGGACAAGAACAAGGACATCGGGGAGGCATGCTCAGTCCGTCAGCTCTGACGTTCATGTGCGGGCTGCTGGCAGGCGCCGTGCTCGGGGTCGCCGGCCGCGCTGGACGCTTCTGCACGCTCGCGATGCTCGAGGACGCGTTCTTCGGTGCCGATACGCGGCGGCTCAAATCCTTCGCGTTGGCTGCGGCTGTCGCGCTGGTTGCGACACAATTGCTCGCCAGCTTCGGCCTCGTCGATCTCTCCCGCTCGATCTACCTCACCTCCTCCATTCCGCTCGGCGGCGCCATCCTGGGCGGCCTGCTGTTCGGCATCGGCATGGCGCTGGTCGGCACCTGCGGCTTCGGGACCCTGGTGCGCATCGGCGGCGGCGACCTGCGCGCCATCGTCGTGTTTCTCGTGCTCGGCGTGTCGGCGCTGGCGGCGATGCGCGGGCTCATCGGCTTCATGCGCGTCGGCCTGATCGAGCCGCTGTCGGTGCGTCTGCCCGACGCGATGACCCAGGGCATGGACGCTCTGCTGTCGCCTGCGCTCGGGGCATACGCCCGGCCGGTCGTCGTCTCCGTCGCGGCGCTGGCGCTGGCGGCCTGGGCGCTGGCCGACGGCCGGCTGCTGAAATCGCCGCGGCTGCTGGTCTCCGGGCTTGCCGTCGGCGGCGCGGTCGCGTTCGGCTGGTTTGCCACGGGATGGCTGGGCCACGACGATTTCGACCCGGAGCGGGTCGCCTCGCTCACCTTCGTCGCGCCGCTCGGCAACACCGTGCTGTACATCGCCACGCTCTCCGGCAGCCACGCCGACTTTGCGATCGGCTCGGTCGCAGGCGTCATCCTCGGCTCGTTTGCGGCGGCGATGGTCTCGCGCGTCTTCCGCTGGGAAGCCTGCGACGACGCCCGCGAGCTGAAGCGCCACATGACCGGCGCGCTGCTGATGGGCACCGGCGGCATCCTGTCGATGGGCTGCACCATCGGCCAGGGCCTGTCGGCCTTCTCGACGCTGGCGCTGTCGGCGCCGCTGACCATGCTGGCGATCGCCTGCGGTGCGCGCCTCGGCCTCGAATATACCATGACAGGAGAATGGCGCCCGGCCGTGCGCAACCTGTTCCGGATGAGTCATTGACGTCCGGACGCATGCTGGCGGCCTCTCCGCGTTGCGGCAAGACATCGTCACGAGCCCCTTCTGCACACTCCCTCGCCCGCGGCTCATCATCACCGCCGGCTTGGCGTCAGCGTCGGGACGCCAGGACCACAGCTTTCGCCGTCGCCTCGCTTCTTTCGTCGGCGCGGCTGTGACCCCGGCGCTTAAGAATTTGCTCTGCCATGAGACGGGCCGAAACCCGTTCAGCAAAGCGGGACAAATCACTGGCCCTGCTCTTCGGTTCGCATCACTTGGACGAGGTCACACTCGCGATATCGCGGACAAGGCCACGCTGCCAGCACGCAGGATTGCCCGAATACGGTTGCGCTTCGCAATGTCCTGTTTTTGCAACGGCGCAAAATCATCCGTGCTTATTTTGCGCAACTTTCAGTTGACAAAAAAATCAGTCACTAGCTAAATCGCAAAATCACTTTTGCATAGTTAGATGGGCGCGCCATGTCTTGGCGTGTTACGGGTTTTATTTGCTTGGTATCTTTATTGAGCGGATATGCAGCCCCCGTTTCATACATGATCCTCGAACAGGCTATTTTGATCAGACGAAACTCCGCTTTTGCTCAGATCACTGCGTTGCGAACGAGCGAGCGACATCGCTGCTTGTCGCCTCTAGGGCGTTAGGAGACTCGGCCGAAACAATCCACTTCTTACAAGAGACTGCAGACAACTCAGGGGGCCTTTACCGTCCTTTTGTTTGCACGACGAATGTAACGTAAGCAGGTAGGAGCCCCGCATGTCGTTGCCCAGTCCAAAATTCCGGCGTTTGCTCTGTGCTGCTGCTCTTGCACTCGGGTGTACGATCGCTCCAGCCAGCGCAGAAGTGGATACGCTGCCGGCTCTAAAGCAATTTGACGCTGCCGACGTCCTCGATCTGACCTTCACCATGAAACGGGAGACCGCGCCGATCACTATCGGCAAGGATGCCAGCGGAAACCCGATAGCCGTCGATGGTCTGAATACATTGACGGTCTGCAGCACGGCAGTGCCGACAGATTGCGGACAGCCCTATGTCGGCGCAGCCCTCAAGCTCAGGCCCGGCGCGACACTGAAAGTCACATTCGACAACCAGCTTGGCGGCAGCGGCGGTCCGATGGCTGCGATGTGCATGGACGAGACCGGCCCCTGGAGCGACAGCGGAGGCTGGGCCAGCGCCGGCGGCCTCGGCAATCAGCATTTTCACGGCCTGCTCGTCCCGCCGAAGGAAGGCAAGCCTGGTGATGCGACGAAGCCGTTCGGCGACTTCATCCTGACTTGTACCTCAGGAAGCGGTGCGACGGCCCAGCGTTCCTATCAGATTGCCATACCAGCAACGCATCCGCGCGGCATCGACTGGTTCCATCCGCACATTCACGGCATTGCCAAGCCGCAAGTCGCGAGCGGCATGGCCGGCATGATCCTGATCGACGAACCAGCCTGCTCCGATCCCACTCAGTGCAGCGTCGTACGCCCCATCCTGCTCAGAGACATCCAGCTGGTGCAGGTGCAAGACCGCGACGCGCTGCACTGGGTCAATTTCGCTGACCAGGATCCTGGATTCTGCGGTGGCCCTCCGTTTGCCGCGACCAATCTCGGCAGTTGCGCATTGCCGGAAGGTCAGTCGCTCACGACCGCCCAGTCCACGATGAAACCAGCTGCCGGGCGCTGGATATTCACGCTCAACGGCGCCCAATACCCGACGATCGTCGCCAACCAACCTCAGGTCTGGCGCGTTCAGAACGCATCGTCCAACATCACCTATCGCTTGAGCCTGCGCGCGCTGAATCCTGCGGCGGGTGACGTCGTGGCCGACGCACCATTCGAAGTGATCTCCCTGGACGGAGCCGGGCTTGCCGGCGCATCCGGAACCGGCCCGCTGGCGCCGGAGACAAGGGAGATCCTGCTCATGCCGGGCAGCCGCGCCGATCTCAGGGTGAGACGTCCCGAGGACGGCGGGACCGGCGACCTCATCTATCAATTGGTCAACGAGTCATTCCAGGCTGGTTTCGCACCAGATGATGCCGACATCTGGCCGCATGTCGCGTTGGCCCGAATTGTCTTCCCCGCTCCTGCGCCGGTTGCGGGCAACGCAGCACCGCCGCCTTCGACTCTTGAAACGCCGAAGCCGCTGCGGCGCGCCGGCAGGACGCCGTCACCGGACCGTGTTCACGTCACCGTCGAGCCGAGCGAGGCGGCGGCGCTACGCGGCACGCCACTGACGCGCGCCCTGGCTTCGCGCCGGGCGTCACCTCCGGGCACCGCGCCAAGCAGCGTACCGCCGCTGCCCGAAGCGGCCCCACGCACGCCGGCGCCTTCCCTTGCGCCCATGGCGCACGGCGCGTCACCGGCAATGGTCCCTGCCTATCCAGAGTCCTCCGGTGCGCGCATGGCGCGCTGGCTGCAGGACAATTGCGACGGCTATGAGAACAGCGACGCCCGCGCGGCGATCGACGTCCTGATCGAGAGCAAGGTACCGGGGCATCATGCGATCGCCAACAAAGATCGGCATTCCCGTTATTGGCAGAGCATGCATTTCGACCCGCGCACAACGCACCGGCGGATCTATTTCGGCATCCAGACCGACGGCGCCAACGAGCAGTTCGCGCTGGGCGAGACATTCATCTCGACCAGTCATGATCCGGACGGTCCCGAACTGATCGAGACCGATCTCTACGGCCGTCCGATCTCGCCGAGCAACCCGGTCGTTCTGACGACCTTCAATCCTCACAAGGGGCTCTGTGCGCTCAAGCGCGCCACCGTGGAACAATGGGAGTTGGTGAACGTCTCCAAGGAAGTTCACAACTTCCACGTCCACCAGATGAAGTTCACCGTCGCAAGAGATGACAATGGACAACCGATCATGCGTGCGCCCTCCGCACTGGATTTGGTTCAGCTGCCAGCATCGCTGCTGCTGACCGCCGGCGGCTCCCGCGCAGAACTCCAGCACGACACGATCATCGTGCCGCGTGGTGTCACCGACTGCCGCAACGACGCCACCGGCAAGACCAGCCTGAAGTTCGTCGGCACTGTCGGTGGCGGCGCTGGAATGCACCCGGTGGAAGCCTTCATTCTCGACCGAAGCGCAGCGAACACCGCCTGTACCGGGCTGGACCGGGCGCAGCGTCCGCTGGCGCAAGCCAACGCTTCGCCCGACGGGAGCGGCATGATCTTCGTCAACATCGCGCTGACAGGCGCCTGGCTCTCCGCGCAGCCGGATGGCAACAATGTGCTGCAGCCTGCGCGTTTCGTCTTTCACTGTCACATTCTCGAGCACGAGGACAAAGGTATGATGCACAGAATTGCAGTTCTTGATCCATCACCGTGAGGGGAAGGCCGACTTCCCCATCATCGCCCGAGAATTGGACTCTCCACGTGCGGGAGACTCCGCACAGGTGGCGCAACGAAGCTGGGCAGAGCTGAGATGCCAGCGCCCTCTTCTGCCGCCGGCGGATATCGGCAAGGGATGGCCAACGCCTCGTACAACTCAGACCTCCTGGACGAGATCCTTGCATCCAACCAGCTCGTTTCACGATCGTCCGGACAACGTCCTTGCAGACCAGCTGTCCGGACCCGGATATGACGCGCACCAAGTAAGTCACCTTCCACGCTACCCGATCGAGGGCGAAACTGAGTGTCGGCTGGTGCAGGATTTTGAACAGAGTCTGTTTGACTTGTTCGCTGTCGAACTTGCGGTGTGAATTGATACGACGAGCAAAAAAGTCCGCCGGCGCCACAATGCGCTCGAAATCCGCATAGACCACTTCGAGCTCGTGACGCGTGCTTGCGAACAGGGCCTTGCACGTTTCCAACGGCCCCTCTTAGACTGCCTCCTCCGATAGAGGTTGTTGCGGGTCGGTACCGATGGCTGAGAACAGTTGCGTCAACCTCGCCCATTTTGCGACGCAGCAAAGACTGCTGTTTGCGGATTTCTTCAAACACTACCTCGCCGTTGCACGCCCCTCGCGGATCTTCGTGATCGCGGCGGACGCAAAAGCGATCACGATCGCCGAAAGGCTTGCGAAGCGCGTCAACAAGATTCGATGCGTCGAGGGAAGAACCTTCGTCGACATGGCGCTGCTGCGGGTACCGATCTCGTTCCGAGACGTCGCAGCCCAGATCGAGACGTGGGTCTCGCCCACTCGTGATCACGGCCCTGCGATGCTCGTGGTTGACATGAGCTGGGGCCTTGAGACCAACTCCGCGACCGCCAATTTCGAGGGCTGGCCGGCGCTTGCGGAAGCGCTCACGCGACAGTCCGCGCTCTCGATTGCATCGCTCTACAACCGCCGGCTGCTGATCGACGAGCAGCTGCTCGTCGCCCTCCGCGGCCATCCGCAGATTCTCACAAGCGCCGGACTGGTCAGCAACCCACATTGGCTCCCGTCGCGACTGCAGACACGCGGCGCGCTGCGCGAGCAGGTCGATTTCTGGCTTGGCGCGATCGCGCCCGAGCTGCGGATCGGAACGTCGGCAGCCGCGTTGCACGCCGCGGAGGGAGCCGATCCGATGTGGCTGTTGCGCCGATCGGCAGAGGAGCCGAGTTCGGTTCATCTCGACAGCCGCGACCGCTGGAAGATCCGCTGCTTCGGCCGTCTGCGCATCTATCGCAACGACGGCAGCCAGGTGAACTGGGACCCGCCGGGCGGTGCCACCCGCAAGACCAAGACGCTGTTCGCCTACCTACTGCAAAAAGGCGGCCACGGCGCCAGCACCGACGAGCTCGCCGATCTGCTCTGGCCCAACGCCGACGACATCGAGGCGGCGCGCAACCGCCTGTATCACACCGTGCGCTATCTACGGCTGGCGCTCGGCCAATCGGACGGACGCGACAGCAGCCGCAACTACGTCCGGCGCGAGGGCTCGCGCTACGTGCTGGTGCCGCCCGAGCGAAGCTGGCTCGACATTTCGACGTTTGAGCAGCTATGCCGGCAGTCCCAGGGACACATCAAGGCCGGCGCCAGCGACGAGGCGCTGATCTGCCTGCAGGCGGCAGATCGTCTCTACACCGGCGACCTGTTCGAGGACATTCCAGTTGAATATGCCGATGATGGCGAGCGCGACTGGTGTTGGAGCAAGCGCTATTGGCTGCGCGACATGTTCTTCAAGGTGCAGCGCGACGCGGCGCGGATTTATCTCGAACGCAGCGACTACTCGGCTGCGCTGGCGCATTGCCAGAAGGCGCTCGCGATCGACCCGTTGTGCGAGATGGCGCATGCCGAGGCGATGCAGGTGTTCAAGGCGCAAGGACGACGCGAGGCGATCGACCGCCAGTTCAAGCTCTACCTCGACTCGCTGAAACATTTCGACAACCGGCCGAAGAGCGCCTCGCTCCAGGAGCTGCATCGCAAGCTGACGGCTTGAGCCCCGCACGCTGGCCACTAGTCGATCACGCGGCCTGCCGCTCGCCTCCGCAATACAGCATCCTTCCCGCCAAATTGACAATTTACTTCGATTTATCATATAGT
Source organism: Bradyrhizobium sp. SRS-191 (assembly GCF_024586915.1). Lineage (GTDB taxonomy): Bacteria > Pseudomonadota > Alphaproteobacteria > Rhizobiales > Xanthobacteraceae > Bradyrhizobium. Next base: position 114,912 of record NZ_JANBVS010000010.1, read on the forward strand.
TATCGACTAAAGAAAACCCAAAGGCCGCCGCTTAGAGTGGGCCCATAACAAACGGTCGCCGTCGAGGGCGGCGAATGGGAGGACCACATGCCAGGTTCGGCTGCTCAGCTGGCGCGATGCCCCTATCACGACGCCGCGAAGGACTTCGACCCGTTCGAGATGCGCGATCCGTTCCCGTTCTACGAATGGGCACGCGCCGAGGCGCCGGTCTTCTTCTCTGACGAGCTCAAGTACTACGTCGTCGCGCGCCACGCCGACATCAAGGCCGTGTTCGACGACTGGCGCACGTTCTCGTCGGAGAACGCCCAGGCGCCGCTGCGCCCGATGTGCGAGGAAGGCAAGCGCATCATGCGTGAAGGCGGCTTCACCGCCTATTCCGGCCTGTCGGCCCGCGTGCCGCCCGATCACACCCGCATCCGCAAGCTGGTCCAGGGCTGTTTCGGGCCGCGCCGCTTCAGGGCGATCGAGCCGGAGATCAAGGCCATCGTCAACCAGGCGATCGACGCCTTCGCCGAGCGCGGCCATGCCGACTTCTTCCGCGAGTTCGCCTATGACGTGCCGGCGCTGGTGCTGTTCAAGCTGGTCGGCATTCCCAACATGGACGTGCCGCGCGTGAAGTCCTGGGCGGTCAGTCGCGCGCTCCTGACCTGGGGCGATCTCAGCGACGACGCGCAGATCCAGCACGCCCACAACATGGTGGAATACTGGAACTACTGCCGCGATCTGGTGCGCCAGCGCCACGATAATCCGACTGATGATCTGCCCGGCGATCTGGTGCGGCTTCAGAAGGACGGCGCCGAGATCAGCGACGAGGAGATCGCCGGCGTGCTCTACAGCGCGCTGTTCGCCGGCCACGAGACCACGACGACCCTGATGGCCAACGGCATGCGCGAGCTGCTGCAGCGGCGTGAGAACTGGGAAGCCATCATCGCCGAGCCGCAGCTGATTCCGACCGCCGTCGATGAATCGCTGCGCTTCAGCCCGTCGATCGTGGCATGGCGCAGGCGCGCGCTGAAGGACGCGGAGATCGGCGGCATGCCCGTGCCGAAGGACTCCAACATCCTGCTGCTGATCGGCTCCGCCAACCGCGACGAGACCGTGTTCGCCGAACCGGCCCGCTTCGATGTCCGGCGCAGCGATGCACGGAGCCATCTGGCGTTCGGCTACGGCATCCATACCTGCGTCGGCCAGCAGCTCGCCCGCATCGAGTTCGCAATCGCGCTGGGAGAGCTGACACGCAGGCTTCCCGGCCTGCGGCTGGCCGCCGACCAGACGAACGACTTCGTTCACAACATCTCGTTTCGCGTGCCGACGGCGCTTCGGATCGAATGGGACGTGGCCTGACGCGCCCCGTTCGTCTTCGGGACGCGCTTCACAATCAACAAAGCCCGGAAGCGATCCGGGTCACAAGGTGGGGAACAGACGCATGGGCGCCAACGCAGCCGCATCCTTCATCGTGCCCTTCGAAGCCGCGTGCGAGGCGGACTTCCCGCGCATCGGCGGCAAATGCGCCAGCCTCGCGCGCATGATCGCGCAAGGCGTGCGCGTGCCCGCAGGCTTTGCGGTCGCGACTGACGCCTATGCCCTGCATCTGCGCAGCAACGGGCTCGAGGCGACGATCAGCGACCGCCTGTCGCGGATCGTGCTCGACGACGTCGATGACGAGGAGAAGCTGTCCCACGAGATCCGCGACGCGATCATCGCCCAGCCGATGCCTGGCGTGGTCGAGCAGTCGATCCGCGAGGCCTATCGCCGGATGTCGCCCGATGGCCAACTGCCGGTCGCCGTGCGCTCCTCGGCGACGGCCGAGGATCTGCCCGATGCCAGCTTCGCCGGCCAGCAGGACACCTACCTCTGGGTTGTCGGCGAGGATGCCGTGGTCGAAAAGGTCAAGGCGTGCTGGGCCAGCCTGTTCAATGCCCGCGCCATCTCCTACCGCGCCGAGAACGGGCTCGGCCAGATTGACGTGCTGATGTCGGTCGGCGTCCAGAAGATGGTCAATGCATCAGCGGCCGGCGTGGCGATGACGCTCGATCCGATCAACGGCGATCGCACCAAGATCGTGATCGATGCCGCGTTCGGGCTTGGCGAGCCGGTGGTCTCCGGCGAGATCACGCCGGACAATTTCGTCGTCGAGAAGGTGCTGCTGCAGGTGATCAAGCAGCGCATCTCCGAGAAGGATTTCGAGCTGGTCGCCGATCGGGCGGCGCGACGCACCGTCGAGCGTGTCATCGCACCGGAGCGGCGCACCCTGCCCTCTCTGACCAATGCCCAGGTCCTTGCCGTCGCCCGGCTCGCCAAATCGCTCGAGCGCAGCATGGGCTGCCCGCAGGACGTCGAATGGGCGATCGATGCCGATCTGCCGGAGGACGAGAACCTGGTGGCGCTACAGAGCCGGCCAGAGACGGTGTGGAGCCAGAAGAAGAAGCAGACGACAGCCGTCTACGAAACCGGCATTGCCGGCGTGCTGGGGACGCTACTCGCACCGATCCAGGCCAAGGGCTGAGCATCACGACAAAGAACAACAGAGACAATGAGGGGAAACGACCATGACGGCGCACGCGAAATTTCCGAGTCCCTATGACCTGAAGACGCCTGCTGGCGCCGAGGGCTGGGAGAAGCTCTATCCCTATTATCTGCAGTTCCAGAACAGCCTGCGCGACAAGGAGGACGGCAAGTTCTGGTTCTGCGACTCGCAGCACTGGCCGAGCCCGTTCAAGCCATTCGATGCCGTCACGGTCGAGTTTGCCGTGAAGTGCCTCGGGCAATACAACACCCGGCATTATCTGATCCCGCCGGCCAACGGCGTCGAGTACCGCATCCACAACGGCTATTGCTACATGAGCCCGGTCGCGGTCGCGCCCGAGCTGATCGGCGGCCGCGTGCCGCATTTCATGGAGCGCGCCGGCTACTACTTCCAAAACTGGGATCGCCTGCTGGCCAATTGGGACAAGAAGGTCCGCGCCAACATCGCCGACCTCGAGGCGCTCAGCTTCGAGCCGCTGCCCGATGCCGTGCCGCTCGACTGGATCACGGGCGGCGTTGGCCTCGACAACACCTATGCGTTGACCGAGACCTACGACCGGGCGATCCAGCTGCTGTACAAGACATGGCAGTATCATTTCGAGTTCCTGAATCTCGGCTACGCCGCCTATCTCGACTTCTTCAGCTTCATGAAGGGTCAGTTCCCGACCATTCCGGACCAGGCGATCGCCAAGATGGTGCAGGGCGTCGAGGTCGACCTGTTCCGTCCCGACGACGAGCTGAAGAAGCTCGCCAAGCTCGCGGTGAAGCTCGGCGTCACCGAGGCAATGAAGAGCGGCCCGGTCGACGAGACACTGGCTGCAGTCGGTCGTGAACCGAACGGCGCCGAATGGCTGAAGGCCTGGACGGAGGCGCAGGACCCCTGGTTCAACTTCACCTCGGGCAACGGCTTCTACTCGACCGACAAATACTGGATCGAGCATCTCGACATCCCGCTCGGCTACATCAGGGACTACATCGTCCGCGTCCAGCGCGGCGAGGAGATCGACCGACCGACGGAAGCCATCGCGCGCGAGCGCGACCGCATCACCTCCGAATATGCCGAGATGCTGGATGCCGATGCGCGCGCCGCCTTCGAGGGCAAGCTCGGGCTTGCCCGCACCGTGTTCCCCTACGTCGAGAACCACAATTTCTACATCGAGCATTGGTCGATGAGCGTGTTCTGGCGCAAGATGCGCGAGCTCGGCGCGATCTTCCGCGATGCCGGCTTCTGGAAGGACGCGGACGACCTGTTCTATCTCAATCGCCAGGAGGTGCGCGACGCCTTGTTCGACTACGGCAATGGCTGGGCGGTCGGCGCGCCTGCGATCGGTCCGACCTATTGGCCGCCGGAGATCGAGCGGCGCAAGAAGATCCTTGCGGCGCTGGCGACGACGCCGCCGCAGCCCGCGCTCAACAATCCGCCCGATGTGATCACCGAGCCGTTCACGATCATGCTCTGGGGCATCACCACGGAAAGCATCGGCCGCTGGCTCGACGGTGCGGCGAACACGACCAAGCTGTCCGGCATGGCCGCCTCGCCCGGCATCGTCGAGGGCCGCGCCCGCGTGGTGCGCTCGGCCGACGAGCTCGGCCAGATCGAACAGGGCGAAATCCTGGTGGCGCCGGTGACCGCGCCGAGCTGGGCGCCGATTTTCGGCAAGATCAACGCGATCGTCACCGATATCGGCGGCATGATGTCCCACGCGGCGATCGTGTGCCGCGAATACGGACTGCCCGCAGTCACCGGCACCGGGCGCGCAAGCTCCTCGATCAAGAACGGCCAGATGCTGCGCGTCGACGGCTCGACCGGCGAAGTCACCGTTCTCTCCTGACCCACGAACCCTGGAAGGCCGGTGGCGCCGGCCTTCCCCGCAAGATTGGACATTGCAATGCTCGACAGGCCCGAGATCGGCAGCCGCTACGATCAGGTGTGGCGCATCAGCGAGCCGTACATGCGCGCCCGCAAGAACGATGTGCATATTCCGCTGTCCTACGCTTATGCGCGCAAGCTGCTGGCACATTATCCAGATGCGGACGAGGACATCGTCTCGCTCGCGATCATCCTGCACGACATCGGCTGGTACTCGATCGACATGACCGACATCATCGAGAAGGGCTTTGGCCCGAACATGATGCAGTCCGACGTGCGCTTCCTGCACGAGAGCGAAGGCGTGCGCATGTCGCGCGCGGTGCTGGAGCAGGCCGACTGGCCGGAAGCCGTCATCGTCGCAGTCGCCGAGATCATCGACGGCCACGACACCCGCCCCTATCCGCGCTCGCTCAACGACCGGATCGTGCGCGACGCCGACAAGCTGTGGCGCTTCACCACCACGGGTGTCGCCGTCGCCTGCGACTGGTTCAAGATGACGCCACACCAATATGCCGCGCGCCTGACGGCTCAGTTCGCCCTGCTCGAGACCGAGATCGGACGACAGATGGCCGAGGAGGCGTTGGCCAAGACCCGCGTTGCGCTGATGCTCGACCTGATCTGAGCCGAGGGCCCGCGGACATGGACATGTTCATCGATGGCCGCTGGGTTGCAGCCCTGAGCGGCGCGACCTTCGACGTGCTCGATCCCGCCATCGGCGAGACCATCGACTGCGTTCCCGACGCCGGTCGTGCCGACGTCGACGCCGCGATCCGCTCGGCGGAGACGGCATTCCAGGCCTGGAAGGCAACGCCAGTCGCGGAGCGCGCACGCCTGCAGAAGGCCGCCGCGCGGCTGATGCGCGAGAACGCCGAGCAGCTCGGCCGTCTTTTGACCCGCGAGCTCGGCCGTCCGCTGTCGGGCGCCATCACCGAAATCCAGCGCTCGGCCGAATTGCTCGAGGTCTATGCCGAGGAAGGCCTGCGCCTGCACGCCGAGATGCCGCTGACGGGCGTGGCCGGCGAGAAAATCATCATCACCCGCGAGCCCGTCGGCGTCGTCATCGCGATCACGCCGTTCAACTATCCGGTCACCCTGCTCTGCTTCAAGCTGGGCGCGGCGCTGATGGCCGGCTGCACGGTCGTCGCCAAGCCCGCCGAGGACACCCCCCTGTCGACCCTACGGCTCGCCGAGCTTTTCAAGACGGCGGGTTATCCCGATGGCTGCTTCAACGTCGTGACCGGCCGCGGCCCCGACATCGGCATGCAGATGATCGAGCATCCGACGCCGCGCAAGATCGCCTTCACCGGCGGCACGCGGGCCGGCAAGGCGATTGCCGCGGCAGCCGCGGGCACGATGAAGCGCGTCACGCTCGAGCTCGGTGGCCAGTGTCCGGCCATCGTCTGCGCCGACGCCGATGTCGGCGTAGCGGCCGCGGCGATCGCGCGCCACGCCTTCGCCAATTCCGGCCAGTTCTGCTACCGCGTCAACCGCGTCTATGTCGAGCGGGCCGCCTATGCGAGATTCCTCGATGCGCTCACCGACAAGGTCCTGCAGCTCGACGTCGGCAACGGCCTGATCTCGACCTGCGCGCTCGGGCCCCTCGTCAACGAGAAGATCTTCCGCAACAGCGAGCAGCAGATTGCCGATGCGCGCTCTCGCGGCGCGAGGCTGCTGACCGGAGGCGCAAGGCTCACGGGCGGGCTCTACGACAAGGGCTGGTTCCTGCCGCCGACGGTCATTGCCGATGCCGATCCCGCTTCTCTCGTGATGACCGAGGAAACCTTTGGGCCGGTGCTCGGTGTCGCTCCGTTCGATGATCGCAGGGAGGCGCTGCGGCTGGCGAATGCGACGGTCTATGGCCTCGCCGCCTTCGTGTTCTCGCGCGATCTCGCGACCGGACTGACCTTGGCCGAACGCCTCGAAGCCGGCTCGGTGTGGGTCAACGACATCCAGCGCTCCAGCCAGCGCGCGCCATTCGGCGGCATCAAGCAGAGCGGCATCGGCCGCGAGAAGGGCCTCTACGGGGTCGAGGACTATCTCGAATACAAGACGATCTATCTCACCTACGACGCGGAGCTGCGATGACGTATTTCCTGCGCGACCAGGATCTGCCGATCTGGCTGGCCGCGCGGCCCTGGCTCGACGTGCGCTCGAACGATGAGCACACCCTGATTTCCTATCGGCTGGGCCAAGCGCTGCTGCGACTGCATCCGGACGTCGATGCCTCGATCGTGCTGCCTGCGATCCTCATGCACGACGTCGGCTGGAAGAAGTTTCCGCCGGAGCAGCTCGCCGCTGCCGTCGGTCCCAATCCCAGATATCCCGAGCTGCAGCGCGCCCACGAGATCGAGGGCGTGAAGATTGCGGCGGAGGCGTTCAAGCGGCTCGCCATTCCCGGACTGCAGGTCGAGACCATCCTGGCGATCATCGACGGCCACGACACCCGCAAGGCCGCGATCTCGCGGGAGGATGCTCTGATGAAGGATGCCGACAAGCTGTGGCGCTTCACCGGCCACGGGGTCGCCACGATCGGCGGCTGGTTCGACACGCCGCCGAAGGAGACGCTCGCGATGCTCGAGAGCTTCGTGCTGCCGTCGATGCTGACCGATGCCGGTACCACCATGGCCCAGGCGCTGATCGCCGAGAGTACGGCCTCCGCTGACATGACCGACCTGCTGCATATCCAGGTGTCCGCATGAGCACGATCCAGCTGCATGGCAAGCGCGTTGTCGTCACCGGCGCCGCCGGCGGGCTCGGCCGCGGCTTCGCGCTCGCCTTCGCCGCCGCAGGCGCGGAGGTCGTGGCCGCCGACATCCGCCTCGGCGGGGTCGAGGAGACCGCGCGGCTGATCCGCGACGCGGGCGGCCAGGCGCATGCCGCCGAGGTCGACGTCGCGAGCGAGCCGTCCACCACAGCGCTGGCACAGTTCGCCGCCGCACGCATGGGCGGTGTCGATGTTCTCGTCAACAATGCCGCGATCTATGCCGGGCTGGAGCGCCGCGGCTTCGAGGCAATCCCCGAGGCCGAATGGGACCGCGTCATGCGCGTCAACGTCAAGGGGGTGTGGATGATGAGCAAGGCCGCCGCCCCCTGGATGCGACGCATCGGCGGCGGCGCCATCATCAACGTCTCCTCTGCGACGGTGATGAGCGGCTCGCCGATGTGGCTGCATTACGTGTCCTCGAAAGGCGCCGTGATCGCGATGACCCGCGCGCTGGCGCGCGAGCTCGGCGACGACAAGATCACCGTCAACGCCATCGCGCCCGGCTTCACGCTCACCGAGGCCAGCCTCGGCCTGATGGAGAATGCCGCCGAATACGGCGTCTCGCGCGGAGCGTTGAAACGCGCAGCCGATGTCGACGACATGGTCGGCGGCGCGCTGTTCTTCGCTTCGCCCGCAGCCGCCTTCATCACCGGCCAGACCCTCATCGTCGACGGCGGCCGGCAGTTCAATTAGGGACGCGAACGCTCATGCCCAGGATCACCTTCATCGAGCCCGATGGCACGGTGCGGACGGTGGATGCCGAGCGCGACGAAAGCGCCATGCAGGCAGCGAAGCGCAACAGTGTCGACGGTATCATCGGCGAATGCGGCGGCTCCTGCATCTGCGCCACCTGCCATTGCCACGTCGACGAGGCCTGGCTCGACCGTGTCGGCCCGGCGGGTGAGATCGAGGCCGACGTCCTCGAATTCGAGGCCACGGACGTGCGGCCGGAGAGCCGCCTCGCGTGCCAGATCGCAATCACAGACGCCCTCGACGGACTGACGCTGCGCGTCGTCGGCCGCAGCCGCTGATCGTCCGGAGGCAGCGCCGGCCTCCTCGTGTCCTCCACATGACCGGCTGATGACGCGCCCCGAGCTGCTCGCTCGAGCGGGCCAATACGTCGCGTCGATACGAACGCGTCGATCATCGACGCTACCGATTCATCATCTCGCATCGCATCATCCCGTGGGTGACAAAGCCGCATTCGCCGCGGGTCGGCTGCGCTCGCATCGCCGCGAGTTGCCGTCGATCTGGGTGTTCAGGACGACCTAAAGAAAAACCAAAGAACGGGTTCTACACTGAACACGTAACATCGAGCGACGACCGATCAATCCAAGAAAAGAGATCGTGCGCCCGACAGCAGCCGCACAATGTCCGCCCGTTCAAGGGCGGCGCAGCGGCCGCAACGAAGAAGAACGAACGCGACCATCAAGCTCGGGAGGAGCAACGATGCCGAAGCTGCAGCGGCGGGATTATTACGATACAGCCCGCGACATGAACTGGGCCTTCTCCTATGTCAGCGAGGACGAGGTCTTCCCCGAGGAGCTTTCCAAGAGCTTCGGCATCCATGGCGAGCAATGGTGGGGCTGGGACGAGCCGTACAAGCTGACCTATCGCGAATACGTCCACAACCAGGCCGGAAAGGACGACGGCATCTATTCGATCCGCTCGACGATCGCGCGTTCCAATCTGTATGACAATCTCGATGCCGGGTGGAAGTCGGCGATCAAGGCGCATTACGGCGCGATTCCGGTTCCGGAATATTTCGCCTCGATCGGAGAGGCACGCATGGCGCGGTTCGGCCGTGCCGCCGCCTGGCGCAACATGGCCACGTTCGGGACGCTGGACGAGTGCCGCCACGGCCAGGCACAGATCTACTTCCCCTATTGCCTGCTCGGAAAGGACCCGCAATTCGATTGGGCTCACAAGGCGATGCACACCAACGAATGGGGCGTGATCGCGGCGCGGAGCCTGTTCGATGACATGTTCACCGCCAATGATGCGATGTCGACGGCCATCCAGCTCACATTTACGTTCGAGACCGGCTTCACCAATCTGCAGTTCCTCGGCATGGCCTCCGACGCGCTGCATGTCGGCGACATCGAGTTCGGTGCGCTGATCTCCTCGATCCAGACCGACGAGGCGCGGCATTCGCAGCAGGGCGAGCCGACACTGAAGATCATGATCAACAACGGCAGGAAGGCCGAGGCGCAGAAGATGGTCGACCAGATGTTCTGGCGATCGTGGAAGCTGTTCGCGCTGCTGACCGGTATCTCCATGGACTACTACACGCCGCTGGAAAGCCGGACGATGTCGTTCAAGGAGTTCATGCAGGATTGGATCTGCCGGCAGTTCATGGACCAGTTCAAGGACCTCGGCATGAACGTGCCATGGTACTGGGAGGAGCACTTCCTGCCGGAGCTCGACTGGGTCCATCACGCCTATCACATGGGCGTCTGGTTCTGGCGACCGACCGTGTGGTGGAATCCGGACGCCGGCGTGTCCGCCGCCGAGCGCGACTGGCTGGAGCAGAAATATCCCGGCTGGAACGACCGCTTCGGCAAGAAGTGGGACGTGATCGGCGACAACGTGCGCACCGGCCAGATCGAGAAGACCTATCCGGCGACCCTGCCGATCGTCTGCAATTGCTGCCACATCCCGATCTGCAGCCCGAGCATCGGCAAGGCGCCGCGCATCACCACGCATAACGGCCGCAAGCTGAACTTCTGCTGCGAGGTCTGCGAGTGGGTGTGGAAGAGCCAGCCCGAGCGCTACGATACTCACCTCTCGATTGTCGACCGCTTCCTGGCCGGCCACATCCAGCCGCCGACCTTGGAAGGCGCGCTGCAATACATGGGCATCACGCCCGACGTCGCCGGCAACGACGCCCAGGACTACGCCTGGCACGGCGCATCCCGCCTCGCGGCGGAGTGATCTGCTCGCGGCTGACAGCATAGACAGAGAGGCGCCGCTCACGAGCGGCCCGACCGCGACATCACAACAGATAACAACACATCTGGGAGGCAAGCGTGGCCCTGTTCCCGCTCCAAGCCAATTTCCGCGGCGACTTCGTCGTCCTGCTCATCCCCGTCGACGACAGCGACGACATGAGCATCGTGGCCGACAAGGTCGCGCAGCACGCAGTCGGACTGCGCGTCGCCGAGAAGAGCGCGCCGAAATGCGTCTATCACAACGGCCGCGAGCTGCCGTCGTCGATGACGGTCGCGCAATCCGGCATCCAGCCGATGGATTGGATCGAGGTGGCCTATGTCTGACGATGCCAGCGTGACATGGCGGCAAGTCGCCACTCTGGACGACCTCTGGGAGGGCGACTTTCTCGGCGTCGAGGTCGACGGCGAGGAGGTGATCGTGGTGCATCTGCCGGGCGGCGAACTGCGCTGCTTCCAGGGCATGTGCCCGCACCAGGAGATCCTGCTGGCCGACGGCAAGGTCGATTTCCAAGCCGGCACCATCACCTGCTCGGCCCATGAGTGGGAGTTCAGCATGGAGGACGGCCGCGGCCTCAACCCGCGCGACTGCCGCCTCTTCCGCTACGAGGTGAAGAAGGAAGGCGAAGCCATTCTCGTCGGCGTGCCCCATGACGGCCGGCTGCGCCGCCTGCGCCACAAGACCGAACAGGATGCATAGGACGAAGCTCATGACCACGACAGCAGCACCGAAACTGGTCGGCCCCGTCATCCGCGGCGTCGACGAGGACATCATCGACGCCGTGATCGCAGCAAGCGAGCAGGACAATCCTGACGCCGAGATCGTCGTCGAGGACCGCGGCGGCTACGTCCGCATCCAGGCCGATCGGAATTTTCGCCTGACGCAGAAGAGCATGCAGGCGGCGCTGGGCCGGCCGTTCCGGCTCGCCGAGATCGAGCCGAGCCTGGTGTCGTTCGGCGGCCGGCTCGATTCGATGGACGACGAATGGGTCTGGACCATCCATACAGCATAAATTCCGGGAGGACACGTCATGACCGCAATGACCGCGAAGCCGGCTGCGCGCAAGCAGAAGAAGACCTGGAGCCTGTGGACCGAACGCCGGCTGCCGTCGGAATACGAGGCCGTCACCTACAAGTTCCACAGCCATTTCCGCCGCGCACCGGCGCCGTTCGAATTGTCGGAGAGCTGGCCGGTCAACCAGTTCTATCTGCAGAATCGCGAGGGCTCGAGGTTCAACCTCGATGATTGGGAGGGCTATCGCGATCCCCTCACCTACACCTATCGGCGTTATGTCACCGATCAGAAGGATCGCGAGGTCTATTGCGACAATCTGATCGACGAGTTCGAACGCCAGGACAGCTATCGCAAGCTGCCGGCTGCGTGGCTCGACTTCCTGGGCCAGGCCTATCTGCCGGTGCGTTTCCCCGGACATGCGATGCAGATGAGCGCGGCCTATGTCGCGCAAATGGCGCCGTCCGCCTTCGTCACCAACACCTTCTACTTCCAGATGGGCAACGAGATGCGCCGGGTGCAGCGCCAGGCCTATCTGGCCAAGGCGCTCGCGCTCGATACCGGACGCCCGGAGCTCGCCGACAGCGGCATTGCCCGAACGATCTGGACGCAGGCACCGCAATGGCAGGGTTTGCGCGAGTTGGTCGAGAAGCAGCTGATCGCCTATGACTGGGGCGAGGCCTTCGTCTCCCGCAATCTGGTGCTGCGGCCGATCTTCGATCACATCTTCAATCGCGAAATTGCCGAGCTTGCGCGCGCGAACGACGATGACCTGCTGGCGCTGCTGCACGACGACTTCCGCAACTACGACGAAGCCTATGCGGTCGAGACCACCAAGGCCCTGGTGGCCTACGCCATAGGCAAGGTTCCGGCACATGCGGATCTGCTGCGGGAGTGGATTGCCAAGTGGCTGCCGCTTGGCGAGCGCGCCGCACGCGGCCTCAGCGAGGCGCTGTCCACCGCGCCGGCCGCCGACGGTATGCAGACGATCCTCAACCGCACCATGACCGCCCAGGCCAGGCTGGTTGCGGAGTGCGGCTTGTAGTTGGCAGGCGCGGTCCGTGTGCTGCGCAAACCGCCAAGCCCGGAAGGATGGCCTTCATGACCCGGCAACTCCGCATCGAGCCCGATGGTGTCGCAGTCGACATCGCCGACCATGCCACCATCCTGCAGGCCGCGCGGCGTGGGGGCGTCGCGCTGCCTTACGAATGCGGCTGGGGAAGTTGCGGGGCATGCAAGGTGACGATCGTCGACGGACAGGTCGATCTGATGTTTCCGGGTGCGCCGGCCGTCAATCCGCGCGATGCGCGGCGCAACCGCATTCTTGCCTGCCAGTCGCGCGCGATCTCCGACATCACCATCGCGCGCGGTCCCGGCGAATGGTCCGCGCCGGTGCCGCGATGCGTCGAGCGAGAGGCGATCCTATCGGATGTCGAGGATCTCGCGCCGGAGATTCGCCAGTTCAGCTTCGAGACGTCCGAGCCGATCGCTTTCCGGCCCGGCCAATATGCGATCCTGCATCTCGGCGATAGCCTGCGGCGCTGCTACTCGATGTGCAACCTGCCCGGCGGCAGACTCCTGCAGTTCATCGCCAAGCGCTACGATGGCGGCAGAGGCAGCAATACGCTCGCGGCACTGGCGCCCGGCGCGCGCCTCACCATCGAGGCGCCGTTCGGCGCCTGCACCTTGCGGCGCCAGCCCGGCCGTAAGGTGTTCGTGGCGGGCGGCACCGGCGTCGCCCCGATCCTTGCGATGTTGCGCGAGGCGGCCGCCGCGCGTCTCGATTTCGAAGCGCCGGTGGATATCCTGTACGGCGCACGCGCTCCGACCGATCTCGCCGCTGGTGACATGCTGGCGGCGGCGGTCGCACGGATTCCCCACGCCCGCTATTTGCCCGTGGTCGAAATCGCGCCGCCGGGTTGGCCGCATGCGTCGGGCTTCGTCACCGACGCCATCACATCGACGATCGCCGCGCCGGCCGCGGCCGAGTTCTACGTCGCCGGACCTCCGGTGATGGTGAACGCAGTCAAGTCGCTGCTGCGCAGCGCCGACGTTCCGATCACGCAGCTTCACTATGACAGTTTCGGCTAGCCGAAGGTTGCACGGGATTCCCCCGGCCTGGGCGATGGCCCCGGGACTGCGCCGCCTTGCGGCACGTCGCGGCGGCCGCCCGCGACTGGCATCGACATGGCCATGCCACCAGCTCGACGATGCCGCATCCCCCAGTTTCGCCGCGCAACTTGGCTGCTACGCGCGCGCGCTGTCCGGCGTCGACGAGGTCCCTGCGCCGCTGAAGGCCGCCGGCCGCGCCTTCGCGCTCGATGGCGCCCACGCCATGGGCCAGCCGGAGGCGTTCGTTTTCGCCCCGGTCTGGCTCATCGTTCGTCCGGATGGATCACTGCACCTGGCCTTGCGGCCCAAATGGGCGCAGAAGGTTGCGGCCAAGGGCTGGGGCACGGTGCATCCCTTCGCGCGCTACATGGCCGGCGCCGTGCCGCCGCAGAGCCTGATCATCTACGCGCCGCGCGATGAGAGCGAGCTGGCCATTGCCATACGCATCATCGCGGCGGCGCATTGTTACGCGACCGGCCGCATCGGCGAAGTCGCGCTCCCGGACAGCCGGTGGTGAACGATGACGGAGCTCTCGGCCAAGTCCAATACAGGCGACGCCAAGCAGTTTCTCGTCCGGCTTGAGCGGCCGGATCGCATCTACAGCTTCCTCGCGGCGGCGGACGAGTATCTCCTCTATGCCATGATCGATGCCGGAATCGACAGTCCCTACATCTGCGAGCAAGGCTGGTGCATCGCCTGCGCGGCGCGTCTTCTGGCGGGCAGCGTCGATCGCTCCGGCGCGCTCACGGTATATCCCGAGGACGTCGAGGCCGGCTTTCTTCTGCTGTGCTCGACCATGCCGCGTTCCGACCTCATCCTGAGCCAGGATGAGCGTCAAACCCGCAGAGACATGATGCAACATCGGATCGAGCACAACTGTCTTGCACGCGCCTATCCGCCGGGAGCCCGCTCCCGTTTCCGTCGCGGACGCGCCGCGGCCCACGTCGACACGCGCGATGACCACTCGTCATGATCCTGGTGCACGGCCTTCTTCGCAACAGCGCGTGACGATCGCGAAACGAGCCCTCTTCAGCGAGCTGGGATGCGCGAGAATGCGAAGATGATCTGATCCGACGGTGCAAGGGAGACGTGCGCGACAAACTGGCACGACGGACACTTAGTGCATACCGGGCATGCGAGGTTGCCCGTCGGGCAGAGGATCATCCAGTCGATTAGCGAAAGCGAAGGAGTACCGAGGCAAAGCCTCAACCTTCTCCATGAGCACGCTGGTCTCGATTCAGCTGCCGCTCGGAGGTGCGGAGCTCCCCCCTCCCGGTGAGGAGCGCCGTACCACCGGAAGACCGTGACCGTGACAACGACCCTTTCATAACGGTCCTCCGGTCGGGTGACGCCCTCCCTCCGTCCCGCTCCCGCCGGCGCTCGCTCATCCCTGATCGTCGCTGGATTCTAGCCTTGCTTGTCGCCACGCAGCGGATTGCGGTCGTCTCGTTCCGACCATGCTTCGCATGATGAGCTGAACTTTCGCCGCTCGCCCCAGGCGCGACCAGCCATGCATCGGCATGAAGTCAAACCCTCCGTCCGTGCATCGCGAATGTCCGTGACAGACGCGACCGACTCACCCGCTCTCGAATGACACGACCACTTCTGCTCGTCCTTTCACTCTGATATCAGCTCTCCGACTCGATCAGCCTCACAGAAATTGCCTTAGGATGAGCGGTATTATAATACTTTATCAAAAGCGAATACGTCCTCCAACTCTCGCTCGGCCTAGTCGCGTCCGCACCTTGGCGGACTTTCCTCGACCACCTGACCCGCAAAGAGTTCGACGTTCTCCACAAGCTCGATGATCGCCGCCCCGAGCCTGTCGTTCAGCCGATTGCCTCCGCCGATCACCGAAAGCACCGCCATTCGTCGGCGGGCTTGGCTCGACTTGCCTGCCTGCGGCCGTTAGAGCCTGCGGGAGACAATTCCCGACATGTCGCACGCGTTCTTAGTTGCGACCCATTCGAGCTTCCATGGCAGACGCGGACGACGCTCGGTCCGTCAGCCCGACAGAATAGTCCTTGTATTGACCAGACCCAGGGTATCTTGTGATGAAGCCTGCCAGTGAAAGATGAATACCTGTACAATCAAAATGAAAGATCATCCGTCTTTATCCACCAAGCGCGTCGCAATATTGCTTGGAACCTGGAATGGAGCCTTGTATCTGCCGGAGCAACTCGACTCATACAAGCGGCAGACCCATCGCGAATGGCAACTTTACGTCTCCGACGACGGATCAGAGGACGACACGCTCAATTTGATCCAGCGCTTCAAAACGACAGTGCAGCAGGCTGTCGAGATTGTGGTCGGACCCCAACGTGGATTTGCGGCGAACTACCTTAGCCTCGTCAAGCATCCAACCATCGAAGGCGATTATTTTGCCTTCAGCGACCAGGACGACATATGGCACTCAGACAAGCTTGAGCGCGCCGTGGCTTGGCTGGACACGATACCCGAAGACGTACCAGGGCTGTATTGCTCTCGTACCGATTTGATCGACGCTTCTGGTAGACCAATCGGACGTTCACCGCTGTTCGTCCGACCACCGAGCTTTCAGAACGCACTCGTCGAGAATATCGGCGGAGGCAATACGATGGTATTCAATCGCGCTGCAAAACGACTCGTCGAGCAAATCAGGAATGAGATCGTATCGCACGATTGGGCCACCTACCAACTCGTCACAGCGGTTGGGGGGGCAGTCTGTTACGATTCGATTCCGAGCCTTTCTTACCGGCAGCACTCTTCGAATGCGCAAGGATCAAACCGGCACCTGTCGGCGCGCCTGCGGCGAATTCAGATGCTCAGCGCCGGGCGCTTTGCTCGATGGATCGATACCAATATCAGCTTTCTTCAAGATTTTATGTCCCAGATGACACCCGAAAACCGCAAGACCTTCGAGCTTTTCAAGAGAGCCAGGATTGGCACCCTGCCGTCTCGTCTAGGCAATTTGAAGCGATCCGGCGTTTATCGGCAGACAGCTCTCGACAACATCGGTCTTAAGATCGCGGCAACGTTCAGGCGATTTTGAATCGATGGGGATTGCGGCGATGGCGGAGCTTGGGTCCCGCACCATTTTGGTTACCGGTGGCGCGGGATTCATCGGCGCGAACTTCATACTCGATTGGTTCGCAACGAATGATTCGCCCGTCGTCACGTTGGATAAACTCACCTATGCCGGCAACATCAAGAATCTAGCGGCTTTGCATGGCAACCCGAAGCATATGTTCGTGCGGGGCGACATCGGCGACGTGGATCTCGTTCAATCGTTGCTGGCTCGCATGAGGCCCAGCGCGATCGTGAATTTCGCCGCCGAGTCGCATGTCGACCGGTCCATTCACGGACCCGGAGATTTCATCAGCACCAACATCGAGGGCACCTTCCGCCTGCTGGAGTGCACAAAAGAATACTGGCTAGGACTACCGGCTCACGAGCAAGAAAGCTTTCGCTTCCTGCATATCTCCACAGACGAGGTTTACGGCTCGCTCACGCCAGCCGGCCCACCGTTCAGCGAGACCGATCGCTATATGCCAAACAGCCCTTACGCCGCCTCAAAGGCCGCGTCAGACCACCTCGTGCGAGCTTGGCATCATACCTACGGTTTGCCGACCATGATTACGAACTGTTCAAACAATTACGGGCCCTACCAGTTTCCGGAAAAGCTTATCCCGCTGATCATCGATCGAGCTCTCAAGATTCAACCGCTTCCAATCTACGGTGACGGACAGCACGTGCGTGACTGGCTCTACGTGGGCGATCATTGCCGTGCCATTCGGCTGGTCCTGGCCAACAGCCGGCCCGGCGAAACCTACAATATCGGTGGGAACAACGAGAGAACCAATCTCGACGTGGTAACCACGATCTGCACGATCCTCGATCGCATCAGACCGCGCCCAGACACACGATCTTATGCGGAGCAAATACAGTTTGTGAAAGATCGGCCTGGGCACGACCGGCGCTATGCTATAGATGCGGATAAGATCAGACGCGATCTCGGCTGGCGACCGGTCGAAACCTTCGAAATCGGCCTTGAAAAGACGGTTGACTGGTATCTCAACGCCAGGGACTGGGTCGCGGACGTGACCAGCGGCGCTTATCGAGATTGGGCTCAGAAACACGACGAATGAGACTCTTGATCTTTGGGAAGGATGGGCAGGTCGGCACTGAACTCCAGCGTGCAGTGCCCGCGACCTATAGCCTCACCCTGGCCGGGCGCAGCGATGCTGACTTTGATCGTCCAGATTCCGTACGAGCGTTCCTAGCTTCGCAATCACCAGACGTCATTATCAATGCCGCCGCCTATACCGATGTCGACGAAGCAGAAGTCGAGCCAGAGCGCGCGCGAGTAGTCAATGTGGACTCCGTCCGGGTCCTGGCAGAATTCGCGCGAGCGCGAGACATCTGGCTGGTCCATTACTCTTCCGACTATGTGTTCGATGGGTTTTCAACTTCGCCCTATACTGAAACCAGCGAAACCGATCCTCTTGGTGTGTATGGCCTCACAAAGCGCGAAGGCGAGATTGCGATCGAGCAGTCAGGATGTCGACACCTGATCTTTCGGACGAGCTGGCTCCACGCGCCCCACGGGAGCAACTTCATCAGAACGATCCTGACACTGGCGCGTGTTCGCGACCATTTGAGGGTCGTCTTCGACCAGACCGGCGCCCCAACCGGGGCCGACACGGTCGCCCACGTGACCGTGCGCGCTCTCGAGCACATCCTCACCACCAAGGTCCGCTCGGGTATCTATCACCTCTCTTGTGCGGGCGAGACGACTTGGTACGGTTGTGCGCGTTACCTTCTCGAGATCGCCCACCGACATGGCGAGAAACTCGCTTGCAGCCCGGAGGCTGTCATCCCGGTGACATCGGAAGACTACCGCTCGCGAGCTCGCCGCCCTCTCAACTCAAGACTGGACTGCACCAAGCTGGTCCAGCAATTTGAGGTCTTGTTGCCGGACTGGCGGATAGGGGTCGAGCGAACCGTTCGCGCATTGATCGAGAACCCAACATGACGCGCAAAGGCATTGTCCTCGCAGGCGGCTCTGGAACCCGCCTTCACCCCGCAACCCTGTCGCTTTCGAAGCAGCTTCTTCCTGTCTACGACAAGCCGATGATCTACTATCCGCTGACAACGCTCATGCTGGGCGGTCTGCGCGAGATTTTGATCATCTCTACGCCGGACGATCTGCCCCGCTTTCAACGCCTCCTGGGCGATGGCCATCAATGGGGCATCAACCTGGCCTATGCTGTGCAGCCTTCCCCCGATGGTCTGGCGCAAGCGTTCTTGATCGCCGAGGACTTTTTGGCCGGGAGCGCGTGCACCATGGTGCTCGGAGACAATATTTTTTTCGGGCACGGCTTCGACCAATTGCTTTCGCAAGCCAACGCTCGCTCCGAGGGAGCGACGATATTCGCTTATCACGTCCAGGACCCTCAACGCTATGGCGTAGCCGAATTCAACTCCCGCGGCCAGGTCGTGAGCATCGAAGAGAAGCCGAAGCAGCCTCGGTCGTCGTATGCCGTTACGGGACTTTACTATTACGACAATACGGTGGTCGAGCGGGCAAGGTCTTTGAAGCCCTCGACGCGCGGAGAGCTGGAGATCACCGACCTCAATCGGCTGTATCTCAGAGATGGCCAACTGAGAACGGAAGTCCTGCGTCGTGGATACGCTTGGCTTGATACGGGCACCCACGACTCGCTGCTCGAAGCAGGTCAATTCATCGCCACCCTCGAAAAACGTCAAGGCTTCAAGGTCGCTTGCCCGGAGGAGATCGCCTGGAGAAAGTCCTGGATAAGCGATGAACAGTTGCTCGCGCTGGCCAAGCCCTTGGGAAAGAGCGGCTACGGGCACTACCTTGAAAGCCTTCCTCGGGAGCAGACGGTGTAACGGAAGCAACGCCGCTCCGCAGGCCGCTCCCAGCATCGCCCTCGAGAATGCGCGGATGCATCGTGAGCAGCATCGGCGATCCGTCTTGCCATCGCATCGAAACGTACAATGAAAATCATCCGCCTCGCCATTCCTGATGTCGTCGTATTCGAGCCCACCGTCTTTGACGATGTCCGCGGCTGCTTTTTCGAAAGCTTCAACAAGCGCGAATTCGTCCGCCTCACCGGCGTGAACACCGAGTTCGTTCAAGACAATCACTCGATCAGCCGCAAGGACGTGCTGCGCGGGCTTCACTATCAGCTCGCGCCACATGCGCAAGGCAAGCTCGTTCGCGTGGTTCGAGGGGCGATTTTTGACGTCGCCGTTGATATTCGCCAGGACTCGCTCACCTATGGACGCTGGGTTGGTGAGCAATTGAGCGCTGAGAACCGACGGCAGATCTGGATTCCCCCGGGCTTCGCTCACGGCTTCCTGGCGCTGGAGGACAACACCGAGGTCCTTTACAAGGCAACGGAATACTACGATCGATCGAGCGAACGCGTCATTCCCTGGAACGACCCGCAGATTCGGATTGCGTGGCCGACGGCTACACCGATCCTTTCTCTGAAAGATGCTGCCGCCGACGACGAATAACGCGCAGTTGCCGGCGGCTCGGGCCGCTGCAACGAAGCCCTCTCAGGGCGCGAAGCGGCCGCGGGCGGCGTCGATGGCCTGACGAAGCACGGCCAGCTTCGGGCCGACGCCGTTGATCTTCGTCGGCGTCGGCTCGCTCCTTGGGTAGGATCTCTCCACCGGGATTTCCCGGACCTTGTAGCCGAGCTGCCCGGCACGAACGGTGAGGTAGAACAGCAGCTCGTAGTTCATGAACACGGAGCGGAAGGGCGCGACCCGCGGGTCGAGCAGATAGCGACGGGAGTAGCCGCGATAGCCATTGGTGGTGTCGGTGAACCATCTTCTCCCGGCAAGACTCATGAGCGGGGCGTGGATCAGCCGGTTGCCCAAGGTGCGTTCAAGCGGTGTGTTGACAGCTTTCCCGCCCTTTCGGTAGCGCGACCCCTGGACGTAGTCGTCGCCGGCCTTGAGGCACTCGACGAACACCGCGATGGCGTTCACATTGTCCTTGCCGTTGCCGTCGATCGTGACGATTCCGGCATAGCCCTGTTGCAGGCACCACGCATAAGCCATGCGCAATTGCGCACTGAGGCGGCCTGGTCCGCGTTTCGTGAGTACCGCACGCACACCGGTCGCCGCCAGGATGTCCGGAGTGAGAGAGCCGTCCGTCGAGCCGCCATCGGCGATCACCACGTCCACAGGCAGCTGAGCGGCCTCCACTCGGCGCAGCTGCGCGCGGATACGCTCTCCCTCATTGATGACGGGGATAACCAAGGCATGGCTATGCCGCCTGGGCTCTCTCACCTCGGTCTCGAAGGCTGGCAAATCCCAATCCGCCGGGAAGGTCGTATCAGGCGAGGCGTGGTTCATTCGGCTGCTCCCAGGCGCCGCGGAGCTTCTCCGTGGACGTAGCCTTCGTTCACGCCGGCCCATTCGGGCCGGCTCATGCGGATGAGATCGAACAGGTCGTAGATGTTGTCGATCTTGCCGCCCATGATGGTGATGATCCGTGAGTCCGCCGGGTGGCGTTGATAGAGGATCGGGCGGCCGTCGTCCCGCTCGTTTCTCAACAGGACGGTCTTGATCTCGTACAGGGACTTCGCCCACTCGACTTCCGCAAGCGCAGGAACATAACGCGCGCCGTCGAGGATCATATGTCGATGCCGGCTTGTCTTCTCGAGCCCGCGAAACACGTCATAGGCCGGGCGCCCCGCCGTCGCGTCGGTCCAACTCGCATGAGGCGTGTAGCGCACATGGGTCAGTGAGTGCAGTTGCTCCGCCGGGTACGGCATCATCGAGACAAACGGCCCGTCCATCACGGTGAAGCCATAGGGCGCGAGCTGAGCGGGCGGGCGCACCAATGCGATTTCCGCAAGCTCGTGCTTCACCTCGGCCGGGGCGAGCCCTGCGGTCTTCAGCAACGTGTTGATCTGCGAATAGGTCACGTTGAAGACATGGCGGGCGCTGATCGAGGTGCCGTTGGCGAGCTCCGCCACCACCTCGTCGGGCCGTTCCTCCAGGCGGATGGCCTCCGTTTGCAGCCGCAACTCGATGCCGGCGGCGGCGATCCGTTCGGCCATGCCGGCGCGTAGCACCGTCGAGTCGAAGGCATATTCGACGCAGTCGAACACGGCCTCGATCGTGTGCGGATCGAACAGCGCCGCGCGCGACGGATCTGCGGGCGCGATCGGCGCACCCATGTCGGAAAACATGCGATAGAACCGCTTTGCCGACACCTTCGAGCGGCGTCGCGCGATGCCGTAGAGCATCTGGAAGCTGTCGACCACCGCGTCCGGGAAATCACGCGCGAAGCGCTGGTGCAGCACCATGGATTTGACCGCGGTCAACGCGCTGCGCGGATAGTGGAAGCCGGTATGGACCCGCGCCTGATTGACCCGCGAAGCGCGGTTCATCAGCCGGTCCCCCGCCTCTACGATGGTGATATCCTCGCTGATGGAGCGCAGCAGCAGCGCGAGGTTGCACCCGTAGAACCCGCCTCCGATGACCAGGAAGTCGACGCGCGGGCGGGTCATTCGGCGGATGCCTCGCCGCCCCTGGCACCGCCCTGCACCGGTTCGGCGCCCTGTCCGGCAATCTCGATGTTGAGTTCGCGAACGGCGCGACCGAACAGGTCCACTGCGGCGATCTCGTCGACGATGTCCTCGTTGAGATCAGCGGAAAGAAGGTCGATCAGCCGCTGAATGCCGATCGACAGTCCGAAGACGGCGCTGCCGAGAAATCCGGTCGTCAGGCTGGTGACGATCGAGATGGTGAACCAACCCGGCTGCACTTTGGAGAAGATCAGCCAGACCGTGACGCAGTAGATGCCGTAGGCTATTGCAGAGGCCACCACGAGCAGAGAGAACATCGCCAGCGTGGACAGCACCCGCGGCGCCGAGGCGATCAGCAACCTGTGCATCAGGTCGAGCCTGCGGGCGAACTCGGTCGCGGACAGCGAGCGCCGGACGCTCTGGCCGGTGGCATTGATCCAGCGGACGGGGATCGCGCTGTCGGACGGCGGGAAGCGCATGGCGAGGGTGCGGTCGGGATGGGCCAGCAGCATGTTCAGCAGCGTGCGCGGGAAAGCGACGGTCTGCATGTCCCGCGGATCCACCCGGAAGCCCGCGCCGCGGCCAAGAACCCGAAGCGCGCGTCGCAGCGCATGAGACCCGCCCAATCGCCCTATCACGATGGAGCCGGTGCCCGCCGCCATTTCCAGCGCCCTCACCGGATCGACGATTGAAAGCTCCGAAGGGGTGGTCAGCACCACGGCGTCGCCAATGGCCTCGGAGGCAATCGCGACGCGGCGGCGGTAGAACGGCGTGCCCGCGCGGATCTTCAGCAAGCGCAGATTGGGGATCCGGCTCGCCAGCTCGTAGTAGTGATGCTCGGACTCGGCCGGGATCCCCAGCAGGATCTCCCAGTAGCGGAAGCGCTCCGCCAGACGCGCGGCGAGCACATGAAGAACCGGAATGCACGCTGCCGCTTCACCCTCGGGATCGGCAATGCAGACGGAGACGAAGAGCTCTTCGGTGGGAGGGCGATCGGTCATCTCAGTCCCCCGTCATTCGGCCAAGGCGGCCGCTGCCGTCAGGCGCTCCAGCGCGGCATCCACGCCGGCAAGGCCATCGCCAGGGCGCTTCATCTCCACCGAGAACCAGCCGTCATATGCCGCCGCCCGCATCGCTCGCATGGCGCGCGCCGCCTGTTCCGGCTGTGCCGGCGCGGGCCCGAGCAGCGGCTCGCTGACATGCACGTGGCTGACATGGCGCGCGAGGCGTGCTGCGATGGCCTCGATATCCTCGAAATGTCCATTCATGTGCAAGGCGCCGAGGTCCAGGATGATGGTCACGGCGGGATGGTTGACCGCAGCGACGAAGTCCGCGACCTCGTCGTGCGTCGTGAGAAAATTCGTTTCGTAAACGGCGGGATTGAACTCGACTCCCAGGCGCGTGCGTGCCGCCGCCGCCGCATCGCCCAAGGAGCGGAAGACGCCGACCGCGATATTTCGCGCGGCGTCGGCTGCAAGCCCCTCCGGGACGACGCGTTGAGTGGGGGAGCCGAACACCAGATTGGGAATGCCGAAGCGCCGGGCCAAGGCAATCGCCCGGTGCATGCCGGCGATGAAGCGTGCCTGCGCGTCGGCATCGCCGAACAGAGCTGCGCCCTGCACGCCGAACAACAGCGACTGCATGGAGACAAGGGCGAGCCCCGCGTCGGCCGCCTCCGCCAGAACAGGCGCGGCCTCCGCCTCATCAGGCGCGAACGGATCGGCCGCGCCGGCGAAGAAGAGGCCCGGGGCGATCTCAAGCCCGGCCACCCCGTGACGCCGCATCGAGGCATAGGCGCCGGCGCGCTCTTCCGGAGACCAGGCGATGTTGGAGATCGCGAGTTTCATGCGGCGGGCCTCTCCTCGGCAAAGAAGCGCGTGAGGCGGGAGAGCACGTCTTCCTCGGTCTCGATGTACGGGCCCGCGTGCCCCCACAACGCCGCGTAGCGGGTACGCATATCCTCGCGATGAACCCTCGCTTCGCTGGCGGGCGTCGGCCGGCCAGTCAAGGTGGCGTAGACATGGGCGGCGGAGAGTGGCGCCGGGGCCAGATGGACCAGATCGACGCCGGCTGTGAGACAGCGGGCGATGTCGCTCCAAAGCCGGTTCATGTCATAGAACTGGAAGCGCGTCTGCGGCGAGGTGAACAGTTCGGCAGCAAAACCGATCTCCCGGACGGCGGCATCATAGTCACGCCGGCGGTTGCTGGCCTCCAGGGCTTCGCGGTTGATGACGAAGAGGCCCAAGGCGTCGTCCCATTCATAGATGCTCGCCAATCCCTCGGCCAAGACGGGATCGAGCCTGCCGGCCATCGCCTCGAGCCGTGGACGCGGAAGCATCGACGGCATGGGATTGAGGATGTCGAACAGGAAGTTCTTCTTCAGCCCCGCACCGAACAAAGCCGGTAACCGCACCACCAGGCAGCGGGGAAACCGGGCGGCGCAGAACAGTTCGAGGTCGCGGCGGTGACGGCCATAGGCGGACGCCTGCGCGTGCCGGATATCACTCTCGTCAGCGGCGCAGAAATCGTCGAACACCGCGATGGTCGAGACCAGGACAAAGCTCTCCACCTTGATAGCAGCAAGGTTCGACTTGAGCGTCTCGATCCGCGCGCGGTCCGCCTCCGGGAAGCGGTTCGCCAGAAACATGGAGCCTGGCGCCGCCGCGCAGACGCAGGTGTCGAATGCGCTGCCGGAAGAGTCCGTGATGTTGCGGCTGTTCAGCAACGTGCCGAAATCGTGCTGCCGAGCCAGGTGCCCGCCAACAAAACCCGTTGATCCAATCAACACGTCCGTCAAATTGATCTCACACGATGTTCCGAAAGGGTATTCGACACTTTGAGACTCTCGAACAGGCTCGATGAGCCGAACCGTTGCGCACCGCGGCGCGATCTATCCGGATGGAGAAACGGGGACCCGGCAGGTGGCCGGTTGAACGCCGATTTCACTCAACCACATCACCCCGGCATGTTCGACGTCAATCTCCAGCCGGTAGTCGCCGGCTCTCGCAGGCGCGCGAACGAGGAGATTGATCTCCACCGCGTCACCGGGCCGGAGCGGATGATTGAGCGGCTGGCGGCCGTCGAGCCATTGCGCGATGCTGCCGTCGGCATGCCGCCAGTGATTGCCGAGCGAGAAGCCGCTTTGGCTGGTCGGTCCCCAGGTGATGTCCGACGTGTTGCGCAAGGTCACCGGCACATCAAACAGGCTGCCTGCGGCTGCCGTCATCGTGGAGGGCGCCGCTATTTCTGCACGCGCGGACCAGATGGGAAATCCACCCGGATAAGTGTCGAGCGCCTCATCCATGCGCCGAAGCACGACCTCGCTCAACAGGCTGAGAATTCGGCCGCTGAAGATCCTGCCGTGCTCATAGGGCAGCGTATCGACCGTGCTCTGCGGCATGTTGGCGCGCAGCAGGGCCTCCGCATCATGGAGGCGAAGTAAGGGATTGGTGCAGTCATGCTGCCCGACGATGATCGCCGTGCGTCCGGGGTATGGCATGAAGAGAAAGGGGTTGAGGCTGACCAGCAATGACACGGCCTCGCCCGCGGTCGTCAGGATCTGCGCGATCTTCTGGGCGAGCAAGGCACCCTGGCAGTTGCCGCCGAGAAACAACGGACCGGGCAGTCCGAGCGAATGGATTTCCGCGGCATAGCTGACCGCCAGGTGCATATGAATCTCGGCGCTGGTGGCCACGACCATATGCCCTGACCGCATGCCGTAAAGCGGCTGGTCCGGCCCCAAGGCACCCGCGAAGTTGGCGAACTCCTCATACCCCTGGAAGCACCAGAACAATGGCGGACGCGTACCGGCAATGTTGGCGCCGTAGATCAACCGGTTTTCGCTGACCAGTTCGCCCCGCCACCATGGCTCGGTGACGGCGACGACGGTCTTGCGAAGCTGATCGAGCAACGCGTTATCGAGCAAGGCTGGCCGCCGACGCGCAGCGCTCGGGACCTCCTGTTGGCCTGATCGGAATTGTTCGTTCATCGCCGCCGTAACCAACCATTGAAATTGAAGGTGGCGTTGTAACCGAAACGGTCACAATACGCCGCGTCGATCTCGTAGTCCGCGGCCCGCCGGCTCAGAAAGGCGTCGATCGCACGGGACGGCGGCGACAGCGATGTCGAGCCGAGTTGGCTGTCCCCGTCGCTGCGAAACGCACCATCCTCGACAACCACATAATCACCGGCCGCCAGCAGCGGATCGAAATAGTCGAGCACGGCGGCGCAGGTGTCCTCGTCATGGGCGGAATCCTCGATGACCAGCAGAGGATGCCCGAGGCTTCGCACGTCGTCCGGAGGCAGCACCTTTGCCAGATGACGGGCGTCGCCCACGCGCGCATCGATGCCCGGATGACCCCCGTGGTCGCGAGGCAGCAGATCGATGCTGATGACCCGCACCGGGAGGCCGAGAGCCGCCATGGTATCCGCCAGCCATAGCGTGCGGCCGCCCTCCAGACTGCCGACCTCGATCACCGCCGCCGGCTTCAACTGGCCGAGCAAGGCGAGATAGTTTGCCATGTCCAGCGGGTTGAGCAGCATCGCGCGGCCCTTGTAGCGATAGCCAAGGCTGCCCTTCAGCAAGGCGATCAGCACATCGTCAGGCAGTGCGCTGGAAAAACTGCGGGCCGTTGTGCCCTGCCTTGTCCCGGCGCCCGCGGCGGCCAGTTGCGGACGGTTGGCGTTGAGCCGCTCGAGCTCACTGATCTTGCAAAGGCTGCGCAACGGGCGGCTGAGGTCGAGTTGTGCGAGGATCGCCGCAAGCTGATCCGATGCTGCAAGCCGCGCCTTCGGCGCGATCACCGCCAGACCGAACAGCATCGGCAGCCAGACCACCTCGAATTCGCCTTGCCGGCGCGCCAGGAAGTCCTCGATGGCGGTCCTCACCCCGTTGCGCGGGCCACCCTCGTTTTCCGCGTGATACGAGCCCGCACTGTACCCGCCCGGTGACAGGCCGCGGTCCTGCGGCAGCACACCGCCGATGCGGTAGTCCTGGCGAAAGTCCGCGGGAATGCGCTCGGGACAATAATACAGATCGCGCCGCCCATAGGGCCACTCCACGTCGTGACAAATTACGACCGGCGCCCGCGCGTCCAATGCGCCTTCCACGCCATAGATCGCCTGGAGTTCGTGATGCACGGTGTACCAGTTGTGGTCGCCGTCGATCAGCACCGCGTCCGCCGGGAGCAGATCGGCCAAGACCTCCAGGCTGGGGCGGCGGTGGAGGCCGATGGCATCAGGAAAGCGATCGCGCAGGCCTTCCATGTCGAAGCCCGGCTCCGGGTCGACGATCTCCACCCGGGCCGCGGCCGTCTTCGCCCAGGCGGCGAGATAGCGGGAGTTTCGGCCGTCCCCCGCCCCGATCTCGATGACGCGACGGGCGTCGATCGCCTGAAGAATGGGTTTGACGACGCTTGGCCAGAATTGGAACACGGACGCTGCCTCCGGCGAAGGTTCAAGAGCGGGGTCAAGACTTGCGCCAGAAGGCGCCGGTCCAATCGATCATGGTGATGGGGCTCGTGATGCCGCGTGCCGCCCTGAACGCGTCGACGGCCTGCGCGCATTGGCCGAGGCCGCCGTAATCGTCGATGACGATGAAGCCGCCGGGGGAGACGCGGTCGTAAAGTGCCTCCAGCGCCTGCATCGTCGAGCTGTAGAGGTCGCCGTCCAGCCGCAGCACCGCCAGTTGTTCGACCGCACATCCCGCCAACGTGTCGGCAAAAAATCCGGGCAGGAATCGCACGCGCGCGTCGAGCAGCCCGAAATCGGCAAAGGCCCGCTCCACCCGCTCGCGCGAGACCGCCAGCGACGGAAAATGCTCGCGGGAAAGATCCAAGCCCTGATCTTCCGGCTGCGAGGGCGGCGGCAGGCCGGCGAAGGAATCGGCGAGCCAGAGATTGCGGTCCTGGTCCCCGCTGAGATCCAGAATGGCCTTCATCAGCAGGCAGGCGCCACCGCGCCAGACACCGCATTCCATGAGGTCACCGGCCACGCCCTCGTCCAGCGCAGTGGTGACGCACCATTCCAGATGGTCGAGGCGCTTGCGGCCGATCATCGTATAGCCGAGGGATCGGCCGGGATCCCCGCTCAGCGTGTCGAAGCCCATCGCACGGACGCGGCGCTTTTCCTCCAGCGCCAGCCCCAGCTTGCCAGGCACGTCATAGAGAATATCCGACCAGAACGCCGGGGGCACCTGCGTCATGCCGCGGAGTGAATCGAGCGCGACCTCGGTTTCGAGCCCCGTCTCATTCAGTAGAACGGATTTCAGCAGGCTCAGATATCTGCTCCGTGCATCGGGACTAGCCCGCATCACGGTGGCGGCTTCAGAAGGCGCGGCATGGCCAGCGGCCAATTGGCGGCGATAGGCTTCCGCCGCTGCGCGTGACACCGGGCCGAAATAGCTACGCTCCGCATCCACGACGCGTATCCGCCCCCGCAGCCGGTAGTATTCGCGAGCAGCGTTCTTGTAGACGTCGAGCGACGCGGCGTTGGTGTGGGTCCCGCCGTGGATCTGGTGGAATACGCCCTCTCCCAGCACGGTCACCTGCCGTGTGCCGGGATGTTCGAGCGCGCGCCGGAGGAGATCGGAATTGGCGGCGCCGCCACCGGGGCTTTCGAAAGCCGGATCGAAGCCTCCGAGCGCCTGCCAGAGACCTTGCTGCATGACGATCAGATTGCTTTCGTTCAGCGGCCCGAACCAGCCTCGGGTGATGTTCTCGGCGAAGGGGCTGATCTCGAACAGGCGATAGCCGTTGTTGCGCCAATCGATGGTATCCAGCAGCCGGTCTTCCCAGACGGCATCGTAGCCCTGCTGTATCGTGATCCACTGCGGGCCGGGCCCAAGCTGAAACGACAGCGTCGTCACCACCGCGTCAGCGTCGGTCCGTGCCGCGCGCCGGCACGCGTCGAGCAGGCCGGGGCTGGCCAAGCGGGCGCCGTCGATGTTGACACCGACCAACGGAGCGGCCGCCAGGCTGAGGCCGTGATTGATGGCACGCACCGGTGAAGGCTTGGGATCAGGAAAGCAGTGGATCTGCAGGTTCATCCCGAGATCGGCGAAATCCTCGAGCCGGGGCGGATGGGTCGAACCGTTGTCGATGACGATTACTTCGTAGTCATCCGCCGCGATGCCCTGCTGATAGCGCGGCGACAGGCTGTAGAGCGTGCGCGGCAGCTCCCGCGCCATCTCGTAGCTGATGACGATCAGGCTGAGCTCGGGACGTCCCGTGCTCATTCGACGATGCCGTTGGCCTGCATGTCGGCAAGCAGGCTGTCGATCGTGGAGTTGCGCAGGAAGAGCGTGGCCTCGATCTCGACGTCGAAATGCTCCTCCATCGCGCCCGCCATCACGACCGCATCGACCGAGTTCAATCCCATCACGTGAAACCGGGTATCACCTTTGATCTCGGACTCGCTGACATCGAGCAGCGAAACGAGAAAGCCGATGATCCACGCTCTGACCGCGTCTGCCTTCAACATGAGTGTCTACCTGTAGAATTGATTTCGAAAATTGCTGACGATCAGATCTGGACGGGAAGGTTTCTCATACGTCTTTGATTGTGATGAGGTCGCCAGACGGGCTTCGGCAACTCGACGCGAGGACGCGGTCCCTTGAGAACCGCGGCCGTCGCGATACCGGCCTCGAGACGGGCGATCCATCCCCCGAGACAGTTGTGCATGCCGCCCCCGAAGGACTGCACCGGCGGGCCGACACGATCCGGCAGGAAGCGGTCCGGGTTTTGATACGCGTCGGGATCCCGGTTGGCGGCAGCGATCATCAAAATAATCTGCTGATCCGCCTTGATACGGCAGCCCGCGATCAAGTGATCGTCGTTCGCGCGGCGGCGAACCTGCTGGATGGGAGGCTCCAGCCGCAGCCCTTCGTTCACCGCGCCGGCAATGAGATCGGGGTTGCCTGTTGCCCGGTCATAGATGTCGGGATGACTCAGCAGCAGCCACAGGCTGTTGCCGATCAACGCTGACGTGGTCTCGAATCCGGCCATGAACACGAAGCTGGCAAGAGCCGCCAGCCGCTCGTCATCCAGCGCCGGCTCGGCTGCATCATTCAGGCTGACCAGCAGGGACAGGCCATCATCCGGCGGCGTGCGACGGCGCTCCGCGATGCGCTGCCGCAGGAAAGCGTGGGCTGTCCCAAGGCTGCGATTGGCCGCTCGGTAGTCCCGGATCGAACAACCTCGGTTGAGGATGACGGGCACACCGGCGAGGGTGCGGGCGAGCCACAGCGCGTCCTCGTCGGCAAGGCCGAAGAGCCAGCCCATGAACAAAGGCGGCAGCGGGTCGGCATAGTCGGTCATGAGGTCCATGCCGCCATCGCGCGCCAACGAGCCGATCAGGCGCTCGGCGATGGCTTCCACCGCAGCAGCGCAACTCGCCTGGGAGCGGAACGCCAGCAGCCGCGCCACGAGCGAGCGCAGCGGTCCGTGCGAGGGCGGATTGCGAAAGAACAGGACCATTTCGAGAAGGCGCAGCAGCTCCACCGGGTCCTCACCCAGCGCGCGAGCCACGTCACCAACGAACTGTCCGAGATCGAGGGTCAGGTGGCTGGAATTGGCAAATGCCTCGCTCACCTCGCGGTGGCGCAGCAGAACCCAGGCCTGCTCTGCGTCGGTCCAGAACACCGGCGCGCGCTCCCGCAGGGCGGCATAGACCGGATAGGGGTCTTCACGCAGATCAGCCGCCAAGCTGTTGAATGCCCCAAGATCAAGCATTGGCCCCGTTCACGTTTGCCGAAAATGAAAGAGTGGCCCGAACCGGCGCCCCATTGCGTCTTGCTACTGCTTTACTGGGCACAGTGTCGCTGCGTCCAGCCGGAAGGGCGCGAGTTCCCCAGACACGTAGGCGTCGCGGCAGGCGCGGCGCCTGATCTTGTTGCTGGTGGTGCGCGGCAGAGCCCCCGGTCGCACCAGCACCACATCCGACGGTCGCATGCCGAAATTCTCGCAAATATCAGCCGCGACGGCCTTGGCGGCGCGCTCCAGCTCCGGATCGGCAATATGGCCGCGCTTGACTTCCTGAAGCACGATCAGCCCTTCCCTCCCGTCGCGATCAATGGCGAAGGCAGCTGCCGTCGGAGCCAAGGCAGGATGCGCCCGGCAGGCCGTGGCTTCGATATCTTCCGGGTGATGCTTGGCACCGTGGACGATCACCACGTCCTTCAGGCGGCCCACGATGACGAGATCGTCGCCGCGCATCAGGCCCATGTCGCCCGTGCGCAGGAATGGTCCGGCCTCCGCGTCATCGGAAAGCCGGGCCCGGAAGGTCGCCTCCGAGGGAGCCGGCTGCTGCCAGTATCCTGCCGCGACATGGGGGCCGGCCACCCAGACCTCGCCCACCTCTCCCTCCGGCAGGCGACGCAGGCTTTGCGGATCGACGATGGCCAAAGTCTGCCCGACGGTCCCCTGCCCGCAGATCACACGTTCCGCGCCCTCGCCACCTAGCGAGGTGGCAGGCTCCCGAACACAGCAAAGCCCATTGCCGGCCGGCCCGCCTGATACGAACAGCGTCGTCTCGGCCATGC
The DNA here is from genome assembly GCF_024586915.1 of Bradyrhizobium sp. SRS-191. Lineage (GTDB taxonomy): Bacteria > Pseudomonadota > Alphaproteobacteria > Rhizobiales > Xanthobacteraceae > Bradyrhizobium. The sequence goes on from NZ_JANBVS010000010.1 coordinate 146,237, forward strand.
CGTAGCAGGGAAATAGCGCTTTCGGATCGAAATCGGCGGGGGCCGCGCGCTCGGCAAAGCGGCGCAGATCATCGGCCCGCACCGGCTCGGCACCGCAGAAGGCGACGCGCCAGGAGCGCAGGTCGAGGCCGCTGATCTGATCGGGCCGGATGCGATCCGCACACAGCGCATAAGCGAAATTGGGACCGCCGCTGGTCGTCCCGCGATGGCGCGCGATCGCCTGCAGCCAGCGCAACGGGCGCTGGATGAAATCCATCGGCGACATCAGCACGGCAAGGCCACCCACATAGAGCGGCTGAAGCAGCCCGCCCACCAGCCCCATGTCGTGAAACAAAGGCAGCCAGCTCACCATGCGCGTCTCCGCATCATGACCAAAGGCCGTGCGGATCATCTCCATATTGGCCATCAGATTGCCGTGGGTCACGATCACGCCCCGGGGATCCGCGGTCGAGCCGGAGGTGTACTGGAGAAAGGCCGGATCGTTCGGCACGATGACAGGAAGCTCCGAGCGCACCCGCTCGTTCGACATGCCCTGATCGGTCACGATCCAGGGGACGCCGGAGAGATCGGCGGGAAAGGCGCCGCGGATCGTTGCGTCGGCCGCAAGCGGCGCGCAGGTCAGAACGACACGTGGGCGGGCATCGGCGGCAATGGCCGCGATGCGCGGCGCCGAGCGCGACGGTGTGATGAAGGGCGTCGGGACGGCGATCGCGCCAGCGTAAAGGCACGCGCAGAAGCCGACGACGAACGCAAGGCCCGCGGAATAGACCAGCAGCACGGTCTGGCCTTGCGCCCCCTCCCGGACCAATCGCTCCGCCAGGATGCGGGCCTGAAGATCCAGCTCCCCATAGGTCAGGCTTGTCCCGTCTCCCTCGCCCCGTTCCAGGAAGCGCAGGGCGATCTTGCCGGAAATGGTATTCGCGTGGTGATGCAGGACATGGGCGAGGCTGGCTTGGAATGTCCGGGCACCTCCGTCTGGGCCGTCGTCGCGCCCGCGCATATGCACCGCTAATGCCCTCCCTGCCGGAAGCGCTTCACCGCTTCCGTTGACGGGCTGACATTGAGGTCGGCCCCCACGTCACACCGGCTGCACACCGGCATGTCGGCGCGCCGCGAGACCAGGGCGTCGAGGAAGGCCGCACGCGTCTCCGAGGCAAACAGGGTGCTGTAACGGCTCTCGCCGAGATTGCCGAGAAAGGCCGCGCCCGGATGGAAGCAGCACGGGACGATGTTGCCGCGATGATCCACGTACAGGTTATGCGGATCGGCCGCGATCGCGCAGCCTCCCTCGCCCATCGGCACTTTGTCCCGCGCCTTGTCTCGGATGCTGTCAGGCAGTTGGAGCCATCCCCTGAACTCCGGATGGACGCCATAAGGCCTCAGCACGTCCCGCCAGCGCCGCTTGTCCTCGGGAGCCTCGATGACGCACCGCGCCCGCAGATGAAGCCTCGGGTAGCGGGCCGCCAGATCACGGGCGACGGACAGGAAGGACATGAGCTTGGACCACTTGGCCGGTGGCCGCAGCGCCTCATATTGCGCGGGCGTACCATCGCCGTCGCAGCTGATGGTCAGCAGATTGACGACGCCCATTGCCACCAGCGCCTCGAGCCTGTCCTCGGCATTGCACTGGGCATTGGTGGAGATTTCGATCCAGTTGATATCGGTCGGGCAGTCGCGCAGGCTGCGCCCGATCTCCTCGAGCTGCGGATGCAGCAGCGGCTCGCCATAATTGAAGAGCCGCAGCAAGGTGATCTTCTGCACGTCGATGTTTGCGAGGCAACGCCGGAACAGATCCGGCGAAATGAACTCCGGCCTCGGGTTGAGCCCTGAATTGGGACATCCCACGCACCGCAACTGACAGCCGCCAACGACGTCAAAATGAACCGTGGTCAGTTGCCGCTGCAGCGAAGCACGCTCCGAATGATCCAATTGAGAACTCAGCGAAGCAGCCATGGACGATGCATTACTGACAATGAGCTGCGTTGCAGCTCACAAAAGCTGATTGATCAGCGCGCGTGGCCTTTTGCGACCTCTTCGCACTTCAACCCGCGGCAACTCCCAATGATGCAGACTCTCGTACTGTAAGCTTTCACAAGGCGTCAAGCGCGGCAAAGGGCATAAGCATCCCGCTGAGCAGATGCATGATGAAACAGACCTGCGCATATTCTTTTGCGCGGACTAAAGGATTGCTGCTTGCCCGCTCCTGTGGACAAGTGCGTGCGCCGCGGGACGCCTCATAGCGATCTCGGCGCACACCATCGGGAAGGCGGCCCGCACTGTCCATTTGCCGTCGACGAAGGAGCGCGGTGCGTCGGTCAATTCCCCCGCGCACAATTCGTGTTTTACAATGCCAACCAATTTGCCTAGGAGACAAGCTCTTGCTTTCACGTTCCTGCTGAAGCTCGGTTCTAGTATCGGCCTGCTCCAGCACTTTTCACGTCCGCGAGTATTATGAACGAGAACGACACGTTCGTCGCGGCTCAGAACATGACCGCACCGGGATTGCGCCAAGGGCTTACAGACCTGAGCGACATGCCCTATCGCCGCCGCCGGCCGGCGCGGTTTTTGACCAGAGTCGTCGAACTGCTCGTCGGGGCAGGTGTCGGCGTTTGGCAGCTCGGCCTCGCCGGTCGGGATGCCGTGCTGGACGTGCGGGAGAACTGGGGCGGCGCCGAACGTCGGCTGCTGCGCCGGTTCGATGGTACTGGTGGAGGCCAGGGTCGCTCGGTCGCGATCTATGCCCATTTTGCCCCCTATTCCGGCGTCAGCGCGATGGTGGCCCGTCAACTGCGGGACTATGCGCGCCTCGGCTTTCGCATCGTGTTCGTGTCAGCCGCTCCTCATTTTACGGAGGAGGATTTCGCCTCGATCCGCGACAGCGTGGACGTCGTCCTGCACCGGCGCAATTTCGGGCTGGATTTCGGAAGCTGGGTTGATGCGATCACCCTCCTCCCCGACCTTGTCGACGACATCGACGAACTGCTGCTGGTGAACGATTCCGTGCTCGGCCCGATCCATCCGCTGGATGGCCCGCTGGCCGAGATGCGGCGCGGCGGAGAGGGCCTGTTCGGCATGACGGACAGCGTCCAATATGCCCCGCACCTGCAATCCTACTTCCTGCTCGCGCGCGGCGGCGATGCCATCGCGGATCTCGCGGACTTCCTGAGGGACCGCAGGCTCAGCGTTTCCAAACGGCGCGTCGTGAAGCGGTTCGAGGTCGCCCTGAGCGGCCATATGCGCGATCTCGGCCACAGGGTCGCGGCGATCTGGAACTACGAGACGCTGGAAGCGGAAATGCTGCGCTCCGACACGGACGTCGCCGCGCTTTCCGCGCAGCTTCCCCGCTTCAGGCTGAGGCCCGGCGGTCCCGGCCTGTTCGGCCTGCGCCGCCAGTTGCTCGACCTGCCCTTGAACCCCGTCCACCACTTCGCGGGGCTTCTGGTGCGCCGGTGCGGTTTCCCTTTCCTGAAAACGGAACTCGTGCAACGCAATCCCGCGCGCATCCTCGATGCGCTTCAGTGGCGAGATCTCATCCCGCGTGATGCGCCGATTTCGCTGGCGCTGCTGGAGGATCATCTCGCGTCGCTCGAGCGGCCCATGCGCCGTCGGCGGCGGGCCGTGCTGCCGCAGCCCTCTCTCAACTCCGATGTCACGCCCGCGAAGGACGCGGTCGCGCCTCCGGAGCCGACGGCGGCGCCAGCCACGGAAAAGCCGTGGCAGCTGCCGTTGAGGTCGGCGTGGGAACGCAGCCAGCCTGCCGCCGCCGCACCGGTGACACCGACGCTGAGCGCGGAGAGTCTGACGCGCGCGGTCTCGCGCACCCCGCTGGTCCTCAGCGTCAGCCATGATGACTACGCGATCTATACGGGTGGCGTTCAGAATGTCATCTGCGAGGAACAGCAGGCCTTTGCCGGCGAAGGGGTGAGTTACCTGCATCTTTCGCCCACGAAGCCGACCAGCGGCCTGGCCCCGGCCCAGCCCAACGTGCTGTCCGTGCGGCTGGATGGCGTGCTCCTTGGCACCGCGTCGGTCGAGGACCTGATGGCCGTACTCTCCGGCCTCGACCAGGAGAACGCGGTCCTGGCCACGATCATCCATCATTTCTCGGGCCACGCACCGGAACAGATCCTGGCCCTGCACCAGGCGGCCGGATCGCCGCAGGCCATCGTCTGGCTGCACGATTTCGGAACGCTCTGTTCGAACCCGTTCCTGCTGCGCAACGACATCGTCTTCTGCGGAGCGCCGCAGGCGCAGTCCGCCGCCTGCGGCATCTGCGCTTATGGCGCAAGCCGGGAAGCGCATATGGACCGCTTGCGCGCTTTCTTCGCGGCCAGTGCACCGACCTTCCTCGCTCCTTCCCGGACCGCGCTGTCCTTCTGGCAGGAACGCATCGGCTTGGCGGGCGGGGCCTCATCAGGCGAGATCGTGCCGCCGCTTCGCCTGGTCCCCCTGCCCTTGCCGACCCGCCAGCGAGCGCAGGACCAGCGGCTGCGCATCGCCCATGTCGGCATGCGGCACACGCACAAGGGCTGGGCGACCTTTGCCGCGCTGGCGGAGGTGCTCGCCGGCGACGACCGCTACGCGTTCCTCCAACTGGGGCTCGACCTCGGCCATCCGTTGCCGCCTCATATTCGTCGCGTGAACGTGGACGTCGCTGCCAACAAACGGACAGCCATGGCCGACATGATCGCCGCCGAACAGGTCGACGTCGTCATCAACTGGTCGGAATGCTTCGAAACGTTTTCCTTCACCGCCCATGAGGCGCTGGCGGCCGGCGCCCTGCTCATCACCCACCCGAAAGCGGGCCATATTCCCGTGGCCATCGCGGAGTACGCGCCGGGACGCGGGCTGGTTCTCGACAATGCCGAAGCGCTGCAGGCGCTGTTCATCTCGGGCGCCATTCAAGAGCTGTGCGCCCGCTCCCCGGCCACGCGGCACATGATGGTGTTCGGCGGCGCCAGCGCCGAATGGCTGTTGGCGCGACGAGGGGATGCCCGCAAGCGGACGCTGGCGCGCCATGCCTGACCGCAGCCTGCCTGGCAACCCCGTGCATTGCTTTACGTCCGCATCCCTCGCCTATGCCGACCGCGCCCTCGTGCTCGCCACGAGCCTGCGCCGCGCCCATCCGGACTGGGTGCTCTGGCTGTGTCTCGTCGACGTGCCGCCCCCCGGCTTCTCCATGGAAGCACTGACAGCGGCCTTCGACCATGTGGTCCCGGCGGAAGACCTGCCCATTCCGGATGTGCGCAGCTGGCTGTTCGGCCACGACGTCGTCGAAGCCTGCACCGCAGTGAAGGGCGCCATGATGCTGCACATGCAGGCGCAAGGCGCGGACCGCGTCATCTATCTCGATCCGGACATTGCAGTGTTCGCGCCGCTCACGACCATCACCGAGCGGCTCGAGGTGGCAGACATCGTTCTGACTCCGCACCTCCTGGATCCCGAGCCCACGGTGGCTGGCGTGCTGGACAATGAAATCGGCGCCCTCAAGCACGGCATCTACAATCTCGGCTTCATCGCCGTATCGTCGCGCCCCGAAGGACGCCGCTTCGCCCGCTGGTGGGCGGACCGGCTGCGCCTGTTCTGCGTGGACGACATTCCCGCCGGGCTGTTCACCGACCAGCGCTGGTGCGACCATGTGCCGGCCTTCTTCCCCTCCACCCACATCCTGCGCGATCCCGGCTGCAATGTCGCAAGCTGGAATCTCGCGAACCGCCCCCTGACCATCGGGCAGGACGGCGTCATCCGCGCAGCGGGCGCCCCGCTCTGCTTCTTCCACTTCACCAAGTTCACCGGCGCGGGCCGCCCGATGCTGGAGCGTTATTCCGGTTCTGGCAGCGCGCTGGACGAAGTGATGGCCTGGTACGGCGCCGCCCTCGCATCCCATGCGCCGCGGGACTTGCCGGCCGGCTGGTGGGCCTATGGAAGCCATGCGGATGGCCGGCCGATTCCCCGCGCGCATCGTCGATCCTGGCGCGCCAACGCCGCCTTGCGGGCGGAGGTGGCAGACCCGTTCGCCGTCGCCTCGCGCGACTTCGCGCGCCTTGCCGGATATCCCGCATGAGCCTGCCGCGCATCTCCGTGAGGCGGACGGCTCACGCATGATGCGCGGCCTCATTCTCCTGATCTGGCTCGTCTCGCTCGCCGTGAATGCGCCGGGACACCTCTCCTACGATTCCATCGTACAGCTCACGGAAGGGCGGACCGGCGTATTCGCCGGCTTCCACCCTCCGCTCATGTCGGCCTTGCTCGGCTTCTTTGATCATGTCCTCCCAGGCACGGCGCTCTATCTCGTCGGCGTGTCAGCTCTGTTCTATTTGCCGCTGATCGCACTGGCCGGAGGCGACGCAGGGCGCCGGCCTCTGAACTGGCTGGCGAGCGCGGCTCTCGTGCTGCTGATCGCCACACCCTTCCTCCTCATCTATCAGGGCATCGTCTGGAAGGACGTGCTGTTTGCCAATCTGTCCCTCTCGACCTTTGCCTGCCTCGTGCAGGCGGACCGCGAGGCGAGGCGCCCCGCCCGCCTGTTCTGCTTCGCCGCAGCGGCCGTGCTCGCGGCGCTTGCCATGGCCACGCGCCAGAACGGACTTTTGGTGCCGGTGTTCGCGGCGGCGGCACTTGCCTGGCCGATGACAAATTTCGCTGGGCTGAGACGGAGGATCCTCGCGAGCAGCGCATGGCTTCTGCTTGTCGGAGTGGCCTTCCTCGCGACGCAGGCCGCGATCGCGAGGGTGGCGACGCAGCCGGTCGGAAGCGGCTTCGCCAAAGGCCTGATCGTCCTGCAGCGATACGACATCGTCGGCATGATCGCCCATGGCGCGCCCCCCTTCGACGGCGCCGCGGCCGACACCGACGACGCGGCCCGTGTCACGGCCGCCTTCCGCCGCGACTATGAGGCGAGCCGGCTCGATCGGGTGATGAAGACGCCGGAGGTCATCGCCTATTTCACCCGCACGGGTTTGGATGGCGGCCAGTGGTGGCGCATGGTGCGGCAAAATCCCGGCGCCTGGCTGGCGCATCGTGCGGCCGTCTTCCGCTGGATGGTGTTTCCCTCCGACGTCAGGGAATGTCTGCCCGTCTGGGTCGGCGTGGACGGGCCTGCCGAACAAATATCAGCGCTCGGGCTCAGCCGCGGTGCGCGTCCGCAAGACAGCGCGCTCTATGCCTATGCCACGCGGTGGTTCGGCACGCCGTTGTTCGTCAACGGTGCGTGGGCGCTTCTGGCCGTGGCGCTTGGCGCCGTCCTGCTGCGCCGTCGCCGGAGCGGCGACGTGACGATGGTCTTGCTGCTCGGCACAGCGCTCGCCTTCTGCGCCAGCTTCGCCCTCATCGGCATCGCCTGCGATGTCCGCTATTTGTTTCTGCTGCCGGTCGCCTGCTGCGGTGCGCTTGCCCAGCTGGCCGCGGCAGCGAAAGACCGAGCCGGATCGTTCAGCGGGTCCGGAAGGTCAGCCAGTGGGCGGCCTCGATCCCCGCCAGCGCCACCGCCTCCTGCGCATCCCTTCTGAAGATCTCTCGCAGATACGCGACATCCTCTGGCGACATTCTCTCGCCGGGTCGCGGGTTCGAATTGGCCCGAATGCAAGGGACCGGCGGAAACGCGGGAAGACTTAAGAAATCGGCGATCCGTGACAGCGCCGCGGGCACATCGGCAAACAGCCGCGCATACTCCAGGAACAACAACTGCCGATCCGGAAACAGCCTGCGCGCGCGCCGAACCTGGGCCGCGTAGAAGCCGCGCTCGACATAGGAGAAGGCGCGCAGCGCCGGCCCGCGCTCACCCGATGTCATCCGGCGGCGCCCATCACGGATGGCCTGCGCGAAGTCCAGGTTGTCAGCGCCACGATGCCGTTCCATCGACCAATGCGACCAGGCCCGCTCGATGGGATCGCGCAGAATGATGATGATCCGCGCCTGCCGATTGTAGCGCCTCACGCGCGCCAGAGCGGGCGGCCAGAAGCTCGTGATCGGAGTCGCCTCGAACCGGAGCCGGCCTCGTTTCCGCGCGGAGAGCGGATAGTAGGACTCGAGCCGCTCGTCCGCCGGCTCGCTCCAATCCTGGCTCTCGTCATCGAAGACGTGGGTTTCCTTGACGGACGCGCCGGCGAGGCCGGGATGGAGCCGCAGATAGGCGTCGAGGCTGGTGGTGCCGGCCTTCTGTACGCCGGCCACGAACAGCCCGACCCGATCACTCACCGCCTGCTGCCCTGATACAGCGATCTGTTCAACTGCTCGAACAGCTCCGCCATGGCCTGCTCGTCGCGCTCCGGATCATCCGATGCCCAGGCCGGATGGGCCGTCGTGAGCCGGCGGTTGAGAAATTCGATCTCGGTGGAGAGCGACATCCTCGCCGCGCAGGACAGGACCTCCGCCGCCGCCGCATCGACGTCCGCCCGCCCGCCATCATCATCCGCATCGGCGAGGCTCGAGAGAGACTCATGCAGGCGGTCGAGCAGACCACCGAAGCCAGGACCGAAGACATCGGTCGACTGGAGCGCCTGGTGGTGACGCAACGACGGCTTCACGGGCGCGTCTTCCGGATCCTCGGCGTGCCAGGGGCCCGGCAGCGTGCGAATTCGCGCGGCCGTTCCTCGCCAGTCCGCGAGCATGTCCTCATAGCGCAAGGTGATGCGGGGCACGTCACGGCTGTCCTGTTCGGCCGCAATCACATGCCGCGCCCAGAGCAGGCCGGCATAGCTGGCCGACATTCGGTTCCGCGTCGCGAGCGAGGCCGCGACTTCCGCTGGGTGACGCAGGGCCAGCACGACGCAACTCTCCCGTCCCGCCAGCCCGAGCACCTGGCGGAACAGCGGGAAGAAGCGGCACATGCGCGGATCCTTGATCACCGGCAGAGCCGCCTCGGGGAAATCCTCCGCCATGGCTTGCACCATTTCACCGATCAGCCCGGCCGCGACATCGCGGGGAACGGCGGCGAGGGAAAACGGCTTCACGTCGAACCAGACCGAGCCCGCGGCGGTCAGAAGCCGCTCATGCAGAGCGACCAGCATGGCCGGTTCGAAATAGCCCTCGGGATTATCGGGGCCTGGAGGGCTGAGCCGTAGCGGCAGCGTCGCGCCGAGGCACGATAGCAGATGAGCCAACGCGGAGGTTCCGCTGCGATGCATGCCGAGAACGATGCAGGCATAAGCCTGCGACGAAGATTGCATCATCGAACAGTCCGTGGCTCCCTACCCGCCCTCCCGACTCCGGCCGCAGCCGAGCATTCGGGCCATCACTTCAATCACACCTGCACCGTCCCCGGCAAACCTATTGGATCGTCCGCCGGGGAAATCCATCCTGGCCGGAACCGACGCTGTGGAGCACGCGCTCCACCTGGAGCGCCACCGCACCGTCGCGGCTGGTTGGCAGGTTGCACATCTCGCAGGCCATGCCGGCATCCCGCGAGCCGACGACCATCGCGGAGACGACCACTCGGACTCTCGAAGCTGTTGGATGAAACTGCGGCGGCCGGTCGACGAGACCAACAGTTCACCGGCAAGCGAGCCGTTTACAAGCGCATCCAGCAAACGCCAGCAAGCAACCGTGTCTCGCGCCCTTCTGTACGTTTCAAACAGCAGGCATGCCTCGGCTATCTCGCGGCGTCCTGCGCCCGAGCTCTCCCATCAGTCGACCTCTCCCTCGAAAAGAAGAGGCGCAGGGAAGACCGGGTATCGGCTGATACCCGCGGTCCGCGTGCAGCAAACAAGCACGCGGCAGAACCACAGGTATAGCCCAATATCCGGCCTTCCCTGCGCGACGGTTTTGCGACTTATAGGCGCTCTCCCCGGGGACCGGCTGTCTTGCCCCCGTCGCCTGCGGCTCATCATCACCGCCGGCTTGGCGTCAGCTTCGGGACGCCAGGACCACACCATTTCGCCGTCGCCTCACTCTGTTCGTCGGCCCGATCATGAGACCAGGCTGCAGAGCAACGCGCCCATCGCAACCCCTGCTCGACGCTCGTGACGATCGCGAAACGTCCCTCTTCAGCGAGCCGGGATGCGCGAGAATGTGGAGCTGATTTGCCCGACGTGACAAGGGAGAAGTGCGCGACAAACCGGCACGACGGGCAGTTGGTGCATGCGGGGTATGCAAGGGTTGCTCGTCGGGCAGATCCTCAGTTGGACGACGATCGCTACGGTGTCGACCGAATCCTCGTCCACATCCGGAACACTTCGAGCAACAGCTCGACGAACTGCTCATTCCTCGAGCCGTTGAAGAGAGCTCGCCGTCCGAGCCGCGCCGATCAGGCGGCGCGGACCTCCTCGACGAAGCTGCCGACCTCGGTCTTCAGCTGCTCGGCCTGTCGCGACAGTCCGTCGGCCGCGTTGAGCACCTCGCCTGCTGCGACGCCGGTTTCGGTCGCCGCCTTGCTCACGCCGGTGATCGTCGTCGTCACGTCCTTGACCGAATGTGAGGTCTGCTGAACGTTGCGGGCGATTTCCCCCGTCGCAACACCCTGCGCGTCGACCGCCGAAGCGATCGCGTTCGAGATCGAGGAGACCTCTTCGATGGTCCCGGCAATGCCGCGGATCGCGTCGACGGCTTCCTTGGTGGCGGCCTGGATCTGCGAGATCTGCGCCCCGATATCCGCCGTCGCCGACGCCGTCTGCGTCGCGAGCATCTTCACCTCGGAGGCAACCACCGCGAACCCGCGCCCGGCTTCGCCGGCCCGCGCCGCCTCGATCGTCGCGTTCAGTGCGAGCAGATTGGTCTGCGCGGCAATCGCCTGGATCAGCGTGACGACCTCGCCGATCTTCTCGGCGCCCTCCGCCAGGGTCTGCACGATCCTGTCGGTGCGCTGCGCATCTGCAACGGCACGCCCAGTGATCGTCGAGGACTGCGCGACCTGGCGGCTGATCTCGGTGATCGAGGCGGTCAGCTCCTCGGCCGCGGAGGCGACCGTGCTGGCGCCCATGCTCGCCTCTTCGGCCGCGGTGGCCACCGTGGTCGCCTGCCCCTTGGTCTGCGTCGCGGTCGAGGACATCGAACGCGCCGTCGTCTCCAACTCGGTCGCGCCGGAGGCCAGCTGCGCCACCATGGCGCCCGCCTTGGCCTCGAAATCGCGCACCAGGCTTTCGAGACGCATCGCGCGCTTTTCCTTGACGATGCGCTCGGCGGCCTGTTCGCCGGCCAACCGGTTGGTGGTGAGCATGGCCTCCTTGAAGACCTGCACGGACTGAGCCATGCCGCCGATCTCGTCCTTGCGCGTGGCGAACGGCACCTCGGCCTCCTCGTTGCGGGCGAGCCGGGTCATCACCTCCGACAGCTTCGCGATCGGGTTGAGCAGATGGCGCACCAGCAGGACGGACGACGCCGCCGACAATCCCAGGACGAACAGGATGGCTGCACCGGCGAACAGGATGCCCTTGAGCCCGTCGGCCTCGTCCTGCTCGGCGACGGCCTGCGCATCACGCAACGCGGCGTCGCGAATGCCGAGCAGCGAGGCGTTCGCCATCGTGGCCTGCCTGCGCCAATCGTCGATCGACACCTCATAAGGCGTGGCGTTGAATGCGGCCTTGATCAGCGCCTCGCGCAGCGTCTTGTCTGCGCCAAAATAACGCTCACGCGCCTCGCCGACGCTCGCGCGCGTCGCCTTGGGCGCATGGGCGTCGTCGCCGCGATCGAGGATCTCGGCCCACAGCCGCGCCATCTGGCCAGTCGCGACGTTCAATTCATCCCGCTCCGCAGCCGTGGCCGAACGGCCGGCCGTGACCAGCCCCGAAATCAGCAGCGACACCTGGCCCGCCGTCTGCCGGATCACCCAGCCCTTCTGGGCGACGTCGAGCAGATTGCCGGCCGTGGTGCTCAGCCGCATCGTCTCCTTGATGCCGGTTTCGAGCAGCTGGTTCAGGCTCGCCATCGCATCGGCGTAGTCGCGCATCGCCTTGGCAGCGATGCCGCTTCCACGCTCGGTGAGCGGCTTGCTCCAGTTGGCGGCCGCTTCGTCGCGCACGGCGGCAATCTTCGCCATGGCTGCCTTGACCCGCTGCGTCAGGTCGTCGTCGCCGCGCGCGAGCACAGTCAGCTTCTCCAGCGCCTCGTCGCTCGTACGGCGATTGTCGGCGAACTCCTTCAGCACGGCACCGTCAGCCGGAGATTTGCCGATCAGGGCGCGATTGACGGGACCGCGTTCGACCGTCAGTGCTCCCACCGCATCGAAGCCGGCCGCCAGCCGCGCCTCGAGGGCGTGCGCCGCGATCGCATTCTGATAGGCGCCCCAGCGCTCGCTGAGTTGAAGGCCGGATGTCAGGACGATCACGCCCGACATCAACGCCGCGATGGCAATTCCCGTCCGCTTGATGGACACGTCCTCAACTCCCCATTCCCACGACAACCCGTGCCCGAGGGCGCACTGAGCGCCCCCGCGCGGCGCGCCCTGCCCTACTTCAGTTCAAATTCCACCAGCTCGATGGTCGACTTGCCCGTATTGCGGATCGTTCGCGCCGGCCCGATGTCCTGCCAGGCGAAGTCGCCGAACTTCAGGTTCAGCCTGTGGTCCGGCTTGCCTTCGCGGCCCTCGATGAGTTCGCCACCCTGCACCACGATCCGCACGCCAGGCGCGACCTGGCGCATCGCCGGCGCGGTTTCGCCAGGCTGCAGGATCAATCGCCAAGCCTGGACCCGATGATTGTCCATGACCGTGACATAGGGCTCGGGACGTGCGGCCGGCGTGAACCGGCCCGGCTCGGAGTCGAACAGCTCGAAGCCAGCGATCCGGAAATCGCCTGAGCCGACATTGACGACCTGGTGGACGCCCGGCTTCTTCGTGTAGTTGGTGAACAGGACCTCCCCGACCTTGCGGGGAACGATCAGCGGCTTCCCGCCGAGCGGCGTCCCCTCCGCATTCGAGACGGCCAGATAGACCTGCGCGAAATCCCTGTAATGACTGTGGTAGGCCGCCATTCCTCCGGCGGGGATCGTGACGTTCATGAACTGCAGATATTCGTTCTTGAACGTCTGATCGTGGAAGCTCGCGAACTCGATCGGAACGATCTCAGGCTCGCCTGCCGCGTTGGCGCGACCTGGCAGCATGGCGGCGCCGACCACCTGCGCGCCAAGCACCGCACAACACCCGCACAAAAACTGCCGCCGTCCCATCGCATTCCGCATCTTGTCGCCTTGTCGTCTCATTGAGTTGAGCTCGCCAAGCCGAATATCGGGTTACCTTTAAGAGGCGCTTAAATGAGTGCGCGATCGCAGCGGTGACTGCGCATGGCACGTCACTTGCGAATGCATGACTGATGCATCGCCGACGATCACCGGCCGTGCCGCCGAAACGAGACGCATGATCTAATCAGGTAAGAGGCGAGTGCGAGCGACACCGCTCTTTCGAACGCGTCCGCAAGACTGCTCAAACTGCGACATGCTCACTCGCGTCGAGCGATCCTTCGGATCAACCAGCACGTCGGCGACGTTATGGTCGTCCTCAGCAACGCCGGCGTGGGACATCACGCCTGCATCCGGTCTCACGTCGCAAACAGCAGGCATGGCTTCGCCATCTCGCGGTGATCTCCGCCCGAGTTCCACCTGAGTGAACGTCCTCTCTTGACGAAGAGGCGCCGGGATTGAGAGGCACTGACGCGAACCAAGCAGCTTCGATTCACACAGCGAACTCAAGCCTGCGCTCGGGGCTGCCGATCGCGGCTATTGTGCCGTCAGCACGAGGATCAGCGGCATGGTCGCCACGGCCAGCGCCGTCTGAACGCTGATGATGCGGGCGGCGACGTGATGGTCGCCGCCAAGCAGACGCGCCATGATGTAGGCCGATGGCGTGCACGGCAACGCGTTGGCGGCGATCTTCCTGGGGACGCCGATGCCGAGCAGATGCCGCCCTCGGCTTTTGACCCTCATGGTAAGGAGCACCGCGCCACCGGTCGTGCCCATGACGAAGAGTCTTCATGGCGGCGCGTCTCGAACCACCGTCCTCTCGTCATGTTCACGGCAGCGCCGCAAACGGATCGCGCACGGCAACGCCCAGCGACTCGAAGTGCCGGAGGTTGCGGGACAGAATGGTCAGCTGATGCCGGCGCGCTGCCGTCAATGCGAGCATCGGAGGCGCGGGCAGCACCGCAACCGCCCTCTGAAGGCTGATGATTCCGGCGGTACAGACTCTCGATCGATCGAACGAGCTCTTGCCTCGATCGGCCGTCTGTGGTTTCCGCACACGGTCATCGTGCGGCCGTTCACGGAACTAATCGAAATGAGCCGGCTCCGTTCCCGGATAGGCCAGCACGACGAACTCACAAAACGCGCGCGCCGCCGGCGACAGCGGCGCGCCGCTCTTCCAGGCCAGACCGACATCCATCGTGTGGACGTCGTCGTCGAGCGTCTTGAGGTCGATCCGGTGTCCCTCGAGCGACCACGGCCGGTACACCATGTCGGACAGGATTGTGATCCCCATCCCCGTCGCCACCATGCTTCGCACGGCTTCCGTGGACTGGGTCCGGAAGATCACGTTCGGAACGTGCGGAGTGCATCGCCAGTACCGCATCGCCGAACGCTCGGCCTCGTCGACGGTCAGCATCAGGTAGGGTTGTCCGGCGAGATCCGACAGGTTGACGCTGGGTCGGTGAAGCAGCGGATGGTTGGCGCATGTCCACAACCGCCGCGGCGAGCGCATCAGCAGCCGCGAGCGGATCGCGCCGCGGTCGTGCAGGTTCGACACCAGCATCACCGCGACATCCACGCGTCCCTTGACAAGGCTGAACTCGATCGCATCGCGTTCGTACTCATGGAGCCGCACGGTCACACCGGGAAACGCGCGCCAGAAGCGTGACAGCAGGGCCGGCATGAAATACCCGGCGACCGTGTAGCTGACAGCCACATCGACCGCGCCGTCGACCTGCTTCCCCCAGCGATGCGGCCCGCGCAGCGCATCCGCGACACTCGCCTCGATCACCCGGGCGCGCTCGAGAAATTGTTGCCCATCGACGGTCAACGTGACGCCGTTCGAGTGCCGCTCGAACAGCTTCTTGCCGAGCTCGGTCTCCAGCGACTTGATCGACGCGGTCACCGCCGACTGCGTCACATTGAGCGCCGCAGCCGCGGCCGAGAGCTTGCCGGTCTCAGCCGTTGCGATGAAGTGCCGAACCTGACGGAACGTCAGAGACATCAAATTTTCCGATATCAGCGAACATTTTTTCGAGTTTTACAATTGCGTTGCGCGATGCGGAAATCAAGCCATCTGCTCGTGTTCCCAGAGGCGTTGCGATGGCTTCGGTTGAGTTGGCTCTGAGTGCTCAAGATGTCAGCGTTCAATTCGACGGACTGAAGGCTCTCTCCAACGTTTCGCTGGCGGTACCACGCGGCCGTATCACCGGACTGATCGGGCCGAACGGTGCTGGAAAGACCACGCTGATCAACGTCTTGACGGGGTTTCAGCAGGCCAGCTCGGGCATCGTCGAACTCGAAGGCCCGACAATCAATGGTGTCGCAGCTCATAAGTTGCGCCGTATGGGCGTGGCGCGCACATTTCAGTCAGGCCGGCTATTTCGTGAGCTAACCGTCGTCGACAATCTCGAAGTCACAGGTGTGGGCCTCGGTCATAACCGCCATCACGCGATCGGCGAGGCCGAGCGCGTGATGGAATGGCTCGGCATTGCGCATCTCGGCGGTACCATCGCCGGTGCCCTGCCCTATACCGACGAGCGCCGCGTCGCCATCGGCCGCGCCATCATGTGCACGCCGCGCTATCTGCTGCTGGACGAGCCGGCGGCCGGCATGTCGGAGCACGAAAGCCACGAGCTCGCGACGATCATCCGGCGCATCGCCAACGAGCTGAACATCGGCGTGCTGCTGATCGAGCACAATATCGGGCTCGTGCTCGAATTGTGCGAGCGCGTCTTCGTGCTCGATTCCGGCGAAATCATCGAGGTCGGACCACCGCAGCAGATCCGCGACAGCGACGCCGTGCGCCATGCCTATATGGGAACCCAGCGCGACGAGCCCATGCCTGCGCTTGCCGTCGACGGAGCAGCCGCCTGATGACGCTGCTCGCAGTCGATGACCTCACTGTCCGCTATGGCCGGCTGACGGCCTTGCGCGGCGTCAGCCTCAGCATCACGCAAGGCGAGATTCTGTTTGTCACCGGGCCTAACGGCGCCGGCAAGTCGACGCTGCTCAACGCGATCGCAGGCGTCGTGCCTCCCGTGTCGGGCCGCATCACGCTCGACGGCCAGGAGATCACGGGCGCACCGCCGGAACAGATCGCGCGCCGCGGCTTCTCGATGGTTCCCGAAGGTCGCAACGTGTTCGGTGCACTCACCATCGAGGAGAATCTCAAGGTCGGCGCCGGCATGCGCACCGATAAGCACGGCGTCGCCGCGGATCTGGACGCGGTCTACCGCGAGTTTCCAATTCTGGCCGAGCGCCGCCACGCGGTCGCCGGCATGTTGTCCGGCGGCCAGCAGCAGATGCTGGTCATCGGCCGCGCCCTGATGACCTCGCCGCGCCTGATCGCAATCGACGAGCCCTCACTCGGACTGGCGCCGAAGATCATCGACCAGGTCTACGAGATCCTGATGCGCCTGCGTGCCCAGCGCCAGCTGACGCTGCTGATCGTCGAGCAGAGCTCCACGCGCGCCCTCATGACCGGGGGCCGGATGATCCTGATGCGCGGCGGCCGCATCGTGCTGGAGGGACCTGCCAGCGAGATGGTCAAGGACGAGCGACTGAAGCAGGCCTATTTCGGGTTCGGGGATCACTAGCGATGACAGGACTGCTGCAGATCGTGTTCGATGCGCTCAGCCTCGGCAGCCTCTATGCCCTCGGCGCGCTGGGAATCGCGCTGATCTTCGGTGTGATGCGGCTGGTCAACTTCGCCCATGGCGACTTCATCGCATTCTGTGTCTTCGCCATGCTGTGGCCGTCGACCAACGCTGCCGCCATTGTGTTCGCCGGCAATCTGCCGTCCTGGCTTCTGGTGCCGCTGTTGCTGCTGGTCGGCGCGGGACTGTCGGTGCTGTCCGAGATCATCGTATTCCGGCGTTTTCGCAACGCGAACCCGGCAACGATGATGATTGCCTCCTTCGCGCTCGGCTTCGCGATGCGCAACTTCCTTCTCATGCTGTACTCGAGCCGTCCCAAATCGATCACGCTGTGGCCGACGCTCGGACTGCCCGTGGAGATCCTCGGCGCCCGCATCCCGATGCTGCAGGTGGTCACCATCGTCATCACGCTGGTCGTGCTGGCTGCGCTGACGCTGTTCCTCAAGCGCACCCGCTACGGCCTGGAAATGCGCGCAGCGGCCGAGAACTTCACCATGGCGCGAATGTTGGGAGTGCGCGCCAACGGCGTCATCCTGTTCGCCTTCGCCATCTCCGGCATGCTGGCGGCCGCGATCGGGCTCATCCTCGCCACCAATTCGGGCACCGCCGACATCAACATGGGCGCCAACGTCATGCTGATCGCGTTCATCGCGACGGTGATCGGCGGACTCGGCAGCGTTCCCGGCGCCGTGGCGGCCGGTTTCCTGATCGGGGCCGCCAGCGTCATCTTCCAGGCCACGCTGCCGAACGAGGCCCGTGTGTTCCGCGATTCCTTCGTCTATGGCGCCGTCATCATCGTCCTGCTGGTGCGTCCGCAGGGTCTGTTCGCGCCCAAATCCGCCAAGCAGAGAGTCTGACCATGTCGCAACGGCCTTCGGTGCTCTGGCGGACCATCGCGACGCCGCTGATCCTGACCGTGCTGCTGCTCGTCATCGCAGCCCTGAGCTATCAGTTCGGCAGCCGCGCCTTCAACCGCACCGTCGTCGAGATGTTCATCAACATCATGGTCGTGGTCGGCCTCTATGTGTTCATCGGCAATTCCGGCCTGCTGTCGTTCGGCCATATCAGCTTCATGTGCCTCGGCGCCTACATGACCGCCTGGCTCACCATCCCGCCGATGATGAAGTCGATCACGCTGAAGGGCCTGCCGGCCTGGCTGCTGCAGACCAAGCTCTCGATGTGGATCGCGACGCCGCTATCCGGCCTGTTCGTCGCCATCATCGCGCTGATCGTCGGGCGCATCATCATGCGTCTTTCCGGCATTGCCGCGTCGATCGCGACCTTCGGCCTGCTCGGCGTGGTCAACAACGTCTATTCGAACTGGGACTCGGTCACCGGCGGACAGGGTTCGATCGTGGGCATCCCGCCGACCATGACCGTCTGGAACGGCTGGCTCGGCGCTGCCGTCGCCATCGCGATCGCCTATCTCTATGCGATCTCCCGCTCAGGCCTCGCGCTGCGCGCGACCCGCGACGAGGCGGTCGCTGCCAATGCATCGGGCATCGACATCGTGCGCGAGCGGCTCATCGCCTTCGTGGTCTCCGCCTTCATCATCGGGCTTGCGGGCGCGCTCTACGCGCACTTCCTCAGCATCGTCAATCCCGGCGCATTCTATCTGCGGACGACCTTTGTCACGCTGTCGATGCTCGTGGTGGGCGGCATGTACAGTCTCAGCGGCGCCGTGGTCGGCGTGGTCGCGATATCAGTGCTGATCGAGCTGTTCCGCAATCTGGAGAAGGGCGTCAGCATCGATGGCGTGACGCTCGGCCTGCCGAACGGATTTCAGGAGGTCGCGATCGGCGTCATCACCATCGTCATCCTGATCTACCTGCCGAGCGGCCTGATGCGCAATCGCGAGCTGACCTGGCCAAGTTGGCGACGCCGACAGGCCGTTCCGCGTCCGGCCCAGCCCGCGCTGGAAGAGTCGAACTGACACTTAATCCTGTAAACCGGAGGAGTTAGTCTGATGCGTGTGATGAAATTGGCGGGGGGGCTCGCCGCATTGGTAGCGCTGTGGGGAACGCCGTCCCAGGCCGCCGACGACATCGTCGTCGGATTTGCGACCGCGGCATCCGGCTTCATGCAGGCCTATGACAAGCCGGCGCAGGACGCGGCGATGATCCGCATCGATGAGATAAACAAGGCCGGCGGCCTGCTCGGCAAGAAGATCAAGGTGGTCACCGCCGATACCAAGACCGACCAGGCCGAAGGCGCCAAGGCAGGCCTTGCCGTGCTCGACCAGGGCGCGGATCTGGTCGTCGTCTCCTGCGACTACGATTTCGGCGCGCCCGCTGCGCTGCAGGCGCAGGCCGCCGGCAAGGTATCGTTCTTCCTGTGCGCCGAGTCGGTCAAGGCTGGCATCCAGGGCGTCGGCCCTTACTCCTTCTCGGCCTCGGTGCTCGCCGCCGTGCAAGGCGCCAGCATGTCCGAATGGGCCTACAACAAGAAGGGCGCGCGCACCTTCTACCGGCTGCTCGACAGCTGGACCGTCTACAACAAGGGCATCTGCGACGGCTTCGACTGGCAGCTGCCGAACCTGAAGGAGGCCAAGCTCGTCGGCAGCGACACCTTCAAGAACGACGATGCTTCGATCGCCTCGCAGATCACGCGCATCAAGAGCCTGCCGAAGGAACCTGACGCCATCATGCTCTGCACCATGATGCCGGGCGCCGTCTCGGCCGTGAAGCAGATCCGCGCCGCCGGCATCAAGTCGATGATCCTCAACGGCTCCAGCATGGACGGCAGCTACTGGCTGAATGCCATTCCGGATCTCTCCAATTTCTACGTGCCGGTCCAGGGCTCGATCTACGGCGACGATCCCAATCCGAAGGTCAACGAGTTCAACAAGAAGTACAAGGAGGCGACCGGCGCCGATCCGTCCAGCCAGTACGTCTACCCCGGCTACGTCATGATCGATGTCTGGGCCAAGGCGGTCGAGCGCGCCAAGACGACGGACGCCGAAAAGGTGGTCGCCGAGCTGGAGAAGATGAACAGCGAGCCGACCCTGTTCGGGCCGCGCACCTTCACCAAGGAGCTGCACCACCAGAACCAGGGCCGTTACCTGATCATCGGCACCGACAACGGCAAGCCGAAGGTCGTCGACGAGTGGACGATCTCTTCCAAGATTCCAGTCGACTATCTCGTCTCGAAGTGACTTGGGCGGCCGCCGCGAACACCCGTCGCGGCGGCCGCTCTCCACAAAGTTCAGCAAGCCTAAACCGGGAGGACGAAGGGACCATGGTCACCATCAATTGCGACATGGGCGAAGCCTTCAGCATCTACAAGCTTGGAGATGATGAGCGCCTGATGCCGCTCATCGACGTGGCCAATGTCGCCTGCGGCTTCCATGGCTCGGATTTCAATCATATGCGCAGGACCGTCCGGCTCGCCAAGCAGCACGGCGTCAAGGTCGGCGCCCATCCATCTCTGCCTGACCTGCAGGGCTTCGGACGGCGCGAGATGAAGATCGGCCGCGAGGAAATGGTGAACTGCATCCTCTACCAGATCGGCGCGCTCAAAGCATTCCTGGACGCGGAGGGCCTGCCGCTGAACCATATCAAGCCGCATGGCTCGCTGTACGGCATGGCCTCGCGGATGGAGGAAATCGCCGAAGCCGTCGCCGACGCCGCCGACGTCTACAAGGTGCCGCTGTTCGGCATGAAGGGCACCTTGCACGAGAGCATCTACCAGCGTCGCGGCCACACCTTCGTCGCCGAATACTATGCTGATCTCGACTACAATCCGGACGGCTCGCTGATCGTCACCCGCGAGCACGACGCCAAGGACGCCACCGAGGCGGCATCGCGCTGTCTGCGCGCCATCACCGACGGGAAGACCCGGACGGTCGCCGGCAACGACGTCCCGACCGGCGCCGATTCCATCTGCGTGCATTCCGACACGCCGAACGCCGTCGAGATCACACAGGCCGTGCGCAAGGCGGCTCACTCCTATCTGCCGGCGCGCTGACGCGGCCGGCAACACCATCACTCACGGGGACCTCATGGCCATCCAGCAGATCTTTTCACCACTGCCCGGCGTCTTCTACCGCAAGCCCGCGCCCGATCAGCCCGTCTATAAGAATGACGGCGACACCGTGACGGAGAACGACACGATCGGACTGATCGAGGTCATGAAGTCCTTCAACGAGGTCAAGGCCGGTGCGGCCGGCAAGATCGTGCGTTTTCTGATCGAGAACGAGGATGCGGTCATGGCCGGCCAGCCGATCGCCGAGATCGAGGTCTGAGGCGCTCCGGATTCCATGTCGATCAAGAAGCTCCTCATTGCCAATCGCGGCGAGATCGCGGTCCGCATCATCCGTGCGGCCCGCGAGCTCGGCATTCCGACCGTGCAGGTCTACAGCAAGGCCGACGCGGAGTCGCTCGCCGTGCGGCTCGCCGACGAGAGCGTCGAGATCGGCCCGGCGCAGGCGTCCAAATCCTATCTCAAGCAGGAAGCCATTCTCGACGCGGCCAGGTCGACCGGCGCGGACGCCATCCATCCCGGCTACGGCTTTCTCGCAGAGAACGCGGAGTTTGCGGCCGCGGTCGAGTCCGCCGGCCTGATCTTCGTAGGACCCACGGCGCATTCCATCCGCCTGATGGGCGACAAGGTGGCGGCGCGCGCCGAAGCCGCCGCCGCCGGCGTGCCGACCGTCCCTGGCAGCAACGGCCGGTTGGACGGTGTCGACGCAGCCTTTGCGCTGGTCGAGCAGACCGGCTTCCCCGTGATGATCAAGGCGGCCGCCGGCGGTGGCGGCCGCGGCATCCGCATTGCGCGCTCGGCCGACGAGTTCGCCCGCCTGATGCCGCAGGCGCAGGCCGAGGCGCAAGCCGCCTTCGGCGACGGCGGCCTCTATGTCGAGAAGCTGATCGAGGGCGCCCGTCACATCGAGGTGCAGGTGCTCGGTGACGGTCACGACGTCATCCACTGCTTCGAGCGCGAATGCTCGCTGCAGCGCCGCCGCCAGAAGGTCTGGGAGGAAGCCCCCTCGCCTTCGCTCACACCCGCCGTGCGCGAGAAGCTGTGCGCCTCGGCCGTCGCGTTGGCCAAGGCGGTGCACTATCGCGGCGCGGGCACGCTGGAATATCTCTACGACGACCGCAGCGGCGACTTCTACTTCCTGGAGATGAACACCCGCATCCAGGTCGAGCACCCCGTGACGGAAATGGTGACCGGGATCGACCTGGTGCGCGAGATGATCCGCATCGCCTGCGGCGAGCGGCTGCGCATCCGCCAGGAGGACGTCCGCCTGAGCGGCCATGCGATCGAGGTCCGCATCAATGCCGAGGACCCGGCGAAGGGCTTCGCACCCAATCCCGGCACCGTCACCGCCCTCGGCAGTCCCGGCGGCAATGGCGTACGCTTCGACAGCATGCTCTACCCGGGCTACACGATCCCGCCGTTCTACGACAGTCTGCTCGGCAAGCTGATCGTGCACGACGAGGACAGGCCGAGTGCCATACGCCGCCTCGCCCGTGCGCTCGGCGAGTTGACCATCGACGGCGTGCTCACGACCAAGCCGCTGCATCAGGCGCTCGCGCGGGATGCCGATGTGCAGGCCGCGCGCTTCCATACCGCCTGGCTCGAGCCATGGCTCGACACCAACGCGGCACGTCTCAGCCCCGTATCTGCCCCGCCCGCAACAGGAGGCCAGTGACCCCCATGCAGACCCGATTTTCCTTTGGCGGCGACGAGCACATCTTCGCCGAGGTCGACGAGGCGATGTCGCTGGAGGCATTCTTCAAGAGCCTCTTCATCACCAACGCCGTGCGCGAAGCCAAGATCAAGGGCGTCACCGAGATCTGCCCGGCCAATGCCTCCTATCAGGTGAAGTTCGATCCCGACGTGATCAAGCCCGACGACCTGCTCGCCGAGCTGAAGCGGATGGATGCCGCCGCCGACAAGTCCGAGCCCGTGATCGCCACGCGGATCATCGAGATCCCCGTGCTCTATAACGATCCGTGGACCCATGAGACCTTGATGCGGTTCAGGGAGCGCCACCAGGATCCGACCGCGACCGATCTCGAATATTCGGCGCGCATCAACAATCTCGACGGCGTCGACGGCTTCATCAAGGCGCATTCCAGCGCGCCGTGGTTCGTCTCGATGGTCGGCTTCGTCGCCGGCCTGCCCTTCCTCTATCAGATGGTCGAGCGTCAACGGCAGATCCAGGCGCCGAAATATCTGCGACCGCGGACCGATACGCCGAAACTGACGATCGGCCATGGCGGCTGCTTCAGCTGCATCTACTCGGTGCGCGGCGCCGGCGGTTATCAGATGTACGGCGTCACGCCGATGCCGATCTACGATCCCAATCAGACCATCAGCTATCTCCGCGACTTCATGTGCCTGTTCAAGCCCGGCGACATCGTGAAGTGGAAGCCGATCGACCGCGATGCCTATGACACCGCGGTGGCCGATGTCGACGCCGGACGCTTCGCGCCCATCATCCGCGACGTGTCGTTCTCGCTGGCCGAGTTCAATCGCGACATCGACGGTTACAACCGCAAGCTGGAGGGGGTTCTCCATGGTCATTAAGGTTCTCAAGCCGGGCCTGGCGACGACGGTCCAGGACCTGGGCCGCCCGGGCTACTATCACATCGGCATCCCCCTGTCGGGCGGCATGGACCGGCACGCGCTGGTCGCCGCGAACCTGCTCGTCGGCAATCCCGAAGGTGCCGCCGTGCTCGAAGCGGTGTTCATGGGCCCCGAGCTCGAATTCAGCGACGACGCGGTGGTGGCCGTGACCGGCGCGGAGCTGCCGCCGAAGCTCGATGGCGTGCCACAGGAGACGTGGTCGTCCTTCAAGGTGAAGGCGGGACAGAAGCTCGCCTTCGACTTCCTGAAGAAGGGCGCGCGCGCCTATATCGCGGTGGCCGGCGGCATCGACGTGCCCGTCGTGCTCGGCTCGCGCTCGACCTATGCGCTCGGCGCGCTTGGCGGCTTCAAGGGCCGCAAGCTGGAGGCAGGCGACGAACTGCCAGTCGGCACGGCAACGGCTCCCGCCAAAGAAGGCCGCAGCATCGCAGCCGATCTGCGCGGGCTGCCCGCCGGCATGCCGGTCGAGCTGCGCGTCATGCCGGGCCTGTATTGGCATCGCATCACGGACGCCGCCGGCATCGGCTTCTTCAGCGACACCTGGAAGGTCGCCCCCGAGGCGGACCGCATCGGCTATCGCTTCAAGGGCGGCAAGCCGCTCGAATTCGTGCCGCGTGAGCCGCCGTTCGGCGCGGGCTCCGATCCCTCCAACATCACCGATGCCTGCTATCCCTATGGCTCGATCCAGGTGCCGGGCGGCACCGAGCCGATCGTGCTGCATCGGGACGCGGTGTCCGGCGGCGGCTATTTCCAGGTCGGCGCGGTCATCTCCGCCGACATGGATCAGATCGGACAGTTGCAGCCGAATACGCCCGTCAAGTTCATCAAGGTCGACATGGCGACGGCGCTGGCGGCGCGCAAGGAGAAGGCCGAGCTGTCGGCCAAGCTGCGATCGGCGCTGGCGTAGCTCGTCATGCAGACCGCCATGGCCAAAGGCTCGATCTTCGTCGCGCGGTCGTTGCCGGACGCACTGGCTGCGCTGGACGACCGCGGACCGACGGGGGCCGTCTTTGCCGGCGGGACCTGGATCATGCGCGCGCCGATCCGGCACGAGCCGCTTGCGGCTAACTACGTCGCGATCGGCAAAATCCCGGAGCTGACGGCGGTCACGATTACGAGCGAGACGATCGAGATCGGCGCCGCCGTCACGCACGCGGCACTCGCGGCGGCGCTGGACGGCTTGCCCGAATTCGCTGTTCTCACGATGGCAGCCGGGCGCGCAGCCAATCCGGCAATACGCAGCGCCGCCACGATCGGCGGCAATATGGCGACGACGCAGTTCGCCGCCGCGGACTGCGTGCCCGCGTTGCTTTGCCTCGATGCCGAGGTTGAACTCGGTTCGCCCGAGGGATGCGAGCGGATGCCGCTCGTCCGCTTTCTCGCTATCAGGTCGACGCTCGCACCGGGGCGCCTGCTGACCAGAATCATCGTGCAGCGGAAAGGCCGCAACAGCGCGCATGCGCGGCTGCCGCTGCGCAAGGCTGGCGACTATCCCGTCGCGATCGTCAGCCTCGCGATCAGTTGCGATGCCGCGGGACGCGTCGCGACGGCGCGCGTCGCCATCGGCTCGGTTGAGCCCATTGCACGCCGCTGGGAGCGGCTGGAAGCCGCCCTCATCGGCCATCCGATCGAGCCAGAGCGGTTGGCCCAACTGGCTCGGGAGTTCGCTGACGACTTCACCGGTCGTGACAGCGTCGAGGTGCCCGCCTGGTATCGGCTCAGCGTGCTGCCGAGCCTGGTGCGGCGCGCGGCCACCGCCGTGCTGGCCGGTGCTTGAGATGGGAGGACGCCGCGCATGGGCCTGAGCTTGAGCATCAATGGCGACCGGGCGACACCGTCGGCCGATCCGATCACGCCGCTCGTCGATGTCCTGCGCGAGGAGCTTCACCTGACCGGCGTCAAGCCGGTGTGCCGCGAAGGATTCTGCGGCGCCTGCATGGTGCTGGTCGACGGCACGCCGACCTTGTCCTGCCTGACGCCGTTGGCGCTGGTCGAAAATTGCGAGATCCGCACGGCCGAAGGGCTGTCCACCAACGGCGTGCTGACGCCGGTTCAGGCCGCGCTTGAAACAGCCGATGCGGTCCAATGCGGCATGTGCTTTCCCGGCATGGTGGTGAGCCTGACGCACGTGCTGGCCACGACGCCCAGCGCGACGCGCGATGACATCCGGGCCGCGCTGACCGGAAACATCTGCCGCTGCACCGGTTATGAACGCATCGTCGAGGCGGCGCTCACCGTCGTTCGGAAATAAGGCGCGAACCATGTCCGACGTCTCAGCCACGATGGACTTCCGCCGCCGCGACGCAAGCGACAAGCTGCAGGGCCGCACGCGCTACACCGTCGACCGCTATCTCCCGGGCATGCTTCACGCCGCGGTGCTGCGCGCCGATGTGGCGTCGGGACGTATCCTCAAGCTCGACACCTCCCGGGCCGCGCGCATGCCCGGCGTCCGCGCCATCGTGTCCACCGCCGACGCCCCCGGCATGATCGGCATCGGCATCGCCGACCATCCGCTGTTTGCGCGCGACGTGATCCGCTACAACGGCGAGCCGTTGGCCGCCGTTGCCGCCGACACGCTGGCCCAGGCGCAGGCTGCGCTTGCAGCGATCGAAGTCGAGATTGCACCGACGACGCCCCTCCTCACCATGGCGGATGCGCTCGCCCCGGAGGCGCCGCTGATCCATCCGGACTGGGAGAGCTACGAGGTTCTGCTGCCGGGCGCAGCGCGCGGCAGCAACGTCGCCTGGGAGGCCACCGTGGTGCGCGGCGACGTCGACGCCGCCTTCACCCGCCCCGACGTCGTGGTCGTCGACAGCAGCTTCCGCGTCGGCCGGCAAAATCACGTCGCGTTCGAGCAGCGCGCCGTCGTCGCTGCTTACGAGGACGGACGCTTCCATATCGAAACCTCCACTCAGGTGCCGTGGACCATCCGCAACGCCACCGCGCGCCTGCTCGGCGTGTCGCCGGCGCAAGTGCGCGTCACGGTGCCGCCGGTCGGCGGCGGCTTCGGCCTCAAATTCGACCTCGCGATCGAGCCGTTCGCCGCGCTGCTCGCACGCAAGAGCCGCCGGCCGGTGCGCCTCGTCAACTCGCGCGAGGAGGAGATGCTGACCTGCCTGTTTCGCGAAAACGCCGAGATCCGCATCCGCTCGGCCGTCACGCGCGACGGCGACATCGTCGGCCGCGAGGCCGTGGTGCTGATGGATTGTGGCGCCTATGGCGGCGAGCAGATCTTCCTGACCACGATGACCGCGCATACGCTCGGCGGCAACTACAAACTCGGATCGGCGCGGCTGGTGTCGCGTGCGGTCTACACCAACACCGCCCCGAACGGCGCCTTCCGAGCCTGCAACGGCGTCTACAACACGTTCGCGCTGGAGCGGCACACGGACGAGATCGCGGCGCGGCTCGGCATGGACCCGCTCGCCTTCCGCCGCCGCAACGTGCTCGGCGACGGCGATCTCGGCGCCACCGGGCAGACGTTCGAGGGCGACGTCCTCGGCCCGATGCTCGACCGCATGGCCGAGATGCGGCCGTCGACGCCTGCGCGGCAGATCGGCAGCGACGGCCGGCTCCATGGCCGCGCCACCACGGTCGGCACCTGGTTCGTGTTCGTCGGGCCGTCGGCGGCGACGGTGAACATGAATGCCGACGGCACCGCCACGCTGGTCACGTCGGGAGTCGAGATCGGCTCCGGCTCGATGATGCAGGGCCTGCCGCAGATCGTCGCCGCGACGCTCGGCCTTGATCCTGCCAACGTCATCGTGCGCGCCGCCGACACCGACGCCGCGGGCTATGACGTCGGCGTCGGCGGCGGCCGCACCACGGTGTCGCTCGGCGCCGCCAGCCTCTCGGCCGCGCAGGAGGTGCGGGCCAAGCTGCTCAAGGTGGCGTCCGAGATGATCGAGGCCGCGCCCGAGGATCTCGTCCTGCGCGACGGACGCATCGAGATCGCGGGAGCTCCAGGCTCGGGCCGCACCATTGTCGAGGTCGCCACCCGCGCCCAGGCCACGTTCGGGCCGGTCTCCGGCACCGGCGCATTCACCGGCGGCACTGTACCCTCTATGCCCGGCTGCGCCGCCGGTCATTTCATTGAGGCCATCGAGATCCCCGTCTTCGCCGTGCATGATTGCGAGGTCGCGGTCGATCCGGACACCGGCCATGTCGAGGTCCTGAGCTACCGCGTGGTGCAGGACGTCGGCCGCGCGCTCAACCCGCGCGCCATCCGCGGCCAGATCCAGGGCGGCGTCACCCAAGGGCTGGGCTATGCCCTGCATGAAGAGGTGACCATCGGCAGCGATGGCCGCGTCTGCCAGACCGGCTTCGAGACCTATCGCGTGCCGCTGGCGCTCGACGTCGTGCCCGTGGAAATCTGCCTGCATGAAGGCGCTCCGTCGAAGGGACCGCTCGGCACCAAGGGCGCCGGCGAGGTGCCGATCCTGAATGTCGGTGCCACGATCGCCTGCGCCGTCGCCAACGCCACGGCCACGCGCGTGCAGGAGTTGCCGCTGACGCCGCCCCGCGTCCTCGGATTGATGCTCGGCCGTACACCCGAGCTGGCCTTCCCGCATATCTCCGACCGTTGGAGTGACAATCTGGTGCGCCCGCACGGCGCATCGGAATCCTAGATGCTGCCTGCTGCCTCCTTCTGCCACGTTGCTGTTCATTCGGAGTCCTTGCGATGCGGATGAGTTTTACGACCAGCGATGTTCCCCGTCCCGGCCGGCCTCAGTACTGGCAGGACATCGTCTCGCAGACCTATTTCCCGCTCGATCTGCGCTTCGCCAGTGGCAGCGCACTCGACGGCCATCTGCAGGCGTGGACCCTCGGCCCGCTCTCGATGTCGCGCAACGTCTGCGACGGCCTGCTCTACCGGCGCCGGAAGCATCATCTCGTGGCCGAGCGCGAGGAGAGCTTTCTGGTCACGATACCGGACCAGGGCGAAATCCGCTTCGTGCAGGACGGCAAGGATGTGCGCTGCCGCCCCGGCGCCTTCCTCGTCGAGCGCAGCCATTTGCCTTACGAGTTCAGCCATGACGACCCGGCCGCGCTCTGGGTGATCAAGATCCCGAGGGCTGTCATGCGTACCCGCATCGCATGCCCGGAACGGCTGGCGACCTTGCAATTCGATGCGACACGTGGGGTCGGCGCGCTGTTCGTCGACACGCTGCGCCTCCTCGCCTTGCGGCTGGACGAGATGAGCGATGCCGCGCGCGCCGTGACCGGCACACATCTGCTCGAGCTGCTGGCGATGGCGGTCGAGGCCGATGATCGCCTGCTCACGGGCCACGCCTCGCCGACGCGCAACGCGCATCTGCATCGCTGCGAGCACTTCATCCGGACCCACCTGCACGACATCAGGCTGGCGCCGCAGCTGGTGGCCGATCGCTGCGGCATTTCGCTGCGCTATCTGCACCAGATCTTCGAGGCCGAAGGAATCACCGTCTGCAGCTATATCCGCAATCAACGGCTGGCGGCGTGCGACGCGGCGCTGCGCGATCCCCGCTGCCGCAACAGCATCGCCGACATCGCCTACCGCTGGGGCTATGGCGACCAGGCCCAGCTCAGCCGCCATTACCGCAGCCGCTTCGGCCGCTCGCCGAGCGAGGCACGCGCCGCGTACCGGGCCTCCGCCCCATGAAGACATTATGGTTTTCGTCCCGATCGCGATAGACTGCCCGCTTCCGTCACCAGAAAGTCTCCTCCTCCATGCGAACCAATTCCCTGCAGAGCAAAGACATCGCCCATCAGATCCATCCCGCGACGAATATGCGGCGGCACGAGCGCATCGGTCCGATCGTGATCGACCGCGGGTCGGGGATCTATGTCTATGACGACGAGGGGCGCGAATATATCGAGGGCCTCGCGGGCCTTTGGAGCGTGGGCGTCGGTTTCGGCGAGAAGCGCCTGGTCGAGGCCGCGACGCGGCAGATGGCCAAGCTGCCCTACTACCACATCTTCGCGCACAAGACCCACGAGCCCTCGACCCTGCTGGCCGAGAAGCTGGTGTCGATGGCGCCGGCCAACCTGAAGCACGTGTTCTTCACCAGCTCCGGCGGCGAAGCCAACGACTCCGCCATCAAGTTCGTCTGGTACTACAACAACGCGCTCGGCCGCACCGAGAAGAAGAAGTTCATCGCCCGCCAGGGCGCCTATCATGGCATCACCATCGCCGCCGGCAGCCTCACCGGCCTGCAGGCCAATCAGCGCGGCTTCGATCTGCCGCTGCCGTTCGCGCGGCATCTCACCTGCCCGCATTACTACCGCTTCGGCCTGCCCGGTGAGAGCGAGGAAGCGTTCACCGAGCGGCTGGCCAAGGAGCTCGAGGACCTGATCCTCAGCGAGGGCCCTGATACGGTCGCCGCCTTCATCGGCGAGCCGCTGATGGGCGCGGGCGGCGTCATCGTGCCTCCGGTGAACTATTGGCAACGCGTCCAGGAGGTCTGCCGCAAATACGACGTGCTGGTGATCGCCGACGAGGTCATCAACGGCTTCGGCCGGCTCGGCACCCTGTTCGGCTGCGACAGTTTTGGCATCAAGCCGGACATCCTGGTCTGCTCCAAGCAGATCACCTCGTCCTACCAGCCGCTCGCCGCCGTGCTGATCAGCGACGAGATGTACCAGGCGATGGCCGACCAGTCCGACCGGCTCGGCACCTTCGGCCACGGCTATACAGCGAGCGCCCATCCGGTTGCGACCGCCGTCGCACTGGAAAACCTCGCGATCATCGAAGAGCGCAACCTCGTCGCCAATGCCGCCGAGGTCGGTGCGCACCTGCATGCGGGACTGGCGCGTCTCGCCGATCATCCGCTGGTCGGCGAGGTCCGCGGCCGCGGCCTGATCGCCGCCGTCGAGCTGGTCGCGGACAAGGCGACCAAGGCCCGCTTCGAGCCGGTCGGCAAGGTCGGGCTGAAGTTCTTCGACACCGCCCATCAGCACGGCCTGATCATCCGCAACGTCGGCGACAGCATCGCGATCTGCCCGCCGATGATCATCACCGCAGCCCAGGTGGACGAGCTGCTGAGGCGCTTCAGGGCGACGCTCGACGACGTCACCGCCTGGGTCAACGCCGGCATGCCGGAGGGCTGAGCTTCGGCCGCTACAGAAACTGGCAATCGCGACATCGACGCCTACTCATCAGTTGCGCCGTCATGCCCGGGCATGACGGCGTATGCGATGTCGGGAGCATGGTTGGACGACGGCGAGATCGACATCGAGAGTGCGATCTTGCGCGAGCTTGTCGATCTCGTCCGTCCCGAATTGTGCCGTAGCGACCTTGTCAGGCTCGACGAATGGCTGCCCCTGCGGCCCTAAAGCTCCCCAAATCCTTCTTCGGGTCAACTCACGACTTGGTCGGACCGCCCAGTCTTGCCGGCATTCGCCCTCCGCTTCCCTGCCCTCGACCCGAATTGGACCGCCAGCGCACTCCGGCGCAAATGGTCCTGCGCTCAGCGTCAAGCACGCCCTCCCGGCCTTGCGCATAATCCACGTCGAACCCGCCACGCCCGCAGCCTGAACACGCCGTTCGGCTGGCCGGTCGTGGCTCCGACCGAGCCCGCGCAGCCGCCGCCATGTCCCCTCGGCGAGCGGGCGTGAAAGGAGCTTTGTCTCGTGCAGCACCTCCGCGTGGCCGTCGACGTCGGCGGCACCTTTACCGACATCTGCATCATGGACGAGGTCACGAGCCTGATCCGCGTCGAGAAGACGTCGTCGACCCGCGACCCCATCGACGGCATCATGGGCGGCGTCGCCAAGGCCGGCATCGATCTCGCCGAGGTCGCGCTGTTCTCGCATGGCACCACGGTGGCGACCAACGCCCTGATCACCCGCCGGCTGCCGCGCACCGCCGTGGTCACGACGAAAGGCTTCCGCGACGTCATCGAGATCCGCCGCGCCAACAAGGAGGATCTCTGGGACACCTACAAGGATGTCGTGAAGCCCTATGTGCCGCGGCGCGACCGGCTGACCGTGCCCGAGCGCGTCGATGCCAGCGGAAAGGTGATCGAGCCGCTCGATGTCGAGGCCGCCCGCGAGGTCGCGCGCATCCTCAAGCGCCGCGGCGTGGCCGCCGTGGCCGTGTGCTTCATGAACGCCTATCTCAACGGCGAGAACGAACGCGCGATGCGCGACATCCTGCGCGAGGCGATGCCCGACGTGCCGGTCTCGATCTCCTCGCAGGTGCTGCCGGAAATCTTCGAGCACGAGCGGTTTTCGACGACTGTCGCCAACGCTATCGTCAGCCCCGTTGTGGTCGACTACACCACGAGGCTCGGCGATCGCCTCGCCAATGACGGCTACACTCGCGATCTCCTGCTGCTGCACACCGGCGGCGGCGTGATGACGCCGGCGAGCGTCAAGGATTTTGCGGCCCGCCTCGCCGGCTCCGGCATTGCCGCCGGCGCGATCGCCAGCCGCACCATCGCGAGCCTGTGCGGCTATCCGAACTCGATCGGGCTCGACATGGGCGGCACCTCGACCGACGTGTCGCTCGCCTATGAGGGCCAGTCGCGCGTCACCAAGGACTGGTATGTCGAGTTCGGCTATCCGATCCGCTTCGCCTCGATCGAGGTGCTGACCATCGGCGCCGGCGGCGGATCGCTGGCCTGGACCGATCCCGCAGGCTCCTTGCGCAACGGCCCGCAATCGGCCGGCGCCTATCCGGGGCCGGCCTGCTACGGCAACGGCAATCCGCAGCCCACCAACACCGATGCGAGCGTCACGCTCGGCCGGCTCGGCACCAGTCTCGCGGGCGGCAAGGTGATGCTCGATCCCGCGCTGGCCCGCCAGGCCGTGGAGGACGGCGTCGCAAAACCGTTCGGGCTCGGCGTGCACGAGGCGGCGGACGCCATCCTTAAAGTGGCCAACGCCAACATGTCCGATGCCGTCCGGCTGATCTCGATCAGCCGCGGCTATGATCCGCGCGATTTCGCGCTGGTCGCGTTCGGCGGCGCCGGCGCGCTGCATGGCGTCGACGTCGCCCGCGAGCTCGCCATTCCCGTCGTGATCGTGCCGCCGAACCCGGGCGTCACCTCGGCGCTCGGCTGCCTGCTCGTCGACATGCAGCACGACTTCTCGCAGAGCTGCATGGTGGATGCGGCAACGGCCGATCCGGCCGCCATCGAGGCGCAGTTCGCCGCAATCGAACAGGAGGCGCTGGATCGCCTCACCCATGAAGGCGTCGCGCCGGAGAATATCGTCCTGCAGCGCTCGATCGACATGATGTATCGCGGCCAGTGGCGCTCGCTTGCGGTCAATGCGCCGCGCCCGCTGGGGGCGATCGAGGATCTCGTCGCCAGCTTTCATGTCGAACACCAGCGCGAGTACAATTTCCGCCGCGACAGCGCGCCGGTCAGCTTCTTCCGGCTCAACCTCAAGGCCGTCGGCATCGTGCCGAAGGCGGCCTTCGCGGTGCATGAGCCGACCGGCGTCTCGCCCGATCCGGTCGCGCGCCGTCCGGTCTGGTTCGAGGGCGAGGCGCACGACACGCCGGTGTTCGCGCGCGAGCATCTGCCGTGCGGCTTCAGCTTCAACGGCCCGGCTATCATCGAGCAGATCGACGCCACCACCGTGGTGCCGCCGGGAGCGAAGGCCGAGGTCGACAAATATCTCAACATCATCATCCGCGTGAAGGAGTGACGCCATGAAAAAAGATCTGGCGCTCGATCCCGTGACCTTCGAGGTGCTGAAGAACTCCTTCATCACCAGCGTCGACCAGATGGGCGAGCAGGTGCTGCGCACCTGCTACTCCTTCGTGATCTACAACCACGACTTCTCCAGCGCGCTGCACGACGCCAAGGGCGAATGCGCAGCGCAGGGCAACCAGGACATCGCCGTCCATGTCGGCACGCTGCACTTCACCTGCCAGGAGGTCATCCGGCATTTCGAAGGCGACATGCACGAGGGCGACGTGTTCGCCATCAACGATCCCTATGCCGGCGGCACGCATTTCTCCGACGTCAGGCTGATCCGGCCCATTTTTGCCGACGGCGAGATCATCGCCTTCAGCCAGTCGAACGGCCACTGGTCCGATGTCGGCGGCAGCGTGCCCGGCTCGTTCGACGTCGCCGCGCGCGAGATGTTCCGCGAAGGCCTGCGCATCACGCCGGTGCGGCTGTTCGACAAGGGGCGCTTCTGCAAGGACGTCGCGCATCTGATCGCCTCGAACACGCGCGACCCCGCATCGATCATCGGCGACATCCAGGCGCAGGCGCAGGCGACCCAGGTCTGCGAGCGCGAGATCCTGCGGCTGGTCGGCAAATATGGCCGCGACACCGTCGAGACGGGCCTTGCCGCCGTGCAGGACTATGTCGAGCGCTCGGCGCGCCAGCGCATCGCCGCACT
Organism: Bradyrhizobium sp. SRS-191; assembly: GCF_024586915.1. GTDB lineage: Bacteria > Pseudomonadota > Alphaproteobacteria > Rhizobiales > Xanthobacteraceae > Bradyrhizobium. Next base: position 179,941 of record NZ_JANBVS010000010.1, read on the forward strand.
CCCTGACGGCAGCTGGGAGACGGTCGATTTCATCGACCGCGATCCGGCCGGCGGCGAAGGCATGATCCCGATCCGGATCAAGATGACGATCAAGGGCGACCGTGTCACCTACGACTTCACCGGCAGCCATTCGACCATCGGCTCGATCTACAACTCGGCGTTCGGCGCGACGTTTTCGGCGGTGGCGGCCGGCATGAAGACGTTCTTCCCGGACCTGCCGCTCAACTCCGGCTTCTATCGCTGCTTCGACATCATCGCGCCCGAAGGCTCGATCGTCGACGCCAAATGGCCGATCGCGGTCACCGGCTTCCTGATGCCGTTCGAGAAGATCATGAACTCGATCTACGAGATGTGGTCGAAGCTGATGCCTGCCCGCGCGCTCGCCTGCGCCTTCAATCTCGAATATCTGCTCACCGGCGGCCTCGACGGCCGCTCGGAGGACAAGCCGATCTTCATGTTCTACGACTGGCTGCCCGGCGGCTGGGGCGGCCGCAACGGCAAGGACGGCAGCAACGTCACCACCGCCTGCTTCGGCACCGGCTTGATGTCGCAGCCGATCGAAGGCCAGGAGCGCGCCAACCCGATCCTGACCACGGCCTGCGAGATCCTCACCGACTCGCCCGGGCCCGGCCAATGGCGCGGCGGCGCCGGCGTGTTGAAGAGCTCGCGCATGCTTCAGGCCGAGAAGACGGTGATCTCCTACATCTGCGACCGCGAGCGCGCGGTGGTGTGGGGCATCGAAGGCGGCCTGCCGTCGATGCCGCATGGCCTCACCCTGCGCCGCGCCGGCCATGACACCGAGGAGCGGCTCGGCTCGATCTTCTCCGACGTGCCGATCGGCGCGGGCGACGAGTTCTCCCGCCCGACCGCCGGCGGCGGCGGCTTCGGCGATCCGCTGCTGCGCGATCCCGCGGCCGTGGTCGAGGACATCAAGGACGACTACGTCTCGGTGGCGCGCGCCGCCAAGGACTATGGCGTCGTGGTGCGCACGATCGACGCCGAGCTGTGCGAGTACGAGGTCGACCTGCCCGCCACGCAGGCGCTGCGCGACGGCATCCGCGCGGAGCGTGTCGCCAAGGCGAGGCTTGATCCGGCGGTCGTCGCCGAACGCTACCGGAAGGGCGAGCTCGACGCGATGGACACGATCCGCCAGCATGCGGTGATCCTCGATTGGGAGAGCGGCGCGCTGCTGCCGGAATCCACACGTCAGTTCCGCGAGGTGTTCGAGCGGCGGTCCGTGGCGCTGTGGCGTTAGTTTCGCGAAGGATGGCTAACGCCCACCGGCGGATCGACGTCCGCCGGCTCGGCGCACATCCTCGTCCCCGTGCGTCAGCACGGCCCATCGTCACGGCCACTTGCTCCACGTTTTCAAACAGCGGGCGTGACTGAGCCTTCTCGCGGCCCCCTGCGCCCGAGCTTTGCCATCAGTCGACCTCTTCCTGGAAAAAGAGGCGCAGGGAAGACCGGGTATCAGCTGATACCCGCGGTCCGCGTGCAGCAAACAAGCACGCGGCAGAACCACAGGTTCAGCCCAATATCCGGCCTTCCCTGCGCGACGGTTTTCCGACTTATAGGCGCTCTCCCCGGGGACCGGCTGTCTTGCCCCCGTCACTGGCGGATCATCATCACCGCCGGCTTGGCGTCAGCGTCGGGACGCCAGGACCACACCATTTCGCCGTCGCCTCGCTCCGTTCGTCGGCACAGGTCGTGAGACCAGGCTGCAGAGCAACGCGCCCATCGCATCTTCCGGCTCGACGCTTCATGACGATCGCGAAACGTCCCTCTTCAGCGAGCCGGGATACGCGAGACTGTGGATGTGATTTGCCCGACGGCGCAAGGGAGAAGTGCGCGACAAACTGGCACGACGGACAGTTGGTGCATGTGGGGCATGCGAGGATTGCCCGTCGTGTGAAGGAGATCATTCAGCTAATCGGCGACAGCGAAGGAGCGCCTTCGATCAGTCCGCTGCTCATGGTTCACCTGCAGCTCCGGGGGGCCGAGCTAGCCCCTCTCCATGAGGACGCGGCTCAGGTCGATGTGCATTCCGGCTTCGGAGCCGGACGATCTCTGTCCTTTGATGATCGCGTTCAAACCAGCCTGCAACCTCCGCACCGCTCCGCGATGCAGTGCCCTCGCCCCCAAGGCGAAGCGAAGCTTCGCCAGGGTGGGAGAAGGCGCAGTCACGGCCGTCGCGCCCGCGGCGAGGTCGATTGGTTCCCGCTTCTCCATGTGGTTGCTATGGGAGCCCGACAGCGACCCCATTGTCCGTGTGCACCAACCGGCTCCCGTGCTGGAGGCTCATGGTGAGGAGCGCCGCACCACCGGTCGTGCCATGACGAAAAGTGTTCATGGCGGTGCGTCTCGAACCACGAGGCCTCAGCTCGGGCCTCGCCCTTCGAGACGCGCGCCAAGATGCGCGCTCCTCAGGGTGAGGAGTGAAAGCGTGCTCTGAGGCGGCAAGCTCCTGATCGGATCAGGAGAGTTTTGTGCACTGTCACCGTACTGCCGTTGGTTGCTCAAGAGCTAAGACGCAAGCTTGACTTCTCAGACCGTATCGCTGTCCCAACCATCCAGCGTAGGCAGCGTGGTCGTCAATTCTGTGCTGTAGAACGAGGAAACACGCTTCAGCCGCCCCCAATCCCTGTTATCGATCACTCATAAAAAAGGTAGCGCAATCACTGCACTAGCGTCTTGATCTCCCGCATTTCCTTCAAACCGGTAGCGACTTCTATCCGAGACAATATCTCGAACGCTTTGCGATCAGAGCCAGAACCAAGCACACCTTGCACGCTCGTTATCAACGCTTCGCTACGCTCTTTGTAGAGTTTGTGTATGACCGAAAGCAATACATCCGTGATGACCAAGCACAATCCGAGCGCCATAGCACGGTAACGCACAGACGCATTGAGGACGGAAACTTGCTCCGCTTCCACTTGAATGAACTGCTCATGGATAGTATGCACCCAATGAGAGAATGTAGATAAATATCCGTAGATCTTACCAGCCGTTGCGTAGACTTCTTTCATGGACGTAATGCATGACTGCGCCTTCAAGCCAACAACGGCATCTTCGTCCTGCAGGTAGAAGGCCGCATTTGCCCACGACATCATCTCAAAACACAGACGCAATATAGGAACGACCTCAAGTAACAGCCCCCTATTCGACAACAATCGAGCTGCATCTAGACTATGCGGTAACCGATAAAGCGTTATCTCAGCCCCAAAGACACCAAACCCTGGATTTGCGGTATGCAGGTCGCGCAACCCGCGCATCAGTTTGTCAACGCTACCTCGCAAGAAATCGCTCGCTTCGTCGCCCAGCCCGACATTTTCGTCCTCGTACAATCCTGGTTCAACGTAGCGCTTGAGAACATAGTCAATCGATGACAACCCCATCCGGTGAGATAGCAAGGCCGCAAGAACACGCCGCCGAAACTCAGGCGCACTCTTTCTAGACATCCCAACTGGAAATCCGACACTCTGGCCGATAACGAAGTCTAAATCCGCCACGGACTGAATTTGGAAATCCTTGGTCCACGGTCGATCACTCAAGCGGCTGCCTCCGCGTTCAAAGCCCGAATTTGGCTCTACTCACTCCCGCTCGATCATCTTGCGTGGCATTAAAGCATTGATCCGAAACGCTTTTCCCGACATATCGCATCGAGACGCCGATGGCGGGACCGAAGATTTTCTTTGCTATTGATTCCACAGGATTATTTTGCGCGCTCATGCCGAGCGCGCTTCGAGGACTATCGGCTGCTATCGCCTGGGCGGCAATAGGCGACCTCGTGGCTGGTGCCAGCACCAGAGGGCTGGCGAACGCCATGGCTCGTACTCAGCCGCCGACGCAAGCTTGGGGTCCGGCGTTGATCGAGACAGCCCACACCGGCGTATCAGACCCGTTTGCGCTGTCGCGATGATCCCGCAAGACGTCCTCGCATCAAGCCAGCTCGGCCGCCCGATGACACGCGACGTAATGGTGGGGTCCGATCGCGTCCAGCGCCGGGAGACGCTGCGAGCAGGCCTCGATCGCCATCGGACAGCGCTGCGCGAAGCGGCAGCCGGGCGGCGGGTCGACGGGGCTCGGCGGATCGCCCTTGACGAGATAGCGACGCTTGAGATCCTCGCGCATCGGCCCGGGCGGCGCGGCGGCGGCGACCAGCGACCACGTGTAGGGATGACGGGGCGCGGCGAAGATGTCGGCGGCCGGCGCCTGCTCGACGATCTTGCCGAGATACATCACAGCGACCTCATCGCAGAATTTCTGGATCACGCCAAGATCGTGCGAGATGAAGATGTAGGTGAGATCGCGCTCGCGCTGCAGACGTTTCAGCAGGTTCAAGATCTGCGCCTGGATCGCCACGTCGAGCGCGGACACCGCCTCGTCGCAGACGATCAGGTCGGGCTCGGGCGCCATCGCCCGCGCGATGCACAGCCGCTGGCGTTGGCCTCCGGAAAATTGATGCGGATACAGGTCGGCGGCCTGCGGCGGCAGACCGACCTCGGCCAGCAGCCTGCGCACGCGCTCGTCGCGCTCGCTGCGCGTGCCGATCCCGAGCAGGTCGAGCGGCTCGCGGATCTGGTCGCCCGCGCGGCGGCGCGGATTCAGTGCCGAGAACGGGTCCTGGAACACGATCTGCAGATGCCGCCGCACCTCGCGCAGCGACCGGCCAGTGAGGCCGGCGATGTCGCGATTGCCGAACACGATCTGCCCCGATGTCGCCGGCACCAGCCGCATCACGGCCTGCGCGGTGGTCGACTTGCCGGAGCCGCTCTCGCCGACGATGCCGAAGGTGGTGCCGCGGCGAACGCGGAAGCTGACGCCGTCCACCGCGTGCACGAACGACGGCTTGCCGTGGCGGCGCCCGGCCGGGAAGTGCACGACGAGATCGTTGACGTCGAGCAGCACCTCGCGGGTGCCCGTTCCTCGGATTGCCTCAGCCATGCTCATGCCGCGAGCTCCGTCTTGCGCCAGCAGGACACGGCGTGATCAGGCGCGATCGACTCGAGCGCAGGCTGCGGCTTCGCACGGCAAACGTCGCAGGCCTGCGCGCATCTCGCAAGAAACGCACAATCGGCCCCGCGCGCGCCGAGCGGCGGCACCATGCCGGGGATCTCGCCGAGATCGACCCAGGGCTTTGGCGGCTCCCCAATCGCGAGGTGCGGCACGCAATTGAGCAGGCCCCGCGTATAGGGATGGCGCGGCGCCGTCACGATCGTATCCGACGCCCCCGCCTCGATGCAGCGACCGGCATAGAGCACGAGCATCTCGTCGGCGAGCTCGGCGACCGCGCCGAGATCGTGGGTGATCAGCAGGATCGCCGTCCCGGTGCTGCGCTGCAGCTCCGCGAGCAGATCGAAGATCTGCGCCTGCACGGTGACGTCGAGCGCGGTGGTCGGCTCGTCGGCGATCAGCAACTTCGGCCGCCCGGCCAGCGCCATCGCGATCATCACGCGCTGGCGCATGCCTCCCGACAGCTGGTGCGGATAGGCATCGATCCGCTGCTCGGCCGCCGGGATCTGCACGGCGCGGAGCAGCTCGATGACGCGCGAGCGCGCCGCCGCGCGATCGAGCCCCTGGTGCCAGCGCAACACCTCGCCGATCTGATCGCCAACCGTGAACAGCGGATTGAGCGCCGTCATCGGCTCCTGGAAGATCATCGACATGGCGCTGCCGCGCAGGCTCCGCATCTCCTTTGGCGGCAACGCCAGCACGTCCCTGCCCTCCAGCACGATACGGCCCGAGGTAATGACGAAATCCTCCGGCAGCAGCCGCATGAGGGCCAGCGCCGTCATGCTCTTGCCGCAGCCGGATTCACCGACCAGCGCCAGGGTCTGCCCCGGGGCGACCGTGAACGAGAGGTGCTCGATCACCGGGACGAGGCGACCGGACCCGTTGCGCATGCTGACATTGAGATCATCGACTTCGAGCAGCGCGCTCATCACGACCTCCGCCGCAGCCGCGGATTGATCGCATCATTGAGGCCGTCGCCGACCAGGCTGATCGCGAGCACCGCAAGGAAGATCGCCGCTCCCGGGAACATCACCGCCCACCAGGCGTCGAGAATGTAGTTGCGGTTCTGGCCCAGCATCAGTCCCCAGCTCATGACGTTCGGATCGCCCAGGCCCAGGAAGCTCAGCCCGCCCTCGAACAGTATCGCCACGCCGATCGCGAGCGTCGCCGACACGATCACCGCGGGCAGCGCATTCGGCAACAGCACGCGCAGGATCAGGTTCACGTTGGAGGCGCCTGCGGCGCGCGATGCCTTGACGAAATCGAGATCGCGCAGCCGCATGAATTCCGCCCGCGTCAACCGCGCCACCGAGGTCCAGCTCACGCCTCCGATCGCGAGCGTGATGGTGGTCAGCTTCGGCCCGAACAGCGTCACCAGCACCATCGCAAACAGCAACGGCGGCAGGATCTGGAAGAACTCGGTGATCTTGACCATGGTGGCATCGATCGCGCCGCCGAAGAAGCCGCCGACCGCGCCGATGACGAGCCCGATCACGATCGTGATGAGCGCCGCGACAGCACCGACCGCGAGCGTCGCGCGACCGCCATGGATCAGCCCGGCCAGGACGTCGCGGCCGAGATAGTCGGTGCCGAACCAGGCATCGGCATCAGGCGGCATGAACGGGGCGCCGACGAGATCGAGCGGATCGACCGGATAGAGCGATGGCCCGGCCACGGCCACCAGGATGATCAGGATCAGCATGCAGGCGCCGGCCACGCCCGACGGGCTCTTCGTGAATTGCCGCAGCGCCAGGCGGCCCGGCGACGCGGCGGTCCGCGCGGGAAGATCGGTCTGCGGCGCTGACACCTGCGAGGTGCTCTCGATCACCGTCATCGCCGTCCTGTCCGAATTCGTGGATCGACGAGGCGGTAGACCACGTCGGTCAGAATGTTGGCGGTCATCACCATCAGCGCAGAGAAGAACAGCACCGCCATCAGGGTCGGATAGTCGCGGCGCAGAATGGAATCGAACACGAGCCGGCCCATGCCCGGCCAGCTGAACACCGTCTCGACCAGCACGGCGCCGGCGAACAGATTGCCGAATTGATGGCCGGCGACGGTGACGATCGGGATCAGCGTGTTGCGCAGCGCGTGCTTGCCGACCACCAGCCATTCCGGGAGCCCCTTGGCGCGGGCGGTTCTGACATAGTCGGCCGATAGCGCCTCGATCATGTTCACCCGCGCCAGCCGGCTGTACTGCGCGATGAACACCAGTGCGAGCGTCAGCGACGGCAACACCAGATGACGGCCGACATCGAGCGCATAGGCGAAGCCGTGCTTGGGATTCACCACGTCGGTCATGCCGACGACTGGGAGGATCGGCCATACCGAGCCGAACAGCAGCAGCAACATCAGCCCTGTCCAGAAGATCGGCGCGGCATAGCCCGCCAGCGAGACCACGGTGACGGCGTGGCTGAAGGCGCCGTTCGGCCGCCGCGCGCTGACCACCCCGAGCAGGGTCCCGATCGCGAGCGCGGCGGACAGCGCGCACAAGGTCAGATACAGCGTTGCCGGCAGCCGCTGCAGGATCAGGCCGAGCACGGGCTGGTTGAAGTAGTAGGAGTAGCCGAAATCGCCGACGGCGACATTGGCGAGATAGATGGACAGCTGCTGCAACAGGCTCTGGTCGAGGCCGTATTTGGCCCGCAGTGCCGCGACGACCTCCGCCGAAGCGCCGCCCATCTCGCCGGCGATCACCTGGACGGGATCGCCGGGCGCAAGATGGATCAGGCAGAAGTTGAGCACCAGCACGGCGATCAGCAGCGCGACTGCATTGATGATCTGCCGGGCCAGATGGGTGGCGAAGGCCATGGTGCAGAAAGTCTCCTCGTGGCTCTCACGAAATCGGGGATAGCTTCGCCTCAGGTCTTCGGCGGCGTTTCCCAGTAGAGTTCGTCGAGCGGCGACATCATGCCCCAGATCGAGTTCGGGAGATTGCCGAGCCCCTTGGCGAAGGCGTTGTAGTACGGGCTGACATTGATGAAGTAGATCGGCACATCCGAGACGACGATCTTCTGGAACTCCGAGTACAGCGCCTTGCGCTTCTCGGGCGAGGTTTCGACCGCCGCCGCCTGCAACAGCTCGTCCACCTTGGGGTTGGAGTATTGCTGCGTGTTCGACCAGATAATACCCTTGCGGATGTTCGAGGTCAGATAGGTGCGGTTGACGCCGATCACCGGATCACCCCAGTTGTAGACGGTGTCCATGGTCAGGTCGAAATCGAAGTTCGAGACGCGCTGCGCCCAGGTCGGGAAATCAGGCGCGGCGCGCACCTCGAGATTGATGCCGACGCGCTTGAGCTGCGAGCGCATGTACTCGGCGACATTGCGCTGCTGCTCGTCACCGCCCGGAATGTAGTCGATGGTGAGCGAGAAGCGCGAGCCGTCGGCGCCCTTGGCATAGCCCGCGGCGTCCAGTAGCGCGGCCGACTTGGCGTAGTCGACCTTGTAGGGTTCGACGGCGGCTTCGGCGAGCGGCGAATCCGGTGCGATCGGCCCCAGCGCCGGCGTGGCCTTGCCGCCCATCAGCTTGGAGACGATGAAGTCGCGATTGGCCGCATAGGCGATCGCCTGGCGCACGCGAACGTCGTCGAGCGGCTTCTTCCTGGTGTTGAAGGCGAGCCAGTTGAGCGGGCCGACGCCGGCCATGCCCTTGTCGGTCACGACCAGGTTCGGTGACTTCTGCAGGCGATCGATATCGCGGGCGCCGGCGATGAAGGGAAACGCGCTGAAATCGCCGCGCTCCAGCGAGACGACGGCGGCGTTCTGATCCGACACCAGCCTGACCACGATCTTGTCGAGCTTGGGCCGGCCGGGAATGAAGAACTTGTCGAACTTCTCCAGCGTGTAGTATTCGCCCTGCTTGTATTCGGTCAGCTTGAACGGGCCGGAGCCGATCGGCTTCAGATTGGCCGGATGCGTCTTGAGGTCCTGTCCGTCGCCATAGACGTGCTTGGGCAGGATCGGCATCAGCGCCGGCGACATCGCCAGGAGCAGCGACGGGCTCGGGTTCTTCAGGCGGAGGATCGCAGTCGCAGGATCGGGCGTCTCGACCTTGTCGACCGCCGCCAGCATCGTCTGGAACGGATGGTTGGCCTTGATCGCCATGATCGAGAAGGCGACGTCCTCCGACGTCACGGGGTGACCGTCATGGAAGACCGCATCCTTCACCAGATGCAGCGTGACGGACAGTCCGTCAGGCGCGACCTCCCACGACTGCGCCAGATAGGGCTGCGGATTCCATTTGTCGTCATAGCGCAGGGGGCTCGCGAAGATCTGCGCGGTCGGCATGGCCGTCGCCATGCCCGACTGCACGGCGCCGTTGAAATGCCGCGGCACCTGCGTCGTCGCGACCACCAGCGTATTGCCGCCCGCTGATTGCGCTCGCGCCGCCGGCGAGGCGACTGTGGCCGCGGCGAGACCGAGAGCTCCGAGCACGAAATGTCGTCTGATCAACATGGCTATCCCGCTTCCTGATTCACGACAGGGTGGATGATGAGAAAGTGGCTTGGTGGTCCGATATGCTCTGCGATCATCGCGTCACGCCGCGGCGGTCAGGGCGCGGTCGAGGATCGCGTCGAGTTCGTGATCCGATGGCAAGTTCGCGGTGCCCACGCCCGCGAGCGCGATCGTCTCGGCCACATCGAGCGTAGCATCTCCCGCCGGCGTCAGCGACCAGTTGCGCGACACCAGCTGAAACACCTGCGCCCGGTCGTCGCCGTCGACCCGGCAAATCCCCTTCAGCCGCAGCAACTGACCCGGCAGGTCGTGCACGGCGGCGGCCAGCCTGTCGCGATCGAAACGGCCGGCGCGCTGATAGGTCCAGCGCCGGAAGCCGCCCTCGTGATCCACCGTCTCCGCCACCGGCTCGGCGCGGAAACGCGCGAGCCGCCCTCGTCCAAAAACGGCCTCATGCGCAGGGGTCAGTGTCGACAATGGCTCGATCGGCACATCCGGCCGAATCGCGCCGATCACGGCGCACGCCGCCTCGCGCTGGCTGTCGCTGGCCAGATCGCATTTGCTGAGCAGAACCACATCACTTTTGGCGAACTGATTGCGGACGGTCTCGCCGATGTGCCGGTCCTCGCATTGCGTCGCGATGCGGGTCGCATCGGCCAGCACGACGACGCCGTCGAGCCGCAGCGACGGCTCGACCAGCGCGATCTCCGCGATGCGCCAGGGATCGCCGACGCCGCTGGCCTCGATCACCACGCGATCGAAGCGCCCGATATCGTCGAGCAGCCGCGCCAGCGTGTCGAGAAAGCCCGTTCCGATGCTGCAGCAGACGCAGCCATTGGTCAGCGACATTGTGGTGCCGTCATGGCTCTGGATCAAAGCGGCATCGATATTGATCTCGCCGAAATCGTTCACCAGCACCGCGCAGCGTTCCGTGCTGGCGGACAGCAGCCGGTTGAGCAGTGTCGTCTTCCCGGCGCCGAGAAAGCCGCCGATCACGGTGAACGGAATAGGCGCGGACATCGTCATGCGCGCGGCGCCTCCTTGACGACGCCGCCGACCACCGTGCCCCAGACCGCGACGTCTTTCAGGGTCTCCGGAGCGACCGTCAATGGATCCTGCTCGAGGACCGCGAAGTCGGCGTACTTGTCGGTCTCGATGCTGCCGATGAGATGATCGAGATTGAGCGTGTAGGCGGCACCGATCGTGATGGCGTTCAGTGCCTGCTCCACGCTCAGCGCCTCGGTCTCCGCGCCGAGCTTGCGGCCCGACGAGGACACGCGGTTCACGGCGCACCACGCGGTGAACAGCGGCGACAGCGGCGTGACCGGCGCATCGGAGTGGATCGAGAAGGGAACGCCAATCCGCTGCGCCGTGCCGGTGGCATCGAGGCGGTTCGCCCGCTCCGGTCCCATCGTCAGCTCGTAGTGGGAATCGCCCCAGTAGAAGACATGATTGGCAAACAGGTTGACGCACATGCCGAGCGCCTTCATGCGGCGGAACTGCGCGGCGTCGGCCATCTGGCAGTGCTGCAGGGTGTGGCGGTGGTCCGGCCGCGGGTGAGCGGTCTGCGCCTTCTCCACCGCGTCCAGCGCCAGCTCGGTCGCTTCGTCGCCATTGGTGTGGATGTGAAGCTGGATGCCTGCCCGGTGATACAGATCGACCAGGCGCGGCAGTTCCTCCGGCGCGATGTACCAGAGGCCGTTCGGCGCGCCGTTGTGATAACCGGGCCAGCGCAAGCGCGCGGTGAAGCCCTGGATCGATCCGTCGACGACCAGCTTGACGATGCCGTAATGCAGCTTGTCGTTACCGGACTCGCGCAAGCCAACGATCTTCTCGATCGCCTTGTCCGGAGGATGCGTGGCTGACGCCAGCGCCGGCACCAGGCGCACACCGAACTCCGCCTGCTGCGTCGCCGCGCGGTAAAGCTCCAGCGTGTTGTCGGTGAGATCATTGTGCAGATCGGTGATCGTGGTGACGCCCTGCACGCAGGCCGACGACGCGTAGCGCTGCACATCGGCCATCGTCAGCAGCTCCGACAGCGGATTGCCCACCAGACGGAACGCGCGCAGCCGCGCTGCGATGCCTTGCAGTTCGCCGCTGGCCCGGCCGTCCGCTCCGGCGACGACACCGGAGATGTCGGTGGCATGAAGGAGCTGCGTGCGCTCCAGCACCAGCGTGTTGACCACGCTGATATGAAAGCTGGCGTGGAGCACCATGATCGGCCGCGTGGTCGAGACCCGGTCCAGCGCTTCGCGCGTCAGCTTCTCGCCGCCGATATGCAGCGGATCGAAACCCCAGGCGAACAGCGTTGCGTTGGGATCGGCTATCGCGGCTTCGGCCTCGCGAAGCCGTGCCACGATCGCATCGATATCAGGCACACCGGCCACCGCCCTGCCCTCCGGCGATCGCCGTTCGAAAGCGCCGACATAGGGCAGCGACCACATCATGCCTTCCATGATGTGGCTATGGCCTTCGACGAACCCAGGTAGCAGCACCTTGTCGCGGAAGCGCATGTCGATCCCGCCATGCGGGACGAACTGCGCGATCTCAGCTTCGCTGCCAGCCGCGACGATCCGCCCCTCTCGCACCGCAACGTGCGTCGCAAAAGGCCGCGACGGATTCATCGTCACGATCCTGCGGGCCGCGTAGACGACAGTATCTGGGCTCACCGCGAACTCCTTCAACTTCCCAACCAAGAGCCGTTGTTGAAACCTGCGGCGTCGGATGAGTCCAGGCCAGCGCCAGATGCCATGCACAAATGGAGCCAGCCCATGCGAAACACGGCCGCAGACAGTCCACCATGGCGCAGTTTTTGCTTTAATTTCAGCAGCTCACAGGGTCAGGACCAAATACCTCGATGGCAAAATTCGCGCCCTTGCTGCGATCCGAAGCGGACCGGCCGACAGTTCCGATTCACGACGTGCTGTTCTGGGTCTCGCTGTTCGACGGCCTCGACCGCGGCGGCACCTTCCTGCAACTTCAGATCCGACAGATGATCGTGACGGCAATCGAGGATGGCCGTCTGCCGCTCGGCGTCCGCATGCCGTCCAGCCGTGATCTCGCCGCTCTGCTGAAAGTCTCCCGCAATACCATCGTCATCGCCTATGAACAGCTCGTCGACCAGAACTTCCTGGTGTCGCGCGAGCGCAGCGGCTACTTCGTGGCCGGCCTGCCCAAGCATATCGGCGAAGCCAGGCAGCCTGCGACGGAGGTCTACAGCCGCCGCTGGACCGAGCGGTTCGCGCTGCAGCCGTCGGCGCTTCGCAATATCGTCAAGCCGCTCGACTGGCAGACCTATCCCTATCCCTTCATCTTCGGGCAGTTCGATCCGAGCCTGTTTCCGACCAATGACTGGCGCGAAAGCGCGCGCGCGGCGCTCAGCGTTCCCGAGATCAACAACTGGGCGCGCGACATGATCGACGGCGACGATCCGGCGCTGATCGAACAATTGCAGCGGCAGGTGCTGCCGCGCCGTGGCATTCGTGCCCGCGCCGACGAGATCATGCTCACGATCGGAGCACAGCACGCCCTCTATTTGATTGCGAAACTGTTCCTGCGGCCCGACACCCCGATCGGCATCGAAGACCCCGGCTATCCGGATGCGCGCAATATCTTCGGCATGATGACGTCACAGGTCGTGCCGCTACGGCTCGACGATCAGGGCCTGGTCCCTGACGAAGCGTTCGCGCGCTGCGCGCTGGCCTATGTCACGGCGAGCCACCAATGCCCGACCACCACCGCGATGTCGCGGGCGCGCCGCGAGGAGATTCTCAAGGTCGCGCGCGAGCGCGACATCGTCCTGATCGAGGACGACTACGAAAGCGAGCTGATGCCGGAGGGCAGCGGCCTGCCGCCGCTGATGAGCCTGGACCGCGATCAGAGCGTGCTCTATGTCGGCAGCCTGTCGAAGGCCTTGGCGCCCGGCCTGCGGCTCGGCTACGTCGTGGCGCCCGCGCCCGTCATCCGCGAGTTGCGCGCGCTGCGCCGGCTGATGCTGCGCCATCCGCCGCTGAACAACCAGCGCGTCGCGGCCTTGTTCATCGGCCTCGGGCACTACCGCTCGCATCTGCAGCAGGTCGGCCGCGTGCTGCTCGAACGCGCCGCCCTGCTCGACGCGCTGCTGCCGCAGGCGCTGCCGGGCTGCAGCTGGTCGCGCGGCCCGGGCAGCACCAGCTACTGGATCACCTGCCCTGCGGGAACGGATGCGGTGAGGCTGTCGGAGATCGCGCGCGCCGAAGGCGTGGTCATCGAGCCCGGCGACGTGTTCTCGATCAACCCGGAGGCGACGCGAAACTGCTTCCGTCTCGGTTTCTCCTCGATCCGCACCGACCGGATCGCCCCGGGGATCGCCAAGCTCGGCCAGATCTTTGCCCAGTACACATCGTTGCAAACGACCTGAGCGGCTACAGCAGGTCGCTAAGCCCCTTCAGCGCACTGCCGAGCGCGACCACCGCGAGACTTGCCATCGACACCCGGCGATGCAGCGTGTCGCTGCCGCGATGAAAACCGAGATCGCCGAGCCACGTGCCGACCAGCATCACGGGAATGCCGAGCGCCGTCAGAACGGCGATGTGCAGGTCGAGGAGACCGAACCAGGCGAGGCTGGTGGTCGCAACGATCGACGAAACGAGAAAGAACACCATCATCGAGGCACGCGCGGCCACCCGGCCAAATGCGCCCGCATTGTAGTAGACGATCACCGGCGGTCCGGGCATGCCCGCAAGGCCGTTGAACAGACCAGCGACAAGACCGACCAGCGTCGTGATCCAGCGCGCCGGCCTCGCCGTCAGCCGAAATCCCGCATTCAGCAGTACGACAGCGCCGATGGTGATCAGGGCAATCAGGAGACGTGCCGCGGCCGCCGAGACCAGGCTGAGCACCAGCACGCCGATCGGCGAGCCGATCACGCCTCCGAGCACCAGCCAACGCAGCGAGGGCCAGTCGCAGACACGCGAGGCGCGCGGCAGGTCGCCGAGCCCGATCAGAAGCTGCAGACAGACCGCAACCGGCACCGATTGCGCCGGCGGCATGAACAGGCCGAGCAGCGGAACAGCTGTCAACGCAAAACCGAAGCCCGTGAAACCGCGCACCAGCGCCGCGGCAAAGATCGAGAGCGCCGCAGCGAGCACCAGCGCGGAGCTCGGCAGCGAGGTGGCGGCGATGTCATGGACCGCGACGGCCAGTTCTTGCAGGGCCATCGTCAGGGTGTGATGTAGGGACTCAAAGGCGGCGTCATCCGCCCAGTCAGCAGGATCGCCATGATCGTGAAAGGGCCAACCGCGCCCGACCACCGGGCCAGTTCTGGCTACAGAGCTCGCCCGCTCTGGTTCTAGGGCCTCCAGCCGCCGGCATGGCACATGCGAGCCAAGCTCCAGCCGCGGAGGACATGACATGGCCGATTTCGAAACCGTCCGCAGCGAACTGCTCGCCACGCTGTTCGCCGCCTTTAACCGACACGATAGTGCGGGCGTGATGGCCTGCATGACCGATGACATCATCTTCGACGCGGCCGCAGGCCCCGACAGCTGCGGCCGCCGCATCAGCGGCGCGGCCGATGTGCGCGCCGCGTTCGAGGCCACCTGGGGCGGCATGCCCGACGTCAGCTGGGAATGCACGGGCCATGCGGTGTTCGGCGACCGGGCCCTGTCCGAATGGATCTTCCGAGCAACGGCGCCGGATGGCCGGCGCATCGAGGTGCAGGGCTGCGACCTGTTCGGCTTCCGCGGCGACAAGATCTGCACCAAGAGCGCCTTCCGCAAGGACCGGCCGCCGCAGCCCGCCGCGAGCGGGAGTGCCGCGCGATGAACATGCATGCCTTGCCGACGGCCGCGTACGACCCCCACTACGACCCGCTGGTCGCCGACGGCCCCGGTCGTAACCGCGACTACGCTCCGACCTACTGGATCGCCACCGCCGGCACGCCGCCGGAGAGCGACGGTCCGATCACGACCGATACGACGGCCGACGTCGCCATCATCGGCTCGGGCTATACTGGACTCGCCTGCGCGATCTTCCTGGCCCGCGAGCACGGTATCAAGGCGATCGTCCTCGAAGCCAACCGCGTGGCCTGGGGCTGCAGCACGCGCAATGGCGGCCAGGCCCAGAATGCCTCCGGCCGCCTGACGCGCTCACAATGGATCAAGCGCTGGGGGCTCGACGTCGCCAGGCGCATGCATGCCGAGGTCACTGAGGGTTTCGAGGCCTTCGAGGAGCTGGTGCGATCGAGCCCGATCGATGTCGAGCCGCAGCGCGGCGGTCATCTCTACATTGCTCACCGCCAGCGCAATCTCGACAAGATCGCGGCGGAATCGAAGGTGCTCAACGATGTGTTCGGCTACGCCTCGCGCGTCATCTCGCGTGAGGAATTGGCGAGCGACTTCGTCAATGAGGCCGAGGCCGTCGGCGCGGTGCACGAGCCGCTCGGAACCGGCGTGCATCCGGCCAAGCTCGCCTTCGGCTATCTGCAGATGGCGCGTGCCCTCGGCGTCCGCGTTCATACGGCGAGCCCCGTGACGCGCATCGAGCAGCGCAACGGCAAGTTCGTTCTGCATACGCCGGGCGGTGCCGTTGGTGTGAACGGCGTCGGCATCGCCACCGGTGCCTATACCTCCCTCGGGCTTACGCCGGAATTGTCAGGTCGCTGCATGCCGATCCTGTCGAACTCGCTGGTCACGCGGCCGCTCACCGCGGCCGAGCTTGCGGCGACCGGCTTCAAGACGCGACAGGTGATCACGGACACGCGCACCTTGCGCTTCTACTACCGGCTGCTGCCGGACGACCGCGTCCAGATCGGCAGCCGCAGCGCCATCACCGGCGCCGATGCCACGCAAGACCGACACCTCCAGCTCCTGGTCGACGGCCTGCATCGCAAATTTCCCGCGCTCACGGGCATCGAGATCGACTATTCGTGGTGGGGCTGGGTCGATGTCAGCCACGACATGATGCCGCGCATCGTGCGCCCCGATCCCCAGGAGAAGCTGGTCTATGCGCTCGGCTATGGCGGCAACGGCGTGTCCTATTCGGCTCAGGCCGGCCGCCGCATGGCGCAAATGCTCGCGGGCCAATCCTTCAAGGGACAGGACCTGCCGATCTTCACCTCGCCGCTGCCGACGCACCCCTTCGCGCCATTCCGCCGCATCGGCCAGCGCCTGCTCTATCGCTGGTATCACCTGCGCGACGAGGCGAGCTGAGCCTCTCTACGTGATGCAGACGTTCCTCGCTACGCTTCCCGCTGCATTCAGCAGCACGGCTGGGTGAGGGGTTGGCCGTTTCAGCTCATGGCGTATCTCGGACCGCACTTGATGACACCATCAGACCAAAGCGCAGGTCGATGCTCCGAACTAAGCCAAATTTCTCCCTGACTAACCAGACTTGAGCCCGATGGACTTGATCACGGGACCTAGGCTCGCTGACGTGGCGTCAACAATGCGCTGGAACTGGGCAGGGCTTGAGCGGCTGTCCGGCTCCAGACCTTGGGACCGGTAGGCTGCCTGCAAAGCCGGTTCCGCCATGACGGCACGCGTCGACAGCGCGATCCGGTCGACGATCGAGTCGGGGGTCAGGAGGGGTGCAAACAGACCAAACCATCCCTCGTATCGGAGGTCCGGCATGCCGGACTCGACGGCAGTCGGTATCTCCGGCGCTCCGGGCAGTCGCGTGTCGGTGCTGACCGCGAGTAGCCGAATCGCACCGGCCCGGCTCAATTGCTGTAAGTGCACCGACATGACGGCGATCAACAGCGGGATCTGACCGCTGACCAGATCGTTCGTTGCCAGGGCGATGCCACGATAGGGAATGTGGACGATATCGAGCCCACCTGCCTGCCGCTTGAAGATTTCGCCAACGAGATGATTTCCGGTGCCAACGCCGGGCGTCCCATAGGACAGCTTGCCGGGATTGGCCTTGGCGTAGGCGATCAGGGCTTGCAGATCCTGCGCAGGCACGGACGGATGAATGGCGAAGACCAGTGCGCTCGAGACCAGCCGGTAGATGGCCCGGAAGTCCCCCGCGGAATAGGCGGGCCGTTCTGCCAAGGGGATGATGACCTGCGTGCTGCCGTTGCCCAGAAGTAGCGAGTAGCCGTCAGGCTTTTCGCGCGCGACTGCCGCGGCGCCGATTGCTCCGCCCGCGCCACCGATGTTCTCGGCGTAGACCGGGCCGAGCTGTGATGACATGCCGTCGACCCAGGGGCGCCCGATCTGGTCACCTGCTCCTCCCGCGGCATAGGGAATGACCAGCCGAATACGGCGTGTCGGATAATCGGCCGCTCTCGCGTTGCGTGAGACCGCAGCAAGCCCGCCTGCGCCAGCAGCGGCGCCGATGAGTTGTCGGCGTGAGAGCAAGGGCATTGTCAAATTCTCGCGCTCCGGTTGCCAACAGCAGCATTTGCCCAGCACGAAGCACAGGAACCAGGTTGCATACCAGGCAGATCCTGCCGCTTCCGCCAGTTTACTCCACGCCTCCATCTGGTACAAAAAACCATACAGCTTCCCTGCCCAGGGGACGATGGCGCGTGCCGGAAAATAATAATAAAGACTCGGTCATTTCATTTGGACCATTTAGACTATTCCCCAAGTCCAGGCTCTTGGAGAAGGATGGTGCGCAGCTTCACATCGGCGGGCGCGCCCTCGACATCCTCATCGTGCTTGCCAAGCGGCCCGGCGAGGTCGTCGACAAGCGGGAGCTGGTCAAGAGCATCTGGGCCGACGTGCATGTCGATGAAGGCAGCCTTCGTTTTCATATCGCCGCATTGCGCAAGGTTCTCGGCGATGAAGGAAAATCAGCGCGCTATGTCGTGAACGTTCCCGGACGCGGCTATTGCTTTGCCGCTCCGCTCGCCCCTCCCCCATCTTCAGTCGCGCCTGCTCCCGTCGAAGCCGCGCTGCGCGCACCGCTGCCGCCTTCGCTCGCAAAGATGATCGGACGGGAGGACGTCGTTGACAAGATTTCAAGCGGACTCTCGTTGCACCGGTTCATCACCGTGGTCGGCCCGGGCGGCATCGGCAAGACCGCCGTCGCGGTCACCGTCGCGCATCGCCGCTCCGCTGATTTCGTCGGACAGGTCTTCTTCATCGACTTCGGACCGCTGCGCGATCCCAGGCTCGTCGCAGCCGCAATCGCCTCCGCAGTGGGGCTGCCCGTCGGCGCGGACGATCCGCTACCGGCGCTGCTGGCCAATCTGCAGGATAAGCGGACGCTGCTGGTCTTCGACAGCTGCGAACACGTTCTGGACATCCTGGCGCCGCTTGTCGAACGTCTCATCCGGGACGTGCCGCTACTGCACGTCCTCGCAACCAGCCGTGAGTCGTTCCGCAGCGAGGGCGAGCGGATCTTTCGACTCTTCCCGCTGGACTGTCCGCCCCGGCGCGACGGTCTCGGCGTTGCGGAGATTCTCGCCTACCCCGCCGCACAATTGTTTGTCGAACGCATCGCTCAAGGCTCCGGGCCATTCGAGCTCAGCTCCGAAGATGCGTCGCTGGTGGCGGACATCTGCCGCCGCCTCGACGGCATTGCGCTTGCGATCGAGCTGGCGGCCGGCCGGGTCAACGCCTACGGCATCGCCGGCACGGCATCGCTGCTCGACAGCCGTTTCTCGTTGCAATGGCGCGGCCGGCGCACAGCCATTGCACGACACCAGACACTCAGCGCCGCGCTCGACTGGAGCTACGATCTGCTGTCGGCGTCCGAAGGCACCGTCCTGCGACGACTGTCCGTGTTCGTCGGACCGTTCACGCCGGAGGCTGCCGCGGCTGTCGCATCCGGCGACGGACTCAGCCCGTCCGAAACGAGCGAGGCGATCGACAACCTCGTCACCAAATCGCTGATCGTCACGTCCGGCGCTCGGACATTGCGCTATCGCCTGCTGGACATGACGCGAACCTACGCTCACGCAAAGCTCGCCGCCTCGGGCGAAGAACGACGTCTTGCGCAGCGCCACGCGGAGTATTTCCGCAACCTGCTCAATCACGCCGAAACCGAGACATCCGCGCCGCTGCACGCCTGGTTGAATACCTATGGCGGCGAGCTGGACAATGTCCGCGCCGCGCTGGACTGGGCCTTCTCCGCTGATGGTGACGCTTCGCTCGGCATCGCTCTGACGGCCGCCGCCGTCACGCTGTGGGTACGCCTGTCGCTGTTTGCCGAATGCCGAGAACGGGCGAGGACCGCGCTCGCGGTGCTGGGCGACAGCACGGACGGCGTCGATCGGCTGCGCATGCAGCTCCTGGCCGCCCTCGGCTGGTCGCTGATGTACGGCGAAGGCCGCGCGCGCGAAGCCCGCCCGATCCTCGAGGCGACGCTCGAGCTCGCGGACCGGCTCGATGACAAGGATTTTCGGCTGCGGGCCCTCTGGGGATTGTGCATCGACCAGTTCAACAATGGTGAGTTCGGCAGGGCGCGCGCGCTTGCCGATCGTTTCACCGCCATCGCGGCAAGCTCGCCCGACCAGACCGACCTGATGCTGGCCGACCGGCTCATGGCGGTCGCGCTGCATTATCTCGGAGACCAGACCGAGGCCGGCATCCGCATCGACCGGGTCAATGCATCGCTGCATGTGCTGACCGAGAAGCCGAAGATCTTCCCGCTGGATCTCCGGGTATCAACGCAGTATTTTCGCGCCCGCATCCTGTGGCTGCGGGGCTTGGCCGACCAGGCGCTGGAGCTCGCCGCACGCAACATCGAGGAAGGCCGCGCGAACGGCCATGCGCTCACTTTCTGCAGCGTGCTCGGACAAAGCGCCTGCCTCCTCGCCTTCTTCGCCGGCGACTACGATGCAGCGCGACGCCATGGCGCCGAGTTGCTCGGACATGCCGACCGCCATGCGGTCCGACCCTGGAGTCTCTGGGCGCGCGCCTTCAACGCGATGACGATCGCAAGAAGCGGAGACATCGCGGCAGGCCTGCCGCTGCTGCGCGAGGAGCTCGATCGCGCAGGCGACGCCCGTTTCCTGCCGCGCTTTCTTCCTCTGCTCGGCGAACTGGCCGCTTGCTTTGGCGAGGCAGGCCAGACCGATCGCGGCCTCGCCGCCGTCGAGGACGTCCTCAAGCGCTGCGACGAGCGGCAGGAGCGGTGGTATCTGCCGGAGTTGATCCGTATCAAGGGCGAACTGATGCTGGGGGACGCCGAGCAATCCGCGGGCGCCGAGGCGTGCTTTCGCGAGGCCATGGCTATCGCGGCCCAGCAGGGAGCCAGCTTCTGGCAGCTGAGATGTGCGATCAGCCTCGCTCGCCTTGGAATGACGCAGAACCGAAACGAGGAGGCAGCCGACGTTCTCGGGACCGTCTGCGAGCGGCTTACCGAAGGGGCGAACACCGCCGACGTGCGGATGGCGCGAGCCCTGATGACGCAGCTTCGACGTGATCTATAAAACAAGATCGACGCGATCTCGTTGGCACGTGGATTGCTCCATCAGCAGATCCAGTATTCCCGCGCGATGCCTCAGCCTCCCGCAGCAGCTTGCGCGCGCCGCGGCAGCTTCCAGCCCGGACGAATGAAATGGCAGGTGTAGCCGTCCGGATAACGCTCGAGATAATCCTGATGCTCGGGCTCGGCCTCCCAGAACGCGCCGGCGGCCGCGACTTCGGTCACCACCTTGCCGGGCCAAAGATGCGAGGCATCGACGTCGGCGATCGTGTCTTCGGCGATCCTCTTCTGCTCGTCGCTCGTGTAGAAGATGGCAGAGCGGTAGCTCGTGCCCCGATCGTTGCCCTGACGATCGAGCGTCGTCGGATCGTGAATCTGGAAGAAGAATTCCAGCATCGTCCGGTAGCTCGTCGTCGCGGCATCGAAGATGATCTCGATCGCCTCGGCATGCCCTTCGTGATTGCGGTAGGTCGCGTTCGTCACCTGACCTCCGGTGTAGCCGACTCGCGTCGAGATCACGCCCGGCTGCTTGCGGATGAGATCCTGCATGCCCCAGAAACACCCTCCGGCAAGTACTGCGCGCTCTGTCGTCATGTGATGTGCTCCATTTATCGAGATGGCGTTTCAGCTAGCATAGCAGCTCTTCCCAAGGCTGCGACCTGCGTTAAGCACTCGCTCCCCTGCTAGCGAGCTTATCTTGATCACATCGATGCGACTGAACTTCGGTGGCCGCAAATATCTCGTAGACCGGGTCAACCAGCAAGAGCTGGTATTGCAATGGTCACACGCGTGCCGTTCTTTCCCGTCTCGCCGTGCATCCGAGCCTGAATGCTTCGCGCCAAGCCGTCCAGAATACGACGACCGGTGCCCTGAAGCGGACCGGTTGCACCGATGCCGTTGTCGGCCACCGTGCAGAACCAGCAGCCATCGCGCTGGAGCACATCGACGCGGATGAGTGCATCATTCTTGGCCGGGAAGGCATGCTTAGCAGCGTTAGTGATGAGCTCGGTCAGCATCAGAGCCAGCCGATGACATTGCGACGCGGGAAGCATGCCGTCCTGAATGGCAGCTTCGCAACGGATTCCCGCAGGCTCCAAGATGGCCTCCGACACAGCCCCGCAGAGTGCCTCGAAGAAGGTCGCAACGGACACGGCCGGAAGATCCC
This sequence comes from Bradyrhizobium sp. SRS-191, assembly GCF_024586915.1. Classification (GTDB taxonomy): domain Bacteria; phylum Pseudomonadota; class Alphaproteobacteria; order Rhizobiales; family Xanthobacteraceae; genus Bradyrhizobium. The sequence continues at coordinate 201,937 of NZ_JANBVS010000010.1, forward strand.
CGTCATCTGACAAGACCTGATAGAGCTTGCCGAAGGCGACGAGGCGCCGCTCGAAGCGGTCCACGGCGGCCGACACTTCTCCCGGCCTCACCCGCATAAGATCGCGACGCACCGACGCACCGAGCAGCGTCAGCGTGTTCTTCATCCGATGATGCGACTCCCGCAGCACCAGGTCCCAATCCGCTTGGTCGCCGAGATCGGCAGCCAGATGAGATTGGACAAGATCGCTCTTGAGACGAGTTCCAATTCCGGGCATCGCAGCCTCCCCGCTGATCGTCAGCCTTGGACTGCGACCACAATGGAGGATGCCCGCAATTTTCGCTCGTTAGACGTTGCAAGAATTTGTTATGATCGCTGGGCGAAATGGCCGTGTTGTCGGCTCGGGAGACCGCTCGGCTGACGGTTCTGGTTCAAAGTATCATACGCAAATAAGCGAAACGTTCGACGGGCGAGACGTGCGTGACGGAGTATGACAACCAGGATTCAGCCATTGCTTTCGGACCATTCCGGCTGCGTCCGAAGTCGCGGCTGCTGGAAAAGAATGGCGCTCCGCTGCATCTCGGCGGCCGCGCGCTCGATATCCTGATCTGTCTTGCCGAACGCGCCGGTGAAGTCGTCGACAAGCGTGAGCTCGTCAAACGGGTGTGGGCCGATGTCAATGTGGACGAAGGCAGCCTGCGGTTCCACATCGCCGCGCTGCGCAAGGCGCTCGGCGAAGGCGGCGAAGGCTCCCGCTACATCGTGAACGTGCCTGGACGCGGCTATTGTTTCGCCGTGCCGCTATCGCGGCCGGCGCTGTCGCAGGCTCGACCGGCCGAAATCGCCTCGTCGGTCCGCCTCCTCCCCGCGCCCCTCGCCAGGATGATCGGGCGGGACGATGCGGTTGAAAAGATCACGTCCGAGCTCTCCCTGCATCGGTTCGTCACCATTGTCGGTCCGGGCGGCATCGGCAAGACCTCGGTCGCTCTGGCCGTTGCGCATCGCCAGCTCCCCCTGTTCGACGGTCAAGTCAGCTTCGTCGATTTCGGCGCCGTGACCGATCCCAGGCTGGTGCCGGGCAGCATCGCGAGCGCCCTCGGCCTGACCGTCAATTCCGAGGATCCGATACCGGGACTGCTGACATTCCTGCGCAGCCGGCACATGCTGCTGGTGTTCGACAGCTGCGAGCATCTCCTCGACGAGCTCGCGCCATTGGCCGAACGCCTGGTTCGCGAGGCGCCGAACCTGCACGTCCTGGCGACGAGTCGCGAATCCCTCCGCTCCGAGGGCGAGCGCGTCTATCGGCTGTTCCCGCTGGACTGTCCGCCACAACAGGACGGACTTGGCGTCGCCGAAATTCTCGCCTATCCCGCGAGCCAACTCTTCGTCGAGCGGATCGCCGAGAGCCTCAGCGAATTCGAGCTGAGCCAGGACGAGGCGCCTCTCGTTGCCGACATCTGCCGGCGTCTCGACGGCATCGCCCTGGCGATCGAGCTCGCCGCGGGCCGGGTCAACGCCTACGGAATCGCCGGAACCGCCGAACTCCTCGACAGCCGCTTCTCGCTGCTGTGGCGCGGGCGGCGCACCGCAATCCCCCGGCACCAGACGCTGAGCGCGGCGCTCAGCTGGAGCTACGACCTGTTGCCACCGGTTGAAAGCGCCATGCTACGCGGCCTCTCGGTGTTCGTCGGCCCGTTCACGCTGGAGGCCGCGCTAGCTGTCGCATCATGCCAGGGCATCGACGAGCAGGAGGGCATGGAGGCGATCTCGAACCTGCTCTCCAAATCCCTGATCGCGACCTCTCCCGCGCAGCGGCGGCTCCGGTATCGATTGCTCGATACCACCCGCGCTTTCGTGGCCGACAAGCTCGTCGAGCATGGAGAGGCGCCGCTTGTCGCGCGCGCTCACGCCGAATATTTCCGCGGCTTCCTGCGCGACATTTCGCTCAAGTCCAACGGCCTGCAGAGCGCAGGTGGATTTCTGCCCTACGCAGATCACCTGTCCAATGTGCGGGCCGCGCTGGCCTGGGGCTTCTCCGAGGAAGGCGACCGGGCCGTCGGCGTCGATCTGGCCGCGTCCGCGGCGCAGTTCTTCCTGGAGCTGACGCTGCTGACGGAGTGCTATCGCTGGACCCAGCAGGCGCTGGCGGCACTCGACACGGCGCCTGCGGACACCCGACAGGAGATGACCCTGCAGGCCGCGCTCGGCGTCTCCGTGATGTTCACGCAGGGCAATACAGACGCGGTCCGGTCGGCCTTCACACGAAGCCTGCAGCTCGCCCGCGAGCTCGACGACCTGCATTGGCAGCTATGGCTGTTGCGCGGACTGCACATTTACCTGACCCGCGTCGGGGATTTTCACGGAGCGCTCGGAATCGGCTTGCAGGGCGAGAGCGTCGCCAGCCGGCTGAACGATCCGACCAGCACACTGAACGGCGAATGGATGCTAGGCGTGGCGCATCATTTGATCGGCCATCAGGACAAGGCCGTTCAGTTCTGTGAAAGCGCGATGGTGCACAACCCGGGCTCGCAGCGGTTGAACATCGGGCATCTCGGCTATGACGACCGCATCGTCGCGCTGGTCGCGCTGGCGCGCGGCCTCTGGCTTACCGGCCGCCCCGATCGCGCCATCGAGACGGCCCGGTACACCGTTCGCGAGGCGGAGCAGCTCGAACAGCCGCTGACGCTCGGCATTGCGCTGATCTGGACGATCTATGTGTTTCTGTGGGTCGGCGACTGCGCCAGCGCCGAGAGCATGATCGAGCGGCTCATCGACCACGCCGCCCGACACTTCCTCGGCCCTTACCACGCGGTCGGCGTCGGTCAGAAAGGCTTGCTTCTCCTGCAGCGCGGCGACGTCGACGGCGGCATCGAGCACCTGCGCCGCAGCCAGGCCACCCTGTATGCGACGCGGCACAGGATCATGACCACCGTCTTCGCCACAGCGCTGGCGGAAGGACTGGCGTCGCAAGGCAGGCTTGATGAAGCGCTGGCCACGGTCGACGAGGCGATCGCCCAGATCGGCGACCACGGCGAATCCTTCGACATGCCGGAGATGCTGCGGGTCAGGGGGGATATCCTGGCCCAGTTGGGGAACGACGCGGAGGCAGAGATCTGCCTTCAGAGCGCGCTCGACTTGTCACGCCGGCAATGCGCGATCGCGTGGGAATTGCGCGGAGCCTTGAGCCTCTGCGGCATCTGGCGGCGGACCGGACGTGGCGACGAGGCAAGCCGCATGCTGGAGCCCCTCGTGGCGCAGTTTCAGGAAGGGCTCACAAGCCGAGATTTGGCACGTGCGACGGACTTCCTCGGCGCCATCAATTGATGGAGATCGTCATACGCCAAGCTCCCGCGTCGAGCTCTTGCAACTCCTAACATATTTTAACACGCCAAGCCGTCAATGCACCGCCATGGTGGGTCCGCTTCCGGGTGGACAAGACATGGCTCTTCTTGACGAAGTCATCGATGCGAATGGCGGCATCGCACGCTGGAACAGCCTGAGCCGGTTCACGCTGCATCTTTCCGTCGGTGGGACGCTGTTCTCGAGCGCAGGACATGCCCGCGAATTCAAGGACGTCATCGCGGAGGGATCAACACGGGCACAGTCCGTCCGCTTCACCGGAATCACCGGCGGCGAGCAGTCGGGCTCGTTTCAGCCGGACGCGATCACCATCGAAAGCGTCGATGGCGAGGTCCTGCAGACCTGGAACAACCCCAGCCTCGCATTTGACGCCGGCCCGCAGGCTCTGGCGGACGAACTGCATCTGATCTTCTTCTGCGGCGTCACGATCTGGAACTATTTGACCACGCCCTTTCTCCTCGCGCGTCCCGATGTCGTCGTCGAGGAACTGCCGCCGTGGCAGGAAGGCGTCGAAACCTGGCGGCGCCTGCGTGCACAATTGCCGCCCACCCTTGTCACCTTTGCAGGCGAGCAGATCTTTTACTTCGACGAGAATGCCCTGCAACGCCGGACCGATCACGATCTTCTTGGCATGACCGTCGCGCATTCCTCGTGGGCCCATGAGAGCTTCGGCGGCGTTCTGGTGCCAACCCTGCGCCGCTCGCAGACCCGTCAGCCCGATGGAACCGTGAACGCCAGGCCTGTTCTGATGGACGTCGAGATATTCGACGCCTCTTTCGAGTAGCGGTCGCAAGACAAGCGTGTGGTCCTGGGGCTGATCCAACTCGATCCGCCTTTGCTGGTCAGCTGACCTGGATTTGCGACGTGGGAGAGAAACCTCATGGGACGCGTGCTATCGGTGAATGTCGGCTTGCCATGTGACATCCCCTGGCAAGGCAAGACGGTCCATACTGGCATTTGGAAAGCGCCGGTGAGTGGACCGCGCAAGGTCCGCCGCCTCAATATTGACGGCGATGGACAGGGAGACCTGGCGGGCCACGGCGGCGAGCAACGGGCCGTGCTGGTGTATCAGCACGAATCCTACCAGTATTGGCAGAAGCAGCTGGGTCGCGCCGACCTGACTTACGGGCAGTTCGGCGAAAATCTGACCGTCGACGGCCTGCCGGATGCTGAAGTGTGCATCGGAGACCGCTACCGGATCGGCAGCGCTGTGTTCGAGGTGACGCAGCCTCGGGTGACGTGTTACCGGGTCGGCATCCGAACGAACGAGCCCGACATGGCCGCGCTGCTGGTGAAGCACGGCAGGCCCGGCTTCTATTTTCGTGTGCTGGAAGAAGGTGACGTCGAAGCCGGCGACGAGATCGCGCTGATCGCTTCCGGGCCCGAGCGCATGACCGTCTCCGAGATCGACGCCCTGCTCTATCTGCCAGGTCACCCTCACGAACAGCTGCAGCGTGCCCTGCGCATTCCGGCGCTGAGCGCAGGTTGGCGCCGTTCCTTCGCGGCATTACTCAGCCAGGACGAGCGTGGTGGCGCATCGGGAAACGTTGGACTGAGTCCCCCATCCGGCCCAGCGCCGGCATGGTCCGGGTTTCGCTCCTTCCGCGTGGCGCGCAAAGTGCACGAGAGCGACGATGTCACCTCGCTGTTGCTTGCGCCAGCTGATGGTCAGCCCGTCGCCACCGCCCTCCCCGGACAATTCATTGTCGTGCGCCTCGGAACGCCATCCGAAACCGGGCTCATGCGGAGTTATTCGCTGTCGGGACAGCCAAACGCCGCAGTCTACCGCATCAGCGTCAAGCGCGAACCGCATGGTGCAGCCGGCACCTACATCGACAACCAACTCGATGCCGGCGACATCGTGCAGGCAAGTGCGGCGCGCGGCAGTTTCACGCTGCGCCCGGGTGACGCGCCCGTTATTCTCCTCAGCGCAGGAATTGGCGTGACTCCAGTGCTCGCGATGCTCCACGCGCTAGCCGCCGAAGCTTTGACCAGAGAGGTCTGGTGGTTGCACGGGACCCGCAACGGCCGGGAGCATGCGTTTGCCGCCGAGAGCCGCGAGCTGCTCGCGACGCTCCCGCATCATCACAGCTACATCTTCTACAGCGCGCCAGAGGCTGGAGATCGACTCGCGTCCGATTTCGACGCTGCAGGCCGGCTGAACGCGCAGGCCCTCACCGAACTCGGCGTTCCCCTCCATGGCAATTTCTACATCTGCGGGCCGTCGACCTTCATGAGCGACTTGACCGCCGGCCTGGCCGCGCTGGGCGTCTCGCCTGACCGCATCCATACCGAGCTGTTCGGAACCGGCCCATCGATTTCACCCGGCATCGCCGCGTCGCCGCGCAAGGCGCCGCACCTGCCGGCAGGGCCGACAGGTGCGGGACCGGTGGTGTCGTTCGCCCGGAGCGGTCTCAATGTTCGCTGGAGTTCGTCCTACAAGACGTTGCTAGAGCTCGCTGAGGCCTGTGACGTGCCTGTGCGATGGTCTTGTCGAGCCGGCGTATGCCACACCTGCGAGACCGGGCTGGTGGCAGGAGCGGTGGACTATCAGCCGGCTCCCGCCGATGCCCCGACGGACGGCAACGTGCTGATCTGCTGCGCTCGTCCCCAGGGCGACATCGTGATCGATCTGTGATGGCCGCGGTTTCATGAAACCGTAAAGGAGACGTCAAATGCGATCCGACATGACACAAGGAGCCATCTTCCCGGACTACGAGCTTAGCGACCACACAGGGACGCATCGAAAGCTGTCCGAGTTGCAGGGACAGGATCCGATGGTCGTCGTGCTCGGTCGCGGCGGCTTCTGTCCGAAAGATCGCCGTCAGGCCGAGGGATTGCTAGAGCTCCACCGTGAGATGGAGGTCGGCTATTGCAGGCTGGTCACAATCACGACCGACAACATCACCCAGACGGCCGAATGTCGCAGCGGCGTCGGAGCGCACTGGCCGTTTCTGTCCGACACACGGCGGATCGTGCAGAAGGACCTCGACATCGCCGAGTACACCGATCCCGTCCATAACCCGATGATCCCGCACGTCGTGGTGCTGGAGCCGAGCCGTATCATTCACAAGATCTACAACGGCTACTGGTTCTTCGGACGTCCCACCATCGAAGAACTCCGGCAGGACCTGCGAGCCGTCAGCAGGAAATGCAGACCGGACTGGGACATCACCACGCCGGAACTGAGAGCGGCATGGCAGCAGGGTCGAAAGGATCTGTTCCATCCGTACGGCCGAGCCTCCACCCTCTCCCAGGGCGAACAGAATTAGGGGGACCACGATAGCAGTTCGCCTATCCGGATTACCACGGTTCACCCGAAGCCCGTAACGCCGTTTGACAAGGATCGACCGGCGGCCGCCCGCACAATTCTCAAAGCCGGCTCGGCACACTTGAGCTATCGCAAGGCGCTTTCTGTCGAATTCAGGAAAGGTGTGTTTCGTACTCGAACAGACGTCGTGCGGCCGGTGATGGCCTCGAATAGCTCGGTATTGTGATGACGATGAAGATCCTGACTGACGCCGAATCTGCCCTCAAGGAGGTCGAGCGCGATAGCAACAGGTTGCGATCGAAGGAGCTCCGTAAGGCGATCCAGCAACAAATCGACGAGCAACGAGAGGCCATCAAGGCGCTGCGCCGACTTTACAACTAGCCGGTAGCGCCGCTTGGTGTGGCCGCAGCCTTCTCGCTTCGGTTGGCTGCGGTCTGGCGCTAGCCGGCGGGCGATTGTGATCGGCGGCTGCTCTCGAACAAGAACCAGACCCGGCCTTCGGCTTCGTCGATCCACGGTTCGAGCAGGCTGGCGCTCGCGACGTCCCGGTGCTCCTCGCAGAGCTGGTGGACCTCCCGCATCCGGGCGATCAGCTGCATGTTGTCGTCGCGCAACTCCGCGAGCATGTCGAGCGGCGTCACATACTCCGCATCGTTGTCGATGACCCGCTGCAATCGCGAGACATGCCCGATGGATTTGATGGTCGTTCCGCCGACCTTGCGCACGCGCTCCGCGATGGCGTCCGTCGTCGCGAGGATTTGAGCACCTTGATCGTCCAGCATCAGGTGATGATCGCGGAAGTGCGGCCCCGATGCATGCCAGTGGAAGTTCTTGGTCTTCAGGTAAAGCGCCAGCATGTCCGCCAGCAGCGCGGTCAACGCGCCTGAGACGTCGCGCACAGCATCTGCACCCAGGCCGCTTGGCGTCTGCAGCGGTGCGACCCGGCGTGTCTTCGCTTCTCCAACATCCATTTTCGATCTCTCCCACCTTGTGTCCACGACTCCGTGAAATCAACCGTCTCACCCGGGACGACAGAGCGATAGGATGAACGTCCGGTCTCTCGGCCAATCTCACGCCGGTATTGTGAATCGCACCGTTTGACGGTCGATCACGCGGTGAGTCGGGTCTGCCAGTTCGAACAGGATCCGGTGCGGGCCCGGAGCAAGCCCCACGACGACAACGGTTTCGCCGGATGCGTCGATGAAGTGCCAGCTCGCATCGTCCACCGTGATGTGCACGTGTCCGACCCTCGGCGACACGTCCAAGGCGCCGGCGCCGAACACCGGCAGCACCCGCAGGTTTTCCGTCCGATATTGGATGAAGACCCGTCCCGCCTTGAGCGGCTCTGCGAGCGGCGGATCGACGATCAGCCTGGGGGGCGCTTCATGATCAAGGGCGAGCAAAGCCGACGGACCGCGAACATCGCGAGCCGTCGCCGCATGGAGCGTCACCTCCAGCCCATTGCCGGCCGGCTTGGCGTCCATATCGAAAGAGGCGTCCATGATGGATCTCCTTGCGTGAGGTGAGGTGAGGTGGTCCGGCGCCGAAACGACGCTTACGTCGTCTTGCACCGGGGAGGCGCAGTGCAAACCTGGCGCTGCGCCTCCAAGGCACGAACGAGTGCGGCGATCGTCAGGTGCCTGGCAGTTTTCGTTCGAGAAAGCTACGGATCAAGGGAACCATTTCGTCCGCTTTGTCCTCGAGTGCGAAGTGGCCGGTGTCGATCAGATGCAGCTCGGCATCTGGCAGGTCACGCAGATAAGGACCCGCGCCATCTGCCGGGAAGATGAAGTCGTTCTTGCCCCAGACGATCAGGGTCGGAGGCTTGCGTTCCCGGAAGAACGCCTGAAATTGCGGATAGAGCGGAACGTTCGATCCGTAGTCATAGAAGAGGTCGAGTTGGATATCCATGTTGCCCGGACGATCCAGCAACGTCTGATCGTGCAGTATGCTATCCGGATCGATCCGGCTGACGTCGCTCATCCCGTCAGTGTACTGGAATTTCGTGGTCTCCAGCTTCATCAGGACTTCCAGCGCTTTGCGGTGGGCCGCTGATCCGTCGGCCCAGTAGGCCTTGATCGGATCCCAGAACGTCTTGAGCCCCTCCTCATAGGCATTGCCGTTCTGGATGATCAGCGCGCTCACCCGTTCCGGATGCTTCAGCGCGAGCCGATAGCCGACCGGTGCGCCGTAGTCCATGACATACATCGCGTAGCTCTTGACGTCGAGTTTACCCAGCAGGCCGTCCATCAGGTCGGCGAAGTGAGCGAACGTATAGGCGAACGCCTTGTGGTCGGGAGCTGCGCTCTGGCCGAAGCCCGGATAATCCGGCGCGATCACATGGTAACGCGACGCCAGCTGTGGGATCAGGTTGCGGAACATGTGCGACGATGTCGGAAATCCGTGCAGGAGCAAAACGACCGGAGCATCCGCAGGCCCAGCTTCGCGATAGAAGATGTCGACGTCGTCGATCTTCACCGTCCGATAATGAGTGACCGGGATCGGGCTCGAGCTCGCATCGATGGCCTGCCCCGGTCCGGACACCGCCGCCGGGATTGGCGAAAGTGCAGCAATGGCTGCGGCCAGAGCCGCGATCTTGAAATATCGTAACAGTCGGGTCATGTCTGCTCCTCCTAGATTTTTCGCTTCCGAGACTTCGCCGGCGAGAGATCGAGCAGCCGCCAAAGCCGGAAACGCATATCATCGTCCCCACCCCTGCGCGCTGTTTGCCAAATGTCCGCCGATGTAGGACAGGCTCTGACAGCCGGCCGGCGCCCGCCTGGCGCCGGCCCATGAGCCGCTAGCCCTGAATGAACGAGAGCAGTTCGGCGTTGACGCGGTCCTTGAGGGTCGTGCACATGCCGTGGGGTGCGCCCTCGTAGACGACGAGCTTCGCGTCCTTGATGATCTTGGAGGAGAGCAGCGCGGAGGCACCGATCGGAACGATCTGGTCGTCGTCGCCGTGCAGAACCAGAGTGGGCACGTCGAACCGCTTCAGGTCCTCCGTCAGGTCCGTCTCCGAGAACGCCTTGATGCAGAAGTAGGACGCGGGGAACCCCGCCATCATGCCCTGCAGCCAGAACGACTGCCGGACCCCGTCCGATATCTTGGCTCCGGATCGGTTGTAGCCGTAGAACGGCATGCTCAGATCATAGAAGAACTTCGATCGATCGGCGGCCACATTGGCGCGGAGCTCATCGAATACGGCGATCGGAAGGCCGCCGGCGTTGGCTTCAGTCTTGAGCATGAGCGGCGGAATCGCGCCGATCAGAACGGTCTTCGCCACCCGCTCCGTCCCGTGCCGGCCGATATATCGGGTCACTTCGCCGCCGCCGGTGGAATGCCCGACATGGATCACATGTTTCAGATCAAGCTTGTCGACGAGCGTCGCCAGGTCGTCGGCATAGGTGCTGAGATCGTTGCCCTGCCAAGGCTGGCTCGAACGGCCGTGTCCCCGCCTATCCAGGGCAATGCATCGATAGCCGCGCGAGGCGAGGAAGAACATCTGATCCTCGAAGGCATCCGCACTCAGCGGCCACCCATGACTGAAGACGATCGGCCGGCCGGAGCCCCAATCGTTGTAGTAGATTGTCGTACCGTCCTTTGTCGTGATCGTGCTCATGTCCGCTCCTGCTGTTTTGTCCGGTTTGTCCGGATCATCGATGAAAGCCGCAGAGATCCGCGTTGCTTGCAACTGACGCATCATTGAGGACACGAGCGACAGCTTCTTTTCGTATTCTCTGCTCCTTGTGACGAAAGCACTTCTTTGCGCCGCCCCACCTACCTCTCCTGCGCGCGCTTCCAGGCAGCGGGGCTCGTCTTGACGAAGCGCGAAAATACGCGTGTGAAATGGCTTTGATCGGCGAAGCCAGCATTGAGAGCGATTTCGCTCAACGGTTGATCGCTGTTGAGCATCAGCTCCTTCGATCGTTCGACCCGTTGAGATAACAGCCACTGATGCGGCGGGCAGCCCACCGTCCGCCGGAATGCGTGGCTGAAATGACTGCACGACAGGCGGCACGCTTGCGCGAGATCCGGCAACGTCACATTGCCATTCAGGTCTGAGAGCAGCATGTCCTTGGCCCGGCGCTCTTGCCATGGAGAAAGGCCGCCCCGGGCCATCTGCGGGCGCGCGTCAGGCGATCCATATGCCTTGAGCAAATGGGCCGCCAGCGCTCGCCAGGCGTGGTCGAGAAAGATCCTGCTCACCTGCTCGGGACGGGTCAGAGCGGGCAGAAGCGCCATCGCAACGTTTGTCACGACAGAGTCCGTTCTCTTCTCGGCAAGGGGACAATGGAGTGTCTCGGTCACGCGTGTCCCCTGCCCTTCGGCGACCTCGTCGAAAGCAGACTGCGGTATGTAGAAGTTGGCGACCTGGAACGAGCTCCGGATATCGGCTTGCCAAGAGTGTCGCATGTCGCTGATGTGGATTGTGGCCGCCGGGAGAGGAGGACTGGCACAATGCCTCTCGTCGATCCATAGGTCGTATGACGCGAGCTCATCCAGATGCACGCACACGGCGTAGCCGGCTTTTTTGGCTTGCGATTCTGTAAGACCGTGCCCGGCCCGGCTCCGCGAAGCATGCGAGATCACGACATCGTCGTCGCCGGCCGGAATGTTCAATTGCTTCAGGAGATCAACGCGGGCCAAAGACGTCTGTGCGATCACGACGCTTCCACAATTCGGAGGCGTACGGCGCGTTTTGATCGATCCGAACGTTTGCGCCGGCCATTCTGCACGTGCGGCAGAGTGATGATCGAGTACGCTCATATCAGCCTCCCCGAACGACGGGAGGACACCGCTCTGGACGCCCGCGGGCGTCCGCCCGGAGAACGTCCCAATGGAACGACGGCATGGCATTGGGTCAGCGGACGCAAACCACCCGCGTGTGCCGCATTGTTCGAGGTATACGTGGCCTTGTGATGTTTCAGCCGCGCGCTGATCACCTTGGTATAACACTGCAAACGCAGCCCCTTAGGCCGCTGCGGCGAGCTTGACCACTCGCGTGCTCTCTCCCTTCGGGAGTCCCTGAACCCTTGCATCTGTGAACGCTCTCGGGTTGATCTCTCAGCACGCGCAACGTACAATTCCCAAGCGAATACAGGGGTTAGAACATCCGAGAGGCGCGTTAGAATGCCGAATGACGGCTGTTAGATTGTGTGAGAGCCTCCTCACATCATGTCGACCGCGCAGAGTCTTTATCAATCCGGCGCGGCGAGCCTGGCGCAATCCCTGAGCAATTCCTTCGCGTTGACGAAGTCGCGAGAACCAAACCCTTCCGTGCGCCCCGTCAAGGCGTCCTCCAAAAGCTCCACGGACGACTGGAACCTCCGCTGCGAACGCCACAGGCCAGCCAGGCTGCTCGCCGTCCGCAATTCCCAAGCACGGGCGCCGCTTGCCTTCGCGGCTTCGAGGGATTGAACGAAAAGACGCTCCGCTCTAGGCATGTCCTTCATCGGATCGGCCATGAACACGTGACCTTTGATCCGAAGCAGCTCGGCGACATTGAACGCGTCTCCGTTGCGGGCCACCGTAGCAAGAGCTTCGTCCACGGCGTCCAGCGCGTCTTTCGCCTGCCCCGCCATCAGCAGCCCCTCCGCCAAAGCACTCCTGAAGGCCGTCGTCATCAATTCATAACGATGCGCGCGCGTCTCGATGAGCGCGTATCTCAACATCGGCAGCCCTGTTTGATGATCACCTCTCATAACGGCGAGATAGCCCCGCACGCCAATTCCTGCTGCTTCGTAGGCCACTATCGCGCGGCTGCGCGCGTGACCGATCAGACGCTCGATGCTCTGCTCCGCGTCCTCCCAATCTCCGTTCCAGAGATACACCGAGACAGCCCAGATCAGTGCGATGCAGAGCGTGAGAGGGTGATTCAACTTGCCGGCCTCAATCGAGACCTGCCGAGCCATTTCAGTGGCGCGGTCGGCGTATCCGAGAAGCCAAAGCGTGCGCGCCAGGCAGATTCCGGAACGGTTTCGATAGTCGAGACCAAGACGGAGCGAATCGACATGCTTCGAGGCAGGGACGTGCCCAATCGCCGATTCCAAGTACCCCCGCGCCTTCTTGAGATCCTCGATGAGATGATGCGAGACACCCAGAAGGGAGTGTGCGGCCGCCAGCGCCCCCGGGTCATTCATCTTCAAAGCAACCGGCTCACTGCGTTCAGCAAATCTGAGGGCCTCGCGAAAGTTTCCGGTTCTGTAGTGAAACAGATGCAGGCGGCCGATCAATTGCAATTGACTTGGCAAGTCTTCCAAGGCCTCGGCCACTTCAAGCCCCTTTTCGAGCGATGTCCGAGCCTCCTCATTGTTGCCTTGCGAGAACATGAGCGAGAGGCCGAACGCCGCACGCAAGACGACCTCTCGGGACGTCCCCCGGCTTCCATCATCCAGATTGGCGATCGCCAGTTCGGTCCAGCGACGACATTCTGTAACCAGTGACGATTCGAGCAGCAGTGGAGCGGCAGCGGCCGCCAATGCAACACCGATCGACTTGTCGGTCTGAAGAAAGCACCACTCCAATGCAGCCCGTATGTTGCCGAGGTGAGGATCGTAGGCAGAGCCACCATCAAGCTCCGCCTCGGCCAATCGAACAGCCTCCTGCTGTTCGGCCCACCTCAGGTAAAACATCGCATGCCGCTGAAAGACGCCTTCGCCACCACCATCGCGATCCATGAGCTTCGACAGGGCGTACGCGCGGGTGGTATCAAGCAGGCGATAGCGCGCCTCAGACGACCCAGAAGACACCGCGATCAGCGACTTGTCTACGAGGCTCCCGACGGCTTCGAACGCGAGCTCCTCGCTGAGATCATCCGGCCCGACCACGGCAGCGACGGCTCGCATCGAGAAAAAGCCGACGAAGACGGATGACCTCCGCAGGACAAGAGCTTCGTTGTCCGAGAGCAGACCATAACTCCAATCAAGCGCGGCTGTTAACGTCTGATGACGCTGCAAGGCAGTGCGTCGTCCCTGGCCGAGCAGCCTGAACCTATCATCGAGCAGAGCAGCGGTTTCCTTGATTCCGAAGGCGCTCACACGGCTCGCGGCGATTTCAATCGCAAGCGCTATTCCATCCAAGCGCCGACAGATTTCTCCGACCGTCGGCACGTCCGCATCGCTCAATTCGAATGATGCCCCATTCGCCAGAACACGGTCGACAAACAATTGCGCCGCTGGAAACGCAAGCAGGTCTGAAACAGTCTCCACATTCAGCGGAGGACTCTCCAATGACGGCAGCTGCAGAACATACTCTCCTCCCACCCGCAGCGCCTCGCGACTCGTCGAAAGAATTCGTACGTTCGGCGCGTTCTGGAAAACTTGCTCGGCAAGCTCCGCCGCGGAGGTGATGACGTGCTCGCAGCTATCGAGTATGAGCAACATGCGTTTGTCGCGGATGAAGCTGATGATCGCAGGCGTCGGATCGTCGGTTTGAACCATCAGGCCCAGCGTCGACGCTACTGCTGTCGGCACCAGCATGGGATCGTTGAGAGGTCCCAGGTCAAAGAAGGCCACGGGGTCCTCGATCCGCGCGTTGCTCTTGTAGGCAGCTTCTATGGCCACTGTCGTCTTGCCGATCCCGCCTGGTCCGACAATCGTGACGAAGCGATTCTCGAGCAGCATCTCGCAGACCTTTTCGACCACGTCAGCGCGACCGATCATCCGGCCAAGGCGCGGTGGGAGGCCATGATTTGGCGCGACAACTCGATTTCTATCGTCTGCCTCTGCGCTCATCAGATCAGATGAGACAGGACAAACGAAGCTGTACCCTTTGCCCGGAACAGTGGCGACAAATCGGGCGCCGCCTTCTCCATCCCCCAACGCCCTGCGCAACACCCCGACGTGGAATCGCAGGCTTCCGGCATCGACGGTCGCATCGGACCAGACACGCGCTATCAAATCATCCTTGTCGACCACACTTCCTGCCCGCTGCAGGAGCACAAGAAGAATATCCATCGCGCGCGGGGGCAGATGTACCGGCGTGGAGCCTTTGCGCAAGACCCGCTCGCTCACCCGCAGGACAAACGGGCCGAACGATACCTCCTGCGACAACAGATCCTGAGGTATCATTCGTCAGTTCCTATCGAGGCGCCACCGGCCTCAATTTCTGTACGTCTTATCCATCAGAGACCCAATCCAATACGGACCCATCTTGAGCAATTGACCTGCGGCAAATTGCAACAGATCGCCCGCGGTAGCTGCAGAGTGGACGGGTCGCTCCGCGCGGCCATTTTGCAGCTTTCGCGTCTGCGAGTGCGCGAAACGTACAAAGCTGAGGAGTTTCATTCAAGTACCTGTCCTCGAATTCGCCCCAGATGTCCGAACGAGACCTGCGGATGATTGGAGGCCAAGATGAGCCAAGTGTCACAATTGACGAGACGACGTTTTTGTCTGTGTTGCGTGGCATCGGCTACGCTTGCCGCCGGTGGAGGATGGCTGACTCCTCGGGCTGCTTATGCCAAAGCCAGGAACATCGTGGACCTGATGCGTGCGGACGCAGCCACGGCAGCCATCAAGGTCCACAAGTTGCGCGGCGGCGTGAGCGTCCTCGAAGGATCGGGCGGCAATGTCGGAGTGCTCGGCGGACCGGACGGCAAGGTCATGATCGACGCCGGAATCACGGCTTCGAAGCCGAGAATGCTGGAGGCGCTGGCCAGTCTTGGAGCCGAGCCCGTACGGCATCTCGTCAACACGCATTGGCATTTCGACCACGCCGACGGCAACGAGTGGGTACATGCCGAGGGCGCGACCATTACAGCTCACGAGAACACACGGAAACATCTGAAGACCATGCAGCGCGTCGAGGACTGGGACTTCGATTTTCCCGCCTTGGTGCCGAGCGCCATTCCCACGGAGGTCTTTTCCGAGAGGAAACAGCTGAAGGTGAACCGGTCTACGATCGAGCTCCAGTACTATGGGCCTGCTCACACCGACAGTGACATATCGGTCCACTTCGTTGAAGCGGATATTCTTCATGCAGCCGACACCTTCTGGAACGGGATCTATCCGTTCATCGACTACTCGACCGGGGGAAGCATCGACGGCATGATCCGCGCCGCGGACGCGAATTTGGCAAAGGCCGGTGAAAGGACGATCGTGATCTCGGGGCACGGTTTTCCCGTCTGCAATCGCGCTGACCTGCAACAATATCGCGACATGCTCGTCGCCATCCGCGACAATGTCGCGAGGCTCAAGAAGCAGGAGACGACACTCGAAGCGGTGGTCGCTGCCAAGCCGACGGCGGTCTTCGACGGGAAGTGGGGCCAGTTCGTCATCACGCCGGCCTTTTTCACCAAGCTGGTCTATGAGGGAGTCTAGTTCCACAGTTTGCAACTCAGTCACCGGTTCAGGAGCGCGCACGAGCTCCTGAGCTAATTGAGGCCATCACAGGGAGCACCGAGATGAGCGACCCCAGGAAGACAACGGTGACTGCCGCGGGGACTTCGACGGCGAGTGCCAGGCTTGGCGTGGGATCCTGGACCATCATCGTGATCCTGGTCGCGCTCCTGGGAGCATCGGGCTTCGTCGCCTATCTCGGCTGGATGCTCGGCAGCGGAGCCGACGTGACGACCGCGGGCTACGTCGCGATGGCTCTGGGTGTCATCCTCTCGTTGGCCGTCGGGATCGGGCTGATGGGCCTGGTGTTCTACAGCAGCCGCAGCGGCTACGACGAGCCTGCGGTGTTCATCACAACGGAGACAGAATCCGCTTCTCAAGCGTCCGTCGAGACCACCGGCGAGAACAGATGATACGCAACTTTCGGGATCATGCCGCAAACGAGCGCACCTTCCTGGCTTGGATACGGACGGCCATCGCCGTCATGGCGTTTGGATTCCTGATCGAAAGATTCGACCTGATGCTGAAGGCCGCAGGCTTGGCCGTGGATGCCGCCACTCCGCATGGGCCCGGGCGCCAACTCGCAAACATCGCGGGACTCTCGGCGATCGCCGTGGCAACGCTCCTGTTCGTCCTCGCGACCGTTCGCTTTCTGCGGAACGCGACCATGATCGACAAGGAAGAGGAGCGCCGCATCCCCGGCTCACGTATCGACATCGTGCTGGGCGGGCTCCTCAGTGTGATGGGAATTGCGCTGCTGGTGTACCTCTCCCGGCTCTAGACGACCGGGACAGGATCGATCAACAAACGTATTCCCCCCCCGGCAACAACATCACGTGCCGCTATTTTCCCGACACAACTTCGGCTGCAATGCCCTGGAGAAGCTTAGTCATGGCCTCGATAGCGGCGTTGGCTTCGGGGCTCGCGGCGTGCCTGGCGGCGATCCAGGCCGGATCATTATACGACAGCCAGGTGATGCCGTTGGCATCCTGCCACACCAGCGCCTTCAGGGGCAGATCGATGCCCGCGGTCTGGGCCGCCCGCATCACCGGTGTTCCGCCTTTTGCATTCCCGAAGATCAGCAGGTCGGTCGGGCGCAGCGATTGATCGACCTGGGCCGCGCCATCCGCGTGATCGACCCGCGCGAAGATGGTCAGGCCGCGCCTGGATACGGCGGATTCGAGCCGCGCCATGGTCTCCTTCGGCTCGTAGTGGCTCTGCTGGCTGATCAATCCTTCTGCGGCCATGGCCTTTGCTCCTGTGAGGTCGAGGGAAAAGAGGACGATGGTTGCTGTCAGCAGGAGCCGCCGCAAGCAGCGATTCTGCGAATTTGCCGCGCCCCTCATTGCGAACCTATTTGCTGCCATTGCTGAATTCCGGTTCCGGGATGAAGCCGTCCCGATTGGGCATCCGAATGTCAGGCAGTGAGTGGCTGTCGAGCTTGCCGTCGGGAGGCAGGATCCCGTTGAGGCTGAGAATGTAGGCGGCCACCGCGTAGGTATCGTCGACGCTGAGCGATCCGGGCGCCTGGTAGGGCATGGCCCGATGGATGTAGTCGAACAGGGTCGTGGCGTACGGCCAGAAGCTTCCCACCGTCTTCACGGGCATGGCAGAGGCCAGTGTCCCCTGCCCGCCGGCGAGCCGGTCCTTGATGCCGCCGACGCCATTGTCGCCATGGCACGCCGCGCAGTTCTCCGAAAAGACGTCCTTGCCTCTGGCAACCGTGCCGGCGCCTTGCGGCAGACCTTTGCCGTCGGGCCGAACGTCGATGTCCCATAGCGCGATTTCGTTCGGGGTCGCAGGGCGGCCGAATTCCGACGCCACCGCGGAGGAGACGAGCGCGAACACGGCCGCGCCCGAGAGCAGCACCTTTCTACGACAGGACATTTTGGACCCTTCCTGCCTGGTCGATGCTCCAGGTCTGCTGGGCGTTGTAGTGAAACAGCGCGTTCGTCCCCATCTTGGCGATGAAGGAGTCCCGGTCGGGCTGCACGTTGCCCTTGTCGTCGATCGAACGGCTGACGATCTTCGTCGGCTTGCCGTCCCAGATCCAATCCATCTGGAAGCGTGTCTGGGCCTTGGGCAGAGCCGGAAGGTTCAATTGAGCGTCCTGCCAGCTCTCAGCGCCGTCGGTGCTGATCTCCACCCGGGCGATCTTGCCGTGCCCGCTCCAGGCCAGTCCTGAAATGCGATTGTACCCCGGCTTTATCTGCATGGTGCCCGACGGCTGCGTGATGACCGAATTGGTCTCCATCCGCAGCTGGAATTGCCTGGCCTTCCCGTTCGCGAGAAGCTGCGTGTAGCGTGCCGTCTCCCATCGGGTCATCCACGGCTGTTCGCCGAATTTCAGGCGACGCAGCCATTTGATGTTCAGATTGCCCTCCATGCCGGGAAGGATCAGCCGGATGGGAAAACCGTGCGCCGGCCTGATCGGCTCTCCGTTCTGCCCGTAAGCGACGATTGCCTCATCGACGATCTCTTGGGTGAGCGGAATGCTGCGGGCCACGGCGGCCGCATCTCCACCCTCGGCAAGCATCCAGGTGGAAGCCGCCTCCTTCTCCACCAGACCAAGAATGAACTTCAGCGGCACGCCGGTCCATTCGCTGGTGCTGACCAGCCCATGCGTGTTTTGAACGGTGAGATTACCGTCGGCCTTCTTCCAGTTTTCCCAGCCGTTGCCGGTGCACTCGAGAAAAATGGTACGGGAGACTGCCGGCATCGCCTTCAAGTCTTCGACGGAGAAGACCAGCTGTTTGCGGACCATGCCGTGCACGAGCAGCCGGTGCTTTGACGGGTCAAGGTCGGGTGCGCCCGCATGACTTCGCTCGTAGTGCAGGTCGGATGGCGTGATTGCGCCGATGAGCTTCTGCAAGGGAGCTTTCGAGTTGATGGCATCGGCAGGGTCGACGTTGCGGCGTCCTGGCCCCGCCTCAGGGATCCGCCCGATCTGCACGTATTTCGACCGCGCGCTGAGCGCGCCCAAATCGGCCCCCGGCTCTCGAGCGGGAACGTCCGCCAGCGTTTCTGCCGACGCGCGTCCCGCGACTGTGCTTCCAACGATACCCGTCGCCGCGGCCGCGAGGATCCTTCTTCGATTCCAGGCGATTTCGCTTCCGTTTCGTTCCGACATACCGTTGTCCTTCCTACGCGAGAGCGAGCCGGGGCCCGCGGTCCCCCGTCCAGGTCGCGTCGACGTGTGCCTCGAACCAAGATGGCCTCAGCCAAGTCATCCGCTGCGATGCTCTCGAACCGTTGGCATGATCAGACCTGAGCAGCGCCGCCGTCCACGAAGAGTTCGGCGCCGTTGACGAAGGAGCTCTTGTCGGACGCCAGGAAAAGCACCGCCTCCGCGATCTCGATCGGCCGTCCAACCCGCCCGACCGGCGCCACATCGTTGTGGCCCTTCAGAAACTCAGCCATCTGGTCGTCCGTCATGCCGAATTTGTCGTAGGCAGGCGTGGGCACCGTGCCCGGGCTCACGACGTTCACGCGGATCTTTCGATCTCGGAGATCGACGCTCCAGCCGCGGGCGAACGACCTGATCGCGGCCTTCGTCGCCGCGTAGACGCTGAATGCGGGAATGCCCTTGATGGCGGCGATCGACGCGTTCAGCACGATCGAGGAGCCTTCACCCATGAGCGGCAGCGCCTTCTGCACGGTGAACAGGGTCCCGCGAACGTTGACGCCGAAGGTCTTGTCGAAGTGCGCCTCGGTGATCGATCCGAGAGGAGCGAATTCGCCGAGACCGGCATTGGCGAACAGAACGTCCAGTCGACCCTTGCTTCTCCTGATCTCGTCGAACAGACGATCGAGATCACCCAGGTTCGCAATGTCGCCTTGGATGCCCTTGGCGCTCGCCCCGATCGCGGCGACGGCCGTCTCCAGTTCAGCCTGCCGTCTCCCCGAAATGAAGACGAAGGCGCCCTCCTCCGCAAACAGCTTTGCGGTCGCCAATCCTATGCCACTGGTTCCGCCGGTGACGAGCGCGATCTTCCCTGACAATCGGTCCATGTTTGTCCCTCGCTCGGTCAGTTGCCGCAGGCGTTTCCCCTGCGGCACTCCGACGACGCTAAGGGACCATGTCGGAAGCGGATTGGATCGTTCTGCGAATTCTTTTCCGATCCCCCGATGTCCATGTCTCCACCAAAGACCAGGTCGAACCGGACGCGTGTTGCACGTCTCAAGCAGCAGGCATGGCTGAGCGATCTCGCGGCGATCTCCGCCCGAGTTGTTCTCTCGAATGAACCTCTCCCGAGACGAAGAGGCGCAGGGAAGACCGGGTATCGGCTGATACCCGCGGTCCGCGTGCAGCAAAAAGCACGCGGCAGAACCACAGGTTCAGCCCAATATCCGGCCTTCCCTGCGCGACGGTTTTGCGACTTATAGGCGCTCTCCCCGGGGACCGGCTGTCTTGCCCCCGTCGCCTGCGGCTCATCATCACCGCCGGCTTGGCGTCAGCATCGGGACGCCAGGACCACACCATTTCGCCGTCGCCTCGCTCCGTTCGTCGGCCCGGTCGTGAGACCAGGCTGCAGAGCAACGCGCCCATCGCTTCCCCTGCTCGACGCTCGTGACGATCGCGAAACGTCCCTCTTCAGCGAGCCGGGATGCGCGAGAATGTGGAGGTGATTTGCCCGACGTGGCAAGAAAGAAGTGCGCGACAAACTGGCACGACGGGCAGTTAACGCATGCGGGGCATGCGAGGATTGACCGTCGGGCAGAGGATCATTCAGCCAATCGGCGGCAGTGAAGGAGCACCTTCGATGAGCCCGCTGCTCATGGTTCACCTGCATCTCCGGGGTGCGGAGCTAGCCGGTCTCCATGAAAACGCCGATTGGCGTGATCATGGTCAATGTGCAGCACCGGCTTCGGTGCCAAATCCTCATGGTGAGGAGCGCCGCACCACGGATCGTGCCATGACGAAAAGTGTTCACGGCGGCGCGTCTCGAACCATGAGGCCTCAGCTTGGGCCTCGCCCTTCGAGACGCGCGCTAAGAGGCGCGCTCCTCAGGGTGAGGAGCGGAAGCGTGCTCTGAGGCGTCAAGCTCCTGATCGGATCACGAGAGTTTTATGCACCGTAACGGGAAATTGCTTTTCTCAGCGATCAGGAGCCGTCTCTCAATTCGATGTTCGCCGGGTCCCACTGGTCGAGAGCGATTGCTGTGCATTCGGCAATGAGCAGATCGAGAACCGACTCGATCTTGCGCACATCGTATGTACCTAGAGCCAACGTCTCGGCCAACTGCTTCAAGAATTCCTTGCTATAGGATTCCTTGTACTCCAGCGCCCCTTGATACGTGCCAAGGCTCTTCTTGTAGTTGGTCCAAAGCACTTTGGCCGGCGGGTGACCGCCGACGTTGAGATCGAGATAACACTCGATTGCCGCAGCGCGGCAGTTAATGTTCGAGTTGTGGAGCCCCTCAGGACCTTCCGCTGGAAACGAGCGGAACTCTTCAAGTTCAGGCAACATGATTCCACGCATATTCGCAGGCAAGGTGAGTGTGGACAGACGCTGATGGGCGTCGAGCCCCTCAGCGTCATTGTCGAATACGAAGACGACCTGATTCTGAACATCTATCTTAGCGAGCCCCTCCGCGAATTTCACCAGGTTGCCTGTGCCCGAGAATGGATGGCTTTCACTCACGTCAATGAAGCGGAAGAAATCCGCGATCCCTGGCCGCAACAACGCGAGCGCATGCGTCAAGATGTGGACGTCCGAGCTGCCCTCGGTTGCGATCAGGAACGTCTCCGTTCGCCGAGCTTGAGGCACGAACTCCCGCTCTGTTGCCCACCCGTTCTGTAGCAACGGTCCATACTGCCAGACAACGGGAGCGTCCTCGTTCGCCTTCGAATCCGCAAAGAGTCGAAGAACTGAATACGGGTGAAGTATATCTACCAGCCCGCCGAAGAAGCTTCGTTCCGAATAGGCATGTACATCGTAGGGGCGGCAGCGGGGAATCCGCTCGAACTGCATCCCACTGAAGCGCCCTCGGATCTTCTCTTCGCTTACATTGTCCGTACCCGAGATAAATGTGTCGTCGAGGCCATCGAGCGCGTGTGCGGTGACGAACGTGCAGAACTCTGTAAAGCTCATCAGGTCGGGAACGGGCTCGTCATCATCGTCCCGGAGAGACTGCCTCTCCTCTAGCCAGTCTTGCGCGACTGCGTCATATTCACGGCGGACGCGTTCCAAATTGAAGCCCAGGAGTTCGAGGCGCGGAACGACGTGCTTAAGCGGTCGCGTGAACGCCATCTCTGAGGGCGTGGGGTCCTCGCCCTCCTCTTTATACCAATCGTAGTTGAGCTGGTCGCTCCTGATCGCCTTTCGGTCCCGTTCTTGAAAAAGCGATCCATGATCAATCCCTCGGTGGTTCTTGCTGTACGTGACGATCACACCGGCAACATCGAGCGTAATTTCCGTGCCCACGCTGGCCCCTTATCATCGTGCGGCGCCATGGGCGCCCTCATGCAGCACTTTCACCCGTGCTACGGGATGGCTGTCGCAGACATCGCGACACCCGGAACCTCCAGTTCGCCTATGTATCCAGCATGTCCCACTCATCGCCGAGCACCCAACGTATTGCCGACAGCTTGCCGTTGATCATCCCCCACTCGAAGTCGGTCCAGGGACCTAGACTGTCTGGACCAAGCTCATTTTCGGTCCGCTTCATCGCGGCAAGCATTCCTTCCCAAATCGTATCAACCATTAGGCCTCGGCGTTCTTCCGGAGTCGCCCTCTCCCACTCCTCCTTGGGCACCAATTTCTCTGCTCCGCGCTCGACGCGATCGATGATGCCCCACTTCCTGTTGTACCAGACCTGCTGGGTCAGCTTCTCCTCCGCCTCCAGCAACTCAGATAGCTGCCGGGGTTCCTGGCTATATTCGCGATCAAATTTGATCTCTTCGAGCAGATCGCTCGCAAACTCATTGAGCAGCGCGCCCAAGTTGGTCGAGTATCGGGAGCGCGCCCCGTCGAAGAGAGCTTCTAGGTCCGGGTGCGGTAAGCGTGTGTCCGCTCCCTTCTGGCTGAAATCGTGGATATTATGGGTCACGAACGCGCACACGTCGTCATCCTCACGCTCAGCCAGCGCGTCAACATAAGTCTCGATGATGATCGCATCTCCGATGCCGTTCATCTGCCGGTGAAAAGGTGCGACCTTGGCGATAGCTCGATCAGCGGCACGTGCCTTGATACTGTCGCTGATTGGCACAGGCTCCGTCGTGGCGAACAGCTTCTCAATCAGGCCCACAGCCTCGTTCACCGCCTCACCACGAGTGGCGATGCGATGATCAATCTCGTTTAGCCGCTTGAGCGTCGCTTCTCGCCCATCTTCGGGAGCGAACTGCACGATTGCCTCTCTAACCCGCTTGAAGTGGCTCGAAAGGCTGGCTCTGCTCGCCGCCATCACTCGATCTCGGTTCTGGGCAAATTCATCGATGATGATCTGCGGGAGGATCAGCGCAACCTCGTTCGCTTCTGTCATTGTCGACAAAGCGTCTAGCAGGGGGAGTTGGCGAGGGTCTTTTGTTAGATCAAGCCACACCGATGTATCGATTAACAGTTTCAAGGTCATAGTCGGCACCGGCTAGAAATCAGGGCAATCTTGCAGCGCCTTGGCGCTGCCGGAGGTCATCTGACCAAGTCGCGAGAGCATCAATATCGGCTGACAGTGCATCTGGCCTTGGCAGCGGACGGTTCAAAGCAAGGGCTGCGCTATGCAGCAGCTCCGAGCAACGCCCGAATGCGTCCGGTATAGGCTCGCAGTCGGCAATAGTGATCGCGGTCAGTTTGACCAGTCCCGGCGTTCTGACCCGTTGGACAGGCGCCGGATAACGTGCCCGACAATTTCCTCAACCGCGATTTCCCATGTATCCCGCAACGCTACCGCAATGGATTTGACGGTTCTCCGCCATTCATCGTCGTTGCCTCTAGGTGCGGGCCAGTGCCAGACGCCCAGTCACTCCCACTCAATCGTCCCCGGGGGCTTGCTCGTCACGTCGTACACCACCCGGTTCACGCCCTTCACCTCGTTGATGATGCGCGTGGCCGTATTGCCCAAGAACTTCATGTCGAACGGATAGAAGTCCGCCGTCATGCCGTCCGTCGAAGTCACCGCGCGCAGGCCGACGACGTAGTCGTAGGTGCGGCCGTCGCCCATGACGCCGACGGTCTTGACGGGGAGCAGCACGGCAAAAGCCTGCCAGATGGTGTCGTAGAGGCCGGCCTTGCGGATCTCGTCGATGTAGATGGCGTCGGCCTTGCGCAGGATGTCGAGCTTGTCTGTCGTGATCTCGCCGGGGCAGCGGATGGCGAGGCCGGGGCCCGGGAACGGGTGGCGGCCGACGAAGACGTCGGGAAGGCCGAGCTCGCGGCCGAGCACGCGGACCTCGTCCTTGAACAGTTCGCGCAACGGTTCGACCAGCTTCATGTTCATGCGGGCCGGAAGGCCGCCGACATTGTGGTGCGACTTGATCGTCACCGAGGGGCCGCCGGTGAAGGAGACGCTCTCGATCACGTCGGGATAGAGCGTGCCCTGCGCCAGGAAGTCGGCGCCGCCGATCTTCTTCGCCTCCGCCTCGAACACGTCGATGAAGAGTCGTCCGATCGTCTTGCGCTTCGCTTCGGGGTCGGTGACCCCTGCGAGCTCGCCGAGGAAGAGCTTTGAGGCGTCCACATGCACCAGCGGGATGTTGTAGTGGTGCCGGAACAGATCGACGACGGTCTCGGCCTCGTTGAGCCGGAGCAGGCCGTGGTCGACGAACACGCAGGTGAGCTGGTCGCCGATCGCCTCGTGGATCAGCACCGCGGCCACGGCCGAGTCGACGCCGCCGGAGAGGCCGCAGATCACCTTGCGACTGCCCACCTGCGCGCGGATCTTCTTGATCTCCTCCTCGCGGAAGGCGTGCATGGTCCAGTCGCCGCCGAGGCCGGCGATGTTGCGGACGAAGTTGCGGATCAGTTTTGCGCCGTCGGGCGTGTGCACCACCTCGGGGTGGAACATCAGGCCGTAGTACTTGCGCTTTTCGTCCTGGATCACGGCGAAGGGCGCGTTCGGCGAGACGCCGGCGACGGAGAAGCCGGGCGGCATCTGCGTGATGCGGTCGCCATGGCTCATCCACACCTGGTGCTGCTCGCCGGTCTGCCAGACGCCGTCGAAGAGCAGGCTGTTGGTTTTGACCTCGACGTCGGCACGGCCGAACTCGCGGTGGTGGCCGCCCTCGACGGTGCCGCCGAGCTGGGCGGCCATCGTCATCTGGCCGTAACAGATGCCCATCACCGGGACGCCGGAATCGAAGATCAGCTGCGGGGCGCGCGGGGAGCCCTCTTCGTGGACGGATTCGGGGCCGCCGGAAAGGATCACGGCCTTCGGGTTCATCTGCCGGAAGGCGGCCTCCGCCTTCTGGAACGGCACGATCTCGCAATACACGCCGTCCTCGCGCACCCGGCGCGCGATCAGCTGCGTGACCTGGCTGCCGAAATCGACGATCAGGATCTTGTCGTGGAGCGCGGCCACGGAGGTGTCGGTGGCGGCGGCGGTCGGGGTGTTGGATGGGGCTGTCATGGCAAGGAATTACGCCGCTGCGGGGGGACTCGCAACCCTTGGAAGGCGGGGATTCACCGCGCCGTGACGCGTTTCAACGCGGCTGTTCGATACAGCGCCCTCTCCCCTTGTGGGAGAGGGCATGTACGGCCCATCCGCGCACGCGGTTGGGTGAGGGGTATCTTTCCGCGAGCGGCGCCTGTGGAAACATACCCCTCACCCAACCGAGCTTGCCGAACCGTCGTGCATGCCCTCTCCCACCCTGGCGAAGCTTCGCTTCGCCTTGGGGGCGAGGGCGCAGCCACAGGCCCGCGGCCTCCTTTTCCCCTCGGGCAGTGCCGTGGGGTGGCGCAACTGTCTGTCCCCCGTCATTGCGAGCGCAGCGAAGCAATCCAGAGTCCCACCCGAGCCCCTGGATTGCTTCGCTGCGCTCGCAATGACGGCGGAGAGACCTTCGAGGGCGGAGAGACCTTCGGACGGCGGAGAGAGCTACGCCTTCTTCAGCACCGACACGAAAAACCCATCCGTCCCCGTGCGGCGGGGGGTCATCAGCCAGCCTTCGGGGGTTTG
The DNA here is from genome assembly GCF_024586915.1 of Bradyrhizobium sp. SRS-191. Classification (GTDB taxonomy): domain Bacteria; phylum Pseudomonadota; class Alphaproteobacteria; order Rhizobiales; family Xanthobacteraceae; genus Bradyrhizobium. Next base: position 227,997 of record NZ_JANBVS010000010.1, read on the forward strand.
CAGGGCGGCCTCGGCGAACGCCTCGGCCTTGTCCCAGAGGACGGTGGCGGTCTGCTCCGGGGGCTGGATGGTGAACGCCTTGTGCCGCTCGACGAACGCCCTCACCTGCTCGCCGTTCTCCGGCTGCAGCACCGAGCAGGTGATGTAGGCGATGCGGCCGCCGGGTTTGACCAGGCGGGCGGCGCGGTCGAGCACCTCGGACTGGTCCTTGAGGCGGATCTCCAGGGCGCCGGGGCGCATGCGCCATTTGGCGTCGGGGTTGCGGCGCCAGGTGCCGGTGCCCGTGCAGGGGGCGTCGATGACGACCAGATCGGCCGAGGCGCTGATGTCGGCGAGCGGGTCGGCGTCGCCCTTCGGCGAGCGGATCTCGGCGTTGTGGACGCCGGCGCGGGACAGCCGCTCGTGGATGGGCGCGAGCTGGCGCTTGTCGGCGTCGGTGGCGATCAGGCGGCCCTTGCCCTGCATCATCGCGGCCAGCGCAAGCGTCTTGCCGCCGGCGCCGGCGCAGAGGTCGATGACCTGTTCGCCGGGCTTGGCCGCGGTGAACAGCGCCGCGAGCTGCGAGCCCTCGTCCTGGACCTCGACAAAGCCCTTGATGAAATCCTCCTCGGCATGGACGCCGGGATTGCGCGCGTCGGCGCCGAGCGTAATGCGCAGGCCGATCGGCGACCACGGCGTCGGCACCGCGCCGAGATGCTTCAGCGAGGCCTGCACCTTCTCGCGCTTGGCTTTCAGCGTGTTGACGCGCAGGTCGAGCGGCGCGCGGCTGGCCATCGCCATGGCCTCCGCGACGCGGTCGTCGCCGAACACGGCGGCGACATACGGGTCGAGCCAGTCGGGATAGTCGCCGGCGACCGGCGGCGGCGCGCCATCCGTGGTGCGCGAGGCCAGCGCCTTTTCCTCGGCGGCTGACAGCGGCGGCGGCGCGAAGCGGCTGCCGTCGCACATCGCGGCGATGGTCGGGACATCCAGGCCGCGCTCGAGCTTGAGCATGCCGAGCACCCGCGCCCGCGCGGTGTCGTCCTGCATCACATAGGCGCTGGAGGCGCGGCGGCGGAGCACGTCCCAGACGAGGCCGGCGATGGCGGCGCGGTCGCCGGAGCCGGCGAAGCGATGGCTGGTGCCCCAGTCCTTCAAGGCCTTCGCCGCCGGTGCCCTCTGGGACTCGATGGACTCGATGATGTCGATGGCGGCGGACAGCCGGGCGGCGGGGGTCATCAGGACTTCCGTTCTAGATCAGGAGAAGCATCTTCAGGGCGAAATACAGCCACATCGCCAGCAGCACCAGCGCCGAGGCGATCCAGGCGAGCCCACGCTTGTCTGCCCCGCTGAGAAAGCCGGCATTGACGAAGCGGGCGACGACGAACACCCAGGACAGCAGCACGATCACCAGATCGGCATGGCGCAGCGGCAGCGCAATCGCGATCAGAGCGTAGAACAAGGTCGGCAGGCCGAATTCGTCGGCGGCGTCCGTGGCTTGGCCGCGCCTCTTATTCCAGAACAGCAGCGCAAACGTCAGCGCGACCTCGACGAAGACGGGCAGCAGCACCATGGGCAGCGACATCGAAAATCCCCCTTTGGAATGAAGAAGGCCCGGCATGATGCCGGGCCCTCATGATGAACCGGTTCCCTCAGGACTCCCGATAAGCCCTCGTGGTTCCCGTGATTTTACCGCCGCGCTGAACTTTCACATCAAGTGTGGCTCAGGCTTTGGGCTCAGGCCTTGTCCGGCCCGACCCGCACCAGCTGCTTGCCGAAATTGGCGCCCTTGAGCAGGCCCATGAACGCCCCCGGCGCGTTCTCCAGGCCCTCGGTGACATGCTCCTTGTACTTGACCTTGCCGTCGCGGACCCAGGCCGACATGTCCTTGAGGAAGTCGCCATGGCGGGAGGCGAAGTCGGAGACGATGAAGCCGCGGATCAGGAGCCGCTTGGTCAGCACGTTGCGCATCAGCGCGCCGGCCCATTTCGGCGCCACCGACTGGGTATCGTTGTAATGCGCGATCAGGCCGCAGACGGGCATGCGGGCGAAGGCGTTGAACAGCGGGAACACCGCCTCGAACACGGGGCCGCCGACGTTCTCGAAATAGACGTCGATGCCCTTGGGGCACGCCTCTTTCAGCTTGGCGGCGAGATCGGGGTCGCGATGGTCGAGGCAGTCGTCGAAGCCGAACTCGGACTTCACGTAGTCGCATTTGTCCTTGCCGCCGGCGATGCCGATGGCGCGGGCGCCCTTGATCCTGGCGATCTGCCCGACCGCCGAGCCGACGGCACCGGAGGCGGCGGCGACCACGACGGTCTCGCCTGCCTTCGGCTGGCCGATGTCGAGCAGGCCGGTATAGGCGGTCATGCCGGGCATGCCGAGCACGCCGACGGCGGTCGAGATCGGCGCGAGGCTCGGGTCGACCTTAGCGAGGCCCTTGCCGTCGGAGATCGCATGCGTCTGCCAGCCGGCGCGGGCCAGCACGATGTCGCCGGGCTTGAAGCCCGGATTGTTGGAGGCGGCCACCTCGCACACCGTCCCCGCCTCCATGACGCCGCCGACCGGCACCGGCTGGGCATAGGACGGCCCGTCGCTCATGCGCCCGCGCATATAGGGATCGAGCGACAGCCAGATCGTGCGCAACAGCACCTCGCCGGCGCCGGGCGTCGGGATGGCGTGCTCCTCGAGGCGGAAATCGCTGGGCTTGGGCTCGCCGACGGGACGCGCGGCGAGCACGATGCGCTTGGCTTGAGACATGGTGTTTCCTCTTGTTGTTGGTTGTGATGCCTTTATGCACCCACGGGCACCGTCATTGCGAGGAGCGAAGCGACGAAGCAATCCAGGGCTGCACGCGCCGCCCCTGGATTGCTTCGCTTCGCTCGCAATGACGGAGAGAGCGGAGGCTGTTACGCCCCGCCCGGATAGTTCGGGCTCTCCCGCGTAATCGTCACGTCGTGGACGTGGCTTTCGCGCAGGCCGGCGCCGGTGATGCGGACGAACTCGGCCTTGCTGTGGAAGTCTTCCAGCGTCTTGGCGCCGACATAGCCCATGGCGGCGCGCAGGCCGCCGGCGAGCTGGTGCATGACGTTGCCGACCGGGCCCTTGTACGGCACCTGGCCCTCGATGCCCTCCGGCACGAGCTTCAGGGTGTCCTTGATGTCCTGCTGGAAGTAGCGGTCGGCCGAGCCGCGGGCCATCGCGCCGACCGAGCCCATGCCGCGATAGGCCTTGTAGGAGCGGCCCTGCCAAAGGAACACTTCGCCGGGCGTCTCGTCGGTGCCCGCCAGCAGCGAGCCGACCATGGCGACATCGGCGCCGGCGGCGAGCGCCTTGGCGAGGTCGCCGGAGAACTTGATGCCGCCGTCGGCGATGACGGGCACGTCGGCCTTCTTGGCCGCTTCCACCGCATCCATGATCGCGGTGAGCTGCGGCACGCCGACGCCGGCAACGATGCGGGTGGTGCAGATCGAGCCCGGGCCGATGCCGACCTTGACGGCGTCGGCGCCGGCGTCGATCAGCGCCTGCGCGCCGTCGCGGGTGGCGATGTTGCCGGCGATCACCTGCACCGCATTCGAGATGCGCTTGATGCGGTTGACCGCCTCCAGCACGCGCGAGGAATGGCCGTGCGCGGTGTCGACCACGACGAGGTCGACGCCGGCCTCGATCAGCTTCTCGGTGCGCTCGAAACCGCCCTCGCCCACAGTCGTTGCCGCGGCGACGCGGAGGCGCCCCTGCGCGTCCTTGCAGGCCAAGGGATGCGCGACCGCCTTCTCCATGTCCTTGACGGTGATCAGGCCGACGCAGCGGTACTGATCGTCGACGACGAGCAGCTTCTCGATGCGGTGCTTGTGCAGGATCTTCTTGGCCTCGTCCTGGCCGACGCCCTCGCGCACGGTGACGAGGTTCTCATGCGTCATCAGCTCGGAGATCTTCTGCCGCGGATCGGTGGCGAAGCGCACGTCGCGGTTGGTCAGGATGCCGACCAGCTTGCCGGGGATGCCCTTGGCGCCGCCGGTCACCACGGGGATGCCGGAGAAGCCGTAATCCTTCATCAGCGCCAGCGCGTCGGCCAGCGTCGCGTCCGGGGAGATCGTCAGCGGGTTCACCACCATGCCGGATTCGAACTTCTTGACCTGGCGCACCTGGGCGGCCTGGCCCTCGGGATCGAAATTGCGGTGGATCACCCCGACACCGCCGGCCTGCGCCATCGCGATCGCCATGCGCGCCTCGGTGACGGTATCCATGGCGGAGGCCATGATCGGAATGTTCAGCGCGATCTCGCGCGTCACGCGCGAGCGGATGTCGACCTCGGAGGGCAGCACATCGGAGAGGCCCGGCTTCAAGAGCACGTCGTCGAAGGTGAAGGCTTCGCGAAGTGTCTGCACGGTCGCCATCGTCAACTCCTTGTCTGCGGCCATAACGGCCGCGATGGGATTTAAGGATGAGCGGCGCCGCCGTCGAGACCATGCCTCGCCGTCGAATCGGAGCCCATCGGTGGGGTTGACGCGGGTCGATAGCATGGGCCTGTGACGAATCAAAGAGCCGATCCGCCGTCCTCCCGCGATTGCGAAAGACGGCCCGGATCGGCCCTGACGCGCAACAAAAGGTCGCCGGAGCCCCGATTTCGGGGCAGAAGTTCCGCAGCTCAGCGCCAGGCGCCCGGCGGCGGCCCGTAGCGGCGGATGGCGTCGACCACCTCGCGATGCCGCCGGTCCTCCCGCCGCATATGGACCGCGACCAGGGCGTGGGCCGAGGGGACCAGCAGCAGCACATGGAAGAACAGGCCGAGCACCAGGCAGACCAGACACAGCAGCAGGTTGAAGATCGCCGCGAACGGCTGCCCGTTAAGCAAGAGACCCAGCGGCGGCACCACGGCGGCGAGCAGATAGATCATCGGCACATCTCCATCAGCGACGCGACAGCGTCACGCTGCATTTGGGGGGCCATGCCAGCAGCGCAATGGCCCTGTTCGTCGCAGGGTGTTAAAGCCGCGCCGCCGGCCTGCCTCCTTCCTCCCAGGATTCGATGAACAAGCAACGCGTCATTCCGCTGATCGTCGCCACCGCGCTGTTCATGGAGAACATGGACTCCACGGTGATCGCGACCTCGCTGCCGGCGATCGCCAAGGATATCGGCACCAGCCCGCTGACGCTGAAGCTCGCGATCACCTCGTATCTGTTGTCGCTCGCGGTGTTCATCCCGGCGAGCGGCTGGACCGCCGACCGGTTCGGCGCACGACGGGTATTCTCCAGCGCCGTCGCGGTGTTCATGATCGGCTCGATCGGCTGCGCGCTCGCCAACTCGGTCGAGAACTTCGTGTTCGCGCGCATCCTGCAAGGCATGGGCGGCGCGATGATGACGCCGGTCGGCCGCCTCGTGCTGCTGCGGTCGGTCGACAAGAGCGCCCTCGTCGGGGCCATGGCCTGGGTCACGATCCCCGCGCTGATCGGCCCGGTCATCGGGCCGCCGGTCGGCGGCTTCATCACCACCTATTTCTCCTGGCACTGGATCTTCCTGATCAACATCCCGATCGGCATCGTCGGCATCATCATGGCGCTGCGCTTCATCGATCCGATCAAGAGCGACAATCCCGAGCCGTTCGATCTCTACGGCATGGTGCTCGCCGGCATTGGCCTCGCCGGCCTCGCCTTCGGCCTTTCCGTCGCCGGCCTCAACCTGCTGCCGTGGTCGGTGGTCGGCAGCCTGATTGCGATCGGAGCGATCTCGATGACGCTCTATGTGCGGCACTCCTGGCGCACCAATTCGCCGGTGCTGGACTTCTCGCTGCTGCGGCTGCCGACGTTGCGGGCCTCGATCGTCGGCGGCTTCATGTTCCGGCTCGGCATCGGCGCCCTGCCCTTCCTGCTGCCGCTGCTGATGCAGCTCGGCTTCGGCCTGTCGCCGTTCCAGTCCGGCCTCGTCACCTTCGGCTCCTCGGCCGGCGCCATGGGCATGAAGGCGCTGGCCGCACGGCTGATCAAGGCCTTCGGCTTCCGCCATCTGATGACGGTCAACGCCGTCGTCAGCTCGGTCTTCCTTGCCGCCTGCGCGCTGTTCACACCGGCGACGCCGCTGCTCCTGATCGTCATTATCCTGTTCGTCGGCGGCTTCTTCCGCTCGCTGCAGTTCACCGCGATCAACACGGTGGCCTATGCCGAGGTCGAGACCGCACAGATGAGCCGCGCCACCACGCTGACCAGCGTCAACCAGCAGCTCGCGATATCAGCGGGCGTCGCCGTCGGCGCCTTCTCCGTGGAGACGACGATGTGGGCCCATGGCGCGAGCCAGCTCACCGCTTCGTCGTTCGCGCCGGCCTTCATCGTCGTCGCCATCACCTCGGCGCTGTCGTCGCTCTTCTTCTGGCAGATGCCCGACGATGCCGGCAGCGAGATCTCAGGGCGCAAGGTCGCCGCGATCGCGAGCCGCAAGGGCGCCGAGAAAGGCGCCGAGAAGGCCGCGACGAAACAGGCCAGCGAAACCACGCATGATGCGCGGGATCAGAAGCTGTGACCGCTCGGCTGCAGAAGAACCTCGGATTGTCTCGACACGCGAGCGAAAAACGTCTCGCGTGTCCGATGGAGACCGACCAAGATTGAGCCTGCGTGGCCTCGCCGCCACAGCTGCGGGCGACGCTGGTTTGCGCGCGGACGCAGGAACGCTTGGCCGCAAGGTTTCGTTCTGATCGCATGACCGAAGAGCTGGCACCGCATCCGACCCCGAGTCCGGGCCTCACCCCTGCCCTCGAACGCAACATCCAGGCGCTGGTCGACCGCCGCAAGCGTGAGCAGAGCGAGGCGACCACGCAGCAGAAGGTCGCCGACGCAATTACCGGCTTCACGGGCTCGATGACCTTCGTCTATCTGCATCTGGCCATGTTCGGCTTCTGGATCATCGCCAATCTGCACCTCATCCCCGGCGTCCCCGCCTGGGATGAGAGCTTCGTCGTGCTGGCGATGATCGCCTCGGTCGAGGCGATCTTCCTCTCGACCTTCGTGCTGATCTCGCAGAACCGCATGGCCGGCGAAGCCGACAAGCGCGCCGACCTCGATCTGCAGATCAGCCTGCTCACAGAGCACGAGCTGACGCAGGTGGTGACGCTGCTGAACCAGATGGCGAAACAGATGGGCATCGAGCCGGACGCCAAGCCCGAGCTGCGCGACGCATCAAAGGACATCGCGCCGGAGCGCGTGCTCGACAAGATCGAGGAGGCGCAGAGGTGATGAGGGCGGGCTCACCGAAGCTGAACTTTGATCGCAACGATCACCGCTGCGCAATACAGCGCCCTCTCCCCTTGCGGGAGAGGGCATTTAGGACAGCGCCGCAAATGCGGTAGGGTGAGGGGTATGCCTCGGCGAGCAGTGACTGCGGACAGATACCCCTCACCCAACCGTATGCGTGGACGCGTGGACGGGCCGTACATGCCCTCTCCCGCAAGGGGAGAGGGCCCATTCATAGGCACCGCATCAGCTTGCCCATGGCGAGCGGGGTCCAAGATGATCGTTGGTACGGGGTCACACGAGCTGCGTCGGAGAACCCGGGCTACGCGCTCGCGCATCACCGCCCGACGAAGCCGCGGCGGGCGAGGCCTGCGAGGGCGCCGCGCAGGCGGGCGCGGTTGGTGATGACGCCGCAGGAGGAGCTGAACAGGCGGACCACGAGCTGACGCCGCTGCGCTTCGGTCGGCTGCAGGCGCAGATGCATGGTCTTCTTCGAGACCGCGTCGACAGAGGCATCGATCCAGCCGAGACCGTCGAGATGAACAGGCATGGCGCTTCCCGGACGCGTCATGCCCTGGCGAAAGCCCGCCACGCGCGCGGACGATAGCGACAGCGCCTCGATGCGGCACGGCACGACCTCCCCCTGATGCGCCAGCCACCCGGCCTCGTTGCTGGGAAACAGGTCCTCCGCCCGTGGCAGCTCGAAGCAGACGAGGAACGCGATGAAGGAGATCAGCATCGCGATGCCGGCCCATAGCAGGTTGAAATAGTCGATCGAAGAGATCTCGCTGGCTGCATTCGGCGACACGAACGCCCAGGCGATGGCCGCCGCCGAGCTCGCGGCGATCAGGCCGAAGATCGCGGCGAGCTTGCCGTGAACGCGCGGCTGCGAGCGGTCGCCGCCCTTGTCGGTGACCTTGAACGGGCGGCCGAACGGCCTCACGAGAGAACTGAGCAACGTCGCCGTGACCGCAAAGCAGGTCACCGCATGCGTCGCCTCCATGAACAGCGGCAAGGTCTTCGCGCGCGAGATCCATCCCATGTAGATGATGGTGCCGAGCAGCGCCGGAACGCCATAGCGAAGGAAGGACAGATAGTCGGCCTCGAACGCCGGGAGACCTGCGAACCAATAGATCGGCGGCGCGATCAACAGCAGCACCATGAACGGCTTGCAGACCCAGTTCAGCACCCCATGCAGGAAATGCCAGCGCTGGGTCAAGCTGTAGCCGCGGCTGCGCATCGGACCGTCGCGCAGCAGTGCGACCTGGATCGTGCCGAGGCACCAGCGCGCGCGCTGGGTGATGTATTCCGGGACGCCCTCGGCGGAGAGGCCGAAGCTAAGCGGCTCGTTGAGCCAGACGGTGCGGAAGCCGCGCTTGAGCAGCGTGTAGGTGAGGTTGAGATCCTCGGAGATCGCCGCATGCGGGAAGCCGCCGATCTCCACCAGCCGCTCGCGCCGCACCACGAAGGAGGTTCCGACGCAGAAGGCGCAGCCCCAGGCATCCTTGGCCGGCTGGAACACGTCGAAGAAGAAGCGCTGGTCGTCGACCCAATGACGGGACGCCAGCAGATTGTGCTGGATCGGATCCGGGTTGTAGTAGAATTGCGGGGTCTGCACGACGGCGATATCGGGTTCGGACAGCAGCAGGCCGACAGTGCGCTGCAGGAAATCACGCCGTGGCGCGAAGTCCGCATCGAGCACCAAGATAACCGGTGCGTTCGACTGGCGCGCGGTCGCGGCGAGCGCATTGTTGAGATTGCCGGCCTTGGCGCCCTTGTTGTCCGGCCGTGTCAGATGGCGCGCGCCGACCTCGTCGCAGAACGCGCACAGCCAGTCGCGGCGGGTGTCGTCGAGCACCCAGACCGTCTTGTTGGCGTAGTCGAGCGCGAGCGCGGCGAGGATCGAGCGCTCGACGATCTCCATCGGTTCGTCATAGGTGCAGATGAAGATGTCGACAGCCGGCTGCTGGCCCCGCTCGACCAGCGCGCGCCGTGCGGCATCGGCTTGCGCCGAGCGGTCGATGCTGCGGGTCAGGATCAGGATCGACATCAGCGTGTAGGTGATCGCGACGATCTCGAGCGTGATGAACAGCCGCGGCCACAGCGCCTGCAAGGTGAGATCGAACGGAGGCAGCGTGTCGTTCCAGCGCCACAGCGTGTAGATGAGCAGGAACGATGCAGCGGTGGCGCCGAACAGCACGCGATCGCGCGGGCGCGTCGGGTCGAGCAGCCGGGCCATGACGAGCAGTCCGAGCAGGACGCCGAGATCGGTCGTCAGCACCGATGGAGCATTGCTGGCGGTCGGAAACATCAGGGCACCCTCGCGCCGGTGAACGGGTTCCAGCCGGTCTCGGCGAGCACGGCCCAGGCCGTGGCGCCGAGATGCGGCCGCTTGTAGTAGAAGAAGTCCTGAATGGTGGTCGCGCCAGTCGGATCAATCGAAAGCCCAGTGGTGAGACGCGCGCTGCGTGTCGCGTTCAGCAACCCGGAGGAAGTGCGGTCGGCCCCCATGCCGGCCAGCAGGCGCCGGCTCGCAGCGGCATCGCCGACAATCTGATAAGCCAACGCCGCCTGCGCGGTGCCCTCGACCCAGACGCCATCGCGATCGCCGTTGAAGTCGAAACCGCCATCCACCGCGAGCTTGCTCTCGGCGAAGCCGAGCGCCTTGCGCCAGGCGGGTGCATCCGGCACCGCCATCCACGGCCACAGCTGCACATCGAGCGCCAGCAGATTGCTCTCCGCATCACTGCCGTCCGGCTTGGTGCCGAGCAGGAAGTGATCGCCGCGGAAGGTGCGATCGAGCAGCCGTCGTGCCGTCTGCGCGGCGTCCTGGTAGCGCGGCTCCGACGTGAGACGATGGAGCCATGACGCCACGGCGTAGACGTCGGCATTGTGCTCGGTCGACATCCAGGTGAGCCGCACCTGCTGCGGATCGTAGCCGTGGAAGCCGCCGCTGAACCCGTCTGTCCCGTCGCTCGCATTGACGATGATCCAATCCATCAGCCGGCGCGCGTTCGCGAGATAGGCCGCATCCCCCGTCGCCTCATGCAGCGTGAGCAGCGCGAGCGCCGCCCAGGCGACGTTGCCGGTCGCGGTCCCATCCTGCGCGGGATCCTCGCCCCAGATGTTCTTCTGGTGATCCCACCAGCCCGGCAGCAGCGCAGCCCCCGAACCGACCGGACCTGCGCGATAAGCATTGCGCAGGCGGCCATCCTCAAAGCTGCGATCATTGCTGGCCGCATGCACCAGCGCATTGCCGATCACGCGTCCCTCGTTGATGCGGCCGCATGCGACGAGCGCGATCACGGCCAGTGCGTTGTCATAGGTGAACGCGGTGGTGGAAAGACCGAGCGGCAGCCCCTCCTCGTCCCCGCCCGGCTCGTAGCTGCGAATGAACGCGGCCTCATGCCCGGCGAGCTTCGGCTCGACGGCCTTGATCAGGCCTGGGCAGAAGGAGCCCTCGGCGTGCGCCGGCATGACGGCACCGAGCAGCGCCATCGACAGCATCATGATGACGAGCCTCATTGCGCCGCCACCCTCCCGGTCGCCGGCAGCCAGGGATTGGACAGCTCGCCGTGCTGCGCCGCAGACTGCGACCGCAGCGCGGAGTCGAGCTTGGCAACACCGGCGCGCCGCGTCGCCTCATCAGGCTCCGAGGAGTCGAGATCGGCGAGGGAGGCGACCAGATGCCCGAGCCGCCGCCAGGTCACGGACATCGACGGCACGATGCCGTTGTCGCGGGTGACGGTGACCCACTGCCCGACCGTACAGGCCGGCGTCGCCACCGAGGCCGGCTGCGCAGCAGGCTTCGCGTCGGCCGCATCCGGCGTAATCATGACATAGAGTTCGCGCCGCTCGGTCTGCGGAAACGGCACGGCGAAACGCTCGTCGACCTTGTCGCTGGTCTTTGGCAGAACGGCACTGACGACGCCGGTGTGAAAGCCGCCGCCCTCGATGCGGACCTTGGTGCCCGGCTTCATCGCTTCACCCTGGCGGTAGGAAAAGATCGCGACCACGAAGCGCTTGTCGCAATCGACCACCGAGGCGATCGTATCGCCGGCGCTGACGTGGCGTCCGGTGTCGGCGCCGACCGCAAGCACCTTGCCTGGCCCCGGCGAAAGCACGTCCGCGGCGGCAAGCCGCGCCAGTCGCGCGCGCTCGGACTTGATCAGGCCCTCGAGATCGTCGAGCATCGCCTGTTGCTGCTTCTCCTCGATCTCCATCCGTCTGGCGTCGAGATCGATGTCGCGGCGCTTCTGGCCGAGCATGTTGAGCGCAACGAGATCCTCGCCGACATAGACGCCGGCGTTCAGCGCCTTCAATTGCGTCAGCTTCTGGTTCAGCTTGGCGGTCTGCGCATCGGTGTCGTGCAGCGCCGCTGCATATTGCTGCTCGGTCGGCTTCAGCATCTCGACGCTGGCGGCATCGCGCGCGACCATGCGGTTCTGGCGGTCGACGATGGCCTTCTTCTCGCTGCTCATCGCGTTGGATTGCGCGACGCGGGCGCGCAGCTCCTCGATCTGCGACTGCAGCTGCGCCTTCAACTGCTCGGCCTGGCTTTTGATCTCCTCATCGAGCGAAGAGACATAGGTGATGTCGGATTGATGTTTGGCGCGGGTGGCGTCGAGCTTCTGTCGCGCATCGCCCGCTTTTTCCTCCAAGGAGATCAGCGTGGTGCGATCGAGCCGCGAATTCGTGATCTGCGCGAGGCGATCCCCGGCCTTCACCTCGCCGGCCGGCGTTGCATTGAGGGTTTCGACCTGTCCCGCGATCGGCGAGGTCAACAGCATCACGGGAGCATCGACGACGGCGCGGTCGGACTGATCGGCGATGATCGGCGGCACCACCGCGGTCAGCATCAGCGCCGACAGGATGCCGGCGACGCCCACGGCGGAGACGCGCAGGATCACGGGATGGCGCGGCCGCGCCGGAGCTTTCGGAGCGGCGGAACGCGGTGCGGCGGATGGCTTGAAACCGTCATCGAAGCGATCGGTCATCGGGTCTCTTTCGGTTTGGGGTGATACGCCCCGAAAGACGCTTCCTCTGATGATCCGAGGTTCCAGGCCCCGGTCTCGATGGTTGAAGCGCAAACCAGATCACGCGGACATCGTTTCAAGCCGAGTCCGATCTTCGCCCCTTCTGCCGGTCACCTTATGTTGCAGTGCGATGGCAGGGTTTCCGCCATCCGCGCCACACTCAATCCTCATTCGCCTTGAAGCGCCCGAGTCCCTTCAAGATGAACGGCGCGACCAGCGCAATCAGCGCGACAACTAATAACGTCGCGGAGATCGGAGATTGCAGCAACGTCATGGGATCACCGAGGCTGATCGCCAACGCGCGGCGCAGCTGGCTCTCGGCGATCGGGCCGAGGATCAGCCCGACGACAACAGGCGCGATCGGGAAATCGAAGCGGCGCATCAGGAAGCCGAGCACGCCGAAGCCGGCGAGCATCGACAACTCCACCACCGACGGCTTGGCCGCAATCGTGCCCATCGTGGCGAACACGAGAATGCCGGCGTAGAGCCAGGGCGTCGGGATCTTCAGCAATCGCACCCACAGGCCGACCAGCGGCAGATTCAGCACCAGCAACATCGTGTTGGCGATGAACAGGCTCGCGATCAGGCCCCAGACGAGATCGGGCCGTTCGGCGAACAGCAGCGGTCCGGGATTGAGACCATATTGCTGAAAGCCCGCGAGCATCATCGCCGCGGTTGCGGAGGTTGGTAGTCCCAGCGTCAGCAGCGGCACCAGCGTGCCCGCCGCCGACGCATTGTTGGCCGCCTCCGGTCCGGCGACGCCCTCGATCGCGCCCTTGCCGAACTCATCCGGATATTTCGTCAGCCTGCGTTCGGTCGAATAGGACAAGAAGGTCGGAATCTCCGCGCCGCCGGCCGGCAGCGCGCCGATCGGGAAGCCGAATAGGGTGCCGCGCAGCCACGGCTTCCACGAGCGCTTCCAGTCCTCGCGCGTCATCCATAGCGAGCCCTTGACCGCCTCGATCTTCTCCTCGGTGTGATGCCGGCGCGAGGCGACGTAGAGCGCCTCGCCGACGGCGAACAGGCCGACCGCGAGCGTCGTCACCTCGACACCATCGAGCAGCTCGGGCACGCCGAAGGCGAGCCGCGCCTGCCCCGTCAGCTTGTCGATGCCGACAAGGCCGAGCACCAGCCCGATGAACAGGCTTGTGAGGCCGCGGATCGGCGAGTCGCCGAAGGTCGCGGACACCGTGATGAAGGCGACGCACATCAGCGCGAAGTAATCCTCGGGGCCGAAGCGCACCGCGATGTCGACGAGGTAAGGCGAAAGGAATGCCAGGCCGATGGTGGCGATGGTGCCGGCGACGAAGGAGCCGATCGCCGAGGTCGCCAGCGCCGGGCCGCCGCGGCCAGCCTTGGCCATCTTGTTGCCTTCCAGCGCGGTCGCCATCGAGGCGCTCTCGCCGGGCGTGTTGATCAGGATCGCGGTGGTCGAGCCGCCATACATGCCGCCGTAATAGATGCCGGCGAACATGATCAGCGAGCCGCCGGGATCGAGCTTGTAGGTGACCGGCAACAGCAGCGCCACAGTCAGCGCCGGCCCGATGCCCGGCAGCACGCCCACGGCGGTGCCGAGGAACACGCCGATCAGCGCATAGAGCAGGTTCATCGGCTGGGCGGCGATCGCCATCCCATGCGCGAGCGCGGCGAAGGTGTCCATCAAAGCAGTCTTTCGAGCGGACCGGCGGGAAGGCTCAGGGTGAGGAGACGGTCGAAGGCCATGTAGATCAGCGTCGTCAGCAGCGCGCCGATGATGAGGTCGGTTGCGAAGGCGCGGCGGCCGAACGCCGCCGAGGTCGTCACGAACAGTGCCGTCGTCGCCAGAATGAAGCCGCCGCCGAAGCCGATGATAGCGATCAGCAGCGCGAGGCCGACCAGGATCAGCAGCACGGCCACGGGATCGGAGCTCTCGCGCGGCGGCAGGTTGCCCCTGACCGCGTCGATCAGATTGGCCAATGCCAGAATCCCAAGCCCGATCGCGATCACCACCGGCATGACCTGCGGGCCCATGCCGTACATGGTAGTGGCCGGGATCTGGTTCGCGTCATAGACCAGAACCAGCGCGACGGCGGCCAGCAGCGCCGCAATGACGATGCCGGCCTTGTCGACGCCTCGGCCGGGAGCTTGCGTGCCGGCGCTATCGGTCATGACTTGACGAGACCGACCGACTTCAGCACGTCGGTCACGCGCACGTTCTCCTTCTTCAGGAAATCGGCAAAGGCATCGCCCGCGAGATAGGCGTCGTCCCAGCCCTTCTGCTTCAGGATGTCCTTCCAGGCATCCGACTTCACCATCTTCTCGACGGCCTCGCTCAGCGTCTTCTTCTGCTCCGGCGTGATGCCGGGCGCGGCGACGACCGAACGCCAATTGGCGAGCACGAGGTCGATGCCCTGCTCCTTGAAGGTCGGGATGTCGACGCCGGGAATGCGGTTCTCGGAGGACACGCCGATCGCGCGCAGCTTGCCGCTCTTGATCTGCCCGTCATACTCGGAGAGACCGGAGATGCCCGCCGTCACCTTGCCGCCGAGGATGGCCGCGAGCGACTCGCCGCCGCCCGAGAACGGGATGTAGTTGACCTTCTTCGCGTCGGCCCCGACCGCGCCGGCGAACAGCGCCGCCATGACGTGATCGACGCCACCGGCCGAGCCGCCGGCGAAAGTCACCTTGGCGATATCGGCCTTCAATGCGGCTGCGAGATCCTGCGCTGTCTTGATCGGAGACGCAGCCGGCACGACGATGACCTGGATCTCCTCGGTCAGCCGCGCGATCGGCGTCACCTGCTCCAGGGTCACCGGCGACTTGTTCATGGCGAGCGCGCCGACCATGACGAAGCCGTTGACCATCAGCTGGTTGCCGTCGCCCTTGGCGCCGTTGACGAACTGCGCGATGCCGACGGTGCCGCCGGCGCCGGCGACATTGGTGACCTGCACGCTGCGCGCCACGCCCGAGGCGACGAACGCCTGCTGCATCGCCCGTGCGGTCTGGTCCCAGCCGCCGCCGGGCGCCGCGGGCGCCATGACCTTCAGCTCCAATTGCTGGGCAGAGGCCGGCGCACCGGCCAGGACTGTCAACGCAACAGCTGCGCCGAACAAGCGCGCACAGAATGACTTCAAGGACCCCTCCACGGCCGCCCCGGCGGCTCACGTTTCTTTATCCGCGTCTCAAACGCGATCATGCGGCACCAGGACGCGCGCGGTCGCACAATCCACGACGCACGGACCGTTCAGGCCGTCTCTCGGATTCTCAAGACGCAGCAAAAGCTTACAGCCGCAAAGGGGGCATTCAAGGCGCCGCCCTGCGACAGGATAGCGCACCCCTTTACCCGAGGCGCGTCGCTCCTCGGCAGCCTGGGAAGCTTAGCCGCAGGTCCAGACCATGCCGACCGGCGTGCGGGTCCAGCACGGGCCGAAGCTGCCGCCATTGTAATGGCCGCGATAGAAGCCGGGCTGGCCGAAATAGTGCCACTCGCCGTTGTACAGCATGTATTTCGGCGTACCGTCGATGTACCAGTGCCGGCGGCTGCCGCGCGGCGGCCCGTTGCGCATTGCTTCCTTGTCCGCATAGAGCGGCAGGCTGTTGTTCGGCGGCTGCTTGTAGCCGGGCAGGAAGCCATAGCCCTGCCAGCGATGCGCCTTGCGCTTGTGCGACGGAGCGGCTGTCACGATCGCCGGCAGCAGCAGCAGGAGCGTCACGATCGAAACGATGAGGCGATGCGGCATTGCGGTGACCAGGCTGACGGGACGATTCTAATCTTGCGCGTGGTTGTGCGGCACGGCAATGGCCGTCGCGTCACGACATGTTTCAGTGATGATGCCGACGCACGCGACGCGGCGGAGGCGACGGCGGCGCATAGAACGGATTGAGGTCGCACGTCGCTGACCGTCCGGATGCGGTCGCGCGGCATTGCGGCAGCGACGTATAGCTGCAATCGATCCATTCGCCGCCGCCGAACCGGCCGCCTTCATACACCTTCATGCACACGGGATAGCGCGGATCGTAGGCCTGGGCGTGAGCCGGGCTTGTCATGGCCGAGCCCGCCGTCAAAGCGAGCACGAGGGCGCTCCAGGTCAGAACACGCATGCAGGACCTCCGGTCTTGATCTCGCCGGCCCCACGCCGATTCCCGAGACTTTGATTGCACCTGCTCTGTATCGCCGGGGCCCGTCCCTCGCAATGACGCCATTACAACAGGTCGGCCTGCTCTCCGCCGCGGAAGCCCATCGCCAGCACGTAGCGCTCCGAGGAATCCTGCCGGCTCGCGGCCGGCTTGACGTGACGGACGGTGGCGTAATCGCGCTTCAGCTGCGCCAGCAGCTCGGCATCGGCGCCGCTCTGGAACGTCTTGGCGAGGAAGCTGCCGCCGGGCTTAAGCACCTCGCCGGCGAAATGCGCCGCGAGCTCCACGAGGCCGACGATGCGGAGCTGATCGGTCTTGCGATGGCCGGTGGTGTTGGCGGCCATGTCCGACATCACGACGTCGGCGCGACCGCCGATCATCGCGCGCAGCTTCTCCGGGGCATCCTCGGCGTGGAAATCGAGCTGGGTGAAGGTGACCCCCGGGATCTCGCCCATCTCCAGCAGGTCGATCGCGATCACCTTGCCCTTCCCGGCCTCGGCGCCGACCCGCCGCGCCGCGATTTGGCTCCAGCCGCCGGGCGCGGCGCCGAGATCGACCACGGTCATGCCGGGCTTGAGCATGTGATATTTGTCGTCGATCTCGAGCAGCTTGTAGGTCGCGCGCGAGCGATAGCCGTCGCGCTTGGCCTGCGCCACATAGGGATCGTTGAGCTGCCGCTCCAGCCAGAGTTTCGAGGACAGCTTGCGCTTGCCCCCGGTCTTGACCTGCACATGCATGCGGCCGGTGGTGTCTTTTGCCATCTTGATCTCGGAAGTCGTTCCGGGACCGCCCGTCAGGGCGGGACCCGGAATCCAGAAGTTACGGAACGAGATTCCGGGTTCGCACCAGCCGCAACAGCTTCGCTGTTTCGTCTGGCGCGCCCCGGAATGACGTCCCTTGTTACTTTGCTACGCCGTCCTCAGCGCGCCGTCCTCGCGCATCATCTCGACCAGCATGCCTTCACGCAGGCCGCGATCGGCCACGCGCAGCCGAGGCAGCGGGAAGGCGTCACGGATGGCGTCGAGAATGGCGCAGCCGGCCAGCACGAGATCGGCGCGGTCGATGCTGATGCAGTTGTTCTCGGCGCGCTCCTGGTAGCTCATCGCCAGCAGCTTGCCGATCGTCGTCGTGATGTCGGCATCGTTGATCCAGATGCCGTCGACCCGTCGGCGATCGTAACGCGCGAGATTGAGATGAATGCCCGCCAGCGTCGTCACGGTGCCGGAGGTGCCGAGCAGATGCATGCCGGAGAGGTCGCCGCCGTTATCGGCTGCAAAAGGTCCGACATGCTCGGCCACGGCCTCGACCATGGCGGCATAGATCTCCGGCGTCACGTCGCGGCCGCCGAAGCGCTCCGCCAAGGTCACGACCCCGAGCGGGATCGACATCCAGGCCTTGATCCGCGGCTCGGCATTGCGGTCGGACGGATCACGCTCGATCCGCACCAGCTCGCTGGAGCCGCCGCCGATGTCGAACAGGATCGCCCCGCGGCCGCCTGGGTCGAGCAGCGGCGCGCAGCCCTTCACGGCGAGCGCCGCCTCGGTCTCGCGGTCGATCACCTCGAGCTGGATGCCGGTCTCGGCCGCAACCCGGGTCCGGAACCCCTCGGCATTGGCTGCCGCGCGGCAGGCCTCGGTCGCGATCAGGCGCAAACGGCGCGCCTTCTTCGACTGGATCTTGTCCCGGCAGATGGAGAGCGCCGCGATGGCCCGATCCATCGCCGCGTCGCTGATGCAGCCGGTGGTCGAGATGCCCTCGCCCAGCCGGACAATGCGCGAGAACGAGTCGACCACGCGAAAACTGTCGCCTGACGGACAGGCGATCAGGAGCCGGCAATTGTTGGTTCCGAGGTCCAGCGCCGCATACACGCTGCTGCCATGGCTGGCGCAGGCCGGTGTCGCGACGTCCAGACCCGGATGCAAGCCGGGCTCCAGGTTCCCGCGCGGCGTCGGACTCTCCCGCAGCCGCGTGTCATTGATCATTCAAATGTCTTTCCGCTGGCCGAACCGGCCCAGATGGAAGTTCTCTTTCCCGAGACTTTATCAGTGCATAGCGCCGGCGCAACAGCCCCTCCGTCAGGCGTGATGCACCATTCCTAATCAACCGTTGTCCGGCCGCGGGCCCTGCACTATCTGGGAACAGCCCGTTTTTGCGCTCCATCCAGCTCTCCGGATCCCCTTCCATGCAAGATCACACCGCCCCGGCCTCCCTCGAAAACGCGATCGCGCTGCAGAAATTCGGCGTCGGGCAGCCGGTCCGGCGCAAGGAGGACGACACGCTGGTGCGCGGCCACGGCAAATATACCGACGATTTCAACCTGCCCGGCCAGGCGCATGCCTGGATCGTCCGCTCCAGCCACGCCCACGGCATCATCAAGGGCATCGACACGTCAGCCGCCAAGGCGATGCCGGGCGTGCTCGGCGTGTGGACCGGCGCCGACCTCGCTGCGGCCGCCTATGGCCCGTTCACCTGCGGCCTGCCGCTGAAGGGCCGGGACGGCTCGCCGCTGCTGCAGACCAACCGCCCGGCGCTGGTCACGGACAAGGTGCGCTTCGTCGGCGATCCCGTCGCCTTCGTGGTGGCCGAGACCGCCGCCCAGGCCCGCGATGCGGCCGAGGCGGTGGAGGTCGACATTGAGCCCCTGCCCGCTGTCACCAACGCCGAAGACGCGACCAAGCCCGGCGCGCCGCAGCTCTACGACCACATCCCGAACAACGTCGCGCTCGATTACCATTACGGCGACACGGCCAAGATCGACGAGGCCTTCGCCAAGGCCGCGCACGTGACCAAGCTCGACATCGTGAACACCCGCGTCGCCGTGGTGTCGATGGAGCCGCGCGTGGCGCTGGCCGCCTTTGACGGCAAGACCGAGCGCTTCACCCTGCAGGTGCCGACGCAGGGCGTGTCCGGCAACAAGGCGACGCTGGCCAAGATCCTCAACGTCGCGCCGGAGAAGGTCCGCATCGTCACCACCAATGTCGGTGGGTCCTTCGGGATGAAGAACGTCTCCTATCCCGAATATGTCTGCATCCTGCACGCCGCCAAGGCGCTGGGGAAGCCGGTGAAGTGGCGCGACGAGCGCACCACCGCCTTTCTTTCCGACAGCCAGGGCCGCGACCAGATCATCCATGGCGAGCTGGCGCTCGACGCCGACGGCAAGTTCCTTGCGGTGAGACTCTCCGGCTACGGCAATCTCGGCGCCTACATCATGGGCGTGGCGCCGCTGCCGCTGTCGCTCAACACCGGCAAGAACCTCGCCAGCGTCTACAAGACGCCGCTGCTCGGCGTCGACATCAAGACCGTGCTGACCAACGTCACCCTGATGGGCGCTTATCGCGGCGCCGGCCGGCCCGAGGCCAACTACTTCATGGAGCGGCTGATCGACACCGCCGCACGCGAGATGGGGATCGATCGCCTCACCATCCGCAAGCGCAACTTCATCAAGCCGAGCCAGATGCCGTTCCCGGCGGCCTCCGGCGTCACCTATGATTCCGGCGACTTCGCCGCGGTGTTCGAGAAGGCGCTGGAGGTTTCCGACTATGCGGGCTTCGCCAAGCGCAAGCGCGAGAGCCGCAAGGCCGGCAAGCTGCGCGGCATCGCCGTCGGCTCGTATCTGGAAGTGACCGCGCCGCCGAGCGGAGAGCTGGGCAAAATCACTTTCGATGCCGACGGCGGCGTGACGCTCACGACCGGCACGCTCGACTACGGCCAGGGCCATGCGACGCCGTTCTCACAGGTGCTGTCGGAGCAGCTCGGCGTGCCCTTCGACAAGATCCGGCTGGAGCAGAGCGATTCCGATCTCGTCCGCTTCGGCAACGGCACCGGCGGCTCGCGCTCGATCACCGCGACTGGGCAGGCGATCGTCGAGTCCTCGCAGCTCGTCATCGCCAAGGGCAAGCAGGCGGCTGCCCATCTGCTGGAGGCGTCCGAGGCCGACATCGAGTTCTCAGCCGGCCAGTTCACCATCGCCGGCACCGACCGCAGCATCGACATCATGGAGCTGGCGCGGCGCATGCGCGAGGGCAAGATGCCCGACGGTGTGCCGGCCTCGCTCGACGTGGATCACAATTCGACGGCGACGGAGTCGACCTTCCCGAACGGCTGCCATGTCTGCGAGGTCGAGATCGAGCCGGACACCGGCGTCGCGCAGATCGTCGGCTACACCGCGATCAACGACTTCGGCACCGTGATCAACCCGATGATCGTCGCCGGCCAGCTGCACGGCGGCGTCGCCCAGGGCATCGGCCAGGCGATGATGGAGCACCTGCGCTACGACGAGAGCGGCCAGCCGATCACCGGCTCGCTGATGGACTACGCGCTGCCGCGTGCCTCCGACGTGCCGATGATGACGGTCGACAACCACCCGGTGCCGGCCAAGAGCAATCCGCTGGGCACCAAGGGCTGCGGCGAAGCCGGCTGCGCGGGCTCGATGGCGAGTGTGATCAACGCTGTCATCGACGCGCTGTCGGACTACGGCGTGAAGCATCTGGACATGCCGCTGACGGCGGAGAAGATCTGGCGCGCGATCCAGGACGGCAAGGCGAAGACGGCGGCATGAGAAGCGCGTTAGCGCTACGATGAGTTAGTGCCCCGCTCTCTCCTCCGTCATGGCCGGGCTTGACCCGGCCATCCACGAGCAGCAGGTGACCCGCGACGTGGATGCCCGGGACAAGCCCGGCCATGACGACTGACTGATTGGGGACAGCCTACCTCTTTCGCCTTCAAGCGCTACACCGCCGCCTGCGCGCGCGGTTGATAGATCGCGACGTGGTGGCAGTGCGCGAGCGGCCGCGTACCGTTTGCGACCACCAGCGCATCGATCTCGACGAAGCGGTGGCCCTTCTTCTCGTAGTTGGCAACCACGCGGCCTCGCGCCGTGATCTCGTCGGTATCGGCGATCACCGCCAGAAGTTGCATCCGGCTGCCGACGTGAATCCACGGGCCGAGCACGACATTGTCGACCAGCAGCCGGTTCATCACCCGCTGCAGCATGCCGGGATGGCCGAGCCGTTCGGCGGCATAGCGTGGATCGCGCTCGCGGATCTCATCGAGGTACATCGTGGCCGCCTGCCCCGGCCAGGCGCGCGGCGCCGTGCCGAGCCAGCTGCCGAGCGCGAACGAGTCTGCGCCGACCGGCGGTCGCACGGCCGCCAGCGGAACGTCGCGGTACTCGGACAGAAGCACATTGGGGACCGTCGTCGGCAATGATGCGGAACCCGTGGCGCAGAGTTGCCCCTGGCTCAGCACCTCCAGCGCAAGGCCATCGCCCTCCCCGTTCGCCCTGACCTCCGCGATCTCCCCGTCATAGACCGGCTTGATGAACCGCGCCTCGATCAGCCCACGCTCCAGGAACGCCCGCCCCCAGCGCGCGACCGGCTGGTGCAGCATATAGGCCAGCACCTCGACACCCGGCACGAGCCCGCCGGCGAAGCCGAAGCGGCGGGCAACGCTGTCGTCGTGCATCTTGTTCTCGGACTGCTTGGCCGTGTTGAACGCCTCGACCGCATAAGGCGCAATGTCGCCCGTCATCCTTGCCTCCCTTTGACCCTTTTCCGGCGATGGTACCGGCCGGAAAGCCCCTGGCAAGGTCCGCGTTTGGCTCGCAATTCGCACCGTGATGGAGTACCAACCGGCCATCCCGAATGAAGGCCCGATGACGCTCCAAACCGCCCCGACCACCATCTATGTCGACGCCGACGCCTGCCCGGTGAAGGACGAGATCTACCGCGTCGCGATCCGGCACGGCCTGCCGGTGGTCGTCGTCGCCGGCGGCTTCATCCGCGTGCCGGACGATCCGCTGATCACGCGCATCGCGGCCGGCAGCGGCATGGATGCCGCGGACGACTGGATCGCCGAACGCACCACCGCAGACGACATCGTCATCACCGCGGACATTCCGCTGGCGAGCCGCTGCGTCAAGGCGGGCAGCGCCGTGATCGCGCCGAACGGCAAGCCGTTCACGGAGGAGTCGATCGGCATGACGCTCGCGGTGCGCAACCTGATGACGGACCTGCGCTCGTCCGGCGAAGTCACCGGCGGCCCGCGCTCGTTTACGCCGCGCGACCGCTCCACCTTCCTCTCCACCCTCGACACCACGATCCGCCGCGTGCAGCGCCAACGCGCCGCGCGGGTCCAGCAACAGAGTTAGCATTATGGCGCCGCCTCTCATCCAATTGAAAGACATCCGCCTGACCTTCGGCGGCACGGCCCTGCTGCAAGGCGTGGAGCTCTCCGTCTCGCCCGGCGAGCGCGTCTGCCTGATCGGCCGCAACGGCTCCGGCAAGTCGACGCTGCTCAAGATCGCCGCCGGCCTCGTCGATTGCGACAGCGGCACGCGCTTCGTGCAGCCGGGCGCCACCGTGCGCTATCTGCCGCAGGAGCCGGATTTCTCCGGCCATGCCACGACCCTGTCCTACGTCGAGGCTGGGCTTGGACCGGGCGACGATCACTATCAGGCGCGCTATCTGGTCGAGCAGCTCGGGCTGTCTGGCGAGGAGGATCCCGCACATGTCTCCGGCGGCGAGGCACGCCGTGCGGCGCTGGCGCGCGTGCTCGCACCCAATCCCGATATCCTGCTGCTGGACGAGCCGACCAACCATCTCGATCTCACCACCATCGAGTGGCTGGAGAACGAGCTCGACGGCCGCCGCTGCGCGCTGGTGCTGATCAGCCATGACCGCCGCTTCCTGACCAACCTGTCGCGCGCCACCGCCTGGCTCGACCGCGGCCAGATCAAGCAGATCGACCGCGGCTTCGCCGGCTTCGAGGCGTGGCGCGACGAGGTTCTGGCCGAGGAAGAGCGCGAGCAGCACAAGCTCAACCGCAAGATCGTCAACGAGGAACACTGGCTGCGCCACGGCGTGTCGGGGCGGCGCAAGCGCAACGTCAAGCGGCTCGCCAATCTGCATGCGCTGCGCCAGCAGCGCCGCGACTATCGCGGCACGGCGGGCAGCGCCAATCTTGCCGCCGCCGAGGCTGACAAGTCCGGTAAGCTGGTGATCGAGGCCAAGGGTGCGACGAAGAGCTACGGCGATCGCAAGATCGTCGACAATTTCTCCATCCGCATCCAGCGTGGCGACCGTATCGGCATCGTCGGCCCCAACGGCGCCGGCAAGACCACGCTGGTCAACCTGCTCACCGGCGGCAGCGAGCCTGACAGCGGCAGCATCCGCCTCGGTGTCAATCTGGAGACCGCGACGCTCGACCAGCATCGCGAGAGTCTCGATCCCCGCACCACGCTCGCGGAGGCGCTGACCGGCGGCCGCGGCGATCACGTCATGGTGGCCGGCAAGCCGAAGCACGTCGTCGGCTACATGGAGGACTTCCTGTTTTCGCGTGAGCAGATGCGGACGCCGCTCGAAGTGCTCTCCGGCGGCGAGCGCGGCCGGCTGATGCTGGCGCGCGCGCTGGCCAAGCCGTCGAACCTGCTGGTGCTGGACGAGCCGACCAACGATCTCGACCTGGAGACCTTGGACGTGCTCGAGGACATGCTCGGCGACTACGAGGGCACGGTCATCCTGATCAGCCACGACCGCGACTTCCTCGACCGCGTCGTCACCTCGGTGATCGTGCCCGAGGGCAACGGCAAATGGCAGGAATATGCCGGCGGCTATAGCGACATGCTGGTCCAGCGTGGCGCCGACCTGAAGCGCGAGCATGCGGCTGCGGCCGCGGCAGCGGCTGATGACAAGAAGGCAGCGAAGCCTGCTGCGGCGCCTTCGAGCACGCCGAAGCGCAAGATGTCCTTCAACGAGAAGCACGCGCTGGAGACGTTGCCGAAGACGATCAAGAAGCTGCAGTCCGAGATCGCGAAACAGCAGAAGCTGCTCGACGACCCCGCGCTCTATTCGAAGGATCGCAAAAAATTCGACGCCGCCTCTCTCGCACTCGCCACCGCGCAGGCCGAGCTCACCGCCGCCGAAGACCGCTGGCTCGAGCTCGAAGTCCTGCGCGAGGAGATCGAGGGCGCGTGACGCTGCCGTAGGGTGGGCAAAGGCGCGCAAGCGCCGTGCCCACCGAATCCTTGCGCAACAGAAGACGGTGGGCACGCTTCGCTTTGCCCACCCTACGTTTGATGGGACAAGCTTTCCCACCGTCGATGATGGAGCCTACGACATGACCACCCCGCTCGCCGCCAAGATCGCCCGGGAGTACGGCACGCCCTGCGCCGTCATCGACATGGACAAGGTCGAGCGCAACATCGCGCGTATCCAGGCGCAATGCGCCGCGGCGGGCGTCGCCAACCGGCCGCACATCAAGACGCACAAGAGTCCTGTTCTGGCCAAGCTGCAGATCGAGGCGGGCGCACAGGGCATCACCTGCCAGAAGATCGGCGAGGCCGAGATCATGGCGGACGCGGGCATCGCCGACATCCTGATCAGCTACAATCTGATCGGCGAGGAGAAGATGGCCCGCCTCGCCGCGCTGCAGGCGAAGGCCGACATGACCGTCGCCGCCGATAACGCGACCGTCATCGCCGGCCTGCCGCAGGCGGCGAAGCAGTCGGGCCGCACGCTCTCGGTCGTGGTCGAATGCGACACGGGGCGCAAGCGCGCCGGCGTCGAGACACCTGCCCAGGCGATCCAGCTCGCGCGCCAGATCAAGGCCAGCGAAGGCCTGCGCTTCGCGGGCTTCATGCTGTACCCGACCGAGTCCGGCTGGGAGGACGCACAGCGCTTCTACGACGAGGCGCTGGCAGGCGTCCGCGCGGAGGGGCTGGAGGCCAGCATCGTCTCGACCGGCGGCTCGCCGAACCTGAAGAACCTGGGCAAGCTCAAGGGCGCCACCGAGCATCGCCCGGGCACCTACATCTACAACGACCGCATGCAGGTCGCCGCCGGCGTCGCCGGCTGGGACGACTGCGCGCTGCACATCTACTCCACCGTCGTCAGCCGCGCCGCGCCCGAACGCGGCATCCTCGACGCCGGCTCCAAGACATTGACCACCGACACCGGCGGCCTCGACGGCCACGGCCTGATCCTGGAGCATCCGGAAGCCAAGATCGCCCGCTTCGCCGAGGAGCACGGCTTCCTCGACCTCTCCCGCAGCAACACCCGCCCCAATGTCGGCGACGTCGTCCGCATCGTCCCGAACCACGTCTGCGTCGTCGTCAACATGATGGACGAGGTCGTGATGGTCCGCGGGGAGGAGATCCTGGGCACGCTGCCGGTCGCGGCACGAGGCAAGCTGCGGTAGGCCCCTCTCTCTCCGTCGTCATTGCGAGGAGCGAAGCGACGAAGCAATCCAGAGCGGCACGCGTCGCCCTGGATTGCTTCGCTTCGCTCGCAATGACGGCGGAATTCGAGGCTGGCTCCTTCCGAAATCACAGTCGGTCGAGAGACATACGCCAATCGTCGAGCGAGTCGTAGATCACGGTTCTCGGCCACCGAGGGTCGGCTTCACGACGGCCGGACCACGAGAGGTGCACCACGGCCACGCGGCCGTCGCTCAATGCAACGAGGACATCATCGCAATCGTCACGCTTTGCGATGATGCTACCGGATAGATTTGCCAGTGCATGACCGCGAGCAATTTCGCGGGCCAGCTCGGCCTCGAATCTCGTCCGCACATGATCTTCGGTGACCACAAACCAGGACTCGAGCAGCAGATCGGTCATGACGGCCCGGTCCCCTTCAGCCACTTCAACACGCCCTTCCCCGCAGCCACACCGGTCGCAAACGACGCTTGCAGCAGATAGCCGCCGGTCGGGGCCTCCCAATCCAGCATTTCGCCCGCAGCGAATACGCCGGCCAGTCGGCGCAGCATGAAATTGGAATCGAGCTCGTCGCGCGCGATGCCGCCGGCGCTGGAAATGGCGCGCGCCAGCCCGGCGGTGCCCGTCAGCTTGATCGGGACGGCGTTGACGAGCGCAGCGAGACGATCGGGCGGCAGCGAAGACAACGACTGCCCTTGCGTCTTTGCGACCTCCTGCAAGAGTCCGATTGCGACCGGAGAGAGTTGCAGCGCCTTGCGCAACACATTCGAGAACGACTGTTTTCCACGCGGAGCCGATAGCCTCCTGACCAGATCAGCGGCATCGACATCGGGCCGCAGCGCGACGTGCAGCGTCGCCTCGCCATTCAGCGCGATGGCCTCGCGCAATTCGGCCGACAGCGCGTAGACCGCGCCTCCCTCGATGCCGTCGCGCGTGATCACGGCTTCACCGCGCACGCTGCGCTCGCCGAAGGACAGCGCGATGCCTTTCAGCGGCTGGCCCTCGAAGCGGTCGCGGAAGAGGTCCGACCAGCCGACAATGAAGCCGCAATTGGCGGGCCGCAGCGGCGCGATCGCGATGCCTTTTGCTGCGAGAATCGGCACCCAGCCGCCGTCGGAGCCGAGCCGCGGCCAGCTGGCGCCGCCAAGCGCGAGGACGGTAGCATCGGTTACCACGGTGTGCGTACCGTTTGGCGTTGCAAAGATGAGATGGCCCTGATCGTCCCAGCCGGTCCAGCGATGCCGCGGCTCGACGCGGACACCCTGCCCATCGAGCCGGCGCAGCCAGGCCCGCAGCAGCGGCGAGGCTTTCATCGCGACCGGAAACACCCGGCCGGAAGAGCCAACGAAGGTCGGCTCGCCCAACGCCTCGCACCAGTCGCGCAGGTGTTGCGGTGAGAACGCGGTGACGGCTGGTGCCAGCCACGGTGCGGCTTCGCGATAGCGCGCGAGGAACGCCGGCAACTCCTCGCTATGCGTCAGATTGAGCCCGCCGCGTCCAGCCATCAGAAACTTGCGCGCTGCCGATGGCATCGCGTCGTAGACGGTGACCGCGGCTCCGCCTTCGGCCAGCACCTCCGCGGCCATCAGCCCGGCCGGGCCTGCTCCAATAACTGCAATGCGTTTAGAAGACATGTTGTCAGTTTAGGCCGCCCGGCCCACCAAACCAAAGGTCGTCATGCCCGGGCTTGACCCGGGCATCCACGCCTGTCCACGCCGGTGGTGCCAAAGGCGTGGATGGCCGGGTCAAGCCCGGCCATGACGGCGGAGGGTGGGATGCCGACTGTGCTTTACAGCTTGATCCCCAAGCGCGCCGCGGCCTGACCGACATATTTCTGCGTCTGCTCGAACGCGCCCTGCAGCGCGCGTGCCTTGGACATGTCGCTGATCTCGGCGAAATGCGCCGCGATCGCGTCCGGCGTCCACTCCTCCGGCGGCAGGTTGATGCCCTCGCTCTCGAGGATCCTGATCACCGCGAACGAGCCCGCGCCGGCGCCCATGATGGTGCGGGTCGGCGCGTCCTCGCTCAGCAGATACTCGACCGCGGGCGTAATCGATTCCGGCTTCATCAGCTGCAGCGCCTGCGGCGGCAGCAGTTCCTCGGTCATGCGGGTGGCCGCGGTCGGCGAGATGATGTTGACGCGGATGTTGGTCTTGCGGCCCTCCTCCGCCAGCACGTTCATCAGGCCGACCATGCCGGTTTTCGCCGCGCCGTAATTGGCCTGGCCGAAATTGCCGAACAGGCCGGAGGACGACGTCGTCAGCACGATGCGGCCGTAGTTGCGCTCGCGCATGCCGTTCCACACCGCCTTGCAGCAGTAGAAGCTGCCGACCAGATGCACGTCGAGCACCTTGGCGAAATCGGCCACTTCCATCTTGCCGAACGACTTGTCTCTGAGGATGCCGGCATTGGCGCACATGATGTCGACGCTGCCCCACTCCTTGGTGGCGCGCTCGACCATCGCGGTGATCTGCTCGAAGTTCGATACGTCGGCACCGTCAGCCATCGCGGTGCCGCCGGCTTTCCGGATTTCCTCGACCACGGTCTCCGCCGCGGTCATCGAGCCGCCGGTGCCGTCGCGCGCGCCGCCGAAATCGTTGACGACGACCTTGGCGCCGCGGCTTGCCAGCCCCAGCGCATGCGCACGCCCGAGACCATTGCCTGCGCCGGTGACGATGGCGACGCGTCCGTCGAATCTGATTGCCATGATGTTTGTCCTATCAGTTAGGTCGTCATGCCCGGGCTTGACCCGGGCATCCATCACTTTCGATCAGTGGGATGGATCGCCGGGTCAAGCCCGGTGATGACGAGAGGAGGATGAGGTGCGGTTAGCTCAGATAAATCAGCCCGATCCAGTCGGCGACCAAAGCGGGCTTGTCCTCGCCCTCGATCTCGACCGTGACATGGGTGCGCGACTGCAACTCCTTCGGCTTGCGCAGCGTGGCTTCCGCCAGCACGAAGCGGCCGCGCACGCGCTTGCCGGATTTCACCGGCGAGATGAAGCGCAGCTTGTCGAAGCCGTAATTGACGCCCATCGCCGTGCCCTCGATCGCGGGCATGACCTCGTAGGACATCACCGACAGCAGCGACATGGTGAGAAAGCCGTGCGCGATCGTGGTGCCGAACGGCGTCGCCTTGGCCTGCTCGGGATCGACATGGATGAACTGATGATCCTCGATCACATCGGCATAGGTATCGATCCGCTGCTGATCGAGCACGTGCCATGACGATACGCCGATCTCCTGGCCGACCATGGCCTGATAGGCTTCCAGCGATATCGGCGGCTTCTTCCAGATCTTGTTCATGCGTTCCCTACACCTCGTGCCCGGACGGTCTGATCTTCAGCTCCGGAAAATCCTCTTCCTTGAACTCCGTGCCGCGCAGATGATCCGTGCGGTTGTCGTCATGCTCCAGCCGGCGCAGCTGCACGCGGCGGATCTTGCCGGAGATCGTCTTCGGCAGCTCGCTGACCAGCTCGAGCCGGCGGATGCGCTTGAACGGCGCGAGTCGCGCGGCGAGATGCTCGAAGATCGACAACGCGGTCGCGCGCGAGCGCTCCGCGCCCGATGTCAGCAAAACATAGGCTTTGGGGATCGCAAGCCGGATCGGATCGGGGCTCGGCACCACCGCGGCCTCGGCCACGGCCTCGTGCTCCAGCAGCACGCTCTCCAACTCGAACGGCGAAATGCGATAGTCTGACGACTTGAACACATCGTCGGAGCGGCCGACGAAAGTGAGATAGCCCTCTTCGTCCTGGAACACGACGTCGCCGGTGCGATAGCGCGCGCCATCGGCGCCGGACAGCTTGCCGTCGTCGCCCTGATAACCCTGCATCAGACCGGCGGGACGCTCGCCCGACAGCGCCAGCGTGATCTCACCCTCGCTCGCCGGATTGCCATCGATGTCGGCGACCTCGACGCGATAGCCCGGCAACGGCCGGCCCATCGAGCCGATCTTCAGTTTCTGCCCCGGCGAGTTGCCGCAGATCGCAGCGGTCTCCGTCTGGCCGTAGCCATCGCGAATGGTGAGCCCCCAGGCGGCACGGACCTGATCGATCACCTCGGGATTCAACGGCTCGCCGGCGCCGCATGCCTCGCGCAAGGACACCTTGAAGTCGGCGAGATGCTCCTGGATGAACAGCCGCCACACGGTCGGCGGCGCGCACAATGTCGTCACGCCACACCGCTTGACGATCGCGAGCAGCCCCTTGGCGTCGAAGCGCGGCTGGTTGACGACGAAGACGGTGGCGCCCGCATTCCACGGTGAGAAGAAGCAGCTCCAGGCGTGCTTGGCCCAGCCCGGCGAGGAGATGTTGAGATGCACGTCGCCCGGCTGCAGGCCGAGCCAGTACATCGTCGAGAGATGACCGACCGGGTAGCTGCGATGGCTGTGCCGCACCAGCTTCGGCTTGGCCGTCGTGCCGGACGTGAAATACAGCAGCATCGGATCATCAGGCTGCGTCGGACCATCCGGCGTGAACGCCTCGGCAGCGTCGGCGGCCTGCTCGAACGGCAGCCAACCGGCTGATGTCGTCGTCCCCACGACGATGCGGACCAGATCATCCGCGCCGAGGTCGGCGAACTTCGCCACCTGATCCTGCGCGGCGACGACGGCCTTCGCGCGGCCGCGCTCCAGCCGGTCACGCAGTTCGTCGATGGTCAGCAACGTCGTCGCGGGGATCACCACGACCCCGAGCTTCATCGCCGCCAGCATCGTCTCCCACAGCGGCACGACATTGCCGAGCAGCAGCAGCAGATGATCGCCGCGCTTCAGTCCCTGCGCGCGCAGGAAGTTGGCGACCTGGTTCGAGCGCCGCGACAGCGCGGCAAAGGACAGTTTCGTCTGGCGATCCTGCGCCGCATCGAAGATCCACAGCGCGGTGCGCTCGCGGCTGTCCGGATCGGACGCGAGCTCGGCATCGAACCAGTCGAGCGCCCAGTTGAACGGCACCGGATCGGGCCAGCGAAAGCCCTTCACCGCGGCATCGTAGTCGGTGCGATGCGCCAGCAGAAACGCGCGTGCGTCCTTGAATGTCGTCATCAGGTGGTCCCGGCGAGCTTGCGGACGTGCTGAATGATCCCCGAAAAGTCGACGCCGCCATGGCCGGCCGCCTCGAACGCCTTATAGATTTCCTGCGCGTGCTGGCCGAGCGGCGTCGCGGCGCCGGCCGCCTTGGCCGCGTCCTGCGACAGCGTGAGATCCTTCAGCATCAGCGCGGTCGCAAAGCCCGGCTTGTAGTCGTTGTTGGCAGGCGAGGCCGGCACCGGCCCGGGCACCGGGCAATACGACGTCAGCGACCAGCACTGCCCCGACGAGGTCGAGGCGACGTCGAACAGCGCCTGATGCGACAGGCCGAGCTTCTCGCCCAACGCAAAGGCCTCGCCGACCGCGATCATCGAAATGCCCAGGATCATGTTGTTGCAGATCTTGGCCGCCTGCCCGGCGCCTGCCCCGCCGCAATGGACGATCTTCTTGCCCATCTTTTCCAGGATCGGCTTGGCCGCCGCGAACGCCCCCTCCTCGCCGCCGCACATGAAGGTGAGCGTCGCGGCCTTCGCGCCGCCCGTGCCGCCCGACACGGGTGCGTCGACGGCGTTGATGCCGTGCTTGGCGGCGAGCGCATGCGCTGATCGTGCGCTCTCGACGTCGATGGTGGAGGAGTCGATGACCAACGTGCCCTTGCTCATCACAGGCACGATCTCATTCCAGACCGCCAGCACATGCTTGCCGGCCGGCAGCATGGTGACGACCGCGTCGGCGCCCTTGACCGCCGCAACGGCGCTGTCCGCGATCTCCGCGCCATCAGCCTTGGCCTGCGTGCGCGAGGCCTCCACCAGATCGAACGCGACCACCGTGTGGCCGGCCTTGACGAGGTTGGCGGCCATCGGACCACCCATGTTGCCGAGGCCGATGAATGCGATCGTAGCCATGGTTCGTTCTCTCCCTCGACCTGATGATTATCTCGCTTGCGGAAATGTCAGCTCGTCGGCACCGATCTCCGCGAGATACGGCGCCAATATCTCCGGCGTCACCTGATCGACATCCGGCGGCGACCATTTCGGGTTACGATCCTTGTCGATGATCGCGGCGCGGACACCCTCGCGGAAATCATCGCTCCGGAACACTTCCAGGGCTGCGCGATACTCGCGCACCAGGCAGTCCTCCAACGACGTCGAACCGCGCGCCAGCCGCAGCAGCTTCAGGGTCACCACCATGCCGCGCGGTGACTTCTCCTTCAGCGTCTTCAGGGTCGCGAGCGCCGCCTCGGAGCCATCGGCGTCCAGCGAAGCAAAGATGTCGTGCATGCTGTCGTGAGCGAACCAAGCGTCGATCTTGGCCTGCTGCGCGGCCACCGGCCCGGCGGTCTCCCCAGTGGCGAAGCCTGCGATGAGGCTGTCGATCTCGACCGACAGTGTCCCCGGCCTGACCTTGGTCAGGACCTCGCGCAGCGCCGGCCACTTTTCGGTCGGCACCACGGCGTCCGCAAAGCGCGCGTGGATCGCATCCGGCCCGTTCATCGTCTGCCCGGTCAAGCCGAAATAGGCGCCGAGTTCGCCCGGCGCGCGCGACAGCAGCCAGGTGCCGCCGACATCAGGAAAGAATCCAAGGCCGACCTCGGGCATCGCGAGCTTGGTCTTCTCGGTGACGATGCGGTGCCGCCCATGCGCCGACAGGCCGACACCGCCGCCCATCACCAGGCCGTCCATGTAGGCGACGTAAGGCTTGGGGAATGCGGCAATGCGCGCATTCATGATGTATTCCTGGCGCCAGAACACTTTTCCCAGGTCGCCATTCACCTTTGAGCTCTCATAAAGCCCGCGAATGTCGCCGCCGGCACAGAGCCCGCGCTCGCCCGCGCCTTCGAGCACGACCACCGCGACGGCGGGATCCGCCTCGAACTGATCGAGCGCCGCGTCGATGCCCATCGACATCTCCAAGGTCATCGCATTGATCGCCTTGGGCCGATTCAGCCGGATGATGCCGGCCGAGCCCTCGCGGCGAACGATCAGGTCACCTTCGACGTCGCTCATCGCGCGCCCTCGATCAGCTTGCGCGACACGATCAGGCGCATGATCTCGTTGGTGCCTTCGAGGATCTGGTGCACGCGCAGATCGCGCACGATCTTCTCGATGCCGTATTCGCTGAGGTAGCCATAGCCGCCATGCAGCTGCAGCGCCTGGTTGGCGACCTCGAAGCCCACATCGGTGCCGAAGCGCTTGGCCATCGCGCACAGCATCGTGGCATCCGGATCCTTGCGATCCAGCGCCGCCGCCGCGCGCCACAGGAAGGTGCGCGCGGCCTCCAGCTCGATCGCCATGTCGGCGATCCGGAATTGCAGCGCCTGGAATTCGTCCAGCCGCTTGCCGAACGCCTTGCGCTCTTTCGTATAGGCCAGCGTCTTGTCGAGTGCGGCTTGCGCGCCGCCGAGCGAGCACGCCGCGATGTTGAGACGGCCTCCGTCGAGCCCGGCCATCGCGATCTTGAAGCCGATACCCTCTTCGCCCAAGCGGTTGGCCACGGGCACGCGCGCATTCTCGAAGATCACGGCGCGGGTCGGCTGCGCATTCCAGCCCATCTTGCGCTCATTGGCGCCGAACGACACGCCGGGCGTCTTGGCGTCGATCACGAGCGTGGAGATGCCGCCGGGACCATCGGCGCCCGTCCGCACCATGGCGACGAGAATGTCGGTGGCGCCGGCGCCGGAGATGAACTGCTTCTGGCCGTTGAGCACGTAGTCGTCGCCATCGCGCACCGCGCGGGTGCGCAGCGCCGCCGCATCCGAGCCGGCGCCCGGCTCGGTCAGACAGTAGCTCGCGATGATATCCATGGTGCAGAGCTTCGGCAGATAGGCTTGCCGCTGCGCCTCGGTACCGAAGGTGTCGATCATCCACGACGCCATGTTGTGGATGGAGATGAAGGCCGAAACCGTCGGGCACCCCGTCGCCAACGCCTCGAAAATCAGCGCGGCATCGAGGCGGGACAGACCCGAGCCGCCGACGTCGTCGCGGATGTAGATGCCGCCCATGCCGAGGCTTGCGGCCTCGCGCATCACGTCGACAGGGAAATGCTTCTCCTCGTCCCAGCGCAGCGCATGCGGGGCGATCTTCTCGGCTGCGAAGGCGCGCGCCATCTCGCGCACCGCGATCTGATCCTCATCGAGAGCGAACTGCATTCGTTCTCCGCGTTTCCTGATTTTTGTTCGTTGGTGTTCGGCGTGTCCTCAACCTCCGTCATTGCGAGGAGCGAAGCGACGACGCAATCCAGAGTCACGCGCGCAGCCCTGGATTGCTTCGCTTCGCTCGCAATGACGAAACGGGAGCCTTTCCGGGCTCCCGTCGAGTCTTACTTCATGAGCGGGATCGAGAATTCCGCGCCTTCCTTGACGCCGGACGGCCAGCGCGAGGTGACGGTCTTGGTCTTGGTGTAGAAGCGGATCGAATCCGGGCCGTGCTGATTGAGATCGCCGAAGCCGGACTTCTTCCAGCCGCCGAAGGTGTAGTAGGCGATCGGCACCGGGATCGGCACGTTGATGCCGACCATGCCGACATTGACCTTGGCGGCGAAGTCACGCGCGGCGTCGCCGTCGCGGGTGAAGATCGCAACGCCGTTGCCGTAGTCATGATCCGACGGCAGCGCCAGCGCCTCGGCGTAATCCTTGGCCCGAACGACCGACAGAACGGGACCGAAGATCTCTTCCTTGTAGATCCGCATGTCCTTGGTGACGTTGTCGAACAGACAGCCGCCCATGTAGAAGCCGTTCTCGTAGCCCTGCATCTTGAAGCCGCGGCCGTCGACGGCGAGCGTCGCGCCTTCCTTGACGCCGATGTCGACGTAGTTTTTCACGCGCTCGACCGCTTCACGGGTCACCAACGGGCCGAAATCGGCCGCCGGATCGACCGAGGTGCCGATCTTCAGGGACTCGACTCGCGGGATCAGCTTCTCCATTAGCCGGTCCGCCGTGGTCTTGCCGACGGGCACCGCGACCGAGACAGCCATGCACCGCTCGCCGGCCGAACCGTAGCCGGCGCCGATCAGCGCGTCGACCGCCTGGTCGAGATCGGCGTCGGGCATTATGATGGCGTGGTTCTTGGCGCCGCCGAAGCACTGGCAGCGCTTGCCGTGCGCGGCCGCGCGCTCATAGATATACTGCGCGATCGGCGACGAACCGACAAAGCCCACCGCCATGATATCGGGATCCTCGAGGATGGCGTCGACCGCCTCCTTGTCGCCGTTGACGACGTTGAGAATGCCCGCCGGCAGGCCGGCCTCGATCATCAGCTCGGCGAGCTTCATCGGCACGCCCGGATCGCGCTCGCTGGGCTTCAGGATGAAGGCGTTGCCGCAAGCAATGGCCGGCGCGAACTTCCACATCGGAATCATCGCCGGGAAATTGAACGGCGTGATGCCGGCAACGACACCGAGCGGCTGGCGCATCGAATAGATGTCGATACCGGGGCCGGCGCCTTCCGTGTATTCGCCCTTCATCAGATGCGGAATGCCGCAGGCGAACTCGACCACTTCGAGGCCGCGCTGGATGTCGCCCTTGGCATCCGGGACGGTCTTGCCGTGCTCGCGGGCGAGCAGCTCCGCCAGCTGGTCGTAGTCGCGCTGGGCGAGTTCCAAAAACTTCATCATGACGCGCGCGCGGCGCTGCGGATTCGTCGCGGCCCAGGCCGGCTGCGCGGCCTTGGCGTTCTCAACAGCCGCGCGAAGCTCGGCGCGCGAGGCCAGCGCGACCTTGGCCTGGACATCACCGGTCATCGGCTCGAAGACATCGGCCGTCCGTCCGGACGTACCTTTGACCTCTTTGCCGCCAATGAAATGACCGATCGAACGCATGGGGTATCCTCCGCAGGGGTAAGCAGTGCCGATTTGGCCGGCATCTTGCAGTCTTTGCGGCGTTTGGGAAGGGTCTAAGCGCTGACCGGCGCTGCGAAATTGCCGCCCCTTCGCTCCCGCGGCAGGCCGTCCATCGCGCTCGTCGTCCGAAGGCTCAGCGCTTGGCGCCGGCCACCTTTTTCACCGGCCTTTTGACGGGCGCCCGCGCCGAGGTCTTCCCCGCCGGCCCGTCACCATGGGCAACCGCCAGCGCCACCTCGCGACCGGAGTTCAGGATCTCCTCGGACAGTTCGCCGCTGCCGGTGATGCGGGCCATGACGATGGTCCCCATCAGGGTGGCGAGCATCGCGGAGGCCCGCTTGCGTGCGGTCTTGCGCGGCACATCGGCGATGTAATCGGCGAACAGGTCGATCAGCTCTTCCAGCTTCGCTGCGAAGGCTTTGCGAGTCTTGGCGCTCTCGCGCGCGATTTCCGCCCCGAGAGCGGGAACCGCGCAGCCATGGCCGGGATCATCCCGATGTTCGGTCGACAGATAGCCGTCGACGATCGCGGCGAGCCGCTTTTGCGGCGGCAATTCGTCCAAGAGCTTGCGCCAGCGCTCCACCGAACGATCGATCGCATAGCCGAACGCCTCGACGACCAGCGCGTCGCGCGATTCAAAGTGGGCGTAGAAGCCGCCATGCGTGAGCCCGGCCTCCTTCATCAGGTCGGCGACACCGACGCCGTGAGCGCCCTTCTCCCGCAGCCGCACCGACGCCTTGCGCACGATTCGCGCGTGGGTTTCCGCCTTGTGTTCCGGAGAGTAGCGCATTGCCGTCCTATTGAATGTCCGAGGTCATACAATAGCAGCTCTGCGCCCTCGTCGCTGCAGCTATTTGATGAATTCGAGTTGATCTAAATCAACTTCGCTGGCCTGATTTATTCCCGCGACTGTCACGCCCCACACCCCAGACGAGGCCGGCCATGGATATGCTCAATTTTCACTGCGGCGTGAGTCGCGACGCCCGCAGCGTGGTCCGGCTCACGATCTGCAATGCCGGCTCGCTGAACATTATCGGCTCAGCGGCCATCCTTGGCATACAAGCCGGACTGCAATCGCTCGCATCTGACGACAGCATTCGTGCGCTCGTCCTGGCTGGCGAAAGTGAGAAGAGCATGATCGGCGGCGCGGACATCAAGGAGATGGCGAAGCTCGATCAAGCCTCCGCGGAGACGTTCATCGCGAGGCTGGCCGGACTGTGTGAAGCGGTACGGAATTTCCCGGTGCCCGTGATTGCGCGGATGCCTGGTTGGTGCCTCGGCGGTGGCCTGGAAGTCGCGGCAGCCTGTGACATCCGCGTCGCCGCGCATGACGCGAAGTTCGGCATGCCGGAGGTGCGCGTCGGCATTCCCTCGGTCATTCATGCCGCGCTGCTGCCGCGACTGATCGGCTGGGGCCGCACGCGCTGGCTGCTGATGACGGCCGAGACGATCGACGCCCCGACCGCGCTCGCCTGGGGCCTCGTCGATTCGGTTGCGGCCGAAGGAGAACTCGATAACGCGGTCGAGACGGTCATTGCATC
This sequence comes from Bradyrhizobium sp. SRS-191, assembly GCF_024586915.1. GTDB lineage: Bacteria > Pseudomonadota > Alphaproteobacteria > Rhizobiales > Xanthobacteraceae > Bradyrhizobium. The sequence continues at coordinate 264,964 of NZ_JANBVS010000010.1, forward strand.
GCTGCTCGCCTGCGGACCCGAAGCACTGCGGGCGCAGAAGGGCCTGCTGCGGCAATGGGAGGACCTGCCGCTGAAGGAGTCGATCGAGGTGTCGATCGGCGCCTTCGGGCGATCGTTCCTGACCGACGAGCCCAAGCGGCTGATGCAGCACTTCATCGATCGCAAGCGCTAGAGCGCAATTTTCGCCAAGTTTCCGACTGCAGCCTCCGGCAAATCTCGCCGACGTATTCACCACAAGTTCCGCGGGATCGCCGATTTGCATTTTCGGGCCGCCATTATATGATGAGCATCATATTCATTCAGGGAGTCCGTCATGGCCTCGTCAGATTCCGTCGTGATCCTGTCCGCCGCCCGCACCCCGCTCGGCCGCTTCATGGGCGAATTGTCGCCACTCCGCGCGCATGAGCTTGGCGCTCACGTCATCAAGTCGGCGCTCGAACGGGCGGCCGTGTCGCCTGATACGGTCGGGGAAGTATTCATGGGCAATGTGCTGCCGGCCGGTCAGGGCCAGGCCCCGGCTCGACAGGCCGCGCGCGGCGCGGGTCTGCCTGATGCGACCGGCGCCACCACGATCAACAAGGTCTGCGGCTCCGGGATGAAGGCGACGATGCTGGCGCACGACATCATCCGGGCCGGCTCCGCCGACATCGTGGTGTCCGGCGGCATGGAGAGCATGAGCAATGCTCCCTATCTGCTCGTCAAGGCGCGCGGCGGCTACCGCGCCGGGCACGATCGTATCCTCGACCACATGATGCTGGACGGGCTGGAGGATGCGTACGATACCGGGCGCTCGATGGGCGATTTCGGCGAGGCCACGGCGGAAGCGTATCAGTTCACTCGCGCCGACCAGGACGCCTATGCGGTGGAAACGCTGACTCGCGCCCGCCAGTCGGTCGAGAGCGGCGCATTCGAAGCAGAGATCGCGCCAATCCCGCTGACTGAAAAGTCGGGGCCTCGCGTGATCACCAGGGACGAGCATCCGCTGAAGGTCGATCCGGCCAAGATCCCCGCGCTGAAGCCTGCGTTCCGCAAAGACGGCACCATCACGCCAGCGGCCTCCTCCGCCAATGCCGACGGCGCTGCCGCCCTCGTGCTTGCGAGGCGATCACGCGCCGAGCGCGACGAGCTGCCGATCATGGCCGAGATCAAGGGACACGCGACACACAGCCAGGAGCCGCAGTGGTTCACGACAGCGCCGATTCCGGCGATCCGGAAGCTGCTCGACAAGGTCGGCTGGCGGGTCGAGGACGTCGACCTGTTCGAGATCAACGAGGCCTTCGCCGTCGTCGCCATGGCCGCGCAACGCGACCTCGGCATTCCCCGTGACAGGCTGAACGTCAATGGCGGCGCCTGTGCGCTCGGCCACCCCATCGGCGCCACCGGCGCGCGGCTGATCGTGACGCTGCTGCATGCGATGCAGGCCCGCGGCCTGAAGCGCGGCGTCGCCGCGCTGTGCATCGGCGGCGGCGAGGCGACGGCGATTGCGGTCGAGCGGCCGTGATGTCCGGAAACGAGGGACCTTTGCCATTTATGTCATCCGCGCAGTCTGCCAGAATGGCGCCGCTTCCTAACCTCACGGGACCAGCATGATCTCCAATCAGCTCGCAGCAGCGCTCGCACAGCGCAACATCCACTATGGCTGGGTGATGGTCGCCGTGACGTTCTTCACGGCGCTGGTCTCCGCCGGCACTGTCGGGGCGCCCGGCGTATTCATCGTGCCGTTGCAGCAGGAATTCGGCTGGAGCACCGCAGAGATTTCGTCGGCGCTGTCGATCCGGTTCGTGCTGTTCGGGCTGATGGCGCCGTTCGCCGCCGCGCTGCTCAACCGCTATGGCCTGCGCAACATCACGCTGCTGGCTCAGCTGATCGTGGTCTCGGCGCTCCTTGCTTCGCTCGCGATGAGCCAGGTCTGGCACCTCGTGCTGCTGTGGGGCGTCGTGATCGGCCTCGGCACCGGCATGACCGCGCTGGTGCTCGGCGCGACCATCGCCACGCGCTGGTTCGTGGCGCGCCGAGGCCTCGTCGTCGGTATTCTCACCGCCAGCGTCGCCACCGGACAGCTCGTGTTCCTGCCGCTACTGGCGAGCCTCACCGAGCGGCTCGGCTGGCGCACGGCGCTCGCGCTCGTCTGCATCGCGCTCGGCGTCTCAGCGACGGCCGTGCTGCTCTTGATGCGCGACCGGCCGAGCGACCTCGGCCTGCGTCCCTTCGGCGACACCGGCGCCGAGCCGATCGCGGCCCCGCCGCCGGTCACCACGTCAATCCTCACTGCCGCGCTCGGGACGTTGCACGATGCGGTGCGGGTGCCGGTGTTCTGGATGCTGTTCGCGACCTTCTTCATCTGCGGCGCCTCGACCAATGGCCTCGTCCAGGTGCATCTGATTCCGATGTGCCTCGACTTCGGCATCCCTCAGGTGCAGGCCGCGAGCCTGCTCGCCGCCATGGGCATGTTCGACTTCGTCGGCACGATCGTGTCGGGGTGGCTGTCGGACCGCTACGACAATCGCTGGCTGTTGTTCTGGTACTACGGCCTGCGTGGTCTCTCGCTGCTGTTCCTCCCGTTCACCGACTTCTCGTTCTATGGCCTGTCGCTGTTCGCGATGTTCTACGGCCTCGACTGGATCGCGACCGTGCCGCCGACGGTGCGGCTGACGGCGCAGCGGTTCGGGCCGGAGCGCGCCAATTTGGTATTCGGCTGGGTGTTCGCCGGACACCAGCTCGGCGCCGGCACCGCGGCGTTCGGCGCGGGACTGTCGCGCACGTTGTTGCAGAGCTATCTGCCGGCGTTCTTCATGGCCGGCGCGCTCTGCATCATCGCCGCGCTGCTCGCGCTGGCGATCTCGCGGCAGGCCAAGCCTGCCGCTGCGTAACATTCGTCACGGCCGCGTCGTCATCGCGGTCGGTGGGCCCGGCGTGCGCAACGGCTCGGCCAGACGGGCGAATTCGCACAACAGCGAACGCGTCTTGCGCGGGTCGATGATCTCCTCGACCCAGAACTTCTCGGCCGAGCGGAACGGCGAGCGCAGCTTGGTCAGCCGCTCCTCGATCTCCTTCAGCTTGGCCTTCGGATCCGGCGCGGCATCGATCTCGGCGCGATACGCCGCCTCGATGCCGCCTTCGAGCGGCAGCGAGCCCCAATGGGCGGACGGCCAGGCGTAGCGCATCGAGAACCGGTCCGCCGGCTGATGCACGACGCCGGCGACGCCGAAATTGTTGCGCACGATCACCGTGCACCACGGCACCGTCGACTGGTTGACCGCCGCCATCGCGCGCACGCCGTGACGGATGGTCGCAGCCTTCTCCGCGTCCAGCCCGACCATGAAGCCGGGGCAGTCCATCAGATAGACGATCGGCAGATGGAAGGTCTCGGCGAAGTCGACCCAGCGGATCACCTTCTGGCAGGCATCCGCGGTCCACGAGCCACCGAAGTGATAGGGATCGCTCGCCAGCACCATCACAGCGCGGCCCTCAAGCCGCGCCAAGCCGACGATGAGCGGACGGCCGTAGTTCTGCGCGACTTCGAAGAACGAGCCGCTGTCGACGACGGACTCGATGATCGGGCGCATCTTGTAGACGCGACGGCGATCCCGCGGCACGGCGCTGATCAGCTGCTCGTCGCTGCGCTGCGGATCGTCGGTGCAGGGCAAGGTCGGCGGCAGCTCATAGACCGACGATGGAAGGTAGGAGAGGAAGCGCCGCGCGCAGGCGAACGCCTCGGCCTCGGTGTCGACGGCATGGTCGACGCCGCCGGCCTTGGTCTGGATATCGGCGCCGCCGAGCTCCATCTTGCCGAGGTCCTGGCCGAGCCGCTTCACCACCGGCGGTCCGGCGACGAACATCGCCGACTGCCGTGTCATCACCGAATAGTGGCTCGCCGCGAGCCGCGCCGCACCGAGCCCCGCGACCGAGCCGAGCCCGAGGCCGACGACCGGCACCAGCGACATGTTCTCCGTCGTGTAGCGGTACCAGCGATTGCCGCCGATGCCGCCGGGCAGATTCGCCGCGCCCTTGGTCTCGATGGTCTTGACCGAGCCGCCGCCGCCGGAGCCCTCGATGATGCGGATGATGGGCAGACGGAAGTCGTGCGCCATCTCCTCCGCCATCAGCGGCTTGGCCGCGATCGACGCATCGGCCGAGCCGCCGCGAACGGTGAAATCGTCGCCGACAACCACGACGGTGCGGCCGTCGACGCGCGCGCGGCCGAACACGCAGTTCGCGGGCGTCACATGGGTGAGCTCGCCCTGCTCGTCATACTCGCCGAGACCGGCGACGGCGCCGATCTCGTGAAAGCTGCCGGGATCGACGACGCCGTCGATGCGCTCGCGAACGGTGAGGCGGCCGTGGTCGTGCTGACGCTTGACCTTGTCAGGCCCGCCCATCTCCCGCGCGAAGGCCTCGCGCCGGGCCAATTCCTCGAGCTCCGGCTGCCAACTCATTCGTTCCCCCTGCCCCGGTGATGGTCTTGTTCTTATGATTGGTCTTCGCGGTCACAGGGAGCGGCTTCCTCTCCATCCGGCTGTTGAAGACATCGGCTTCCGCGCCCTGCAGCAGGGCTGCGATGTTGCGGCCGAGCTCGCGCATCGGCTGCGCCACCTCGTCGTGCAGCCGTTGCTCGTCATACATCGCCGACAACAGGCCGATCGTGAGCACGACATTGGTCTGGTACTGCGGCGACCACACCGGCAGCGCGAGGCCGTTGATATGCGGGCTCCACAGGCCACAGGCGACCACGTAGCCGTGCTCCTTCAGAAACTGCCTGTTGTGCTCCAGCCGCGGCCGCAAGAGATTCGCCGCATCCGGCATCTCGCGCTCCATCTCGGCGAGCAGCGCGTCGCCGACCTCCGGCTCGAGCGCCGCGACATAGGCGTGCCCCGCGGCCGTCGAGGCCATCGAGATGCGGCTGCCGGTGGTCTCATGCAGGCCCAGCGCGTTCGCGGCGCGGCCGAACTCCAGATAGACCAGATGAAACTGATCGGGGATGACGAAGCCGACCGTGCCCGGCAATTGCTCGGCGACATCCTGCAGGCGCTGGCGGATCAGGTTGCGCAGCTGCAAGCCCCGCGTCATCGACGTGCTCATCGCGACGGCGCTCGGACCGATGCGGTACTTCTGATCGCGCGGCAGATAGACCAGCTGGCCCATCCGCGTCAGCGTGTGCGTCAGCCGCGACACCGTCGACCGCGGCAGGCCGCAGCGGTTGGAAATCTCGAGATTGCCGAGCCGCGAATCGTGCCCCTCGAAACAGCGAAGCACATCGAACGCCCGCGACACCACCTGAATGACCTCGCCCTCACCGGCGAGATCCCCGGGCAGCATGCCCACCCTGCTCAATCGCTCAGACCGTCGTCCCATGCGCGTTCCACTCAATTCCATGATGCGGAATTAAATTCCGCTTACAGAACAAGCTAACCCAGGCCTTTTGCCCCCACAACACAAGAGCGTTTCTAAAACCCACCGTTCTTCAGCGTGTTGGCACAAGACTCGACCTCTCAGCGCAATTCGGAATGGCATGCCAGATGGCGCGCTCGGGGACGGTGTTGCGGCACCGCATGGACCCACGGCGGCCTGCCGCAGACATGGCCGCAAGTCGCTCCCGGTCCTCCCGCCACGCCGCTCAATCGCTGGGCAACGGCAACATTTGACCAGCGCTGCCCCAAGTGTGGGCTGGCTGCCCCAACGCCGCTGCGACATAACCGGCACGCCAACCGTGTCCCCGCCGAGCCCCTCATGACCACCGACACTCCGCGCCCCCACCGCAATCCGCAGCATTGGGCGTCCGCCGCGATGCCGCCGTTGCAGCGCTTCCTCTCGGCGTGCCACGCCGACTTCTGGCCTGATCATGACGGCGCGGTCGCCAACTACATCCCCGAGTTGGGCAAGGCGGATCCGGCGCGTTTCGGCATCAGCCTCGCCACGCTCGACGGCCATGTCTACGAGGTCGGCGACAGCCGCGTGCCGTTCACGATCCAGTCGATGTCGAAGCCCTTCGTGTTCGCGCTGGCGCTGGACATCCTCGGCTCCGACGAGGTTGAGCGGGTCATCGGCGTCGAGCCGTCCGGCGATCCCTTCAACTCGATCCGGCTCAATGCCGAGAATCATCCGTTCAATGCGATGGTCAACGCCGGCGCGATCGCCTGCAGCGGCCTGGTGCGCAAGGCCCGGCATGCCGACGCGTTCGAGGCCATCCGCGACGCGCTCGGCCGCTTCGCCGGCCGCAAGCTCGACGTCGATGACGCCGTGTTCGCCTCGGAAGCCGCGACCGGCGATCGCAACCGCGCCATCGCTTATCTGCTGCGCACGTCCAACGTCATCAGCGAGCCTGTCGACGACGTGCTCGCCGTCTACTTCCGGCAATGCGCCGTGCTGGTCACCGCGCGCGATTGCGCGGTCATGGCGGCGACCCTGGCCAATCGCGGCGTCAATCCCGTGACCGGCGAGCAGGTCGTGACGCCCTATGCGGTGTCGCGCACGCTGTCGGTGATGACGTCCTCGGGCATGTATGACTTCGCCGGCGAATGGATCTACCGCGTCGGCATCCCCGCCAAGAGCGGCGTCGGCGGCGGCATCCTGGCGAGCCTGCCGGCCCGGCTCGGCCTCGGCAGCTACTCGCCGCGGCTCGACGGACACGGCAACAGCGTGCGCGGCATCAAGGTGTGCGAGGCACTGTCGGCGCATTACGGCCTGCACATGCTGAACCGCTCCGACGACGCGCGCACCACGATCATCGCCGACTACGACATCGGCGCCAATCCCTCGCGGCGCAGCCGCCGCGCGCAGGAGCGCGACATCCTGGCGGCGCATCCGAACGCCGTCCGCGTGCTCGAGCTGGTCGGCACGCTGTCGCTCTCCAATGTCGACTACGTCTCGCGCCAACTTGCGGCGAGCGAGCGCCCGCAATTCGTGATCTTCGACCTCCACCGCGTCACTGCGATGACGCCGGCGGGACTGCGCCTGCTGGCCGAGCTGTTTCACGAACTGGCGGACTTCCACGTCACCGTGGTGCTCTCCGGCATCCGCAGGACCTCTTCGGACTGGCAGGAGATCACCGCGCGCACCGGCGACATCCGGAACGTGCGTGACTTCTATCTTTTGGACACCGCCATCGAATGGGCCGAAGACCAGATCGTCTATCGCTACGGCGGCGCGATCGACTTTCTCGAGACCACGGAGCTCGCCGAGCAGCCGCTGCTCGCCGGCCTCTCCGGCGACGAGCGCCGCGAGCTCGCGGCGCTGGCGACGATCCGCCACTATCAGCAGAGCGAGCGTATCCTCGCTGCGGGAGATGCGGCACAGTCGCTGTTCTTCCTGCGCTCCGGCGTCGTTCACGTCACCCTGCGGGACGGCATCCGTCTGGCGACGCTGACGGCCGGCCAATGCTTCGGTGAGATGGCGCTGCTCGAGCCCGTGCGATCCGCAGACGTGACAGCCGATTTCTCGGCCACCGCCTTCGAGATCGCGCTCGACGATTTCGAGCGCTTCCGTACGCGGCATCCGCATGCGGGCGAGCGCATCATGCGCAATCTCGCACAGCTGCTTGCGGAGCGTCTGACGATCGCCAACGCGCGGCTCAATCTGCTCGCAGCCGATTGAGACCGTCATCGGGCTGTTGCATGTCGCCGGCGCGCTGAAATACTTAAGGTTGCAATTCACAGCAGCTAATAGCCTTCAGTCGATATTTCTCATCACTCGTAATTGTACGGGCTCGCCTAAACGTTACCGGGAGTCGGTCGCAGGACAACCATAAGCGAGCCCAATTCGCGCCGCATTACCCGACGATGTTCTGAACCGTCGATGAACGCCGAGTGGGGACTCGCGAAGCGGACATCGCAATGGGGTGTTCCGAGTAAAATTCCAGCCGCCGTCGCGTGTGTATTTGCGCAACGGAAAGTCGTGTCCAGTCCAGGGAGGAAACGGCATGAAGGAAGCCACTAAGAGGGCAACATCGGAGGCACTCGCGCACATGCTGGCCGTGACGTCGATGATCGTCATCGCCAGCGTCCTGTTCTACGGGCGATGAAGGGCTGTCTGGAGGTTCTGCGTCGCAGTTTCTTCATCGCCCGTAGGTGGGAATGTGAGCTCGATTGCTCATGCGAACGACCGAGTTGAGTTGCGTTTGAGTTAGTAAGCGTAGCGTAGAGTATTGCGTCAATCGCGCGGCGATCCGGGTCGGGACGAATGTGTTGTGCGTATCGTCCCGCCTCGGCCGCCCGCGGTCGGCCTTTGTGAGTCCTGACGTGCGATCCGCCGTCATGGCGCTTTTCCGAAATAAGGCACCGTTACGCCGGCGAAGCTGACGAAGCGCGCGTTGACCGTGTCGCCGATCGCGAGATCATGGTCGCCATGGGCCATCATCCGAAAGCCTTCGCGCATATCCACCAGCACGATGTTGTAGGGCACATGCGCGCGCGTCTCCGGCGTCGCCGCGCGACAGACCAATGATGTCGCGTAGACGGTGCCCTCCCCGCCCGCAGCGTGGTCGGTCAGCGCAAGCGAGCCGCAGGCCGCGCAGAAGTCGCGGCGGAAATACTGCACATGAGCGCAACACGCGCAGCGCTGGTAGCTGATCGCGGCCACGCCCTTGGTCCAGTCGGCTGATTCGCTCATCGCTCCCGCTCCCAGAACATGCTGACATGCGACGACAGCACGCCGCCGTCGCCGTGCAGCAAGGTCAGCGCGGCGTTGCGCACCTGGCGCCGGCCCGCCCGCCCCGTCATCTGCAGATGCGCCTCGTTGAGATGCGCCATGGCGCCGCCGACGCCGCAATGGCCGTAGCTCAGGAGGCCACCATGGGTGTTGAGCGGCACGGCACCGTCACGGCTGAAATGGCCGCCCCGCACCCGCGCCGCAGCCTCGCCGCGGCCGGCAAGTCCGAGATCTTCGAGCAGCATGCAGAGCGTGATGGTGAAGCTGTCATAGACGGCGGCATAGTCGACGTCGGCGATCGCAACGCCTGCGACCGCCCTGGCTTTCTTGATCGCGATCTCGGCGCCGAGTTCGCTCAGAGCCGGCGCAGCGGTGACGTGTTGATGCGTGTGCGCCTGGGCGCAGCCGCGCACGCGCACCGCCGTCGTGCCGGTCGGCTCGCGGCTGACGATGACGGCTGCACCGCCGTCGGAGACAGGGCAGCAGTCGAGCAGCTTCAGCGGTTTTGCCACCGGCTTCGACGCCATGACGTCGGCTGTGGTGATCGACTCATGGAATTGCGCGCCGGGATGATCGAGCGCGTGCCTGCGCATCAGCACGGCGAACTCGGCGAGGTCCTGCTCGGTGACGCCGTATTCGTGCATGTAGCGCGAGGCGACCAGGCCATAATAGGCGGGGATCGTCGGGCCCAGCGGCAGCTCGTAGTCGGGATGGCCGACCTGCGCCAGCGCCTGGATCGAGGCGTCGCGGCTTTGGCCAGTGAGGCGGTTCTCGCCGGCGACGACGAGCATGTTCCTGACGACGCCGGCCTCGACGAGATGATGCGCCAGCATCACCATCGCCATCCCCGTCGCACCTCCGACCTGCACGGCATGGGCATAGGACGGCGTGAGGCCGAAATGCTCGGCGAACACGGTGGCGAGCATGATGTGCGGCGACACCGTCGAATAGCCGCACAGGATGCCGTCGATTTCGCGCCGCGTCAGCTCGGCATCGTCCAGCGCGAGCTGCGCCGCCATGCTCATCAGGTCGAGCGACGAGCGGCCGTCGTGACGGCCGAACGAGGTGAGGCCGGTGCCGGTGATGTAGGTCATCGTCGGCTCACTCCGCCGTCATTCCGGCGCATCGCGCAGCCAGCCGCGAGCGCCGCTGCGCTCCCCTCCCCCTTGCGGGGAGGGGTCGGGGGTGGGGGTGGCCACACAAATAGTCTTCGTGGGGTACCCCCCTCCCTGCCCCTCCGCCACAAGGGGGGCTATCGCATATGGCTCTCCAAGAGATGCGCTCGTCTGCCTCCAAGTCGTCATGGCCGGGCTTGTCCCGGCCATCCACGTCGTTCAGCACGCTGAGAACCACGTGGATGCCCGGGACAAGCCCGGGCATGACGGAGAAACTCTCTGCCAGGGTTGTTCGTGGCGACAGCCCCGCGTCTTCATATGCGATAGCCCTGCCCCCACAAGGAGGGAGGGAATGCCGGCGTTGTAGGTGCCTTACAAACAACTTCGTCATCTCAGTGCAATTCATCTCAATACGATTTCGGCATGCCGAGGACTTTCTCGGCGACAAACGACAAGATCAATTGCGGACTGATCGGCGCGATGCGCGGGATCAGGGATTCGCGCAGGTAGCGTTCGACGTGATATTCGCGCGCGTAGCCGAAGCCGCCATGGGTCATCACCGCCTGCTCACAGGCGTGGAAGCCTGCTTCCGCCGCGAGATATTTCGCGGCGTTGGCGGCGGGACCGCAGGCCATGCCCTGGTCGTATTGCCAACCGGCCTGCAGCACCATCAGCCAGGCCGCCTCCAACTCCATCCAGTTCTTGGCGAGGGGGTGCTGGATGCCCTGGTTCTGGCCGATCGGCCGATTGAACACGTTGCGCGTCCGCGCATAGGCCGAGGCGCGCGACAGCGCCAAGTGCCCGAGTCCGACGGCCTCCGCCGCGATCAGGATGCGCTCGGGATTCATGCCGTGCAGGATGTAGTCGAAGCCCCGCCCCTCCTCGCCCAGGCGATCGTCCACCGGAATCTCGAAATCCTCGAAGAACAGCTCGTTGGAGTCGACCGGCTTGCGGCCCATCTTGTCGATCTCGTGCACCTTGATACGGCTGCGATCGAAATCCGTGTAGAACAGGCTGAGCCCATGGGTCGGGCGCTTCACCTCCTCCAGCGGCGTGGTCCGCGCCAGCAGCAGGATTTTTTCGGCGACCTGGGCGGTCGAGATCCACACCTTCTGGCCGTTGACGATATAGCGGTCCCCCTTCCGCACCGCGCGGGTCTTCAGCTGCGTGGTGTTCAGCCCCGTGTTCGGCTCGGTCACCGCGAAGCACGCCTTCTCGCGGCCATCGACGATGCCCGGCAGCATTCGCGCGCACTGCTCCTTGGTGCCGAACACGACGACTGGGTTGAGCCCGAACACGTTCATGTGGATCGCCGAGGCGCCGGACATGCCCGCGCCCGATTCCGCGATCGTGCGCATCATGATCGCGGCATCGAGGATGCCGAGACCGGAGCCGCTATACTCCTCCGGAATGCAGATGCCGAGCCAGCCGGCGTCGGCCAGCGCCTTGTGGAAGTCGGCCGGGAAGCCGCCCTCCTTGTCCTTCTTCAGCCAATACGCGTCGTCGAAGCGCGCGCAGATTTTCGCTACCGCATCGCGGATCGATTCCTGATTGGCCGAGAGTGCGAAATCCATGCGCTCACTCCTTGGCAGGCGACGGCGTGGTCGCGCCGTCGCGGATCATCGCGGCGATCTCGTCGGCAGAGAAACCGAGCTCGCGCAGGATCTCGTCACCATGCTCGTTCGGCCGTCCCGCCAGAAGCTGCGGCTCGGCCTTGGTCTCGGACCACGTCGCGGACACGCGCGTGGTGCGGATCGGGCCTTCGGTCGGATGCTCGACGATGGGAAAGAAATCGGTCGCGACGAGATGCGGATCGTGCAGCAGGCTTTCGAGATCGTGCATCGGCATGACCGGGATATCGGCTTCGTTCAGCAGCTCGGTCCACTCGGCGGTGGTGCGGGTCTGAAAGATGCGCGCCAGCTCGGCATAGACGACATCGATGTTGGTGGCGCGACGCGCAAAGCTGTTGAAGCGGTCATCGGCGCGCAGGTCGGTGCGGCCGGACGCCTCGAAGAACGCGTCCCATTGCTTGTCGTTGTAGACGATGACGCAGATGTAGCCATCAGCCGTCTTATAGGGCCTGCGGTCCTGCGACAGGTGCCGCGCGTAGCCACCTTTGTCCAGCGGCGGCTCATAGGTGAGCCCGCCCATGTGATCACCCATGATGAAAGCCGACATGGTCTCGAACATCGGCACGTCCAGCCGCTGGCCGCGGCCGGTGCGGTCGCGATGCACGAGGCTGGCGCAGATCGCGCCGACAGCCGTCAGGCCGACGATGCGGTCGACCAGGGCGTTCGGCACATAGCGCGGCGTGCCGTCGCCGGCCACCGCCATCAAATGCGACAGCGCCGCCCCGCCCTGGATCAAATCGTCATAGGCCGGTTTCGCCGCATAGGGTCCGCCCTGGCCGAAGCCATAGACGCCGGCATAGACCAGTCGTGGATTGAGCGCCGAGACGACCTCATAGCTCAGGTTCAGCCGCGTCATCGCCTGCGGGCGGATGTTGTAGAGCAGGACGTCGGCATCCTTGACCATGCGCAGCACGGCATCGCGGCCGGCCGGCTTCTTGAGGTCGAGGCAGATCACGCGCTTGCTGCGATTGGTGTTGAGGGTCACCGGCCCCATGCCGGGATGGCGCCACGGGCCGATCTTGCGGGTGACGTCGCCGTCCGGCGATTCCACCTTGATGACATCGGCGCCGTAGTCGCCGAGCGTCTGGGCGGCATACGGCCCCATCAGCACGGTGGTCATGTCGATGACCTTGATGCCCGCAAGCGGTCCCATCGCGGCGTCAGCTCCCTCGATCGTTGTTATGGCCTGAGCTAACGGCACAGCGGGTTCCGGAGCAAGCGGCGCGGCACGTATGGGGCCATGCATCCAATTTGCGATTGCGCAACATTCCGTGCCGCGGATCATGGACGGGACCGCTGCGTTGCACCAGATGTTCCCTGCAGCGAGCCGCATTTGAGGGATTCCCTTTCGCCGCCTAGCTGTGTCAGCATGTCCATCCAACATCCAAAAACACCACCTAGGGAGAACACCGCCATGACGCTCTATCAGGGCAAATGCTTCTGCGGCACGGTCGAGCTCGAGGCCGATGGCGAGCCGGAGGCGATGGGCTATTGCCACTGCTCGTCCTGCCGCTCGTGGTCGGCCGGGCCCGTCAATGCCTTCACCTTGTGGAAGCCTACGAATGTCCGCGTCACCAAGGGCGCGGAGGCGATCGGCACCTATCACAAGACCGACATGAGCCACCGCAAATACTGCACCAAGTGCGGCGGGCATCTGATGACCGATCATCCGCCGCTCGGCATGATCGACGTCTATGCCGCGACGATTCCGACCTTGAAGTTCACGCCCGGCGTCCACGTGAACTACGCGGAGAGCGTTCTGCCGATCAAGGACGGCCTGCCGAAGCTGAAGGATTTTCCGGCCGAGTTCGGCGGCTCCGGCGAGATGATGCCGGAGTGAGGCAAGGTTCGCGTTCATCAGGCGGGCAAGCATCAACGGCCTCGCGACAGGATCTGTCCGAGCTGTGCTGATCGATGTGGCCCTCTCTTGAAACAGAGGGCGCAGGGAAGGCCGGGTGCCGACTGGCACCCGTGGCCCCCGTGCGAAAGAAAAGCACGGGGAGAGAACCACAGGTTCAGCCGGACCGACCC
>NZ_JANBVS010000092.1 GCF_024586915.1 Bradyrhizobium sp. SRS-191
GAAGAGAACGGCGCCTATGAGGACATCGACTACGTGTCCTACGACGTGCTCGGCGACGTGGTCTGCGGCGGCTTCGCGATGCCGATCCGCGAGAACAAGGCGCAGGAGATCTACATCGTGATGTCCGGCGAGATGATGGCGATGTATGCCGCCAACAACATCTCCAAGGGCATTCTGAAGTATGCGAACTCCGGCGGCGTGCGCCTGGGCGGCCTGGTCTGCAACGAGCGCCAGACCGACAAGGAGCTCGAGCTGGCGGAAGCTCTCGCCAAGAAGCTCGGCACCCAGCTGATCTACTTCGTGCCGCGCGACAACATCGTGCAGCACGCCGAGCTGCGCCGCATGACCGTGCTTGAGTATGCGCCGGAGTCGGTCCAGGCCAACCACTATCGCAACCTGGCGACCAAGATCCACGGCAATGCCGGCAAGGGCATCATCCCGACCCCGATCACGATGGACGAGCTCGAGGACATGCTGATGGAGCACGGCATCATGAAGGC
>NZ_JANBVS010000093.1 GCF_024586915.1 Bradyrhizobium sp. SRS-191
GAGGAAGTTGATCGAGGTGATGACGCCGCGGCCGGCGCAGCCGACGCCCGGCTCCGGACCGCCCGACTCGACGCAACGGATGTCGCGATAACCGACCTTCATGACCTCTTCGATCTCGAGGTCCTCGACGCTGCCGGCGGCAGCGGCCAAGCTCAGGATGGTGTCCTGCGCCTTGGCGTGCAGGATCAGGCGGGTCGAATCCGCCTTGGGGTCGCAGCCGACGATCAGGATCCGATGACCCATCTCGGCCAGCGCGGCCAGGGTATTTTGCGACGTCGTCGACTTGCCGATGCCGCCTTTGCCGTAGAATGCGATTTGTCGCAGCGATGACATTCTGCTCTCCATCAACCGATTGCTGAAGCCGCGCCCGCTTGTCCGCAGGGCGTGACCGCGTCCTCTCATGTGTCC
>NZ_JANBVS010000094.1 GCF_024586915.1 Bradyrhizobium sp. SRS-191
CAGGAAGTTGATCGAGGTGATGACGCCGCGGCCGGCGCAGCCGACGCCCGGCTCCGGACCGCCGGACTCGACGCAACGGATGTCGCGATAGCCGACCTTCATGACCTCTTCGATCTCGAGATCCTCGACGCTGCCGGCGGCAGCGGCCAGGCTCAGAATGGTGTCCTGCGCCTTGGCGTGCAGGATCAGACGGGTCGAATCCGCCTTGGGGTCGCAGCCGACGATCAGGATCCGATGACCCATCTCGGCGAGCGCTGCGAGGGTGTTCTGCGACGTCGTCGATTTGCCGATGCCGCCTTTGCCGTAGAATGCGATTTGTCGAAGTGATGACATTCTGCTCTCCATCAACCGATTGCCAATGTCCCGCATGCGCCTTGCATGACAGGACCGCGTCCTCTCTCCA
>NZ_JANBVS010000095.1 GCF_024586915.1 Bradyrhizobium sp. SRS-191
GACGCAGTCCACCACGATGCCGAAGGTCTGGTTGCCGACCTGCGTCACCACGATGAAGCCGTTCTCCGGATCCGACGACGAGCCGTCGTCGATCTTGAGCAGCTTCTTGAGATGCATCAGCGGCAGCAGCTTGTTGCGCAGGCGCAGGACGGCGGTGTCCTTGATGCGCTCGATGCGGTGCTCGGAGTTGGCGCGCGCGCGCACCAGCTCGACCACGGCCAATTGCGGGATCGCGAAGCGGTCGCCGCCGGCCTCGACGATCAGCGCCGAGACGATGGCGAGCGTCAGCGGGATCTTGATGGTGACGGAGGAGCCTTCGCCGGCGACCGACTTGAT
>NZ_JANBVS010000096.1 GCF_024586915.1 Bradyrhizobium sp. SRS-191
CACGCAGTCCACCACGATGCCGAAGGTCTGGTTGCCGACCTGGGTCACCACGATGAAGCCGTTCTCCGGATCGGTCGACGAGCCGTCGTCGATCTTGAGCAGCTTCTTCAAGTGCATCAGCGGCAGCAGCTTGTTGCGCAGGCGCAGGACGGCGGTGTCCTTGATGCGCTCGATGCGGTGCTCGGAGTTGGCGCGCGCGCGCACCAGCTCGACGACCGACAGCTGCGGGATCGCGAAGCGGTCGCCGCCGGCCTCGACGATCAGCGCCGAGACGATGGCGAGCGTCAGCGGGATCTTGATGGTGACCGAGGTGCCCTCGCCGGCGACCGACTTGAC
>NZ_JANBVS010000011.1 GCF_024586915.1 Bradyrhizobium sp. SRS-191
TTGACCGGCTGGACCTGTGGTGACTGCCGCCTGCTTTTTTGTCTAGCAGGCGGGCCATGGGTTGCGGCCAGCACCCGGCATTCCCTGCGCCCTCGACTTGAGAAGAGGGTGAAGACGAAATGGATAGCTCGGCGCAAACCGCGCGCGAGGATGACGAGGCGTGTCCGCTCATGAGACTGACTGGCCTCACCTCACACGCGGTCGTCATCCCCCGCGAAAGCGGGGATCCAGTACGCCGCGGCCCATCGAGGACTCACGACCGTCTCTGGAATACTGGATCGCCCGGTCAAGCCGGGCGACGACAGCGGAAGTTGGGGCGCGGGCACGGCATCGCGTTGTCTGCTGAGCGTCGCCTTCGATCAGCTCTCCGCGACCGCGGCGCCGCCTTTGTAGATCCGGTGATAACGGTGGCCGAGATTGGTCAGGACCTCGTAGCCGATGGTGCCGAAATGATGTGCGAGCTCGTCGACACTGATGCCTTCGCCAAGCAAAGTGGCGAAATGGCCGCGGCGGGCGGCCTTGGGCGGCAGGTCGGTGACATCGACGGCGATCAGGTCCATCGAGACGCGGCCCGCCACGGGGCAGCGCTGGCCGGCGATGATGACGTCGGCGCCGCGGGTGCCGTCGTTGGACGAGGCGGCGCGGAAGTAGCCGTCGGCATAGCCGGCGGAGAGGATCGCGATTTTGGTCGGCCGGCGCGCAGTCCAGGTGCCGCCATAGCCGACGGCATCGCCGCGCGCGAGGTCGCGCAGCTGCACGATGCGCGCCTTGATCTCGGCGACCGGCTGCATCGGATTGTCGGCCTCCGGCGTCGGATTGACGCCGTAGAGGGCAGCTCCGGGGCGCACCATGTCGAACTGGAAGGAGGCGCCGAGGAAGATGCCGGAGGACGCGGCGAGCGCCGCCGGCACACCGGTGAAGACGCTCGTGACCTCGCGGAAGGTGGCGAGCTGGCGCGCGTTCGCGGGGCTGTTGACCTGCTCGGCGGCGGCGAGATGGCTCATCACCAGCGTGATGCCGTGGTCGCCGGTCTGGATGCGCGGGATCATGCCCTGCGCGTCGAGCGGCGTCAGTCCGAGCCGGTTCATGCCGGTGTCGACATGGATGGCGGCGCCGCCCTTCCAGCCGGTCCGGCGGCAGAACATGTCCCATTCGGCGAGCTCGTTGAGATCGCCGATCACCGGCCGGCAGTTGATCGCGGCGTAGTCCTCGCCGGTGTTCTGGAAGAAACCGTCGAGGACGTAGAGCGCGGCCTGTTCGGGCAGGGCGCTGCGGGCGACCTTGGCCTCACCGAGCGTGGCGACGAAGAAGGTCTTGCAGCCTGCCGTGGCGAGCGTCCGCGCCACCTCCGGAATGCCGCAGCCATAGGCATTGGCCTTGATCACGCCGGCGCATTCGGCCGGCACCGCGGTCTTTTCCAGCTTGCGCCAGTTGGCGGCGAGCGCGTCGAGATCGATGGTCAGCACCCCGGTGGCGCCGGCCGGGACCGCATCGTCGGCCGCCGAGATGGAGGACTCGGCGGGTTTCTGTTCGGGAACACTCATGCGGCGCTTTTACGCGCCGCAGCGTTCGGGTTCAACCGCACACGGTCAATAGTCGTGATTCTGCTGCGGCGGCAGGCCGTCATGCGCGAGGTCGCCGAAGCGGGTGACCGAGGCGTCGAAGTGCAATTCGACCGTGCCGGTCGGACCGTGACGCTGCTTGCCGATGATCACCTCGGCCTTGCCGAGCGCCAGATCCATTTCCATCTGCCACTTCTGGTGCTCCTCGGTGCCGGGGCGCGGCTCCTTGGCGGCGAGGTAGTATTCGCCGCGATACACGAACAGCACGACGTCGGCGTCCTGCTCGATCGAGCCGGATTCGCGCAGGTCCGACAGCTGCGGCCGCTTGTCCTCGCGGTTTTCGACCTGGCGCGACAGCTGCGACAGCGCGATGATGGGAACGCTGAGCTCCTTGGCCAGCGCCTTCAGGCTGGTGGTGATCTCGGTGATTTCCTGCACGCGGTTGTCGTTTCCGCGCTTGCCGGAACCGGACAGCAGCTGGATGTAGTCGATCACCAGGAGGTCGAGGCCCTTCTGGCGTTTCAGGCGGCGGGCCCGCGCCATCACCTGCGCAATCGAGATGCCGCCGGTTTCGTCGACATAGAACGGCAGCGATTGCAGCTCGATCGAGCATTCGCGCAGCTTCTCGAAATCGGCCTCGGAGATGCCGCCGCGGCGGATCATGCTGGACGGAATGCCGGAGCGTTCGGCGATGATACGGGTGGCGAGCTGCTCGCCGCTCATTTCGCACGAGAAGAACCCGACCACGCCGCCCTGCGCGGCCCGATAGGTGCCGTCGGGCTGCAGTTCCGGAACGTAGGCCTGGGCGACGTTGTAGGCGATGTTGGTGGCGAGCGAGGTCTTGCCCATGCCGGGACGGCCGGCGAGGATGATCAAGTCGGAGTGCTGCAGGCCGCCCATCTTGGCGTCGAGGTCGCGCAGGCCGGTCGAGATGCCCGACAGCTTGCCGTCGCGCTGGAACGCTTTCGCGGCCATGTCGAGCGCGGTCGTCAGCGCCTGCGAGAATTTCTGGAAGCCGCCGTCATAGCGGCCGGATTCCGCGAGCTCATACAGCCTTCGCTCGGCGTCTTCGATCTGGTTGCGTGGGGCGAAGTCGACCGGCGCGTCATAGGCGACGTTGACCATGTCCTCGCCGATGCCGATCAGGTCGCGGCGCAACGACAGGTCATAGATGGTGCGGCCATAGTCCTGGGCGTTGATGATCGTCGTCGCTTCGGCCGCGAGCCGCGCCAGATATTGGCCGACGGTCATGCCGCCGAGGTCGACATCGGCCGGCAGGAACGTCTTCAAGGTCACGGGGGTCGCGACCTTGCCCATCCGGATCAGGCTGCCGGTGGTCTCGAAGATGGTCTGATGCAGCGGCTCGAAGAAATGCTTCGGCTCGAGGAAATCGGACACACGATAGAACGCGTCGTTGTTCACCAGGATCGCGCCGAGCAGACCCTGCTCCGCCTCGATGTTGTGAGGCGCGCTGCGATAGGCCGGGGTCGCGGCGTCCGCAGGAGCCAGCTTGAGTACGTTCGAATCGGTCAATGCCATGGATGGGTGTTTAGCAGCTTTGAAGGGGAGGGGATAAAGCGCCAGTCGCCGACGAAGCGGAAGCGAAAGCTGAGCGCAATTCACTGTCCGGTAAATCTGGTGGATGAATCCGGACTCGCCAGATGCCGCGCTTGACGGGAACGGGCGGACTCGACGTTACAGATGGAGAAGTGGAACCGAGGTGCAATCACGCGGCGAGATGCGGCGTGCGGACGCAAGATGATGATCGCGGGCAAGATCGTGTGAGATGGAAGAGGCCGGTGCGGGCAGGCGTGATGCGTCTGCCGTCCGGTCCGCGCGAGAGCTCAGACCAGCAGCAGATACAGAAGGGCCAGAAGCGAAGCGCCCACACCGGCGGCAATCAGCGCATAGTCGGTGCTGAAGTCGGTCTGAGGTTCCAACATGGCTGGGGCCGGGCTCTTGATCATGCCGGGACATTACGGCCGGGCTTTCCCGGGGTCTGTGAGCCAGTTCACAGATCGAACGATTTGTTCGAAAGTTTGAGACGGATCAGCGGAAATTCGTGTGGGAGGTGTTGGACGACACATCCGCATCTTTGGATAGACGCGAGGCATCGACGAACCGAACTCAGACTGCTCCTTGCACGAGATCGCAGCCCCGCACTCCGCTGTCGTCACGGGCTAGCCACGAGGCCGCGCCAGCGGCGTCGCGGCGCCGACCCGGGATCCATAACCCCAGCAAGATGTGGTGACGCACGCTGCCGGCCCGGATGTGTGCACCAACAGCCGCCTGTGGTTATGGGTCCCTGCGTTCGCACGGACGACGGCGGTGGTGGTCGAGGCACCTTGCGTCGTCGCAACTTGTCGGCTCTTTGCAAGCCTGCGCGTCAGCGCGGCCTGCTACTCACCCGCCATTCGCAGCGCCGGACGCGCGCCGCGTTCCAGCGCGCGCAGCCGCGCCTCCTCGCGGTGGATGTAGTCGCGGGTCATCGGGACGATGCCCTGGCGCTTCGTCAGCTGGATCTGGAAGTTCATCATGTTCTGCTGGCGGAAGCCCATTTCCGCCGCCGCCAGATAGAACTCCCACATCCGCGCGAAACGCTCGTCGTAGAGCTGCACGGCTTCCTCGCGGCGGGCCATGAAGCGCTCGCGCCAGGCTTTGAGGGTTTCGGCGTAATGCAGGCGCAGGATCTCGATGTCGCAGACCAGCAGCCCGGCGCGCTCGATCGCCGGCAGCACCTCCGACAGCGCCGGGATGTAGCCGCCGGGGAAGATGTATTTGGCGATCCACGGATTGGTGGAATCCGGCCCCTCCGAGCGTCCGATCGAATGCAGCACCATCACGCCGTTGTCGTCGAGCAGCTCGGCGCAGCGGCGGAAGAACGTATCGTAGAAGGCGGCGCCGACATGCTCGAACATGCCGACGGAGATGATGCGGTCGAAGGTGCCGGGCACGTCGCGGTAATCCTGCAGCAGGAAGCGCGCGGAAGCCGTCAGGTTTCGCTCCGCGGCGCGGGCATTGGCGACCTGCAGCTGCTCGGCCGACAAGGTCACGCCGGTGACGTCGGCCTCGTACATCCCAGCCAGATACAGCGCGAGCCCGCCCCAGCCGCAGCCGATGTCGAGAACGCGACGGCCGCGGTCGATCAGCAGCTTGGCGGCGAGATGCCGCTTCTTGGCAAGCTGGGCATCATCCAGCGTCGTATTCGGTGCGTCGAAATAGGCGCAGGAATATTGCCGGTCGGCATCGAGGAACAGCGAATAGAGCCGGCCGTCGAGATCGTAGTGATGCGCCACGTTCCGGCGCGCGCGGGCCTTGATGTTGAGCTGGCGCAGAGGCCGGATGAGATAGCGCAGCCACCATTGCGGCTTCGCCCAGTCGGGCATCACGGCCGGCTGGCTCATGACGATCGAGAGCAGATCCACGACCGAGCCCCGCTCGATCACGAACGTGCCGTCCATATAGGTTTCGCCGAGAGCGAGCTCGGGATTGGCCAGGAGCCGGCGCTCGGCCTGTCGGGTCACGAAGCGCGCCGCGACGGGGACGCCGGTCCCGTCTCCGCAGCTGAATGTTGCGCCGTCGGCGGTCGTGAAGTTGATCGACCCACGGCAGATGAAGCTTGCCAACAGAGTACGCAGCAAACGGTCCATTCCCATCACCCAACGAGCGACCCCCGTAAGATGCTGACTTGCCCGATCGTCGCACTCGACGATTTGAGAACCGATTGGTTCCCACTCCAATGTTACCTATGTTAGTTGGAAGGCATAGATCGTGCGCCGTCGATGGACACAATGCAGTTATCTCGGACGCATATTGAAGCTGGGACATCTCGGCGGTGGGACATCTGTGCGCTTTCATTCCCCCTCCGATCCGCTAAAAAGGCGGCGGCCACCGGACTTTAGCCGGTGTTCGGCGCAGCAAGGCCGGACGGGGCCTGGGATGACCGCGGGCGACAATTCGAACATCGCCGGTGGCGAGGGAAGCACGGCGACTGATATTGCGAACGGCGCCGTGTGGGGCAAAACCATAGGCTGGAGAATGAGAATGGTGGGCCGAGCGCTCAATTTGGCGGCGGTGGTTGCCGTGGTCTGCATGGGCCTGGCAGGGGCGGCCAGGACGCAGGAGAATCTGGACGCGGGGAAGTCCCCGTCTCAGATCTTCAACGGCACCTGCGCAGTCTGTCACAAATCGCCGCGCGGACTGGCCAAGACGGTGTCGGCGGGATCGCTGCCGGGATTTCTTCGCCAGCACTACACCACCAGCCCGGATATGGCCGGCGTGCTCGCCAACTACCTGATCTCCAATGGCGCAGCCGATGCGCGCTACATGGGCCATTCTGGCAAGGATGGCAGCAAGGACGGCAAGGAGACGCGCTCCGAGCGGCGCGCGCGGGCGACCGCGGCTGAGCCGTCCGAGGCGAAGCCGGCGGACGAGGCGGCGAGCCCGGCCGAGCCGCGCCGCCGCGGCCATCATTCGAAGCGCTCGGCACCGGCCGAGGCGAAGCCCGAAGCTGGCGCGGATCCGGCCGCTGCACCCGCCGATGGCGAGGGGGCTGCGCCCGCCAAGAAGGGCAAGCTCGGCAAGCGCAAGAAGCCGGCCCAGGACGGGGCTGCCGCGGATGAGCCTCGCAGCGAGCCGACCGGCGCGACCTCTCCGGCCGCCGTCCGCGATGATAACGCGGCGCGCAGCGAGCCGCCGCGGGTCGAGCCGGCCAGGTCGAGCGAGGCGGCGCCTGCGCTGCGGGCCGACCCGGTCCCGCCGGTGACGCCGGCGCCGGCAACCACCCAGTCGGTCCCGGCGGACCCCTCGGTGCCGTCGTCGCCATCGCGGTGAGAATAAAAAAAGCCCGGCTCGATGAGCCGGGCTTCGTTTTTGATGCGGTCCGATTACTGCGCGGCCGGTTCGGCAGCGCCCTCGTCCTGGGCCTCCGGATCGAAGAACTCGCCGGCGGCGGCGATGGCTTCGGCGGCAGCGTCGCGATCCTCCTGGCGGGTCGAGATGTCCTCGCCGCGCTTGATGCGCTCGGCCTCCTCGGCGCTGCGGGCCACCGTCACGCTCACCGAGGTCTCGACCTCCGGGTGGATCGCGATGGTGATCTTCTGCTGGCCGATGGTCTTGATCGGCGCATCGAGCCAGACCTGCGGACGGCTGACGGTGATGCCGTCGGCGGCCAGCGCGACGACGATGTCGCGCACCGAGACCGAGCCGAACAGCTGGCCGGATTCGGAAGCCTGGCGGATGATGATGATGTCGCGGCCGTCGATCTTCTCGGCGACCTTGGACGCCTCGCCCTTGGCCTTGATGTTGTTGGCCTCGAGCTCGGCCTTCATGCCCTCATACTTGGCCTTGTTCTCGGCCGTGGCCCGCAGCGCCTTCTTGCGCTTGAGCAGGAAGTTACGGGCGAACCCGTCCTTGACCTTCACGATCTCGCCCATCTGGCCGAGCTTGGCGACACGTTCCAGCAGAATGACTTCCATCGATGTTCTCCTTCAGGATGTTCGGAAGCGGTTGGTGTGAGGTTGAACTTTTACGGAACCGGCAGCGGCGGCGGCTGCCGCGGCCCGAACCGGTGGCGGAGGTCGAAGGCGGCGTCGGCGAGGCCGAGCGCGACCATGGCCAGTACGGGGAGCGGCCAGATGAAGGTCAGCATCAGCGCATAAGCGAGGCCGAGCCACAGCGGCCGCGTCCGCATCGGCAAGGTCAGCGTATGCAGCACCGCAAAGCCGGTGAGCGCATAGGCCGTCAGCAGCGCCGCAGCCGCGATCCGCGCCAGCAGGCCGACCAGGCCGTCGGGGAAGCAGAAGGCGATCACGGCAACCAGCGCCGGCAGCGTCATCAGCGGCAGCTTGGTCTCGCGCAGACGCGGCCAGGGACGCAGCAGCCGGCCGGAGATCGCGGCGATCTTGGCGGCGATCACGACGTTGAGCGTGAGAATGGTGGTCATGATCATCGCGACCATCAGCGGCGCCATGAAGACCAGCAGTTCGACGAGCCGGGGAACGTCGAGGCCCTCGGGCGCGCCGGTCCTGGCCAGTACGCGCTCGAGCAACCTCCGGAAGGACTGATTCGTGACGGACACGTCGGTGCCGAAGGCGAACGCGACGATCAGCGCGGCGATCACGGCGACCCACAGCAGGATATTGCCGGGCGGATACCATTCGACGGTGTCCTGACCGGACGGGGCCGTCACGGTCCGGCCGAGCAGGACCAGATGAGCCAGCCACCATGCGGGAAGGGCGACGGAGATGGCAAAGATCTCGGCGCGCGAAAAGCTGAAGGCGGCTAGAACGCAAGCCGTTGCGAAGAGGCCGCCGACCGCCGCACAGAGGCGGCCCCAGGCGATGCCGGCGACCATCAGCGGAACAGCAGCGAACAGGGCGAGGACGAGCGACAGCATCACGCCCGACACCGTCGAGGCGAACATGACGGCGGAGGCAGCGCCGGCCGCGAGCGCGATGAGAAGCGTTCCGATCATCAGCTGTCCCGCTCCCTTCGAGCGGTTAGAGGCGAAAAGGCCCCAACCATCGGCGACCGGACGACCCGGAAGCCTTATGAGAATTCAACAGAAGGAGCCGGCGGCACGAGGCCGCCGGTCTTGGGTCCGCGCTTAGCGGATCACGTAGGGCAGCAGGCCGAGGAAGCGGGCGCGCTTGATGGCACGGGCCAGCTCGCGCTGCTTCTTGGCGGACACCGCCGTGATGCGGCTCGGCACGATCTTGCCGCGCTCGGAGACGTAGCGCATCAGGAGCTTGGAGTCCTTGTAGTCGATCTTCGGCGCGTTCGGGCCCGTGAACGGGCAGGTCTTGCGGCGGCGGAAGAACGGGCGACGTGCGGGGGCTTCAGCCATTGATCTTACTCCTCGTCCGTCGTTTCTTCGTCACGGGGCCGGCGCGGGCCGCGATCGCCACGGAAGCCGCCGCCTTCGCGCTCGCCACGGAAACCACCGCCGCGGTCGTCGCGCTCACGGTCGCGATCGGCCTTGCGCATCATCGCCGACGGGCCTTCCTCGAGCTCCTCGACGCGGACGCTGAGATAACGGATCACGTCTTCGCTGATCCGCTCCTGGCGCTCGATCTCGGCGATCGCCGCGGACGGCGCGTCGATGTTGAGCAGCACGAAGTGCGCCTTGCGGTTCTTGTTCATGCGGTAGGTGAGGGAGCGAACGCCCCAATTTTCGGTCTTCATGACCTTACCGCCGAGACCCTCGACGATACCGGTCATCTGAGCCGTCAGTTCTTCCACCTGCTGGGTGCTCGCGTCCTGACGCGCGAGGAAAACATGCTCGTAAAGCGGCATGGCTGTCCTTTCCAAGTTGGCGCAAATCCCGGCGTCAAGCCCTTCGAGACCTTTTTGGAAAGGACTCGCAGACGTCAGCTCAGAAGGCGGGAACACGGGACGACGGGCCGACTGGCCCTGCCACATCAAAGTCGCCTGGACGCCCTGGAGAGGATACATCCCCAAGAACGAGCAAGCGGATTTGCTGGGACCGTCCGTTCAGCTCCCGGCTCGGGATCCACGGATGGCGCGCCTTATACCGATTTTGGGCCGCAAGGCAAGGGAAAGTGGTCGAAATGCGCCCGTCACGCGCTTGACATCACAGGCCCGGCCAGTGTCTTTCCGGCCAAAGTTACTCAATTCCAGGGATTTTGGAACGTTCAGGGAGCGGCCATGACGGCAGCATTCACTTTTCCGGGGCAGGGGTCCCAGGCCGTCGGCATGGGCAAGGCGCTCGCGGACGCGTTTCCGGCCGCCCGCGCGGTCTTTGATGAGGTCGACGCTGCGCTTGACGAGAAGCTGACGACCATCATCTGGGAAGGCCCCGCCGAGACCCTGCAGCTCACCGAAAATGCCCAGCCTGCTCTGATGGCAGTGTCGATGGCGACGTTGCGGGTCCTCGAGACCGAGGCCGGTTTTTCGGTCGGACGGGACGCCGCATTCGTCGCCGGCCACTCGCTAGGCGAATATTCGGCGCTGGCGGCCGCCGGCAGTCTGACGATTGCCGATACGGCCCGGCTGCTGCGGACGCGTGGTCTTGCCATGCAGAAGGCCGTTCCGGTCGGGGTCGGCGCGATGGCGGCGCTGCTCGGCATGGACTACGAGGCCGCGGTGGCTGTCGCCGAAGAGGCGGCCCAAGGCGAGGTCTGCCAGGCTGCCAACGACAACGGCGGTGGCCAGGTGGTGGTGTCCGGCAACAAGGCCGCTGTGGACCGCGCCGTCGAGATCGCCCGCGCCAAGGGCGCCAAGCGCGCGATGCTGCTGCCGGTCTCTGCGCCGTTCCATTGCCAGCTCATGCAGCCGGCGGCCGACGTGATGGCTGAGGCGCTGTCGAAAGTGACCATCAAGGCGCCGGCGTCGCCGTTGATCTCGAACGTGCTCGCCGCCCCGATCAGCGATCCCGACGAGATTCGCCGTCGCCTGGTCGAGCAGGTCACCGGCACGGTGCGCTGGCGCGAATCGATCGCCTATATGGCCGGCCAGGGCGTGACGCGCTTCTTCGAGATCGGCGCCGGCAAGGTGCTCAGCGGCCTGGTCAAGCGGATCGCGGATGGCGCGGTCGGCGTCGCCGTCGGCGGACCGGCGGACATTGCGGCCGCCAAGGATGCGCTGGCCGCGGCGAAAGCATCGTAAAGGGCCGCGTCAGCGGCAGTGAGGAGAGTTGAGATGTTCGATCTGAGTGGCAGGACCGCGCTGGTCACCGGCGCGACCGGCGGCATCGGCAACGCGATCGCCAAGGCCTTGCATGCCCAGGGCGCGACCGTTGCCGTGTCCGGTACCCGGCGCGAGGTGCTGGAGACTTTGGCAGGCGAACTGGGCAGCCGCGTCCATGTGCTGCCCTGCAACCTGTCGGATGCAGCCGAGGTCGAGGCGCTCGTACCGGCTGCGGAGCAGGCGATGGGTCAGGTCGACATTCTCGTCGCCAACGCCGGAATCACCCGTGACAACCTGTTCGTGCAGCTGCGGGACGAGGATTGGGACGAGGTCATCAAGGTCAACCTCACCGCCACCTTCCGTTTGTCGCGTGCCGCGACCAAGCTGATGATGCGCAAGCGCTTCGGCCGCATCATCGCGATCACCTCGATCGTCGGCGTGACCGGCAATCCAGGGCAGGGCAATTACACGGCGTCCAAAGCCGGCATCATTGGCATGATCAAGACGCTCGGCGCCGAGTATGCCAAGCGCGGCGTCACCGCCAACTGCATCGCACCCGGCTTCATCAAGACACCGATGACCGACGCGCTCAACGACAAGCAGCGCGAGAGCATCCTGGCCAAGGTGCCGGCGGCGCGATTGGGGACGCCCGAGGATATTGCTGCAGCTGCGGTGTATCTCGCCTCGAACGAGGCGGCCTACGTCACCGGGCAGACCATCCACGTCAACGGCGGCATGGCGATGATCTAGCCGCCTGCCGAGGCTCGGAATGCGGCGAAAAGACGTCGCAACCACCGCGCCGGGCCGTGTGGTCAATGATTCGCGTGTATGGTAACCGGGCGGCTGATGGGGGCACGAAGAACGCCATTGCAGGATTTCCAAACCCTGTATATTGGCGGGGCGAGCTGCCATCGTTCGCCGGGCCTCCGTCGGCTGGTGCTGCTGATCCGGGTTCCTGTTTGAGCGCTCTGGATCAAAGGCGTACCGGCCTCAAGGAGTGTGTGGATTGGAATTTGTGAGTGGCCCCGTTTCCGAAGTTTTCGGACCGCAAGTCGTCCGCCAAATTTCGGTAAAGGGGCGCTGCGGGGCAAATCTGGTTTTGCGCGATCGCGAAGGAAGTTTAACGGCCGGGGTGATGCGGATCATCCGGGGGTCGGGTCTTAAAGGAACAAGCACGAGGTTGAACGATGAGTGAGATTGGCGAGCGGGTTAAGAAGATCGTGGTCGAACACCTTGGTGTCGAGCCCGAGAAAGTGGTCGACAACGCGAGCTTCATTGACGACCTCGGTGCCGACAGCCTCGACACGGTCGAGCTCGTCATGGCCTTCGAGGAAGAGTTCGGTTGCGAGATTCCGGACGACGCCGCGGAGACGATCCTGACGGTCGGCGACGCCACCAAGTTCCTCGAGAAGAACGCCAAGAGCTGACGCTCCGGCGAGAGTTGCGCGAAACCGGCCGATCCGTCTTGTGCGGTCGACCGGTTTCTTGCTGTTGGCGGTGTTGTCGCGGTTGCCGCCGGCCGCCGGCTTACGACCAGCAAGCTCCGTCACGCGAGATTGTTGCTCGAAACAATGACCCGAGGTGCAGGTGAAGCCGCGAACTCATGGCCTGCGCGCAAGGTCTGGTCTGGAGAAACGGATATGAGGCGGGTTGTCGTCACGGGCCTTGGCATGGTTTCGCCGCTTGGCTGCGGGGTGGAAACGACCTGGCAGCGAATTCTCCAGGGCCAGAGCGGTGCGCGCGTGATCGAGTCGTTCGAGGTCTCCGATCTGCCCGCCAGGGTCGCCTGCCAGGTGCCGCGAGGCGACGGCACCGACGGTACCTTCAATGCCGATCAGTGGATGGAGCCGAAGGACCAGCGCAAGGTCGATGACTTCATCATCTTCGCCATGGCGGCGGCACGTCAGGCGCTCGACGACGCCAACTGGCATCCTGCGACCGAAGAAGACCGTTGCGCCACCGGGACGCTGATCGGCTCCGGCATCGGCGGCCTGTCGGGCATCGCCGACACCGCGATCCTGCTCAAGGAGCGCGGTCCGCGGAAGGTGTCGCCGTTCTTCATTCCCGGACGACTGATCAATCTCGCGTCGGGCTATGTCTCGATCGAGCACGGCCTCAAGGGCCCCAATCATTCCGTGGTCACCGCCTGCTCGACCGGCGCGCACGCGATCGGCGACGCCAGCCGGCTGATCGCGCTCGGCGATGCCGACGTGATGGTTGCGGGCGGAACCGAATCCCCGATCTGCCGAATCGGCATGGCCGGCTTCTGCGCGGCGCGCGCGCTCTCGACCGGCTTCAACGACACGCCGGAGCGGGCCTCGCGTCCCTACGACAAGGATCGCGACGGCTTCGTGATGGGTGAGGGCGCAGGTGTCGTCGTGCTCGAGGAGTATGAGCATGCCAAGGCGCGCGGTGCGCGCATCTATGCCGAAGTCGTTGGCTACGGTCTGTCGGGCGATGCCTATCACATCACCTCGCCGTCGCCGGATGGCGATGGTGGCTTCCGCAGCATGAGCGCGGCGTTGAAGCGGGCCGGCATCACGGCCGTCGACCTCGACTACATCAACGCGCACGGCACCTCGACGCAGGTCGGCGACGAGATCGAACTCGGCGCTGTCGAGCGCCTGCTCGGCAATGCCGCCTCGAAGATCTCGATGTCCTCGACCAAATCGTCGATCGGTCATCTGCTGGGGGCCGCCGGCGCCGTCGAAGCGATCTTCAGCATTCTCGCGATTCGGGATAACATCGCGCCGCCGACGATCAATCTGGAGAACCCGTCGGTGGAGACCGCGATCGACCTCGTCCCGCATAAGCCGCGTCAGCGCGAGATCAACGTGGCGCTGTCGAACTCGTTCGGTTTCGGCGGCACGAACGCGTCGGTGGTTCTGCGGCGCGTGGTGAACTAGTGAGGAAGGACGGACGGCCGCGTGGGCCTGTTGCCAGTTTGTCACGCGGATTTCCGACTGCAGCCACACTAGAACCCAACACTTCGCGTGTCTTTCGCGGGGCGGCCGAGCACCGCCGCGGTACGCGGATGTGCTCGGCGGCGATAGCAGGCGGAAACACCTTTTCGCCGTATTCGATGACGAATCGTTAGGGATGGGCGAGAACTGCGGGTCGGTTGCGTGGGGTGCGCGCGGCCACGACGAGAGCGACAGGACTGAAGGTTGCATCGATGAGTGAACGGCCGCCCATCTCGCCCCGTAGTCCGCGCGCAGCGCTGGAGCCCGAACGTGTGCCGCCACCGCCGCGTCGTTCCGAGCGCGCGCGCAATCCGTTCGTCGTGGTTGGCAACGCCATCATCACCTTGCTGATCCTCGCCATGATCGGCGCCGGTGCGGCCTACTATTACGGTCGGCAGATTCTCGAAACGCCGGGGCCGCTGCAGGACGACAAGATCGTCAACATCCCGCAGCGCGCCGGCAAGCGCGACATCGCCGACGTGCTGGCGCGCGAGGGTGTGATCGACGTCAATCCCTGGATCTTCATCGGCGGCGTCTACGCGCTGAAGGCAAGCTCCGACCTCAAGCCCGGCGAGTATGCGTTCCAGAAGAACGCCTCGTTGCGCGAAGTCATCGGCGTGATCGTCGAAGGCAAGGTCGTGCAGCATGGCGTCACGATTCCGGAAGGGCTCACCTCGGAGCAGATCGTCGCCCGCCTGTCGGACAACGAGATCTTCACCGGCAGCGTGCGCGAGATTCCGCGCGAGGGAACGCTGTTGCCCGAGACCTATAAGTTCCCGCGCGGCACCAGCCGCGATCAGGTCATCCAGCGCATGCAGCAGGCGCAGAAGCGCGTGCTCGCCGAGATCTGGGAACGCCGCAGCCCTGATCTTCCGGTGAAGTCGCCGGAGCAATTGGTCACGCTGGCTTCGATCGTCGAGAAGGAAACCGGCAAGCCCGACGAGCGCAGCCGTGTCGCCGCGGTGTTCGTGAACCGGCTGAGGCAGCGCATCAAGCTGCAGTCCGATCCGACCATCATCTACGGTCTGGTCGGCGGCAAGGGGACGCTCGGCCGGCCGATCAAGCGCAGCGAGATTACGCAGCCGTCGCCGTACAACACCTATGTGATCGAGGGCCTGCCGCCGGGGCCGATCTCCAATCCTGGCCGCGCCTCGCTGGAGGCGACCGCGAACCCGGCACGCACGCGCGATCTCTATTTCGTCGCCGACGGCACCGGTGGTCACGCCTTCACCGAGACCTACGATCTTCACCAGAAGAACGTTGCGAAGCTCAGGGCGATGGAGCGGCAGACCCAGAACGACACCATCGAGCCGGAGGAGGCGCCTCCAGCGGTGGCTGGCGGAGCGGCTGATCCGGCCGCCGCCGCGACGGCGCCGCGGGCGCCCGCCGGGGCCAAGAGACCGCCGGCGCCCCGTGCGTCCGGAGGTGCGGCGCCCGGCAATGGCGCGCGCCAGGGCGCGGCCCAGCCGAGCCCGCCGGTCGTTCAGCAATAATTTTCCACGCATGCCGGCCGCGCAGAACCGGGCTTAACATTTGCCCAAAAGGCCGTAAGGTTCGCGCACTTTTGGCGGGCGAGTCTGTCGTCCGCTTTGATCTGCCGGAGACATTGACGAAATGGCGCTGTCGAGCATGACCGGCTTTGCCCGTCACCACGGGGCAAGCGGTCCCTACTCGTTCGAGTGGGAGTTGAAGTCGGTCAACGCCAAGGGATTGGACGTTCGGGTGCGGCTGCCGCAGGGCTGGGACGAGGTCGAGGCCTTCGCCAAGAAGCGCGCCACGGACGTGCTGTCGCGCGGCACCGTCTACGCCAATCTCACCGTGAAGCGGATGGAGACGGGATCGACGGTCCGCATCAACGAGGACGTGCTGGCTGCCGTCGTGAAGGTGGCAAGCTCGCTGTCGGGCCGGATCGACGCAGTTGCGCCGAGCATCGACGGGTTGCTGTCGATCAAGGGCGTGATCGAGGTGGCCGAGCCCGAGACCGACGAGGCCGAGGACAAGGCC
The DNA here is from genome assembly GCF_024586915.1 of Bradyrhizobium sp. SRS-191. Lineage (GTDB taxonomy): Bacteria > Pseudomonadota > Alphaproteobacteria > Rhizobiales > Xanthobacteraceae > Bradyrhizobium. Next base: position 15,179 of record NZ_JANBVS010000011.1, read on the forward strand.
GCCCAGGAGGCGGCGATCGCGACATTCGAGACCGCGCTGAAGCAGCTCGTCGAGATGCGCCGGCGCGAAGGCGATACACTCGGCCGGATCCTCAATCAGCGCGTCGACGAGATCGAGGCGCTGGCGAAGCGGGCGGAGGCCTCGCCGGGTCGTAAGCCGGAGGCCATCAAGGCGCGCCTCGCGGAGCAGGTCGCAGCCTTGCTCGACACCTCCGACCGCTTCGATCCCGATCGCCTGGCGCAGGAGGCGCTGCTGATTGCCGCCAAGGCCGATGTCCGCGAGGAGCTCGATCGGATTGCCTCGCATATCGCGCAGGCGCGCGAGATGCTCGGCAAGGGCGGGCCTGTCGGCCGCCGGCTCGACTTCCTCGCCCAGGAATTCCACCGCGAGGTCAACACCACCTGCTCGAAGTCGAACGATATCGAGCTGACGAATATCGGCCTCGAGCTGAAGACCGTGGTCGAGCAGTTTCGCGAACAGGTTCAGAATCTGGAGTGATCCATGGCGGCTCACGACGGAAGCTTCGATGGGGTTGAGCGGCGCGGCCTGATGTTCGTGCTGTCGTCGCCCTCTGGCGCGGGCAAGACGACGCTGTCGCGCCTGCTGATCGAGCGCATGACGGGTTTGCGGATGTCGGTGTCGGCGACCACGCGGCCGATGCGGCCGGGCGAGGTCGATGGTCGCGACTATCACTTCGTCGATCGCGGGCGCTTCGAGGACATGGTCAAGCGCAACGAGCTGCTGGAATGGGCGACCGTGTTCGACAATCGCTACGGCACGCCGCGCGGGCCGGTGGAAGCCGCGCTCTCGGCCGGCCAGGACGTGCTGTTCGACATCGACTGGCAGGGCACGCAGCAGCTGCGCGAGAAGGCGCGCCAGGACGTCGTCAGCGTCTTCATCCTGCCGCCGTCGGCGGCCGATCTCGAGAAGCGGCTGCATACGCGCGCGCAGGATTCCCATGAGGTCATCCGCGGCCGCATGAGCCGCGCCAGCCATGAGATGAGCCACTGGGCCGAGTACGACTACATCGTCATCAACCGCAACGTCGATGATGCGTTTGCCGAGGTGCAGTCGATCCTCAAGGCCGAACGGTTGAAGCGCGAGCGCCGCACGGGACTGACGACGTTCGTGCGCGAGCTGCAGAGTCAGCTCGAGAGCTGACGCGTCCTACGCGCGCCGGCCAAGACGCGCCAGGATGTCCTGGATCCCGTCGAGCGACTCGTCCTGCTGAATATTGCGCGGCCGCGGCCGCAGTGCCGGCGGTCGCGGAATGAAATCGAGCGGCGGTGTCGCCGGATCTTCGACCGGCGCCGGGGCGAATGGCGGCCGCTGCTGCGGAGCCCGCTGGGGCCGCTGCTGGGGGCGCTCGACGGCCGCCGGGGGCGCTGCCGGCGGAATCGAGGACCGCGACTCCAGCAGACTCATCAGTTGCGCGGCGGGATCGTCATGCAGGCGCGCCACGTTGTGCTGAGCTTGGAGCGCGAACTCCTCGGGCTCTTCTTCATGAGGCGGCTGCTCCGGCTCCAGTTCGTCTTCCGGCAATGAGAAGCGCGACTGCAGCAGGTTGATCAGCGCCGCTGCGGGATCGTCGAGGTCGTCCTCCTCGGCGGTCGCACGGCTCTCTTCCGGCATGGCGGCCGGTTCACCCGCGGCCATGTGATCATCCGCCTGGAACGCCGGTTGCCGCGCTGCATGGGCTCGCAGCGTCTCGATCAGCGCGGCCGCTGGATCGGCGGAGACGGCTGCTTGCGCAGGGGCTGCGGCCACTTGTTCAGCCATCGCGGGATCGGGCTGGGCGGCCTGCTGGCCGCTGCGCAACCGGTGCATCATCTGCTGCGCGGACGGGGCGGGCGGAGGTGCGGCAGCCTCCACCATGGGCCGCGAAGCGGCTTCGGCAGGACCGGGGGCTGCGAGCGGCGCCTCGCCGGTCTCGGCGGCGGGCTGCGCGTTGCGCCGCTTGGCCGCGCGCGACACCAGCAGCGCGGCGATGACTTTGGCGGCGTCGAGCGGCGCGGCGCCAGCGGACGGTGATGCGGCTTCCCCCGCCCGGGCCTTGCGCAAGGCCGTCACGATTTCGCTGACATCAACCGGCGCGGGCGGCTCAGCGGCCGCGGCAGGCTGGACCGGTTGAGGCTGTGGAGCGGCCGGAGATGACGGTGGAGCGACGAATGCCGGAGCTGACGGAGCGGTCCGCTGCGCGGGCCTGGTCTCACTCGCGGTCGGCTCGCTCCAGGCAACATGACCAGGCGAAGCCGGCGGTGCGACGGCATTGGTCGGGGCCGCAGCCATCCGCGCCTTTGCCGCAGCAGCCTGGGCCAATGCCATCTGTGCGGCGGCGATCTGGGCCGCAGCGGTCTGCGCCTGCTGGGCCTGGGAAGCGGCGGGCATCGGCGCCAGAGATGGCTGGGCGGCCGGCGTCGCGACCTGGCCGCGACCTGCAGGTGCAGACCGTCGTGCCGCGGCGTGCTCTGCAAGCTGATCGGCCGCCTGCCACACGGCGTCCGTGTTTTGCGGCCGCTGCATGTCCGAGGCGGCGTCGAGCTCACGTCGCCGCGCCGAGACCGCCTGGTGATGGCCGTGCTGATGCGCGGGGCCCGGATGGTATCCGCGAGGCTCGATCTGCTCCGGCTGCGAAGACGCCAGCCGCGCGCTGGCGAGATCGAGCGCAGAAGCCGGCTGTGCACCGCGGCTGTTGCCGGCGTGAGATGGTGCGGCTGGCATGCCGCCACGATCGGCGCGCGAGCCCGCGGTCGGCGCCTTGGTCCGCGGCTTCATGCGGGAGCGTTGGGGGCGCGCCGCCTCCGCGTGCCAGCTTCGGCTGCCGCGCCGACGTCGTCCCATGCGGCTGAGCCGGTAGAGCGCGCTGGCGAGCAGCCCCGAAATCGCGAGAGCGCCGATCACCACCAGCATCAGTATGTGGATCGGAGCTTCCGGCTTGGCCGTCTTCGAAACATTGGCGGCCTGGCCGTCGGCCGCCGGCGTGGCGTTGGCCATGTCGGCATCGCCGTCGTCGGCCATGGCGGCCGGCGTCGAATCTCCGCTGGCCGCCTCAGCCTGCTGTGGCGGCGGCGCCGAGGGCCAGGGCGAGGCGCTATCGAGGCCGCGCGGCAGGCTGGCGTCCGAGGCCGTCAAGGTCGTCGGCGTGATCGCGACGTTCTGTGGTTTCGGCGTGCCTCTGACGGCGAGGTCGGTGCGCAGGCGGGGCTGCGGCGATTCTGCCAGGGCGTCGGCAGGCGCGCGGGGGGCTGGTCCGTCGGTCCGGCGCGTCGTGAGCTTCGGTGGAGCCGGCTGAGCGAAATCCCATGGCGCCGGCTGCTGCGCCGGCCGCGCCAACGCCGCGGTGTTGCTGCCGTTGGCATCCTTCAGATACCAACAACGCCGGTTGGTGCCGCGATCGAAACGATAGTACCAGCGCTGCGCATCGGACTTCTCTCCCGTCGGCTCGGTGAGACACTCCTCTGCTGCGACGACAACACGCGGCAGCACGACCACGACCGTCCCGATGACGCCAACGGCAATGGCAAATGCAACTCCTGCCGTTCGGCCTGCCATTGACGACTCCGGATACGCTTACGCAACGGCGCGTTCTCGGAGACAAGTTGGGTGGCAATGAGCCGCAATTCCGGATTAATTCTGGCTCGGTTGTTTCGTCGTCGAGTGCGGCATTTTCCCCACAAGAGATTGCGCTGCGCGTGACGAATTCGGCCGCGATCTCGCGCCAAAGCGGTCACATCGGTGAAGATCGCCGGCGCAATTCAGCCGTGGCGATCGCATGCCGGGCCCGACAACCGCAGCGTTTGTGGACAAATGATCGTCGACGAGAGCCGATGGGAAACGCGCCGTCGTTCTCTGATCGAACGCTCCGCGGAGCGGCAGATCGTCAGCGGGCGGCGATGCGCCGAGTACCACCGCCCGCTAATGCGACTTATTAGTTGGTCAGGACGACGCGTCCGACGACATGACCGGCGCGCAGCGCGTCGATCCACTTCTGCACGTCGGCCATCGGCTCCTCGCGCATCGGCGGCGGCTTGATCTTGCCGGCGCGCGCCAGCGTCATCAGCTCATGGCCTTCGGCGAGCGTGCCGACCATGAAGCCCTCGATGGTCATGCGCTTGTACACCCATTGCACCATCGGCAGGGTGAACTGGCCGCCCATCAGTCCGGAGACGACGATCTTGCCGCCGCGGGCGACGACGGCGACCGCGAACGCCATCGACTTCTCATTGCCGGCGAAGTCGACGACCTCGTCGAAGCCGCCCTCGGTCTCCTTCAGAATGCGCTTGATCACATCAGGCTCGGCCGGATCGTAGGCCGTCGTCGCGCCGTTCTGCAGTGCCGTGTCGCGCGCGGCGGCGGAGAGATCGGCTACCGAGATCGGCTGCTTGAACATGGCCTGCGCGAACGACAGGCCCATCATGCCGACACCGCCGAGACCGATCAGCAGCAGGTTGCGCTGGCGCGGCCGGTCGACGAGACGCTTCAGCGCGCCATAGGCCGTGACGCCCGAGCACATCAAGGTCGCCGCCTGGTTCACCGGCAGCGGATCATATTCGAGCAGGTATTTCGCGTCGGGCACCAGCACGTGGGTGGCAAAGCCGCCGTCGATCGAGACGCCGAGGAAGCGCTGCTTGGCGCACAGATTCTCGTCGCCATTGGCGCAGTCGCGGCACTGGCCGCAGCCGATCCATGGAAATACCGCGCGGCGGGCGCCGATCAACTCCTTCGGCACCTCCGGTCCGACGTCGTCGACGACACCGGCGATCTCGTGCCCCAGCGTGAACGGCAGCGTCATGCCGCGCGTGGTGTCCAGGCGCTTGCCATTGCCGAGATCGGCGTAGCCGTCCTGGATGTGCAGGTCGGAGTGGCACAGGCCGCAGCGCTCGATGCGGACCAGAACTTCGCGGCCCTGCGGTTTCGGAGTTTCGACGATCGTCTCGCACAGCGGTGCATCGAATTTGACGAGCGACTGACGACGCATCAGCGCCATGATGAATCTCCCTGAAATGCTTGTTGTTAGGTCTTGTTATCGTTGCGACTATTGGTCAATTCGCGCGCCATGGCAACAAAGCCGGAGACCGGGATGGTCTCGGCGCGGCGGGTCGGATCGATGCCGGCGGCGGCGGCAAGGCGCGCGGGATCCGCGGGCAGCGACTTCAGGCTCTGCCGCAGCATCTTGCGGCGCTGACCGAAGGCGGCAGCGGCCACCTGCTCGAGCGCACGGCGGTCGCACGGCTCGGGCTCCGGGCGCGGCACCAGCCGCACGACTGACGACGTGACTTTCGGCGGCGGCACGAAAGCCGACGGCGAGATGTCGAACAGGATCTTGGTCTCGCAGCGCCAGTTGGCGAGCACGCCGAGCCGGCCATAGGCCTCGTCGTTCTCGGTGGCGACGATGCGCTCGGCGACCTCGCGCTGAAACATCAGCACCATCATGTCGTACCACGGCGGCCACGGCTCGGCGGAGAGCCAGCCGATCAACAGATGCGTCGCGATGTTGTAGGGCAGGTTGGCGACGATCTTGGCTTTGGTGCTGCCGAGATACGGCCGGACATCGAAGGTGCGGGCGTCGGTGCAGATGATCTCGAGGCGCCCGGGATAGCGCGCCGCGATCGCCTGCAGCGCGGGGATGGCGCGCTCGTCATGCTCGACGGCGATCACATGACGCGCGCCGAGCGCGAGCAAAGCGCGCGTCAGGCCGCCCGGACCCGGGCCGATCTCGACCACGGTGGCATCCTCGAGCGGACCGGCCGCCCGCGCGATTCTTGCCGTGAGATTGAGATCGAGCAGGAAGTTCTGACCGAGCGCCTTGCGCGCCGACAACTGGTGCTCGCGGATGACCTCGCGCAGTGGCGGGAGGTCGTCGATCGCGCTCATGACGATTGGCTGGCCATGCGCGCGGCAAGCTGCAGGGCGGCGATCAGGCTCGCCGGATTGGCGGTGCCCTTGCCGGCGATGCCGAATGCCGTGCCGTGGTCCGGCGAGGTGCGGATGAACGGCAGGCCGAGCGTGACGTTGACGCCCTCGTCGAAAGCCAGCGTCTTGATCGGGATCAGCGCCTGGTCGTGATACATGCAGACGGCGCAATCATAGGTCTTGCGGGCGGCCGCGTGAAACATCGTGTCGGCGGGCAGCGGCCCCTGCACGTCGAGGCCGGCGTTGCGCAAGGTCGCGATCGCAGGCGCGATGATCGTGTCTTCCTCGGTGCCGAGCGTGCCGTCTTCGCCGGCATGCGGATTGAGGCCGGACATCGCGATGCGCGGCCGTGACACCCCGAAATAACGCCGCAGGCTGGCGGCGACGATGCGCGTGGTCGAGGTGATCAGCGGGCTCGTGAGATGCTCGATCGCATCGCGCAGGGCGACATGGATGGTCACCGGCACCACCGCAAGGTCAGGCGACCACAACATCATCACCGGTTGCGGAACGGCTCCGCCGTCGGCGGCGAGCTCGGCGAGAAATTCGGTATGGCCGGGATGGGAGAAGCCGGCGCGATAGAGCACGGCCTTGGCGATTGGATTGGTCACGACGGCCGCGGCGCGTCCGGCCTGGACGTCGGCAACGGCGTGCCGGATCGAACCGATGGCCGCGTCTGCACTGGTGGCGTCGGGCCGGCCGGGCAGGGCCGTGACACGATGCCCGGTGGCGACCACGGGCAGGGCGCCCGCGAAGGCCTGCGATGCCTCCTCAGGGCGCACCTCGGCCACCTGGACCTGCAGGTCGAGGAGCTTGGCCCGCTGCGCCAGAAACGCGGGATCGCCGAGCACATAGAAGGCGGGAAGTCCAAGTGCGCTCCGGCGCAGCCAGGCCTGCAAGGTGATATCGGGGCCGATACCTGCCGGTTCCCCCAAGGTCAGCGCGAGCGGCTTCGTCATCGGCGATATTCGATCATCGCCGCCTTGCGGACTTCCTGCAGATAGGCCTTCGACGTCGCCTCGTACTTCTTGGCGTACATCTGTTCCTTGATCTCGCGCTTCTTCGGCGTGTCGATCGTGGTCGGCGTGCGCGAGCAGAGGGCAACCATCTGGATGCCCTGCTTGGTCGATTCCGGCGGCGTCAGGTGACCGATCGGAGTATCGTCCAAAAGCTTGCGCAGATTGGGCGGGATGTCCGCGGAGGTCTTGACCACGATCTCCTTGATGACGGCGTTCGCCGTCGTCTTGAAGATGGTGTTGGCGTCGGCGCAGCTCTGCACGCGCGCACGCAGAGCCTCGGCTTCCTTTTGGCGGATTTCCATCGCGCCCTGGTTGGAGGAGTTCGCGACGATCAGAACCACCGGCTGCATCTTGTATTCGAACGCCTGACCCTGCTGGTCATTGTCGCCGCCGGCAGCGCTGACGGCTGCCGCCACCTCCTTGTCGGAGACGATCAGGCGCTCCTTGTAGCGGCCGCGTACGAGGCTGGTCCAGACGATCTCGGCCCTGATGCGAGCCTTGAGCGTGTCAGGCCGTACGCCCTGGCTCTCGAGCGTTTTGGTGAGCTGCTCGGCGTTGACACGCATGCGCGAGCCCATGCCGGCATAGGACTGGTCGATGTCGGCGGAGGTCGGCTCGACGCCGAACTTCTTGCCTTCCTTGATCTTCACCTTGTCGTCGATCAGCTCGTTGATGATCTCCTGGCGAGACTGCTGCTTGCGGGTGCTCAGGAAGTTCAGCTTGGTGCGCTGTTCGATGTCGTAATCGGTGATCGGATCGCCGTTCACCATCACGACGATGCTCTGGGCGTGAACGGATGTCATACCAGAGCCCCAGACCAGCGCGGCAAGCGCGCAGAGGGCCAGGGTTTGAAGGCGAGGAAGGAACGCAGTCGTCATGACTCAGCTTCGCTGTTGGCAATGATTCCGATTGGGAGCGGCGCCATGGATCCCCTTCGCGCGGCTGAGACAGTCACTGTCCCAGACCAGGGCTCCGAGACCATAGCCACGAGACCGTGGCTCCCAGACCACGGCTTACCACCCCATGAGCAGAAACGCATGACCATAAACGCATAGCCCTCAGCGTGGGCCTTGCGAACCCCGCCGACCCCCAAGGGACCACCGGTCAGGGACGGCGCGTGCTACTGGAGGCCTCCCGCCCCGGTTCCGGTCGACGAGGAATTGGCGAGCGTCCGGAGTCCGATCTGGAGCATGTAGGCATGGCTCAGAACGGGTGTGGTGACACCAGTCGTATAGTTATACGACGTTACATAGTTGGCGGCCAGCACGAAACAATCGTCCACGTAGCCCGCGCCGATCACATACTGGTTGATCTTGTTGGCAGCGAGATCCCATCGCGCGGCACCCGTCACCACCCAGTTCGGCGCGACCTTCACCGAGCCGCTGCCCAGGATGCCCTCGCGGCGGTTGAGGTAGCCGATCGCCGGATCGGCGGCATAGTTGCCGTAGGTCAGGGCGACCGACCAGCGGTCGAAATTCGCCTTCGCCTCAGCCTCGAAGCGCTGCACGTTGAGGGTCTGCTGGTCGAACCGGCTGCGCATGCTGAAAGTGTAGGTCCGGTTCGGCGAGTAATCGACCCGGGCCACGTAATCCGAGACGTTCTTGTCGAGGCCGGAACCGATGGCGGTGTTGTTCATGTCCTGGACGGCGAAGGAGTTCAGGCCGAACAGATGGTAGGACTGGCCGAACAGCACGTTGATGGTGCCGCCGCGATCGAACTGCGTGGTGGCCTGGACGCCGACATTGGCGCGGCCGCCGCCCTCGACACGGTCGTAGCCGGAGAACTTGTCGACGCTGAACAGGTTGCTGGCGTCGAACACCATGCTCTGGGCGTCCTCGTTGGGCAGCCGGCCGGCATAGGTCTCGTTCGGCCGGATGATCACCTGGGCGATCGGCTCGATCGTCGTGGTGCCCCACGGCTGAACGTTGATGAACGGATAGCGGTACTCCAGGCCGACGGTCGGCATCAGCCGCAGCGCCTGGGTGTCGCCGGTCGGCAGGAAGTTGCCGACGCCGGGCTGCGCCGTCACGTTGGCGTTGATCGCGTCGGCGCGCAGGATCGCGAACGGCGTCCAGATCTGGCCGTAGGGATCGGTGAACGACTTCCGCCACTGCGCCTGCGCGCTCAGGCGCGTGTAGGTGCCGGGTGTGGCCCGCAGCAGGCACTGCGTGGGCAGCCGCGCCATCGGGTCAGCCGACGTCGTCGTGCACAGGCCGTTGGTGTTGGCGGTCGTCGTGATCGGGTCGAACACCGCCTGTTCGCGGGTCAGATTGACGAAGTTGGTCTTGTAGCTGAACTCGCCGCCGAACACCGGATAGTTGAGCACGTTCGAGTAATCCAGCACCGGATACACGATCGGCACGGTCTGCTGGTTGCCCGAGAAGCTCAGGTAGTGGATCGCCCGGATATCGAAGAAGCTGCGGCTGCCGACGCCCGTCAGGTACAGCTGCGAGATCGCCTCCGTCGGCAGGCTCATGAACGAGTTGAACGGATCGCGGTACTGCGCGAGCCGGTAGTCCGACAGGAACGTATAGTCGGACAGCAGGATGCCGTCCCAGCCGAACACCCATTTGTCGTTGAGGGCGAACTGGCCCTTGGTGTCGACGCCGCCACGGAACTGACGGTCGCCGGGCTGGCCGGCAAACGCGTTGCGGTTCAGCTGGTCGATGCCATACAGGCGCACCTGATAGCCGCCATTGCTGAGGCGCTGGCGGAACTCGGTCTGCACCAGCACGCCCTGCTTGGAGGTGATGCGCGGCGTGAACGTCGCGTCGTAATCCGGCGCGATCGCCCAGTAATAGGGGATGTCGACACCGAAGCCGTAGCCGCCCGTCTGGGTGACGCCCGGCATCAGGAAGCCGCTCTTGCGCTTCACCGTCGGATCGGGCGTCGAGAAATAGGGGATGTAGGCCAGCGGAACGCCGAAGAACTCGAGCTGGGCGTTCTCGAAGTACAGCATCTTCTCGGTCTGGTCGTGGATGATGCGTGCACCCTTGACCTGCCACAGCGGCGGCTTCTTCGGATCGTCCTTACACGGCGCGCAGGCCGTATAAACACCGTTCTCGAAGACGGTATAATTGCCCTTGGAACGGTCGGCGCGCGTCGCCGCCATCCGCGTCTGGTCTTCGGTTTCGACGCGCAGCGAATCGACGAAGCCGTCGCGATAGTCGTCCGCCAGATCCAGGCTGTTGGCGTAGGTGATCTTACCGTCGGCGTCGGTCATGCGGATATTGCCTTCCGCATGCAGGCGCTTGGTCTTCTGGTCGTAGATCACCCGGTCGGCCTCGACCGAGGTGCCGTTGTAGAACAGCTGCACGTTGCCGACCGCCGACACGCGCGAATTGTTATAGTCGTAGTCGACCTCGGTCGCCTGGACCAGCATCTGGTTGTCGTTGGCGACGCGCGGCGGCGGCGGCTTCGGCGGCCGCGGATTGTAGGTGAAGCTCTGGGCAGCGGCAGGCGACAGCGCGCCGTCGACCGCGGCGGTGACCGCCAGGCCGAGCGTCAGCGCAAACGCGCAAGCGAGTACGGCAGACCCGGCGCAACGGGCGCGCGCGCAAGCAAGGCGCGCAACGGCATGCAGCCGGAGCGCGGCGAGCGCGGTCTGACGGACGGCAACGAACGACACTAGCCGTCCTCCTGGTAGAGCAAGGCCATAAAACCGGTGAGGCCGCCGACGAACACCGGCAGCCACGCCGCAGCGATCGGATTCATCAACGCAGCCTTGCTCAAATCTTCCGTTACTTTCGACAGCACGTAGAGCAGAAAGCCGGCGCCCACGCCACTCAAAACCATTTTTTGAACGCCACCCATACGGAAGAACCTGAGGGACACGGACGCAGCCAGCATGACCATCGCAGCCAGCAAAAACGGCTGTGCGATCAGCTTATGATACTGCAGTCGGTACCCCGCGGTCGCGAAGCCCGAGCTTTCCGACGAACGGATGTAGCTCGGCAGTTGCCAAAACGACACAGTTTCGGGGGTGGAGAAGCTGTTGCGGACCTGCGCCGGCGTCAGCGTTGTGGGCAAAATGAACGTCGGTTCGTCGACCGGCGGCGCATCGAGCGAGAATCGGCGCACCGATTTGAACACCCATTGGCCCTCGTCGAGCGTCGCCTCGCGCGCTTCGATTCGGTCCTTGAATCGATTCTTCGTATCAAAACGAAACAGCGTCAGTCCGGTCAGCCGCACGCCCTGCTGCTCGCTGCGCGCGGCGTTGATGATCACGGAGCCGTCCGGGTTGACCTGGTTCAGCCAAAAGCCCGAGGCATCCTGCACGCCGCCGCCCGGCGCGCCGCCGAACAACTCGGCTTCCATGCGCTTGGAGAGCTCGCGCAGATTGGCAGACATCGGGTTGTAGAGCGTGGTCGCCATCAGCCCGAGCATGACGGCGCTGGCCAGCGCCGGCGCAATGAACTGCCAGGCGGAGACGCCGGCGGCGCGGGCCACCACCAGCTCGAGCCGTCGCGACAGCGCCAGATAGCAGGTCATCGCGCCGATCAGCACGCAGAACGGCATCATCTTCTCGAGCAGCTGCGGCACACGAAACAGCGACGTCTCCGCGACCATCAGCGCCGATGCGGAGGCGAGCCCCGAGGTCCTGCGCACCATCTCGATGTAATCGACCAGCACCAGCAGCAGGAAAATGCTCGCGAACACGCCCACCGCCGAGACCAGGAAGCGGCCGGCGAAGTAGCGTCCGAGCGTGTTGGTGACCATGCTCATGCGGTGACCGGCCTTCTGAACAGCCGCGCGATCCGCGCATTGGAGCGGTTGATCGCCTCCATCAGCCGCGCCGGCGGCTCGATGACGACGCCGCCGATGATGACCCAGATGGACAGGCCGAGCGCGCCGAACAGCATCAGATACTGGATCAGTGCTGCGATCGGCGTCTTCACCGTCATGACCGAGCAGGCGAAGCCCGCCATGCGCACGCCGAACACGGCGAGGATGGCGCTGCCGAACGAGAAGTTGCGGCTCTGACGGGTGGTGCGCGGGGCGCCGAGAAACGCGAAGGTGAGGGCGGCGAAGGCGAACGGGTAGATCGGGGCCAGGAATCGGTCGTGCAATTCCTGCCGGAATTGTCCGGGAATCTGCTTGTAGATCGGATCGTTCTCCGAAGGCGCCATCAGCTCCCACAGATAGCGCTCGCGGATGCCGAGCGTGACGTCGCGGCCCTGATTCGAGAACTTCGACATGTCGAAGGCGTAGCGGGCGAATGCCACCATCGCCGGCTCACGCTTGCCGATCTCGAAGCGCTCCAGGTTGCCGTCCTCCAGCACCAGGAACGAGCCGTCGGCGTTCTTCACGACGGTGCCCTTCTCGGCGATGATCGTGATCCGTTCCTTGGGGTCGCGGCGGTCGTCGATCAGGATGCTCTTCAACTCGCCGCCGGGCTGGCGTTCGCCGATCCGGATCGTCAGGTTCTGGTCGAGCTGCGCAAACCGTCCGGGCTGCAGGATGTTCGTCAGCACGTCCGCGGTGATCTCGGCATCCCATTGCTTGATCCGGCGCAGGCCGTCAGGCGCGACATAGGCCGCAAGCATGGTCACCAGCAAAGCAACCACGCAGGTCGCATAGGCGAATGGCACGAACAGCCGGATCGGCGACATGCCGGCGGCGTTCATGACGATGATTTCCGAATCGGTCGCGAGCTTGTTCAGCGTATGCGACACCGCGATCATCAGCGCGATCGGCGCGATGACGCCGAGCAGGGAGGGAATCACCAGGCCGGTGATGCCGAGGAAGGTCAGGATGGTCTGGCCCTGGCTGGTCATCAGATCGATGCCGCGCAGCGCCTGGGTAATCCAGATCACGCCGGTGAGGCTGACCAGCACCAACGCAAACGACGCGAGCGTCGTGCGAAAGATGTACTTGTCGATGGACCCCATCGTGCGCGCTCGATCCCCAATCAGAAGTCCCGGAACGAGCGCTGCAGCACCCTTGAAACGGGGTCCCCAGGCTGCCTGCGCCGTTACGTTCCAAGGCCGGTGAATATCTTTACCATCCCTTTGATCCGTCGACAAAATGGCTGTGGCGTGGCGCCACGAAAATGTGGTCGAAATTTCATCGTTGTGGCCGCCCCGCCACGGGAAGACTTGGCAGCCTGCGCCCCTGCAGGCCATACTGCTGCCGGATTGGGTTCCGAACTGCTGCCATCCCCGTCTGTCCACTCGGATTTTGGCCGGTTGCGGCGGCTCTCATGTCGAAATTTTGGAGGATTGCTTGATGTCCGACACCGTCAAGGTCGGCTTCGTCCCGCTGTCGACCGCCCCGCGCGGTATCGCTGTGGCCTTTTGCGACGACCAGCTGCGGCTAGGCGTCGCGACCGGCAAGGCGCTCGGCGGAGCCTCGGACCTGATCAAGCGCGCCGCCGGAGCCGCCCGTTTCAAGGGCAAGGATGGCTCGGTGCTGGATCTCCTGGCTCCCGAGGGAATCAAGATTCAGCGCTTGATCGTGATCGGCACCGGCAAGGGCGGCGATCACAAGGAAAAGGATTTCCTCAAATATGGCGGTAGCTTAGCCGGAAAATTGAACGCCGGAACTGAAGCCGTGACAGTGTTGGCCGAGCTCCCCTCCGGGCCGATGACGCCCGACCAGGTCAGCTCGCTGGCGGCCGGCGTGAGGCTGCGGGCCTATCGGTTCGACCGCTACAAGACCAAGAAGAAGGACGAGGAGGGCGACGTCAGCGCCAATGTCTCGATTGCGGTCGCCGACGTGGCCGCGGCGAAGAAGGCGTTCGCGCCGCGCGCCCATGTGACGGACGGCGTGATTCTCGCCCGCGATCTCGTGAACGAGCCGCCGAACGTGCTCTATCCGGAAGAGTTCGCCAAGCGCGCGGCCGCGCTGCGCAAGCTCGGCGTCACCGTCGAGATCCTCGATGTCCCCGCGATGAAGAAGCTCGGCATGGGAGCGCTGCTCGGCGTCGGCCAGGGCTCGGCCCGGCCGAGCCGCACCGTGGTGATGCGCTACGACGGCGGCAAGAAGGGTGAGCAGCCGGTGGCCTTCATCGGCAAGGGCGTGTGCTTCGATACCGGCGGCATCTCGATCAAGCCGGCGGGCTCGATGGAGGACATGAAGGGCGACATGGGCGGCGCGGCCTGCGTCGTCGGCCTGATGCACGCGCTGGCGGCCCGCAAGGCCAAAGCGAACGTGATCGGCGCAATCGGCCTGGTCGAGAACATGCCGGACGGCAACGCGCAGCGCCCCGGCGACATCGTCACCTCGATGTCCGGCCAGACCATCGAGATCATCAACACCGACGCGGAAGGCCGGCTCGTGCTTGCCGATGTGCTCTGGCACGTCGCGACCAAGTACAAGCCGAAATTCATGATCGACCTGGCGACCCTGACCGGCGCGATCCTGGTCGCGCTCGGCACCGAGCATGCCGGCCTGTTTTCCAACAATGACGATCTTGCCGACAAGCTGTTGAAGGCAGGGCAGGAGACCGGCGAGAAGGTGTGGCGCATGCCGCTCGGCTCCGAATACGACAAGCTGATCGATTCGCAGTTCGCCGACATGAAGAACACCGGCGGCCGTCATGGCGGCTCGATCACGGCCGCGCAATTCCTGCAGCGCTTCGTCAACGACACGCCATGGGCGCATCTCGACATCGCCGGCACCGCGATGGGCGCGCCGAAATCCGAGATCAACCAGAGCTGGGGATCCGGCTATGGCGTGCGCCTGCTCGATCGTCTCGTCTGGGATTCCTACGAAGCGAAATCATAAGGGACATCAGCGCGCATGACCGAAGTCCTGTTCTATCATCTGCAGAACATGACCCTGGAAGGCGTGCTGCCGCCGCTGCTCGAGAAGTCGCTCGAGCGCGGCTGGCGGGTGGTGGTGCAGTCCACATCGGAGGAACGTGCAGATGCGCTCGATGCGCATCTGTGGACCTATCGTGACGATTCGTTTCTGCCGCACGCCAGCTGGCGGGTGGCCGATGTGGCCGAGCAGCCGATCGTGCTGACGATCGAGGAGAGCAATCCGAACGGCGCCCACGTGCGCTTCCTGGTAGACAACGCGCCGCTGCCGTCCGATGCGCACAGCTACGAGCGCATGGTGCTGGTGTTCAACGGCGATGATCCCGACGCGCTCGCTGCAGCGCGGTCGGCATGGACCGATTGCAAAAGCCGTGGATTCGAGGTCACCTATTGGCAGGCCGACGAGCGCGGACGCTGGCAACGTCGGCAATGATGGCGTAATGCCAAACGACGTGCCGTGATGGCTGCGCCGCGTGATTAATGATAATCTGCCGATTTACCGGCAGAGCGTTGGCAAAGTCACGAACGTGCCGCAAAGTGATGTTGGGACAACACGTTAGAATGTCCACAGGTTGCAATTCAGCAAGGTTCATCGTGCGACACCACACCAAACAGCTGACGCGCGCTCTGGCGTTCCTTGTGCTTGCCCCGGTCGTGGCCGGATGCTCGAGCACGCCCGACTTCCTCTCGAAGGATGCCGAGTGGTTCAACCGGCCGCAGCGCCTGTTCATCAGGAACATCTCCATCGACGCGCCGCCGCTGACTCCTGACAAGCCCGTCACCGCCGATGATCTGGTCAGCGCCGAGGGTGGATGTCCGGGTATGGCGCCAGCGGGCGGGGCTGCGGGTGCGAATGCGTTGAGCAACGATGCGGCCGCTGCGCCGCCGCCGGCCGCGGGCGGCTCCGTCGCGCTCGGGCACACCGAGTGCGACGTGGTGCGCGGCATCGGCGCGCCCGATAGCGTCAACATCGGCAACAATGGCGGCGACCGCCTGGCCACGGTGACCTGGCTGCGCGGCGCGCGCGCCGGCGTCTATACATTCACTGCGGGTCGTCTGACATCGGTCGAGCGCGCGCCTGACGCGGGTCCGGCGCCGAAGATGGCCAAGCCGAGCAAGGCGAAGAAGCGCGCGGGCTGAGCGCGCGCTCACCGTTCGCTTGTTTGTCGTCGTTGTTCAGTCGACGAATGCCGGTTCGTCAACCGGTCGCTTCATCATACAGCGTGCTGGCCTCCAGCCACTGCTCCTCGGCACGCGCAAGCGCGTCCGCTGCATTCGCCCTTGCCTTCGACAGTTGCGCCGCCTGCTTCGGATCGCGCGTGAAGATGTCCGGGAGCGACAACGCTCCGTCGATCTTGGCGATGATGTCGGTGATGCGGGCGATCTCGGCCTCGGCGGCGGAGATCTTCTGCTTCAGCGCGCCACGCTTGTTGTCGCCGCGCGGCCGCTCAGCCTTCTCGCTCGCCTGCGGCCGTTCCGTCTCACGCGCGGCCGTGCCGCCGCGGGAGGACAGGATCATGCGCCGGTACTCATCGAGATCGCCGTCATAGGTCTTGACCGTGCGATCGGCGACGACCCACAGCCGGTCGGCGCAGGCTTCGATCAGATAGCGGTCGTGCGACACCATGATCACCGCGCCCGGGAATTCGTTGATCGCCTCGGCGAGCGCGGCGCGGCTGTCGATATCGAGATGGTTGGTCGGCTCGTCCAGGATGATCATGTTCGGGCCGTAGAAGGTCGCAAGCCCGAGCAGCAGCCGCGCCTTCTCGCCGCCGGACAGGCTCTTCACCAGCGTGTCCGCCGCCTTGCCGGAGAAGCCGATCGCGCCGGCGCGCGCGCGCACTTTCGATTCCGGCATGTCGCCCATCAGCTTGCGGACATGGGTGTAGGGGGAGCCGTCCTCGTCGAGTTCGTCGAGCTGATGCTGGGCGAAATAGGCGATCGAGAGCTTGTCGGCGCGCGTGATCTTGCCGGAGAACGGCGCGAGCCGTCCTGCGAGCAGCTTGACCAGCGTCGACTTGCCGTTGCCGTTGGAGCCGAGCAGCGCAACGCGATCGTCATTGTCGATGCGAAGGGTGACTTTGTTGAGCACGGGCTGCGCCGGATCGTAGCCGACGGTCGCGTTGTCGACGGCGATGATCGGCGGCGACAGCAGTTTGTCCGGAGCGGGGAATGTGATCTCGCGGACGTCCTGCGTGACGAGGGCGGTGATCGGCTTCATCCGTTCCAGCATCTTGACGCGCGATTGCGCCTGGCGCGCTTTCGACGCCTTGGCCTTGAAGCGTTCGACGAACGCCTGCAAGCGCGCGCGCTCCGCCTCCTGACGCTTGACCGCCTTGGCATCGAGCATCTCGCGCGTCGCGCGCTGCTCCTCGAAGGACGAGTAGCTGCCGCGATAGAGCGTCAGCTTGCCGCGGTCGAGATGCAGGATCTGGTCGACCGACGTCTCCAGCAGGTCGCGGTCGTGGCTGATCACGATCACCGTGCGCGGATAATGCGCGAGATGATCTTCGAGCCACAGCGTGCCCTCGAGGTCGAGATAGTTGGTCGGCTCGTCCAGCAGCAGCAGGTCGGGCGCAGCAAACAGCGTGGCCGCGAGCGCGACGCGCATGCGCCAGCCGCCGGAGAATTCGGAGCAGGCGCGGGCCTGGTCGGCGGCCGAGAAGCCAAGGCCGCTGAGGATGGCCGCGGCGCGGGCCGGGGCCGAATGGGCGTCGATGTCGACGAGGCGGGTCTGGATCTCGGCGATGCGGTCGGGATCTTCGGCAGTCTCGGACTCGCGCAGCAGGGCGTCTCGCTCGAGGTCGGCCCGGAGCACGACCTCGATCAGGCTCTCGGGACCGCTCGGCGCCTCCTGCGCCAGGCTGCCGATCCGCCACCGCGGCGGCAGGCTGATGCTGCCGTTCTCCAGCGACAGTTCGCCGCGGATGGCCTTGAACAGGGTCGACTTGCCAGTGCCGTTCCGGCCGACCAGGCCGACGCGGGCGCCCGGCGGGATCTGCACCGAACTCTGGTCGATGAGAAGCCGTCCGGCGAGACGGATGGAGATGTCGGTGATGGAAAGCATGCGCGCCTTGTCACCGCGCACGCGGCCAAACGCAACCGCTTTATGCCGGTTTCAGGCGCTGGAGCCCGTCAATCGAAGCGAGCCATCGCCTCGTCCCGCTTGCGGAGCTCGTTCATCAGATGGGCCAGGGAATCGGGCAGGCTGGTGCCATCGGGCGGCAGGCTGCGCTGCAGGCGTTCGCCCACGGCCTCACAGATCGATCGGCTGGTCTTGCGATCGAGCGCCTCGCTGAATTCGGCGGTGCGGCCAGACATGACGGAGTTCCACGAGCAGTTGCAATTCAGTGCCTTATCAAGTCTTGGAGGGCTGAATTGTTTCCGTGGAAGCGCCAAGCGGCGGAAAATGGGTTGATAATGCACAAAAAAAGCCCCGGCGTGGGGGAACGCCGGGGCAATGCGAGTTCGGAGTGGCGGGGGGCGGATGCCGCTCCTAGGCTCGTAACAAGCGGTATCAGTAGCAGCGGTTCACCACGCGCCAGCGCGGTCCCCACGGCGTCGGAACGACGCGGCGCACGTAGCAGCCGCCGTAGCCGTAGCTGTAGACCGGGCCGCCGACGAAGACGCGGGGGCCGTAGAACGGCCGGTGCCAGCCGTAACCGCCGTGCCAGCCATGGTGCCAACCGCCGCCACCCCAGCCACCGTGCCAATGGGCCGATGCGGCGGTGGGAACGAGGGCGGCTGCGCCGAGGGACACGGCGGCCGCCACGATGAGGGAGAGTTTGCGCAACATGATCGTCTCCTGGATGACAGCGCTGAGAGGCGCGAATTGTCCGACGGATGAGGCGGGGAGAAGGCGGCTACCTTAGGCTGGTGGCTCGTCGTCGCCCGATACCGACAATGTAGGACATGACAGCTGAACGACGGGCGCACGAGTCCTTCAGACTATGTTCAGAATCGTGAAATTGTCGTAAGGCGTCGCCCCTCGGGACGGGCCCCCGGTCGCTTGCCGTCGACCGATCACGTCGATATAAGCCCGCAACTCACCCAAATCCCCCATCTCCAAGGACGATATCATGGCGATTGAGCGCACCTTTTCGATCATCAAGCCCGACGCGACCGAGCGTAACCTCACCGGCGCGGTCAACGCGCTGATCGAGAAGGCCGGCCTGCGCATCGTGGCCCAGAAGCGGATCCGCATGACCCGCGACCAGGCTGAGACCTTCTACGCCGTGCACAAGGCCCGCCCGTTCTTCGGCGAACTGGTCGACTTCATGATCTCCGGTCCGGTCGTGGTTCAGGTCCTGGAGGGCGAGGGCGCCATCCTGAAGTACCGTGACGTGATGGGCGCGACCGATCCGTCGAAGGCGGCCGAGGGTACCATCCGCAAGGCGCATGCGAAGTCGATCGGCGAGAACTCGGTGCACGGCTCGGACGCGGCCGAGACGGCGGCGATCGAGATCGCGCAGTTCTTCTCCGGCAACGAGATCGTCGGCTAACGTGAGCATCGCTGCGGCGGAGCCTTGCTCCGCCGCAAACCGATCGCCTGCGCGATCCCGAATTGAATGCATCTGAAAGGTCTGGCCGTGAACTGGCTGTCGCAGCTCGCCGATCCCGCCACTTACGGCCATCTCCTCGCTCAATTCGAAGCTGACCTGCAAAGCCCCGGCTTCTGGCTTGCGCTCGGCAAGATCATCTGGATCAACGTGCTGTTGTCCGGCGACAACGCGCTGGTCATCGCGCTCGCCTGCCGCGGCCTGCACGGGCGGCACCGTTTCTGGGGCATGGTCGCGGGCTCCGGCATCGCGGTTGCGCTCCGCATTGCCTTTACCGGCATCGTCGCCACTCTGATGGCGCTGCCTTATCTGAAGCTGATCGGCGGCCTTGCGCTGCTCGTGATCGCAGCCAAGCTGCTTGTTCCCGAGGACGAGAACGACGATATCGCGGCCGGCACGACGCTTTGGCATGCGGTGCGCATCGTCGCGCTCGCTGACCTCGTGATGAGCCTCGACAACGTCATCGCGGTGGCTGCCGCCGCCAACGGCCAGGCCTCACTGCTGATCATCGGCCTTGCCATGAGCATCCCGCTGATCATCGCCGGCGCCGCACTGATCATGCTCGTGCTCGATCGTTTCCCCCTGCTGGTCTGGCTCGGCGCCATGCTGCTCGGCTGGGTCGCCGGCGAGGTGATCGCCACCGATCCCGCGATCGAGCCGCTGCTGCACCATCTGCTCGACGGCACCGTCAACATCAGCATCGACGCGGCGTCGGCCCTGTGGGCGGGCAAGTCGAATTTGACCAGCCATGTCGACGTGATGGAAACCCTGATGTCGCTGCTCGGCGCGCTGGTGGTGTTGATCGCCGGCTCGATCTGGCGCGGCCGCGCGCTGCAGCACAAGGGCGAGCCCGAGATCGAAGCCGTTCCGGCGCGCGGCGTCGAACTGCCGTAGTCCAGGCGTCGAGGTCTGGGATCTCCTCCCCGCGCGCGTGATCGCGATTGCGGCCGGAGCAGAGTGACCCCGCCCAGGCTCAGGCGAGCGGCACGCTCGCCGCGTCGCTGTCTCGATTGCGGCCATGCTCGGCGACGCCGCCATCCGCGGCGACTGGCTCGCCTTGGGCAACGGCCGTGATCCGCACCGGCACCGACTTGGCCGCCGGCGTGTTGCTGCGCTCGTCGCGATGGGCGAGGGGCAGCAGGCCATTCGTCTCCGGATAATAGGCGGCGCAGCAGCCCGGCGGGATGTCGAAGCCGACGACGCGGAAGCCGCGGAGGCGGCGGTCGATGTCGTCGTGCCACACCGTGCTGAACTCGATCATCGCGCCTTCGTGCAGTCCGAGCGCGGCAATGTCGCGCGCATTCATGAACACCACCATGCGCTCGCCGCGGACGCCGCGATAGCGATCGTCGTTGGAATAGACTGTCGTGTTGAACTGGTCATGGCTGCGCAGCGTGATCAGCTGCAGATGCGGCGCCTCCGGCGCATCGTCGTCGGCGTCGATCAGGCCCTCCTTGAACAGGAAATTGGCCTTGCCCGTCGGCGTGTCCCATTTGCGCTCACGCGCGCCATTGGGCAGGCGGAATCCGCCGGGCTGGGCGATGCGGGCGTTGTAGTTGTTGAACTGCTCTGGAAACACCGCTTCGATCTTGTCGCGGATCAAACCGTAGTCGCTGACGAACGCATCCCAGTCGATCGCGGCGCGCTCCGCAACGGCAGCCTTGGCGAGGCCGCAGACGATATCAATCTCGGATTTCAGGTGCGGGCTCGCCGGTTCCAACAGGCCGACCGAGCCGTGCACCATCGAGAAACTGTCCTCGACCGTGATCGTCTGCGTCCGGCCGTTCTGGATGTCGCGCTCGGTGCGGCCGAGGCAGGGCAAGAGCCAAGACGACTGGCCGTGCGTCATGTGCGACAGGTTCGGCTTGGTCGCGACATAGACGGTCATGCGCAGCTGAGGTACTTCTGCGGCGACGCGCGCATTGTCGGGAATGGCGCGGAAGAAATTGCCGCCCATTCCGATGAAGGCGTGGACCTCGTGGGCGAGGATCGCCTCGCAGCATTGCGCGACGTCGTGGCCGGGCTCGCGCGGCGATGTGAAGCCGAACGTCGCGTCCATCTTCTGCAGGAACGGCTCCTTCGGCTTCTGATAGATGCCGACGGTGCGGTCGCCCTGCACGTTGGAATGGCCGCGGATCGGGCAGGCGCCGGCGCCCTTCCGCCCGACATTGCCGCGCAGGAACAGCAGATTCATGATCTGCTGCATGGCGTCTCCGCCGCGGCGATGCTGCGTGATCCCCATACCCCAGCAGGCGATGACGCGCTCCGCCTTCATGTAGATCTCCGCCGCAGTCTCCATGTCGGCGCGACACAGGCCGCTGTAATGCTCGAGCCGCTCCCACGGCATGTTGCGCAGATAGGCGGCGAAGGCTTCGAAGCCTTGGGTGTGACGGACGATGAACTCGTCGTCGAGAATGCGCTTGCTGCCGGTCGTCGCCTCGGCGGCGGCAAGCACCGCCTTGCAGATGCCTTGCACGGCCGCGATGTCGCCGCCGACGCGCAGCTGAAAATATTGCGATGAGATCTTCTGGCCACCGCCGGTCAGCATCTCTACCGCGTTCTGCGGATTGGCAAAGGCGATCAGGCCGCGCTCCTTCAGCGGATTGAAGGTGACGATCGGCACGCCGCGCTTGGCCATGTCGTGGAGATAGCCGAGCATGCGCGGGCTGTTGGTGCCCGGGTTCTGGCCGAAGATGAAGATCGCGTCGCAGTCCTCGAAATCGTCGAGATCCACGGTGCCCTTGCCGACGCCGATGCTCTCGGGCAGCGCCACCGTCGTGGTCTCGTGGCACATGTTCGAGCAATCGGGAAAGTTGTTGGTGCCGAGCAGGCGGCCGAACGTCTGATACAGAAAGGCAGCCTCGTTCGACGTGCGTCCGGAGGTGTAGAGCTCGATGCGCCTGGGATCGAGCGCGCGCAGCTCGGCGCCGATGGCGGCGAATGCCTCGTCCCACGTCGTGCGCTCGTATTTGTCGGTGGAGGCGTTGTAGCGCATGGGCTCAGTCAGCCGACCGACATCCTCGATGTCGTGATCGGTCCAGCCGCTGAGCTCGCTCACGGTGTGCTCGGCGAAGAACTCCGGCGTGGCGCGCTTGCGCGTCGCTTCCCAGGCCACCGCCTTGGCGCCGTTCTCGCAATATTCGAAGGTGTGCGGCTTGCGCGGATCGGGCCAGGCGCAGCTCGGGCAATCGAAGCCGCCCGGCTTGTTCATCGACAGCAGCGCGCGATTGCCACGCACGAGAATTTCCTGGCGCGCCAGATGTGTCTCGGTGGCGTTCAGCGCGCCCCAGCCGCCAGCCGGGCTGTTGACGATGGTCTTGCGAGTTTCGGCCAATCAGGCTCTCCACACGGATGCACGGAGCTTGGCCAACGTGGCACCGACAGTGCCGTTCCAATGTCGTATCGCAGGCGCTGGCTAGTGACTCGCGAGATGTCTGCTGAACAGCTCGACGATTCCATGTGGCGCGGTGTCATCGAAGAACGTCACCAGATTGCGAGCCGTTTCGGCCGCGACACGGGCGCTGCGGGCAAACAGATCACGTTCATAGGCGGCGAGCGCAGCTTCAGTGTCGTTGGGCCAGGCGATGAGCGCCCGGGCAAGCTCCGCGCCGTCGTACAAAGCGAGGTTGGCGCCTTCGCCGGCGAAGGGGGACATCAGGTGGGCAGCGTCGCCGAGGAGAGTTACGCCCGGCCTGCGATCCCAGCGGTGGCCAACGGGAAGGGCATGGATCGGGCGCAGCACGGGATCCGTTTCGCTGGCGGAGATCAGGGCTGTCAGTTGCGGCGCCCAGCCTTCGAACGCCATGGCGATACGCGCGAGGCTCGCGCGCGCATCGCTGATGTCGAACCACGCCTCCGGCTTTTGGAGGGCGGCGTAAGTGTGGAGCGTTCCATCCGCATAGCGATGCGCCAGGATGGCCTTGCCTGGGGCGGCGGCAATCAGCGTGCCCATGCCGATCACGTCCGCGCTCGCCTTGTGGCGCGTATCGCCCTCAAAGAGGCGGGTCTCGACGAAGGATACGCCTGTGTAGGCGGGCTGTGCATTGGAAACCAGCGGCCGGATCCTCGACCATGCGCCATCGGCGCCGACGAGTAGATCGGTGGTGATCGTCCTGCCGTCGGCAAAAGCGACGATGTGCCGTCCGCCGCCGATCGAGGTCGCCGACATGACCTTGTGACCCCACGCGATCCGATCCTGGGGAATGGAATCGATCAGCATCCTCCGCAGGTCGCCGCGGTCGATTTCCGGGCGCTTGACGGCGCCGCTGCCGGGATGGTCGAAAAGAATGCCCCCGTTCTGATCGACGATACGCTTGGCGTCTTCGTTGGGGCGGACGAGGCTGAGAAAGGGTTCGAACAGCCCGGCGTCCTTGAGCGCAATCTGTCCGTTATGCTCGTGAATATCCAGCAGGCCGCCTTGTCCCCGCGCCTCCGCCGACTGTTCGGCTTCGTAGACCGTGGCCGGCACGCCATGCAGATGAAGGATGCGGGCAAGCATCAGGCCGCCCAGGCCTGCGCCAATGATCGCGATCGGATGTCGCACTGTTGCGCTCCTGTTGTCGCAGACGCTCAGCTCCCAAAGGGGCCGAACGACTGAGATCGTCCCGGCGCAGGGCCGGGGGTTGGTTGGGAGACGCTGGCCGAACCGCGCAATGCGCATGGTCGGGCGTGTGCTCGACAGCCATTCGAACGTACGGGTTCGGATCAGGCCATCGTTTTTCGCGACAGCTGCCAACTATATCAGACAGGGTCGAGACGCTAGCCCTTGCGAACAGATGGATCGTGGGGCGCTGCGCGGCGGCTCCACGAGCTAGTTCAGCACCACCGAGCCGGAGCGGCCGACGAGGCGCGCGAGCTGCTTGAAGCGGCCGCCGACGCGGTCGGCGACGAGGTCGACCAGATGATGCTCGAACACCAGCATCAGCTTGCGGTCCTGGGTGCGGAAATGCGTGGCGGGCAGCACGCCGGGACGCGCGGCCGAGATCAGATGCGCAACACGGAAGGCGGTGCCGAGCAGCCGCGCGCGATCGATCTGGGCGGGGCTCAGCTGCTGCGTGAGGGCGGGGGCTGCCGCCTCGTCGCGCTGCCCCTCGTAGCGGAAGAACACCGACAGCGCGGCGAAGATACGGCCCTCATGGCTGATCGAGCCGAAATTGCCGTTGAGGATGATGCCGTAGGTCTGCTCGCCGCGATGGTCGGGATGCATCCGCCAGCCGATGTCGGACATCAGGCACGCGGCGTGGCGCAGCCGGCGCTCATCCTCGGTCTCGCGGATGTGCACGACCCGAAACAGCCGGTCGGTCCAGTCGATCAGTTCGCGCGCGTGTTGCGCCGAGCGCGACAGCAGCTCGTTCAGCCCCTGCGCGGCGCAGAGCAGGCCATCCGTGGCGCGCTCGGCATCGGGCAGCTTGGAATAGAGCAGGCCCTCGCGCACGCCGAACGTGGAGAACACCACGGTGGTCGGCTTGGCGACGCGGATGACATATTCGAGCACGAGCGCGGCATAGGCCAGTAGCGGCCGGCGCGCCTCGGCAACGGCCTCGATATCGGCCAGCATGTCCGCGGCCACCAGCCGGCGCAGCCGGCGGACGAAGGCGAGCGCGTCCGCGGCGGGGATCGCGTAGCCGTGCATGACGCCGAGCGGATAGCCGCTCTGGATGATGTGGATGCGCGCCAGCGCGCGCCAGGTGCCGCCGACCGCGTAGAAGGTGCGGTTCTCGCCGGCGGCGAGCTGCGGCAGGTCGGTGAGCGCGTCGCTCACGATCCGCTGCGCCTTCTTCAGCGACTTCTCGGCGAGGTCCTGCAGCGCCAGGCTGCCGAGTGGCAGGGTGACGCCGCTACGCACCTGGTGGCCGCGCACGTCGATCAGCTCCAGCGAGCCGCCGCCGAGGTCGCCGACGATGCCGTCGGGCTTGTGGATGCCGGAGATGACGCCGAGTGCCGAATAGCGCGCCTCCTCGGGACCGGTCAGGATCTGGATCGGAGCGCCGCAGATCTTCTCGGCCTTGGCGATGAAGTCGGGACCGTTCGAGGCGTCGCGGCAGGCGGCGGTGGCGATCGCATGGACGTGGCCTACCTTCTGCACCTTGCACAGCGCACGGAACCGCTTCAGCGCCGTCAGCGCCTTGTCCACGGCATCAGCAGCGAGCAGACCGGTGGTCTGCACCTCGCGGCCGAGCCCGCACAGCGCCTTCTCGTTGAAGACGGTGACGAGGCTGCGCTCCATCGCCTGGTAGACGACGAGACGGACCGAGTTGGAGCCGATGTCGATGACACCGACACTCGTGGCCCTTGTCATGGGCCGCTTCACCGCGTCATTCCCTTGAGAAGCAGGCCCGTGAGAAGCAGGTCGCTACGACGAGTTGCGTTCGTTCCGGCGGGTGAGCCGGCGCGGTGAGGATTCCTTGAGCGACTTTCCACGGCCGGACAGACTCGGATTCGTCATGAAGTAATTGTGCAGGTTGAACGGCTCCTCGCCCTTCGCGGCCTTCATACGCGTTGACGACCCATCCGGCAACAATTGCCAGCTCTGCTCGGTGTCCTTGAGGTTGGCGACCATGATCTGCTCCAGCACCTGCTGGTGCACGGTCGGGTTCTGCAGCGGACACAGCACCTCGACGCGGCGGTCGAGATTGCGCGGCATCATGTCGGCCGAGGAGATGTACACGGCCGCCTTGGCGCTCGGAAGGCCCTGGCCCATGCCGAAGCAGTAGATGCGGCCGTGTTCGAGGAAACGCCCGATCACCGATTTCACGCGGATGTTGTCGGACAGCCCGGGAACGCCGGGGCGCAGGCAGCAGATGCCGCGCACGATCAGCTCGATCGACACTCCGGCCTGTGAGGCCTCGTACAGCGCGTCGATGATATCGGGATCGACCAGCGAGTTCATCTTCATCCAGATCACGGCCGGCTTGCCCTGGCGGGCAAAGCTGGTCTCGCCATGGATGTGCTCGATCATGCGTTTGCGAAGCGTGAGCGGCGACACCGCCATCTTCTCGATGTCGATCGGCTCGGCATAGCCGGTGATGTAGTTGAACACGCGCGTGACGTCGCGGCCGATTACCGGGTCCGAGGTGAAGTAGGACAGGTCGGTGTAGATGCGCGCCGTGACCGGGTGATAGTTGCCGGTGCCGGTGTGGACGTAGGTCGTGAGGCCACCCCCCTCGCGGCGCACGACCATCGACAGCTTCGCATGGGTCTTCAGCTGCAGGAAGCCGTAGACGACCTGCACGCCCGCGCGTTCGAGGTCGCGCGCCCAGCGGATGTTGGCCTCCTCGTCGAACCGGGCCTTCAGCTCGACCAGCGCGGTGACCGATTTGCCGGCCTCGGCGGCTTCCACCAAGGTGCGCACGATCGGCGAATTGTTCGACGTGCGGTACAACGTCTGCTTGATCGCGACCACGTCGGGATCGCGCGCCGCCTGCTGCAGGAACTGCACGACGACGTCGAACGACTCGTAGGGATGATGGACGATCAGGTCCTTCTGCCGGATCGCAGCAAAAATATCGCCGCCATGGTCGCGCACGCGCTCGGGATGGCGCGGCACATAGGGGGCGAATTCGAGATCGGGCCGGTCGACGCGGGTCAGCTGCGACAGCTCGTTCATCGCCAGCACGCCGTCGACCACGAACACTTCGTCATCGGTGGTCGCCAGTGCGTCCTGGACGAAGAAGCGCAGCTCCTCCGGCATGTTGGCCTCGATCTCGAGCCGGATCACCGAGCCGCGGCGGCGGCGCTTGAGCGCGGTCTCGAACAGCCGCACCAGATCCTCGGCCTCTTCCTCGATCTCGATCTCGCTGTCGCGGATGATACGGAAGGCGCCCTGGCCCTTGACGGTGTAGCCGGGGAAGAGGCGGCCGATGAACAGGCTGGTCGCCTGTTCGAGCGTGATCAGGCGGATCACGCCGTCCTTGGCTCCGGGGAAGCGGATGAAGCGGTCGATCTTGCCGGGCATGCGGATCAGCGCGTTCATCGGCTTCCCGTCGGCAGTGCGGATCAGCTGCAGCGCGACGGTAAAGCCGAGGCTCGGGATGAACGGGAACGGATGCGCGGGGTCGATCGCCAGCGGCGTCAGCAGCGGGAAGATGCTGGCGAGGAAGTGGTCCTCGATCCAGGCGCGCTCCGTCTTGGTGACGTCCTGGCCGTCGACCAGCACGATGCCGAGCTCGGCGAGGAACTTGCGCAGGTCGCGCCAGATCGCCTGCTGGTCGATCGCGAGCTGAGACACGCTTTCGTTGATGACCTTGAGCTGCTCCAGCGGCGTCAGCCCGTCCGGGCTGCGCTCCGCGATGCCTTCGCGCACCTGGGCGCGGATGCCGGCGACGCGGACCATGAAGAATTCATCGAGGTTGTTGGCTGAAATCGAGAGGAAGCGCACCCGCTCCAGCGCCGGATGGCGCGGATTGACCGATTCCTCGAGCACCCGGCGGTTGAAATGCAGCCAGGACAGTTCCCGGTTGATGAAGCGCTCGGGGCTGGAGGCGATCTCGATCGTCGCCGGGGAAACCGGCTCTTTTGCTGCAATTTCAGTAATTTGCTCGGTATCCATCAGAAAATCGATCCATATCTGATCGCGACGTGAAATCAGGGCGCTCAGTCCGACCGTAGCCCAATCTCCGTGACTGGGAGATGACGTTCCCGGCACCATTGAGGTTCCGCAACCGGTCGCCGTCAAGATGGCTCACGGTCACGTGGCATCAGCTGTCGCGCAGCAACTCCGCGGCGAGCGCCCGGGTGACCGGCCGTCCCAGCCGCAAGGATTCGCCATCGAGCAGGGCGACGGTCTGGCGCGCCGCCGCGTAGGATCGCTCGATCCGGGCCGCAAGGTAGCTGACGACCGTCTCGTCGATCGCCAGCTGCCGGTCCGCCGCGAGCTTCACGATCAAGGCCCGGAACAGCTGGCCGTCCGGCGGCAGCAGCGTGACCACCGGGACGGCGCGCAGCCGGGAGCGCAGGTCGGCCAGGGCGACCGGCAGCGCCACCGGCGCCTCGCGTGCAGTGATCAGGATGTAGGCCTCGTCCTGCCGCGCCAGATTGAGCAGGTGGAAGAGGGCGCGTTCGTCGAGGTCGGTTGCCGTGAGATCCTCCAGCACCAGCGCGCCGGTAGCGAGCGCTCCGGGAACGGCACTCGCCTCGAGCGCATGGGCCGACAGCGAGCGGGCGCCCGAGCGCTCGGCCCAGATCGCGGCCAGATGACTCTTGCCGGAGCCGTCGGGACCGACCAGGAACATCGTCCGCGCCGGCCATTCCGGCCAAGCGTCGACCAGCGCGAGCCCGGCGGCGTTGCCGGGGCCTTCGAGAAAATTGTCCCGCGTCAGGCTCTCCGCATGCGGCAGCGCGAGGGCCAGTTGACGAGGGGGAATATGGCCGGCCAAGTTGACGTGCTCCGTACAGTGTCGTCGGCAGGGACGAATGAGGGCTCGGGCGCCGCCTCACCGTACCTCGATGGTGCTCATGTGGCGCACCCAGTCCACCAGGTAAAGCCCGACAGACACGAGGGTAAAGGCCGTCACCAGCACCATCAGCACGCTGTCATAGGGTTTGGGCTCGAAGCCGAAGCTGAGCGATGCCAGCACGAGCGCTGCGAATCCGACCTGCGCCCCGGTGTTCAGCTTCGACACCATCAATGGCTTCATTGCGACCGGGCGGTCGAACAGCCAGGAGACGATCACGGCGGCCACGATCATGATGTCGCGCGAGACCACCAGGATGACGATCCAGCGCGGGATGGCCCCCCAGATGCCGAGCGTGACGAAGATCGACACCAGCAGCGCCTTGTCGGCGAGCGGGTCGAGCAGGGCGCCAAGCTCGGAGCGGAGGTTGAAGCGGCGGGCCAGAAAGCCATCGACCGCATCGCTGACGCCGGCAATGACGAACACGATGAAAGCGATCTCCATCTCGCCGGCGGCGATGGCCCAGACCACGATCGGAACCAGCAGGATTCGGCCCAGCGTAATCAGGTTGGGAATAGAGTGGGGAATGGTCACGCAGCTGGTCCCGACGACAACTCGATCAATAGACAACCCGATTCCGAAGCGGCGCGAACCGGTCCGGTTCCTAGATAGGATGGGGACGGCCCCCTTGCGAGCCATTGCGCGCGGCCGGAATCCGACGTAACCAGCGGCCAAATTAGGGGTTTTGACCATGACCGAGCGCAAGAACGGGCTCACTTATGCAGATTCGGGCGTCGATATCGATGCCGGCAATCGGCTGGTCGATCTGATCAAGCCGATGGTGCGCGCCACCGCGCGTCCCGGGGCGGACGCCGAGATCGGCGGTTTCGGCGGCCTGTTCGACCTCAAGGCCGCCGGCTTCAAGGATCCGGTCCTGGTGGCCGCGACCGACGGCGTCGGCACCAAGGTCAAGATCGCGATCGAGACCGGGCTGCATGGCGGCATCGGCATCGACCTGGTGGCGATGTCGGTCAACGATCTCGTGGTGCAGGGCGCCGAGCCGCTGTTCTTCCTGGATTACTTCGCCTGCGGCAAGCTCGACCCGGAGGCGACCGCGTCGATCGTTGCCGGTATCGCCGAAGGCTGCCGGGAATCCGGCTGCGCGCTGATCGGCGGCGAGACCGCGGAAATGCCGGGCCTCTACAAGGACGGCGACTATGATCTCGGCGGCTTCGCGGTCGGCGCGGCCGAGCGCGGCACCCTGCTGCCGTCGCCGGACATCGCGGCGGGTGACGTCGTGCTCGGGCTGGCCTCATCCGGCGTGCATTCCAACGGTTATTCGCTGGTGCGCAAGATCGTCGCGCAATCGGGCCTCGGCTTCGACGCGCCGGCGCCGTTCGCGCCGGTGCTGACCTTGGGCGCCGCGCTGCTGACGCCGACGCGGCTCTATGTGAAGTCCTGCCTGCGCGCGATCCGCGAGACAGGGGCAGTGAAGGGGCTGGCGCACATCACCGGCGGCGGCTTCACCGACAACATCCCGCGCGTGCTGCCGAAGCATCTCGGCGTCTCGATCGACCTGACGCATCTGCCGGTGCTGCCGGTGTTCAAATGGCTGGCGGAGCAGGGCGGCATTGCCGAGCGCGAGCTGCTGCGCACCTTCAATTGCGGGATCGGCATGATCGTGATCGCCAAGGCCGAAGCGGTCGATGCCGTCACCGAGGTATTCACCGCCAATGGCGAGCACGTCGCCCGGCTTGGCGAGGTCGTGGCGGCCGAAGGCGAGGAGCGCGTGATCTACACCGGCGCGCTCGATCTGGCGCTGTGAGACGGGCTGTCACGATGAAGCGCCGCGTCGCCATCCTGATTTCCGGTCGCGGCTCGAACATGGCCGCCCTGATCCGCGCAGCGGCGCAGCCGGATTTCCCGGCCGAGATCGCCGTCGTGATCTCCAACCGCGGCGATGCCGCCGGCCTGCAGAAGGCGGCGGAGAGCGGGATCGCCGTCGAGGTCATCGAGAGCAAGCCGTTCGGCAAGGACCGGGCCGGCTTTGAAGCCAAGCTGCAGGCGGCGCTGGATGCGCGCGGCATCGAGATCATCTGCCTCGCCGGCTTCATGCGGCTGTTCACGGCTGAGTTCGTGCAGCACTGGTATGGCCGGATGCTGAACATCCATCCCTCGCTGCTGCCGTCCTTCCCCGGCCTCGATCCGCACGGCCAGGCGCTACGCGCCGGCGTGAAGCTGTCCGGCGCGACGGTGCATTTCGTCATTCCGGAGACGGATGCAGGTCCGATCGTGATGCAAGGCGCTGTCGTGGTCAGGGACGATGATACGCCGGAGACATTGTCGACGCGCATCCTCGGCGTCGAGCACCGCATCTATCCCGAAGCGCTGAAGCTGCTGGCAAGGGACCTCGTTCGCCTCGAAGGAGATCTGTGCCGGACGACCGCGACGGAGCAGGCGGATCAGGTCATGATCTGGCCTGTGGTCTCGTAGTTGGGCTACGAGCGAGCTCAGATCATGAAAGTGACACACTGATTGTCGCCGCGGCAAGGCTGCGCGATACTGCGCCCTCGCCCCTTGCGGGAGAGGGCAGCGCCGGCCCATCCGCGGGCTCGCTCGGGTGAGGGGTCTCTCTACGCAACGACGGTCGTGCGTCGCTCGTTTCCGTGCCGATTCCTCACAAAAAAAATCCCCGGCAGAGCCGGGGGCACATCAAGGGCTGACGAAGTCTGATGATCCGCGGAGTTAGTTTGCGCGGATCTCGTTGGCCGAAACGGCGGGCGCGCAATGGCGCCGTAGCCGGAGCATCTCAAGAGAGCTTGAGATTCTCCGCCGACGTCTTGCCGCGGCTCTCGACCAGGTCATACTCGATCGACTGGTTCTCATTGAGCGTGGTCAGTCCGGCGCGCTCGACGGCCGAGATGTGGACGAACACGTCCTTGTCTCCACCGGTCGGTTTGATGAAGCCATACCCCTTGGTCGGGTTGAACCATTTCACGCTGCCTTTGTGGGTCGGCATCGCTGTCTCCTCGTCTAGACGAAAAAAAGACGCGGTCACGCTCTCGCGTGCCACGCCACAAGCGGGCTCTCCGAAGTCTGCTGAATTTCAGTAGTGACGAAACGCACAGTCGAACGGCCAGATCCGATTGTTGTCCGGATTGCAACACGATTTTTCGGCGATAGCAAGTTTGCCGGGAAGATGAGAACGCGTCGCGGAGTCGCGGCAGCCATGAAGAGGCGTTGTGGCGCGGGAACCACGATCCTGCGCAGGGCAGGTCCAAGGGCGCTGATCGTGATTGACCGCCGCCGGGAACTGCGGGCAAATCCTGCTGTCGATTTTTAAGCAATTTGAGCGCGCGACGGGACAGCGATGCGGAGACCATCTCAGCTCAGACGAGGCACACGGTCGTGGGCCGGCGCATGCCTCGCAGCGTCGTTCGCCGCCGCGCTCGCAGCTGGGGCTCCGGCGTTGCGTCCCGCTCATGCCGCAAGTCTTCCCAGTATCGCGGCCAGCCCGACACCAACGCCTACTCCGACGCCGACACCGAGCCCATCGCCGAGCCCGGTTCCGGGCGCGATTAGTTCGGACCTGTCCTCCGGCCGGTCGGTGCTCGATCTCGGATCGAACTTTCTCGAACGGCTCGGCCATCAGGCGACGTTCGGGGGCAGCAGGCTGCAGCGCAGCAATCCCGGCGGCGGGGCGCGTCCGAAGCGGCGGAGCAGCCGAGGTTCCGGACCTGGGGCGAGGCCTATGGCATCACCGCGCACTCGAGCGCGCAGGGCGATTTCGTCGGCGACAAGAGAACGACCTGGGGCGGCGTCGCTGGTATCGGCATGCGGCTCGCTCCCGGCGTGAATGCCGGGCTGTCGGTCGACCAGAGCCGCACCCGCGTCGACGTGCCGCTCGCGTTGCAGTCCGCAACGCTGGACCTCACCCAGCTGGGCTTCAACGCCTCGGTCGACCAAGGGCCCTGGACCTGGGCGATCGCCATCGTCCACGG
The DNA here is from genome assembly GCF_024586915.1 of Bradyrhizobium sp. SRS-191. Taxonomy (GTDB): domain Bacteria; phylum Pseudomonadota; class Alphaproteobacteria; order Rhizobiales; family Xanthobacteraceae; genus Bradyrhizobium. Next base: position 47,826 of record NZ_JANBVS010000011.1, read on the forward strand.
CTTCGGCGGGATCAATGCGCGGCGCCAGACCAGCCTGGGCGTCACCACCTCGGCCTATGGCGCCCATATCACCGGCGTGCTCAGCGAGCTCGACTACTATTGGAGCTTCGGCGAGAGCCGCGTGGTTCCGAAGCTGGCCTTCGAATATGCGCGCGCCACGACTGCGGCATTCCAGGAGGCCGGCGGTCTCGATCCGCTGGCGGTCAGCGGCACGTCGCTGGAGCGCGGCCGCGTGCTGGCGGGCGCCGAGATCGGGCGATACTTCATCTTCGACGGCAAGATCCTCGACGTCTCGGCCTACGGCAAGTTCGTCGACAGTGTCGCGCAGAACCTCGGCGCGGTCACGGTCAGCCTGGGTGCGCAGAGCACTACGCTGCAGGGGCTCGGCGAGGGACGCTACGGTGCCGATACGGGCGCGGCGCTGTCATTGTCTCTGAACAGGACGGCGCGCGTCTACCTCAACTACGACGCCAAGCTCCGCTCAGCACTGCAGTCGCACCAAGGCACGCTCGGGCTTGAACTCAAGTGGTAGCGGTCACACCGGCTTCGGCGCCACGTAGCCATTGAAGCCGATGACCTCGCGCGCCTCCGCCATCAGCGGCACGAGATCGGTGGGGTGGATGAACTCGTCCCGGAAGCAGGCGTGCACCTTCGGATCGAAGATCCGCTTCAGCCAGTCGATCACCACCTTGTGCCGATCGGACGTGCGGAACTCCTTGTGATAGGTCAGCCACAGATCCATGTGGTAGTTGATGCCGAGATCGACCGGAACCAGCGGCGCGCCGAGGGCGATGGCCGATGTCGGCAGAAAGCCGATGCCGGCGCCGCGCTCGACGGCGTAGAGCACGGCCACGCTCGAATTCGTGGAGATGCCGACGATGCCTTCCAGCGACTCCAGTCCGAGGATGCGCGCATAGCCGGTCTCGTCGAGCTGCACGCCGTGCTGTTTGACGATGCGATGGTTCTTCAGATCGGCCAGCGATGTCGGTAGGCCATGCGCCTCGCGATAGGCCTCCGACACGAAGCCGTAGATGTGCAGCCGTCCGAGCTTGGCGACGATCACATCGGGGTTGGTGGGCCGTTCGAACTGAATCGAGATGTCCGCCTCCAGGCGCGAGACGTCCGCCTGTTGCATCGCGCAGCTGAGATCGACGGTGATCCTGCGGTAGGTTTTCTGGAAATCGATCAGCCGCGGCAGGATCCAGAAATTGCCGGGCCCCTCCGTCACGGCGACACGCACCGAGCCTTGCGTATCGGTCGAGAGCGAGGCGCGCCGGAAGATGTTGAAGCTCAGTCGTTCCATCTGCTCGACGTCGAACAGCAGCGATCGACCTTCGTCGCTGAGCGACAGGCCCGATTGATCACGAATGAAGAGCTTGAAGCCAAGCTCGTCCTCCAGCCGATCGATCTTGCGCATGAGCGTGGTCCCGGTGAGGCCGAGAGCCTCCGCCGCGTTCCTGAAGCTCTTGTGCCGCGTACAAAGTAGAAATGCTCTTAAATCTTCCCAGGACGCATTAAGCGTTTCGTCAGATTTCCCGCGCTGCGTAGATGCAGCACCCCGATGCAAATGTTGCCGCATACACTCCAGCCCCGACAAGTATGATGACGTCATCAAAGCCAAGCTGGAAACATAGATGCAGATCCCGCAGCGCGGAAGCGCAGAATTCACATTGCGACATCAGCTCGACGCATTGCCGCTGACAGATCTGATTGCGGCGCATCCGGTCACGCCGGATCAGCTCGGCGAGCTTGCCGAGCTGGCGCGTCGGGAAATACCGGGCGTGCGCGCCTCCGAGCGTGAGCTTGCGGAGTTCTTGCGGCACGATCCGGAGTCGATCTTCGCGCTGTGCCGCGGCACGCGGCTGCTCGGCGGCATTGCCTTTCTCTATCTGAATTGCGCCGGTCTCGACGCGCTGCTGCTGGATGAGTTCAATTTGAGCGATCCGCCGCGCAGATATCTGGCGCGACCCGACGAAGACGCTGCGGCAATCTATGTCTGGGCGCTGGTGGCGCGGGGACGAGGCGCCGCCGGTCTCGGCATTGTCGCCCACGCGATGCGCGCGCCGCGATATCGCGCGGCTGATTACTATGCGCAGCCATCGAGCCCGGAAGGGCGGGCGTTCCTCGGTGCGCTCGGGTTCGCGCCGCTTGCGAGTTTCCAGCCGGATCTCTGGTGGTACCAACGCCCCTGGAACCGGCTGCCGGAGGTGCTGGCGCCTTCGCTTCAATCGACCACGCAGTTCGTGAAAGGGAGTCTGGCGGATGCACGGCATTAGTTCGGTCAAGACGACGAAGTCGAATCCACGCGCGATCACGGTGCGCATCGCGCGCGATCCGAATGATCTGATGCTCGTCACGGCGATCCGTTCGGCGGTCTATCTCGCCGAGCAGGATTGTCCGATGGAGGAGGAGTTCGACGGCAATGATCTCGTTGCCGCGCATTTCCTCGGCTTCGTCGGCAAGGAACCGGCCGGATGCGTGCGTGTGCGCTTCTTCGGCGAGTTCGCCAAGGTGGAGCGGCTCGCCGTACGCCATCAATATCGGCGCTCGCGGCTGTCATTCAAGCTCGTCCGAGAGGCGCTGGATTATTGCCGGCGCAAGGGCTTCAAGAAAGCCTATGGCCATGCGCAGGATCGCCTGGTCGACTTCTGGGCGCATTTCGGCGCCAAGCCGCTCGGCCACAATCGCAAGCTGACCTTCTCGGACTTCTCCTACACCGAAATGGTGCTGGACCTCGAGCCGTGCTCCGATGCGATCACGCTCGACAGCGATCCCTACATGATCATTCGTCCCGAGGGCGATTGGGATCGGCCGGGCGTGCTGGATCTCTCGGCCGGCCGGCCGGCGTCTTCGCCATTACGTGATTATGCTGCAGCGAGACCGTGATGCAGGGCCGCGATCTGTTCGGCGCGACCGACACCGACCCTCCGGTTCTGGTGTGCGCCGATCTGCAGTGCGAATATCTGGCTGAGGGACGCAAGCACCTGATCGCGGACGGCGAGGTGGTCATGGCCCGTTGCCGGCAATTGATCGAGCTGTGGCGCGGCCATCTCTGGCCGGTGGTCCACCTCAAGCGGATTGCGCGGGCGGCCTGGTTCAACCCGGCCTCCAACCTGACCGACTGGCTCGACGACTTCAAGCCGAAGCCGGGTGAGATCGCGTTCGAGCATCCGCTGCCGTCGGCCTACAGCTCGGCGCGGTTCGCCGACTATATGTCGAACATGCGCAGCATCCGCTGCGTCATGCTCGGCTTCTCGCTCGACGAGACGATCCTCTCGACGGTGGTGGACGGCTTTCACCGCAGCCATCGCTACCAGGTGATCGGAGACGCGGTAGCCTGCCGCAAGGCCTGTGAGGGCGATGTCGCCGCCTACAAGCTGGTCGTGACCCGGGTGATCGGCAATTTCGCCGGCGTGCTCGACAGCGCCGAACTGATCGGGGCGAGCGGCCGTCTCGCGGTGTGAAACGGCGCCGTCAGCAGCCTGCGAGCCGCTCGGCCAGCTCGATCACCATGCGTCGATCCGATGGGTTGCTGATCTTGTTGAATGCAACGACCAGACGCAACGCCTCGACGACGTGCAAATCAACAGGATTTTCGCTCAGCAGCCGCAGCAGCTTCTGTTCCGGCGGCTCGCAATCGTCTTTGCTCACACGGGCAGCTCCAGCACCGACATCACGATCGAGACCACGACATGACCCGAGAGGAAGAGCTCAAAGAATTGGCGAGCAGCCTCCAGGCGGCCATTGCGAAAGCGCGCCAGCTCGATTTGCCGACCAGCGCCTACATCCTTTCGTTGGCTCTGGTCGAGGTGTCTCAGACAATCGCGGCGGAGTTGAGGGGGCCGTCCGGCTCCAAATGATGTGCGCGACCGTGGCCGCGTGTGACGCGGCCCGCAATCAACTGGGTAAACTCCGGAGAGAGACGTCGGGAAAGTTGCGGCCGGTCAGGCGCGGTCGACCCTGACGACGCGGCCCTTGTCGATGGCCAGTGCGAGCTTGCCGTGCTTCAGCGCGAGCGCGGCCTCGCCGAACAGCTCGCGCCGCCAACCCTGCAGCGCAGCAACCTCTGCATTGTCGTCGGCGGCGATCTGCTCGAGATCGTCGACGGTGGCGATCACCTTGCTGGCCACCGCATGGCGCTCCGAGGTCATGCGCAAGAGCACCTTGAGCAGTTCGACGATCGCCGCGCCGTTGGAGTTGTTGCGCGGCTTTTCCAGCTTGGGCAGCGCGGCAAGGTCACGGGCCAGTCCGCGCTGCACGGCGGCGACGATGTCGGAGCCCCATTTGGAGCGCTCGAAGCCTTTCGGCAGCGAGCGCAGGTTGCCGAGCTTCTCGATCGAGGTCGGGGCGTGCGTGGCGATGTCGCCGACAGCGTCGTCCTTCATGACGCGGCTGCGCGGCACGTCGCGGCTCTGCGCTTCCTGCTCGCGCCAGGCGGCGACCTCGATCAGCACCGCCAGTTCCTTGGGCTTGCGGACGCGGGTCTTCAGCCGTTCCCACGCGCGCTCGGGATGGAAGTCGTAGGTCTTGGGCGAGGTGAGGATCTCCATCTCCTCGCTGACCCAGTCGCTGCGGCCGCGCTTCTTCAGGTCGGCGTCGAGCGCGGCGAACACGTCGCGCAGATGGGTGACGTCGGCTTCCGCGTAGTGCGCCTGCTCCTTGGTCAGCGGGCGGCGCGACCAGTCGGTGAAGCGGTGGGTCTTGTCGGGGCGGTGGCCGGTGATGCGTTCGACCAGCTGGTCGTAGGCAATGCTGTCGCCGTATCCCAGCACCATCGCGGCGACCTGGGTGTCGAAGATCGGGTGCGGCACGATGCCGGCGCGGTGCCAGATGATCTCGATGTCCTGGCGGGCGGCGTGGAAGACCTTCAGGACCTTCTCATTGGCCATCAGCTCGAAGAATGATTTGAGATCGATGCCCTCGGCGAGCGCGTCGATCACCACGGCTTCATCCGCGCTGGCCAGCTGCACGACGCAAAGCAGGGGGTAGTAGGTGGTCTCCCGCAGGAACTCGGTATCGACGGTGATGACCGGATGCTGGGCGAGGCGGGCGCAGGCGGCTGCAAGGTCCGCAGTGGTGGTGATCAAGTCCATGAACGATCCATGACGAGGCTCTTACGCCGTCGTCCGAAAACGCTGACAAGTCAAGGGTGTCGGCAAAGGGTACGAGACGAAATTCATCTCCGCTTGTCGGCCTTATCGGGCCGGAACGCAAGCACCGCAATGTCAGCTGATCGCTCTATGGTTGATGCAGGGCGGTCCGGCAGCGCCCTCAGTGATGGCGGACGCGGCCGGAAGGGCGCCGTCCGGACGGTACGGCCAGTACGATGAGGCACAGCGCGATCATCGCCAGACCCATGAATTCGAACACCAGCGCGTCCACGTCTCAGACCTCCCCGACTTGTTGGTTCAACTTGTCGGGGCTGCGTTGATCGTTTCTTAAGGACCCCGGCGCGGCCGAGGCGATGGTGGACGCGAAGTTAAGACTGCGTGTCAGGTGCCGCAGAAGGTCTGCAAGACCCGCTCCTCGGGCTGCGGCGGCTCGGCATAATCAGCCCGGTCCGGCTGGTCCTCATAGGGCTTTGCCAGGACCGCATGGAGCTCCTCGAACGGCACGTAATCGTCGTTCTCGACCGCCGCCGTGATGACCGCCTCGATGCGGTGGTTGCGCGGGATGAAGGCCGGATTGACCTTGCGCATGGCCGCGCGCCGCTCGGCCGGGCTCTGCGGTTCCTGGGCCAGGCGCTGCTGCCAGCGCTGAGCCCATTCGTCGAAGCCGGTGGGATCTTCGAACAGGGCCCGGACCTCGCCGAGATCGCCGCTCCCGGCGGCGTCGCTGAGCCGGCGGAAGGTGAGCGTGAAGTCGGTCTTGGCCGCGGCCATGGCGTCGAACAGCGCCTGCGCCAGCGGCTGGTCGCCTTCCGCTTGCGTGAACAGACCGAGCTTACGGCGCAGGCCCGCTTGATGCGCATCGGTGAACTGGGCGGCGAAGCCGTCGAGCGCGGCCTCGGCCTGCTTGATCGCCTGGTCCTTGTCGGCGTCGAACAGCGGCAGCAGGCATTCGGCCAGCCGGGTGAGGTTCCACAGTGCGATGCGCGGCTGGTTGGCGAAGGCATAGCGTCCGAACTCGTCGATCGACGAGAACACCTGCTTCGGGTCGTAGGCGTCCATGAAGGCGCAGGGGCCGTAATCGATGGTCTCGCCGGACACCGACGTGTTGTCGGTGTTCATGACGCCGTGGATGAAGCCGACCAGCAGCCAGTCGGCGATCAGCTTGGCCTGGCGGCTGATCACAGCGTCGAGCAGGGCGTGATACGGCCGCTCGGTGCCGGCGATATCCGGATAATGCCGGCTGATGACGTGGTCGGCGAGCCGCCGCACCGCCTCGACGTCCTGGCGGGCGGCGAAATACTGGAACGTGCCGACCCGGATGTGGCTGGTGGCGACCCGCGTCAGCACCGCGCCGGGCAGGGCGATGCCGCGATTGACCTGCTCGCCGGTGATCACCGCCGCCAGCGAACGGGTGGTCGGGATGCCCAGCGCGGCCATCGCCTCGCTGACGATGTATTCGCGCAGCACCGGCCCCAGCGCCGCGCGGCCATCCCCGCGACGTGAGAACGGGGTGGGGCCCGAGCCCTTGAGCTGGATGTCGCGGCGGACGCCGTTCCTGTCGACGACCTCGCCGAGCAGCACCGCCCGGCCGTCGCCGAGTTGCGGCACGAAATGCCCGAACTGGTGGCCGGCATAGGCCATCGCAATCGGCTCGGCGCCGTCAGGCACGGTCTTGCCGGCAAGGATCTCGGCGCCCTCCGGCGTCTCGAGCTCCGCCGGGTTCAGTCCGAGCTCCTCGGCCAGCGGCCGGTTCAGCTTGATGAGCCGCGGCGCGGCCACGGGGGTCGGCGCCACCCGGGCGAAGAAATTGTCGGGCAGGGTGGCGTAGGAGTTCTGGAAGGGGAAATGCACGGTCATACCTCCCAAGATAAGCGCAGAGACGCCGCTTTTCGAGCCCAAACGGCCGCCAGATGAGTGCTTCAGCGCCAGCCCAATTCGGCGGCAGCGCCGGTGGTTGCAATGGCTGTCGCGCCTTGCCGGGCTCCGGGGCGGAAAAGCCGTTCCTGCGGTTGCCGCGCCGGGGCGGCTCGGCTAAACCCTGCGCGCATTCGGTCACGCGCCCCTCACGGCTGCACCGATTCCCTTTTCCTCACGCCGACCATTCAGGACGACCATGCATCGCTACCGGACCCATACCTGCGGCGCGCTCCGCGACAGCAACATCGGAGAGACGGTCCGGCTGTCCGGCTGGTGCCATCGCATCCGCGACCATGGCGGCGTGCTGTTCGTCGACCTGCGCGACCATTACGGCATCACCCAATGCGTCGTCGATCCCGACTCCAAGGCGTTCAGCCTCGCCGAGAAGCTGCGCTCGGAGTGGGTCGTGCGCATGGAAGGCAAGGTCCGTCACCGACCTGAAGGCACCGAGAATGCCGAGCTGCCGACCGGCCAGGTCGAGCTCTATGTCGCCGACATCGAGGTGCTGGGCCCCGCGGCCGAGCTGCCGCTGCCGGTGTTCGGCGAGCAGGACTACCCCGAGGACATCCGGCTGAAATACCGCTTCCTCGACCTGCGCCGCGACAGGCTGCACCAGAACATCATGACCCGCGGCGCGATCATCGATTCGATGCGCCGGCGCATGAAGGAGCAGGGCTTCTTCGAATTCCAGACGCCGATCCTGACCGCGTCCTCGCCGGAGGGCGCGCGCGACTTCCTGGTGCCGTCGCGCATCCATCCCGGCAAGTTCTACGCGCTGCCGCAGGCGCCGCAGCAGTACAAGCAGCTGCTGATGATGTCAGGCTTCGACCGCTACTTCCAGATCGCGCCGTGCTTCCGCGACGAGGACCCGCGCGCCGACCGTCTGCCGGGCGAGTTCTATCAGCTCGACGTCGAGATGAGCTTCGTCGAGCAGGAGGACGTGTTCGCGGCGCTGGAGCCGGTCGTCACCGGCGTGTTCGAGGAGTTCGCCAAGGGCAAGCCGGTCACCAAGGGCTGGCCGCGCATTCCGTTCGCCGAAGCGCTGCGCAAATATGGCACCGACAAGCCCGACCTGCGCAACCCGATCGAGATGCAGGACGTCTCCGAGCACTTCCGCGGCTCCGGCTTCAAGGTGTTCGCGCGCATGCTCGAGGACCCGAAGAACCAGGTCTGGGCGATTCCCGCACCGGGCGGCGGCAGCCGCGCGTTCTGCGACCGCATGAACTCCTGGGCGCAGGGCGAAGGCCAGCCCGGCCTCGGCTACATCATGTGGCGCGAGGGCGGCGAGGGCGCAGGCCCGCTCGCCAACAACATCGGACCGGAGCGGACGGCCGCGATCCGCAGCCAGCTCGGCACCAAGGAGGGCGACGCCGCCTTCTTCGTCGCCGGCGATCCGGAGAAGTTCTGGAAGTTCGCAGGCCTCGCCCGCACCAAGGTCGGTGAGGAGCTGAACCTGATCGATAAGGACCGCTTCGCGCTGGCCTGGATCGTCGACTTCCCGATGTACGAGTACAACGAGGACGACAAGAAGGTCGACTTCTCGCACAACCCGTTCTCGATGCCGCAGGGCGGCCTGGACGCGCTGACGACCAAGGACCCGCTGACCATCAAGGCGTTCCAGTACGACATCGCCTGCAACGGCTACGAGATCGCCTCCGGCGGCATCCGCAACCACAAGCCGGAAGCGATGGTGAAGGCGTTCGAGATCGCGGGCTATGGCGAGCAGGAGGTGGTCGACCGCTTCGGCGGCATGTATCGCGCGTTCCAGTACGGCGCCCCGCCGCATGGCGGCATGGCCGCCGGCGTCGACCGCATCGTGATGCTGCTCTGCGGCACCACCAATCTGCGCGAGATCTCGCTATTCCCGATGAACCAGCAGGCCATGGACCTCTTGATGGGCGCACCGTCGGAAGCCTCCACCAAGCAGCTCCGCGAGCTGCACATCAAGACCAGCCTGCCGAACAAGTAGTTCGGCAGGACGCGACTTAGGATGGGCAAAGCGGCCGCCGTCAGGCGGCAACGTGCCCACCATCCATCAGCGTATTCCGCCGCGAGATGGTGGGCACGGCGCTCCCGCAGAGTGCCGTGAGGAGAGTGCAGGGCAGCGCCGTTCCCGGCGCTCGTCCTCAAGCAGCCGAACGCCCCGGCAGCATCCGCGTCAGCACGCCGTCGCGGCGAACCACGTGGTGAAACAGCGCCGCTGCGACGTGCAGGGCCACGACGACCCAGGCGATCCATTTGCCGACGAAATGATGGATCGCGTCGACCGGCGGCTCGAACGCCTCCCACGACACGCCCCAGCGCGTCTCGATCCAGCCGAACAGCGCCGTCTCACGAAAGCTCGGCAGCGCGAACAGTCCGAAATCGGTCGGAGCATCGGTGCCGATATAGCCGGTCAGCGGCATGAGGATCAGCAGCGCGTAGAGTCCCCAATGCGCCGCGTGGGCGAGCATCGCCTCGGCAGGCGAGGCGTGCGGCTGATCCGGCTGCAGGTTGGCGAGCCGCCACAGCAGGCGCGGCAACACCGACAGGCCGACGATCATGCCCAACACCCAATGGATGTTGAGCACCGGCAGGACTTCAGGCGCAGTGTCGTCCATGAACCAGATGACGTAGTACACCACTGCATAGGCCGCGATGAACGCCGCTGCGCTGGTCCAATGGAAGACCTTGGCGACCGCGCCGAACTCCAGCTTGGTATTCTTCCACGGCATTCCAGGTCCCCTCGCAAATCACGCCGCACCGCAGCTGACGACTGCTGCTATCGTCAAACCAGCGGCGCAGCCAGCGGCCAGCGCCGCTACCGAGCGGCTGCCCGGGTCAATTTCCTCTCACCGGCTCGTTATCGATTGCGAGCTGCGGCATGTCGTCGCCGGCCGTCAGGGCGCGAGCTCGGACGCAAGATGACCCAGCGTTGAAGGCGTCGCCGCGCATTTGACGGTCTCGCGTTAAGGCTGGTTAAGACTGCTGACAACTTCATCGCGATGTCCGATGGCGTCCACACCGGGTTGGACGCGTCGCAGCGCGCTGCGCCGGCGCCATCGTCCGGCCGGCGAGGGCGGTCATCGCGCAACACGGCAAACCGTTGATTCCGAGAACTAATCGCGCATGCCGGCTGTTAGTTCAGCGCGGTACGCGCAGCGGCTCCTCGCGTCGTCGCGCGGGCTGCAGCGCGGCGAGTTCCAGGCGAGACCGATCGGACGAATGGATGTTGCGGTGTCATGCAACCCGTCCTTAATAGGATTGCTGTCTGACTCATGTAGTGAACATGGCCAACCAATCAGAAGAAAACGGATAGTTCAAATATGACCGTTCGCTGGTGTGCGCTCCTTCTCGGTACCTGCTTCCTCGCTCCTTCCGCTTCCGCTCTCGCCATTTCCCCCGATACCGTTCGTGATCTCGCCTCCCGGGTCGGCCCGGTGGTCGGCCAGGCCGCGACCTGCCGCGAGATCGCCCAGGGGCGTGTCCAGACCATCATCGATCAGTTCAGTGAGGTGATCCGCCAGGGCTCGTCGAACACTGGCGAGCGCGACGGGCTGATCCGCAGCTTCAACAGCTACATCGCCGAGGGTCGCGGCCGCGTCGCATCCTCGCAGGTGAATTGCCAGACCGCTGAACGTCAATTGGCCGAGCTCGAGCGGTCGCTCGGCCAGCAGCAGTCGGCGGCACCCAGCCTGTCCTTCGCGCTGGCGCCCTCGACGGCGGCGGCGTCGACGCAGCCCACCGCCAACCTTCCGCCGCCGCTGCCGCGCGGCGTCAGCGAGACTGAGATTCGTTTCGGTACCGTGATTCCGTTCTCGGGTGTCCGCAAGGAGTCCGCCCGCCAGATGAAGGTCGGCATCGAGACGGCATTCAGCCGCGCCAACGATGCCGGCGGCATCAATGGCCGCAAGCTGCGGCTGATCGCGGCCGACGACGCCTATGATCCGACCAAGACGATCGGCGCGATGACGCAGCTCTACGACAAGGAGCAGGTGTTCGGCTTCATCGGCAACATGGGCACCGCCAACAATGCGCTGGCGATCCCATACGCGCTGGAGCGGCGGGCGCTGTTCTTCGCGCCCTATAGCGGCTCCGCCGTCGTGCGCCGCGATCCGCCCGACCGCTACGTCTTCAACTACCGTGCGAGCTACGCGGAGGAGACCGCTGCGATCGTCAACTACCTGATGAAGGTCAAGCGCATCCCAGCGAAGCAGATCGCTGTGTTCGCGCAGAACGATGCCTATGGCGACGATGGCGCCAACGGCGTCGCCAAGGCCTTCCGCGCGCACGGCATCACCGATCCGATCATCCGCTACGGCTTCCCGCGCGGTTCGCTGGATGTTGACGAGGCGGTCAACCAGTTGAAGGCGCAGAAGCCCGCGATCAAAGCCGTCATCATGATCGCGACCGACCGCGCGGCGGCGAAGTTCATCGAGAAGACTCACGACGCCGCGCCTGGACTGATTTACGCCAACATCTCCGCCGTCGGATCGACCTCGCTCGCAGCGGAGCTGAAACTGCTCGGCCCGAAATACACCAAGAACGTGATCGTGACGCAGGGCGTGCCATCGGTGGCCGGCTATTCGAGCCTTGTGCTCGACTACAAGACGGCGCTGTCGAAGTACTTCCCCGGCGAGGAGCCGGACTACACCTCGCTCGAAGGCTTCATCTCCGCCAGCATCCTGATCCAGGCGCTGAAGCAGACGACGCCACTCGAGACCGAGCGTCTGGTCGATACGCTGGAGTCGATGCAGAGCATCGATGTCGGCCTCGGCAGCAAGCTGTCGTTCGGCCGCGCCGAGCACCAGGCCTCGCACAAGATCTGGGGCACCACGCTCGACGAGACCGGCACCTACCAGGCCATCGAGCTGGAGTAGGGCGACCTGCGCGGCGGCTCACCCGCCGCGCAATCTCCCGAAGGCGCTGATCAGCCGGCCAGCGCCTCGGTGACCGCCTCCCGCAACGACTGGGTCGGCCGTCCGATCAGCCGCGACAGCGTGCGGCTGTCGTCCCGCAACACGCCGGATGCGACGCCCTGCGCCTCGACCTCGGCCAGCATCGCCGCGATCGGCGGCGGCAGCCCGGCGCGTTCGTAGAAGGCCGCGTGCGCGGCCTCGGTGAGGTTCTGATAGACGACGGGCTCCGCGCTTTGATCCGCGGCCTCGGCCGCGAGCTCCGCCAGCGTATGCGCCCGATCGCCGGCGAGCTCATAGGTCTGGCCGTCATGACCGGCGCCGGTGAGCACGGCCACCGCGGCATCGGCAAAGTCCCGCCGCGACGCCCACGAGATCGGCGCCTCGCCGGCGCTGCCGATGAGAACGCCGTGGCCGAGCGCCAGGCCCAGGGTCGCGGTGTGGTTCTCCCAGTACCAGCCGTTGCGCAGGATGGTGTAAGCGAGCCCGGATTCCCTGATCGCGCGCTCGGTTTCGACGTGGTCCCGGGCGAAGCCGGGCGTCCATTGCCCGGCATGCAGCAGGCTGGTGTAGACGATGTGTCCGACGCCGGCCCGCTTCGCGGCCGCGATCACATTGGCATGCTCGGCCTGGCGCGTGCCGAACGCGTTCGACGAGATCAGCAGGAGCTTGCTCACGCCGGACAGGGCACGCTCGAGCCCCGCGGGATCGGCATAGTCGCCGGCGCGGCTGGCGACGCCCAGGTCGGCCGCCTTGCCGGGATCGCGGACGATCGCGACGATCTCCGGAGAGGGCAGGCGCTCGCGCAGCCGCGCGATGACCTTCCGTCCGAGCTGTCCGGTCGCTCCGGTGACTGCGTACATCTGAAAGCTCCTGTGAGAAAATGGTCGATTACAGCGGCGCCAGCCGCCCCATGCCGCCGGCGCGATAGCGCGCATGGGCGGCGGCGATCCCGGCTTCGCTGCTCATGATGAAGGGGCCGTCGACGACGATCGGCTCCTGCACGTCAGGCCCGGACATGATGACGAGCTGGGCTGCGCCATCGGCCCCAAGCGTCGCGCGCCCGTCGCCGCGCAAGGCAATCGCTTGCCCTGCGGCGAGATCGCGATGCGTGCCATCGTTCGCGATGGCGAGGCCGCCCTGCACGACGTAGATGATGGCGACGTGGCCCGGCGTCAGGGTGTAGCCGAGCCCCTGGCGCAACGTGACATCGAGCAACGTGAAGCGCTCGGTGGGCACCAGCGGCGAGGCGACGTCGTTGAACGCACCGACGACCACGCGGACGCGATCGCCGTCGCCGCTGGTCCATTCCGGCACCTCGTTGCCGGCGATATGAAGCATACGCGGCGCGCAGAGCTCGTTGGCCGCGCTGAGGTTGACGAATAGCTGTAGCCCGTGAAGCTCCTGGTCGCCGGCCGGGATCTCGTGATGCAGGACGCCGCTGCCGGCCTCCGTCCAGACGATGCCGCCGGCGCCGACGGTGACATCGTTGCCGAGCGAGTCGCGGCTGCGCAGGCCGCCCGCCGAATCCGCAAACACATAGGTGACGGCCGAGAAGCCGGCATGCGGATGCGGCGGGAACGGCCGGCCGCTCACCCTGAAATCATCGAGGACGAGTACCGGCGAGCCGACAGCTCCGAGCGCCGCCAGCTCCACGGCCTTGACCAGGAAGCGCCCGGCCGTGCCGCGCGTCTGCGCCGATGCGATGGAGGAGAACATGATGGCCATGGGGAGTGCTCGCGAGCTTGAACCGATCGATGGAAGCGGTCAGGCGGCGAGCGTCAGGGCCTGCGCCTTGGCGGCCTCGATCGCCTTCGCGCGCGCTTCCGGCCCCATCGCGACGCCTTCGGCGCGCACGAAGACGATGTCGGAAATGCCGAGGAAGCCGAAGAACGCCTGCAGGTAGGTCTCCTGGTGGTCGAGCGCGGCGATCGGCGATCCCGCGCTGAAGATGCCGCCGCGCGCGGAGGCGATGATGAGCTTCTTGCCCTTGCACAGGCCGACCGGACCGGTCTCGCCGTACATGAAGGTCTTGCCCGGCACGGCGAGGCGGTCGATCCAGGCCTTGAGCTGCGAGGGAACGCCGAAATTGTACATCGGCGCGCCGATCACGACGATGTCGGCGGCGAGGAACTGCTCCATCGCTTGGAGGCCGTCCTGGACGTCCTGCTGCAGGCCCGCGTCGGCGGTGCCGCCCTGCATGGCCGCGAGATGCGCGCCGGTGAGATGCGTGACCGGCTCCGCAGCGAGGTCGCGGTAGCCGGTCTCCGCCGCGCCGGCCTTGGTCAGGGCGGCTACGATCTCGGCCGACAGCAGGCGGGTGACCGAGCCGGGGCCGGCAACGCTGGAATCGATGTGAAGCAGCTTCATGGGAGGTCTCCGGTTACGGCAGCGTCGCCGCCTTTCGTTGGGAACCATGAGCGGTTGCGATAAATCGGAAAAGACAATATATTTGGATATTATCCATCGGATTGAGCGATAGACATGCTCGACGGTATCTCGCTCGACCAGCTCCGCACCTTCGTCGCAGCCGCCGAGGCCGGCAGCTTTTCCGCCGCCGGCCGCAAGCTCGGCCGGGCGCAGTCTGTCATCAGCCAGAATCTCGCGAACCTCGAAGCGCAGTTGGAGGTCCGCCTGTTCGATCGGACCGGACGCTATCCCGTGCTGACGCCGGCCGGCTGCGCCTTGCTGGCCGACGCGCGCGCGGTCACCGATGGGTTGGCCGAGCTGAAGGCGCGCGCCCGCGGGCTGGCGCAGGGGCTCGAGCCGGAGCTCAGCATCGCCATGAACGTGCTGTTTCCGACCGCGGTGCTGACGGATGCCGTGGCCGCGTTTCAGCAGACCTTTCCGGGCACGCCGTTGCGCGTCTCGGTGGAGGGCATGGGCGCGGTCATCGAGCCGGTGCTGGAGAAGCGCTGCGCGTTCGGAATTCGCGGCCCGCTGCTGACCGGCCATCCCGATCTGCGCAGCGAGCCGCTGCGTGACATCCGCTATCTGATGGTCGCCTCCGCTCGCCATCCACTGGCGCGATGCAAAGGTGCGATCCCGCCCGACCTGCTGAGCGAGCACGTCCAGCTCGTCCTCACGGATCGCTCGCGCCTGACCGAGGGCAAGGATCTGCGCGTGTTCTCGTCGCGGACCTGGCGGCTGTCCGACCTCGGCGCGAAGCACGCCTTCCTGCGCGCCGGCCTCGGCTGGGGCGGCATGCCGTTCCATGTCGTCGAGGCCGATCTCGCCAGCGGCGCGCTGGTGCCGCTGGCGCTTGCGGAAGCGGAAGCCGACACGCAGATCCGGATGTCGGCCGTCTACCGCACCGACACGCCGCCGGGGCCGGCCGGCCGCTGGCTGATCGATCGGCTGAAGCAGGTGGACTGAGGCCGGAAGAGGGGGCGCGTGTCGGTGCGCATCACCGCCTCAGGCGCGGCGCGCGCGTCCCGCTGCAAGGGCCGTTCCGAGCACGTGATCCCAGAACGGCGTGACGACGCCGAAATTGCCGGGCTTGGGGTCGCGATGGTGACGCAGATGGCGAAGCCTGCAGCTGCGCAACCAGGCGTGCAGCCGCGTTTGCCCGGCCAGCGGCCAGCGATGCACGGCGTCGTGGACCAGCAGATACAGCAGATAGCCAAGGATCAGGCCACTCGTGCTTCCGTTCGCGATCTGCAGGTCCGTGACTTCAGCAACGAGCGCAAAGAAGGTCGCGAAGATGACGATGCTGACCCACATGGGCGATCCGATCAGGGCGCTGGGCCGCGCGTGGTGCAGGCCGTGGAGCCGCTTCAGGATCGTGACCTCATGGTAGAGGAACCGGTGCACCAGATATTCGGCGAGCGTCCACAGCGCAGCTCCGCAGGCGGCGGCGAGCAGCCAGCGTCGCGGCAGGGCGAAGCCATGGCTCGACAAGTCGAGCAGCAGCAATGCAACGAGGACGATCGGGTAGATGACGAGTTCGGCGTAGTAGCTGAGCTTGCTGTGAGTCACGTCGGGCCCGTACGCAGACGAAGAGGAGAGGAATGACGCGCTCCGCGACGAGGGGCTGGCTGACGACTCAGCCTCCGTGAGAGAGCTTGTCACGGCACTGAGTTAGCGCAGACATAAGTCGCCTGCGTGAAGGCGCCTCGCAGGCTCACCCGCTCGCGGCCCGGCCTCTCAGGGCAAGGTTGAAGGACGCCTCAGCTCGCGCGACGCGCGAGCAGCAGGGCGCCGCCGAGACCGCACATGACGGCGCCGGAGGCTTGGCGCATCCGCGTGACGAGGCCCGGCCGCCTGACCAGCCCGTGGCGCGCCTTGGCCGCCCAGACCGTCACGACGAGGTCGACGCTGGTGTTGAGCGCCACCGAGATCAGCCCGAGCACGACGAACTGCGCGGCGACATGGCCCGAGGGATCGACGAACTGCGGAAGGAAGGCGAGGAAGAATGCCGCCGTCTTCGGATTGAGCGCCTCGACGATGATGCCTTCGCGAAACGCCCGCCGGCTGCCGGTCGTCGTCACCTCCGCGGGCGCCGCAATCGGCGCCTCGCGCCAGGTCTTGATGCCGAGCCAGATCAAGTAGAATGCGCCTGCGATCTTCAGCGCCGTGAACGCTTCCGCACTCGCCATGATCAGCGCGGACAGCCCGACCGCACCGGCGACGACATGCACGAGACCGCCGAGCCCGAGGCCGACGCTGGAGGCCAGCCCCTCCGCTCGGCCGCCGGCCAGCGTTCGCGCCCCAATGTAGAAAATGCCGGGACCGGGCGTCAGCGCAACCACGAGCGCGGCGGAGAGGAACAGGAGGAAGGAGGGAAGGTCGGGCATAGCGGGTTTTCGTGACTGAGGTTTCGCTGCTTGTAGATCGTTCCGGCCGGCAAGGCGATCGCCGGCCGGCCTTTGCGCCTCCCGGCTCGGCGGCCGCTAATGTGCCGGCCGCTGCGCGGCCTCCGGCTTGTGGTGGGTGCCGAAACGTTCGACCATGGTCGCGCTCGCCTCGTTGAGGCCGACCACGTCGACCTCGGCGCCATGGCGGCGCAGCTTCAGCACGATCGCGTCGAGAGCACCGATCGCCGTGATGTCCCAGAAATGCGCGGCGCTGACGTCGATGGTGACGCGCGATGGCACGTCCCGATAGTCGAACGCGTCGACCAGACTGTTGGAGGAGGCGAAGAAGACCTGGCCGGTGACGACATAGGTCATCGCGCGGCCGTCCTCTGATCGGTGCGTCTCGATGCCCAGCAGGCGGGCGACCTTGGCCGCAAAGAACACGCCGCTGAGCACGACTCCCGTCAGCACGCCCATCGACAGGTCGCCGGTGGCGACCACGATGATGACGGTCGCGAGCATGACCACGCTCGAGCTCAGCGGATGCGAGCGCAGATTGACGATCGAGGACCAGTCGAACGTGCTGATCGAGACCATGATCATGACCGCGACCAGGGCCGCCATCGGAATCTGCTTCACCCAGTCGCCGAGCACGACGATCAGGAACAGCAGGAAGACGCCGGCCAGAAACGTCGACAGCCGCGTCCGCGCGCCCGCGGTGACGTTGATGACGGACTGTCCGATCATCGCGCAGCCGCCCATCGCACCGAAGAAACCGGTGATGAAATTCGCGACACCCTGGCCGACGCATTCGCGGTTCTTGTTGCTGCCGGTATCCGTCATGTCGTCGACGATCGTCGCCGTCAGCAGCGATTCCAGCAGGCCGACCGCGGCCATCGTCAGCGAGTAGGGCAGGATGATCCGCAATGTCTCCAGATTGAACGGCACCTGCGGCAGCGCAAATACCGGCAGAGCCGACGGCAGCTCGCCCATGTCGCCGACGGTGCGCAGCTTGAGCCCGGAGATGATGGTGAAGGCGGTCAGCGCGATGATGCTGATCAGCGCCGAGGGCACGAGCTTCGTCAGGAACGGGACGCCGTAGATGATGGCCAGTCCGGCGAGCACCATCGCATAGGTCTCCCAGCCGACATGCACGAACTGCGGCAGTTGCGCCATGAAGATCAGGATTGCGAGCGCGTTGACGAAGCCTGTCATGACGGAGCGCGACACGAACTTCATCAGCAGTCCAAGCCGCAGCGCGCCGGCGACGATCTGGATGATGCCCATCAGCACGGTCGCTGCAAACAGGTATTGCAGTCCGTGGTCGCGCACCAGGGTGATCATCAGCACGGCCGTCGAGGCGGTGGCAGCCGAGATCATCGCGGGCCGGCCGCCCACGATTGCGGTGACGCAGGCAATGGAGAACGAGGCGTAGAGGCCGACCTTGGGATCGACGCCGGCGACGATGGAAAAGCCGATCGCCTCGGGGATCAGGGCCAGCGCGACCAGGAGGCCGGAGAGAATCTCGGTGGGAATGTTCGCCAGCCATTCGCGGCGAAGCGTCTGCAGGAACCTCATGATTTGAAACCAGGATTGGACCAGCGCAGCGACGGGCAATGCCCCTTGCGGCCTCTACGTCAGGCGGAGTCGCGTTGCTGAGGGGTTTCCCGGGGATAGGCGCCGGGCCGAGCCACCCGATCAAATCGGGTCCGATGGAAGCTGGATGATGCCTTCGTTGCGATGCCACATCAAGTGGGAACGCAGGGAACCGAGACCTTCAAGTGAGGGCGCTTCTTGAGATGAGTGCGCGGCTGGTGATCGCAGCAAGTCTGGAACCGAAGGTCAGCGAGCGACTCGGGCGCCTGCCGGCGGCAACTGCGGCAAGGACTGTTTCAAATCAACGCGCGGAAAAGTGATGGTCGCCGCAAGTACTAATAAGGATGAAAGTGGACGGTCACCGCAACGAGTATAAGCCGCCTACGGCTGTCATCGCCGGTCAACGGCTCATTCTGCCGGAGTCGCGGGAGCGATGCCGGTGATCGCAGCAGCAGGTTGTTCGCTGAGTTGACGGTAGACGATGCCGCCGAGCGCCCCGCCGAGCAGCGGCGCCACCCAGAACAGCCACAGCTGCGCCAGGGCCCAGCCGCCGACGAACAAGGCCGGACCCGTACTGCGGGCGGGATTGACGGAAGTGTTGGTGATGGGAATGCCGATGAGATGGATCAGCGTCAGGCACAGCCCGATCGCGATCGGGGCAAATCCGGCCGGCGCCTTGCCGTGTGTTGAACCCATGATGACGAACAGGAACATCAGGGTGAGCACCAGCTCGGCCAGGAAGCAGGAGAACAGGCCATACTGACCGGGGGAATGCGCGGCGTAGCCGTTGGCGGCAAAGCCCTTGGCGACGTCGAAATCCGCCGTGCCGCTCGCGATTGTATACAACACCGCCGAACCCGCGACGGCGCCAATGACCTGGGCCAACAAATAAGGTCCCACATCGTGCGCCGGGAAGCGGCCCCCGGCCCAGAGCCCCACAGTGACGGCCGGGTTGAGGTGGCATCCGGAGATATGGCCGATGGCATAGGCCATCGTCAGCACCGTCAGCCCGAACGCAAGCGAGACGCCGACCAGTCCGATCCCGACCTCCGGGAATTTGGCCGCGATCACCGCGCTGCCGCAGCCGCCGAACGTCAGCCAGAAGGTCCCGATCGCCTCAGCCGCACATTTCTGCATCATGGGATTGCTCATAGGCTCCTCCCTTGAGGGCTCTGCCGGCCCCGACCACGCCACGTGTTGAACCGAAGCAGTGCGGCAGACGGCGGCGCAGGCGAGGTGCGGATCGAGCGGCGCTTGCGCAGCGTCAACCGTTGAGCAGGATCATACAACCAAAGCGAGAGTATTCAAGCGCCTCGCAAGTCCGCTCGTGCCGCGCGACGGCATGGAGCAAGCGTGCCACATGCGGCTGGGGCATGAAGAACGGATTGGCTTCGTCGACCGAACAGTAAGGCGCAAGGCGCGTTCGCCAAAAAAATTAACAGATGCCAGCAGCTGATGCGGATCTTCAATTCTTGGCTGGGCATCTGTAAATGGCTGCCTGTACTTGATTGCAGCTGGTCGATATGTGCTGCATCTTCGTCGCGGCTACTGATGTTGATGATATTGGAACAGGATCCGGCTTCTGCCGATGCAGAAAGCTTGATGTCGGAGTTGTCCGCTGCACTCGCACGCATCACCGGCGACGGCGGCCGCGCGTCGTTTGATCCGGACGACGTGCGCGGGCCGAAGGCATGCTTCCTGGTCGCGTGGGACAAGGCGGGGCAAGCTGTCGGCTGCGGCGCGTTGCGCCCGCTCGACACCGATATCGCCGAAGTGAAGCGGATGTATGCGCGGCCCGGCACATCAGGGGTCGGCGCCGCGATCCTCGCGCATCTCGAAACCGCGGCGGCGGATTACGGCTATCGAGCGATCCGTCTGGAGACGCGTCTGATCAATGCGCGCGCAGTCGCGTTCTACGAGCGGCACGGGTATCGTCGCATTGCGAACTACGGCAAATATGCTGGTAGGCCAGAGGCAGTGTGCTTCGAGAAGAGGTTGTAGCGGGCGACCTAGCTGTCGCCCCTTACCAGCCGTCCCGCGCGTCAGCGCGGTGCAGAGCCGACGCGGGACGCTGATTGAAGGAGACGATCGGAAGGAGGACTGGCAGCTTCTAGACGACCGTTTTCAGAGTCCTTGGCACATTGATCAGGTTGGCTCCGGCTGTCATCGTCCGCGAAGGCGGACGATCCAGTACGCCGTGATACTTCGGTTCAATCTCGCCTGCCAAGGGGTACTGGATGCTCCGCTTTCGCGGAGCATGACAGCAGTGGGGGCGGCGAAGATCAACCTGGAAACGATCGCTGGTTCCAAGGAAACTCTCGTCTAAACGCCCCACCAACCTCGGCGGCTATGGATGCCGGCGTTCGCCGGGATGACGGCGGAGGATGAGGCCGCCGGCTTGTGCCTCACCACCGTCATTGCGAGCGCAGCGAAGCAATCCATGGCGAGACGGGACGTCTGGATTGCTTCGGCGCGATTGCGCCTCGTAAGGACGGGTACGATCGCTGTTGGCCCACTCATGCATTCCAGCCTGCTTCATCCAAACTCTGCCCGACGGGCATTTCGTGCATCTCCCTCATGCGCAAATTGCCCGTCGTGTTAGTTAGTCGCAATCATTCCCCTTGCACCGTCGGGCAAATCACCTCCACATTTCCGGCCATCCCGCCTCGATGAAGAGGGACGGTTCGCGGTCGTCACGAGACGTGAGGTGGGGAGGCGGTGGCTGCAGTCTGTCGCAACGCGCGTGTCGCGTGGACGAAGGGCAGGGTGCAGGCGGTCAAGTTGCGTGGTTCTGACACCCCGATGCTGGTGTCAAATTCGCGCCGATGCCTTGGCGTCGCGCGGATGACGGGGACAAACAAGCCGGTCCCCGGGGAGAGCGTAAAGCAGCCGAAAAGCCCATCGCGCAGGGAATGCCGGATGACCGGCAGCACCTGTGGTTCCTGCCGCCTGCATTTTTTTCGCAGGCGGGCCATGGGTTGCGGCCAGCACCCGGCATTCCCTGCGCCCTCTTCGAACGAGAGAGGGCCGAACGATTGGAACAACTCGGGCGAAGAAGCCGCGGGATCGGATAAGCGCGTCTCTTTGTTAGTTCGCGTGAACTTCACCGTGAAATCATCAGGCAAAGCCGAAGAGTCTGCGCACATCGGCGACGGATCGCGAGATGTAGGATCGAAGTTTGTATCGAGGTGCTGCGACTTGCTCGGTTCACCTCTCCCCGTGAAGGACGGGGAGAGGAGCGCGCCGAGTGCGTGGCGGGAGGCGGTATCATAAGTCTTCCCGGAATGACTGCGGAGAGAGGCGTGGACTCATGTGCCGGTTACGGCGCCGTCTGGGCCTCGATCTTGAACTGCGCCAGCGCGCTCGGCGGGTCGATCGCAATCAGCTGGGCGAGCTGCATGGCCGGCACCTTGGCGCGCGGCGAGAGCTTGAGCGTGAAGGTCTGGCGCGGCTTCTCGACGAAGCGGCTCAGCGCATCGACGGCGCTCACAACGTCGGCATTGTCGGCGGCGACCTGCGCGCCGATCGCCTTGATGCTGTCGACCAGCGCCTTGCGCGCGGCATCGCGGGGGATCGAATGGCCGCGCGCGTAGTTGGCGACGAGCACGTCGACCGCGCCGAGATCGCGCAGCGTCAGCGCGAGGCCGGCCGCCTCGATCTTCTCGGCCGCCGTCATGGCCTGCTGCACGTCGACCGTGAAGACCTCGCGCGGCACCTGCGCCAGCGACACGTTGGCGGAAGCGGCGACGAGATTGCTGACCTCGAGCTTGAACGGCTCCAGCGCGAAGGTCGCAGCGCTCTCGCTCCAGCCGAGGCCGAGATCGGCATCGAACGCCGCGGTGTCGATGCCGGCGACCAGCAGCGGCAGCAGCGCCGGATTGGACGGATCGAGCGGCCCGGCCATCTTGGCGACCAGCCGCGCCTTGGTCGGGATGGGACCGACGAACTGGCCCCAGTCGAGGCTGACATTGTCGATCTGCACCGGCTTGTCGCCGGCCTTGTAGGGCGTCGTCAGCGCCTTCAGCTCGACGCCATCAAGCATCTTGAACAACTCGGCGGCGTCGGCCGCGGCAGGCTTCGCGCCAGCGGCGGAATATTTGGCCGCGAAATGCATCAGGCCGGAGAAGTCGAAGCCCTTCAAGGCGAAGCGGCCGAGCTTGACCGGCCCGTTGGGGGCGCGGCCGTCGAGGCCTTCCACCGCCATGTCGCCCTTGCCGTCCTTCAGGTCGAAGTGGATCTTCGCCAGCTTGAACGGGCCTTGCGGGGTTTCCACCACGAGGCCGCGGATCTCGGCATTGCGCATTGCGATGCCTTCATAGACGCCCGCTACCCGCTCCATCAGATCGCGCGCCTGCTCGGGCGTCGGCTGGGCGGCCGGCGCAGCAGGCAACGCCGCGATCAGCGCCGGCAGTTGCAGGCGCGAGGGGCGGACGTTGAATTCATCGAGCGTCGCACCGTCGATGCGCATGCGCACACCGGCCGACGAGTTGATCTCGTAGGCTCCCATCGTGACCTTGCCGTAGACCCGGTAGGTGCGATCGTCCTTGGCGGCATCGGAACTGAGCAGGGCGATGAGCGCATTGGTGTCCAGGTCGTGGTGAACGATGTCCGCGATGCGCCCCTGCATCTTGTCGGCCTTGCCGTCGGGCTGCTGCGGGCTCATCGTGAAGGTGACCTCGTCGAGCTTGTAGCTCGCGATCCGGCCGGCCTTGATGCCGTCGAAGGTCAGTCCGGAATAGGTGAACTCGGCCGGGCCCGTTGCGGCGCCGCCGTCCATGGTGCCCGTGGTGCGCGGCACGGTGATCGAGGTGGCGTTGATCGCGACGAACTGTTGGACGAGCGCCCGATAGACGTCGAGCGTTCCGGTGCCGGCGGGGATGGCGGCGAACCGGGCCGGGCCGGCGTAATCCTTCACCACCAGTTGCGGCAGCTTGTAGCTGAGGCGCAGCGCCGCGGGGCCGGCGGCCTGGCCGCTGATCGCCACGTCGTTCAGCTCGATGCTGGCAGCAGAAACGTGCTCGCTGTCGGGCTGGCTCAGGCCGGTCGCGGTGACGGTGCCGAAGCTCACGCCGGCCGGCGGCTGGCTGGCCGACTCGATCTTGACGTCGGCGATCGACAGCTTGCGGCTCCACAGGTCGAAGGCCACCTTGCCGTGACTGGCGGAGGCGCCATTCTGCCGGAGTTGTGCGAAGCTTGCCTCGACCTCACGCTCGGCGCGGGCCTGGGCGTACCAGGGGACGCCCAAAAAGCCGGCAACGCCGAGCGCAACCGCGACGAGAACGCCAATCACAATCCGCTTCATTCAATCTGCTCCCGCAAAGCGCCTCAGGCAGCGCAAGGGTCGTGGTTTGAGGGTCGTGGTTTGATGGTCATGGTGTTGGCAGGGCGGATCGGATAGGGATGTGCCTCTGCCAACTTGAGAATTTGCTGCCCCTGGTCTGTTCCCGGACATGGTTTCCGATGTTGCATGAAAACCGCTCAGCGTGCATCACATGCGGTTCCACCGGCCGGAAAAAACGCGTCCTGAACGCGCCTCACGAGACCGACCGGGGTCGGAAACGCTGGAGCACGTATGTCGTCGTCCTATTCTGAAGATCTTCGTTCCGCAGCGCTGGCCTATCACCGGCTGCCGCGGCCCGGCAAGCTGGAGATCCAGGCCTCCAAGCCGCTCGCCAACCAGCGTGACCTCGCGCTGGCCTATTCCCCGGGCGTGGCGGCAGCGTGCACCGAAATCGCCAACAACCCGGCCGAGGCGGCCTCGCTGACGGCGCGCGCCAACCTCGTGGCCGTCGTCTCCAACGGGACCGCCGTGCTCGGGCTCGGCAATATCGGCCCGCTGGCCTCCAAGCCGGTCATGGAGGGTAAGGCGGTCCTGTTCAAGAAATTCGCCGGCATCGACGTCTTCGACATCGAGATCAATGCCGAGACGATCGACCGGGTGGTCGAGACGGTGGCGGCGCTGGAGCCGACCTTCGGCGGCATCAACCTGGAGGACATCAAGGGACCGGAGTGCTTCGAGATCGAGGCGCGGCTCAAGGAGCGGATGAAGATCCCGGTCTTCCATGACGACCAGCACGGCACCGCGATCATCGTCGGCGCCGCGATCAAGAACGCGCTGTCGCTGGCCGGCAAGCAGCTGTCCGAGGTCAAGATCGTGACGTCAGGCGCGGGCGCCGCCGCGATCGCCTGCCTCAATCTGCTGGTCTCGATGGGCGCGAAACGCGAGAACATCTGGGTCTGCGACATCGACGGCGTGGTGCATGAGGGGCGCAACACGCTGATGGATCCGTGGAAGGCGGTCTATGCGCAGAAGACCGACAAGCGGACGCTCGCCGAAGTCATCGGCGGCGCCGACCTCTTCTTAGGCCTGTCCGCCGGCGGCGTGCTGAAGCAGGAGCTGCTGAAGCAGATGGCCGAGAAGCCGTTGATCATGGCGCTCGCCAATCCGAATCCGGAGATCATGCCGGAGGAGGCGCGTGCGGCGCGGCCGGACGCGATGATCTGCACCGGACGTTCGGACTTCCCGAACCAGGTCAACAACGTCCTCTGCTTCCCGTTCATCTTCCGCGGCGCACTCGACGTCGGCGCCACCGCGATCAACGAGGCGATGAAGCAGGCCGCGGTCGACGCGATCGCGCAGCTCGCCCAGGACCCGCCGTCGGATGCGGTGTCGCGCGGCTTCGACACCGGCGAGACGCAGGGGTTTGGCCCGGGCTCGCTGATCCCCTCGCCATTCGATCCGCGCCTGATCCTGCGCATTGCGCCGGCCGTCGCCAAGGCCGCGATGGAGTCGGGCGTCGCCACCCGGCCGATCACCAATTTCGACGAATATACCGCGCTGCTCGAGCGCTTCGCGTTCCGCTCCGGCCTCGTCATGAAGCCGGTGTTTGCCAAGGCGAAAGCCCAGCCGGTGCGCGTGATCTATGCCGAGGGCGAGGACGAGCGCGTGCTGCGCGCCACCCAGGTGGTGCTGGAGGAGAAGCTGGCGCGGCCGATCCTGGTGGGACGTCCGAGCGTCGTCGAGGCGCGCATCAAGCGCTTCGGCCTGTCGATCAAGGCCGGGCGCGACTTCGACCTCGTCAACCCCGAGGACGATCCGCGCTATCGCTCCTATGTGCAGAGCTACATCGAGATCGCCGGCCGCCGCGGTGTGACGCCGGATGCGGCGCGCACGGTGGTGCGCACCAACGCCACCGTCATCGCCGCGCTCGCGGTGGTCCGGGGCGAGGCGGATGCGATGATCTGCGGCGTCGAGGGCCGCTACATGAGCCATCTGCGCCATGTCCGCGAGATCATCGGCTTCATGCCGGGTGTCAGCGACTACGCGGCGCTGGCGCTTACCATCACCAGCAAGGGCGCCTATTTCATCGGCGACACCCAGGTGCGGCCCGATCCGACCGCCGAGGAGCTCGCCGAGATGGCCTCGCTCGCGGCCAATCACGTCACGCGCTTCAACATCAAGCCGAAGATCGCCTTCGTCTCGCACTCCGATTTCGGCGGTTACGACACCGAGTCCTCGCGCAAGATGCGGCAGGCCACCGCGCTGCTGAAGCAGCATCGTCCGGACCTCGAGGCCGACGGTGAGATGCAGGGCGACACCGCGCTGTCGGCGACCGCGCGCAAGGCGATCCTGCCGCATTCGGATCTCGAAGGCTCGGCCAACGTGCTGATCATGCCGAACCTCGATGCCGCCAACGTCGCCTATCAGATGATCAAGGTGCTGGCGGATGCGGTTCCCGTGGGACCGATCCTGATCGGACCGGCGAGGCCGGCGCACATCCTCACCCCGTCGGTGACGGCGCGCGGCATTCTCAACATGACGGCGGTCGCCGCCGTCGAGGCGCAGGAGCGGGCGGGGAGGGCGCAGCCGACGCTGTTCGCGTGATCGTATTGACGTGATCGAAGTGTGGCGGAATTCGTCCGGTTTCGGTCGCATTCCGCCCGCCTTTGTTGGTGAAAAGCGTTCGCGACGTCACATATCCGGCCCGGCGGGCCGGCGACACATCGTTTGAAGTTGATCCGTGAGGGCGAGAATGCCGGGTTTCATTACGTTCGGGCGCGTTCTGTTCGCCGTGATCTTCATCTATTCAGGCGCGACCAAGCTGTTCGGCATTCCGGTGACGGCCGATATCATTGCCGCCAAGGTCACGATTCCCGCCGTGCTCGCGCCGTATGCGGCGCAGCTCGAGGCGGCGGCGAAGATGCCGATGCCGCAGATCCTGGCGATTGCCTCCGGCGCCTTCGAGGTGTTCGCCGGCGCGATGATCGCGCTGAACTTCCTCGGGCGGTTCTTCGCGGCGCTGATGATCCTCTTCGTCGGCGCGACGATCTTCTATTTCCACGATTTCTGGAACCAGACCCCGCCCGACAACGCCAAGACCCTGATCGACGCGCTGAAGAATCTCTCGATCATCGGCGCGCTGTTCATGATCTTCGGCTACGGCAAGGGACCAAAGGCGCCGGAGCAGAGCGCCTATGGCGACATCTGACGGCCCGGATCAGGACGCGCGCTGCCAGGCGGTGACGCTGACGTCGTCGGCGGGATCGAGCATCAGCTGATTGGCGGGTGTCATGCCGTGCGCCGTCAGCACCTGCTGCGGCGACCGGCCGGGGCCGACCTCGGTGAAGCAGGGCGCGCCGCCGGGCAGTTGCACGCGGGGGGCGAACGACAGGAAGAACGTGTCGTAGCGGTCCATGAACATGTCGAACACGACAGGACCCCCGATGACCGCAACGGTGCCGGTCGTGACGCCGGCGGCCTCGCAGGCCTGCTCGAACGAGGCACCGGCGGGGTTCCACAGCGTGGAGAGCGGCTTCTCCGGATCAGGCGCCAGCGCCGCGATCTTGCTGGTCACGATCAGCCGCTTGCGCTTCGGCGAGTTCGGCTGGTCCTCATAGGAGTTGCGGCCGTGGACGATCAAATCGGCGCCGTCGAGCGCGCTGGAGAAAAACTCGGCGTCGCCCGGGAATTTGAGAACCCCGGGCATCACATTGTCAGCATCGGCCAACATGCCGTCGGCCGATACGATCACGTAACCTTCGATACGAAGCTTGGTCACTGACGAAAGGAATCCTGTCTCATTCGGACACTGTCGTCACAACGCTCGAGACCGGCCTTTGGCTCACCGTCGGCAGCTTCGCAACCTTGGCAAGCTGCTCGTCATATTGCGGCAGCGACTGCACCGGCGCCTTGGCGCGCATCGCGACCACCTTGTAGCCGCCGGCCTTCAGGCGGCGCAGCATCTCGGGCAGGGCTTCGGCGGTGTGCTTGTGGAAGTCGTGCATCAGGATGATGCCCTTGCCGAGCTTGTCGAGCTTCTTGAAGGTGACGTCGAGCACGGCTTGCGCGTTCTTCGCCTTGAAGTCGAACGAGTCGAGGTCGCAGGAGAAGATGCCGATGTTGCGGGTGCCGAGATAGGTCACCATCTCCGGCGGGTGCTGCAGTGCCGGGAAGCGGAAGAACGGCGCGGGCGAGTTGCCGCCGAGTGCCCACTTCACGGCGCTGATGCCGAGCTCGATCTCTTCCTTGCGCTGGTCGTCGGTCAGTTTCTTGTTGGTCAGCGCCGCATGCGACCAAGTGTGCGTGCCGACCGTGTGGCCGGCGTTGTAGACCTGCTTGAGGATCTCCGGATAGTAGGTCGCGTGCTTGCCGATGATGAAGAAGATGCCCGTCGTGCACTGGTCGGCGAGCGCCTTGAGCACACCGGGGGTGTTCTCCGGCCACGGGCCGTCGTCGAAGGTCAGGACGACCTCGTGGTCCTTGAGGAAGTCGAGGTCCTTGAAGTGCTCGAAGCCGAAGCCGGGGCCGCCGGTCGTGTCGATCTCGACGGTGCGGCCGACGCCGAGCGCCTCGGGGTTCATGCAGGGCGCGCGCGGTGGCTGAGCCTGGGGGGCGGCCGCTTGGGCTGCGACCGGAGCCGGAGCTGCAGCGGGGGTCGGCGCTGCCGCCGTCCGCTGCGCCTGCGACCAGGCGGCGCCAGACGCCAACAGCGAGGCCGCCAGAGAACCTGCGAACACCAATCCAGCCGCAATCCGCATCGTGTTTCCTCGGGGGTTGTTGCAACGGGAGCGTCGGGGATCCAGAGTCGCTCCACCATCCGGCTTGGGATACTACCCCAGCGGCCGGATCGGCGCCAAAAGGAAACGAGGCAAAAACACGGGGAAGTTGCCGGCTCCCGCCGCATTCTTGCCAAGTGTTGCCTAAAGTGTTGGTCAGCCGGCCGCGAGCATCCGGGCGACAGCGGTCTTGACCCGCGTATCGGTCGGCTCGACCGAGGAGGCGAACACGTCGGCGATGTAGCCGTCGCGTCCGATCAGGTACTTGTGGAAATTCCAGCGCGGGGTGTCCTTCGGACGGGCCTCCGCCGCCCAGCGGTAGAACGGATGGGCGTTGGAGCCTGTGACGACCGCCTTCGAGGTCATCGGGAAGGTCACGCCGTATTCCTTGTTGGCGAGCTGCGCGATGTCGCCGCCGATGCCCGGCTCCTGGTTGAAGTCGTTGGATGGTACCGCAATGATGGTCAGGCCGCGCTCATGGAACTCGCTCCAGAGCTGCTGCAGCCCGGTGTACTGGGGCGTGTAGCCGCACTGCGAGGCCGTGTTCACCACCATGACTGGTTTGCCGGCAAGATCGGCCAGGCGTATCGGCTCGCCCGACGGCACCGGGAAGGAGAAGCGGTAAGCCGTGGTCTTGCTCACCGCACTGTCGGCCAGAGCCGCGCGCGACGCGAGCAGCGTGCCTGACAAGGACGCGCCGAGGCCGAGAACAACCATCCTGCGATCGATCATGTGAATCTCCCTGTGCAGAGTCAGCCCCGTCAGCAGGCATGCGCCCGCACTCAGCCGGCCGTTCTATCAACGGGCGCGGCGTGGTGTTGGATCATGCTGCTTTCCAGCAAGGGATACCCTTGCCCTGGGGCGGAAAGAGGGAGGTCGTCGGTCGTCAGCGCAGCGAAACGATGAACTCGGTGCCTTCGCCGGTCTCGCCCTGATTGATGCCCTGGTCGGAGACGATCAGCGAACTTCCGGTCGACAGCGCCTCACCGAGCCAGGCCATGACGTCGGCAGGAATGGTGATGCGGTCGAGCGCTTCGGACGGCGTGCTCAACACGACCGCCGGCTTCGCTTCGACATGCGCATCCGCGACCTTCTTGCCGCGTCGGACCGCCTTGTCGGCACCGTCATTCGCCGCGACGGCGCGCGCCGAGGTCGGCAGCGAGATCACCGTCCAGCGCATCGTTGCGGGATCCGCCTTGTCAGCTGCCGCGGTAAACACATGCGTGCCGAGCGGCTTGTCGGAGGGCGCGATCGTCACCGGCGTGTTGAACACCGGCGCGAAGTTCTGCCGGACATAGAGCTTGGAGTCCTTGCGGCTGATGAAGATCGCGATCTGGCTGTTGCGCTTCAACTCCGGCTTCGGCGCGATCGGCTTGTCGGGCGCGGCCACGCGGGACTGATCCTTGTTGAGATCGTTGGCATCGGCGGGCTTTGCCGGAGCGTCTGCGGTCGTCGGGGACGGTGCCCCAGGCTGGTCCGCGATCTTCGCGTCACCGGGCTTTGTGTCGGCGGGCGTTGCTTCGGCAGGCGTTGCTTCGGCCTTGGCTTCAGCGGGCTTGACCTCGGTGGTGGATCCCGTCGCCTCCGCGTTGCTCTTTTCGCCAGGAGCCGGCTGGCTGGCCAGAGCCGGTCCGGTGTCGCCCGCGGCCGGCTTGCGCTCGTCCGGAGTTGCGGCTTCCGCCTTGACCGACGCGGCCCCGGCCTCGCTTGTCGTCGTGTCGGCGACGGCCGGCTTCAGATCGGCGGCGGCGTTCGTGTCGCGGCGCAATGCTTCGGCGCTCGGCGACGCGTCCGAGGTCAGGGCCGGCACGCCGGTGGCATTGCTGGCGTCCGCGGTTCGTAACTGACGGGCGGCTGCACTGATGTCTGCTATGGCCGGGCCGCCCTCGGCATGGCCGATCGTTGTGCGCAGGTCGATGGTCGCGACCGTGATGGTCGGTGTCGCCACGGCTGCGCCCTTGTCCGACTTGGCCGCAGGAGCGCTGGCGTCGGGCTGCGCCGAGGCGCTCGGCTGCGGCGCCTTTAGCGCGGCGAGCATCGGGTGCGAGAAGCTGGCCGGGGCCACTTCACCCGGCGTCACGAGAACGCGTGATCCCATCCGCGTCCAGCCGTAGATCTTGGGTGCAAAGCTCGCGGGCATGCGGATGCAGCCATGCGAGGCGGGATAGCCCGGAAGAACGCCGGCATGGAGCGCGACACCCGACCAGGTGATGCGCTGCATGAACGGCATCGGCGCGCCGCTGTAGATGTTTGAGCGATGGAATTTCTGCTTCTGGATGACGCTGAACACGCCCATCGGCGTGGAGTGTCCCTTCATGCCGGTCGAGACCGGAGCCTCGGCGAACAGGCCGTTGGCGTCATACACCTTGACCTGCTGCTTGTTGATCGACACGGCGATCGTGAGGGGCCCCTGCGGCTTGGCAGCTTCCTTCTCGATCGTGGCGGTCTTCTTGGCCTTCGGCTTGCGCGGCTGCACGGCCGGGCGCAACGGCGGAGCGATGGTGACAGGCTGCTGGTCGTTCCAATAGTAATAAGACGCTGCGTCAGCCCATGGTGTTGCGGCTAGGACAAGCGGTACTGAAACAATTGCTGCACAAAAGAACCGCCCCCTGGCGGCTGCACGAACGCAGAGCATTCCGGCAAATCCTCAAGAACCATCTGGTCTTTAGTGTCGCAGACGGAGTCTGCGTTCACCAGCTTGGGGCTTCTGCCGCCCTGATTTTCGTTCCAATCGTAGCAGAAAAGCCTCACATCCCGTTAAACGCGCATCGCGCAGCGGCAGGCCGTGCCTTCCTTGCAGGCGTTTGTGTTCCTACATGGGCGTTACGCCGAGCATCGGCGGTATAACGGAGACCGACATGTCGTTCAGAGCCACCAACCGGTTTGATCTGTGGCTGAAAACCTTAGCTTTCCTATCGCTTATCGGACTGTCTTCGCCCGTGATGTCAGCCCACGCCGCAGATGAGCCGGACCTGATCTTCCGTCGGTCGACGGTGTTCAAGCTGCTAAGCCCGAATGACAAGCTCGCGACCTATGGCGTTGATGATCCAGAGGTTGAGGGGGTCGCCTGCCACTTCACCGTTCCTCAGAAGGGCGGCTACGCCGGCTGGCTCGGCCTTGCCGAGGAGGTTTCCGACATCTCGCTCGCCTGCCGGCAGATCGGACCGATTCGCTTCAAGCGCAAGCTCGAACAGGCGGACGACATGTTCCGGCAACGGCGCTCGCTGTTCTTCAAGAAGATGCAGATCGTGCGCGGCTGCGACGCCAAGCGCAACGTGCTCGTCTACATGGTCTATTCCGACAGGCTGATCGAGGGGTCGCCGAAGAACTCGACGTCATCGGTCCCAGTGATGCCCTGGGGCAAGGCGGATGATGGTGAAGTCCAGAAGTGCGGCGACTTCATTCAATAAGCGACTTGCCAATCGTCGATCGGCTGTCCGCAGTCTTGCCATGCAGCTTGCGCTTGTCGGGATCGTGGCAGCCGATCAGCTGGATCAGGCTTTGCTGTGTTGACCCAGCAAAGCTCTCGCGGCGCTGTTGAGCCATCGGTGCGGACAGCGGATCGCGACGATGCTGCGTTTTGGCGGCGGAGGCTGGGACGGGAGACTTGCTCATGCGGCAGCGTTACAGCGCGGATCTTAAGAAGCCCTCCATGGTCCGGACCTGACTGCCGCGCCGAGCGATCAATTGCTCGGGTGCCGGTCCGATGCACCAGCACTCTCTGTTTGAAGACAATTCAGAGCTCTCGTTCCGGTTGCGATTTGTGTCGTCCGGCTGGCTGCACGAAACAAAACAGCGGCCAACGAAACCATTTCTGGCTTGTGCCGCCGCCCGGATGAAACGTGAAATGGTTATGAAACGTTGGCGGACGGCAGTGTCATCCCATTGTGTCGTCCGGTCCGGCGCGGATGACATGAGAACAACACGAGGCCAGCGGTCCATCATGCTCGTTCGACTGGGTGCTGCGGTATTCACCGCCATATCGTGTCTCTCCTGGTCCCCCGTCGACGCCCAGCCGGCGGTGCGATTGCCCGATCTGCGTGGCGAGTTCGTCCGCGAATGCGCGCCTCACATGCTGGGCCGGAGCAGGCATCCTGAGGCCGTCTGCTCCTGCCTGCACGACAAGGCCGCCGCCCTCGTCGAGGATCCCGATCTCCGCGCGGCGCTGCTGCGCGGAATCAGGGAGACTGGCGTCCCCAGGATCGAGACGGCGTGGGTGCCGCCCAGCAAGCAGGCGGAGATAGGCCCGACCTTCACCAGGATCGCCAAGCCTGCTCTGCAATGCCTGTTCGATTCCCCGGCTGATCAGCATGCGACCGACGTGCCGCAGAACTGAGCTCTGACCCCGTCGATCCACGCTGCTCATCTTCACTCCAAGCCATACTGCGACATCAGCGACTGCACCTCGGGCCGGCGCATGATGCGGGCGATCTGGGTCTCGACGGCCGTGTCGCTGCTGCGGACCGATGATCTTGCTGCGGACTTGCGGGCAGGGCGTGCCGGGGCCGCGCTCGTCGGGGTCGGCTGACGCTGCGCCTGAGCTGTCTTCTCTGGCGAGGGCGACTTGGCGGACGGAGCGGCGGGAACGGCTTGGGCTCGCGGCGCTTGGGTGGCGGTTGCAGCCGGAGCTGCGGCTGATGATGCTGCGGCAGGCGCGGCAATTGCTGCCGCAGGAGGCGCCACTGGAGCCGCGGGAGGCGGCGCGGTGTTGGCGACGACGGGGGGCGCGACGATCGTGGTATTGGGTGCTTTGACCACGTCGGCTGTGGGCGCAACGGCGACCAGCACATTGGCGCGGGTTTGCGGCGAGACGGCTTCTGGCGCGACGACAGGGGCGGCAACAGTCGTGCTCGGCGGCACAATCGGCGCCGGGGGCTCGATCACCGGCAGCGGTGCCGCGATGGCGGTCGCCTCGAGAGGTGCGGCGATGGATGCGCTGGTGATCTTCTCGCTCCGGTCCAGCTCCGGCTTCTTGATGTCGCCGGGGACATTGAGGGCTTGCGTCTGGGCGTGAGCCAGCATCTGCCGTGCGGTCATCGGGGTTTCCGCGAAAGCCGCGATCGGCAACAGGACCGCGGCGGCAAGCGTCACCCGGAGGGTCGTCGCGCGCGATGTGAAGTTGGTCATGGCCGGCTCCTTGCAATCTGTGTTCGTTTTGCAATCTGTGTTCGTTGGTCTCAGGCCGCGGCACTGGCGGTCGCCCGGTCATGGGCGACGACGACGCGCTGGCCGCGCATCTTGGCGATCACCTCGTCACGCGGACCGCATGCCAGCGTCTTGCCGAAGGCCATCACCATGATGCGGTCAACATGCGCCAAAAGCTGCGGGCGGTGCGTGACGACGATCACAGTGCGGCCGGCGGCCTTCGCCTGGGCCATGGCATGGGCCAGCGCGCGCTCGCCGTCCTCGTCGAGGTTGGAGTTCGGCTCGTCGAGGATCAGCAGCCGCGGATTGCCATAGAGGGCGCGAGCGAGGCCGACGCGCTGGCGCATGCCGCCGGACAGCGCCACGCCGCCTTCGCCGATCGGCGTGTCATAGCCGTTGGGCAGGCGCAGGATCACGTCATGGGCGCCGGCAGCCTTGGCAGCGGCGACGACGGCCGCTTCATCGACCTTCGCGAGGCGCGCGATGTTGTCGGCCACGGTGCCCGAGAACAGCTCGATGTCCTGCGGCAGGTAGCCGATATGCTTGCCGAGCCGGTTCTGGTCCCACTGGCTGTAGGCTGCGTTGTCGATGCGGATCACGCCCTCGCGCAGCGGCCAGACGCCGGCCATGGCGCGGGCCATGCTCGACTTGCCGCTGGCGGAGGCGCCGACGATCGCGAGGCTTTCGCCGGCCTTGAGCGAGAAGCTCACGCCCTTGACCGAGGGGCGGCCCGCCGCCGGCGGCCACACCACGGCGTTCTCGACCTCGATGTCGCCGCGCGGCGTGGGCAGCGCGGTCGGCGCCGCGGTGACTGGCAGGGCCTGGAACAGCTCTTCGAGCCGGCGATAGGCGGAGCGGAAGGCGATGATGCGCTTCCACTGGCCGACGACCTGCTCGACCGGCGCCAGCGCGCGGCCCATGATGATCGAAGTCGCCATCATGGCGCCGGGCGAGATCTGCTGCTCGATCGCCAGCCAGGCGCCGATGCAGAGCAGCGAGGTCTGCACCGCCATGCGGGCGAACTTGGTGACGGAATGCATCGCCGCGCCGCGCTCCACCAGTGTGCTGTGGGCGTCGACCATCGCCGACTGCCGGCAGCTCCAGCGGTCCAGCACGATGTCGCCCATGCCGAGGCCGCGGACGACCTCGCCATTGCGCAGCGCGGCGGCGACGAAGCGCGAGGCTTCATTGGCCAGCGCATTGGTGCGCTCGACACTGGAGCGCGTGTAGAACTCGGTGAACAGCGCCAGCGAGAACAGCACGGTCGCGCCGAACAGCGAGAGGATGCCGAGATAGGCATGCTGCAGGAAGCACAGCGCGACGAACACCGGCGTCCAAGGCAGGTCGCAGGCAATCGCCGCGGTGCCGCTGGAGATGCAATCGCGGATGGTCTCGGCGTCGCGAATGATCTGCTGGCCGAAGCGATGCCGCGGCGACAGCTCGGCCTTCATCATCGTCTCGAACAGAGGATGGCGCAGCGTACCCTCGAACTGGACGCCGGCGCGCGCCAGCACGCCCGAGCGGGCGAATTCGAGGATGCCGTACAGCACCAGGAAGACGCCGACGATCAGCGTCAGCATGACGAGCGTGCCGAGATTGCGGCTGGTGAGCACGCGGTCATAGACCTGCATGGAATACAGCGGCGAGGCCAGCATGCTCGCATTGATGAACAGGCTGAGCACGAAGGTCGCGGTCAGCGCGGGAAAGCAGGCGCGGAGCGCGGTTCCCAGCGGGCTTCGTGTGGTGCTCGTCGTCATGATCGGATCCCCTTGCAGTGACGCTGGGGAGCTTCGCGTAAGCGAGCGTCGGCGACCGTGATCGGCATCACACAGCATGATGCCGATGTACGGGCGCTTGAGTTGGCCAGTTGCAGCCGCTACCGGATGGGTCAGACCTGCTCAGATCTCGAAGTGCGCCTCATCGATAGAGACCTCATGCCTGCCGTCACGTCCCAGACCATCCGGCTTGTCTCCGGCCTCGTCCTGTTTGCGTTCGCGGCCACGCATTTTCTCAATCATGCCGTCGGCCTGTTCAGCCTCGAAGCCATGGACGAGGTGCAGGAGTGGCGGCTCATCGTCACCAGGTCCTGGCCGGGAATGATCGTGCTGGCGGCGGCGCTGCTCGTGCATGCCGCGCTCGCGGTCACCAAGACGATCCAACGTGGCACCTGGCGGCTGCCGGCGTGGGAGCTGATCCAGCTCGCGACGGGATTTGCCATTCCGGCGTTGCTGCTCCCGCATGTCGTCGACACCCATGTCGCGCACGCGCTGTTCGGGGTGCAGGACGGCTATCTCTACGCCTTGGCCTTGCTGTGGCCGAACGCAGCCTGGGTGCAGACGGCGTTGCTGCTGCTGGTCTGGACACATGGCTGCGTCGGCCTGCACCGCTGGCTGAAAGTCCGCAGCTGTTATCGCCTGGCGCTGCCGCTGCTGATCATTCTGGCCGTCGCTGTGCCGATGGCGGCGCTGATGGGGTTCGTGGTGTCCGGGCGGGCCGTCGCTGCGCTGCTGAGCGATCCGGCAATGGCTGAGCGGATGCGCGAGGTCACGCATTGGCCGAGCGAACTCGATGCGAAGTGGCTCGGTCTGCTGAAGATGTCGGCGTGGATCGCTGTGGCCGCGCTGCTCGTGGCCGGCGCGACCATCATCGTGTTTCGCCACGTCGCGCTGCTCGCGGCGCCGAAGGTGGCCATCGCCTTTCCAGGCGGAACGACGGTCCAGGCGCCGATCGGTCCAACGCTGCTCGACAGCATCAGGAGCAACGATCTTTCTGATCGCTCCGAGTGTGGCGGGCGCGCCCGCTGCGGCCTGTGCCGGGTCCGCATCGAGAAAGGAGCCGAGACTCTGTCGGCGCCCGGCCGTGCCGAGCGCGCGGTGCTCGCGAGCTTGGCTGCACCGGAGAATGTGCGCCTCGCCTGTCAGATTCGTCCCACGGCGCCACTCACCGTCACGCCTCTGGTCGGAGGCGGGGACATGCCGACGCTCGTGGCGGCGCCAGGCGATGGCCCGGGCGAGCGTCGCACCGTCTGTCTCGTTGATGTCCGCGTGCGCGCCTTTGCGATCATCGCGGGTGACCGCTTGGCCTCGGACCTCGCTTTCATCATGAACGAGATCTTCGGCGCCATTGGTGCGGCAGTGGATGCCAATGCCGGGCGCATCGATCGTTTCCTTGGGGATGGCGTGCTCGCCGTGTTCGGCGAGCAGCAGGAGCCCGATCAGGCCTGTCGCGACGCGCTGCAGGCTGTCAGCGCGATGGATCTGGCCATGGATCGTGTGAATGAGAAGATCGCAGCCGAGATCGGCCGGCCGGTCGAGCTCGCCATCGGCGCTCATGTCAGCGACACCGTCGTGGGACGTTTGAGCCTGGGACGCATGACGCAGGTCGCCGTGCTCGGGCTTGGAACGGAGCAGCCGGCGCGGATGGCGCAGCTGGCGGATGCGCGCGGCTGGCAGCTTGTGGTATCGGACGACGTCGCCACCCGGGCCGGCTGGGGTGATCTCACCGGGATGGTCCGAGAGACTCTTGCGGGCGCCGAAGGCGGCGGGGCACAAGACGTGATCGGCGTGAGCCGCGCCCGCGACATCTCTGTCGTAACGGGCGCGGCCCAATCGGCCTCGGGTTAGACGTTGCCGGGTCATTTTTCGCGGAACGTCTTGGCCAGCGTGTTGAGCAGCGGACCGGTCAGATATTCGAGCACGGTGCGCTCGCCGGTGGAGATGATGACGTCAGCCTGCATGCCCGGCAGGATCTTCTCGGCGACCTCCGGCGGAATGGTCGAGTAGTCGATCACGACGCGCGCCTTGTAGTAGCTCTGCTTGGAGGACTCCTCGGTCACTGCGTCGGCAGAGACGCTCTGGACCTTGCCGAAGATCGCAGGCGTCGTGCGCGAGGAGAAATTGGCGAAGCGGACCTCGGCCTTCTGGCCGACGGCGACGCTCTCGATGTCGCGCGGCGAGACGTGGGCCATCACGTCGACGCCTTCGCCGACCGGGACGATCTCGGCGAGCGTATCGCCGGGCTTCACCACCGCGCCGACGGTGTGGACCTTCATGTTCATGACGATGCCGTCGCGCTCGGCATAGATGTCGACCCGGCGCAGCACGTCCTCGGCGATGACCAGCTTCTCACGCAGCTCGGACAGCTTGGCGCGGGTGGCATCGAGCTGCTGGCCGACCTCGGTCTGGTACTTCTGCAAGCTCTGGTCGATCTGCAGGCGCGTCTGCGCCGCGGTCTGGGTCAGCCGCGCCACGTCGGCCTGCGCCTGGCCGAGATCGCCTTCGACACGGGCGCGGTCGCGTTCCAGCTCGAGGAACTTGTTGCGTGGATAATAGCCGGCGGCGACCGCCGGCCGGACATTGTTCATCTGCGTGTCGAAGCTTGCGAGCTGGGCGGCGAGCGCCGTGCGCTGGCGGTCGCGGCCGGCGAGCTCCTGCTGCTGCTGGACGATCTGCGAATTGAGGATGTTGATCTGGCTGATCAGGCCGTTGCGGCGCTCGATGAACAGGCGCTGCTGGTCGGCAATGGCGAGCGCCGACTCCGGCACGTTCTGGCGGTTGAGCAGGCTGTCGGGAAAGGTGATCATCCGCGCATTGCCGCGCTCGGCCAGGAGACGCGCTTCTTCGGCCAGTGCGGCATCCATCTGCTTGCGCAAGAGGTCGGTGTTGGCCTGGGCTTCGATCGGCTGCAGCCGGAACAGCAGGTCGCCGCGGTGAACGGCGCGCGTCTCCTTGGCGAGGATCTCTCTGATGATCCCGCCCTCGCGATGCTGCACCACCTTGTGGTCGCCGGAGACGGAGACGGTGCCCGGCGCGATCGCCGCACGGTCGAGCGGCGCAAAGCCGGCCCACACGCCGAAGCCGCCGAAGACAAGCGCGATCGAGACGTAGCCGAGCAGGGCGTAGCGGCCGAAATCGGCCTTGACCGGCTGCGGCCGGTCGGCCGGTTCGAAGAAGCTCTGATCTTGCGCCAGCGACATCGCCATGTTGCGTCCCCCGCCATCATCGACGGCAGGGAGCATCGGCGATCCCGCGCTACGGGACTGTGCGGTGGGTCACGCTGCCGCAGGAGGCGCGCATGGCGGGGTGAGGCTCGCTACTTCTTCTTCGGCCCGAAGCGCGGCACACACGTTGCGGTGCGGACGATGCCGGTCTCGGACATCTTCGAGCCCAAGACCTCCTTGACTTGGCCGGCGGGGCAGGTGCCGTCATCGACCAGCACGCGCTGGCCGAGCCGCAGATCGGTGACGTCCTCCTCGCGACCGACATATTGCGCGTGAGAGGGGGCGGCCAGCAGAAGCAGGAGGGCCAGGCCGCTGAGGCCGCGTGCGGCCATGGTCGACAACGCCGGGATTCGAAACCGCATCACTTTCCTTCGATCTTCAGTCCGTTGGGTCCGAGATTGATCTGGACGCCTTCCGGCTGCTTCTTGGCCTGGTAGAGATTGTAGCCGAGCACGACGATCGCTGCGCTCAGAATGCCGAGCAGAAAATACAGGATGTTGCGGTGATCCGACATGTGAAATTCCACAGAGAGAGAATGTCATCGCCACTAAGCGCATGCGCGAATGTACGGGCGGCCCTGCGATTCTGAAAGCAGCGGCAAATCCGGTGCCCCTGTGCATCGGAATGTGATTTGCTCTGGCGATCAGCAATGGGAACCAGGACAGGCATGATCACCCAGGACATCACGCA
The DNA here is from genome assembly GCF_024586915.1 of Bradyrhizobium sp. SRS-191. Lineage (GTDB taxonomy): Bacteria > Pseudomonadota > Alphaproteobacteria > Rhizobiales > Xanthobacteraceae > Bradyrhizobium. The sequence continues at coordinate 87,031 of NZ_JANBVS010000011.1, forward strand.
ACGGATCGTCGACGCCGTCGACGCCGGCTTCGATCGCCAGCTCGCCACGACGAGCGACTTCGTCGCGATTCCTTCGACGCGCGGGGCGGAAGGGCCGTGCCAGGACATGTTCGGCGATCTCCTGCGTGAGCGCGGCTACGAGGTCGATGACTGGCACATCGATCTGGACGACCTCAAGGACATGCGCGGCTACGGTCCGGTCGAGCATGACTTCTCCAGGGGACGCAGCGTCGTCGGAACCTATCGGCCGGCGACCTCTGCCGGCCGGTCGCTGATCCTGCAGGGGCATTGCGACGTCGTGCCGGCCGGTCCGCTCGACATGTGGGAGACGCCGCCGTTCTCGCCGGTCATCCGCGAGGGCCGGATGTATGGCCGCGGCGCCTGCGACATGAAGTCCGGCACCATTGGCGCGCTCTATGCGCTCGATGCGATCAAAGCCGCTGGCTTGAAGCCGACCGCGCGCATTCACCTGCAGTCGGTCATCGAGGAGGAGAGCACCGGGGTCGGCGCGCTCTCCACCCTGCAGCGCGGCTATCGCGCCGATGCCTGCTTCATCCCGGAGCCGACCAGCGAGAAGATGGTGCGCTCGCAGGTCGGCGTGATCTGGTTCCGGATCAAGGTCCGCGGCTTCCCCGCGCATGTCTTCGAGGCCGGCATCGGCGCCAATGCGATCAAGGCGTCCTATCATCTCATCCACGCGCTGGAGAAGCTCGAAGCCGACTGGAACGAGCGCGCCAAGAGCGACCATCACTTCAAGGCGCTCGATCATCCGATCAATTTCAACCCGGGCATCATCAGGGGCGGCGACTGGGCCTCGAGCGTGCCGGCCTGGTGCGACCTCGACTGCCGCATCGCGGTTCTGCCGGGCTGGTCGATCAAGGACTGTCAGAACGAGATCCTCGCTTGCGTCGCCGCGGCCTCGCGCGATCACCGCTTCCTCTCCAACAATCCGCCGATGGTGGAATGGTCGGGTTTCCTGTCGGAAGGCTATGAGCTGACCAACTCGGCCGAGCCGGAGGCCGCCTTCGGCCGGGCCTTCAATGCCGTCCATGGCGGCGAGGTGCAGGATCTCGTCTTCACGGCGCTGACCGACACACGCTTCTACGGGCTGAACTACAACATCCCGAGCCTCTGTTTCGGCGCGACCGGTGCGGCCATGCACGGCTTCAACGAATATGTCGAGATCGACTCGCTGCGACAGGTGACCAAGACCATGGCGCTGTTCATCGCCGAGTGGTGCGGAGTCGAGAAGGCCTGAGCAGCGACGTTTGAGCCGAAGGCCATGACCTCGCAGGTCATTGCCTTCGGCGCCACGAGACATCCAAATCGGAAGACACGCGCAGACGTGTCGCCACGAACCGGGGAGGGACCTGGATGACGCCGCTCGACAAGATCAAGTCGCTGAAGATGCCGTTTGCGGAATTGAAGGGCGTCACCTTCACCGAGGCCAGCGCGGAGCGTGTGGTGGCGCAGATGCAGGTCCGCGCCGATCTCTGCACGCTGCATCACACCATTCACGGCGGCGCCGTCATGGCGCTCGCAGACTCGGTCGGGGCGGCCGCGACCGTGGTCAACCTGCCGGAGGATACGAAGGGCACCACCACGATCGAGAGCAAGACCAACTTCATCGGCGGTGCCAAGGAAGGGACCGTCGTGAGGGCCATCGCAACGCCGGTGCATCGCGGCCGCCGCACCCAGGTGTGGCAGACCCGAATCGAGACCGAGGACGGTAAGCTGGTGGCGATCGTCACGCAGACTCAGCTCGTACTGTGATGATTCGTACACAAACGATTCACCAGCTCACGCGGTCGGTGCATGGCCGCATGCTCTCCCCGTAGAGCGCGGGGCTTGCAATGAATGTTGCAATGCACAATATAGCTCTTGTCTAGGGAAAGACGTCTGTGCGCGAGGGCTTCGAAAAGGAGTCTTTGGCAGTGTCACAGGTAGATACTTTTCGTCCCCGGCCGGGCTTCGGCTATGTGCGGACGCTCAGCCAGCACGAGGAACTGCCGCTGCTGCGCGATCATTTGCTGCGGCTCGATCCAGAGAGCCGGCATGATCGATTCAACGGTTTTCTCGATGACAGTTTCATCGAACGCTACGCCGCGCGCTGTGCGGCCGATGGCACGATCGTCGTTGCCTATATGGAAAACGGCATGGTGCGCGGCGCCGCCGAATTGCATCCGCCGGAGCAGTCCGAGGACGGGCTTCCGGAGATCGCGTTCAGCGTCGAGTCCTGCGTGCGCCGCCGCGGCGTCGGCAGCCTGCTGTTCGAGCGGGTGATTTCCGAAGCGCGCTGGAAGGGCTATCGCGAGCTGCGCGTGACGACGGGATCGCAGAACCATGCGATGCGGGCGCTGGCAGCCAAGTTCGGCGCGCATCTGGCGTTCCGCCACGGCGAGTCGACCGGCACGATCGATCTGAGCCAACAGCCGCAGGATGAGTTCGCCAAGCTGGTGATCGAAACGCCGATCGCTGCGGCGCGCGCGTTCTTCAATCTCAATCGCGCCTGCTGGAAGCTGGTGACGCGTATGTACGACAAGCGCGCCGCCTGAGCCGTATCCGTTCGCCCATCAAAAAGGCGCGGCAGCGATGATCGCTGCCGCGCCTTTTCATTTCACGTGCTTGAGTTGTTTGCGTCGACGCCTGGCGACGTCGCTCAGGCGGTGCGCTTGTCGAAGTTGAAGCGGCGCACGGTACGGCGCTCGACCACGACGGCGCGCTGCTGCGTGCCCTGGTCCGCCGTGATGACACGGGTGTTGGTGCGCGCCGCGACCCGGACGGCCTTCTTGACCTCGGGCAGAACCTGCTCGAGCGGCAGTCCCATCAGCGCCGAGGCAATCTCGGCCTGAGCCTGCACGTCGTCGGTGATGCCGGATGCCGCGAAGATCGCTTCCTCCAGAGTCGGGGGATCACGCCTGACGCGACGCGGACCGTACTTGGTGTTCCAATCTTCGCTCATGGGGGCCTCGTGAATCGTCCGGGATACCTAGAAGCAGGATTGTTGCATTGCAATATGAAATCGGCGCGGCAGCCCAGCTATGCGTTCACCATGTCGCGATCGGGCAACGCTGCCGTGGTCATGTGGACATCCTGGGGCCAGCGGCGCAAGGCCGCGTGCCCGGCTTTGGTGAGGGCGTAGATGCCGCGCTCGGCGCGGTCGAACCAGCCATAGACATTCCGTTGCAGGATCTTCGGCGCGTCGGGGATGTCGGCGCGCAGATCGCGCACGCGCTTCGGTCCGGCCGACAGCGCCGAGGCACAGGCCAGCGCCTGCTGCCGGTAGGCCGTCATGATCGGCGCACGCGTCGAGCCGCCGGCGACCGGGTCGCCCTTGCGGCGCTGATGCTCGCTCACGAGACGCGATCGCTTCTTGGGATTCTTGCGCGGCGCCGTGGTCGGCGGATGCACCAGCAGCTCGACCTGTCCGCTGTCCGTCACCGCCAGCATGCCGAAGCCAAGTCTGCGGCACAGGTTGCGGTAGCGCGCGTCGCTCTCGCGGCCCTTGCCGCGCGCCGACAGTTTCGCCGCGACCCAGACCTCGTCGCAGGCGCCGGCGCGATCCACGGCCTGCAATAGCAATTCCAGGTTGAAGGCCTGCTTCAGCTCACAGATCACGACGATCGGCGGATCCTCGCCCTTCAGCGCCACCACATCGCAGCCGCCGACTTCCCCCTTGGCCGAGAAGCCGAGGCTTTCGAGGAAGCGTTTGACGGGAAGGTAGAGCGCGGTTTCCAAAGGCCGTCCACGTTTGCGACTCAGGCGCGGGCGAGTCTAGCCCGACGCATCCTGCGATGTCAGCGGGCAACGACGCCCTCGGACCGATTGCGGCCGCTACATGCGGCCGACCACCGGTATCAACGCGCCGGTGACGCCACTTGCGGCGTCGCTGGCCAGGAACAGGATGACTTCGGCGAGCTCCTGCGGTGTGACCCATTTGTCGAAGTCGGCCTTGGGCATGCTGGCACGATTGGCCGGAGTGTCGATGGTCGACGGCAACACCGCGTTGACGGTGATCTTGCCCTTCCACTCCGCCGCGAGCGCCTCGGTCAGGCGATGCACCCCCGATTTGGAAGCGGCATAGGGGCCCATGCCGGCACCGGCCTGGAGCGCGCCCATGGCGCCGATATTGACGATGCGCCCGGTGCTGGAGCGAACCAGATGCGGGACCGCGGCGCGAGAGGCGTGCAGCGCCGTCATCAGGTTGCGCGCATGCATCTTCTCCCAGACGCTGTCGTCGCCCTCGGCGGCATTCTCGAACGCAAAAGCGCCCGCGATGTTGATCAGGGCGTCCAAGGTGCCGAAATGGGCCGCCACGGAGTCGATGGCGACCTTGGCCTGCTCGGGATCGGAGAGATCGACGCCGCCCAGCTCGATCCGGTCGTCACTGGCCGGGATCTCGGCTTGGGCATGATCGATTCCGGCCACATGCGCCCCGCGCGCCAGCGCCAGATCCGCCACGCTGCGCCCGAGCGCACCCTGCGCGCCCGTAATGACAATCACTGCTCCGTTCATTCCGTCCCTGGTCCCGTTGCCACGCCCCGCAGCGTCGTTCTTTTATACTATTGCCAAGCGAACCAGTTGCAATGGCTGCGCGGCCGCGGCATGCAATTGCAATCAGAAAGCGTGGTTCGTCAGAGGTGACCATGACCGCGACAAACTCTTGCGGCTTTCCAGTCGTTTTCACCGCGTTTCCTCATCCGCTCAGGCATTTCCGGCAGAGTCTGAGCGCGCAGCGCAAGACCCGGGTCGTGGCGCTCGGCTCATCCTCCACGGCGGGCACCAACAATATCGTGGCGTTTCCTGCGCGGATCGAGCAGCGGCTGCGCAAGGCCAACTTTGGCTGCGTGATCGATGTCCTCAACCGCGGCATCGGCGGACAGGAAGCGGCAGAGGAGCTGTCGCGCTTCGAATCCGACGTGCTGGCGGAACAGCCGGCACTCGTCATCTGGCAGGTCGGCACCAATGCAGCCTATCGGGCAGGCATCTATAGTCCCGATGAGGTGGAGGCGGCGTTGCGCGTCGGCCTCGGTTGGCTGACCGGGACGCAGCGGATGGACGTCATCGTCATGGACCTGCAGTACACCGCCGCGATCGTCGAAAAGCCAGAACGGCTGGCCTTCGCGGTGGACATGCAGCGGCGGATCGAGCAGGTCACGACCGCCGCTGGCGTCAACCTTTTCAGGCGCTGGGACCTGATGAAGGGCTGGTGTGACGCCGGTCTGCCATTGTCCGCCCTGGATGACGGTCATGACGATCATCTCCATATGAGCGAATGCGCGACCGCCAATGTCAGCGAGGTTCTTGCGCACGCCATCATGACGAGCCCGGCCCCCGTCACCTGATCGATAAAATTTGCCCGAGTTTCGTAAGCAGATCGCCAGCGTCGCAGGGTAGCTTCGTCCAATGCCGGTTGATGGGCGTTGGAGCTTTGTCATGATGAGACATCTGCAGGACCATGGTTTGCCGCTGGTGCAGCTGAAAGAGCAGCGGCGGGATCTCGTGGTCGCCTTGCAGAACCGGTCGGGTCCGGTGAGCGGCTGGGAGTTGATGCAGATCGCAGCCGTGCAGCAGGCGATTTCCGCATTCGAAGAGGTCATCGCCGATCTCGATGCGCTCGAGGCAGCCGAAAGCGCTGACATCGAAGCGGCCTGATCCAACATCAAGACTTCGCTCCCCCCTGCGTGGAGTGGTCGACAACGATGATATCTCGGCGTGCACTGCGGGCGCGCCGCCGCTAGCATGATCCGCATGGACCGGATTCGTACCGTCGCGATCATTGCCGTCGCCCTGAGCGTGAGCTCCGTTTCGGCCAAGGCGGATTGCGCACCTGACCAGCATCAGAGTTTCATCTGCGGTGAAGGCAAGGCCGCCGTCCGCGTCTTTCCCGATACGATCTCACCGTCGCGAAAGCTCGCCTTCGGTTGGCGGACGTCCGAGGGGTTGCCGAGCGGGCAGGCCGAGCCGCCCGGTGATGTCGAGGATGTCCTTGTCAAACTTTCGGATGGCGCGGTGCTCGGCCGGCTCGGGGGCAGCTATTGGGCGAGCGGCGAGATGCGCGCCAACCGCTATGACCTGATCGCCGCCTGGTCGCCCGACAGTCGTGCCGTGGTCGAGGTCGCGAACAGTCGATGGGACACCGACGCGTTCCGCTTCTACTCCGTCGGCGATGCCGGCCTGGTCAGCCTCGATCTGCATGATCTCGTCGAGCAGACCGTGCGGGCGAAAGCTGCGAAGAAGGTGGAGAAGGGACGCGTGTTTCGCGTGCGCGAGGATCTGCCCGTGAAGCTCGAAGCTGATGGCCGCCTGACCTTTACAGCGATTTTGTTCATCCCGAAGAGCGAGCAGCCGGCGCTCGGCTTCCACGTCGAGCTCATGATCAAGACTGTGAAATCGGCGGCTGCGGCGCGGGTGATCTCCGTTCAGCCGGCCAAGCTGCCCAACTGACCGGCGCCGACGGTCAGCTCGTGAGATAGCGCTCCTGCAACGCCTTGCGTTCGGCCTGATCGATGCCCAGGCCACGGCGGAGATAGCTGCCGACGTCACCATAGTCCTGGCGGATCGTGTCGAGAGCCGCAGCCAGAAACGACGCCTGCACCGTGCCGATCGCCTCGATCACCTCATCGGGCAGCTCGGGATGAGCCGCTGTATCCCGGCGGAAATACTGATTGGTGAGCAGATAGTCGTCGAGGATGATCTCGTCCGGCACATCGAGAGCGGACAGGACCAGCGCGCAAGCCACACCCGTCCGGTCTTTCCCGGCCGTGCAGTGAATCACCAGCGGAGCATGGTCCGCGAGAAGGTGTTCGAACAGAGTGCGAAAGCGTGGCGTGTAGTGACGGATGTAGTTGCGATAGGAGTCTCGCATCAGCTCGAGCGCATCGTCCCTCGTCAGTCGTCCCGCCGACCAGCGTTCCCGCAGGACAGGGACGACGCTCGGCTCGATCGGCAGCGTGTGAACGGCGATTTCGGCGATCGCACACAGGCCGGCGGCTCGTTCCTGCCGGCCGCGGAAATCGAATGCGCTGCGAATACCGAGCCGGCGCACCGCGGCCGCATCTGTTTCCGTCAGCTGACCGAGATGGTTGGAACGGAAGATCTGCCGCCAGCGGACATGGCGTCCGTCGCGGCTTTCATATCCGCCGAGATCCCTGAAGTTGCTGGCGCCTTGAAGGCCGAGATGACGGGGAGGAGACGGAGACTCTGCAGCGGACATAAGCGCACTGTACGTCAACCGAGCGCCGCTGTGAAACCTGCGAAGCGTCAACCGACGGTCCAGGCATCGCTCTGAAGCGTCGGAAGAAAGAAAAAGGGCCGGAACCTCGTCGGTCCGACCCTTCAGCAGATGCGCAAAACATGCGTTACGGGACTTGTCGACATCAGCGGTCCCACGCCGGCTTGGCTTCCTGAATCGCCTCGTCGTGATACCAGCTGCCGCTGTAGATCGTCGGCTGGATCGAAGGCGCCGTCGGCAGGGACGCCGCAACTCCGGCCGAGCGGGGGACAAGGCCGGCTCGCCCTCCACGCGGAAATTGATAGATCCTCGCGGATCCCTCGGTCACATTGGTCTCCATTCCCTAGTCTCCTTCCCATCGGGCAATGCGATGGTGCGCCCGACTCGTTCTCGTGTGGTTACCACTTCCGATATCGGCGGCTGCCCCTGGGAATGCAACATGATCAAAATGAAATCACATGTTGCGCATTTGGAAGGCATTCGTGGTTTTGCCTCCTGCGAAGCAACGGGCAGCTGACTAACGCTTGGGCCGGACCAAAGGTTGCGAGAACCCGTGCTCCATCTTTTCGAAAATGTCCGGGAACTGCTGCGGCCTTGTTCGGGTGATTTTCCGCGTTGCCGCAAATGCCAAGGAATCAAGCTAGATTCTGACATCGTGCTGCCGCTGCCATGCGCTCCGTGCAATCCCGGCCGCGCGGCTTTGTCGCACCTCGTGGGTGTGCCGGCCGGGTCGGACGGTGCCTCGGTCACCCAGGGAGGATGCGGCGGGACGTCGCGGAGTTTGGCACGTTCCGTGCTTAAGAGTGCGCTGGCCGATCGTGGCCGGGTAAGCGCGGGGAGCCTTCGATTGCTGGGCTCCCACCTTTCGATAAGACAGAGAGGCTCAATGACGAAATACAAGCTCGAGTACATCTGGCTCGACGGCTACAAGCCGGTGCCGAATTTGCGCGGCAAGACACAGATCAAGGAATTTTCCTCTTTCCCGACCCTGGAACAGCTGCCTCTTTGGGGCTTCGACGGCTCGTCGACGATGCAGGCCGAAGGCCATAGCTCCGACTGCGTGCTGAAGCCGGTCGCCGTGTATCCCGACGCTGGCCGTACCAACGGCGTGCTGGTGATGTGCGAAGTCATGATGCCGGACGGCAAGACCCCGCATCCGTCGAACGCCCGCGCGACCATCCTGGACGATCCGGACGCGTGGTTCGGCTTCGAGCAGGAGTACTTCTTCTACAAGGACGGCCGTCCGCTCGGCTTCCCCGAGTACGGCTATCCGGCTCCGCAGGGCCCGTACTACACCGGCGTCGGCTTCAAGAACGTCGGCGACGTCGCCCGCAAGATCGTCGAGGAGCATCTCGACCTCTGCCTCGCGGCCGGCATCAACCACGAAGGCATCAACGCCGAGGTGGCGAAGGGCCAGTGGGAATTCCAGGTGTTCGGCAAGGGCTCGCGTACGGCCGCCGACCAGATGTGGATGGCCCGCTACCTGATGCTGCGTCTGACCGAGAAGTACGGCATCGACATCGAGTTCCACTGCAAGCCGCTCGGCGACACCGACTGGAACGGCTCGGGCATGCACTGCAACTTCTCGACCAAGCACATGCGCGAAGTCGGCGGCAAGGAGTACTTCGAGAAGCTGATGGACGCCTTCAAGGAAGCCCGCGCCGACCACATCGCTGTGTACGGCCCGGACAACCACATGCGCCTGACCGGCAAGCACGAGACCGCCTCGATCGACACCTTCAGCTGGGGTGTGGCCGACCGTGGCGCCTCGATCCGCGTGCCGCATTCGTTCGTGAACAACGCCTATAAGGGCTATCTGGAAGACCGCCGTCCGAACTCGCAGGGCGACCCCTACCAGATCGCGTCTCAGGTCCTGAAGACGATCGCGATGGTTCCGACCGGCGCGAAAGCCGCGGCCTAAGACGCCGAACATCATACCCCGGGGCAGGGGCTGACATGATGATCCGCCGGAGCAGCCGCTCCGGCGGATCATTCGTTGGTGGCGGCAAATCGCCGACAGCGAGCTCCGCCGATCCGTCTTGATCAATCGCAAGTCTGGCCCGCGACGGCGGCGGTATGTGTCTCCTGGACGGCGGAGACGCGAATCTGGGAAGCGGAGTGTCGAATGAGCTATCGGAAATGGGTGGTTGGCGTCGCGCTCGCCGGCACGGCGATCGCGCTGGCCGTGGCACCGTCCAATGCGGACCAATATCTGCCGCGGCTCGGCGACATCATGAACCTGGTGCAGGTCAGGCACGCCAAGCTGTGGTTCGCCGGACAGGCCAAGAACTGGGACCTCGCCGCCTATGAGCTGGCGCAGCTCAAGCAGAGCCTCGCCGATGCCGCCGGCTTCTATTCGGGGCTGCCGGTGGACAACGTGACCACCTTGAGCCAGCCGATCCAATCGATCTCCGACGCGATCACGGCCAAGGACGGCAAGCGCTTCGCCTCCGCCGTGACCGAGCTGACCTCGGGCTGCAATGCGTGCCACGCCACCATGGAGCGCGGTTACGTCGCCATCCGAATCCCGACCGAAAAGCCGTTCGGCAACCAGGATTTCCGGCCCCAGGGCCGCTAAAAAGGCCGCTGACAAGGCCGCTGACGGGGCTCGTTGGGGGCGCGAGTTGCGGTGCAAAATTGCGCCTTCCACCGGGGGCGCGCATCGACTAAGAGCGGCGGCAACCCGTCCACCGTCTGAGCCCTCATGATCCGCCTCGACAACATCAGCAAGCAAGTCGGCCACCAGATCCTGTTCATCGAAGCCTCCGCGGCCCTCCAGCGCGGCGAGAAGATCGGGCTGGTCGGCCCGAACGGCGCCGGCAAGTCGACCCTGTTCCGCATGATCTCCGGCCGCGACCAGCCGGATGAGGGCCAGGTGTCGACCGATCGCGGTGTCTCGATCGGCTATTTCAACCAGGACGTCGGCGAGATGTCGGGCCGCAGCGCCGTCGCCGAGGTCATGGATGGGGCAGGGCCGGTGTCGTCGGTCGCCGCCGAGCTCAAGGAGCTCGAGGCCGCGATGGCCGATCCGGATCGCGCCGACGAGATGGACGACATCATCGCGCGCTACGGCGAGGTGCTGGCGCGGTTCGAGGAGCTCGACGGCTATGCGCTCGACAGCCGCGCCCGCGAGGCATTGGCCGGCCTCGGCTTCTCCGAGGAGATGATGGACAAGGACGTCGGCCTGCTCTCCGGCGGCTGGAAGATGCGCGTCGCGCTGGCCCGCATCCTCTTGATGCGTCCCGACGTGATGCTGCTCGACGAGCCGTCGAACCATCTCGACCTCGAAAGCCTGATCTGGCTGGAGCACTTCCTGAAAGGTTACGAAGGCGCGCTCTTGATGACCTCGCACGACCGGGAGTTCATCAACCGCATCATCAACAAGGTCATCGAGATCGACGCCGGCCAGCTCACGACCTATTCCGGCGACTATGATTTCTACGAGCAGCAGCGGGCGCTGAACGAGAAGCAGCAGCAGGCGCAGTATGAGCGTCAGCAGGCGATGCTCGCCAAGGAGATCAAGTTCATCGAGCGCTTCAAGGCGCGCGCGTCGCATGCGGCGCAGGTGCAGAGCCGGGTCAAGAAGCTCGACAAGATCGAGCGCGTCGAGCCGCCCAAGCGCCGCCAGACCGTGGCGTTCGACTTCCTGCCGGCGCCGCGCTCGGGCGAGGATGTGGTGGCGCTGAAGAAGGTGTCTAAGAGCTATGGCAGCCGCCGTATCTATGACGGCTTGGATTTCACGATCCGGCGCCGCGAACGCTGGTGCGTGATGGGCGTCAACGGTGCCGGCAAGTCGACCTTGTTGAAGCTCATCGCGGGCACGGCCGAGCCGGATGACGGCTCGGTGGCGATCGGCGGCAGCGTCAAGATGGGCTACTTCGCACAGCATGCGATGGACCTCTTGGACGGCGAAGACACCGTGTTCGAGTCGCTCGAGCATTCGTTCCCGCAGGCCGGCCAAGGCTCGCTGCGCGCGCTCGCCGGCTGCTTCGGCTTCTCCGGTGACGATGTCGAGAAGCGCTGCCGGGTGCTGTCGGGCGGCGAGAAGGCCCGGCTGGTGATGGCCAAGATGCTCTATGATCCGCCGAACTTCCTGGTGCTGGACGAGCCGACCAACCATCTGGACATGGCGACCAAGGAGATGCTGATCGCAGCGCTCTCGAATTTCGAGGGCACCATGCTGTTCGTCTCGCATGATCGCCACTTCCTCGCCGCGCTGTCCAACCGCGTGCTGGAGCTGACGTCCGACGGGCTGCATCAATATGGCGGCGGCTATACCGAATACGTTGCCCGCAGCGGCCACGAGGCGCCGGGCCTGCGCAGCTGATCGTTCGTCCCGTCATTGTTTCAGCCATTCGAACGCAAGCGGAGCGGCACGCCGGAGCGTGTCGTCCATCGCCGGGCCATTGCCGGCGATCGACTGCCGGCTGGCGGCCGGTTCGTCGAAGCCGTGGGTTGCGCCGGGATAGACCGTGACATCAACCGCCGTGCCGGCTTGCAGCGACCGATCGGCCATCGCGCTGCAGAGCGCTGGTGACACCTCTTCATCGTCGGCAGCGAGGAACAGCTGGATGGGAACGCGCGACTGGAGCGTCGGGCCGAGCAGCGATCTGTCGCCGCAGCCGGAATAGAACACCAGCGCGCCGCGAAAGCGTCCTGACTGCATGCCCTGGCGAAACAGCACGTTCAGTGTCGTGCTGCCGCCGTTCGACCAGCCCTGCAGCAGGATGCGGCTCGGCGTGATGTCGCTGCGCTGGCGCAGATAGACCAGCGCGCCCTCGGCGTCGAGCGGCCGCACGGTGCGTTCATTGACGTCGTCGCGGTCGGGATCGTCGTGGGTCTGACGGCCGAAGCCGTGCGCCTTGCCGCGAGAGCCGAAACTGTCGGGCAGCAACGCGACGTACCCACGCTCCGCCCAGTAGCTGCCCCACATCATGTGCCGCTTCGACAGCGAGCCGGCGTTGCAGGGCGAAGCCGGTGCCGTGCGTGAAACAAGCGTGCAATCCGCGTTGACGTTCGACGAGTAAGGACCGCCGCGTCCGTGCAGCATGACGATCGCGGGGAAGGGGCCCTTGCCGGTCGGCTTGAACAGATACGCCGTCAGCTCCGTGCCGTCGCCGCCTGCAAAGTAGACCGTCTCCGGCGGCGCGGCGAATACCGGTCGCGATATCAGCAGGCCCAGCAGGCTCAGTCCTGCAACAGCCGCATGCCGCCGGAGCGCGATCATCGGTGACCTCTGTCCATGCTCAACTCTCGATCATCTCCCTGACCCGGCCGGCAAGCGCTTCGACGTCGAACGGTTTGGTCAGCACCTGCATCCCCGGCGCGAGCTGGCCGCTGTTGAGGATCGCGTTCTCGGCATAGCCGGTGATGAAAAGCACCTTGAGGTCGGTGCGCGTCGCCCGCGCAGCATCCGCGAGCTGACGGCCGTTCATGCCGCCGGGCAGGCCGACATCGGTGATCAGGAGATCAATGCGCGCATTGGACTGCAGGGCCGCGAGGCCGCTCGGGCCGTCCTTCGCTTCGATGACCGCATAGCCGCGCTCGTCGAGCACCTCGATCACCAGCATGCGCACGGTCGGCTCGTCGTCGACGACGAGGATGGTCTGGCCGGTCCGCACTGACGTCGCAGCGCTGGCTTGGGCGGGATCGGCGGCCTCGGCTTCGCCGACATAATGGCGCGGGAAGTAAAGACACATCGTGGTGCCCTGGCCGAGTTCGGAATAGATCCGCACCTGCCCGCCGGACTGCCGCGCAAAACCATAGACCATCGACAGGCCGAGGCCAGTGCCCTGGCCGATCGGCTTGGTCGTGAAGAACGGATCGAAGGCGTGCTCGATGACATCAGGCGTCATGCCCGTGCCGGTATCGGTGACGCACAGCGAAATGTACTGGCCTGGCGACAGGTCGCGCTCGCGCGCGGCGCGGTCGTCCAGCCATTTGTTCGCCGTCTCGATCGTGATGCGGCCGCCTTCGGGCATCGCATCCCGCGCATTGATGCAGAGGTTGAGTAGGGCGCTTTCGAGCTGCGAGGAGTCGATCAGCGCCGGCCACAGGCCGCCGGCGGTCACCACCTCCAGATGGATCTGCGGGCCGACCGTGCGGCGCACCAGCTCCTCCATGCCCATCACGAGACGGTTGACGTCGGTCGGCTTGGGATCGAGCGTCTGGCGGCGCGAGAAGGCGAGCAGGCGGTGGGTCAGCGCGGCGGCGCGCTTCGAGGCGCCCTGGGCGGCCGCGACGTAGCGGTCGACCTCGGCGAAGCGGCCCTGGCGCATGCGGGTCTGCAGCATCTCCAGCGAGCCCATGATGCCGGTCAGCAGATTGTTGAAATCGTGCGCGATGCCGCCGGTGAGCTGGCCCACGGCCTCCATCTTCTGCGACTGGCGCAGCGCTTCCTCGGCCTCGCGCAGCCGCTCCTGCTGGCGCAGCCGGTCGGTGACGTCATAAGCGAACTGATAGGCGCCGATCTGCTCGCCGCCGGCGTCGCGCAGCACGGAGAATCGCAACTCATAGAAGCGGCGGTCGCGACCGGCCACGCCGAACTCGCCGACCTCGACGAACTCCTCGCCTTGAAGCGCGCGCGCCCACACGGCGCGAACGGCCGACTGGTGCTCCGGAAGATCGCGGAACAGCTCCAGCAGGTCGTCGCCGACCTTGGGGTGTACGCCGAAGATACGGCCGAACTCCTGCACGGCGGCACCGTTGATGGCGATCAGGCGGAACCGCGTGTCGACCACCTGCACGAAGGCGTTGGTGCCCTCGACGATGTCGGCGAGCAGCTTGCGCTCGGCCAGCGCGGCGACGACGCGAGCTTCCAGGGTATCGTTGATCTCCTGCAGCGCGACCTCGGCGCGCTTGCGCGCAGTGATGTCCTGGAACAGCACCGCGACCTGGCGACGCGTCGCCGGCTCGACCCGGAATGCCGCCAGCTCGAGATAGCGGCCGGTGGCGACCAGCTCGCGCTCGAAGCGGATCGGCTCGCCGGTCCGCAGCACGCCGCCATAGAGCTCGACCCAGCCGTCGGCCTCGGCGGGCACCATCTCGCGGACCTTCTGCCCAACCACGTTAGGGATGCCGGCATGCAGCGCATAGGCCGGGTTGGCCTCGACATGGACATAGTCGCTCAAGGGGCCGTGCGGGCCGTCGAAGAACTCGATGATGCAGAAGCCTTCATCGATCGAGTTGAACAGCGTGCGGTAGCGCTCCTCGCTTTCGGCGAGCGCCGTCTCGGCTTCGGCGCGCTTGCCGGCGTCGGCTGCGAACAGCGCCTTGAGGCGGGCATTCTCGGATTCAAGCTCCAGCAGGCGCTGGCTGAGCGCGTCGGCCTCCACGGAACTCACGCTGCACAGGCCTCGTTGGGCTTCGACGTCAGGATGTTGTGACAAGGCATGAGCAGCTCGATGTGGAGTTCGGCTGACAACATACCATGTCAATGAAGCCTGCGGTACGCTCCCTCCGATGGAACTTGCGGAATGGTTGTCAAACGCCCCGCCGGCTTGGCGGCGGGGCGTCGGTGCCGAACGAGTGGCTCAGCCGCCGGCCTCGCACTTCTTCATGAAGGAGGTCTTGGCGGCGCCGGCGAGCTTCTTGCCGTCGGAGCCGACGGCCTTCACCTCGCAAGTCTCGGCCATGCACTTCTTCATGAACGAGGTCTTGGCGGCACCGGACAGCGCCTTGCCGTCCTTGCCGACAGCCTTGGTCTCGCAGCTGTCCTCGGCGAAGGCGGAGCCGGCGGCGAAGGTCGCGAGCGCGGCAATCAGGAAAAACTTCTTCATGAGCGTGTCTCCTTGGGACAATCAATGCCGCGGATGGGAGCCGCAAATCTTGGCGCGATCAAGTTTGCTGTTTCGGCTATCACCCGAAATCCGGCGCGATAGGGGTCTGCTCATCAGCATGCTACCGATGACGCTCGTATGACGGGGCAGGGCTACACGCTCCCGCGTTGCAGAAAGGCCAGCGTCGCCGGATCGCGGTCGCCGTCGCAATATCGATCCAGCGCTGCGGCGAAGTCCGCGTTCGGATTGACGGAATCGAACAGCGTCGTGCAGGAGCGGAACTTGACGTCGTCAGGCGAGCCCAGGATCTGCCGAAGCGATTTGCCCGTCACCGCGAGCACGAGGCGGGTGCATTCGACGAGGCGTGGCCCCAGCACCGGGTGAGCGAGATAAGCCTCGGCTTCGGCGCGCGAGCCGATGGCGTAGCGCTGCGCCATGGCTGAGCTGCCCAGCCCCGCAACCTGGGGAAAGACGAACCACATCCAGTGGCTTTGCTTCTGTCCGGCCGCAAGTTCGGCGGTCACGCGGGAATAAATCGAATTCTGTGCGTCGATAAACCGGCTGAGGTCGCCAGAATTGGCATTCATCTTCGTCTCCAACCCATTGAGCTATCTGTGTAATCGATAGATTGTCCGTGGCGGGCCACGCGCGTTTGCCGCCCGGCTCGACGGCTTGACCGGAGCAATCCGGGCTGGCGTTTGTCTAGATTATGCCGCACTCTTGCCATCCTATGTCATGACGGGTCGAATCGTACCCCTTGGGGTCGACACCTTCTGCGGGTGTTCGAAAAGGGGGGTATATCGGGGACGTGATGGCTTCCAGTGAAGCAAGCGTAGACGTTCTGTTGTCGCAAAGCCGCTTCGGGCGCTCCGAAGCGATCGCCGTTGTGCTCGCCGCATTGGCGATCGCGGCGGGCGCCGCCGCTTGGGTCGACGCCAGCAGCGAACCGGCCCCTGTTGCGACGGCCGCGCTTCCCGCCGCACCGCCCATCACTTTCGAAACGCGCTTCGCGCCGGCGTCCGCGTCGGCCTCGGCCTATTCCGAGAAGGACGCAATCCGCGCGCTCGACCGTTTTGCCCTGCGCGGCATCGATCGTCAGCTGCTCGATGCGCGGGCCGCGCTGGTGAAGGGAATGGAATCCCGCGATCCGGCCGCGCGTGACCTCAACAACAGCGACTGGCGGCCGATGCTGACGGAGGGCAACACCGTCGCGATGCCTGCCCCCGGCGTGCCGCTGCCGCGCCCGCGTCCGTCGCTCGCGAACCTGCCGACCAGCCTGGTTTCGGCCAGCGCCACCGAGGCGGTGGGCCGCGTCGATGACCGCTCCATCCTGCAGAAGCTGTCGGATCTGCTGCCGAGCCCGACCAAGTTCGCCTCGCTCGGGCCCGACGCCGGCATCGTCCGCTCCGGCGTCGACCTCGCGGCGCTCGGCTATGACCGGACCGCCGTCTACGACATCAAGGCCAAGATGGTCTATCTGCCCTCGGGCATCGGGCTCGAGGCGCATTCCGGCATGGGCAACCTGCGCGACGACCCCGAGCACGTCAATCAGCGCATGGTCGGGGCTACTCCGCCGGCCACCTATGACCTGAAGCCGCGGGAAAAGCCGTTTCACGGCGTCCGCGCCCTGCGCATGAACGTGGTCGAGGGCACGACCCTCGGCCGCAGCGGCTTGCTGACCCACCCTTATATGCTCGGCCCCGAGGGTGATTCGAACGGCTGCGTCTCGATCAAGAATTACGATCGCTTCCTGAAGGCGTATGATGACGGCGAGTTCAACCGACTCGTCGTCGTCATCGGGCTCGAGGCAGGCACCCCGACGCGGACCGCGCAAAAGACCGAGTGACGTTTTCCCGCTCGGCCCGTGCGCGACCTCGGCGATGCCAGTCGCATCTTCCGGAAGGTCTCCATGATTGATCCCGCACATTCGGAAACGCGTCTGCGTACGACGTTCAACATCAAGGTGAACGGCAAGCCGGTCGTGATTTCGACGGTCGGACAGGCGCATCAGTTCCTCACCAGCCTCAACGCCGTCGAATGGATGGAGTTCAAGTCGCTGCACGACGCCGCGATGTCGGCGCTGCAAGACGCGGCCGACAACGCCATCATGACGGTGCAGGCGACGAATGCTGTACGCACGCTGTTCGTGAGTGCGAAGCTGCTGTGAGAGACTTGGTCTGAGGCACCCGCAATGTAGGTCCGCGGCTCGTGTTGAACGTCCACTCGCTTCACCTTCGGTGTCATCGCCCGGCTTGACCGGGCGATCCAGTACGCCGAGGCAGCCGTGATCGTCCGAGGGGCCGCGGTGTACTGGATGCCCCGCCGGAGCCTGTCCTCCGACTCGCCGAAGGCGAGACCCGGGGGACGGGGCATGGCAGTGGTGGGTAGGGCGCTATCTCGCCTCCCGACATGACGGAGAGTCTGTGGAAGCGCTGTGCCACCCGTGACCTCATCTCCCGCAGACCTCGTGCGATGTGACGCACGCCCTCGCGCTCTCGCGGCGCGTAGCGCCCGAGTGATCCATCCGTCTTGCCCTCCAGATAACAGAGGGCGCGGGGAATGCCGGGCTGCTGGCCGCAACCCATGGCCCGCCTGCAGAAAAAAAGCAGGCGGCAGTCACCACAGGTTCAGCCGAACATCCGGCATTCCCCGCGCGGCGATCTTAACGGCTGCTTCGCGCGCTCCCCGGTGCGCCGGGCGTTCTGGTCACCGTGCACGATGACGCGCTTTTCAGCGCGCCACCGTGGGGGCATCAGCTTCGGGATGCCAGGACCACGCGACTTGACCGTACGCGATGACGGCGTTCGTCGGCGCAAGATGCGCTGCGCTGCCATCGCGTTCACCGCTCCTCCCGCTCCACGTCCGTGACGACCGCGAACCGCCCCTCCTGCGAGCGGGAGATGAGACGACAAGAGCATCGAATCCGGATTAGGAAAAGCGGAAAATTTTCGCCGGCCGGACTGGACAGGCCAAATCAGCTTGATCGGCCGAGAGAAAATCGCTTCTGCGCGCACGCTCGTTTCAGGCCGTTCAACCTCCGGACGTTCGTCGAGCCTGGCAGGTTTTGCGCTGATTTGCCCGACGGGCAGCATCGTTCTTCTCTTTGCTGAGCGCGTCCGCTCGGCCGCGGCAGCGGTGTCGTTCAAAATCATTTCTATTAGTTCGTCGATCATGCCGACGTTCTGGCTGACGGAACTGCCGTTCGATCGAAAGCAAAAATGATCCGCGTCGCGCAAAACTACGGAAGGCATTTTTACCTCCACCGTCAAAAAGAGACGGTCTTGGACTCGCTGGCACATCGCTTCTCTGCGACACTTCATGCGTTGGTCGACGGTGATCGACAGAGGGGATTTGCATGATCGGCAACAACGGCAGTCACTCCGGCGATGCGGTGCTTCGCGTGAATGCAGGCCTGTTGTGCACCGTCTGCGTCCGGTTCTGTTGATAGACTGACATCGTAGCCGCTGCGTCCGGGACACTGCGGCGCCGGCGGGAGCGGCCTGCCCATCACACGACATCACGACGCGAACCAACACGTGCTGCCGCATCGGCAGCGCGGCTGCCTGTTGCTGTCCTCATCGAGGCAGGGTGGGCATTCATGACGATCAGGACAAGCGAGGGAACACATGACGACCAAGGATGCGTCCATCAAGTTTGCCTATTGGGTGCCCAACGTCTCGGGCGGACTGGTGATCTCCAACATCGAGCAGCGCACCAGCTGGGACATCGGCTACAACAAGAAGCTGGCGCAGATCGCCGAGGCGAGCGGCTTCGACTATGCGCTCAGCCAGATCCGCTTCACCGCCGGCTATGGCGCCGAGTATCAGCATGAGTCCGTCTCGTTCAGCCACGCGCTGCTCGAGGCCACCACCACGCTGAAGGTGATCGCGGCGATCCTGCCCGGGCCATGGCATCCCGCTGTCGTCGCCAAGCAGATCGCGACCATCAATCATCTCACCGAAGGTCGCGTCGCGGTGAACATCGTGAGCGGCTGGTTCCGCGGCGAGTTCGCGGCGATCGGCGAGCCGTGGCTCGACCATGACGAGCGCTACCGTCGCTCGGAGGAGTTCATCCGCGCGCTCAGGGGCATCTGGACCGAGGACAATTTCAATCTTCGTGGCGACTTCTACCGCTTCACCAACTACACGCTGAAGCCGAAGCCGATCGACCCGCAGCCGGAAATCTTCCAGGGCGGCAGCTCGCGCGCGGCGCGTGACATGGCTTCGCGCGTGTCCGACTGGTACTTCACCAACGGCAACTCGGTCGAGGGCATCAAGGCGCAGGTCGACGACATCAGGGCCAAGGCGAAGGCCAATAACCACCACGTCAAGATCGGCGTCAACGCGTTCGCGATCGCGCGCGATACCGAGGCCGAGGCACAGGCCGTCCTCAAGGACATCATCGATCACGCCAATCCGGAAGCCGTCCATGCCTTCGCGCATGAGGTGGCCAATGCCGGCAAGGCGTCGCCGGAGCGCGAGGGCAATTGGGCGAAGTCGACCTTCGAGGATCTCGTCCAGTACAATGACGGCTTCAAGACCAACCTGATCGGCACGCCCCAGCAGATCGCCGAGCGCATCGTTGCGCTGAAGGAGGTCGGCGTCGATCTGGTGCTGCTCGGCTTCCTGCACTTCCAGGAGGAGGTCGCCTATTTCGGCAAGCATGTGATCCCGCTGGTGCGCGAGCTCGAGGCCAAGGCAAATGCCAAGGCAGGCCTGCAGGCGGCCGAGTAGGGCGGGGTAAGATGCTGTTGAGCGGGCTGACCACCTCGCTGGACGTGCTGGCTTTGGAGACATGGGCTCCGGGCACCGCGCGTCAGGTGCTTGCCGAGGAGCCGCCGGCGGCGCCGGCGCGCTCCGATGCGGGCGGCCCACAGGCGGTGCTCAGGCTCGCCAACATCTCGCTGTCGTTCGGCGGTCTCGCCGCGCTCCGCGATGTCGACCTCGACGTCGCGGAGGGCGAGATCCGAGCCGTCATCGGCCCGAACGGGGCCGGCAAGAGCTCGCTGCTCAACGTGATCAGCGGGCTCTATCGTCCCGAGCGCGGCGAGATCTGGCTCGGCGCTCAAGCCTTCCGGCAGGTGCCGACGGCGCAGCTCGCCGGCCATGGCGTCGCCCGCACCTTCCAGAACCTCGCTCTGTTCAAGGGGCTCTCCGTCTTCGACAATGTGCTGATGGGGCTGGCGCATCGCGTCCGCGCCGGCTTCATTCGCCAGCTCATCGGTTCGCCGTCGGCGAGGCGCATCGAGGCCGAGAACCGCGCCGCGGCTGAGGAGGTGATCGGCTTCCTGCATCTGACCGACGTGCGCGACCGCATCGCCGGCACGTTGCCCTACGGCCTGCAGAAGCGTGTCGAATTGGCACGCGCGCTGGTCGCGCGTCCGCGCCTGCTGCTGCTCGACGAGCCGTTCGCAGGCGTCACCCTGAGCGAGAAGCAGGAGCTGGCACAGCATGTGCGCGGCGCGCGCGACCGCTACGGCACCACCATCGTGCTGATCGAGCACGACATCGGCATCGTCATGGAGCTCTCCGACCACATCGCCGTGCTCGACTACGGCCGCAAGATCGCCGACGGGCCGCCGGCCGAGATCAGGACCAACCAGGCGGTCATCGACGCCTATCTCGGTGTCGCCCATGAGGACGAAACGGAGCTCGCGATCTGATGTTCGACTATCAGTTTCTCATCGAGGTGCTGGCCGGCGGCCTGCTGTCCGGCGTGATGTACTCGCTGGTCGCGATCGGTTTCGTGCTGATCTACAAGACCTCCGGCGTGCTCAATTTCGCGCAAGGCGCGATGCTCCTGTTCGCGGCGCTGACCTTCGTCAGCCTGGTCGAGCGCGGCACGCCGTTCGCCCTGGCGCTCGTCGCCACGCTCGCCATCATGGTGGCGCTCGGCATCACCATCGAGCGCGCCGTGCTGCGGCCGCTGGTCAACCAGCCGCCGATCACGCTGTTCATGGCGACGCTGGGGCTCTCCTACGTGATCGAGGGCGCCGCGCAGCTGTTGTGGGGCACCCAGGTCCACGGGCTCGAGATCGGCGTCAGCGACATTCCGTTCGACATCTCCGGCGTCTTCATCAGCCGCTTCGACCTGTTCGCCGCCGCTGTCGCCGGCAGCCTGGTGGCGCTGTTCACGCTGTTCTTCCGATACACCCGAACGGGCCTCGCGTTCCGCGCCGTGGCCGATGATCAGTTCGCCGCGCTAGCGGTCGGCCTGCGGCTGCCGCGCGTCTGGGCGGCGGTGTGGACGGCGGCGGGCATCGTCGCGCTGGTCGCGGGCCTGCTGTGGGGCGCGCGGCTCGGCGTGCAGTTCTCGCTGTCGCTCGTGGTGCTCAAGGCGCTGCCGGTTCTGGTGCTCGGCGGCTTCGATTCCATCACCGGCGCGATCGTCGGCGGCTTGCTGATCGGCGCGATCGAGAAGCTGGCGGAGGTCTATGTCGGGCCGTTCTTCGGCGGCGGCATCGAGGCGTGGGCGGCCTATGTCGTGGCGCTGGCGCTGCTCCTGGTGCGGCCCTCCGGCCTGTTCGGCCAGAAGCTGGTGGAGCGGGTGTGATGACCACGATCTCACAGGCCTTTCCCACACCGGCGCGGTCATCGCTGCTCACCGCCAATGCGCTCGGCATCGTCCTGCTGCTCCTGCTCGGCTATGGCCTCGTGCCGCTGATCGGCTCGGACTACCTGATGGACGCGGTGCTGACGCCGTTTCTGGCGCTGGCGCTGGCCGCTGTCGGGCTCAACGTGCTGACCGGCTATGCCGGCCAGGTGTCGCTGGGCTCGGCGGCCTTCCTCGCGGTCGGCGCTTATGCGGCCTATAATCTCAATCTGAGATTGCCGTGGCTGCCGCTGCTGGCCGACATCGTGCTGGCCGGTGGCATCGCCGCCGCCGTCGGCATCGTGTTCGGCCTGCCGAGCCTGCGGCTGCGCGGCTTCTATCTCGCGGTGTCGACGCTCGCAGCGCAGTTCTTCGTGCAGTGGGCGCTGACCAAATTTGGCTGGTTCTCCAACGACAATGCCTCCGGCGTGATCGACGCGCCCGTCATCCGCATCGGCCACCTGACCTTCACGAGCGCGACCGGACGCTATGTGTTCTCGCTGTCGATCGTCGCGATCGCCACCGCGCTGACGGCGCGGCTGCTGGCCTCGCAGACCGGGCGCAACTTCATCGCGGTGCGCGACCACGAGGTCGCGGCCAAGGTGATCGGCGTGCCGTTGCTCCGCACCAAGCTGCTGGCGTTCGGGGTCTCGTCGTTCCTGATCGGCGTCGCCGGCGTGCTCTGGGCGTTCGCGTATCTGCGGACCGTCGAGCCGGCCGGCTTCAACCTCGATCGCTCGTTCCAGATCCTGTTCATCATCATCATCGGTGGACTCGCCTCGCTGCGCGGCGCCTTCATCGGCGCGGCCTTCATCGTGGTGTTTCCACTGTTGTTGTCGCGGCTCGGCGCCGCCGTGCTCGGCAGCGTGTTCGATTCCGGCGTGCTCGAAATGAGCCAGCGCATCGTCATCGGCGCGCTGATCATCGCCGTCCTGATCGCCGAGCCGCGCGGCTTGGTCGCGCTGATCGACCGCGCCGCCGCTGCCGCGCGCCGCATCCGTTCATCCCAGTCCTGAAACGGTCATACCAGAAGGAGATTCATGATGACGACGTTCAGACAAGCAAAGCTGGCTTTAGGGGCGGCGCTCGCCTTTGGGCTGGTCACGAGTCTGCCTGCAAAGGCCGACGAGCAGTTCTTCCCGCTGCAGAGCTACCGCGTCGGGCCCTATGCGGCCGGCGGCACCGGCTTCTTCGGCGGCTTCATCGACTATCTCAACCTCATCAACACCCGCGACGGCGGCATCAATGGCGTCAAGCTGACCTGGGACGAGGGCGAGACGCAGTACGAGGTCGAACGCGGCGTCGAGGTGTATGAGCGGCTGAAGAGCCGGCCGGGTGTCGCGGCCTGGAATCCGCTCTCGGTGGGCATTGCGTATGCGATGATCGACCGCATCGGCAAGGACAAGGTGCCGCTGATCACCATCAACCACGGCCGTACCGACTCCACCGATGGCCGCGTCTTTCCTTACGTGTTTCCGCTGCTGCTCAATCCCTACAGCGAGACCTCGGGCATCGTGAACTACATCGCCACGCGCGAGGGCGGGTCGGACAAGCTGAAGGGCAAGAAGATCGTCGTGCTCTATCACGGCTCTCCCTACGGCAAGGAGACGATCCCGATCTACAAGCTGCTCGCGGACAAATACGGCTTCGAGCTCGAGCAGATCGAGGTGCCGCATCCCGGCAACGAGCAGCAGTCGCAATGGCTGTCGATCCGTCGCGCCAAGGCCGACTATGTCGTGCTGCGCGGCTGGGGCGTGATGAACCCGGTGGCGTTGAAGACAGCGCAGAAGACCGGCTTCCCGGTCGATCACATCATCGGCAACGTCTGGTCCAACTCCGAGGAAGACGTGATCCCGGCGGGCGATTCCGCCAAGGGCTATGTCGCGATCACCACCCAGGCCTCGGGCGCCGAATATCCGGTGCTGCAGGAGGTCATCAAGACCGTCTATGGCGCCGGCAAGGGCAATCTCGACGACAAGAAGCGCATCGGCAGCGTCTACCACAATCTCGGCATCGTGAACGGCATCCTCAATGTCGAGGCGGTCAGGATCGCGCAGGAGAAGTTCGGCAAGCGGACCCTGACCGGCGACGAGGTGCGCTGGGGTTTCGAGCACCTCCAGCTCGATCCGGCCCGGGTCGAGGCGCTCGGCGCCAAGGGCCTGTTCCACTCCATCAACGTCACCTGGGACAATCACGAGGGCAATGGCCGCGTGACCTTCCAGCAATGGGACGGCGCCAAGTGGAAGGTCGTCTCCGACTGGATCTCGCCTGACTGGGCGGCGCTGCGGCCGATCATCGAGAAGTCGTCGGCCGCCTATGCGCAGGAGCGCGGGATCAAGATCCGCACGTCGGGTGACGATCCGGTCGGGCAGTAAGGTCAGACGCGCGCGGGAGTGAGTTTCCCGCTCGCTGATCGGGGCCTCATGGTTCGAGACGGCGCTGCGCGCCTCCTCACCATGAGGGTTCAGATCTGTCCAAGAACTCGGACCTCGTCCTGAGGAGCACGCCGAAGGCGTGCGTCTCGAAGGACGGCCGCGGAGCAAATCTCGGCGGGCGCTGTGCGCAGTTTAGGAGCTTTCATTGTGAGTGACGTGCTGCTCTCGGTCTCGCATCTGGCGGTGACCTATGACCGGGCGATCCGCGCCGTCAGCGACGTGTCCTTTGTCGTGCACTCCGGCGAGATCGTTGCCGTGCTCGGCGCCAATGGCGCCGGCAAGTCGACCACGTTGCAGGCGGTGTCGGCGCTGCTGTCGGCCCGGCGCGGCCAGATCACCGGAGGGTGCATCGCTTACGCCGGACGCGATGTGGCCGCGTCTTCGCCGGCGCAGTTGGTGCGGGCCGGCCTTGTGCCGGTGCTCGAGGGGCGGCACTGCTTCGCGTCGCTGAGTGTCGAGGAAAACCTCATCACCGGCGCGATCGGCCGCGACGCGCGGCGCGGCGAGATTTCTGCCGACCTCGCGCGCGTCTATGCGCTGTTCCCGCAGCTCACGCGTCACCGCCGTTCGGTCGCGGGGCTGATCTCCGGCGGCGAGCAGCAGATGACGGCGATCGGCCGCGCGCTGATGTCGCGGCCGCGGCTGCTGGTGCTCGACGAGCCGTCGATGGGGCTGGCGCCGCTCGTGGTCGAGGGCATCTTCCGCGCGCTGAAGCGGCTCAATGCGGAGGAGGGGCTGTCGATCCTGGTGGCCGAGCAGAACTCCACCGTCGCGCTGCGCTTCGCCGACCACGCCATCGTGCTGGAGGGCGGCCGCAGCGTGCTTGCCGGTCCCGCGCGTGAGCTCCGGCAGCGGCCGGACATCAAGCATCTCTATCTCGGCGGCGCGACCGCGCCGGCGTCGACGACCCAGGCCGTGGCCTGATTTATCAGAAGAGGAGACCGTTCATGGCGACCAGCACTGCCGCACGCAAGATCGAGGACAGTCCATACCCGCAGCTCGACGCCGTCGTGGCTGACGTGATCAAGGCCAACGCCGACCGCAACGACCGCGAGGGGCGCTTTCCGCGCGAGAACCTGCTCGCGCTCGCCGACGCCGGCTGGACCGGCGTGCTCAATGACATCAGCTTCGGCGGGCTCGGGCTCGGCCATGTCGACTTCGCCGAGGCCGCCTACCGCATCGGGCAGGCCGATGCCTCGACAGGCCTCGTCTATGTCATGCATGTCGGCGCGGCGCAGACCATCAATCTGTTCGGTACCGACGACCAGAAGGAGCGCTGGCTGAAGGCCGACCAGGGGCGGCTGCTCGGGACCTATTCGACCAGCGAGCGCGCCACCGGCGGGCACTGGTGGTACAATCTGTCGGAGGCCTCGCGCGACGGCGAGGACTACCGGCTCAACGCCGACAAGTCGTTCACGACCAGCTCGGGACAGGCCGACTTCTATGTCGCGCAGACCCGCACGCCCGGCGCCAAGGATCAGGCCGACATCATCTTCTTCATCGTCGACGGCAAGGCCGCGGGCATCGAGTCCAAGCCTTGGGAGGCGCTCGGCGTGCGCGCCAACCATTCCGGAGGCATCAGCTACAAGAACGTGCATGTGCCCAGGCGCGACCGGCTCGGCGCCGAGGGGCAGGGCAAGGAGATCATCTATGACGGCGTCTCGCCGGTCTACCTGATCGGGCTCGGCGCGGTCTGGGAAGGGCTGGCGCGCGGCGTGCTCAATGCGGCGGTCGCGCATACCACCGGCTTCGTCCACAAGGACCGCAACAAGAGCCTGTCGGACTACCAGGCGATCCGGCAAGAGCTCGGCGCCGCCAAGGTGCTGGTCGAGAGCCTGCGTCCGTGGCGAATCGAGCTGGCGCACAAGCTCGACGAGCTCTGGCGCGCGGGCAGGCCGCAGAGCGAGATCCTGATTCCGCTGACCGAGTTCAAGGTGCATGCCGCTGAGGTCGCCAACAAGGTGGCGTCGACGGCGCTGACGGTGACCGGCGGCTATGGCTATCACCGCGGCCCGATCGAGCGCGCCTTTCGCGACGCCCGGGCGGCGATCGCGATGGGGCCGTCGAACATCATCGCGCGGGAATGGATCGGCAAGGCCCAGGTCGGGTTGCCGCTCGAGCTGTTCTACGAAGGCGGGGAATAGCGCCTCGCGATGCTGCGGCGCGGCCGCAGCGCTAGTCCGCCATCTCGGCGGCTTCGAGCGCGATCTCCTCGCGCTCGGTCTTCTCGGCCGGCGCGGCGTTGGCCGCCTCGGCCGTTTCGAAATCGTCCTCCGCGATCTCCTTCACCTCGGCCACGGCTTCCGTCTCGGCCGCTTCGGCGGCGAGTTCGGCTGCGACGACGGCTTCCGGCGCGGCGTCATCGTTGGCAGCATCGGAGAACAGGTTCGGACCGGGGATCGTCGTCGGCACCACAGGCTTCGACTTGGCCTTGTACCAGGACGAGAACTTCTGCGAGAGGGTGGCTTCGAACTCGGCGAGCGGCAGGCTGTTGCCGTCCTCGTCGGTGATGACGACCTGCCAGCCTTCGGCTTCCATCACCTGCGCATTCGCGATCACGATCAGCGCGCTTTCGCGCTGCTTGCGGATCTTCTGCTGCTCCCGCTCGGCGATCATCGTGTACGCCATGACCTGCTCCCACCATCGGCCCAGGACGATGGTCCCGACGCGCCGTCGTCACTACGCCGCGAGAGTGTGAGCGCCGCTGGGCCGGATTGCGTTCGCCTAATGACAATTTGACGGCGTCTCACAGGTTCCGAGCGGACAAAGGAGTCGAAGATGCAACAGCCGGCAAAATAGTGGTGCAGGAGCAAGAGCGCTTGTTGAAGGCGCGCGGCCGTGTGTCATCATTTGATTCTGCAGCGGCAACTGCTTCGCGTGGTCAGCGAAGGCGGCGGGTGAACCGGGCAAACAGCGGGCGAATTGGGGACACTGATGCGAACTCATCTGTTCATGATGCGGAACTTGAATATGGCGATGGCGGGGCTCGCCTTGGGAGTCGGCCTGGCAATGATCGCCAGCCCGCGCGCGGGTCATGCCTTCACGGAGGACGACCAGCGACGGCTGTGCACCGGGGACGTGTTCCGGCTGTGCTCGTCGGAGATTCCCGACCGCGACCGCATCATCGCCTGCATGATGAAGCAGCGCGCCAGCCTCAGCGACGGCTGCCGCAGCGTGTTCGGCCGGCCGAGCGAGCGCTCCGCTTCGGCGACCGTGACGCGCTGAGCTTGCACGGTTCGATCTGAACGACGATGCGCCGCCGGTCGGTCGATCCGCGGCGCCCCCAGCATCGCTTGGATTGCAGTGCGGCGTGGTAGACTGGCACGGATCATCCGGCCAGGAGTTGACCCGCCATGAGCAACCGCATCCTCGTCTTTTACGGCTCCTATCGCGTCGACCGGATGGGTATCCGGCTGGCGCAGTTCATCGTCGATGGTCTGCGGGACAAGGGCCAGGACGTCGAGCTGATCGACGCCAAGGCCATCGGCCTGCCGATGCTCGACCGCATGTTCAAGGAATACAAACCGGGCGAGGCGCCGGCCGCCATGGCCGAGCTCGCGGCCAAGATCCGCGCCGCCGAGGGCTTCGTGTTCGTCACCGGCGAATATAATTGGGGCATGCAGCCCGGGCTGAAGAACCTCACCGACCACTTCCTGGAGGAATGGTTCTGGCGTCCGGCGGCGATCGCGAGCTACTCGGCGGGCCGGCTGTCGGGCGCGCGGGCCGCGACCGCCTGGCACGGCACCTTGTCGGAGATGGGCATGGTCGTGGTGTCGAGCACGCTTGCGGTGGGGCCGATCGGACAGGCGCTCTCGGCTGACGGCAGGCCGACGGGCGATGCCGGTCAAGCGCTCGCGCGCACATTCCCGCGCTTTGCCGATGATCTTCTGTGGTGGGTCGAAGCGGGCCGGGAGCAACGGGCGCGCAAGACGCCGCCTTACTGAGCTTGGAGGCGCGCAAGGAAATGCCGGAGCGCACGGCGCGCGCTCCGGCATTCCGACATACGCCTTCTACCGCGTCGCGCTGCTCGGCGTGTTGGTCACCGACTGCTGTCGGCGTGGCGCGGCCGCGGCTTGGCCCTGCCCCTGGCAGGGCAGCTCCTTCCAGGCCCCATCCGGGTCCTGCTGATAGGCGCGGCACGGCGACGAGGAGGTGGCCTGCTCGTCCGCTCGGGGTGTCTGGGAATTCTTCGCCAGTGCGGGAGCTGCCGTTGTGACCAGGGCAGCCAGCGAACCGACGAAGATCACGGGGGTGATCCGCATATGGGGTTCTCCTGCTCGAAGCACCGCCGATTCAAAGTCGAATTGTGGAAACTTTGAGGCAAATTCGATGGACCTCGGCGCCGTCGTTAAGGATCGTTTGCCGGCGCGCTCAGCGCATTAACGGTCACACCGAGCGCGGCGACCGGGCGCGTGACTGTGGCGGCATCTGGGCTGGCGTCGCGCGACGGCGGACGCTAAGAGCGACCTGACGCGCGTAAGCGCCCTCATGGGCCTCAGGCGGTGCTCCGACCGGGGCGCCGCGTTCGGCCAACGGACGTCGCCAGGGTGGCCGGCGCTCCGATCATCTGCCGCGGGAACGACGGATCGTGGCGGTTCGCTGCTGAGGCGGACGAGGGCGGGGATCGCGCAGGCGGACAACTGTGCGAGCATGACGCGACCCCGATTGCCCTCTCTCATTGCGCTGCGTGCCTTCGAGGCCGTCGGGCGCAAGGGCAGCGTGCGCGCCGCCGGCGACGAGCTCGCCGTCAGCCATACCGTCGTCTCCCGCCATCTGCAGAACCTGCAGCGCAGTCTCGGCGTGGCGCTGCTCCGCGCCGAGGGACGCGGGCTGGCGCTCACGGAGGCCGGACGCCAGTTCCACGCTGAGGTCACCCAGGCCTTCGACATCATCGCCCGCGCCACCACGCAAGTGCGGCCGGTGGCGCGCCCGACGTTGAACATCTGGTGCATTCCCGGCCTTGCCAACCGGCGCCTGCTGGCGCGCCTGCCCGAGCTGACCGGTCCGCCGCGCAACTGGGACATCAACCTGCAGCCGACCCTGGCGCATCCCGACCTGCTGCGCGGCGAGGCCGACGCCGAGATCGTCTATGCCGAGGCCATCGATGCCCGCGGTCCGCTGACGGCCGAAGCGCTGGTGCGCCCGCGGGTGTTCCCGGTGGCGAGCCCGGCCTATCTGGCGCGCTTCCCGGCGATCGCGACGCTGCCCGGCCTCGCCAAGACCTCGCTGATCCACGAGGAGTCGACCGCACAATGGGAGCAGTGGTTCGAGCTGGCGGGTTATCCGGAGCACGTCACCCTGCGCGGCCAGCGGCTGTGGCACGCCCATCTCGCGATCGAGGCGGCGCGGATCGGGCAGGGGGTCGCGCTCGCCAATGAGGTGCTGGTCGCGGACGACATGCGCAGCGGCGCCCTGGTCGAGGTGCTGCCATCGTCGGTTCGCATGGGCGCCTATCAGCTCATTGCGCTGAGGGAGCGCTGGGACGAGCCCGCCATCGTCGCGCTCCGGGCCTGGCTGAAGAAGGTGCTGGCGCTCTAGCGCAATCGGTTGAGCTCCACCCGCCGCGGCGCGCGATGTGCCGATGCCACGTCATTAGTTCGTAGCAGATCGAACAAGCTCCCGGCCGCGCGAGCGTCCGGCGGGCCTGCGATGTGACATTGAGAATCGTTATCCGGAGCGGCCGTAGTCATACGGGTGCGGATTGTGAGGCACAGCAGCGGCAACGCCGAGTTCGTACACGAAATAGCAATTCGAGCGACTTAACCAACTCATAATCATGTTGATCACCGAGACGGGCCGCGCTGATGTTGACACTGTTCTCGAAAAGCTCACGAGCCACGGCGAACTCCTCGATCGAGCCTGCTGTTGATGCGGAGCCGTCCATCGCACGTATGCCGCAGAAGATCCGGGTCATCGATACGGATGACAGGCTCGGAGGGCTGTCCGCCGACAGCTTCATGTTCGACGGTGCCGCTTCGCCGCTCGCATTCGCCTTCGTCTCCCCGCACCTCGATTTCGTGAAAGTCACGACGGAGCTGCGCAGGCTGGCCGGCCGCACGACCGTGATCGCCGTCTCGACCGCGGGGGAGCTCTGCGCGTCTTCGCCCGCGACCCTCTACAAGCCGACGGGTGATCGCTGGTCATCGGTGGTGATCCAGGTGTTTCCCGCCGACCTGTTTCAGGCGGTGAGCATCCACGCGGTGCCCCTCCAGAACGATGACATCCGCAAGGGCGCGCCGGCCTTGCCGCACGATCAGCGGATCGAGGCGATCGTCCGGTCGCTGGCTGCGGTGCGGACGCCGTTCGGGATCGACGTGCGCGACACGCTCGCCTTCACGCTGGTCGACGGCGTCTCGGCCAGCGAGAACTATTTCATGGAGGCGGTCTACCGC
Organism: Bradyrhizobium sp. SRS-191; assembly: GCF_024586915.1. Lineage (GTDB taxonomy): Bacteria > Pseudomonadota > Alphaproteobacteria > Rhizobiales > Xanthobacteraceae > Bradyrhizobium. The sequence goes on from NZ_JANBVS010000011.1 coordinate 117,461, forward strand.
GCCGGCAAGTTTCCTTGTGCCTTCGTCGGCGGCTCGGCCGGAGGCAAGCTCGACTTCAAGAACACCTACATCTTCGACGGCAACCGCGTGATCGAAAATCATGCGCTCCTGATCTTCATGAAGATGGCCGACGGGCGCGGATTCAGCCTGTTCAAGAGCCAGAACTTCAAGAAGACGGGGCAGTCCTTCGTCGTGATGGGGGCCGACCCGAACCGGCGCACCGCCTCCGGCGTGCTCGACGAGCGCACCAACGAGATCCGGCCGTTCGCCAACGCCGTCGCCGAGGCGCTCAAGACCACGCCCGCCGGCGTAATGTCCAAGATGCAGCGCTACTCCTTCGGAATCGAGGTCGGCGCCGACCTGTTCGTCCGCTCGGTCGCCGACATCAATGCCGAGACCGGCGTGATCTCCTTCTTCTGCGACGTGAACTCGGGCGATCGCCTCGAGCTGCTGGAGGCGACCGATTTCGTCGAGCAGACCCGGCGGGATCTCCAGGCCTTCCTGCAAGGCAAGCCGCCGGCGATCGGCGCGGTTCTCAACGACTGCATCCTGCGCCGCCTGAACAATGAGAGCGCGCTGCGCAACCTCTCCGGCCTTTGGCCGATGCCCGTCGCCGGGTTTTCGACCTTCGGCGAGCTGTTCGGCATCAACATCAACCAGACGCTGACGGCGGTGGTGTTTTTCGACACGCGGAGCCAGACGCTGCAGGATGCGTTCGCGGACATGTTTCCGGTCCACTATGCGAACTTCGCCAGCTACTTCACCCGCAGCCATCTCAACCGGATGATCCTGCTGAACCGGATCAAGGATGGCATCGTCACGCGCCTGACTGAGTATCTCGGCACGAGCGCGCTGTTGAGCGAGAAGGTGGAGAACGCGCTCGGCCAGACCGAGGCGATCAACACGATCGTCAAGGATATCCATTCGGTGATCCTGACCAGTGCGGATTCGGCGATCAAGGCGACCGACACGACCGCGCTTGCGGACGAATTCGCTGGGCTGACGCAAGCCATGAACGGCCTGCGCGACATTCTCAAGATCATCGATACGATCGCCGGGCAGACCAACCTGTTGGCGCTGAATGCCACCATCGAGTCCGCGCGGGCCGGCGAGGCCGGCCGGGGCTTCTCCGTAGTCGCAAGCGAGGTGAAGAAACTCGCCCAGGACACGCGCTCCAGCCTGTCGCGCACCCATGCCTCGATCGGCGGGATGGAAACCTCCCTCGCTTCACTCGGCTCGAACATCCAGGAAACCCGCGGTCAGCTGGTCCAGGCGGGGGAAGGCTATGGTGGGATCGTGACCCACATCGAGCAGATGTTCACCAAGCTCGAGACGATCACCGGGGTGCTCGCCGAGCTCGGCACCTTCGTGCGCGAGCGCAGCGCCGACCTTGCCGGCGTCATGGGAGAGATCGACAAGCTGAAGCGCATCGGCTGATCGTCCGATCTCTTGCCATCCGCCGCGTCTTAGGCGCCCGTTGGTCCAAGCACAGCTCTGGTGCATAAAAGCCACCTGTTCCGCGGAACAAGCTGATTGATCACGGCCGCCCGTTCCTTAGCCTTCCCTCGATTGTTCGACGAGGAGGTGAGACATGGCGGCGAACCTGGCTGCGAATCTGGCTAAGAACGAAGACTTGCTGGCACGTCGGCACGAGGCCGTCGTCAGGGGCGTGAGCTACGCGACGCCGCTGTTTGCCGACCGCGCCCTCAACAGCGAGGTCTGGGACGTCGAGGGCAAGCGTTATGTGGACTTCGCGGGCGGCATCGCCGTGCTCAACACGGGCCATTGCCACCCGCATGTCGTGGCTGCGATCCGCGCCCAGCTCGACCGCTTCACCCACACCTGCTTCCAGGTGCTGCAATACGAACCTTATGTCCGGCTGAGCGAGCGGCTGAACGAGCTGGCGCCGATCGCCGGGCCCGCCAAGTCGATCCTGCTGACCACAGGCGCGGAAGCGACCGAGAACGCCATCAAGATCGCGCGCGCCGCCACCGGCCGCAGCGGCATCATCGCCTTCACCGGCGCCTTCCACGGCCGCACCGCGCTCGCCAATGCGATGACCGGCAAGGTGATGCCCTACAAGAAGCCGTTCGGGCCGCCGCTGCCGGGTGTGTGGCATGCGCCGTTCCCGATCGCCGGCAGCAACGTTTCGGTCGAGGACACGCTGTCCTACATCAACTTCATCTTCAAGGCCGACATCGATGCGTCGCAGGTCGCGGCCATCATCATCGAGCCGGTGCAGGGCGAGGGCGGTTTCCACCAGGCGCCCCCGGAGCTGATGCGCGGCCTGCGCCGGATCTGCGATGCCAACGGCATCGTGCTGATCGCGGATGAAGTGCAGACCGGCTTCGGCCGCACCGGCAAGATGTTCGCGATGGAGCATTACGACGTGCAGCCGGACCTGATCTGCGTCGCCAAGAGCCTCGCCGGCGGCATGCCGCTGTCGGGCGTGATCGGCCGCGCGGCGATCATGGACGCGGCCGAGCCGGGCGGCCTCGGCGGCACCTATGGCGGCAATCCCCTGGCCTGTGCGGCGGCGCTCGCGGTGCTCGACGTGTTCGACCAGGAGAAGCTGCTCGACCGCGCCAACGCGATAGGTGACCGGCTCCGCGCCGCGATCACGCGCTTCTCGCGCGCCAACAATCTGGTTCCGGTTTCCGAGCCTCGTGGTCCTGGCGCGATGGTTGCATTCGATATCCTCAAGCAGCGCGGCAGCGACGAGCCGGATGCCGAGATGACCAAGCGCGTGACCCGCGTGGCGCACGAGAATGGACTGATCCTGCTGTCCTGCGGCGTGACGGCGAGCACCATCCGCATCCTCGTGCCGTTGACGGCGTCGGACGAGATCGTGGATGAAGGGCTCGCGATCCTGGAGAAGTGTCTGGCTGCCTGAGGCAGGCGGACGTGAGTGCGAAGGCTGGAGGCGCGAGTGACTGAAAATGCGGCGGCTGTGCCGAATGACGTGATGGAGCGGCTCGCCGCCGCCGTGGATGCCAATTTCGAGCAGCAGGTCGCCTTCCTGCAGCAGCTGGTGCAGTTTCGCAGCCTGCGCGGCGAGGAAGCGCCGGTGCAGGAGTGGCTGGCGAATGAGTTCGAGGCGCGCGGCTACAAGGTCGATCGCTTCAGCCTGGCGGATGTCGACGTGATGCGGCATCCCAAGGCGGCGCCGATGGACACGATCGCGCTCGACGGCTCCAGGCAGGTAGTGGCGACGCTCGATGGCGAGGGCAAGGGGCGCAGCCTCATCCTCCAGGGCCATATCGACGTCGTGCCGGAAGGGCCGACCGATCTCTGGAACGATGCGCCCTATGAGGCTGTCGTGCGCGATGGCTGGATGATCGGCCGCGGCGCACAGGACATGAAGTCCGGCGTCTCCGCGATGATCTTCGCGCTCGATGCCATCAGGTCGGCCGGCTTCGTGCCGGACGGTCGCGTTCATCTGGAGACGGTGACCGAGGAGGAGAGCACCGGCAACGGCGCGCTCTCGACCTTGATGCGCGGGTACACCGCCGATGCCTGCCTGATCCCCGAGCCGACCGGCCACACGCTGACGCGCGCCCAGGTCGGCGCGATCTGGTTTCGCCTGCGCGTGCGCGGCACGCCGGTGCACGTCGCTTATGCCGAGACCGGCACCAACGCGATCCTGTCGGCCATGCATCTGATCCGTGCCTTCCAGGAACACACCAAGGAGATCAACGCGCGGGCCACGTCGAACGCGTGGTTCGCGGGCGTGAAGGATCCGATCAAGTTCAACGTCGGCATCATCAAGGGCGGCGATTGGGCGAGCTCGACGCCGGCCTGGTGCGATCTCGATTGCCGGCTCGGCGTGCTGCCGGGCGAGACGCCGGCGCAGGCGATGGCCGGCATCGAGCAGTGCCTCGCAAAGGCGCAGGCGACGGACAGTTTCCTGTCGGAGAACCCCGTCGAGCTGGTCTGGAGTGGCTTCCAGGCCGATCCCGCCGTCTGCGAGCCCGGCAGCGCGGCGGAGGCCGCGTTGGCCGAGGTGCATGCGCGCGTGTTCGAAAAGCCGTTGGATGTGCGGCTCTCCACGGCCGTCAACGACACCCGCTACTACTCAGTCGACTACGGCATCCCGGCCTTGTGCTACGGGCCCTACGGCATGGGGCCGCATGCGTTCGACGAGCGCGTCGATCTCGACAGCGTGCGCAAGACGACGCTGTCGATCGCGATGTTCGTCGCGCAATGGTGCGGGCTGCGCAAGGCATGATCAAAGGCATGATCAGCGTTGCGCTGCTCAGCCGTCCCGGGCTGATGGACTCGATGACATCGCTGCTTGCACGCGAGCTGCCGGGCGTGACCGTCGCGTCATGGCCGGAAGCCGCAGCGCGTGAGGCCGAGCTTGCGGTGTGCTGGAAGCCGGAGCCCGGCGCGCTGGCGGCGATGCCGAAGCTCAAATTGATCCATGCGATCGCGGCCGGTGTCGACAACATTCTCTCCGATCCCACCGTGCCTGATGTGCCGCTGTGCCGGATCGTCGATCCCGGCATCACCGCCGCGATGACCGAATTCGTGCTGTGGGGCACGCTGTATTTCCATCGCGACTTCGACCGTGTCATCGGCAATGCGCGTGACGGCCGCTGGCAACGTTACGATCAGCGCGCGGCGAGGGACAGCAGGGTCGGCATTCTCGGCCTCGGCGAGCTCGGCACCGACGCGGCGCGTCGTCTGGTCGATCTCGGCTTCACCGTGAGCGCCTGGTCGCGGTCGCCGAAGCAGCTCGCCGGTGTCACGACCTTCAGCGGCACTGATGCGCTCGACGCCTTCCTGAGCGAGACGGATATTCTGGTCTCGCTGCTGCCGCTGACGTCCTCGACGGTCGGGTTGCTCAATGCGGCACGGCTGAGCCGCTTGCCCAAGGGTGCGGCGCTGATCCTGTGCAGTCGCGGCGAGCACGTCGTGATGGATGATCTCGTCGCACTGCTTCGCAGCGGCCATCTGCGCGGCGCGGTACTCGACGTTTTCGAGCAGGAGCCGCTGCGATCGGATCATCCGTTGTGGCGCGAGCCGGGCGTGCTGGTGACGCCGCATATGGCTGCGATCGCATCCTGGGAGACGATCGCGCAACAGGTCGCCGAGAACGCCAGACGACTCCTGCGCGGCGAGCCGCTGCTGAACGTGGTCGACCGCGCGCGCGGCTATTGATCGCGTCGCAGCGGTCTTATTCGAGCGTCTGCACCGGCGGTGCGACAGGTCCCTGCGGGACCGGCGGAGGCGCTGCCGCGATGGTCTTGGATTGTGCCTGCGCAGCGCGTGGGGCGGCGGCCTGCGGCGGCTGTTGCGGGTCGGTCATCAAGGCCTGGCTGTCACGCACCGGACGGCGAACCTGCTGCGACCGGGCCGTGCGCGACCGGCGGAAGCCCCAGGAGCGCGCGATCGAAGGACCGGCCGTGTAGCCGACCACGGCGCCTGCGACGGCCCCCACGGGACCGAACACGACAGCTCCCGACAGCGCGCCGAGCGCAGCATCACCGCCGCGGTGCTCGTCGGCCCGCGCCGATGTCATCGCAGCCGATGTCACGAGTGTGAGTGTGAGCGCCGTTGTGGCCAGCATTCTGGTCATGCGATGTCCCCTCCGTCTTACCGCCGCCGAAATGAAGGACAAATGTGGCGAGAAGAATGCGGTCGAGGGGCTGCGGCTTGCGCCGGGTTGCCAGTCGTTGCTGAAGGGGCAGTGAGCGTCAGCTCTGCGTCACTCTGTGGTGGCCGTATTTGGCGCGCCATTTGGGGCCGGGGCCGCGCATGTAGTAGCGCTCGGGACGATAGGGATCACTGACCAGCGCGAAGAAGCTTTTCCAGCGATGGCGCAGGGCAGCCAGATGACGGGTACCGACGGAGAACATCCGGAGTTTGCCTTTAATGCATCGGACCGAGGACGGACGAAAACGGCATTGCGAAGATCTCCTCGTCGAGATCGTCGGCGACGTGAAGAACCCAGTCGCGCCAGTCCTCCTCGCTTTCAGCCGAGATCAGCTCGTGCATCACGCGCGTCGCATGGTCGCGGGCTTCCGCCAGATCGAGCACCGCGGTTCCGCGGCGGTCGATCAGGATCTCATCGTCGTTGGAGCAATGAAAGAAGACCTGCGTCATGTCGCACTCCTCAGCCACCCCGAATCTCATCCACCAGTAACAGCGCAACGCGCGCCGCGAAATTGCGATTGAGCACGTAAGGTAAATTACGGGCGCAGTGTGGCCTTTTGGAACCGCATCGGCCGTGATCGGCCTCACGCAGGATGCAGTTTTTGGAACTCGTGAGACGTCGTGTGGTTAATGCCGCAGTCAAGCGCGATAGGAGCTGCACGCATGATGTCCGAGACCCAAATTCATGCGGTCGCCCGGCAGATGCTCGAGATGCACGGGGCCGCCGCCATCGCTCAGGCTTCACAGAAGGCCTTGTCATGCGAGAATGACGGCGAATCCGAAGAGGCCCGTGAATGGCGCCACATCGCTGAAGCGATGAAGCTGATGCGCGGGCCGCATCAGAGTTGACGACAGGTTTCTTTTTTGCGGAAACTGCAATCGGGATGACGTCGCGTGCGCCGACTCTGCGGCGCGGCATGCGCGGTGGATGCAGGTCCGTCAAGTGGGCCCGGCCGCATTCTCATCCTGGTTTCCGACCCAATTTGCCCGCAAGATTCAGGCAATGATTCGGCAGCGGATTCGCCGTTGACCACCGTCGTCGGCGCGACCGCCGTCCAGGGATGATTGCCATGGTCTTTTTCAAGCGCGAGCTGAGCCCGGTCGAAATCTTCGAGCGCGCGCTGAAGGACAAACAGGCCGCGCGGCAGAAGCTCGCGGAGCGCTTGCGCGTGGCCGAGCTTGCGCTGGAGGAGAAGCGCGTCGCCGCTGAGCGGCTCGCCAAGGCCGGCGCCAGCAACGGCCAGCTCGACCGCGCCGAATCCAAGATGCAGGCCGTGGAGCAGAAGGCCAAGGCGTTGCGCGCCTCCGTCGCCGAATGCGACGAACAGATCGTGCTGGCGGAGCGCGCCTTTGCCGACGCGGTGGCGCAGCGCGACCGCGACCGCGCGGCCAATGAGATCGAAGCGGTGGCCTCCGCCATCGAGCAGGCGGTTCCGCGCTTCGAGATCGGTGCGGCCTCGCTCGTCGATGCCGTCGCGCGCGGCCGCGCGGCGTTGAGCGAAGCCAGCCGCTTTGCAGCCGATGTCGATGATATCAGGCGCGAGGTGCTCTCGGCCGCGGAGCTGATCTGCTGGGAGCTGCGCGCAGCCGCGACGCGCACGCGCGCGGGCAACATCAATGTCGCCCTGCTGGCGCCCCCGGATGTGAGACAACTGCCTGCCCCCGAGACCGATCGCCAGATGATCTACACGCTGAGCCCGTTGACGTGGCGCGAGGGCGAGGAGGTGAAGCGCGTGGCCGCCTTCACCATGACGGCGCTGCCCAAGGCGCTGCTGCCGCTCGCGCTGGCGCATCAGCACGTCGACTATCTCAATGCGCGACGGGTGCAGACGCTGATGCATGTCCATGGCAGCGGGCCGCAGCAGAGCGAGCCGCTGCCGGATGATCCGGCGCTGGTCGATCTCGACGCGCTCGGTGTCGCGGCCGAGGAGACTCCGCGCGCCGATGTCGCTTGAGCGTCGCAACGGGGCAGGCGCCGTTGTGCGCCGGGGCTTCGCGGCGATGCCGTTCCTTGTTGCGCTGTTGCCGATCATTGTCAGCAGCGCACGGGCTGAGAACTTGGATGCGGGAAAATCCGGCGCGCGGCTGTTTGCCGATAGCTGCGCGGCCTGTCACCGCTCCGCCCGCGGCCTGGCCAAAGGCCGGTTCCGGCTGACGCTCTACCTCTTTTTGCAGCAGCATTATACGAGTAGCGCCGACTCCGCGTCGGCGCTCAGCAGCTATTTGCAGTCGGTCGACACGCCCGCAGCAGCGCCTGCACGCAAGTCGAGCGCGCGCCGGTCGTCGGACCGCCGCGAGGCCCGGCCGCCGCGCCCGCCGCTGCCGGTGCGGGGACGCTAGAGCTCCTCAGACGCTGGCGTGACAACCAGACGTCGTCCAGCGTCCGCAGTTTCCCGGGCGTCGTCATCCGGGTGTGGCCCGCCCCCGCAACCTGCGCTATGCTGCCCGAGGCGGCCGGATCTGCCGCGAAGGATCGACGTCGTTCGCCGGACGCCCAGTCTGGCGTCCTGAGCGGAGCCCTTCGCGAGAAGCGTCTTCGTGATTTGTGTTTTGCCGAGTTGTGTCTTTTAGAGTTGTGTTTTGAGCTGTCTTGAGGCGGGGCAGCAGCGATGATGACCTTACCGGAGCTCGCGGCAGCGGCGCTGGAGCAGTTTCTCAGCTCGTATATGCGCCGGCGGTTCGGATCCTCCCACACGCAGCTGTCGGAGATGCTTCCGGCCGCGGCGCGCATCGCGCTCGAATGCATCGGCAACAGCGATGCGCTGTATCACAATGTCGAGCATACGCTGCTGGTCACGCTGGCCGGGCATGAGATCCTGCGCGGGCGTGCGCTCCATAGCCACATGACGGCGGAAGACTACGTCCATGTGATCATGGCCTGCCTGCTGCACGACATCGGCTACGTCAGGGGCCTGTTCAAGGAGGATGACAGCGACGGTTTCGTGATCGATCGCGGCGGCCGCAAGATCTGCCTGCCGCGGGGCTCCTCCGATGCCAGCCTGATGCCGTACCACGTCGACCGCTCCAAGCTGTACGTCATCAACCGCATCGAGGGCATGGCGCCGCTCGACAAGGACCGCATCGCGCGCGCCATCGAGGGCACGCGCTTTCCGCCGCTCGCCGGCCAGCAGTTCGACGAGGAGCAGTCGATCGTGCGGGCCGCCGATCTGATCGGGCAGCTCGGCGATCCCAACTACATCCGCAAGGCCAATGCGCTGTATCACGAGTTCGAGGAGGTCGGCATCAACCGGCAGCTCGGCTACGAGTCGCCGGCCGATATCGTCAACCGCTATCCGCAGTTCTATTGGAACAGCGTCGCGCCGCACATCCAGACCGAGATCCGCTACCTCAACATGACCTCGACCGGGCGGCAGTGGATCGCCAATCTCTACGCCAATGTCTTCCGCGCCGAGCGCGACATCTCGCTGTCCGGGCCGCAGAGCTAGCGCGTGATCCGGAAAAACGGGAACCGGTTTTCCGGAAGGATCATGATCTATCGCCGCCCGCCGACCTCGTCGATATGGTCGAGCAGATCGGCCGGGTCTTCATAAACGCGAATGGCGCCGGACTGGCGCAACTCCTCCGAGCCGTAGCCCCCGCTGAGCAGGCCGACGCCGAGAGCCCGGCAGCGCGTCGCCGCCAGCATGTCCCAGATGCTGTCGCCGATCACGACGGCGCGCTCGATCGGCGCGTCGAGGCGCGCGGCGGCCGCGAGAAACAGGTCGGGATCCGGTTTGGCGTAGCGAACCTCATCGCGGGTGACGACCGCGCTCTGCTTGGGATCGACACCGAGCGCGGCGAGATTGACGGCTGCGGTTTCCATCCGGCCTGATGTCGCGATCGCCCAGGGAATGCCCGCATCGGTGAGGAAGGCGAGGAGCTCGCGGGCGCCGGGCAGGGGACGGACCTGCCGGCCGAGGCCCTGATAGGCGGCGGCGTGCGCGCGCCGCAGCCGCTCGATCCGGTCTGGTTCCATCGCAAATCCGGTCTCGCGCAGCAGCTGGTTGGTGAACAGGCCGCCGCTCATGCCGATCTTGCGATGGATCCGCCAGACCGACAGCTCGATATTCTCGGCGTCGAGCGCCGTCTTCCACGCCAGGACATGCTGATAGACGCTGTCGACCAGCGTGCCGTCGAGGTCGAACAGAAAGGCGGTTTCGTTGCGCATGGCGTTGCTCCGGAGGGCAGCGATGAAACAGTGCCAAGCATCGGCGGCCGGTCCGGGTTCCTGGTCTGCGCGGGGGCGTCCCGGGCGGCCCAAGCTTGCCGCCACGTCTCATCAGGATGGCAGACGCGCCGCGGACACTGCCGCCCGTCGGCGCGCTCCGTGAGCCTGCTCAGGTCTTCGGACGGATGAATCCGGCCAGGGTCTTCTTGTGCTCCTCGCACCAGTTGGTCATGCCGAGGCGGCGCTGATCCATGTCGATGGCCTGCGTGGCGACCGCCACCTCGGCCATCAGATCGTCGTCCTGCTTCTGGCCCATCTTGCCGCCCGTGTGCATGTAGGCGATGGCCTGGCGCACCTTCTCGGTGGTGCCGTCAGGCATCTGCATGTCCTGGGCCTTCTTGACGAGGTCCTGATAGACGACGTCGATCCCGGGACATTCGACCTTGGTGGCAAAGGCCTCGAGGACCATGGACGTATACACATGGCGCGGCTCGGCGCTGGCCGGAGCCACGGCAGCAGCGGCCGTCAGCACGGCCGCGATCGTCAACTTCAAACGCATCACTCAGGCTACCTCCCGTTTATTTTCGGGAAGGCTAGCGTCTGGCTGGAGCGCGATCAACAAGGAGGGCAGTGCAACACGCGCGAATTGATCGCGCCGGCAGCGGCGGCCGAGCTATTTGCTCAACCGGCGCTCCTGCTCCTTGAGCAGCGCGTCCAGCTCTTCGCTCTGCTGGGCGAGGCGGTCGGCATTGCGCTCCTCGTCGGCCGCGCCGGACTGCGAGGCCGCCTGCTCGGTGATCTGGCGGATGTTGTCGCGCAGGATCGCGATGCGGTCGGCGAGGTCGGCTGCGGACAAGCTGGTCGGATCGGTCAGGCTCATGAACCCCTCGCATCGGCGCTTTCAGGCGCAGTTCCTTAGCCGGATCGCTGCAGCCCGACAAGTGCATCACGACGCGCAAGCAACCGTGCCGCGGCTCATCCCGCGCGCGGGCCAAATGCGGTGTGCGTCAGCGCACCGGCATCGGCGGACGCACCACCGGCTGGTCCGGATCGGCCGCCGCCTGCGCCGGCGCGGATGGCAGGGCCATCGGGGCCGGAGGAGGCGGAACCATGCTGGCCGAGGACGGCTGCGGCGGTCGGGGCCGGTGCGGCACGACGGCGGCGGGCTGGCCGGGCGCCACGGCGGCGGTGGCGGGACGCGGCGCCGGCCTCGGCCGGATCGTCTGCTCGATGGCGCGCGGATCGAACGGCCGCGCCTCCGCGGTACGCTCGCTCGGCTTGGCTTCCGCGACGCGGGCCATCTCCCGAGTCATCTGCTCCTGGCCCGACTTCAGCTGGGCGAGGCTCGCTTTCAGCTCGCCGATCTGCTGGTTCAGGGCGGCGAGATCCTGCGCCATGGATTGCAGCAACTGGGCCTGCTCCTGCGAGGCGTTTGCGCTGATGGCGCCGGTCGCCGGCTCCGTCGCGTGCGAGGGCGTTGCCGCGGCGGTCTCCTGCGCGGTGGCCGAGGTCGTCGGCGGGGCGCTCGAGTCCTTGTCGGCACTCGACACCAGCGAGATCCGCGGCATCCAGTGCGCGATCATCTCCTGGGCCTGGTCGCCATAGCTCTGCCATGCGGCCGCGGCGACGGCGCTGCCGACGGCGAACAGCACGGCCAGGACGGTGCGGAGGATCCAGGTGCCGACGGTGGTGCGTCTCTCGATTTCAGGAACGCCGCTGGCTGCCTGCGTCCGGAACTCAGGATCGATCTTGGGATCGATCTTGGGATCAATCCTGGGATCGATCCTGGGCGAGGGGACCTCCGGCGGCCGCTGCGCGCTGCGCCGCTCGGGCTCGACGCCGTGCCGGTCGGCGCGCGCTGCCAGCACGATATCGGGGTCGATCACGGCGTGGGGCTGCTGATCGGCTTCTTTCGTCGTCGTCGTTGCAAGCATTGACGCTCCGTCCTCCGTTGTCGTCCGCCTGCCGGCGGCGCTCGGCTCCGTCCCGATGTATCTACCAACGCAACGTTCCACGCATACGCGTCGTACCAACGTCTCGTGAGTAGCAACGCCCGATGAGATCGTCTGCTGATGACGACGTCATGCGACGCTCGGCCCGAAGGCCGCTTCAGAACAGAACCTGGATACCGGTTGTCCCGCATGCGCATGCGCCTGCATGTGCATGGTGGTTAGTCTGAGACCTTGGCTGAGCCAGATGCCCCGGAACGTCCCATCCTCGTTCCACAGCCTCGACGCTCAACTGATTCCTCGTGCACGTCCGCACTCCCTGTCATATCAGGCCAAACCAAGGCAAACGCATGGCAAAGCCGGATGCATGGCAGGTCGTACGCGTTCGACGGCCGCTCCTCAGGCCGCTAGCCCTGAGCATACTCCGAATGGACGGCGAAGGCTACGCCGACAGCGCATGGGCGCCGCGGCCATTCTCGGCCATTCGCGGCCATTCTTGCCGTCGCGTCAGCGCGTGAGGATGTCGTCGGCCGGCAGCCAGATCTCGCAGCGCAGGCCGCTCGGCTCAAAACGCCTGACGACGCGCGCGCCGACATCGTAGGGCAGCATCTGCTCCAGCAGCACGGTTCCAAAGCCGTGTTTGCTGAACGCCAGCACGCGGCCCGACATGCCCGTCTCGACCCAGTCGATGACGAGCCAGCGGCGCCCATCGTGCTCGTCGAGACGCCACGCGATGCTGATGAAGCCGCGCGGCACCGTCAGCGCGCCGTATTTCAGCGCATTGGTTGCGAGCTCGTGCATCGCAAGCCCGATGCTCTCCGCCGCCTTCGGCTTGATGCGGACGGCGGGACCTGACAGCGAGACCTGGCGATCCTCGCGCGCGGCGCCGGCGCGCAACTCATCGGCAATCAGCTCGGCGAGATCGAAGCCGGCGAGCGGATCACGGGTGACGACGGCCTGGATGCGCGACAGCGCGGAGATGCGGCCCTCGAGATGGCTGGCGAAATCCTCGACGCTGTCGCTGCCGTCGCCTGTGCGCCGGATGATCGAGCGGATCACCCCGAGCATGTTACGCACGCGATGCTGCAATTCGGCCAAGAGGAATTTCTGGTGCTCGGCCGCCGAGACGAGCGCCGTGATGTCCTGGGTGATGCCGCCGATTCGCTGGACGTGACCGGCCGCATCGACCATGGGGAAACTCCGGATGCGCAGCCACCGGACAGCGCCGTCGGTCTGCCGGATGATGCGGAAATCGAAGCTGTCGCGTTCGCCGCCTCTCGCGCGCTCGAGCCCCTCGATGACGCGCGGCCGGTCCTCGGGAAGCATCAGATCGGTCCAGGGTGTGATGTGATCGCCCTTGATGACGGCGGTGCGGGGCACGCCATAGATCGGCTCGAACGCCGGGCTCAGATATTCCCAACGCATGGTCTTTGCATCGCGAATCCAGACCACGTCGGAGGAGGCTTCGCCGAACTGCCGGAAGCGCGCCTCGCTGTCGCGCAGCGCGGCCTCGGTGCGCTTGTGGTCGTCGATGTTCATCGCAAGCTCGACCAGCGTGCCGTCGCCGAGGTCGCGGCCGGCGAACATCATCCAGGTGCGCTCGCCGTCCTTGCGGAAATATTCCTTCTCATAGGGACCGATCCGGCCGGTGCGTTGCAGCTGCTCGATCTGGGATGCGGAGCTGTCGACCCATTCGGGCGGCGTCATGCGCTGCCAGGTCAGCTGGCCGCTTTGCACCTCCTCGCGCGAATAGCCGGTCATATCGAGGAAGGCATCGTTGGCATCGACCAGCGTCCCCTCGGCATGATTGAAGAACAACACGCCCACCGTGTCGATCTCCAGCAGGCGGTGCAGCGGATGTGCGCTCGATCCGTTGCCGTTCAAACGGCGATCCGCAGTCGGAGGAGCGGGGTGCTCTTCACCGCAGCCGAGGTGGGCGGCAAGCCTAGGATCGGACTGAGCCAATGCCAGCACGTCCGGATCGATCGCGAGTTCGGGATGCGCATCGGCCCAGAAATGCGCCATGCGCAGATACGCCATGAAAGCCTTCAGCAGTTCGAAGCGGACCGGGCCGAAGGCATTGCGGATCGCGAGGCCGGCGCGGCCGGCCACCGCGCTCTGCAGAAACACGGCTCCCGCCGTATCGAACAGGTCGTCCTCCGCGTCGCTGCGCGGATCGGGAATATCGATGAGCTCGCCGATCGCCTCCAGGCGGCAAACAGCCGCCGAGATCCGCGCCGAATCGGCGGGCCGCCTCGAGAGCAGCGCCAGCGCCTGATCGACCGTCTCCGGGCGGCAGGCCGAATCGCCTCCGGGGCGGCCCAGTCCGACCAGGAAACCGAAATGCCGGGCGAGGCAGTAGGACGAGGCGTTGAGGCGCGAGAGGTGGACGGCGAGCCGCTCCTTGAACAAGGCCGGCAGCGGCGCATCCAGATAGGCGCATTTCGCAAACTGCCATAGCTGGCGGGTCGTCTGCGGCGCCGACGGCGCCAGCCGGAACAGGTTGGGCATCAGCCCGAGGCGGAGCGCGATCTCCTGCTCGAAAGGCTCCTCGTCACGCACACGCTGCTCGGCCATCGCCGTGTCCCCGGCACAACGTCACCGCCCGGCAGTCCAGCTCAATCCGAGGGCCCTGGGAGGAACGTCTCACTCATTCGCGTCAAGCTGACGACCTTCGCGGTCCAAATGCAAGTAATTGGCGTTGAACAGGCCCGCACCCATCAGCCGCTCGAGGTCCGGGAGCACCAGCATCTTGCCCTTGAGCACGATCAGATTGCTGGCGCGCAACTCCTGGAGGGTGCGATTGACGTGAACCTTCGACAGCCCGGTCGCCTCGGCGAGATCGGCCTGCGTCAGGGGGAAGCTGCAGCTGTTGTCGTCGGCGAGCCCTGCGAGACGCAACCGGAAGTACAACTCGCACAACAGGTGCGCCATCCGTTCGGAGGCGGTGCGCTGTCCGAGATTCATCGTCCATTCGCGCTGGATGGCGGCGTTGACCAGCGTCTCCCACCAGAACGCGGTCGCGATGCGCGGGTAGCCCGCGCTGATCTCATCGAAGAATTCGCGCGGCAGGTCGGCGATGGAGACCGGCGTGATCGTGCCGATCGAATGGTCCATCTCGCGCAGAATGAAGATGTTGAGATCGCAGATGTCACCAGGCAGGAAGAACGAGACGATCTGGCGACGGCCATCTTCGAGCTGCTTGTAGCGGCAGGCCCAGCCGTTCAAGATCAGGTGGACGTCTTTGGGCTTCTCGCCCTCCCGCGCAACGTCCGTGCGCGGCGCAAACGTCCTGACGCGCTGCGCCGCGGCGCGGTTGAGCATCAGTCGATCCGCCGCCGACAGGCGGACAAAATTCTCGAGTTTTCGAACCAGATGACTCAAGGAACGGTTCCCCCAGGGCTCGCTTATAGGGGTTCCATGTGGTGAGCCCACAATAACTTATGTTAGCATGTTACCTCATCTGTCGTCCCAATTTTTCGGCTCCGCACGAACGACTGGTTCCGTCGTTCGTGGAACTACGTGAGAGAATCTGAGCGCGACGACGCTGCGATCCCAGATGCAGCGGACTACACAGCCTCGCGTGTCCAGCACACACGACAATCATCCAGCTACGCGTGAGAGGGGGTCCGTGAAACTACGGACATCCATGCCGTGCGACGTTTCTGCCGAACCGAATCCGGAAGGAATTAATACCCTCTTAGGTTCCGCTTCCTAAGTTGACGAAAATCAATCAGTTGGAAACGTATCATGCGGGTCGGTCAACTATTTGCGGTTTCGATGCTGTCGGTGGCAGGCCTCGCCTGCGTCTTGGGTGGCGAAATCGTCGTCTCGCAATATCGCGCCTATGCGAGCAAGACGGAAGCTATCAGGTCGGTCGATGCGTTCGGCGCCGTGCTGCTCACTGGCCAGGCCGTCGCCGGCTTCAGGACGTCCTACGCCACGACGCTGTTCCAGGAGGCGCCTGCCAGTCCTGCGCAGTTGGAGGCGATGGCCAAGGCCGGCCAGCAAGCCGATGCGGCGTTTGCAAAGGCGCGCAGCACGGTGGAATCGATCTCCGACAGCCAAGGGATCACCGATGGCTTGACCAAGGCGATGACGAAACTCGGCGAGGTCCGCGCGATGGTGGATCGCGCCGTCCAGGTGCCGTTGAGCTCACGCGACCAGAGCGCGACCCGAAGCGTGCTGCCCGGCATCTCGGAGACGCTGAAGATCATGGAGCCGCTGTTGAACCGGCTGGAAAGCCGCGTGGCAGCTGCCGATTCCTCGCTGACGCCGCTCCTCATCATCGCGCGCACCGCGCAGGACCTGAGGCTGACCGCGGGCGGACGTGCTGCCATGCTGTCGCCGGTGCTCGGATCGAAGCGCCCGCTGACGGTGGCCGAGATCTCCGCGATGGATCGCGCCCAGGGCCGCGTCGAGGCCAATCGTGAGCGCATCGAATCCAGCATTGATCAGATCGGTAGTCCCGCAAGCGTCGTCCAGGTCATGAACGAGGCGGTCGACGGCTATTTCAGCAAGACCGCTCCGCTGATCGAGAAGGAGGTCGCCGCCTCGCGCAGCAACGGCAACTACTCACTGACGCCAGAAGAGCTCGGCAATCTGGCGGTCCCGCCGATCCTGAAGTTCCTGGCGGTCCGCGACAAGGCCTTGGCGGAGGCCCGTGACCGCGCGGAGACGGAGCGGGACGAGGCGCGCTTGATGCTGGTGCTCGGAAGCGGGGCCGTGCTGGCGCTGCTCGGCATGCTCGGCGTCGTCACCTTCATGCTGCGCCGTCGCGTGATCGCGCCGCTCGCCGCCCTCACGGGAGTGGTGGGCGAGCTTGCTGCCGGTCGTGACGATGTCAGCATTCCCGCCAGCGACCGCCAGGACGAGATCGGCACGCTCGCAGGCTCGCTGCAGGTGTTCAAGGACGCGCTGCTGGCAAAGAAGGCCGCCGACCGCGCGGCCGCGTCCGAGGCCGAAGCGAAGATTCAGCGTGGCCAGCGTGTCGACACGATCACCCGCGACTTCGAAGCTGTGATCAGCGAGATCGTGGAGGTCGTGTCCTCGGCATCGACCGCGTTGGAGAGCTCAGCGGGAACGCTCACCTCGACGGCCGAGCAGTCGGAGCGGTTGGCGACGACCGTCGCGTCCGCCTCGGAGGAAGCGTCGACCAACGTGCAGTCGGTGGCATCAGCCACGGAGGAGATGTCGTCGTCGGTCACCGAGATCAGCCGGCAGGTGCAAGACTCCGCCCGCGTCGCGAATGAGGCCGTGCAGCAGGCTCAGCGCACCAATGACCGCGTCGGCGAACTCGCCAAGGCGGCGGGCCGCATCGGCGATGTCGTCGAGCTGATCAATTCGATCGCGGGCCAGACCAACCTGCTGGCACTGAATGCCACGATCGAGGCAGCGCGCGCGGGTGAAGCCGGGCGCGGCTTCGCCGTCGTGGCCTCCGAGGTGAAAGCGTTGGCCGAGCAGACGGCCAAGGCCACCGACGAGATCAGTCAGCAGATCAGCGGGATCCAGTCGGCGACGCAGGAGTCGGTGAACGCGATCAAGGAAATCGGCGAGACCATCGAGAAGATGTCGGAGATCGCCTCGACGATTGCGTCGGCGGTGGAAGAGCAGGGCACAGCCACGCAGGAAATCTCCCGCAGCATTCAGCAGGCAGCGCATGGCACGCAGCAGGTCTCGTCCAACATCACCGACGTGCAGCGCGGCGCCAGCGCGACCGGCCAGGCTTCGGCGCAGGTGCTGAACGCAGCCAAGTCGCTCGCCGGTGAAAGCAGCCGCCTGAAGCGTGAAGTGACGCGCTTCCTCGGCTCGGTCCGCGTAGCCTGACGATCGACCCCGCAAGATGGAAAGAGCGCCGGACCGCTTGGATCCGGCGCTCTTCGTTGGGTGGCAATCGGCTCGGGCGCGTTACTTGGCCTTCGTCAGGTTCTGCGCCATCTCCAGATGATGCTGAAGTGCCGGCAGCGTCTTGCCGGCCCAGGCCTTCAGCTCGGGGTTGTCTCCGCCCTTGGCATAGCGCTCGAACAGCGACACCGCATCCTTGTGTGCGCTGACCTGCATGTCGTCGAAGTCGGAGCTGAAGTCCTTCCCCTCTGCCCCTTTCAGCTTGTCGAGCTTGCTCTGGTGCGCGCTGTCGAGCGCCGTCGGCAGCTGCAGCTTGAGCTTGCCGCTGTCGACCATGCTCTTCAGCTCGCTCGACGTCTTGGTATGGTCCTTGACCATCTGCGCGGCGAAGGTCTTTTCCTGCGCGTTGCCCTTCTGCTCGCCGAGCTGGTTCGATTGCAATTCGAACATGTCGCTGATGGCGACCTGCTTGACGAAGTCCTCGGTGCTCGGCGTGATCCCCAGCGCCGAATTGACGCCGGTCTTCTCGCCGACCGATTGCGCGAGCACGGGGCCGGCGATCAGCAGGCAGCTGATTGCGATGATCGTACGTTTCATGATTGGTCCTCTCCTCGATGGTTGAGGACTAAACCTGGAGCTGGTCGCGAGGTTCCGTATCGGCCTTGCGCGAAGCGCGCTGTGGTCCGCTCCGGCGCGACGAAAGCAGAGCGCGAAGCCTGAAGGCGTCGGCGGGCGCTGCGCTCTTCTGGTCGTTGTCGAAGTACACGAACACCTCGATGCCGTGTGTCGACCATGTGCGGATGCGCTTGGCCCAGGCCTCGAGCGTCGCGACGGGATAGTTGTCCTTGTAGCGGCCGCCTGGACCGTGGCCGCGGACGTAGACGAAATCTGCGGTCCGCTTCCAAGGGGCGGGTGCGTCGTGATGGTCCGACAGGCAGAGCGAGATGTTGGCGTCTTTCAGCAGCCGCATGATCGACGGCGCATACCAGCTCGGATGGCGGAATTCGAAGCTGTAGCGCCGGTGTCGCGGCAGCAGCGGGAGAAATGATTCAAGCCGGTCTCTGTCCGCCTCGAACTGCGGGGGCAGTTGAAACAGAACAGGCCCCGCTTTGTCACCGAGCAGCTTCAGGCGGCTCTCCATCAGCTCGAGGCTGTTGATCGAGCGATCGGAGAGACGCTTCCAGTGCGTAATGAATTTCGACGCCTTCCAGGCGAAGACGAAATCGGGGCCGGTCTGATCGTGCCAGCTGCGCACGGCCGCTTCGGTCGGCGTCCGGTAGAACACGCCGTTCAATTCGGTCGTCTCGAACTGGCTGGCGTAATAGGGCAGTTGATGCCTGATCAGCAGGCCCGGCGGAAAGAACGGCCCGCGCCAGGAGTCATAGTGCCAACCTGAGGTACCGACGACGACCCGAGCCATCCACATGCCTCGCCGAGATCACGACTGTCTCGATGAGAAGCGCCGGTTCTCGCGCTGGTTCCTCGCTCGGCGGAGGGTGACTGATCCGGCGTGGTCGATGATGAGCAATGTCGACGCGAAATCGGCGGGTCAGCGTTCCGCAGCCTGCATGATGGGGGCGCTCAGGAGTTCGTTGATATGAGCGGCTGTCTCAGCCTGGAGCGCCTTCTTCAACATCATCTCGCGTTCCGGGCCGGCGGGGAGCAACTGTGCCGCGTCGCGGGCGGCCATTGCCGTATGCTGCAGGCGGTCGGCAAAGGAGATGGTTTGTTTGCGCCGGTTTCTCTTTTGTGTCATTGGCGAACTCCTGTTCTTCGCAACAGGAGCTTGCGACTTTCAAGCGGCGATGTCGCTAACCCACGTTAGCGTGCAAATCACGTTCCGTAGACGACGAGGGAACCGGAATGCCGGCATGCGCGGTCGATTAGTTATTCGACCGCTCGGGGTCGTTGCCGGGAACGCTCAGATGCACCTCGTGTCCCTGCTTGAGAGCCAGAGTGGCCGCGGCGGCCGCCGATTCGAATGCCGCTTCCCTGGTCGCGTACTCGCCGTGCGCGTCGCCATCGTGCAGCACGCTCCAGTGATCGCCGACCGCAATGACTGCATATTGTGCCAGTCCCATTCCACGCTCCATCGTTGCTGCTGAAAGCGGGCTCAACTCCCGGACGCGGTGACCCGCCAGACCGTGTTGCCGACGTCGTCGGCGATGAGGAGCGCGCCGGTCTTGTCGACGGCCAATCCGACCGGCCGGCCGCGCGCTTCGTTCTGATCGTTGAGAAAGCCGGTGACGACATCCCGGGCCGTGCCGTTCGGCTTGCCAGCTGAGAACGGTACATACACCACCTTGTAGCCGTTCAGCGGCGTCCGATTCCAACTGCCGTGCTCGCCAACGAAGGCGCCGCCGCGGTACGCCTGGGGCAGGGCATTCGCGGTGTAGAACGTCATGCCGAGCGGCGCGACGTGGGAGCTCAGCGCATAGTCGGGCGCAATCGCCGTCTCGACGAGATCCGGCCGCTGTGGCTGCACGCGCGGATCGACATGCTGGCCGTAGTAGCTGTAGGGCCAGCCATAGAAGCCGCCATCCTTCACCGAGGTCATGTAGTCGGGGACGAGATCCGGGCCGATCTCGTCGCGCTCGTTCACGACCGTCCACAGCGCGCCGCTCTGCGGCTCGAAGGTCAAGCCGTTCGGATTGCGCAGGCCGCTGGCGAACACCCGCCAGCGGCCGGTCGTGCGCTCCACTTCCAGGATCGCGGCGCGGTTCTTCTCGGCCTCGATGCCGTTCTCGGTGATGTTGCTGTTGGAGCCGACGCCGACATAGAGCAGGCGTCCATCCGGGCTCGCCGTCAGGCTCTTGGTCCAATGATGGTCGATGGGGCCGCCGGGGAGCGCAGTGAGCGTGGTCCCAGCATCCTTCATTTGCGTCTCGCCCGGCGTGTACGGATAGCGGACGATGGCGTCGGTGTTGGCGATGTAGAGGTCATTGCCGACCAGGGCGACGCCGAAGGGGGAGTTCATGTGATCGATGAAGACGCTCTTCTGCTCAGGCACGCCGTCACCATTGGCGTCATGCAGCAGCGTGACGCGGTTGCTCGCGCCGGTGCTGCCGCCCGAGGTCGCCCAGGATTCGACGAGCGCCATGATGATATCCTTCGGCCGCTTGGGCGGCGGCGGAGGCGGGGCCTTGGACTCCACGACGAGCACGTCGCCATCAGGCAACGTGTATAGCGAACGCGGATGCTGCAGCCCGGTGGCCAACGCCTCGATCTTCAGGCCGGGCGCGACCTTGGGCGTTTCGCCTTGCTTCCAGCCGACCACGGTCGCGACATTCATCGGCGGCAGCAGATATTGCGTGAGCGACGGCAGTTTGACGTTTGGACCGACCTCCGCCTTCGGATCGCCGCCTTCGTTGCAGCCGGTGAGGGCGAGTGCCGACGCTCCGAGGAGGAGTGCCGTCCATGCCGTCCTGCGCGGGGATCTCATCGAACGACTCCCACGCGATGGCGATAGACAAGCGACCAGCCGAGCCAGCCTGTGATTGGCAGGATCAGCACGGTGACCAGCGACAGGATCAGTCCGGTCGGGACCACGGAGGTCCAGGCATCACGCGCGTGTACCATGTTGTTGAAGAAGGCGAGCACGAGCGCGATCAAATTGCCGATCATATGCGGCCAAGCCGGCGCCTGCGCGCGGATCAGCCGGTTGCCGAGAAAATCGATCAGGCCAGCAAGACCGGCCAGGATGCCCATGATCAAGCCGACGAGCAGCAACCAAGCCGACATGTCTGCCCACATGATCTCGGCCGTGCGCCAATAGGCGATGTCGGTGACGAGCGCACCGATGAAGCAGACGATCGGGAATGGCACCAACATCGGGTGGATCGGATGCCGTGCGATGCGGGCTGTGGACTCCACCGGAAGGCGGTCGGTTTCGACTGACGTCACGAAGGTCTCCTGAGGTGGATGCAGCAGCGAATCTCACTGCTGCATGCGTCGCTGACGACGGCTGCAGCAAGGCTCTCAGTGGCTCTTGTTCAGCGGTCCCGAGCCGCGTGCGCTGTCGCTCGCTGTGTCGTTGACCGGCGCAGTCGGGGTGGTTGCCATCGGTGCGGCGGGCTTTGGTGCCGCATTGCCGGTGGTCTGCTGACTGTTCGACTGCGCCTCCTGGCGCGGCCCTTTGTCGCCGGCGAACGACCAGAACATCAGGGCGATCGCCGCCGCCACCACCACGATCGGGATCAGCAGCGCGTAAGGGGTGTTGCTTTGCATGCCCGGGACGCGCGAGCCGGCGCCGCTGGCGCGCTCGGCCTGGTCGTGCGCATGCAGCGATGCGCGCGTGTTCTCGTCGAGTCTTGCGCGCTCGCCCGGCCGCAGCCGTCCCGACCGGGTCGTTGCATAAGCGAGAATGAGGCCGAGGATGATGATGCCGAGACCCCATCCCCAGAATGTTGCTGCTCCGCCGTTCATGCCGATCGCTCCCGCGCTGCTGCGCCCGGCGCGCCTTGCCGCCGGACACCCCATCAACGGGAGGGATTCGTATCCGTTCCTTGTGTGGACTGGGCCGTCAGAGCTCGACGATGATGTAGTCGTTCTCCATGATCACCGGGAAACGCTCGGCGACGTACGGGCCCTTGACCAGGTTCCCGCCGGACTCGCGCCTGACCTCGTAGTTGCGCAGGCGCGTGGTGCGGGGATCGCACCAGGACTGGCCGGTGGCCAGCTCGAACTCCCAGCCGTGCCAGGGGCAGCGCAGGAACTCGCCGTCGCGCTCCAGGCGATAGTCACCGGGACCGGATGATGTCGCAATGCCGGTGATGACACCGTTGCAGATCCGCGCGCCGCCATGGGGACAGCGGTTCAACAGCGCATGCAACTGGCCGCCGACATTGAAGAGGGCGATCTCACGGCCGTCGACGAAGGCGGTCCGACGCGCTCCCGGCGGCAGCTCATCGGCGGAACAGACGACGTGCCGGCTCATGACAGGCGATACAATGCCATCGCATTGTCCCTGAAGATCTTGCGGCGCTGGGCCTCGGTCATCGGGAATTTGAAGGAGAAGCTCGGATTGTCGTAGTCCCAGTGCGGATAGTCCGACGAGTAGAGCAGGCGGTCCCAGCCGATCCAGTCGATGATCTCGATCAGATGCCGGGGGTGCTCGGGCTCCTCGATCGGCTGCGTCGTCCACCAGATGTGCTGGCGCAGATAGTCGGACGGCCGCTGCTTGAGGTGCGGCACCTCCTTTCGGAACTTGTCGAAATGCTTGTCCATGCGCCAGGCCAGCGCCGGCGCCCAGGCGAAGCCGCCCTCGACGAGCACCACCTTGAGACCCGGGAAGCGTTCGAACACGCCGCCGAGAATGAAGCTCGCCGCGAGCGCCTCCATGCAGGCGACGAACACGTAGTGCTCCTGCAGGTAATAAGTGGGCCAGCCCGAGCCGGTCGACGGATGCCCGCCATTATAGCCGACCGGATGCAGGCCGATCGGCAGGCCCGCGCGCTCGGCGGCGGCGTAGATCGGCCAATAGCGCGGATGCCCCAGCGGATCCGACGGACGCGACGACAGCATGATCTGGACGTAGCGGCGGTCGCCGGCGCAGCGTTCGATCTCGGCGACCGCGGCCTCGGGAAACTCCTGCGGCACCACGATGCCGGCGCGCAGCCGCGGCTCCTGCCGCACCCAATGGTCGATCTGCCACTCATTGGTGGCGCGCGACATCGCGGCCGCGAATTCCGGGTTACGCTCCTCCATGCCGCCTTTGCTGAGCGCCATCAGCAGGCCGAACTCGACATTGACGGGATCGAGATGCTGCTGGCGCAGCATGTCGAGATCGGAGCCCGCCGGCCCGCTGGCCGGCAGCGCATCCGCGCGCATGCCGGCGGCCATCATGCGTGGATACATCAGGGTGCTCGACAGCGCCTGCCGCACATGCACGCCATAGGTCTGGTAGTGCTCGCGCCAGCGCGGGGCGAGATAAGGCAGGAGTTCGCCCGGCGTGCGATGGGCCGGATGGATGTCGCAATCGACCACGGCGAGGGTCTGGCGCGCCTGCACTTCCTGGAACGGTGCGTTCATCGGATCGTCTCCTCGTTCGTGGCAGCGTCGCCGAGTGCCTGTTGCGCCAGGCGCGGATAGGTCGCCATCGCATTGTCGATCAGGAGCTTCCTCAACGTGGAGGCCGACAGCCCCTCCGGCAGCACGTCGTCGCCGTCGAACTGCCAGTGCGGATAGTCGGTGGCGAACAGCAGCCCGTCGTCGGAGCCGATGCGCTCGATGGTCTGTGCCACCGCTGTCGCATCCGGCGCATCGAATGGCTGCGTCGTCAGCCGGATGTGCTCGCGGATGATGTCGGATGGCCAGCGGTCGACCCACGGCGTCTCGGGCCTCGCGCCGCGCCAGGTCTTGTCGGTGCGCCACATCGTCACCGGCAACCAGCTGACACCGGACTCCATGAAGACGAACTTCAAGCCGGGGAAGCGCTGGAACACGCCCTCGGCGATCAGGCTCACGGTCTGGTTCTCGAACGCCTGCGCCTGCGCGACGTAATCCTCGAACTGATAGCAGGGCCAGCCGACGATGGTGGGCGCGTAGCGATACGTGCTGCCGGCATGCACCGCGACCACCAGCCCGTGGCGCTCCGCGGCCGCGTAGATCGGGAAATACTCACGGCGGCCGAGCGGCCGCTCGCCCATCGCCAGCATCAGGATCTGCACGAAGCGTCCATCGGAGGTGAGGCGCTCCACCTCGGCCACCGCCTGATCGATGTCCTGCGGGTGGATCAGGATTGAGCCGCGTAGCCGCGGCTCGCGGTCGAGCCATTCGACGCGCAGCCAGTCGTTGACCCCGCGGCACAGCGCGGCCGCCATGTCGTCATTGTGGAGCGCGACGGAGCCATGGATGACATTGGCGATGGCGAAGCGGACGCCGAAGGCGTCGAGCGCCTGGGTCCGAAGCGTGTCCAGCGCCGTCGCGGCGGGCGCTGCGCGCCAGTCGTCGCGTATGCTGATCGGCGCATGGGGCGGATAGCTCATCATCGCGAACGGCATGCGATCGAGGGCGCGGTTGACGATCTGGTCGCGCCAGTACGCGTCGAGATAAGGCAGCAGCTGAGCAATGGTCGGTGAGGGGACGTGGAGATCGCAATCGATCGCGCCCGCATAAGGCAGTCTCATCGTCGGCTCCGTCATGATGTGAGCGAGGTCGCCAGCGGTCTCTGCTCACGCCGGTGCGGCCTGGTCGACTTTGTCCGGCTCGGCCGCCGCGACCGTCCGCCGGCGCTGCGACAGCCCGAGCGTGAGGACGCAGCTCGCCATCACCAGCGGCGGCAGCGCGGCAAGCAGGAACAGGCTCGATGCCGGCAGGTGGCGTGCGATCAAGAGTCCGGCGATCAGCGGGCCGCCGATCGATCCGATCTTCGCCACCGAGAGCGCCCAGCCCACCGCGGTCGACCGGTTGGCGCTGGGATAGAACTGTCCGACCGCGCTGTTCAGGCCCTGATGGCCGCCGACCACGAAGAAGCCGACGCACATCATGGCGATGAGGAAGCTGGCATCGCTGAAGCCGGCGAACCCCAGCGAGGCGACCAACGGACAGGCGATCATCGGCACCGCGGCGATCGCGAGCACGCCGTAGCGGTCGAGCACGACGCCGGCGAGCAGCGCGCCGACCGCGCCGCCGAGGCTGAACATCGACAGCCCGAAGGCCGCCTGCGCGGGCGTATAGCCGGATGCCTCGGCGAGGATCGGCGTCCAGCTGTTGAGGAAGAACATGGTCATCGAGCTGGCGATGTAGGCGAGCCATAGCAGCGGCGTGATCGCCGCGAGCTTGCCGTCGAACAGCGCGGTCACGCGCGCCAGAAGGCCGCTGCCGGCCGGGCTTGTCTCTTCGTAAACCACGAACCGGCTGGCGGGCGTCGCGCCTAGGCCGGGCTCGATGTCGTTGACGATACGCGCCACCTCGTCAGGCTGCTTGCCGTGCACCACGAGATATTTGATCGACTCGGGCAGCGCATAGAAGCTGACGACCGCCGCGATCAGGGGCAGCACGCCGCCGATCCAGAACACGATTGGCCAGCCGAACTGCGGCACCAGCCAGGCCGCGATCAGCCCGCCGGCGCTGCCGCCCGCGACGTAGCCGAGCATGATGATCGAAACCACGGTGCCGCGGTAGCGGCCCGGCACATATTCGAGATTGAGCGAGAAGCACAGCGGCGCCAGTCCGCCGATGCCGATGCCGGCGAGGAAGCGGAGCGCGATGAGCGTATTCAGATCGCCGGCCCACACCGTCAGCAGGCTGAAGCCGCCGAATGTCAGCGTGGCCGTAACCATCGCAAGGCGCCGGCCGATGCGGTCGCCGAGATAGCCGAAGACGAGGCCACCGACGAGAATGCCGAACACGCCGGCGCTGAACACCACGCCCAACGTGGCCTTGTCGATGCCCCAGCTACGAATGAGGGACGGGGCGGCAAAGGCCATCGCGTGCAAATCGTAGCCGTCGAGGCACATCATCACCGTGGAGAGGATCATCACGCGCAGCACCACGCCGTTGCGGCGCTGGCGCTCGATGACGTCGCTGACGTCAATGACGGCTGTGGCGCTCATGGTCGCTCCTTCCCCTGGCCTGTTGTCTGCCGTTCGTGAATGACGGCTTGTTGCAAACCACTCTGGCGACGGCCGGCCGTTCTGGGCGGAGCAGCCGGCATCGCGGCGCAACCTGGGGACGCGTCCGCAGCCAAAGCAGTTTGCGGCTGCAGGCTATTTGCTTCGGGATCGAGGGAGAATAGGCTAATTTGGAAGGACATTTTTTCCGGATCGGATGAAATGAGCGACAGCCTGTTGAACATGAAGGCTTTTGTGGCGACGGCGCGCGGCGGCAGCTTCTCGGAGGCGGCGCGGCAGCTGCGGCTGGCGCCCTCGGTCGTGACCAAGCGTGTGAGCCAGCTCGAATGGTCGCTGAAGTGCAAGCTGCTGCGCCGGAGCACGCGGCGCCTGCAGCTCACGGAGGTCGGCGAACGCTATCTCGAGACGATGCAGCACCTCGTCCGCGAATATGACGAGATGGCTGCGGGCGTGAAGCGCTCGCCCGACGAGATCGAGGGCCAGATCCGGATCAAGGCGCCGGGATCGCCGATGGCGATCGATCTCTGCGGATTGCTGGCAAATTTCCAGATCAAGTATCCGCGCATCACGCTCGAAGCGGTGATGGTCGACCGTACCGTCAATCCGGTCGAGGAGGGCTTCGACATCGTGCTGACGATGATGCCGACGTCATTTCACGGTGTTATCGAAGAGCCGCTGCTGGCGTTTCCGCGCGTGCTGTGCGCCGCGCCGTCCTACATCGCATGCCGCGGCCAGCCGCGTCACGTCCGCGATCTCGCCGATCACGACTGTCTTGTGTTTGCGCCGATGGGGCCGGTCTGGACCTTCGACGGCACGAGCGGGCTGACGACCGTCGCGGTGCGGCCGCGCCTCGTGACCAACAACAACGCGCTGCTGATCGAAGCCTTGAGCGCCGGCGGCGGCATCGCGGTGGTGTCGCGGACCGCGATGACGCCGCGGCTGCGCAGCGGGGCGCTGGTGGAGGTTCTCCCTGAGGTCCTGGTGCCGGATCTCTGGGTCAAGGCGCTGGTGCCGTCGACCAGGGCCAATCTGGCACGCGTGCAGACGCTGCTGTCGGTGATCCGCGACGCCTTCCGCGCCGTGGCAGATGGCCAGCCGGCGCGCCTCGCAGCCTCCTGACGCCGCGCGGATGGCCCGCTTTTGGGGCCTACCGGGCTGCGCGATAGCCTGTTAAGCAGCACCCGAAAGCGGCGCGTGATCCGCATGACACGAAAGAGGTATCGGCAATGATTCAGACGGTGGGCATCATCGGAGCAGGCACCATGGGCAACGGCATCGCGCAGGTCTGCGCGGCGGCCGGCGTGCCGGTCGTCATGGTCGACATTTCGGAGCAGGCTGTGGCGCGCGGCATCGCGACCGTAGGCTCGAGCCTCGATCGCCTGGTCAAGAAGGACAAGTTGACTGCCGCCGACAAGGACAAGGCGCTGTCTTTCATCACCGGCACCACGGACAAGGCGAAGCTGTCGAGCTGCGATCTCGTTATCGAGGCGGCGACGGAGAACGAGGAGCTCAAGCTCAAGATCCTGAAGGATCTCTGTGCCAGCCTGAAGCCGGAAGCGCTGATCGCGACCAATACCTCGTCGATCTCGATCACCAAGCTCGCGACCGCGACCGATCGGCCGGATCGCTTCATCGGCATGCACTTCTTCAATCCGGTGCCGATGATGGCGCTGCTCGAACTGATCCGCGGCCTGCAGACCTCCGATGCGACCCATGCGGCTGCGGCCGACTTCGCCAAGCGGATCGGCAAGGTCGCGATCACCGCCAAGAACAGCCCCGGCTTTGCCGTGAACCGTATCCTGTGCCCGATGATCAACGAGGCCATCTTCGCCTATTCGGAAGGGATTGCGACCGCTGAAGACATCGACGAGGGCATGAAGCTCGGCTGCAATCATCCGATCGGCCCGCTGGCGCTGGCGGATCTGATAGGCCTCGACACGATGCTGTCGGTGATGGAGGTGTTCTACAACGGCTTCAACGATCCGAAATATCGTCCGGCGCCGCTGCTCAAGGAAATGGTCGCGGCAGGCCAGCTCGGCCGCAAGACCGGCAAGGGCTTTTATGACTACAGCAAGTAGTCTGTAGCAAGTAGCAGCCGCGGAGCTCAGCGGCCAGAAGTCACAGGTCAAGCGTCACAGGAGCGGCGGGCAAATAGCCCGCCCTCGCGCCGACGCAGGCGTTGGTCCGCCAGGGTTCAACTCCAGAAGCGATGTCGCTTGAGCTTACAACGGTGCTTGCGAAGCACCAGCGTGATCGCAATCGGCGAATTAACGGCGTGCACGGAACAGCGCCGGGCCGGCAAGGGGCCATGCCTCACTGTGCAGCCCTCTAAGCCGTCGCCCGGCGTGCCGTTCGTGAGTTGCCGCGATGCGATGATCCGAAGCGATATCGTCGCATTCAGCGGGTGTGGTACTGAGGTGGAGTCATCGATCCTCCTGGTCGTCTCAGTTGTCGGGTGCCGTCTGATCGATGTCGCAGCTCATGGATGAACTACGTCGATCACGCGACATCGGTGATCGTCCTCCTGTGCATCGATGCTGTCAAGGCGCGTGATGACGCAATGATGAATTCAGCGTTACATGGTGTTGTTGCGCTGGCAACGCAGTGCAGGAACAGCTGCGTCCATCTCTGGTGACAAATCGCTGAAAATGACTATGTGAGGAGCGCCAGCCTGCTTGAGCCTCGACGCGCAGTCGTCGTCTGGGGAATTGCGGCGGGTCAAACAGTCGCATGCATGCTGGCGTAGAATGACATGGTGGCATTCCAGGGAACCAAAGAATTCGCGGGAGCTTGTCTGCCGCGGATGGAAAGCAGGAGAACAGCGATGAAAGCAGCAACGATCACTCTGGCCACGGTTGCGGCTCTGGTGTGGAGTGTGCCCGCTTTCGCGGCCGAACAAGGCACCGCGGGTGTTGTGACGGGAATCAACCGGCTCAACGGCACCATCGCCATCAAGCGCGTGCAGAGCGGAACCGTCGGTGCGAACACGGCGGCGGAGGAGTTCAAGATCAAGGACAACGCCATGATCGAGGACGTTCATGCCGGCGACCGCGTCAATTTCTCGACGTCTGACAGCGGTGCAGCAAAGACGATCACCAAGCTCGATCGGCAGAAATAGCCGAAGGCGTCGCTGAAGCGGCATGATGAGAATGCGCAACGGTCGCCACATGTGGGGTGCATTGTGCCTCGGGCTTTGGCTGGTGGCGACATGCCATGCCGTACGTGCCGAGACGGATCTGCTCTATCGGGCCGAGACAGTGGTGACCGGGCAGGGCGAGGATAATCGTCGGGTCGGCTTTGCTGCCTGTCTCGAGGATGTCCTGATCAAGGTGTCCGGCGCATTCCAATTGAAGGATGATCCCCGGCTCGTGCCGTTGAAGGCACGGGCCGGCGAGTACGTTACTGCCTTCGACTACCACGACCAGATGTCAGGCAAGCCGAAGCATGACGAGCAGGGCACGCGCGATCGGCCGTACGACCTGATCGTGACGTTCGATCGTGGCAAGATCGACGGTCTGCTGCAAACTTTCAATGTGCGGCCGTGGTTGACGCCGCGGCCGTCGATGGCCGTCATCGTGGCGATGTCGTCCGGCAGCCGCACGTTCCTCGTGACCTCCGACGACAGGCAGTCTGATCTGCAGCGCGATGCGTTGCGCGCAGCAGCCAGCAAGCGCGGCCTCGATGTCTTGCTTCCCGATGTGTCCCGCGCCGGCGTCGTCGCGCTTGGCAGCGCTGATCTTCCGCCTGCGACACTCGCATCGTCATTGCCGGGAGCAGGGGCGACGCTGCTCGGGCATCTCACCTGGGATGATTCCGATCTCGGCTGGGTCTCGCAATGGCAGCTCGACGCGGCGGGCGCGACGCATCGATGGCAGTTTCGTGGCGTGACCTTTGATGAGGCCTTTCGCCGCGGACTGGGTGGGGTCGCGCAGATCCTGTCGGGCAACGGCGCGCCCTAGGGCCGTTGCATTCGCGGCCGTCTCCGCAGCACGCGCGTCGGCGCAGCTCACGTCGGATGTGATCTCATTTGCTTCCAGCGGCTTCAATGAGGCGCACTCGAGCGCTGCCTCCACGCTCGCGCCGTGAGGTTGCCGCGATGGCCTGCCACGCTCACTGCTGAACCAGACAGGAGGCTGCCGGTGGTGAAACTCAGGACGTATCTCGTTGCTGCGCTGCTGATCGCGACACCCGCCTCGTTCGCCGCTGCTGCGCCTGGCCTGGTGCGAACATCGGCCACGATGCGCGCAGGACCTGGCACCGGTTTTCCGGTGGTCGACAAGATTCCCGCAGGCGCCCGCATCACCATTCACGGCTGCATCGAAGGCGGCGCGTGGTGTGACGTGAGTTTCGAAGGCGAGCGCGGCTGGGTCGCCGCGAGGACGCTCAGATACCTGTATCGCGAGCAATATGTCTACCTGCCCGAATATGTCGAATACGTTCCGGTGACCCCGTTCGTGCTGACCACCTATTGGAGCAGCTTCTACTTCGGTCGCCCCTGGTATCATCGGCACGCCTATTGGAACCGGTTCTGGCAGCGCCACCCGCCGGTCATGGCGCAAAATCCCCATCCGACCGGCATGACTCCCGGCGTCGGTCAGGCCGGGGGCGCTCCAGGAGCGATGCCGACGGCCATGCCCACCCCGCGCACGGCGACCGGCGGATCGCCCGTGGCCGCCGGTGGCCCTGCTTCTGGACCCCGCGTTCCGGCGGGATCTCCGGGCCCGACAGCGATGCCGGGGCGCATCGGCCAGCCCGGAATGGGACGGCTTGCCGGTCCACCGCAGGGAGCCCGTGCGCAGATGGTGGGCATGCGGAGCGGAGGCGGGAGCTCTCTGTCCATGGGCGGCGTGCCCCAGGCCGGAGGCATGGCCGCGATGAGCGCGCCTCGCATGAGCCCCGGCGGTCTGCGCGGTGGCGGCGGCCGTTCCGGTTCGGGTGGCGGCTTCCGCCGGCATTGACGCACGCCTGGCTGCTCGTGTGGCGACGAACCCGCGCCATCGCCGCTGGCGGTCGCGCGGAGAATGACTACATGCCGATCATTGTCAGTCATTCTCGCCGTCCTTGCCGATCGTGAAAAAGCTCGTGCTCGTCTTCCTGCTGCTCATCATCGCGCCCATCTCGCTTTCAGCCGCGAACTATCTGCGCGGCGATCGCCGCGGCAATTGGCAGACCGCGGATCGTTCGAGCGCGGGCCTGCTGCCGCCTCCCGCACAACATGCCGAGGCCATCGTCCGCGTGTTTGCTGCGCGCACCGTGCGCTGGCGCGGAATCTTCGCGGTCCACAGCTGGATCGTGGTGAAGGAGAAGGGCGCGCCGCGCTATACCCGCTACGACTACACGGCCTGGGGCGAGCCGATCCGCGTCGACGGCTTCGCGCCGGACGGACGCTGGTTCGGAGCGCTTCCCGAGACGGTGCTGGCCGTTGACGGCGACGAAGCCGAGCGCGTGATCCCGAAGATCCGTGGCGTCGTCGAGACCTATCGCTTCCGCACCTATGGCGACTACAACGCCTGGCCGGGACCGAATTCGAACACGTTCGTGCAGGCGGCGTTGAATGCGGTCCCCGAACTGAACGCCGTGCTGCCGCCGACGGCGATCGGCAAGGACTTTCCCTACGACGGCTGGTGGGGACGGACCGCGTCCGGAACGGGTCTGTTCGTGTCGGCGCGCGGCTATCTCGGCCTGACGATCGGTTGGGTCGAGGGGATCGAACTGAACTTCTTCGGCGGAGTTCTCGGCGTCGACCTGCGCCGGCCTGCCCTGAAATTCCCCGGGATTGGCCGGCTGGGCATGCCGCTGGCGTAAGGCCTCCGACAGGAGCCATTGGCATGCGGCTTGCTGCGCTTCTGCTCCAGGCGCCACGCGATGTCGCGTATGCGCCAGTGGAGGCCCGTGATGAGCACGCTGTTTGCGATCTGCGCGACCTATGAGGTGGACGACGGCACGGCGCGCGGCTTCGTCCTGCAGCGGCGTGAGGCGGATGGCAGCGCCAAGCCATGGCCGATCCTGGTCACCCGCAAGGGCAACAACTTCTATGGCTTCGAGAATGCCTGCCCCCACCAAGGCGCGCGCCTCGACAAACTCCCGGGCGAGTTCATGGACGAGGAGGGCAATTTCCTGGTCTGCGGCCAGCACGGCGCGCAGTTCGACCTCGATACCGGGCAATGCTTCATCGGACCCTGTCAGGGCAAGGCGCTGCTCCCGGTCGCGCTGGTGATCGACGACGGCGACATCTGCCTGTCCGGCGTCGATCTCGACGAGGAGGACGGTCTCGACATCGAGGATCCCGAGGATGACGTCCCTGAGGTGCAGATCACATCCGATTGACGTAAGGCGCCGGGGTTGTCGGCGCCGATCGATCAGCGCTTCTTCCGCTCGGCCCGGCTGTAGTTGCTGAGATGCCCCTCGCGAGCGGCCTGGGCGCGCGCTGCCTTGATCAGGCCGGGGCTGCGCGCCGGCGGCGCAGGCAGCGACGGCAGGCGGGTGAGCTTGCGGCCGCCGCAGGTCGGACAGACCGGCTTCTCCGAGATCCCGATCAGCAACTCGACATCTTCGGCACAGGTCGCGCAATGGAAGCTGTAGAACGGCATGACGCATCCCCTCATTGACACGAGGGGCACTGCACGAAGCGGGCCAGTGAAACTCGTACAAAAGACGTTGATTTCGGCCCGGTCCAGGGTCGTTTGCGTGCAAACGGACCGCTTGGCTTCGGAGCCTGTCTCAAACGCGACGCGACCGACGTCGAACAGGCCGCAGCGATGCGCAGGACATCCCGCGCGGCAGCCGGCGTCCGATACGGGCGCCGGCCAGCCGCGGACGGGCTTTAGGCGTGGGTCTTCGGCACGTATTGGCCGGCGACGCACTTGTAACTCTGCAGACGCCACTCGTGATACGGACCCTTGGACATCCAGTCTGCGATTCCGATCTGCGCGTTGACCGCGCAGGATGTCATCGTGATGCCGGACATCTCGCTGTTGGTAACGACCTTCTCCATGCAGAGCTGGCCGTTGCAAAGTAGTGCGACGAGAGTGACGAGCACGTTGATTCTGCCTCCAAAGAGTGGGACCCGGTGAGGATCAACGAAGCAGAGTTCATGCCAAGTTATGAATCCAGGTCGTGCTGCTACGGAAGGGAGAGATACGGGTGTCACTTCATGGCTACAGAAGCGTGATGGATTCACTGCTTATATCACGCATGGCTCGCCGGGATTGACGCTCTCCCGCTGCTGATGAGTTCGTTGTCGCGCCGACATGGCGCCATCCGCTCGCTGACGGCAGAGGATGCCCCTGAGCGTTGTCAAACATCAGGCAATCGCTGCGCAGTCCTGCGGCGTTCGCCGGCAACGGGCCGCGGGTCCCGATACCGCCAGCGGCTTTCCTGGATGCGGGTCGGCGCTGAAGCTCACACGGACGTGACGGTTTGGATGGGGGCCCTGGGCTTGCGCGGCTGGCCCGCGGGTCCGTAGGAAGACGGGGCAATTCTGGGGGACTTTGATGACTGCCGATTTCACGCGCCGCGCGCTGCTCAAGCTCGCCGGCGTCTCATCGATGACGATGGCCGCCATCGCCGCTGCGCGGGCCGAGGGTGGCGGGGAGAGCACGGTGGCAGGTCCAACCTTCGCGAGCCGGACGCCGATCCGCATCGGCATGGTGACCTTGCGGGTCAACGATCTCGACAAGGTGGCTGCCTTCTACCGCGATGTCATCGGGCTTGGCGTGATCGAGCGGACCGCGACCTCGGTCCGGCTGGGGGCCGGCGGCGTGCCGCTGATCGAACTCGAGCCGCGCCCGGAGGCAAGTCGCGAATCGCCCCGCGCGGCCGGGCTTTTCCACACCGCCTTCCTGATGCCGACGCGCAAGGATCTGGCGCGATGGCTGGTGCATGTCGCCCGCAACCGCACGCCGCTGACCGGCTTCGCCGACCACAATGTCAGCGAAGCGGTCTATCTCGACGACCCCGAAGGTAATGGCGTCGAAGTCTATGCCGACCGGGCGCCGGAGCTGTGGCAGTGGCGCGAGGGTTCGGTCAGGATGGGTACCGAGCAGCTCGATGTCGACGATCTCGTTGCGCTGACGGACACGCGCACCAGCAACTACTCCGGCGCGCCGGAGGGGCTGCGCATCGGCCATGTGCATCTGAAAGTCGGGGACATCACCCAGGCGAGCAGCTTCTATACCGGCCTGATCGGGCTCAATCCGACGCG
Source organism: Bradyrhizobium sp. SRS-191 (assembly GCF_024586915.1). Taxonomy (GTDB): domain Bacteria; phylum Pseudomonadota; class Alphaproteobacteria; order Rhizobiales; family Xanthobacteraceae; genus Bradyrhizobium. Next base: position 151,856 of record NZ_JANBVS010000011.1, read on the forward strand.
GACGATCGATCGTGCGGCTTTCCTGTCGTCCGGGCGCTACCATCATCACATCGGCGCCAACACTTGGCGCAGCGCCGGTGCCGGACAGCGCGACGATGGCACGACAGGGCTGTCGTGGTTCTCGTTCGAGGTGAAGGGCGACGATCTGCTTGCCGCCCAGGAGGCGCGGCTGCGTCAAGCGGGTGCAACGCTGACACAGCTTGCGAACGGACTGGAGACCGCCGATCCCTGGGGCACGAAAGTTCGCCTGATCCGGATCTGAGTCGATATGGGGTTGCAGGCTGAAGCGTACGGCGCAATGAGCCCTTAACGGCCCGAGCAGAGCCTCAGGCCTCGTTCAGCCCGGCGCCGCGATCGGTCAGGACCTTCTGGCCTTTGGCAGTCAGCTCGTAGATGTCGCCATCCTTGGCGACGTAGCCTTCACGGATCAGGCCGTCGAGCTCGTCCTGCCGGTCGGGCGAGAAGGCGATCGCCTGACCGATGTCCGAAAGCGTCGCGATCTGGTCGTCCGTCAACATGGGCCATCCTCCGTTGTTCATGCGAACGCCGCGGCGTCGCGAATGTTCCGGGAGGGGCTGAGCTCTACGCCTTGCGGACGAACTCCGACTTCAGATTCATCTGGCCGATGCCATCGATCTTGCAGGCGATGTTGTGACCGTCGCTCGCCTCTTGCAAACGGATGTTGCGCACCTTGGTGCCGCCTTTCACCGTCGAGGACGAGCCCTTGACCTTGAGGTCCTTGATCACGATGACGCTGTCGCCGTCGGCAAGCACGTTTCCGTTCGCGTCGCGAATGCTGGTATCATCGCCGGCCGCTGCGGCAACGGCGGCATCCGCGCTCCATTCGTGACCGCATTCCGGACAGACCCACAAGGCGCCGTCCTGATAGGCGTGCTCGGAGCGGCATTGCGGGCAGGTCGTCGCGTCGGTCATCTCATCCTCGGGCACTGCTGGAAGCGTGGCGCAGCGATAGAGGCTCGGATGGAACCGGGCAAGGAAAATCCCGGAGGCGGGCAGCGCGCAACGTGGATGGGCTGCTGCGCGCCGCCGATATCGGCCGTGAGGCTGGTCGCCTCGCCGGGTCTCACGCCGCTTTGCGTTCAGGAGTCTTGGCGGCCGGCTGGGCCTCCGCCGCTTCCATGGCCCGCATATAGGTGTCGAGCAAGGTCTCGTGCTCGTCGCGCTCGTCCTGGTCCTGCTTTCGCAGCTTGATGATCTCCTTCAGGATCTTGACGTCGAAGCCTTCGCCCTTGGCCTCGGCGAACACTTCCTTCTTCTGCTCGTTCAGCTCCGCCAATTCGCCATCGAGGTGCTCGATCCGCTCGACGAAGGACCGGATGCGCGCGCCGGGAATGCCGATCTCTGACATGGTGACTCCTGTACTAATGGGAGCCCGAAAATGCCGCCGACTTCGTTGCCAACCTGTTAACGGAAGCGGCTTGCCCACATCTGCGCAATCGACGTGCTTAACGTGGAACCGGGCAGGCTGCCGATATTGCCGCGTTAGCTCCGTTCGGACGCCGCGAGCTTCTGAAACTGCTTCTTCATCGCGTTGACCTTGCCCAGATAGCCGGCGACCGAATGGTCGCCGCAGCGCTCGCCGCTCTCCGGCTTGAAGCCGCGGCGGACGAAGGCGGCCGCGGGGCCGGCGCCGCACAGATGAATCACCGCGGCGAGATCCTGCTTCTGTTGCAGCGTCGGCTTTGCGGCGGGGTGCCGCGCAAGGACGGCGGCGACCTGGCGATCGAGCGAGATCACCGTGAGCTCGGCGGCATGCGCCGGCCAGGCGCGGACATACAGGGTCGGCGAGCCGCAGCCCTCGCTCGTCACCTCGTGATCCCTGATGCAGAACCGTGCGGCGTCGGCGAAGGCGCCGTCGGTCATTTGAAACAGGCCCACGGCGCTCGAGGCCGGTTGGTACAGCGCGAACGGATTCCAGGCGAAGCGCCAGCGCCAATAGGTGCGCGCCACCGGATTGCCGGAGCTCTCGGTCTGCGCCAGCGCCGCCAGCAGCTCCGCGGTGATCGCGCGCGTCGCCTGCTCGCGGAACAGCGCCCCATATCGCCGCCACGTCCCCTCCGGCTCCTTGTCGAGCGAGTGGCCAGTGACGACGAACAGCTCGGTCGGCTTGCGCGCGACGTGATAGGCCAGATTGGCCAGCGCAAAAAAGCCGAGCGCCAGCACCGCTCCGCTTGTGATCTTCAACCATCGCGGCGCAGCGCCCGCCATCTGCCGCAGCCAGCGCGCGCCGCGCTGTCCGATTCGCTTCCCCTCCCGCGCAATCGCGCGCCAGCGGGCGCCGCGGGGAGGCCTGCGCAGTTTTTTTTGGAGTGGAGGGGAGCTGTTCGGCAACTGATTACCTCAGCGTCCGGTGTGCCGGTGCATGGTTAAGGAAGAATTTGTGCAATCGGGTCATCCTGCCACTTTCTGGTGTGAGGCGGTGTGTGATGAAGAAGTCGGTCAGTACCTTGCTGATGGTGCTGTTGTCCGTGCTCGCGGCGGGCATCCTGGTGTCGACGGCGATCCTGATGAGCGGCGCTGCCGGCCGCTATCGCGAGAGCATGGCCACCGAGCAACTGACGACGGCGGACAAGGCGATCTTCCAGAATGTCCTCGTCATGCGCGCCCATCGCGGCGACATCCAGAGCGTTCTGCTCAGCGAGGAGGACCCCCGCGCCAAGCTGACCGAATATCAGGGCATCGAGGCCAAGGGCTATGACGGCATCGCCACAGCGCTCGCGGGACTCGACATGCCCGAGCGCGACGAGCTCTCCGCCCGGCTGAAATCGAGCTGGGAGGCCACGCTTCCGCAGTTCAAGCTCGTGTTCGACGAGGCCGCCAAGCCCAAGGCGGAGCGCGTGCTGGCGCGCACCCAGGCCTGGTATGACGCCATGACCAAGACGCTCGATGCCGCCAACGCCGCCTCGCTCGCCGTCTCCAACCGCGCCTGGATGACCGACCCGGTCATCGCCAAGATGGTGCAGGCGCGGCGGCTGGCCTGGCAGGTGCGCGACCGCTATGGCCTGCAATGCTCGGCGATGCGGCCCAACATCAACGCCTCCAAGCCGCTCGACGAGACCCAGAAAACCTCGGTCGCGCAGTGGCGCGGCACCGTGGCGGCCGGCTGGTCCGGCCTCGACGATCTCCTGGCGGGGGCCGGCAGCGCCGAGCTCGCTGCGGCCGTGAAATCGTCCCGCGCCGAGGTCGATGCCGCGCATCAGCGCATGGACCAGCTCACCAAGGCCTTCGACGGCAGCGGCAAGCCGGCGATGCCGGCGCCGGAGTGGAACGTGTTCTGCCAGGGCCCGTTCGCCGGCATCATCGCCGTCGGCATGACCGCGCTCGACGGCTCGATCGCGCGCGCCGAGGCGATCAAGACCGCGGCGCTGAGCAGCCTGATCGTGCAGTCGCTCGCCTTCGTCACCGCGCTGCTCGTCGCCGGCATGGCGTTGCGCGCCGTGCGCGTCCGCCTGGTCCGCCCCGTCGGCGCGCTGATGCAGGCCATCCACCGCATCGGCCAGCGCGACTACCAGACGCCGGTGCCGCAATTCGCCCATGCCGACGAGTTCGGCGCGATGGCCGCCGCCCTCGAAGGCCTGCGCGAGAGCGCCGCGACCGCCGAGCGGCTCGCGGGCGAGCGCGAGCTCGACCAGGGCAGGCGGCTGGAGCGCTCGCAGGCGATCGACAGCGCCTGCAAGAGCTTCGACGACACCGTGCAGGCGGTCATCGTCAGCATGAGCAACTCCACCGGCCAGCTCGACACCAGCGCCACCGACGTGCGCAAGCTGGTCGACGAGTCCACCGAGCAGACCGCCGCGGTCGCCAGCGCCGCGGAGACCGCGACGACCAACCTCGAGACCATCGCCGCCGCCACCGAGGAGCTCACCGCCTCGGTCTCGGAGATCGCCGCCCAGGTGCAGGCCTCCGCCGCCGATGCACGCCAGGCGGTCGAGCGCGCGGCGCAGACCAACGCCACCGTCGAGATGCTCGACCGCGCCGCCAACCGTATCGGCGAGGTAGTCAAGATGATCACGGCGATCGCGAGCCAGACCAACCTGCTTGCGCTCAACGCCACCATCGAGGCGGCGCGCGCGGGCGAGGCCGGCCGCGGCTTCGCGGTGGTCGCCGGTGAGGTCAAGAACCTCGCGGCGCAGACGGCGACCGCGACCGACGACATCACAAGGCAGATCGCCGAGATCCAGGCCGCCACCGGCGAGTCGGTCGAGGCGATCCGCGGCATCAGCCAGAACATCTCCGGCATCGACGAAAAGATGACGGCGATTGCCGCTGCGGTCGAGGAGCAGCGTGCCGCCACCACCGAGATCTCGCGCAACTTCCAGCAGGCCGCGCAGGGCACCCGCGCCGTCACCGACACGATCGGCTCGGTCGCCACGCTCAACCGCCAGACCGGCAATGCCGGGGCTGCGATGGTCGAGTCGGTGCGTCGCATGTCCACCGACGCCGACCGCTTCCGTGTCGCGGTGGAGGGCTTCCTCGGCACGGTGCGCAAGGCGTAGCATCACGCGCGACCACGATCCCGCGACGCATCCGCGCCCGAGTCCTGATCGTCGTTGGCCCTCAATCCGACGAGAGGGCGCGGGGAATGCCGGGCGCTGGCCGCACCCATGGCCCGCCTGCAGAAGATAAGCAGGCGGCAGTCACCACAGGTTCAGCCGAGACATCCCGGCATTCCCCGCGCGATGGTTTTCACGCTTATGGCGCGATCTCCTCGGGGACCGGCTTCTTGACCCCGTCGCCGGCGGATCATCGCCACCGGCTTGGCCTCAGCACCGGGAGGCCAGGACCACGCGTCTTCACGTCCGCAAGGCGCTGTTCGTCCGCAGGCATCACGCCCGCTGCAGCACACTTGCGGCCACCGCATCTCCGGCCCCGCGTCTCGTGACGATCGCGATGCGCCCCTCTCGCGGGCCGGGATGGGGAGAGAAAAACATGATTTCCGAAAAATAGCAAGCTAGTTATTTTTGTCGGAATTCTGTGACCGTGTATTGTCCCGGCCATCCGTCGAACGAGGTGCCGTAGGGTGGGCAAAGCGGCGCCGGAGGCGACGTGTGCCCACCATCGGTGCCGGTGGATGCGGGCGGTGGGCACGGCGCGTGCGAGAGCGTGCCAGACGACCCCGGCACGGGCGCGCCTTTGGCCACCCTACGGTGCCGGAACCCTTGTCTCACCCGCCGGTTGACGCAGCTCTCACATCAGCCACGGAGGAGTTCGTCATGCAGGACATCAAAGAACACATGGAGGTCATCGGCGCCGACGGCGTGCATGTCGGCACAGTCGATCGCGTCGACGGCAACCGCATAAAGCTGACCAAGAAGGACAGCGGCGAGGGCAGCCACAAGGGGCATCATCACTTCATCGACAAGGGCCTCGTCGCCGACGTCGAGGGCGACAAGGTGCGGCTCTCGGCGGTCGGCGCCGTGGCGGTGACGATGGAGGAGGAGAAGTAGGGCTGAGCCACTGCTAATCGTAGGGTGGGCAAAGCGGCGCCGTCAGGCGGCGCGTGCCCACCGGCGGTGGCTGTGGGTGCCGGCGGTGGGCACGGCGCGCTCAGGAGTTTAGCTCGCCAGCAACGCGGCGGCGCGCCTTGCCCACCTTACAGACCTACTCCGCAGATGCTAAAATCGTCTTCAGCAATTTTGGGAACCGCGCATTCAAATCGGCCTCGCGCACGGCGTTGCGATGCTCGACGCCCTTTTTGGTGGTCTGGATCAGGCCGGCTTCGCGCAGGATGCGGAAATGGTTCGACAGCGTCGATTTGGGAATATCGGGGCAGGGCGCGGCTGCCGTGCAGGACATGCAGTCCTTCTGTTCCATCAGGCTCTTGACGATGCGCAGCCGCAGGGGATCGGCGAGCGCTGAGAGCACGCCGGCCAGAGTGATGTCGTCGCGCGACGGGTGAAACAAGGGCGCCATGAAAAAAGATATAGCGACGGCCTTGCGCCGGTTCAATAGTTCACTAGTTCTGAACCATTGAACAGCGCCGCGGCGCAAGGAGAGCAGCATGACCAGGAGACTCGAAGGCAAGGTGGCGCTGGTGACCGGCGCATCGAAGGGGATCGGCGCCGAGATCGCCGCGCGGCTGGCGGCGGAAGGGGCCGCCGTCGCGGTCAATTATAGCGCCGGCAAGGAGGGCGCGGACCGCGTGGTCGCCGGCATCACCGGCAAGGGAGGCAAGGCGGTCGCGGTCCAAGGCAATCTCGCCGATCCCGCCCAGGTGAAATCGCTCGTCGCCGGGGCCGTGAAGGCGCTGGGACCGATCGACATCCTCGTCAACAATGCCGGCGTCTACGCCTTCGCGCCGCTCGACGGCATCACGCCGGAGCACTACCACAGCCAGTTCGACGTCAACGTGCTCGGCCTGCTGCTGGTGTCGCAGGAAGCGGCGCGGCATTTCAATCCGGCCGGCGGCAGCATCGTCAACATCTCCTCCGGCGTCTCGACCCTGACGCCGCCGAACACCGCGGTCTATACCGCGACGAAGGCCGCGGTCGATGCGATCTCCTCGGTGCTGTCGAAGGAGCTCGCGCCGCGCAAGATCCGCGTCAACACCATCAATCCCGGCATGATCGTCACCGAAGGCGTCGTCGCCGCCGGCCTGCACGAGGGCGACATGCGCAAATGGATCGAATCCACCACGCCGCTCGGCCGCGTCGGCAAGGCCGAGGAGATCGCCGCCGCGGTCGCGTTCTTCGCCTCGGACGATGCGTCGTATGTCACGGGCGAGACGCTGCATGTGACCGGCGGGTTGCGCTGAGGGATCGGCGTGTCGTCGGCAACGACAACCCGTGAACCGTAGGGTGGGCAAAGCGTCGCAGCAAGGCGGCGCGTGCCCACCATCGGCGGCAATGGGAGCGGGCGGTGGGCACGGCGCGCGAGACACTGTGCCTGACGTTGGCAGAGAGGCGCGCCTTTGCCCACACTACGTTGCCGAGCGCGTGGAAGATGAATCGCGGTGCAGGTGAATGCGCCCTCTCCCCTTGCGGGAGAGGGCATGTAGGACAGTGCAACGAATGCGGTTGGGTGAGGGGTATGTCTCTACGAGTGCCGTGCGCGGACAGATACCCCTCACCCGACTGCGGATGGCGATGGGCCGGTGATGCCCTCTCCCGCAAGGGGAGAGGGCGCATTCACGAGCACCGCGCGCGTTTCCTCATCAGGACCTGCGATGATGATTTGATAGTCCATTATTTGTTTGCGACGAGGCCTCACTCCACCACGATCACCGCGTCGCGCAGCTCGTAGCCGCTGCTCACGGGGTTCGTGGTCTTGGTCGGGCGCTGCTCCAGCCGCAGGCCGGGGACGCGCATCAGCTGGTCGAGGAAGATCGCGGCCTCGTGCAGCGCGACTGCGGCGCCGGGGCAGCGGTGGGGGCCGTCGCCGAAACTCATCAGGCTGGCAGAGCCCTTCGCGGGGCGGACGCGATCGGGGTCGAGTTGATGCGGACAGGCGCCGGCGGCGGCTTCGTCGCGGTTGGCGGCGCCGATATCGATCTCCACCAGGCTGTGGTCCGGGATCGTGATCGCGCCCGTCTCGGTGTGCAGCGTCATCGCGCAGGCCGTGCGGCGCTTCAGCGTCGACACGACCGGCTCCAGCCGCAGCACCTCCTCGAGAATGCCGATGCGCCCCGGCTCATCGGCGGCGAGGAAGCGCGCGCGCAGATCGTCGTGCTCGAACAGGCGCAAGCCGGCCATCACGATGAACTCGCGCGTGGTCGCCATGCCGGCGGCGCCATAGGTCAGGCATTCGGTCAGGATCTCGCGATTGGAATAGCCCTCGGCGATCAGATGCGAGATGACGTCCTCGCGCGGCTGACGGCGGCGGGCGCGAATGGCCGGGCGGACGTCGAACAGATAGAAGGCGAGGGTGCGGAACTGGCCGAAGACGGCGTTGCGCAAGGTCGCGATCGCGCCCCGGCCCATGGGTGCGGCGAAGAAGCGGTTCAGCCGCGCCGCCATCGCCTCGCGCGGACTATCGGTCAGCCCGATGATGTCGGCGGCCACGGCGACCGCGAGCGTCAGGCTCATGTCGTCGAGGCGGGCGCGCCGGCTCCGACAAAACTGCGCCACGAGGTCGCGGCTCGTCGCCTCCATCAGCGCGCAATAGCGCGTGGCCACCACGCGCGGCGTGAAGAAGCGGGCGGTGGCGCTGCGCTGCTTCTGATGCGGCTCGCCGTCCTGATACAGCACCGGCGCATGGCGCGGGCCGATGAAGCGATGCACCAGCTCGGCATTGAAACCGGCCTGCCGCACATCGCCGGAGCGCAGCACCTCGCGGGCGGCTGCGAAGCGATCGATCCGGATGAAACCCGGTCCGGCATCTTGCGGCGTGCCCGTCGATTGGCGGAGGGAGGAGGGAGCGGTCATGCTGAAGCTTGTGGCCCGATCTGGAACTGGCGTTGCTGCCGGACGTGGCAGTGGTCAATCTCAGGTGGGGCGGACGTGCGCGGGATCAATCGCTGCTCGCGCGATGATGATCAGGCCTTGCCGAGCCGTGAATGGCTTCGCTTTGTCGCACGGGCCGGCACAGCGACGTTGCGCGATGAAGCAACTTCAGGTTGAAAAATCATCTGATATGGGTTCCAATCGGGCCTGTCGAATCTCTCCCACCTCCGGAAGACATGGCGTTGCCATCCTTCGGATCGCTGCCCGCCGGATTTCAATCACCAAGGAGTTTTTCATGCGCATTGCCTTTGCCCTGTCGACGCTCTCCATGGCCCTGGGATCAACCATCCTCGGCTGGGGACTGACCACGCCGCGCCCTGCGCAGGCGTTCCTGGAGGACATTTGCGTTCAGCGCGAAGGCACCGGGATCAGGAATTGCCTCGCGCCGGCCAGCGCGTGCAAGGATCCCGCGGAGGCGCTCAACCGGGGCTGTCTGCTCGAGGCGGTGCAGTTCGCCGTCATCCCGCCGGGCCGCAGCATGATCCATGCCGACTCGACCTATTTCATCGCCCAGGCGCTCGGTTATCGCGCCGACGTCGCCTATTGGATCGCGGCCTACAACGAGAACGCCGACTACGCGCAATATGTGCCGATCGATCAATGCGGCGGCCTGGCCAGCAAGAACAATTCCGGCGCCAGCTACATCACCGCCTGGTTCAACGGCTTCCAGCGCACCAACAACTCTACCGACGGGCCGCTGTATCACTATTTGCTGAACTTTTCGCCGAACGGGCAGGGCACCGACGTGCACGGCGCCAGCGGCGTCCAGGCGGTGTATCCCTTCCATTATCCGCCGCCGGGCTATCCCATCACCATCGATGATGTCTATCAGGGAACGCTGTACAATCTCCGGCAATGGGCAATGAAGCCCGACGACGGTCCGGGGCTGCTGTGCACGGCCGGCTATACGGTGCCCAACGGCTCCTCTAATTTCAGCGGCCCGAAATGTCTGGCGAACGTACCGCTCAGCGGCAATGTGCCGCTGCTCGAGAACTACGCCATCGGGCCGGCCATCAACGTGATGTCCGGGCCGAAGGTTCTCGACAACAAGCACCCCGAGCATGTCGTCGACTACACCAAGCTCAAGTCCTGGCTGGAGGAGAAGCCTCGCACCACCGGCGTGCTGTTCGACGACCCGAAGAAGCCGCCGGTGCCGGTGCAGATCGCCCGCATCGGGCTCTATCTGCACTCCCTGCAGGATGCCTCGTCGCACGGCACCTTCTGCGGCGACGACGCGCCGTCACCGCCCGGCGGCTCGGACGCCGGCAGCTACATGATCATGAGCTCCGGGAGCATCAAGCTGGTGTTCGGCACCTATTGCGCGACGGGGCCGCATCTGGCGAGCCACGTCCAGGAGACCGGCACCGGCGACACCAGCCTGCCGCTGCGCGACTACGTGGCGCTGAACAACACGCTCGACGAGCTGATCCTGTTCGGCAACAACGTCGCCAAGAAACGCGGCTGGATCGTCAATCCCAGCCTGCTGCCGCCCAACGTCGTCGGGGGGAAGAGCGCCGCCGGCGACAGCGCCGCCGATCTGAAGTCGCGTCTCATCGGCCGCATCGTCTCGGGGCAGCAATGGTCCCGCGCGGAGGTCTACAATTCCGGCGTCATCACCTTTCCGCTGCAACGCACCGACGCCCAGGACCGCCTGAACACGATGAACGCCGCGCTCGGCGCCTATTCGAAGCGGCTCACCAACGCCAACCCCAAGCTGACCCCGCTGAAGCCGATGCCGGGCAATTCTTTCGACCCGAACGACAAGTCAGTGTGCTTCAAGTAAGGACGCCGAGCGAGCTACCGTAGGGTGGGCAAAGCGCCGCCGCAAGGCGGCGCGTGCCCACCACCGCCACCATCCGCGCCGCGGTGGTCACGATGCGACGTGGCTTTGTCGCGTTCGCTTCTTCGCCCACCCTACAGCAGACCACCTTCGACCGGAGTTCAATCCTCTGGAAGCCAGGGCTGCTGCGCAGCATGATGGATGTGGAGGATCTCGATCGTATCGTCCTTGATGCGATAGAAGATCGTGTAGGGATAGCGTCCGAGCGGAACTGCGCGGACGTCGCGATGAGTAACGACGCGCCGCGCGCTGGAAGGCCAACGTGCGATGTGGGCCACGACCCGTTTGATGCGCTGTTCCACGGCCTGTGCGACGGTCGGGTAGTGATCAACGAGCCAGTCGGCTATGTCTGCCAGATCGCTGATGGCTTCGGCTGGGTAAACGACCCTCATCGGGCGTGGAATTTGGCAAACGCCGCTTCGACGTCTTCCTCGCTGGCGAACCGTCCTTCGTTCGCAGCGCGCAGGCCACGATTGATGCCCGCCAGCTCCTGATCGCTCGGTTGATATTCACCGCCCGCCACGCCGGCGTCGATCTCGAGCGCCAGCTCGGCAAGCTCGTCCTGCAGCTCGGCCGGCCAAGCCGCGACCCGTTCAAGAACGTCTGTGAGCTTTTTTGTCTTCATGGCACCAGACTAGCGCAAAGCTGATCGGCTGTCATGGGTGGCCAAATATTGGCCGACACCGCTGATCCGCGCTATGAATTCTCACCCAGGACCATCTGCCATGTCCCGCCTTCACTAGATCAGCCGCTTGCCGGGCGGACGCCGTGGCATTGTTTGTGAAAGGGATAACCGCTAAACGCGCAGATCGGAACGAGCCTCACCCGGGAGATCATCATGGCCAACGAAAAAGGCCCGAACATCAAGAAGAAGGCCAAGTGCAAGAACTGCGAAGGCAAGGGCCTGGTCAAGAAGGGCGACAAGGTGCTGAAGTGCCAGCGCTGTCACGGAACGGGGCTGCGCTAGGCCGAGGCCCTGGCGCGCATCGCCACGGCTCGCGGCGTCGTGTCCGATACGGATGAGCAGCGGGCTTGGGAGATGGCGATGGCGGCAGAGCAGTGCGCCGGCCGCCAAGCCTGATCCCTCGCTCGTTCCCCCCATCATGTGCTACGCATGCCGTCGGTATCCGACGGGGAGGTCGCATGGAGCAAGCGGTCATCGTTCATCTTCCGCTGAAGGAAGGGCAGTTCGGATCAGAGCGTGAATGCGCTGACATTGCCGATCTGGCGGATCGGCTGAGCAAGGCCATCGATGACCACAATGTCGGCGAGTTCGACGGCGACGAGTTCGGTGGCGGACGCTGCGTACTCTACATGTACGGTCCCAACGCCGACCGGCTGTTCGAGGTCATCGCTCCGGTGCTGAAAACGACGCCCTCGGTACGCGGCGGCTTCGTGATCAAGCGCTACGGTGAAGCGAGGGACCCCGCGGCGACCGAGGTTCGCGTGAACCTGTGATCATCATCGAATGGTCGGTGGTCAGCGCGATGACCTGCGGTAGGTAGGCAAAGTTCGTAGCCCGGATGAGCGTAGCGACATCCGGCGTCTCCAGCGCCCGCAGTGATGAACCCGGATGTCGCTACGCTCATCCGGGCTACGCGACCTCCACAACCAGGGCCGGATCGAAGTCCGGGTTCTCCTTGCCATAGCCGTGCGGGTTGCAGATCACGCGCGTGGCGCCGACGCGATAGTCCGAGGGCGTGTGGATGTGGCCGTGGACCCAAAGCGCCGGCTGCGTGGCCAGGATCAGCGCTGAGAGGTCGGAGGCGTAGGCGGCGGTGACGCGGTCATTCCGATATTTCTCGGCGACCGAGCCCCAGCCGGGGGCGTGGTGGGTGACGACGACGGTCGGGCCGTCGAACGGTGTCTCCAGCACGCTCGTCAGCCAGGTGCGCGATGCCCGGTGCAGTCCGAGCGCCTCCTGCGGCCGGAAGCGCAGCCAGGGCTGCTTGCGCCAGGTGATGCGGCGATGGTCGTTCATCCGGTCGCGGCACACCGCCATCGTATGCACCTCGCTGCCGGGACCGAAGATGGCATAGTCGGTCCACAGCGTGCAGCCGACGAAGCGCACGCCCGCGATTTCGACCGCCGCGTTCTCCAAGAGATGCACCGAGAACCGCGCCGCCTCGGCCCGCGCCAGCTTCAGCTCCTCAGGGAAGGTGCGCTGATAGAATTCGTGGTTGCCCATCACCATCACGATCGGGACCGGCTCCGGCACGATCTCGCGCAACCGCGCAAATCCGTTCACCGCCCCCTCGCAGACATCGCCGGCGACGACGACCACATCGACCCCGGGCAGGTCGGCGATCGGCTTGATGTCGGCCACGTCGGCGTGGAGGTCGGAGAAGATGTGGAGGTGCATGGGGGCCGAGATGTAGCCCAGGGTTCACAGCGCGGGGCGAGTTAGCGAAGCGCAACGCGCCGCTCCGGTCAAGCGGGGGACGGCGGTCCGCCCCTCAATCAATCGCCGACTCGGCTCGTTTTGCTATTTGCGCGCAATGGTTCGAAATTATGAGTCCAAGTTGGTATCCACCTTTTTAAGAAAGAGCTGGCCAAGATGGCAATGAAGGATCCACTGTTCTTTCTTTGCGCATCCAGGTGCTTGAACGGATGTTTGGATTCGAACCATCCCATTTTCGTTCCAGGCTATTCGCCTCGCAATTTGTAACGGTATCGTTGCTCTATGAGACTCGTGCATGCCTTCTTTGAAGATCGGTACTCCCGGCGGAGCCGCTAATGTCCGTCGATAAATGTTCTGTGCGGGACCTGTATCTGTGGAGATTAGACGAACTAATCGGAAAGAGTCCGAGGAGAAAGGAACTCGGATCAGATCGTCGATCCACAACTCGATGATTGCGAAATACGCGGGGGTCGGCGAGAAATTAACAATATCGCACTGCAAGAAGAACGTTTTGGACATTTCCTCGCTATCGTCGAACTCGGGCTCGTATAAATTTCCGCCATCTACAAAGCAAAGCTGTATCTCCAGATCCGGGTTCGTGGACCTACGCATGATGTCACGTATCTCATAGTCGTGCATCGGAACCGATTGGAGATTAAAGCGCTTGTAGTACTTTCCATCTGGCGCCTGATGAGGACCAATGTGTGATTGCTCAACGCTAATCACGTAAGAGAACTTACCCGTCTCCATATCAATACGATCGATCTTAATCCCCGTCATCCGCGGTTGGACCTTCGAATTCAGAATCTGTTCGATCCATTCGCGGGTGATCTTGGGATCTTGAACACCTTCGTCAATCTTTGAAGGTCTCATTGTGGTCTTGTCTTCCTCGACGCCGTAGACCAGTTGCCCCCCTGCAGAATTGGCGAGAGCGCTCACATCCTTGCAGAGTTCATCTGGTCCCTTGCCGTCTCGGATGAGTGCGGGGGATGCTTTGTAGTCCAGCGTAAGGCTTTCCTCTAGCCCTTCGTCGACAAGGCGCTGGAGATCTGCCCTGGTCCTCAGAATCAACATTGATTACCGTGATTGATGTCCGAGTATTCTGCGCGAGTTTTGTTGAATCTCATGGTGTAGGGCTAAGGCGAATTAAACGAGCGCCATTCGCCTTAGATCGTGGGTGGGTAAGTTACTTTTCCTTGCGTACTCCCTTGAATGGCTTGTCATCGGCCTTCTGATCCATAAATCGGCCGGTGTCAGAGTCGCGTTTGGTCCAGGTATCGTTCTTGGGATTATAGACTTGCGAGCGATCACGAACAGCACCGTTACGGTGGCCGTCACCCTTCGGAGGATTGGTAGCCATGTTGGCTCTCCTAGCGATTCACCAAGGCTCCGTCCGACAAATTTTGTCGCCGCCAGTACCTTGGCCGATCTCCGCGGAACTAAGGGCCAGAGGCGTCTCTAACCCTTGATTGCCATTGCATTGTACTAACCGGATGCGTTGATTCACTGTTCGTTCGGTTTTGCAGTCTGCGGCGAAGCCGAAGCTCGCCGCAGACCTTTCTTTTCGTTCAACGTTGGCAGCTGCTGCGATCAGCAGTAGAAGGCGCCCTTAATCAAGAGCACCCCGTCGTGCTTCCGCACGTATCGCACTTCATGCAGGTGCCGTTCCGGACCAGCGTGAAATTCCCGCACTCTGAGCACATCTCGCCTTCGTAGCCCTTGGCTTTCGCTTCCGCGCGGCGTTCGGCCTTGGAGGCGACTTGCGTGTTGGCCGTGCCGGCCTTGCTCCATTGCAGGGCCTCGAGCTTCTCGGTGGGCGAGAGGTCGTGCTGCGGCTCCTGCTTGTAGGCGACGGCGCCGTCGATCGTGTCGCCGGCCCGCGAAGAGGCGAGCGCGGTGACGCGGCCCCCGGACGGGCCGTCATGCGGCGCCGAGACGGTGGTGTGGGCGGTGCCGGAGGGCGTGCCGCCGCGCATGACGACGAGGTTGTCGGTGCGCGAGCGGGTCAGGCCGCGTGAAACGTACTTCGCGGCCTGCTGGCTGGGGCCGTCCTCCGACGGCTTGCCTTCGTCGACGCCGCGGCCGAGCGCATCGAAGTTGCTCTCGGAGGGGTCGACATGGGCGAGGTCGAAGCGCGACATGTAGCTGACGGCGAGCTCGCGGAACACGTAGTCGAGGATCGACGTCGCATACTTGATCGAGTCGTTGCCCTGGACGGGACCGGCCGGCTCGAAGCGGGTGAAGGTGAAGGCGTCGACATACTCCTCCAGCGGCACGCCGTACTGGAGGCCCAGCGACACCGCGATGGCGAAGTTGTTGATGAAGGAGCGTAGCGCCGCGCCCTCCTTGTGCATGTCGATGAAGATCTCGCCGAGACGGCCATCATCATACTCGCCGGTGCGCAGATAAACCTTATGCCCGCCGACGACCGCCTTCTGGGTGTAGCCCTTGCGGCGATCCGGCATCTTCTCGCGCTCGCGCATCACGACGATGCGCTCGACCAGCTTCTCGACGATCTTCTCCGAGACTTGCGTCGCGCGCGCCGCCATGGGCTTCTCGTAGAAGGACTCGACCGCATCGTCCTCGTCCTCATCATCGCTGATGAGCTGCGAGTTGAGCGGCTGCGACAGTTTTGAGCCGTCGCGGTAGAGCGCGTTGGCCTTCAGCGCGAGCTTCCAGGAGAGCAGATAGGCCGCCTTGCAGTCCTCGACCGTGGCGTCGTTCGGCATGTTGATGGTCTTGGAGATCGCGCCCGAGATGAACGGCTGCGCCGCCGCCATCATGCGGATGTGGCTCTCGACGGAGAGATAGCGCTTGCCGATCTTGCCGCAGGGATTGGCGCAATCGAACACCGAATAATGCTCGGCCTTCAGGTGCGGGGCCCCCTCGACCGTCATCGCGCCGCAGATGTGGACGTTGGCGGCCTCGATCTCGCGCTTGGTGAATCCAACAGCGGCGAGCAGCTCGAAGGTCGGCGACGCCAGCGCCTCGGCGGAGACGCCGAGCTGCTTGGTGATGAAGTCCTCGCCGAGCGTCCACTTGTTGAACACGAACTTGATGTCGAACGCGGTCGGCAAGGCCTTCTCGACCTTGGCGATGGCTTCATCGGTGAAGCCCTTGGCCTTGAGGGTCGAGGCGTTGATGCCGGGCGCATTGGACAGCGAGCCGTGACCGACGGCATAGGCCTCGATCTCGGCGATCTCGCTCTCGCGATAGCCGAGCGCGCGCAGCGCCTCGGGAACCGCGCGGTTGATGATCTTGAAGTAGCCGCCGCCGGCCAGCTTCTTGAACTTCACCAGCGCGAAGTCAGGCTCGATGCCGGTGGTGTCGCAATCCATGACCAGGCCGATGGTGCCGGTGGGGGCGACCACGGTGACCTGGGCGTTGCGATAGCCGTTGGTCTCGCCAAGCGCGAGCGCGTCGTCCCAGGCCTGGATGGCGTGGCTGACCAGCGAGACCTGCGGGCAGTGGGCGTGGTCGAGCGGCACCGGGGCGACCGAGAGCGCCTCATAGCCGGTCGCTTCGCCCTTCGCGGCGCGGCGATGATTCTTGATGACGCGCAGCATGTGCGCGGCGTTCTTCTTGTAGCCGGGGAAGGGGCCGAGCTCGCCGGCCATCTCGGCCGAGGTCTTGTAGGCGATGCCGGTCATGATCGCCGAGAGCGCGCCGCACAGCGCGCGGCCTTCCTTGCTGTCATAGGACAGGCCCATGGTCATCAACAGGCCGCCGATGTTGGCGTAGCCGAGGCCGAGCGTGCGGAACTCGTAGGAGAGCTCGGCGATCGCCTTGGACGGGAACTGCGCCATCAGCACGGAGATCTCGAGCACGACGGTCCAGAGCCGGCAGAGATGCTCGTAAGAAGCCACGTCGAAGTGCTTGGTCTTGACGTTGTAGAACGTCAGCAGGTTGGCGGAGGCCAGGTTGCACGCGGTGTCGTCCAGGAACATGTATTCCGAGCACGGATTGGACGCGCGGATGTCGCCGGACGCCTTGCAGGTGTGCCAGTCGTTCATCGTGGTGTTGAAGTGCAGGCCGGGATCGGCCGAGGCCCAGGCGGCGTGGCCGATTTTTTCCCAGAGGTCGCGCGCCTTGAGCGTCTTGACGACCTTCTTGTTGGTGCGGCCGATCAGGCTCCAGTCGCTGTCGGTCTCGACCGCGCGGAGGAAGTCGTCCTTCAAGGACACCGAGTTGTTGGAGTTCTGGCCGGAGACCGTGAGATAGGCTTCCGAATCCCAGTCGGTGTCGTAGATCGGGAAGTCGATGTCCTTGTAGCCCTGCCTGGCGAACTGGATGACCCGCTTGATGTAGTTGTCGGGCACCAGCGCGCGGCGCGCGAGCTTGATCTCGCGGCGCAGCGCCGGGTTCTTCTCGGGGTCGAAGCAGTCGTCGCCGGAGCCCTCGCAATTGACGCAGGCCTTCATCACGGCCTTGAGGTGCTTCTGGTTGATCTTGGAGCCGGTGACGAGAGCGGCGACCTTCTGCTCCTCCTTCACCTTCCAGTCGATATAGGCCTCGATATCCGGATGGTCGGCGTCGACCACCACCATCTTGGCGGCGCGGCGGGTGGTGCCGCCGGACTTGATGGCGCCGGCGGCGCGGTCGCCGATCTTGAGGAAGCTCATCAGGCCGGACGAGCGGCCGCCGCCCGACAGGCGCTCGCCTTCGCCGCGCAGCCGCGAGAAGTTGGAGCCGGTGCCGGAGCCGTATTTGAACAGGCGCGCCTCGCGCACCCAGAGGTCCATGATGCCGCCGTCATTGACGAGGTCGTCCTCGACGCCCTGGATGAAGCAGGCGTGCGGCTGCGGGTGCTCGTAGGACGACTTCGACTTGGTCAGCTTGCCGGTCTTGTAGTCGACGTAATAGTGGCCCTGGCCGGGACCATCGATGCCGTAGGCCCAGTGCAGACCGGTGTTGAACCATTGCGGCGAGTTCGGCGCGACCATCTGCTTCGACAGCATGAAGCGCAGTTCGTCGTAGAACGCGACGGCGTCCTCCTCGGAGGAGAAGTAGTTGCCTTTCCAGCCCCAATAGGTCCAGCAGCCGGCCAGACGGTCGAACACCTGCTTGGCCGAACGCTCGCTGCCATAGCGCTCGTTCTCAGGCAGCGCGGCGAGCGCGTCGGTGTCCGGCACCGAGCGCCACAGCCAGGACGGCACGCTCTCTTCCTCGACCTTCTTCAGACGCGCGGCGACGCCCGCCTTGCGGAAATACTTCTGCGCCAGCACGTCGGAGGCGACCTGCGACCAGAACTCGGGCACCTCGACATTCTCGAGCCGGAACACCACCGAGCCGTCCGGATTCTTGATCTCGGACGTGGTCAGGCGGAAGTCGATCCCTTGATAGGGTGACTGCCCTTCGGTGGTGTTGCGCCGTTCAATCCGCATCGCGAGCCCCAATTGTTCTTGCCGGACCGCGTTTGGCGGCCGGGATCATTGCATCCAAAGGCGGAGGCTTGCGAGTCCCATCCCAGGGGACCCCTTGCCGCCGCAGTTCAACCGGTCGCCCGGTCCCGTCTCTCTCAACGCCTCACGCGTGCCGTCCGGCTCCATCGCCGCTGCAAGACAGCCCCCACATCTAGTGGGGGCCTTCGCAGCCCCATCCTCGCGACCACCCCGCCGCGGGACAGACGACGAACCGCACGCCGGGCCTGGTGGCCTTCTGGCGCGGTCGTCCTCAAACCCTTCTGGGAGGCGGGCGGCGAAACGAGAAACACGATCAAGCGCCGAACCGGGCCGGAAGCTAGGACGACTCCGCTTCCCCCGTCAAGGACTAGTGGGGGTTCCCTAACCAAACACTAAATATGGGGGAAAGTGCGGGATAACCAGGGCGCGTGCCGGTATCGTGATGGCCGTAACTATCGGCGAGTCCTTACGGATTCGAAACCAAAAAAATTTGCTCCGGGCGCCATCCACAGGGCTTCGTCCCGCTGTTCACAGGGGCAAATTTATTCGCGTGCGCACGGTGTGTTTTGCTTGCATCAGCGGGACTCACGGCCACTTACGGAGACCGGCGCGGGGCAGGCATGCCCCACAATCCCTGGTGTGGCCGGGAAAACGTCGGCAGTCTGGCGCTCCCACGGACGGCGCCGGTGATTCCATGTCAGACAAGCCAACGGCCAGCGGGCGGATTACGCCCGCCGGGCTGATGTTCCTCGCCATCACCTCGCTCGGCTGGGGTTTCAACTGGCCTGTCACCAAGCACCTGGTCGGCGTGCTGCCGCCGTTGACGCTCCGCGGCACCACCGGCGTGGTCGGTGCGCTATTGCTGGCGCTGCTCGCGGTGATCAGGAGCCAGAGCCTCGCCGTGCCGCGGGAGGTCTGGCCGCGGCTGATCCTGGCGGGGATGCTCAACGTCACCGCCTGGATGGTGCTGATGGGGCTGGCGCTGTTGTGGCTGCCGGCCGGCGAGGCGGCGCTGATCGCCTACACCATGCCGGTCTGGGCCTCGCTGCTGGCCTGGCCGATCCTGGGCGAGCGGCCGACCGTGTTGCGCGTGCTGGCCCTGGTGCTGGCCTTCGCCGGGCTCGCCGCGATCATGGGCAGCAACGGGCTCAATGCCAGCCGCGACAAGCTGCCGGGCATCCTGATGGTGCTGGGCGGCGCGTTCGGCTTCGCGCTCGGCACGGTCATGGCCAAGAAGCTGCCGATCAAGCTGCCGCCGCTGTCGGCCGCCGCCTGGCAGATCGGCATCGGCTGCGTGCCGATCGTGATCGTCGGATTCGCGCTCGAGCATTCCGACTGGACCAGGCTCGACCAGCTCGACTGGGCGCTGATGTTCTATTCGACCGTGATCCAGTTCTGCGTCGCCTATGTCGCCTGGTTGGCGGCGCTGTCGCGGCTGCCGGCCTCGGTGGCGGCGATCGGCACCATGGCGGTCCCGGTGATCGGCGTCGTGGCGTCGGCGATCGCGTTGCGCGAGCCGCTGGGGGCAGGGCAGATCGCAGCGCTGGCCTTCACGCTTGGAGCGGTGGCGCTGGCGACGCGGGGATAGCATCGCCGGCCGGAGCGCGATCGAGGGCGCGGCGGATCATCTGGGCGAGCTCGGTGCGGCGATAGGGTTTCGTCAGCAGCAGCGCGTCGGGCAGCAACTGGCGGTTCTCGATGATCGCGTTGTCGGTGTAGCCGGAGGTGTAGAGCACCCGGAGACCGGGACGTGTCGCCGTGATCGTCTCCGCGAGCTGGCTGCCGCTGATTCCGCCGGGCATGATGACGTCGGTGAACAGCAGATCGAACGGCTGGTCCTGCGCGACGATGGCCAGCGCTTCCGTGGCCTTTGAGGCGACGAGCGTCGTGTAGCCGAGGCCCTGGAGCTGGGCGAGCACGAAGTCGCGCACCAGCGGATCGTCCTCCACCACCAGGATCGTCTCGGTGCCGCGCGGCAGAACCTGCTCGTGCTCCGGCTCGGCCTGCTGCAGCCGCTGTGCCGCCGGCAGATAGAGCCGGATCGTGGTGCCGTTGTTCTCCTCGCTATACAGCTTGATGTGGCCGCCCGACTGCTTGACGAAGCCATACACCATGCTGAGCCCGAGGCCGGAGCCCTTGCCGGCATCCTTGGTGGTGAAGAACGGCTCGAACGCGCGGTCCCTGACGTCGGCCGGCATGCCGGCGCCGGTGTCGCTGACGGCCACCATGACATAGGTGCCCGGCACCACGCCGGGATTGGCCGTTGCATAGGCCTCGTCGAGCACGGTCTTCTTCGTCTCCAGCAGCAGCTTGCCGCCATCCGGCATCGCATCGCGCGCGTTGATGGCCATGTTGACCAGCGAGTTCGCCAGCTGCGCGGAATCGACATGGGCGATGAGATCCTCCCCGGCGAGAATGGTCCGGATCTCGACCTGCTCGCCGAGCGTCGGCCGCAGCAGCTTGGCGATGTCGTCCACCGTGGCGTTGACGTCGATGTCACGCGGGCGCAGGGGCTGCTTGCGCGCAAACGCGAGCAGGTGACGGATCAGCTCGGTGCAGCGATCGGTCGCCCTGCTGATCAGGACGGCGAGTTCAGCCGCGGCGGGCCGATCCTGGACGGCGTCGATCAGCATTTCGATCGAGCCGGTGATGATCGTCAGCATGTTGTTGAAGTCGTGCGCCACGCCGCCGGTGAGCTTGCCGATCGCGTCCAGTTTCTGCGCCTGCTGCAGCAGGCGTTCGATCTCATGGACCTCCGAGACGTCGTGATACACCAGCGCCGCGCCGCTGATCGCAGCGGCCGAATTGCGCAGCGGCCGGCCGCTGACCATCAGGCGGAACTGCGACCGTCCGTCGGTCGGCTTGACCACCACTTCGCGGCGATCGAACGAGAGTCCGCGCAACGCGCGCGCGATCGGCAGATCCTGATCGTCGATGAGCGTCACGGCATCGCTCTCGTAGAACCGGTTTGCCTTCAGCATTTCGCCGAAGGTCTTGTCGACAGCCGTGCCGAAGAAATGTCCCGCCGCCTGGTTCGAGAGCATGACCGTGCCTTCGGGGTCGACCACCAGCACACCTTCGGCCATGCTGTTGAAGGTGGTTTCGAGAATGGCGGAGGAGCGGCGCAGCTCGTCATAGGCGGCAGCGAGGTCGCCGCGCTGCTGCAGCGCCTGCGCTTCGAGCGAAGTTGCCGTGGCCTGTGAGCGGGTGAGGGACGTCCGCAGCGCCCGGTCCGACAGATAGGCGCGCCGGACCAGATAGGCCGCGATCGCGAGTACGAGGGCGACGCCGGCGAGGTCGATGGCGAGCAGCCACGATCCTGTTCGCCGCGAGCTTGCGCTTCGTTCCGCGAGGAGCCGGCGCTCCCGGTCGGAGAAAGCATCCAGCGTCTCGTTGATCGTTGCCATCGCCTTTGGGCCGGCGGCGTTCGTTATCAAGGCTTGCAGGCCGCTGCGATCGTTGGCGGCGCGGCGCCGGATGAACTCGCCTGCAAGCTCGACGCGTTGCTGCACGACGCCGTCGATCGATTGGAGCCGCTCGCTCTGTGCAGGGTTGTCGCGGACGAGCTGCCGCAGGTCCGCCCAGGCGCCAGGAACCATGGCGCTCGTCTCCTGGAATTCGGTGACGAACCGGTCTGACCCCGACAGACCAAAGCCACGTGAAGCCGCTTCGACCTGCCGCAGCAGCAGGCGCAGCTGGGAGGTCTTTTCGAGAACCTCCATGGTGTGCTCGACCAAGGCGGTGTCGCTGCGCGCCTTGAGGTCGAGCGCGGTCGATGCGGCGCCCACGGCCAGCAGGGTTCCAAGGCCGAGCCCGATCGCCACGCGGCGGCGAATCATGGGTGAGTTCCAGAGGCGCTGGATGCGCGCGGTCGATCAAGCCGCATCGGGACTATGAGTTGCTCTATCGTGATTGGCGAATAGTTCGGTCTGCAATGTCCTGAGTTGTAAGCAAGGCCTCGCGTCCTGCCAATCGTCTGTTTGAGTTCCATCCGGATTTATGCGGGCCGATCGTCGTTCCGATGGCGGGTGGCGGTCAGGAGTGCGCACGCCTTTGCTCCTCTGCGATGGACGTGTTCTCGGCAAGGCCGACCAACGCGCGCCGCACCATCCAGGCGAGCTCCGATTTTCGGTACGGCTTGGTGAGCAGCAGCGCTGCCTGATCGATGCGGCCGTGCTCGACCATCGCATTGTCGGTATAGCCGGACGTGTAGAGAACCTTGGTGCCCGGCCGCTGCCGCAGCGCCTCCTCGGCGAGTTCCTTGCCGTTGATGCCGCCGGGCATGATCACGTCGGTGAACAGCAGATCGAAGGAGTGCCCGGATTCGATCTTGGCCAGGGCCTCGACGCCGGTCGAGGCGGTGATAGTCTTGTAGCCGAGGCTCTGCAACTGCGAGACGACGAAGTCCTGCACCAGCAGGTCGTCTTCGACGATGAAGATCGTCTCCTCGCCGCGCGGCGGCGGCGGCTCGGGCGGGGCAGGGGTCGCCGACTGGCCCTTGGGCACGGGAATGTAGAGGCGGATCGTGGTGCCCCGGCCTTCCTCGCTGTAGATCTTGATGTGGCCGCCGGACTGCTTGACGAAGCCGTAGACCATGCTCAGCCCGAGGCCCGAGCCCTTGCCGGCCTCCTTGGTGGTGAAGAACGGTTCGAAGGCGCGATCGCGGACCTCCGTCGACATGCCGGTGCCGGTGTCGCTGACGGCGATCATGATGTAGGAGCCGGGCGTCACCCCGGCGTTGGCCGCAGCATAGGATTCATCGAGCAGGATGCGGCGTGACTCCAGCAGCAGCTTGCCGCCATTGGGCATCGCGTCGCGCGCGTTGATCGCCATGTTGACCAGCGAATTGGCAAGCTGCGCCGAGTCGATATGCGCGATCAGCGTCTCCTCCTCGAGGATCGAGTTGATCTCGATCTGCTCGCCGAGGGTCGGGCGCAGCAGCTTGGCGATGTCCACGATGGTGCTGTTGACGTCGCTGTCGCGCGGATGCAGCGGCTGCTTGCGTGCGAAGGCGAGGAGATGCCTGATCAACTCGGTGCAGCGGTCGGCCGCCTGGCCGATCAACGCGGCGGTGGCGGCGGCCGCAGGACGGTCCCTGACCTCCTCGGCAAGGGTCTCGATGGTGCCGGTGATGATCGTCAGCATGTTGTTGAAGTCATGCGCAACGCCGCCGGTGAGCTTGCCGATGGCATCGAGCTTCTGCGCCTGCTGCAGCAGACGCTCGGTTTCATGGGCCATCGTGATGTCGTGATAGACCATCGCCGCGCCGGTGATGCCCCCGGCGGCATCGCGCAGCGGGCGGCCGCTGATCATCAGGCGCAGCGTCGCGTCGCGGTCGGGCTGATGGACGATCAGCTCGCGGCGGTCGAACGATTCCCCGCGCAACGCCCGCGGTGTGGGCAGGTCGTGCGTCGCGATCGGCGTCACACCGTCGCTCTCAAAGACACGCAGGCGCGCCCGGACCTCCGACAGCTTCCTGCCGTGACGGTAGCCCAATAAGTCCTCGACGGCGGGATTGGAGAACACCACCGTGTCGGCGGCATCGATCACGAGCACGCCTTCGGCCATGCTGTTGAACGTGTTTTGCAGGATTTCGGCCGAGTGGCGCAGTTTCTCGTGGGCCTCAACGAGGTCGAAATGCTGCTTCTCGGCCCGTTCGGCGAGCGAGACGGCCTCGGCCTCGGAACGGACCAGCGAGGCGCGCAGCGCCTGGTCGTCGAGATAGGCCCGCCGGATCAGGTAGCCGGCGATGATCAGCAGCAGCGCCAGGCCGCACAGGTCGATCGTCAGCAGCAGTGATCCCGTGGCCTTCGAGGTCGCCGAGCGCTGCGCCAGCAGCGCGCGCTGTTCGGTTGCGAACCGGTCGAGATTGGCCGTGATCGCGCTCATGGTCGCCGGGCCTTCGGCCCGGCTCGCGAGCGCTTCGAGGCCGGCGCGGTCGGATGCTGCCTTCATTCGGATCACGTCTGACGCGATCTCGATCCGGCGGTTGATGAGCGCGTCCGTCTGGCTGAGAAGCTGGGTCGGCATCGGGCTATCGGCGACGGCACGCTGCAGCTCGGCGAAGGCGGCAGGAATCCTGCCGCGGACGTCCTCGAACTCGGCCCGGAACGGCTGGGCCGCCGTCAGCGCGAATCCGCGCGAGGTCGCCTCGGCTTCGCTCAGCAGCAGTCGCAGATCGGAGGTTCGCTGCAGGATGTCCAGCGATGAGGTCACCCAGGCCGCGTCATGGCGCGACTTGATGTCGAGCGCCGTCGATGCGGCGCCGATCGCAAGCAGAGTGCCAAGGCCGAGCCCCAAAGCGAGGCGCTGATGAATCATCCGCGTTTCTCAATCATCGACGTGGCCCGCCCGCGCTTCGCGGGATGATCGCGACGTGCCTGATGCGTCCGGCTCTCAATACCGCTGCATCGAGGGCGGTGATGATATGTCTGCAAGGCGCGCCTCCTTGTTCGAAACTTCTGGCGCGATGGCACGGTCAACCGCCGGCGTGCAGCGATCTGCACTGCGCTCGGGTTTGCGCGATCCATGATCAGTCGGTCGAGTGTCCGTCGTTAGTAGTCAAACCCGCCTGCGACCAGCTTATCGAAGCAGAATCACGAGCTCGATTGATATTGGACCGGAACGCGCAATACATCTGCACGTCGCGGGGCACATTCCTGCAATTTCGTCGACATTCAGTCGACAACGTGGCGTATGGGACACATAACAAACAACATTGGAACAAATTCATAGCAAAAGCGGCGAGGTAAGTACCTCGCCGCCTTATTTATCACGTGACGGAATGGCCGCTGCTGCTTACGGGCAGGGATGCCGAAGGCCGTCGTAGCCGAGGTAAGTTCCCGACGCCGGATCGTAGGAGCGGTACCGGCGAGCGCAATAGCTGGGATCGACACCCTCGGTTCCGACGACGGCGACCGGAGCGGAGTCATCGTAGTAGGAGTAGTCGTTGTAGTAGTCGTTTCCGTAATAGTACGGATCATTGTAGTAGGCGTAGGAGCTGCCGAGGCCGATGCCGACGCCCACACCGACGCCGGGCCAGAAGCCGCCGCCGCGGTGCCAGCCGCCATGGTGACCGCCTCGCCAGCCGCCGCCGCTCCAATTGCCGCCGCCGCCGTTCCAGTTGCCACCGCCACCGGTCCAGTTGCCGCGGCCGCCGCCATTGTTGATGGCGACATTGGCGCCGGCCGCCGGACCGCGACCCACAAGGCCTGGGCCCCCAACGGCTGTGCGTCCGGAGAAGCTGCCGCCGCCGATGCCGCCGCCCGGCCCAGCTGTAAAGGCGCCGCGTCCGCCGCCACCGATCGCGCCACCGCCGCCGATCGCTCCGCCACCGCCGCCGCCGCCGATGGCCGCGCCCCCACCACCACCGCCGCCGCCCATGGCAGCGCCGGCACCCGGACCGCGTCCGCCGCCGGGACCTTGGGCAAAGCTCGTGGTCGCTGCCGCGAGCGGCAGAATCAGCGCCACTGCCGCGGCGGCGCTCCATGTCTTCAGTCTGGTCATCACTCTCGCTCCATCAGGGGAAAATGACCTAACCGCAGGGCCGGGATGTCGTTCCCCGGCGTGAACCGGTGCATCGTCGCGGGCGGGGGCGGTGCAACACTGGACAAGTCGCAAGCGGGGTGGCATCAGAGCCGTGATCTTCACAGAACCGGCCCCGAGCGCATGAAACAGTTCTTTCTCAAGCTCTTCACGTGGTGGAATGGCCAGACCTTCGGCACGCAGCTGTGGACCTGGCGGTTCGGCGAGCTGGTGGGGCAGGATGCGCAGGGCAACCGCTATTATCGGACCGCCGGCGGCAAGATCGATCCGGTGCTGCATTTCGAGCGCCGCTGGGTGATCTACAACGGCTTGGCGGAGGCCAGCCGCATCCCGCCGGAATGGCATGGCTGGATCCATCATATGGTCGACGTGCCGCCGACTCAGGACGGCTACAAATCTCGCGAATGGGAGAAGCCGCATCAGCCGAACCTGACCGGCACGGCGCTCGCCTACCGTCCGGCCGGCTCCACCCTGGCCAGCGGCCGCCGTCCGAAGGCGACCGGCGACTATCAGCCCTGGACGCCGGGAAGCTGATTCGATCGCTTCTTGAACAATGTTTCTGAGGCCGTCCGGGCTCCGGGCGGCCTCTCTGCTTTGGGGATGGCAGAGCCGGCCCCGCTAGTCGCTGAGCATGGCCGCCGCGCGCTTCGCCGCCGCGACACGCCGCTGCCGGGAGGGGGCGATCCGGTCCAGCATTCGTGACACCACCTCGGGCGGCGCCGTGTCGGGCGAGCCGGCTGCGAATGGCGGAGCGGGATTGTATTCGAGCCTGAGCTGGATCGCCTCGGCTGTCTCGCGGTCGACCAGGTGCGACACCAAGGTCAGCGCGAAATCAATGCCGGCAGTGACACCGCCGCCGGTCACGCGGTTGCGGTCGATGCAGACGCGCTCGGTGCTCATGGTGGCGCCGAACAGCGGCAGGCACTCGCGTGCGCTCCAATGGGTGGCGGCCCGATAACCTCTGAGCAGGCCTGCGGCGCCGAGCGCGAGCGAGCCGGTGCAGACCGAGGTGACGTACTTGGCGCCCTCCGCCTGGCGGCGGATGAAGCCGATCACCTCGGCGTCATCGAGAATGGCGTCGACGCCGAAGCCGCCGGGGATGCAGATGACGTCGGCCTGCGGGCAGTCCGCAAACGTCGTCGTCGGCAGCAGCGTAAGAACGGAGTCGGTGGGGATCGGCTCGATCCGCTTCCAGGCCAAATGCAGCGTCGCGCCGGGCACGCTCGAGAACACCTGCACCGGTCCGGTCAGGTCGAGCTGGGTGACTTGGGGGAAGAGCACGAGAGCAATCGAGAGCGGAGCGGCCATGGGCGGATCTCACGGGCAAGGACGGGTTGACGACGACGATTCTGCATGATCCGCTGGCTGTCTCAAATGCCAAAGTTCCCTCGATTTCAGACAGGCAAGCGGCGGGGCCTTCAGGATGATCGGTGTGCTCATCTTTCCGGATTTCCAGCTACTCGATGCCGCCGGCCCGATCTCGGTGTTCGAGATCGCCGCGCGCTACGCGAGGGCTGCGCCGCAGATCCGGGTGGTAGCGGCGGCGCCGGGCCCGGTGCGCTCCTCGTCCGGTGCCGAGATGCTGGCGCGCAAATTCGGTCCGGTCTCGGCGCTCTCGACCTTGCTGATCGCCGGCGGCGACGGCGTCGAGGCGGCGAGCCGCAATGCCTGCACCTTGAATTTCGTTCGCAAGGTCGCGCGCCGCGGCACCCGCCTCGCCAGCGTCTGCTCGGGCGCGTTCGTGCTCGCCGAGGCCGGCCTGCTCGACGGCAAGCGTGCGACCACGCATTGGCAGCGCACGCGGCAATTTCTGCGGACTTATCCGAACGTGAAGCTCGAACCCGACAGCATCTATGTTCGCGACGGTCAGGTCTGGAGCTCGGCCGGCATCACCGCGGGGATCGATCTTGCGCTGGCCATGGTCGCGGAGGATCACGGTGAGGAGGTCGCGCAGAAGACGGCGCGCCAGCTCGTGCTCTATCACCGCCGCAGCGGCGGCCAGTCGCAATTCTCCTCGCTGCTGGAGCTCAAGGCGCCGAGCGGCCGCTTTGCCGATCTGCTGACCTGGGCGCGCGAGCATCTCGATGCACCGCTTTCGGTCGACGACCTCGCCGACCGCGCCGGCATGAGCACGCGGCATTTCACCCGCGCCTTCGTCGCCGAGACCGGCACCACGCCGTCCAAGGCGATCGAGCGCCTCAGGCTGGAGGTGGCGCGCGACCGCGTGCAGGCCTCGCATCAGCCGATCGAGCTGGTGGCCGCAGCCGCCGGCTTTCGCGATCCCGAGCGCATGCGCCGCGCCTTCATCCGCGCGTTCGGCCAGCCGCCGCAAGCCTTGCGGCGCGCGGCGCGGGCGGGATAGGCTCGCGCAAGGTCTATTGAGAGACCGCAGAGGTCGCGCGATGGCCGGCACTTCGATGTCTCTGGGGATCATCGTCCCGTCGCCCTATGTGATCGAGTTCTCCAAGCTGCGGCAGCAGCTCGAGGAGGCGCACCTCGCCTGGGCGATCGAATGGAAGCGGCAGCAGCAGGACTTCGTCATCGAGAACATTCGCTTCGCGCATGATCCGCACTGGAATGAGCGGGTCTTCAGCCTGCAGGCGGCGCGCGACGGCAAGACCTGGGTTTGGCGCGCCACGCGCATCATCCTGACCTGCAGCGGATTGTCGGTCTGAGCGGGGCGCGGCTGCGTCATCGTCTTGCAGGCATGCCGATGCGGCGGTTTGCATTGGCGGATGCGAGACCTATAGTCCGCGCCTCGAATGGCATTCGGCACTGGGGATCATGCGCGTTTCAATCATCACCGGCAGCGGCGCCGGGATCGGCGCTGCTGTGGCGCGCCGCCTTGCGGGGCCGGGGCAGGGCCTGATGTTGCATGGCCAGGGCGCGGACGCCGACGGGCTGGCACGGCTCGAGGCCGTTGCGGAGACTTGCCGGCAGGCCGGCGCCGAAGTGGCTTTTCATTGCGGCAACCTGGCCACCGCAGGCGCCGCGTCCGACCTCGTGGCTGCCGCGCGCGCCCGCTTCGGCCGTGTCGATGCGCTGGTCCATGCCGCGGGCTTCGCCGATCGCCGCAGCTTTCGCGACCTGCCGCGCGACGGGCTCGACCGTTCGCTGGCGGTGATGCCGGCGGCCTTTCATGAACTCGCCAGTGCGGCGCTGCCCGACCTGTTGCAAAGCGAGGCGGCGCGCGTGGTCGCGATCTCCAGCTTCGTCGCGCACCGCTTCGTGCCGGGCGGCACGTTCCCGGCCTCGGCTGCCGCCAAGGCCGCGCTCGAGGCCTTGGTGAAATGTCTCGCGATCGAGCTGGCCGCCACCGGCGGCACGGCAAATGTCGTCGTGCCCGGCTATACGCGCAAGGATGCGGGACGGCTCGGCTCGCTCGATCCGTCCGCCTGGCAGAAGGCGGCAGCCGCCAATCCGCAACAGCGCCTCGCTGAGCCTGACGACATCGCCGCCGCCGTGACCTTCCTGCTGTCGACAGACGCCGGCCATGTCACCGGCGCGGTGCTGCCGGTCGATGGCGGCCTCACCTTGATGTAGATATTGAATGGATTGAGAGACGATGGAGAGTGAGCAGCAGACAGCCGACGTGGTCGTGCTGGGAGCAGGGATCGTCGGCGTCTCCTGCGCCTATGCGATCCGCGAGCGCGGGCTCTCGGTGGCGCTGGTCGACCGCAAGGCGCCGGGCGAGGAGACCTCCTATGGCAATGCCGGCATTCTCTCGTCAGCCTCCATCCTGCCTTTCAACAAGCCCTCGCTGTTCAAGGCGCTGCCGTCCTATCTCGGCAACCAGAGTGCCGCGCTGCGCTGGAGTCCATCCTGGACGTTGCGCAACATCGATTGGGTGCTGCGCTTCCTCGCCAATGCCGTCCAATCTCGCGTCAAGCCGCGCGCGATCGCGCTGCACGGGCTGATCCGCGCGTCGCTGAATCTGCATCGCGACTGGATCGTCCGCGCCGGCGAGCCGCAGCGCGTGCGCGAGACCGGCTGGCTCAAGGCGTGGCGCAGCGACGCTGTCGGAGCCGCCAAGGCCGAGCAGGCCTTTCTCGCCGAATACGGCATCAAGAGCGAGTTGCTCGACCGCCAGGCGATTTCCGCGCTCGAGCCCAACATGTTGCCGGTCTACAAGGTGGGACTGCTGCACAGCCAGACCGCGTCGGTCGATTCGCCGGGCAATGTGACCAAGGCCTATGCGCGGATGTTCGAGGGCGCGGGCGGAACGGTGCGCCAGTCCGAGATCCGGGCGCTGCTGAGCGACGGTGACGGCTGGCGCGTGGTGCTCGGCGATGGCGAGATCCGCGCGCGGCATGTCGTGGTGGCGCTCGGGCCGTGGTCGCCGGACATCCTGCGGCCGCTCGGCTATCACGTGCCGATGGCGTTCGAGCGCGGCTATCACCAGGAGTTCACGCCCAATCCGAACCGCAAGCTGCTGCGGCCGATCAACGATGCCGAGGGCAGCTTCGTGCTGGCGCCGATGGAGAACGGCGTGCGCGTCACCTCCGGCGTCGAGCTGACCGACCGCGATGCGCCGTCGAACTTCGCCCAGCTCGAGCAGGTGGTGCCGCTGGCGCGCGGCGTCGTCGAGTTCGGTGAGGCCGTTGCGCAGCCCTGGCGCGGGTCGCGGCCGAGCCTGCCGGATGCGCTGCCGATGATCGGGCCGGCGCCGCTTCATTCCGGCCTGTGGCTTGCATTCGGCAACCAGCATATCGGCTTCACCACGGGGCCGGCCACGGGCGCGGCGATCGCCGCGATGATTGCGGGCGAGGCGCCGTCCTTCGACGCCTCCGCCTTCGCGCCGAGCCGGTATCTGTGATGGGCCGCGACACCTCGCAAGGCTCGGAGCCGCGATGAACTACACCTGGGATTTTGCCATTCTCGGCAAGTACAGCCACCTGTTCTGGGTGGGGCTGGGGTGGACCATGGCCTATACGCTGGGCACCATCCTGCTCGGCACGCTCATCGGGCTGCTCGTCGGGATCGTCCGGCTGCGCCGCCCTGTGGTGATCGACTGGCTGCTGATCGGCTATATCGAGCTGTTCCGCTGCACGCCGCTGCTGGTGCAGATCATCTGGTTCTACTACGCGTTTCCGGTCGTGATCGGCGTCAACATCCCGGCGCATGTCGCGGCGGTCACCGTGCTGTCGCTGTATGGCGGGGCGTTCTACGCCGAGATCATCCGCGGCAGCATCGAGAGCGTGCCGCGCGGTCAGTGGGACGCGGCGCGGGCGCTGGGCCTGCGCCCGTGGCGGATGATGCGGCTCGTGATCCTGCCGCAGGCGCTGAAGCCGATGCTGGCGCCTTACGTCAACCAGTCGGTGACGCAGCTGAAGAACACCTCGCTGGTGTCGGTCATCGCGGTGCCGGATCTCGTCTACAACGCGACGCTCATCAACGCCGACACCTACCGGCCGCTCGAGGTCTACACCATCATCGCGATCATCTATTTCGCGATCCTGTTTCCGGCGACGCTGCTCGGTCGCCGCTTCGAGCGCGGCATGAGCTACGACAAGGCGTGAGTGAGCAAGGCGTGAGGCGGTAAAGTCCCAGCCGTCATTGCGAGGAGCCAACGGGTCCGCGCAAAGCGCGGCCCGATGACAGGCTCTGCGACGAAGCAATCCAGACGCACGCGTAGCCCTGGATTGCTTCGCTTCGCTTCGCTCGCAATGACGGCGGAGAGCGCGTCGCTCCGCTCAGATGCTCAGTTCGACCGGTACGTCCTCGGCCTTGACGCCGGCAAGGCCGAGGCCCTTGACGAACCATTCGCGCATCTGGCCGATGCCTCTGTTGTAGTCGATCCACACCGCCAGGAAGTCACGCCAGCGCTTGTCGGACTCGCGGCGGACGCCCATGCTGGAGGGGATCGCGACCGACGGCGACTGCAGGATCTTGTAGGTGCCGAGATTGGGGTTCTTGGCAATCGCGGTGAGGCCGAGGATCAGGGCGTTGACGACGACGTCGACGCGGCCCGAGGCCATCTCCAGCATCACCTCGTCGCGCGACTTCAGCGACTTGATGGTCGCGTTCGGCGCGAACCGCCGCGCCACCGCCTCGTTGGCCGAGCCGACGTCGACGGCGATCTTGATCTCCGGCTTGTTGATATCGGCCCAGGTCTTCGCCTCGATGCCCTTCTTCAGCATGGCGCCGAACGGATGCGGAAACACGGTGCCGCAGAAGTCGATCACCAGCGCGCGCTGCGGCGTCGGGTTGAGCGCGAAGCCGAGATCGATCTTGCCGGCCTGCAAATCGAGCACCGAATTGCCGTAGGTCGATTCGACATATTCGAGCTTCACGTCGAGCAGCTTGGCGATGTCGTTGGCCATCTCGATCGAGAAGCCCGACCAGGTGCCGGAGGCGAGGTCCTTGTTGAAATAGGGCAGCTCGCCCGGCAGCACGGCGATGCGCAGCACCTTGCTGGCGCGAACGCGGTCCAGCGTGTTGTCGCCGGCCGCCTGCGCGGACGCCGGCGTCGTCGTCATGGCGGACGCGAGCGCGGCGCCCGAGCCGATCGCGAGCGCGTAGCGCAGCGCCTCGCGGCGGTCTTCGGAAATGGTCTGATCGTCTGATGGGGTCACAACATCCTCCTGCACCAATCAGCGCGGAGCGTAGCGTTGGCTGTGCGCAGCGGCAACACGTGATGGCAGCCGTCCTACGAAAGCAGTTGCTCATCATAGGAGGTCATGCTGCGCTGCCTCATTCGCGTGCAGAACTGATCACGCCGTGGTCGGTCCCATCAGATGGAAGTGGCTTCGCACGCAGCCGCTCGGCCAAGGGCCGCAGCAGCTGCGGCGCCAGATGAATCGGAAACTGACTCATCGCGAAGTAGAGCCAAGTCGTTCCCGGGATGGCGCCCTCGGTGGCGGCGAGCATCAGTCCCATGTTGCGCAGCGAGACCATCATGCCCAAAGCCATCGCGCGCTCGCGGCCGGCGCGGCGAAACAGCAGCATGGCGATACCCAACAGCAGGAAGAACACGGCGAAGGCGAGCACCGCCAGTCCCAACATGCGGAACGGACTCGTCAAGAGATCGGCAAGGAAGTGCGCCATGATGGCCGACGCAAACACGAACATGATGCAGATGTTGAAGCCGTCGATCGGCGCGCGCTGGCGGCGGATCGCGTCGTGGCCGAAGACGAGGCGGACCGCGACGGCAACGGCCAGCGCGGCGGCGAGGATGCCGGCGAGCTTCAGCCCGAGCGCGGCCGGCGACAGCGCCAGTGTCTGCCCGAGGAACACATAGGCGAACAGCGGAGCGGTGAGCGGCACCAGCGCAGTCGACGTCACCAGCGTGATCAGCACCAGCGTCGCGTCCAGGCCCATCAGCGCGGCGAGCGCCGGCGAGGCCATCATCGGCGAGGCCGTCGCCTGCAGCATCAGCGCGAGGTGCAACTCGGGCGCAGCCACGTCGAGGCCGCTCGCCTGCGCGATGGTGCCGACCGCGAGCGGCACCGCGATCGTGGTCCACGCGGTCGCCGCCAGCACCAGCAGCGGCCGCCGCAGATGCGCGCGCAGCATCGCGACGTCGACACGCATGAACGAGATGCAGAGCAGCAGGAAGATCGCTTCCGTGACGTAGGGGCGCGTCAGCTCGCCAAGCGGCGGCACCGCGATGGCAGCGACCAGCACCAGAACGATGGCGCGTGTGCCCTGGTTGCCGAGCCAGCTCAGGGCCCGCAGGGGAACAGCGAGAGGCCCGGAGGTCGGCATCGAAATTCCAAACGATGTGAATCAAAGAACGCGCGAACCATGCGATGGCCGCGCGTTCCTGCAAAGTCACATCTAATTACCGAGAATGTCGGGGCCGGAGGAGCCGCCGACGCCGGCCGTCACTGCGCGGTCGAGCCGCCCGTCACGATCTTCTCGTTGAGCTTGAAGTCGACCGTCTGCACGGTCTGGTCGATCTCGGGATTGGGCATGCCGATCTGCTGGGCGATCAGCTTGACCAGGAGATCGACGCGCTCGATGAACGGCGCGCCGGCGGCAACCGCCCGCGCCGCCGAGGACGGCTTGAGCAGGCTCTCGGCCGCCTTGGCGTATTTCTCGAACGGCACCTGGTCGCTGGGATCGGCGCCGAGCTTGCGCGCGATCGCATCGACGTGCTCGTAGATCGCCTTGGACTGGGCGAGATTGCCGTGCACGGCGTCGCGGATCGCCTGCGGCTCGCCGCGCGTGATGCAGCGGTAGTTGCCCGTCAGCAGCATCGACCACTTGGCCAGCGGCACGAACAGCGAGTCGAACACCTTCAGCTTGACCGGCACGTCCTGGCCATCGAGCCTGACCGCGTCGATGCCGCGCTCCAACTCGCGCAGCAGCGCGTTGTGCTTGTCGTCGTCGAAGGCGGCCGCCTTGAAGTTGGTCGGCAGGCCGACATGCAGCACGTTCGCGCCTTCCTCCGGCGGACGGAAGGCCTGCGGATCGGGCGAGCACAGCGTCACCAGACCCGGCGTGAAGCGCTCCCAGACCTGCGCATTGGTATAGGCCTCCTCGAGATCGCTGTCGGCCAGCGCCGGGATGCGCTTGAGGTAAGGCAGCGGCGGCATGTTCATGATCGACAGGCACGGCAGCTTGGCCTCGGCGATCTTCACCATCAGCACGCGGATGGTGTGGTTGGTGTATTGCGGCTCCTGCATCGCAAGGCCGACGAGGTCGTAGCGCGTGAGGTCGACGGCGTCGGGCGTGGCGGCGTCGAGCTTGCCGGGCAGGTCGCGCGAGAAGATCGAGCGATGGTTCGGCTCGTCGCGCAGCTTGATGCGGACCTCCGTGCCCTCACGATTGATCAGCTCCGCCGTCTTCTTGCGGCAGACCAGCGTGACGTTGTGGCCGGCCATCAGAAGCTTGGTGCCGAGGAGGGAGCCGTAGGAGGCTCCGAGAATCAGAATGTTGCGTGCCATACCTTGGTGTTCCCCAGAGCTTGGTTTTGCGTTTGCTATTTTTTATTGGCGATCAGCCGCATCGGCAGGCCCGTCTGACACCTCGTGGGCGGACGGAAAGCGGTCACTCGATGCCTTGATCGCTGGCATACCAGAGCCTTCATCCCATGGAATGGCCCGTCTGGCAA
Organism: Bradyrhizobium sp. SRS-191; assembly: GCF_024586915.1. GTDB lineage: Bacteria > Pseudomonadota > Alphaproteobacteria > Rhizobiales > Xanthobacteraceae > Bradyrhizobium. Next base: position 186,564 of record NZ_JANBVS010000011.1, read on the forward strand.
GGTGCAGCGCACATTTGCGACGACACCCGTCGCGGGTGGCTGGGTAGGCCATATCCCTGAGCGTGCGGGCTCAGCTCAGCGCCATGTAGCGGCCGGGCTTGTGGTTGATCGCGATGATCACGTTGACGATCACGATGCCCAGGATCGACAGCGCCAGCCGGTTGACAGGGATGACGAAGAACGCGGCGATCATGATCAGGAAGTCGACGGCGAGTTGGAAATAGCCGGCGCGGATCTTCCAGTGCTCCTGCAGATAAAGCGCGAGGATATTGATGCCGCCGAGACCGGTGCGGTGGCGGAATAGCATGAGCAGGCCGGTGCCGGTCAGGCCGGCGCCGATCACGGTGGCATAGATCGGGTTGATCTCCGCGATATCGACCCACGACGTCGTCAGGCGCGAGAACACCGCGACCAGGCCGACGGCGACGAAGGTGCGGATCGTGAACGGCCAGCCCATGCGCCTGACAGCGAGCACGTAGAACGGCAGGTTGAGCAGGAAGAAGCTGATCCCGAAGCCGTAGCCGCTGATGTAGCTCAGCAGCAGCGACAGGCCCGCGGTGCTGCCGACCAGCAGCACCGTCTTGCTGTAGATCAGCATGCCCAGCGACACGAACAGCGTGCCTAGGGTCAGGGCCATCGCATCCTCGTAGAGTTTGTGGCGCTCCTGCTCCGGCACGATCTCGGTCACGGCCATCGGTCCCGCCTGTCGCCGCTCAGATCGACCTGAACAGGCCGGCGACGCGGGTCACGTCCGACAGCTTCAGTCCGGCGACATTGATGCGGCCCGAGGTCGGCATATACACGCCGTGTTTGTCCCGCAAGCTCATCACCTCGGCCGGCGTGAGCGGCAGCAGCGAGAACATGCCCTCCTGCTTGCCGATCGCGAGCGAGTTCGACCAGCGATCACCGAGCGCCGCGGCGAAGGAGCGGCGCAGACTGGCGAGGCGCTCACGCATCGAGTCCAACTCGTTGCTCCAGTCTTCGTAAAGCGCGGGCGTGCCGAGAATGGTCTTCACGATCGCCGAGCCGTGGTCCGGCGGCATCGAATAGCTGGTGCGGGCAATCGCAACGAGATTGGAGCGCGCCGTCTCGGCCGCGGCTTTCGCGGCGGCGACGGCGTAGAGCGCACCGGTGCGCTCGCGATAGAGGCCGAAGGATTTCGAGCAGGATACCGCGACCAGCGCCTCGGGCACCGCCGCGATCAGCGCGCGCAAGCCGGCGACGTCGCCCTCGAGGCCGGCGCCAAACCCCTGATAGGCGGAATCGATTAGCGGCACGAGCCCGCGCGCGGCGATCACGGCGGTGATGCGCGCCCAGTCGTCCGTGCTGAGCGGCGCCCCAGTCGGATTATGGCAGGAGGCGTGCAGCAGGACGGCATCGCCGGGCGCCGCGCGCTGCAGCGCCGCCAGCATGCTGTCGAGCTGCAGGGTTTGCGACGGCACATCGAAATAGGGATACGTCTCGATCTGGAGCCCGACTGCGGCGAAGATGCCGGCGTGGTTGGGCCAGCTCGGCAGGCCAAGCCAGATCTTGCCGGTGCCGGCCTGGCGGATCAGATCGGCGGCGAGCCGCAGCGCGCCGGAGCCGCCGGGCGTCTGGACGCCGGCGGCATACACGGGAGAGCTCTTGCCGCCGACCATCGCCCACAGGAGGTCCAAGAAGGCCTGGTCGCCCTCCGGCGCCACATAGGCTTTGCTGTCCTGGCTCTCCCAGATCAGGCGCTCGGCGGCCTTGACCGCGCGAAAGATCGGCGAATGGCCGGCCTCGTCGCGATAGACGCCGACACCGAGATCGACCTTGTCGGCCCGCGGATCGGCTTTGAATATGCCGATCAGGGCGAGCAGGGGATCATCGGGCTGGCGGGTCAGGCGTTCGAACATCGGGCAGCATTCCTATTGCTTCGGGGGCCGCAGACGGTCATCGCGCGGCGGCCGCGCGGACCCTAGCTTGGTTGCAGCGCAAAATCAGCGAGAATTTCCGCGCTGCATGGCTGCCTGCAGTGAATGCGGAAAGGTGGAGCGGTTGGATCAGCCGCTCCTTGCTCTCGCGAGCGGAGCTCTATGGCGATGGCCGGCGCGCGCCTCTGCGTCAGTCGCGACTTGGCTCGCGACCGGGCTGGGGGTCCTCATTGGCGATCTTGCGGGCTTTCTTGTTGGCAAGCCGAGAGCGCACCTTGCCGACGACCTCACGTCCAGTGGCGCGCTTCCATCGGCGGAGCTCGTCGGCCGTCAAAATGGCCTTGATGACTTGATGTCCATCCAAGCTCGCGAGGCCGTCGGCGACAGCCTCGGCGTTGGCCAGCCATTCGTCGTAGGTGTCGTGCAGATCCGGGCAGATCTGTTTCACCTCGTTCCATTCCTCGCGCTTGAACCAGGCGACGCCCAACACCATGACGTGCTCGACGCTCGCATCGTCCTCGAGCTCCCGGTCTGGTCTCACCAAGTCGCTCATATGCCGGCTGGCCTGTCGAGCTGCTTCAGCCAGGCGCCGATGTCGCGCGCGGCGATATTGGCCTGATCGAGCAGCTTGCCCATGGTGAAGAAGCCGTGGAATTGGCCGGGATGGGTGCGATGAGTCACCGGCACGCCGGCCTCGCGCAGGCGCCGGGCGTAGTCGTCGCCTTCGTCGCGCAGCGGGTCGGCGCCGGCTGTCAGCACATAGGCGGGCGGCAGGCCGGCCAGCGTTTCGGCCTTGGCCGGGGAGGCGCGCCAGTCGTGGATGTCGGCTGTGCTGTTGAGATAGTGGTCGCGAAACCAGCGGATCACCGAATGCGTCAGCAGCACGCTGGTCTCCGGCTCGCTGTGCGAGGGATGGCCCATCGTGAAGTCGGTGGCGGGATAGATCAGGACCTGGCCAGACAGCTTCGGCCCCTTGCCGTCGCGCGCGGACAACGCGACCACGGCGGCGAGATTGCCGCCCGCGGAGTCGCCGCCGACGCTGAGCTTGGAGGCGTCGATGCCGAGCGCCATTGCATTGTCGGCGACCCATCGTGTGGCCGCGAGGCAGTCATCGACCGCGGCGGGAAACTTGTGCTCCGGCGCCAGGCGGTAGTCGATCGAGATCACGATCAGCTCGCCTTCATGCGCCAGAGCACGGCAGGCCACGTCGTGCGACTCCAGATTGCCGATCACCCAGCCGCCGCCGTGAAAGAACACCAGCCCCGGTGCGAGGCCGTTGGTCTGCCGCACCGTCTTTGGCCGATACAGGCGCGCCGGGATTGCGCCGTGCGGGGCAGGGATGCTGAGGTCTTTGACATCAGCCAATTCCGGCGGCTCGGGATTGCTCACGATGCGTGCGGCCAGATAGTAGTCGCGCGCCTCCTGTGGCGTCAGCGTCTCATAGGCCGGACGGCCGGCCTCCTGGAACGCCTTGTAGACGGCTGCGGCATCGGCATCGAGTTGAACGGGCATTGACGAGCGACCTGTGAGTTGGGCGGGTTGATTCGAAAGCTTGTTCAGGCGGCGGTGCGGCCGCCGTCGACGGTGTAGGCTGCGCCGGAGACGTAGCTCGCATCGTCGGAGGCGAGGAAGGCGACGATCGCCGCGACCTCCGAGCCCTGGCCGAGCCGACGCGCAGGCACGCGGTCGACGACCTTGTCGACGGGCACGGCAGCGCCGCTGCGGCCTTCGATGATCGCGCTCAGCATGCGGCTGTCGATCAGTCCGGGACAGATGCAGTTCACGCGCACATTAGTGCCGGTGCATTCCCAAGACGCGCTTTTGGTCAGGCCGATCACGGCGTGCTTGCTGGCGCTGTAGACGGCGATCTGCGGCGAGCCGATCAGGCCGGCGATCGAGGCGGTGTTGATGATCGAGCCGCGGTTCTGCTTCAGCATCACCGGCAGCACGTGCTTGAGGCCGAGGAACACGCCGACGACGTTGACGTCGAGTACGCGGCGGAACGTGTCGAGCGGATAGTCCGTGATCGATTTGATCTCGCCCTCGATACCCGCATTGTTGAAGAACACGTCGATCGTGCCGAAGCGGTCGCAGGCCTTGCGTACGTAGGCGGCAACCTGAGCTTCGTCGGTGACATCGGCGGTGATCGCAAGCGCCTCGGCGCCGACGGGCAGGGCGCTGATGGCCTCGTTCAGGTCCTGCTCGCGCCGGTCGACGGCGACGATGCGGGCGCCGCGTGCCGCCAGCAGCTGCATGGTCGCAGCGCCGATCACCCCGGCCGCCCCGGTGACGACGGCGACCCGGCCGTCGAGGCGGATCGAATCAGCCATGTGTTCCTCCCGTGCGCCGCGGCCTTGTCGCGTGTTGGTTTCACGCTATCTTCTGATCATGCGACTATCTCATTGGATGAACCAGATGGCCACCTCGCGGTGCGCTGGTAAGCCGCCCTTCCCCCGCCGTATTCGGCATGTTAACGGGAGGGCTGATCGAGAGCGGCGGATGGGTCATGACGCGATTTGATTGTCCCGAACCCCGATTCGCCTGATAAAGCCGCGCGAGATGCACCGAACAATCGTCCTGACCGGTATCGCGGCATTCCTGGCCGCCACTTCCCTCGCGCTGGCCGTGCCTGCGCGCGCGCAGATCGGTACCATTTTCTCCGATCCCGTGCCGCGTCCGCCCGGCAACATTCCGCGCCGCGGAGAGCCGATGCCGCCGCCGCCCGACGAGGAGGAGGAGATTCCCGAGCTGCCGCAGGGCCGCGTGCTGCCGGCGCCGACCCGTCCGCCGCCGGGACAGGGCGCTGCCTTGCCCGGGCCGGTCCAGTCGCAGCCGCTGGCGCCGCCGCCGGGAACGACGGTCCTGCCGCAGAACAATCCGCCCGTCGCCGTCGCGCCGCCTGGCCAGCCCGGTGCGGCGCCGGCTCAGCCCGGCCAGCGGCCGGCGCCGCCGCGCGGCGCGCCCCAGAATGCCGCGATCCCGCCGAACGGCGCGGTGCCGCAGACGCCGGCGACCATTCAGCCGGGCGACGAGGTCGTGACCGAACCGCCGGCGCAGAAGATCGTGAACAAGAAGGCGAGCTTCTCCGGCCTCGACAAGATCACCGGCCGGATCATCAATTTCGACGAGGAGATCGGCGAGACCGTGCAATTCGGCGCGCTCCGGGTGAAGACCGACGCCTGTTACACACGGCCGGCCACCGAGGCGGCCAATACCGATGCCTTCGTTCAGGTCGACGAGATCACGCTGCAGGGCGAGGTGAAGCGGATTTTCTCGGGCTGGATGTTTGCGGCGAGTCCCGGCCTGCACGGCGTCGAGCATCCGATCTACGACATCTGGCTGGTCGACTGCAAAGAGCCGCAGAATACGGTCGTGAGCGCCGCGCCCGATCAGAAGCCGGCTGCTCAGCCGCAGCCCGCGCAGAAACGGCCGCCGCAGCAGAGGCAGGCAGCGCCGCGCCCACCGGGGCCGCCGCAGCAATACCAGACCCAGCAGGTGCCGCCGCCACCGCCGCCCCCACAGGCCGGTGGGCCGTTCGGCGGCGTGTTCCGGTAAAGATGCTCAGCCGCGCTCGGCGATGATGCCGAGCGCCTCGGCACCGCTGATCGGCCGGTCGACCGGAAGCCGGACGAAGTTCGCAGGCTGTCCGGTGATCGCCTTTTCGAGCAGCACCGTATAGCGCCGGCGCGGGATCTCGACCGCGCCGAAGGTCTTGAGATGCTCGGTGACGTATTGGGTGTCGAGCAGCTCGAAGCCGCCCGCGATCAGCCGGGCCACCAGATGCACCAGCGCCACCTTCGAGGCGTCACGGGTGCGGTGGAACATGCTCTCGCCGAAGAACGCGCGTCCCAGGCTGACGCCATAGAGCCCGCCGACCAGCTCCCCCTGCTGCCAGCACTCGACGCTGTGGCAATGGCCCATCGCGTAGAGCCCGCTGTAGAGCTCGCGGATGCGCCGGTTGATCCAGGTGTCCTCGCGGCCGGGCTGCGGCTCGGCGCAGCCATCCATCACGGCCTTGAAGGCCTGGTTGACGGTTACCGTAAAGGCGTCCGACCGCACCGTGCGTGCCAGCCGCGACGCCACGCGAAAACCCTCGAGCGGGATGACGCCGCGCAGCTCCGGCTCGACCCAGAACAGGGAGGGGTCGTCGGCGCTTTCGGCCATCGGGAAGATGCCGCAGGCATAGGCACGCAGCAGAACCTCGGGCGTGATCTCGGACGATGCGGAGTCGCGCGAATTCATGCGATCAGTCTAGCAGGATGCGGGCCCGCGCGCGATGGGTCCGGCCCGCCGTTCCCAATCAGCCCACAGCGGCAGCGGCGGGCTTCGGAACATCCTTGTTGAGACGGAAGCGGACCACGATCTTGGTGCCGTCATGGCTCGGGTCCGGCTCGACCGTTGCATCGAGCTTGGTGGCCATCGCGCTGACGATGCGCTGGCCCATGCCGGTCGAGCGGGGATCGCTGGTCGCGTTCAGGCCGACGCCATTGTCGGCGATCGACAGCACGATGTCGTTGCCCTGGAGCTTCAGCTCGACATGGATCGGGCCGGGGCCGTCGGGGTAGGCGTATTTGACGGCGTTCATCACCAGCTCGTTGACGACGATGCCGATCGCGACCGCGCGGTCGGGGTCGATTTCCACCGGCTCGGCCTTCAGGGTCAGCCGCGACATCCGATTGCCCTCGGCGGAGCGGCGGAGGTCGTCGAGCAGCGAGTCCAGGTACTGGTTGAGCATCACGCTCTTGAGGTCCTGCGACGTGTAGAGCCGGCGGTGCACCTGGGCCACGGCGGCGACACGGCCCATCGCGTTGGTGAGCGCCGCCTTGACGTCGTCCTGCGTGCTCGAATTGGCCTGCAGATGCAGCAGCGAGGCGATGATCTGCAGCGAGTTGCCGACGCGGTGATTGACCTCGCGCAGCAGCACCTCGCGCTCGGCCGCCAGCGCCGCGAAGCGGTCGCGCGAGGCGCGCACTTCGGCCTCGGCCTCGTCGCGCGCCCGCTGCAGCCGCGCCTGGCGCAGCGCGCCCTCGGCGGCGACCTGCAGCAGCGGGATGAACTCGCCTTGCACGTCCTTGACGAGATAGTCGGCGGCACCCGCCTTGAGTGCGGTGACCGCGATCTTGGAATCCTGGGAGGCGGTGACGAACACCACCGGCGGCGGATCGGGCATCGCCATGATGCGCTCCAGCGTCTCCAGCCCGTCGAGCCCCGGCATGTGCTGGTCGAGCGCGACCACGTCGATGCCGCCGCGCTTCAGCCGCTCGAGGCCCGCGCTGCCATCCGGCGCGTGCTCAACCGCCACGCCGAGCCGCTTCAGCCCGCGCTCGACCAGCCGCGCCAGCGCTGCGTCGTCCTCGATGTAGAGCAGCGTGGGGGCGGAGGAGGTCATGCGGCGGGCGGAACCTGGATGACTGAGAAGAACAGGCCGAGCTGGCGAATGGCGTTGGCGAAGCTCTCGTAGTTCACGGGCTTGGTGATGTAGACGTTGCAGCCGAGCTCGTAGCAGCGCTTGATCTCCTGAGAGTCGTCCGTGGTGGTCAGGATCACCACCGGGGCGCTCTTCAGGTAGCTGTTCTGCTTGACCATCTTGAGGATGTCGATGCCGGTCATGTCCGGCAGGTTCAGGTCGAGCAGGATGAGCAGGGCATGGCCCTTGTGATCAAGGCCGCTGCCGTCAGCGCCCAACAGATATTTCACCGCGTCTGTACCGTTGGTGAACGGCTTGATCTCGTTGTTGACGCCGGAACGGCGGATGTTCCGCTCGATCAGCCGGGCGTGGCCTTCGTCGTCCTCGATCATGATGATGGTCACGGGCATGGTCATCGGTCTGAGTTCCGGTTTGAGACGTTCCAGTTGATCGGGAGCGTTATCGTGAACGTGCTGCCCTGGTCGAGCTCCGACGCGACCGACATGGTTCCACCGAGCCGGCGCACCAGGGCGCGCACATGCGCCAACCCGATCCCCTGACCCGGACGGTCCTGGGTCCCGGCGCGGCGGAACAGATCAAAGATACGCTGGTGATCCCTGGGATCAATCCCCCGGCCGTTATCTGCGACCTCGAAGATCGCGAAACCGAGCTTGGTCCGGGCGCGGATCCTGATGTCGCCAGGGACCCCGGGCTTCATGTATTTGATCGCGTTGTCGATCAGATTCGAGAAGATCTGTTCCAGCGCCAGGCGGTCGCTGACAATAGCGGGCAGGGGCTCGACGCGGATCGTCGTGTGGGCCTCGTCCGCCTGATGCGCCAGGGTCGACACGATCTGCTCGATCAGCTCGCGGGTGTCGATGCGGACCGGGACGAACTCGCGGCGGCCCTCGCGGGTCAGATTGAGAATGGCGCTGATCAGCCGGTCCATCTTGGCGATCGAGGACTTGATGAAGCCGAGCGCCTCGGAGAAGTCCTCCGACAGCTGCTTGTCGGCCCCTTCGAGCTCCGGCTCGGCGCCTTCGGCTGGCGGCGGCGCGGCCGAGACGGCGCGCGCCAGGCTCGCGATGCGCCGGAAGATGTCGTTGCGCAGCTCCTCCAGCTCGCTGGTGAAGCCCATGATGTTGACGAGCGGCGAGCGCAGGTCATGGCTGACGATATAGGCGAAGCGCTGGATCTCCTCATTGGCTTCGCGCAAATCGGCGGTGCGCTCGTCGACGGTCGTTTCCAGGTTGAGGTTGCTCTCGCGCAGCTGCGCCTCGGCGTCGTCGCGCGCCCGCGTCGAGCGGCGCACCAGCAGCACCGAGATGATGGCGAGCACCACGACGAGCGCAGAGCCGGTGATCGTGACGATGGCCGCCAATTGCTGGCTGGCATCGGCATTGGCGGTCCGCAGCGCCAGCAGGCGCTCCTCCTCGAGACGCATCGCCTCGGCGGTCTCGCGCATGGTCTTGCTGCTGGTGGTCGAGCCTGCGTCGCGGACAAGGGCGATCGCGGCGGCGAGATCGCCGCGGGCGACCAGCAGCTTCTCGCGGTCGAACTGCGACAGCCGGGTCTCGATCACGCTGCGCAACTGAGCGAGATTCCCGATCTGGGTGGGATTGTCCGCAACCAGCGTGTTGAGCTTGTCGAGCACCGGCCGGATGGCCGCGACGGCAAGCTCGTGGTCGTTGAGGAATTCCTGCTCCTGGGTGAGAAGGTAGGCGCGGGCAGCGCTTTCGGCGCGGCGCACTTCGAGCAGCACGGCGTTGATCTGGTTCTCGGCCTCGACGGTGTGCACCACCCAGGCGCTGTCGCTGCGGGCCTTGTTGACCAGCAGAACCGACGCCGTGCTGACGACGACCAGCACCAGAAATCCCGCTGACAACAGCAGGACCTGACCCAGTGTGCGCCTTCGTCTCACCTCAGGCGCCACCGCACGCTCGCACGTCTTTGATAATCATTGCCCCCTGGCGGAACCGCGCCGACCGAGCAAAACGCGGCTGCGCCCGGATGGTTCCGCCTGACTGACGATTTTCTGAACGAAGCCGCTCAGTCCGTCTTCTGGCCGGCCAGATACTGCTCGAGCCAGTGGATGTGATAGTCGCCGTCGATGATCGCGGGCTCTCGGACCAGCGCCCTGAACAGCGGCAGCGTGGTCTCGATGCCATCGACCACCATCTCGTCCAGCGCCCGCCGCAGCCGCATCAGGCACTCGACCCGGCTCTTGCCGTGCACGATCAGCTTGCCGACCAGCGAGTCGTAATAAGGCGGGATGACATAGCCCTGGTAGACGGCGGAATCGATGCGGACGCCGAGGCCGCCGGGCGGGTGGTACTGCTGGATCTTGCCGGGCGACGGCCGGAAGCTGACCGGATTCTCGGCGTTCACGCGGCACTCGATCGAGTGGCCGTTGATGACCACTTGGTCCTGGCTCATCGGCAGGTCGCCGCCGGCGGCGATGCGGATCTGCTCCAGCACGAGGTCGATCCCGGTGATCATCTCGGTGACGGGATGCTCGACCTGGATGCGGGTGTTCATTTCGATGAAATAGAACTCGCCGTCCTCGTAGAGGAATTCGATGGTGCCGACGCCGATATATTTCAGCTCCTGCATCGCCTTGGCGACGGTATTGCCGATCTTCGCGCGCGCCGCCGCGTCGAGCACCGGGGAGGGGCCTTCCTCCCAGACCTTCTGGTGGCGGCGCTGCAGCGAGCAGTCGCGCTCGCCGAGATGGATGGCGCCGCCGCGGCCGTCGCCGAGCACCTGGATCTCGATGTGACGGGGCTTCTGCAGATATTTCTCGAGATAGACCGAGGCATCGCCGAATGCCGACTTCGCCTCGTTGGCCGCGGTGGTCAGCGCGAGCTGCAGGTCAGCCTCGGTGTGCGCGACCTTCATGCCGCGCCCGCCGCCGCCGGCGGCGGCCTTGACCAGCACCGGGAAACCGATCTCCTTGGCGATCGCCAGCGCGTCCTGGTCGGGCGTCACGGCGCCGTCGGAGCCGGGCACGACGGGAATGCCGAGGCGCTTGGCGGTCTTCTTGGCCTCGATCTTGTCGCCCATCAGGCGGATGTGCTCGGCCTTCGGTCCAATGAAATGCAGATTGTGCTCACCGAGAATCTCGGCGAAGCGCGCATTCTCCGACAGGAATCCATAGCCGGGATGCACCGCGTCGGCGCCGGTGATCTCGCAAGCCGCGAGCAACGCGGGAATGTTGAGATAGCTGTCCTTCGATTGCGGCGGTCCGATGCACACGCTCTCGTCGGCCAGACGCACATGCATCGCGTCGGCGTCGGCGGTGGAATGCACCGCCACCGTGGAGATGCCGAGCTCCTTGCAGGCCCGGAGGATGCGAAGGGCGATTTCGCCACGGTTGGCGATGAGGATCTTGTCGAACATGGCGTCCTACGAAGCGAATGGCGAATAGTGAGTAGCGAATAGGGAATGGCTAGCTACTCGCTATTCGCCATTCGCAATTCGCGCTTATTCAATGATCACGAGCGGCTCGCCGAACTCCACCGGCTGGCCGTCCTCGACCAGGATCTGCGTCACCGTGCCGGCGCGCGGCGACGGGATCTGGTTCATCGTCTTCATCGCCTCGATGATCATCAGGGTCTGGCCGACCGAGACCTTGGAGCCGACTTCGACGAACGGCTTGGCACCGGGCTCGGGCGCCCAATAGGCGGTGCCGACCATCGGCGAGGGCACGACGCCCGGATGCTTGGACAGATCGGCGCCGGCAGCGGCCGCCGCGGCTGCGGCGACCACTGGAACCGCGGATGCCCCCACCGGGACGCCCGACGGCATCGCGGCGGCAATCGTGACATTGCGGGCGACGCGGATGCGCAGGCCGGCCCGTTCCAGCTCGATCTCGGTCAGGCTGGTTTCATCCAGCAGCGCGGCCAATTCGCGAATGAGCTGGCTGTCTTCAGACTTGGCCGTGGTCTTGTCGTCGGGCTGAGGCGCCATGATCGTGATCCAGAAACGTTGGGTGAGAGGACGTCAGGCTTGCGCCGAGAGGTCGGTCTGTAGGGCGGCCTTCGCTCCAAGCTTTGCAGCAAGGCCGGTGATGGCGAGTCGGTAGCCGTCGACCCCAAAGCCAGAAATTGACGCAAACGCGGCTTTGGCGGTGAAAGTGTGGTGCCGGAAGCTGTCGCGGCCACGAGTGTTGCCGATCCGCACCTCGACCATGGGGATGTTGCTGTGCACCAGCGCATCCTGCAGGGCGGCTGAGGTACGCGAGTATGTGCCGGCATTCAGGACAATGCCTGCGACGTCCCCAGCGCTGGCCTCATGGATCGACTGCATCAGCCCGTCTTCGTGGTTCGACTGCCGGTAGAGGCTAGTCAGCCCGAAACGGGCCGCCGTCTCCGCGCACAGACGCTCGACATCGGCCAGCGTGGTCGGGCCGGAGGTCTGCGGCTCGCACGTGCCCGGCAGATCGAGGCTGGGTCCATGGAGCACATAGATCGTCTTGTTTGCGTCTTCGGCCATTCCCATTCCGGCGGTGTGGCGGCGGTGGGCGGCGTTATAGGTAACAAAGCCGTCCAGGGGAAGCCTTTCAGCGCCGCTTATGGGGGATAGGACGGCTTGTCCGTCACACGAAAAACCCTGGCCAAGTCTTGGACAAGTCTCGGAAATAGCTCGTTAACCACCACCGCCGGCGTGTTGCACGCGCTGCGTGTGATCGGGCAGCAGAAAGGGGCGGGCATTGCTGCCCGCCCCTGGTCCCGTCACCTGCCTGGTCGGGGATCAGGTGTCGAGAACTGCGACGATCTCGTAGGTCTGAGGATCGATCACCACGATCTGCTCACGAACCAGGATGAAGTCATATCCGCGCCATTCCGGATAAACCGTCACGACCTCGGTCGGGAGCGGGTGGAAGTGGACCTCGCGCGGCACCCGGGTGCCGACCGAGATGTTGAAGTTGACGTTGGTCACCGGCTCGACGCGCTGGCTGCGGATCACGCTGGTGATCTTGGTCCGTTGCTCGGTGGTCAGCTTGGCGCTGGCGCCCGCCTGTCCGGTGGTGGTCTGCGAGCGATCGCCGCCGGTCTTGGTTTCGGCGTTGGTGCTGGTGCCCGTCTTGCTGTCGCGGCCCTCGGCCTTCATGTTGTTGTCGCGGCCCTCGCGACCTTCGGCCTTCATGTTCTTGCTGCCGCTCTTGTCGGTCTCGGAGCTCGCGCCCTTGGTGTTCGGCCCCTTCATGCCGTCCTCGGCGTGCTGGCCCTTGGCCGCGGTGCCCGGCTTCTGCTCCGACTGGCTGGAGCGCATGTCCGACGCGCCGCCGGCTGAAGGCGAGGCGCTGTCGCGATGCATCGTGCCGCCGGGGGCATTCATGCCACCGCTCGATGCGCCGCCAGCAGCACCACCGGTCGCACCGCCCTGCATGGCCGCGCCGCCGGACTGACCGCCCGCGCCGCCTGCACCGCCGGCGCCCTGCGCATGAGCAAAACTCGCACCCGCCAGGAGCGCGATTGCAGCAACTGATACCATCAACCGATTAGTCATCCTCGATCCTCCTCGTATTGGCACTGCCCGCGCCGACAACGGCAGGAGGTTGGAGTCGTTCCGCACCGCTCCGATCGTTCCGAAAAAATGTCGCAGATCGCAACTTTATGAACGGACGCTCAGAGTCATGAATGCAGCATGACGACGAGCAGGCGCGATGCGGGATCGTGTTCCAGCAGACTACACGGCCGCCGTGTGGCGCTCTCGTGCGTAGCGGACCAGTGCGAGAAAACGATACAGGCCGTGCACGAACTTCCCATACGGCATGGTGATGAAGAGCGCGAACACCGCGCCAAGATGCAGCGCCAGCAAGGGGCCCATCGCGCGCGTCTCGCGAAACATGAGGAGGCCAAGCCCGGTGACGCCGGTCAGAACCAGCATCGCCAGGAATGCGACGTCCATGCCGCGGCTGCCGTCATCCATCATCGCCGGCTCGCGCTTGCGTTTCGCAGCGTAGAGCCCGAGCGGACCGATCACGATGCCGAGGCCGCCGAGCGTGCCGAGCACCACCGGCAGGTCCCAGAGCGGGTAGGGGGCCTCGCGATGCAAGACGTAGTGATACAGCGTCGCGACGCTGGTGGAGGCAAAGCAGAGCAGGAAGCCGTAGAAGGTGAGGTGATGATAGAAGCGCCTGTTGTCATCAGGCTTCTCATCCTCGTTGTAGCAGCCGACACCGCCGCCATCGAGATAGCGCAGGCTGCCGGCGTCGCGTACGGCACGTAGGAATGAACGCGGTTGAGTGAGCGTCCCCTGCGGTTCGCCGATATCGGTCCAGAAGGCGCTGATACCCTTGATGAAGGCAATCATCGCCCACAGGAACGCCGCGCCGAACACCAGCGCCATCATGTTGTGCGGCATCAGCGCATAGAAGGATCCGGGGCCGTGCCGGCTTTCCAGCAACGCGGCGGGATCGTTGAACGCGACGAAGCCGAGGATGAAGACGGCGATGCTCAGCACGGCGGTGAGCGCAATCGCCAATCCGTTGCGCTTGAACATCGGGGCGAGCGCGCGCGGCCAGGCGTAGTCGGCGTAGCTCTCGTGCCGGACCCGCGCCAACACGGCGGGGACGCGGACGTCGAACTCGTGCGGCGGCGAGAACTGGCAATCGACATAGCAGGCGCCGCAGGAATGGCAGAGATTGGCGAGGTAGTTGAGATCGCCTGACGAGAAGGCGCGGCGCATCTCCATCGCTGGAAACACCGCGCAGAGGCCCTCGCAATAGCGGCAGGAATTGCAGATCGTCATCAGCCGATCCGCCTCGGTCAACGCCTCACTGCGCTGCATGTCGTGCTGCTCCCTGGCCTGCGATGCGGCCGAACACGCTCCCGATGGTCATGCCGATGCCGGCGGCATAGCCGCGTCCCAGCACGTTGCCGGCCATGATCTCGCCGGCCGCATACATGTTCTCGGCGGGTCCGCCGGCCTTCATCATCATTCGTGCCTCGTGATCGACCCTGACGCCGAGATAGGTGAAGGTGATGCCGGGCCTGACGGGATAGGCGGAGTAGGGGCCGGTCTCGATGCGCCGCGCCCAATGCGACTTCGGAGGCGTCAGGTTCTCGGTGTGGCAATCGTCGAGAATGTCCGGGTTGAAGCTGCCGTCGCGCACGGCGGCATTGAACTCCGCGACGGTGGCCGACAGCGCCTCGGGATCGAGGTCGAGCTTTCCCGCGAGCGCGGCGATGCTGTCGGCCTGGATCGCCGGGTAGAGCGAGGGCATGAACAGATTGGCCGATTTGGCGTCGAAGATGATGTAGGCGATCTGATCGGGCTGCGCGGCGACGAGCCGGCCCCAGATGGCGTAGCGCTTCGGCCAGACGTCCTCGCCCTCGTCGTAGAAGCGCTTGGCGTGCTTGTTGACGACGATGCCGAACACGACGCAGTCGAGCCGGGTGATGATGCCGCCATCGTATTTCGGCGCCCGCGCATCGATCGCCACCGCATGGCACTGGGTCGGATCACCAATGCTGTCGACGCCGGCGCCAAGCAGCAGGTCGAGCACGGTGCCGCGATTGTTGGGCGTGCCGCGGATCAGGAAGTTGCGCGCGATCTCGCCCCAGCCTTCCACCAGCTTCTCGATGTTGGATTCGAATCCGCCGGCTGCTGCGACCAGCGCTTTGCCGCGGATGCGTGTTCTGCCGTCAGCCTCCCGAACGATGGCGGCGCGGAAGCGGTCGTCGTCGATCTCCAGTCCGACCACTTCGGCCTCATATCGGACGTCGACGCCAAGGCGCTCGGCGGTCAGATAGAGCGCGTTGAGCATGGCGCGGCCGCCGCCGAGGAAGAACGAATTGGTCCGCCCCAGGCTCAGCGTACCGCCCAGGGAGGGCTGGAAGCGCACGCCCTGTTCGACGATCCAGTCCAGCATCTCCTTGGACTGCCGGATCATCATCCGCGCCAGCTGCTCGTTGGTCTGGCCTTCGGTGACGCGCAGCAGGTCGTCCCAGAACTCGTCCTCGGTGTAGGGCCCGCTCAGGGTCGCGGTCGCCGCGTCGTGGGCGCAGCGCATGTTGCGGGTGTGGCGCGTATTGCCGCCGCGATAGAACTTGGAGGCAGCTTCCAGGACGATCACGGATGCGCCAGCGCGGCGCGCCGCGATGGCGGCGCACAGGGCCGCGTTGCCGCCGCCGACGACCACGACGTCGTAGGGCTCGGGATGGTCGGCGATGTCGCCGTCGGTCGTCATGACGCGATCTCTCCGGACACAGGCATGGCGGCACCAGGAAACCTTCGGCGCGCCGCTGAAGATCGTATACTATTGTATACAAAAATATGCAATGGATCTTTTCCTCGTGTCACCACTGTGAGACAGTGCCGGCCATGGCGACCGATGTGCCCCCCACCTTCATGATCGACCGCGACAACGTCTCTCTCGGCGAGGCGGTGTTCCGGGCCCTGTGCCAGGCGCTCGAGGACGGCGTCTATCGCTCGGGAGATCGGCTGCGCGAGGACGAGGTCGCCCAGCGGCTGAGCGTCAGCCGCACGCCGGTGCGCGAGGCGTTCGGGCGGCTGACGGCGAAAGGCTGGGTGCAGCCGGCCGGCGGCCGCGGCCTGATCGTGCGCAGCCTGGAACAGAGCGAGGTTCTCGAGCTGTACGCCATGCGAGAGATCCTCGAAGGCGCAGCCGCCCGGCTCGCCGCGCAATACGCCGCGCCGGCCGAGATCGGGGCGCTCCGCGACATTCACGCGCGCTTTGTGGGCGCGGCGGGCGATGCGGCCGAGCTCGCCCGGCTCAACCGGCTGATGCATGGCACCATCCAGCGCGCCGCGCGCAATCGCTACCTGGATGCCGCGCTGGCCGACATGCACGTGGCGATTTCGTTGCTGGGCGCCACGACCTTTGCCGCCGAAGGTCGCCCGGCCACCGCGGCCGCCGAACACGCCGAGCTCATCGCGGCGATCGCGGCCCGCGATCCCGACAGCGCCGAGTCGATCGCGCGCGGCCATATCCGCGAGGCGCTGCGGACCCGGCTCGGCATGAGCTCGAGATAGCGGTCGAGCAAGAGCGGGGAGCTCCGCGTTATTCTCGATGCCGATCATGCGCAGCTGAACATGAATTGGGCTCGCTGTTCGCCTCGGACGCACCAGCGCCGCCTCGCGGCGCAGTTGCGTCCGAGCTTTGCCTTTGGACATGCCCTCTTTCTGAGAAGAGGGCACGGGGAATGCCGGGAGCTGGCCGCCCCCATGGCCCGCCTGCGAAAAAAAATGCAGGCGGCAGGTACCACAGGTTCAGCCGAGACATCCCGGCATTCCCCGCGCGATGGTTGGAACGGCTGCTTCGCGTTCTCCCCGGTGCTCCGGGCTTTCTGGCCACCGTCGGCCGCAGGGCTCGTCCAGCCCTTCGACCTTGACACCAGCGTCGGGGTGTCAGGACCACGCGACTTGACCGTGCGCATCGATGCCGTTCGTCCGCGCAGACAAGCCACGCTGCAACATCGACACGCCCACCACATCCCGCCTCAACGTCCGTGACGACCGCGAAGCGTCCCTCTGATCGAGACGGGACGGGGATAGACAATCACGAATTCTGATAAGACGAAAGAAGAATGTTTTTCGCGACAGGACTGGACAGGGGGCATCGGCTTGAACGCGCGGGCGAAATCCGTTGTTTGGCGCACGCCGTTTGATGCCCGAACAAGACGGCCGAAGCCGTCCGTTCGGACAAGACGTGCCCGACGGGCGACTCGGCACTCCGCCAGCTCCAGCAAATCAACAGAGCGTTGAGCAGGCCCTACGAGGTCACGAGCCTATTGCAGAAGGTTGATTTCAATCGGCAGGCGACTGATGCTGTCGCACTTCGGAGACGAAGTGGCCAAATGTGCGGGGCGCAATTCGCGGTAGAACCGACGGAGTAAGTGGTGCTGATCTTCTCGGACGCACTCGGCTTTGATGTCGGAGAAGCTCGGGAGCTTCTCAGAAGGTGAGGAGGAGCAGGCTGTTGCCTATTTCGAGCAGTTCATCGCAAAGGGCTCGATCCTGGCCACGATCGAAATGGCGGAGTATTTGCAGGACAAGGGAGACAACTCCTGTAGTTTGCGCTGGATGGAAGAGGCCGAACGGGCAATCGGACCCGAGGACTTCGATTCGCTTCTCTATCTTTCGGAAGCTTTTCGGCGTGGACTCGGGGCCGGGACTGCCAAGGAGCGTTACTTTCGGGCCTTCGACCTGAAGGAGCGCGTGGCGGAAGCGGGTCATTTGGCGGCCAGTCGCGAAATGATCGTCAACTACGCTCATGGCCTGAATGGTGCTGCAAAGGACCCAGACCGGGCCATTTATTGGTTGAGGAAAGCTGCTGCGCTCAACGACGAAAGGCGAAGCAGATTCTTCGGGACGAAGGGGCTGATCACGTATGGGGGCAACGTGCAACTACGATTGACACCCATGGATCGAAATCCCGCCATCCGACGCCGGCAATCTACTCCAACTCAGCCATCTTTACCCAAGAGTTAAGTGGACGGCCTGCGACCTGCTGCACAGAGACGAGTAACCCATGGTCGTTGTCGACTGCAGCAGGAGTCTCAGGTGGAATAGATTGCAGAAGACGTTCGACTAAAACGCCATCCTTCCACTCGATCAAATATGCCATAGGCTCACTCACCAACTTGCTCAAATGAGCAAGCTCGTCGTGATCAAAGTCCGCTAGCACTCGATTGTCCCGGACGATCGAAAGCCAATCCGCCATTTGCTCGATGACAACCTGAGAATCGCTGACGTGCTTTCCTCCGTTGGATGCAGCCCATTTTTCGGGCGACCAAGTCCCACTGGAGTCGACGAGAAGCACGATGATGTTCATGGTTAATAGCCTCAATCAGCGTCTGCTCGCAGTTGATCGCGAAGCAGATCCGGAGAACAGATCGTTTCAGATCGGGTCCGTACCCAATGGTTGTCAAACCGGAATTACGGTGCACTTAACTCTTTTCCGCTGGAGCGCGCTGGCGACGGCTATTGAGTGCGCCGTAATTCTTGGGGAGAGGTGATCTTCAATCAAGCGGGTCTATTGATGACAGCTGTTTACTTCGTGATCATCGAATTGCGACTGCGGGTTGCGAACGTCGTGGACAACGATGCCGCCAAGAATCAAAAGAAAGCTGGTGTGAATTGGGCATAGGCTATGTTCCTCGGACCTCTCTCACAAATGGTCGAACTGAGATTTCACAGAAGGCTAGCTGTCATGGGCAAGTTTTACACCGACGATCAGATACGAGAAGCGATCGAAGCGTTAGAAGTTCACTCGCCTGGTATCTTTGAGAGAATGACGAAGATGGCTTCGACAACGGACCCTCTGAATGAGGAGCAGGGAAGAGAGATGACGGCGATTACGCGCGTGCTTAGTGTGGTCCTGCCAGAAGTGCCGTTTGTTGTAGAAGCCCAAGATAAAGGAGGAGCGCTAACGCGCCTCAGCATCGATTTGGGCAATGCGGTTCGAGCGGCTATTGAATCCGTCAAACTTGGCCCTGATCGGGCGTCAACATTCAAAAACGATTGATCTAGAGAGTGGCGCAATGCCGGATTGCGGTGACAGTGCACTTAACTGTTTTCCGCTGAAGCACGCTGGCGACGGCTATTGAGTGCACTGTCACCGTAATCCCGAGCTATCGCTTGAAGCCGAGTGACGTCTGCAGATGACCCATTTCGGACCTCAATCAGCGGGGCGGCAGATCTACGCTTTGCAGCACTGAACGCCGTCCAGGCAACTCGCTCCATTCGAGGAAGCTGTCGACGCAAGTTTCGGCAGAGGCCGAGACGTGCTAATGCCGATGGGAGGCCGCCCACATTGAGGCTCGGATGATCTTATATATCTGGATCGGCGTATTTGCAGCGTTGCTGGTAACCAAGCAAATTTTGCAATCGGAGATGATCCGCGACGAATTCCCCGGACAACCTCCTCTAGGGTACGCATGGCGTCGTGGTCTTGCTATTTTCATCGACCCAAATCGCTTTACCCAACGAGGCAAAGCTTATCGTCTCTGGACAATCCGGGTCGATGTTGCAACCCTGCTATGGGGCATCCCAGGATTGCCAATCGCTCAAATGCTTAATGGGCATTTCGGTTAGTTGAACGGACAATGTGACCTGCGGTGTCAGGACCTTCGCAATCTTCCGGCCAGAACAGATGCAAACGAGCGGTGGCTCGCTCCGCGGCCGCGTGATCGGGCTTCGGGAGGAAAGCGGATATGATAAATTGATCTTGGTAATGGCCGCTTCTGGCCCATCTCGGACTTGCCGCCTGGCGCCCGCAACGTCTGCCGTCAGGGTGCCACCGGAAGTTGGCGGCCCTGGGGTAGGGCCGCATTTGACCCAACTTGGACATGGCCGGGTTTGGCAATCGTTTCAGAAACACTGATCTCGATTGCGGTGACTGTCACGGTAACCCCAACCCCGAGGCGCCGAAGATCAAACGCGGATCTTTGATCCGTCATAATTATAACCGCAATTTCGAGGTCGTAAATTAGGGAGATTGTTAGAAAAAACGGTGCGTCGATGCGCAGAATGATTCACTTCTACATTCTCTTAACCGCAATCTTCCTAATGCCCGACCTAGTCCGTGCTGATGAACGGTCGTATACTCATGCGGCTCAACCGGCCGGGCATTTATATCCCGGCGGTTTGTACCGCGGCCATCGCTTTCGCTTAGTCGACGGCATCTGCCATGAGGCGTTCGTCGAAAAAGGCCGCTTAGTTGATCGGCCAACCTGCCAACAGAGCTGCGTATTTCTGAACTCTAAGTCAGAATTCGTCTTCACCGGATGTACCATATTCTGAAGTCGATGCCTAAGGCGCCCCTTAGAACCGCGACGACCCTAAAAATATCCAAGCGAGGCCGGGTTACGGTGACACCCATGGACTGAAAACCACTGAAAACACAGGCTATCGCCTCGCGTTCTCTTAGTTTTTCGCCGCGCTGTTTCCACATCGTCATGCCCGGGCCTCGTCCCGGGCATCCACGTCCAGCCGCGCATGCCGAACGACGTGGATGGCCGGGATGTAGCCCGGCCATGACGGCGGGGAGGCGGGTGAGCGCAAAATGCAAAGTGCGAAATGGGCGAGGGGGCTGGCACGGATTACGTTGACAGTGCATTTTACTTATTCGCCTTCCGGTCGTCATTAGATGCCGTAATCCCAGAAGACCGCGTTGTCCCCAGCGCGCACTAGATCATTCGGAATCGCAATCTCACGTTCCCGCCCATGAACTATTCGTCTTCAGTAATGGAGGACGTCCCGGAAGAGAATCCCCTTGAGATTCGCCTGCTCGCATGCTTCCCGCATGAATTGATCGCAAATAACAATCGACCTGCAGTAAGCCATCCGAAAGATGTGCGCCCCCACAACCGCCTCATCGCGGAAGACTAAGCTGCTTATCCCCACGTGCAACAAATAATATTTCTGCCCCTCATCCTGGCTGATTGTCAGACGCGAGTTCCCCTCGTCCAGCGCATCAAGCACGCGCACAACCGTACAAAGCCAATAGCGCGGGCCTTCCGTTCCATCAGGTAACCGCACATCACATGGAGTGAAGGCCAGGGCATCGAGATCAACGGCCTCAAACACCGCCTTCATCGAGTCAGAGATGAGCCAGTGCTTCCCGTACTCCTCGATGTCACGCGGTGCTCGGCCGAGCTTGCGGTCGAATAGAAAGCGAGGCTGTTCAGGAAAATCCGAATATCGGGGTTGCTGACCTAAATGTCGCAAATACCCCTTAAGGGTCGTCTCGTTTTGCAGCACAAATCCAGGCTTTCCTTCGAGGCGATAATTTGCATCGATGCAATAAAACCGGCGCCCCTTCGACTTCTGTTTGGACTTGGTATGCCTGGATGTCTCGTCGACCATAGGCTCTCAATCTCCGCGCTGCGCTTGAACAAGACCGCATGATCCGCTTATGGCCCGCGCCACATGGTCGCTTGACAAGCTTGCGAAACCAAACTGAGAACCAGCTCTCACTTCTGCCCTTCGGCTGGGATAGCATTACGCTGACGGTGTCACCGAAAACCGATGAAAACACAGGCTATCGCCTCGCGTTTTCTTAGTTTTTCGCCGCGCTGTTTCCACATCGTCATGCCCGGGCTCCGTCCCGGGCATCCACGTCCAGCCGCGCGTGCCGAACGACGTGGATGGCCGGGACGTAGCCCGGCCATGACGGCGGGGAGGCAGGCGAGCGCAAATGCCAAGTGCGAAATGGGCGAGGGGGCTGGCGCAGAGTTTCGGTCCGATCCCCCAAGATACCCAACGATCCCCAAGGCGGGCCAAGTCTACGAAGGCGCAGTCTGCAGCCCTCGGGGCCGGCTTGTCCTGCTCCACTGGCCACGCCCAAGCAAAAGGCCGGCTGATCCAGCCGGCCTTTGGTGTGATGTCCGTGATGTCAGACGTCGTCCGCGAGCGCGCGCGTCAGCAGCTCGCCTTGCCGCAGCGCGCGGTGCTGATCTTCTCGCGCAGGCCTTCGACGCCGACGGCGCCGATCACGACCTGCTTGCCGATCACGTAGCTCGGCGTGCCGTTCATGCCCATCTCCTCGGCGAGCTTGAAGTTCTCTTCGATCGTCGCCTTGGCCTCGGGGCTCGCCATGTCCTTTTCGACCCGCGCCATGTCGAGACCGAGTTCCTTGGCCACGGCGAGCGCGTGGGCCTTGTCGGCCTGGCCGCGGCCGCCGAGCAGCTTCTGGTGGAAGTCGAGATATTTCTGCGGCGCCTGCATGCGCACGGCGACGGCGACCTGCGCGGCTTCGACCGAGCCCTGGCTCAGCACCGGGAATTCCTTGAGCACGACCTTCAGCTTCGGGTCGCTCTTCATCAGCTCCATCATGTCGGTCATCGCGCGCTTGCAGTAGCCGCAATTGTAATCGAAGAACTCGACGAAGGTGACGTCGCCATCCTTGTTGCCGAGCATGACGCCGCGCGGCGAGTTGAAGATGGTCTCGGCGTTCTTGGCGATGCCCGCCTCATGCTTGGCCGCCTCGGCCGCGGTCTGCCGCTTCTGCAGCTCGGCCATCGCCTCCTCGAGCACCTCGGGATGGGCGATCAGATAATTCCTGACGATGGTCTCGATCTCGCCGCGCTGGCCGTCGGAGAAGCTCTCGGCAGACGCAACTTGCGGGGCGCCGCAGAGCGAGAGCGCGAACAGCGCCGCGGGAAGGAGCGTGCGGAGTGACGGCATGAAGGAGGTCCTCTGGGTCAAAATGATCGGGTCCTTGTCGAGGGCTGTGAGAGGTATTTCGGTAATCTTGGCGTGATATTAGCAGCAAATCGGTCGGTCTACTGGCTCGAAAGCGGCTTCGAAGCGACGATGTCGTCTGCCTTCACCCACCCCGGCGAGCCCACCGCAAAGCGGGTCTTGGCCCGGGATGCAAGCTCGCGGGCGGTCTTGTTGTCGCCACGGAGGAAGGCAGCCTGGGCCGACGCGAGGTCGGCCTCGGCATAGTCGCCCTTGCGGCCATAGGCCATCGCGAGCTGGGCGTAGCCGATCGGCGCCTCGGATTCGCGCGCGACAGCCGCCCGCAGGATCGAGATCGCCTCTTCCGTGTAGGCCTTGTTCTCCGATGCCACCAACGCCTGGCCAAGTAACATCTCGATGAGCGGCGCGTTATTGGACAGCTGCACCGCCTTGCGCAGCGGCGCGATCGCCTCGGTCGGACGCCCCCCTTCGAGCAGGGCCTGGCCGCGAACCTCCTGGAAATAGGGGTTGTTGGGCTGCACCTGGATCAGGGCGTCGATCTGGGTCAGCGCACTGCGCAGGTCGCCATGCAGATAGGTGGAGATCGCCCGCGCATAGCGCGCCGGCAGGCTGTTGTCGGACAGCGGATAGCGCCGCGCCACCGTGTCGGGCCGCTCCATGAAGGCCGAGATCTTGGCCCGGACCATGTCATGGCGCATCTGCAACGAAGCGTCGTCCTTCTTGTCCCAATAGGGCGACTGCCGCGCCAGGCCTTCCAGCGCCTCGACGCGGTCCGCCGGCATCGGGTGCGACTGCAAATAGGGGTCCGCGCCGCGCGCCGCGAACAGGCTCTCATTGGTGAAGCGCTTGAAGGTCTCGTACATGCCCTTTGGCGACTGCGCGGTGGCGGTGAGGAATTTGACGCCGGCGCGGTCGGCGTTCTCCTCCTGCTGACGCTGATAGGACAGCAGCGAGCGGCGGATCACCTCGCCCGGCGCCGACAGCGTCGCGGCGCCGGCATTGGCGAGGCCGCCATTGCCGCCGCCGCGGGAGGCGCCCATGGCGAGCGCGCCGGCGCCGAGAATGGTGGCGATGATCATCTGCGTCTGCGCGGTGGCGAGCTGCTGGCGCAGCTTGGCGAGGTGGCCGCCGGCGAGATGGCCGGTCTCGTGCGCGAGCACGCCGATCAGCTGGTTCGGATTCTCCGACTGCATGATCGCGCCGTAATTGACGAAGATGCGACGGCCGTCCGCGACGAAGGCGTTGAACGAGCTGTCGTTGATGATGACCATCTGGATGTTCTGCTTCTCGAGCCCGGCGGCGCGCAGGATCGGCCGCGTGTATTCACGCAGCAGCACCTCGGTCTCGGTGTCGCGCAGGATCGGCGGTCCCTTGCCCTGCTGGGCCGAAGCCGGCGCAACCGGTCCGAGCGTCATGGCGGCCGCGACGATCACGGCCAGCCCGCCGGACAATTTCTTGCGAAGCACGATTGGGAGCAACATCGGTCGATCTTTGCAATTGGCGCGAGGCTCGATACGGGCTATTGCCCACCAAACTGCGGAATGCGGCTCATCTGCGGCGAATGAGGCCCCATCAGGCCATGGTCCTCATGCCGGCCGGTCGAGAGAGCGGGTCCGAACAGGCGGGGTCAATAGCAGATATCCATGGTGGATGCGACAGTGATACCGACATTGGAACAGCGGCTCGCCAACCTGACCGCGCCGTCCGCGCGCAGCAATGTTCCCCCGTTCATGGTGATGGACGTGATGGCCGCGGCCGAGCGGATCGAGGCCGAGGGCGGCCATGTCATTCACATGGAGGTCGGCCAGCCGGCCGCGCCGGCACCGCGCACCGCGATCGCGGCCGCCCATGCCGCGCTCGATCAGGCCCGCATCGATTATACGTCAGCGCTGGGCCTGTCGTCGCTGCGGCAGCGAATCGCGCGGCATTATCGCGAGACGCATGCGTGCGAGATCGATCCGGCGCGGATCGTGATCACCACGGGATCCTCGGCCGGATTCATCCTCGCGTTCCTCGCGATGTTCGAGCCCGGCGACCGCGTTGCGGTCACCGTTCCCGGCTATCCGCCGTATCGCCACATCCTGACGGCGCTGGGCTGCGAGCCGGTGCTGATCGAGACCACGGCCGAGAATCGCCATGCGCTGACCGGCGAGGCGCTGCTCGCGGCGCATCGCAAGACGCCGCTCAAGGGCGTGCTGGTGGCGAGCCCGGCCAATCCGACGGGAACGATGATGTCGCGCGAGGCGCTCGGCGGTGTCATCGCGGCCGCGCGGGAGGCCGGCATCCGCTTCATCTCCGACGAGATCTATCACGGTCTCGACTACGCCTTTCCCGCGGTGACGGCGGCCGAGCTGTCGCGCGATGCGCTGATCATCAATTCATTCTCGAAATACTTCTGCATGACCGGCTGGCGCATCGGCTGGATGGTGGTGCCGGACGCGCTGGTTCGTCCGATCGAGCGCTTGCAGCAGAACCTCGCAATCTCCGTTCCAACCTTGTCACAGATCGCGGCAGAGGCCGCGTTCGACGGTCGTGCCGAGATGGAAGCCATCAAGCACGGCTATCAGGAGAACCGCCGCATCCTGATCGAGGGCTTCCCGAAGGCTGGCCTGACGCGGTTTCTTCCGGCCGATGGCGCCTTCTACCTTTACGCCGACGTCTCCGACTTCACCTCCGACAGCTTGGAGTTTGCCAAGCGCATGCTGGAAGAGACGCATGTCGCGGCGACGCCGGGCGTCGACTTCGATCCGATCCACGGTCGCAGCTTCGTGCGGTTCTCCTATGCACGCTCCGCTGAAGACATGCGCGAGGCCGTGGCCCGGATCGCGCGCTGGCTGGGCTAGGGTCCGGCGCGACCATCCTTCGTCGTCATTGACTCGGCCGCGACAATTTGTCTGAGGTGCGCGCCGCAAGGGCCGGGACAGACGAGGCCCGACAGACGAAGGTGGATCAGGCCGATGGCGGCAGCGACGGAAACCGGGACGCGCGGCGTCCCCCCACAAACGGGCAGCAAGCCCTGGTACAGCATTCTCTACATCCAGGTCCTGATCGCGATCGTGATCGGTGTCCTGATCGGCTGGCTGTTCCCGAACCTCGCCACCAACGAGTGGATCAAGGCGCTCGGCGACGGCTTCATCAAGCTGATCAAGATGGTGATCGCGCCGATCATCTTCTGCACCGTGGTGTCCGGCATCGCCCACATCCAGAACGCCAGCAAGGTCGGCCGGGTCGGCGTCAAGGCGCTGGTCTATTTCGAGATCGTCTCGACCTTCGCGCTGCTGCTCGGCCTGATCGTCGGTAATCTGGTCCCCCTCGGCCATGGCCTCGCTGCCAAGCCGGATGCGGCGGCGGTTGCCAACTATGTCAAGCAGGCGGAAGCGCAGAAGTCGGTCGATTTCGTGCTCAACATCATTCCGGACAGCGTCGTCGGCGCGCTGGCGCGTGGCGACATCCTGCAGGTGCTGCTGTTCGCGATCCTGTTCGGCTTCGCGCTGATGGCGCTCGGCGAGCGCGGCCACCGGCTGCGCGACGTGATCGACGATACCGCGCACGCGGTGTTCGGCGTCATCGCCATCGTGATGAAGGCGGCGCCGGTCGGCGCGTTCGGCGCCATGGCCTATACGATCGGCAAATACGGTCCGGCGGCGCTCGGCAACCTGATCGGGCTGATTGCGCTGTTCTACGTCACGGCCGGCCTGTTCGTCGTGATCGTGCTCGGGCTGATCGCGCGCTTCATCGGCTTCAGCATCTTCAAGTTCGTTGCCTACATCAAGGACGAGCTGTTGATCGTGCTCGGCACGAGCTCGTCGGAGAGCGCGCTGCCGCAGCTGATGGAGAAGCTCGAGCGGCTCGGCTGCTCCAAGCCGGTGGTCGGCCTGGTCGTGCCGACCGGTTACTCCTTCAACCTCGACGGCACCAACATCTACATGACGCTGGCAACCCTGTTCATCTCGCAGGCGCTCGGCGTCGACCTCTCGTTCAGCCAGCAGATCACCATCCTGGTCGTGGCCATGCTGACGTCGAAGGGCGCCAGCGGCGTCACCGGAGCCGGCTTCATCACGCTGGCCGCAACGCTGTCGGTGGTCAATCCCGCGCTGGTGCCGGGCATGGCGATCGTGTTCTCGATCGACAAGTTCATGAGCGAGGTGCGCGCGCTCACCAACATCACCGGCAACGGCATCGCCGCGGTGTTCGTGTCGTGGTGGGAGGGCGAGCTCGATCACGACCTGCTGCAGAGGCGGCTCAATCAGCAGATCGACCCGTCCGACGTCGAGACGGCGGTCACGACGGGCTGAGTCGTCCGGGCATCACAGCCACGCCGAAACAGAACCAAGCTCGAACGAAAACGCCCGGCCGTCTGGCCGGGCGTTTTGCATGGAGCTGTCTGAAACCGGCGGACGGCTTACTGCCCGCCGCCAAAGCGGCGCGACCACCAGCCGGCCCGCCGCGGGGCTACCGGCGCAGTGCCGTCCGTGGCTGCCGGTTCGGTTGCGACCGGCTCGGAGGTTGCGCTCTCGGCGGCCGGAGCGGCCGGGCTGCTCTCGGCGGCGTTCACCGCCGCAGCCGCGCTCTCGGGCCTGGGCTCAGTGACGAAGCTGACCTTCTCGCGCACCGTCGAGCGCCGCGGAGCCTTCTCGGACTCAGGCTTGGCGGCTTCAGGCTTGGCGGCCTCGGTCTTTGCAGCTTCGGCCTTGGGAGCCTCGGTCTCCTGCACAGGGGCAGGGGGCTCGGCGACCTGCGTCGCAGCCGCAGCAACGGGCTCATCTACCTCGGCTGCAACAGCGTGGACCGGCGTTGCCTGCTCGGCCGGCTCGTCCTCATGCAGGGCCGCGCCATTGCCGTCGAAATCGGCGACCGCGGATTCCACCTCGGAGGCCGAGGCCGGCGTCAGCTCATCACCGATCGAGGCAGCAAGGCCGTCCTCGGCGCCACCACGACGGCGGCGGCCACCGCGGCGTCCGCGCCGGCGAGGACGCCGCTCGCCGCCGGCCTGATCGGTCTGCTCGCCTTGCGCGAAAGCGGGCTGTTCCTCGCTCTCGTCATCCTCGGCATCGGAGTCCTCAACGGGCTGCTCGCCAGCAAAGCCCGGCTCGGCGCTCGGCGCTGCGACGGTGCCTTCCGGAAGCGCACCCTCGCGGGCTTCGCTGCCACGGCCGCGACGCCGCCGGCGGCGCTTGCGGCGCTGACCGTCGCGTTCGCCCTCGCCGGCGCTGCCCTCAGTCGCGTCCTCGGACAGGCCTTCGGTTTCCTCGGTCTCGACCTCGGACTCGGTCTCGACGTCGAACGCTTCGTCCTCGTCGTAGATCTCCTCGGCCACCAGCGGCGGCGCGGACGCCTGCGCCACGAGCAGCGCCTTGGCGGCCTCGAGCGTATGCACCTGCTCGCCGCGATCGATGATGAAGGATTGCTGGCCGCTCACGCTCGGATCGGCAATCACGGCGAGCGAGACCTTGAAGCTGTTCTCGAGGTCGCGCAGATGGCCGCGCTTGTGGTTGAGCACGTAGAGCGCCACCTCGGTGCGGGTGCGGACCACGAGATTGTGGGTCGCGCCCTTCATCAGCGCCTCTTCGAGGCTGCGCAGCAGTTGCAGCGCCACCGAGGAGACCGAGCGGACGTGGCCGGTGCCGCCGCAATGTGCGCACGGCTCGGTCGAGCTCTCCAGCACGCTGGCGCGGATGCGCTGGCGCGACATTTCCAACAGGCCGAAATGCGAGATGCGGCCGACCTGGATGCGCGCGCGGTCCTGCCGCAGGCAGTCCGACAGCTTGCGCTCGACGGAGCGGTTGTTCCGCTTCTCGTCCATGTCGATGAAGTCGATGACGATCAGGCCGGCGAGGTCGCGCAGGCGGAGCTGCCGCGCAACTTCCTCGGCGGCCTCCATGTTGGTCTTGAGCGCGGTGTCCTCGATGTGATGCTCGCGCGTGGCGCGGCCGGAGTTCACGTCGATCGAGACCAGCGCCTCGGTCTGGTTGATGACGATGTAGCCACCCGAGCGCAGCTGCACGGTCGGCGAGAACATCGCGTCGAGCTGGCTCTCGACGCCCATGCGCGAGAACAGCGGCTGGCCGTCGCGATACTGCTTCACCGCCCGGACGTTGGTCGGCATCAGCATCTTCATGAAGTCGTGCGCTTCGCGATAGCCGGCTTCGCCGGCCACCAGGATCTCGTCGATCTCCTTGTTGTAGAGATCGCGCAGCGAGCGCTTGATCAGGGAGCCTTCCTCATAGACGAGGGTCGGGGCCTGCGACTTCAGCGTCATGTCGCGGACGGTTTCCCAGAGACGCAGCAGATATTCGAAGTCGCGCTTGATCTCGGGCTTGGTGCGGTTGGCGCCGGCGGTGCGCAGGATGACGCCCATGCCCTCGGGCACGTCGAGGTCCTGCACGACTTCCTTCAGGCGCGAACGGTCCTGGGCCGAGGTGATCTTGCGGCTGATGCCGCCGCCGCGCGCGGTGTTGGGCATCAGCACGGCGTAACGGCCCGCCAGCGACAGATAGGTGGTCAGCGCAGCGCCCTTGTTGCCGCGCTCCTCCTTGACGACCTGCACCAGCATCACCTGGCGGCGCTTGATGACCTCCTGGATCTTGTACTGACGGCGCGGACGGAAGGTGCGCTCCGGCACCTCCTCGAGCACGTCGTCGCCCCCGACAGATTCGACGACCTCTTCCTCGATCTCCTCGTCGTCGTCCTCGTGATCGTCGGAGACCGGCTCGGCGCCGTTCTCGTCACCCGGCACGATCGTGACGCCGTCGCCCTCGTGTTCGCCGACCGGAGCGACGTCCTCGTCGTGGTCGTGCTCGTCATGGTCATGATGATCATGCTCATGATGGTCGTGGTCGTGGTCGTGGTCGTGATGGTCGTGGTCATGCTCGTCATGAGAGTGGGTCTCATGATCGTCGTCTGCCTCGGCGGCGGCCGCGGAGGCCGCGACGAGCGCGTCGCTGATCGAAGCAGCCACAGGTTCTGCGGCTTCCACGGCTGGTTGCTCTGCGGCAGCGACGGGCTCCGCCGGCGCGTGTGCAGTGACGGCTTCGTGAGCGGCGTCGGCATGGACGTGCGACGGCTCGGCCGCGCCCTCATGGGAGCCGCCCGCGTCATCGTGCTCGGGGGCGCTCAGCGGCGCTTCGGAGAAGCCATGTGTCTCGTCATGTGCCTTGTCATGGGTCTCGCCGTGCTCGCCGGCTTCGCCATGCGGCTGATCCGAATGATCCTCCTGCGCGTAAGCGTGATGCTCATGCGCCTCGTGGTCGGCCTCATGGCCTTCGGCCTCGACGGCCTGACCGGCGTCCACGGCCTCCACGATCTCGCTCTGCACGCGCTCGCCGCTGCCGCGGCGCCGCGAGCTGCGGTGGCGGTTGCGCCGGCGATTGGAGCGGTTCTCGCTCTCCTCTTCGGCTTCGCGGTGGGCGCGCTCCTCGGCCTCGATCAGCGCCTGCCGGTCGGCGACCGGGATCTGGTAGTAGTCGGGATGGATTTCGCTGAAAGCCAGGAAGCCGTGGCGATTGCCGCCGTACTCGACGAAGGCGGCCTGGAGCGAAGGCTCGACGCGGGTGACCTTCGCCAAGTAGATGTTGCCCCGGAGTTGCTTGCGCTGGGCAGTTTCGAAATCAAATTCCTCGACGCGGTTGCCGCGGACGACAACCACCCGGGTCTCTTCCGGGTGGGTAGCATCGATCAACATCTTGTTGGGCATATTGGAACTCTTGGAGGCGACGGACGCGGTTGGCCGCGAGCGCGTGGCGCGCTGTCGGATGACGCGACGGTCCACCTGATTCGGGGGTGAGGGGAAGGCCTAAACGCGTCTGGCGCCGCGCCAACCCTGATGCCGGCGGGGCGACTGGCCGGGCGGGGGTCAGGCCCCGCATCGGCGCGGATCGTCCGCTGGTCATGGTTGGCAACTCAGTTTGGCGCATCAAGCGTCGGCCCGTCTGGAATATGTGGGCGGCAGCGGGTGCCGCCTGTCTCTTGCCGAAGGCCAGATCGCGTCGAAACGCTTGCCCTGGAATAATACCCACCCCGTCAGGAATGTGGTATTAGGCTACGCCGTGTCTGACCTTGGCCATATCTGACCTCGTGCCCGTGCGGTCTCTGCGAGACGGCGCCTGCGCTAGGCGCTACTCGGCTCGTGACCGGCTCTCCGTCGCAGCCGCGCGGGGGCGCGCAGACTTGGGAGCGTCGGAAAGGCGCTGGAATCTCCGCAATGATCGAGGGCCCGACTTTGAGAACCCGATCACGAAGCTTCCGGCGTTTCACCGGGAGGTTGAACGCGACACAACCGGCAGTAAGGAATAGCCTTCAGCCCTTCGTACATACGAGGAATGGTCAGGCGGTGCAAGGGAAGCGTCGCGGAACCGCAACAATCGGTGGCCTTTAACGAAAATGACAAAATTAGGCGGTTAACCCCTGGGATTGGTTGCGGTAAGACGGTCCCGCGGAGGCATGGAATTGGCAGCTGGCCGGGCAGATTACCTTTCTTTGCTGGGATGCGCGGCGCTCTGCGTCACGCAAATGTTATGCGCGGGTATGTCTGCGGCGCAGGCCCAGAGCGCGCCGGTCGTCCAGCCCCAACCCGCGATCGCCGCACCGGTATTTCCGATCGCGACCGATGCAAGGCTTGCCGGTGATTCCCGGCAGACCCGGTTCGTCCTCGATCTGGACAGAACGGTTCCCTTTCGCGCGTTTGCGCTCAGCGATCCCTATCGCGTGGTGGTGGATCTGCCGCAGGTCAGCTTTCACCTGCCGACCGGCGCCGGAAGCGGCGGCCGGGGGCTTGTGAAGGCGTTCCGCTATGGGCTGGTGATGCCCGGCGGGTCGCGCATCGTGTTCGATCTGACGGGGCCGGCGCGAATCGCCAATTCGACCGTGCTCGATGCCGCCAACGGCCAGCCGCCGCGGCTGGTGCTCGAGCTGGAGGAGGTCGACGAGGCGACCTTTGCCCGCTCCGTCGGCGTCGATGGCCGGTCACCGTCCAAGCAGGCCGATTCGACGGCTTCGGGAGCTACAGCAGGGCCTCCGGCCGTCAGGCCGCCGCCGACCACCGTCGCGGTCGCAACGCCCCCGTCCGGCGGGCCGCCGGACACGAGGCCGGTGGTCGTGATCGATCCCGGTCATGGCGGCATCGACTACGGCACTCAGGGCGGCGAGGTTCCCGAGAAGAATCTGGTGCTCGCCTTCGGCCAGGCGCTGCGCGACCGGCTCGAACGAGCCGGCAAATACCGCGTCGTGATGACCCGCGACGACGATACCTTCATCCCGCTCGGTGACCGCGTGCGAATCGCCCAGAAGCAGTCGGCGGCGCTGTTCGTGTCGATTCACGCCGATGCCCTGCCGAAGGGCGAAGGAAGCGCGCAGGGCGCCACCATCTATACCCTGTCGGACAAGGCCTCGGATGTCGAGGCGGAGCGGCTGGCCGAGGCGGAAAACCGCGCCGACCAGATCGGAGGCGTCAACCTCACCGAGGAGCCCGCAGACGTCGCCGACATCCTGATCGATTTGGCGAGGCGGGAAACCCGCACGTTTTCCAATCGCTTCGCCCGGGTGCTGATGAACGACATGAAGACCTCGGTGCATATGCATAAGCGGCCCTTGAAATCGGCGGGGTTCCGGGTGCTCAAGGCGCCCGACGTGCCTTCGGTTCTGGTCGAGCTCGGCTATGTCTCGAACAAGGGCGACATGGGGAACCTGGTGTCGGAGACATGGCGGTCGCGCACGGCGGAAGCGATGGCGCGGGCGATCGATGCGTTCCTGGCCAAGCGGGTCGCCAATGCCGCCGGCGAGCGGCCTGACAAGCCCGCGCCCATCCGTGCAAAGCCCTAGTTTGGCCACAGCAACCGCCGTATAAACGTGCTGCGAGGCACCAGGAATCAGGTGAGGATTCCTTCTCTGCAGACTTGTGATAGGCTTGACCGCTGATGGGCTTGACCGTGCGGTTTTCCGCCATGGGTTGCGCGGCATTGCAGCCGCCCGCGTGATGTTTGCGGCAGCGTCTTGCGAGACGCGTCGTGTCCGAGCCGAGAGACGAACAAGAGTTGGAACGGATATTCGCCGATGCGCTTTCTGGTGCGGTTTTTGGGCTTCCTGTTCGCCGCAGGTACGGTTGTGTTCCTGGTCGGTGTGGCGGCAGCGGCCGGCCTGATCTGGCATTTCTCCAAGGACCTGCCTGACTACTCTCAGCTGCAGGATTACGAGCCACCGGTGATGACGCGCGTGCACGCGGTCGACGGTTCGCTGGTCGGTGAATATGCCCGCGAGCGCCGTCTCTATCTACCGATCCAGGCGGTTCCCAAGCTCGTCATCAACGCCTTCCTCGCCGCCGAGGACAAGAACTTCTACGAGCATGGCGGCATCGACTTCACCGGCATGGCGCGTGCCGCCGTCGTCTATGCGCAGAACTTCGGCTCGAACCGCAGGCCGCAGGGTGCGTCGACGATCACTCAGCAGGTCGCCAAGAACTTCCTGCTGACCAACGAGGTCTCCTTCGCGCGCAAGATCAAGGAAGCGCTGCTGGCGATGCGCATCGAGCGCACCTATTCGAAGGACAAGATTCTCGAGCTCTATCTGAACGAAATCTATCTCGGCTCCGGCGCCTACGGCATCGCCGCGGCGTCGCTGGTGTATTTCGACAAGTCGGTCAACGAACTCACGGTCGCCGAGGCGTCCTATCTCGCGGCGCTGCCGAAGATGCCGGGCAGCCTGCATCCGATCCGCAACCGCGATCGCGCCATCGAGCGCCGCAACTACGTCGTCGACCGCCTCCTGGAGAATGGCTGGATCAAGCAGGCCGACGCCGAGAAGGCGCGCAAGGATCCGCTGACCATCGCGAGCCGCAACACCGGCGCGCACATCTTCGCCGGCGAGTATTTCGCCGAGGAAGTGCGGCGCGACATCTTCGAGCGCTACGGCGAGAAGAAGCTCTACGAGGGTGGCCTGTCGGTTCGGACGACGCTCGATCCGAAGGTCCAGGTCATGGCGCGCAAGGCCATGGTGGCCGGCCTCGTGAGGTATGACCAGGAGCAGGGCTATCGCGGCGCCGTCTCCAAGCTCGACATTTCCGGCGATTGGGGACTCAAGCTCGCCGAGATCAAGTCGCTGTCCGACATTTCGCCGTGGCGCATGGCTGTGGTGCTCGAGACCAGCGATCAGTCGGCGCGCATCGGCTTCCAGCCGCCGCGCGAACTCGGCGGCGCGGTCAGCAAGGAACGGCAGACCGGCCTGATCACACTCGATGGCGTGAAGTGGGCGCGTGCGGCGACCGGCAATGGTCGTGGCAAGGTCCCGACCTCGGTGGCTCAAGTGCTGCAGCCGGGTGACGTGATCTATGCCGATCCGCTGTTCAAGGAAGGCAATCCCGTCGAAGGCCAGTATCGGCTCGAGCAATTGCCCGAAGTCTCCGGCGCGATGGTCGCGATGGATCCGAACACCGGGCGCGTGCTCGCGATGGTTGGCGGCTTCTCCTTCGACCAGAGCCAGTTCAACCGGGCCACGCAGGCCTATCGGCAGCCGGGGTCGTCGTTCAAGCCGATCGTCTATTCCTCGGCGCTCGACAACGGCTACACGCCGTCGACCCAGGTCGTCGACGCGCCGATCGAGATCGACCAGGGGCAGGGCGGCCAGGTCTGGCGTCCCGACAACTTCTCGAACGGCAAGTATCTCGGACCCACGACCCTGCGCAATGCGCTGCGCCTGTCGCTGAACACGGTGACGGTGCGGCTCGCGCAGGACGTCGGCATGCCCTTGATCTCGGAATATGCGCGCCGCTTCGGCGTCTATGACGAGCTGCCGAACTATCTGTCCTACGCGCTCGGCGCCGGCGAGACCACCGCAATGCGCATGGTCACGGCGTATTCCATGATCGCCAATGGCGGCCGCCGGGTGAAGCCGACCTTGATCGACCGAATCCAGGACCGTTACGGCCACACCATCTTCAAGCACGATGCCCGCGAGTGCCGCGGCTGCGATGCCCCGGACGGCTGGAAAAACCAGAGCGAGCCGCAGCTCGTCGATCGCCGCGAGCAGGTGCTGGACACCATGACGGCCTACCAGATCACGTCGATGCTCGAAGGCGTGGTGCAGGCGGGCACGGCGACCGTGCTGAAGGAGGTCGGCAAGCCGATCGCCGGCAAGACCGGCACCACAAACGAGGCCAAGGACGCCTGGTTCGTCGGCTTCTCGCCGGATCTCGCGGTGGCCATCTACATGGGCTACGACAAGCCGCGTCCGCTCGGCAAAGGCAATGCCGCGACGGGCGGCCACCTCGCCGCGCCGATCGCCAAGGACTTCATGAAGCTCGCGCTGGCCGACAAGCCGGCCACGCCCTTCAAGATCCCGGCCGGCATCAAGCTGGTCCGCGTCGATGCCAAGACCGGCATGCGGGCGAGCCCGGGCGACGGTGGCCGCACCATCATGGAGGCGTTCAAGCCGGGCACCGCGCCGCCGGACAACTACTCGGTCATCGGCGTGGCCGATGCCGATGGGCGCGGGATGCCGTCGCAAGCGGGCGGCCAGCCTGATTCGGGGAACTTCATCATCCGGCCGGGCACGGGTAGCCTCTATTAGACGGGCGAAACGCGCGACGGCGCGGTGCAGGCGATTGCGCTTTGCACCGCGCGCCGCTACATCCCCTGTCGAACATGACGCTGCGGTTTCGGCCGTAGCCCGAAGAGAGCCATATGCGCGCCGAAATCGAAAAAATCGTAGAAGAGATCAAGCAGTCGGTCGGGCTGCTGAGGAGGCATCTTTGACGTCGAGACATCGACGGCAAGGCTGGCCGAGCTGAACAAGCTCGCCGAAGATCCCAATCTCTGGAACGATCCCCAAAAAGCTCAGCGCCTGATGCAGGAGCGGACCTCTCTTGAGGATTCGCTCACCGGCATCGGCAAGGTGGAGCGTGAGCTCAACGACAACATCGACATGATCGAACTCGGCGAGGCCGAGAACGATGCCGGCGTGGTCGCTGAAGCCGAGAATGCGCTCAAAGACCTCAAGAAGGAAGTCGCGCGGCGCGAGCTCGAGGCGCTGCTGTCCGGCGAGGCCGATAAGTTCGACACCTATCTGGAGGTTCACGCCGGTGCTGGCGGCACCGAGAGCCAGGACTGGGCCTCGATGCTGCTGCGCATGTACACGCGCTGGGCCGAGACTCATGGTTTCAAGGTCGAGTTTCTCGAAGAATCGCTCGGTGAAGAGGCCGGTATCAAGTCGGCGACCATCCAGATCTCCGGCCACAATGCCTATGGCTGGCTCAAGACGGAAGCCGGCGTGCATCGCCTGGTCCGTATCTCGCCGTTCGATTCGAATGCGCGCCGCCACACCTCGTTCTCGTCGGTCCAGATTTTCCCCGTGATCGACGACAGCATCAAGATCGACATCAAGGAGTCCGACGTTCGCG
The DNA here is from genome assembly GCF_024586915.1 of Bradyrhizobium sp. SRS-191. Taxonomy (GTDB): domain Bacteria; phylum Pseudomonadota; class Alphaproteobacteria; order Rhizobiales; family Xanthobacteraceae; genus Bradyrhizobium. The sequence goes on from NZ_JANBVS010000011.1 coordinate 222,430, forward strand.
TTGACACCATGCGGTCGGGCGGCGCCGGCGGCCAGCACGTCAACAAGACCGAATCGGCGGTCCGCCTGACCCATATCCCGACCGGCGTTGCGGTGGTCTGTCAGGCCGGCCGATCCCAGCACAAGAACCGTGCGCAGGCATGGGACATGCTCCGTGCGCGCCTGTACGAGATCGAGCTGAAGAAGCGCGAGGAGAAGGCGGCTGCCGACCAGGCCGCCAAGACCGAGATCGGCTGGGGCCATCAGATCCGCTCCTACGTGCTGCAGCCCTATCAGATGGTGAAAGACCTCCGCACGGGCGTGCAGACCTCCGATACTTCGGGCGTGCTCAACGGCGATCTCGACGAGTTCATGGCGGCGACCCTGGCGCAGCGCGCGTTCGGCACCACGCCGGGGGCTGCGATCGAGGACGTGGACTAGCCGGTGGCGCGCGTCGCGTTCATCGGGCTCGGGCGGATGGGGCATGGCATGGCCGGCCGCTATCTCGAGGCCGGCTATTCGGTGGCGGTCTGGAATCGCAGCAAGGCCAAGGCCGAGGATTTGATCGCGCGCGGCGTGCGCTGGTCGACGTCACCGGCTGATGCAGCGATCGATGCCGATGCGGTCGTCACCATGGTCGCCGATGACGAGGCCTCGCGCGCGGTCTGGCTCGGGCCGGACGGCGCTGCGGCGACGATGCGGGTCGGCACGATTGCGATCGAATGCTCGACGGTCTCGCGCGATCATGCATTGCGGCTGTCGCGCGAGCTGAACGCCCGTGGCGTGACCTATCTCGATTGCCCGGTGACGGGGCTGCCCGATGCGGCCGCCGGCGGCAAGCTGACCCTGCTGGTCGGCGCCGATGCTGCCGATCTCGAACGGGCGCGGCCGTATCTGACGCCGATCGGCTCCACCATCCGCCATTTCGGCCCGGTCGGCGCCGGTACCGTCTACAAGCTGATCAACAACCTGCTCGGCGCGATGCAGATCGCGGGCCTGGCGGAGGGGCTTGCGATCGCCGAGCAGGCGGGGCTCGACATGGCCCTTGTGCTCGAGGCGATCCAGAGCGGCGTCGCGGCGAGCCCGCAGGTGCTGCGCCACGCGCCCCGCATGATTGCGCGCAACTTCGCCGACGCGAGCTTCACGGCGGCGCTTCGCCACAAGGACGCGGCCTATGCGTTGCGGCTGGCTGAGGAGCTGCTGGGCGAGCGTCCCGTGATGGCGCAGGCCGCAGTGGATGCCTATGCCCGGGCAAAAGCGGCGATGCCTGACGAAGACGAAGGCCGCATGATCGAGCTGGTCTCGCGGCGGAAGGCCTGAACCTCGGCGGCGAACCTCTGCACCGACGGAAAGCGGGTGGACAGTCTGTGGCGGCCGCTGCAACGATCACGCGACCTTCGAACGGCGGCGGGCGATAATGGGACTCCCTAACGACAGGATGGATCCACGCGATTGGTCGCTGCTCGGCCTGCTATCGCTGCTGTGGAGCGGCTCCTTCATCTTCAATGGCCTGGCCTTGAAGGAGCTGCCGCCGCTGACGCTGGTGCTGTTGCGCATCGCGCTGGCGGCCGCGATCCTGCTGCCCATCCTGCGCCTGCGCGGGCTCGGCTTCCCCAAGGGGATCGCCGGGTGGCGGCCCTATTTTGCGGTCGCGCTGTTCAACAATGTCGTGCCGTTCTGCCTCATCGTCATCGGCCAGACCTACATCACATCGGGTCTCGCCGCGGTTCTCAACGCCACGACGCCGCTGTTCACGATCGCGGTGATGGCGGCCGCGGGTGAGGAAGGGCTCTCCGCGCGCCGCGTCGCCGGTCTGATCGTGGGTCTCGTCGGCGTCGTGATCCTGCGGGCTGGGCCGGGGATGGATGGCGCCGGCTACGGCATTCTGTTCGGTCTCGGCGCGTCGCTGAGCTATGGCATTGCCGCCTTGCTGGTGCGGCGCCATCTCGCCAACTCGCCGCCGCTTGCCACCGCCACGTTCCAACTGTGCGCCTCGAGCGTGATGATGCTCGTGATCGCAGGGGTGGTCGACCAGCCCTGGCGCCTGCCGATGCCCGGCCTGCAGACCTGGCTCGCGATCTCTGCCCTCGCGGCGCTGTCGACGGCCTTCGCCTACATCGTGTTCTTTCAGGTTCTGCGCCGGTCCGGCGCAACCAACGTGACCCTCGTGACTCTGCTGATCCCGCTGACGACGATCCTGCTCGGATATCTGGTGCTCGGCGAGACCATTTCGCTGCGGGAGATCCTTGGTGCGCTGGTGATCGGGAGCGCGCTGCTGGTGATCGACGGACGCGTCTTCAATATTCTGCGACTCGCGCCACGCGCCTCCTGACTTTTCCTACTTCGTCCCGAACATCCGGTCGCCGGCATCGCCGAGGCCCGGCACGATATAAGCGTGGTCGTTGAGCTTCTCGTCGATCGCGGCGGTCCAGATCGGGATGTCCGGGTGCTCCTTCTCGAACCGGGCGATGCCCTCCGGAGCCGCCAGCAGGCAGACGAAGCGGATGTCGCGGGCGCCGCGCGCCTTCAGCAATTCGGCCGCGGCGCAGGCGGAGTTGCCGGTCGCGAGCATCGGGTCCATCAGGATCACGGTGCGGTCTGACAGATCCTGCGGCGCCTTGAAGTAGTACTCGACAGCCTGCAGCGTGTTCGGGTCGCGATACAGGCCGATATGGGCGATGCGCGCCGATGGCATCAGCGCCAGCATGCCGTCGAGAAAGCCGACGCCGGCGCGCAGGATTGGCGCCAGGGTCAGCTTCTTGCCTGCGATCTTCGGCGCCTTCATCGCCGCGATCGGTGTCTCGATGTCGACCAGCTCGATCGGCAGGTCGCGCGTGACCTCGTAGGCCAGGAGCATGCCGATCTCGTTGAGCAGCTCGCGGAAACCCTTGGTGGAGCGGTCGCGCTCGCGCATCAAGGTGAGTTTGTGCTGAACCAGCGGGTGATCGACGACGTGGACGTGGCTATTGGTCATTGCATTGCATCTGGCGGGTCTGGAGTGATTGAAAAGAGCTGAGGCGCGTCACGGCAGCACCTCGCGGCGGTCGGCCAGCATGGCTTCGGCCTGGCTGCGCCGCTCTGACAACAGGCCCGCGCTCGCGTCCTGGATCAGATTGAGCAGCACCTGCGCATCGCTGAGCCGCGGCACCGTCACGTAATCCGCGCCGGCATCGTAGAGATCGTTGACGTCAGCGAGCAGGTCGGCGGTCGCGACGATCTTGGCTGACGCGTTGATGCTGCGGACGTGCCGCACCAGCTTCTCGTTATTGGCGCCCTTGAGCAGCGAGTCCGGAATGCTGAGGATGATCAGCTCGGCCTGGCCGACTCCGGCATGAATGAGCGTGTCGACATTACTGATGTCGCCATAGGTGACCTGGATGCCGCGATCGGAGAGCGTGCGGAACACCACCGGATTGAAGTCGACGACGCCGATCTGCTCCAGAAGCGCGGGCTCATTACGCTCGATCTCGCTGAGAAGGGCGCTGGCGGTGCGGAAGAAGCCGAGCAGCACGATCGGCCGGCCGGCATGGCCGCCCTCGTGGCCGGCTTCGCCGTCTTTGCCGGCATCGAGGTCGTGCAGGCCGACGCGCTTCAGAAGCGGGATCGTTCGCCGCACGATCGGATCGGAGCGCACGATGACGAAGGTCGAGAGCACCGCCAGCAGCACGAAGGCGAACGACGCCGCGCTCGAGGTGCCGGTCTTCAGATGTCCGGCGGCGGCGCCGGTCTGGATGACCACCAGCGAGAACTCGCTGATCTGGGCCAGGTTGAGCGCGGGCAGGAGACTCGCGCGCAGGCCCTGCCTCATCATGTAGAGCGGCGTGAAGGTGGTGAGCAGCCGGCTCGCCACCGTGAATAGCGCGATCACCAGCGCCAGCCCGACCACCGGCAGCGTCGGGATCGGGATGGTCATGCCGAGCGCGACGAAGAACAGCGTGATGAAGAAATCCCGCAACGTCGTCACCTTCGCGGTGACGTCGAGCGCATAAGGGAAGGTCGACAGCGAGACGCCGGCGATCAGCGAGCCCATCTCGCGCGAGAGGTGCAGCCGTTCGGCGATCTCGCCGATCAGGAAGCACCAGGCCAGCGCGCCGAGCAGGATCAGCTCGGGGGTTCGCGCGATGCGGTGGAACACCGGCGGCAGCACATAGCGGCTGAGCAGCAGCGCGATCGCGACCAGCGCGCCGGCGCGGGCGAAGGACAGCAGGATCACCCCGAAATGCAGGTCGTCGAGGCTCGGCTGCACCGCCAGAAACAGGATGGCGAATACGTCCTGCAGCACCAGCACGCCGAGCGTGATCCGGCCGGGCAGGGTGTCCAACTCGCGCTTCTCGTACAGCACCTTGACGATGATCACGGTCGAGGACAGCGCGCAGGCCACGCAGAGATAGAGCGCATCATAGCTCTCGGCGCCCATCCGCATGCCGATGGCGACGAAGAACAGGATGCCGAGCGCGGCACCGCCCAGAAGCTGAACGCCGCCGGCGATGAGGATCACCGGCCCGGCGCGGATGATCTTCTTCAGGTCGATCTCGAGCCCGATCATGAACAGCATGAAGATCAGGCCGAGCTCGGAAATCACCGAGATCGATTCCTGGGACTTGACCCAGCCGGTGCCGAAGGGGCCAATGGCGAAGCCCGCGACCAGATAAGCGAGAATCGAGGGCTGGCGCCAACGATGCGCCGCCAGTCCAAGCACCCATGCAAACAGGATGCAGAGCGTGATGTCGCCGATCAGTTCATGCATGAAGCAACCCCCGGGGCGGCAACTTATGTCGCGCCGCCGCACAAGGAAACCCGCAATCTGTCACATCGGGACGGCGCTCCTGGCGCTGTGGCTCGCGGGTGGCGCGGCACGGGCCGCCGACAGCGTCACGGCCGCCTTCGCGAGCTCGCTGACCGCGGTTCCGGCCGAGGCGGCGACCGTGACGGGCGCGGTCTATGTCCCCGTCTATTCCAGCGTCGCGATGACGCCCGGCAGGATCCAGGCCGACTTCTCGGTCACCTTGAGCATCCACAACGCCTCCGAGCAGCGGCCGCTGATCATCAGGCGCATCAACTATTACGACACGGCCGGCGCGCTGGTCGAAGCCCATCTGCCTGCGCCGGTCGCCTTGAAGCCGTTCGCGACGATCGAGATCTTCGTTCCGACCAAGGACACCCGCGGCGGGACGGGCGCCAATTTCGTGGTCGACTGGGCCGCGACCGGCGAGATCGCCGAGCCCGTGGTCGAGGCGCTGATGGTCGGCGGCATCGGCGCCGGCCATTACGCCTTCATCAGCCAGGGCCGCCCGATCCGGCAGATCGGGCGCTGAGAGCGCAGCGGCTCAGGCCGCGCGGACGTTGCTGAGGAACCGGTTGACCTCCTGTCGCAGCCGGTCGCTCTCCTGAGACAGCGACTGCGCCGCCGACAACACGTTGCCGGAGGCCGAGCCGGTCTGGGCTGCGCCTTGCTGGACGTCAACGATGTTGGTGTTGACCTCGGTGGTGCCGCGCGACGCCTCCTGGATGTTGCGCGAGATCTCCTGCGTCGCGGCGCCCTGCTGCTCGACGGCCGCGGCGATGGTCGAGGAGATTTCCGACAGCCGCTCGATCGTCGTGCTGATCTCCTTGATCGCCGAGACCGATTCCTGGGTGGCCGACTGGATGCCCGAGATCTGCTGGGCGATCTCGCCCGTGGCCTTCGAGGTCTGCTCGGCGAGCGCCTTGACCTCGGATGCGACCACCGCGAAACCGCGGCCGGCATCGCCGGCGCGCGCCGCCTCGATCGTCGCGTTCAACGCGAGCAGGTTGGTCTGGCCGGCGATGGTGTTGATCAGCTCGACGACATCGCCGATCCGTGCGGCCGCCTTCGACAGCTCGTTGACGCGGTCATTGGTGACCCGGGCCTGTTCGACGGCGCCTGTGGCCATTCTGGCCGATTCCTGGACCTGACGGCTGATCTCGGTGACGGAGGAGGTCAGCTCCTCCGTGGCCGAGGCGACCGACTGGACGTTGGTCGACGCCTGCTCGGATGCAGCCGCCACGGTGGTGGCCAGCTGCTGGGATCGCGCTGCGTTCGAGGACAGCGTGCCCGCCGACGTCTCGAGCTGCGACGAAGCCGCCGACACGGTTTGCACGATGCCGCCGATCGCGCCTTCGAACTCGCTTGCAAGCTGGTTCATCCCTGCCTTGCGCTTGACCTCGGCCGTGCGCTGCACCGCCTTCACTTCCTCGCTGTTGAAGCGGACGATGGACTGCACCGTCTGCAGATTGCGCAGCGCATCGCCGACCTCGTCATCGCGCTCCACCGGAATGCGATTGTCGAGCTTGCCCCCGGTGATGTTCTGCATCGCCTCGTTCAGGACGCCGACCGGCCGCAGCACCGCGCGGATGGTCTGCAGGCTGAACAGCGCGCCGAGCCCGATGCCGGCCAGGATCAATGCTGCGACGAGCCCGAACACGACTTCGTACTGACCTTCCGCTTCCTCGTAGAGTCGCTTGGCTTCCTTGACCTGGATGGCGACGAGCTTTTCGAGCTCGTGTTTTGACGCCTCGAACAGATCATGTCCCTTGGTGGCGATATGCTCGCTCGCCTCGTCGAACTTGCGCTGCTGAAGCATGGCCAGTGCGGGCTTGATGCCTTCCTCGAGATACGCCTTGCGCTTGATCGCGTAGGCGTCGGCGACCGTCTTCTCTTCCGGCGTCAGATAGCTCGCCATGTAGTCGGCCCAGAGCTTCGAAATGCGCGCGCTATTTTCGTCGACCAGCGTGCCGATCCCGTCGATCGGCCTGCCGGCCTTGCCGTTGGTCGCTGCCGATTGCTGCGACGACATGTTGTGCAGGCTCCGGTCGCTGATCTCGAACAGCTGGGCCAGCGGCACAGTGCGGTCCTCATACATCGACTTCAGGCCGGCATTGCTGGACCGGGTGGACAGCAGGCCCGCCCCACCGATGATCAGCATGAAGAGGCTGAGCACCGCGGCAAGCGTCGTCAGCCGCGCCTTCAGCGTGCCGGTGAAGAATGACAGCCGGTCGAACACCGAGCGGTGTCGGATGACGCCGGCGCTGATCGTGTAGTCCTGCGCTTTGTTCTGGTTGAGCAGGCCATAGACCTTCTCGGCTTCGGCGCGCTGGTCGGCCGGGAGCTTGGTCCGGATCGAGGTGTAGCCGGTGATCTCGCCGTTCTCGCGAATGGCGGAGGCGGTCGCCAGCACCCAGTAGAAGTCACCGTTCTTGCGGCGGTTCTTGACCGCGCCGGCCCACGGCTTGCCCTGCTTCAGGGTGTCCCAGAGATTTTCGAACGCCGCCGGCGGCATGTCGGGATGGCGGATGATGTTGTGCGGCTGGCCCATCAGCTCGTCGGGCGTGAAGCCGGCTGCATCGACAAACTGATCGTTGAAATAGGTCAGCCTGCCCTTGAGATCGGTGCGTGAGACAATCAGCGTCTCGTCCGTGATCGGATATTCAGTGGTCGTGACCGGCAGATTCTTGCGCACGCGTCGTGGTCTCCAGTTGCATCATTGCATTCGGATTCGGAATTCCCACCCTGGAACTGCGCTAGAGAGCCACCGATCGTTAAAACTTGCGTAAAGCCCGGGCACCGTATGACTACGCGTTGTGCATGAGGGGCCAGCGTGGCTGCGATCGCACGGCCGGTAATATGCACGTCAGGATGCATAGCTTCGTCCCGCGGCGCGCTGGCGCCCGGGTCTTTCGGTAGCGAGCCCTCGCAAACCGAGGGCGCGGGGAATGCCGGGTGAAGGCCTCACCCATGGCCCGCCTGCAGTAAGAAAAGCAGGCGGCAGTCACCACAGGTTCAGCCGATCGACCCGGCATTCCCCGCGCGATAGTTTTAACGGCTTATACGCGATCTCCCCGGGGACCGGGCTGTCTTGCCCCCGTCATCCGCGCCGTGCATTTCGCACCGTCGACGGACTTGACCTCAGCATCGGGAGGTCAGGACCACGCGACTTCGCCGTCCGCGCAACGATGCCCGTCATGCACCGCCACCGCGTCCACCGCATCCCGCCCCAACGTCCGTGACGACGCGTACGCCCCTCGCAACGAGGCAGGATGGGCGGATCATACATGAATTCTGGAAAAGCGAAAGAGAAAAGTTTGGTGTGCGCGTCGATCTCTTCCGAAATCCGGAAGCCCCCGGCGTGTCGTCGTATGAGGCCTGATTGGGCTCCACGGCCTCACCGGCAGATCCTGCGCGGTGCCCGACGCCTGCGCGTTGCCCGACGCGCCGAAGTCACACTCGAGGAGGTTGGGCGGCTCGATGGATGATCCAGGCAGCCGAGCAATGGCATTCCGCCCCGCATGATGTTATGAGCAAAGGAAGATTCCCGCTGACGGAGCCGTCGTCTCCGCGCTCGCACAGGGACGGATCACCGCATGAGCATCGGAAAAGGCGGACGATTGATCTGGGGGGGCGGCGCTGTTGCGGCGCTCGCGATCGCAGGCGTAGCCATCGCGGTCGCGCACGGCTTCGGTCTCGATTTCTCGATCTTCAAGCGTGACGGGACGTCTGCGAGCCAGGATGCCGCGGTCGTGCCGAGCTCTCCGACAGCCGGTGCGCCCGCTGCTCCGCAGCACGCCAGCGTGGCCGAGCCGCGTACGGCGGACAAAGGCGGCGCGAGCCAGACCGCGGCCGCGCTGGCGTCAGCGCAACAGCAGGCGAGCGGGCTGGCTGCGCTGCTGGCGCCGGTGGCGCCGCCGGCGGCGGAGAGCGACGGGCCGTCGTTCGATGTGGTCAGCGTGGAGCCAACGGGCGACACCGTCGTTGCGGGTCGTGCCGCGCCAGGCGCGACCGTCGAGTTGTTGCGCAATGGCGAGCCGCATGCGCGGGTGGTCGCCGATCGCTCGGGTCAATTCTCGATGGTGCCGCCGCCGCTGCCCGCCGGGACGTTCGATCTGACCTTGCGGGCCAAGCAGTCGGATGGCCGCGAGATGTCGTCCAAGCAGAGCGTGGCGGTGGTGGTCGAGGCTAGCAAGCGGCCGGCGACGGTCGCGGTGATCGCGCCGGACCAGCCGACGCGCGTGCTGTCGAAGCCGGCCGCCTCGGCGCCGCTGGCGGTTGCGGTCGACGCGGTCGACTTCGAGCCGAACGGCCATCTGCGCGTCAGCGGCCGTGCCCGGCCCGGGGCGACCGTGCGGATCTATCTCAACGACCGCCTCGTCAGCACGGCGACGGCCGCTGCGGATGGCCGCGTCGCGACGACCATCAAGGATGCCGCCTGGGCCGGCAAGGACCGGCTGCGGTTCGACGAGGTCGATGCCAAGAGCGGCGCCGTTCAGGCGCGCGCGGAGGTGCCGTTGAACGTGCCGGACGCGCTGACCACGGCCGCGCTGCCTGCCGCCGCGGCCCAGGGGCAGGGAAGCGGCGGTGCTCCCGGCGCGCGCACGCAGCTCGCATCGGCATCGCCGGCCGACCTCAAGGACGTTGCCGCGTCACCCGCGCGCAGCGGCGCCAGGACGATCACCGTGTCGCGCGGCGACAGCCTGTGGCACATCAGCCGCCGTCTCCTCGGCGAAGGCACGCGCTATGCGGTCATCTACCGCGCCAACCGTGAGCAGATCCGCCGGCCGGATCTGATCTATCCCGGCCAGGTGTTCGTGCTGCCGGCCAAGCGATAGGGCATTGCCAGAGCCACCCAAAGACCGTCCTGGACACCTACGTAAGTAGCTCGTGTGCCAGCTCGCCGAGACGGGCGACGCTGCGCTCGATCCGCGCGTCCCAATCATGGCTGCAGCTCAGTCGCAGGCAGTTGCGATAGCCTGATGTCGCCGTGAACAGACCGCCGGGCACGAAGCAGATGCGCTCGCGGATGGCGCTGACATAGAGTGCGTCGGAGTTGAACTGCTCCGGCAGCTCCAGCCACAGCACGAAGCCGCCCTTGGGGTCGGTCATCCGTGTGTCCGTTGGGAAGCTGCGGTCGACCACGCGGCGCATGCGGTCGACGTTGTCGGCGAACGCCTTGCGGATGCGGCGCAGATGGGCGTCGTAGCCGCCGGACTTGAGAAAGTCGGCCATCGCCTTTTGCGGCAAGGCCGCGCCGCTCAGCGACAGCGCGAATTTTGCCGCGAGAATTTCATCGTGACGGCGGTTGGCGGCGAGCCAGCCGATGCGATAACCCGGCGCGATGGTCTTCGAGAACGAGCTGCACAGGATGATGTCGGCGTTCGGTCCGATCGCGGCGAACGGGCGCGGCCGGTCGTCGCCGAAACTGATGTCGCCGTAGATGTCGTCCTCGATCAGCGGCACGCCGTGGCGCGTGAGCACGCGGATGATCGCAGCCTTCCTCGCATCGTCGGTGCGCGTGCCCAGCGGATTGTTGAAGCTCGAGGCGAAAAGGCAGGCGGCGACGCGACGTGTGCCGAGCGCTTTGTCGAGCGCGGCGACGTCGACGCCGCTGGCAGGATCCGTCGGCAGCTCGAGCGCGCGCAGGCCGCGGGCCTCGAGCACCTGCAGCAGGCCGAAATAGGTCGGGGATTCGATCGCGACCGTGTCGCCCGGCTTCGTTGTGACGCCGAGCGCGATGTTCAGCGCCTCGGTGCAGCCATTGGTGATGAGCACGCCATCGGGCGGCACCGCGTGCCCGAGCCGCAGGGCACGCTCGGAGATCTGGCCGCGCAGCTCGGCATCGCCATGCGGATCGGCGTAGATGTTGTAGTGGCGGCCATGGACGCGGGCACAGCGGGCGAGGTGGCGGTCCAGCCGCTCGGCCGCGAGCAGACTTGCGCTCGGGAGGGCGCAGCCGAGCGGCGCGTAGGACGGGTCGCCGGCGTAGGAGAGCACGCTGAACACGGGACTTGATACGGCGACCGGCCTGGCCCGTTGCGGCGGCTGCGACGCGGTCGGCAGCGCGCGCTGCCGGTGGCTCCGCTGCGTGACGTAGAAGCCGGATTTCGGCCGGGCCTCCAGCACGCCGCGATCCTCCAGCAGGCGATAGGCCTGCACCGCCGTCGTCAGGCTGACCTGATGCTGGGACGCGAAGGCGCGTACCGAGGGCGCGCGCATGCCCGGACGCAGCACACCGGCATCGACAAGGGCCGTGACGCGGGCTGCAAGGTCTTCGTAGAGCGGCGGGGAGGAGGAGGTGCGCTGGTCCATACAGATCATCCAATCGCAAATCTGTACCGGTGACAATCGGGGTCGTTTGTATCTGTCATCCCCGGTCCTCCGAGCGGTAGCTTGAGCGCATCATTCGGAGCTCATCCATGCCTTACGTGCCCGGCCGTTTCCCGCACAACGACATCATCAGCCTGACCTCGCAGCCGGCGCGTTACGATCTCGCCGAGAGCATCGGCCCGGATCTCAGGCTCGGCGCGCTGCTCGCGGAAGGGCTCAGCAGTCATCTGAAGGATCTCGCGTTGAGCTACGGTCCGACCGAGGGCCACGCCGAGTTGCGAGGGCTGATCGCCGCGCGACACGGGGTCGGCGCCGACGATGTCATCACCACCATCGGCAGCATGCAGGCGCTGTTCCTGCTCGCCTTCGTTCTCGGTGAGCCCGGTGCGGAGGCCGTGATCGGACGGCCGGCGTTTCCCAATGCGCGCAACGTGCTTGCGTCGGTGGGCCTGCGCGTTGTCGATTGGTCGCTCCATTTCGACGACGGCTATCGTTTCGACATCGACCGCCTGCGATCGCTGCTGACGGCGCGCACGCGGCTGGTCAGCCTGGCCTCGCCGCAGAATCCGTCCGGCGTGGCGATGTCCCATCGCGAGCTGCGCGAGGTGCTCGCGGCGATGGACGAGATCTGTCCCGAGGCTTTCCTGCTGGTGGATGAGACCTATCGCGAGGCGGTGCATGGCGAGGCGGAGCCGCGTCCGAGCGTCGTTGCGCAGGATCGCCGCATTATCAGCTGCGCGTCGTTCTCGAAATGCCATGGTGCGCCGGGCATCCGCACCGGATGGATGATCACGCGCGACGAGGCGCTGCGCGCGCAGCTCGCGCTCGGCAAGTTCAACACGACGATCTCGAACTCTGTCGTCGATGAAGCGATTGCGCTGCTCATCCTGCGCCGGCTGGACACGATCATGCGCGACCGGCGCCGTCATCTCGCCGCGGGCCTGGCGCGGGCCGCCGCGTTCGTTGCCGATCATGCCAGGCTGATCGAATGGATCAGGCCGGATGCCGGCGCGCTGTGCTGCATCAGGCTGCGGCGTGAGATGTTCGACGACGGGGACGTGGAGCGCTTTCATCGCGGGCTGGCTGCGCGTGAAACACGCGTTGCGCCGGGATCGTGGTTCGGCGACGAATCGCGGGTCTTTCGTCTCGGCTTCGGCGTGCTGCCGTTGCCCGAGCTCGACGAGGCGCTGCATCGCGTGGCGCAGGCGCTGACAGCGGCGACGTGAGCAGGAGGCTGGCATCGGCCGAGCGTCGAGACGTTGTCAGCGCGCTGCGCGCGCGATTGCGCTACGATCGTCGCCGGCATTGTCTCACGAGGTTTCCATGCACGATCTCACCCGCTGCGTTCAGCATCCTGCCGTATCCCAGGACGGCTTCAAGTCGCTGGCCGTTCCGACCCATCGCGCCTCGACGATCGTCTATGACGATCCGCAGGATTTTGCGCGGCGCGCCGCGCGCGGCCTGGATGGCTACACCTATGGCCTGCATGGCACGCCGACGACCCGGACGCTGGAGGCGCAGATCACGGCATTGCACGGCGGCGAGCGCACCGTGCTGGTTCCGAGTGGGCAGGCTGCGGTCGCGATCACGATGCTTGCCGTGCTCAAGCCGGGTGACAAGGTGCTGATCCCGGATCACGTCTATCCGCCGGTGCGCCATCTCTGCGCGACCTATCTCGCCTCGCGCGGTATCGCGCATGAGGTCTACGACCCGCTGATCGGGGGCGGCATCAGCGATCTCATCGATGCCGGCACGAAGCTGGTCTGGCTGGAATCGCCGGGCTCGGGCACGATGGAGGTGCAGGATGTGCCGGCGATCGCGCGGGCCGCGAAGGCTGCGGGCGTGCTCACCGGCTGCGACAACACCTGGGCGAGCCCGCTGCTGTTCAAGCCGCTGGCGCATGGCGTCGATTTCGCGGTGGAGGCGCTGACCAAATATGTCGGCGGCCATTCCGACCTGCTGCTCGGCTCGATCACGGTCAGGGATCTCAGCTTGCGCAAGGCGCTCAAGGATGTGCTGGGCGTACTCGGGATCGGCGTGTCGCCCGACGAGGCGGCGCTGGCGCTGCGCGGCATCGAGACCATGGGCGTGCGCATGGCGCATTCCGGGCGCGTCGCGCTGGAGTTCGCCGAGCGGCTGCAAGCCGCGCCGGCCATCGCGCGCGTGCTGCATCCGGCGCTGCCGTCCTGTCCCGGCCACGAGGTGTTCGTGCGTGACTTCAAGGCTGCGAGCACCGTGTTCAGCCTCGTCATCAAGCCGGAGTTTGCAACACGGGTCTATTCTGCGCTCGGTCATCTCAGGATGTTCGCGATCGGCGCCTCCTGGGGCGGCACCCACAGCCTGATCGCGCCGATGGATGTCACGGCCGACCGCACGGTGCGGCCATGGAATGCAGCGGAAGGCTTGGTGCGGCTGAGCATCGGGCTGGAGGAGCCCGGCGAGCTCTGGGCGGATCTGTCGCGGTTTCTGGATGCGCTCGAAACCTCCTGAGACATGCCGGCCCACGGCTTGCGCGCCGCGGGCCGGCCCGTCGTCAGAAGCTCACGCTGAGCCGCGCATTCAGTGAACGACCAGGACCCTTGACGGAGTAGCCGTAGGCTGCGGATGAGCCCATCATCGACACCACTTGATAGTCGACCAGATCGGCGCCGCCGAGCGGCAGGTCATAGGTCCGGTTGAACAGGTTGTCGACGCCGAGATCGAGCCGCACGTGCTGCCACTGATAGCCGGTGCGCAGGTTGACCAGAGCGTAGGACGCCGTGGTCAGCTCGTTGCGGACCTGGCTCACGACATTCTTGGAGCCGACGAGCTGCAGCTCGACCGAGTTGGTCCAGCCGCCGAGATGATGATCGAGCGCGAGCTTCGCGTTGACCGGCATCATGTGGTAGAGGTCGACGCCGTCGGTGCGGTAGCCCCTGACGTAGCTGATCAGGCCACGGATCTGGCCGTGGCCGTAGGTCAGGTCGTCCCACACCGTGAGGCGCCCTTCGACATTGACGCCGGCCAGCGTGGCGTCGTGGTTGGCGAACTGCAGATAGACGAAGCCGGTATTGGTCGTCAGGTTGGCGGGGTTGCTGGCGAGGCAGCTCGCCGTTTTGCAGCGGTCGACGTCGATGTAGTCCCGCACGTAGCTGGCATAGGGCGTCACCTTGACGTCCCACAGCTTCTGCGCCGGATCGTGCCAGCCGGCGGTGAAGCTGACGGTGTGCGCCTTCTCCGGCTTGAGGTCGAGATTGCCGACATAGCCGTTGCCGTCGCCGAACCAGCCGATCATCTGCATCGCCATCGCATTGGTCGACCAGGCGTAGCGCTCATAGAGGTTCGGTGAGCGCGTCTTGCGGGCGAAGCCGAGCTCGAACTGGCTGATCGCGTCGGGCTCGTAGCGGACGAGCGCGGAGCCATCGAGGTGCACGTCGGTCCGGGCATGATCGGCAGCGTTGAACGCCGCGGCGTCGGCGCCGTACATCATCGCGTTGTAGCCCGAGACGTTGCCGGTGTTCATCCGCACGATGTCGTTGCGCAGGCCGACGATCGACGTCCACTGCCGATCCCAGTGCCGCTCCCATTCGACGAAGGTGCCGATGCGGTCGCGCTGTCCGCCGTTGATGTTGATGAAGCTGTTCGGCCCCATCATCATCGACCCTGCAACCGGGCTCCACCAGTCGTCGAGCCGGTTGAGCGCAAGCTCGTTGCCGACGCGCAGGAGGTCCTGGCCCGACACCGGCAGCGTCGCCTTGATCGCGTAGCCACCGTCCAGGCCCTTGGTGTCCATCGGCATCGAGGCGACCTTGTCGGGCGCGATGAAGCCCATCGTGTGCCGGATCTGATGCACGAAGGCGGACGCCTCGAGCATGCCCCAGTCGAACGTGCCTTCGTAGCGGCCGTTGGCGAACAGGCCGCGGTTGTAGACCATGTCCATGTACTGGTTCACATAGCCCTGGTAGGGGATGAACTGGCCGCCGACCTGGAACGTGAACAGGTTGCCGAAGCTGCGCTTGGAGATGCTGATGGCGTGGTTCTGCGTCTCGTACAGCGTCGACTTCACGGTGGTGCCGTCGCCGGCCTTGTAGTTGCGGGAACGGACCCAGCCGCCGGTGTAGGTGACGCTGGTGTCGCGGTTGGCGGCGGTGGCCGTCGCATCGACGCCATAGGCGTTGCCGTTGCTGCGGAAGAAGCTGGAGATCCGGGTACTGGCGATCCAGCCGTCGGTCGCCGCGAAGGTGGGCGGGGCCGTGGTGACATCGATGCGGCTGCCGATGTAGTCGCCTCCGACCGAGACCGGGCCGATGCCGAGATAGGCGCGCATCTTCGCGATCATTGCCGGATTGACGAACGACAGCGGCGGATTCATCTCGTTCGGGCAGGCCGGCGAGATCAGCATCGAGTTGATCGCGACCTGGAGCCGGTCGGCGCCCATGCCGTTGATCGCGGGCAGGCTGGAAACGCCGCCGGCGCCCCAGGCTGCGCCGCCCGGCAGATCGGTGACGAGGCCTGCCGAATCGCTCGAGTCGAGACCGCGATCGAAGGCAGCCTGCGCCGGCAGCGTACGGCTTGCGGTGGCCGGCGCTGTATCTTTGCGCGCGGCCGGCTCAGCGGAACGCGTTGCGGGTGCGTGAGCCTCGTGAGGCTGATGGTTCACGGCAGGCCGCGGCTTCGCATTGCGCGGACGCGCGGGGTCGACGGTGACTGTCGGCAACGACGCTGCGGGGCGGGCGAGGGCGGGTCCTGCTGCGGAGCATAACAAGGCTGTCGCTGCGAGCAGCGCGGACGATATCGGCCGCGGAGGTGCGGAGGCGGTGGGCGGCTTTGAGCCTGAAAGGACGTTCGACATGACGAACTCTGAAAGGATGCTGCGCAGATCTCTGCGCATGAGACCGGGAGCCAGGCGCGCGCCAGCGGCGCCCGGCTGATGAGACCGAGATGCGCGTGCCATCAAGCTGCGGCTCCGCGAGAGCGGAGGCGGCATGTGGCACAGCGATGGATCTTGAAAGGGCGGCGAAAGCCGCTCAGGTGCGCAGAGGCGGTGCGCGCGCCCGGTGGGCGGCGTCGACCTCGGCGATCGCAATCCGGTGCGGTGCGATCGGTTCGTAGGCAATGCCGAGGAAGCGCCGTAGCGTGCCTGCTGGCGCGTCCGGCGGCATTAGCAAGGCGAAAGCGGGTGTGACGCAGAGCGGGCAATGGGCCGCCGATACCGTCGCCGGCGCTTCCGTGTCGGTGCGGTCGGCCAGGCCAGAATCGCGGTCGATCTGTTCGTGGCAGATCTCACCGAATGCAAATGCAAAGCTCGGCGGCAGCCAGGCGTTCAAGCTCACCGCAAGCGTGACCTGCACTGCGAGCACATAGGCCATCGCACAGGCGATGACGCCCGTCAGATGTTTGCTATGCGCTGAAATGCGATGCACGGCCCTGAAATCCCCGCAGCATGCTTAGCATGCCCCGGGGACCAGCACCAATTGCGATCGCGCAACGCCGTTGCGCATCAGCCGCGCGTCTGGATGAGATTTCTAACCCGCGCTCAACCGCACACCCGCGCGCAAGAACTTCTGCGGGTCGACGGCTTCGCCGTCGATGCGGGTTTCGTAGTGCAGATGCGGGCCGGTCGAACGGCCGGTGGAGCCGACTTCGCCGACGATGTCGCCGATCTTCACCTGCTGGCCGATCTTGACGTTGATCTCGGAGAGATGGCCGTAGCGGGTGGAGAGGCCATTGCCATGATCGACCTCGACCATGCGGCCATAGCCACCGGCCCAGCCGGCGTTGACGACCTTGCCATTGGCGGTGACGCGCACTGGATCGCCGGTCGCGGCGCGGAAGTCGAGGCCGGTGTGCATCGCCGGGCGGCCGAGGAACGGATCGGAGCGCACGCCGAAGCCCGAGGTGAACTCGACCTCACCGATGACGGGCTTGCGATAGGGCACCAGCGACAGCGTGCGGTTCATCTTGTCGACCTGCGCGCGGGTGATGCTGATGCGATAGAGCTGGCGCTCGAACGGGCCGGACTCGGCGCTGAGCTTGACCGGCACGAACGGGCCGCCCATGCCGCCCTTCGGTGCGGCCGCTTCGAGCTGGCCCATGTCGAGGCCGAGATCGGTGATCACGCCGCGCATCCGGCGCAGCTTGGATTCCAGCGTCTCTTCGGCCGAGGCCAGCATCGCGACCTGGCGCGCCTCGACCTGGTCGAGCGAGCGCGTCAGCCGCGTCAGCACGTTGTCGACGCCCGCGAGTTTGGTGGATTGGCTCGGCTGCACATTGGCCAGCACGGGACTGCGCGATTCGAGCCGCGCCTCGCGGTCCGGCGGCGCGGTGAAGGTCACGGTATCGCTGATCGGCGACGGCTTCGGCGTCGACGGCGCGGCCGAGGGTTCGATCGCCGGGCCACGCGCCGGCGTGCGGATCGAGCCGGTGATGTCGGGCATGCTGCCGAGCGCGGTGGCGCGGCCTTCCAGCGCGGTCTGGCGCTTGAGGATCTGGTCGAGCTTCTGGTCGAACTGCTCCTGGTCGAGCAGCTGCCGGCTGGTGGCGCGGTCGACCTTGGCGCGCAGCTCGGAGATGCGATCCTCGTAAGCGTATTGCATCTCGGCCTGGCGCGCGATCAGCCGTGTCAGCACGTCGTCGCGGAACGCGAAATAGGTGGCGGTCGCCGCCGACCAGATGCCGAGCAGGCTGACGGTGCCGACCACGATCCAGAACACCACAGGGCCGATGCGCACCTGCTTGCCGGCATGCACGAGCGTGTAGTCGCTCTGCGAGGCGGCCGGCGCAGGGGCGGGATGAGGGGCGGGCGTGCGCCGCTGCTGTACGGCGCGCCCGCGGTCATGAGGATGGTGTTGGGGATATTCGGCGTACTGGCCGGAACGATGCGACATCGACACTCCCGCGCCGGCCGGAGATCGTCGTGTCCAGCGGCGTCATTTACGGGAGGGATTTGACCCCTGCATGGTTAATTTTCCCCCAACACCATGCCTCGCAGTCCTACAGGGATTCCTACAGCGCCTTGGCTGCGGCCAGCACTGCATCGGCGTGGCCGTCGACCTTGACGTTGCGCCAGACTTTGGCAACGCGGCCGTCGGCGCCGATCAGCACCGTGCTCCTGATGATGCCGAGAAACTTGCGGCCATAGAGCGACTTCTCGCCCCAGGCGCCATAGGCCTCCAGCATCTCGTGGGTCTCGTCGGAGATCAGGGGGACGGCAAGGTCGTGCTTGTCGCGGAAATTGTCCTGCGCCTTCACCGAATCGGCCGACACGCCGAGCACCGCGGTGCCGGCGGCCGCGAAGTCTTTCGACAGGCGCGTGAAGTCGATCGCCTCCTTGGTGCAACCGGGCGTGTTGGCCTTGGGATAGAAGAACAGCACCAGCTTCTGGCCGGCATGGTCGGCCAGCGAAACGGTTCCGCCGCCGTCGCGCGGCAGCTTGAAGGCGGGAGCCTTGGCGCCTTCGACAAGCCCCGTGGGAGCGGCAGCCGGTGCGGCCGGCTTCACAGGCTTGGCCTTTGCCGCGGTCTTGGGGGGCGCAGCCTTGCTGGTCACGGCCTTTGCAGCCTTGGTGGTGGTCTTCTTGGCCGGCTTGGTCGTTGCGGGCTTGGTCGTTGTGGGCTTGGTCTTTGTGGGCTTGGCGGTCTTTTTCACCGCCTTCTTGGCCGCCGCGGCCGCCCGGTTCCCGGCGGATTGTCCGTGCGTTGCCGGATTGGAGGATTTCTTCCGTGATTCCTTTGACATACGCCTTCCTTTCGTCGCTTTCGGCGGCTCAAAACTGAAACTATCTCGGTTCTTGTCCGGTGTCCCGGGATCGATCTTGCATCCGTGCTTCGGCGTGTGGGGGCGATGCCTCTTGCGGCGCTCGGGAAATCACGGGTACCAGCATGCGTGAGTACCAAAGCCATGACGACTCTCGTACCGTCTCCGGATCATGCGTCCCGGCCACAAATTTCGATCCCGTCCGGCGTGGCGCCGGTCGACCGGTACGAGCGGGTGGGCAAACCAGACGACGGCAGGGTATAGTGACGTGGATCGAGCGCTTCGTCTGGCCCGGGTCGCGGGCATGATCGAAGCGGGCGGCTTACGGAGCGCCCGCTGAAGCGCGGCGGGATCGACGGAGGACGCGGCCAATGCGGGCGAGCAGCGGACGCACTCCGTGAACGGTCGGGGCCACATCGGCGACCAATCTGGCTGGGGCCAGATTGTCTCCACAGCATCGGACACCAGGGGCCAGCACCGAGAGGCAATGGCAAGACAATCATCACCCCACCGGCCCCATCTGCAAGCGGACACCCAGGGCCAACAGTGGGATGAGGCCGACTGGGACGTCGCCGATCAGCACCTGGCCGATCAGGATTTGGCCGATCAATACGAAGACGCTGCCGAGCATGACGAGTCGAGCGGACAACGCGCGCATCGGCTGCTGTCGCGCGCCCCTGCCGAGCCGGCCGCTCCCGGCCAGCTCGACGCACTCGGCCGGCGCCGGCCCGGCCGGCGGTGGTTGCGGCGAATCGCGGTTTCCGGCTTCGTGCTGCTGCTGATCCTCGCGGTCGGCTTCGGCGGGTTGTGGTTGCGGCTCGGTGCCGGTCCGATCAGCCTCGATCTGGCCACGCCGTGGCTTGCGGCGGCGATCGAGGACAATATCGGGCACGGCAACACGGTCGAGGTCGGCGGCACGCAGATCGAGCGCGCCGGCCGAATCCGGATTGCGGTCCGCATCCGCGACATCGTCGTGCGCGACCAGGATCACGCCATCGTCGCCAGCGCGCCCAAGGCCGAGGTGCGGCTGTCGGGCGCCGCACTGCTGATGGGGCAATTGCGCGCCGAGAGCCTCAAGCTGGTCGATGCCGAGCTCGCCATCCGGATCACGCCCGACGGCACCGTCACGGTATCGACCGGCGAGACCGCCAAGCCGCTGGCCACCGGCGTTGCCTCAAAGCGCGATGCCGGTCTGCCGCCGACCTTCCCTCGGCCGGGTCAGGCGTCTGCGCCGACGCCCGGTGCGCCCCAGGCCGGCGGGCCGCAGGCTGCGCCGGCGACTCCGGCGGCGCCGGCCGCTGCGCCCACGATGGCCCAGTCCGGCCTGCTCGCGGGGCTCGACTGGCTCGACAGCCTCAGCCTGACCGGGCTCGACGGCCAGAACCTGAACGAGATCGGCCTCAAGAACGGCGTGCTGACCGTCGACGATCAACAGCGCGGCAACAAATGGACGTTCGAGAACATCAGCCTCAGCCTGCGCCGGCCGTCGGGCGGCGGTGTCGCGCTGAGCCTGGGCGAGGAGGGCGCCAAGCCGTGGTCGCTGCGCGTTCTGGTCGGGCCGCAGGCGAACGGCGTGCGCTCGATCGAGGTCAAGGCCGACAAGGTATCGACCAGCAACATCCTGCTCGCGCTGCGGCTGAAGGATCTCACCTATATGGCGGATCTGCCGCTGACGGGTGACATCAAGGGCGAGCTCGCCCGCGACGGCCTGCCGACCTATCTGCGCGGCAAGATCAACATCGGCGCCGGCAACATCATCGACACCGATACGCCCGACTATCCGATGGCGATCGATTCCGCCGAGCTGAACATGGAATGGGATGCCGGCCGCCGCGTGCTGGTCGCTCCCTTCAAGGTCGTCTCGGGCGCCAACCGCGTCACGCTGAACGCCAATCTCGAGCCGCCGAACGACGCGGTCAACGACTGGCGGCTGAACCTCAGCGGCGGCACCATCCTGCTCGGCGCTGTTGCCAACGACCAGCCGCTGATCTTCAACCGGATCTCGATCAACGTCCGCTTCGACACCGAAGGCAAGCGGGTGCTGCTGACGCAGGCCGAGGTCTCCAACGGCGAGATCGGCGTCGCCGGCACCGGCAGCATCGACTATGCCGGCGAGCCCAGGCTCAAGCTCGGCTTCGCCGCGACGCCGATGCCGGCGCTCGCGATGAAGCGGCTGTGGCCAGCGCTGATCGTGCCGGAGGTGCGGGCCTGGATGATCGAGCGCATCGAGCGCGGCAACGTCCAGCGCATCGACATCGCGGTCAATTCGCCGACCCGCAACCTGCCGCGCAAGGGCCCGCCGATTCCGGACGACGGCCTCGACGTCAACGTCGTCGCGACCAATGTGACGGTCCGCCCCGTCGACGGCCTGCCGGCGGTGCGCGATGCCGACATGAAGGCGCATGTCACGGGACGTACCGCGACGGTGACCGTCGGGCAGGGCGTCGCCGACACGCCCGCGGGACGCAAGCTCAACGTCTCCGACGTCGTGTTCGAGGTGCCGGACATGGCGCCGAAGCCGTCGCCGTCCAAGGTGCGCATGCGCGTCGACGGCCCGGTTGCGGCCGCGGCCGAGATCCTCGCCTCCGATCGGCTGAGCGACATGTCCTCGATTCCGATCGACCCCGCGCAGACCAAGGGCACGTTCCAGGCGAACGTCAATCTGGCGATGCCGGTCAAGGGCGAGCTGACCAAGGCCGACACCAACTACACGGTCACGGCGGATCTCAACGGCTTCGCGGCCGACAGGCTGGTGATGAACCAGAAGCTCGAGGCCAACACACTCAAGATCGTGGCCAACACCCAAGGCTACCAGGTCAAGGGCGACGTCAAGATCAACGGCCAGCCGGCGACGCTCGACTATCGCAAGCCGAGCGAGGGTGACGCCGACATCAAGATGCAGGCGATCCTCGATGACGCGAGCCGCGCGCGGCTCGGCATGGATCTGGGCACCGCCATCAGCGGCAACGTGCCGCTGAAGCTGAACGGCAAGATCGCGGGCTCGCCCGATCGCGACAGCCGCCTCGGCGTCGAGGCCGACCTGACCCAGCTCAAGCTCGACAACCTGCTGCCGGGCTGGGTGAAGAATCCGGGCAAGGCGGGCAAGGCCACCTTCAACGTCGTGGCGAAGCAGCAATCGACGCGCTTCGAGGACATCAACATCGAAGGCGGCGGCGTGGCGATCAAGGGCTCGCTCGAGGTCGACCAGAACGGCGACCTGATGAATGCGAACTTCCCGACCTATTCGCCGTCCGAAGGCGACAAGACGCAGCTCAAGGCCGAGCGCGGCCAGGACGGCGTGCTGAAGCTGTCGATGCGCGGCGACGTGTTCGACGGCCGCGGCTTCCTGAAGACGGCGATCTCCGGCACCAACAAGGATGCCGACAAGAACAAGGCGCGCTCCAATCTCGACTTCGACGCCGAGGTCAAGCTCGGCGCGGTCGCCGGCTTCAACGGCGAGGCGCTGCGCAGCGTCGACGTCAAGCTGTCGCGGCGCGGCGGCGCCTTCAAGAGCTTCAACCTGACCGGCAAGGTCGGCCGCGATACGCCGGTCACCGCCGACATCCGCGTCGGCCGCGAGGCCCCCAGCGCCGATCCGCGCGCGCGCCGCCAGGGCCGCGAGGTGATCTATCTCGTGACCAATGACGCCGGCGCTTTGCTGCGCTTCGCCGACACCTATTCGAAGATGGCCGGCGGCGAGCTCGAGCTCGCGATGGAGCCGCCGACGGCCGACACCAGCCCCAAGGAAGGTCTCGCGATCGTCCGCAACTTCACGGTCAGAGGCGAGCAGGCTCTCGATCGCGCGGCCTCGGGCGCTGCGCAGGGCGCCTCGCAAGGCATCGCCTTCACGATGCTGCGCGCGGAGTTCACGCGGCAGAACGGGCTGCTCTCGATCCGCGACGGCGTCGTCAAGGGACCGACGCTCGGCCTGACCATCGAAGGCAGCATCGACTACAACGTCAACCAGGTCCGCGCGTCCGGCACGATCGTGCCGCTGTACGGGCTGAACAACATGTTCAACCAGATCCCGATCGTCGGCCTGTTCCTGGGCGGCAGCAACGAAGGCCTGTTCGGCGTGACCTACGAGGTCGTCGGCACGCCGAGCCAGCCGGTGGTACGCATCAACCCGATCTCGGCCATGCTGCCGGGCGTGACGCGCAAGATCATGGACTTCAACACCGGCAAGCAGCAATACCCGCCGGCCGAGCTGCCGCCGAACAATTGACGCCTGCACGGCGCGCCCGGATTCCGGCGCGCCTCGAGCGGTGGGCGGAAAACCGCCGCACGCTGCTGTTGTTGCGATGATCTCAAGCTTTGAATGAGGTTCCAGCCGGAGGCGCGGTGATCGCCGCGCGCTCGAGCCGGCCGCATGCATGCGGCCATCCGCCAGATGTGCATCACGACTTCGACAGACAGATCGTAAAGCAGCGCGCCGACCTCATTGGTCAGTCTGCCGTAAGCCTGCGACGGCAATAGGCTCGCGTCTCATCGGACGAATTCTGGTGAGACACATAGCGGGCCGCGTTCCGGCCCCATCGGATGCCACGTCATCGGACCTGTGGCGGCGTCCGGATGTCACCGACGTTACGAATTCGACATTCGCCCGCAGCGATGGGCGGATGATCGACAAGGAGTTGTTACGTGAAAGCCAAGCTTCTCTTTCAGATGGCCGCAGTGCTGATCGTCGTGGGCCTGAGTCATGAGGCCGGCGCCGCCGAACATGAAGGCTACGCCGGGGTCAACCTGAACGTTCGATCCGGACCAAACGTGCGATTCCCCGCGGTCGGTGTCCTCGGAGCAGGGTCGTCGCTGACGATTCACGGCTGCCTCAGAGGCTACAGGTGGTGTGACGTCAGTGCTTCCGGACTTCGCGGCTGGGCGTCGGGCGCCCACATTCAGTTCACCTACGAGACACGGCGCGTCTACGTTCCCGCCTATGCGCCGCGGATCGATCTCCCTGTCCTGACCTTCCAGATCAATACCTATTGGCAGGACCATTACCGCGAACTGCCGCTGTACGGCGACTTGCCCCAGTGGACCGACTATCATTGGGAGGAGAGCGATCTGCCGCCGGGGTGGCGCGACAATTGGGACGACGACTATGTCGGTCACGAATATGAGTGACGCCGGCGCGTAAAGCCCGCTGGCGGGGGCCGTGGGGCGGGCTGAACTGCCCCGCGGCGAGGCCGTCTCTCCGGGGATCAAGCATCATCGTCGAGCAGATCGCTGCATCTCGCGGCGATCTGCTTTGTTCGTCTGGCGGGAATGCGTGACGGAGAGGGATCGTTCGCGCGACACGGCTCGAGCAGATCAAACTCATCAGGCCGCTCTGACACCTGCCAGGAACGTGTTCACTTCGCGCGACAATTGTTCGGCCTGCTTGGAAAGGTTGCCGGCGGCGATCAGGACGTGGCCTGCGGCGCTGCCGGTCTCATGGGCCGCAGTCGAGACGCCGCCGATATTGGCGGTGACGTCGCGCGTGGCCTGTGCCGTCTGGGTGACGTTGCGCGCGATCTCGGCGGTGGCCGTTCCCTGCTCCTCGATGGCGGACCCGATCGTCGCGGCAATCGCGGAGACTTCCTCGATGGTCAGGGTGATGCCGTCGAGCGCGCCGACCGCTTCGCGCGTCGCGTTCTGGATCTGGGCAATGCGGTCACCGATCTCCTGCGTCGCCTGCGCGGTCTGGCTGGCGAGGCTCTTCACTTCGGCGGCGACCACCGCGAAGCCGCGCCCGGCTTCGCCGGCCCGCGCCGCCTCGATCGTCGCGTTGAGCGCCAGCAGGTTGGTCTGGCCTGCGATGCTGGAGATCAGTTCGGCGACGTGCTCGATCTGCTTGGCGCCGTCAGCCAGGGCGCGGACGATCCCGTCGGTATGGCGCGCGCTCTCGACGGCCCGGCCGGTGACCTCGGCGGACTGGGCGACCTGACGGCTGATCTCGGTGATCGAGGAGGTCAATTCTTCCGCAGCGGTGGCCACGGTCTGCACGCGCGAACTCGCCTCCGTCGCGGCGGAGCTCACGGCGGTGGCGCGCGCATTGGTGCTCTCGGCCGTGCCGGTCATCGATTTCGCGGTGGCTTCGAGCTCTCCGGCGCCGGAGGCCATCAGCGCTACGAGTTGACCGACAGAGGCATCGAAACGATCGGCCATGGCGATCAGCGCCTCGCGCTTTTCGGCTTCGCTGCGCTGCTTGGACGCCGCCTGGTCCTGCTCGAGCGTGCGCGCGGTCATCGCGGTCTTGCGCAGCACCTCCAACGTCTCGGCCATGCGGCCGATCTCGTCCCGGCGCTCGGTCTCGGCCACCGGCTGCTCGAGCCGCCCGCCGGCGACGTCCTGCATGCGGTCCTTCAGCCGATGCAGACCGCCGACCACGTTGTGCGAGATCAGGAACGACAGGACGCCGAGCAGCACCAGCAGCGCCGCACCGATCCCGGCGAGCCGCATCAGCAGTGCGTAGACGTCCGCCTCGATGTCGTCGACATAGAGCCCATAGCTCATGACGATGTTCCATGGCGTGAAAGCGCGGACGAAGACGACTTTGCGCAGCGGCTCGGTCTGGCCAGGCCGTGGATAGAGATACGAAGTCGTGCTGCCTTCGGGCTTCTGCTGCGCGGCCTTGATCTGCGCATCGGCGATCAGAACGCCGTTGGCGTCCTTGGTGCCGAGGATCTTGCCTTCCAGCTTTTCATTCGCCGCGTTCAGAAGCAGCGCCGAATCCGGCGCGTTATAGGCAATCGGATAGCCCTGGCCGTTGTTGAACGTCATCCGCCGCGCCAGGTAGCGGAACTTGTTCTTGGCTTCCTCGACCGTCATCTTTCCTGCCGCAACCTCGGTTTGCAGCGTTTCTGCGAGCCCATAGACGAGGTCGACCGCCGTGTGCATCTGGGTGATGCGGTCTTCCAGCATGCGCGCGCGGCTGAGCCAACCGGCGACGGCGACGATCGCGATCACCGTCGCGATGGCCAGGATCACCATGCTTGCAAGCTTGGTGCGGAACTTCATGTGGCTGAGCAGGGTCACGGCGTCCTCATTGTTCTTGTTGTCAGGACAACTACCACCAAGCTGCTTACTAATCATGAATACGTGATTAGTCGGCGCCGTCCACTATGTGGACGGGCATCTTCAGGCCGGCGATCGGCGCGCGGCTACCTGCGCAGGGCAGGAACCACAAGGAACGGGATCATGCCGATGATGACGCTGACGAGCGCCAGCAGAATGACGGCATCATAGCCGTGCGTCAGGTCGTGAATGACGCCGCCGCTCCATGACCCCAGCGCCGAGCCGAGCCCGCTGCCGATGGTGATGGTGCCGTAGATGGTGCCGAGCCGCTTGCCGCGGAAGATCTTCATCGCGGTGGCGGACAACAGCGGGCCGCGCGAGCCGATCATGCTGCCGAAGCAGACGACGAAGCCGGTGAGGAGAAAGATGTTGGGCCAGACTTGCAGCGCCCACAGCATCAGGATGCCCGCGATCGATACCGCGTAGGAGAACAGCACCGACGGCCTGCGCCCGATCAGCCCGTCGAGCGCGGAGACCCCGAGCATGCCGAACAGCAGCACGACGCCGGAGAAGCCCCAGGCGGTGGCAGCCTGCAGCGGCGCGAAGCCGGCATCGATCAGATAGGCGACGACTTGCGGCGCGATCGCGTACATGCCGACGGCGGTGAAGAAGAAGGTCGAGAACAGCGCCCAGAAGGCGTGGTGACGCAGCGCCCGTGACAACGTCCAGGCATCGTCGGCGAGTTCGTCGGCCAGCGGTTTCGTCACGTGCGGCGCACCGGCGGCGAACAGTCGCCACGGCAGCAGCGCCAACGGCACCAGCAGGATGAAGGCGGCGGCGCCGAACGTCTGATAGGCGCTGCGCCAGCCGATGGCGTCGATCAGGAGCTGCGAGCCCGGCAACAGCAGCAGCACGCCGGCGCCGGTGGCGGAATAGATCACCGCCATGGCGGTCGACAGCTTGGCGCCGAACCAGCGGCCGAGCAGAATCGAGTTCGGGACGTTGCCGATCAGCGCGATGCCGATGCCCACGCACAGCCCGATACTGAGCTGGAACTGCCACAGCGCCTTCGCCTGCGCGGCCGCTGTGAAGGCTGACCCCAGCAGCAGCAGGCCAAGCGCAAACACGGCGCGTGGTCCGGAGTGGTCGAACAGCCGGCCGATGACAGGCGCGGCGAGGCCGCCGGCCAAGGCGGTCATCGAATAGATCGAGACCACCTCGGAGCGATCCCAGCCAAAGTTGTCGGAGATCGGCTTGAGGAAGACGGTGAAGCTCTCGCCAAGCCCGCGGCCGAGCACGGACAGCGCGAAGCAAAGGCCCAGCACGACGAATGCCGTCCGCCCCGCCTGAGGCGGCGGGATCGGCGTCTCCTCGACTTGCGCAGGCTCTGGCGGCGCGCTGATCGTCATGGCTGTCAGGGAGCGCCGTTCGGCGCGCCCTGACAAGCAGGCAAAAGCGAATGCGGCTATGCAGGCTTGACCAGCACGTGGCGCTTCTTGCCGAGCGACAGCTTGATCACGCCCTCGCTGGTCAGCTCCGCCCTTGTCAGCGCCATCTTCTCGTCGGTGACCGCGACGTCGTTGACGCGCAGGCCGCCGCCCTTGATCTGGCGGCGAGCCTCGCCGTTGGAAGCGACGAGGCCGGCCTTGACGAAGGCGTTGAGCACGCCGAGGCCTGCGTCGAGCTCACTTTTGGCGACCTCGACCGTCGGCAGGTTCTCGGCGATGGCGCCTTCCTCGAAGGTGCGGCGGGCAGTCTCGGCCGCGGTGCGCGCAGCCTCTTCGCCGTGCAGCAAGGTGGTCGCCGCATCGGCCAGCGCCTTCTTGGCCTCGTTGATCTCGGCTCCCTGCAGCGCGCCGAGCTTCTCGATCTCGGACAGCGGCAGGGTGGTGAACAGCTTGAGGAACTTGACGACGTCGGCGTCCTCGGTGTTGCGCCAGTACTGCCAGAAATCATACGGGCTGCACTGGTCGGCGTTGAGCCAGATCGCGCCCTGCGCGGTCTTGCCCATCTTGGCGCCGGAGGCGGTGGTCAAGAGCGGCGTGGTCAGCGCGAACAGCTGCTCGGTGCCCATGCGGCGGCCGAGCTCGACGCCGTTGACGATGTTGCCCCACTGGTCGGAGCCGCCCATCTGCAGCCGGCAACCCGTGCGCCGCGCCAGCTCGACGAAGTCGTAGGCCTGGCAGACCATGTAGTTGAACTCGATGAAGCTCATCTCCTGCTCGCGCTCGAGGCGCAGCCGCACGGAGTCCATCGTCAGCATGCGGTTGACCGAAAAGTGCCGGCCGATGTCGCGCAGCATCTCGATCCAGTTCAGCTTGGTCAGCCATTCGGCATTGTCGAGCATGATGGCGTCGGTCGCCGCATCGCCATAACGCAGCACTTTGGCGAACACGCCGCGGATCGAGGCCTTGTTGGCTTCGATCTCGTCGACCGTGCGCATCGCGCGCGTCTCGTCCTTGCCGGAGGGATCGCCGACCATGGTGGTGCCGCCGCCCATCAGGGTGATCGGCTTGTTGCCGGTCTGCTGCAGCCAGTACAGCATCATCATGGTCAGGAAGTTGCCGATGTGCAGCGAGCGTGCGGTGCAGTCATAGCCGACATAGGCCGTCGCCTGGCCCTTGGCGGCGAGCGTATCCAGTCCCTCGAAATCCGAACACTGATGAATGAATCCGCGGCTTTGCAGCACGTTCAGGAAATCAGACTTGAAGCCAGTCATGGTCGGGCTGCTCTGAGCTTTTGTTTACGGTATTGGCCTGATGTCGCGGCCGGCTGCGGGAGGGTGGCTGCCGCCGGTCCGGGCGTTGTGGCATTATAGGACGCGCCGGGCTTGTACAAGGTCATGTGCAAGACGACGGCGGGACCTCAAATCAGCCGTACTTCCAGGCGAGGCCGGGATTTTCAGGTTCGACTGCAATGATTCTGACCGCACTTGGCCTCATGAGTGGCACCTCGCTGGACGGGGTGGATCTGGCCTTGATCGAGACCGACGGGCGGCAGATCAAGAGCCTCGGTCCGTCCGGCTATCGGCCTTACAGCCCCGCTGAGCGCAGTCTGCTGCGCGAGGCGCTCGCGGATGCCGTCCAGATCGATCGGCGCGAGGCGCGCCCCGGGCGGGTTCGCGACGCCGAAATGGCCGTGACATTGGCGCACGCCGAGGCGATCGCGGCGTTCCTGGCGCAGCACCGGCTCAAGCCCGAGGATATCGACATCGTCGGCTTCCACGGCCAGACCGTGCTGCACCGGCCGGAGCGACGCCTGACGGTGCAGATCGGCGACGCCGCCGGGCTCGCCAAATCGGTCCACATCCCCGTGATGCATGATTTTCGCGCCGCCGACGTCGATTTCGGCGGGCAGGGCGCGCCGTTCGTGCCGGTCTATCACCGTGCGCTGGCGCAGTCGCTGTCGCGGCCGGGGCCGGTCGCGGTGGTCAATATCGGCGGCGTCTCCAACATCACTTATATCGACGGCGAGGACGTGCTGATCGCCTGCGACACCGGCCCGGGCAATGCGCTGCTCGACGACTTCATGCACCGCACGACGGGCCAGGCGTTCGATCAGGATGGCCGCGTGGCGGAGCAGGGCACGCCGGACGAGGCGTGGATCGCGGGCGCGCTGGCGCTGCCATTCTTCGCGCTGCCGCCGCCGAAATCGCTCGACCGCAACGACTTCGCAGCGTTGAAGCTTGGCGATATCAGCCCGGCGGACGGCGCAGCCACGCTGACGGCGTTCACGGCCGCCGCCATTGCCAGCATCGTGCCGTTGCTGCCGAAGCCGCCGGCGAGCTGGATCGTGTGCGGCGGCGGCGCCCGCAACCACACCATGATGCGGATGCTGCGCCAGCGCCTCGCGCCGGCGAGCGTCGAGTCGGCGGATGCGCTGGGCTGGTCGGCCGACGCGATCGAGGCGCAGGCCTTCGGCTTTCTGGCCGTCCGCGGCATGAAGGGCCTGCCGCTGAGCTATCCCACCACCACCGGCGTGCCATTTCCGATGACCGGCGGGGTGATCGCGCGGCCCTGATCCATGCGTCTGCATCCATCTTGACAGCTTCATGCAAGTGCATCTAGTTTGATGCATCTGCATCAAACTAGCCGAGGATGTCATGTCTGTCCTGAAGCTGATCAGCCACACGCTCTGCCCCTATGTGCAGCGCGCGGTCATCGTGCTCACCGAGAAGGGTGTCGCCTTCCAGCGGATCGACATCGATCTCGCCAACAAGCCCGACTGGTTTCTCAAGCTGTCGCCACTCGGCAAGGTGCCGGTGCTGGTGGTCCCCACGGCTCAAGGCGAGGTGGCGCTGTTCGAGAGCAACGTGATCTGCGAGTACATCGAGGAGACGCAAGGCGGCGCGAAGCTGCATCCCGAGGGCGCCCTGGCGCGGGCACAGCATCGCGCGTGGATGGAGTTCGGCTCGGCGATCCTCGGCGATCTCTGGGGGCTAGAGACGACGCAGGATGGTCAGGTGTTCGCCGCCAAGCGCGAGGCGCTGACAGCGAAGTTCGCCCGCGTCGAGGCGGCGCTGGGCGAGGGACCGTATTTCGCGGGCGCGCAGTTCAGCCTGGTCGACGCGGTGTTCGCGCCGGTCTTCCGCTGTTTCGATGTGTTCGATGCGTACGGCGATCTCGGCATTTTTGCAGCGACACCGAAGGTTCGCGCGTGGCGCGATCAGCTGGCGCAGCGGCCGAGCGTGAAGACAGCGGTCAGTGCGGAATACCCGCAGCTGTTGCGCGCATTCCTGATGCGGCACGATGCCTATTTGCTGCAGCAGGCGGCGTAGGCCCGCGAATCGTAGGGTGGGCAAAGCGAAGAGATCGGCGCGAAGCGCTGATATCTTCGCGTGGCCACCGTTGGTTCAGCGCTACGCATCGAGATGGTGGGCACGGCGCGTTTGCGACTATCCGTGCCGATGAAGTATCGGACACGCCTTTGCCCACCCTACAGAATGTCGGCTGGCGCTACGAACGCGCGTGGCCTCACCTCACATTGGCGAGACGCATGTCGAGATACGCCGTGATCGTTTCCATCAGCGGCTCGAGCTTGCCGTCGAAGAAGTGGTTGGCGCCGGGGATGACCTGCTGGTCGATGACGATGCCCTTCTGCGTCTTCAGCTTCTCGACCAGGGTGTTGACGTCCTTCGGCGGGACCACCGCATCCTTCTCGCCGTGGACGATCAGGCCGGAAGACGGGCAGGGCGCCAGGAACGAGAAGTCGTAGAGATTTGCGGGCGGGGCGATCGAGATGAAGCCCTCGACCTCGGGGCGGCGCATCAGGAGCTGCATGCCGATCCAGGCGCCGAACGAGAAGCCGGCGACCCAGCAGGCGCGCGCCTCGGGGTTGATGGTCTGCGCCCAGTCGAGCGCCGACGCCGCATCCGACAATTCACCGGTGCCGTGGTCGAACGAGCCCTGGCTGCGGCCGACGCCGCGGAAATTGAAGCGCAGCACCGAGAAGCCGCGATGCGCGAAGGCATAGTAGCACTGGTACACGATCTGATGGTTCATCGTGCCATGGAACTGCGGATGCGGATGCAGGATCATCGCGATCGGCGCGTTCTTCTGCTTCGCCGGATGGTAACGGCCTTCGAGGCGGCCGGCCGGACCGTTGAAGATGACTTCAGGCATCAGAGAATCCTTGGCAGAGCATCAACCGACTTCGTCCGTGCTTCATCTGGCGCTCGCCGACGATGTCATCAGGAAAAGTGGTGATCGAGCGCCATCCGTTCGCTTGGACGGAGCGGCGCAGGCGTGACTGGAAGTTGGCCTTCTAACATGGAGCGCAGGGCAAAAAGCAAGGATTTTCAACGGCCGGAAGCGGGGGTGGGGCCAGGGCCCCAAGCTGGGGAGCGAACGCCCATGGCTTGATCCGGTGTGCTCGGGATCGAGCGTAAATAACTGAAATCGAATAGGAAAGAGTTGGCCCCGCCGTCGCTCCAGGAGGGGTCGGGGCGATCATGAGGGTGCGGCGGGACGCGCCAGCGCGGCGACGGCTGCCCGGTAGCGGCGACTTCCCTGCAGCGACTGGCCGGTGTCGAAAACGAGGTCGAAATCGCCGGAGGGTTTGAACTCCACGGCGGTCACTCGGTCGAGATTGGCCAGCTTGGTCCGGTGCACGCGGACGATCCGATAGACACCGAGCTCAGCTTCCGCGGCGGCCAGGGTGCCGCGGATCAGGTGCTCCGTGCGGTCGCCCAGCCGGTACTCGATGTAATTTCCCGCCGAACTGACCCAGAGAATCTCGCGCGGGTGGACCCGGATGCGGCTGGTGCCGTCACGCAGCCAGATCGATTGCGGCAGCTGCCGCGGCGTGACCGAGAGTGGCGGCTCGGTCTCGCGTCTGCGCAGAGCGATCACCTCGCGTCGGCCGTCGGCCAGCCAGACTGTGCCGCCGATCAGCGCCGCGGTGATGGAGTCCTTGCGGAATTCATACAGCAGCGTCGCGAAGGACAGGTTGAAGTCATAGGAGCTCCCGATGGCCCAGAGCGCCAGCTTCCGCAGCCAGACCATGCCGGCGATGTGGAGGGTCGAGAAGCTCGCAACCGCCAGCACCGCGATTGCGATCCGCGGCCACCAGTGCGACATCTCGCGGGCCCGCCGTATCGCCATCACCAGGATCGGCATGGCCAGCAGGATGACGGCGATGCTGGACAGCTCCCAGAACACCAGTCGGCCGGGATCGGGGGGCTCGCCACGTCGCGCCGCATCCTGCGCCGCCGACAGGGCATTCACGATTCCGATCGCGACGGCGATCGCCGCGATCGCCCCGAACATGGCCGCGTCACCGCTGATCCCCCGACGACCACCGCTCGTCCCCGACGGCTGCGTTTCGTCCCGTGGGCTCCCGGCCTCGTCCCGGGCCGGTTCGATCGTCGCTGCATCCCTGTCAGGTTTCGTCTCGGACATCTCGACTCAGCCCCGGCGCGTCCATCCCAACCTGCGTCCGGTCAAGGAGGCGGCCCTCATGACGACATCACGGCAAGATTCTCTCTCGGAACGGCGCATCGATCTCGACTGGGTCCGGATTGGCGCATTCGGCTTTCTCATCCTCTACCACGTCGGCATGCTCTACGTATCCTGGGGCTTCCACATCAAGAGCGCCCACAGGCTGGTCTGGCTCGAGCCGGTGATGCTGCTGCTCAACCCCTGGCGTCTGTCGCTGCTGTTCCTGGTCTCGGGCGTGGCGACCCGCTTCATGCTGCGCAAATATGACCGGCTGTCGCTGTTCGGGGCGCGCTCGGCGCGGCTGCTCATTCCGCTCGTCTTCGGCATGCTCGTGATCGTGCCGCCGCAATCCTACATCCAGGCCGTCGAGAGCGTCGGCTATGCCGGCGGCTTCGTCGACTTCTATCTGCGGCACTATCTCAGCTTCTCGGTGCAGTTCTGCCCGGGACCCTGCATCGTGATGCCGACCTGGAACCATCTGTGGTTCGTGCTCTATCTCTGGGTCTACACCGCAGCCACGATCGGCGTGCTGGCGTTGTGGCCGTCGGTCGCCGAGTGGCTGGGCGCGAGACTTGGCGCCGTGCTCACTGGGCCGTGGCTGCTGATCCTGCCATGCGCCCTGTTTGCCGTCTGGCGTGTCGTGCTGTTTCCACTGTTTCCGTCGACCCACGCGCTGGCCGGCGACTGGTACAACCACGCCGACTATGCGACGGCCTTCCTGATCGGCTTCCTGCTGGCGCGCGAGGAGGCTGTATGGTCGGCGCTGGAGCGCGGACGCTGGGCGGCGCTCGGCTGCGCGGCCGCTGTGTTCACCGTTTTCATCTCGATTCGTGCCGGCTTCGGTGCGACCTTGGTGGACCTGCCGGTGCTGAAGACGAGCGCAAGCATCGCCTATGGCTGCTATCAATGGCTGGCGATGGCCGCGGTGCTCGGGATGGCGCGGCGCCTGGTCTCGGCCGACGGGCCGGTGCGGCGCTATCTGACGGATGCGATGTTTCCCTATTACATCGTGCATCAGACCGCGATCATCATGATCGCGCACGCCTTGCAGGGCAGCGGCCTGTCGGCCGGGCTGGAAGCCGGCATCATCATCGCGGGCACTGTTGCGGTCTGCGGTGTCACCTATGAGATCGTGCGGCGGATCGGCTGGCTGCGGCCGCTGTTCGGGTTGCGGATGGGAACGAACGCGCCGGTGAAGGCGGTACAGCAGCCGGCCTGAGGCGCGGTTCCGATTGGCGCGGTCGCGCAAGGTGATAAGAGAAGCCATGCCCGATCGCGTCTACCTCGACTGGAATGCCACCACGCCGCTGCGCCCCGAGGCGCGCGCGGCGATGCTGGCGGCGTTCGACCTCGTCGGCAATCCGTCCTCGGTGCATGACGAGGGCCGCAAGGCGCGGCGGGTGATGGAGGAGGCCCGCGCGGTGATCGCCCGCGGCCTGGGAACCGCGCCGCGCCGCGTCGTGTTCACCTCCGGCGGCACGGAGGCCAACACGCTGGCCTTGAGTCCCGGGCTGAAGGCGCCGGCCGGGCCGGTGGAGCGGCTGCTGGTCTCGGCGGTCGAGCATGCCTCGGTGCTGGCCGGCGGCCGGTTTGCGCCGGCGGCGGTGCAGGTGATCCCGGTCGATCGGTCCGGCGTGGTCGAACTCGGCCGTCTCGAAGCCATGCTGGCCGGCGATCCGCCGGCGCTGGTCTCGGTGATGGCCGCCAACAACGAGACCGGCGTGCTTCAACCGGTTTCGCAAGTCGCCGAGATCGTCCGCCAGGCCGGCGGCCTGCTGCATGTCGACGCGATCCAGGCCTTCGGCAAAATTCATCTCGATATCAACCAGATGGGCGCAAATCTTGTGACCGTCTCTGCGCACAAGATCGGTGGCCCCAAGGGCGTCGGCGCCCTGGTGCTCGGCGGTGGGGTCGAGGACGTCATCCCCATCCTGAGGGGCGGTGGACAGGAGCGGGGGCGCCGGGCGGGAACCGAGAATGTGGCTGGGATCGCCGGGTTCGGCGCCGCGGCGCGCGCGGCTCTGGCGGGACTTGAGGCGGATCTGCCCCGGGTCACAGCGCTCCGTGACGCGCTCGAGACCGGCCTGCGCCAGACGCCCGGTGTCCTGGTGTTTTCGTCCGATGCGCCGCGGCTGCCCAATACCACGCTGTTTACGGCACCCGGGCTGAAGGCGGAGACCGCGGTGATCGGCTTCGATCTCGAAGGTATCGCAGTATCTTCCGGGTCGGCCTGCTCCTCGGGAAAGGTTCAGGCCTCGCACGTGCTGGAGGCCATGGGCGCCAGTTCCGCCGCCGCCCAGGGAGCGGTGCGCCTCAGTCTGGGCTGGTCCACGACCCCAGCGGAGGTCGATCGGGCCGTCGAGGCTTGGCGAAAGCTGTCGATGACCCTACTTAAAGGACGTGACGAAACAGCGCTTGAGCGATTCTAAGGGCGTGATTTCGTCGGCGAAACGTCGTAAGACGGTTCCCAGAGATGTCCACCGCGGTCCTTGAAACCGCGAGCGGAGGATGGAATGCCAGCCGTACAAGAGACGGTCGACCGCGTCAGGCGGATCGACGTTGACCAATATCGCTATGGATTCGAGACCGTCATCGAATCCGAGAAGGCCCCCAAGGGCCTGTCGGAAGACACGATCCGCTTCATCTCGGGCAAGAAGAACGAGCCTGCCTGGATGCTCGAATGGCGCCTGGAGGCCTATCGCCGCTGGCTGACCATGCAGGAGCCGACCTGGGCGCGCGTCGACTACCCGAAGATCGACTTCCAGGATCTATATTACTACGCCGCGCCGAAGCCGAAGAAGCAGCTCTCCTCGATCGACGAGATCGATCCGGAGATCCTGAAGACCTATGAGAAGCTCGGCATTCCCCTGCGCGAGGTCGCGATCCTCGAGGGCGTCGAGCCCCGGCCCGGCGCCGGCAGCCCGGAGACGCGCAAGATCGCGGTCGACGCCGTGTTCGATTCAGTGTCGGTGGCGACGACGTTCAAGGAGGAGCTGAAGAAGGCCGGCGTGATCTTCATGCCGATCTCGGAGGCGATCCGCGAATATCCCGAGTTGGTGCAGAAATATCTCGGCAGCGTGGTG
>NZ_JANBVS010000012.1 GCF_024586915.1 Bradyrhizobium sp. SRS-191
TCGGGCTGTCTTGCCCCCATCGCCCGCGCGCGCCGTCAAGCAGCTGACCGCGGACTTGACCTCAGCGTCGAGAGGCCAGGACCACACGACTTCTCCGTCCGTCACGTCTGCGCTCGTCGGGCGCAGCCGTCACGTCCATCGCAGCCCACCTCACGTTCGTGACGACGCGTACGTCCCTCTGCTCGAGGCGGGATGACGAGAGAAAACCATATTTTCTGTAAAAACGAAAGAACAATATTTTTCGCATCCGGACTGGACAGGGGTCATCAGCTTGGAAGGCCAGTGGAATTGCGCTTCTCCGCGCAAGCCTCACGGAAGGATCTCCGGATGGAGCCGGCACGCGGAGCCGTGAAATTGGAGTTCCTACGCAAACCCCGCCGCTGAGCGGATCGCACTATCGAATGAAAGGCCCAGCTTCGCATCCGCACCTCGTTGGAAACATGACATAGGATCGCAGGCCTCTCGAAAACCGTCCAAAATGTATCTATAAAACGGCGATGAAGAAGGCGCAGGAACGGGGCTGCCCATGACGAAGTCGTTGAAGATCGCGATCGCCGAGGGATTGCCGCCCCAAACCCTGTTCCGGCTGCGCTCGATCAAACGCGCGCTGATGGGACAGCCGCCGCCTGAAGCGCCGCAATCGGCTCCGACGCCCGATCCCGACGCTCAATCCGCCTCCTCGGCCGGCGAGGTTCAGTCGGCCCCGCAGGAAGTGCGGACAAGACAGACGGAAGCCCTGGAGCGCCTCGACGCTCACAAGATCAGCGCGCCCTATCTGTTCTTCGATGTCGACGACGTCCTGATCCTGCCGGCCAAGGAGATCGCGCGCACGCTGACCTTGAGTGTGATGTACATCAACAGCGCCGACGTGAAAGGCGACATCGCCGAATTCGGCACCATGGGAGGATTCACCGCGCGCACGCTGGCCAATGCGATGGTGTTCGATCCGCGCTACCAGCCCAACCAGCCGCTGCGCAAGTTGCGCCTGTTCGACAGCTTCGAGGGCCTGCCGGAGATCACGGCACAGGTCGATCTGGAGTCGCAGCACGTAAAATCGGGCACCTGGTCGAGAGGCGGCTGCCGGGTTCTCAGCGCCGCCGAGTTACGGACCATGGTGGAAGCGATCATTCCGCCGAGCCGGGTGCAGATCTATGAGGGCTGGTTTGCCGATACGGTCAAACAGCTTCCCGACGAGACCCGCTTCGCGCTGATCCACTTCGATGGTGACCTCTACTCGTCCACCATGGATGCGCTGGCTCCCTGTTTCGAACGCGGCTTCATCTCGAAAGGCGCCGTGCTCTGCTTCGACGACTGGAACTGCAACGAAGCCGATCCCGAAGCCGGCGAGCGCAAGGCCTGGGCGGACCTCGTCAGCCGCTTCGACATCGTCGCCAGTCACTCCGGCGACTATTCCATTCAAAGCACGAAGTTCATCATTCATTCCTATCGCGGGATGAAGCCGCGATCCTGATGGGACGCATGCCGCCTCTCAGGAGTAGGGTTTCATCATCAGTCCCTGCCCGGTCGGCAGCGCAAGGATCGCAACGCCACGCTCGGCCGCGAAAGCATCGAACGCTTCTTTCTGGGCCTCGTAGCGCACGAAGCCATAGTCGTCGAGCAGGATGGGAGCGCCGGGCGACAGCTTGTCCCAGAAATAGTTCGCGGCCGCGATCTCGGGGGCGGCATTGTTCATATCGATCGAGAGATAGGCAACCTTGCCGATATCAACGCTGGTCAGCGTCTCCGGGACGCTCCCGCGGGTGATCACGACGTCCTTGAACTCCGAGAAATTCCTGACGACGTGATCGTAAATGTCCTCGCCGTAGCCGATCCGGAAATGAGGAATGTTGATCAGTTCCTCGTCCGCCAATTGCGTTTCGTCGACGCCTCGGAACGTATCGAAGAGGAAGAACTTCTTACCGACGCGATTCCAGTCGTAATAGGAGGCAATCGCCGTGCTCAGCAGACCTTTCCAGACGCCGCATTCGACGAAATCACCTTCGAGCCTGAGGGCGAGGCTTGCACACCACAGCGCCACGTGAACACGCCAATAATAACGATGGTCGATGACAGTTGCCTGGACAGCGCGCTTGTAGGCCGCGACGAAGCGCGGCTCGCGCATGAAGTCGTGATTGTGGATGACATACGGATCGTTGCGCAGCCCGTCGAAATCGTAGATCGGAACGTAGATGCCATCGCCCGCCGGCTGCGCCTGCGCCGACTGCGACGATGATTGCTGCGCGGCCGCTCCCCCGCCGGCCGACAGCAATTCGACCTTCCGGCGGAGCCGCACGAGCTCGTCGCCTTGAGCCCGAAGCGCGGCGGACTCGCGTTGCAGCGTCGTGAGATAGGCCCGGCTGACAGTCTCCGTCGGCTCGCCCTGTTGTGGAACCATGCGGAATTTGTTGGCCTCGATGCTGCTCTGAAAAGCAGCTTCCACATGTTGCGCAACGGCGTCGACCATCGCAGGCTTAGGCGTCGCAACCGGCTCGATGCCCCGAGGATCTGGCTCTGCGCATGGCGCGACCTGGCCGGACGTTAGCCGATCGAGGGTTTCCTTGCGAACCAGCTGCAAGCCCACCGAACGTAACATCTGATTGGTAGCGTGCTTCCCGGCCGAGATCAGTCCCATCTGCCATCCCCAAGCGATCATGCCGCATATCTTGTTTGTGGCAGGTATCTGAAGTCTTGTCCAACGCTCAGATTGCGTGAATTCCTGGCACCCGCGCAGCGCGAATTGGGCAAACGCTTGCCCGGCCTGGAATGATGCGGTGGCGCCGCGGAATTGCTTGGTTCGCCGGCAGACCCTCCCCCTTGCACAGCCCTCCCGGGAACGATAAGCGGGTTGACCGGGCCAAACGGCCGAGGCCATTTGTTGAAGGGTCGCATGGCGACTGGGTTGCACCACGTCGGAGATTTTTCAAATGCTCTCCCCTCTGAAGAATGGGCTTGCGAATACACTGTCCCCGGAAGCGCTCTACTGGCTCCGGTCGGTCAAGCGCGCAATCATGTCCGAGCCCCCATTGCCCTGGCCGTACGGTCTGAACGAGGTGCTCAAAGCAGACGTGACGCCCGCGGCAGATGTGACGCCGGCGATTGCGATCGCAGCGCCCGCTTTCCATGGCAGCGACGATGGTCGGCCGATCCAGGATATCGCGCTCGAGAGATACAAGGCGAAGCAGCTTCCCTCGCCCGCATCCTATTACGGCTATGAGGATGTGCTGATCCTGCCCGCCAAGGAAATCGCCAAGGCGCTCACGCTCGCGGTTCAATACATCAACAGCTCTCACGTGAACGGGGACGTTGCCGAGTTCGGCACCATGGGCGGCTTCAGCGCAGCGACCCTGGCGATGTCGATGGTATTCGACCTGCAGCGGC
Organism: Bradyrhizobium sp. SRS-191; assembly: GCF_024586915.1. Lineage (GTDB taxonomy): Bacteria > Pseudomonadota > Alphaproteobacteria > Rhizobiales > Xanthobacteraceae > Bradyrhizobium. The sequence goes on from NZ_JANBVS010000012.1 coordinate 3,379, forward strand.
AGCCGCTCGGCAAGACCGCCTCAGGCGAAAATCCGTTCCGCATCTTGCGGCTGTTCGACAGTTTCGAGGGCTTGCCCGAGATCACCTCACCAGTCGATCAGGTTGCACCGCATGTCGTGTCCGGCGCATGGGCCAAGGGCGGCTGCAAGGTGCTGGCGGCGCCCGAGCTCCGCGAGCGCATTGGCAAGATCCTGCCGCCGCACCGGTTTGAACTCTATGAGGGATGGTTTGCGGACACCGTCAAGACGCTGCCGGCAGAGACGCGCTTTGCGCTGATCCATTTCGACGGCGATCTCTACCAGTCGACCATGGACGCGCTGGTGCCGTTGTTCGAGCGCGGCATGGTCTCGACCGGCGCGATCCTCTGCTTCGACGACTGGAATGCCAACCGAGCGATTCCGACCACGGGCGAACGGCAGGCATGGAAGGAGCTGATCGACATGTTCGCGATCGAGGCCTCCAGCGGTGGCGACTACTCAGTCGGTGGCACCCGCTTCATCATCCACTCCTATCGCGGCATACCGGCAGACCCGGAATAGTCATCGCGAAGGTTGGGGCGTGGGGGCGAACAGCTCGTCCAGGACATGCCGCGCCAGATAGACGGACCCGGGGACCGTGAGGTGTCCCGGATCGAATGCCGTCAACTGCGAGCCGCCGGGGCCGATTCGGCTGAGACAGCCCTCATCGTTGCAGAAGACATCACGGACCGAGATGTAGTCGACGCCGAGCTGGCGGGTGAGCGTGCGAAACAGGGCGTCCCGCCCGCGCGTCCATTCGTCGGTTGAGCGGAAGAAGGTCCGCTCCGGCAAGACCTTGCCGGTCTGCCTGTAGTACTCCAGCACGTTCTGAGACAGGCCGGCGCCCTGCCAGCTCGGCGGCGGCCCGACCACGACGATCCGGCCGATGCCGCTCGCCCGGAGCTGTTCGACCGTGCGCGGCAGATCCTCCCGCAGTACGGGCTCGGCATGGCCCCAGGTCGCGTCCAGAATGACCACGTCGGGGCGAAGACGGCCTATCCTCAGCACCACGTCGTCGTTGATGCTCTTGCAGAACGGACGGGCCTCGAGCGTATAGCCGATCAAAGGCGGGCATGCTGATGCCGTGTACTGAGCGACGTCATAGCCGCGCTCCGCCGAGAAACGAAGCAGGCCAGGATAGAGAGCCGCGCCGTAAGAATCGCCCCAGATCAGCAGCAGCGGCCGGCGCCCCTGACCGGCGCAATCGGCACCGAACTCGGATGCCGGCTGCAGAACCAGCAGGCAGCGTCCGCGGCGCCAATGCTCGTTCGTCTCGGAGCCCGACAGCATGAAAGCTCTGATTTCCGCAGGATAACGGATCGGCAGGCCGCGCGTGCCGGTCGCGATGATGCCGACCGCGCCGGTGGCGACCATGGCGGCGAGCAACGGTCCAACCCGCCATGAGATCGGCGCGGGGCCGAACCTGATGGGCCGCTCGATGCAGCGATAGCTAAGCCACGCCAGCACGGCGCTCAGCCCGAGCACCGACAGGAGAGCCCATGAAGGGGCGGCTCCGCCGAAATGAAGTTTCACATAGGCAATGAGCGGATAGTGCCAGAGATAGAGCGGGTAGCTGATGAGGCCGATGAAGACCAATGGCGGCCTGTCCAGGCCGCGATGAACCCATGTCCGGCAGGTTAAGATCAGCGCCATGGCCGCCAGCACCGGAACGACGGTGCGAACGCCCGGCCACGGCGATGCTCCGCTGAAGCCGAAGAAGGCAAGGAGGATGCCGAACATGCCGAGAGCAGCGAGCAGGTTTCCGACTGCGGGGTTGGCATCAAGAACATGACGCCGGGGCGGCCAGACCGCCAAGAGCGATCCGGCCAGCAGCTCCCAACACCTCGTGGTCGGGGAGTAGAACGCCCAGGCCGCCTTCTCCGCCGGCGTCGCTAGGCAGACCACGAGCGAGCCGAGTCCCAACGCCGCGACGATGGCTGCCTTGTGCGACGGCTGTCGGGCAATCAGCACGAAGGCCACCGGCCAGACGATGTAATATTGCTCCTCGATCCCGAGCGACCACAAATGCAGCAGCGGAAGACGCTCAGCGCCGGGATCGAAATAACCGACGATCTGCTCGTGCAGCATGAAGTTCTCGACGAACGCTGCGGCCCCCATGATGTTGGAGCCGAGCGCTTCCATCTCCGCAACCGGCAACACGAACCAGGCGATCAGGAAGGTCGCCAGAACGACGGTGATCAGTGACGGAAATATTCGCAGGATGCGGCGGGCATAGAACGTCGCGAAACTGAAGCTCTTCTCCGCACACTGCCGGTCGATGATGCCCGTGATCAGATAACCCGAGATCACGAAGAACACGTCGACACCCGCAAAGCCGCCGGGAAGCAGTCGCGGGAAGGCATGGTAGACGACGACGGCGATCACGGCGACTGCACGCAATCCATCGATATCGGCCCGATAGGCCAAGGCGTGCGACGGGCTGGTCAGCCGCGCCTGGCCGACTGTTGCGGGCCGAAGGTCAACGCTGCCGGCGATCGTCATTCGCCGCGCATCCGCTGAAAGGCCCGCGTCTTTTCCACGGCGGCGACGAGGTCACGGCTGAAATCGGCCGCTCCCCTGCCGTCGAGGTGGCCGCCGCCGTCCCAGCTGGAATAATCGGTGCGCGCCGGCAGTGCCGTTTCCACGCCGACCGCCTGGGCGATTTCCCGGACCTGGGTCAGGCAGCCGTGATAGTTCGGCACCAGAGTGAGCACCACGGGCGCTCCGAGCGACTGCACGAAGTCGCGCGCGTTGGCAACGATGTCCGGCGTGGTGTGGCAGTCGGGATCACGCGTCATCTTCACGCTCGGATTGCCGTCGGCGAGAAAGCGCGGAAAGCCGCGCATGTCCGCCGCGCCCGTCCGGTCGTCGCGATCGAACGACGGAATGGCACCTGCCCGGGGCGCGGCAAAGACACGGCGGACGTTGCGCGTCGCGTCCTCGAACCGCCAGCGTAGATTGCGCCGGATCACCTCGTAACGGGCGCCGAGGCGGCTGAGCTTCGTGCTCGGGATCGGACGAGCATCGGCGCCGAAGGAACGGCTGAGATTGCGGTGGAAGAAATTGCCGCCGCCACCCCCGTCATCCGCGTTCACGATCCACAGGCGCGGATGGAGATGATGCTTGTGGATGACCTGCCGCGCGAACTCGCCGCTGGCGACTCCCAGAAAGGCCATGTTGTAGAATTTAAGCCCGTGGGGCTGTTCGAGACGTTCGCGAATGACGTTTTCGTCGATTGCAAACGACACCAGCGATGAGCCGAGGATGACGATGTCCGCCTGCCTCGCATGGTCGACCGAGTCGCCGATGCGATGGAAGAAGAGATCCTGGTCCTGGATCTCGCTGACACGATCGCCGCCGAAATTGCGATACCAGGCGCGGTCGTCCGGCCTGCTGATCGCGCTGAAATGGTCGCCGCCCTGGGCGACCAGCCAGGCACCGAGGCCACCCAGCATCACAGCCGTCAATCCGAGCAGGCTGACGAGATAGCGGCGTCCTGCGGCGCCGAGGCCGGCGGTCGCGGCGTCGCTGTGGGTCTCCGTCCGAACCCGACGATCCATGGCAGCCGGGCGCTCGGACGGGACGCTCATTTGTCGAAGCCCGGCAACGCCTCCAGGGCCTGCCTGGCAATGAAGATCGAGCCGGGATAGGTCAGATGGCCGTTGTCATAGGCGGTCAGGTCGGCCCCATCCGGTCCGATGCGCGCAAGGCATCCATCATCGTTGCACATCATCCCGCGCGCCGAGATGTATTGTATGCCGACACGCTGCGCCTGGGCCGCGAGAAATTCATCCAGCGAGCGCGTCCAATTGTCGTTGGAGCGGAATTTGGTCCGTGCCGGCAGCACCGTGTGCGTTCGGAAGTAATGGTCGAGAATGTTCGCGGGCAGGCTCTCGCCGAGCCAGGTCGCCGGCGGCCCGAGCAAAGCGATCTTCGGGACATTGAGCTCCTTCAACGCCGCGACGGTTCTGTCGAGCCCGTTGCGAAGGTCGTCCGGACCATAGCTCCAGGTCGAATAGAACAGCACGAGATCAGGCTTGAGCTCCGCCACCTTCTGCATGACGAAATCGTTGGCGCCCTTGCAGAAGCGCCGCTCCGGATGAACGAACCCGATCAATGGCGGACAGGCCGACGCAGTGAACTCCGCCACATCGAAGCCGCGCTCCGCGCCGAAATGAGCCAACCCCGGATAGAGCGATGCCGCATAGGAATCACCCCAGACCAGGATCAGCGGATGACGGCCGGTTCCGGCACATTCCGGCGAGAACTCCGCCGCGCTCTGATCCGGCTTCAAGAGGCACTTGTCCGACCGCCAGAAGCGCGCGGTTTCGCTGCCGTCGAGCATGAAGCCGCGAAGCTCGGCAGGAATCCGCGATGGCAGGCCGTTGGTGCGGTCGGCCGCCACGCCGATCACGCCCAGCGCCACCATACCCGTGAGCAGGCCGCCCACCTTGAGCGGCACCAGCCGGCGGCCGAAGCGGATCGGCCGCTCGATGAAGCGGTAGGTCGCCCAGGCGAGGACCAGGCTCCCTGCGATGATCGCAATCATGACCCACGCCGGCACCGCATCGAGGAACTGGATGCGCGCATAGGCCATCAGCGGGTAGTGCCACAGATACAGCGGATAGCTGATCAGGCCGACGAAGACGGCCGGCTTCGCGGACAGGATGAAGCGATGCATCAGCGTGCCGCTGGTCGCGATCAGGGCCGCCGCGCCGAGCACGGGCAGCAGCGTCGCGCCCCCCGGATGCGGCGTGGGGCGGCCGTAGCGCCAGAACGCCAGCGCGATCGCGAGCATCGCAGCCAGCGCGACGAGCTCGCGGACCAGCGGCGCAGCGACCAGCGGCAGCGGACGGTCATCGGCCCCGCGCCCATTGACCCAGAGCGCCAGGCCCGAGCCGACCAGCAGCTCCCACGCCCGCGTCACCGGCAAATAGAACGCGTGGTCGGGCGCGCGGGGCTGCACGATGAGGCACGCCACGAACGAGGCCGTCGCCAGGACCAGCGTGATGGCGAGGCTCCGGCGCCGCCATGAGCCGATCAGCATCAGGAGCAGCGGCCAGACGATGTAGTACTGCTCCTCGATCGCCAGCGACCACAGATGCAGCAGCGGCTTCTTGTCGGCCGCGAGGTCGAAATAGCCGACCTGCCCGAGCAGGATGAAGTTCTGGATGAAGACCGCGCCGCCCGCGATGTTGGTGCCGAGCGACTTCAGCTCGCGCGGTGGCAGCACGAACCATCCGATCAGGAACGTAACCAGCACCACCGTGATCAGCGCCGGAAAGATGCGGCGAATCCGGCGCGCGTAAAAGTCGGCGATGCTGAACGTGCCCAGCAGCATCTGCTTGTGGATGATCCCGGTGATCAGATAGCCGGAGATGACGAAGAAGATGTCGACGCCAAAGAAGCCGCCCGGGACTGCCGCGGGAAAGGCATGGTAGACGAGAACCGGCAACACGGCCACGGCGCGCAGGCCGTCGATGTCCTGGCGATAGCCGAGCGGCGTGGCGCGGGTTTCCTGCTGCGAAAGATTGGGCTGAGCGAAGTTCATCGGACCGTTCGTTTCAGGAGCGTGCGAGCAGCGACGGCGTACATTTGTCCAAGACGTCGCGCGACGGTCGCGAATGGGCGAAGCCGCCGGAGATATTCACACATTTTTCCCAGGCGTCGCCGACCGGCGGCATGGCAGGCGCTCCGGACGGCAGATCCAAGATCTCCCGCGTGGTCTCGAGGATCTCGCCGGCGCGGCTCTCGCTCACCCTAAGTCCTGCAGCCTTCACCGTCTCGTAGGCCGGAAACGTCCAGCGCCAAGTCTCGGAGCTCACGTCGCTCAGCAAGAGCATGCGTCCCTCGCGCATATGCACGAACTCGTGCGCAAAGCGCGTCTCCTTCGACCAATCACGGTCGAAATCATGTCGAGCGGCAATCCGCACCTCCGGCGCAAACTCGGAACCAGCTAGCAACAATTACTGTGAAAGGCCCGACCCGATCAACCCGAATCGCGGGCGGCGCCAGACGCGTTGCAGCAGCGCTGGACCGCTGCCGAAAGCCAACGTCAGGACGGCACGGTCGGAGCGCGGCCTCCTCGACCGCGGCGCGCGTCGTCCTCTCGGAACCTGTCCGCCCACATCCCTTGCCAGCGGCGCGCTGGGGACTGGCACGACACGCACGCGCGCTCTATGCTTATGCAACTTTGCGCGATCATGCTTGGTCTGGAACGCTGGCAGGCCTGTTTCAACACCGGTCCGTTTGGACGACGCGGTGCCTTCCTTATTATTATAATGGGGCTTAGGAAATGTTCGTCGACACCGTTCACCCCAATCCAGCCGGGCCTCCCGCGCCACGTCAACGCGGAGTCGTGCAGGCGTTGAAATCGAGCTTGTCGGAGCGCACCGCACGGGCGATCGGCTGGTTTCTGAATGCAGCCGGTCAGGAGCGGGCGGAATCCGTAAAGGATTTGATCTTCGCCCTGTTGACGTTCAAGCAGGCCTTCATGCTGGCGCTGATCTTCCATCGCCAGACCCGTCGCAACGAGTTTGACCGGCAGTTTCGATATTTCTGCGGCCCCGACATCGAGAAGGAGATGCAGTGGGTGCTCGCGAGGGGCCACTCGGATCAGTACTGTAACGAGCTGATCCTCTTCCTCCTGATGTGCGAAAAGGAGAAACGTGTTCTGGAGCTGTTTCCCAGGATCGACTGGGAGCGCGCCGACGACGAGTTCATGGAGGCGATCAGCAAGCTGACGAAGAAGCTGATGTCCGGCTACTTCATGGAACTGCTGGCGCAGGCTCATACGATCAAATGGAACGCACTTCGCCCGCAGGATCTGCGCCGGTTCGCGGAGATGATCAAGCTCATGCTGGAGCACCGGAACTTCCGGTTCGAGCAGACCTCCTTCGAAGGACGGCAATACGACGCGCGACGTGACGGCGATCCCGTGCCGTTCGAAGCCCCGCTCGACCGCTACGTCTACGGCTTCTTTTGCGACAAGGAGCTGATCGAGACCATCGCCACGCAGCTCGGACTTGCCCCACACGATGACGTTCTCGCCGCCCGCGAAGACCGCGGCCAGTATTGGGAACGCTTTCCCGCAGAGCACCCGCAGCGCAAGGTGCTGTCGGAGATCAACCTGTTCTACGCCTATCGCCACCTTCTGCTGTCGACCTATCACAGCGGCGAAGGCTTCCACGTCCCGGAGGTCTACGTCAAGCTAACCGAGACGCAGAAGCGGCTGCGCCGTCATCTTCCCGCTCCCAGCCGGGAGCTCAAGGCTCTTCTCAAGAAGCTCGACACCGACCTGTCGGACGTCAGGCTGCTGTCTCCGGACTGGAGCGCGCTGATCGGTCACAATGGTCATCTCAACGTTCACCTGATGATGCGGGAGATGGGGTGGTGGCAGGGCCAGCCGCTGCTGCTGGCCTACAAGGACCGGATCGCCAACAAGCCGTTCCTGTCGCTGTTCTCGGACATCTGTCCGACGCTCACTCTCGGCGAGAATGTCAGCGCCGGCGTCTGGCATGAGCTCGCCAGCCTCACGCCGTTCATCGGCGATTCCCACCAGGCCTTCCGCTTCGAGGACGGCCGCGCGGTGTACTGGAACGATGCGGGCTCGCTCGCGCTCAAGCAATGGGAAAGCCGGCAACGAACCTTTCCGTTGCGCGACATCTACGACCGGCGCCTGCTTGCCGACGACCGCGTCGAGCTGACCTATCAGGATTACCGGCGCCGATGGGGCATGGCAGACGGCGACTGGTTCGTCTGTCTGCACGTGCGCGACGCCCAGACGCGCAACGACACCGAGGGCGTCGGAGAATCCATCCGCAACGCCTCGCTTGCCAGCTACCTCGATGCGGTTCGCCACATCACTGCCTGCGGCGGATGGGTCATCCGGATGGGCGGCCGCAAGGTCCCGCCGTTCCCGCAGATGGAACGTGTGGTGGATTATGCCCGCAGCGATGATGCGTTTCCTGAAATGGACATTCACCTGATGCGACGCGCGCGCATGTTCATCGGGACCACCTCCGGCTTCGCCTATGTGGCCAGCAGTTTCGGCATTCCGACGGCCATGGTGAATGCGCTGAGCTCGATCGGCCTGTTGTGGTCGACCGACACCCGCTTCGCGCTCAAGCCCGTCTACAGGGCGGACGGCCGGATGCTGTCGCTCAGCGAATGGACATCGGAAGAGTATCGCTGGGCTTATCCCACCCATGAATCCATGGCAAATGCCCGGCTCACGGTGAGCGAGAGCAGCTCGGATGAGATCCTCGAAACCGTGCGCGAGGTGCTCGACATCTCCGATCCGCTGCGCAGGGCCCCCCCGCCGGGCGTCGACGGCGGATGGGAGCGCCACGTCCAGGTGCCCGGTTTCTTCGGCAGTTCGCGCCCCAGCAAATACTTCCTGGAGAAGTACACTCAGGATCTGCTGAGGGACCCCTGAGACCAGCGCACCGCATTGATCGATGGCGTGCGACGGCGCCGGCGGCGGGCTAGCGTGTTGCCGCCGCGATCGCCCCAGGCCGACCTGCGGACCGCCCGGCCAGCTGAGGTAGCAAGAAGTCGCTCCCGTATTTTTCGAGATAGTAGGCGCTGATCCGGCTCGCGCCGTAATAGTGAGGCCGGGGAAGCTGCTGCTTCCACTGCGACAGTCGTTGCGAGGCGACGTCGCCTGCAGCCCTCGACGCAGGATCAATGACCTCCTCGACCACCGCGAGGATTTCGTCCGACGTATTGTTCAGCGGCTGCGCTCCGTTGCGGCTGAGAACGCACGCGTCAAACACGCGCCAGCGCCAGGGCGAGAAAGTGAGCTGCGCCTGAGTCAGCATCGTTCCGTCGGCAAGTCGCACCGGCTTGAGCGCAAACCGAACGTCGCCGTTCCACAATTGCGGATCCGTCGTGATGCAATTGACCAGCGCGCTGGGAATACCCAAGCTGATCGCGACATTCGTCAATCCCGACGTCGTGCCGATGAAGGCTCTGGCATTCCGGATCAGGCAAATGTCCATCAGCTCGGATCTGAACGCGCTCTGCGCATAGTCGATCGCGCGGTCGAGCGGCGGAAGGCGGGGCGCATTCGGGCCGCCGAGCTTGATCACCCAGCCGCCCCTGCGCGTGATGTTGCTGATGGCCTCCAGATACGTCTCGAGCGGCGCATTGCGATGGGTCTGGCCGGTGCCATCGACCTCGGAATAATGCGAGCTATCGCGGATGTGCAGGCAGACATACCAGTCGTCCGGCTTCATTCCCCAGGCCTCACGCATGCGCCGGTAGTCGTCCTGCACCTTCGGGTCCGTCGCATAGATGCGATCATACGCATCGCGCATGGGATGACGCCGGCCCTCCTGCTCCCACTCCACCATGGCGAGCGCGCCGGCTTCCTGAAACGGCACGACGTCGCCGCTCGGCAGCCGGAATACGTTGAAGTTCATGCCGTACCATCGCTGCAGCGACAGAAGTTCTTCGCCGAGAGCGTGGGTGACGGTCTCTCCGATCACGACGATGTCGGCCAATTCCTCGAACAACCGGAAGAACGCCCGGTTCGCCACGAAGTCCGGTCGTAAGACGATCAGCGGCTTTCCCGTCCACCACCCCAACTCACGCATTCGGAACAGAATGTCCAACATGCCGAGATGACCGATCTGGGTCGTCCATTCCTCGGGAATGACCCGCAATTGCTCCAGTGGAATTCCGAGCCTTTGCAGCAGGAGGTCGACGTCAGCCGACACCGTCGGCGGCGCCTTGGCGCGCAGCTCTGACTGCGCCGCCAGCGCTCTCGCGAACAGGCCGACGCCGAGGTCGCCATAGCCGATATGCGTCACGCGCTGGCCGGTGAAGTTGCAGAGGTCGAACAACCTGCCCGCCGCGCCGCAGGTGAAGTCGAGCGGATTGGGATGATAGTTACCCGCGGGTCGCGACGCCATGTTCTGGTGGGGGCGCATGTAGTCCGGAAGGCCCCGGCACGCGACCGACATGCTCTCGAGTGCGCCCGCCTCGTCGCCCGCGATGAGATCGAGCATGGCCTTGAGAAATGCGAGGTGGCACTCCGCTTCCGTGCAGCCCCGCAACGTGACGTTCGAGACCAGTCTCCGGGCTTTTTCCAACTCTCCTTGCTCGAAAAGCGACCGGACCACCATGTTGGCCAGCATCGGCGAACGAGCTGCGAGCCCATATTCAGCGACCACGTCATGCGCTTCGCGATCTGCTCCAATCCGAAGCAGAAGCTCTGCTGCTTCGACGGGAAAGTACCGGGTCACCGATCCAGAGAAGCTCCGGTCAGGGTCGTGTGCCAGCAGACCCGCAACGTGGCCTTGATAGCCGCTTTCCAGCAGACGCCGGCCGCGAAGACGCCCCACTTCGCAAAACAAGAGGATCAGGAAAGCCAGGCGAGGCGGCAGCAGGTTCAGAAGCCGGGCAGCCTTCGCGATCAACATGCGGGCCGATCGCTGCGGTTGGAGCAGAGTGAGCTCTCTCACGCGCGCGATTACGGCCGGCAGATTGTCGGGCGAGGCAAAGGGCCTGGAGGAGCCGAACCTACGCATCAGCTTCAGCAACCGGATGACGCGTTGAAAAGCTGCATCGATTGTCCAACTCCACCCTCCGCTTCACCGTCAAACCTCGAAGCACCTTCACGGTTCCGCAGCAGCCTCGCAACAAAAGATGTCAATATCGTCCCCGGCGATGCCCAAACGTCTCCAATGCAGGACATGCGCGCGTTCACGTCAACGAACGGCCGATAACCGTGACGATTCCATGAACCCATTCCGAGATCGGCAACAGCCCGGCCCTGTCGACAATCAACAAGATCACGGACCACAGCGCCAATTGCTCGAGCACCAGCCGGCCGATGCCCAGCGAGATGAAAATGAATGTCATGAATCCCGATAGCAGAGCGCTGAAGAAGCCGGCTCCGATGACGAGAATCACACAGAAGATCACCGTGCTCACGCATGCCATGCGCAAGACCGACCTTAGAACAAAAAAGACGTCTTTCACGCAAGCGCCCCCTTCAGCAACGTTGGATCATGCCGCGCAACCATAGCCGCCAAGAATCCCTGTCTTGTGTAGCATCTCCGCGGAAAGACCGCCCCATCACCTGATCCCGCGCGGCTGCCTAGACCAAACACCTGCAGGTGTGCCTTACCATTGATTCCCGGGCTGCACCGGCAGAGCGACCAGGATCAACGTTCATACACCCATGCGGATCACGATACATGGCGCGAATTCCTGCTTCCCGCCCACCTCTGTCCCGGCCGATATTTGAAGTTGTCATGCTCCCGTCTACACTGCTATTGAGAATACCATCAGATGGCAATATCCGTTGCAGCCGGCGCGCTGGACACAGCGGCGAGCACCAGCGTGTCCATTGATCGAGCGATCCAGCTAAGTCATGTCCACTCGACCTCTCTCCGGCTGCCGACTATGTGGTCAGCAGATCTCCACGCCGGCGCTCCCGCTCGGTGCACTTCCGGTCTGCAACCGGTTCGCGCGTGAGAGCGCTGGAGCGCTTCGCATTCCTCTCGACATCGTTGCATGCGAGACGTGTCAGCTCGTTCAGCTCCGCGAGGCTCCGCAACCCGAGCAGCTGACTCCGGAGGTCCCCTGGATCCGCTACCGGGAGCCGGAAGGCCACCTCGACGCCCTCACCGGGGAGTTGCTGTCTCTCAGGCCGCAGGCCAGCACCGTCCTCGGCACCGGTCCGTTCGAAGCGCCCCTGCTGGGCAGGCTGCAAGCTCGCGGCCTTGCGACCACCGCGCTCGCCCTCGATGGCGCCAGCGCGCCCGGGCGCTACCCCTATCTCGAAACCTGGCAGGCCAACCTGAATGCCGAGCGGCTGGCTGCTGAGGCCGCGCGGCAAGGCACTTTCGATATCGTCTCCTGCCGCTACATTCTCGAGCATGCGCCGGAGCCGGTGCAGGCGCTGAAGTCCTTCAAGCACGTGCTCAATCCGGGCGCCCTGCTCGTCATCGAGGTGCCCGACAGCAGCAAGTTCCTGGCCGCGGGCGACTACTGCTTCCTGTGGGAAGAGCACAGCTGCTATTTCGTGGCGGAAACGCTGCAGCGTGCGGCAGAGTTGAGCGGCTATCGCGTCCTTGCCCTGCTCCGCTATCCGGGCACGCTGGAAGATGCCCTGGTTGCCGTGTTGACCCCGGCAGATGCGGACGTTCCCAAGGGGGCGCCGCTTGGATCTTCCACCCTGTTTCAGGCCTATCGCGACAATTTTGCTCCGACCCGCGCGCAGTTGCGCGCCAAGCTCACGGCCCTTGCTGGTCCGGACCGCGACCGGATCGCCCTGTTCGGCATCGGGCATCACGCCATCATGTTCGCCAACGCCTTCGGGGTGGCGGACCTGTTCGCCCTGGCGGTCGATGACGACGCGGACAAGGCCGGCTTTTTTCCACCGGGCTTTCGCGTCCCCGTGGTAGGCTCGGAGCGCCTGCTGGCAGACGAGCGGATCACCACCTGCCTGTTCGCGGTCGCCCCCCATATCGAGGGCAAGGTGCGCGAGAAGCTCGCTCCCCTCGCGGCGCGCGGCGTGGCCTTCCATTCGATCTACGCGGCGCTCGACAACGCCATCACGAAGGATCTCGCCTGATGAGCCTGGTTCAGAAGTCTCCCGAAGTGTTCCTGGCTGAGGGCCCGATCGCGTCCGTCGGACGGGCGGAGATCGACGCGCTGAAGGCCGCCGTGAAGGCCAGCCCGAAGCGGCGGGCGCGCATCAACGCGCATCCGGACGGCGACGACACCCTGCACGAAATGATCATCGCGATCGATTCGCACTCCTACATCCGGCCGCACAAGCATCCCGGCAAGAGCGAGGCGTTCCACATCGTCGAGGGCGAGGTCGACATCGTCGTGTTCGACGATTCCGGGGAGATCGCGCGTGTCGTCGAACTGGGGGCGCCGGGCGGCACGCGGCCGTTCTATTACCGGATGTCCAACGCATTCTTCCACACGCTGATCATCCGCAGCGAACTCCTGGTCGTGCACGAGATCACCAACGGACCGTTCCGCCCCGGCGCCAGCGTGTTCGCCGATTTCGCCCCCGAGGACAGCGACACCGCTGCGGCCGCGGCCTATCAGGCCGATCTCGCCCGGCGCGTCGCAGCGCTGCAGGATGCTGCGGCATGACCGATCATGCCGTGGTGGTCGGCGGCACCCGCGGCCTCGGCCGCGTGGTCGTCGAGCGATTCCTGGCGCGCGGCTGCGCCGTCAGCGTGGTGTCGCGGCAGCGTCCGGCCGATTTCCCCGACCAGCCCGATCTGAAGCATTTTTCGGCCGATCTGGAACGCAGCGACAGCTTCGCAGGGCTCTGGCGTGAGATTGCCGAGGCCCAGGGGCCGATCCGCTACGTGGTGCTGAGCCAGCGCTTCCGCGGCCAGGGCGATCCATGGGCCGGCGAGATCCAGGTCGGCCTGACCGCCTCGCGCGACCTGATCGAGGGCTTCTCCGGCCATTTTGCAGATGATGGCGACCGCGCCATCGGCGTGGTCAGCTCGGTCTACGCCGAATTCGTCGGCTCCTCGCAGCCGGTCGGCTACCACGTCGTCAAGGGCGGCCTGAATGCGATGGTCCGGCATTATGCCGCCACGCTCGGGCGCCGCGGCATCCGGGTCAACGCGATCATGCCGCTGACCTATCTGAAGCGGGAATCGCGCGTCTTCTACGAGCAGAACGAGAAGCTGATGGAGACCTACCGGAAGCTGGTCCCGCTCGGCCGGCTCGGCACCGCCGAGGAATGCGCCGACGCCCTCGATTTCCTGTGCAGCCCGCGCGCGTCGTTCATCAATGGGCAGAGCCTGTTCCTCGACGGCGGAGTGTCCACAGTCTGGCAAGAAGAGGTCGCCAAGAGCTTCGCGGGGCTGTAAAACGCGGCCGCAATTCACGCTTCGGCCGACCAGTCCCCGCCAGGGGATCGCCAACCCAGGACCACCAGATCATGCAGCACGTCAAGCACAAGACCGATTGCCGCCTGTGCGGCTCGACCTCGCTCGATCACGTGCTGCCGATCAGGCCTTCGGCGATCGGCGATGCGTTCGTGACCGCCGACCGGCTGAGCGAGACGCAGGATCTCTATCCGCTCGACTGCTATCTCTGCCTGTCCTGCGGCCATCTGCAGAACCTCGACGTCGTCGATCCCGACATCCTGTTTCGCGACTACACCTATCGCAGCTCGGTCTCGCTCGGCCTCGTCGAGCACTTCAAGCGCTATGCCCAGTCGGTCGTCTCGACGCTCGCGATCCCGAAAGGCAGCCTCGTCGCCGAGATGGGCAGCAATGACGGCTCGCTGCTGAAGGCGTTCAAGGCCGAGGGCATGCGGGTGCAGGGCGTCGACCCCGCGCGCGATATCGCTGCGACCGCCACCAGCGAAGGCGTTCCGACGATTCCGGACTTCTTCACCAGCGCGCTGGCGGAGAAGATCAAGGCCGACCAGGGCGAAGCCAAGCTGTTCTGCGCCAACAACGTGTTCGCGCATATCGACAACATGTCGGATGTCGTGAAGGGCATCCGGCTGCTGCTAGCCAACGACGGCGCCTTCGTGTTCGAGGTCTCCTACATCGTCGACATGATCGACAACATGGTGTTCGACACCATCTACCACGAGCACGTCTCGCACCACGCGCTGATCCCGCTCGAGACGTTCATGAACCGGCACGACATGACGCTGTTCCATGTCGAGCGGACCGGCACCAAGGGCGGATCGATCCGCGCCTTCGCGCAGCCGAAATCGACCGGACAGCGGCCGCGCTCGGCGGAGCTGTCGAAGCTGATCGCCGAAGAGGAGCGGCGCGGCGTCACCAAGCCGCAGATCTACCGCGACTGGTTCGTCGCCATCGAAGACTGCAAGCGCCGGGTGCTCGCCACGCTCGACGAGGCCATCGCCGCCGGCAAGCTGGTCGCCGCCTACGGCGCCTCGACCACCACGACCACCCTGCTCTACCATTTCGAGCTGGAGAGCCGGGTCAAGTTCATCGTCGACGACAACCAGCTCAAGCAGGGCCGTTTCAGCCCGGGCGCCCATATCCCGGTGCTGCCCTCCAGCGAGCTTGCCACCCGCAAGCCCGACATCGTCGTGATTCTCGCCTGGATCTATGCCGAGCCGATCCTGAAGCGGAATCAGGCGTATCTCGATGCCGGCGGCCGCTTCCTGGTGCCGCTGCCGGAGCCCCGGATCGTCGATGCGTCGGGGTCGAAGACCATCTGAGCAGCCTGGCGCGGGGGCCTCGCCCAGGCAGGTTGACAGCCCTCGCGTAACATGATCCAGCAAGGGCCGTGGCCGTCCGCCCCCGCGCGGCGCGGATGATCATTTTCGAGTGAAAAGCCAGACACTTACGGCACTCGCGAGGTAGCAGGAATGACCACCGTGACCGATGGACAGGTCGAACGGTTCGTGGTTGCGGATCAGCGTCGCGTCTCATGGGCGCGCTGCCGCGAGGACATCGCGCCGTTCATCACCCGTCACGTCACCTGGCGCGCGCTCGCGGCCGGCGACATCCGCTCGAAATACCGCCGCACCATGCTCGGACCATGGTGGATCACCGCCACGAACGCGATCACGGCGCTGATCATGGGCAGCGTGGCCGGCCGCTTCCTCGGCGCCGACATGAAAACCTACCTGCCCCACTTCATGGTCAGCATGACCATCTGGGGCTTCATCTCGTCCTCGCTCAGCGAATCCTGCTACACGATGATCAATGCAGGCGGCATGATCAAAGCCGTGGACATGCCGATTCTGATCCATGTGATGCGCATGGTTCAGCGCAACCTCATCATCTTCCTGCACAACATCGCGGTCATTCCGTTCATCTGGCTGGTCTATCCCTGGTCGGTGGGCTTCGGAATGGTGCTCGCCATCCTCGGCCTGATGATCGTCTACATCTTCGTCGTCAGCGCCTCGATGATCGTCTCCATGATCTGCGTGCGCTATCGCGACGTGCCGCCGGTGATGGCCGCCGTGCTGCAGCTGCTGTTCTTCATCTCCCCGATCATCTGGGAGCCGTCGAGCATCCGCGGTGGCGAGTTCATCGTGACGCTCAATCCGATCGCCTACCTGCTGGCGGTCACGCGCGGCCCGCTGATGGGCGACGTTCCCGGCCTTGCGACCTGGGCCGGCGCCATCGGATCGGTCGCCGTCTTGACCGCCGCCATGATGTATATCTACACGCGCTATCGGTCGCGCGTCGTGTATTGGGCCTGACGTTACGGCCTTCAGGGACTGCGGACCACCCTCATCATGACTCTCATTGAAGCCAAGCAAATCGGCATCGAGTTTCCGGTCGCGCCGCCGAACGCGCGGTCGTTCCGGCATCTGGCCATCAAGGCGGCCTCGCGCGTCGGCGGCCGGGTCTCGAAGAGCGATGGCTCGTTCCAGTTCGTGCAGGCGCTCGACGACATCAGCTTCACATTGAAGCAAGGCGACCGGCTCGGCCTCGTCGGCCACAACGGCGCGGGCAAGACCACGCTGATCCGTGTGCTCGCCGGCATCTACGAACCGACGCGCGGCTCGTTGCGCGTGGTTGGCCGCAATGTGCCGATGTTCGACATCGGCCTCGGCATGGACGAAGAGGCGTCGGGGTACGAGAACATCCGCACCCGCGGCCTGATCCTGGGGCTCTCGCCCGAGGAGATCGAGCAGCGCGTGCCGGAAATTGCCGAATTCGCCGAGCTCGGCGACTATCTCGAGCTGCCGATCCGGACCTATTCCTCCGGCATGCTGCTGCGCCTGGTATTCTCGATCGCGGCGTCGATCCATGGTGACATCATCCTGATGGACGAGTGGATCGCGGTTGGCGACGCGCAGTTCCGCAAGAAGACCCACGGCCGGCTGCAGGACATCACGAATCGCTCGGGAATCGTCGTGCTCGCCTCGCATGATCACGGCCTGCTGCGCGACACCTGCAATCTCGGGCTCTATCTCGACGGCGGCCGCGTGCGCGCGTTCGGCGCGCTGGGAGACGTTCTGAAGGAACTGCCCGCGGTTTGAGCGGCAGGCTCGACAGCATGCGGCAGGAAGCGCGCTGAACCATGACCACGACGATCGCCAGCGCCGCCTCCCCGACCGTGACCCTGGTCGTCCCCAACTTCAACCACGCCCACTACCTGCCGGAGTCGCTCGGCAGCATCGCCAATCAGACCCGCGCGCCGGACCGCGTCATCATCATCGACGATTGCTCGACCGATGACAGTATTGCGGTCATCGAACGCTTCCTGGCGGACAGGCCGAGCTGGCGGTTGATCCGCCACGAGACCAACCAG
This sequence comes from Bradyrhizobium sp. SRS-191, assembly GCF_024586915.1. Taxonomy (GTDB): domain Bacteria; phylum Pseudomonadota; class Alphaproteobacteria; order Rhizobiales; family Xanthobacteraceae; genus Bradyrhizobium. The sequence continues at coordinate 20,646 of NZ_JANBVS010000012.1, forward strand.
GGCGTCGTGCGCGGCCAGAACGAGGCGCTGGCCGGCACGGACACCGACTGGATCGGCTTTCTCGGCGCCGACGATGCGCTGCATCCGACCTATCTCGAAAAGGCGATGGCGCAGGCGACCCAGCATCCGGACGCCGGCCTCATCGTCGCCTGCTGCGAGATCATCGGCCCGAAGGGACCATCCGCGAAGCGGATGCTGCGACCGGTGATGCTGCCGGCTCCGGCATCGGCGATGCTGGCGCCGGCCGACATTCGCCAGGCGCTGCGCTTTGGCGACAATTATTTCTCCGGCACCACATCGCTCTATCGCCGCACGGCCTTGCAGGCGCTCGGCGGCTTCGACGTCAAGCTCGGCTCGTTCTCGGACGCATTTCTCGCGCGCCGGCTGGCCTTGACCTACGGCTGCTACTTCATCGCGGAGGCGCTGGGCTACTGGCGCATTCACGGCCAGAACTACTCGACCGCTACGGCGACCGACCCCGCATCGCTCAACGCCAAGCTCGCCGATATCGGCGCGCTGATTGCGCAGAACAAGCTGTTTCCCGATGGCTATGACGACATCTTCGCACGGCGCAATCGCTTCGGCGCAGCGCGGATGGTGCTGGGCGGCGAGAGCGCACCGTCCACCAAGGCTGCGCGCGTAACTGCGTTGCTCGACGGCAACGCGTTCGATACGTACCTGCTGCGGCTGCTACTGAGCTCAGGCGCCAGCGGCCGCCTTGCCGCGCTGGCATGGATCACCTTGCGGACCCGGCCGATGTCGCTGACGCGCCTGCTCGCCCAGACCACAGCCCGACGGGCGATCTTGTCCGCCACGCCAGGCTATCGCGCGCCATGACGGCTCGTGCTCCCTTCGGCTCTCTGCGGCATCGCCTTGGCAAGCAGCAGCGGGCTCCTGCGCCGACCCCGGCCGCCCCAACCACGCAGCCACCGCGGCAGGCGACGCAAAGCCGCTGGTCGCCGCGGACGTGGCTGACGACATCGGCGTTTCGTCTCTACGCGTTCCTGAGCGCGCGGCGCCGGCAATTGCTGCCACTGACCACCCGCGCCGCAAACCTGCTCGACAGCAGGCTCATCGTTGCGCCGGCCGGCGCCCGGCTGCTGCAATGGATGGACAAGCAGCTCGAACGCGGCACGTTCATCGGCACACTGCTGGCCCGGCTGACGTCGACGACGCTGGCCGCCGCGGCGCAGGTTCATCTCGCCGCCAGCCGCAAGCCGAGCGCCCTGCGCGCCGTGCGGCTCTTGAACCTGATCTTCCGCAGCAACGTCCGCGCGCGGGCTGGTGTCGGTGCGCAGGCCTATTTCACCACCCTGGCGCTGTGCAGCGCCTATGACCGCATCGTCCGCGAGGTTCCGCAACCGGAGGCGATCGACAGCTTCGCGATCAATTTCGCAGTCGGCGTCGCCCACATGTATCGCGGCAATCTTGCAGTTGCGGCGCATTTCCTGACGGCCGCCGCGGCCTCGGGCGACGGCAACGCTTTGCGCAAGCTCGGCGCCGTCCATGCCCTGGCCGGCGATCACGTCCGTGCGGCCGCATGCTTCAAGGCTTCCGTCGAACGCGATCCGCGCTCGGTCATGGCGCACCAGAACTACGCCGGCGGCTACGATCCCTCGACCTACACGCCCAGCACATGGGAGCTGGAGAATGCCGGCGAGCTCCTGATCTACGACAACCTGATCCAGCTCGGCGAGAACTTCTATCACCAGGGCCGTTACGACGACACGTTCCGCAGCTACCAGGCGGCGCTTGATCACCAGGATGCGCTGGCGCGCAAATGGTCGATTCCGCAGCCGCTGATCCAGCGCATTGCCGCCACCAGCCGGATCTTCGATCCTGCGCTTCCGGTCCGGCTGCTCGGCTATGAATGGGTGACTCTGATCGGCCATGTCGGCTTCATCGATTGCCACCTCCGCATGGCCGCGCTCGGTATGCTGCCGCGCGCCAACTACGTGCTGCTCGCCCCGCCAGGCAAGGTGGTCAACCAGCCCTTCCTCAGGCTGTTCGATCCGCATGTCACGATCATCGAAGACCATGCCCTCGTCGATGATCTCATGCCCTATCAGCGCCTGGTCGGCGATCAGTTCATCGCGGTGCGCGGCACGGATGGCCTGGCTGAGCCGTGGGCCCACGCGGCGTCGCGGGCGCAGGTGGCCTGGGCCGAGCAGCAGCGCGGGCCGATCGTGACGGTTCCAGCAGAGCTGATGGACCAAGGCGCGGCCAGGCTGCGCGCCGCGGGCGTGACCGCCGGCTGGTTCGTCGCGATCCACATCCGCGAGGGCGGCTACCACGGCGACGGGCCCGGCACGACGCGCCAGCATCGCTCCGCCAATGTCGGCGACTACCTGGACGCGATTGCTGCCGTCACCGCGCGCGGCGGCGCCGTGGTCCGACTCGGCGACCGCAGCATGACGCCGCTGCGTGACATGGCCGGCGTCTTCGACTACGCGCACAGCGACATCAAGTCGGCGGAGATGGATCTCTATCTTTGCGCCGCCGCCCGCCTGTTCGTTGGGACGACCTCGGGCCTGACCACCGCCGTGCAGGCGCTGGGAACACCGATGCTGCTGGTCAACTGTATCTCCAACGACAGCCAGTTCTGGCACGAGCGCACCGACTTCACGGTACGTCCGGTCTACGACCGACGTGCCCGGCGCTATCTGTCACTGCGCGAAACCTACCGTCAGCCGCTGCAGGCCCTGCTGATCGACACCGCCGTGCTGGCGCGTCACGGGCTCGAGATTCACGCCAATACCGCTGACGACATCACGGCCGCCATTCGCTACAAGCTCGATTGCCTGGACGGAACCGGCCAGTCGTTGCGCAAGGGCGGCCCGCTGTTGGATCGCTATCGCGCAGCGCTCAGCGACAATCCCTATAATTTCGGTGCTTCGCTACCCGTCCCGGCGTTCCTGAACCGACTGCCGGAATTGCTGGACTGAGCAGGCAGGAATTTCGTTCGTTCTGCGCCCACGCCCGCCTGGGCCGGTAGTTTCCCGGCGCCTCACAGATCCCATTAACCTTCGTGCAAGACGATCCGCCTGATAGGTAGGGTTCGCAGGATCGCGAATCAGGTCGATTCCGAATCGACATCGGCGATCCATGCTCCGTTGAGGCGACTAGCTGGGACTGAGACCATGTCAGGGCAGTTACAGGGCTCCACCACCTCAGACGCGCTCGACCTGGAAACCGGTTCGTCGTCGCTCCCTCCCATCGAGCTTCCCCAGGAAGCCGTCGAAGCCATCGTTGCACAGGGCACTTTCGCCGGCATCAGCGCTGTCACGGCGGTCGGCTCGGCCGGATTGACGATCAATCTGCTGTGGGACACCGCAGCCATGAACGCGCCGGCCAGCTTCCGTGCCGGCATTCAGCAGGCTGCCGCGATCCTCACCTCGGCGATTTCGGATCACATCACCGTCAATCTCAAGATCGACTACAGCGGCACGGGCGGCGGCGCCGCCGCGGGTCCCGACGGCGGCCAGTGGATGAGCTATTCCAGCGTCCGCTCCGACCTGATCAACAACGCAAGCCCCGGCGATAGCACCTTCAACGCCCTGCCCTCGGGATCCAGCCTCCAGGGGCAAAACCTCGTCGCCGTTTGGAACACGCAGCTGAAGCTGTGGGGCGGCCTCGGCGCCAATGACTCGACCACCGACGACGGCAGCGCGACCTTCGCCACCGACATCAATCCAAGCCTGCTGGTCGGCGTCGCGCTGCACGAGCTGACCCACGCCTTCGGCCGCGTTCCCTACGGACCACAGCCCGACATCTTCGACTTCTACCGCTTCTCCAGCCCGGGCGTCCGCCTGATGACCGGGGGCGCGACCGCGTCGACGGCCTATTTCTCGCTCGACGGCGGCTATACCAAGCTCGGCGACTACGGCCAGTCGTCGGATCCGAGCGACTTTCTGAACAGCGGCGTGCAGGGCGGCAACGACCCCTTCAACGAGTTTTACACCGGAAGCACGCTGCAGACGCTGACCACCGTCGACCTCAAGCAGATGGTCGCGCTCGGCTTTCATCTGGTCGGATCCTCGGGAACCATCATCCGGACGAACGGCGATACGAGCCTGACGCTGGTTGGAAATTCATACTATCTGAACAGCGCTTCGAACGGCGTGGGACCGACGCTGAAATATGGAGGCTCAGTCTATTACGCCGGCCAGTTCGGCAGCATCGCCCCGATCGGAGCCGTCAAGACGGGCTCAGGTTATGACGTCGCCTGGCAAATTGCAGGAACTAATCAGTTCACGTTCTGGACCACGGATACGAACGGCAACTACACCTCCAACCTCTCAGGACTCGTTTCCGGAAACAGCCTCACCTCGGAATTGCTGGAATCGACCTTCGGGCAAGACTTCAATAACGACGGGACCATCGGGGTCACCGCATCGCTGGTGCACTCCAATGGCAACACGAGCCTGCTGCAGATTGCCAATGGCTACTATATGTACGTCAACGGCTCCGGTCCTCAATTGAAGTATGGCGGAAGCCAGTACACGGTCGGCCAGTTCGGAACGATTTCGCCGATCGCGGCGATCCAGACTTCAAGCGGCTTCGATGTCGCGTGGAAGGACTCGGCGACGGGTCAGTTCACATTCTGGACGACCGACACCAACGGCAATTACAGCGGCAACATCGTAGGCCTAGTCTCAGGCAGCAGCTTCGCCACCGAATCGATGGAGGCGACCTTCGGCCAGGATTTCAACGGCGATGGCACCATCGGCGTGACCGCATCCCTGGTGCAGACGAACGACAACACCAATCTGCTGCGTATCGCCGATACATACTACATGTACGTGAACGGCACCGGCCCGCAGCTGAAATACGGCGGTGCGCCGGTGACGGTCGGGCAGTTCGGAACGATTGCACCGATTGGCGCGATCAAGACGGCCAGCGGATTCGACGTCGCCTGGAAAATTCCGGGAACGAGCCAGTTTACGTTCTGGGCGACGGACGCCGACGGCAACTACGGCTCGAACTTGAGCGGCCTCGTCGATGGCACGACGTCAACCGTGAAATCCTTCGAGACGATCTTCCATCAGGATCTCAACGGAGATGGCGTCATCGGATTTCCGAGTTCGGTGAGCCCGGCGGTGGCCGCCGCCGTCGCGAGCCCGCCTTCCAGCGAGGCTGGCTCGAGCGGCAACACGGTGATCGTGACGACGAGTTTCAGCGGCAATATCGCCGGTTTCGGCACTGCCGTCGGCCAGATCGACCTGAAAGGCGTCACCTTCGCATCGCTGCACACCCAGTTCGACGGCGCGAACGGGCTGCTGTCAGTGACCGATGGGACCAACAGCGCATCGCTGCACTTTGTCGGCCTGCCGGCGCAGGACAATTTTCACTTCGCAGATGACGGACAGGACGGAATCCTGATCTCCGGCGCGCCGACTTCGCTCGCCGGCCCGGCATCACAGCCGGTGTCGCTGCAAGGTCATGACGGCTTCCTGTTCGCCGCGCATTTCGGCCAGGTGAGCGTCGCCGACTTCACCCTCGGCACCGACAAGATCGTGTTCGACCATAGCATCTTCGCCGACCCGTCGGCCCTGCAGGCCGCGATCCACGACAATGCAGCTGGCAATGCCGTCATCGCCGATGCGGCGCAGGGCGCGATCACGATCCAGCATGTATCGACGGCCGAGCTGCTGTCGCATCTGTCGAGCTTCCACCTGGTCTGAATTGTCGGCTGCGGCCATTTGGTTGCAGAAGCGCCGGGGCCAAGGCCCGTCCCCGAGGTCGGGTGGGGCGGTGACGACGACACGACTCGCGCGGCGGCGGCTCTTGGCCTATACGGCGCCCTGACGCCCGAGACCGTGAATTCATGCCCCCGTCCCCTTCTGCCAAGCCCCGCCGCCTGCTCTACGTGGCCAATGAGGATTTCGCCTTCCTGATGCACCGGCTGCCGATGGCGCGTGCGGCGCGCGATGCTGGCTATGAGGTGCATGTCGCGACCAACGTCAACGCGGGCGCCGCCGCGATCGCGGCGGAGCGCTTCGTGCTGCATCCGATCCCGTTCCGCCGCGGCGGGCTGTCGCCATCATCGGCCATGCCCACAGTCGGCGCGATCCGTGCCGTGGCAACGGCGATCCAGCCCGACGTCGTGCATCATTCGGGACTGCAGGCCAGCGTGCTCGGCTCGCTCGCCGCACTCGGCCAAGCCACGCCGGTCGTCAACGCCATGACCGGCATGGGCTACATCTTCACGTCGTCGAGCTGGCGCTCGCGCCTGCTGAAGCAGGGCCTGCTGTGGCTGCTGCCACGGCTGATGAACCGGGCGCCGAGCTGCGTGCTGGTGCAGAATCCGGATGATCGCGACGCGCTCCAGGCGATGGGCGTCCGTGCCGACAAGATCACGCTGATCCCGGGCTCCGGCGTGGACACCGACCGCTTCCAGCCGCTGCCCGAGCCGGACGGGCCGATCACCTTCGGCTTCGCCGGGCGCCTGCTGACCGACAAGGGCATCCGCGCGCTGGTGGCCGCCCACCGGATGCTGCGCCGGCAGGGCCGCGACGATCAGCTGCTGATCGCCGGCTCGCCCGATCCGGCCAACCCGGCCTCGGTGTCCGCCGAGGAGATGGAAGCCTGGCGCAACGAGCCGGGCATCACCCTGCTCGGTCAGATCAAGGACATCTCCGAGCTCTGGCGGCGCTGCCACATCGCGGTGCTGCCGTCGCATCGGGAAGGGCTTCCCGTCAGCCTGCTGGAAGCTGCCGCTTGCGGCCGGCCGCTGGTCTCGACCGATGCGCCCGGCTGCCGCGAGATCGCGATCCACGGCCAGACCGGGCTCTCGGTGCCGGTCGAGGACGCGACGGCCCTGGCGCAGGCCATGACGCAGCTGGCGGACTCGCCCGAGCTCCGCGCGCGCTATGGCGCGGCCGCCCGGCAGCTCGTCGAGGACAAGCTCTCGGCCAGGATCATCGGCCGCTCGGTGGTCGCGCTGTATGACCGCCTCACCTCGGCCGCGGGCGCCCGCCGATGATCGCCACATCGGCCGCGAATGCCGCCCTCATCGCCCTGCTCGCCGCCGCGATGTGCGCAGTGGCGATCGTGCTGCTGCGCCCGCTGCTGCAGCGCTACGCGCTGGCGCGGCCCAATGCGCGCTCCTCACACAAGATCCCGACGCCGCAGGGCGCCGGCATTGCCGTGGTCGGCGCGACGCTCGTGGTCGGTGGCGCCTTTGCATCCGTGCTGGGCTTTGCGCCGCTGACCATGCTGTTCATCGCCGTGCCGATGCTGGGGCTGGTCGGCCTGGTCGACGACATCAGGCCGATCCCCGTGCTGCCGCGCTTCCTCCTGCAAGGTCTCGCGGTCGGCCTCGTCGTCTTCACCGCGCCTGACGATCTCAGGCTGTTTCCGATCCCGCCGGCGGTCGAGCGCACGCTGCTGCTGATCGCGGGCCTGTGGTTCGTCAACCTCGTCAACTTCATGGACGGGCTCGACCTGATGACCGTGGCCGAGGCGGTGCCGATCACGGCGACGCTCGTCCTGTTCGGGCTCTCGGGTGAGCTGCCATGGCCGGCAACGGCCATCGCGGCCGCGCTATGCGGCGCCTTGCTCGGCTTCGCGCCCTTCAACCGGCCTGTCGCAAAAGTCTTTCTCGGCGACGTGGGCAGCCTGCCGATCGGGCTACTGCTCGGCTGGAGCCTGCTGCATCTCGCCTGGCAGGGATACGTCGCCGCCGCGCTGCTGCTGCCGCTGTACTATCTGGTCGACGCCACCTTCACCCTGCTGCGGCGAATGGCGCGGCGCGAGCCGTTCTGGGCGGCGCACCGCACGCATTTCTATCAGCGAGCCACCGACAACGGCTTCACCGTCTCCCGGGTCGTCAGCGAGGTGTTCATCCTCAACATCGCGCTTGCGGTCCTCGCCGTCCTCTCCGTCGCACTGCGGTCGCTGGCAGCCGACGCCATCCTGCTCGTCTTCGGTCTCGGCGCCGTCACCTGGGTATTGAGCCGCTTCTCACAGCCACGGCATTGAAGGCTCAGGCCGCGCTCGAGCCGAACTCCGGCACCGCATCCTTCAGCACCGACTTGATCGTGACGGGATCATTGCGCCCGATCGCCTGATCGAGCGCCGCGATCCATGCCTTCAGCGTCGGCATTGGCGGCTCGTTCGGCGTAGCAGCCATGATCCCGGCCACGCCGATCTCGACCGGCGGCTCCTCGCTCGCGAACAGGATCTCGTTCAGACGTTCGCCCGGGCGAATGCCGGTGAACTTGATCTCGACGTCGTAGCCCGGCTGCAGGCCGGACAGGCGGATCATGCGCTCGGCGAGCTCGACGATGCGCACGGGCTGGCCCATGTTGAGCACATAGACCGAGACATCCGGCCGCTGCGGCGCCAGCGCATGCGAGGCCGCGGTGATGACGAGGTCGCAGGCCTCGCGGATGGTCATGAAGTAGCGCACCATGTCCGGATGGGTCACGGTGACGGGACCGCCGGCTTCGATCTGCGCCTTGAACTTCGGCACGACAGAGCCGTTCGAGGCCAGCACGTTGCCGAACCGCACGGAAATCAGCCGCATCGGCGGCCGGCCGACCGGCCGCTCGGCGAGCTGCCGGTCGAGCGCCTGGCAGTACATCTCGGCGAAGCGCTTGGTGAGACCGAGCATCGACACCGGCTCGATCGCCTTGTCGGTCGAGATCATCACCATCGCCTCGGCGCCCGCGGCCACTGCGGCGTCGGCGACGTTGATCGAGCCGAAGATGTTGGTCTTGACGCCCTCGCTCCAGTCGCGCTCGAGGATCGGCACATGCTTCAGCGCAGCAGCGTGAAACACCAGATCCGGCTTGAACTCGCCGATCAGCGCGAACACCCGGTCGCGATCTCTGATATCGGCGATCCGGCCCTCGACGGCGACATTCGCCTCCGGATCGGCTGCCAGCGCCTCGGTGATCGCATAGAGCGCGGGCTCGGAATTCTCCAGAATGAGCAGCCGCGCCGCACCGAACGCGACGACGCGCTGGCAGATCTCGGCGCCGATCGAGCCGCCGCCGCCGGTGACGACCACGGGCTTGCCGCGCACCAGCGCTTCCAGCCGGCCATAATCGATCTTGTGGCTCGGCCGCAGCAGCAGATCCTCGACCGCGACCGGCGTGAGCCGCGGTGCGTCGCCACTCTCCAATGACGGCAGCCGGCTGACGATCAGGCGCAGCCGGCGCGCGCGCATCAGGAAGGTCTCCGGATGACAATCCGGCTCGAACGCGGTGGGCATCATCAGCGCGCGCGCGATCGGCCGGTCACGCCGGGCAAAATCGGCCGCGACGTCCTCAACGTCGTCGATGCCGCCGAGAACGGGAACGCCGCGGATCAGCTGGCCCCGGTCGGCCGTCGACGGCGAGAGAATGCCGATCGGCCAGATCCGCTTCACAGCGCCGCTCTCGATGCCGCGCAGCACGACCTCGGCATCGGCGGCGCGGCCGATCAAGAGCGCCGGCGCGGCATCGTCGGATCGCGCGTGGCGGCGCACTCGCGTGTAGCGGAAATAGCGATAGGCGAAGCGCAGCGTGCTGAGCGCGAAGATCTCCAGGAACCAGAACAGGATGATCGTGAGCTTGCCGAAGAAGAACGTGCCGCGCACATTGGGCGCGACGATGATGTAGTCGAGCACCAGGAAAGCGAGCGCCAGCACGGTCGCGACGCGCACGATGTTGAGCGCATCCGGCAGCGAGGTGAAGCGCCACTTCGTGGTCAGCAGATTGGAAAAGTAGAAGACGACGAAGCTGAAGGCGATGAAGTAGGGCACGATCTGCAGCAGCAGCGGGACCCGGTCCCAGAACGTGCTGGCGCCCTCGAAACGGATGTAGAACGCCGCGAACAGCGCGACGATGCTGGCCAGGAGGTCATGCGCCGCGATCAGCAGATTGCGCGAATTGAGTTGCGACAGGCGCGTCATGGTGTGACGGCCCCCTGCTCCGCGTCGGGCTTCGTCCGTGATCGCAGCACCATGCCGCCGGCCACGCCGACGCCGATCACATACATCCACCCCTCGTGGAAATCGAAGATGTGAGAGTTGAACAGCGAGGTGAAGATGTTCTGCACCACCACGAGCAGGCCGATCCAGGGCACGAGGCCGTCGCCGCGGAACAGCAGCAGATGCACCGCCCACATTGCGTAGAGGATAACCACGCCGAGCGTGCCCCACTGAACGGCGACATTGAGCGTCTGATTATGCGGATTGCCGACCACGGTGCCGGCGGCGAGATCCGTGCGGCCGCTCGCGGCCAGCTCGAACAAGTGCCGGGTCGAGCCCGAACCGTGCCCGATCAGCGGCGCATCCGCGAAGAAGTGCAGCGATTTCCGCCAGAACTCCAGCCGCTCACCGATCGAGGTGACGCCGCGGTCGTTCCGGTAATCCTGATATTGCTGCGTGAACGTCGACACCTTCTGCTGCAGTTGCGGCGAGACCGACCATGCGGCCAGGCCGATCACGACGGCCGTGACGGCAATCATGAGGTTGGCCCGCCATTTCAGATGGATCAGGCCGAACACCGCGAGCAGGATCGGGATCGTGACCAGCGCCGTGCGCGACACCACGATGAAGATCATGTTGGCGAGGAACGCGATCATGATCGCGGTGAGAATGCCGGCCGGCACCCAGCGACGGGCGCGCAAGAGCTGCGCGATCGGATAGGCCAGCGCCACCGCGCAGAGCGAGAATTCCTGGCCCTGGTCGATGTAGTTCTTCACGAAGATGCCGCGGTCGGCGTTCGCCTTCAGCGCCAAGGCCGGATTGAACGCGACCGCCGTGGACATCACCACCATCAGAACGCATGACGCGAGAAAAGCCGTGAACACCCACAGGCCGCGCTCGGAGCGCTGGAAGTGATAGAGCAGTGCCGGCAGCACCATTAGTTTCGCGGCTGGCCCGACAGCGTAGAGGCGCGCACCCCAGGCCGCGTCCGACCACAAGGTTCCGACCAGCGCCAGCACGAACAACGCAATCGGCGCCAGCGAGATCGGCTGCTTCAGGATCTTCAGCAAACGATCAAGGTCGAGAAACGGCACCATGGTGATCAGCATCACGACGCCGAGGATCGACACCAGCGATGTCGACCATGGCAGCGAGGCCGCCAGGAGAACCGCTACGACGTCCACGGTGGTCCGCCACGCCGCGGGGTCGCGCCAGCGGCGAGCCAGCAGCGCCGGGCCGGGATGACCTGCGAGCGCGCTCATCGCTGATCGCTCCGGGCACGGTCCACCAGCGCGGTCGTGCTGTGTCCCTTCAAGATGTCGATCAGGAGCACCTCGCCACCGCAGGCCTCGACGACGTCGTGGCCGACCACCTGCTCGCGCGTGTAGTCGCCGCCCTTGACCAGCACGCTCGGCCGGACCAGCTCGATCAGCCGCAGCGGCGTATCCTCAGCGAAGATCGCAACCAGATCCACGGCCTCCAACGCGGCCAAGACCTCAGCGCGGGCGCGCTCGTCCTGCACCGGACGGCTCTCGCCCTTCAACCGTTTCACCGAGGCATCGCTGTTCAGTCCGACCACCAGCCGGTCGCAGGCGGCCCGCGCCGCCGTCAACACCTTCACATGGCCCGGATGAAGAATGTCGAAGCAGCCATTGGTGAAGCCGATGCGCAGCCCCTCCGCGCGCCACGCGGCGATGCGGTCCGCGAGATCGCCATCGCTTTCGATGATCTTCTCCTCGGCCGCCCGATAGGCATGCGGCAGGATCTTGCGGCGCAGCTCAGCCGAGGTGACGCTGGCCGTGCCCTGCTTGCTGACAGCCACCGCCGCGGCTGCGCTCGCCATCCGCAAGGCGTCTTCCCAGGCTGCACCGGCGGCGAGCGCCGACGCCAGCACGGCGACGACCGTGTCGCCCGCTCCGGAGACGTCGCGCACCTTCACCGGATAGGCCGGCACATGGACCGGATCGCCCTGGCGCGGCACCAAGGTCATGCCCCGCTCGCTCTGCGTCACCAGGATCGCTTCGCAATCGGCGAGATAGATCGCATCCCGCGCGGCCACCGCGATCTCCTGCTCGGTCTCGGCGCGGCTGCGGGTGGCCTCCGAAAACTCCTTGCGGTTGGGCGTCAGTACACTGGCGCCGCGATAGATCGCGAGATTGGCACTCTTGGGATCGACGATCACGCGCTTGCCGGCCTTGCGCGCAGCATCGATCACGTTGCGCAGCACGCGCGCCGTCAGCACGCCCTTGGCGTAGTCGGACAGCAGCACGATGTCGGCGCGGACGATCAGCGGCAGGATGGCCGCGATCAGCGTCTGCTCGATCTCCTCAGATGCCGGGGCGGCGCGCTCCCAATCCGCGCGCAGCATGTGCGTCGAGAAATGCTCGGAAACGAAACGGACCTTGCGCGTCGTCGGCCGCGAGGGATCGCGCACCAGCACCGGCTCGATGCCGTCGACCTTCGCAAGCTCGGCCTCGAGCTGATCACCGGCCGTATCCTGCCCGACCAGGCCGACGAAGATGCAGCGGGCGCCAAGCGCGGCGATGTTGCGCGCGACATTGCCGGCGCCGCCGATATTGGTCTCGCTGCGACGAACCGCGATGACCGGCGCCGGCGCCTCCGGCGAAATCCGCGATACCTCGCCATAGACGAACTCGTCCAGCATGAGGTCGCCGACGCACAGCACCGTCTGGCGGGCGATCGCTTGCGAGAGATCGTCAAAGTCGAACATCAGCGGCAGTCTCGGTGCAGTGGTCGGAACCAAATCGTCTAACGGAAGCGGTCGGCGGAATCGAGATAGTCTCGGACATAGGAGGCCACCGCATCCTCGAGCGGCGTGAAGCCGCCGTTGTAGCCGGCGGCCAGCAGGCGGTCGACATGGCTCTGGGTGAAGTACTGGTAGCTGCCGCGAATCGATTCGGGCATGTCGACATACGCGATCCGCGGCGTGGCTCCGAGCGTGGCATAGGCCGCCAGCATCATGTCCTTGAAGCTGCGCGCCTGCCCCGTGCCGACATTGAACAGGCCGGAGACCGACGGCGAGGCCAACAGCCACAGCATCACGCGCACGACGTCGTCGACATAGATGAAATCGCGGCGCTGGTCGCCGTCGGCGATGCCTTCGCGGTGCGACTTGAACAGCTGCAGGGTGTGCCCGGCCTTGATGTCGTCGAAACGGCGCGTCAGCACGCTCATCATCGATCCCTTGTGGTACTCGTTGGGACCGAACACGTTGAAGAACTTCAAGCCGGCATATTGCGGCGGCAACCGCTCGCCGCGCTCGGCGCGTGCGGCAATCGCCATATCGAACAGATGCTTGCTCCAGCCATAGAGGTTCATCGGCCGCAGCGTCTTGAGCGCCGTAAGCGAGGGATCATCGACGAAGCCCTGCGCGCCGTCGCCATAGGTTGCCGCCGAGGAGGCGTAGATGAACGGCGTCAGGTTCGCCGTGCACCAGTCGAGCAGGCGCAAGGAACTCCGAAAATTGCGCTCTATCACGAGATCGCCGTCGACCACCGTGGTCGCGGAGATCGCGCCCATGTGAAGGACGGCATCGAGCCTGCGGCCCTTCAGCCAGGCGTCCAGATCGGATGGCGGCACGACATCGGCCAGCTGCCGCTTGGCCAGGTTGCGCCACTTGCCCTCGCTGCCGAGCGTGTCGCAGACGACGACGTCGGTGCGGCCGGCGTCGTTCAGCGCCGCCACCAGATTCGATCCGATAAACCCGGCGCCGCCGGTCACCAGCAACATTCCGTAACCCGTCCTGATCCCGAAACCCGGCCTTCGCGTAGCGCATGCGGCGGCAAAGTGTAAGCGCTTTGGTGATGGCCGGGTCAGGCCCACTTTACCTGCGGCGGTCGAGCGGCTACCAGCGCGCCGGAGCCAGGCAGTCAAAGAATGAATTCGAATTCGACCAAGGTCACGGTGGACGCTGACGACACCAGCCCGATCCTGATCATCCCCTATATGTGGATCGGCGACTTTGTCCGCGGCCATACGGTGGTGCGGGTGCTCAAGGAGCGCTGGCCGAATCGCCCCGTCGACCTGCTGGTGACTTCGCTGTGCGCGCCGCTGGTCGATTACATGCCGGGCGTCCGTTCCGGCCTGGTCTGGGACCTGCCGCGGAGCCGGCTGGCGCTTGCCAGACAGTGGCAGCTCGCCAGCCTGTTGCGCGAACGCCACTATCGAACCGCGCTGGTGATGCCGCGCACCTGGAAGTCGGCCCTGGCGCCCGCTTTGGCCGGCATCCCCGAGCGCGTCGGCTTCGTCGGCGAGTTCAGGTTCGGGCTGCTCAATCGCTGGCGCTGGGGCGAGAAGGCGCTGCCGCGCTTCATCGACAAGAACGCCGCGCTCGCTCAGCCCGACGGCGCGCCACTGCCGCCGGAATGGCCGGTGCCGCAGCTTCGTGTGCCGCAGGAGGACGTCGCGCGCTGGCGCGAGGCCAACGGCCTCGGCAGCCGCCCGGCGGTTGCCCTGGCGCCGGGATCGGTCGGGGCCGCCAAGCGCTGGCCGTTCTATGGCGAGGCAGCCCGGCTGCTGCTCGACGCCGGCCTCGACGTCTGGGTGGTCGGCGGTCCCGGCGAGAAGGCGCTGGCGGCCGAGATCGTCGCCACCGGGGGACCCGCGGTCCGCGACCTCACTGGAACCGATCTGCGCAATGGCATCCTGGCCATGGCTGCAGCCGGCGTGGCCATTTCCAATGATTCGGGGCTGATGCACATCGCGGCCGCCCTGGGCACGCCGACCATGGGCATCTTCGGCCCCACAAGCCCCTACCATTGGGCGCCGCTGAACGGCTTGGCTGCGACGGTGCAGACGAAGACGCAGGTGCCCTGCCAGCCCTGCCACCGCCCGGTCTGCCGCATGAACGACCACCGCTGCATGCGTGACATCCCGCCGGCGGATGTCGCCGCCATCGCACAGCGCGTGCTGGCCGACGTGGCCATTCCGGTCGCGCCCTAGCTTGCGCTGGAGCAGCGCGCCACATACACCGGCCTCATCGCCGCCAGAGCCGCCATCGTGACCCACGCACCGGACAGCCTGATCGCCAGCCACCTCGCCCGCTCCCAAGCGGCGATGGCGCGGGCCGCCGGTGATGCGGCGATGCTCGCCTGCGCCGAGCGGATTGCAGCGACGATCATCGCGGCGCTGCGCGGTGGCCATAAGCTGCTGCTCGTCGGCAATGGCGGCAGCGCGGCGGACGCGCAGCATATCGCCGCCGAGATCGTCGGACGCTACAAGCAGGAGCGGCCGGCCTGGGCGGCAATCGCGCTAACCACCGACACCTCGGCGCTGACCGCGATCGGCAACGACTACGGCTTCGATCACGTCTTCGCCCGTCAGGTCGAGGGGCTCGGCGCACGAGGCGACGTGCTGCTGGCGATCTCGACCTCCGGTCGCTCGCCAAGCATCCTCAATGCGCTGCGCAAAGCGCGGGAGCGCGGGCTGGTCACCATCGGCTTCACCGGCACCAGGGGCCTCGCAATGGGTGAGCTCTGCGATGAGCTGCTGGTCGCGCCGAGCGACGACACGCCGCTGATCCAGCAGATCCACCTCGCGACCGCCCATGGCATCTGCGAGACGATCGAGGCGGCCTTGATGCGAGACGAGACTTAGATGACCACCGCTCCCCTGAAGCCTGCGGCGTTTCTCGATCGTGACGGCGTCATCAATCATGACGACAACTACATCGGCTCGCCCGAGCGCATCCGCTGGATGCCGAATGTCGCGCCTGCGATCCGGCGGCTGAACGAGGCCGGGTATCACGTCTTCCTGTTCACCAACCAGTCCGGCGTGGCGCGCGGTCTCTTTACCGAGGACGACGTGCTCAGCCTGCATGAGTGGATGCGGGCCGAGCTTGCGGCGCAGGGCGCTGTCATCGACGACATCCGCTACTGCCCGTACCATACCGAAGGCTCCGTCGAGCAGTATCTGCGCGAGCATCCCTGGCGCAAGCCGGCACCGGGGATGATCCTCGACCTGATGCAGCACTGGCCGATCCGGCGCGAGGGCAGTTTTGTCATCGGCGACCGTGCCTCCGATATCGCAGCAGCCGAAGCGGCCGGCCTGCCCGGCTTCCTGTTTTCCGGTGGCGACCTCGATGCGTTCGTCACCGAGGTCATCGCTCAGACCAGTCCGCGATAGACCGCCGCAATCTTTTCGGCCTCGGCCTCCAAGCTGAATTTTTCCACCACGCGCGTCCGCGCCTTCTCACCCATGGCACGCGCTGCGGCCGGATCCTGCATCAGCGGCTCGAGCGCTGCGGCCAGCGCATCGACATCGCCCGGCGGCACCAGCTTTCCAGTGACGCCCTCCTCGACCACGATCTCCGCAGCGCCCGCACGCGCGGCGACGAGCGCGGCGCCGGCGGCCATCGCCTCGATCAGGGTCAGGCCAAAACCTTCGTTGCGCGAGGTGAAGGCGTAGATCGTCAGGCGCTGATACCAGCGCTGGACCTCGGCGATGTCGAGCTCGCCGGTGATGACGATGCGCTGGTCGAGGCCGGCCGCGGCAATCTGCTTCTTCAGCTCGCTCGCGAACGGCATCTGCTCGGGCGTGACTGCGCCGACCAGGACGGCGGAGAACTCCGGATAGCGCGGCAGCAGCCGGCACATCGCGGCGACAAACACGTCGCTGCCCTTCTGCGCGCGCACGCGGCCGAAGCAGCCGATTGCGTATTTGCCCGGCAGCCCGCTCTCGGCAAAGGCGGCGCCGCGATCGGCAGGCGGCTGATACACCTCCGTATCGACCCCATGCGTAATCACCACAGCCTCGCGCTTCAGATAGGACGCCGAGATGTCGCTGGTGGCGATGATCGCATCCATGCGGCGGATCAGCCAGCGCGTGATCCAGCTGTGATGGCGCTGCGCGGCCGAGGTGAACACCAGCTTGAACGGCCAGCCGAGCGCACGCAGGATCACGCCGATGATCATCTCGTCATTGCGGCGCGCGTGCCAGATCAGCGGCCGCCGCCGGCCCCAGACCTTGAGCAGATCACGCGCGTGCATCCGCGCGATCCCCTCCGGCGCGTAGCTGCCGAGCCACGCCGCGCGCACCAGCTTCGCCAGCTTCGGCGCCACCATGCGATTGGTCGCCGTCACGCCGGAATAGCGGCGGTGCAGGTTCGGCACGATGACGTCGAGATCTGCGGCGGAAAACGGCTCGGCTGGCACCATTCGCTCCAATTTAACGGTTCCCTATACGCAACATTAAGCACGCCCGCCAGTTCGCTATGCCCGCAACCGGTCCTTCATTTCGCGGGCGTTAGTGTGCCGCAAAACAAACAGGGATCGCGTCAAACAATGACCGTGCTTGTCACTGGCGGCGCCGGCTATGTCGGCAGCCACATGGTGCTCGCTCTGGCCGAGGCCGGCGAAAGCGTCGTGGTGATCGACAACCTCTCGACCGGCTTTTCCGGCTTCGTGCCCGACAGCGTGCCGCTGTTCATCGGCGATGCCGGCGACGAGAATCTCGTCGACGGCGTCATCAGCCAGCACGGCGTCGACAGCATCATCCATTTCGCGGGCTCGGTCGTGGTGCCGGAATCGGTGCGCGATCCGCTGCTGTATTACCGCAACAACACCATGACCACGCGCAGCCTGCTGAATGCGGCGGTCAAGCGCGGCGTCAGCCGCTTCATCTTCTCCTCCACCGCGGCCGTCTACGGCAATCCGGACCAGGTTCCGGTGCCCGAGACCGCGCCGACGCGGCCGACATCGCCCTACGGCACGTCGAAGCTGATGGCCGAGATCATGCTGCACGACACCGCCGCGGCGCACGACCTCAATTATGTCGCGCTGCGCTACTTCAACGTCGCCGGCGCCGATCCTTTTGGCCGCATCGGCTCCGCCACCGTCGGCGCCACCCATCTGATGAAGATCGCGATGGAGGTCGCCACCGGCCAGCGCGCCAAGATCGACGTCTACGGCACCGACTATCCGACCCCGGACGGCACCTGCATCCGCGATTTCATCCATGTCAGCGACCTCGCCCAGGTGCACCGCGCCGCGCTCGCCTATCTGCGCGCCGGCGGCAGCTCGGTCACGCTGAATTGTGGGTATGGCCGCGGCTATTCCGTGCTCGAAACCATCGAGGCCGTCCGCCGCGTCTCCGGCCGCGCGATCCCGATCCAGTACGGACCGCGCCGCCCCGGCGACATCATGAGCATGGTCGCCGATGCCAGCCGTCTCAGGGCGCTGCTCGACTGGACGCCCGCCTATGACGATCTGGACACAATCGCCGCCCACGGGCTCGCCTGGGAGCAGAAACTGTTCCTGGAACGCCACAGCGACCAGGAGCAGCGGGCCTCGGCCTAGAATCAAGGACTTACACGGGATGCGGGGGGCTTGAAAAAGCCGCCCCGAGCGGGCAAGCACTCTTGTCCGCCCGGCGATTTGTCCCGGCGGCCAGGGACCAGAATGGCCGAATTTCCGAAGAAGATCACCGACGATCCCTATGGCGCCGCGATCCTGATCCGCCGCCTCGTGATGGAACAGGGCCTCGTCTACTGGCGCCGCTATCTCACCGCCTTCGCGCTGATGGCGGTCGCCGCCGGAGCGAGCGCCGCGGCGACCTACGTGCTCGGCCAGGTCATCAACAAGGCCTATGTCGAGAAGAGCATCCCGGGCATCGTCGTGCTCTCCGGCGTCACCGTGCTGCTGCTGTTCGTCAAGGGCGTGACCACCTACGGCTACGCCGTCATCCTGTCCAAGATCTCCAACGCCATCCTCGCCAACAATCAGCGGCAGCTGTTCGCAAAGCTGATGAACGAGAGCGTCGGCTTCTTCTCCGAGCGCCATTCCTCGGAGTTCCTGGCCCGCCTCACCGCCGGCGCCAAGTCGATCACCGACATCCTGAGCATGCTGATCAACGCCGTCGGGCGCGATATCGTCACCTTGATCAGCATGATCGCCGTGATGGTCCTGCAGGATCCCTGGATGTCGCTGCTCGGCCTCGTCGTCGTGCCGCCGGCGATGCTGGTGCTGCGCAAGCTCGTGAAGCGCATCAAGGGCCTCGCCTACAGCCAGTTCACCGGCAATGCCGACATCCTGGAGACCATGCAGGAATCGCTGCAGGGCATCCGCACCGTCAAGGCATTCACGCTCGAGGACACGATGCGCGCGCGCATCGATGCGAACATCGCGGCCGTCGAGCAGAACGCCAACAAGATGGCCCGCGTCTCCAACCGCTCCAATCCGCTGATGGAGATGCTCGGCGGCTTCGCCGTCGCCGGCTGCCTGATGTATGCCGGCTATTCCGTGGTCGCGCTCGATGCCACGCCGGGCCAGTTCTTCTCCTTCATGATCGCCTTCCTGATGGCGACCGAGCCGGCGAAGCGGCTGGCGCGGCTCAACATCGACCTCAACAGCCAGCTGGTCGGCGCCCGCATGCTGCTCGAAGTGGTCGACAGCCCGGCCAGCGAGCAGCCCGACGACGACAAGCCGGCGCTGAAGCTCAGCCAGGCCAAGATCGAGCTGCGCGACGTCGCCTTTGCCTATCGCAACAACGAGCCGGTGCTGAACCGCATGAGCTTTGTCGCCGAGCCCGGCAAGGTCACCGCTTTGGTCGGTCCGTCCGGCGGCGGCAAGTCGACCGTGCTGGCGCTGCTGTTGCGTTACTACGAGCCGACCGCGGGCGACATCCTGATCGACGGCCAGTCGATCTCTGCGGTATCGCGGCGGAGCCTGCGCGCGCAGACCGCCTATGTCGGCCAGGACGTCTATCTGTTCCGCGACACCATCCGCGCCAACATCGCGTTCGGCAAACCGGGAGCGACCGAGGCCGAGATCATCGAGGCGGCGAAGGCAGCCTGCGCGCACGACTTCATCATGGGCTTCCCGCTCGGCTACGACACCCCGGTCGGCGAGCACGGCACCCAGCTCTCCGGCGGCCAGCGCCAGCGCATCGCGGTCGCCCGCGCGCTGATCCGCAACGCGCCGATCATCCTGCTCGACGAGGCCACCGCGGCGCTGGACTCCGAGTCGGAGCGCCAGGTGCAGGAGGCGATCGAGCATCTCTGCCAGAACCGCACCACCATCGTCATCGCGCATCGCCTGCACACCATCATGAACGCCGACGCCATCCTGGTGGTCGAGGCCGGCGACATCGTCGAGCGGGGCCGGCACGACGATCTGTTGCGCCGTGGCGGCCGCTATGCTTCGTTCTTCCGCCTGCAACAGCGCGACATGGGGCCGAACGTCATCCCCATGACTGCAACGTCCTGACCGCGACATCCTGACCCGCATATTTCACCGCATCGAGACCTTTCATGAGCTCCACCGTCATCCCGGCCTTTCCGCAGCCCTCTCTTCCCGTCACAGGCGAAGCCGGTGTCTTCCCGGTCCGCCGCATCTGGTGCGTCGGCCGCAACTATCTCGAGCACATCCGCGAGATGGGCAATGACGAGCGCGATCCGCCGTTCTTCTTCGCCAAGCACGCCGACATGCTGGCGCCCGAGGGCGCCGTGATCCCCTACCCGCCGCTGACCACGGACATGCATCACGAGGTCGAGCTGGTGGTCGCGCTGAAGAGCGGCGGCCTGAACATCCCGACCGACAAGGCGCTGGACCACGTCTATGGCTACGCCGTCGGCATCGACCTCACCCGCCGCGACCTGCAGCTGGCCTCGCGCAAGATGCAGCGCCCCTGGGAGGTCGGAAAGTCCTTCGACCATTCCGCCCCCTGCTCGGCGGTGGTGCCCGCGTCCAAGATCGGCCATCCGTCGAAGGGCAAGATCTGGCTGTCCGTCAACGGCACCGAGCGCCAGACCGGCGACCTCTCCGAGCTGATCTGGAACGTGCCGGAGATCATCTGGAAGCTCTCCCAGCAGGTCGAACTCGCCGCCGGCGACATCATCATGACCGGCACCCCAGCCGGCGTCGCGGCCGTGGTCGCCGGCGACAAGATCGAATGCGGCGTGGATGGCATCGGCACGCTGAAGGTGAGCATCGGGCCGGCGGCGAAGTAAGCCGCCCGCGTTTCCACGCTTCGAGCTACAAAAGGCCGCGCCCAGCGCGGCCTTTTTCATGCGCCGTCTCCGAACAGCCCCCCACTCCACCCCACCGGCAGTCCACTCCCCTCCCCCTTGCGGGGAGGGGTCGGGGGTGGGGGTCCACGACTTCCGCTGCCTCGATCAGCCAAGATCAAGTCGCGCGACGTCCCCACTCTCTCGCCGACCACCACGCCGCTTCCCGTCGCACGTCCGCAGCGCCGCCAGCGACGAACCATCACCCGCATCCAAGATAGTTCATCGCCCGGAGACCCCCACCCCCAACCCCTCCCCGCAAGGGGGAGGGGAGCTCACCGCCTCCTTGGCGTATGATCCAAACCCTCATGGTGAGGAGCGCCGCATGCGGCGCGTCTCGAACCATGAGGCCCATCACGCACGGCAATCTCGCGACACCACGGCATCCGCCATCAGCCGGCGCGTGACACCGCACGCGCACCATCATCATCTCCACAATCTCAAACAGCATCGCGTTCAGGGAACAAGCATCCACCTTCTCGCGACGCATCCCGCGCCCGAGTGATGCTCCAACTCCCGCCCTCTCCGAATGGAGGGCGCAGGGAAGGCCGGGCGCTGGCCGCGCCCGTGGCCCGCCTGCAGAAAAAAAGCAGGCGGCAGTCACCACAGGTCTGGCCGAACACACCCGGCCCTCCCCGCGCGATGGTTTTAACAGGCTATAGCGCGCTCTTCCTGGTGCACCGGGCTTTCTGGCCACCATCCGCCGCGCGACGCGTGAGCGTCGTCGCGACGTTGACACTAGCATCGGAGTGTCAGAACCACACGCCTTCACCGTCCGCGAGGTGAGCGTTCGTCCGTGCTCATCACACGCCGCCGCCCCGCGTCCACCGCTCCCCGCTGCCAACGTCCGTGACGACCGCGAACCGTCCCCTACCGCGCAACGGGATGGACGAATTGTAATGCTGATTTACAGAACATGTAAGAGATTTATTTTCATCGAGAATGCTTGACTGAATGGCCGACGAGACGGCTGATTTGCCCGACGGGCAGATGTTGTCAGGCCCATTGGCGCCAATGGAGCGAACCAAGGCGCAGGCAGCAAGCAGCAGGCGGAGTTTGACCTCTCGGTTGGAGCGCCCTACGTTGCGTCCGCTGGATGTCACGTTTAGCGGGACCAGCGTGATAGCCATCGATAGCTTCCGTCGTAGACGGCTGCATCAGGGCGACCATACAGCGTTATCTGCTCGCGGCGGGGCCGGTATGACCATCTTGAACTTTGATCGAAATAGACTGCCGAACGTTCTCTCGCAGGTCGTGGAGCTGCAGGCCAAGCTCTCTTTGGATCCGACTCAATTTGCTGCTCTCCTCGACACCCTGCCGATCGCGGTCCTGTTCAGCCTGGATCGAGAATGCAGTTCGATTGACGGAAACGCCGCCGCCCGCGTCCTGTTGCGCGCGCTTCCGGGACAAAATTTATCTCGGACCGCTGGTCATAGTGAGTTGCCTAATTTCCAGGTTTATGCCGCGGGGAGACTCATACCTCCCGACGAACTTCCAATGCAAAAGGCGGCCCGAACCGGGAGACCAGTGGCGCGCTCGGAATGCGAAGTTCGTTTTCCGGATGGCAGCAGCCTCTTCCTCGAAGGCCATAGTGTCCCCGTGTTCGACAAGGACAGGAACGTCTGCGGAAGTATCGGAGCGTTCGTCGACATCACCGAGCTAAAGCGGCTCGAAACCGAAAATCGTGTGCTCGCATCCAAGCTTGAAACAAAGATCGATCTGCAAGATCCACAATCGGAGCCCTCCTCGGTTTTGGCGCTTGCGCCACCGCGCCTTCGATCCTTCGACAAGATTTCGATACGGTCCACGCTGGCACTGATCGTTGCTGCAGCAATTCTTCCCTTGGTTGCAGCGATGATGTGGGCGCTACTCACCCTCACCGACTTGGCCGAGGCGCGGCAGAAGGCCGACCTGCTGTACGCGGCGAAATCGATCAGCGCAGGAATCGATTCCGAACTCAGTAAGCACGTGTCACTTGCCGAGGGGCTGAGCCGTTCTCCTGCTCTGATGAAGGACGATCTTTCCGACTTCCGACAAGAGGCTGTCCGCATTCTATCTCAGTCCAGCGCAGCTTGGATTGTGATATCAGATGGTGACGGTCAACAGCTCCTGAACACGCACGTTGAAGCTGGCACCCCATTGCCCAGAACCTTGCCTCAGACATTGAGCTACCATCAACGCGCGCTGGCTACACGAGCAACAGTGATCTCGGACGTCGTGATCGGAGCCTCCTCAGGTGTGCCGCAGATCAACATCAATGTGCCGGTCTTTCGTGACGGAAAGGGAGCGTGTATTCTCACCATCTCCATCACGGCGGCCAGCTTGAACAGGCTCCTGCACCCGGCTGATACTCCGGCGAATTGGCTCCTGGGGGTGATGGACAACAATGGTCGTTACGTTGCGAGGGCGCCTCGGTCGGAAGAGCTCATCGGCGAGCTGGCTTCCGATGCGTGGCGCAGCACTGCAGGAAAGGAGGGTGTCTTCGAATTCATGTCCCGGGAGGGTGCGACGATCATCAACGCCAACCATCGTATGGTCCAGACGGGATGGACTGTCGGCGTCGCGATCAACAAGGGCGAGTTTGAGTTGGGGTCCAAGAATACGTTCCAATTGGGCCTCGCCGCGACCGTTCTCTCCTTGCTGCTATCCGTGGTGTTGTCAGCCGGCCTCAGTCGGCGCGTTGCGGCCGCCATCCTCACCTTCCGCGACAACTCGGCAGCTTTGCTCGCGGGAGCCGATTCGGCTTCACTGCAGACTCCGGCCCTTCCCGAATTGAGAGACGCGTGGCGATCCTTACGCAAGGCAGTTAATGCTCGAAACGACCACGAGCGTTCCCTGCACAAGAAAACGGAGCAACTGGAGACGCTGCTCGATAGTGCCCCGATCGGCATCGCCTATTTTGACCGGCAACATCGCTACGTGGTGGTCAACTCGGAGTTGGCGGAGATCAACGGAATTTCGTTGGAAGATCACATTGGGCAGACAATAGAGAAGCTGTTGCCGCGCAATGCGATCATGGTCGGTCCAATTTTGGACAGAGTATTTTCCGGAGCAGAGGTCATTCGCGACCTCGAAATTGAAGGCGAAACGCCGCAGAGACCGGGTGTCACACGATACTGGCTGTGCGGCTTCTTCCCGGTACGCGACCAGATGGCGCGCGTCGATCTCGTCGGCGTCTGGGTGGTCGAAATCACCGAACGGAAGCGGGTTGAGGAACAGAATCGGCTCCTGATGCGGGAGGTCAACCATCGATCCAAAAATCTGCTCACCATTGTTCAGTCAATTGCTCGCCAGACGGCCCGAACTCAGGATACGACTGCTTTCATCTCTCGCTTCTCCGAGCGCCTCGCAAGCCTCGCCGCCAATCAAGACCTGCTCATCCGCAATGAATGGGCGGTGATCGACATTGCCGAACTTGTCGCGACGCAGCTCGCTCCGTTCGCCGAGTTCATAGGAACTCAGATTTCGTACGCTGGTGGCAAGGTGCCCATTGCCGCCAATGCGAGCCAAGCGCTCGGATTGGCCCTCCATGAGCTCGCGACCAATTCGCTCAAATACGGAGCGCTATCTGTGGCTGATGGCCGCGTCGATATTGGATGGCGAAGTGAGGGCGCTGATTTCACCATGCAGTGGATCGAGCGGAATGGCCCCGCAGTCGTGCCGCCCACCCGTCGCGGATTTGGCAGCACGGTCCTACAAGCCATGCTAAAGATGGCCGTTCGAGCCGAAGTAAGCCTTGACTTCGCGGCGGGCGGATTGATCTGGCGGATGAGATGCCCTGTCGTCAACCTGACAGAGGACTGATCGCGGTAACCACGGCGGCACTCAGAGGGCGGATTATGCTCTGCAAATTCGCCCTATCCGCGCGTACCTCACCGAAACGCCGACACCACGATCGCGCCAACGATCGCCACCGTCAGCGTGTACTTCGCCGCGTAGTACACCGTCCTGTTCCACGCCTTCACCTTCCTCGTCGCCAGGTGAAACTCGTACAGCTTGCCGAACACCTTGTTCAGCACGCCGACGTGCTCGCCTTCGACGTTCTGCGTCGCCAAGGCCTTGACGATGTGGTGGCTGACCCAGCGGTTGATGGCGGTCATGGCGCCGTATTTCATCGGGCGCTCGACATCGCAGAACAGGATGATGCGGTTGACGTCGGTTGAGTTCTCGGCGCTGTGAATAAAAGTCTCGTCGAACATGAAGGCCTCGCCGTCGCGCCAGACGCAGGGCACACCGTCGACCAGGATGCGGCACTTGTCGGAGTTCGGCGTCACCAGCCCGAGGTGATAGCGCAGCGAGCCGGCGAAGGGGTCGCGGTGGGCGCCGAGCTTGCCGCCGGGCGGCAGCATCGCGAACATCGCGCCGTGGACGTTCGGGATGGAGTTCAGCAGCTCCACCGTCTTCGGGCACAGCGTGCGCGCCGACGGCAGGAAGTCGTCGTACCATTTCAGATAGAAGCGCTTCCAGCCGCTCTTGAAGAAGGAATAGAAGCCCCAATCGTTGTTCTTGGCGGCGGCGCGGATGAAGCCCTCGTCGAACAGGCGCACCGCCTCCTCGCGGATCTCCTGCCAATTGTCGGTCAGCGTCTTGAGCTCGGGAAACTGCTCGACCGGGATCACCGGCGTGTTCGGCACGGCCGAGCCGGCATATATCAGCACGTTGTAGGGGGCGAGATAGGTCGAGTGGTCGCCGAGCTGGCGGGCGAAGCGCAGCCGCTGCTTGCCGCGGAAATGGACGTAGAGGGTGGCCCCGATCAGGATGTAGAGGCCGATGAGTTGTGGCGCGAAGAGCTGTCTGAGCATGCCCGGTCCCCATCATCCGGCCGCTCTCAGAGCGCGTTGCGCAGACCCGTGTCGCCGTGGGGCGAGACGGAAGACGGTCGCCTGAGACCAGCCGCGAGGACTTCAATTTAGCCGGAAGTGCGGCAGGCTGCATCCCCCGCAGTGCGGGATATGACCGCAACTCACGCGCGAAAGTTCTGCGGCGTGCTCTTGCAGCAACAGGTGGGGGTGTCGGGCTCCGGCCCGCACCGCCGCGATGTCAGCCCCGCGCCATCTCCTGCAGCCCCTTGAAGGTCAGCCGCTTCGGATCGCGCACGCCGGCCAGATACATCCGGCGGATGAAGGCGGCTACGGCGTCACGGTCACAACCGGTCAAGATGACGACGGCGTCCACCGCGGTCTTCTGGGCCTCCATGGGACTGGTCCTCCTGGGATTGCACCCGGCACCGCCAGCTTTCACGGCGCCGCTTAACAGCGCGTTAACCGTGCGGACGGCTGCCAGTTCCCCTTGCCCGGATTCGGGTCCTCGCCCAATACGCGAAATCGCGGATGTTGCTCGGCGGACTCAGTGGCGTGGCGCGCGGGCCGCACTCCACGCTGGGCATGGTCATCGCTTAGGGTGCGCGGTTTGGGGCCTCATGGTTCGAGACGCGTCGCAAGGGCGACGCTCCTCACCATGAGGGTCAAGAGCCGAGGACGGCACTGCACCGTCTCCATGACACGCCGACAGGCGTGTTCATGGAGAGGGATGAGATTTCGCCGCGAAGTTTGACCTCGTCCTGAGGAGCCCGCCCGAAGGCGGGCGTCTCGAAGGACGTTTGGAGCCCGATCCGGCAGCGGCGGCCTTTGCCAATGCAATCGCCCCGCCCCTGCCCATGCCGCCGTCACACCAGGAAGAAGTCCTGCGGCGTCTCGACGCTTCGTTCGTCGCCATGTTGCGTGACGAGCTTCTGGCGGGTCGGCCGTGTCGGTGGCGTGATGACGCGCCGCTCCAGTTCCGATGAGGCCGGGATCGTATCGACGAACCTGACGGCGAAGCCGTCGGGGAAATGCCGGACCACGCGGCCGATGCAGCTGCCGACCGCGAGCGGGGTGCCGATCTCCGGCTGGACGGCGGCGGAGACGGCCGCGCCCGACATCGACGCATCGATGACGAAACAGGGGACGCAGCTGCCGTCGGCGAGCGTCAGCTCCGAATGCGGCGAGTTCGGCACGAAGCGGGCCTCGCGGCGGGAATCGCGGATCGTCGGATCCTTCTGCTTCTTCTCCAGCCAGACCAGCTTCTCGGCGAGCTTGGCGCGCTCGGCGCGCGTCATCTCCAGCTCGAGCAGGAAGCCGCCATGCACGGTGTCGCTGATCTCGCCTTCGAACTTGCCGAAATCACGGAAATACGAGGTCAGGCGGTCGCCGACCTTGCCGACCACAGGCACGTCGAGCAGCGCGCGAAACGGCGACACGCGCGTGGTGCGGCAGGCGAAGGAGCGCAGACGCCCCTGCGGATCATACCAGTTCGGCAGCGTGTAGGTGCCGACCGTCTGGATCCGGACCGCGCGTTGCCTCAGGAATCGAGCAACCGACATCGCACGCCTCCCCTCGATCCCCATTCATCCCCGTGACCCGCGACCGCCCGCCGCTCGCAGCGTGCCGCAGTCAATACAATCTCTGCGTGTATTTCCGAGCGAAATACACCGCGCACAAACCCAGCCATCATGCCCGGACGGTGCGCGCAAAAGCCTAAGAAAGTCTGAAAATAAGGCCGGAAATCCCGCTCAACGGAATCGTAGGACCAACCCCTTTCCGCTTTCTGAAGATGCGGCCCCGTCTGATTACGGTGCGGCGCGGCATGCAGTATCGGCATCGTCGTCCCCATGGAGAGCGCAGCGCGGACGTGTCGCGCGGGTCACAAGCGAGGCGTAATCGGCCGATCCGCGCCGTCTCGTGCGACGGCTCAACCGCGTCGATGACGTCATCGTTCCTGCGCGCGTGTTGTTAGCAAACGATCAAGCTTAACGAGATGGCCACTGAGGCGCGGCTGCAACTCACGATCTCATTCTGCGATGCGCGCGACGATTGATGCGTGCAAGCGCGCCGCTCGCGAAGTGCTAACACATTCGCGGCGTTTCACTATCTGCACGCTAACAACCTGTTCACCACTTACGCAATCGTTGCTTGAGGCGGGTGCTGCGGCCCGCCTCGTTCAAGTCTGCTTATACCATTGGCGCTTAGTCGTTAGTCAGGGAGAACCGCTGTCGATCGATCGGCGTGTTTGCTCCCCGTGTATGAGTAGAAAGTAGTTCCGCGCATGATGACCGCACGCATCGTGGTGTTAACCATCGCTCTCGGCGCTGGCGGCGTTGCGGCCTATCTCGTCAGCAACTCCGAAGGCCAGCAGCCGGCGCCAGCAGCACCTGTCGTGCAGCTGCCGACCGTCGAGGTGCTGGTGGCCAAGGCCGACATCGGCCTGGGACAGGCGATCAAGCCCGGCGATCTCGTCTGGCAGACCTGGCCTGAGGCTGCGAGCAACATCTTCATCCGGCGCGGCGACCGCCCCGAGGCCGCCAATCAGCTGGTCGGCTCGATCGCGCGCGCGCCGTTCGTGGTCGGCGAGCCGATCCGCGAGCAGAAGCTGGTCAAGTCGGACGGCTCCGGCTTCATGGCCGCGATCCTGCCCGCCGGCATGCGTGCCATCTCCACCGAGATCTCGCCGGAGACCGGCGCCGGCGGCTTCATCCTGCCGAACGACCGCGTCGACGTCATCCTCTCCAAGCGCGACAAGAATCCGGACAAGCCCGGCGCTGCCGACTCCGTCAGCTCCGAGACCATCCTCACCAATGTGCGCGTGCTCGCGATCGACCAGGCGCCGAAGGAGAAGGAAGGCCAGAACACGGTGGTCGGCAAGACCGTGACGCTCGAGCTCAAGCCCGAGCAGGCCGAGACGCTGGCCCGTGCACGCCAGGCCGGCACGCTGGCGCTGGCGCTGCGCAGCATCGCCGACGTCAACGCGAGCGAGACCAGCAAGTCCGACACGCAGCAACAGCAGCAGATGGCGCAGCGGGGCAACGCCATCGAGATCATTCGCTTCGGGGTTTCGACCTCGCAGGGCGCAAAGTAAGGACGGGGAAGATGAAGGGGCATCAACGCGCAAAGATGGGGATGGGGATCATCCGCGCGCTTTCCATCTCGGCAGCCGTCGCGCTCGCGCTCAATCCGGCGCTGGCGCCGGTGCAGGCGGCCGATGAGCGGCTGGACACGCCGGTCGTCTCGGTCGGCTCGTCGAAGGTTCGCTACATGTCGCTCGGCATCGGCAAGTCCGTGGTCGTGGACTTCCCGCAGGACGTCAAGGACGTGCTGGTCGCCGATCCCAAGATCGCCAACGCAGTGGTCCGTTCGGCGCGGCGCGCCTACATCATCGGCGCCGCGGTCGGCCAGACCAACGTGGTGTTCTTCGACGGCGAGGGCCAGCAGGTCGCAGCCTATGACATCGCGATCAAGCGCGATCTCAACGGCGTGCGCCAGGCGCTGAGCCAGAGCATTCCCGGCGTCAAGATCGACGGCGTCGGCGAGGGCGTGATCCTCACCGGCTCGGTGTCGAGCCCGGTCGAGGCGCAGCAGGCCGGCGAGATCGCGGCACGGCTGGTCGGCGGCGCCGACAAGGTCGTCAACTCGATCGCCGTGCGCGGCCGCGACCAGGTGATGCTGAAGGTCAACGTCTCCGAGGTCCGGCGCGAGATCGTCAAGCAGCTCGGCATCGACCTTAGCGCCAGCATGACCTACGGCACCGCGGTCGTGAACTTCAACCAGACCAATCCGTTCACGGCCTACGGCAAGTCGCTGGTGGCCGGGAACGGCCTCTCGGCCATCGGCGGCGGCAATCTGTCGTCGGTGTCGGCGACGATGCGCGCGATGGAGACCGCAGGCGTCGTCAAGACGCTGGCCGAGCCGAACCTGACCGCGATCTCGGGAGAGTCCGCGACCTTCATCGCCGGCGGCGAATTCCCGGTCCCCGGCGGCTACGCCTGCGACCCGAAGACGGGACTCTGCAGCACCTCGGTCACCTTCAAGAAGTTCGGCATCTCGCTGAACTTCACGCCGGTGGTGCTCAGCGAGGGCCGCATCAGCCTGCGCGTCATGACCGAAGTGTCGGAGCTGTCGAACGACAACGCGATCACGCTGTCCTACGCAACGAGCGCGGGCTCGGCCTCGTCGGTCACCATTCCTGCGATCCGCACCCGCCGCGCCGAGACCACGCTGGAGATTCCCTCCGGTGGCTCGATGGCGATGGCCGGCCTGATCCAGAACCAGACCAAGCAGGCGATCAACGGCCTGCCCGGGCTCAACCAGCTGCCGGTGCTCGGCCAGCTGTTCCGCAGCCAGGACTACGTCAACAACGAGACCGAGCTGATGGTGATGGTGACGCCCTATGTCGTCCGCGCCGTCGCGCAGAAGGAGCTGTCGCGGCCGGATGACGGCTTTGCGCCGGCGACCGACTCGGAGTCGGCGCTGCTCGGCCGCATGAACCGGCTGTACGGCATCGCCGCCAAGGTCGACGCCGCCACGGGGCAGCCGGCCGGCTTCGGCTTCATCATCGACTGAGACGACGGGGATTTCGGGGCACGGGGGATCGGATCATGGCGGGATCATCGGAACATCACGGCTTGCGCGCGCTGCACCGGCTCGGGGCCATCGCGGGCCTCGCGCTCACGCTCGGCGCCTGCAACTCCACCACCGGCGAGGTTGTCGCGACGATCCCCGATGACTACAAGATGCGCCATCCGATCGCGATCGAGGAAGGCCGGCAGTCGACCGTCGTCTTCATCGGCAACGGCCGCGGCGGCCTGACCTCTCCGCAACGCGACGACGTCATTGGACTCGCGCGCTCCTGGCGGCGCGAAGGCACCGGCGCCATCGTCGCCGAGGTGCCGGCCGGCACGCCGAACGCGCGCGCCGCAGAGGACGCCTACCGCGAGATCCACGCCGTGCTGACCGCAGGCGGCGTGCCGTCGCGCGCCATCACCGTTCGTCACACCACGCCGGACGATCCGCGGCAGCTCGCCGTGATCCGCCTGACCTATCCGAAGATCGCCGCCGTCGCGGGCCCGTGCGGCCTGTGGCCGGACGATCTCGGGCCGAACATCAACAATCCCGGCTACAGCAGCAATCAGCACTATCAGAACTTCGGCTGCGCCACGCAGCGCAACCTCGCTGCGATGATCGACAATCCGGCCGATCTCGAGCAGCCGCGCTCCGAGAGTGCCGCCTACACGCCGCGCCGCTCCGCTCTGTTCGAGAAGTACCGCAAGGGCGAGTCGACGGCGATCACCTATCCGGAAGCCGACAAGGCCAAGCTCAGCGATACAGGCAAATGATCAAAGCGTCCCGTCACAGCCAGGATGAGCAGCCGGCGCCGAGCGGCCCGGCGCTCGACGATCACATCGCGCCGGTCCCCCGCGTCTCTGTGCAGGCGTTCACCGAGACCGACCGGACCTCGTCCGCGGTGCTCGCGGCGAGCCAGGACCGCCGGCTCGGCAAGGCGCATATCACGATCAAGGCCGGCGGCATGGCCCGCGCCATCGAGACCTATCATTCGCAGCCGACGCCCAACGTCATCGTGATCGAGACCAGGCCGGACGGCGACATTCTCGGCGGCCTCGACGATCTCGCCAGCGTCTGCGATCCCGGCACCCGCGTGGTGCTGATCGGCAGCATGAGCGACGGCGTCGCCTATCGCGAGCTGGTGCGGCGCGGCGTCAACGACTACGTCGTCGGGCCGGTCGAGACCATCGACATCATCCGCTCGATCTGCAGCCTGTTCTCGGCCTCCGAGGCCGTCATCACCGGCCGCATCATCGCGGTGGTCGGCGCCAAGGGCGGCGTCGGCGCCTCGACGGTGGCGCACAACGTCGCCTGGAGCATGGCGCGCGACCTGACGCTGGATTCCGTGGTCATCGACCTCGACATGGCGTTCGGCACCGCCGGGCTCGACTACAACCAGGATCCCCTGCAGGGCATCGCCAACGCGATCTTCCAGCCCGACCGGCCGGATACCGCGCTGATGGACCGCCTGCTCGCCAAATGCACCGAGCATCTCAATCTGCTTGCGGCACCGGCGACGCTCGACCGCGTCTATGATTTCGGCGCCGAGGCGTTCGACGCGATCTTCGATACGCTGCGCCTGACGCAGCAATGCATCGTGCTCGACGTGCCGCACCAATGGTCGGCCTGGACGCGGCACGCGCTGATCAACGCCGACGACATCCTGGTGGTCGCCGAGCCGGATCTCGCCAACCTGCGCAACGCCAAGAACCTGCTCTCCGTGCTCAAGGCCTCGCGCCCCAACGACCGGCCGCCGCTGTATTGTTTGAACCAGGTCGGCATGCCCAAGCGGCCGGAGATCGACCTGAAGCGCTTCGCCAAGACGGTGGAGGCCGAGCCCGTCGCGGTGATCCCGTTCGACTGCAAGCTGTTCGGCACCGCCGCCAACAACGGCCAGATGATCGCGGAGGTCGGAGCGCTGAGCCGGACACCCAAGCTGTTTCAGGAGATCGCCAACCGGCTGACCGGGCGCGTCGAGGCGCGGCCGCAGCGCAGCTCGCTGCTGGCGCCGATCGCCAAGCTGCTCGGCGCCAAATAAGCCTCAGTCGTCGGAGCGGCTCAGCGCCTTCGCCAGCGCCTTGTCGGGCTGCCCCGCCACGGGCCGGTCGTGGCGCGGCGACAGCTCGCGCTGCGCCATCTGCCGCCGCACGAGAATCTTCTTCACATAGGCGACATTGGCGTTGGCCTGCTCGGGCGGCAGCCCGGAGCGCGCGATGGTCTCCGCCTCGCTCATGCGGCCCTGCAGGCCGACGATGACGGCGAGATTGGTCTTCACGCGCGGGCTCGCCTCCGGATTGGCGCTGGCCTTGCGCAGCTGCTCCTCGGCCTTCGGCAGCTCATTGGAGAGCGCATAGGACAGGCCGAGATTGGACAGCACCGAGGGATCGTCGGGCGCGATCTTCAGCGCTGTCATGTAGTACTGCCGAGCCTCCTCGTTGCGGCCCATCTGGTCGAGCGTGGCGCCCTGCGCCGACAGGATGCGCCAATCGGGATCCTCGGGCGAATGCGCCCGGCTCAGCACGTCGAAGCCCTGCTGGAAATTGCCGTTGTCGGCGAGCGCGCGGCCATAGGCGGCGAGCAGCGCCTTGTTGCCGGGATTGGCGATCGTCGCCTGCTCGAGCACGGCAACCGCCTGCGAGCGCTGGCCGGTGGCGCGCAGCGCGCTGCCATAGCGCAGCGCGAGGTCGGTATCGTTCGGCGTGGCGCGGAAACGTTCGCGGAGCTGATCGACTTCAGCGCGCGGGTCCGTCGCAGCCGGGCCAGGCTTCTCGGATTTGCCGCCCAGGGCGCCCGTGATGTCGCCGAGATCGGTGGTCTGGCAGGCGCCGAGGCCGAGCAGGACGACGCCGAACGACAGCGCGAACGCCACAGGCCGGCGCAGAGGGAGGGAGCGAAAGGGCCGCGTACGCATGCAACTGAACTACTTCGGGACCGGATGATCTGCACGCTGGCAGATTAACCCTAAGGTCCCGTTAAGCTGTTGCGGCCGTCCGGCTCAATCGATGAATTCGGCGCCGAATTCGCAGCCGATGCGCCAGGCCAAGCGGCACTTGCGCTGATGGTCGGGCGAGAACACGATCGTGAACTGCGGCGGGATCTCGACGAATTCAGCCACGACCTTCACGCCGCCATCGGAGATATCCGTCACGGTGCAGTCCCGCGGCAGGCTGCCATTGCCATAGTGGATCTTCGCGATCCTCTTGCACAGCCGACGTTCGCTCTTGCGACGGTTCGCCAACATCAACATCTCGACGCTCACCCACTCAATCCGTCCATCCGGAGATCTTCCTTTTAGCGAGGAAACGTTGGGATCTGGCTAGCGCCTGCCCCGGGATTCCGGAGCTGCGATTTGGATTTCGTTTACCTTCCGCCGGCCGGCAGCATGAAACCGTCGAAATACGCGGCCAGCCGTCCGACATCGTCAATCGGCATGATGTCAGCAACATACTGGTCGGGCCTGATGATCACGAGGCAGCCGCTGGCGCGATCGATGCCGCGCATCGCAAAAATGTCCTGGCCGCTCTTCAGATCGGGACAGAACATCTTCTCATAGTCGATCAGGCCGTAGCGGCCCTTCCGGGGCAGCAGCAGCGTGGGCATCTTCTCGAGCGCGAGCTCGCGATGGCTCTGCTGGAACACCGCACGCAGATCGATCACCGCGTCGATATCGCCCCCCGCCGGCGTGTAGCGGCGAACGGGAGACGCGGCATCCTCGCTCAGGAATTGGCACAGGCGGCGGATGGCGGACTGCTGCGCGGTCGGGTCCTCAGCTCCCGCAAAGGCGAATAGGCGGAAGCGGCCGTCGGCCTGAACGATTTGGCCGAGCTGCACCGGCTTGGCATCGCCGAGCCGGATCACCGGCGCAGAATGCAAGCGCTTGCCGATCACCAGGCCCGTGGCGAGCGCCTGAAACGTGTCGTCGCCGGTGAGAACCGAGGGCCGATAATGCGTCGCGGTGCCCGCCGTGTAGCGGCCGTGACGGACGAAATAGTCCTGCGTCTTGGCCGCATCGGCGCCGCCCTGCTTGGCGGCGGATGCGAGGATCCCCGACCATTCGCGATCGAAATCGATCAGCTCCTGCGCGATCGCCTTGCGCTCGGCCGAGTAGCTGTGCAGCAGCTCGGGAGCACAGCGCTGCCCCAGCACGGCCGCGAGCTTCCAGCCGAGATTGAAGGTGTCCTGCATCGACACGTTCATGCCCTGCCCCGCCTTCGGGCTGTGCGTGTGGCAGGCATCGCCGGCGATGAACACGCGCGGCAGCCTTGTCGCGACCTCCGCCTCCGGCACGTCGTCGAACTTGTCGGTGATGCGCTGGCCGATCTCGTAGACCGACCACCACGCGACCTCCTTCACTTGAAGCGTGTACGGCGCGAGAATGCGCTGCGCCTTGGCGATCACGTCGTCGACCGTGATGTTGCGGCCGGCGACGCGCTCGCCGACCTCGAGCTTGGCGAGCTCGACATAGAGCCGCACGAGATAGCCGCCCTCGCGCGGGATCACCAAGAGGCTCCCGTCCTTGGACGACTGGATCAGCGACTTGAAACGGATGTCAGGAAAATCGGTGACGGCGAGCACGTCCATCACGCCCCAGGCATGGTTGGCGGAATCGCCGTGCAGCTCGCGGCCGATCGCCTTGCGGACCACGCTGCGGGCGCCGTCGCAGCCGACGACGTAGCGCGCCTTGATGGTCTCGACCTGGCCTTCATGCGCGGAATCGATCCGGTCGAAGCTGACCGTCACGCCGTGCGCACCGGCGGGCGCCGCGGGATCGATCGTGAGATCGCGCAGCCGCCGCGAATAGTGCGGTTCGAGCTTCGCGGCCGAGCGGCGCATCACCTCGAGAAAGAAGTCGTGCACGCGGGCCTGGTTGAGCACGACATGCGGCATCTCCGACAGGCCGTCCTCGACGTCCTGCACGCGGCCGCTGCGCGCGATCCTAGTACCATCAGCGGCATCAGGCTTCCAGAACGTGGTCTCGTTGATCCAGCAGGCTTCCTTCAGCACCTTCTCGGCGAAGCCATAGGCGTTGAACATTTCCATGGTGCGGCAGGCGATGCCGTCGGCCTGCCCGAGCAGCAACCGGCCGGGCTTCTGCTCGACGATGCATGTCTTGATATCGGGAAAAGCGGAGAGCTGGGCGGCGAGGTTGAGTCCGGCCGGCCCGCAGCCGACGATCAGCACGTCGACCTCGGCCGGCAGCGGGCCGGCCGAGCCGGAGCTCGCCACGCGCTCGGCGGCGTCGAAAATCTCGGGATCGCCCGGCTGGAAGCCATTGAGATGAAACTGCACGTGACCACCCTCCCTCGTTCTTCGTTATTGATCAGTATACTGATCATCAGTATGCTTGTCAAGCAAGAGAGGGAGATTGAACGTGGCCGAGATGCAGGACATGCCGGGACACCTGGCGCGCCGGTTTCAGCAGATCGCGGTGGCGGTGTTCCTGGCTGAGGTCGAGGCGGCCGGCTTCGACCTGACGCCGGTCCAGTACGCCGCGCTGGCGGCGATCGCGGCCAACCCTGCCGTCGACCAGATCACGCTGGCCGGACTGATCGCCTATGACCGCACCACGATCACCGGCGTGATCGATCGGCTGGCGCAAAAGGGGCTGGTGGTGCGCCAGGCCAGCCTGCGCGACCGGCGCGCGCGGGAGCTCTCGATCACAGCGGAGGGGCAGCGAACGCTGGAGGCGATCACGCCGGCGGTTGAGGCGGCGCAGCGAATGATGGTGCGCGGCCTGACCAAGGCCGAGGGGAAGGAGTTGGTGCGCCTGATGCAGAAGGCCATTGCCGCCGGCAATGAACTCAGCCGCGCCCCGCTTCGCGAGGGCGCGGCTGAGCGGTGACAGCCGAAGATGTGTCCCGTTCGTTCGCCACGAGCGCCGCTCTGCTCCCTCTCCCCGTTCTTCACGGGGAGAGGGCTGGGGTGAGGGGCAGCCACACGGGCGGTGCGCGTCACGAGCGTGCTCTGCTCACCAACAAGGCGTGTAGCATCAGACACCTGCTCCGAAGCAGCGCGGCCCACGTCAACTCACTAAGTCTGCCCGTGCCGCGGCCCCTCACCCCGACCCTCTCCCCGTGAAGAACGGGGAGAGGGAGTGCACCGTCACCGCCGCGGCGACGTTCGTCCCGCCTGACCAGCCGTCGCCAATCATAAGGCGTATCCTCACCGCAGCAACGCAAGCCGCGAGATTCTCGGCCTCACGAATACCGCATCACCCCATCATCGACCTTGCCGAACCGCAGCGAGACGATGTCCAGGGCGTAGTTCTGGTACAGCCGCCACGGCCGTTTTGAGCCTTGCTTCGGCAGGTCCGCGATCGAGCGCTGCACGTAGCCGGAGCTGAAGCTGAGCGACGGCAGCGGCGTGACGGTGCTGTCGTCATTGTGCGGCACGCATTGGCGGTAGCCGTGACGGTCCATGTAGTTGAGCAGGCGGCAGACATATTCGCAGGTCAGGTCGCATTTCAGCGTCCACGACGCGTTGGTGTAACCGAGCGTCGCCGCCATGTTCGGCACGTCGGAATACATCATGCCCTTGTAGTTGAGCGTCTTGGCGAAATCGACCTTGCGGCCGTCGACCACGATCTCGATGCCGCCGAGCACCTGCAGCACCAAGCCGGTTGCGGTGACGACGACGTCCGCGTCGAGTTCGCGGCCATCGGACAGGCGCAGGCCGCGCTCGGTGAAGGTCTCGATCCCGGCGGTGACCACCGAGGCGCGCTGCTCGCGAATGGTCTTGAACAAATCGCCGTCCGGCACCAGGCACAGCCGCTGGTCCCACGGGTTGTAGCGCGGCGTGAAATGCGTGGCGACATCGTAGTCGGCGCCGAGCGCGGCGCGCACCCCGCCGAGGATGAGCTGCTTGACGCGCTCCGGCTTGCGCCGGCTCAGCTGGAAGAAATACATCCCGAACAGCACGTTGCGCCAACGGATCAGGTGATAGGCGAGACCAGGCGGCAGATGGCGGCGCAACTTGTTGGCCAGCGCATCCTGCGCCGGGCGTGACACCACATAGGTCGGCGATCGCTGCAGCATGGTGACATGCGCCGCGGTCTTGGCCATCGCTGGCACCAGGGTCACGGCCGTGGCGCCGGACCCGATCACCACCACGCGCTTGCCGGCATAGTCGAGATCATCAGGCCAGGCCTGCGGATGCACGATGCGGCCCTTGAAATCGGCCATGCCCTTGAAGTCCGGCAGGTAGCCGTTCTCGTAGCGATAATAGCCGGAGCACATGAACAGGAAGCCGCAGGTGATCTGCACGGCTTCCGTGCCCTGCTCCGTCTTGCGCTCGGCCTCGACCGTCCAGCGAGCGTCCGCGCTGGACCAGGAGGCGCGGACGACGCGATGGTTGAAACGGATGTGGCGGTCGATGCCGTTCTCGGTCGCAGTATCCCGGACATATTTCAGGATCTGCGGGCCGTCGGCGATCGCCTTGGGATCGGTCCACGGCTTGAACGAATAGCCGAGCGTGTACATGTCGCTGTCGGAGCGGATGCCGGGGTAGCGGAACAGGTCCCAGGTGCCGCCGATCGCGCCGCGCCCTTCCAGGATCGCGAACCGCTTGCCCGGGCATCTGTGCTGCAGATGATAGGCGGCGGCGATGCCGGACAGTCCGGCGCCGACGATCAGCACGTCGACATGCTCTGTTGACATGAGGCGGTCCTGGCGTTCCCTGGTCCGGCGTCCCGCGCCGGTGGCGGACAGTCGCAACCCCGACCGCCGCTGTCAAATCGGCGGCGCGTTCGTAGTCGATCAACTCTCCTGCTCTATCCAAGATGGTCATCCTCAGACGGACCTCGCGATGAACATCCCCGCCCCGCAGCATGAACCACCCGGCCCGGACGGCAGCCGGGACCGCGGCGGCGCGCAAGCGCATCGCATCGCTTTGGGCGTCACCATCGCCGCGATCGGGCTGGCAGGCTGGTCGCTGTTTCCGAGCTTCCCGGCCGGACAGCTGATCGCGGTCGTCACCGTGATCCCGCTGCTGGCGCTGATCCTCACCTTGCGCTTTCCCGGCCGGTTCCGCATCGGGCTGGGCTCCGGCTACGGCGCCAATCTCGGCACCGGCTGCATCGTGGCCGCCGGCACGCTCGCCGCGCGCACGCTGTCGGACATCAATCTCGTCAGCTGGCTTCCGCTCACGGCCTTCGCCATCGCAGTCGCCCTCGTGTTCCTGATCGTCGCCATCAGGTTCGAAACCCAGCTGCGCCGCCGCGGCTGGCGGATCCTGCTCGCGTCGCTGTTCGTCGGCGCCTACGCCTTCGGGACGCTCGGCCAGTTCAACACCGCGCTCGACCACTCGGCCCCGGCGCTGCTGCGCAGCCGGGTGCTCTCAAAGCATCTCGGCCACAGCCGTCTTGCGACCCATCAGGTGACGCTGGAGCCCTGGGGCCCGTTTGCGATGGCCACCGACGCGCATGTGGCGCACGCGCTGTACGAGCGGCTCCAGCCCGGGGATACCGTGTGCCTGCGCCTGCATGATGGCGCGTTCCGGATGGCGTGGTTCACGGTGGCGGCGTGCCGATGAGGCGCCGCTGGGCACCGAACAGCGATGACCGGCCATTTGCGTCGCGGCGTAATGCTGCGTATCCTCTTTTCTCAGGCCGTACGAGCGCAGCGACATTAGGGGCCTTGCGCGCCACTCCGAATACCCGGGACCTCACTCCAGGCCACGCCACGCGAGCCGTCGTCGCATGACCGACTTCCTGCCCCGCCCTTTCGCCGTCGACCATCCCGATGTGCTGGGACTCGACGTCCCGGCGCTCGACGCACGCCCCGGCGCGGTGCTGCTGGCGCGCTCGCCGTTCTATCCCGGCGGCGGCGGGCAGCTGCCGGACCGCGGCATGATCGCCTGGAACGGCATCGTTCGCGAGGTCGTGGGCTTCGAGCCGACCGCTGACGGCCTCTGGCACCTGCTCGGCGACGATGCCATCCCCGACGGCACGATCGAGCTCCACGTCGATCCCGCCTTCCGTCAGCGCATGTGCGAGCAGCACACCGTCGCCCACCTCGTCAACAGCGCGGTCTACACGCTGTTCGACGGGGCGCTGCTGACCGGCGTGCGCATGACCGACACCGACGAATTCAGCGTCGATTTCGATCTGCCGAAAGTGTCACCGGAGCAGCTCCGCGCCGTCGAGGACGCCGTCAACGCCGCGATTTCCGACGACCGCCCAGTGCGCACCTTCGATATGGATTACGATTCGGCCCAGGCGACCGCCGGCCTGTTCCGCGCCAAATCCGTCGCCCCGCCACGCCAGTCCGACGGCATGATCCGCATCGTCGACATCGAAGCACTCGATCGCCAGGCCTGCGGCGGCACGCATCTGATCTCGACCGCAAAGGCGCGGCGCATCCGTATTCTCAAGGCGGACAACAAGGGCCGGCAGAATCGGCGGCTTCGGATTGGATTGGGGAGCGATTAGCAACACCTGCCGGCGCGACGTCATTTCCGACGATCGTCGATCGTCCCTAGCTCGCTCTCGGCCGCCTCGAAAAGCGCGTCATGCAACGCTTCGTCCTGCTCCCTCGTGTCGCTCCAAACGGGGCTGACGTGCACGATCGCCTTCGCCTCCTGGAGGGTGATGCCCAACGCAGCACGAAGGACGACGATGCTGTCGATCTTCCAACAGCCGCCGTCCCGCAGATGACGCACGAGATCGTCGGTCGTCGCTCCGGCGGCGAGCTTGTCCTTGCAGCTGCGCGCCAGCGCGGCGCGGTCGACCTTCAGCGCCATATGTTCGTCACCCATTGTCCGAGCCGGCATCATGGCTTGGCCGCGGGAGCCGATCGGGTCTGGGCGGGTGGCGGGAAGACCGGCGCGAACAGGCAGTCCTCCATCCACGGCTGATCCTCGAGACGCGCATCGACGTCCGGATCGTATGTCCAACGCTGCTCCCGCGCCGGTGCCGGCGCTGCGGCCGCTCCCGGCGACGCCGTGGTCCAATGGGCGATGGCCTTCACGTCTACGTCGTCATCAGGCTCGGGACATTTGTCGTCGCCGACAAAATCGCGGATCGCGCAACTCGCCTTGGGGCTCGCGCGACCATCCTTCACAACGTCGAGGCTCCGCACCTCAGATATATGGCCGCTGGCCCATTCCAGGCTCACGCTGCAGATGCGGTCCTGGTGCTGGCGATACATGCTGCTGAGGCACAGGTAATTCCAGTTTCCGTAAGGCGGGGGCGAGAAGAAGCACGACGCAGGTTCGTAGCCAGCGAAGGCTCCGCCGCTGTCCTTCGCCACGATCTTCCGCTGCCGCTCCATCGCGCGGATCAACGCGCCGCCTTGCAACTCATCTGTTCGGTGGCGGGTGCGGTCCAGGAGGATGCGTGCATCGCTCTGCTGGGCCTCCGGATCGCTTTCGGCCGCTCCGAAGCGGTCGACGCCACCGGACCGCACCTTGAGCCAGCGCCGCTGGCTCCGGATCAGCGCCTCGTGAAACTCAGGATCCGTCGTCTCGCGCAGCAGCTTGAAGTAGGCGGCGCTCATGGCCTCGTCCGCCTTCTTTAACTGCGGCGAGGCGCAGATGATCTTGTCCACGGGCTGCTGCGCCTTCGTGCAGTCCAGCGCGCGCGCTTCTGGCGCCAGCGCCAGGCCGGCGACAAGCAAAGGTACGTAAGCCGCTACTTTCATCGAACATTTCAATCTACTTCGCCAGCGACGCCAGGAACGCATCGCCGATCGCGCGCCAGCGGTCGGGATAGAGCCGCAGCAGATGACCGTCGCCGGGAACGTCGTGCAGCAGCTCGAAACGCACGCTGCCACCGGCGGCCGCAAAGGCTGTGTGATACTCATTGATCAGGGCCTCCGGGTATAGTCGGTCATTGTCGGCGTAGAGCCAGAGCTGCGGCACTTGTCCCGCAGAACCGCGGCCCGCATTGACGTAGTACGGCGTGGTCACGGGGCCGTAGGGATACCAGCCGCCGGAGAAGTTGACGACGCCCAACACCTCGGCCGGCTTCAGGCCGGCATAATGCATGGCGAGAAAACCGCCGCGCGACTGGCCGGCGAGCAGCACCGGCCCCGGACGCACGCCGGGCAAGGTGCGGCCGAAGGCGATTGCGGAGTCGAGATCCTCGACCGCCTGTGCCACGCCGGACGAGACGTCAACGAGGCTGCCGTCATGGGCGCGGCCGAAATCCTCCTCGCCATTGATGCCCTCTGAACGGCCGCGGCCGCGCCGCATGAACGTCAGCACGGCAAAGCCGTTGTCGCGCAGCCAATGCGCCTCGGTGGCAAACGACCATGTGCGCAGCTGGTTGCGGCCGACATCGGAGCCGTGGGTGACGATCGCGAGCGGCGCCGGGACCGGCCCAGGCGCAGGGTAGTAGGT
This sequence comes from Bradyrhizobium sp. SRS-191, assembly GCF_024586915.1. GTDB lineage: Bacteria > Pseudomonadota > Alphaproteobacteria > Rhizobiales > Xanthobacteraceae > Bradyrhizobium. The sequence goes on from NZ_JANBVS010000012.1 coordinate 62,299, forward strand.
CGCCTCCAGCCGGATCGGCCGGCTGGCATCGGGCGTGCGCAGCGTCAGATGCGGAATGAAGACGCGCTCGCCTGGCCACGGCCACTCCTCCGGGCGATCGCCGGCCGCGAGGCGCGCGGCGTCGCCGCGCACCAGCGCGCCCGAGGTGACGCCACCGTTCTTGAGCGTCGCGGTCAGGTAGAGCCGGTCCGGACCATCGAAGGCATAACGGAAAATACGGAATCCGGTCATGACGAGAACGCCGTCTTTGATGACCGCCTCATCGCGCCACCATTCGCGATTAGCGCCGTAGAATGCCGAGTCCGACATAGCGAACACGACGTTGGCATGGCCGTCGGCGCGGATACGCTCGACCACCAGGATGTGGCGGTCGTCATGCCAGGTGCCGATCCACGCGCCGAGAAAGCGCGCCATATCCGCCGGCACGTCCGGCGCCGGCGGCTCGATCTCGAACGCCGGCGGCAGCGGCACGATGGCCTCTGGATCGACGGTCAGGGGTAGCGCGACAGCGCCGTGCATCATCATCGCCACCATTATTGCGAGCAAAGCCGATCCCAGACGCATGACGTCACCCCCGGCCGTGAACGTTACGGCCGATGCACAATCACGTCGAATCCTTCCTCGGCCGCCGGCGCCACGAAGTAGGACGTGAACAGATCGAACTCCTCGTCGGTCACGTTGAACGCATGCCCACCCGCTTCATTCCGAGCCCGCAGCCGCGCCTTGCAGACCGCGTCGGGGACGTCGAGATGGTGCAGCTGGTGCGGCACGCCGGCGGCTTCGAACAGGCCGCGCATCCAGCCGCGGCTGGCCAGCGTGTTGGCGGGGAAGTCGAGCACGACCGAGACGCCGGCACGTAGCAGCGCGACGATGTGCGGTCCCATCACGGCGCGCAGCCGCGACGAATTGCGGACATAGTCGGCGAGGCTCGTCTGCTCGCCTGGATAGAGCTGCGCCAGCCAATCGTCCTCGGCCACCACGATGGTGGTCGGGCGTTGGCCCAGCTCCGCAACGAGCGTCGATTTGCCGGCAGCGATCTTGCCGCACACGAGGTGCAGCATGGGTTGGTTCGAAGACATGGACTGAATCCTCACAAGCGGCGCCGCCTCGGGCGCCGAAACGTTCACAAGATGACAATCGCAGGCAAACGCGCCCGGCCCGACGGATCAGGCCGGGTCGGTAATTCGGCGGCTGAGAGCCGCGCCTGCGATGTGAACGCGTGAGATCATGTCAGGAACTCTGCCAGAGATCGGCAGCATCGTCCAGTGACGGCGCTGCCTGCGTTGACGATCCCCGCGCTTATCCCGTTCAATGAGCGCAACACCGGTGGTCTTCGCGCCTGCTTTCGGGGGCCCCGTCGGAAATCAGAGTCTGAGCCATGCTTGAGAGATCATCCGTTTTTCTGTCCCTGACCCGCGCTCTGCTCGGCGAGGTGACGCCATCGCTACGGACCGTTCAGTTTGAGCTCGTTGATCGAAACATCGACATCTTCTGCATCTTCGACGGCAGCATTTCGGAGGATGACCGGGAGTCGATGAGTTGCATGGAGACTGAGGTGATGGCCAACTTCCCGGAGGCGACCGTCCAAGCGCGGTGTCTGCGGATCGACCTGCCGGATCCCGTGCCGAATGCTCCCGGTAGGTCCGTTGTGTTCGCGCGTCGAGAATAGGTCTTCGAGCAGCGAGACCTAACGTCGCGGATACCGGCGAGATCGCTGCGGCCCTTGTTTTTCAGAGGCCGACCGCAATCTGGAAACCCTCTAAGAGCGATTCCAGCCGCCGCTCCGTTGACACATTCGCACCGTTGCCGTCTTCCCTGATCCCACGATGCATCGTGTTTGAATTTGCTCATTGGAGGGATTGATGAGACTGACCACCGCCGCCGCGATCGGCGCCATCCTCGCCGGCTTCGCCATCTCGCCGGCCCTGGCCGACGGCTACAAGGACTGCACCAAGCTCGACAAGGCCCAGTGGAAGCCGGCAGCGGAGGCCGAGGCGAAGGCGAAGGCTCTCGGCTACGAGGTGCGCCGCTCCAAGATCGAAGGCAGCTGCTACGAAGTTTACGGCGTCAAGGAAGGCAAGCTCTACGAGCTGTTCTACAGCCCGGAAGATCTCAGCCTGAAGCATACCGTCGCCAAGTAAGTCGCCAAGTAAGTCGACAAGTCATCGGGGTGGCGTGCGGCTCCGCCGCGCGCTGCGATCTGACGCCATGCACGGCACAGCTCCCAGAGCCAGCGTGACAGACCCGGACCAGGCCGAGACGGTGCTGGTCTGGGATCTCCCCTTGCGCCTGTGGCACTGGCTGCTGGCCGTGCTGGTGCTCGTCGCCTGGATCACTCCGAACGTCTATGATGGCCTGCATCGCCTGGCCGGCTACGCGATCCTCGGGCTGCTCGCCTTTCGGCTGATCTGGGGCGTGCTCGGCACGCGCCATTCGCGCTTTCGCAGCCTCCGTGCCCGGCTCCGCGCGACGCCGTCCTATCTGTGGAATCTGCGGCGCGGCAAGACGGGACGCTATCTCGGACTCAACCCCGCAGGCACGGCGATGCAGCTGGCGCTGCTGCTCGTGCTGATCGTCTCGGCGGTGACCGGCGCGATGCAGGTCACCGTGCGCTTCTTCGGCGTCTGGTGGGTGGAGGATACCCACGAGGTGACGTCGTATCTGCTGATCCCGCTCGTCGTCCTCCATGTCCTCGGGGTCGTGCTCGTGAGCCGGCTGCAGCGCGAGAACCTCGCACGGGCCATGCTGACGGGACGCAAGCTGCTACGGCGCACGACGCAAGGCATCGTCCAACGCCAAACGGACTCATCAGGGACACACGGAACTCACAATCCCCGATCGTTGCGCTGAGGCCACAGTTCCCGCAAAAGCTGCCCGAGACGCCCGTTGTGTTATTGCACCCTGGCGCCAAGCACCGAACAATCGCAGGTATCGGATGCCTGACCGCTCCTGCCTGCAGGAGCACGGATCTTGGGGAGGCCGGATGATGAGCTCGCAGCAGTTCACCACGCGTGCGTTGTGCCGATCGGTTGTTCTCGCAGGCTGCGTCATCGCTTGGCCCGCGTCGGCCGCCGAGCCGGAGACGACGACGCCGGTCGTTGCGGAAGTGACGGCATCCACCACGACGGCAGCGACAGCGGCGCAGGCGCTCTCATCGGAAACGGCGCTGACGACGGCATCGATCACGCCGTCGGCTCCCCTGCCCGTCGACGAGTTGGTCGCGCCGGTGGCCTCCGGCGAAATGCCGAAGTCGGCCGTCGCCAGCGCCGATCGCATCGAGATCCTCGACGAGTGCCCCGATATCGATGCCTGCGTCGATCGCTATCTGTTCGCGCTGTATGAGCGCGCGCCAAAGCTCGACAAGATCCGTGAGACCGAGCGCCGCGTCGTCTCCGTCAAGCGCAAGGGCCGCATGGTGAAGGTGACGCGCAGCTTCACCAAGCTCGTCGACAATGATTTCGCCTGGAAAGATCCGAAGGCGGCCGAGCGGGTCGGCCGCAGCATGGCGGAGTATGTGATCGGCGGCATGGATCGCGGCTTCAAGCTGAAGCTGTTTCATACGCTGCACGCCGCGGAGGCCGCAGGGCTCGCGCCCGGCATCACCAGCGGCTTCCGCGACGACTATCGCCAGGAGATCGCGAGCGGGCTGAAGGCGGCGACCAACCGCTCCTATCACGGCGGCAGCCTGCGCGGCGGCTACGGCCACGGCCTCGCCGCCGACATCGTCAGCGTCAACGGCGCCACGCGTGCGCAGCGCTGGGTGGCGACCGAGCAGCTGTGGAAATGGGTCGACGCCAACGGCAAGAGTTTTGGTGTCGGCCGTCCCTATCTCGACCGCGACCCGCCGCATGTCGGCCCGGTCGACGGCGAGGAATACACCAAGCATCGCACGCCGGCCGTGAAGGTCGCGGCGGCGGAGACGAAGAAGGGCAAACGAATTGCGGCGCGGTCGGAGCATCATGCCGCCAAGCGCGCGAAGGCGGTGCGAGCGTCGGCGCTGTCGTCGCGGCGGACGGGGTGATTGCGAGCGTCCGTTGTAGTGCGCGTTAATGTGCCCTCTCCCCTTGTGGGAGAGGGCGCATTCACTGGCAGCGCGAATCTTCATCGTTGGCAGCCAATCAAGTACGTGACCAAAACAAAAAGGCCGGGGCATCGCCCCGGCCTTCGCCGTCTCCGCTGCGCGTCGCGCCAGATTTCAGTAGCGGTAGTGCTCGGCCTTGAACGGGCCTTCCTGCTTGACGCCGATATAGGCGGCCTGGTCGGGGCGCAGCTTGGTGAGGTTCACGCCGATCTTGGCGAGGTGCAGCATGGCCACCTTCTCGTCCAGCGACTTCGGCAGCACGTAGACTTCCTTCTTGTACTTGCCGTCCTTGTTGTTGGCGTAGAGCTCGATCTGCGCCAGCGTCTGGTTGGTGAACGACGCCGACATCACGAAGGACGGGTGGCCCATCGCATTGCCGAGGTTCACGAGGCGGCCTTCGGACAGCAGGATCATCCGCTTGCCGTCGGGGAAGGTGATCTCGTCGACCTGCGGCTTGATGTTGGTCCACTTCAGGTTCTTCAGCGAGGCGACCTGGATCTCGTTGTCGAAGTGGCCGATGTTGCAGACGATGGCGCGATCCTTCATCGCGCGCATGTGCTCGATGGTGATGATGTCCTTGTTGCCGGTGGCGGTCACGAAGATGTCGGCGCGCGGCGCGGCGTCCTCCATCGTCACCACCTCATAGCCCTCCATGGCCGCCTGCAGCGCGCAGATCGGATCGACCTCGGAGACCATCACGCGGCAGCCGGCCTGGCGCAGCGACGCGGCCGAGCCCTTGCCGACGTCGCCGAAGCCCGCGACCATCGCGACCTTGCCCGACATCATCACATCGGTGCCGCGGCGGATGCCGTCGACCAGCGACTCGCGGCAGCCATAGAGGTTGTCGAATTTCGACTTGGTGACGCTGTCGTTGACGTTGATCGCGGGCCACAGCAGCGTGCCGGCCTTCTGCATGTCGTACAGACGATGCACGCCCGTGGTGGTCTCCTCGGAGACGCCCTTGATCGACTTGGCGATCTCGGCGAAGTAGCCCTTCGGCTTCTCCTTGAGCTGCTTCTTGAGCAGCGCAAAGAACACCTCTTCTTCCTCGGACGCCGGCTTGTCGAGGAACGCCGTGTCGCCGTTCTCGGCGCGCAGGCCGAGATGGACGTACATGGTGGCGTCGCCGCCGTCATCGAGGATCATGTTCGGGTGGCCGCCGCCGTGCCAGTCGAACAGCTTGGCGGTGTAGTCCCAATAGTCGACCAGGGTCTCGCCCTTGATGGCGAACACCGGAATGCCGGCGGCGGCGATCGCGGCGGCGGCGTGGTCCTGGGTCGAGTAGATGTTGCAGGAGACCCAGCGGATGTCGGCGCCGAGCGCCTTCAGCGTCTCGATCAGCACCGCGGTCTGGATGGTCATGTGCAGGGAGCCTGCGATGCGCGCGCCCTTCAGCGGCTGCTTCGGGCCATACTCCTCGCGCGTCGCCATCAGGCCGGGCATCTCGGTCTCAGCGAGCGAGATCTCCTTGCGGCCGAACTCGGCGAGCGACATGTCCTTGACGATGTAGTCGGTAAAACCTGGCTTGGCGGTCATGTGGGGGTTCCTGGTCGGATGAATTCGAACTGGTCGTAACGAACGAGATAGACGCGTCGAGGCGCGGTCCAGATCACTCTCCCCGTTGCTCACGGGGAGAGGCAACGGCGGCCTTCTGCCGCCATCTTCAATCTAACGACACCGATGCGGGGCATCGGCTGTCATCTCCCCCCGCGCGCGGGGGGAGATGACGCGTGCATCACACCGCGCGCTTCAGCGGCTCGACGAGGTCGGTCTTCTCCCAGGAGAAGCCGCCCTCATTGTCCGGCGTGCGGCCGAAATGGCCGTAGGACGAGGTGCGCGCGTAGATCGGCCGGTTGAGGTCGAGATGAGTGCGGATACCGCGCGGCGTCAGGTCCATGGCCTTGGCCACGGCCTTCTCGAGCGCATCCTCCGACACCTTGCCGGTACCGTGAGTGTCGATATAGATCGACAGCGGGCGCGCCACGCCGATGGCGTAGGCAAGCTGCAGGGTGCAACGATCGGCGAGACCGGCGGCGACGATATTCTTGGCGACATAGCGCGCCGCATAGGCGGCTGAGCGGTCGACCTTGGTCGGGTCCTTGCCGGAGAACGCGCCGCCGCCATGCGGGGCCGCGCCGCCGTAGGTATCGACGATGATCTTGCGGCCCGTGAGGCCGGCATCGCCGTCGGGACCGCCGATGAAGAACTTGCCGGTCGGGTTGATGTGCCAGATCGTCTTCGGCGTGATCCAGCCTTCCGGCAGCGCCTTGCGCACGTAGGGCTCGACGCGCTCGCGCACCTGCGCCGAAGTCATGTCCTCGACCAGATGCTGATGCGAGACAACGATCTCCCGCACGCCGACCGGCTTGCCGTTCTCATATTGCACGGTGACCTGGCTCTTGGAGTCCGGGCCGAGCACCTTTTCGACGCCGGAGTGACGGGCTTCCGAGATCAGACGCAGGATCTTGTGGGCGTAGAAGATCGGCGCCGGCATCAGATCCGGCGTCTCGTTGGTCGCGTAACCGAACATGATGCCCTGGTCGCCGGCACCCTCTTCCTTGACTTCGCCGGGCTGCAGCGCATCGACGCCCTGCGCGATGTCGGCCGACTGCGGATGCAGGAGGATCTCGATGTCGCAGGTCTTCCAGTGGAAACCTTGCTGCTCGTAGCCGATGTCCTTGATGGCCTCGCGGACGACGTGCTCGATGTGCTCGTTGGTGACCGAGGACGGGCCGCGGGTCTCACCGGCGATCACGACCTTGTTGGTGGTGGCGAGCGTCTCGCAGGCGGCGCGGATAGCCCACGGATCGATGCCGGCCTTCGGCCCTTCGCGGTAGAACAGGTCGACGATCTCGTCCGAAATGCGGTCGCAGACCTTGTCCGGATGGCCCTCGGACACCGATTCCGACGTGAACAGATATGACGCGCGCATCAAGCAACCCCTTCTTCGCCGCCCACGGCGGTCGTTCGTATTGATCCCAAGTGTCTTGATCCCAACTGTCCTGATCTCAGGATGTCAGTCGCGACGCCGCGAGATGACGTAGGACTCGTCGTAGAACCACAGCCCGTTGTGCTTTCGCAGAACCTCTCTGGCGGCGTCGAGCGCGCGGGACGAGTGGGCCACCTCGGTCAGGCGGTCTTCCTCGATCTGCGCGACATACACCGCCGCGTTCCAGGCTGCAAAGGCCGTCGAGGTTCCGATCGCACCGGTGACCTCGTTGGGCAGAGCCTCCATCTCATACCTGAAAATCGAGCGATTGTCCGCATAGGCGTTAAAATTTAAGTCCCGCCCACTGGAGCCCAGCTCGTACTTGACGGCGCGCAATAGCTCATGGCGGCTGACCGAGAAAGGATTTTCTCCCGGCCACACCGCCTGGATGATTTCCAGGCCCGGATCCTGGCCGTGGGAGTGGATTCCGATCAGCCGGCCGCCCGGCTTCAGCGCCCGCGCCAGCGGTGCGATGATGCGCTTGGCGCGAAAATTGACAGAGGACCGCGCCCGATAGGGCTGCGAGGCGATGATCAGGTCGAAATTGGCCTCGACCCGCCCTGCCCTGGGAATGATGTTGTCGAGCAGGAAGCGGTGGTCCTCGCGGTACAGCACCAGCGCGATCGGCCGCTCATAGACCGGCATGCCGGTGCGCTGGGAGACGTTGGCGCGCCAGTTCTGCTCCAAAAACGGCTTCAGCGCCGTGATCTGGGCCTCGAAATCCCCTGACGAATCGCCTTGCAGCACGACCTCGTGCCAGATCATCGAGGCCGCCACCGAGGGCGAGGCCGGCGTCAGCCAGGGCGCCTCGGCATAGTTCATGTTGGTGAACACGAACACGCTGGCCGGATGCTCGAACAGCCGGTCCGGCACCTTCTCCAGGGTCAGCCGGACGTCCTCGAGGCTGAGCTCCTTGCCGGCGACGTAGAATGGAATGTGTGGAAAACGGCCGTGCATCGTCCGCAGAACCTTCGACAACACGGTGCCGTCACCGACTCCGGCATCGAACAGCCGCAGCGCCGGCGGACGCGGATGGATGCTGGCGAGCTCGAGGCCGACGCGCTCGGCCACCACCCGCTTTTCGCTGCAGGTGTGCACGAACAGAAGATATTTCTGGCGGTTCTCGAAGAAGCGGAAATTGCTCTTGGGGTCGCGCTTCTCCGGCACGATGTCGAGCCGCGGCGGCGGCAAAGTGCCGGTGGAGGCCGCGATATAGGCCTGGATGCGGTCCAGCGTGTCGATGGTGATGCGCTTGCCCTCGCGCAGCCGCTGCACGAGCTTGCCGTCGTTGACGGCGCGCCGGCCGAACGTCGATTCCGCCATGTCCGAATGGCGGCAGAACTCCGTGATCTGGGCGAGCAGCTGGTCGTTCTTCATCCGGCCGGGTGGTCCGCCAAAGTCGGTGGGAAGCGAGAGTGGGCAGCAGCCCGTTGGCCCAATCGTCTAGCAGCTTCTGCCCACCATGCAAAGGCCTGGGAGCCCCCTGGGCCGGTACCTTGTTCCGACACTCTTTGGAGCTATAGAGTTCCCAGGGGATCAACGCTGGGGTGAGCATGTCGAAGTGTAAGGGGCCCACGCCGTTCGTGGCCGCGCTGCTGCTTGCTGCCGCGCTCGGTGGGGCCACGTCGGGACCTGCCGCGGCCGGCTATCTCGACGAAAATCCTGACGAGGTCTTCGCCGGTGTCTACGAGCGGCTGGGAGCGCTGCCGCTGCAGGCTGCCCGCGATCCGTTCGTCTGGCTGCGCCTGCAGGAGCTCAAGCGCGAGCCCTGCGACCAGAAGAGCATCAGCGACCTCGCGCTGATGCTCGACAAGCTCGGCTATCGACGTCAGGCCGCCGAAGGTCAATTCCGCTTCGTGAAGGAGTGCGGCGCCCCGCTGATGGCCCTGCACCGCGCCGCCGACACCTACATGAAGCTCACCGACTATCCCCGGGCGGTCGAGGTCGCCGACGAATATGTCCGCCGGGCGCCCTCGAACCGCGATGCGCATTATCTGCGCGCCACGGCGCTGGCCGGTGCGGGCGATCATCAGCGCGCGCTGACCGACTACTCCGACACGATCGAACTCTCGCCGGACAAGGCGAAGGTGGCCAGCCGCGTCTTCACGCAGATGGCCGAGGCCTATGCGGCGATGAAGCGCTATTGCGAGGCGGTCGCGCCGATCAGCCTGTGGGTGTCGTTCGATCCAGTGGCCCGCGATACCGGCCAGACCCAGCGGATGATCGCGGACTATGAACGGCAGGGCAATTGTGTCGCCCCGACGGACGCCCGCAACGAGCGGTTTCCCCTCGGCAGGCAGAAGAACGTCGTGGTGGTCAAGGCGGAGATCAACGGCGTCAAGGGATCGTTCATCCTCGACACCGGCGCGAGCTACGTGTCCGTCCGCTCGGCCTTTGCCGAGCGAGCCAAGCTGCCGCTGAACGTCGGCAGCGACATCACGCTGATCAGCGCGAATGGAGAAACGAAAGCGCGGCTGTCGCGGGCGGACAAGGTCAAGCTCAACTCGCTTTCGGCGACCGGGATTCCGGTCGCGGTCCAGGCCGGCGACCAGAAGGATTACGGCAGCGGCATCGACGGGCTGCTGGGCATGAGCTTCCTGTCACGCTTCGACGTCCAGATCGCCGCCGATTTCGTCGAGGTTCGTCCCCACAAGGCCCGAAAGCCCTAGCGCAGTTCGCATCGGCGACGATACGGGGAGAGCTCGCCGGGGCGCCTTGAACCCCGCCATCCCCCTCCGCAACAAAGGACCAAAGCCACCAGCCGCCATGGTCCCGCATGCGCCGTTATCTACCGCTGCTCTGCCTGCTTCTCGCGCAGCTTTGTTCGCCGGCCTCCGCGCAGTCGCGCTCACAGCTCGGGCCGCTGTGCACCACCGAGACCACGCCGGCGGATCAGATGATATCGGCCTGCACCAAGATCATTGCGCTCAAGGTGTTCTCCGGCGGCCAGCTCGGGACGATCTATTTCTGGCGCGCGGTCGGCTGGAACAAGACGGGCGACTACGCGCGCGTGATCGCCGACACCACGGAAGCGCTGCGGCTGCAGCCGGCGCAGGCGATCTACAATCTGCGGGGCTCGGCCTATTACGACAAGGGCGAATACGAGATCGCGATCGCCGACTTCAACGACGCGCTCAAGAGCGGTCCGCCGAGCGGCACGATCTTCCACAACCGCGGCAATGCGTATCGCGGCAGCGGTGATTTCGCCAAGGCAATCGCCGACTATGGAGAGGCGATCAGGCTCACGCCGAAATCCGCGCTGTCCTGGCAGAACCGCGGCATCTCCAAGCAGGCGACCGGCGATCTCGACGGCGCGCTCACCGACATCAACGAAGCGATCCGCCTCGACCCGGGGCTCGCCTCTCCGCTGATCAATCGCAGCGTGATCTGGCGCGCCAAGGGCAATTTCGACCGCGCCATCACCGACGCCTCGGAGGCGGTCCGGCTGGCTCAGAACCCGCCGGCGAACATCATGACGCCTCCCGGCAGCGTGATCATCTCGGCGCATGTGCATCGCGCGCTGGCCTACGAGGTCAAGGGCGAGTTCGACGCGGCCAAGGCCGACTATGCCGCGGCGCTGAAGCCTACCGCATCCGATGCCGGCAGCAAGGCCAACCAAGCCACCGCCAAGGTCCGGCTGTCGCTGCTGTCGGAGCCGCCTGCCCCGCCGCCGCAGCGCGCGGAGCCCGCGGCCGCACCATCCTCCCCCGTGCCGGCGGCTGCCGCGGCCGGACAGCGCATGGCGCTGGTCATCGGCAACGGCGCCTACGCGCACGTGCAGGCGCTGCCCAATCCGCCGCGGGATGCGCGCGCGATCGCCAAGAGCCTGCGCGACATCGGTTTCACCGTGGTTGAGGGCACCGATCTGGACCGCGCGGCCATGCAGGCCAAGACCCGCGACTTCCTGCGCGACGCAGCGCGGGCGCAGGTCGCCGTGGTGTTCTATGCCGGGCATGGCGTGCAGATCGACGGCCGCAATTATCTGGTGCCCACAGACATCGCGTTCGCATCGGGAAGCAACGTCACGTCAGCCATGGTCGACATGGACCAGATTCTCGCCGGGCTCGACGACCAGGTCCGCACCAACATCCTGATCCTCGATGCCTGCCGCAACAATCCGTTCGCGCCGCCGGAAGGCGCCGGCGCGGCGGCAAGCCGGAGCCTGAGCGGCAGTGGCTTGGCCGCGCCGTCCTCGCTCGGCACCGGTGCGACCTCGGGCGCCGGCACGCTGATCGCGTTTGCGACTGCTCCGGGCAAGGTCGCGCTCGACGGCGACGGCGAGAACAGCCCGTTCTCCGCGGCACTGTCGCGCCACATCGGCACGCCCGGGCTCGAGGTGCAGCAGATGCTGACGCGGGTGCGGGCCGAGGTCGTCGCCGGCACCAGGAACCGACAGGTGCCGTGGTCGAACTCCTCGCTGCTCGGCGAGGTCTATCTGGCGGCGAAATAGAGCTGCCGGAACTCGGAGGCTGCGACAGACGGCTCCCCACAGCCGCTGTTCGAAGCAGCTGCAGCACGCCCGAATCCTGCTATCCTTTTTGCTCACAGAGACGACGCGGATCGCCGTCGGCACATCTCGTTGCCGACACGATCCGGCGCAACAAGACGCGTCTCGAACGATGCAGGGAGGCTCGCATGATCAGTCGTTTCATCCTCGGACTCATCCTTGGACTTGGTTTTTCGCTCGCGCTCGCCGCGAGCCCGGCGCTGGCCGACGACGTCGCCGGCGTCTGGCTGCGCGAGACCGGTGCGTCCAAGGTCAAGTTCGCGCCGTGCGGGGGCGCCATCTGCGGCACGCTGGTCTGGATCAAGGAGGGCACCGATACGCCCGCCAAGGTCGGCCAACGGCTGTTCTCCGGCATGAAGCCGACCGGTCCCAACGCCTGGGCCGGCAGCTACAGCAATCCCGACGACGGCAAGACCTATGATGCAAAGATGACGCTGTCGGGCGGCACGCTGACGACCGCAGGCTGCGCCTTCGGCGGCGCGATCTGCCGGTCCTCGACCTGGACGCGGGCGAACTAGCGCTCCAGCATCGCACCACGGCGGGGTCGCAGAGGACATCGATCATCCAATGGCAGCGAAGACGCAGGCCCGGCTGGGGTTCGTGCTGTTCGCGTTGATCGCCGCGGCGGCCGCGACCTTCGTGCTGGTGCGCCGCTCGGCGACGCCGTCCAGCAGCGATCATCGCACCGTTCGCCAGCTCGTCGTTCACTACAACCTGCTGTCGCGCCCGGATGACCCGATCATCGTACTCGGCGACAGCATCGTCGAGGCGGCGACCCTGCCGGCCAGCGCCTGCGGACATCCGATCGTCAACGCCGGCCTTGCCGGCGCTGGCACACGCAGCGATCTCGCCGGCTGGCTCAAGCCGGCGCTGGGGCCGAAGCGGCCGTTCGCCATCATCGTCTCGCTCGGCGTCAACGACGCGCTCACCGCCAAGCCCGACTCCAGCCAAGTGTTCGCCGGACGCTACGAGGCGCTGCTGCGCGAGCTGACGACGCTGACCACGCGCCTCTTCATCATAGAGTTTCCTCCAGTCGAGGTGCGCGGTCCGTTCACGGCGGCGATGGAAAAGGCCGCGGCGGCGAGCATCACCGGCTATCGTGCCGCACTGCCCGACCTCGCCAAGCGCACCGGCGCGACCTTCATGCCCCTGCCGCCGATGGAAGCGCCGTTCACGCTCGAAGGCGTCCACCTCAATGCTGCGGGCTACCGATCCTGGGATCAGGCGATCCAGCAGGCCACGGAGCTCGCCTGCCGCTGAGGCCGTCGCGCCGAGCCGCTGTCCCCCGACGGACGAAAACAATCCTTCACTCCGCTCCGGCTAGGATCGGGCAGCGCTTCCCGTGTCCACGGTTAACAAATCGCTACATGACCTTGCCCCCACCATCGACGTCGCCGGGAACTCACAAGCTGCTCGGGCTCGAGCTGCTGCGTTTCATCGCCACGATCTCGGTGCTGCTGTGGCACTACCCGCATTTCGCCTACGTCGCAGCCTCGCCGGTCGGCCTCGTCCGCAGCGAGCTGCCGTTCTACCGCGTGCTGTTCCCGTTCTATGAGCTCGGCGAATACGGCGTGGTGATCTTCTGGTGCATCTCGGGGTTCATCTTCTTCTGGAAGTACAGCGCGCTCATCCCGAATGGCGCGGTCGACGGCTGGACCTTCTTCGTCAACCGGCTGTCGCGGCTCTACCCGCTGCATCTCGCGACGCTGCTGCTGGTCGCAGCCCTGCAGGCTGTCTACGTCACACAGCATGGCTTCTACTTCGTCTACCAGAGCAACGATCCCGGCCATTTCCTCGCGCAGCTTCTCATGGCCAGCGACTGGCTGCCGCCGACCGGCGTCAGCTTCAACGGACCGATCTGGTCGGTCTCGATCGAGGTGCTGGTCTACGCTGCGTTCTTCCTGGGCTTGCGGTTCGTCACCACGTCGCCGCTGTTGAACCTGGCGATGATCCTGGCGGGAATCGCGAGCGGCACGCTGGTCGGCAAATGTTTCGTGTTCTTCTATGCCGGTGGCCTCGCCGCGATGGCGCGGCAGAGCGTTGCCGACGCCCCGTACCGACCGAAACTGGAGGCGCTCGCCGCGTGCGCCGCCGTCGGCATTCCCTTGGCGCTCTGGCTATCCGGCGTCGCCCTCGCCGAGCGATCCGCAGCGCTGCTGCTGATCTATACGCCGATCGTGTTGTTCGTCTGCGCAAGGCCTCTCTCGCTACCAGGACGGATTGAAGACCTGGTGCAGGCCGCCGGCAACATGACCTATTCGTGCTACCTGCTGCACTTCCCGATCCAGCTCATGATCGCGCTGGCTTTCGCGACCTGGGGCCAACCGATCCCGTATGGCGGCCAGCTGTTCTGGGTCGGCTTCATGGGGCTGACCCTGACTGCGGCGTATCTCACTTATGCCTTGTTCGAGGCCCCCGCCCAGCGGCTGATCCGCCGCGCGCTGCTGCGCAAAAGCGAAGCGGGGCGGATTGCTCCGGCCCCGCTTCCACGTCATTGATCATCGCCTGATCGCCAGGCGCGCCGCCTCAGGCAGCTGATTACTTGCCCCAGATTTCTTCGGCGAGCTCGACGCAGAGGCGCAGCTTGGCCCACTGCTCTTCCTCGCTGAGAATGTTGCCTTCCTCGGTCGAGGCGAAGCCGCATTGCGGGGACAGCGCGAGCTGGTCGAGGGGAGCGAATTTCGAGGCCTCTTCCATGCGGCGCTTGATGTCGTCCTTCTTCTCGAGCTCGCCGACCTTCGAGGTGACGAGACCGACGACGACGACCTTGTTGCCCTTGGGCAGGAATCGCAACGGCTCGAAGCCGCCGGCGCGCTCGCTGTCATACTCCAGGAAGTAGCCGTCATAGTTGGTGTTGGCGAGCATGGTCTCGGCGACCGGCTCGTAGCCGCCCGAGGAGATCCAGGTCGAGCGGAAGTTGCCGCGGCAGACATGGGTCGAGATCGTCATGTCGGCCGGACGCTCGGCGATCGCGTAGTTGATGACGCGCGAATAGATCTGCTGCAGGCCGTCCGGATTGTCGCCACGCTCCCTGGCCTTCTTCAGCTCCTCCTGCGAGCAGAGATAGGCCCAGACGGTGTCGTCGAACTGCAGATAGCGGCAGCCGGCGTCGTAGAACGCCTTCACGGCCTTGCGGTAGGTCTTGCCGAGATCCTCGTAGAACGCGTCGAGATCCGGATAGACGTCCTTGGAGATCGACTTGCGGCCACCGCGGAAATGCAGCACCGCCGGCGACGGGATCGTCATCTTCGCCGTCACATGCGCCGTATCGGCGTGCTTCTTGAGGAAGCGGAAGTGGTCGAGCATCGGATGATCGTCCGGGAAGTCCAGCTTGCCGATCACGCGCACCGCGTCGTGACGGGTCTGCACGCCCGTGAACTGGATGCCGGCGTCAGGATGAAACAGCTCGCAGCCGGTCAGCTTGGCCAGGAAGTCGAAATGCCACCAGGAGCGGCGAAACTCGCCGTCGGTCGCGAGCTTCAGGCCGGTCGAGGCCTGGCGGTGCACGACCTTCTCGATCTCCATGTCCTCGATCTTGGCGAGGTCGGCCGCGGAGATCTCGCCCTTCTCGAGCTTGGCGCGAGCTTCCTTGATCTTCTGCGGGCGCAGCAGGCTGCCGACTTCGTCGGCGCGGAAGGGAGGCTTGGTGCGTTGCATCTGTTCACTCCTTGGAATGGTCGACGTCTTCGATTTGGTCGATGGATCGGTTAAATGATTGACCTCAGCGAGCGGCCTCGTGGCTGGCGCCCGCGCGTTCTCAAATGCCGGGGCAAGCCCTAGCGCGTCTCCGATCAGTATACAATTACGTTCGGTCAGGATTGTGCGCGGGGGTCGAAAGTCCCGACCCATGCCGGGCTGGCTTTGGCGTCTCGGCCGATTTCACGCTTCCGGTCATACGGCCGGGATGACGGACGATCCCTGCGGCCGACGTTCCGGTATACAGAATAACCCTCCGCGCCTGGTCGAGACAGCTCGCCCGTAGCGATCGGGCCCGGCCGCGGGGGCCTGAACGTCAGTGCGCCGCCGCGCTCGCAACGCCGAGATGGCGCTCCAACGGCGCGGGGTCGGCCTTCAGCGCGCTGGAGGGCGCGTCGTGGACGATGGTGCCGCGCTCCAGGATCACGACGCGGTCGGCCAGCGCGAGCAGCTTCTGGGCGTGCTGCTCGACGATGATGGAGCATAACCCGCCGGCGCGGCTGATGGTGCCGATCGCAGCCAGCAACTCCTCCACGATGATCGGCGCCAATCCTTCGGTCGGCTCGTCCAGCAGCAGCACCTTCGGGTTCAGCGTGAGCGCGCGGCCGATCGCCAGCATCTGCTGCTCGCCGCCGGAGAGCTGGTTGCCGAAATTGTTGCGGCGCTCCTTCAGCCGCGGAAACATCTGGTAGACGCGCTCGACCGTCCACGGCCCGGGCTGAGCCACCGCGGTCATGTTCTCCTCCACCGTGAGCGAGCGGAAGATGTTGCGCTCCTGCGGCACCCAGCCGATGCCGGCGCGGGCGCGCTGGTCGGCGCGCAACGAGGTGATGTCGGTGCCGCCGAGCGCGAGCTTGCCCTGGAAGCGGCGGGTGACGCCGACGATGGAGTTGATCAGCGTGGTCTTGCCGGCGCCGTTGCGGCCGAGCAGCGCCAGCACCTGCCCCTCGGGCAGCGACAGCGACATGTTCGGCAGCACGACCGCCTGGCCGTAGCCGGCGCGGAGGTTCTCGATTGCGAGCAGATCGGTCATCACGCGGCCTCGCCGAGATAGACCGCCTTGACCTGCGGATCGCGCGCGACCTCGTCGGGCGCACCCTCGACCAGCAGCGCGCCGGAGACGAGAACCGAGATGCGGTCGGCGAACGAGAAGACGAGATCCATGTCGTGCTCGATCAGCAGCACCGTGACGTCGCGCGGCAGCGCGGCGACGGCGGCGAGAATGTCCTTGCGCTCGCCTTCGGGCACGCCGGCGGCGGGCTCGTCGAGCAAGAGCACCCGCGGCTTGGCCGCGATCGCGACCGCGATCTCCAGCAGGCGCTGCTTGCCATAAGGAAGCGTCGAGGTGCGGTCGTTCATCACGTCGAGCAGCCGGAAGCGCTCCAGGGTCTCGGCGATCTCGGCATTGATATCGTCGCGCGTGCCCATGCGCCGCCACCAATTGCCGCCGCCGCCGAGCCGCTCGGACACCGCGAGACCAATCGTCTCCAGCGGCGTCAGGTCGGGATAGAGCTGGTTGATCTGGAATGTGCGCGACAGGCCGCGCAGCACGCGCTTGTGCACGGGCAGATCGGTGATGTCTTGCCCTTCGAGCAGGATGCGGCCGGAGCTAGGCTCCAGCACGCCGGTGAGCTGATTGATCACCGTCGTCTTGCCGGCGCCGTTCGGGCCGATCAGCGCGTGTCGCGCGCCAGGCCTGATCTGCAGCGACAGATCGCGAGTGACGTGCAGGCCGCCGAAATGCTTGTCGAGGCCGCGTGTTTCCAAGGCGTAGGTCATGGCGCCTCGTTATCGGTGAGGGCCACCGCGGCCTTGCGGCCGGCGATCTGCCGAAGGATGAGGTTGGGCAGCCACAGCGCATAAGCGTGGATGCGATGGCGGCCGACGAGCACGATGATGACGAGCACGAGGCCGATCCAGAACATCCAGTATTGCGGCGTGATCCACTGGAACAGCTCCTGCAGCATCCGGAACACGGCGGCGCCGATCAGGCCGCCATAGAGATAGCCGGAGCCGCCGATGACCAGCATCAGCACGAGGTCGGCGGAGCGTTCGAAGGAGAACACGTCGAGCGAGGCGAGCGCCGTGGTCTGGGTGAACAATGCGCCGGCAATGCCCGCATAGAACGCCGCGACGGTGTAGATCGCGATCAGGCGCTTGTTGACGGGAATGCCGATCGCCGAGGCGCGCAGCGGATTGTTCTTGATGGCGCGCAGCGACAGGCCGAACGGAGAATGCACGATGATCCGCGCCAGCAGGAACAGCACGAACAGCACGGCGAGCGCGTAGAAAAAGCCGGTCTTGCCGAACATGTCGAAGGCGAACACGCCGAAGATCGGCTGGATGTCGATCCCTTGCAGGCCGTCGGTGCCGCCGGTGATGTTGGAGAAGCGCTCGGCGAGCGCTTCCATCAGCAGCGCGATGCCGAGCGTCACCATCAGTCGCGTCAGGTCGACGCCGCGGATGACGAGGAAGCTCGTGGCGAAGCCGAGCACGGTGGCGGCCAGTCCCGCCACGATCAGCGCCAGCACCGGCTCGTTGATGATCCCGTGCACCGACAACAGGCCGGCGCAATAGGCGCCGACGCCGAAGAAGGCGGCGTGGCCGAGCGAGACGATGCCGGCATAGCCGAGGATCAGATCCAGCGACAGCGCGAACAGCGCCAGCCGCAGGATCTCGGTCATGATCAGGTAGCGTGAGGGAAACGCGAGCCCGACCGCCAGCACGACGATCCAGAAGGCGAACTCGCTCCAGTGCCAGCGGCCATGCTGCCTGGCAAGGAGGCCGACCTCGGTCTGTGCGTTCGTGGTCATGCGATCCTCACCGCGTCGCCGTGCGACCGAACAAGCCGTTCGGACGCCAGATCAGGATCACGATCATGATGGTGTAGATGACGAACGGGCCGACCTTCGGCACGTAATATTTGCCGGCGACGTCGCCGATGCCGAGCAGCAGCGAGGCCAAGAACGGGCCGGTGATCGAGGACGAGCCGCCGACCGTGACCACGATCAGGAAGTAGATCATGAACTTCAGCGGAAAGTACGGATCAAGGCCGAGGATCTCGGCGCTGAGCGCGCCGCCGAGGCCGGCAAGGCCGCAGCCGAAGGCGAAAGTGAAGGCGAACACCTGCGGCACGTTGATGCCGAGGCCGCTGGCGGCGCGCGGGTCATCGACCGCGGCGCGCAGCCGGCTGCCGAAGCGGGTCTTGGACAGGACAAGCTGGAGTCCCACCGTCAAAAGTCCGCAGATCACGATGATCATCAGCCGGTAGCGGCCGATGCCGACGCCGAAGATGTCGAACTGGCCCTGGAGAACGGCGGGCAGCTTGATGAAGATGCGCGACGAGCCCATGATGTAGTCGACGGTGGCGACCGTCATGAACACCAGCCCGATCGAGAACAGCACCTGGTCGAGATGGCTGCGCGCGTAGAGATGCTGATAGAGCGTGCGCTCCAGCAGCGCGCCGATCACGGCGCTGGCGACGAAGGCCATTGGCAGCGCGGCGAAGAACGGCCAGCCGATCCGGTTGACGAGCACGGCGCAGACATAGCCGCCGGCCATCGCGAAGGCGCCATGCGCGAGGTTGACGAAGTTCATCAGGCCGAGCGTCACGGCGAGCCCGCAGGCCAGCACGAACAGCAGCATGCCGTAGGCGACGCCGTCGAACAGGTTGGTGAGGATGGAGGTCATCGAACGAGGCGAGCCGGGTTGGAGATCGTCATTCCGGGGCAGCGCGCAGCGCTGAACCCGGAATCTCTTCAATCATGTCGAGATCCCGGGTTCGCCGGCGCTTTGCGCCGACGCCCCGGGATGACGCTGCCGAGGCAGCGTCACTTCTTCGCCTTGCCCGGATCCTTCACGGCCTCGAAGGTCTGGAACTCGACGTTGTAGAGCTCGCCGTCGACCTTCTCGACCTTGCGGATGTAGACGTTCTGGACGATGTCGCGCGTCTCCGGGTCGATCGAGATCGGGCCGCGCGGGCTCTCCCACGCCATGCCCTTCATCGCCGCGAGCAGCGAGTCGCCGTCGGTCTTGCCGTCGGCCTTCTTCAGCGCCTGGTAGATCAGGTGGATGCCGTCATAGCCGCCGACCGCCATGAAGCCTGGACGGCTGTTGAAGGCCTTCTTGTAGGCCGCGACGAATTCCTTGTTCTTGTCCGACGGATGCGCCGCCGAATAGATGTGCGCGGTGACAGCGCCGAGCACCGCGTCGCCCATGTCGTTGAGGAGGTCGTCGTCGGTCACGTCGCCCGGACCAATCACCTTGATGCCGCTCTTGTCGAGGCCGCGCTCGGCATATTGCTTCATGAAGTTGCCGCCCTGCCCGGCCGGCACGAACACGAACATCGCGTCCGGCTTGGAGTCCTTCATGCGCTGCAGGAACGGAGCGAAGTCCGGATTTTGCAGCGGGACCTTCACCTCCTCGACGATCTCGCCGCCGCCGGCGGTGAAGCGCTCCTTGAAGGAGGCCAGCGCGTCGTTACCCGGCGCGTAGTCCGAGGTGAGCGTCGCGACCTTCTTGATGCCGTTCTTGACCGCCCAGTCGCCGATGATCGTGGAGGACTGCGGCAGGGTGAAGCTGGTGCGGACGATGTAGGGAGATTTCTCGGTGATGATCGAGGTGCCGGCAGCCATCACGACCTCGGGGATCTTGCCCTGGGTGGCGAGCGGCGCCGCGGCAAAAGCAGCCGGGGTCACGCCGAAGCCGGCGATGACGTTGACCTTGTCGTTGACGATCAGCTCCTGCGCCAGCCGCTTGGTGTTGTCAGGCAGCGCGGCGTCGTCCTTGAGGATGACCTGGATCTTCTTGCCGGCGACGGTGTCGCCGTTCTGCTGCATGTACAGCTTGATCGCGTTGTCGATCTGCTTGCCGGTCGACGCCTGGCCGCCGGTCATCGGCACGATCAGGCCGATCTTGAACGTATCTTCGGCGTAAGCCGGACAAGCGGCGAGCGCGGCGGCCGCGCCGGCCAACATCAGACCCGCAATTCGATTGTTCACGTGCCATCCTCCCTTTGCGCCGCTTCGAAGGGCGGCGCTTACGATCAAATGTTCAGTTTTGCGGCGACGCTAAAGCGATTTGTGACCGCCGAACACCTGCCGCACGCTCTAACAGCTATAGCAATTCGGAATAGATTCTGTATGCCAGCCATGCAACTGCGGAATTTCTTCGGAGGGTTGGCGGGTGATGACCGTCAGGACAGGAAGGACCGACAGGGGCAGAAAAGAGTATTATATTACCTGGCATCAAATCGACTGAATTGGCCGGTTGAAGGCGGACATTGCCGCGCTGCTGGCCTGCCTTGTTCCCTATGGTGTTGCTGACTCATGCCGCGCAGTTTTCGTCTAGTTCTCGCCCCGCTGGCAGCCGCCGTTGCCCTGTCCTTGGCCGGCTGCTCGTCGATCAATGCGACGGTCGGGGCCGGGATGGGCGACCTGATGCCGCAATGGGCTGGTGGCCTGCCGGCGAATGCCCCGCCCC
Organism: Bradyrhizobium sp. SRS-191; assembly: GCF_024586915.1. GTDB lineage: Bacteria > Pseudomonadota > Alphaproteobacteria > Rhizobiales > Xanthobacteraceae > Bradyrhizobium. The sequence goes on from NZ_JANBVS010000012.1 coordinate 83,053, forward strand.
GACCCGGGTCGCCGGAATACGAACGCTTCATGCAGGAGCGCGAGCGGCAGCGGCAATTGCCGGCGAGCGAGCGCGACAAGGAGACGCAGTCGGACTCCAATGCGCAGGCGGCCACGCCTCGACGCTGAGGGCCTGCCCGAATCGCGACACGAGCTTGCGCGGAGCCGAGGTCGCTCTTCCCCCGGCGCCCATGCCGCGATGGCCGGCGCATGACAGGACGCCGCGCCTGCGATCCGCGATTGCGACTGGACCGCCGGCGACGTCCGCCCGCGCTTCGATCAGTCCATGAACACGACGGTCTTGCGGCCGTTGAGGATGACGCGATCCTCGAGGTGATAGCGGATCGCCCGCGCCAGCACGCGCCGCTCGATGTCGCGGCCCTTGCGCACGAGATCCTCCGGCGTGTCGCGGTGGCTGATGCGCTCGACGTCCTGGTCGATGATCGGGCCCTCGTCGAGGTCGCGGGTGACGTAATGCGCGGTGGCGCCGATCAGCTTGACGCCGCGCTCATAGGCCTGGTGATAGGGTTTTGCGCCCTTGAAGCCCGGCAAGAACGAATGGTGGATGTTGATGCAGCGGCCGGACAGGCTCGCCGACATCTCGTCCGACAGGATCTGCATGTAGCGCGCGAGCACCACGAGATCGGTCTTGGTGTCCTCGACCAGCTTCAGGATGGCCTGCTCCTGGTCGCGCTTGCTGTCCTTGGTCACCGGCATGTGGTGGAACGGAATGTCGCCGAAATCGAGCCCGGCATAGGTCTCGCGCGGATGGTTGGAGACGATCGCCGTGGGGATCATCGACAGGTCGCGGGTGCGCCAGCGATAGAGGATGTCGACCAGGCAGTGGTCGAACTTCGACACCAGCAGCATCACCCGGCGCTGCCCGGCGCGGTCGCGCATCTGCCAATCCATCGCGAAGCGTTCGGCGATCGCCGCGAAGCCGGTCTGCAGCGCCGGCAGGTTGACCGCGAGATCGGCGGCGGTGAACACCACGCGCATGAAGAAGTGACCCGTCTCGAAGTCGCCGAACTGCTGGGCGTCGAGAATGTTCTGGCCGTTATGGGCGAGAAAGGTGGAGACGGCCGAGACGATCCCGGGACGATCCGGGCAGGACAGGGTCAGGACATACTGGTGGTCGGACATGGCGATGGCGTACCGGATGGGGAGATTGATCTTGCGGCAGGCGCGGGGGCCGTTTCGGGCCCTGCTCTATCACCCTCCGCGCCCTTGCGCCAACGCTCGCCGAGGGGGCAGGATGAACAAAACATCACCTCTTTCGGTGGAGAATGGCATGGCCGACCGGCTGACCGGCAACCGCATCCTGATCCTGGAAACGCGCGAGGAAGCGCAGTTCTCGCGCCTGCTCGCCGAGCAAGGCGCCAACGTGCTGCAATGTCCGATGTTCACGATCCAGGATGCCCCGGATCCGGCGCCGATCGAAGCCTGGATCCGCCGCTGCATCGAGCGTCCGTTCGACGATCTCGTGCTGATGACCGGCGAGGGCCTGCGCCGGCTGATGACGGTGGCGCGCCGAATCGGCGTGGAAGCGGAGTTCATCGCAGCGCTGGGCAAAGCGCGCAAATTCACCCGCGGGCCGAAGCCGGGACGAGCCCTGCGCGAGCTCGGCCTCGAGCCGCAGATGACGACCGAGAAGCCGACCTCCGAAGGCGTTGCTGAATTGCTGGGACGATTCGAGCTCAAAGGCCATCGCCTCGGGCTGCAGCTCTATCCCGACAAGGACCATTCCGCACTGATCGGCGCCATCAGGGCCGGTGGCGCCGAGGTCGATCCTGTGCTGCCTTACGTCTACGACGCCAAGGCGGCCGATGCGAACATCCTCACAGCGATCGACGAGATGACCGCCGGCAAGGTCGATGCCATCGCGCTGACGAGCTCGGGCCAGCCGCGACGGCTGTTCGATGTCGCCAAGGCGCACGGCATCGAGGATCGGCTGCGCCAGGGCTTGGCGCGGACGCAAATCGCCTCCGTCGGACCTGTCGTGACCGAGGAGCTGGCGGCGCATGGCCTGTCACCATCGATCACTCCGACCGGCGAGGCCTATTTCATGAAGCCCCTGATCTCGGCGATGGCCGCGGCGCTGGGTGTGAAAGTGCCACGACCTTCACTCAACTAACGGTGTCGTCCCGGCGAACGCCGGGACCCATACCGCGTGATGTCCGAAATGGGCAGGCGGCGCGTACCGCGCGTCCCACGACGTTCGGTGGCTATGGGTCCCGGCTCAAGGCCGGGACGACGGCGGAGTATTAGGCGCTAGCGCGGCCAACCTCTTTCAGGAACGCCTGGTACGCGCGCGCAATGCCCTCCTCCAACGAGGTCGTCGCGCACCAGCCGAGCTTGGCCAGCCGCGACACGTCGAGCAGCTTGCGCGGCGTGCCATCGGGGCGCGAGGGGTCGAAGCTGATGCGGCCCTGGTAGCCAACGGCTGCCGCGACCACGCGCGCGAAATCGGCAATCGTGATGTCCTCGCCGGTGCCGATATTGACCAGCTCGTGATCCGAATAGGTCTGCATCAGATGCACGCAGGCATCCGCCATGTCGTCGACATAGAGAAATTCGCGCCGCGGCGTGCCGGAGCCCCAGACCACCACCTCCGGCGCATCAACCAGCTTCGCTTCATGGAAACGCCGGATCAGCGCAGCGACGACATGGCTGTATTCCGGATGATAGTTGTCGCCGGGGCCGTAAAGGTTGGTCGGCATGACGTTGATGAAGTCGGCGCCATATTGGCTGCGATAAGCCTCCACCATCTTGATGCCGGCAATCTTGGCGATCGCATAGGGCTCGTTGGTCGGCTCGAGCGGACCGGTCAGCATCGCGTCCTCGCGCAGCGGCTGCGCGGCGAGCTTGGGATAGATGCAGGACGAGCCGAGAAACATCAGCTTTTCGGCGCCGTTCACATGCGCGGCATGGATGACGTTGGCGGCGATCGCGATGTTGTCGTAGATGAACTCGGCGCGCAGCGTGTTGTTGGCGACGATGCCGCCGACCTTGGCTGCGGCCAGGAACACGGCCTGCGGCCTGACCTTCGCAAACCACGAGAACACCGCGGCCTGATCGCGCAGATCGACCTCGCTGCGCGACACCGTGACGAGCTCGACACCTTCCCGCGCCAGCCGCCGCACCAGCGCGCCACCGACCATGCCGCGATGTCCCGCGACGAATACGCGCTTTCCGGCGAGATCAAAGCTCGACGCCACGGGCCAACTCCTGACGTGCCACGTCAATTAGGTACAGCAGATCTAGTCTCCATAGCAGCGCAGGTGGTCGAGATTGAGGATCGTGATCCCCCCATATTCCACCCGCAACAGACCCTCGCGCTCCAAGGTCTTGAGGCATTGATTGGCGTTCTGTCGCGACAGTCCGGAGAGCGCACCGATCTCCTCCTGGGTGATCTCCAGGTGGCGTGTCGTATTCGGGTAGAGGATAGGGTTGAACAGCGAGGCGATGCTGCGGGCGAGCCGCGCGGTCGCATCCAGCGTGCGGCCGACCTCGACGAGGCCGATGAACTGGCCGAGCCGTTCGTTGAGCTGGGTGACGAGGAAGCGGTTGAAGCCGACGCTGTTCTCGAACAGCCACATGAAGGTCGGCCGCTCCATCAGCGCCGCCCGCGTGTCGCGTAGCGCCACCACGTCATAGCGGCGCGGCTCGTTCTTGAGCACGCTGCCCTCGCCGAACCAGGCCCCCGCGGACATGCCGGCAAAGGTGGTGGCCTTGCCGCCACGCGACACCGTGCTCATGCGCGCCAGACCGGTGACGATGCCGGTCCAGTAGTCGAACTGGTCGCCGCGCAGGAAGATGTGCTCGTTGGCCGCGAAGGAGCGTTCGACGACGCCGGCGGACGCGACCTCGATCTCCTCGGGCTTCAGATGGCGCGACCAGGGGGCGATGCGCAACAGGGTGTCGGAGGCGATCAAGCCGTCATCTCGTCTCGTCGAATCTCGCCGCGACCATATTGCATCGCAACAAACACGTCATGAATTTTGCCTGGGAATTGTCAGGCGCAAGACAGTTCCTGATAGCGCTTTCCCCTAACCAGGACCACCGCATTCGACTCGGCAACTCCGGGGCGGATGACGCGGATCGGCCTGAAGATGCGGCAAAGTGCGCCGCCCCAGGCAGTCCCGTCATTCGTCGGATGGCGCGGAACCAGGGAGCGGGCTAGGATTACGACGACAGCGGCGCGACAGACGTCGCGACGCGAGGCTTAAAGAGCGCGACAAGCGCCGACAAGGGACTTCGGGAGGACGACTTGGACTATACGTTGGAAGCGCGCGGAGTCTCGCTGCGTTTCGGCGGGGTGAAAGCCCTGACCGACGTCAGCTTCGGTGTGCGCGAGGGCGAGCTGTTCTCGATCATCGGCCCGAACGGCGCCGGCAAGACCTCGATCGTCAACTGCATCTCCGGCCGCTACAAGCCGACCGAGGGCCGCCTGTTCCATCGCGGACGCGACATTACCGGCCTGCCGCCGAATGCGCGCGCCAATATCGGCATCGGCCGCACCTTCCAGAACCTCGCGCTGTTCCACCATATGAGCGTGCTCGACAACATCATGGTCGGGCGGCACCACCTGCTGAAGAACAACTTCCTCACCGGCTCGCTCTATTGGCTGACCGGCGCGCGCCGCGAGGAGCTGAAGCACCGCGAGAAGGTCGAGCAGATCATCGACTTCCTCGACCTGCAGTCGGTGCGCAAGGCGCCGGCGGGCACGCTCTCCTACGGCCTGCGCAAGCGCGTCGAACTCGCGCGCGCCATGGCGCTGGAGCCGCATCTCATCCTCCTCGACGAGCCGATGGCCGGCATGAACTTCGAGGAGAAGGAGGACATGGCCCGCTACATCGTCGACCTCAACGAAGAATACGGCATGACGGTCGTGATGATCGAGCACGACATGGGCGTCGTCATGGACATCTCCCACCGCGTCATGGTGCTCGATTTCGGCCGAAAGATCGCGGAAGGCGATCCCGCAGCGGTGCTCGCCGATCCCCACGTCAAGCGCGCCTATCTCGGCGAGGAGGATGAGCTGCTGGTCGACCCCGACGAGGCGCCCTCCATCGCGGAGGACGCGGCATGATGGACTATGCGGGTCGCGTCAAACAGGCGGACACCTATCCGAAGCTGCTGCGGCTGAACGCCAAGGAGCACGGCCGGGAGATCGCGCTGCGCGAGAAGGATCTCGGCCTCTGGCGGACCTTCACCTGGGCGGACTACCAGGCGCGCGTCCGCGACTTCGCGCTCGGCATGGTCGAGCTCGGGCTCGGCAAGGACGACGTCGTCGGCGTCATCGGCGACAACCGGCCGGACTGGGTCGCGGCGGAGATCGCGGCGCATGCGATCCGTGGCCACAGCCTCGGCCTATATCGCGACGTGCTGGACGACGAAGCGGCCTACCTGCTCAACTATGGCGAGGCACGGCTAGTGTTCGCCGAGGACGAGGAGCAGGTCGACAAGCTGCTCAACCTCGCCGACCGCGTGCCGGCGCTCAAGCACATCATCTATTCCGACCCGCGCGGCATGCGGAAGTACGACGACCCCAGGCTCATGCCGGCCGACAAGCTCGCCGAACTCGGGCGCGCACGCGCGGCGCGCGAACCCGATCTCTACGACCGCATGGTCGACGCAACGGTCGGCGACGACGTTGCTATTCTCTGCACGACATCAGGCACCACTTCGCATCCGAAACTCGCGATGCTCTCGGCGGCACGCGTCCTGAAGCATTGCGCGACCTATCTGGCCTTCGACCCCAAGGGTCCGGAGGACGAATATGTCTCGGTGCTGCCGCTACCCTGGATCATGGAACAGGTCTACGTGCTCGGCAAAGGCCTGCTCTGCCGGATGAAGGTCAACTTCGTCGAAGAGCCGGATACCATGATGAACGACTTCCGCGAGATCGCGCCGACGTTCGTTCTGTTCGCGCCGCGGGTCTGGGAGCAGATCGCGGCCGACGTCCGCGCCGCGGTGATGGATGCCTCGCCGCTGAAGCAGCGGCTGTATCAGATGGGCATGTCGAGCGGCCTCGCCGTGCTGGAGAAGGGCCAGCATTCGGGCTTCGCCGACATGCTGCTGTTCCGCGCGCTGCGCGACCGGCTCGGCTTCACCCGGCTGCGCTCGGCCGCGACCGGCGGCGCCGCGCTTGGGCCCGACACCTTCAAGTTCTTCCGCGCCATGGGCGTGCCGTTGCGCACGCTGTATGGCCAGACCGAGCTGTTAGGGGCCTACACGCTGCATCCGGATGACAAGGTCGATCCGGACACGACCGGCGTGCCGATGTCGCAGGACATCGAGATCAAGATCGACCAGCCGGACAGCCAGGGCATCGGCGAGATCCTGGTGCGCCATCCCAACATGTTCCTAGGCTACTACAAGAACCCGGAAGCCTCGGCCGCCGACATCAAGGACGGCTGGATGCATTCCGGCGATGCCGGCTATTTCAACGGCGCCAAGCAGCTCGTCGTCATCGACCGCATCAAGGACCTCGCCGAGACGTCGCGCGGCGAGCGCTTCTCGCCGCAATATATCGAGAACAAGCTGAAATTCTCGCCCTACATTGCGGAAGCCGTCGTGCTCGGCGCCGGCCGCGAGCACCTCGCGGCGATGATCTGCATCCGCTACTCGATCATCTCGAAATGGGCAGAGAAGAACCGCATCGCGTTCACGACCTATTCCGATCTCGCCTCGCGCAACGAGGTCTATGCGCTCTTGCAGAAGGAGGTCGAGACCGTCAATGCGCACCTGCCCCCAGCCCAGCGCATCGCCCGCTTCCTGCTGCTCTACAAGGAGCTCGACGCCGACGACGGCGAGTTGACCCGCACCCGCAAAGTGCGACGTAGCGTGATCAACGAGAAATACGCCGACATCATCGACGGCATCTATGGCGGCAAGCCGGCCATTCCCGTCGACACCATCATCCGTTTCCAGGACGGCACCACCCAGCGCATCCGCACCACGCTGAAGGTGGTGGACCTGGGTGGGCGTGGACCGATGGCGGAGGCGGCGGAGTGATGCGCGTGTTGTCATCCCCAGTCGTCATGCGCGGGCTCGACCCGCGCATCCATTCTCTTCCGAAGGCCATGTATCGCCGGGTCAAGCCCGGCGATGACGACCGAGGTCGCGAGCAGCAACAAGCGCGACTGCGCATGACTGCGCCCTCTCCCCTTGTGGGAGAGGGCATCTCCGCCGGTCGACGCGAATGCGGTCGGGTGAGGGGTCTCTCTCCCCTCGCTCGCCCGCGGAGAGAACCCCTCACCCGGCTGCGCTGCGCGCAGCCACCCTCTCCCACAAGGGGAGAGGGTTACAGCGTGCCCACACCATGAACACCGCCTTCCTCATCCAGCTCCTGGTCAACGGCCTCGTGGTCGGCACGCTCTATGGCGTGGTCGCGATGTCGTTCGTGCTGATCTACAAGGCGACACAGGTCGTCAATTTCGCGCAAGGCGAGCTGCTCTTGATCGGCGCCTGGGTGTGCTGGACCCTGCTCACCAAGTTCCAGGTGCCGTTCTGGGCCGGCATGCCGCTGTCGCTGATCTTCATGTTCGCGTTCGGCATCGCGATCCAGGTCGTGATCCTCCGGCCGATGATCGGTGAGCCCATCATCTCCGTCATCATGGTCACGATCGGCCTCTCGACCGTGTTCCAGGCTGCGCTGAAATGGATCTACGGCGTCAACCCGCAGCCATTCCCGCCGGTGTTTTCCAGCAAGGCGGTCGACATCTTCGGCCTGCAGATCCAGACCGTCTACGTGATGAGCCTCGTCGTGTCGGTGCTGATGATGCTCGGCATGGCCTGGTTCTTCAAAGCCTCCAAATACGGCCTGGCGATGCGCGCCACCGCCTTCAACCAGCAGGTCGCGCAGTCGCTGGGCATTTCCGTCAAGAGCGTGTTCGCGATGGCCTGGGCGATCTCGGCGACGGTGTCCGCCGTCGCAGGTGTCGTCGTCGCGGTCGTCAACGGCGTCTCGTCGGGCCTGTCGGCCTACGGCATCAAGGTATTCCCCGCGGCGATCCTCGGCGGCCTCGACTCCGTCGGCGGCGCTGTGCTCGGCGGCATCATCATCGGCCTCCTGGAGAACATCGCGCAGTATGTCGACAGCCAGTATCTGCACTGGGGCAATCTGTACGAGATCGCGCCGTTCTACGTGCTGATCATCATCCTCATGATCAAGCCCTACGGCCTGTTCGGCACCAAAGACATCGAGCGGATCTAAAATCATGGTTGCACGCTCTACGATCCCCGCCGGTGACTTCCGCACCTCCTACGCGGCCGACACTACGATCTTCCCGACGAAGACCAGCCGCAATTTCGCGATCGCCGGCGTGATCCTGCTGTGCTTCGCGCCGCAGGTGTTCTCGGAATTCTGGCTGTCGATCGCGATCCAGATCGGCATCTTCTCGATCGCGGCGCTCGGGCTGAACATCCTGGTCGGCTTCACCGGCCAGATCTCGATCGGCCAGGCCGGCTTCTTCCTGCTCGGCGCCTTCACCTCGGCCTACATCAACAACGCATATGCCATCCCGGTGTTCTTCGCGATCCCGCTCGCCGGCGTGGTCACGGCGCTGGTCGGGCTCGTGTTCGGCATTCCCGCCGCGCGGCTGAAAGGTCTCTACCTCGTCATCGCCACGCTCGCCGCGCAGTACATCCTGCTCGACTTCTTCTCCCGCGCGGAATGGTTTTCGGGCGGCTCGGTGCCGGCCTCCGCCAATCCGTTCTCGATCTTCGGCTACACGCTGCGCGGCGACCGGCAATATTTCTACGTCGTGCTCGCCTACGTGCTGGTCTGCTATCTGCTGGTCACCAATTTGATGCGCACGCGCGACGGCCGCGCGCTGATCGCGATCCGCGACCATTATCTCTCGGCCGAGATCATGGGCATCAATCTGACCAAGTACCGGACGCTGTCCTTCGGCCTCGCCGCATTCTTTGCCGGCATCGCCGGCGCGCTCTATGCGCACTACCAGCTGGTGGTCTCGCAGGAGGGCTTCGGCATCGAGCGTTCGATCCTGTTCCTGGCCATGATCATCATCGGCGGCACCGGCTCGATCATGGGCACCCTGATGGGGACGGCCTTCGTCGTGCTGCTGCCGGAATCGATGGAATTGCTGAGCCACTACCTCAAGGGCGGCGCGATCGACAAGGCGCTCGCGCTCAACAACAACATCACCTTCCTGCGCGAGATCGCGATCGGCCTGATCATCATCGCCTTCCTGATGTTCGAGCCGGACGGGCTCGCGCATCGCTGGCGGCAGATCAAGACATATTGGAAGCTCTATCCGTTCTCGCATTGATTCCAACCAACAGGGACCGGCGACAATCCGGCCCGGACCACCACAGGAGGAAGCACTATGACGATCAAATCATGGCTCGGCTCGGCGGCGCTGGCGCTGCTCGCAGGCACCTTTGCATCATCGGCAAACGCGCAGCAGATCGCGATCGGCCATCTGCAGGATCTCTCGGGCGGCACGTCCGACGTCGGCACGCCCTATGGCCAGGGCGTCGTCGACACCTTCGCGTGGATCAACAAGAACGGCGGCATCGGCGGCAAGCAGCTTGCTGTCGACAGCAACGACTACGGCTACCAGGTGCCGAAGGCGATCGCGCTGTACAAGAAGTGGTCGGCGCCGGACAACAAGGTCGCCGCGATCATGGGCTGGGGCACCGCCGACACCGAGGCCCTGACCGGCTTCCTCGCCAATGACAAGATCCCGGACATGTCGGGCTCCTATGCCGCCGCGCTCACGGATCCCGAAGGCACCAGCGGCAAGGCCAAGGCCGCGCCCTACAACTTCTTCTACGGCCCGAGCTACTCGGATGCGCTGCGCGCCGAGCTGACCTGGGCGGCCGAGGATTGGAAGGCCAAGGGCAAGCCGGGCAAGCCGAAATTCGTCCACATGGGCGCCAACCACCCCTACCCCAACGCGCCGAAGGCCGCAGGCGAGGCGCTCGCCACCGAGCTCGGCTTCGAGGTGCTGCCGCCGCTGGTGTTCGCGCTGGCGCCCGGCGACTACAGCGCGCAGTGCCTGAGCCTGAAGAGCTCCGGCGCCAACTACGCCTATCTCGGCAACACCGCCGCCTCCAACATCTCGGTGATGAAGGCCTGCAAGAATGCCGGCGTCGACATCCAGTTCCTGTCCAATGTCTGGGGCATGGATGAGAATGCGGCCAAGACCGCGGGCGATGCCGCAGACGGCGTGATCTTCCCGCTGCGCACCTCGGTCGCCTGGGGCGGCGATGCACCGGGCATGAAGACGGTGCAGGAGATCGCCAAGATGTCCGATCCCACCGGCAAGGTGTATCGCCCGGTGCACTACGTCGCCGCGATCTGCTCCTCGCTCTACATGAAGGAGGCGCTCGACTGGGCGGCGAAGAATGGCGGAGCCACCGGCGAGAACGTCGCCAAGGGCTTCCACCAGAAGAAGGACTGGGTGCCGGCTGGCATGGAAGGCGTCTGCAGTCCCTCGACCTGGACCGAGAAGGACCACCGCGGCACCATGAAGGTCGACCTCTATCGCGCGCGCGTCACGGGTCCGACCGAGGGCGACCTCAACGACCTCATGGCCAAGGGCGTGATCAAGCTCGAGAAGGTCAAGACCATCGAGCTGCCGCGCAAGGCCGAATGGGCGGGCTGGTAAGTTGCTGGGCGGCGACTGAGTAAGCTCAGCCGTCGCCACAAACACAATCGTCATCCCCGCGAAGGCGGGGATCCAGTACGCCGCGGCTTCTCGGTGAAGCCTCGGCGTCTCTGGAATACTGGGTCCCCCGCCTTCGCGGGGGACGACAGCGGTGGACAACCACGATGACCGAGACACTCGACAACCCGCGAACCGGCGCAGCCAGCTCAGCAGCAGCCCCGCTGCTCTCCGTGCGCAACATCGAGGTCGTCTATGACGACGTCATCCTGGTGCTGCGCGGGCTCAGCCTCGATGTGCCCAAGGGCGCCATCGTCGCGCTGCTCGGCGCCAATGGCGCGGGCAAGTCGACGACGCTGAAGGCGATCTCGGGGCTGCTCAAGACCGAGGATGGCGAAGTCACGCGCGGCGAGATCATGTTCGACGGCGCGCGCATTGACGGCATCGATCCGGAGAAGATCGTCCGCCGCGGCATCTTCCAGGTCATGGAAGGCCGGCGCATCGTCGCCGACATGACCTCGCTGGAGAACCTCAAGCTCGGCGCCTTCACGCGCTCCGACCGCGAGGTCAACAACGACATCGAGATGGTGTACAATTATTTCCCGCGGCTGAAGGAACGCACCGGCCTGGCCGGTTATCTCTCCGGCGGCGAGCAGCAGATGCTGGCGATCGGACGCGCCCTGATGGCGCGGCCGAAGATGATCCTGATGGACGAGCCGTCGATGGGCCTCTCGCCGCTGCTGGTCAAGGAAGTGTTCGCGATCATCAAGGAGATCAACCGGGATCTCGGCGTCACCATTCTCCTGGTCGAGCAGAACGCGCGCGCGGCGCTGTCGGTCGCCAGCCACGGCTACATCATGGAGCAGGGCAAGGTCGTGCTCGATGGCACCGCGGACGCGCTGCGCGACAATGAGGACGTCAAGGAATTCTACCTCGGCGGCGCCGGCGACCAGCGCAAGAGCTTCAAGAACCTGAAGAGCTTCAAGCGGCGGAAGCGGTGGCTGTAGCCCAACTCTCTCCTCGTCATGGCCGGGCTTGACCCGGCCATCCACGCGCGAGCCGCAACGATGAACGACGTGGATGCCCGGGACAAGCCCGGGCATGACGACCGTAAGATTCAAGGACTGGGTACGATGTCCCACTACGATGCCCTCGAGACCCGCGATCCCGCCGAACGCGAGCAGGATCTGTTTGGCCGCCTGCCCGACGTGCTGCGCGCGGCGATGCAAGCGCCGGCCTATGCGGCGCTGCTGCAGGGCATCGATCCCCAGGACATCACAACCCGCGCCGCGCTCGCGCAGTTGCCGGTGCTGCGCAAGTCCGAGCTCCCTGCCCTGCACAAGGCGGCGCCACCGTTCGGCGGTTTCGTCGCGCAATCGCCAGGCAGCTTCTCGCGCCTGTTCACCTCGCCCGGGCCGATCTTCGAACCGGAGGCCGCGCACAGCGATCCCTGGCGCGGCGCCCGCGCGCTGTTCGCCGCCGGCTTCCGCAGCAACGATGTCGTGCTCAACACCTTCAGCTATCACCTGACGCCCGGCGGCTTCATCTTCGACGCCTCGGCGCGCGCGCTCGGCTGCGCGGTCATCCCGGCCGGACCGGGCAATACCGAGGCGCAGTTCGAGCTGATCGAGGCGTATCGGCCGATCGGCTACAGCGGCACGCCCGACTTCCTGAAGATCCTGCTCGACGCTGCCGCCGGCGCCGGCCGCGACGTCTCCTCGCTCAAGCGCGCGCTGGTGTCGGGCGCGGCGTTCCCGCCGTCGCTGCAGGCCGAGATCAAGGCGCGCGGCATCGACGCCTACCAGGCGTTCGGCACCGCCGATCTCGGCATCATCGCCTATGAGACAGCGGCGCGCGACGGCATGGTCGTCAATGAGGACCTGATCTTCGAGATCGTCCGCCCCGGCACCGGCGATCCGGTAGCATCAGGCGATGTCGGCGAGATCGTCGTCACCTCGCTCGATCCTGCCCACCCCTGGATTCGTCTCGCCCTCGGCGACCTGACCGCCGCCCTGCCCGGCCTCAGCGCCTGCGGCCGCACCAACATGCGCATCAAGGGCTGGATGGGCCGCGCCGACCAGACCACCAAGATCAAGGGCATGTTCGTGCGCCCCGAGCAGGTCGCCGAGATCGGCAAACGCCATCCCGAACTCGGCCGTCTCCGCCTCGTCGTGACCCGCGCCGGCGAGACCGACGCGATGACGTTGAAGGCCGAATGCGCCGCGCCGTCGGACGCTCTCGCCGAGACGCTGAACGCGAGCTTGCGCAGCATCACCAAGCTCGGCGGCAGCGTCGCACTGGTTGCGCCGGGCACGCTGCCCAACGACGGCAAGGTGATCGCCGACGAACGCTGAGACTGGTTCCGGAAAGACCAAGCCCTGCAACAGCAGCATGAGCCGTGCGGCGCGCACGGCCCCTGCGCAATTGTCGCGTTGAGCGCCCTCTCCTATACAGCCATGTCACGTCCCCTGGAGTTCGTTCGCATGGCCTTCCCGCGCGCGTCCAAAGCCCTGTCCCGCTTCACCGTGCTCGATTTGACGCGGGTGCGCGCCGGCCCGACCTGCGCGCGGCAGTTTGCCGATTGGGGCGCCAACGTCATCAAGATCGACGCCATGATGGAAGACGGCGGCGAGGCGCTCGGCGGCCCGCGCCGCGGTTCCGACTTCCAGAACCTGCATCGCAACAAGCGCGCGATGACGCTCAATCTGAAAGACCCCCGGGGCGTCGACGTGTTCATGCGGCTCGCCAAGCAAGCCGACGTCGTCATCGAGAACTATCGGCCTGATGTGAAGACCAAGCTCGGCATCGACTACGAGGCCGTGCGCAAGGTCAATCCGCGCATCGTCTATGGCAGCATCTCCGGCTTCGGCCAGGACGGCCCCTATTCCAAGCGGCCGGGCTTCGATCAGATCGCGCAGGGCATGGGCGGACTGATGTCGATCACCGGCGCACCCGGCGAAGGCCCGATGCGCGCGGGCATCCCGATCGCCGACCTCTCCGCAGGGCTCTCCTGCGCGATTGGCATCCTCACCGCGCTGCTCGAGCGCGAGGTCTCCGGCGAGGGCCAGTGGGTGCAGACCTCGCTGCTGCAGGCGCAGATCTTCATGCTCGACTTCCAGGCCGCGCGCTGGCTGATGGAGAAGGACGTCGCGCCGCAGGCCGGCAACAACCATCCGACCAGCATCCCGACCGGCGTGTTCAAGACGTCCGACGGCTACATCAACATCGCCGCCACCGGCGGCCGGATCTGGGAGCGGCTGTGCCAGACGCTCGGCGCGCCCGAATGGATCGACAATCCGGACTACGCCACCGCGCCGGCGCGCTCCAAGAACCGCGATGCGCTCAACGCCGAGATCAACGCGCGTACGCTTTCGAAGACCAGCGAGCAATGGGTCGCCGAGCTCAACGCCGCCGGCGTGCCCTGCGGGCCGATCTACGCGATCGATCAGATGTTCGAAGACCCCCAGGTGAAGCATCTCGGCATGGCGCAGAAAGTACCGACCGACGATGATCGCGACATCACGCTGGTGGCGCAGCCCTTCACCTTGTCGCGCACGCCGAGCTCCATGGCGGCGCGGCCGCCGGAGTTCGGCGAGCAGACCGAGGAGATCCTCTCCGAATTCGGCTTCACCGACGGCGAGATCGCCGATCTCCGGCTGCATCGCGTCGTGTGAGCAGGTGCAATATGACGGAGCCGCGGCATCCCGCCGCTGTGGCCCAGATGTCACCACGTTGGAACTTCGACCTGGGCGGGATTGAGGCCGGAGCGAGACCGCGTTAACCTCTTCTCATCAGTTGATCGCGGACCTCTCGGGGCCCGCGCGTGTGAGGAGTAGCGGGTCATGAGCGCGTCGGAATTGAACGAGTTTCTGTCGGCAATGGACATGGTGCGCGACGTCAATGCGGCGGCTGTGAACCATGACGGCGTGCTGCCCTTCGACGAGACCATGCTCGACAACGAGTCCGACTGGTACCACATGCCGGTCGAGGAGACCTCGCACTAACCGGTCGCTGCCGCTTGTCGCGCGCGTCTCGATAGCCCGACTTTCAAAGCCTTCGCCCGCCCGGACGAAGGCTTTTGCTTTTCAGGAGACTGATCAGTTCAGGTCGGAATGACCCCAACTGAGAGCCGTGCAAAAAAAAGCCCGACGCAAGCGCCGGGCGAGGTGATCGTCTCGGGAGGAAACATCAGGACGCGATGACCAGAGATCGGGCACCGCGCGTGAGCAGCACAACCTCTGCCCATGAATGAAGCCTACCACCGCGCTGCCTAAAATGCTGTCATCGCAAAGACACAACCTCTGGAGAAGCGCGGAAGCGATTCGAACAACGGTCCGACGCCCACGACCGAGCCGCAAGCAAGCGTGGCGGCGACGCCACAGCCGCCTGCGAATCGCGGCGAGTTTCGAGAGCCCTGTGGCCCCTAAGCCTCGACCTTCGCCGCCGGCGGGGTCGACTTCCCGAAGCTCGCGACCAGCCGATCGATCAGCGGCCAGAACAACAACAGGATGGCGAGCGTCGTGATGGTGCCCACCAGCCCGTTCGCCCAGAACACCTTCATGTTGCCGCCGGAGATGATCATCGACTGCCGGAACGCGTCCTCGGCGCGGCTGCCGAGCACCAGCGCCAAGGTGAAGGGCGCCAGCGGAATCTTGATCTTCTTGAAGACATAGCCGACCACGCCGAAGCCGAGCATCAGCCAGACGTCGAACATCGCGTTCTGGATCGCATAGGCACCGATCGCGCAGGACACCACGATCATCGGCGCGACGGCCGCGAACGGCACGCGCAGGATCGAGGCGAAGATCGGCACGGTCGAGAGCACCAGCACGAGGCCGACGACGTTGCCGAGATACATCGAGGCAATCAGGCCCCAGACGAAATCCTTGTGCTCGACGAACAGCAGCGGTCCGGGATTGAGGCCCCACACCATCAGGCCGCCGAGCAGGATCGCCGCGGTGCCCGAACCGGGAATGCCGAGCGCCAGCATCGGCAGCAGCGCCGCGGTGCCCGAGGCATGCGCGGCGGTCTCAGGCGCGAACACGCCCTCGATGCGGCCCTTGCCAAAACTGTCCTGGTCCTTCGAGAAGCGCTTGGCGAGATTGTAGCCCATGAAGGAGGCCGCGATCGCGCCGCCCGGGGTGATGCCGAGCCAGCAGCCGATCACCGAGGAGCGCAGCAGGGTCATCCAGTATTTCGGCAGGTCCTTCCAGACGGCGAGCACCGTGCGCAGCGAGATCGACGCGGCGTGGCCGCGCAGCGCGAGGCGCTCCTCCATGGTCAGCAGGATCTCGCTGATGCCGAACAGGCCGATGACCGCGACCAGGAAGTTGATGCCGCGCAACAGATCCGTCGAGCCGAAGGTCATGCGCAGCTGACCCGAGACCGTGTCCATGCCGACGCCGGCGAGCAGCAGGCCGAGCGCCATCGCGATGACGGTCTTGTGCTTGTCCTCGCGTCCGAGGCCGACGAACGAGCAGAAGGTGAGCAGATAGACGGCGAAGAACTCGGGCGGCCCGAACTTCAGCGCAAAGGACGAGATCCACGGCGCAAGAAATGTGATCAGCAACACCGCGACCAGCGAGCCGATGAAGGACGAGGTGAAGGCCGCCGTCAGCGCCTCGGCCGCCTTGCCCTGCTGCGCCATCGGATAGCCGTCGAAGGTGGTCGCGACCGACCAGGCCTCGCCGGGGATGTTGAACAGGATCGAGGTAATGGCTCCGCCGAACAACGCGCCCCAATAAATGCAGGACAGCATCACGATGGCCGAGGTCGGATCCATCGAGAAGGTCAGCGGCAGCAGGATCGCGACGCCGTTGGGGCCACCGAGGCCCGGCAGCACGCCGACGAAGACGCCGAGCACCAGCCCGACCATCATCAACAGCAGCGTCTTCCAGGTCAGGAGGACCGCGAACCCGTGCAGCAGCAGACCCAAGGCTTCCATAATTTCAATCCAACTGTTTCCTCGTCATTGCGAGCGCAGCGAAGCAGTCCAGAGTCACGTACTTTGCCCTGGATTGCTTCGTCGCGTTGCTCCTCGCAATGACGGAAGGAGAGACCGGTATCAGTACCCGAACGCCGCTTCGAGCGGTCCCTTGGGCATGAGCACGTCGAAGACGATATCGAAGGTCACGAACATCACGGCGCTGAACAGGAACGCCGTGAGCAGCGATTTCCAGATCGCGATCTTGCCGACGATCCGCATGAAGCCGGCGATCAACAGGAAGCTCGCGACGTAGATGCCGAGAAACTGCATCGCGATGCAGAACAGCAGCGTCGGCACGAACACCGCCATCACGCGGCGCAGCTGCGCGCGCGTCACGAAGGTCTCCATCGCCTCCTTGCTCGACAGAAACGCCGCGCCGATGCCGTACAGGCTGGCGCCGCCGAGGATCACCGACAGATAGAACGGGAAGTAGCCGGCTTCCGGACCGGTCGAGTCCCAGGAGGCGCCGGTCCGCCAATTGTCCCAGGCGAGCACGACGGCCAGCGCGAGCAGCAACAGCGATACGGCGACGTCCACGGCACGGTTGGAGGTGACCGAAGGAGAGTTCTCCTCCGGCGCGGTCGGATCGTCGACCGCGATCTCGATCTCAGCGTTGGACATCGGTCCTGCTCCCCTTGGCCTCGTGCTACTTCGCGACGAAGCCGGCTTCCGTCATCAGCTGCTTATTAAGCGAGCCGTCCTCTTCGAGGAACTGAATCATGTCCTTGCCGGTGAGGAAGATCGGCTTGAGCGCCTGCTTCTCCATGTAGTCCTTGTATTCCGGCGTCTGCACCAGCTTGCTGAACAGGTCGACGTAGAACTCCTGCTGCTCCTGGCTGACCTTGCCCGGCAGGAACATCGCGCGCAGCATCAGGTACTGCACGTCCAGCCCCTGCTCCTTGCAGGTCGGAATGTCGTTCCAGGACTGCGTCTCCGTGACCTTGGCGGTGTAGGAGATGCGCTCCTTGTCGAACACGCAGAGCGGACGCACCTGACCGGCGCGCCAGACTTCGAGGTTCTCGGAGGGATTGTTGACGTTGGCCTCGGTGTGTCCGCCGACGAGCTGCGTCGCCGCCTCGCCGCCGGACTTGTAGGGCAGATAGGAGAACTTGGCGCCGGTCTTCTTCTCGAGGAACACCGTGAGCACGTGATCCTCGCGCTTCGAGCCGGTGCCGCCCAGCTTGAACGGCGAGCCCGACGCCTTGGCGGCCTCGATGAATTCCTTCACCGTCTTCGGCCCGTTGACATTGTCCCACAGCACGAACTGGTCGAGTGCGATCACCGCAACGGGGGACAATTCTTTCCAGTCGAACGGCAGCTTGGCCGACAGTGGCAGCATGTAGATCAGCGAATAGGCGATGAGAACCTTGTTCGCATCGCCGTCGCTGGACTTCATGTACATCAGCGCTTCGGCCCCGGACGCGCCGCCCTTCAGCGACACGACGACCGGCTGCTTCAGCAGGTTGTTCTTCTGGATCGCGGCTTGCATCATCCGCGCCATCTGGTCCGATGCACCGCCGGCGCCGGCGGCGACGACGATCTCAACCGGCTTGCTCGGCTCCCAGCCGGCCGAGGCCGGCGCACTTGCGAAAATGGCAGCCGCAGCGGCTGCGATCGTGATCAAATTACGCATGTGTTTTCATCCCCGTTCGAAGCGCCTGCTTGTATCCTACCAGGATACTGCTGGCTTATTGTGGTCAGTTCAAGAACACAAGCATGATCCGGCCTGATGACCTCGGCATAAGGTCGCAAGACCGGCATCGGACTACTTGCCCTTCCAGTTCGGCGTCCGCTTGTTCAGGAACGCGTCCATGCCCTCGCGGAAATCCTCGCTCATATAGGCGCGCAGGATCAGGTCCTCGCCTTCATCGCGCGACAGCGTCCGGCGGATGCGGCGGACCGCCTCCTTGGTCACTTCGAGCGTGATCGGCGCATGCGAGGCCACCAGCCTGGCCGTCTCCAGCGCCCGCGCTTGCAGCGTGTCGACATCCGGGACGATCTCGTTGAGCAGGCCGAGCGCGAGCGCCTCCGGCGCTTCCACCAGCCGTGCCTTGAAGATCAGGTCCTTGGTACGAGCCGGCCCGATCAGGGACACGACGCGGGAGATGTTTGACATCGACAGGCAATTGCCGAGCGTGCGCGCGATCGGAAAACCGATGCGTGTCGTCTCGGTGCCGATGCGGAGGTCGCAGCAGGCGGCGATGCCGGCGCCGCCGCCGGTGCAGGCACCCGCGATCGCCGCGATGACGGGCACGCGGCACAGTTCGAGGGTGCCGAGCACGCGATCGATCCGCGCCTCGTAGTCCAGCGCATCCTGCGCCGTCTTGAACGCGCGAAACTGGGAGATGTCGGTGCCGGAGGCGAAGGCCTTGTCGCCGGCGCCGGTCAGGATCAGCGCCTTGATCGACCGGTCGGCATTGATGGCCTCGCAGATCGAGGCCATCTGGTCGTACATCGCGAAGGTCATCGCGTTGCGCGCCTGCGGCCGGTTGAAGGTGATCTTGGCGATGCCGTC
This sequence comes from Bradyrhizobium sp. SRS-191, assembly GCF_024586915.1. GTDB lineage: Bacteria > Pseudomonadota > Alphaproteobacteria > Rhizobiales > Xanthobacteraceae > Bradyrhizobium. The sequence continues at coordinate 102,193 of NZ_JANBVS010000012.1, forward strand.
GTCGACGGCATAGATGAGATCGTCGGAGCCGCTCGCAGGCACGTTCATCAGGCCACCTTCGGGATCGGCGCGGCCTCGCGCGCCTTGAGGACATCCATCGCCGCGAGCACGCCACCGGCGCGATGCGGCACGTTGGCGAGCGCAAGGCCCATCTCGACGCCGGACAGCGTGCCCATCAGCATCAGGTCGTTGAAGTGACCGATATGGCCGATGCGGAACACCCTGCCCTTGATCTTGTTCAGGCCGGTGCCGAGCGACATGTCGAAGTTGTCCAGCACGGTCTTGCGGAACGCATCGGCGTCATGGCCGTCGGGCATGACGACGCCGGTCAGCGCCGGCGAATGCGCCTGCGCGTCCTGGCACTGCGTATCCAGGCCCCACGCCTTCACCGCGGCGCGCGTGGCGAGGCTGTGGCGGCGATGGCGCGCGAACACGTTCTCGTGGCCCTCCTCCTCCAGCATCTTCAGCGCCTCGTTGAGGCCCATCAGGAGATTGCAGGCCGGCGTATACGGGAAGGTGCCGAGCTTGTTGAAGGTGATGATCTCCTGCCAGTCCCAATAGGAGCGCATGCCGGGATTGGACTTGGCCACGGCGAGCGCCTTCTCCGAGACGGCATTGAAGCCGAGACCCGGCGGCAGCATCAGACCCTTCTGCGAACCCGCGACGGAGACGTCGATGCCCCAGGCGTCGTGCTCATACTCCATCGAGCCGAGGCCGGAGATGGTGTCGACCATCAGCAGCGCCGGATGGCCGGCGCGGTCGAGCGCCTTGCGCACCTCGAGCGGCGGCGTCAGGCAGCCGGTCGAGGTCTCGTTGTGCACGATGCACACGGCCTTGATCTTGTGCGCCTTGTCCTCGTTGAGGCGCTGCTCGATCGCGGCGATGTCGGCGCCGTGACGCCAGTCGCCCGCCACGAAGTCGACGTCGAGCTTGAACTTGTCGGCGATGCCCTTCCACAGCACCGCGAACTGACCGGTCTCGGCCATCAGCACCTTGTCGCCGGGCGCGAGCGTGTTGACGATCGCAGCTTCCCACGCGCCGGTGCCGGACGACGGATAGATGATCACCGGCTGCTTGGTGCGGAAAATCCGCTGCGACGCTGCGAGTACGGCGAAGCCCAGCTCCGCGAATTCAGGGCCGCGATGGTCCATCGTCGGCATGTCCATCGCGCGCAGCACGCGGTCGGGCACGTTGGTCGGCCCCGGAATCTGAAGAAAATGCCGTCCTGTGTGCACAGTCATTGGCGTCCATCCCCGGTCATTTGGTTGGTGCGCGGACGTGGTATCCCACGCGCTCGTCGCGCTTTTCTCCCGCCAGACCGCTGGCGTCAACACAGAAGACGCAAGCACCGATCGCTTCGGGCTGACATCCCTCAGATGCACACGACTCCCCTTTTTCTGTGCAGTGCGGCAAGGGCCAATGCGGCCCGTGCCCGCACGTGATTTTGCCTTACTTCACAACCGCGAGATGCCGCGGTGCATTGCCCGATGGGGGCTGATCGAGCAAACCCATCGCGGCATCGACACCGCCAGCGCGGTGCGGCACACCGGCCACCCGCAGCCCCATCTCGACACCGCTGAGCGCCGCCATCAGGGTGAGCTCGTTGCACTCGCCGAGATGGCCGATGCGGAACACCTTGCCGGCGACCTTGGACAGACCCGAGCCGAGTGACATGTTGAAATTGTCCAGTACGACCTGGCGGAACTCATCGGCATTATGGCCGGGCGGCATCAGAACCGCCGTCAGCACCGGCGAGTAGTCCTCGGGGGCTTGGCACAGCACCTCCAGCCCCCAATGCTCGACCGCAGCGCGGGTCGCCGCCGCGAGCCGCAGGTGACGCGCGAACACCTGATCGAGCCCCTCCTCGAGCAGCATCGCGATCGCTTCGCGCAGCCCGTAAAGCAGGTTCGTCGCAGGCGTATAGGGGAAGAAGCCGTTCGCGTTCAGCTTCAGCATGTCCTCCCAGTCCCAGAACGAGCGCGGCATCTTGTTGGTCTTGGCGACCGCACGCGCCTTGTCCGAGACGGCATTGAAGCCGAGCCCCGGCGGCAGCATGAAACCCTTCTGCGAGCAGGACACGGCAACGTCGACCTTCCACTCGTCGAAGCGGAAGTCCGCCGAGGCAAGGCCGGAGATTGTGTCGACCATCAGCAAAGCCGGGTGCTGGGCGCGATCGATCGCGGCGCGGACCTCGCCGATCCGGCTGGTCGCGCCGGTCGAGGTCTCGTTGTGCACGACCATCACGGCCTTGAGCTGATGCGCCGTGTCGGCCGTGAGCTTCTCTTCGATCACCGCAGGATCGACGCCGCGACGCCAGTCGCCGGGAATGAAATCGACCTCGATGCCCCAGCGCGCCGCCATCTGCCGCCACAGCGTGGCGAAGTGGCCGGTCTCCACCATCAGCACCTTGTCGCCGGGCGACAGCGTGTTGACGATCGCGGCCTCCCAGGCACCGGTGCCTGAGGACGGATAGATGATCACCGGGCTCGTCGTCTTGAAGATCTTCTGCGAGCCGGAGAGCACGGCCTTGCCGAGCTCGGCGAACTCGGCGCTGCGGTGATCGATCACCGGCATGTCCATCGCCCTGAGCACGCGCTCGGGCACCGGACTCGGGCCCGGAATGTGCAGGAAATGACGGCCTTGGTGACGGGTCACGGCAGAACTCCAAACGAAAACGGCATTCTGACACCCACAATTGCATGCAATATCTAAATTAACAAGTCCGTAGAGTATGCATTTCTGCCGTCGACCCCATCTGTAACTACCGCTACAATCGTTTCCATGAGTTCCACGATTCCAGACGTTGAAACTGTCCCATTGACCGGGCCAAACGACCGTCCCGCCCCGGCGCGGGACGAGACGTCGCTGCATGACGAGATCCTGGCGCGGCTGCGCGACTATATCGTCGAGGGCCACGTGCCGGATGGCGGCCGGCTGTCGGAGCGGCAGCTGTGCGAAATGCTGGGCGTGTCCCGCACGCCCTTGCGCGAGGCTCTCAAGGTGCTGGCAGCAGAGGGTCTCGTCGAGCTGCTACCCAATCGCGGCGCGCGCGTCCGCCCCCTGAGCGCCGCCGACATCCAGGAACTGTTCGACCTCATGGGCGGCCTGGAAGGCCTTGCCGGCCGCCTCGCCTGCGAGAAGATCTCGGATGAAGAGATCGCGAAGATCGAACAATATCATCACGATATGTACGGCTTTTACATGCGCCAGGACATGCAGGGCTATTTCCGCATGAACCAGCTCATCCACCGCGCGATCGTCGACGCCGCCGCCAACGCGACCCTTCACGCGACCTATGACAGCCTGGCGGGACGCATCCGCCGGGTGCGCTTCTCGGCGAATTTCGCCCGCAAGCGCGAGCGCTGGAGCGAGGCGATGCGCGAGCACGAGCTGATCCTCGACGCGCTGCGCCGGCGCGCCGGTAGCGAGATCTCCGACATCCTGTTTCAGCACCTGCGCAACAAGGGCTCGGCCGCCATTGCCTACTTCGCCGAAGAGCAGACCGGCTTCCCTTCCACCCCTAGTGGAAAGCCGGCCAGAGTAGACTAAGGTCGACATCGCCCGTCTCAAATTGCATGCAATCCGGTTGACGCTGTTCCATAAATGATTGACACCGGGGCAAGGCCCGGTGAACTGCGACGCGACCAGGGCTGATCAGGGATCATCATGCCGAACGCCAAAGCCGGTCCGTCCAGCCTCGAACAGAAGCTCCGTGCGGAGATCACGGGCGATGTCTTCTTCGACCGCTTCAATCGTGGCCGCTACGCCACCGATGCCTCGTTCTACCAGGTCATCCCGGCCGGCGTGGTCGTGCCGCGGACCATGGACGAGGCGCTGCGGGCGCTGGCGATCGCCCGCGACGACGGCCGTATCGTCACGCCGCGCGGCGGCGGCACCTCGCAATGCGGCCAGACCGTCAACGAAGGCATCGTCGTCGACTTCTCCAAACACCTGAACCGCATCGTCTCGCTCGACGTCGAGGGCCGCACCTGCGTCGTCGAGCCGGGCATCGTGCTCGATGACCTCAACCGCCAGCTCAAGAAGCACGGCCTGTGGTTTCCGGTCGACGTCTCCACCGCCTCGCGCGCCACGATCGGCGGCATGGCCGGCAACAATTCCTGCGGCGGCCGCTCGCTGCGCTACGGCACGATGCGCGACAATACGATTGCGATCGATGCAGCCCTCGCCGACGGCACGCCGGCGCGTTTCGGCGAGGTGCCGCGCGATCTCGGCGGCATCAACGCACCGGACAACGCCCGCGCGCTGTTCCGCGAGATACTGGCGCTGGGCGAGCGCGAGGCCGCGGAGATCGCCGACAAGTTTCCAAAAGTGCAGCGCCGGGTCGGCGGCTACAATCTCGACGCGCTGACGCCGCGCAACGCGGCCAACAATCTCGCTCACCTGCTGGTCGGATCGGAAGGCACCCTCGCCTTCTCCACTCGCATCGAGCTGAAGCTGTGGCCCTTGATTGGCGCCAAGGTGCTCGGCGTCTGCCATTTCGGCAGCTTCTACCAGGCGATGGATGCAGCCCAGCACCTGGTCAAGCTGAAGCCGATCGCGGTCGAGCTGGTCGACCGCACCATGATCGGGCTCGGACGCGACATCGCCATGTTCCAGCCGGTGATCGCGGCTGCCGTCCGCGGCGATCCCGAGGCCATTCTGGTGGTGGAGTTCGCCGAAGAGACCAGGGACGAGAACGTCGCCAAGCTGAAGCAGCTCTCCGAGCTGATGGGCGATCTCGGATTCGCCTGGACGAACGAACCGCGCAAATGGGGCGGCGTCGTCGAGATCACCGAGCCCGCGCTGCAGACCGCCGTCGCCGATTTCCGCGCCGCCGGCCTCAACGTGATGATGTCGATGAAGGAAGCCGGAAAGCCGGTGTCCTTTGTCGAGGACTGCGCCGTGCCGCTGCCGCATCTCGCCGACTACACGGCACGCCTCAACGAGGTCTTCGCCAGGCACGGCACCCGCGGCACGATGTATGCGCATGCCTCCGAAGGCTGCCTGCACGTCCGTCCGGTGCTGAACCTGAAGCTGGAGAAGGACGTCAAGGCGATGCGCGCCATTGCCGAGGAAGCCTTCGCGATGGTCCGCGAATACAAGGGCTCGCATTCCGGCGAGCATGGCGACGGCATCGTGCGCTCGGAATTCCACGAGCAGATGTTCGGCCGCCGCATCGTCGCCGACTTCAAGGAAGTGAAACAACGCTTCGACCCCGGCAACGTCCTCAACCCCGGCCGCATCGTCGATCCGCCCAAGATGGACGATCGCTCGCTGTTCCGCTATCCGCCGGACTATCGCATCGACGACATCAAGCCCGTGCTCGACTGGTCGGCCTATCCTGGCGCGGCCGGCGGCTTCCAGGGCGCGGTCGAGATGTGCAACAACAACGGCGCCTGCCGCAAGCTCGACGGCGGCGTGATGTGTCCGTCCTATCGCGCCACCCGCGACGAGAAGGATGTCACGCGCGGGCGGGCCAATACGTTGAGGCTTGCGATCTCCGGTCAGCTCGGCCCCGGCGCGCTGTCATCCGACGAGATGATGGAGACGCTGAAGCTGTGCGTCTCCTGCAAGGCCTGCCGCCGCGAGTGTCCGACCGGCGTCGACATGGCCAAGATGAAGATCGAGGTGCTGGCGGCCCGAGCTACGACGCACGGCCTCACCTTGCGCGACCGGCTCGTCGCCTATCTGCCGCGCTACGCTGATCTCGCCGCCCGCGTCGCGCCGCTCGTGAACCTGCGCAATCACCTTGCGCCGTTGCGTGCGCTGATGGAGCGCGTCGCCGGCATCAGCGCCAGGCGCAAGCTGCCGGCGTTCCGCAGCGATACCTTCCGTGTCGACGCCGAGGCGTTCGGTCCGGCCGATGGCCGCGAGGTCGTGCTGTTCGGCGACACCTTCAACCGCGTCTATGAGCGCGAGAACCTCGACGCCGCGCTGCGCGTGCTGATCGCCGGCGGCTATCGCGTCTACGTGCCCAGGCCGGCCGATGGCGGCCGCGCGCTGTGCTGCGGCCGAACCTTCCTCTCCGCAGGTCTCGTCGACGAAGCGAAGTCCGAGTTGCAGCGCCTGGTCGAGACCTACGCGCCGTTCGCCACGCGCGGCGTGCCGATCATCGGGCTCGAGCCGAGCTGTCTCCTGACCTTGCGCGACGAGCTGCTGTCACTGCGCAACGACACGAGCGCCAAGGCGATCAGCGCCCACGCATTGCTGCTGGAGGAATTCCTGGCGCGCGAGGCCGAGAGCGGCCGGCTTGCACTGCCGCTTGGCCCGCTGCCCGGCAAGGCGCTGCTGCACGGCCATTGCCACCAGAAGTCCTTCGCCGCCTTCAAGCCGGTCGAGCAGGTGCTGCGGCTCATTCCCGAGCTCGCGGTCGAGACCATCGACTCCTCCTGCTGCGGCATGGCCGGCGCGTTCGGTTATGGCGCGGAGACCTATGACGTCTCGCTGCAGATGGCGGAGGTCTCGCTGCTGCCGGCCGTGCGCAAGGCTGACAGCACGACCTTCATCGTCGCCGACGGCACCTCCTGCCGCCACCAGATTCAGGACGGCGCCGCCCGCGGTGCCGTCCACGCCGCGCAGCTCCTGGCGATGAGCCTGGAGCGAGGGCACGCGTCCAATTAGTTCACGAGTCCGCAGGGTGGGCAAAGCGAAGCGTGCCCACCACAGACCTTCCGCTTCGCAAGATGGTGGGCACGCTCCGCTTCGCCCACCCTACGCAGCTCCGCTCGACTTAACGACATAGGAACTCACCGACATGGCCGACCTCACGCTCGACACCGCCCGCAAGATCCTCGACGCCACCCTTGCCAAGGGCCTCGAGAAGAAGCTGAAGCCGCTGGCTGTCATGGTGCTCGACGCCCGCGGCTGCCTGAAGGCCGCCGCCGCGCAGGACGGCACCAGCCTGATGCGGGCCGAAGTCGCGCATGGCAAGGCCTATGGCGCGCTGGCGCTCGGCCTCGGCTCCCGCGCCCTGTTCCAGCGTGCCCAGGAGCAGGCCTATTTCATCGACGCCGTGAACACGCTGGCGCAGGGCCGCATGGTGCCGGTACCCGGCGGCGTGCTGATCATGGACGGCGCCACCTTGCTCGGCGCGGTCGGCGTCTCCGGCGACAGCTCCGACAATGACGAGATCTGCGCCGTTGCCGGCATCGAGGCAGCTGGCCTCAAGGCCAATGCCGGCTGAGCTCTCCGCGCTTTAGCAACCTTTCGTCGCTCCGCGGCTTCCCTGGTGATCTCACCACGGAGGCCGCATGACTCAGATTCCGCTGCCTGCATCGGCGCTGGCCGAGAACCATGAAGCCGACGCCGCGCGCGACGATGGCGTGCGCGAGATCGCGCCTGATGTCGCCTATCGGCAGCTCGCGATCGTCAATGTCGTGTTCTACGGCGAGGCGGGCGCGGGCGATGGCGGCTGGGTGCTGATCGATGCCGGCGTGTTCGGCTCCGGCCCTGCGATCCGCCACGCCGCACAGGCGCGCTTCGGCGGCAGCGGCCGCCCCGCCTGCATCGTCCTCACCCACGGCCATTTCGATCATGTCGGTGTGCTGGAGACGCTGAGCCGGGAGTGGAACGTGCCGGTCTATGCGCACCCGCTGGAACATCCCTATCTCAACGGCACCCGCTCCTACCCGTCACCGGATCCCCATGTCGGCGGCGGCATGCTGGCCAGGCTGTCACCGCTGTTTCCGACCAAACCGGTCGATGTCGGCGCGCACTTGCGCGATCTGCCGCCCGACTGCTCGGTCCCGTTCATGCCGGAGTTTCGCTGGATCCATACGCCCGGCCACGCGCCCGGTCATGTCTCGCTGTGGCGCGAACGCGACCGCCTGCTGATCGCAGGCGATGCCATTGTCACCACCGCGCAGGAATCGGTCTATGCGTCCGTGACGCAGGCGCCGGAGATGCATGGGCCGCCGATGTATTTCACGCCGGACTGGACGGCGGCGCGCGAGTCCGTTCGCGCCATTGACGCCCTGTCGCCGGAGATCGTGATCACCGGTCATGGCGCGGCGATGCGCGGCCAGGAGATGAAGCTGGCGCTGGCCGAGCTGGCGCGGGATTTCGACAGCGTGGCCGTTCCCGAGGACGGGCGGGGAACGCGACCGGGCTGACGGCGCCCAGGATCTTACCAAGGTTTCACGGGCGCGGCTCTCCCCGCCCGAAACATTGCCGCGGGCTGCACGTTTGTACGACGGGGCGCGTGGAGAAACCGACATGCCTGGCAGATCAGCTCGCACCATCATCATCACAGGCGCTTCGGCCGGCGTCGGCCGTGCCATCGCCAAGCGCTTCGGCGAGGCCGGCGATCGCGTCGGCCTGATCGCGCGCGATGAGGAAGCTCTGCGTGACGTGCAGCGCGAGCTGCAGGGCCGCTTTGCCCATGCCGAGTATGAGGCCGTCGATGTCGCCAACGCGCAGGCCCTGTTCGATGCCGCCGAGCGGCTGGAGCAGCGCCTGGGTCCGGTCGACATCTGGATCAACGACGCGATGGAGACGGTGTTCTCGACGGTCGCCGACATCACGCCCGATGAATTCCGCCGCGTCACCGAGGTCACCTATCTCGGCTTCGTGCATGGGACGATGGCGGCGCTGCGCTCGATGCGCCGGCGCGGCGAGGGCCGCATCATCCAGATCGGCTCGGCGCTCGCCTATCGCGGCATTCCGCTGCAGGCCGCCTATTGCGGCGCCAAGCACGCGATCCGCGGCTTCACCGACTCGCTGCGCGCCGAGCTGATGCACGAGCGCTCGCGCATCACATTGTGCATGGTCGATCTTCCAGCGGTGAACACGCCGCAATTCGATTGGGCCCGCGCACATCTCGCGCATACGCCACGGCCGATGGGGCGCCCGGTCGAGCCGGAGGTGATCGCGGACGCCGTGTATCGCGTCGCCGGGGGCGGCTTCCGCGAATACTGGATCGGCTGGCCGACGCTGCTCACCATCCTCGGCAATGCCGTCGCGCCGGCTTTGCTCGACCACTACCTCGCAGCCAAGGCGATCGCCGGGCAGCAGACCGACGTGCCGCTGGTGCCCGACCGCACCGACAATCTCGACCGCCCCGTCACGCGCCTGCACCGCACCCGCGGCTCGTTCAGCCAGGAGGCCGCACAGCAGGCCGTGCTGCTGCCCGGCGACGTCGCCCGCGCCGCAACCGTCGCGATCGGGGCGGCGATCTTCTTCGCGCTGGGAGCGACCATGAGCCGGCGGCGCTGGCGCTAGAGCGCCTACCGGCGCTTGCGTGACACCGGCGAACTGCGCTTCTCTGTTCGGCAGGCGTCCATTCCGGTCCGGAGCGCTTCCATGAGCATCGAGAGCATCAGCGCGATCACCATCGCCACCCACGACATGGCCCGCGCGGTCGCCTTCTATCGCGCACTCGGCTTCGACGATATTCCCTATGGCGGCGCGGAGTCGCCATTCACGACTTTCCGCGTCGGCACTGGCTATCTCAACCTCATCGCCATGCCCGATGACAAGCAATGGAGCTGGTGGGGCCGCATCATCTTCCATGTCTCGGATGTCGACGCCGTCTATGCCAAGGCGCTGGCCGCCGGCTTCGCGCCCTCGACCACGCCGCGCGATGCCGAATGGGGCGAGCGCTATTTCCACCTCACCGATCCCGACGGCCACGAGCTGAGCTTCGCCCGGCCGCTCGGCAAATGAGCTAACCAAGCTCGAAGGTCGTGATGCCGAACACCCGTTCGATCCGTAGCGGCGCGATCGGGCCGGTGTACATGCGCGCCGTCTCGAACACCGGCTTCAGCCCGAGCCCCTCGGCAAGCGCCACCGCCGCAGGATTGATCGCGGGCACGTCCAGGAAAATCTCGCCGTCGCCGATCGCAGCGCATAGCGCGGCGACGACGGCCTCGGCATCGGCGCGGCGATCCGCAACCAGCGGACCGATCTTGTAGCCGGTGCGGCACGGACGGATCACGCCCCACGCCACCAGTTCACCGCCCCTGAGCAGCGCTCGACCGATATGCCCGGGCGAGCCGATCCAGCTCTGCAGGAACGCGCGCCGCGGCGCCGGAAACACGGTCGCGTCCGATGCCTCGATCTGAGCGATCGGCACGTCCGCCAACGCGACGAGATGGGGCGCGACCGCGGCCGGCAGGACCGCAGGCCGCCCGCCAAAGCGGATGTTGGCATAGGCGTAGCTGAACCCCGATTTGCGATAGTTGTCCTGCTGCGCGACCACGCCGTCGAGCCCGATGACCCGCGCCCCCGCATGCACCATCGCCGCCCGCCAGAGCCGCAGGCCGTAGCCGCGCCCACGCATGTCCGGACGCACGATGTAGAAGCCGAGAAAGGCGAAGTGGTCGTCATAGTTGACGCAGGACACGGTCGCCACCGGCTCGCCCTTGAACTCGGCGACGAGGAATCCCTGCGGATCGACCACCGCGAAACAGGCCGCATCGGACAGACCGGGATTCCAGCCCTCGGCCGCCGCCCAGTCGATCGCGACGGAAATCTCGTCGGGGCGCATGGGCCGGATGGTGAGGCCGTCGGTTGCATCGGAGGCGGACAACGTCATGCCTCCATCCTACTGCGTCGAAGAGGCCAGCGCATCAGCAACGAAGCCTTGACTGGCGCCATGTCAACTGCTTCACCGCCGGACCTGATGACCTTGCCGCACCGGCGAGACACCACACCCGCTGAGGTCGACTTAACAGCTCCTCTTGACAGAGACGGTGCGCCGAGTCCGCCCTCCTCTGTCGCAACCACCGACCGTCTCGTCAGCATCGACATCCTGCGCGGCCTCGCGCTGTTCGGCGTCATGGCGATCAACGTCGTGTTCGAATTCCGAGTCTCGATCTTCGGTCAGTTTCTGCCAGCGTCGAGATCGCATGAGCCGGGGACGATTTTCTTCACCGGATCCTCCTCACCTGACATGACCAGGCTCATGTGGGCCATCATCAGCGACTCGCCGTTCAATCGGGCCGTGGAGGGCATTCTCGCGCACGCCGTCTCCATGAAGGCATTTGCGGTATTCTCGCTGCTGTTCGGCATCGGACTAGCGATGCAGTTCGACAGGATCGCTCCGCCCCGACGTGTTGCCTTGCTGCTGCGGCGAATGCTCGTCCTGCTCGCGATCGGCCTGCTGCACCTGACGCTGCTGTGGAACGGGGACATCCTGACCGAGTATGCGCTCGCCGGACTGATCGTGCTGCCGTTCCTGTTCGCCGCGAATTGGCTGGTGATCGCGAGCAGCCTCGCGCTGCTCGGGCTGTATTTCACCGGCTGGCTGATCAACGTACTGCCGTTGCCGAGCCCGGCCTGGATGACGCAGCATGTGGCCGATGCCAATCGCGTCTATGCCAACGGGAGCTTCCCGCAGATCCTCGCGTTTCGACTGTCCGAGATCGGGGCGATCGCGCCGCTGCATCTGTGGATCTTTCCGCGCACGCTCGCGCTGTTTCTGGCTGGCATCATGATCTGGCGTTCCGGTGTCCTGCGCGATGTGTCTGGTCGCCACACCATGTTGCTGCTGACGGCGCTGGCCGCCTTCGCCGTGACCATCGATGCCGGCTCATCGCTTGCGACGGTCAGTCTGGCACTGGCGTATGGCGCGCTGGTCGTGTCGGCTGCGAGCACCGGATGCGGCATCCGCCTGCTCGGCTGGGCGGCTCCGATCGGCCGGATGGCCTTCACCAACTACCTCATGCAGTCCATCATCTTCGGCCTCGTGTTCTACGGCTACGGCCTCGGCCTGTTCGGCCGGCTCAGCGTCTCGTTCGCCCTCGCCCTCGGCATCGTCGTCTATGTGCTGCAGGCGGTCATCAGCTCGTTCTGGCTGAAGCTGTATCAGTTCGGCCCGGTCGAATGGCTATGGCGCAGCCTGATGTATCATCAGCTCCAGCCGATGCGGGTACCTGCGAAAGCCTGATGCGCTCATCCGATCGATTTGCCCGTCGGGTTACTATGTCGCACCCTCAGGCCTGTTGCGCCGTCGGGCAAATCAGCTGCACATTTCCCGACGTCACGGCCTACGAGAGGGGCGCCTCGCGAACGTCACGAGCGTTGGGCCGGTGATGCGATGGCCGTCGCGGCATCAGGCGCGTTTGCGCAAGACGACTGGTGCGGCGGCGGACGGCGAAATCGTGTGGTCCTGACATCCCGACGCTGATGTCAACTCGCGACGAGGCTTCGCCTCGCGCGGGGATGGTGGCCAGAAAGCCCGGCGCACCAGGGAGATCACGTATAAGCCGTAAGCCCATCGCGCAGGGAAGGCCGGAAGTTGCGGCCAAACCTGTGGTGACTGCCGCCTGCTTTCTTGTCTGCAGGCGGGCCATGGGGGCGGCGAGCTCCCGGCCTTCCCTGCGCCCTCTTGCTTGAGAGGGCTGAGATCAGGACAAAACTCGGGCGCTGAGCGCCGCGAGATCGCGGATGCATGCGTACCTATGTAGACGGAAATTTTAGGGTGAAAGCCGTACTGGCACCCCACGGTCATCGCCCGCGAAGGCGGGCGATCCAGTATTCCAGAGGCCGTTGTGATCAAGCCGAGAGGTCTCGGCGTACGGGATGCTCCGCCTGCGCGGAGCATGACAGCGAGTCCGACAGAACCGCCGTGGAGAGCGCTCCCTCCCGCCAACTACTTCCCCGGCCACACCGGCTTGCGCTTCTCGGCGAACGCTTTCAGACCTTCCTTGGCGTCCTCGGTCATCGCCAGCAGCGCGATCTGGCTTTCGAGATAGGCGATGGACTCGTCGAACGACATCGAGGCGATCGCGCGCATCGCGTATTTGCCGCGACGGATGGCGGTCGGCGACTTGTCGACGAGGCGACCGATCAGCCAGTCGATCTTGGCATCGAGCTCGGCGGCGGGGACGACATGGTTGAGCAGACCTGCAGCTTGCGCGGCCCGCGCATCAAACGGCTCGCCCGTCAGCGCCCATTCGTTGACGAGCCGCGGCGGCGCGATGCGCTGCAACAGGCTCAGCACCTGCATCGGGAACACGCCGACCTTCACCTCCGGCAGACCAAAGACCACGTGCTCGGCGGCGACCGCCATGTCGGTCATGCACAACAGGCCCATGCCGCCGGCCATGCAGACGCCGCCGACACGCGCGATCGCGGGCTTGGTGGCGTTCTGCGAGAGTCTGAGGAGATCGGCGTAATCGACATTCGGCCGCGAGAAATCCATCGCAAACGCCGCGCCGGAATTCTGCAGGTCGGCGCCCGCGCAGAATGCCTTGTCCCCTGCTCCCGTGAGGACGATGACGCGGACATCCGGATCGTCATGCGCCTGACGATAGCCGCGCGAGATCCCCGCGATAACGTCGCCGTTGAGCGCGTTGCGCTTCTCGGGCCGGTTGATGGTGATCCAGAGGGCCTGGCCGCGCTTGTCGAGAATCACGCTGTCGTCGGTCATCGCCTTGCCTGTCGCTTGCTGTGGGACGCGAGATTGTCGCGGGATAGCCGCGAGGAGCAAGGAAAACTTGCGTCAGGAGGCCGCGCGGCGGCCGATCTCACTGATGACGCCGCGCAGCAGCGGGCGGGCCGGCTCGAACTGTCCGTCGCGCAGGAACGCGATGGTCTGCCGGAACGACGTCGGATGCACCAGCAGGCCCATATGCGAGGCCTTGATCACGGTGTAGTCCGTCATCTCGGCGAGCTTGCAGCTCTCGACCGAGACGCGGCCGTCATTGGGCCACGGCAAGAGGAACAGCCCTGCAATCGGGTCGAGGAAGCGGTTTCCGGCGATGACACCGATTTCGTAGTCGGCCGGCGGGAGCGAGGCGAGCGCGACGTTGTTCTTCGTCACCAGCTGCAGACCGGCCGGCCCGAAATAGGCGCGATAGAGCGCGACGTTCTGCAGCCGATCGGCAACTTCGCTGCCACCATTGGGCGTGCCCAGCATGACGACGCGGCCAAGCCGCGGAGGACGGTGACGGGCGATGGTGACCCGGGCCAGCAGTCCGCCCATCGAATGGGTCACGAAATGGACCGGGCCGTCGATAGCAGCGGCAAAATCCGCGATGGCCGGATCGATGTCCTCGGCGAGACGCTCCAGCGGCTTCTTGCGGCTCTCATAGTCGAGGTTCAGCGTGGCGAAGCCCGCGCGTTGCAGCCGCTTCTCCAGCGGGCGCAGCATCAATGAGCGGCCGGCGATGCCATGCAGCAGCACGACCCCCGCGTCGCGGGGGCCATTCTGTTGGCGACGTCGGCGCAGCGATGCCATCACGCGACTTCTCGCTCCTCCGCCTCGCGGTCCGGAGCAGCCCCCTTGGCGGCATCCTCGGCGAGCGTCTTCGCACCGACATAGTCGGTCTTGCCCGAGCCGAGCAGCGGGATCTTGTCCACGACCATCACGACAGCCGGCACCGCAAGCTCCGGCGCGCCTTGTGCCTTGGCCTGGCGCTGCATGGCGGCGCGCTCGGCATCCTTCTGCGTGGTGATCAGAACGATGCGCTCACCCTTGCGCTGGTCGGGGATCGACACGGCCACCGAAGTCGCCTGTGGCCACAAGGTCGCGGCGATCTGCTCGACCACCGTCAGCGACACCATCTCTCCCGCGATCTTGGCGAAGCGCTTGGCGCGGCCCTTGATCGTGATGAAGCCCTGCTCGTCGATGGTGACGATGTCGCCGGTGTCGTGCCAGCCCTCAGGCAAGGCTTCGAGCACCCCGGGATTTTCAGCACGGACATAGCCGAGCATGACGTTGGGGCCGCGGACCGAGAGACGGCCGCCCTCCTCGATGCCCGGCACCTTGTCGAGCCGATACTCCATCAGCGGCGACAGGCGGCCGACGGTGCCGACACGGTTGGCCATCGGCGTATTCATCGCCAGCACCGGCGCGGTCTCGGTCACGCCGTAGCCTTCGAGCACGCGGATTCCGTAGCGTTCCATGTAGATCTGTCGTGTGCGATCCTTGACCGGCTCGGCACCGGCGATGACCAGCCGCAGCGTGCGGAAATCATAGGCATGGGCGGAGCGGGCATAACCCGTGAGGAAGGTGTCGGTGCCGAACAGAATGGTGGCGCCGGTCTGGTAGATCAATTCCGGCACGATCCGGTAATGCAACGGCGACGGATACATGTAGATCGGGATGCCCGCCAACATGGGCATCATCATGCCGCCGGTGAGGCCGAAGGAGTGGAACACCGGCAAAACGTTGAACACAAGATCGTTAGCATTGGCGTCGACCCGCGCCAGCGCCTGTGCGGCATTGGCCAGGATGTTGCGGTGGGACAGCACGACGCCCTTCGGCGTGCCCTCCGATCCCGAGGTGAACAGAATCACCGCTGGGTGATCGGCGTTGCGCGCCACGCGCGGCTTGGTGCCGTCGAAAATGCCCTTGATCTTGTCGACCGCACTGACGGAGGCCTTGACGTCCTCCAGATAAACCAGACGGGCCTGGCCCTCGATCGCCGCGATCAGCTTGTCGAGCTTGCCCTTCTCGATGAAGGCTCGCGAGGTCAGCACCGTCGTGACCTGCGCCGCCTTCATCGCCGCCAGCACGTTCACCGGACCGGCGGAAAAGTTGAGCATCGCCGGCACACGGCCAATCGACTGCAACGCCATGAACACGACAGCGACGCCGGCGGAGTTCGGCAGCAACACGCCGATGTTCTCGCCGACCATGGTGCCATGCTCGAGCTTGCGGCTGAGCACCTGCGATCCAAGCAGCAGCTTGCGATAGGTCAGCTTGGTGCCGAGCGGATCCTCGATCATGACCTTGCCGGTGTCATGGTCGCGATGGGCATGCGCCAGCGCCTCGAACAAGGTGCGGTCGAGCATGGCGTTCTTGACCATCGCGTCGATCATGACGTCCTGCAACGCCGCGCCGGCGGCGTTACGACGGGTCTTGCCTTTGAGGGCTGCATCGATCGTGAGCTTGACCGGCGGCAGGATCGTCACGGTGACCTTCGGAAACCAGGACCGCTTGATCTGGCCGTCCTTGAGATAGCTGAGATGCGAGCGCTGCGCGCCCTCGATGCGAACCGGCACGACGACGGCATCGGCCTTGTCCGCAATCATCGCGGTGCCGTCATAGACCTTCATCAGCGAGCCCGACACGGTGATGCGGCCCTCCGGGAAGATCACCACCGGCTCCTGGCTCGCGACGAGCTTGATCAGGTCGCGGGCGCCGAGCGGCTTGGTCGGATCGATCGTGATGTGGCTCACCAGCTTCAGAAAGCCCTTCGCCCACCAGGCTTTGGAGATGCCGGTGTCGACAGCAAAGGTCGCATCGATCGGCAACACCGCATGCAGCAAGGGACCGTCGATCAGGCTGACATGGTTCGGTGCGATCAGCATCCGGGTGCCCACCGGCGGAAGGTTTTCCAGCCCGCGCACCTCGGTGCGGAACAGCGCGCGGAACAGCATCGCGCCGAAGTCGCGCACGCCTTCGCGGCCCCATTTGCTCATGACGAACCAGACGGCGCCGAAGCTCGCCAGCGCGAGGCCGAAGAAGATCCAGGCGATCGAAACGCCAGCGGCCTGAAGACCAGCAACGCCGAGCGAGCCGACCACCATGAAAGCCGCTTGCAGCACGTTGCCGGCAGCGATCACACGGGCGCGCTCATTGGACTGCGACCAGGCCTGCACGGCGGCAAACGCCGGCACCACGAACAGACCGCCGCCGAAGGCGAACAGAGCGAAATCGATCAGCATGCGCGCCCCGGCCCAGGAGCCGATGAAGCCGAGGGGCGTGAGACCACTTGCGGTGTCAGTGGTCGCGATCGCCCAGGACAGATCAAGACCGAGCACGCCCATGATGATGGCGCCAATTGGCACCAAAGCGAGATTCGGGCGGACATGGCTGAGGCTGGCGGCGAACAGCGAGCCGATGGCGATGCCGATTGCGAAGATCGCAAGGCACAGCGTGACGACGCCTTCGGTGCCGCCGACGACCTCCTTGACCAGCGCCGGCAGCAGCGACAGCACGACTGCGCCGACCAGCCAGAACCACGACACGATCACCATGCCATCCCACAGCCGCGGCGCGGCATAGAGCGACTTCAACAGATGCGACGTCGAGCTCCAGGGATTGGCCGTGATACGGAGATCCGGGGCGGACGGCGCGGTGTGCGGAATGCGCGACGCGGACGCCCAGGAGATCACGGCAAGGCCGATCACCGCGAGCGCGACCCAGCCCATATGCGAGGAGCCGGAGACCAGTTGACCGCCCGCGATCGTGCCGATCAGGATCGCCATGAAGGTCGCGCCCTCGACCAGCGCGTTGCCGGTGGCGAGTTCGCCGACCGTCAGCTGATCCGGCAGCATCGCGTATTTTACCGGGCCGAACAGCGCGGCGATGATCCCGAACATCCCCAAGGCGACGAACAGCAACGGGATGGAGTGCAGGAAGAAGCCCAGCGCGGCGAAGCCGGCGGCGAAGATCTCCGCGAATTTAAGTCGGCGCGCAACGACGCCCTTGACGTAACGATCCGCCAACTCGCCTCCGAGCCCGGACAGGATGAAGAACGGAAAAATGAAGACAGCGCCAGCTACCGTGACCAGGGCATCACCATGCGAGGCGACTGCGCCGTAGAGCAGCATGATGACGAGCGCATTCTTCAGGACATTGTCATTCAGCGCGGACGAGAACTGCGCCCAGAACAGCGGGGCGAAGCGGCGCGACGACATCAACTGCTTGATCATGGTCGTTTCCTGGTGTGCAGCGGCGGCTTGGCCGCAAGGATCGCAAGAACGTTGGAGCTTGGTGCTGAAATAAAAACGCGTGAGGTCCGAGATCTCTCTTATGCGCGGCCACTAACCTGTTTCCGTGGCCGGCTGCTCCGCAGCGGGCTTCGCGACAGCAGCGCCATCGTGTCGGCCAGCGTCAAGGAGGACCACACCAGCGCCACCAGCCCTGCTGCGAGGCCACTGCGCAGCTGCGAGCCGAGCGGCAGCGCAACGATGCCGCCGCCGACCAGCATGAAGGATATCCCGAAGGTCATGTGCGAAATGCTTATCCAGAGAGAGCGCAGTTGCACGGAAACGATGGGACCTGAGCACATGGTGACCGCTTCGTTGCATAGGGACCCGGGATTTGAGCTGAGGTCAGCTCAGTTCGCTCAGATAGTGGAAGCAGCCGAACAGGCCACCACGGCGAAGCCGGTGCCCTTCCCGAGCCGCGGCCCGGTAGAGCTGGTCGCCTGCGCCCCGCCGTGCTCGCCGCGCCGCCAGGAGACCGGCCACGTCACAAGCATTGGCAATGCGCTCAACGCGCGCCGCTACAAGGTGAGACGCTGCCCGGGCCAAACCGTTCAGCAGAGGCTGAAGTTCGACGGAAAAAGGCTGCGCACCGGGAGAACTAAGAATTTGCATCGGACGACTCCTGATATTTTGAGCAATGTTCAAAACATCTACCGCATATATGAGCGACGCTCAAGGAATTTTTCCGGGCCGGCGCGAAAGGGTGAACAGATCCTTCCCGGCGCGGCCAGCACGCCACGCCGGAACTTCAAGATACTGATAATATTGTAATTTTTGGCCGACGAAACGCCGGGCTACCCCACCGACTTACGCAGCCAGACCTTGTTGTCGTGGAAGGCCGCGCCGCCGATGGGCGCGACGGTGTCGGCCGCGGTGAGCGAGTTGATGCCGCGCCCCCCGACATGGGCGCGGTTCGGGTGGATCGATTCAGCGATCAGCACCCCACGCTGAACGCCGTCGAACAATCGGGCCAGCAGCGAGGTTTGCCCGCGCGTATTGCCGAGTGTCACGACATCGCCATCGGCGATGCCGAGCGAGGCAGCATCGAGCGGATGGATCGTCACCGACGGCGCCCCTTCCCGCGCCTGGGAGGATGGAGTCTCGTTGAACGATGTGTTGAGGAACGAGCGGGCGGGGCTCGTCGCGAGGCGGAACGGATGCCGCTCGTCCGTCTCTTCCGTCACCGCCCAGTGGTCCGGCAGAGATGGCATCCGTTCAGGCTGGCCCATGACGCGACCAAACGGCGGATGAACCCAATCCGCCTTGAAGTGAAATCTGCCGTCCTTGTGCGCAAAGCCGTCGAGGTAATGCGAGGTACGAAAATCCGGCTGCAGGTCGCGCCAGACATCGGCCTCGAGCGCGGCGATGTCGCCATGGCCGCTCTTTCTCAAAGTGGCGTCGATCAATTCGCGCGGCGTCATTTCGAACCCGGGATGGGCCGCGCCCAGCCGGCGAGCCAATCCTTGCAGCACCTCATGGTTCGAGCGGCACTCGCCTGGCGGCTCGATCAGCTTCGGCCCGACCGAGATGTGCTGATGACCACCACCGTAATAAAGGTCGTCATGCTCCATGAACATCGTCGCCGGCAGCACGATGTCGGCCATCTGCGCCGTCTCGGTCATGAACTGCTCATGGACCGCAACGAACAGATCCTCGCGTGCGAAGCCCTGGCGAACCAGATCCTGCTCAGGGGCCACCGTCATCGGGTTCGTGTTCTGGATCAGCATCGCCTTGACCGGCGGCCCACCACAGAGCGCGTCGCGATCTCCCGTCAGGATACGCCCAATCTGCGACTGGTCGAGGAAACGGATCGAGTGATCGACCGCGTCATGGCCCTCGATGATCGACTCGTCGAAGTGCCACAAAGCGGCATTGTTGAAGAACGCCCCGCCCCCCTCATATTGCCAAGCGCCGGTCACAGCGGGGATGCAGGACGCCGCATGCATTTGCGTTGCACCATTCCGGCTGCGGGTGAAGCCGTAGCCAAGCCGGAAAAACGTCCGCTTGGTCTCTCCGATCAGTCTTGCAAAGGCTTCGATCTCGTCCACCGGAACACCGCAAATCTGCGAGGCCCATTCCGGGGTGCGCGTTTGCAGGTGAGCCTCCAACTCGTCCGGACAATCCGTGTACTTGGCCATGTAGGCGCGATCGGCATGACCATCGCGAAACAGAACGTGCATCACGCCGCAAGCGAACGCGCCGTCGGTCCCGGGACGCAGGATGATCTTGATATCCGCCTGCTTCATCGTCTCGTTGTCGTAGATATCGACCGCCGCAATCTTGGCACCGCGCTCTTTTCGCGCGCGCGCCGCATGGGTCATGACATTGACCTGCGTGTTGACAGGGTTCGTGCCCCAGATGACGACCAGATCCGACAGCGCCATCTCGCGCGGATCGACGCCTGCAATCTTTCCGGTGCCGATCGCAAAGCCGATGCGCGCGACGTTGGCGCAAATCGTCGAATAGAACCGCGAGTACTTCTTGACATGCGTGAGCCGATTAAGGCCGTCGCGCATCACCAGTCCCATCGTGCCAGCATAGTAATAAGGCCAGACGGATTGCGAGCCGAACTCGCGCTCGGTCTGGAGAAACCGCTCCGCGATCTCGTCGAGCGCTTCATCCCAGGACATGCGCGCGAACTCGCCCGAGCCTTTGGGCCCGACGCGACGCATGGGATGCATGAGACGTTCGGGATGATGAATGCGCTCGGCATATCGCGCCACCTTGGCGCAGACCACCCCGGCCGTATATGTCTGCCGTTTTGAGCCGCGAACACGCCCGATCGTGTTCTGATCGATCACCTCCACGTCGAGCGCGCAGGCCGACGGGCAATCGTGCGGACAGGTGGAGTGGCGGATATCAATGCGAGTCTGCTGGTTCATGAGCCGATTGTTAACATCAAACACGGCTCCAGCCGAGAGCGTTTGCGAAACGGTCGCATGAACAAAACGCGACGGTCTCCCGCCTGGGAAGCATCCCTCTCTTGGAGATCGTCCGGCGCATCCTCCTGTCGCGACGAGCCTGAACGCGCGACATGGCGCCCGCGATTTGCTCCCATCGGGTCGTCACCGAAAAAGGCGGCTATAGTTGCAACACGCACCAACGCCTCCCATCGAGGGCCTGCTTGGCGGGGGCCGGCGCTTTGCGCCGCACCATGAGGTTGCCTCGAGTATCAGGCGTTTACTGTTGCCAAGGGAGTTTCATATATTAGTATATCAGTTGAGGAGCAATGATGCCCAGCCGTGTCCCAAGGAAATTGGCGTCTGCGCCACGCCCGGTCGCCTCTCGCATCCGCAGGAACAGACGGCCTCGCGGCGAAACCGCCGCGTCGCGGATCTATACGGATCTCCGAGCTGAGCTGGTATCGCTGGCGCGCCGACCGGGCGAGCCCATTTCGGAAGCACAGATCGCAACAGCCTACGGCGTGAGTCGTACGCCCGTTCGCGAAGCTATTCTGAAGCTTTCGGACGAGGGACTGGTGGAGATCTTCCCGCAGTCCGGCATCTTCGTATCGAGAATTCCGATTGCTGCGCTGCCGGAGACAATCATCATCCGCAAGTCTCTCGAGGAGACCACCGCGAGGACGGCGGCGGAGCGCGCGTCCCCCAGTCAGCTCCTCGATCTGCACGCAACGATCGAACGTCAGCGCGAGGCATGCGCTGCGAAGGATCGCGAAGCCTTTCACCAAGCGGACGAGATGTTCCATGCAGGTATCGCTGAGGTTGCAGGCTATCCTGGAATATGGAAGCTGATCCTGCAAGTGAAGGTTCACGTCGATCGCTATCGCCGACTGACATTGCCCCAGATCGGACGAATGTCGGAAGTGATCGCCGAACATGGATCAATCCTGGCGGCGATCGAAAAGCACAAGCCGGACATTGCGCGAGCCGCCATGGCCAGTCATCTGGAACGGCTTCTGGACAACATCTCCGAAATCCAAACTCTCAATCCAGAGTATTTCGACCAACCTACCTGGTAAACGATGGCCGCGGCATCCGACTGCCGTTCGCGATCAGGCAAAAGTCGGCGGAGGAACGCCATGAAGAGACGCGACTTCATCAAATTGACGGCCGCAATCGCCGGGGCAACGACTCTGCCGCCGTTCTCGGCCGCGCTCGCGCAATCGAATGCAGCGTTCAAAGCCTCCGATGTCCAGCCGCCCGGCTATCCAACCGTCGCAGCGACGGAAAGCCTTGGCAAGAAACTGGCGGCTGCGACGAATGGCCGACTGACAATCCAGATGTATCCATCCGCGCAACTCGGCGGTGAGAAGGAGACCATCGAACAGACCCAGATCGGGACGATTCAGATGCTGCGCGTGAGCGCCGGATCATTGGGACCGATCGTCGATGACATCAACGTCGTCAACATGCCGTTCCTGTTCAAGAGCATCGAACACTCCGAGAAGATGATGGACGGCCCGATCGGTCAGGACCTGCTCGACCGCATCAGCGCTCATCCGAGCGCGAACCTCGTAGCCCTCTGCTGGATGAACTCCGGCGCGCGCAGCATCTACAACACCAAGAGGCCGATCCGGAAGGTGGAGGACGTCAAGGGCCTCAAGATCCGCGTGATCGGCAATCCGATTTTCATCGATATGATGAATGCGCTCGGCGGGAGCGGCGTGGCGATGAGTTACGAGCAAGTCTTCAGCGCGCTACAGACAGGCGTGATCGATGGAGCTGAGAACAACCCACCGAGTTATGTCTTCAGCAATCACTACACCGCGGCGAACTACTACTCGCTGACGCAGCATCTGGTCATTCCGGAGGTCCTGGTGTTCTCGAAGCGGGCTTGGGCCAATCTTTCGAACGACGATCAGGCATTGATCAAGAAATTCGCGCGCGAAGCTCAGATGGAAGAGCGCGAACTCTGGAAGGCCTACGAGCGCGAGGCCATGGAGAAGGCCAAGGCGGGCGGAAGCGAGATCATTGCAATCACGGACAAGGCGCCTTTCCAGAAGGCGGTCAGGCCGGTCTGGGACAAATACGGCCCGAAGTACCAGGACATGATCAAGCGTATTCAGGACATCGCTTAGCGATCCGCGCACGAGGTTCAGATGATCAGGGGATTTGGGATGGCCTGATCCTGTCCCACGGAGATGAATCGTTCCATTTCGCCTGCGTTACTCCAGGCGTTATCGCACTCGTGCTGACCTCAGCAGTCATTCCGATGCGATCCTCACCCGCTCCGTTCTGAAGACCGCAGCTTCGCCGGCCGAACCATTGCCGTTGTCGACATCTGCCCTGGCAATCGTTGGGACTCCCGCCGGTTTACTCGCAACGTTCCATGAGCCTACTCGTCTCCGTCTTCTCCCGCCTCGGCGAGCCCGCGTAGCGGCTCCGGATTCAGGAGCACGATCGCCCCATGCTCGAGGCGAACCCAATCGCGCGCAGCCCAGGCGCGCAGTTGCTTGTTGATGCTTTCGCGCGTCATGCCCACCATCTCGCTGATCTCCTGCTGGGTGATGGCGATGGTGCGGCTCGCATCCACCTTCTGCTTTTCGGTGAGACCGAGCAGAGCACTGGCGAGACGTCGAGGAAGATCCTGCAGGATGACCTGTTCGACCTGGTCGCTGGTCCAGCGCAACCGATCGCAAAGCAGCTCGATGAACTTCATCGCAAGCACTGGCTGGCTCTTGACGAAGGGCAGGAACTCGCGGCGATCGATGACCAGTATTTCGCAATTCGTGTTGGCAGTCGCGTCCGCGGTTCGCTCTCTTCCGTCGAGCACCGCGACCTCGCCGAAGATTTCCCCGGCGCTGATCAGGTTCAGGATGGCGTTGCGACCGTCAGGCGACGAGACGCTGATTTTGACTGTGCCGCTGATCACGGCATACAGGCTCGAGCCGGGATCGCCTTTTGAGAAGATGGTGGCGCCGCGCTTGAGTGTGGTCGGCTTCGCGTAACGGCAGAGCTGATCCAGGGCATCCGACTCGAGTTCGCGAAAAATCGGATGCTGCCGCAGCACCGAGAGCTTGCCGCTACTCGATGATCGGCTGTTGGCCTTCTTCTCCTCAGTCACACCGCATCTCCCAGGCGCCCCTACCCTACCCACCAAGGAGATGTCCGAGCCGGTGACGGAGGCCCTGATGGCGTCAGGGCACCACGGGCTCGTCTATCGCCACCGGCGCAGACGCCCCTTCGGTCCCGACCACCCATCCCTCGATGTCCGCTTCCCCTTCGGAATACGGCAGATCGGCAGTTTGTCCAGGAAAATACAGTGAAGATCAATTGGAAGGCGGCCAAAGCCACCGTCCCGGCGGCCGGCGTGAGGCGGCTGAGGAGCCCGCGGGAGCCCCTCCTGTGTGCCCATCGGTGACTTCCCGCGCCTATCGCAAGCCACCCCCTGCTCCCGGAAACCAGTCCCGGGAGAGTCGGCTGCTCAGGCCCGGACGTATCCCGGCGTCAGGTCCGAGGCTTGGTCTGCGAATCGGCCCAGAGCAGGACCGCCGCAAAAGCCACAAAAACCGCGACCACTGCAAAGCTGACCATCATGGCATCGAACGGCATCTCTCTCCCCCTTCTTCGAGTTTGAGACACTGTCCCTCAGCGGACGCACAACAGTCTTTGATTCAAATCAATGCAAAGCGCCGCGAGCGCCTCAGGCAGCCGCCAGAGCCTCGGCACGGGCCGAATCCCGGAGCGATACGCCGCCCGGCAGGATGACAATGACTCCGTCCCGCTCGAGCTTCGTAAACGTCCTGCTCACCGTCTCGATGGTGAGTCCCAGATAGTCGGCAATGTCCTGCCGGCTCATCGGGAGCGGCACGATGTTCGACGGGCCTCGCAGTTCGACGAGCCGATCCCTCCAGCCGACCAGGAAGGTCGCGACCTTTTCCTCGGCCGATCTGCGGCCGAGCAGCACCATGTGATCCCGCGCCTGATTGAGCTCCTGGACGGCCAGTTGGTTCATCCTGCGCAGGAGGTTTGGCTTGTCTTCGGCGAAACGACCAAACGGCAGCTTGGCGAACTGACACACGGTGACCGGACCGATCGCATCGGCCGAAAATCCATGCCGTTCCTCGGTCGTCATCCCCACGAAGTCGCCGGGCAACACAAATCCGACGATCTGCCTGCGACCATCGGGCAAGAGCTTGTAGAGCCTCATGACCCCATCGAGGAGATTGTAAAAGCAGGACGACGTATCCTCCTGCGCGAAAACGGTCTCGCAGGAGCCGAAGCTGACGCGACGGCTGAGTTGCTCGAACTCCCGCATCTCGAACTGGTCCAGCGATGCGCAAACGCTGAACCCTCGCACGGCACAATCGGCGCAGCCCTGTCCGTGGAAATCGACTGCAACCAGAGACGTCTTCATACAGGGCTCCGCTGGGCCAAGCGCAAGGAGAATAGCCGCATTCTAACGGATGCTCGGAGTTCCAGTTGACTCAAATCAAATGAGGGGACGATCCGGGCACTATCGTGGCAGAAAATACCTTGTGACTTGGACGTGATGCATGCAGCGGTCTGCCTTCTGCGCTCTCCTTCTGACCCTCTCGTTTTCCCTCCCGTCCCATGCTGCATCAACTCCGGAACAGCGCGGCCGGGTCTATGTGAAGGCGCACTGCGCAAGGTGCCACGCCATCGGCAAGGTCGGAGACAGTCCATTTCGACCGGCCCCTCCGTTTCGAACGCTGCACCTGCGTTACCCGATCGAGACCTTGGGTGAAGCGCTTGCCGAAGGGATCGTCACCGGCCACCCGGCGATGCCGCAATTTGAGCTCTCTCCCCCGGAGATCAACGACCTGCTGTCCTATCTGAAGAGCCTCGAATAGATCCGGCGAACGCATCGACTAGAGAGATTGGACGGTCCAGACCAGGATTGATTTGGCGATACGGCCGAAGGCTTGGTCGAAAGCAGCGACCGTCTCAGCGGGATCGAGCTTGGCCACGGGTTGAGTATCGTCGAACAGCCGGGAAGCGATGACCTTGCCGCTCTTGTCGACGAGCCGTGCCGACAACCCGATCTCAGCCACAGCCGCCGCATCGGCATTGATCCGAAAACGACGAACGTCGATCAACAACTGAAAATCCGGCTGGCCGAGATCAGACGCCCGCAGGGGCGCGTGGCTCACGTCATAGTTCTCGAATGCATCGATCAGACGCGCCTGCAGCAGCTTGGGAATGCTGTCCGCCCACAGGAAGTCAGCGAAGCCCAGGTAATCCTTGGCCGGCGAGAACAGCATGCGCTGGGTCTGCAGCATCGCCACCGCCGTCGGGTCGGGGATCGCAAGCTGTCCCTTGATGACCTTGTTGACCGGCCCGAGATCGCGCGGTGCGGCCAGATCATAGGTGATCTTCTGGGCTGGAGTGCCGCCCCCCGTCATCTTCTCGAGCCCCGAGACGATGCCGTCGAGCTTGCCGGTATTTCGCGCCAGCCCTTCCGAGAACGTCTTGAGATTGGCGATCGTGTCCTTCAACGGCCCAGCATTCTCCGCAAGAACAGCGTCGACGCGCCGCAATGCGTCGCGTGCAGCCTGCGTCATGCTCTGGCCAGCCCCCGCCTCTGCGACCAAGATCGACACGGCGCCAGCCGCAGCGGACGACGAGCCGCCTTCCAATGCGATGACGGGAACGCCTGTCAGTCCCTGGAATTCCAGGCCGACCTTGGTATCCGCGCGCACCGGCGTGGCCGACGAGACCGAGATCGTCGCATTGACCCGGCGCGGGTTTTCCGGCGCCAAACCGAGCTCCGTCACCTCGCCAACCCGGATGCCGTTGAACAGGACCGCAGCGCCGACCAGCAGACCGGGGACGGATCCCTCGAAGTGCACATGATAGGTCGTCCTTGGCCCGAGGCCCCCCGTATTGTTGAGCCAATACACGAAGCCAAAGATTGCGACGATGGCCGCCAGCACGAAGCCGCCGATCACAGCAAAAGGGGCACGTGTTTCCATCTTTAACTCGCTTTCGGTTGCAGCATCTGGGATCGCTTGCCGTGGAAATAGGCCTTGACCCAGGGGTGTTCGGATCGGAGCAGATCGCTCATCGGACCAATCGCAACGATCTTGCCGTCGGCCAGCGCAGCGACACGATCACAGACAGTATTCAGACTGGCCAGATCATGCGTCACCATGAACACAGTCAGTCCCAAGGTCTGCTGGAGGGTCTTGATCAAAGCATCGAAATCGCCGGCGGAGATCGGATCGAGACCGGAGGTCGGCTCGTCGAGAAACACAATCGCCGGGTCGAGCGCGAGTGCCCGCGCCAGCGCCGCGCGTTTGGTCATGCCGCCGGAGAGTTCAGCTGGAAATTTGTCGCCATCCTCGGCGCGAAGGCCGACCATCTCGAGCTTGGCGATGGCAATCTCATCCATCAGACCCTGCGACATCTGCAGGTTCTCGCGCAACGGAAACTGGACGTTCTGCTTGACGGTGAGCGATGAGAACAGCGCTCCCTGTTGAAACAAGATGCCCCAGCGCGTCGCCGCCTTCTGCGTAGCACGCTCCGCTGCGCCACCAAGCGGCACGCCCATGACCTCGATGGTCCCGCTGCGCCGTGGAATGAGCCCGATGATCGTTCGCATCAGGACCGATTTGCCGCCACCGGATGCGCCGACCAATCCCAGAATCTCGCCACGACGAACATCCAGAGAGAGCTCGTTCAACACGACCTGCCTGCCGAAGCCCACGACGAGGTCGGTCACCCGAATGGCGCTCGATGTCCCAGCATCATCCATTGCTACATTCCAATGGATGCGAAGAACACGGCGAACAGACCATCAAGCACGATCACCAGAAAGATCGACTTCACGACCGATGTCGTCGTCTGTTGTCCCAATGATTCTGCGCTCCCTTTGACGCGAAGGCCCTCGCTGCAGGCAACGATGCCGATCACCAGGGCCATAAACGGCGCCTTCAACATGCCCACCTCGAAATGCGTGACGGAGATGGCCTCATGCAGTCTCGCGATGAAGATAGCCGGCCCCATGCCGCCGTAGAGCTGGGCGACCAATCCGCCGCCATAAAGCGCGGCCATTGAACCGATGAAGGCCAGTATCGGCAACGTCAAGACCAACGCGACGATACGCGGCAAAATCAGGACCTCGACGGGATCGAGCCCCATCGTCACCAGGGCATCGATTTCTTCCCGCATCTTCATCGATCCGAGCTCAGCGGTGTAGGCGCTCCCCGATCGCCCCGCGACCATAATCGCAACGATCAGAACACCCAGCTCGCGGAGGACGAGAATCCCGACCATGTCGACGACGTAGGATTCCGCGCCGAAACGCCGAAAGTGGAAGATGCCCTGCTGAGCGATGATTGCGCCGATCAGGAACGTGATCAAAATCACGATTGGAATCGCCTGCCATCCGATCCGATACATCTGATAGACGAGCGACGTAATGCGCAGCGATTGCGGCCGACGCAACGCTCGCGCCAATGCGAACGACAGCGCCGCGAGCATGTCCAGAAATACGGTGATGTCACGGGCTGCGGATAGCGTCGAACGACCGAGGTCCGTGAGCTTGGCCACGATCAGGTTCTGGTGCGGCACCGGCGCGATCTCGCGCCGGTTGACCTGTCGAACCTCCTTCACCAGTCCGAGGTAGTTCTCGGCAACGCCGGTCATTTCGACGTGGCGACCGTCAGCGGAAGCCCGGCGACCAAGCTTTTCGAGCAGCCAGGCTCCGACGGTGTCGATCTCGGTGACCTCCCGGAGGTCGAGCTTCACAGCCCTCGCGGCGCCCAGCTTGGCGCTGGCCGAGCCGGTCAAGCTCTCGAGCTCAGCGACGTTGAGAGAGACCCAGGGGCCGCTCGGACGGAGCTCGAGCACCTCTTCCGTCGCCTCGGCGGTCAATCCCGGATGAGAACGCAATCGAATGTCTCCCTCGCTCTGCTTGTCCCTGGACACAGCACGTTCCTAGATCCCACCGGCCTTCCCCGCTTGACATGCATCAAACGGCACATGGCACACGATTGAGCGAAATCAAGCTTCCCGCTGTTGCTGCTTCTACAATGGATTGACACAGGACAAAACATGGCGATCGACGCTGCAACCCTCAGGAACGAGCTGGATGCTCTGACGGACGAACTCGGGCATCTGTTGCGGCACGCTGCCGCACATCGCGGCGGCGTCAATGCGCAGACGGCGTCAGAGCCGATCGCGGCAGCGATCAGCGCCTTGGGCGTGAGTCTGAGCGATGCCGATCTTCAGCTGGAACGGCTGATACGGGCTCGTCCGATCA
This sequence comes from Bradyrhizobium sp. SRS-191, assembly GCF_024586915.1. Classification (GTDB taxonomy): domain Bacteria; phylum Pseudomonadota; class Alphaproteobacteria; order Rhizobiales; family Xanthobacteraceae; genus Bradyrhizobium. Next base: position 131,044 of record NZ_JANBVS010000012.1, read on the forward strand.
TGGCCACGGCTGCAGCCTTTACGATCGGCGTGGCCATCGGCCTTCTCTTGCGGAGAACTTAAGTGGATACGGAGAATGTCGCTAAACATTTACGCCTTCTCTGGCGCACCGACCGCGTCATCGCGGACATCAGGCTTCGACATCTGCTCATGGGCCTCGGCCTGCGCGCCTTCGCCGCGCTGATTGCCGTTTTCGGTCTGCTGATGCTCGAACTGGCGGCCTATCTTGCGCTGGTCCAGGTCACCTCCGCAGTCCTGGCCGCCGCAGCGCTTGGCGGCTGCAATTTCGTCATTGCAGCGATCCTGCTGATCCTCGCGTCCCGCGCCCCGTCGGGTCGCGAGCTCGAGCTGGCCAACGAGATTCATTCCTCATCGATGGATGCGCTTCAACTCGAAGCGCGATCCCTGCAGGCGCACATCTCGAGCGTGGTCAATCATCCCCTCAACAAGCTCATTCCGCTTCTCATCGTTCCCCTTGCAACGATGATCATCAAGACGTTGCGCACGCATGCCGGATCTGAGACCGACTCGGCCACTCCGCCGCCCGATCGCGCCTCAGCAACCTGAACCCGCATCAGCCGGAAGCTTGCGTCGACAATCTAAAGCTTCAACTTGACGTTACAGAGGTCACGCTCGGTCGGATCGGTTCTGACCTCGAATCCAAGATTCCGGCACATTTCCAACATCACGACGTTCTCCTGCAGTACGTCGCCAGAGATCATCTTCAGGCCTTCCGCCTTCGCATATTCGATGATCAGCTGCATCAGCGCCCAACCGAGACCCCTGCCCTTCAGGTCCGACCGCAACAGGATGGCGTACTCTCCGCTTTCATAGACCGAATCGGAGTGAATCCTCACGACGCCGACCAGTTCGTTGGTCGCTTCGTCGAGGGCAACGAAAGCCATCGCGCGCGCATAGTCGAGCTGCGTCAGGCGCGCGATGAACTCGTGCGTGAATTCCTTCATCGGCGCAAAGAAACGCAGACGCAGATCCTCAGCCGTCACGTGCTTGAGGAGCTCATGAATGATCGGTTCGTCCTCAGGTCGGATCGGTCGCGCAAAGATGCGCCAGCCATCCTTCACCTGAAGATGACGCTCCCATTGGCTCGGATAGGGCCGAACGGCGAAATTCGAAGGCCCGGAGCCCTTGAATTTGGGCGGGACCTCTCCGACCGCGATCCGCGCGTCCACCGCCAGGACGCCGCTCTCGTCCGCGAGCAGCGGGTTGATGTCCAGCTCACGGATTTCAGGAACGTCAGCAGCGAGCTGTGCAAGCTTCACCAGGACCAACGCAACCGCATCCGGCTTGACGGCGGGGACGTCGCGATAGGCCCGCAGCAATCGTGAGACCCGCGTTCGCTCGATGAGGTTGCGCGCCAGCTGGAGATCAAGCGGCGGCAGAGCAAGCGCCTTGTCATTGATGATCTCGACAGCCGTGCCGCCACGACCAAACACGATCACGGTGCCGAATGTTGGATCATCGGCGAGGCCCATGATGAGCTCCCGCGCCTTGGCGCGCACCACCATGGCCTGCACGATAACCCCGGAAATCCTCGCGTCGGGCCGAACAGCCTTGGCGCGGGCCATGATTTCGTTCGCCGCGTTGCGCACGGCTTCCACCGTAGTCAGGTTGAGGACGACACCGCCGACATCCGACTTGTGAACGATATCGCGCGACAGGATCTTCAGCACGACCGTCGCCCCCTGGGCAAACAGCTGGCTTGCATAGGCGACCGCCTCGTCCACCGTCGACGCCGCGAAGGTCGGCACCATCGCGATATCGTAAGCCTCCAGCAGCCGGCTGATTTCGACGGGATCGAGCCAGGTTCGCCCGTCGGCGAGCGCGGTGTCGACGATCTTGCGAGCCGTCTCGACGTCCGGCGCAAATGAGCTCGGCATCGCCGGCGGGACGGCCGCGAGCGACTCGACCACCTCACGGTGGCGAACGAGATGCATGAAGCCCCGGACGGCATCATCCTCGGTCGGATAGTTCGGGATCCCCGCGCCGCTCAAGGTCTCGATGACCGGCTGCTCTGCGCCAACCCATGCCGCCAGCACCGGCTTCGCCCACCGTCGGTGTTGTTTGCGATAGGCGCTGACGAACTGGGTGACCGCAGTCGCGATGTCGCTGGCCGATGCAATCGCAGTCTGAACGTTCATCACGAGGATTGCGTCATTGGCCTGATCGGCCAGGAGGGCCTCGAGTGAAGCGGTGTATCGGGCAGCATCTGCATCGCCGACGATATCGACCGGGTTCGATCCGGACCAGGTCGGCGGCAGCACGGCGTCGAGCTTGTCATGGACGGGAGGTGACAGGGCCGCCGGAACTCCTCCGAGCTCGACCAGGCGATCAACGGCGAGCACGCCGATCCCACCGCCATTTGTCAAAATCGCGAGCCGCTTGCCGGTTGGAGATTCGACCCGGCCCAGCGTCTCGGCACAATCGAACAGCTCTCGCAGATCCGAGACCCGCAGAACGCCCGCGCGGCGAAACGCCGCTTCGTAGACCGCATCTGCCCCGGCCAATGCGCCGGTATGCGTTGCGGCGGCTTTGGCGCCAAGCGCGCCGCGGCCCGACTTGACCACGACGACCGGCTTGACTCTGGCTGCAGCGCGCGCCGCGGACATGAACTTTCGGGCGTCCTTGACGGCTTCGATGTAGAGCAGAATCGCGCGGGTTCCACCGTCGAGCGCGAAATGATCCAGCAGATCGGCAAGATCGACATCCAGTTGATCACCGATCGAGACGATGCCGGAAAACCCCACGCCACGCTGTGCGGCCCAATCCACCATTCCGGCAGCAATGGCACCGGATTGCGAGATCAGCGCCAAGCTCCCTGCGATCGGCATATGCGCCGAAAAACTCGCATTGAGCTTGATGGTCGGCATCATGATGCCCAGGCAATTCGGCCCGATCAAACGCATGCCGTACTTTTGCGCGGCCTTCTCGGCCTGATCCGCCAGCGATCCTGCTCCGTGTCCAAGCCCTGAGGTAATGATCAGCGCCCCCGAAGTCCCCAACGCGCCCGCGCGATCGATCAGATCAGGAATCGAAGCCGGCGGCGTCGTGATCACGATCAATTCCGGCACGAAAGGCAATTCGGCTAGACTGCCGACCGACGAAATGCCGGAGATATCCGAATATCGCGAGTTGACGAGGCCGAGCTTGCCCTCGAACTGCGCCTTGACGATATTGTCGAGAATGGCCCTTCCGACCGAGTTCGGCCGCGGACTTCCGCCGACGAGCGCGACGGAGCGAGGCAACAGCAGGTTCCGCAATCGATAAGTCGACATTTCGATATCCAGCATGAGCCTGCGAACGGCGGCCGTGTCCCGCACAAGCATCTTAGTTTCAATCCGCGACAGGTCCAGCGCGGCTTATCATCCCAGTACGGGAGAGATGTGACGCTGCTCCGTTCTCGCAGGCCCACCTCGCTCCACCGGCCGGCATTTGATAGGCTCTCCAGCGCGCATGCGACCTTGACGGACATCAAACCCCTGCGTCCTGGCATGACTTATGTCACAGGCGCGACCCTGCCCAGGAGTCCTCGATGCACGCGATGGTGTTGCAACGACCAGGAGGAGTTCTTCAGTCCGAGACACTCCCGGATCCCGAGCCTGGTCCCGGCGAGATTCGCATCCGGGTCAGCGCATGCGGCGTTTGTCGCACCGATCTGCATCTCTGTGATGGAGAACTGCCGGACATTCGCTATCCGATCATTCCTGGCCACGAGATCGTCGGCCATGTCGACCGGATCGGTGCGGGCGTCACGACGCATCAGCTTGGCGCGCGCGTGGGCGTTCCCTGGCTAGGGCACACCTGCGGCCACTGCGCGTTCTGCTCGCACGGAATGGAGAATCTGTGCGATGAGCCTCGCTTCACCGGCTACACCCGCGATGGCGGCTATGCGAGCCACGCGCTCGCCGACTCAAATTATGCCTTCCCTCTCGACGGCCTCGGTGATGACGTCGCGGCTGCGCCGCTGTTGTGCGCCGGGCTGATCGGCTGGCGGTCTCTCGTCATGGCCGGAGATGCAGAAAGGCTTGGGATTTACGGTTTCGGAGCCGCGGGACACATCGTCGCCCAGGTTGCCCGCTGGCAAGGCCGGCAGATCTACGCGTTCACTCGCGAATGTGATCGAACGGCACAGGATCTTGCCCGCCGGCTCGGCGCAACCTGGACTGGAGCATCGGACCGGCGTCCCGATGTTGCTCTGGATGCGGCCATCATCTACGCGCCTACCGGCGAACTCGTTCCAGCCGCTCTGCGGGCCGTTAGAAAAGGCGGCCGGGTCGTCTGTGCGGGTATTCACATGAGCGACATTCCGAGCTTCCCCTATTCGCTCCTCTGGGGAGAGCGTCAGATCATGTCCGTCGCCAACCTGACCCGACAAGACGGCATCGATTTCCTGCGCGTGGCTCGGGACTCCCACATCGAGACACATACGACCGCTTATCCTCTGTCGGACGCAAATGCCGTTCTTGCTCGATTGCGGCGCGGCGAGATTCTTGGTGCAGCCGTTCTTGTGCCGGACGTCTGAATGCCAACAAGGGAAGCCGCGCTCATGACGTCACCGTCCGGTCAGGATCTCGTCTTGGCGTTCTTGGGCGACGGCAACCGGCACCCAGACGTTCGCCGCATCGATACACATGCGGCGTCTGTCTTCCTGTTCAGCGACCGCGCGCTGAAGGTCAAGCGTGCAATTCAGCTCCCATTCCTGGACTATTCGACGCTCGCGCTCCGCAAAGCTGCATGCGAGAAAGAGTTGGAGATCAATCGCCCGTTTGCCCCCGACATCTATCGCCGCGTCGTTGCCATCACGAAGGCGCCGAATGGGACATTCGCTATCGATGAGGCGGGTGATCCGATCGAATATGCGGTCGAGATGCGTCGCTTCGATGACAGCCAGACGTTGGATCATCTCGCGGAACATGCGCAGATGAACGCTGATCTGGCCGACCATCTGGCGGAGACCATCGCAGCGTCACATCAGGCTGCCGCAAAGGTCACGGATAGTGCGTGGATCGATTCCGTCCCGCGCTGGATCGACGCGTCCATTACCAGCTTTGAGGCCAGCCGGCGATTTCCGGCAGGGGAGATCGCGGAGCTTCATGCGCTCTGTCGTTCGGCCTTCTTGCGTCTCAAGCCATTGCTCGAGCGGCGCGCTGCCAACGGGAATGTCCGACGCTGTCACGGCGACCTCCATCTGGCCAACATCGTCATGATCGACGGCAAGCCGGTGCTGTTCGACGCCATCGAATTCGACGACCGCATCGCCACGATCGACGTGCTCTACGATCTCGCATTTCCGCTGATGGATCTGCTGCACTTCAAGCTGGCGGTCGCGGCCAATCATCTCCTGAACCGCTACCTCCTCGTCGCGGAGCCCGAACAGACGGACGGCCTTGCTGCTCTGCCCCTGTTCCTGGCCATGAGAGCAGCCATTCGAGCTCAAGTCTTCCTTGCGAAACTCGATCGCGGAGCGGCCGAACACAGCGATCCCCATCTCTCAACGACATTTGAGATCGCCAAAAGCTACTTTCAGCTGGCGCGCCGGCTCATTCAGCCGGCCGCTCCAATGATGGTCGCCGTCGGCGGCCTGTCAGGAACTGGCAAGTCTGCTTTGGCGCGCGCGCTCGCCCCTGAGCTTGCGCCGATACCGGGAGCGATCGTTCTGCGCAGCGACGTGCTACGAAAGCAGCTGTTTGGAGTATCCCCGAGCGAACGGCTGCCGACGACCGCCTACACGCCTGAATCAAGTGCGAGGGTATATCACGAACTGATGAACCAGGCCGCGCAGGTTCTGGCTCAAGGCTTCACCGTCATCGTCGACGCCGTGTTTGCACGTGAGGCCGAACGTCAGGCAATCCAGCAATTGGCAAATCGACTGCAAGTGCCCTTTGCTGGCCTCTTCCTCGTTGCAGACCTGCGCGTCCGGCAGGAGCGTATCCAGCGCCGGGTCAACGATGCGTCCGACGCCACAGCCGAGGTCGCTCGAGAGCAGGAACGCTATGATATCGGCGCTCAGGATTGGCTGCAGGTCGATGCGTCGGGAACGCCGGAAACGACGCTGGACCGAAGCATATCGCAACTGCGGATCAACCGCTGAGGACGGCGCCGCCCGATCCGGGCAAAGGCCCGAGACGAATGCCGGGCCTAGGTGTGGACGTAGTCGCCCGGCGCACTCCCAAGCTCATTCGAATGGTCCGTCCCCAGTTGCGGCGGGGCGCACGGCGATCCAGACTGCTGCGCCAGCCAAGCGGTCCAGGTCGGCCACCACGATCCCTCGATCCGCGGCGACGTGCTCTGCCACTCGTCTGGGCCAAGGTAAGGCGCGTCAGCCGCCTTGGTGCGCACCTGATGCGAATGTCCGGGCTCACCTGGCGGCGCCACGATGCCGGCATTGTGCCCACCGCTCGCCAGGACAAAGGTGACGTCGGCGTCGACCTCGTAATGGATCTTGTAAGTCGATTTCCACGGGGCGACGTGGTCGCGCAGCGTGCCGACAACGAACATCGGGGTATGGATGTCCGAGAGGGACACCGGCTTTCCTTCGACCCTGTACCGTCCTTCGGCAAGATCGTTGTTCAAAAACAGCTTGCGCAGGTATTCGGAGTGCATCCGATACGGCAGGCGCGTGGCGTCTGCATTCCACGCCATCAGGTCACTCGGATTGGCCCGCTCACCGAGAAGATAGTCACGCGAGACCCGCGACCAGATCAGATCGTTGGACCGCAATAATTGAAAGGCGCCCGCCATCTGCGTTGTGTCGAGATAGCCACGCTCCCACATCATGTCTTCCAGAAAAGCCACCTGGCTTTCATTGATGAAAAGCGTCAGCTCTCCCGCTTCTGTAAAATCGGTCTGAGCCGCAAACAGCGTGATCGTCTTGAGACGGGCGTCTCCGTCCCGCGCCATGGCCGCCGCGGTGATCGAGAGCAGCGTTCCCCCAAGGCAGTAGCCGACGGCATGGACCGGCGTGTCCGGCACGATCTTCCCGATCTCGCCCAATGCGGCCATGACGCCCAGCGACCGGTAGTCGTCGAAGGCAAGATCCCGGTCCTTCGCTCCTGGATTTCGCCAAGAGATCATAAACACCGTGAAGCCCTGGTCGGTCAGATACCTGACCAGGGAATTGTGCGGCGACAGATCGAGGATGTAGAACTTCATGATCCATGCGGGCACGATCAGCAACGGTTCTGGGCGCACCTTTTCGGTTGTCGGCGCATATTGGATCAGCTCGATCAGACGATTTCGGAACACCACCTTGCCTGCCGCAGTCGCGACCGTCCGGCCGACAACGAACTCGGCGCTGCTCGACGTCTTTCCGGGCTGCATCACCTGCATGAGATCGGCGAGCCAATTCTGCCAGCCGAAAACGAAGTTCTCGCCACCGCTTCGAACTGCTTTTTCCAGCACCTCGGGATTGGTCGCAGCGAAGTTGGATGGCGCGAACATATCGAGCAGCTGACGAAGCGAGAAATCTACGACGGCTTCGTTGGCCGGGTTGACTCCGCGAACGCCCGTGGTCGTCTTGTGCCACCAGTCCTCGCCCAGCAGGAAAGCCTGCGCGAACAGGTTGAACGGCTGCATCGTCCATTGCGGCTTGGAAAAGCGATGATCGTTGGCCTGCGGCCTGATCAGATCCCAGGGAGCCCGGTCCGGGTCCGCAAGATGTAACGACCGCTCGGCGAGTTGCCGAGCACCGTGCCAAGCATGACGGACGATTTCGATTTGGCGTTGAGGCGCCGCCGCCAGGTGGCACGCCCAGTCCAGATAGGCCATCGATAGCGCAGCCGGCGAGATTCCGCCCGTCAGGCGTGCCAGCACCGCGCTGAAGGCCTTGTCCAGCTCATGATCCTCGCGACTGAACTCCCTGCCAATCGCCTCGGCATCCTGAGGGAGCGGCTTCGCGTCGAGGCGGGCCAGTTGGCCCGATTCCGCCAACACCGGAGCGACACCGACAACGTCCTGCGCCCGCCCTTGGTCCTGGAGGGTCTTTGCTTCGCGACGATCCGGACGCGACGGCCCCCCACTCTTCAGTTTCGCCACCGTTGCCCCACGAGATTCACACTGGCATCAATGAGGCGCTGCCCGTGCCGGAAGAGCCGGTCGCAATCCCGCCTGACAAAGTCGAGCTGATGCTGTCCGCATTCCTGGACCATCGTTTGAATTCCCTTGACGGAATGCACCCCGGCCAGCTTCGACACGAACTCGGCCAGCAGATGCGTTTCCGTCCGCGTGCGGTCCAGCGCCTCATTACTGGCGAAGAGGATCTCTTCCAGAATGATCTGCTGCGAGCCGATGAGCAACTCAAGGGCATGCTTATTGGACAGGGCGACACGCTCGGACAGCTTGGCCGTTTCCTCGGCCACGACATTTGCCCCGGAGAGCTCAGACATGGGCACCTCTCCTCTTGCTGATCGATTCACTTTTAGCCCACGTCGCGGCCGAAACCTTGAGCTGCATCAATAGCCGGGCAACCTCCTCTTTGACCTGGGTCAATTCACCGCTTGACCGCGGGATTACGGTTCTGCAGCTTTTGACATCGGAGTTCGCCATGCGCGCCCATCAGATCATGACCCGTCCCGTCATCACCGTCACGCCGGATACGACGATTGTGGACGCGGCCAACATCATGCTCCAACGCCACGTCAGCGGCCTGCCGGTGGTCGATAGCAGCGGCAAGCTGGTCGGCGTCGTCTCTGAAGGAGATTTTATCCGCCGAACGGAGATCGGCACGGGACGCAAGCGCGGCCGCTGGCTCCGCTTTATTCTCGGGCCCGGAAAATCGGCCGCCGACTTCGTCCATGAACATGGACGCAAGGTATCGGAGGTCATGACCAGGTCTCCCCTGACGATCACGGAGGACGCCGCCCTGGCGGAGATCGTGGAGCTGATGGAAAAAAACCATGTGAAGCGGCTGCCTGTGGTCAAGGGTGACCAGGTCATCGGCATCGTGTCGCGGGCGAATCTGCTGCAGGCGGTCGCCACCCTCGGCCGGCAGGTCCCGGATCCCACGGCCGATGACGATCACATCCGCAATCGCGTGATCGACGCCCTCGAGAAGAATGACTGGTGTCCTTTCGGACTGTCCGTCATCGCCAAGGACGGCATCGTTCATTTGAGCGGCGTCATCACCGAAGAACGCTCGCGGCAGGCGGCCATCGTCGCCACCGAAAACGTCACTGGTGTGAAGAAGGTGCACGACCATTTGTGCTGGGTCGATACCATGTCCGGCATGTACCTCAACTCACCGGAAGACGAGGATATGGCAAAGGCCAGCTGAGGATCTATCGAGGCCCGGCCATCTTCATTGCCAGTCACGTACGGCCAGCACGCTTGCGCTTGGCTCAAGCGACCGTCTTGATCGGCCCAAACGCGCCCTGCTGACGGAAGGCTTCGATCTCCAGGTCGCTGTGCCCCAGCCGGTCGCGCAGAATATCCGTCGTATGCTCGCCAAGACGCGGCGCGGCCCGGGGCTCGACCGCGGGCGTCATCTGCATGGTGATCGCCGGCTCGACGTTCGGGACCGAGCCCGCAGTCGGGTGCGGAATGCGACACACGCGATCCCGCGCGCGGACCTCCGGAGCGTTGAAGGCCTGCTCCACCGTGCGAACACGGCCGACGGGAACGCCGGCTTGGTTCATCCGCGAGATCCAAACCTCCATGCGATCGGTGGCGATGAGGTCGGCGAGGATGCCGCGGAGTTGGGCGCGGTTGGTCCATCTCGCCCTCCGGGTGGCAAAGCGGGGATCGCTGAGAAGATCAGCGCGGCCAAGAACCTCCGTCATGAGGCGGTGGCAGAGCCGGTCGTTCCCGCATGCGATGTAGAGCGGACCATCCGACGCCTCGAACACGCCGACCGTCGGCGAATCGTTCGGCGAATTGCCTGTCCGAGAAGGGTTCACACCGCTCATGAGATAGGCCATTCCGGAGAAGCCCGTCATCGCCAAGGCAATATCGAACAATGCGACCTCGACGTGCTGTCCCCGGCCGAGTCGCTGCCTGGCCGCGAGTGCGAGGAGGATGGCATTGCACGCCGACATGCCCGTCGCGAAGTCGATGACCGGCGGGCCGGTTCGAATCGGCGGCCCGTCGGCAAATCCGTTGAGCGACATGAAGCCGCTTTCGGCCTGAGTAATCGGATCGAAACCCGAACGCCACGCAAACGGGCCCGTGCGGCCGTAGGCCGAGATCGAGCAATAGATCAGTCCCGGATTGGTCCGCGACACCGCCGGATAGTCGAGCCCATACTTTTCCATCACCGACGACGAAAAATTTTCGACCACGATGTCGGCCTTGGCGATGAGCGCGCGGGCAATGTCTCTGGCCTGTGCGACCGCGAGATCCAACACCATCCCCTGCTTGTTGCGATTGAGGCTGAGGAAAGCTGCGCTTTCACCGCCGAGTTCAGCATGCTCATAGGCACGGGTATCGTCCCCCTTGATCGGCTGCTCGATCTTGATGACCTCGGCCCCGAAATCCGCCAAGGTTTGTGTGCATGCAGGCCCGGCGACGACACGCGTGAAATCGATCACGAGCAATCCCGCCAAGGCGGCAGGCGCATCGCTCGGCCGCGGCTTGCGATCTGACAAGACGACCTCAGCCGGCATCCCCGGAGTCCTTCCCTCACGTCGATCGTCTGAAGCGATCGTTGCATGCGCGGATCAGCGCATGGTGCAACCAAGCACAAAACTGGCCTGCGCGCCAATTCCGTTGGCCAAACCAACCTCTGCTGCGACGCAGAAAGAGGCTGATTGGCTCACGCGCGGATCATCTTGCGCCAGTAGAGCGAGTTCCCCCATGCCCAAGGCTGAGCCGGCTCGAACAGCACATATCCGCAGCGAATGAAGTTGTTCGCCGAGATGATATTGCTCGTCGTGTCCGATACGATGCAACGGAGGCCGGAACGTCGCGCGCGCTGCTCGATTGCGCGCATCATGCGGCGCTGAAGACCGTGGCCGCACCGCTCGCGAAGAACCCCCACTCTGGAGAGGTAGCCGATCCCGCTTCCCAAGACGGACGGAACAAGGCCGGCAAAGGCCGTGGGCCGTCCCAACTCGGAGGTCATCCACCAATGGCCGACGTCGAAATCGGGCAGAGGCGCCCGATCCAGAAAGATGCGCGCGTGAAGGTCCTTCAACGTATCGACGACGTCCGGCTCACATGCGTCGACCTCGCGGATGCGGAAGCGGCGCGGACGCCGCAGGGTTTGCTTCGCCACGGCTTCACTTCCCGAGCACGACTTTGATGCCGAGCCAGATCGCGCCGACGATACCGGTCGCAATGACCGTGATGACCGCCTTGAACGTATAGCTCTGCGCCTGCTCCACGCTCTTACGCCAGCGCCGCAGGTGCTGGAAGTCGGCGCGGAGCTCCTTGCGATCCTCCTCCTCGATGCCGAAAGAAGTGAGAATCGTGACGATCGCCCTCATGACCACGGCGTCCATCTCGTCGCGCTCGACCTGGTTCTGCTTGATCAGCGTCTCCGCGACGACGGCCCTGATCTCGTCATGGGTGATGTTCATCGTCTGATGATCCTTGCAACGTTTTCGAAGCCACGCTTGGCGAAGTAGAAGGAAATAACGAGGTTGGCCGTCGTCGACGCAAAACCCGCCAACGGATCGGTCGAACCAAGGCCCAGCACCTTGTCCCACACCAAAAGCTTGGCGAAATAGATCGAGACGCAGTAGCCGATGAGCTTGTCCGGCTCGTACCAGCAGCCGATTTCGGCCGCGCGCAGCCGCAGCGTCGCCTCGTTCTCCGACACCTGGGCAGCGATTTCCGTCGCCGCCAGGTCTGCGGCGATCTTCGCGTCCGTGTTGCCCGCCTTGAGCTTCGCCTGGTAGGCGTCGATCAATCCTTTGATGACGGGCCCGCCGAGGAACCCCAGAATGCTCATCCACATGTCACGGCGCCCTCTTGAGCGAACGCAGCCGCGCGACGATCGTGATGAGCGAGATCAGCAGCAAGATCCGTCCGACCGCGCGGCTGTCGCCGACCGCAGCGCTGATCTGATCCTTGAGGGCCGGATCTCCCAGCGCGTCGCTGAGACCGTCGATGATCGAGAGGAGACATCCGATGAACGCCAATACATACCCCCACGCGATCGTCAGCGAATGACGGCACGCAGCCTTGACTCTTGCCCACATGGCCTGGCCTTTCCTTGAGATGTGAAGATTGTGCCGCGCATTTCGTCGACCGCCCGAGGCGCGATGCACTGCTTGCGATTTCCGCGTCACCACCTCGGCGACCTGTCGGTGGCGCAACACCAGGCGCCAGCTCGGCAGCAGAAGCGGTTCAGCGACGGCCGAGAACGCGCATCACAAGGTCAACAAAAAGGGCTCCAATGGAGCCCTTTGCCGGATGCCTGATCGATGCTCGTGATGGGGCCGGCGGCCCACTCCGGGGCGGCGGTTTCGCCTCCTCCGGCCCTGCCGCGAAACTGATGCTCGGATCGATCTCCATCATGGCCTTCAGCAGGCCTGCACAACCTGGCTGCCGGTCGACCGCCCGGGGATCATACACCCCGTCCCTGACATATTTTCCAGCGCGATACTGGTCGGTCCCCGCCCACACGTAAGGCGAGGGCACGCCACGACGCGCATAGCCCAGCCCGTTATACTGCTCGAGCAGTGTCAAGGCGCCCCCAATCGACCAGTCCTGCCAACGCGCCGCATACGGCGCACAGTTGACGAGAGCATCGACAGCCGCCTCTTCCCACGACTCGAACGGCCCGCGCCCAGCCGGAACATGGACCGACACACGATCCCAAGGATCCCCTTGCGCCAGCGACCGTGACCAGCTTTGAGACGACTCCCGCTCGTGAATCACGGCAATGATCGCCCAGGGGACGCCGGTCCGTTTGGCCACGGACTGATACCGCGGCCTGGCTGCAACCAGGCGGCGGGCTATTGAACTGACCTCACGTGTCGCTCTAACTTTGTCCCATCGTTCACCATTCATCCTTGACAGACTCGCCACCATATCCATCGAACAAATCTCCCAACTATGGCAATAGTCGTCGCCGCGCCCTTGCTCGCCAGGACGTTGTGTGTTTTTTTGTTGCGATCAGTTTCTGACGCTTACAGGAAATGCATGAAGTACCGGCAAATTTGTGATCTGACGGTCTCAGAGGTCGCTCTGGGCTGTTCAGGTTTCTGGGGAAACAAACGGTTCGAAGAAAGAAAAGCGATTCGGATTGTGCGCGAAGCCTTCGAACTAGGTATCAATTACTTCGACACTGGGCACAACTATTGCAACTATAACGCCGAACCTAGGCTTGGAAGAGCCTTGTCGGAAATAGTAGCCTCTACGGATCGCTCAAAACTGGTAGTTTCGACCAAGGCAGGAACAATCCGTGCGCGGCCCCTACTTTCATGGAAGGAAGTGAGGACTACAGATCACAGCCCGGAATATATCGAGAGGGCCTGCATCCAAGCGATCAAGAACTTGGGGGTAGGCTACATTGACATCTTCTATCTTCATAATTTTTCCAAAGAATCTATCACCGATGAGCTTTTGACTCGCCTGCAACGCATGCAGCGGAGCGGCATGTTCCGCCTGCTAGGCATAAACACTCACCGGGAAAGTCAGATGCGATATGCTGCCGACTTGAATGGCGTATTCGATGTAGTCTTAATCGATCTAAACGTAGCCCAACTGGACCGCATTCCTATTATTGAGTATATGCACAATGCGGGACTCTCCATAGTTGCCGGGACAGTGCTTGCACAAGGCCACCTAATCACCGGGAAGATCGGACATATACGGAGGGCAGCGGATTTATGGTATCTTGCCCGAGCGACGCTCAAGCCGGAATCTCGAAAGCTCGCGGATGCAGCGCGTTTCGTCCGCCCGGCACTCGCATCAATTCGCAGCATGACTCCTGCTCAAGCAGCCATCGCTTATGTCCTATCGCTTCCTCAGGTCTCTTCCTGTGTGATCGGGACGACCGATCTTCGCAATCTCCACGAAGTTGCGGGTTCGACAGAGAAAGCTCTGTCCTCACTTGAGGTTGATTCAATTTTATCGGCGTTCCAGAAGCAGTCCGGTCGAGTAAGTGCTTAGATTATTCGGATGATGTAGTTCGTCAGGATCGTGGGCTGCAGTATGTTGTGCGAGCTTCCACCTCCCGTGTATCCGATTGAGACGCTTATACCTGTTACCGCTGCGCCCGTTGTGGTTACAGAGTTTCCATAAGTCGACGATTGGGCTCCGCCACCTGCGTTCCATTGGTTGGAAGCGTAGACTGCGATCGTCGAACTATGGACGTGAGACGGATCGTTTACCGCAGCACCATGGCTGTGGGACGGAAGCTGATCTATCGTAAGTGTATGAGTGTCAGATCCTCCAACTCCCCCCAGAGAGTGGCGGAGGGCTGCAAGGCTGCCAGCTACGAGGCGGTTTGCCGTTGCACCTCCCATATTGTCCAAACAGGCACGTACCCTCCCACGAAGATCGGGCAAATTGAACGTCGTACTGCCGTCCCCGCCGCCATACGTTGTACCGATCAGGGCGAACAATGTCGCATAAGTCGCACGGCTGATCGCCTGTCCATAAGGGAACGCGAAAGAGCTGTTGGGCGCGATCGCGCCCCAGAAGTCGAGGCCGGCGGCCAGAGGGATGTTGTAGGGGTTGCCGTAGAACCCATGCAGGTAGAAGCTACCGTCAGGGTGATTGTAGATGGCCACATAGGGCGTCCCCTGGATGATCGTTCCTGGCAAGAGGTCCGCATTCGGTCCGCTGCGGAGCGGTTTGGCGCCGAGGGAGTCGACATTGAGGGTGACCGGTGCGCCGTTGGTGACATGCGGCGTGAAGGCGATGATCTGGCCGTTGAGATTTGGCAGCGTATCGAACTGCTGATTGCTTCTCACTGCATAGGCGGTGCTCGTCCCGCTCGTCGCGAGCGCCCCCGCGATATCGTCACGGTATTTTGCGGTCGCCGCCATCATGGCGCGGGCGGAGTCGTTGATGCTCGAGGGCGCCTGCCCTTCTGACCAGTTGATCGACGGATCTGCCGTGGCGTCCGCCGATGCGGTCTGCGACCAGCGATAGAGTGTCATGCTGCTCCTCGAATAAAAAAGGCAGCCATACGGGCTGCCCGGATATCGATCCTGAACTTAGAAATGGGTGCACATCGGCAAGCCGGACGCGAGCCGCGTTTGCGGCGCCGCTACGCCTGCCGCTTCAACATCAGATATTGCTCGCACGCACATGACGGCGCCTTGGCGATCAGGAGATTGCGGATCACGCCCCTGGGCACGCCGGGACTTTCCTTTGCAATAGCGTCGACGCGGTCCTGAACGACCTGGTCGACCTCGGCGCGGATCAGCTCAATCCTGTCTTCCAGGCTGAGCACGCTGCGGTTCTGCTTCATTGGTCTGGTCCTTTTCCATTGGGGGCCGCGCAGCCCGAAGCCGGGCGAGCATCTTGTTGGCATGAGCAAGGGCGTGCTGTGTGCGCCTCAGACTCTTTTCGCGTCCGATCTCGTGGGCGGCGATGAAGACTTTGAGATCATGAGGCAGCGCCTTGAAGCGCTGCTTCCACGCATCCGGCCACGACAGAGGTGGCGAGAGCTCGGCGATATCGTCGAGCGCGAGCGCGACCGGCCCTCCCACGGTCGGATCAGCCAGCCCCAGCGTCACATGCGTGCATGAGATCTCCTGAATGGCTTGCCAGAGCGCCTCAATCCCCATGCCCGCGTGATCTCTCACGAAGCGGGCAACCACCGCCGGCGAGGCCGGGCAAAACATTTCGCGCTCGCGCTCACACCAGCGAGCGAACAGCGGCGCACGCTGCCTGCGCGCAGCAGCGAGCGCCGCAAGAACCGGGTTCGCCACGACCGGACTCACGGCCGCTCCGACCTACGAGCCTGGTAGAGCGCGACGGCGTCCTTGAGATCCCCTGATGATGTCAAGCGAGCGTTGAGCGCGCGCAGGTCGGTTCGCCCACGTTGGCCGGACGAGCCGGAGACGCCGGGACGCACCACGGGCGGAACAGCCTTCGTGACGACGGAGTCCTTCGCTTTCATCATCAGTCGATAGCGCGCCGCGTCGTACATCATTCGTTGAAATGTCGCGTGACGCATCAATGGCTCGGTCTGAAACAAGCGATTGAGTTCCGACTGAGTAATGCCGCTTTCTTTCGCTACTTCCAAGATCTCTGCCGCCACCGCTTGGCGGACGGCCGTCGGCTCATGTTTGAGCAGGCCCTCGAGCTTGCTGTCCTGCTCGTGGGCGAAGGACTGGAAACTGTTCTGAGCGAATTCCGCCTGGCGGCGCTGCTCCTGGGCCTGCTGCGCCAGCAATTGATCGGACATCGCAACCGCGGCCTGGATCCGCCCAAACTTGCCGGGATCATCCCGCGACATTCGTTCGAGCGCCAAAGGCATCTGCTCGGCCGGCATACCCGCAAACTCAGGGAATTGACTGAGAAAGCTCGCCTGGGCGATCTGAACGGCAGATGCCAGTCCATCTCGATAGGACTGGCGGGCAGCTTCGGCCTCGCCAATCCTCTGCTCGATTGCCTGCAGCACCTGCGGATGGCTCAGCGCCCGCTCCAGTTCCGACGCGAGGCGGTCGGCCTCGTCCGCCTCCGCCCTGCCCGGCTCAGGAGCGAAGTCTGCCTCCCCGCCGTCAGCCGGCCCGGATGTCGCGCCATTCCTCTCCTGCCTGGCCCCGGGATCCATCTCCGCCGTCGCATCATCCCGCTCGGCGAGTCTGATCCTGGCATGATCCCGTGCAGCCCGGTCCAAGGTGACAGCCTCTGTCGGGTCGACGACATTGCCGGACTCGTCGACATACTCCCGGACCATCACCGGCGAGCGGGAGGAGCTCCTTTGCTCGGCGGCTTCGCGCAGCGACGCTGCATCGCTCTCGATCGCCTCGCGATCCGGCCGCTCCTCGGGGTCCGGCATCGGCTTATAGCCGGCGCTCTGCAGCTCAAAGGAGGCTCCAGTCAAGAGAGCCTCGGGTTCATCGGACATTCGCAACCGCTCCATTCTAATTGGCGCCCAGCAGCACGACCGGCACCTGACTATTTCTTGATCGCGCCGATCAGGCCGCTGATGCCGCCAGCAATCTTGGCGAACTGATCCGCTCCGGACATCTCCTGTGTCCCAGTCATGGTCCCGCTGGATTGCTGGCCAAGCTGGGCGATCGGGGTCCCGATCTGTGCCAGCAGCCCGAGCGCCTGCACCGGGATGCCGCGGCGCTGCGCCTCCTCGGCGAGCGTTGCATTGGCGCCGTAGTTCTTGGCGTCGAGCGCGGCCTGCGAGGCCGTCACGCCCTGGCCCTGGTTCGCAAGATATTGCTGCTGCATGCCGCCGAGCATGCTGGCCGTCGTGTTGCCGGCGCCGTAGAGCGCGTTCGCCGCGGCGAGCTGGTTCTGGACATCCTGATTGTACTGGGCCGCGATGACAGGCGCTTCTGCCGCCGCGACGCCACGGCCGTAAGCCATCTGATTGGCGCCGCTGAAGTCGCGGCCCGCGGCTGCGAACTGGCCGTTGATGGAGGCGCCGACATCGTTCTGGATCTGCGCCAGTTGCGCCGCAAGCGCCGGATTGTTGCCGATCATACTGCCGTTGGCGTAGGGCGTCAGCTGGCCCTGCAGCGCCTGCAGATTGGCTTGAGCCGCTGGCGCCTGCGCCAGCGCATTGCCGCCATTGAGCAGCGACTGCGCATAGGAGCCGATGCCGCCCGCATAGGGATTGCCCTGCGCCGCATTCTGCTTCAGCTGATCGAGCGCGCCGGTTTCGGCGCCGGTCAGCGCGGTGTTGTTGAGGCCGCCTGACACCTGCGAGAGAATGCTCTGCAGCATCGGCTGCGCCGGCTGCCACGGCTGCGTCTGGGATTGCTGTGTCTGGGTGCTGGTTGATTGTCCGCCCATCGTATGAAAGTCCGTTCTTGTGAAACCGAATGTTCTAAATCTGCAGTCAAAAGAACCTATCGCTGCTCCAATCGCAAATTCGGCTGACTCGCTCAGCGAGCAGATGGTCTTGAGATGAGCTGTCGTGTTATGCGCGGCTTAGAAAGTGTAGGAGACGATGAGGGCGGTGGGGCTTCCCCAGGCGCGATAGAACCAAGCTTATTCATCTTCTGATAGAACTCTTCAGCGTATTGACCGCGCTCGAGATGCGCGCCGGGCACTTTCCAGTTCTTCGGACGTTCGAAGAGGAGCATCGCTTGTCCTGCTTCTGCCGGCGTCGAGGCTCCCAAAAGAGCACGATAAGCTCGCTTTTCTGGACCCTGCAATTCTGAGTGCAAGAATTCCAATTGCGTTTCGAAGTCCGTCCAGGGCACTCCTTTGGAAGCTGCATATTTCCGGAGAGCCTCCGCCCTTGTCGAATTCCATTGCGCGATCCCAATACTGTCAGTTTTATCTTGCCCGTCGCCCGGATTGATGTGAGCCGGATTGAGATCGTGACCACTTTCCCCCATGAGATTGCCGACGATGCCAGCCGCTTGATGTGGAGGGAGACCTTGTTTGACGTAGTACTCAAAGGCTCGGCGAGCATTACCAAGCTTGGTGGCTGTCCCGAGAGAGGGCCCTTGCGTCTGATCAGAGCGTTTCGGAACTACAGGATTGCCGGGCGCGCCGTTATATCCAGCGGCGAGCTGAGAAGGCTGGTATGCAGCCTGCTCCTGCTGCAGCCCGCGCAACCGATCGATCAGCGCCATCGAAGGATTGATCTCCGACCTCACGCTCAGCCCAAGTCCTGGCCCGGCGCTCTGGTCCGGCGCCGGCGGCTGCGGCTGCACCATACCTTGCAGTGTCTTCAGCAGCGCCGGTCCCCAGCCACTATACGTCTGCGGGTCGAACTCGCTCTCATCGAAACCAGCCATCACCTCATCTCCTTTTCCATGACCACATGTGTCTGCGCGTAGCCGTCGAGCACGCGTTGCCAGCCCTTCCGGCCGAAGATGCGCACGCTCCGGCATCCCTCGGCCTTGGCATAAGCCTCGATGCCGCCGATCAGCGACAGCCAGCGGCGGCATTCGGAGCCTGCACAAGCGACGATCACGCAAACCTTGCCCGCATCCGTCGCCTCGAGTCGCGTCGTGGCGACCGCTTCGATCACCACCACACCAGCGTCCCTGCCCAGCGCCAGCCACAGCAGCGCGCACCCATCCAGCACCTCGCGCTCGACATCGGCAAAAGCTGACAGCTTGGTGCGCGCTACCGCACGCCGCACGCGTGCCGCGACCAGCGGCCATATCAATCCCACCTGGCCCGGATCGACGCAGGCAAGCTCAGCCGAGCAGTGCATAGAGGAACGTCCGGGTCGACGCGGCGCTGTTGGCGTGGGTCAGCGTGAACGAGCCGTTGCTCACGGCGCTCACAAAGACCGTGCCGTTGCCGAGCTCGGTCGCCGCCGCAGCTGTGGCCGGGGTGAGGATCGGCGTCGAGCCGGCCGAGCAATTCTTGTCGGCGACCACGGTGCTCACAGCGCCCGCGGCCAGCGTGACACTGCCAACCGCATTGGATCGTCCGGATGCGAGCTGCTGCAGTGCCAGGATGATCTTCTTGAGATCCGTCTCGGTAATACCGGGAACGTAGGCTGTCATAGAGTCCCACTCACTGTCAGGTCAGGAACGACACCGGCACAGAACGTCCATGAGGACGCTGCGGGAATGCGGACCTTGAAACGGGCGTAGCGTGTGTCTCGTCGGACGTCGCAGCGGCCGGTACGATCATTGACGGCGATCTCTGCCCCCGGTGCGGCCGGCTTCGAGGGCGCGTCCCGGGAGGACACCGATCCATAAAGTGCTGTGGCATCCGTCACCGGCCGGAAGCCGCGGATCATGATCCGGTTGTCATCCGTGCCCTGCTCTGCGGTTTCGATCGTCGCCTCGAGATTGCTGCCCCGGAAGAAGCCGAGCACATGGCCTGCCGAGAACTGCGCGATCTCGGGCTGCACAGCCGTCGCATAGGCGTCGAGACTCAACGTCATCGCGTCGATCGAGGACGAGATGCTGTCGAGATTTTCGAGCGTGACGCCCGTCTGCGACATGCCGAGCAGATACTCGCCTGCCGCCGAGATCGAGAAGAAGCGATCGAGCAGGAAATCGTAGCCGAGCAGCTTGTCATAGGTACCGATCGCGCCGGAGACGGATTTGTAGGACCAGAACACCCGGGTCGAGCGCGGATCCGCTGCGCCGATCAGCAATTGCAGATTGCCCTTGTCGAGATCGGCAAGGAACGTGCGGTCCACCTTCTCGCGGCCGATCGGCTGCGGCACGCCGCCAGGCTCGATCTTGTGAAAGCCCTGCCCTGCGTAGAAGAAGATCCGTTCACCGGCGCGAATGATCGAGTATGGCGCGTAAAGCCCCTTGTCCTGGGTGATGCGGTCGATCTGAAAGATGATCGGCGACCCCGGAACGTAGGACATCCGCCGGATCGCCTGATCCTGGAAGATGATCCCGGCTTCGCCGCCGGCAACGCCGCGGACGATGCCGCCGTCGGGAAAGTCCTGATGGTCGGATCCCGCAGTAAGGCCATCCCAGGCTGTTGCGGAGTTGAAGTTGTTGAGGCCCGACCATTGGATCCGGTACGGCGTCGAGAGCAGTCCGGATAGCACGAGAAACCGTCCGACGACGCTGATATAGGCCGCCTGCGGTGGCGCTCCCAACGCGTTGTCGAATGCGGTCGACGACGTCAGATCGAACACCTGAAGCAGCGCGTTGGCCTGCGTGGCGAACACGAGATTGCCCGTCTGGGCAAACTGCCATTGCGCCGACGAGGACAGCTGCGCATAGCTCGCGCCGCCCTTGGAGACATCGAGCCAAGTGAAGTCCGTGTTGTTGAGGCGGTAGAGCCTCGTGGCCGTTCCCGCAAACGTGACGACGGTGCCGTCCGACTTCAGCGCGTAGAATGCGCCACGGCAGGACTCCGGCAGCGCCGACGTATAGGGCGAGAAGGATGGAAACGGACCGTAGCCATCGCCGCGCGGCACGACATTCTGAATGTTGCGCGTCGCCTGACCTTCATAGTCGCTCACGTCGGGCCTGTATTCGCCGAAGGCAAGAAGAGGCATGTCACATCCAAACACGGGTTGCCGCCGGCAGTTTCGCCGCGGTCGAGAAGACGTCGGATATTCGAAAGACGCGCGGGCGACGCTTGCGCCGGGCAGGGTCAGCTGATGCTGACACCTGCGCGGACGATCAGCGCACGGAGGTCAGTGGCTTTGCCAACGCTGGATCGGCAGGGGCGCGGCGTCCCACGATGTGGGTGAGACGGAAACCTCCGACCACTCGCCGGCCTCAGCCGGCGCAGGCGACCAGGATGGAGCGGGATCTTCCCCCCCTTCCCACGCGCTCTCAATGGAGCGGAGAGCGTACCAGGCTTCGAACCCGCGTCCATACGCGACGTCGCCTCCGGCACTCCAGTAAGCGCCACCTTCCACGCTCATCGCAGCGGCGAAGATCGATGCCTGCCCGTCCACAGCAACAGCTCTGCTGACCGCCAGCATCTTGCCAGTTACGGCCGTTGGAAGTCCCGAGGCCGCAAATCCGCCGCCGGAGACGGACGTCACGAGGGAATACCGGACGGATTGACCGGACATCAGGCAGGCGGCCTGCGCGCCGAAGAATACCAAACGAGCACCGACGGCGAGCCCGGCGTAACCGAGATTCCCAGAAGCGGCAGTCAGCGCGCCCTGGAACTTGAGCGCGTTGCCCGCCACTGCGAGAGTGGATGGTCCCGCTGCGAAGACGGTGTTGGTTGCGGCGTTGCGCGGGATCTGCCCGATCGCCGATCGGCCGATCGTATCGAATCCTAGCAGCGACATCAGTAGTACTCATCGATGATGATGAGGCCGGAGCCACCCGTGCCGCCGGTGGAGGGATTAGATCCTCCTCCAGGGCTGCCGCCGCTACCGCCGACGCCGATCGAATAGGAGTACGAGGCAAGAGGCGCAGTGATCAGCTTTTCGCAGTAGCCAGCCGCCTGACCGCCACCGCCGCCCGCGCCAGCGACGCCCGAGCCGCCACCGCCTCCGCCCGAGCCCGGCACAGGAGATGGTCCGCCACCAGCTCCGGACCACCCGCCATAGCCGCCACCGCCGAAGAAGGACGCCCCACCAACACCGCCCTGAATCACCGACGAGGCGCCGCCGGCGCCGAACGAGACTTGACCATAGCCGCCGGTCAAATTGAGGTCGCCGCCACTTGCTCCCCCGGGCGACAAGGCGCCGCCGCCGGCGCCGCCGCCGCCTTGACCACCAAAGGCACTGAGAAAGTTCGTCCCGAAGGTCGTCGTGCCGCCGGCGCTCCCGTTTGAGCTTCCTCCGCCTCCGCCGCCACCACCGCCGCCGCCGCCGACCATACGTACAAGCAGCGCCTTGCAGCCGGTCTTGGTCGTATACGTGCCTGAACCGCTGCCGATGACCGTTCGCGTCCAACTGCCGGGGATCGCCGCCGCCGCGATGTTCGCGCGCGCCTGCGCTTGTTGTGTGGTGCTGAACCCGTTCGGCTCCTCGATCGAGATCAGATCCTCCTTCAGCGCAACGATCGCGACCTGCGGCGCAGCGGAGAAACTGATCTTCCCCGTGCTCCCCGCCGACGTGAACAGGATGGTCGTGCGGGCCAACGTGCCGGTCGAGGAGGTGTACACCCCCTCTCCGATTTCCCATTGCGTCAGGTCGGCACTCTCGGCCCTGTATTTGTAGAGCCGACCGTTGACGGCGCCGGCCGCAGTCGGGCTCTGATAGCCCTGGACGGTCGCGGCATAGGTCCAGTCGGTCGTGCCGCCGGCCGTCGGCAGGAATCTGCAGATGTCGAGAAAGGCTGCCATCTAAAAACTACCCTGTCAGGTGATCGTCAGAATGCCGTTGACCTGGTCGAGATCGACCGTGAAGGTGTTGCCGTTGGTCAGCGTGATGGAGGTGCCGTAGTCCCACCAACCGATCAGGGGCCTGGTGGCCGAGGTCGCGTTGTAGAGCACGGCGTATTGGAACGGCCCGATGGAGCCGCCGGCCGCAGTCCATGAAGGATCGCTGCCGCCGATGAAGCGAAAGGTGCCTGAGGTCTGCCCACCGGTGATGGTGCCGATGGATACACCGCCGGCCGTATAGCCGTTCCCTGTCGCGAGGTCGGCGGGCGTGTTGTAGACGGTGTTGGTCGCCACGGGCGCCGTGTTGGTGAGATAGATCCTGTAGACCTGCGACGTTCCCGTGAGCATGTCATGCAGGGCGTGCGCGACGTCTTGAACGAAGCAGTTGAACTTGTTGAATGCGGCCATGTGAGTCTCTCGTGAGATGACGCGTCAGACGACCTGGCCCGACAGCCGCATCGTCATCGGCCCGGCGTTGAATGTCGAAGTCAGGCCCAGCGAATTGAGGTCGGCGAGCGCGCTGGTGAAGCCAAGCCCCCAGGTCTGGATGCGCGCGTCCTCCTTGAGATAGGGCGCCGATTCCAGCAAGGCGCCGTAGAGATAGAGATCCGGCGCCAACGCGAGCAGCCAGTTCGAGTCGTTCGATGCGAGCGGAGGAATGCTCCGCCGATAGACCATCTCGATCGTGTAGGCTGCATCCGGCCTCGGCGCGAGCTCGATCTGATCGCCGAAGATGGAGAAGTAGCGCGGCTGCCCGGCAACGTCGGACACGCGGAAGCGATACTCGTCGAGCTGAACGCCCGACTTGAATTCCAGCGCGGGCTGGCCGCGAGCACTGGTCAGCCGGATCCGTCGCATCGACTGAAAATCCGACGGCAACGCAATGAACTCCGGTTGAGACGCGGCGAGATTGACGACCGCGATCGCCCGCTGCTCCATCTGGCGGACGAACAGCTGCCGGTTGAACTTGGCTTCCGACAGCTGGATGAAGCTCGGAATCCGCGCAATCAGCGTGGTGTCCTGGTCACGCGCCAGATATTCGGCCACGGCAGCCTGGAGCGAGGCGTAGTTCGAGATCAGCGGCATGGTGGCCTCAATTTCCAGCCGCTCTGGAGAGCGGCCTTGTCCGTGCGTAGGTACGCCCAATCGGGATCACTGAGCTTCTTCTGCACGATCGCGTCGAATTCCGGCGTGAACAGGCGGAGCCGGGTGTTGCCCCTGGCATATTCCTCGTTCAGCCATTTGACGTAGATGACGTTCGGAATGCGCGCGACGTGGCGGCCCCAGTCGCTGTGCTGCTCGTCGCGCCGCGCCTCACGATTCCAGTCGAGGATCGGCGCGACATCCTGGACATGCTCGATGACGAGGCCCGAGCCGTCGGGATCGAGATGCGGTCGGATGCTGAGCCCCATCACGCCAGCTCCGTGACCCACAGCGTGCCGGCGGTCGCGGTGACCAGACCGTTGCTGGCGGCCTTGATCGCCGCGATGTTCTGTCCCGGCGTCACGGTGACGTACTCGACCGTATTGGCTGGAAGAAACACGTCCGCCGTGGTCGCGGTCTGGGCGCCGTCGCCGATCCGGTAGCAGCAGGCTGAGTTGGCGGCGAGCCGCAGTTGAAACGTGCCTGGCCCGAACTTGTTGGTCGCGCCGACGCTGGCGTCAAACGCAATGGTTTGCGTGGCGCCGATTCTGGAGGACGGCTGCTTGGGAAAGAACGACATCTCAGGCCCCCCGGATTGCGATCGAGAAGTGCATCGGCACTGCGGCGCCGGACGCCCCGGCGGGGGTCAGCGCGATGACGTCGTCTTCGTTGAGATAGACGGGCGATGCCGGCACGACCGAAAACAGCTGCCCTGCAGCAGAGCCGGATTGGGGAACGGTGAAGCTGGCGACGGCTGCGCCATTCACCGCGACGGTGATGGTGCCGTCGGTCGTGGTGATGGCGCCACCGAGGATGCCGGCGACCTTGAGCAGCCGACTGCGAAACGGGGCGCGAACATAGGCCGCGACGGGACTGGCGCCGCAGGACGGCGTATAGGCCGTCAGATCAGTCGTATTCAACGTGCGATTGCCGGGGAGCGGCATGAATGAACCTCCAATAAACTCCAAGAAAAAAGGCGGCCCGAGGGCCGCCCAAAGGTCAGAGTGATGAACGAACGAGCTAAGCCGTCGTGTTGTCGAAGATGCCGCCGCTTGCCTTCTCGTTGCGTGCGACCAGCGCATACTCGGCGAGGATCTGGCGCCGGTCGGAGTCACCGGTCTTGGCGAGCGGGATCGAGATCATGTTGCGGCCGTTCAGATAGGCCACGGCCCATTTGTCCATCTCGAGCACGAGCACGTCGCGCGCACGCTGGAAGCGACTGGCGACCACCTTGAGCTTGCCGAAATCAGATTCATACGCATCGACCGATGCGACGATCTTCTTCGACTTCGCCTCCTCGATGGCCGTCGAGCGGCCGGTGAAGGTCGAGAACACCTGCTTGTTGAAGGCGCCGGTCAGGATGGTGCCCGGCTTGCCGCCGTTGATCCAGATCGCCGACAGCACCGTCTTCAGCCGTGCCTCGGTGAAGGCGATCTGGGTGCCGTCCGTCCGCGTGCCCGTGCCGTCGGCTGCGGCAGGATCAGCGGCGCCGCCGGCGCTGCCCTTTGACGTATTCGACGCGATCCAGGACAGGATCGAGGCCGTCTTGCGCGGCGTCGTCGTGTTGCCGACGACCTTGGCCTGGTTGGTGCCGCACAGGATGGTCTCGAGGTCGCGCTTGAGCTCGAGGCCCTTCAGCATTTCCTGATAGGCGAGCTCGTTGTCGCGGCCGGCGTGGTCGACCGCCTGCTGGGTGCCGGAGACTCGCGCCACCTTGTAGGAGATCTGGCACTGATTGCCGAGACGAACGGTCGGCGTGGTCACATTGGTGTTGGGGTCGTCGCCTTCGAGCTGGGCATTGGTCCCGTCGGCGGGCGCCAGCGCCTGGGTCTGCCATTCGTGGTTGACGGCGGTCGCCTTCTCCTTGTCGACGCCGCTCATGAACGGAGTGTCGACCGGATCGATGCGATAGATCATGTCGCTGAGATCTTCGCGGTTGCCGACGGCTTGGTAGGTGACGAACGTAGAGGTGGGAGTTGTCATCGATGATCCCTGATGATGAAGGCGCAACCCACGGCATTGCGAGCAATCGTGCCGCCGCTTCCGGACGTCAGGATCGCGCGCTTTGCCAGACGGCGCTGCGCAGCTCTGAAGATGGTCTGAGACGTTCAGGTCCCGCAGGCACGATCGTGCGGGAGATCACTCCCGGTTCGCCCAACGAGACGTCGAAGCCGTGGCGCCCGTCGCGGACGGGGTCGGCAGTGCCGTCTTCTGCGAGCCCCCACGTCTCTCAACGCGATCAAGCTCGACAGCACGGCACATTGGTTCCAAAGCCGGATCAGTTCACCGGCTGACGAAAAAGCCCGCGGCCGGTGTGACCCGGCGCGGGCTTCGTATAAATCTTGCGATGATGCCCTTATGACGGTGATTTGCCCGACGTGTCAACGGCTGTCCTGTACAGCAAGCATCAAACTCGCCCGGTCGGGACGATCACCTCCGAACTCGACACGTGACGGTCAACTACGCGCCAACACCTTGTGACCTCGACCGGCAAACAGACCAAGACCATCGCCGCGGCGAGCGAGAGAGCGCCCCGCGAAGAAGCGCAAACGTTCCATGCGACGGGCCCTCCAATGTCTCGCTTGATCACCCCAGCGAGGACTGATCGTCAGGATTGCGGGCCACCAGTGTGGCCAGCAAATCGGCCAGAGCGCCGCCTCCGGTCTGGTCGTAGCGAGGCGCGGGAGGCGAGCCGCCGAGGCCGAACAGAACAGCCGGCCCGGCCGGACGCGACACCAGTGTACCCAGCCCTTGTCCGGGGGCGCCATTCGCTCCCGAAGCACGGCCGAGTGCGGCAAGCGCCATCAGCGCCTTCAGAGTCGCAGACGGCGTGGGTCCAGCCATCAGATCTGACGCCGACCCGGGCAGAGAGGACTGCGGATCACGCGAGGGCGGCGTCTCCCTGTAGTTCGGCAGCCACGGCGAATTGCCGGGATTGTCTCTCGCGGGATCGTCGCCAGGAAGATAGAGAGGTGATCGGCCACGAGCGAGATCCTCGACACTCGGCACCGTCCACTGCTGGCCATATCCGCGAAGCTCTCCGGCCTGGTTCGGATTGGGAACGGTTTGCATCGAAGGCAATGAAGTCCAGTCTCTCATGCTTGAGCACTCCAAAAAACAATGGTCTTGATGTTAATGCCGGTGCGAGGGCGATCATGGATCGTAGATGACATCCCGCGCACCGTAATGGTTCGCCAACGCGGTCGCCTCCTCCTGCGATTGAGGATAGGATTCGTAAATGATCTCGGCCTGGAATATTCGCTTGAGCGAGGCTGGACTCAACATCCACCCAATGAGCGGAAACCGACCTGTCTGATCATAGAGCGACTTCAGACGCTTTCGGACATGCTCACTGTCGGGGAGCGGTTGAAAATGATATCGGTCGACCACTCTGTCCTGATAGAAGCGCCCGAGCCCCGGAGCGTCGCTCGAAAAAGCGAGACGCCATTCATCACCTTTCGGACACTCAGCGCGCCAGAGCTTTGGGACCTTGGAATCGTACGACTCGCGAAACGTGACTTGGCAATCCGCCAGATTGTGCTGCCATATGACGAGCGTATTCTTCACGACATAGGTTCTCGTCGACGCCACGAAGTAATAGTTGGCGCAATGATGGATGCAGACGCCAAACACGATCACCGTCACGTTACGGCTGCGCAGCAGATCGGAGATGCTCATCGCGGCATCGCGCTTGCCTCCCAGGCCGCGCACGACGAAGAGCCCGTTTTGAGCAATCTGGCTCACGACGGACAGGTCGGGATCGATGCCGGACGTGTCGGCGAAGCAGACGATCGTCCGGTCAGGGCTGATCGCAGTAGGCTGCGGCACGTCTCCACGGCAGTAATCGACTGCGCGATGATAGGCTTCTGGGTCTAACCCGACCTGTTGCGCAGCTAGGCGTTGCGGAATGACGAGGACGAGCAGAGCAAGGCCGGCAAACAGCCCCCGACTAATGAACCGCGTCAGCTTTCGCCACATATGACACCACGATTGATCTGCCCACCAGTGACACAGCAGTTGACAGGCTATCCGACGCCACCAGCCGATCGGACCGATGCACCTTCGCATCCCCCACCACTGTCGAGCCGCCGCTTTTCGTTGCTCCGCGGCTGCTGTCTCCGCGACCATTGCGCGGCGGGAGCATATAGAACAAAGAGCGAACATGTCAACGTCGCTCTCGGCCTACCGCGCGCTCGAGCTGCTCAAAGCAGGCCGAAGCGCTTCCTTCGTTCTGCCGTTTGCGCCAGCTCCCGCAATTCGGCCTCCGCCAGCTTGCCGTTGGCGATGATCGCGCCGAGATGGTCGCGCACCTTGCCGACGATGTTGATTGCGAGGAAGAGTTTCTCACGGCCGGCAACGTCGTCGATCAGAGTCTGTCGCCAGGCTGCGCTATAGCTCGCCTCAAGCACATCGAAAGCGCCGGTGAGCAGCTCGTCGTCGAGCAGAGCCTTCACGCGCGCGCCTCGTGCCGCCGTCTGTTGCAGGTTGCTCTCGTCAGTCATCGCCCTGCTCCATCTTGCCTTGGGTCTCACGAGTATGTGCAGCGGCGGCCGCAAGGCCCACCGCGGCTTCAGCAATCTTCATGTCGTGAGCCGTGTGCGCCTGCTCGCGCTTCTGCGCCGCCTCGACCGACTTGAGATGCGCATCGAGCAGCGCGATCTTCGCATCCAGCCCGGCCTTGATCTTGGCCAGCTCGATCTCGGCTTGCATCTTCACCTGCTGATGGACGAGATCGTTGTGCGCCTGCTGTTGCGCCAGTTGCGCCTTGTGCGCGGCGATCGCCTGCTCGGTCTGAACGCGCGCCTGCGCCGCGAGCAGCTTCGGATCGGGCGGCGGCTGCGGCGGGGCCGGCGGCGCATGCAGCAGGCGCCCGGTCTGCGGATCGACGGCGGCCGGATCGTTGAAGAAGCGGCCGGGATTCTTGTGACCCATGATCCGCGTCAGCTCGGCCGCCGTGTTGTAGAGCTCGCGGTCGCCGACCAGGTTGGCCTTGCCGGCCATTGCCAGCTCCTTCTGCACATTGGCGATCGCCATCGTCTGTGCGAACTGTTGCGCTTTGCCGCCCGAGCCGAGGCCGACCTCGATCGTCATGTCGTCCCGCGTCTTCCAGCTGCGCGGATCGACCTGGACCCAGGCATTGCGAAGGCGCACCGTCTGGCGCTGCTGGCCATGCTTGCGGATCGTTGCATGCAGCAGGCCGAACATGTCGCGGACGCCCTCGGCCATGATCCGCGCCATCAGCTTGATACGCATCTGCGAGGCCGAAAACACCTGGGCCACTGCGGTCGCAGACTGGTTCTGCAGCGCGTTGGCGTCGATGCCCTGCGCCTGCCGGGACAGCCCCGAGCGGCTCTCGAGCTCGGCGTCGATGTATTGCAACATCGGATAGATCGAGCTGGTGATATCAGGCACCACCTGCCAGTTCAGGCCGCCCGCGGTCTTGGTGCGGACGACGCCGCCGGGGCGCGAGACCAGGAGATCGTCGAGCGTGTTCGGCCCGGCGTTCTGCTCGGCCACCTCGACGCGTGGATTGTTGTGCAGATAGAGATTGTCCAGCGCCCCGCGCTTCAGCGCGGTCTTCTCCCGCTGCAACGGCATCACCAGGTCGGCGATGGACCGGCCGAAGAAGCGGTGCGTCATCGGCACCGGCGTGGTCGCGGCGAAGGGAATGGCATCGAAAGGCGTGATGCAGTCCTGGCCGTCCTTGCGCAGGATCTCGCCTTGGTCGCCGCCGGTGATGATCTGGTACAGACACGGCCTGCCCTCGCCTTCATAGTCGATCCGAACATAATGCTCGGTGATCCGGACCAGCCTGGTGCCCGAATTCGACGCACTCGACGATGCCGGCGAATGCTCGTCGACCGTATCGCGCGCCAAGGTTTCGACCCGGGTGGTCCCGGTATAGTCGCCGAGCGATTTGATCTGCGCAGCGTCGAAGCCTTCGGCGATCAGTTGCGCCTCGGTCTTGGTGACGATCTCGTGGAAGCAATAGTTGCAGTCGCGGATCGAGCGCGCGCTGCGCTCGATGCCGAACTCCTCGGGCGGCACGCCCATCACCCGCGCCTGCGCGAATTTTCGCGTCGTGACGATGGTGACGTCGTGCGTGATCGGGGCCGGCGCCGGTTGCAGCGGCGCGGACTGAAGAGGCATGGTCATGCGGTGGACTCGTTGCGTGATGGAGAAACAGATCCGGGCAGCGTCTGCCGGCTATTAATTCGAGACGGCCGGGTCCCGGAGATAATCCTGGATCATGCCGAGAAGGCCGCCGGCAGATCCCACGGGTCCGCCGGCTCCCGAGCCGCCGCTCACAAAGGAAGCAGCGCGATCCGAGGGAGCTCCGAACGTTGCACGCCCGTCCTTGATGTAGGGAATGGCCGAGGCACCATCGAGGAACGCACGGTCGGAAGCGCCTCCCGAAACGGCGCGAGCTGGAGGCTCACGTACGCCGGCATAGTCGGAGAACCACGGAGAGATCCCCGAAGCAAATGGCTCGCTGCCGGCCGAATATCCAGCATAAGGCATGGGCCGCTCAGCGCCGGGCTGCATTCGGATCGGCAGACTCTGGGGCCTGCCTTGAGGCACCGCGGACTGATCTGTCGCCCCCATGATGGGGGTCAGCACGTGCTTCCTGATGAAGGTGGCGATTTGTTCCGGTGTGGCCGTAAAGTTCGCACTGACACCGGGAAGTCCAGCTCCTACTCCGATCGACGATACTTTCGCCTTCCAGGGCAGCGGAATGCCGGATTCGTCCGGAATGGTTGCGTTGACATTGAACGACGGCACGTTGACCGACGCGCCATACCTCAGAGTATCTTCGGAGGACATGCCTCTTCTAAGGTGGATGAGGTGCACCCCGCCTCCTCCCTTGCACACTCCCCCTGTCACAGTGATCCTCGGCGCGGACGGGGTCCCCGGATTCCAATAGTATGTCGCTCCGAGCCCGATCGGGCCAAACGGCAGCTCCAAGGAGATGCCGTCCGGGCGAAGATTGCCTTTCTCATTGACCGACATTAGGCTACCTATCATCTATGAAAATAACGCGATCAGGCTTGATCGGCACCTCATCAGCTCCGCAGACATGTCCTACACGGCCATCGGCATCCTGAGTTTTTGGGCGATCGCAGGCCTGCCGCTGTGGGGACTCTGTTTGAATGATATCCGCGTCATCCACAACCATATTGCCCCGAGCGCCTCGGACATGCGCTACCTAAAGCCGGGCTCTTGGTTTTGGACGTGGTCCGGCTTTTACTTCACGGCAATGGATCCCGCGAAACTGACGGAGCCCGGTCGAGATCATCTGAGACTCGCGATCCGGCACGAGTGGATGCTGTGGGGATGGATGGTCGGATCCGCGCCGATTATCGTGGCTATAGCCATGCTGAGCTGACACATTCGAACAAATGGGATGCGATAAGCCCTGCGACTTGTTGACGTTACTATACTGGTCGTCCGCTCCGAGGCCCGGCGAGCCTTGCGCGGTCCGGCTTGTGAGCAGCACTGCTCTCGCCGGATGAGTATGCTTGCTATCGGCTCAGCGTGGCCCCTCGAGGCTGAATTGCGACCTGATCCGGCGCGTTCAACACGAACATCGCCTTCACAATCGTCCACCACCGCGACGGGCCAGTGCATCCTGGTCGGCGCGCCGCAGATGAGCGGCCTGCTCTCGGCTGCGCATCGTATGCGCCACGATCCGCATCGCGGCGTCCGAGTCCATGACCGACTGCGCCAGACGGCACGATGATCTCCGAAGCCATTTGCCTGAGTTGCAGCCGCCTCTGCGTTCCGGCGCCGTGCAAGCTCGCGCAACAGGGCCGGTTGCGGCCGCGAGCTGAAGCGATCAGCGCGGTCCGCCCGGTTGCTGCCGGAGATAGTCCTGGATCAGCCCCGGCAGACCACGCGCCTGCCCATGATCGCGCGTCGGGTTGCCCCCGTCTTGGGCGGCGATCGATGCGATCAGACTCGGAAGGCCTCCCGGAAACACGGCCCTGCCGTCGGCGAATGCGCCCCTGGGCGAGGCCGATGCCGGGCCGGACTCGACATCCCCTCTCCTTCCAAGCCCGGACGGACCGCGCGTTGGGCCGGCAGGGATGGGCACCCGAGTGATCGTCGCGGCATAATCGCCAAAGCCGGGCGACGGACGCGTCCAGGGTGCGGCGTCGCCGCTTGGCGCCTCGAAGTTCAGCGGATTCCCGTTGAACGACGGCGCAATCCGAGGGTCCCTCCGGGTTGCGATCAGCCGGCCCGAACTGAGCGCATCCAGAATGAGATCCTGAATCTGCTCACGCGGAAGGCCATTCTTCTTGGCGTAGTCGGCGATGTTCCGACCGACTTGGTTGTTGTACATGTCCTTGAAGGTGTCCCACGCCTCCGGCGGCTGCCGTCCAAAATAGGACTTCAGCTCACGCGCAAACCCGAGCGCTGACGCTTCCGTCGTCGAATGGTCATGAGCCAGATAGGCGCTCGTCAACGCGTGGGCAATCGCATTGACGCTGGCTGCGCCGAGTTCGAGCGGCTTGTCTGCTGAATCGCGCAGAACCGGATCATATCCATGCAGCGAATTGGCGTCGGCAAGACGTTCGCTCGTCTTGCTCATGTCGTTCAGATAGTTTTGAAAATTGAAAATGGGGTCAGCCATGGCAATCCCTAATGACCTCGTGTTTCGGCAATGTAAGCTTTCGCGCGACCATCGACCGTTTCAACCTGCAGCGTCACCCGATCATGACACACCCATCCGGGCGCCATCACTTCAGCCTCGCGGCCGTAGAGGATGCGATAGGTCTTGTCGGTGTCATTGATCAGAACCAGCGGCCAGACCATGTCGGGATCATGGGCGGTCGTCGGATCGAGGCGTGTGTACCCACGCTGGTACAGATCGCCATCGCCCTGCTCGCCCACCGAATGAGTGCACGCTCGTTCAAACGAAAAATGCTCGGCAGGATCATAGCGGCCGTTACGAACCAACTCGCCTGTCAGGTCCGCTCGCCGGAAGGCCTGATCGTCGCGGACAATCTGCAGGCCCAGACTGACGACAGGCACTAGAAGCACCAGCACGACGATGCCAACGATCCATCTTGCAAATCGAAGCACGACGATCTCCCACGACGATACGAGCCTGCGATCCGTACCCAGAGGCCCAAAGCCGCGGATGCGATCTGATCGCTGCGATCACATGGCATTGCCGTAGAAAACGCGGGCTCAGCCATCAGCCGCAGGCAGCTTCCGCTGCGTCAACGTAAACTAGAACAAATATAGAACCTCTACAACATGCTCGTGGCATTCTTTTCAAGAGCCGCACTGCTCCCACCTTCTCGGCCGGCCTCTGAATGCAAACCCGCCTAAACCGGTTCGCCGCGCGAGCGAACTGAGCGACATCGGCCTCAGGACAGCGGTGCGTCGTTTGAACGTGACGACGAAGCGCTCTCTGCATCGTGCCTCGTATGCGCCACGATGCGCATAGCACCGTCCGATTCCATCACCGATTGTGCCAGCAGCGCGAACTGGTCCTCGGTGAGATCATAGTAGGTCTCCCGGCTCTCCTCCTCGCGCTCTTCCCACCACACCTTCACGATGCCGACCTTAGAGAGAAGCGCATCCTTGATGAACGAGTAGAGAATCATGAATCCGGGGTTCTGCTGCATGAAGACGTGATTGACGTAGTCGGTCTCCTGCGAGGCCGCGGCCTCGTCCTCCGGACCGACGGGCTCGAACCGCACGACCTCGTCGGAGCCGGCGAAGATATCCATCAAATGCGGCATCAGGCCTTCGACCGTATCGGCGACATCGGTGGAGACGGCGCGTGAGCGCCCCTCCTGCGCCGGCATGTCCTTCTTCATATTGCCGAGATAGTAGTCAATGGCGTCGGCGCGCTCCTCGGCGAGCCGAGCAGCCGAGATCGCGGCGAGCGCATCGGCCTTCTCGGCTGCGAGCATGGTCTTGAGGTCGGAGATGGACATCCTGGGCATGGTCTCTGATCCATATCTTTGACAGCGTCGCTCGCGTATCGGCGCATGCTGGCCGTGGCGAGCTTTTCATCGAGGTCGTTCAGCGCGAGGGCCACCATGGCGGACGCTGCGTCCGGGTTCCGGCCCAGTCTTCCTGGCCAGGCGGCGTGTCTCCGAATTCCGGAAGCTGGAAAGGATAATCCGGCATTGCGTCCCCTGCGAGCACACCGACTGACGCCCGCGACGTCGGCATCGGCAGGAGTTGCTGATACGGCGACAGCGGCGCCGTTGTCTTGCCGGACGCTGCCCAGCTCCCGAACCGGTCATCGAAGGATGGATCCTGGTCCGTCCCCGCGAACTGATTGGGCCCAATCCCCGGGGAACCAGCGGGGTCTGCCGACGGCATCTGATCCGCGCGGCGCGATCGCAGGATGCGGATCGGCGCCCGCACCGTATCGGGCACACCTGGTCTGGTGACGCCCTCGGTCACGCCGAGCGTCCCCTGCCCGTCCTGGATCGATAGCGACGGCGCGGTGATGCCTGGAGGCATTGCCTGAGCTGCAGCTGCTTCCGCGTTCCGGCGCCGTGCGAGCTCGCGCAACAGCGCCGACTGCGACATGTCGTTGCCGGATTCGGGAAGCCAACGGCCGAAGCGGTCAGCGAACCAGGCTGGCATGTCCTGAGCGCTGGATTGATCCTGCCGTACAGTGCGTGCGTCCTGCCTGCCCGGCGCGCCGCCGTCCGCTGAAGGGACGGTCACATCGGGCGCCGACCAATCATCCTTTTCCCAAGCCTTCGCCTCGAACGCGCGCTTGGCATAATACGGCGTCGACTTGATTTCCTTGTTCACGTAGGTGCGATCGTGCGACAGGCTGTTGTAGAGCGCGTAGACGTTCTCGACGCTTGGATCGTCCAGCCGCTTGGCGATCCCGGCGATCAGCCTCGCGGTGAGCTCGATGTTGTCTTCGGGCTTGTGGACGTCGGAGTTGGGAATGAGCTGCTGCCAGCTGGGATCGAGGTTGCCCGGAAGGATCGTATGGCTCAGATGATCGCGCTTGAATCCCAAGGCTGACCGCAACGATTGATCCGCCGCCTCGAAATAATAGCCGTATCCGCCTCTCGAAGCTTCCGTGTAGATGATGGCTCTCACGAGATCTGGATTGATCCCATTGCGCCTGGCTGCGGCCTCGATCAAGGGATCGTATGACTTGATCGCCTGAGCCGCCTTCGCGTGCCACTGTATGGGATTGTTGATCGCTGGCCGTTTGCCTTTCGGAATGTCAGCGAAATTCTGACTCTCGAACTCGAATTTGGTGTCGGGAGCATCATCCAGGATCGCTCGCTTTCGGTCCTCCGCGCGTCGCAAATACGTCGTCATGAAACTCCTCTATGAACGTCCAGCCATGATCTTGATGAAGAGACTCGAAACAAGCAGAATGGCGTAAAATGCGACGGCAAGCATGCCAGCAAGGAGATAGAAGTCGACCTCCACATTGCGCGCCGTGCGACTAATGACAGGCGCCCAGAACAAATGCCAGCCGCAGTCGATGCACCCATAGAACGAGTCGTGTCGCCGGGCATAAAGCCAAATGCCAAGCTGAAGCGGCAATGAGATCACCGGAGGAACAATCAGCCAGAACCATACGCTCAGGCGCGCGCTCAGCTTCACTCCCAGCCTTTCGGACAAGGCACTCAGCGCGAGCAGGAGAATTGCGAGCAGATATCCTGCAACGACGACCGCCAGGAGCAGCTGCGGCACACCCCGTACGACGGCGTATTGAGCGGGAAACCAGATGATGAGGATGGAGACCACCAAACCGTATTTAAGAACATTCAAAAGAGCACGCATGTGAATTTCAGCCTGAGCGGACGAGGGACGATTGTTCGTCTGCGCGAAGAGGGATGAGACAACGAATGGCTCTTGCGTCGGACGTTACTCCTGATTTCGCGCGGCACTTGGAGATAAAAAACGGACACGAAGTGCCATCCGATTATCAAGAGAAGCTCGTATGCCCCGGATCCTTGATCTCAACCGCCGCGTGGCCCGGAATCCCCGAGCCTATGACCAATGTGATAGAATACCTCTTAGCCATTTCTGAATACTCCGACGATCGACTGCACGGCATTGAAGATGAAGGTCGTCAACACATGTGCTGACCAGAGGAAAACCACGACAAGAGAAAGCCCCCCGATGACGGTGGCCCCGAGATCGGCCTCGGTGAGTTTCCGTAGAACCGAAGCTCCATACATGACGACCCGCAGGCAATCATAAAGCCGCAAAACCAAGATCGCTGACAATGCCAACGCGAGCAGGATCGTCGCGGAGGGAGAACGACGGACGATCCACAATGCCGCAATCGGGGCAAGCCAAATGACATGCGCTACGAAGTAGGAATAATCCCAGGGTCCGTCAGCGCTCGGCCTGGAGATGACAAGATCCGTCATTATCACCCACATGACCTGAGATGCGCAGCCCAGCCTGAGAGCGATCAATGATATCCTGTTTGCATCCCCACTTTCGATCATCGACGTCTCGCTCCTCAGCTGATGACACGTATTATCGGACCGGCTGAACCACAGTGACACTGAACCAAACCGGCGGCACACAGAACAAACTATTATATCGCTCGTGGCTGTCAAAAGTGATGCGGGGAAGCAGGCCGGAACATCACTCTCGCAAGAGCTCGGCTGGTCGCCACACGTTGGGAGCAGACGACGCAAGGTCACCGCCATCCCGCATCCTGGTATCGGATCGGCCGGTTGAAGCTCCCGCTACGACCAGGTGCCTCGTAGCAGATCGCCATCAGACCGAGCGCATCGGCGGCATGGGACGACCAGTCGTGCTCGGGACCGAGCCCGACATTGCGCGTCTCGTCCTTCCGCTCGTGATAGAAGCCGAGCGCCTCGCGGCCGGCCTCGGTCGTCGTCTCATTGAACCACAGTTGCGGACCGAGCCGGCGCAGCGCCTCGATCCGCATCATCGCAGCGCCCCTGCCCTGGTTCTTGAGCGGCGGCTCGACGGCGAAGCCGGCTTCACGCAGATGGTCGGCGTAGCGCTTGCCGGTCACCGCGTTGGTTGCGAGGCCGTCGTGCGGAAGATAGAGGATCGCGTTCTGATAGCCCCGCGCGCGCAGCCAGTTGACATGGAAGGCCAGCACCTGGCCGACGGCCTCGTAGTAGTCGAGCACGCGAACTTCGTTACCCACCCACTGCACGATCCAGATCGTGAAGGCGTCGGCGGTCGCTCCGGCCCCGCCGATGTCGATGAAGGCGCGCAACGGCAGCAGCGGATCCGCCGCCACCTTGCCGATCCGCCCGTCGCGCTTCGCCTGCGCCAGCAGATCGGCGAAATAGGCGCCTTCGAATGCACGCACGTAGTCGCCCTCCCAGATGTGCTCGTAGCGGTCCGGATAGAGCGAAAGATCGAGCCGCCGCTCTTCGTCCAGCACCGCCGGAAACCACGGATTGTCGCGCCAACTCGCCTTGACGACGACCGCGCCGTCCGGCTTGCGCCCGCGCAGGAAATCGTCCACGGCATCCGACTTGCGGCGCGGATTCCAGCTCGCCCACAGCTCCGAACGCGGCGCCCGGATCGTCGGCCGCAGCAGCGACAGCGACCGCGCGCTCAGCGTCTGAGCCTCGTCGATCCAGGCGATGCGAAATCCTTCCAGCGACTTGATCGACTCCGCGGTGTGATCCTGCATGCCGCGGAAGATGATGAGCCCGTCGCCGGGCGTCGCGATGCGGTCACTGAAAGGCCGGAAGCCCTGGCCGAGACCGAGGCTTGCGATCTTGTCCTCGATCAGCCGCTTGGACGATTGCGCAAGCGTCCGCTGCGCCTCGCGAATGCACACCGCGAGCGTGCCGCGCTCGGCCTGGCAAGTCTCGACCAGCATCTCGCCGAAGAAATGCGACTTGCCCGAGCCGCGGCCGCCGAACGCGCCCTTGTAGCGCGCCGGCGCGAGCAGCGGCTCGAACACTTTCGCGGTGGGGATCTTCAATGTCGACAATGGTCACCTGCTGCTGCCAGGCGGTTGAGCCGTCCACGGGGCCGACACGAAGGGCACAGGCGGCGCCCCGGCATCGAATACGGATGGATCAGGGGTCGCCTGCCGCGATCGAAGACGTCGAACCGGCTGACGCTGTTCCTCGATGA
Source organism: Bradyrhizobium sp. SRS-191 (assembly GCF_024586915.1). Taxonomy (GTDB): domain Bacteria; phylum Pseudomonadota; class Alphaproteobacteria; order Rhizobiales; family Xanthobacteraceae; genus Bradyrhizobium. The sequence goes on from NZ_JANBVS010000012.1 coordinate 169,119, forward strand.
CGACGCCGGGCTCGACCCAGCTCGGCAGGGCCTCTCCGGCCATTGGGTTGACTTGATCGACAAAGCGCTCGTCGAAGGATGACGCTGGTACGGACGGCCCATCGCTGCTCGACCGACTGGGAACACGTCCCAATCGTTCGGAGGGCGTATCGGCGCCACCGCCAACATATGCGTAGTCTTTCTGAAGTCCGCGGAGGGCATCAGGGATCGGCAATCCCGTTCGAGCCAATCGCTGCGCCTTTGGATCCTTCGCGAGCGTATCGGCGATATCGGACAGATACTCGTAATTGGCTTGCGGCACCGGATAAAGGTGTTTTCCAAGGCCCGCGGCTTCAGTGATCCTGTTCACGACCGAAGTACAGATGCGGGGATCTCGCGAGAAACGGGCAAGATCCCAGCCATTGTACAAGAGAGGTTCGGCCCCGATCTTCGCGATCTCCCCACGTGCGAGATCAGCTTGCTCTTCGGAAATCGGAACCGTGAACGTCGCATACTGGCCGTCATCCGCGACGCTGGAGAAGTCGTTCGGTGGGGCTTTCCCGTTTTGCATCCAGTGAGCGTCAAATTTCCCTTGGTCTGAAATCGAGCCATGATGCTGCGGGCCGAAACCAGCATAAACATGCCCCGTCGGATCATTGACCACAACGGCGGCGTGACCCGGCAAGGCGGGGTTGATCTGAAATGTGAGCGAGTGTCGAGCAGCCATGGTTGCATTCACCTTGGTGAAAGGGATTTTCAAATGGTGTCGCTGGCGTGCCGTCTGGAATCGCAACGGTCCGCGCGAACGACGCCGGCAGCTCTTCGTCGGGCCAATCAATCTTCCAACGGCGACATGAAATGCATCGGCCAATGCGACGTGACGCGAGTTGGCGCTTGCCGCCGCATCGACATGACGGCAACACGGTGTCTCGCCGTCCGACTAATTCCGATCGAGCCGCTTGATCAGACGCACGTCGATCCGTTCAAGTCCTGGGCCTATGTATCTGAGAGACAGACGCCAAAGGGTATGAAGCATCCATCCGAACATGTAAGAAATCAGCAGGCTGACGGGGAAATAGAAAAGATAGCTGTTCATCCAGCTTTCGGTGTCAAAGGGCGGGTCGTGAAGACCAAAGGCTAGCCAGACCCAGCCAAGGATCAACCCGGCCGGAAGAACCGCCATTTCAGCCAGCAAGACACTCGCCTTCAAGCCGGCGAAGTAAGACAGGCTGCTGAACAGCAGAAAGTGCACAATATAGAGAGCGGAAGCGATCAGCCCTCCTTTGTTGAGCAGCACAATCTCCCTCCTCGCAAGGCGTGCACGCCACCGCGGCAGTCGCGCTGTCGCAACAATAATCATCCGGGCAGCAGCCGACCTCTGAGGTGACGTCAACGTGACAAATTGCGCGAGCCGTTACACCTGCCAGGAACAAAAAAAGAACATCAGACCCCGCAGGAATTGTCAATGGCCAGTTGCAGCGACGAGCTGTCTCGACCTTCCATTCCAAAATCGCGTCTGCCATGCTTCCGATCGAGATCGACGCTCGCATGGCTTTCGCCATGAGCGATCACTCATTCTCCTGCCCATCATCCTCTCCATCCGGATGCACGATCACTCGCTCGATGCGATGGATCAGCTCCAGCGCGCCGTCTTCGCCATTCTGCAGCGGCTGGGGCGATTTGCCCCAGCCGCGATCGAGGATGGCGTTGGCGGCCGACACGCGTGCCGCATGGGTGGCCTTGGGCGAGCGCATCACGCCAACCGCGGCCGCCGAATGCGCCCTTGTAGCGCGACGGCGCCAGCAGCGGCTCGAACACCTTCGCGGTGGGGATCTTGAGGATCGGCAATGATATCCCTCGCTGAGCTCGGTCAACCGCTGGATCTAAAATACTTCGGCGCGAATGAACTTCGCTTCAGTGGGGCGCAACGGTCAGTGCCGTAATAAAGTAGCAACCGCACGCCCCTCGAACGCTCATCTGAGATAGACGGCTAACCCAGCCGCGAGCCCATCAATCGCCGCGGCCGTCGAGCAGGAATCGTTCATCGATACGATCAACCATCGATGCGACCGCCGGGCGCCCGAGCGTCACCCTCGCGGCGACGCGCCAGCCATCGTCCTCGCACTTGCGGCCCAGCCGACCAGGTAGATGAGCAAGAGCGACTCGAGATAATAGATGGGCAGACTGTTCAACCATGACTCGACGGAAAACGGGAAATTACCCGAGCCCGAAACCAGGGCCCAGACGGACCAGAAAGGACCAGCAGGGAACACCGCGAGAGACGATAGCAATACGCTCGTCTTAACATCCGGGACCAATGCCGAGCCGATCAATCCGGAGGCAGCGAACAACGTGTAGACTGCGCACGCGACAAGTGCACCCCCGCTCAGTCGCACGTCCAAACCTCCTATGACTCATGGCCGTTGATTCACCGGCTCTTTTGAAACCCAAGATAAATGGTTCCGATCCGCCTATTCCAGGAGAACGGGGTCCTGACGAATTCATCAGAGCCCGACGACATGCGCCGATAAATCGCAAAGCCCTGCAAACCTGATTTTAGGACCGCTCGAAATCGTTGCTGGGTGTCGACCGTGTAGCAGCAGCCTGACGCGCCTTGGACAACCATGTCCATCATGGTAACGCCATCGGCATCCCGATAGACGATGAGTTCAACGTCGAGATCAGCAGCCCGGAAGCGGCAAATGCGGTCGGGACCACAACTCTCGAGCTGACCACTGCCTGTCTTTCCGTCAGCCTCGACGGCATAGTTCAGCACGACATCGGCGGCGGCCGGGCCGCACACGAAGGCTACCAGGAAGAGACCGACCGCGAGCCACTGCGCGACGAAACCAGCAGCTCGATGCCGCCTCGTCTCTACTGCGATGACGTGACCCACCAGCATCTCGATGCACCGTCGATCGGCGCGCACGCTGACGCCCTTTCCGAAGCGAGAACAAAAATAGAACAACCAGTCTCGACCGTCAAGATCGATCAACCGCCGATGCTGCTATTCCCGTCTTCAGCTTCCTGCTCGTCATCCGAGTTGTCCGGATGCACGATCACACGCTCGATGCGATGGATCAGCTCCAGCGCGCCGTCCTCGCCATTCTGCAGCGCCTGGGGCGATTTGCCCCAGCCGCGATCGAGGATGGCGTTGGCGGCCGATACGCGCGCCGCATGGGTGGCCTTGGGCGAGCGCATCACGCCGACCAGGGTGTTGATCGCCGTCTTGGTGTGGCTGCGCGCCATCGAGCGGATTTCGGTGATCGTCTTCGACATGGTCGCTTCCGGAGTCTCGAGTTGATTTGGAGCGTGATCACGACAGCGCATCGGCGGCGGCCATCGCGACGAGCCCCGCCACCGCAAGCGAAATCAAATAGGCAGTCATCTTGCTCTCCTGATCGTTGTTGAAAGAAAGTCGCGGCGGATCGCGGCCAACGCGATCGCTTCGGGCGCGAACCCTATCCCTCGCGCGAGGGACCGCTGCGGGCGCGGCGACCAGCGCCACGCCCGCGACCGTCCCGTTCGCGCGGGGCGGCCAATATCCAGATGATGAGGAGTCCGCACGTTGCGGCCTCGCGTAACGAGACGATCCCGGAGCAGTCACGCGCGGCAAAGAACAGCCCAGCGGCTGTTGCTTCGCGGGCTGTGTGTCGACAGTGATTTCGGAAATTTCGATGCTGGCAATATGCCGGTGATTTGCCCGACGTGTCAAATTCGATCGAAAAGCGGCGATCGGATTTTCCGATTTCGATAGTCGCCCGCGCGAATCCTCGCTCGACCAAAGAAAAAGCCCGCTGCCTGATCCTCGGCGCGGGCTCCATGATTTCTTCGACGATGGCAAAATGCGCCTGATTTGCCCGACGTGTCAAGCGCGAGCACGCGCCGTGATCCACGGCGCGATGGCACGCTTGTCGGTCCACGCAAGGAGAAGGAGGTTTCACTCGCCGCAGTGCCGATCAGTTCTTGATCGCGTAGAGCGGCGTTCGCACGGTCAGCTGATAGACGGGCTTGGGGGCCCATGCGATCTGCGCCGTGATGCCGAACAGCCGGTTGTCGCCATCGTCCATGCGGTCGAGATCGAGCCTGACCAGCGGCTGCGTGTAGGACGCGATCGGCGTGACGGCGAGCAGCTGCGCGCCACCGAAGGACTGGAGCCCAACGCGCGCAGAGATCTTCCAATTGTTGTCCCACTGGTAGTAGCCGCCGACATAGCCGGCCGTGGTGTTGCCGACGCGCGCCAGCACGGAGTCGACCTTGACATGAGTCAATTGGACGCCCGCAAGCCAGCCGCGCATCTCCTCTGGGTCGAGCGCGTATTTCGCCTCCACGACCGTATTGAACGAGGTGGTCGCCAATGGTGCGTCCGGCACCGAGCGCGTCACCGTCGACTGCAGCGTCAAGGTGGGGAACGCGCCGCCGTTCTGCTGGTACACGTCGGCCTGGAAGCCGAGGAACCAGCTCGTCACCGCGACGTCCGACCAGCCGGACAGGCCGTTGTAGGACGCGCTGCCGGTGAAACCGCCATAGAGCGACAGCGCCTCGCCGAGATCCACCGTCAGCGGAACGTCGACGCCGACGCCATGGCTGGTCGGCGCCGAGAGCTGCGGGCGTCCGGGCAGGGTCGGACGGTCCAGCAGCGTCCGCAAGGTCGCGAGCTGCGACAGCGTTCCGAACAAGGACGTGTCGCCGAGACCGGTCGACAGCGTCCCGCCGGGGACATAGGCATAGTTCGTGCGGAAATCGATATAGACGTTGGCGAGACCTGATGAGGACGCGTCCTTGTCATCGTCCTTTGCGACGGCGCTGCCACTGATCAGTAACGCCCCGCCGATGGCGACGGCGTAGGCCCACCGCACCGCGCGGCTCTCACCCGGCAATAATTCCTCATCCGTCATTCTGACGCCCCCCGGCGACGGAAAATACTCCGGCGCCACGCGCATCTTCAAGTGTCGATCGCGACGCGCGCACGAAGAACGGGGGATCGTCCTGACCGTGTCTACTCTGGCGATGATGGCGTAGGGCTCGTGCCGCGCGCGGCCATCACCTGGCGAAGCACCCGCGACAGTTCGTCGACCGAATAGGGCTTGTGGATCAGGCTGAAGCCGTGCCGGTCGCCATCGGCCAGCACATCGCTGTAGCCGCTGTTGAGCACGATCGGAATCATCGGCAGCCGGCGGCGGATCTCCTGGCCGAGCGTCACACCGTCCATTCCCGGCATCACGACGTCGCTGAGCACGAGGTCGAAGCCGTCGGGATTGTCTTCGATCATCCGGAGCGCGTCGAGACCGCTGCGCGCCAGCACGGTGCGATAACCGAGGTCCTCGAGCAGTTGCGTCGAGAACTCGCCGATCTCAGGGTTGTCCTCGACCACCAGCACGTTCCAGCGCGCGGCAAGCACCTCGGCATGATGCTCGGTCCGTTCGCGCGGTCCCAATGGCTTGTGGGTGAGCGGAAGCAGCAGGGTCAGCGTCGTCCCCTGGCCGAGCTCACTCTCCGCCAGCACCCGTCCACCGGACTGATGAACGAACCCGTAGACCTGAGACAAGCCCAGCCCGGTACCGCGCCCGACTCCCTTGGTCGTAAAAAACGGCTCGAAGATGCGGTCGATCTGATCTGGGGCGATGCCGCAGCCGGTGTCGCTGACGGCGATCGCGACGCATTGCGTCTGCCCGGCGGCGCCCTCGTGCGACACGAGATCACCGCGGATGGTCAGCACGCCGCGGCCGTTCATCGCATCGCGCGCATTGGCGACCAGATTGACGAGAGCGGTCTCGAACTGATTGACGTCGACGTCGACCGGCAACGGCCGTACCCGCAGATCGAGTTCGATCACGGCGGGCGCCCCGAGTACGGTCTGCAGCATGTCCTCGATCTGCTCGATGTGCCCGGCTGCGTCGAACACGCGGCGCTCCATCGCCGTGCGGCGCGCGAAAGCGAGCAACTGCCCCGTCAGCTTGGCGGCGCGATCGGCCGTATCGGAGATCGCATCGACATAGCGGCGCATCCGCTCAGGTGACAGCTGACGCCGGCGCAGCAGGTCGGCCGATGATCTGATGACGGTCAGGAGATTGTTGAAGTCGTGGGCGACGCCGCCGGTGAGCTGGCCGATCGCCTCCATCTTCTGCGCCTGTCGGAACGCCTCCTCCGCCTTGCGGCGCTCGGTCAACTCGACCGCCTCGGGCACGATGGCGACGACCTGCCCGGTTTCGTCGCGCACCGGCCGCATCTGGAAGTCGAACCAGCGCCAGCCGCCGACCGGCAGTTCGAGCTGGAGCTCCTGTCGCGCCTCGTCGCCCCGGGCCACGGCGTCGACCAGTGACCGGATCACGTCGGACATCCCGGGGGTGCCCGCAAACCACGGCGTCTGCCAAAAGGGCTGACCGACAACCTCGTCCAAAGGCGCAGCGATCGCCTCGAGCAAGGTGGCATTGGCATCCAGCAGCGTGCCGTCCGAGGACAGCAGCGCCTGAAACGTGTAGCTCGCCTCGAAGATGGTGCGGAGCCGCGCCTCCTTGGCCTGCAGCTCCGCAGTCCGCTCGAGCACCTGCGCCTCCAGCCGCTCGTTCAGCTCGCGCAGCGTGGTCTCCGCCTCGCGCCGGACGCGCCCAAGATCGATATTGGCGCGCACGCGCGCCAGTAGCTCGCGCGCGCTGAACGGCTTGCTGAGATAGTCGCTGGCGCCGGCATCGAGCCCTTCGACCTTCGCCTCCTCGCCGGCACGCGCGGACAGGATGACGACAGGGATGTCGCGCAGCTGCGCGTCGCTGCGCAGCGCCTGAAGCAGACCGAAGCCATCGAGCTGCGGCATCATGACGTCAGTCAGCACGAGATCGGGCCGTCGCCGGCGAACGGCCTGCAGCGCAGCCTTGCCGTCGGACACCGCTTCGACCTCATAATCCTCATCGAGCAGGCGACGCACGTAATCCCGCATGTCGGGATTGTCGTCCGCGAGCACCACGCGATCCCGGCCGGATGCCGCAACGGCGCGAACACCAAGATCGTCGGATGCTGAAGGATGAGGAAGCTCGACCGGCCGGCCGCCGTTCAGCCAGCCCAGCGCTTCGTCGACATAGGCCCGGGCGCGCTGCGTCGCGACGGCCTGCGTCGGCGAGGTGCGGAGCTGGCCGGACGGCAGATGGCCCGTTCCCAGCGGAATGCGCAGCCGGAACACGGAGCCGCGGCCGAGCTCGCTCTCGGCGGTGATCTCACCGCCATGAAGCTTCACCAGCTCCTGAACCAGGGCGAGACCGATGCCGCTGCCTTCGAAGGAGCGGCCGCGCGCGCCCTCAACGCGACGAAACCGCTCGAACAGATGCGGCAGCTCCTCGCGAGGGATGCCGGTGCCGGTGTCGCGAACCCTCAGCTCGGCATGGCGGCGATCGGCTGAGGGGCCGACCGACACCGCGATCTCGCCGTCGAAGGTGAACTTGAACGCATTCGAGACGAGGTTGAGAACGATCTTCTCCCACATGTCGCGGTCGACATGGACCGGCTCGGGCAGAGCTTCAGCGTCGATCACCAGGCGGAGCCCCGCACGATCGGTCGCCGCGCGGAAGTTCGAGACGAGCTCGGCGGTGAAGGCAACGAGATCCACGGGCTCGAAGTTCGCGGTCATGCGACCGGCCTCGATCCGCGAAAAATCCAGCAGCGTGTTGACCAGCTTGAGAAGGCGTATGCCGTTGCGGTGAACGAGGTCGAGGACCGAGCGCTCCTCCGCACCGATCGCCGCCCCGTGGAGTCCCAGCATGTCTTCCAGCGGACTGAGCATCAATGTCAGCGGCGTGCGAAACTCGTGGCTGATATTGGAGAAGAACGTTGTCTTGGCGCGATCGACCTCGGCCAGCGCTTCTGCGCGGCGGCGTTCCGCCTCATAGGCTCCGCCATTGCTGACGGCGGCTGCAATCTGCCCGGCAACGAGGTTCAGGAAGCGTGCATAGCTCTCGTCATAGAGACGGAATGGGTTGAGACCGGCAATGACGAAGCCGCCCTGCCCGGCCTCGCCGGAGGGAGCAAGCGGTATCACCACCGCCTGGGTCGGCGGCTGGCGCCAGCCCCCGCTTGGAAAGGCCACGCCGAACAGTTGCGTGAGATCGCCGACCCGGACGGCAGCCTGCTGGCGCGATGCTTCAGCAAACGGCCAGCCCTTCCCAGATCGTATGGGCAGCCTCAGCTGAACGGCCGGATGATCGCGGCCGATCCCGGTCACGGCCTCGAGCCGCGCCGCTTCGCCATCCGGCTCGGTCATGTAGATCATCACGAACGGAAGATCGCGCGGCTCGCCTGCAAGAGCGCGCGCGCAACTCGCGCAGGCCAGGTCGACGCTGCGCGCCTCCGCCCCCGCGTTGGCGAGCGCGCGCAGCAACGCCAGCTGGCGCTCGCTGATCACGCGCTGAGTGTCGTCGGTGTTGGCGCAGAAGATGCCGCCCGGCGACCCGTCATCATCGGGAATGGGACTGTAGGAGAACGTGTAGTACGTCTCCTCGGGAAAACCGTTGCGCTCCATGATCAGGAGCTGGGCCTCGACATAGGTCCCTTGGTCACCGCCGCTCGCCTTGGCGAGCAATGGGCCGATGTCCTCCCAGATCTCGTGCCAGACCACGGCCGTCGGACGTCCGAGGGCCCAGGGATGCTTGCCGCCGATGATGGCCTTGTAGGCGTCGTTGTAGAGATAGATCAGCTCCCGGCCCCAGCCGATCCAGATCGGCTGCTGCGAGGTCAGCATGATTCTGACGGCGGTCTTCAGACTCTGGGGCCAGTGCTCGGGGGCTCCGATCGACGTGCTCGCCCAATCGAACTGCAGCATCAGTCCAGCCAGCTCGCTGCCGCCGGAAAAAAGCCGCTCGCGCTCGGCAATGCCGAGCCCCTCGTCGTGCACTGGTTGCCGCTGATCCGGCAAACGTCCCCCCATCGCAAATCCCGCCGTGATGACAAACGCCGGTATTCTCCTCCGGTTCCCAAGCCCGGAACAAAAAGGGCCCGCTGCGACTTCGAGTAGCATAAGCATTCTCGGGGGACGCCGCCGTGACGATGATCGTTGCATCCGAGCCCAACAAGCCGAAGAAATCGTCCTCGAGTGTCTTTCGGCTGCTGGGTCCTGGTCTCGTCACCGGCGCGGCCGACGATGATCCCTCAGGCATTGCCACCTACTCGCAAGCCGGCGCACAATTCGGTTACGGCCTGCTCTGGACGGTGTTTCTTACGACACCGTTCATGATCGCCATCCAGCTGGTGAGCGCGCGGATCGGTCGGATCACCGGCAAGGGCCTCGCAGCCAACATTACGGCACTCGCGCCACGCTGGATCGTCTTCGCACTGGTGGGGCTGCTGGTCGGCGCCAACACCTTCAACATCGCAGCCGACATCGCCGCTATGGCCGAAGCGCTGTCGCTGGTGATCGGCGGCCTCAACCATGAACATGCGCTGATCTTCGCCGCCGCATCCACCCTGCTCCAGGTGTTCCTGCCCTATCGACGCTACGCGCCCTTCATCAAGGTGCTCACGCTCAGCCTGTTCGCCTATGTCGCCACGGCGCTGATGGTCAAGGTGCCCTGGAGCACGGCGCTGCTGGCCGCGGTGTGGCCAACGCCGTCAACGGATGCCGACTATCTGCTGACCGTCGTCGCCGTGCTCGGCACGACCATCAGTCCGTATCTGTTCTTTTGGCAGGCCTCGCAGGAAGTCGAGGAGATGAACCAGGGCAAGGTCGATCGGCCCTTGCGCGAGCTCTCCAGGAAGGACCATCCCGAGCTCCGGCGCATGCGGATCGACACCACGATCGGCATGATCTTCTCCAACGCGATCGCCTTCTTCATCATTCTGACGACCGCGACCGTGCTGCACGGCAACGGCATCACCAAGATCGATTCCGCGACGCAGGCTGCCGAGGCGCTGCGGCCGCTCGCCGGTGACTTCACCTTCCTGCTGTTCGCCCTCGGCATCATCGGCACGGGCATGCTGGCGATCCCGGTGCTGGCGGGATCGGCTGCCTACGGCGTCGCCGAGATCTTCGGCTGGCATGCGACCCTGGAGGCCAAGCCGGACGAGGCCGCGGGCTTCTACAGCATCATCGCAGCGGCCACCATCATCGGCTTCGGCCTCGGCTTCACCGGCATCGATTCGATCCATATGCTGGTATGGAGCGCCGTGCTCAACGGCATCGCCGCGGTGCCGATCATGGCGATGATGATGGTCATCGTCTCCAACGCCGGGCTGATGGGCCGCTTCCGCGGCCGGTCCTGGCTGATCGCCCTCGGCTGGATCGGCACCGCGATCATGGCGGTCGCCGTGCTCGCGCTGCTGTGGTCCTTCGTCACAGGCCGGTCCTAGGGCACGCCCCGCAATCTTCCTCTGCACTCACCGCAACGCAGTTGCACAACGTCATTGGTGCAACGCGGAACGTAAACTGTGTTAACAGTCCGTTCCCGCCATCCCGCCGCCGTTGATGCCGATCAACGCCGGCGCGCTCCGGAATGGCGAGGCTCGCACAAAGCACCTCGGAGATTGCCTTGACCCAACCGCAACGTATGAGCGCACCGACGCCATCAACCTATTCCCCGCGCGGGCTGACGCTGCTGCGCGACCCGCTGCTCAACAAGGGCACCGGCTTCACCGACCAGGAGCGCGACGCGTTCGGCCTGCGCGGCTTCCTGCCCGCGGGCGTCATGTCGATGCAGGCCCAGGCCGAGCGCATCCTCGTCAACCTGCGTAGCCTGTCCAACGACCTCGAGAAGTACGTCGCGCTCAACGCGCTGCACGACCGCAACGAGGCGCTGTTCTTCCGCGTGGTCTGCGACAACATCGACGAGATCCAGCCGCTGATCTACACGCCGACCGTCGGCCTCGCCTGCCAGAAATACGGCCTGATCTTCCAGCGTCCGCGCGGCCTGTTCATCTCGGCCAATGATCGCGGCCGCATCGCGGAGATCCTCGCCAACTGGCCCTATCGCGCCAAGCTGATCGTCGTCACCGACGGCGAGCGCATCCTCGGTCTCGGCGATCTCGGCGCAAACGGCATGGGCATCCCGGTCGGCAAGCTGTCGCTGTACTCGGCCTGCGCCGGCATTCACCCCGAGGAATGCCTGCCGGTCATGCTCGACGTCGGCACCAACAATGAAGAGCTGCTCGCCGATCCCTACTATATCGGCCTGCGGCAGAAGCGCCTCACCGGCGACGCTTACGACTCGTTCGTCGACGAGTTCATGACGGCAGCCCGCGCCGCCTTCCCCGGCGTGCTGATCCAGTTTGAGGATTTTGCCAACCACGCCGCGTTCAAGCTGCTGCACAAATATCGCGACGACGCCTGCGTCTTCAACGACGACATCCAGGGCACCGCAGCCGTGGCGCTCGCCGGCCTGTTCTCGGCGCTGCGCATCACCGGCGGCAAGCTGCGCGACCAGACCGTGCTGTTCCTCGGCGCCGGCGAAGCCGCGACCGGCATCGCCGATCTCGTGGTGTCAGCGATGATGGCCGAGGGCCTGTCCGAGGCCGAGGCGCTGCGGCGCAACTGGCTGACGGATTCGCGCGGCCTCGTCATCAAAGGCCGCGAGAACCTGCACGGCCACAAGCTGCGATATGCGCACGACCAGGCGCCGATCGCAGACTTCCTGACCGCGATCAAGACGCTCAAGCCGACGGCGATCATTGGCGTCGCCGCAGTCGGCGGCGCGTTCACGCCGGAGGTGCTGCAGACGATGGCGGAGCTGAACGAGCGGCCGATCATCTTCGCGCTCTCCAACCCGACCTCGAAGGCGGAATGCTCGGCGGAGGCGGCCTATCGCTACACGCAGGGACGCGCGCTGTTCGCCTGCGGCAGCCCGTATGACCCGGTCAAGCTCGACGGCAAAACCTTCGTGCCGCGCCAGGGCAACAACTCCTACATCTTCCCCGGCGTCGGCCTCGGCGCCATCGCCAGCGGCGCGCGGCTGGTCACGGACGAGATGTTCATGGCCGCAGCCCACACCCTCGCCAACTGCGTGACCGGCGCCGATCTGGAACAAGGCAGCCTCTACCCGGCCCTGCCGCGCATTCGCGAGGTCTCGGCCCATATCGGCGCCGCGGTCGCCAGTGTCGCGTATCAGAACGGGCTGGCCTCCGGGCCTGCGCCAAATGATCTGCTCGGCTTCGTCCAGTCGAAGATGTACGACGCGCGCTACTGATTGCGGCAAGCGGATGCCTTCCGCTTGGAGGCATGCGCGCTCTCCAGGAATGATCTGCACGGCAGGTCCCGGACTATGCCTCCGGCACGATCGCGTTGGTCGGCGTCGGCCGATCCGTGATCTGCTGGCCGAACAGGCTGCCGATCAGCTCGACCGCGACTCGCGCCGTCTTGCCGCGGTCGTCAAGGAAGGGATTGAGCTCGACGACATCGACCGAGCGGACCAGCCCTGAATCGTGCAGCATCTCCATGATCAGATGCGCCTCGCGATAGGTGGCGCCGCCCGGGACTGTGGTGCCGACACCCGGCGCCACGTCGGGATCGAGGAAGTCGACATCGAAGCTGACATGCAGCACGCCATTTCGTGCGCGCACCTTGTCGATCACCCGGCGCATCAAGACCCCGACACCGAACTCATCGATGGCGCGCATATCGGCGATGCTGACCCGGCGCAGCCGCAGCAGCTCCTTCTCCGCCTTGTCGATCGAGCGGATGCCGAACAGTTCGAGCTGCGCCGATGAAATGCCTGCGCGCGGCTCGTCGCCGAGCAGGCGGTCGAGACCCGGCTCGCCACACAGGAAGGCCGCCGACATGCCGTGCATGTTGGTGGTGATGGTCGTCTGCGGCGTGTTGTAGTCCGCATGCGCGTCGAGCCAGAGCACGAACAGCTCGCGCCCGGTCTCGCGGCAGTGACGCGCGATGCCGTTGACCGATCCCATCGACAGCGAATGGTCGCCGCCGATGAAGACGGGAATCGCGCCGGTCTGCGCCAATTCATGGCTGCGCCGCGCCAGCACCCGCGACCAGCGCTGGATCTGGCGATAATGCTTGGCATTGGCCGGCAGCTCATCTTCGAGATCGAGCACATCCGAAATGCCGACATCGCCGTAGTCGGTCACCTCGAGGCCGAGACTCTCGAGCACCGTGATGAGCCCGGCCGTTCGGAGCGCAGCTGGGCCCATCAGCGTGCCGCGCACGGAGGCACCGAGATCGATGGGCGCGCCGAGGACCGCGATGCGATACGGCGATGCTGTCTCCGATGAAGCCACGGCCAGATCCTTTCACATGCGCACCCGACCATAACGGATCCGGCGCTGCAATGACCCGCCCCGTTCGACGGTCCACCGGATTCGAGGCCCGCCATCCAACACGGAACCAATCGCGCCAGCCGGCATTTCCTGGAACGTCAGCGCCCGCGGTCGAATCACACCGAGGGTGACATCTCAATCCGGCCGATGGGCGTCGAGAAGGCAACGAAAGTGAGCAGCGAATCGTTCGAAACATCTCCGCAGCCGGGCGTCGCCGAACGCGCGCTCGACACGGCAACCGACATGTCTCGCTCTCTCGGCGAGATGATGGGCACTCTGGGGGCGGCCGTTGACAGGCTGAGCCGGGCAGCCGACGAAGCGCGGCGGCCGGGCACGGCCCTGTCGACTTTGAGCGCGATCACACGCGAGGCTCCGCTTGCCAGCCTGTCCGTCGCCTTCCTGTTTGGCGTAGCCGTCGCCCGGCGGCGCTGACGGCGATCAAAACAACCGCGGCCCGCGTCGGTCGAGCTGCGACTCCCATGTCAGCAGCGTCGCCGCCACGACCATGATCGCGATGCCGGCGAGGCTGATCGCGAGTTGCATGGCAAAGCTGCTCGACACGTCCGTCAGCATGACCTGGCCCAGGAAGGCCAGGAGCACGCCGAGGCAATACATCGACAGCGAGTTCTCACCGCACCTGATCATGGCCGTCATCAGCGGGCGCACCGGCCCCTTCCACTCCAACGGCGCCAGCCGCGAGACCACGAAGGCCAGCGACAGGAAATGCAGCAGCCGGACGGGAGCCAGATGGCTCTTATAGATCGGATAGATCAGGTCGGTGATTGCATGCGGGATCAGGCTTTCGAGACTCTTGAATTCCCAGCTCAGCGCCATCAACAGGCTGAACGCGAGATAGGCGAGCGCGATCAGCAGCAGCGCCCGCGAATTCAGGATCGGTCGCAGGTGCGAGGCGCCGACATAGGCGTACCAGGCGCCGATCACGAGCAGGAACTGCCACGCGAACGGATTGAAGTAGAGTTCACCGCTCGGCCAGGCCGGCACCTGCCAGCTGAACAGCTGGACCATCAGGTACAGCAGGAACGACAGGGCCAGCATCGATGTTGCGCTGCGCATCATGAGCCAGATCACGACGGGAAAGCAGATGCGCAGGATGACGAAGGTCAACAGGATGTCGGTATTGACCGGAGCGAACTGCAACAGCGCGACGTGGACCAGCGTGGGACCGGGCTCGCGGAAGAAGAAGCCCGTGTTGGTCTCGTCGACGAAACGGGTGCCGCCACCGACCACCCACACCAGCGCCGCATAGGCGAGCAGCAGCACCAGGAACGCCGCGTAGATCTCCCAGGCCCGCCGCAACACGCGCAGGACCGTGGTCGCCCAGCCCTGCGTCGCCAACGTGCCGCCATACGCCAGCATGCAGGTATAGCCGGAGACGAAGACGAACACCTCGGAGGTGTCGCTGAAGCCGTAGTTGCGCAAGGTCAGCCAGGCGAGCGAATTGTCCGGCACATGATCGACGAAGATGAACCACAACGCCAAGCCGCGGCACGCATCGAGCCGAAGGTCGCGACCGCCGTTGCGATGTTGGACGTCGGCACCTCCCGTCTGCGCCGGCGCAAGATCACTCCCCATCACCTTGAGCCTCGCCTTTCATGACCATGCAACATGAGGGGAGCCGCCCGCCGGCCGTAGGATGTTCCGCCCATTTTCACAAGTCCAACACGGTTGAGCTGTCAACGAAGTTCGCGGCACCCGTGTCTTTGCGACCGTCTGGAACCAACGAATGCACGGGAATTGCGAGCGGCAGCGGAACATTGTCGGGATAGTGGTGTTAACCAAATTACCGTCGCTCCGGTGGCAATTGTTCCAGTCCCGTAGTTGCCCGGATTGATTGTAGGTTGGTTAGACGTTGACTTGCAGTGGAAGTGTTAAAGGGGGGTTCCGTGATCCACCGAGGTGTCCAATATACGGTCGTCGCGACTGCTGAGCCGGACATTTGGGAATGGCGGTACGAGTTCGGCGACCAGGTCAAAACCGGACGCACCCAGACCAGGCTTGCAGCGCTGGCCGCCCGGCGCGTGAAGTCGAAGATCGATGCCGCGCTGCGCGCGAGCCAGACGAATTCGGTTCCCGCGGCGAGCGTGGCTGAGCGCATGGAGCTCGTGAAGGCGACCTCCCACGGTCTGACCTGAGGCTCGCGTCCTCTCAAGCACGCCATCGGCAGAGAGAACCGTTCCGGGCTGTTGAGACAGATCAAGGCTTTTGCGCCGTGATCCGTCATGGTCAGGCCATGGAAACTCTCGTTTTTCGCTGCTCCCAGACGGGATCGAACGTGCAGATCGGCTTGGCCGCGACGTCGCTTGCCGCCCAGGCCGATTGCTACGAGGCGGTCGCATGTCCAGCATGCGGGCGCCTGCACCTCGTCAATACGTGCACCGGGAAATTGCTGAGCGACAGGGAGGGCGCGCGATGTCCTACGTTGCAGACGAACTGACGGCTGTCCCCTCGCCCCACCCGACTTTGCTGCACCGGCTCTTCAGCCTGTTGAAGTCGATCGTCAGCCGAATCGACCTGTCCCATTTTCCCAGGTCGTGCTGTAACTGACGCCGCGGATCTCGGCAGCGCGGCCCCGCACCTTCACCGATACGCGACGAGAAAAGCATCTTCGTTGCGACAAATCACCCTGGAGCCTACCGTCGTCCCCCTCAGCGGCGGACGCCGGGCGCGCTCCCCGATACAGATACGCTCGGGAGTTCTTGGATGCGCACTTCGATGATCAGAGCTTTGACGTTGGTGGCAGCAACTGCGGCCTCGACATCGGTGTGGGCCGCGGATGCGGATCATGGCGCCGACCTCGCCCGACGCTGGTGCGCCTCATGCCACCTCATCGAAGGAACGCAGAAGCAGGCCAGCGCCGACGTTCCGTCCTTCGCGGAGATCGCGCGGAAGGCGGACTTCACCCCCGAGAAGGTCGCCTTCTTCCTGCTCGACCCGCATCCCAAGATGCCAAGCTTCCCGCTCAACCGGCTGGAAGCAGCCGATATCGCCGCCTATATCGGCTCGCTGCGCAAGTAGGCCGGAAAGCTGGCCGATGCGCGTATTGGCGGCCGGGCGGCCGCCGATCCCGCGTCATGTGGCCGTCGCACCGCAACGGCTCGAGTCCGGACTCAGGTTTTGGGTTCGGTGGCCTTGCTCGCGGCAGACATGATGCTGCTCGTGATCGTCTTCATGTGCTCGCCCGCGTTGGTGAACTGGCTGCGCAGGAATTCGGACTGAATCCGCATCGCCTCCTCCAGCTCGGTCGCATGGACCAGCTTTCGCGCGTGTTCGAAGGCGGTCTTGATGTTCTGTTCGGTGAGGGTGAGCGCCTGCTTGGACATATCAGCGGCGGGTCCAGGAACCGTCGAGATCGATTTGCCGGCCGCGTCGAAGAACATCTCGAAGGCTCTTTCCGCCTGTGAGATGGTCTTTTCCGCGAGGTCGCGCAGTTCAGCGGGCACTTCCAGTTTGGTTTGGGTCATTGTTGCGTCCTCCACGACAGACCCAACTACCACATCAGGCCTGTGCCGTCGCGGTGCAAATGCACGGGGCAGACGCCGGACGGCGGCGGCTAGGAGGAAGGCGCCATGCGCTCGCGCGCGATCTGCAGCGAATACTCGATCGAGGCGAGGTGCCGATCAAAAACACCTCGCATCCGCTCATCGGTCACGAGCTCCGAAAGTTCGCGCGCGTGCTGCAGAGCAAGATCGAGCAGCAGCACCGTCCTTCGGAGATCGTCTCGCGCTCCGACAACACCGCGTCGCGGCGCCTCGAGCCGGCCAGCCCCTGTGGCCGCTACGACAACGGCCTCCTCGTGAGCCGTCGTGAGGCTTGCACGAAGCGAGAGGGCGCGCGGGCGAAAGGGAACGATGTTGGTCATTGGCCTGTCCCCGCTGCTGCGGCGAACGGATCGGATTCAATTTTCGCTTTTATACACGCGGCATTTTACTGAAGCCTTAGATCGATCGCAGACGGCGTGGCCGCCGCGGCCCCAACGCGCGCAGCCGGATTAACCTGAAAGCAAAGCGAAACGCCCCGGCAACCACCGATTGCCGCGGCGCGACTCCGGCGTCACCCGGAAAAGCGGCGGCGATACTCCGAGGGCGACACACCGAGATGCCGCAGGAACGCACGCCGCATGCGCTCGTCGTCGCCGAAGCCCGCGCGCTTGGCCACTTCGACGACACTATCGATCTGGCGGCTTTCGAGCAGCAGCCTCGCCGTCTCGACCCTCAGCGCTTCCACGCCCTGAGCCGGCGTCATGCCGGTCCGGCTGGCATAGGTGCGCGCAAAGGTCCGTGGCGTCATGCCCGCTTTCGCAGCCAGCGCCTCCACCCGCAGATCGCTGGCGATGTTCTCGATGATCCAGGCGTGCAGCGCGCTGAAACGGCCTTCGACGTCGGAGGCTTGCGCCGCCAGCACGGTCGAGAACTGACTCTGTCCGCCCGGCCGCTTCAGGAACACGACGAGCCGCCGCGCCACGTCGAGCGCGATGGTGTGGCCGAAATCCTCTTCGATCATCGCCAGCGCCAGATCGATGCCGGCGCTGACGCCCGCGGATGACCACACGCGCCCGTCCTGCACGAAGATCGCGTCCGGCTCGACTGTCACGTTCGGGAAGCTGTCCTGCAGTCGGGGGCAGTAGCGCCAATGCGTCGCGGCCCGCTTGCCTTCGAGGGCCCCGATCCACGCGAGGGCGAACGCGCCGAGGCAGACCGAGGCAATGCGCCGGGCGCCGGGGAGCACCTCGCCGATCCACTGCATCGCAATCTCGTCCTGCCGCAGCTTCCAGATGCCCGGTCCTCCGGGGATCAGCAGCGTGTCGACCTCCTGCGGGCTGATGGCGGACAGCGGCGCAGTGTCGATCATCAGGCCGACGTCGGTCGGCACCAGCCCGCCCTCCCGGGAGACGTAGGTCAACGCATAGCCGGGGCCCGGCAGATCGATCTCGCTGAGTTCGGCGAACACCTGAGCCGGACCGGAGACATCGAGCAGCGTCACGCCGGGGAAAGCAAAGATCGCCAGTCGCCGTTCGGCGCTGTCTCGCCGCATTGCAGCACGTCGGGCGGAGTTGGCAGAATTCGAGGGCATATTGTCCTTTAAGCCATCGGATCGCGGCCTGTATAGCTCAACGTGCAGTGTTGGAGTTCACGCGATGTCGCACAACCTGGACGGCCGCTATCCGACCGTCGCTTCGCCCTGGGACGACTACACCGTCTACAGCTTTCCCGACGCGTCTGAGATTGCCGAGTCCGATCGGCGACCGATCATGGATGCGATGAATTCGATCATTGCCATTAACTGGAAAGCAATCGAACCTCACTGGACTGCGGCCGCATCGCCATTCGACAGCAAATACAGCCTTGTCCTGGTCTACGATCACATCGGACTGGTGGCCTTCTCCGTCTATCGCGTGATGACCATCGCACAGCGGCTGGCCATCTACCGCAGTGGGACCGAAGTGCTGCCCGCGCACCAGGGCCGTGGTCTGTATGGATTCTTCACATCGCAGATTCTCAAGCACCCCGGTTGTGCTGCGCGCAGCAGGGAAATTCTCTACGGATGGCGCACGCGCAACCCGATCGTCTGGGCGGCCAACGCCAAGATCTGTGAGAAGGTCGCGCCCTCGCTGCTCGATGATGCGGCCGATCCCGAGTTGCAGGCCGCGTGCGTCGAGATGTGCGCGACGCTCTATCCGGGCAAGCCGCTCGAGGTTCCCGGCATGATCATGCGCGGCGCCTACGGACACATCGAGCACATCCGGCAGGACTATCACGGCACGGCCTCGCTGGTCGAAACGGCGATGTCGCGGGTCATCCCGAACTCGGCCGACGCCCTGTTCTCCGTCGGCTATGCGAGGGTGTGATGGCCGCGATTGGACAGCACGCCGTCATCTCGTCGTCTCCGCTGAGGATTGCCGATCGCGCCTATGTCGCGTGGGGAACGGTCGCGCTTGCCTACGCGATCGCCTTTCTGCAGCGGATGTCGCCGCAGACCATCGGCCTCAGCTTCATGCGCGACTTCGGCACCGACGCCTCCGGCGTCGCGATGATCGCCTCGAGCTACTTCTGGGGCTACACGCTGATGCAGATCCCGGCCGGCGTGCTGGTCGACCGCTTCGGCGTCAAGCGCGTGGTTCTCTGCAGCATGACGGCCTCCGTGCTCGGCAGTGCCGCCTTTGCGCTGTCGCCCAGCCTGCTCGACGTCTTCATCGCGCGCGTGATCATGGCGTGCGGCGATGCGCTGGTTTTCACCGCGTTGTTGAAGCTCGTCGCGCAGAGTTTCTCCGACCAGCGTTTCGGCCTGATGTCCGGCATCTCCCAGGTGTCCGGCTATGCCGGCGGCGTCGTGGCCACGACACCGCTCGCGGCCGCCGTCACCGGCTTCGGCTGGCGCACCTGCTTCCTCTTCATCGCCGTCATCGGCCTTGCAAACCTCGCCTGCGCCTCGGTCGCGTTGAAGGCTGCACCGGCCAATGCGAAGCCCTCGACGCTCCGAGGCGTGTTGCAGGCGTGCTGGCATGCGCTGGGATCGGCCGCGAACTGGGGCTGCGCGATGAGCTTTGCATCGCACTTCGCCGTGGTCACGACGCTCGCAGGCGTATGGGGGATTCCGATGGTCTCGCACTATTTCGGAATCTCGCCGTCGGCGGCCGGCGGCCCTCTGCTCGCATTCATGGTGGGCAATGCGATCGGATCGATCTTTCTCGGCCATGCCGCCGATCGGACGCGCTCGCTGGATGCGGCCCTGATCCGCATCAGCCTGCTGCGCATGCTGCTGGTTGCGATGCTGCTTCCGGTTCTCGCGCATCATTTCGGCCTGATCTATGTCGGTGTGGTGTTCGCCGTGCTGGGCCTGGTCGCAGGCGGCACGGTGCCCCTGATCTTGAAATGCACCAAGCATCTCTACACGGCAGAACGCATCGGCGTCGGTGCCTCGATCAACACCACGTCGGCGGGCGTGTTTGCCGGACTTGCGCAGCCGGTCATCGCTTTCGCCATCGTGGCCGCAAGCGGACTTGACGCCGGAGCCGGAGCGAGCGCGGGCAAGGTCGCGAATGACGCGGGCTACGCAACGCTGATCGCCATTCTTCTGCTGATGTCGCTTCCGGGAATTATCGGCCCGCTGATGATGAGGCGCCAATTGATACTAGGTACGAAAATATAAAAAACAGAGAGACAGAGAGGGTGAGTATGTCGCGTTTGTATTTGAGAAAGGACGAAGTTCGTTCCGGTCATCAGGCCGGAAGCTGGCAGAGCGTCCTGTTTTCAGAATTCGAAGCTCAGATGAGCAGCGAGGCAAGGCCCTTTCCGTGCGTCTTCGGCGTCACGGGCTATCGGCACGATCAGCTGCGCTACCTGTTTCTCGATCCGATCGACATCGATGTTCTCGGCAAGCAGCTCGCCATGTTCGTCGCAGAGAGCCGCTCGCACGGGCCCAACACCTCGCTCGTCCTGTTCACGCGCCCGCGTCCGGTGCAGACGCTCGACGCCTACTACAAGAAGTTCTGGCGCATCCTCGATCAGCTGGCGCGCAACGACAAGCAGCCATGGCCCGCCGAGATTCCGCAGGCCGTCGATCATCCGATGTGGGAGTTCTCGTTTGCCGGCGAGCCGATCTTCGTCGTCTGCAGCACACCCGCCCATGTGATGCGTCAGAGCCGGCGCTCGAGCGCGTTCATGCTGACCTTCCAGCCGCGCTGGGTGTTCGAACGGATGCTCGGCACCGAGCAGGCGGCCGCCAAGGCATTCGGCGAGGTCCGCAAGCGGCTGGTGCCGTTCGACACCACGTCGCCCTCCCCGGTGCTCGGCCGCTACGGCAATCCCGACGGCCGGGAGTTCAAGCAGTACTTCCTCTACGACGACAACCAGCCGCCGCCCGCCTGCCCGTTTCACCAGCTCGCGCAGGCCAAGCCATCGTCCATCGGAGATAAGGAGCAAGCCGCATGACCCAGATCATCGCTGGAACGAAGACCGAGTTCGCGCTCGACCCCGACATCCTCGCGCTGCTGCCGACGCAGGGCTGCATCGAGCTGCAGCACGATGCAGCCGGCAAGATTCACGCCTTCCACACCCACCCGGTGGACGAGGTGCTCGTGGTGATCAAAGGGCGGCTGACCTTCCGATGGGAAGGCGGCGAGCGCGTCTGCACCGCAGGCGACAAGATCCTGCTGCCGGCGGGGACGCTGCACGAGTCCGAAGCGCTGGACGACGCAATTTATGCAATTGCGATGGGGGAGACCGCCACGATTGCATGCAATCTGGGGCGATGAGGTCAGGACAGCGGGCGGTCGGTTTCCGGATGGGACTCCGAGGTCAGCCGTTCGACCATGTCGATGACTTCGATGCGCTGGCCGGGGGCCAGCTTCAAAAACGCCTTCAATAGCCGAAGGCTTTCGACGGCTTCGCTCGATGGGGCTCCGAGCTTGGTGTGCAGCTCCGCGATGAATGTGGGATTCTTCATCTCGCACCTTTGGCAGGAAACGGTAATGCCAGTCCTTAGCAAACGTGAAGGCCTTGCACGCAAGGTAGATACTGCAGCAATTGAGGCGGAAAGTCTTGGTCTGACGACCGCGACCCTCATCCTCCGTATGGCCCGCCTGGAAATCGACCGGGCGGAACCCGAAGAGGTTGAAAGTATGCCAGCGAACAACTCCTGCAGCAAGCCGAACTGACCAATCGGTCGATTTTGTCGGCACAATTTGAGCTTTCTGGCAGGTTCTGGCGTACCATACCAGAGAAAACGGTCATTTACCGAACGATGGAGGGGGATTACGGTGGAGGTAAGCTTGTCCTCCACATTAGAGGTCTTCTATAGTTTGAGCGGGAGGACTACGGATTGCGGATGCCGTTTCGGCTTCCGGGCTCCACTCCCGCAACATAGCGGTTGTAGGAAGACCATGCGCACTTACTATTTCGATATGAAGGATGGCATTCCGACCCGGGACCGAACCGGTCTCGAATTTGCGACCAGCGCCGGGGCCATCGAGCACAGCCGGGATCTGGCCCGGCGGCTTCGTCACGACCCCCGCATCACCGACCGGAGACTCTCGATCGTGGTCGTCGATGAGACCGGCGCGGAGATTCATCGCGAGCCGGTCTACCCCGCGGCGGTGAAAGCCAGCATCGCCTGAATTTTTTCTTCGGCCTGCAGACCCGAAGGGTCCGTTGACGCAAATTACAACCACTCGTAGATTTCAAGGCACGCAATTCAACCAGAAAGATCTGGCTCGCAGAAAGCTCGATGGCGGAGAACCGCCGACTTTGTAGGTCTGCGCTCACCAGACACATGGCAACAGCCGCCAGCGGACGCGCGCCTGATACTCCGTGTAGCCGGACAGATGCGCCGCGAGCACGATCTCTTCGTGAAGCAGGCGCCAGATCAGGATGGGCAGGATGGCGACGATGAGCAAGAGCGCCCACCAGGACCCGAGCGCGATCGGAATGCCCGCCAGCAGCACCAGCGCCGCCGCATACATCGGATGCCGCACGACGGCGTATGGCCCGGTCGATATGACGACCTGATCGCGAACCACCTCCACGGTGGCGGCAGCATAGCTGTTCTCGCGAAACACACGCCCGATTCCCAGGAAGCCGAGCACGACCAGAACATCACCGCCAAGGACTGCAGGCACCGCCATTTGAGACCAGCCGAAACAGCGGTCCAGGGCCGGCAGCAGCAGCAATCCGACGAACGACACCGAGACGATCGTCATGATCAGGCGTTGAACCGGCTCCTTTTCGGCGAACGGCCCTCCCCTCATGCGCCGCTCCAGCAAGGCGCGATCCCGGCGCAGGAGATCGATCAGCACGCCGACCGATGCGGCGAAGTAGGTGATCAGGAACAGCCAGGCTTGCCAGTAATGAAGACTGCCGGCCGCACCAAAGATCAGGCCACCCATCACGAGCACGACGATGATGAGGCTTGCGACCGTCTTGGCGATAAGGCCATCCATGCCGCGACAATAATCGCAAACCCGGCCAGTTCCAGAGCGCTATTGCTGCTTCTCCCAGAATGACAGCAGTCCTTGCGAGGCCGAGCCGCCGATCACGCAGGGAATGCCGACGGCGACCTGCCCGAGCGCCGCGGCCGAGACGCAGCCGAGCGCCAGCGCGCCGACGCCGAGCTGTCCCCAGAAATCCATGTTGCGCCGCGCATCCGAGCCCTTGATCTTGAGCTCGTCGACTGCGGCGACGGCATCCTTGCGCACGGCGCCGAGCTGCACGGTGTCGGCGGCCTCGACCACCTCCCTCAACGGCTCCTTGACGGGCCCCGACTGCCGCGCGAGCTCCTCGCGAAGATAGTCGCGCAGGCTGGCGTCGCGCACCGCATAGCTGGCGAGCGTATAGCGCGCCATGCTGCCGATGGTCAGCTTGTCGACGGTGTCGCGACTCTTGGACCAGGGCAGCATCTGCACGATGCGCTGGATCGGCACGCGCGAGCCGGTCGCGAAGTAATAGCCCCAGAGGATGTCGAGCAGATCCTGATGAGTCGCGTAGCTGAGCCGCGTATCCAGCTTGCGCTCCTCCTTCTTGAACGGGTTCTGCGTCATTGCACCGCGCAGCTTGTCCATCACGCCCGGCTTGGCCTCCTCCAGCGGAATGTCCATCAGGGTCGGTTGCGTACCGCTGAGATAGCCATCGATCATCACGCGGCGGCCCGGCATCTTCGGCGCCACCTTGCGCAGCAGATTGCGCCAGTCCGGCAGGCCCGAATAGGCGATGGCGCGCACGATCACCCACTCCTCCTCGGGCGGCACCGGAAAAAAGCTGTTGACGAGCTGCTCAGCCTTGGCCGGATTGGAGCCGATCGCACCGGCAATGAAGCCGAGATAGATGCCGGAATTCTCCGGCTCCTTGAACGTCTGCGAGTGGAACAGCACCCGCACCGCTGCCGGCACATGGGCGTAGTCCGGCTTGGTCCGGTAGTTGTAGATCCAGTTCTGGACGACGCCGAGCGACGCGCGCGGATCGATCTCCGGCACGGTGGCGGCAGCGAGCGCCGACTGAATGAAAGTACAAGCGATGAGAGCCAGAGCGATCGCGCGCATGGTCTGCTCCTGACAAACGTTCGCCGCCGGCGGCTGCCGGCGCGGACGAATGAGCACAATCCTGATCAGCGTTTGAATCGACTCTGCGTCTATTCTGCGACCGACATCGGTTCCGGGGCCGCCACCTTCGCAGGCGTGATCGCAGGTCCACAAGTCTTCACAGCCCTGACATGATTTGGCCGCCCGCCGGCTCTTGCATCACGGTGATGACGACCATGCAGGAGCGAACATCATGACCGCCCGTAACCGGCGTCACCGTCGCTTGGGCGGATCGCTGCAGGTCGCAACGCTCATGGCCGTGCTGGCGTGGCCCGTTCTCGCAGCCTCGACAGAAACCCTTGCCGTGCAGGGCAATCGCCGCGTCGACGTCGAGACCATCCGCTCCTATTTTCATCCCGACGCCAACGGCCGCTACGACAACGTGGCACTCGATGCCGGCCTGAAGGCCCTGGTCGCAACCGGACTCTTCGAGGACGTCAAAATCAGCCGTGCCGACGGCCGGATCGTCATCCGGCTGTCGGAGGCAAAAGTGCTCGATCGGGTCGCCTTCGAAGGTAACAAGAAGGTGAAGGACGCCGACCTCACCAGCGCCGTGCTGTCGAAGCCGCGAGCGGGTCTGCAGCGCGCGACCGTCCAGGGCGATGTCGCCCGCATTCTCCAAGCCTATCATCGCGTCGGACGCGATGATGTCCGTGTCATCCCCGAAATCATCGATCGCGGCAATGACCGCGTCGATCTGATCTTCACGATCACCGAAGGCAAGAAGACGCCGGTGCGAGCGATCAGCTTCGTCGGCAACACCGCCTATGGCGCCAGGCAATTGCGCGCTGTGATGAAGACATCGGTCTCCACCGTGCTGAGCTTCGTGACCGGCGGGGACGCCTACGACGCCGACCGGGTGAATGAGGATCGCGAGCTGCTGCGGCAATACTACCGCAATCACGGCTATGCCGATGCCGAGGTAACGAATGTCAGCGTGGAGTTCGACCGCGCATCCAACGGATTCAACCTGAGCTTCACCATCGACGAGGGCACGCTCTACAGGTTTGGGAGGATCGACCTCTCCTGCAATGTGCAGGGGCTCGCCTGCGAGCGTCTGCGCCCGCTGCTGCTGACGCAGCAGGGCGAGATTTTCGACCAGAGCAAGCTCGACAAGACCGCGGAGGCACTGACCACCGAACTCGGCAAGCTCGGCTTGCCGTTTACGCAGGTCGAGCCGCGGGTCAATCGCAACGCGCGAGGCGGCATCGCCGAGGTCAGCTTCCAGATCGAGCCGGGGCAGCGCATCTATGTCGAGCGCATCGAGATCCACGGCAACAAGACGACGCGCGATGACGTCATCCGCCGCGAGTTCGATTTCGGTGAAGGCGACGCCTACAACAGGACCCTGGTCGATCGCGCCGAGCGACGCCTGCGCAACCTCAACTACTTCAAGACCGTCAAGATCACGACGAGCCCCGGCTCGGCACGGGATCGCGTGGTGCTCGACGTCGAGGCCATCGACCAGCAGACCGGCGACTTCAATGTCTCCGGCGGCTACTCATCGACGGACGGCCTGCTCGCCGAGGTCAAGATCGGCGATCGCAACGTGCTCGGCACCGGCAATACGGCGCAGGCGGCGTTCACCTATGGCCAGTTTGCGCGCGGCGCCAATCTGTCCTTCACCTCGCCCTTTGCGCTCGGCCGGACGACGCCCGGCGTCGAGTTGTTCGCGCGGCAGAGCATGGTCAGCAACTTCCAGTCGTTCGGCAGCAACAGCTATGGCGGCGCCCTCACGCTCGGGCTGCCCGTGAACGAGCAGACTGCGATGTTGTGGCGCTACTCGCTCTATGACCAGAAGGTCGTGCTCGCGCCCGGGCTGTCGCCGGCGCAAGTGTCTGTGCCGGTCCGGCAGGCGGTCGCGGCGGGACGGCAGACCGTGTCCCAGATCGGCAACACCGTCACCTACAGCACGCTCGACAACAACAAGCTGCCGACCAGCGGCATCCGCTCGCAACTGAGCCAGGATCTAGCCGGTCTGGGCGGCGACGTTCGCTTTCTCCGGACCACGGCCGACGTTCGCTACTACCGTTCCATCAACAGCGATCTCACCGCGATGGTCCGTGGCCAGGGCGGCTACATCACCGGATGGGGTGGTCAGCAGGCGCCGCTGCTCAACAGCTTCTTCGGAGGTCCCACGATGGTACGCGGCTTCGCTCCCGGAGGATTCGGCCCCCGCGACCTCACGCCGGGATCGACAATGGACAATGTCGGCGGCAGTTTCTATTGGGCGACCACCGCGGAGCTGCAGAGCAACATTCCAGGCCTGCCGCAGGAATATGGCTTGCGCGCATCGGCCTTCGTCGATGCCGGCACCGTGTTCGGCTATCGCGGACCGACGCAGAACGTCCAGGTCGCGAACAAGAACGTCCTGCGCTCCTCCGTCGGAGTCGGCATGACCTGGGCCTCGCCATTCGGCCCGCTGACCGTCGATTATGCCGTCCCGATCAGCAAGGCCGCCTATGACGTCGTGCAACCGTTCCGCTTCAGCGCCGGCGGCTTCTAAGCTCCGCACGACCTCTGCTCACGGCTGCGCGGCCGTGATCCGATCCGGTCCGCCTCAATAGGGTTGATAATAGTAGTGAACGCGCGGCCCGTAATACGGGTGGCCGTAGTACGGGTGGCCATAATACGGCCGCGGCGCATAATAGACCGGTGGCGGTCCGTAATAGCCGGGTCCGGCGTAGTAGCCCGGCCCATAGTAATAGTCATCATCATGCTGATGCGCGGCGATCGCGCCGATCGTCCCGATCATGGCGCCCATGATGGCGAGACCGGCAGCCGGATTGCCGCGATAGACGCGGCGATACCGCCGACGAGCGCTGAGATCTGTCACATCAGAGACAGAGACCTTCACGATCGCCTGCTTGCCGGCCGGGGCGGCTGCGCGCGCGAGAGACGGAGCAGGCGCGCATGTTGCACCGACGAATAACGCAGCTGCGGCAAGCGTGATCTTGGCGCTGGATGAACCGTAGAGACTTTGACTGCTGATCATGGCATCCCCCTCGCTTCGTCCGTCCCTGTTACAACAGGCCCGGCCAAGCCGCTTGACCTGCGTCAACGCCAAATTTCGACCGGCTACGTGTATCGGCTCCGAACAGGCCTCGCTCCGCCCTGCTTTAGACGTCCGCCTCGGCAACGGGTTCAACGGTGATCGTCAGCATTTTTTCCCGAACCGGCTGACCGGCAGCAGAAACCAATGCGTGCGCACTGACCGACACGACGAAGGCGAACAGGAGCTTCCATGACTTCAGCACTGACACGCACGATGTTTGGCGCGCTTGCGCTGCTCGCGTTATCGAGCGCGGTGGCGCGCGCCGGGGACGGCCGGACGTCGCTGTTCAAGGTCGTCACGGTCAAGGACGAGATCGTCATCGGTCTCGACAGCGACGAGATGGCAGCGATCGGCGGCAGCGATGCCAGTGCAGTTGCGCACGCTTTGGCACATAAGGGCGATCTCACGGCGTGGCAGTACAACGTCCACCGCGGACCGAATGGCGAGCTGCAGATGACGCCGTCGGCCAAGATCGGCCTGCTGTCACATGCGTCGCTGCGCGTCGAACCCTACGCCACGACCTATACCGTGACGCCGCATCCTTGAGCCAGACGGTGTACCGACGCCGTCGTGCTGTTGGCACGACGGCGATCAGGCCGGGCGTCAGGTCCGCACGGGATCTTCGGGTCGCAGCCGCTGATGATGCTTGCCGGCCACGCGGTCGGTGGCAAAGCCGTACACGACGGCCAGCCGGTCCAGGCATTCCTTGAAGCGGCGGGCGAAATAGTCGTTCCAGCGCTGGCTGGCGAAACCCCGCTTGTGACCGACCTGCTCCATCGTCAGCCCCTGCACCAGGACATCATGGGTGATCGCCGCCCCGTCAGCCCCGAGCTCGCGCTCGGCCCGGTTCAGCCGCAGCACGGCCTGCCGCTGGCCTTCGGTGACCGGCTCACGGCCGCGCGCGCCGTCGACATGTTCGCGCGACGGATCGATGGCCTGCGGTCCCCGCTCGGCCCGCTCCCAATCGTGCTGGAAAGCCCGTCCGGCCCGGAATTGGGCGTCGTCGAGCTGCTTATGCGCATGCAGCCGGCCGAGCGGATCGCTGCGAACCGATCGCAGCGCGACGATCTTTTCGCCCGGCTCGAGCGCCAGCGGATCGTCGATCTCCACCGGGATCACATCCGCATTGAGCGGCAGATCGTGAGCTCTGCGGTCATGGGTTTTGGGCATGCGATGGGGCTTGCTGCGTCTGGGGCGCGCCATGTCTCGTCTCCGGAAAATGGATGGGGTCAGGTCGGGTCGGGCTTGCCGCGATTTACGCGGCCGCGACCAGCCGCAGGATCAAAGGGCCGGCGGGGCGCACCACGGTCTCCTCGGGCGGAAGCCGTGTGAGATGGTAATGCGGCGTGCAATAGCAGGAGCCGGGCTGGCGCGGATGGCCGCAGAAGGTGATCGGATCGCCGTCGCGCTCGCCGCCATAGGGATAGTGGCAGTCGTTGGCTTCGAGCCGATCGAGCGACAGCAGCCGCGGGCTGATGCCGACGCAGCGCAGCTGCACCGGCGCCGCAGGCTTGGACGGCGCCGGGATCGGCCGCGCCATCGCCGCCTCGGCGCTTCGCCGCCCGGTTCGGATCGCCGCGGACATCGGCCGGGGGGCGGACCGAGCAGCTTTCGGGCCGCCCGGCGTGACCAGCCCGATCCGCTTGCCGCGGCCGAGCGTCGCGTTCCGCGTATAGGCGGTTCCGAATTGCGCATTGAGGGCCCGCGCGATCTCCGCATAGGAGCGCCCCTGGGCATGGAGCTCGCACAGCATCTTGGAATG
Source organism: Bradyrhizobium sp. SRS-191 (assembly GCF_024586915.1). Classification (GTDB taxonomy): domain Bacteria; phylum Pseudomonadota; class Alphaproteobacteria; order Rhizobiales; family Xanthobacteraceae; genus Bradyrhizobium. The sequence continues at coordinate 198,249 of NZ_JANBVS010000012.1, forward strand.
TTGGTCTGGCCAATCGGTGGATTGCATTCTCGCCTCTTTCTTCTGGGTCGGGGCGGCCGGACCGGCCGGCTGCACCCGACGGCCAAATCTTCCGATATTCCGAAGAAAAAGTCAAGCTTGAATTCTGATAATGCGAAACATATACTGCTTTCCGAGATTCGCAAAAGGGGTCAAAGCCATGTTGGACGTCGCCATGATCGAGCGTGCACTCGAGAAGCCGGGAAAGACCAAGGGAGGGTTGGCACGCGCCATGGGCGTGCGCCCCGGCGCGGTCTCCGAGATCCTCGGCGGCCAGCGCCTGATCAAGGCGGCCGAAATCCCGCTGATCACGGAGTATCTCGAGCTGAACTCCGTCCCGATCATGGGACGGGTCGGCGCCGGCTCGGTGATCGAGCCGGATTACGAGCAGGTCCCGCTCGAGGGCCTGGGCGAGGTCGCCCTGCCCTTCCCGATCTCCGAGGAGACGGTCGCCTTCGAGGTGATGGGTGATTCGATGCTGCCGAAATATGAGAGCGGCGACGTCATCGTCGTCTATCGCGAGCAGCGCCACCCGCTGTCGAGCTTCTACGGCGAGGAGGCGGTGGTGCGGCTGAAGTCCGGCGAGCGCTACCTCAAGACGATCGAGCGCGGCAAGTCGCCGTCCGTGGTCAATTTGAAGAGCTTCAACGCCAAGCCGATCGTCGGCGTCAAGCTGGACTGGATCGGCGAGATCTTCGTCACCCTGCCGCGCGGCCAGATCTCGCGCATCCGGGCCAAGGCGGCGGCGAAGTCGCGCGCCCGCGCGGCGAACAAGTAAGGCTCGAGGCGGACGCGGGGAGCGCCAAGGCGCTCCCCGCCGGCGCTACCTGCGCATGGTTCGAATCGGCCTTGACAAATTTCCGATTTACAGAAATAATGCTGCGATCACAGTCAGCCGAAGGCGAACTGGCGCTCCATGCAGTATTTCGTCGTGATGATCGACTACGGCCGCCGCGGACGCGAGGCCGTGGTCGATCCCGAATTGACCCGGCGGGATGTCCTCGCCCGCATCGTGTCGGGCGAGTATTCCAATATCAGCTTCATCCACGAGATCGTCGGCCAATCCGTCGCCGACATCACTGCGGACCTCATGTCCGAGGCGGCGGTCCCGGAGATCGACGGCCAGGGAACGGACCTGCAGGCCTTGCGGTTCGATCACCTGCGTGATCTCCGCAAGCACGAGCCGGCCGGCTGACGGGCCTGGGCTGACGGACGGCCCTGCATGCGCGGCCGACCGCCAGACAGACTTCCGCACTCGTTCAGACCAGCAGGACCGTGGAACCGGTGGTCTTGCGCGCTGCCAGATCGGCGTGAGCCCTTGCCGCCTCCTTGAGCGGATAGGTCTGGTTGACCTCGATCTTCACGGCGCCCGACTTCACCACGTCGAACAGCTCATTGGCCATCGCGACCAGGCTCTCGCGCCTGGCTGCGTAAGTGAACAGCGTCGGCCGGGTGACGAACAGCGAGCCCTTCTGCGCAAGCAGGCCGAGATTGAGCGGATCGACCGTGCCTGAGGACTGCCCGAACAACACCGCATAGCCGAGCGGCGCCAGGCAATCGAGCGACTTCAGGAAGGTGTCCTTGCCGACGGAGTCATAGACCACCGGCACCTTCTTGCCGCCGGTGATCTCGTTCACGCGCGCAACGAAGTCCTCGCGGCTGTAGACGATGGTATGCTCACAACCGTGCGCCTTGGCCAGTTGCGCCTTGTCGTCGCTGGACACCGTGCCGATGACCGTGACTCCGAGATGCTTGGCCCATTGGCTGAGGATCAGGCCGACGCCGCCGGCGGCGGCATGCAGCAGGATGGTCTCGCCCGCCTTGACGCGGTAGGTCTGCCGGATCAGGTACTGCGCCGTCAGGCCCTTGAGCATCATCGCGGCCGCGGTCTTGTCATCGATCTCATCGGGCAGCTTCAGCAGCAGCGCGGCCGGCATCAGCCGCGCCTCGGAATAGGCGCCGAGCGGCGACGAGCCATAGGCGACGCGGTCGCCGACCTTCAGGTCCGTGACCCCTTCGCCCAGTTCCTCGACCACGCCGGCCCCCTCGCTGCCCAGGCCGCTCGGAAGCTGCACCGGGTAGAGGCCCGACCGGTTGTAGATGTCGATGAAATTGAGGCCGACCGCGGTGTGGCGAATGCGCGCCTCGCCGGGCCCTGGCTTGCCGACCTCGACCTGTTCCCAAGCGAGGACCTCGGGGCCGCCGGTTTTGTGAAAGCGAATGGCGTTCGTCATCTCTTGCTCATCCTCCCTGCTGGAGCCTGAGGTCGCACCGTTCTGCCGCGGCTATTCTGCCTGTTTCGGCACCGTCGTCCATCGGGCGACCGACCCGGCTCATTTGGTAGCCGCTGATCTCTCCTGTTGGCAACCGCCTTCGATGCGGCCTCGAGAGCTCAGGCCTCTCGCCAGGAACCACGTCCGCCGTTGCTGCGTTCAACGGCGAACGTCAAGGACCAGTCCGATGCCGCCCAAGAAACGCAGCGCCGTGGTCACCTCGGCTATCCTGGTCGAACTCGCCTGTCACACGATCATGGGCACCGCCCTGGGGCTCGGCTTGGCATTTGCCCTGACGCAGGTCGACGCGTTCGGCATCTCGGCCCTGATCGCCCATAGCCTCGATCCGCACATGACGTTCACCGTCTTCGTTAGCACCTTCACCCTCGCCTTCGCGGTCGGCGCGACCCTGACGGGCTTCGTGTTCACGATGATGCAAGAGAGGTAGGTCAGACGGATTTGACGGCGGGCGGCGGGTCTGCATCACGCCAGCCTCACTCACCAGTCTCCCGTCCCAATACGCAGATCCGCGCCGAGCATTGTCACATGCCCGTCGTGCAAAGCTTGCAGATGAGCGGCATTCGGATCGCGTGGAGACGAGGATGCCCGCACCATCCCGTACGATTGCTCCGCTGTCCCGGGCTGCGGACGGCAAACCATGCCGTCGCCTCACGTCGCAGCCCGAGGCGCTGACAAGAATGCGGCCATGACGAGCGGCTGGCTCGCACTTCTCGCCGCAGGCCTGCTCGAGATCGTCTGGGCGCTCGGGCTCAAGCATTCCGACGGCCTGACACGCTTCTGGCCGAGTCTCGGAACCGTTGTCGCGATCCTGCTCAGCTTTGCGATGATGTCGCTCGCCTTGCGGTCACTGCCGTTCGGCACCGCCTACGCAGTCTGGACGGGGATTGGCGCTGCCGGAAGCATTGTCGTCGGCATGTGGCTGTACAGCGAGCCGGCTGATCCGGTTCGACTGCTCTGCCTGACCCTGATCATTGCCGGCATGGTGGGGCTGAAGCTGAACTCGCCGGTCTGACCGCCCGGCCCTCCCGCCAGCTGCGGCGAAGCTCGATGCCTCCGAACAACGCCAGCGACAACACGAACGGGATCAGGTGATAAAGGATGCGGAACATCAGCAGTGCCGCGAGCAGCTTATCCTGATCATCGCCGCCGAGCCCGAGCATGATCGTGGCATCGAACAGCCCGATGCCGGCCGGCGCGTGACTGGCAAAACCGAGCAGCGTTGCGGCAATGAACACCGCCATCAGCCGCGCAACATCGATACCGAGCTCGGCTGGTATCAGCACATACATCGCGAGCGCCGCGGTGCTGAGATCGAACAACCCGATCAGGATCTGCAGCAACACCGTCGGCCCTGATGGCAGGCGCAACCGCCAACGGTGGCTGCGCCGTCCGGGCCAGCTCCAGATGACAAACACGAGAATGCCGCACAGCAGCGCCGCCGCGATCAGCCTGTTGAGCGTCGGAGGCCAATACTCCACCCAGCCGAACGCATCGGGATCGATCATCAAACTGAGACCGAGCGCGGTCAGATTGCCGAGCCAGAACGTCAAGCCGGTGAGGACGCTGATCTTGGCGATGTCGAGCGCGCGGAGCTTGTAAGGCGCGTAGACTCGATAGCGAACCAGCGGCGAGATCAACGCGACCGCGCCGATACCATGAGCGATCGGATAGCTCGTGAAGCTGCCAAGGGCCGCGGCACGACATGGGATGTCCTTGCGCCCGATCGTGCGGAGAGCAAAGAGATCATAGAATGTCAGGCCGCCATAGGAGAGCGCGATCAACACCAACGCAAGAGCGATGAGCTTCGGATCGGTCGCTTCTGCGGTTACGATCACATGACCGACATCGAGCCTCTTGACGGCACGGGCGAGCACCGCGATCGCGATCCCCGCAATCACGAGGCTCATCGTCAATCCCGCCAGACCGCGCAGCCAGGCCCTTCGATTCAGCTGCGGTGGCAGATCTTCGTTCAGCACGGCCATTCAAGGGATCTTCGCGCCGAAGCGACAAGCGCCGGCTGATTCGAGCGGGATCATGGCGCCGTTTGACACGCTGATGTGACAGCTACGTTACCGATCGATCTCGCTACGCCAATCTTAAGACGTTGTTAACCACCAGCAACTCGCATGCTGCGCCGCCCATCACATGTCGACGCTGCATCGCACATTGCGGATCATTCAAATTTGAATTAATCGCTGCGCCCTTCGCGCGTAATGAGTGAGCCGTATCACTACGGATGCACAGCGGTCGCATCTTCGTCACGCTGTCTTCCTAAGACGTGTGAGCCACAACAAAGCTTCGAGGCAACATGAACGCGGAATTCGATCACGAGCTCACGCCGGATCAGTGGGAGACGCTCAAGGCGCTCCGCGGTCCCGTGCGCGAAGGCCGTCGGCCGAACGGCTTCATCGTCGAACAACTCGTTGCGCTTGGGCTCGCCGTCATCAACGACGGCGCAGCGCAGATCACGCCCGATGGACGGAAGGTCCTCATTCGCGGCTCATCACGCCTGCTCGACGTCGCGGCCTGATCGGCTGCGGCTGTCACTCGTATCCGGGCGGACGACCGCAGTTCGGCCTTCACCACATCGACTTCCGCGCACGCTCGGGCCATTCGCGATCGTACTCGTCGCCATCGACGGCATTGGCCGTCATAGCGGCGAGGATCTGCCCAGGGGATGGAATCTCCTGGCAATCGACGCGCTTGTCGGGGTTCCAGAGATCGGCACGCACGATCGCGCGGGCGCACTGGAAATAGATCTCGTCGATCGTCATGACGAGCGCTGTGCGCGGCAATTTGCCTTCCATGCGGAATGATTCGAGCAGCTCCGCATCTGTCGACAACTGACCTCGGCCATTGACGCGCAGTGTGTTGCCCGATCCCGGAATCAGGAACAACAAACCGATCCGCGGGTCGCGCACGATGTTGCGCAGTGAATCGACGCGATTATTGCCTCGGCGATCGGGCATCATCAGCGTCTTGTCGTCATGGATGCGGACGAAGCCTGGAAGATCCCCGCGCGGCGAACAATCAAGTCCTTCCGGACCTGATGTCGCCAGCGCGACGAACGGCGACTTTTCGATCATCACGCGATAATGCGGGGTCACCCGATCGGCGACTTTCGCCGTCGACGTCAGCCCGGTCTCGCCGTAGATCGCCTCGAGTTGCTCAATCGTGCTGATGATCGACATCGGTGCCAACTCCTCTCGCCGCGGCCATGGCTCTGCCGTCCGATCCCTTGATCACCTCGATCAGCCTGCGCCCATTGGTCGCGGGGTCGCCGACATTGTTGATCGTGACGTCTGCGGTCACCGTCTCGTTGCTGACGGTCCGGTGCAGCCGTTCGCCGATGTCGGTATCGCTCGGACGATGCCGCTTGCCGAGACGCTCCGCGAGAACCTCCGCCGGCGCAGTGATGTTCACGACGGCGACATCGGCGTAGTCGCGCCGCGCCGACGGAATGACCGTTCGCGACACGTTGACGACGACGGTGCGACCGGCGGCGATGTCGTCCCTGATCTTGCGCAATACGCCATAGCGATGCCCATGCGCATCCCAATGCAGCGCGAATGCGCCGGCCGCGAGAGCGTCGCGAAACGCGGCCTCGCTCATTTCCAGATTGTCCTCGAACGCCGAGGCCTCGCGGGTCACGACCCGCTGCGGAAACACGATGCGGTCGTCGCCGGCGCATTCGCTCCGGGCCAGGTTGAGCAGCGTGTCCTTGCCCGCGCCGCTCGGCCCGACCACGAGCACCAGCCGCCCGGGCCCCAATCGCATGTGCTGATCATCCGAGCCAGTCGACGCTGCGTTCATGCCACCCGCAGCCCTTCCCGCCAGACGCTGCGCACGACGGCGTGATCCCCGGCGACGTGAACGCGGATCAGGTCCGCGCGCTTGCCTGCTGCGATTTCACCGCGGTCATGCAGCCCGACCGCGTCAGCCGGTGCCTTGGTGACGGTCCGAACCGCGGCAGCGAGATCGATGGCCGGCACGCGCTTCGGCAGCTGCAACGCCCCCATCAGCAGACTCGAGGGCACGTAGTCCGATGAGAGAATATCGAGCAGCCCTTCACGCGCGAGATCCACGGCGGCAATGTTTCCCGAATGCGAGCCACCGCGGACCACGTTGGGCGCGCCCATCAGGATGCTGATGCCAGCCCCGTGCAGCCCTCGCGCGGCTTCCATGGTGGTCGGAAACTCGGCGACGGCGATGCCGTCCTTGATAGCATCTGCGACGTTCTCGTCGGTGGTGTCGTCATGGCTGGCGAGCGGCACGTCATGAGTCTTGGCCAGCGCGACGATGTCCCGCATGTTCGCCGCTGCATAGGCCTGCTGATAGGCGAAGCGCCGCGCGAACATGACGTCGAGCTCCGCATCGGTCTTGCCGCCGCTCTTGCCGCGGTAATAGTCGCGAAGCTTGCCCTCGTCGCGAAACTGGCGCTGGCCCGGCGTGTGGTCCATCAGCGACATCAGACGGACGTCGGAGCGGCCCGCCAGCTGCTTTGCCTCCTCGACCACCGTCGGCATCGGCACCTCGCAGCGCAGATGCAGGAAGTGATCGGCGCGCAGCAAACGCGCGTCGCGCGCCCGCGCGATCGCATCGGCGAGCACATTGGCCTGGCCGTCGACACCTTCAGCCCCCTCCTCGCTCCAGACACGCAGCGAATCCAGAACCGTCGTGATGCCCGCCGTCGCGAGCTGCCCGTCATAGGAAATGACCGCGGCGACCGGATCCCAATAGACTTTCGGCCGCGGCACGAAATGCGCCTCGAGGTGGTCGGTGTGCAGTTCGATGAGCCCCGGCATCAGCAGATCACCGCCGGCGTCATGACTACCGGCAGGCGCCGCGCCCTCGCCGATCTCTTCGATCCGGCCTCCGGCCATCGCCACCCAGCCCTGCTCGATCACCCGGTCCGCGAGGACCAGCCGGGCGTTGCCTATCACGGTGTCGGACATGTTCGCGCTCATCTGCTCCTCTGCCTTCTACGCCGCCGCTGCGAACGTCGTCACATCGACCGTACGGTCTGCGATCTGCTCACGGATATCATCGTCATGCACGATCGCAATCATCGCGACACCGGCCTTCTTTTTCGCCGCGATCAGATCGACCACCACCGCCCGGTTCGCCGCGTCCAACGAGGCCGTCGGCTCGTCGAGCAGCAGGATCGGGAGGTCGGAGATGAAGCCGCGCGCGATGTTGACGCGTTGCTGCTCGCCGCCGGAGAATGTCGAAGGTGGCAAGGACCACAGCCGCTCCGGAATGTTCAGCCGTGCGAGCAAAGCCCCGGCGCGCAGGCGCGCCTCCTCACGCGCCACACCCGCCGCGAGCAGCGGCTCGGCCACCACGTCGAGCGCGGCCACGCGCGGCACTGCGCGCAGGAACTGGCTGACATAGCCGATGGTCTGCCGCCGCGCATTGAGCACCAGACGCGGCTCGGCGCCGGCGAGATCAGTCATCTCGCCCTGGTGACGGACGCTGATCCGACCTCCATCACAGCGATAGTTGCCGAAGATCATCTTCAGGATCGACGATTTGCCCGCACCCGACGGCCCGGACAGCACGACGCACTCGCCGGCAGCGACCTGGAACGAGACGCCCTGCACCACCGGCAGCGTGATGCCGCCCTGCAGATGCATGGTGAACGTCTTCCTGGCATTCTCAACGTTGAGCATCACGGTCATTGCTTTGGGCTCATGGCGGCAGGATCGAGGACACGAGGAGCTGTGTGTAGGGCTCGCGCGGATCGTCGAGCACCTGGTCGGTCAGGCCGGTCTCGATCACCCGCCCCTCCTTCATGACCATCACACGATGGGACAACAGCCGCGCCACGGCAAGATCATGCGTGACCACGATCGCGGCGAGGCCGAGCTCGTTGACGAGGCTGCGCATCAGATCGAGCAGCCGCGCCTGCACGGAGACGTCGAGTCCGCCGGTCGGCTCGTCCATGAACACCAGCCGCGGCTCGGTCACCAGATTGCGCGCGATCTGCAGCCGCTGCCGCATGCCGCCGGAATAGGTCCGCGGCGCGTCGTCGATCCGGGCGATGTCGATCTCGACGCGCTCGAGCCAGGACGACGCGGTCTGCCGGATACGACCGTAGTTGTTCCAGCCGACCGCCATCAGCCGCTCGCCGACATTGGCGCCGGCGGAGACCGCCATGCGCAGCCCTTGCGCCGGATCCTGGTGCACATAGCCCCAGTCGGTGCGGAACAGGAAGCGCCGCTCGGCCTCGCCGAGCTGAGCGAGATCACGCAGCACGCCATCGCGCATCCGGTACGAGACGCGGCCGCCGCTCGGGGCGAGCTGGGCCGAGAGCATCTGCAGCAGCGTCGATTTGCCCGAGCCGGATTCACCGACGATGGCCAGCACCTCGCCGGGATAGAGCGCGAAGGACACGTCGCGGCAGGCCGCCAGCCGGCCGTAGCTCTTGGTCAGCCCGTCGGCGACGAGCAGCGGCTGATCCGATGGACCGGTCACCTCAACCATGGGCGGCCTCCTTGTGCGGGGCGACGCTCTCGGTGCCGCGATGTCCGGCCGCCTGGCGGCCCTCGCAATAGTCGGTGTCGGAGCAGACGAACATGCGGCTGCCCTTGTTGTCGGTCACGATCTCGTCGAGATAGGAATCCTCTGCGCCGCACAGCGCGCAAGGCGCATCGAACTTGTAGCGCGTGAAGGGATGGTCCTCGAAATCAAGCGACACCACCGACGTATAGGGCGGAATGGCGTAGATGCGCTTCTCGCGTCCGGCACCGAACAATTGCAGCGCCGGGCAATTGTCCATCTTGGGATTGTCGAACTTCGGCGTCGGCGACGGGTCCATCACGTAGCGGGCATTGACCTTGACGGGATAGGCATAGGACGTGGCGATATGGCCGAAGCGCGCAATGTCCTCGTACAGCTTGACGTGCATCAGCCCGTATTCGGCCAGCGCATGCATGCGGCGCGTCTCGGTCTCGCGCGGCTCGAGAAACCGCAGCGGCTCCGGGATGGGGACTTGATAGACCAGCACCTGGCCCGCGCGCAGCGGCGCCTCGGGAATACGGTGGCGGGTCTGGATCACGGTCGCCGCGTCCGTCGAGGTCGTGGTCTCGACGCCCGCCGTCTTGGCGAAGAACTTGCGGATCGAGATCGCATTGGTGGTGTCGTCCGAGCCCTGGTCGATCACCTTGAGCACGTCCTTGGGACCAAGGATGGCCGCGGTGACCTGCACGCCGCCGGTGCCCCAGCCATAGGGCATCGGCATCTCGCGGCTCGCGAACGGCACCTGATAGCCGGGGATCGCAATCGCCTTGAGGATCGCGCGGCGGATCATCCGCTTGGTCTGCTCGTCGAGATAGGCGAAATTGTAGGTCGGCGCGTTCATTCCGCAGCCTCCTTCAGCGCGGGGGCGGCATTGGCTTCGGCGAACTCCTGGCGCAGCTTGCGCAGCAGGCCGAGCTCGGACTGGAAGTCGACATAATGCGGCAGCTTCAGATGCTCGACGAAGCCCGTCGCCTGGACGTTGTCGGAATGCGACATCACGAATTCCTCGTCCTGCGCCGGCGCGATCAAATCCTCGCCAAGCTCGCGTGCGCGCAGCGCGCGATCGACCAGGGCCATCGACATCGTCTTGCGCTCGCTCTGGCCGAACGCGAGGCCGTAGCCGCGCGTGAAGCATGGCGGCTCGGTTGCGGAGCCCTTGAACTGATTGACCATCTGGCATTCGGTCAATTCGATCGATCCGAGCGGCACCGCGAAGCCGATCTCCTCGGCAACGAACTCGACCTCGACCTCGCCGAAGCGGATCTCGCCGGCGAACGGATGATTGCGGCCATAGCCGCGCTGGGTCGAATAGCCGAGCGCCAGCAAGAACCCCTCGTCGCCACGCGCCAGATTCTGCAGTCGCAGATCACGGCCCGCAGGGAAGCTCAGCGGATCGCGCGTGAGGTCGCCGACTGGCGCATCGGTCTCCGCTGCAGGAGACGGCTCGATCAACCCATCCCGCCCGAGAATGTCGGTCACGCGCGGCATCGGGACGTCGGACGTCTCGGCAAGAGCCGGGGCTTCCGGATCTCCGCCCTGCGCCAGACCAGGATCGAGCAGCCGATGCGTGTAGTCGAAGGTCGGGCCCAGCACCTGCCCGCCGGGAATGTCCTTGAAGGTCGACGAGACCCGCCGCTGCACGCGCATCGCGCCGGTGTCGACCGGCTCAGTCGTGCCGAAGCGCGGCAGGGTCGCGCGGAAGGCGCGCACCAGGAAGATCGCCTCGATCAGATCCCCCCGCGCCTGCTTGATGGCGAGCGCGGCCAGCTCGCGGTCATACAGCGAGCCCTCGCTCATGACGCGATCGACCGCCAACCCCAGCTGCTCGGAGATTTGCGACAGCGACAGTTCCGGCACGTCCCGGTCACCCCGGCGCTCATGCGCGAGCAGCCGGTGCGCATTCTCGATGGCGCGCTCGCCACCCTTCACCGCCACATACATGCGTCAAACTCCCGATGATGCGAGGCGCGTGGTGCGCGGGATGGCGACAAGGGAGCGACCGTCGACCAGGATGACGTCGAGGCCGCGCGGAAACAGCGCCTCATTGATCGACAGCCGCGCGAACAGATCGGCCGGCGCGAGCGAGGCCGTCAGCGCCGTCATGCCGTCAATGCCCGGGCCACGCAGATGAAAAGTCTGTCCTGCAGTCAGGCTCGGCACCTGTAAGATCAGGGTCGTCGAGCGATCAGGATATTCCGGGGTTCCAAGCGCGAATGAGGCGAGGTCGGGCAGCGTGGCCGGCTCCGCGATCAGCGCAAAGCTTGCCGCGTCCGACCGTCCGACGATCGGCGCGCCGGTATGAAACTTCAGCCATGCGCCGACATCCGGCGCGCGTAAGAAAGCCTCATCGAGCCAGAGCGGCGTCTCCTGATCGAGCAATGTGAGCGCGATGGCGGCAACTCCCGGCATCATCGATGACGGGCCACCGACCTCATCGCCGACCACCATCACCTGCCCAGGACGCGCCATCGCCTCCATCACGGTGCGGAACGTCGATTGTGCCGACAACACCTTGTCGGCGAAACCAGGCTGCAGCTCGATCGTCATCGGCGCCATCACCCTTCTCCCCGCACCATGGTGTAGAAGTCCACCCGCGTGGCGGCGGCCTCGGCCGCGCTCTGCTCGCGCCCGGCCTGCACCTGCGCGCGCAGCGGCGCAACGACCTTGGCCTCGATTGCCTGGGCGTGCTCGGGCGATTGCAGCAGCGCATCGCACAGCGCGATCAGCCGGGCCTTGTCGCTGTCGCGGCCGAGCACATAGCCGAACCCGACCTCTCCACTGTCAAGCCGGACGGCCGCGCGAGACACGGTCGCCTCGCCGAGATTGAACGGCGCGCCGTCCCCACCGATCCTGCCGCGCACCATGACGAGCCCGCTCTCGGCGGCTCGGAGCTCCCGATGCGACGGCACCTCCAGTTCGGCCATTCGCGCCCCGATCTCAGCCGAGGGGACATGCGCCAATACGCGCATCGCACCCTTCCGCCTCTCCTGCAACGCCATCTCGCCGCTCATCACTGTCCCGATCTTGCCCGGCTCAAGTTGTCTATGATAATAGACAACTTGATAAGAGGACGCCATGACTGTTTGATGACATGGCCGTGATTTTCGGTGGGAGCTGGTTGGAGCCGCAATGAGCATGGAAGACGCCGGATCCGGCGTGGCGCTGTGGCGGCGCGTCGCCGACGGCATTGAGCGCGAGATCGCCGAGGGCCGCTTCCCGGCGGGGACGCGGCTGCCCGGCGAAACCGAGATCGCCGAGAGCTACCGCGTCAACCGCCATACCGTGCGGCGCGCGCTTGCGACATTGGCCGAACGCGGACTGGTGCGGGCCGAGCGCGGCAGCGGCACCTATGTCGAGGCCCCTCGCCTGTCCTATCCGCTGCGCTCGCGGACGCGCTTCTCCGAGATCGTCGGCGCCGGCGGCCGCGAGCCGCGCGGACAATTGATTGCCGCGTCCGAGGAGCCGGCGACGCGCGAGCTCGCACGCGCCCTGGGATTGAAGACGGGCGCGCCGCTGGCGCGCATCGAAGCGCTGCGCTTCGCCGACAAGACGCCGATCTGCGTCAGCACGTCGTTTCTATCGGCCGAACGGTTTCCGGACGCAGGCCGCATCTTTGCGGCCGTGCGCTCCATGACCGCCCTGCTGGCGCATTACGGCATCCGCGACTATCGCCGCGGCTCGACCCGAATCACGGCTGCGATCGCCGACGCCAGCGACGCCGCGCGGCTCGATCTCGCATTGGGGCGTCCGGTCCTGGTCGTCGACAGCACCGACATCGATGCCGACGGCACGCCGCTGGTCAGCAAGCGCTCGCGCTTTGCCGCGGAGCGAGTCACCTTCGAGGTCGAAGGCTGATGTGTCGCGGAGTCGTGCTGGAATAGCGCGGAATCAATCGATCAGCGTCCCATCCGGGTTGAAGAACGGATGCGGGCCATCGAAGTCGCCAATCGGAACCTGATGCGTCACGATCGTTCCGAATTCAGGCCCTGCAAACCAGGTATGGAGATGGAAGGCCGGCGGCTCCACCTTGAAGGCGGGCGGACGGAGCATTGCCAGGTCGAGATCGACGGCGTGGTTCGGTGCCGGACAGATCGTGCAGGGAACGCCGGCAAAGCGCGTCAGCGCAGCGCGGTGCACATGGCCGCAGCCGATCAGTTGCACCCGCGGGTGACACCGCACGACTGCAGCCAGCTCATCGGCATTGCGTAGGTTCTGCCAGTCCATGTGCCAGATCCCGGCGGTGAAGGGCGGGTGATGCAGGAACAGCAGCGCCGATCGCTCGGAACTGGCAGACAGCTTGGCCTCGAGCCAACCGAGGGTATGCGCATCGAGCTCGCCATGCGGGTGACCAGCGACGCTGGAATCGAGCAGCAGCAGATCGAGGTCGGCCAGCGGGACGTGCCGGTTCAGCGGACCTGAAGCTGTTTCGTAAGCATGGTCGGGGAATGCCGCACGCATCAGCTCGCGCGAATCGTGGTTGCCGGGGATGGCAACGAACGGCAGTCGCAGTTCGGCAAGCAGGGTCTTGAGATGGATGTACTCGTCAGCGGATGGCGTATCGGCGAGATCGCCCGAGATCACCACGAGGTCGATCCTGGGCGCAAACCGGTTGAGCTCGTGGATGCAGCGGGCCAGCGCCTGCGCGGTGTCGACCCTTCGGTAGGCGAGACGCCCGGGTGCCTTGATGTGCAGGTCGGAAATCTGGGCAATCGTGACGAGCTTTGTCATGGGCGTCAGCCTTCATCCGGCAGGAGGCGAATGGCATCGGGTGGAATGGAGAGCCCGACGCGCTCTCCCGTGCGGACCTTGATTGTATTCGGCGCATCGACGGCAAGCGGGAGCGACGCGGCATCGCGCACGATGATGCGCTGACGATCCCCGGCAAAGCGAACACCATCGACGATGCCGGCAAGGCCCGTCGTCGCGGCGTCGGCGATGGCGATCGTCTCGGGGCGGACCATCGCGACCGCCCTGCTCATCGTGGCAGGCCCAGCCACGGGCACACGCCCTCCGGGCAGGATCAACTCGCCGCCCTCGATCGGCGCCTCGACGATATTGGCCGCACCGACGAATTCGGCGACGAAGCGATTGGCGGGCGTGAAGTAGATCTCGCGCGGCGTGCCGATCTGCGCAATGGCGCCCTTGCGCATTACGACGATGCGATCGCCGAGCTCCATCGCTTCCGCCTGGTCATGCGTCACATAGATCGCGGTGATGCCGAGCTTGCGCAGGAGATCATTCAACTCGCCGCGCAGACGCTCACGCAAAGCCGCATCGAGCGCCGTCAGCGGCTCGTCGAGCAGCAGCACGCTCGGCCGGATCGCAACCGCACGCGCGAGCGCGACGCGCTGGCGCTGGCCGCCCGAGAGCTGGTCGATGCGACGGTCTTCCAGCCCGCCGAGATTGGTCAGCGCGACGAGCTCCGCCACCTGCGCCGCGCGCTCCGCCTTCGGCAGGCCGCGAAGCTTCAGCCCGTAACCGATATTCTCGGCGACGCTCATGTTCGGGAATAGCGCGTAGGACTGGAACACCATGCCGACATTGCGCTTCTCGATCGGCTGGCGCGTCAGATCCTTGCCGTCGAACAGCACGCGGCCGCCGCCGTCGGGCGTCTCGAGGCCCGCGACGATCCGCAGCAGCGTGGTCTTGCCGCAGCCGGACGGACCGAGCAGCACCAGGGTCTCGCTCTGGCCGATGTCGAGGGTGGCGCGCGCGAGTGCGCAGGTGCCATCGGCAAACGTCTTGCCGCAATTCTCTATCTTCAGCGCGGCGCCGTGCCGGGTCATCATGTTCACCGTGAATGTCCTCTCTCGCCGATCCATTGCATGGCCACCAGCAGCGGGATGATCATGACGAAGAAGATCAGCGTGTAGGCCGAGGCGACCTCGAGCCGCATCGATGCGTAGCTGTCGGCGAGGCCGACGGGCAATGTCTTGGTCAGCGGCGTATGCAGCATCCAGGTCAGGTTGAACTCGCCGAGCGAGAGCGTCACCACCATCAGGCTGCCGGCCAGGATTCCCGGCGCGGCATTCGGAACGATGACATCGACGAAGCGGCGCCAGGGTGACGCCCCGACGGACGCAGCGCCTTCGTCGAGCGATTTGACATCGATGGTCGCTAACACCGCCATGACCGAGCGGACCATGAAGGGCATCGTGAAGATGACATGCCCTGCGAGGATGAAAAGCCACGAGCGGCGGAAGCTGCCGAAGCCGCCATAGGTCAGCAGCAACGCGAGCGCGATGGCGAGCCCGGGAATGGCGAGCGGCAGAGTAATGATCTCCTCGACCACCCGCGCCAGCCGCCCACCACGCACATACAACGCGTAGGCCGCGGGCACGCCGACCACCAGCGTGACAGCGAGCGTGCCCACCGCAATCAGGATCGAAGCCAGGATCGTGCCGGCATAGAGCTCCCAGACCTGGGCGACCCATTGCAAGGTGACGCCGGACTGGATGCCGCGGAAGTAGTTCACCGTGACGCCTGCCGCGATCGACAGCCCGGCAGGCACCGCAAGAAAGGCCGCGACGAGCAGCGTGAACAGGAATTGAAGCGTGAAGAGAATCCGGTTGCGCACGTGCCTAGCCCGCCGCTGCCACGGAATTGCCGGTGAAGGTGCGCGCCAGCGCCAGGATCAGCCAGGTCATCACGCCGAGCCCGACCGACAGCGCCGCCGAGGTGGCAAGGTTGCCGGCCAGCGTGAACTCCGTGTAGATCAGCATCGGCAGCACGTCGATATTCGTCGCGAGCGTGAACGCCGTGCCGAAGGCACCCATCGCGGTCGCGAACGCGATGGCGCCCGAGGCCACCAGCGCAGGCGCCAGCGCCGGCAGCACGACGTCGCGCAGCACGGCCCAAGGGCTCGCGCCGAGCGAGCGGGCCGCCTCTTCCAGGCTCGGATCGAGCTTCTGTGCCGCAGCCATGATGGTGAGAATGACCCGCGGAATCGAGAAGTAGAGATAGCCCAGGAACAGACCATAGATCGAATAGGCGAACACGATCTTGTCGCCGAGCAGACGCGAGGAGACGTCGCCGATCGTGCCCTGCCGGCCGGCGAGCAGGATGATCATGAAGCCGATCACGACGCCGGGGAAAGCGAGCGGGAATGTCAGGATCGCGATCATGACAGCGCGGCCCGGGAAGCGATGCCGCTGCAGGAACAGGCCGGTGATCGTTGCAGCGATCAGCGTCGCGACCGTGGTTGCAGCAGCCAACAGCACCGTGTTCAGAAGCGTGGCGCGATAGCGCGGGTCGGCGATGATCGCGAGATATTCCGGCAGTCCACGCGGCCCTTCCGCGCCGGTGACGAGCAGATGCGCCATCGGCAGAACGAAGAAGGCGGCCGTCACGGCCGCCAAGGGCAACAGACACATCCAGACGAAGGATTTGTGCGACATGATCTCAAGCGTGCCCCGCCGACTTTCCGCCGGCGGGGCACGGGACTCCCTTAGCGGACTTCGGACAGATAGCGATCGACGAAGCCCTTCTGCGCGGCTTCCATGTCGCCCCAGTTCACGCTCTTGGCGCGAGCATAGTCGCTGTCAGGCAGGAACTTGGTCTTGACGGCCTCGGGCAGCTCGATCGGACGGGCGGGACGCAAGTACGCATTGGTCCAGATCGCCTGGCCCTTGTCGGACAGCAGATAGTCGATCACCTTCTTCGCCTTGTCCTTGTCGGGCGCGTTCTTCACGAGACCGACGACGTAAGGAAACACCACCGAGCCTTCGCAGGGGATGACGAACTCGAAATTGCCCTTCTCGGTGTACTTGGCGCGATAGGCGTTGAAGTCGTAGTCGAACAGGATCGGGATCTCACCAGATACCACGCGGGCATAGGACGTCTGCTTCGGAACGATCGGATCGTTCTTGCGCAGGTCCTTGAAGAAACCGAGAGCCGGATCGAAATTCGACTGCGAGCCGCCGAGCGCGAGATTGACGGCGACGGCGCCGACATACCCCACGGCCGCCGAGCTCGGATCGAGATAGCCGACCATGCCCTTGTAGTCGGGCTTCAGCAGATCCTTCCAGCAGGCAGGAACGGGCTTGCCGCCGAGCGCATCCTTGTTCACGAACAGCCCGAGCGTGCCGGAATGGATCGTGGTCCAATAGCCGTCCGCATCCTTCAGGCCGGCCGGGACCTGATCCCAATTGACCGGCTTGTAGGCTTCCAGCGCGTCCTGCGCCTTCGCCTTCATGCCGAAGGTCACGCCGAAATAGCCGATATCACCGACCGGATTGGCCTTCTCGGCGAGGATCTGGGCCAGCGCCTGGCCGGAGTTCTTGTTGTCGTGCGGGATGTCGTAGCCGAGGTCGGTCTTGATCGCCTTGAGCATCGACGCCCAGTCGGCCCATTCCGGCGGACAATTGTAGCAGATGACGTCGGCGGCTTTGGCTTGCTGCGACGGCGCCAGAACGATCAGCGCGAGCAGCGCAAGAACGAGGCGGATGACCTTCATGAATGAAACTCCTGTGTCTGGCATCGCGGCCAGTTCCGGAGCCCCCTTAAGGCCGGCAGATGAAGGATTTGCGACAGCACGTGCAGCGCACACAGGCGCCTGCGCAGCCTGATCGTTTGCGCGCGAACGATCGCAACCTTCAGATGCCGACGCGATCAGGCGACGGCGCGGCGGCCGATGATGGCGAAGCGCAGCCTGTTCGAGATCCAGTCGATCGCGGCCACCGCCACCAGGATCATCAGGATCAGGAACGACACCTTCTGCCATTCCAGTACGCGGATCTGCTCGGCGAGCTGAAGCCCGATGCCGCCGGCGCCGACGATGCCGATGATCGTTGCCGAGCGGGTGTTGGACTCGATGAAGTAGAGCACCTGACCGGCAATGACAGGAAGGACCTGTGGCAGAAGGCCGAAGCGGATCTCATGCAGCGCATTGCCG
Source organism: Bradyrhizobium sp. SRS-191 (assembly GCF_024586915.1). GTDB lineage: Bacteria > Pseudomonadota > Alphaproteobacteria > Rhizobiales > Xanthobacteraceae > Bradyrhizobium. Next base: position 215,976 of record NZ_JANBVS010000012.1, read on the forward strand.
CCCGCGGCGCGCACACCCTCGACCTGCTTGCGATCAGCACTCTCCATCGCCTCGGAGAACAGCTTGCCGAGCGCGCCGAAGTCCGACACTGCGATCGCGAGCACGCCCGCGAACGGGCCGAGGCCGACGACGTTGATCCAGACCAGCGCCCAGATCAGCGTGTCGACGCCGCGAATCGTATCGAACAGCCGGCGCACCGGAAAGCGGAAGATCGCCGAGGGAATGACGTTGCGCGCTGCGAGCAGGCTGACCGGAAAGGCGGTGCAAGCAGCCAGCGTGGTGCCGAGCACCGCGATCGACAGCGTCTCGCCGAGCGCCTTGAGATAGATCGGCAGCGACGAGCCGGGATCGGGCGGCAGCATCAGGCGCGCGATCCAGCCGAGCTGGCTGAGCCCCGCCAGGATGCGCGAGGGCGAGAAATCCAGGTCGACGAGGCCGAAGATGAACACCGCGACCGCCAGCAGCAGCACCACGGGCGTCGCCAGCCGCGCCGACATCGGCCGGTTGAAGATGTGCGGATAACGCTCGCGCAGCTGCGCCTGGTCCGGCGTCTCCTGGAAGCTCATGTCCGCGCCTCCGCGCCGAACAGCCGCCCGCGCAGCCAGCCGGTGCCGATGTCGATCAGGAACACCGTCACCACGATCATCACGAGAATGGCGCTGACGTCTGAATAATAGAATTTGCGGATCGCGACCACGAGCTCCTGGCCGATACCGCCCGCGCCGACGAATCCCATGACCGAGGCCTCGCGGACGTTGATCTCGAAGCGCAGCAGCGTGTAGCTGGAGAAGCCGGCGATCACCTGCGGCAGCACGGCGAAGCGCATGCAGGACAGCCAGCTCGCGCCGGTGGCTCTGACACCTTCGACCGGCTTCATATCGGCATTCTCGACCACCTCGGAGAACAGCTTGCCGAGCGCACCGCTGGAATGCAGCGCAATTGCGAGCACACCAGCCACCGGGCCGAGACCGAAGGCGATGACGAAGATCAGCGCGAAGACGATGCCTGGGACGGTGCGCGCAAATTCGAGTAGCCGGCGCACGGTGAACCGCACCCACGGCGCCGGCGAGGTGTTCTCGGCCGCCAGGAAATTGAGGCAGAACGCGACCAGCATGCCTGCGAGCGTACCGACATAGCTGATGAGCAGCGTCTCACCGAGCAGCTTGATCCATTTCTTGAAACCCCAGAACCATTCGGGAATGTTGGTCCAGACGCGGTGACCGTCGTCGAGCGTGAAGATGCGATCGAAATAGCTGACGAAATTGCCGAAATACGTGAATAGCGTCGTCAGATTGACCTCGGCGCCTACGGCAGCAACGAGGAGAACGCCCAGGAACACCATCGCCGAGAGCGCCAATCGCAAACGACGGCGGGAGACGGCCCGGCGATACGCGTCGTTCAACGCATCGAGCTGCTGGCTCGGCAAGATCGAAACGGCGACCGCCATCGGATTCGTGCTGCTCTCGTTCTGATCAATTTCGGATGTTGGTCAAGGCGAGAGCCGAGTCATGCCCGACCCGGCTCTCGCTTGGATGTGGCGTCGATCAGGACGCCTTCTTGCGCAGGCTGTCGACGAACTTGATCAGGTCGATCGTGCCGTCCCAATCCTTGGTCGTGGCCGGATGGAAGCCCTTCTTCTGGCCGTCGGACAGACGGTCGAACGCCGCCTTGTCCTTGGTCGGAGCTTCGAAGAACGCCTTGGCGATCGCTTCCTTCAGATCGGCTGGCAGATCCGAATTATAGGCATAGGGACCGTTGATGATCGGGGCCGACTTATGGATGATGCGGAAGTCGTCCTTCTTCATCGGCGAGCCGTCGGCGTTCTTCAGCATGCCCTTGGTGAGCATCTGCGCCAAGGTCGAGTCGTTGTCGCTGGTCCACTGGTTGGCCGCGACGTCGACGGTGCCCTGGGCCAGCGCGAGAATCGCGTTCTCGTGGCTGCCGGCGAAGACCACCTTGCCGAAATAGGTCTCGGCGTCGGTCACGCCCATTTTGTTGAGCTCGAACCGCGGAACGTTGTTGCCGGAGGTCGAGTTCGGATCGACCAGGCCGAGATTCTTGCCCTTGAGATCCTCGACCTTCTTGTAGGCGCTGTTGGCCTTGACGAAGAACACCGAGTAGTAGCCGGTGCTGCCGTCCGAATTGATGTCGTTGGCGAAGGCATCGATCTTGACGCCGGTCAGACGCGCACGGGCGAACGAGGCCGAGCCGTAGCTTGCGATGTGGATGTTGCCGGCGCGCTGGCCTTCGATCACAGCCGCGTAGTCGTTGGCGATGCGGAGAGTCACCTTGGTGCCGAGCTCCTTCGACAGATAGTTGACGAACGGCGTCCAGCGCTCGGTCACGCCGGAGGCGTTCTCGGCCGGGATCACGGCAAAGGTCAGTTCAGGATACTTCGCCTTCCAATCCTCGGCGGACGCCGAGCCGGCGAAGCCAAGCGCGGCAATGCCGGCCAGAATGATGCGACGATTGATCATGGCAAATCCTCTTTGTTGGGTCATGCAGTCAGGCCGCCGCGGCGAGCGCCGGCCGAAAAGTGCGTTACTCACGCCTCAGGCCACGGCAGCTTCGCCGAAGGCCGGAACGGTTGCAGGGAGCACCGGACGGACGGCGTCCATGACGTCGTCGGCTTCCAGGTCGTAAAGCTCGCGCGCGATCTGCGCGGTGAGCGCCGCCGGCACGTCATCGAACACGACGCGCCCCTGAGCCATGCCGATCAGGCGGTCGCAATAGCTGCGAGCGAGATCGAGCGAATGCAGGTTGCAGACCACGGTGATCCCGAAATGCTTGTTGATGCGCAGCAGCGCATCCATCACGATCTTGGTGTTGCGCGGATCGAGCGAGGCGATCGGCTCGTCGGCGAGGATGATCTCGGGGTTCTGCACCAGCGCACGGGCGATCGCCACGCGCTGCTGCTGGCCGCCGGAGAGCTGGTCCGCGCGCTGCGCGGCGAGCGAGGCCATGTCGAACTGCTCGAGCGCGGACAGCGCCATCGCGACATCTTCCGCCGGCCACAGCTGCGCCAGCGATCGCCAGGACGGGACTTCGGCGAGGCGGCCCATCAGCACGTTGGTGAGAACGTCGAGCCGGCCGACCAGATTGAACTGCTGGAAGATCATCGCCGAGCGGGCACGCCATGTCCGCAGATCGCGGCCGCGCAGCGCCGTCACGTCGAGATCCTTGAAAAGAACTTGCCCGGAGCTGATCGGACTGAGCCGGTTGATCGAGCGCAGCAGGGTCGATTTGCCGGCACCGGAGCGTCCGATCACGCCGACGAAGCTGCCGGGCGCCACCGAGAAGGACGCATTGTCGACCGCGGCTTTCGCGCCGAAACGGCACGTCAGACCATTGACCACCAGCATGGAATTCTCCAGACGCCTCGCTTTGCCCTACCGCTAGCGTTTGGATTCAACAGTTATGTGACAGCCCGTTGATGCCGCCTCGCTCATCCACATCGGCAGCCGTCGCGTCATTCACACGTCACGCAACTGTCATGATGAGCGCCCTACAGGTTCTGTTTGACCTTCAGGGAATAGAGAAACACATGGCCGGCAAATCGCTTTCCGTCGATCCTACCATCGATCCCAGCGCCAAGCTCCACGAGACCAGCCTCGGCGCCTATTGCGAAGTCGGCGCCCGCACCATCCTCCACGAGGTGACGATGGGCGACTACTCCTACGTCGTCAACGACGCCCAGATCACCTACACGACGATCGGCAAGTTCTGCTCGATCGCCGCGATGACCCGCATCAATCCGGGCAATCACCCGATGCATCGGGCGACGCAGGCCCACTTCACCTATCGGGCCAGCGCCTATTTCCCGGGCGAGGCTGACGATGCGGCGTTCTTCGCCTGGCGCAGGCAGCATCACGTCGCGATCGGTCATGACGTGTGGATCGGCCATGGCGCGATCGTGCTGCCGGGACGAAACATCGGCACCGGCGCAGTGGTTGCGGCCGGCGCGATCGTCACCAAGGACGTGCCGGCCTACACGATCGTCGCCGGCAATCCCGCCCGGATCATCAAGCGGCGCTTTCCGATCGAGGTCGAGCAGCGTCTCGTCAATCTGGCGTGGTGGGACTGGGATCACGACACGCTGCGCGCGGCGCTGCCGGATTTCCGGCAACTCGAGATCGGCGCATTCCTGGACAAATACGAGGCGGCTCTCGACGGCGGACGCCAGTTGCGGCAGAGTGCCGCGCGATGACCGACATTTCCATCTCCTCCGGCCGCTGCCTGATCGGCTCCGAGCTCGTTGACACCCCCCTGACCTTGTCCGCAGACGTGATCGACCGGCTGGATGCCCCGACCCGTGGTGCAGCCCTGGAGCTCGACGCGGCCGGCCTCACCGTGCTGCCCGGCATCGTCGACATCCATGGCGATGCGTTCGAGCGGCAGATGATGCCGCGGGCCGGCGTAGATTTCCCGATCGACGTGGCCCTTGTCGACAGCGACCGCCAAGCCGTCAGCAACGGCATCACCACGGTGTTCCACGCGACCACCTGGTCGTGGGAGCCCGGCCTGCGCAGTGCCGGCAATGCGCGCCAGCTGCTGGAGGCGATCGAAGGCCTGCGCCCGCGGCTCGCGGCGGACACCCGTTTTCATCTCCGCCATGAGACCTACAATCTCGACGACGAGGATGAGATCCGCCAGTTGCTCACAGCGCGGCGCATCGACCTGTTCGCCTTCAACGACCATATGGATTCGACGGTTGCGAGCCTCGATAAGCCGCACAAGCGCCAACGCATGGTCGATCGCACCGGGCTTTCCGGCGACACGTTCGATCGCCTCGTCGCTCGCATTGTGACCCGCGCCGATGCGGTCCCGGCGTCGATCGCCCGCCTGGCGGAGACCGCGCGCAAGGCCGGCGTCCGCATGCTGTCGCACGACGATGAGAGCCCGGAGATGCGCCGGGCGTTTCGCGCACAGGGCGTCGGGATCGCCGAGTTTCCGGTCAATGAGGAAACGGCGCGAGAGGCCGCGGCAGGCGGCGACGCCATCGTATTCGGCGCGCCGAACGTGGTGCGCGGCGGCAGCCATACCGGCTGGACCAAGGCCAGCGACATGATCGCCAAGGGACTGTGCTCGGTGCTGGCGTCCGACTATTACTATCCAGCGCCCCTGCTCGCGGCCTATCGTCTCGTCGCCGACGGCATTCTGCCGCTGGCCCAGGCCTGGAGCCTGATCTCGGCCGGCCCCGCGCAGGCGGCAGGCCTGTCGGATCGCGGCGCGCTCGCGCCCGGTCAGCGCGCGGATATCATCCTCGTCGATGACAGCGCGCCGCTACGGCCGCGCATCGTCGCTGTGATCGCGGCCGGCCGCCTGGTCCACCTCACGGAAGCCGATCGTCTCAGCACTCACGCGGCGCAGCGCGCCGCGGCGGCGGAGTGACGACGGTGGCCTCCTTCCCGCGCTACGCCATCTACTACGCGCCGGCAGCGGACACGGCGCTCTCCGTTTTTGGTGCCGATCTCCTCGGCTATGACGCTTGGACCGGAAACGAGCGGCGTTTTCCACGAGACATCCTCGACATCGGACCTGATTGGGCCGAGCTCACTGCCGACGCCCGCAAATACGGCTTCCATGCCACGCTGAAGGCACCGTTTCCGCTGAACGATTCACGGAACGAAGCTGAGCTCACCGCCGCTTGCGCAGCTTTCGCTGCGACACCCCGGCCCGTGCCGATCATCCGTCCCGTCGTCGATGCCATCAGCGGCTTCATCGCGGTGATACCCGGCGAAGCATCCGCGGAGCTACAACAACTCGCCGCGGCCTGTGTCGCGACGTTTGATCCGTTTCGGGCGCCGATGAGCGTAGCGGACCGCGCCCGGCGCAAGCCGGAGCTGCTGACGCCGCGCCAGCGCGATCATCTCGACCGCTGGGGTTATCCCTACGTCATGGAAGATTTCCGCTTCCACATGACGCTGACCTGCCGGCTGTCCGACGAGCGGCGCCCGTCTGTTCTTGCGATGCTGCAAGACCGCTTCGCAGGCCTCGATCTCTCCAAGCTCGCCATCGACCGTATCGCATTATTCCGACAATCCAGCGCGACGAGCCGCTTCAGCATCGTCCACAGCTGGCCGATCACCGGAAGCTGAGGTCAGTTCGGCGCGGCCGCGAAATGCGGCGGCGACTGCGGATTGAACATGGACAATGGCGGCGAGATGTCAGCGCGGTCGCGCGGCAGCGCCTCCCGCATGTCCCGCTGCAGAAAGGCGATCAGCTTTTCGCGGACCTCGCAGCGAAGATCCCAGGCCTGCGGCGCATTGCGCGCGCTCACCAGCGCCCGCAGCTCCATGGTGCGCGCATTAGTGTCGACGACCTGCAGATTGACCACAGCGCCATCCCAGATCTTGGATTCCTTAGCCACCTCCTCAAGCCGCTTGCGGATGCGCGGCACGTCGGCGGCATAGTCGACGTGAAGCACCACCGAGCCGATCAGCGAGGCCGCATCGCGGGTCCAGTTCTGAAACGGGCGCTCGATGAAATACGACAGCGGCACCACCATGCGGCGCCAGTCCCACAGCCGGATCACGACATAGGTCGAGGCGATGTCCTCGACCCAGCCCCATTCGTTCTCGATGATGACGGCATCCTCGATCCGGATCGGCTGGGTGACGGCGATCTGCACGCCGGCGATCAGGTTGCTGAGCAGCGGCCTTGCTGCGAGACCGACGATCAGGCCGGCGGCACCGGCCGATGCGAACAGGCTGACGCCGTATTGCCTGACGGAATCGAACGTCATCAGCGCTGTGGAGACAGCGACGATGATGATCAGAGTATCGATCACGCGCTTGAAGACGCGAACCTGCGTGACGTGCTTGCGGGCGAGGAAATTCTCCGTGATGTCGTCGCGGAAGCGCTGCAGGTAGCGCGCCGACACCATGTCGACGACGCGGATGGTGATCCAGCCGATCAGCGCGATGGTCGCCACCACGAAGAGATGGGCCAACGCGCGCCGCCACCCCTCGTTCAGCGGCGCCAGCGGCAGCACCATGGCGACAGCGATCAAACAGAGTGCCAGCCGCGCAGGCCCTGCGGTCCGCTGCAGAATCGGCAGCAGGATCGACTTCCGTGGTCCGATCGCGCGCTTCACCAGGGCCCGCAGCACCTTATAGACGAGCAGCGCGCCAAGGATGGCGCCGATGATCAAAGCCGGTCCGATCATCCAATCGGGGACCAGTGCCGACAGCTGCTGCACGAGTGCCTGCATGCCTTGTTCTCTCCCTTGCGGCCTCAAGGGCTCTCAACTCCTGAGACCGCGAGAGAGTCGGACGGCAGCCGCAGTGCAGCATTCTCTCGCTGCATGGCTTCGAGGCTTGCGTGCGGACGAATCTAGACCGCCTTCGTCAAGGCTCCGTCGATGATGAGGTTGGTTCCCGAGATACGGCTGGCCCGCGGGCTCGCCAGCATCACCACGCCATAGGCAACCTCTTCGGCGGTTCCCATTCGTCCCGTCGGGTTGAGGCCCATCGCCATCTTGAACAGATCAGGCGATCCGTTCTCGATGTTCTGCCAGATGCCGCCTTCGAAATAGGTGTTTCCTGGCGACACAGCGTTGACGCGGATTCCCTTGCTGACGAGCTGGTGCGCGAGGCCCTTTGCATAATGAATCAACGCGCCCTTGATGGCGCCGTAGGATCCGGCGGCGAAGTCGACCTCGAAGCCGGATACGCTGGAGATGATGCTGATCGATGCGGATTTGGACTGCTCCAGATAAGGAGTTGCCGCCGCGATCGCGTTGACCGTGTGCATCATGTCGACGCGGAAGGATTTATCCCAGGTTTCAGCGGTATCGCCGACGGCAAGTGCACTGACATTGCAGACCACGCAGTCGACGCCTCCGAGCTCCTTCGCGGCACCGTCGACCCAGCCCTTCAGCGCGACGGGATCGGCAACGTCGATGCTCTGCCCCCACGCCTTCACGCCCTTGGCTGCCAGCTTCGCCACGACCTTGCTCACAGCCTCCCCATCACGGGCGCAGATCGCCACGTTGGCGCCTTCGGCAGCAAACAATTCGGCAGTCGCAAGCCCGATACCCTTGCTTCCCCCCGTGATCAGCACGCTCTTCCCGGCCAATCCCAGATCCATGACGTTCTCCTTCGTTTCGAGTGGACGGCCTCAGCCGTGATAGCCGGCGAGCAAGGTCTTGTTGACCTTGCAGATGTAAGTGTATTTCGGATTGACCACCTGGGTGCAGCGCGCCTCGGCGACCTGGCCGAGCAGCATGTAGGCTTCGGGCGCTGGAATCTTCCAGTCATCCTCCAGCCAGTTGATCATCTCCTCGAATGCCGTCCGCATCGCATCCTCGAGCGGCCGCGCACAGCCGAGCGTGCAGATATGCGTCGGCGTCTCGATCCGCGGATGGTTCAACCGTGCTGGCGCCTTGTCGAGCGAGACCTTGACCGTGAGGTTCGCGGCGATTTCGATCGCGCCCATGCCATTCGCCTCGCCGTCGCCCTGGATGGCGTGACAGTCGCCCAGGAAGAGATGCGCGCCGTCCTTGTTGACGCGAAAGAACACCGAATTGCCGGACGTGATTTCCTGAACATCGAGATTGCCGCCATGCGGGCCATTGTCGACGGTCAGCACCGCACCATGCACCGGCGCCACGCCGGCAACGCCGATCATCGGCCGCACCGGCAGCTTCACATGCTCGTTCCACAGCACGTGGCCATTCTCGACGGCGACGACGCGGGTCTGGATGCCGAACTCCTTGCGCCGCACCCAATCGGGAAACATGCCGATGCCCGGCCACAGCGCAGTGAAGCCGAGGCGGTCGAGCTCCATGTCGAGGATGTCGAGCCGCAGCATGTCGCCCGGCTTGGCGCCGCGCACCTCGATCGGCCCCGTCGCACCATTGACGTATGGCAGCGTCACATCGCTCTCGACCAGCTGCTGGCCGAGCGTGCGGATCGTGCCGTCATTGACGTTGATGGCGCATTCGACGACGAAGATCTCGCCAGGCTCGACCGACGCGATGAACGCGTCGTCGCCGGAGAGCGCGTATTTGATATTGCCGGCCTTACTGACGCGCTTTGACATGATCACTCCCTGCTGTTCATTCGGATTGATTTTTTTCATCGCAGCTGGCGCCGCCACGGCATCAAGAGCTGCTCGATCTTGCCGACGGCGAAGGTGAGGGCGAGCGCCAACGCGATGGTGGCGACGAGGGCAGCGAAGACCTTCGGGATGATGTAAAGTGACCCCGCCTTGAAGATCGCGTGCCCCAGCCCCTCGGACGACGACATGAACTCGCCGACGATCGCCCCGATCAGGGCGAAGCCCACTGTGAGCTTCAGCCCGGCGAAGATGTCGGTGAGCGAGGCCGGCACCACCAGCTTGCGGAAGATCTGGAATTTCGAGGCGCCGAGCGTGCGCAACAGATTGATCTGGTCGGGATCGACGCCGGTCGCCCCTTTGTAGGAGGTCACCAGCGCCACAATCACGACTGACAAGGTTGACATCGCAACCTTCGAGATCAGCCCGGTGCCGAACCAGATGATGATGATCGGCGCTAGCGCGATGATCGGGATCGAGCCGAGCGCGATCACGAACGGCTCGACCACGCGCGAGACGAAGCGCGAATACCACAGCGACAGCCCGACCAGCGTGCCGATGCAGTTGCCGACGAAGAAGCCAAGCAGCGTCTCCAGGCCCGTGACGTAAGTGTCGCGCAACAGGCTGCCGTCAGCAGCCATTTGCGACAGGAATTTGAAGATCGCCGAGGGCGAGCCGAACATGAAGGCGGCTGCCTTGTTCTGGCCCGTTGCGTACTCCCAGAACGCCAGAAAAGCCGCGAGGACGACGAGCTGCGTAGCAAGCACCGCAAGCATGCTGCGCAGGCGCAGCCAGCGGCGTCCCGGCGCAATCATTGCCTTGGAAGCCGGCGCGGGCACCGGCGCATTGTCGATATCGGCCGTCATTGCAGCACCACGTCGAGATCGGCCCAGATCTGGCGGACATAGTCGCTGAAACCGGCCGTCTGTCGCGCTGCCATCATATCACGGCGATCGCCGCCGAGCGCGATGTCGTAGACCGTCTTGACCCTGGTCGGGCGCTTCGACAGCACGATCACGCGGTCGGCGAGCGACACCGCCTCCTCGATATCGTGGGTGATCAGCAGCAGCGAGCGCCGTCCCTCCCGCACCAATTTCACGGTGTCGTTCTCGATCAGAAGCTTGCTCTGGAAATCCAGTGCGGCAAACGGCTCGTCGAGCAAGAGCACGTCGGGCTCATTGACCAGCGTGCGCGCAAGCGCCACGCGCTGGCGCATGCCGCCGGACAAGGTCGACGGGTATTGATCGGCGAAACCGTGCAGTCCAAGTTGGTCGAGCATCGCGCGGCAGCGGTCCTCGGCCTGCGCCGCCGGCACGCCGCGGATCTCGAGACCGAGCATGGTGTTGCCGAGCGCGGTGCGCCACGGCAGCAACAGATCCTTCTGCAGCATGTATCCGACATTCTGCGGCTGGCCTGCGACCTCCCGGCCATGCCAGCGGATGCGGCCCGCATCGGGCGCGAGCAGTCCGCACAACGTGTTCAGCAGCGTCGTCTTTCCGCAGCCGGACGGACCGACGATGCTGATGATCTCCCCTTCTCTCAGCGTCAGGCTGAGATCGCCGATGACCGGCATGATGCGGCCACCGTCGAGCTCGTAGCTCTTGGCCACGTGCTCGACGACGAGCGGGGGCGCGGGCGCTGCCACAGCGCCCGGCCCCACTTGCATCGTAACGCTCACCTCAGTCATTTGAGACTGGCGATCGCCTTCTCTGCGAACGAGTTGTCGATGATCTGGTCGAACGGCACCGAGCCCTTGGCGTTGCCGAGATAGACCTGCATCTCCATCAGGTTCGCCCACTGATCGGTCTTGGTCATCACCGATTGCGCCGGGATCAGATATTTCAGCTCGGCATCGATCGCCTTGTCGACGACCTCGCCGGGCAGGTCCGGGAATTCCTTGCGCGCCACCTCCTTCGAGAAGGCCGGATCGGCGTAGGTCTTGCGCGAGGCCTCCTCGAACGAGGTCACCAGCGCCTGCACCATCTCCGGATCCTTCTGGATCGTCGTGGGCAGCACCATGATGCCGGTGTTGCAGAACGGGCCGATGTAGTTGGAGAAGTCGAAAACCACCTTGGCACCCTGCGCCTCGGCAGCGGCGACGCTCGGCTGATAGGCGATGGCGATGTCGGCCTGCCCCGCCAGCATCGCGGCGATCTCGGTGCCGGGATTGACCGGAACGATGGTCGCATCGACGCCGACCTTCATGCCCGCCTTCTCCAACAGCCGCTTGGCGACGCTATAGTTGGTGTTGGGCTCCGGCGAGGTCACGATCTTGAGGCCCTTGAACCCCTTTGGATCGGTGATCGGCTCGAGCGTCTTGGAGACGCCGAAATAGTGCGCGCGCTGCACGACTGTGCCGACGACGACGCCAGGGCCGCCGTTCTCGCGCGAGATCTGCGCCATGGTCGCATCGCCGATCGCGAAATCGGCGGAGCCGCCGAGCACCGCGGCGAAGGTCTGGGTGTCGCCGCCGGCGGCGCTCACCTGCATGTCCAAGCCGTTTTTCTTGAAGATGCCGGCATGCATGCCGACGTAGAGATTGATGTAGCCGAGATTGTGCACGGCCTCGCTGAAGCGGACCGTCTTCAGGCCGGCTGCTGCGGCCCTGCCCGTTCCAAGCAGCGCCGGTGCGCTGAGGCCCGCCGCCACGGCAGCTGACGTCATCAGGAAACGACGGCGATCAATCGATGGATTTGCGCTCGCAGATAATGCCGAGACACGTTCGCTCATGGTGCAGAACTCCTCCCAGGCGTTGAAAGTTCGTGGGGGAGACTATGGTGAGGCGCCTATCCAGCAAGGCGAAATAACAGACGCGATCTGCTGAAAAGCTGACAACAACGAGGACGGCAGAGACCGCCATCACTGCGTGACGCTGCGCGCTGCCGAGCGCTTGTCACCTTGCTGCCGCTTCTCCAGCCGCCTTGGTCAAACGTGCATCGCAGCACGGGCAATAATGTCAATTTTGCCATTCAGGCCGCACAAAGAAATTGCACGTCCGGATCGGTGGCCCGCGCGCCCCAGGGAACTCACACAAGAGGCGCGACGGGGTCGGCGTCAACCTCGTTTTGCGTTGGCACGAATATGCATCCTCCGCATGCGCCGCCCACATTCATGCTGTTGTCACGAACCGTACCCAACGGCGTGGGCCTCACCTGCGCCTGGTCGGGTCTCGAACATTGTTGTCATTCGCAATCGCAGCATCAGCAAAACGAGTGTTGCGTTTCCGACAACACATTGATGTTGATGGCTAATGGCATATCGCTTGCAATGCACAATGCGCCTCGCTATTGCAGCGCAGAAATTTCTTGGAGTGCGACATGCTCGGAATTGGAAGTAAGCTGCCTTCGTTCGAAATCGTCGGTGTGAAGCCCGGTTTTCATCTGCAGGAGGAGAAGGGCGAGAGCGCCTTCGAGACCCTGACCGAGACCAGCTTCCCCGGGAAGTGGAAGATCATCTTCTTCTATCCGAAGGACTTCACCTTCGTCTGCCCGACCGAGATCGCCGAGTTCGCGCGCCTGTCGAGCGACTTTGCCGATCGCGATGCGGTCGTGCTCGGCGGCTCCACCGATAACGAGTTCTGCAAGCTGGCCTGGCGCCGCGACCACAAGGATCTGCACAAGCTGCCGATCTGGCAGTTCGCCGACACCAAGGGCTCGCTCGTCGACGGCCTCGGCGTCCGCTCGCCCGACGGCGTCGCCTATCGCTACACGTTCATTGTCGACCCGGACAATACGATCCAGCACGTCTATGCGACCAACCTCAACGTCGGCCGCGCGCCGAAGGACACGCTGCGCGTGCTCGACGCGCTGCAGACCGACGAGCTCTGCCCGTGCAACCGCGAGGTCGGCGGCGAGACCCTGAAGGTCGCTTGATCATGTCGATCGAGCAGCTGAAGGACCAGATCCCGGACTTCGCCAAGGACGTCAGGCTCAATTTGTCGTCCATGGCGTCGGACGACACGCTGTCGGCGCAGGCCAAGTATGGCCTGTTCGTCGCCTGCGCGATTGCGACTCGCAATCCGGCGGTGACGGCGGCTCTCGAATCGGTCGCCGCCGCGCATCTGTCGCCGGCTGCGCTGACAGCGGCAAAGTCCGCCGCCGCGATCATGGCGATGAACAACGTCTACTACCGCTTCGTGCACCTTGCCTCGAACAAGGAGTACGCGACGATGCCGGCGCGGCTGCGAATGAACGTCATCGCCAATCCCGGCGTCGACAAGGCTGATTTCGAGCTGTGGTCGCTCGCGGTCTCCGCCATCAACGGCTGCGGTACCTGCATCGACGCGCATGAGAAGGTTCTGCAGGATGCGGGTGTGCCCACCGCCTCGATCCAGACTGCCGTCCGCTTTGCCGCCATCATCCAGTCGGTTGCCGTTGCCATCGAGGCCGCTGGTGTGACCGTCGCCCTGGCGGCCGAGTAGAAATCGACCCGATATGTGAATGCGGCCGGCCCTGTCCGGCCGCATTTTCTTTTTCACAATCTCCCGCAAAGATTGCAAAACCTGTATCCGCGCCTGCAACCGAGCGGGGAACTAAGCCTCTGAGTTCGCGGCAAAGTCGGGACAGTCGCGGCATCCAGATACTCCAACCGATCGTCCGGAGGGCATCAAAGCTTCCGGCTCTGCTCGCGCTTTACGAGCATTCATCAAGACGACCAGCCGGGAAATTTCCATCAAATAGCCTTACCAACTCACGCTTCCCGCCAAGAACATTGATCAGCTTAAGGGCTAAGCAACATCGAATGTGACCAGGGCGGGCGAAAACCGTGGCGCCTGTGTCGGAAGGAAACCGGACCTGTCAGTCTCGACGGAAGCGTTGGTGCATTCCCTCCGAACTCGCAGCATGCGATCCTCGGCAGGACCACGCGTGCCTGACGCCCTGAATCTCTCTCCCACGATCCGATCGTCGGAGACAGGAGGCTAGTGATGAGTGCTCCAGTTGAGAACGATCCGGCGAAGCCGGCGCCGCCATGGGCGAGCGAGGAGCTTCGCAAATATGCGCCGCGCCGGCACCAGCCGGACAACGGCGCTGTCGCCCAGGACGTGCCGGAGGAAGGCCCCCGTCTGCCGCATCACCTGATTGCGCGGAGCAGCTTCCTGCCGGCGCGGACGCCGGCGATCGATCTGGACGACGAGGAACAGCGTCGGGCGTGGAGCGCGAAGCTCGATCCCGTCGTGATGCCGCTGCCGCCGGAGGATACGGACAAGGCGTCCCGTCTTGGCGGCCTGATCAAGATCGGCGCGGCCATCGGCGTCGCGGCTTCGGTCGCCATGATCGTCGCGAACGCGATCTCCTTCGACAACGGCGCATCGACATCGGTCGGCAAGAGCCCGATCATGCCGTCCACCGTGCTCGAGAGCCTCGCCCAGATCGACCCGGCCGAGGCCAAGGTCGCGCAGGACGATCCGCCGCAAACCGTCGCCGCGCTGGCGGCGCCCAGCGCAACCGACGTCGTAACACGGGCCTGGCCGTCAGCTCCGCAATCGCCACCTCCGGCCGCCGTGGCTCCCGCGGTCTCGAGCCTGCCACCGGCGCTGCCTCCCGCCCCATCCCGTCCGACCGTTCCTCTGCCCCGCGACGAGGTCGACGCGCTGATGAAGCGCGGCCGCGATCTGCTCGCTGCGGGCGACGTCGCCAGCGCGCGCCTGATCCTCACCCGGCTGTCGGACGCAGGAATCGCCGACGCCTCTCTCCTGCTCGCACGCACCTATGATCCGGCCGAGCTGACGAAATCGCGCCTCCTCGGGGCCGTGCCTGACGCGGCCAAGGCCCGCACCTGGTATCTGAAGGCTGCGGAGCAAGGATCACCGGAAGCCAGCCGCCGCATCTCCGCGGCACGCTGACGTCTCGGACTGAGAAGCGCGCGAACGCGATCGGACCGCTCTCGGCAGAAGAGCGGCCGCAGTCGCCTGCGCTCAATCGAAGACAACATCGACGGGGAGGGACCATGCTTCAGCGCATCGAAGCCGCCATTCGCGCTTGCTCTGCAGCTGCACGAGACCGGTGGGTCGGGCAGCGTGACCATCACAATCGCCCGCAGCGCCACATCGGCAAGCTCGCATGTCTGACCGTTGCGATCGTCATCCCAGGCCTGCTGGTCCAGTCACGCCCGAGCGCGGCGGCCGACAGCGAGATCCGCATCGGCAACACGATGCCGTATAGCGGCCCTGCCCTCGCCTATGGCGTCATCGGCAAGGCGATCGCCGCCTATTTCAACAAGGTCAATGCGGAGGGCGGGATCAACGGCCGCCGCATCAACTTCCTGTCCTACGACGACGGCTATGCGCCGCAGCGGACGGTGGAGATGACCCGCAAGCTCGTCGAAGAGGACAAGGTGCTCCTGATGTTCGCGGGCCTGGGCACGGCTCCCAATCTGGCGGTCCGCCCCTATCTCAATGCCAACAAAGTCCCGCAATTGTTCGTGGCCTCCGGCTCCTCGCAGTGGGACCAGCCGCACGATTTCCCATGGACCATGGGCTTCCAGCCGAGCTATCAGGCCGAGGCGCACGTCTATGCCCAGTACCTGCTGGAGACGCATAGTCGTGGCAAGATCGCGATCCTCTCTCAGGACGATGATTTCGGCAAGGATTACGTCAAGGGACTGAAGGACGGCCTCGGCGGCAAGCTTCCGATCGTGGCGGAGGCCACCTACAAGGTCACCGACGCCAACGTCAATCAGCAGATCGCCACGCTGAAGGCATCAGGCGCTGACATCTTCTTCGATGTAACCACACCAAAATTCGCCGCGATGGCGATCCGCCGCGCCGCCGAGATCGGCTGGCGGCCGGACCACATCATCTCGACGGTCTCGGAATCGGTCTCCGCCGTGATGCAGCCGGCGGGCCTGCAGAACGCCGAGGGCATCCTGTCCGCGGGCTATTACTACGAGGGCGAAGAGGCCGCAGCCGCCGGTGATCCCTCCTACCGCGAATGGTCCGCCTTCATGGACCGCTATCTGCCGGACATCCCGCGGACCAACGGCCTTGCGACGTTCGGCTACCTCGCGGCCCATGCGATGGTGGCGGTCTTGAAGAACTGCGGCGACGACCTGTCGCGCGAGAACATCATGAAGCAGGCGGCGTCCTTGAAGGGCGTCCGGTTGCCGATGCTGACGCCGGGCATCACCGTCAACACCAGCGCCCACGACTACGCGCCGCTGGAGCAGATGCAGATGATGCAATTCACCGGCGGCAAGTGGCAGCGCTTCGGTCCGGTCCGCAGCGGTATCGATCCCGGCAGCGTCAGTGAATCTTTCAAGACCATCTTCCGTTACGGCGCCGCGAAGCGCGATCTGGCAAACCAGCTCAATGCCAATACCGTCACGCTGATGACCGGCTCGGTCGGCAGCACCTATGCGAACATGGGCGCGGACCTTGCGTCCGTGCTCGACAAGGGCACCGAGCTGCGCATTCTTCCCGTGATGGGTCGCGGCTCGGTTCAATCGGTCGCCGATATCCTGCTGCTGCGCGGCGTCGATGCCGGCATCATCCGCAAGGACACGCTGGCCTTTCTCGAGCGCAAGGATTTCGCCAACAATGTGCGCGAGCAGCTGGCCTATGTCGCCAAGCTGTTCAATGAGGAAATGCACGTGCTGGCGCCGAAATCCATCACGAGCCTGAGCGAGCTCGACGGCAAGACTATCGCCGTCGACCTGCCCGACGGCGGCACCTTCGTCACCTCGATCAACGTGTTCGAGCGCCTGGGGATCAGGCCACATCTGCTCTACATCGAGCCGCGGCTCGCGCTCGACATGCTGCAGCGGGGCGACATCGATGCGATCATCGCCGTCGAGGGCAAGCCGCTGCAATGGCTGAGTCAGGTCAATGACCGGAACCTGCATCTCGTGCCGGTCGACTACGACAAGGCCCTGCATGACGACTACCTGCCGGCGAAACTGTCGGCCGAGGACTATCCCAACCTCATCAGCGGCTCAGCACCGGTGAATACGATTGCGGCCGAGGCCGTGCTGGCGTCCTTCAACTGGCAGCCCGGCAGCGATCGTCACCGCCGCCTGTCGCTGCTGGTCGAGGCGCTGTTCAACAATCTGCCGGCCCTGCAACGGCCGCCCTATCACCCGAAATGGCTGGAGGTGGCACCGCTCGCTCCGATCGCGGGCTGGACGAGGTTCAAGACGGCGCAGGACTGGCTCGACCGCAACATGCCGGCCGCCCAGGTTCTGGGCGCCAACGCGCAGGCCGACGATCTGCAGGCCGGCACCACGACAGATCCCAAGCTGTTCCGCGAGTTCATGGCGTGGCGCGCCAATCGCCAGAAACATCCGGCGGCACACCAGCCGCCACAGTAGCAGCCGCGCCGTTTCAGTGCGGCGCTTGCGTCCGGACGATCTGCACCTGCACGTCGCACGGGCGCGCAAGATAAGGCGCCGAGGTGACCAGCACATCGGCGCCCGCGGCGGCATAGGCCGCGGCGTTCTGCGCATTCACTCCGCCGGCTGCGGCAATGACCGGCCTGACCTGCAACGTCGCCGTCGCCTTGATGCGCGCGACCAGCGCCGCGATGTCGTCCGGGGTGAACTTCTCGGCCTGGATCACGTCGAAGCCGGCGGCGGCGGCCGCGACAGCCTGCTCGAGGCCCGTGACCTCGATGACGAGCCGCTTCTCCGGAGCGGACCGACGCAACCGTGCGGCGACGTCAGCGAGCGGCGTCGCTCCGAGAAAAGCGCGATGCTCGGGGAAGACGAGAATCGTCTCGGAGAGGCCCAGCCGATGCATGACGGCGCCGCCGGCCTTGACGGCGCTCACCGCAAACTGCTTCACGCCCGGAACGTTCTTACGCGTGCAGGCCACCGTGATATCCGGCCTGACCGCCCGCGCGGCGCGCACGATTGCCGCGGCCTCGCTCGCTACGCCGGACCAGATCTCGATCAGCGTCTGAGCCACCTTCCAGCTCCGCAGGAGGCAGGCAGCGGTGCCCTCCGCCCGCAGGATCGGCGCGCCCTTCTCCAACGCGGCTCCGCTCGCCGCGAGCAGCTCGGCCCGGCCACCGGCGAGCTCGATCAGAGCGGCGGCATCCTCAGCCAGCGCCAGCACCATCCGGTCGCGCGCGGCGAACAGCATCTGCCCCGGCTCACCGCCGATGCCGAGGGCCTCGGTGGTCAGGTCGCCATAGGGAACATCGTCGCGGAGCAGCGTTTCCAGCTCATGCTGGGTAGCGGTGGTCGGCACGCGCGACATCTCCTCTTTGTGTACAGGACCATTTCTCGATATATCTGCCGCGCGCTGATCGCCCTCGATCGCCGGACCGGCATGGCCGGACAACCGCGCGGGGTGGCGGCACCATCCGAGGCCCCCGCATGACGCCGCACGATCTCTCCGAGCCGGCCGAGCTCAATCCGCCCCGCCTCGCCGCCATCCTGTATGGGCCCGGCGATGATGCCGACGCCCTGCTGGACGAGTTCGTCCAGGGGCTCCTGCAGCACGGCGTACGCGTCGGCGGCATCGTTCAGCGCAATACGCGCGACGAGGTCGGCCGCAAGAGCGGGATGGATGTCATCGACCTCACCAATGGCGACACCATCTCGATCTGCCAGGATCTCGGCAGCGGATCGACGGCCTGCAAGCTGGATGCTGCAGGCCTCGCCGAGGCCGGCATGGCCGTTCATCGCGCCATCGCTGCCCATGCCGAGCTCATCGTGATCAACAAATTCTCCAAGCAGGAAGCCTTGGGAAGCGGCTTGCGCGACGAACTCGCCGACGCGATCACGTCGGGGATTCCGGTGCTGACCGCGGTCCCGCAGAAATGCATCGCGGATTGGCGGACATTCACCGGCGATCTCGGCACTTTGCTGCCGCCCTCTCAACCGGCCATGGCTGCATGGTGGCTTGGTTTGCAGTCACGTCCCGTGCCGGCCGGCTGATCGCAGGCAACAACCCAGCGCCGTCAGGCTATTTCCCGATCATCACGTCGGACGATTTGATGACGGCCGAGACCTGATCACCGACAGCGAGCCCGAGCTCCTCGACCGCCTCGTTGGTGATCGCCGAGAACACGGTCAGTCCCGGAGCCAGCTCAACCTTGACGTGGGCGGTCGTTGCGCCCTTGGCAACCGAGACGACTTTCCCGGGCAAAACGTTACGTGCACTCAGCTTCACGGGCCGCTCCTCATTCTGCTGCAGCACCAGTGCTGCGGCAGAATGAAAGCAGAGCCACAGCCAAAATTCAATGACCTATATCAATCATGATATAGCTCAGGTGCGAGGGGCATGTGAGCGCGAACGCACATCCCCCCGCGCGACCCATCTCAGCCGAACTTGAACAGCACGCCGTAGCCGCCGCGCGGATAGCTCCACTCGATGTCGCCGCTGGCCTCGCCGATCACCCGGCACGTGCCGCATTCGATGCAGCCGTCGACGGTGATCTCGACCTGGCCCGAATCGTTCAGCTCATAGCAGCGCGCCGGGCAGGCCTTGAGCAGCGCCTTGAGCTGCGGGCTTGGCGTCGTGTGCGGACGGACCTTGATATGGGCCCGGCCCGGATCGACCTGGTAGCGATTGTAGAACAGCTTGTCTTCGACCCTGACTGCGACATCCGTGCTCATGTCCGATCTCCCTCTGCTTCGACTGCTTGGTTCATTCGCCAGTTATCGCCACGCGCGGGCAAACCTGAAGGCATCGCCGAACAGGCCCGTCCACGATCTTGCGTTCACGAAGGAGCGCACCGTGCTGCTCTCCTTCTCCTTCTTCGGCGTGCCGTCGACGCGCAGGAAGTTCTGCATCGCCTTGGAGACGAGCTGTGGATAGGTCAGGAAGAAGTTCTGCGACTGGTTATGCAGCAGCGCAGGCATGTCCTTGTACTTCTTCAGATCCTTGATGACGAAGGACTCCTCGAGCATCTTCTTGTAGAGCGCGAGATTCGCCTTGGTCATGGGATCGCGGCGCGACTTGACCTGGAAGATCGCCTCGGCGGCGATGCGGCCGGAGGTCATGGCAAGGTTCGAACCCTCGCGATGGATCGCGTTGTTGAGCTGGGCGGCGTCGCCGACCACGACCCAGCCGTCGCCGCAGAGCTCTGGGATCGCGTTGTAGCCGCCCTCGGGAATCAGATGCGCCGAATATTCCTTGACCTCGGAGCCCTCGATCAGCGGCGCCACCGACGGATGCTGCTTGAAGCGCTCGAGCAGGCCGTAGGGCGTCTCGCCGGTCTTCTGGAAGTCGGAGACGAGACAGCCGATGCCGAGCGAGATGCACTCCTTGTTGGAGTAGATGAAGCCCATGCCGGTCATGCCGCGGGAGATGGTGCCGGCGGCCTCGATCACCGCGCCCTCGTCGCCCTTGAGGTTGAAGCGGGCCTCGATCGTCTCGCGCGGCAGGAAGTGCATCTCCTTGACAGCGAGTGCCACGTTTTCCGGCTTCGGCCGATCGCGCAGGCCCGCGCGGGTGCCGAGCAGGCCGTTGACGCCCTCGGCCAGCACGACGACGTCGGC
Source organism: Bradyrhizobium sp. SRS-191 (assembly GCF_024586915.1). GTDB lineage: Bacteria > Pseudomonadota > Alphaproteobacteria > Rhizobiales > Xanthobacteraceae > Bradyrhizobium. The sequence continues at coordinate 236,478 of NZ_JANBVS010000012.1, forward strand.
GTGGATCTCACCGTCGCGCCGGTCGGTCTTGACGCCGATGACCTTGCCGTAGGCGTCCTGCGCCAGCTCGGTCACGGTAGTCTCGCACAGCACCGTGGCGCCGGCCTCCTTGACCTTCGACGAGAACCATTTGTCGAACTGGGCGCGGATGATGGTGTAGCGGTTCGGCTTCTCTTCGTTGAAGTCGTCCGACTTGTAGTGCAGGCCGACATGCGACTTGTCGTCGAGCATCCAGAAACGCTGCTCGACGAGATGCCGCTCCAGCGGTGCCTCCTCGCGGAACTCCGGGATCAGCTTCTCCAGCATGTCGGCATACAGGATCGCGCCCTGCACGTTCTTCGAGCCGGAATACTCGCCGCGCTCGAGCTGCAGCACCTTCATGCCGCGCTTGGCCATGGTCAGCGCAGCCGCATTGCCGGCCATGCCGGCGCCCACGACGATCGCGTCGAAACGTTCCTCGATCATTGCCCTGCTCCCTCTCTGGTGCCTAGCTTGCGATACGGTCGCGTGAATGCGGCGAAAGCCGCGCGCGGAATGCTTCGGTCAGCGCCGGCAGCAGCCGGATCGCGTCGGTGACGATGCCGACATGCGCGAAGTCGAAGATCGGCGCGTTCTTGTCGGTGTTGATGGCGACGATCAGGTCGGCGCCCTCGACGCCGACCCGATGCTGGATTGCGCCGGAGATGCCGGCGGCGATGTACAGCTTGGGACGAATGGTCTTGCCGGTCTGCCCGATCTGGCGGTCCGAGGTCACCCAACCCTTCTGCACGAGCGGGCGCGAGCAGCCGAACTCGGCACCGAGCACGGCGGCGAGACCCTTGACGAGCTGGAAGTTCTCGGGCGAACCGAGGCCCAGACCGCCGGCGACGACGATGTCGGCATAAGCGAGATTGGACTTGGCGGAGTCGCGGTCCGGAATGAAGGACAGCACCTTGGTGACGATGTCCTCCTCGACCATGCCGAGCTTGTGCTCGATGATCCGGGTCGCCGGCTTCTCGATGCGCTCCGGCATCGGCATCACGCGCGGGCGTACGGTCGCCATCTGCGGCCGGTAGTTCAGCGTGTAGATCGTGCACAGCAACGAGCCGCCGAAGGTCGGCCGCGTCGCCGCCAGCGAACCGTCCGCATCGACGTCCAGTGCGGTGCAGTCGGCGGTGAGCCCCGTCAGCAGCGTGGTTGCGACCGAGCCGGCGAGATCGCGGCCGAGCGTGGTGGCGCCGAGCAGCAGGATCTCCGGCTTGAAGGTGTTGACGGTGTCCGTCAGCGCCTTGGTGTAAGCCTCGTTACGGTAGTCGGTGAGGACCTCATCGGCGACGATATAAGCGAGATCGGCGCCGTAGCAGAACGACTCGGCGGCGGCATGCTGGACGGCCTCGCCGGGTGGCCCGATCACGACGGCCGCGAGGTCGACCTTCAGCTTGTCGGCGAGCTCGCGGCCCGCTCCCATCAGTTCCCAGGACACGGGATGAACCTGCCCGCGCTCCTGCTCGATGAACACCCAGACGTGCTTGTAGGCCTTGAAATGCTCCGGCAGCTCCTTCTTGGTCGCGGCGCGACCAGCTGCGGCAGGCGGTGCTTTGGTGGGTTCGCTCATGGTCGTCGTCCCGTTGATCCGAAAGAAGCCCGAGGTCTGAAGCCGATGATGAAGTCAGAAGCCGTGCGCCGACGAGACCAGCTCGGCTTCCAGCTTCGGCTGGCGCTTGAAGAGCTCCTCGATCAGCGCCTCCGCCGGCGGGCGATTGGCGAAATCGACGAAGACCGCCTTCTCAGCCCGCGCCGACGGCGCAAACACGCGCTTCACGATGGTCGGCGAGCCCTTCAGGCCGCACTTGGAGATATCTTCAACGCCGGCATCCTTGGCGCTCCACGTCACGATCTGCGCGCGCGCCGCGCGCAGCGCGTCGGCCATGGCGCCGCGGCGGATCTCGTTGGTCGCTTCAAGCATCGTGACCAGGCACGGCAGCTTGGTCTTGAGCACCTGCACGCCGCCTTCCGAGCGGCGCTCGGCTTCGATGGTGCGCGCAGCTGGATCGACCTCGTTGATCTTCGCAACATAGGTGAGTTGCAGCAGTCCGAGCCGCTTGGCGATGCCGGGACCGACCTGCGCAGTGTCGCCGTCGATCGTCTGCTTGCCGGTGAACACGATATCGGGCGCACCAAAGGTCTCGCTGATCTTGCGGATGGCGGTCGCCAGCGCGTAGGTCGTGGCCAGCGTATCGGCGCCGGCGAAGAAGCGGTCGGTGAGCAGCACGGCGCGGTCCGCTCCGTAAGTGAGCGCACGGCGCAGCGAGTCCTCAGCGGACGGCGGCCCCATCGTCAGCACCGTCACTTCGCCGCCGAACTTGTCACGCAGCTGAAGTGCAGCTTCGAGCGCGAACAGGTCGTAGGGGTTGATGATGGTCGGCACACCCTGGCGCATGATGGTGTTGGTGACCGGATGAACGCGGATCTGCGCGGAGTCCGGGACCTGCTTAATGCAGACGACGATATGCATGCGATCGCTCCGGTGTGTGGGCCTGCGATGAGGACAGCAATTGTCGTACCAGTTTCGAGCACGATGAATATCGTCGTCGATTCAACGTCTTGACCTGGTCACTTGAAATTCTGCTGAGACCTCCTGCAGAGGTCCGACACGTCGCAAGCAACACGCGTCGGGAATACGACAGGACTTTAACTCGTCGAGCTCGCTCGCAAACAGAAACGCCGCCGGCAGGACCGGCGGCGCTTGCGGATTTAATGAGTTCGTCTGTTACTTGAGCGTCGTCAGCGACACGAACGGCTTGGGCGCAGGCTTCGGCGGCGCGACGGCTTCCTTGAGCACCTTGAACACACGCTGGTCGAGCGGGGTCGAGACCAGGAAGTCCTGATAGGCCTGCTCCAGGAACGATTTGCAGCGCGTTGCGATCTCGTCGTTCGCAACGTCCGAGAAATCCTCACTAACAAGATACTGGCCCATCCGCCTGAGAATGTGCAGACGGCAGACATTGAGCACCTTGGGATCATACGCGACGTTCAAGAGCTTAAAGAAATCTTCGGCCGCGGAGGTCTTCTTCAGCTCGTCCAGGACATTCGGTGTTGCCGCAGTCATTGTTTCGCTCCTTGGGTCAAAGTCGGGTCAACCTCGCAACCGTTGACCGGCGCCGGCGGCGGCGGCCCCTGGCGCACCTTCTGGCGGACATGCGCGAGCTGCGCCTCGAGGAATTCGATGCGGTCGAGCATCACCGACAGCGCCTCGCCGACCGGATCAGGCATGAGGTGATGATCGAGATCGATCCGCCCGACGGTACGGCGATGGGTGAACTCCGGCCGCACCACCTTGGCGGGGATGCCGACCACCGTGACATCCGGCGGCGTGCTCTGGATGACGACGGAGTTGGCGCCGACCCGGGTGCGCGGCCCGATCGTGATCGGCCCGAGGATCTTTGCGCCGGCCCCGACGACGACGCCGTTCTCCAAGGTCGGATGCCGTTTGCCTGGGGACCACGACGTCCCTCCCAGGGTGACGCCGTGATAGAGCGTCACGTCGTCGCCGACCTCGGCCGTCTCGCCGATGACGACGCAGGCGCCGTGATCGATGAAGAAGCGATGGCCGATCTGAGCGCCGGGATGAATGTCGACGTTCGACAGGAAACGTCCGAGCCATGACAACAGCCGCGCCGGAAAGCGCCAGCCGCGGATCCACAGCCGATGCGCCAGGCGGTACCAGATCAGCGCGTGAATGCCGGGGTAGGTCAGCAAGGTCTCGATCTCGCTGCGCGCGGCCGGGTCGCGCGAGCGGACGCAGCCGATGTCCTCGCGGATCAGGCGGAACAGCGAGGGCGGGCTCGCCTCGGCGGCGACGGGCTTGACGATCGGTGTGTCGGCGATGTCGCTCATGATCAGGCAAAGCTCGCGTGCGGGTGATCACAGACTTCGCGCCAGATGGCGGCAACGGCTTCCTTCGGCACAGGCCCCTTATGCGCGACCGCATGCTTGCGCACGCGCGCCAGGATGCGTTGCGCCTGGTCGGCGCTTGCCGGCAGCCGCAGATCCGACAGCAGCGAGGTGATCGCGGAGAGACCTGAATGCTTGCCGATCACGATCCGGTTCGAGCGGCCGAACAGCATGGGATCGAGCGCCTGGTAGGTCCGCTGATCCTTCAGCAGACCGTCGACGTGAATGCCGGACTCGTGGGTGAAGACGTGCTCGCCGACGATCGCCTTGTTGAGCGGAATGGCGCGCGCCGCGGCAGCCGCGACGACGTTGGCGACATGATCGAGCTCGGCGAGCACGATGCCTGTCTCGCGGCGGTAGAGCTGCCGCAGCGCGACGGCGACCTCTTCCAGCGGCGCATTGCCGGCGCGCTCGCCGAGGCCGATGACCGTGACGGAGGCATGCGTCGCGCCGGCCTTGACCGCCGCGAGCGTGTTGGCGGTGGCAAGGCCGAGATCATCATGGCCGTGGAATTCGATCTCCAGATCGGTCGTCGCGCGCAGAGCGCCGACCAACGCCGACGTCGCATCCGGATCGAGCACGCTCAACGTATCGGCGACGCGGAAGCGCCGCGCACCCAGCGCCTTCGCGGTCGCAATCACTTCGGCCAGGAAGCCGACATCCGCACGAGAGGAGTCCTCGCCGCCGACGGCAACGTCCAATCCTCGACCCCTGGCATAGCCGACAACGCGCTTGAGCAATTCCAGCGCGACGCCGCGGCCCCCGCCGAGCTTGGCCGCGATCTGCACGTCCGATGTCGGGATGGAGACATTCACCATCGATACGCCGGCGGCGATCGCGGCATCGACATCCGCCTCGCGCATCCGGCACCAGCCGATGATGGTGGCGGGCAGGCGAGCCTCGACGATCGCGCGGATCGCGGCGATCTCGTCGGCGCCCATTGCAGGCGTCCCGGCCTCGATCTCCGGAACACCGGCCCGCGCCAGCGCCCGGGCGATCGCGACCTTCTCCCCCAGGGCGAAGGCAACACCCGGGGCCTGCTCGCCGTCGCGGAGCGTGGTGTCGTTCAGGATGACCCGGGGCATCGGGCTCCCCGAGACCGTACTCCCAAGGGCAGAGCCGGCCTCCCGGGCATTCCTGATGCTCGTCTTGGGCCCGCGCTGTCCGGGGACGTCAGGCATTCACTTGCTCCGTCGCAACCTGTGTCGACCGCTGGAGCACGACGCTCGTTCCGGCCTGCCAGTCACTCAGCAACGGCCATGCCAGCGCCTGGCAGGACGACAATCAACTGATTTTCCAACGGTTTTCCTGCGGTCCGGATTGTCGGATTTCCAACAGGGGCGGAATCGGACGCGGGGGACTTCAGACGCCTGGCGCGCGACTCCGTACGACGGCGCGCTCAGGCGTGGCGCCTGCGGCGAAGATGGATGACGACGTCGATCCGCTCCATGGCGTAGCCCGGCAGCGGCTCGGGCAGTTGATCGAACGCGACATGCTCGGGTACGTCGAGGAGCACGCCTTCATCCTCATAAAAGAAGTGCGGATGCACGGTCGTGTTGGTGTCGAAGAACGACCGGGAGCCGTCGACCCCGATCTGACGCAGCAAGCCCAGCTCTACGAACTGATTGAGCGTATTGTAGATGGTGGCCTGCGAGATCTTCATGCCGGTCGCGACGGCCTCGGCATAGAGCACGTCAGCCGTGATGTGGCGGTCGCCATTGCCGAACAGGATGCGGCTGAGCTGCTGCCGCTGCTGGGTCGGGCGCAACCCGGACCGGCGCAGCGCGTCCTCGCAGCGACGCATCAGGATCTCGCCAGCCTCGCAGGTCTCCGCTGCCGGACAACGTCCATGTTCGGAATTGCAGGGCGATCCAAGCTGGGGGTCCATCAACATCGTCGCAGTCCTCGAACTCACATTGCGGCGCTGGCCGCCTCCTGCAGCGCCACCTCGCGGCGCCGCTCCGCCATCCGGCTCTCGCCGCTCTCCTCGCCGAAGCAGAGCTGGAAATCGTTGCACTGGGTGCAGACCGGCGTCGTGCACATCACGAAGCCGTCGTCCTCGCACAGCATGCGGTAGAAGAAGCGCTTCCAGCGCATGTTTCTGACGTTGCGGCTGGCGAGCGGAGCAAAATGGCGCATCAGCAGCCGTGATAGTTCAGAGCGCTCGCGCAGCCCCAAATCTTCCCAGAGATGGTTCGGCTCCATCGCGCGGCGGGCAACCATCGCGGCGAGCCATCGGCTGACGTCGCCGTCGGTCGAGCGCTGCGCCGCGAGCAGATCGCGCACCATCGCGATCTCGTCGTCATCGGGCGCTGGAGCTGCGCCGTTGATCGGCAGCCAGGACGAATCGATCGAAGCGGCCGGAAACAGCTGCGCCAGCAGCGCAATCAGCTCGACGGTCGAAAGCCCCGCGCGCTCGGCGAGCGCGCCATGCTCCATCGCGGAGACCGCCAGGACCGATGCGATCACGTGCTTGTCGAAGCTGGTGTCACTATCGATCACGGCATCGGCTGGATCGTGACCCGTCAGCAGGCGATAGATGGCACGGCCATGATGCCGCTTGTCGTCCTCGACTTCGAGCGATGCTGGCGGACGGACCGCTGCGGCATGCGACGTGTCGACGACTGCGATGGTCATGGCGCGATCTCCTATCGAGGCCGATGAGAGTTCGAAGAAGAGGTACCGGCCTTCCGACGGGAGGAAGGCCGGTACCAAGACTGCTTAAGCCGTTGCGGCGAGATCGGCGGCAGTCTTTCCGACTTGGCTCTCGTCCACG
>NZ_JANBVS010000013.1 GCF_024586915.1 Bradyrhizobium sp. SRS-191
GCGCGCAAGCCCTACGCGGTCGTGCTCAACGGCGCGCCGGCCCGCCGCGACGATGCCGAGAGCCCGATCGTGACGATCGCGCGCGAGGCGCTCGCCAAGTTCAAGGCGCCGGTGTGGGGCGGTCAGATCACCAACCGCGCCGATCTCCTGATGGCGCTGGGGCAGGGCGAAGGCGTGCGCGAATATTATGCGGAAGGCCGCGCGGCGGCCGAGATCGCGCGTCTCTGGGCTGCGATCGAGCGCTCGGTGAGGGCGATCCGCGGCACGGTGTCGGCCAACGGCGCGATGCACAAGCAGGCGGCGTGATAGCAGCCGATGTGAATCAGGGACGCGCGGGGCCGCCGCGCGTTTTTTGCTTGAGAGGCGAGGTTGAGAGGCGAGGTCAGGCGACCATCAGCAGATAGAACGCGATCGCCGGCGTCAGCGTCAGGATCACCGACCAGATCCCGACCGCCCACACGATATCCTCGGTGCTGAATCCCTGATGCTCAGGGAATGGATGATCCTGAAAAGCCACGACGCCCCCGCGCTCGTTTTGAGGTTTTCAACATCCATAGCGGAATGTCTTTAAAGAGCTGGTTGCCGCGCTCGGCGCATTTGACCGCGTTTGTTAGCCGCGATTAACCAACGGCCGCCGCGCTCGGCGCGGCGTCCAAAGGCCGGGGCGGCCGACTTGACATCAATCGCCGGACGATCGAGGCAGAGCCGGTGATTGCGCCCGGCCGGGCTCAGGCGACGCGGCTCCGTGTCGCGGCTGTGCTGCGGCGGTCGATTTCCTGATCCAGCCGTGCGGCGAGCTCGGCGCTGACCTCCACCATCGGCAGCCGCACCTCGGCGCTGGCGATGATGCCGGTCCGCGCCAGCCAGTACTTCGCCGGCGCCGGGCTCGGCTCGGTGAACAGCAGGCGCGTGAGATCCTCGACCTGCGCCCAGCACGCCGCCGCGGCGTCGGTCCGGCCGGCCCTCGCGTGATCGAGCATGGCCGCAAACGTCTCGGTCTCCAGATGCGCCGAGAGCAGGATGGCGCCGTCGGCGCCGGCCTGCAGCGCGTCGAAGCTCTGGGCATCCTCGCCCGTGAGGATACGGAAGCCCTGTGGCCGGCGCGCAATCAGATCGCGCGTCTGCATGCGGTTGGCGCAGCAATCCTTGAGCCCTGCGATGGCCGGATGCTCCGCGAGCCGCAGCAGCGTCTCGTTGTCGACGCCGACAGCCGAGCGATAGGGGATGTTGTAGAGCACGATCGGATGCGCCGTGCGCTCAGCCAAAGCGGTGAAGTGCGCCAGCAGCCCGCGTTGCGAGGGACGCACGTAAGGCGGGCTCGAGATCAGATAGAAGTCGATCGGCCATGACGCCGTTCGATCGAGCGCCTCGATGAGGTCTGATGTCGCCACGCCGCCGATGCCGAGACAGATCGGCAGTGTGCGACCGAGCGCCGCGAGTTCGTCGCGGACGGCGCCGACGAGGCGCGCGCGCTCGTCCCACGACAGCGCCAGCCCCTCGCCTGAGGTCGCGCCGAGCACGAAGCCATCGACCGGCTTGGCGGCATAATGCCGGACGAGATTGCGCAAGGATGCTTCATCCAGCGCGCCGTCGCGAAACGGCGTGATCAGCGGCAGCCATAGTCCGTGCAGTCGCGTTCGAAGGGGCGTCATGGTCCATCTCCTTGGGGGTGTTGAGGCCGGAGACGGGACACAGAAAAAAGCCCCGTCCTTGCGGCGGGGCTGGTGATGCGGCGGTGAACTTGGAAAGATTCTAGCGCGCGCGTCCACAGGTCCCCGGCTGGGGACCTTTTTTCGACGACAGCTTGGCGTGCGACGTGGACATGCGATCTACATGCGCTGATGGCGACGCGCTGTCAACGTCACGCGGGCGTGATGATGCCCCGTGCGGAAAAATCCATGCGCAAAAAAATAGCCGGGCCCAATGAGCCCGGCTGGAGGTATGGCCAATGAGGCCGACACAATCACCTTCCAAGAAGGATTCCGAGCGCTTGCGCCACTGGAGGAGGGGGACAATGCGCAGCGCCAACGCTCAGCACACCAACACTATGGTCCTCGATGCGGCCCTGCAGCAAGCAGGTGCACCGCATGTCAGACATGCACAATCTCAAGCCGGCCAGCGCTGCGCTTTGCTCACGACAAAGTCACGGAACACTTGGACGCGCGCGACCGTCTTCAATTCCTCAGGGTAGACGAAGTAGGTGTCGAGCTGGATCGAGTCCGATTCACCAAACAGCTGCACGAGCCGGCTGTTCTCTTCGACCAGATAGTCGGGCAGCGCGGCGATGCCGAGCCCTTGCTGGCAGGCGCGCACCAGGCCGAGGATGTTGTTGACGCGGAAATACGCCTCGCGCGGACCGGAGCCGTTGCGGCCGGCATCGACCAGCCAGCTGCGGTTCTGCAGATGCGGCGCGACCTGGCCGTCGGCCAGCATGATGATGCGGTGATCGTCGAGCTCGTCGAGGGTGCGCGGCGTGCCGAAGCGCTTCACATATTCCGGCGAGCAATAAGCGTGGAAGCTGATCGCGAACAGCTTGCGCTGGATCAGGTCAGGCTGGGTCGGCTTGCGCGTGCGGATCGCGACGTCGGCCTCGCGCATCGACAGATCGAGCTCTTCGTCGGTGACGATCAGCGAGATCCGGATCTCCGGATACATCGCGGTGAACTCGCCGAGCCGCGGGATCAGCCAGTTGATGCCGACGCCCGGAGTCGTGGTGATCTTCAGGTCGCCGCTGGGACGTTCGCGGCTGTCGGTCAGCTTGGCGCGCGCGGCCTGCAATTGCATGAAGACGTCGTGCGCCGTGCGGAACAGCAGGTCGCCCTGCTCGGTGAGGATCAGGCCGCGGGCGTGGCGATGAAACAGCGAGACCGCCAGCTCCTGTTCGAGCGCACTCACCTGGCGCGACACTGCCGATTGCGACAGCCCGAGCTGCTCCCCGGCATGCGTGAAGCTGCCAGCTTCCGCCGCTGCGTGAAACACCTTCAGTTTGTCCCAATCCATATCCGTAAATCCATCCCGTGATCGTGGCATCGTCAGTTCATTCTGCAGCGGCGCGTTCGCTCGCGGTGTGGGCGAGGAAGCGTTCAGCCTCGAGGGCCGCCATGCAGCCCATGCCGGCGGCGGTGATCGCCTGCCGATAGGTTTCGTCGGCGACGTCGCCGGCCGCGAACACGCCGGGCACGGAGGTCGCGGTCGAGCCGGGCACCACCTCGACATAGCCGGACGGCTTCAGCTTCAGCTGGCCCGCGACGAGCTCCGTCGCCGGCGCATGGCCGATCGCGACGAACACGCCATCGGCGGGCAGCTCGGTGACGGCGCCGGTCTTCACGTTCTTGAGCCGGACGTGAGTCACCTTCGAAGGCGAGCTCGCGCCGCAGATCTCGTCGAGCGCGCTGTCCCACACCACCTTGATCTTGGGATGCTTGAACAGCCGCTCCTGCAGGATGCGCTCGGCGCGGAAATGATCGCGCCGGTGCACGACTGTGACGGTGGAGGCGAAATTGGTCAGGAACAGCGCTTCCTCGACGGCGGTGTTGCCGCCACCGACGACGATGACCTCCTTGCCGCGATAGAAGAAGCCGTCGCAGGTCGCGCAGGCCGAGACGCCGAAGCCCTTGAACGTCTCCTCCGACGGCAGCCCGAGCCAGCGCGCCTGAGCGCCGGTCGCCAGGATGACGGTTTCGGCGAGATAGACGTCGCCGGAATCGCAGGTCAGGCGGAACGGACGCTGGCCGAGCTCGAGCTTGGTGACCAGATCGGTCCTGATCTGGGCGCCGACGTGAGTGGCCTGCTTCTCCATCTGCTCCATCAGCCAGGGGCCCTGGATGACGTCGGCGAAGCCTGGGTAATTCTCGACGTCCGTCGTGATGGTGAGCTGGCCGCCCGGCTGAATGCCTTGGATCAGCACCGGCTCAAGCATGGCCCGTGCCGCGTAGATCGCCGCGGTATAGCCGGCTGGGCCGGAACCGATGATGACGACTTTGGCATGGATCGGAGCTTGCATGACGACGAGAACTCGCTGGAAAGGGGTAGATTGACGACGCAGCGAGCGGATTGCGTAGGAGAAACGCCCCGAAGCCCCATCGAAAATGTCAAATCCAAGTCTAAGCCATCTGGCAAGCTATGCAAGAATTGCAACGCATCTCGGCGAATTTTCCCTTCACGAGCCGGTCAACAGGGGAAATCTAGAGTAATAAAATTGCGCAAATTGATCGGCTTGCGCTAAGAGATTGCCTTCCGCCCGGGGGCCCGCCTCCCGCCTGTTCCCGCCAGCCCCCAATCCCCCGTGACCAAGAATCTCGACGACATCGATCTCAAAATCCTGAGCGAAATTCAGGCCGACGGCAGGATTACCAATGTGGAATTGGCCAAGCGGGTCGGCATCTCGCCGCCACCCTGCCTGCGGCGGGTCAGGACGCTGGAGGAAGAGGGCTACATCACCGGCTATCGAGGCCTGCTCGATCCGCGCAAGCTCGGCTTCGATGTCACCGTGTTTGCCGCGGTGCATCTGTCGAGCCAGGCGGATTCGGACCTGAAGGCGTTCGAGGAGTTCGTCCGCGCGGAGCCGCTGGTGCGGGAGTGCTGGATGCTGTCCGGCGAGGTGGATTTCATCCTGAAATGCGTGGCGCCTGACATGGCGACGTTCCAGGAGTTCGTCACGCACCTGACGGCAGCGCCTCACGTGCGCAACGTGCGCACCTCACTGGTGCTGCACAATTCGAAATACGAGGCGGCGGTGCCGCTCGAGGTCAAGGGACGGACCTAAGCCCCAGGCGTCATTCCAGGGCAGCCCCGAAAGGGGCTGAACCCGGAATTTCGAGATGGCGTCTGTAAGCTCTGGATTCCGGGTTCGATGCTGCGCATCGCCCCGGAATGACAATCGAGAGAGAGCGAGCTCAGCTCTTCTTGCGCAGCAGCGCGTCGAGGCTGATCGGGCCGCCGCCGGCCGTCGCCAGATACAGACACGAGAAGCAGAAGGCGATCGCCGCGGTGCCGTTGTTCAACAGCGGCAACCACACCGGCTCGCCGGTCTTGAACATGTGGCCGAGGAAATACGCGAACGCCATCTGGCCGGAGAGGATGAACGCGACCGGGCGCGTGAGCAGGCCGACCATCAGCAGGGCGCCGAGCACGAGCTCGATCATGCCGGCCGCGTAGATCAGCGGCGGGATGTTGGCGAAATACGGGATCACCGGAAACTTGAAGATCTTCGCCACGCCGTACTGAAACAGCAAAAGGCCGGTGACGAAGCGAAACAGGCTGAGCACAGCCGGTTGCCATTTCGAGAGCATCTGCTCCATGTCTGATCATCCCCCAATCAAAGCTATCATGATGTCACGAGCGCCGCACCGGTCCGAGCGGCACCGTTCGCCCTTCCTGCACTAGCTCATTACGTAAACCCCGTCACCGCCGCGTCTCTTCCGGTCCCGATGAATTGACCGTGTGCTGCTGGACGGCATAGGGCGGGGAGTGAGGCCGGCGCGCCGCCCTCCTGTTGAACGAGACCCGCAAAACGAGAAAGGGCTGCGCCTTCGCGCAGCCCTTGTTTGGTTCAGATCCTGGTGAGGGCGACCGACGTCAGCGCCACTCGACCTTCTCGATCTCGTAGGACTTGGCGCCGCCAGGCGCCATCACCTCGACGGTGGTCCCCATCTTCTTGCCGATCAGCGCGCGCGCCAGCGGCGAGGTGATCGAGATCTTGCCCTTCTTGGCGTCGGCCTCGACTTCGCCGACGATCTGCCAGACCGTCTTCTTCTCGGTGTCCTCGTCGATCAGGGTCACGGTCGCGCCGAACTTGATCGTGTCGCCGGAGAGCTTGGCCACGTCGATGATGTCGGCGCGCGCCAGCTTGTCCTCGAGCTCGGCGATGCGGCCCTCGTTGTGCGACTGCTCTTCCTTGGCGGCGTGATACTCCGCATTCTCCGAGAGATCGCCATGCGAGCGCGCTTCGGCGATGTGCTCGATGATGCGCGGGCGGTCCACCGACTGGCGCTGCTTCAGCTCGACCTCCAGTGCGGCATAGCCACCCGCGGTCATCGGAACCTTTTCCACCATCTCTTCTCGTCCTTCAGCCGTGCGGGCAACGGCGCGCACGATCAGCATCTTCAGAATCAGAATAGGCCTTTGCGGCTCAAAGCAAAGCCCGAAAGCCAAAGCCGGAAAGTCCCGTCAGTCCGCCCCGTCAAAGGCCGGACCAACATCGAACGGGGCGGCGAGTTCCTGCGGAGAGGCTTTATTGCCGATTGTTGCCAATCGCTTAGCGGGCTCTCGCCCGCGCCACGCGATTAGTTTTCGGAAAAGTAACTCTGCAAGGTGCGGACCTCAAGGTCTCCCCCGAGATAGGCACGGATGCCTTGCGCAGCCGCCACGGCACCCGAAAGAGTGGTGTAATACGGCACTTTATGCAAGAGGGCAGCGCGCCGCAGCGAGCGGCTGTCGGCTAGGGCCTGCGGGCCTTCGGTGGTATTGAAGACCAGCTGGATATCGCCATTGGTGATGGCGTCCACGATGTGCGGCCGTCCTTCCAGCACCTTGTTGATCTTCTCGGTCGGGACGCCCTGATCGACCAGGAAGCGCTGGGTGCCCGAGGTGGCGACGACCTTGAAGCCATGCTCGTGCAGCATGCGCACGACCTCGGTGATCCGGCCCTTGTCACTCTCGCGCACCGAGACGAACACCGTGCCCTTGCGCGGCACGCGCGTGCCGCCGCCGAGCTGGCTCTTGGCGAACGCCACCGCAAAGGAGCGGTCGATGCCCATCACCTCGCCGGTCGAGCGCATCTCCGGGCCCAACACCGTGTCGACGCCGGGGAAGCGGGCGAACGGGAAGACCGATTCCTTGACGCCGACATGCTTGGGCGCGCGCTTCTTGAGGCCGAAATCCGCGAGCTTCTCACCCGCCATGATTCGCGCCGCGATCTTGGCGACCGGCGTGCCGACGACCTTGGCGACGAAGGGCACCGTGCGCGAGGCGCGCGGGTTGACCTCGAGCACGTAGATCGTGCCGTCCTTGATCGCATACTGCACGTTCATCAGGCCGACGACGTCGAGGCCGAGCGCCAGCTCGCGGGTCTGCCGCTCCAGCTCGCCGATCATGGCGTCGTCGAGCGAATGCGGCGGCAGCGAGCAGGCGGAGTCGCCCGAATGAATGCCGGCTTCCTCGATGTGCTCCATGATGCCGACCACGAACGTGTCCTTGCCGTCGCAGAGGCAGTCGACGTCGACCTCGGTGGCATCGGACAGATAGCGGTCGAACAGCAGCGGGTTCTTGCCGAGCACCGTGTTGATCTGGCCGGTCTTGTCGTTGGGATAGCGCGCCTTGACGTCGGCCGGCACCAGCTCGGGCAGGGTGCCGAGCAGGTAGTCGCTGAGCTGGTTGTCCTCGCGGATGATCTGCATCGCGCGGCCACCGAGCACGTAGGACGGGCGCACCACCAGCGGCAGGCCGAGATCGGCCGCGACCAGGCGCGCCTGCTCGACCGAATAGGCGATACCGTTCTTCGGCTGCTTCAGATGCAGCTTGTCGAGGACGCGCTTGAAGCGGTCGCGGTCCTCGGCAAGGTCGATCGCCTCCGGCGAGGTGCCGAGGATCGGCACGTCGGCGTCTTCGAGCGCGCGCGCCAACTTCAGCGGTGTCTGGCCGCCGAACTGCACGATCACGCCATGCAGCGTGCCGTTCTTGCGTTCGGTCGCGATGATCTCGAGCACGTCCTCGGCCGTCAGCGGCTCGAAATACAGCCGGTCTGCGGTGTCGTAGTCGGTCGACACCGTCTCCGGATTGCAATTGACCATGATGGTCTCGTAGCCGGCATCGGCCAGCGCGAAACAGGCATGACAGCAGCAATAGTCGAACTCGATGCCCTGGCCGATGCGATTCGGACCGCCACCGAGAATGATGACCTTCTTCTTGTCCGACGGCGCGCTCTCGTCGGCGAGGTGGCCGGCGAACAGCGTCTCGTAGCTCGAATACATGTAGGCAGTGGGCGAGGCGAACTCGGCCGCGCAGGTGTCGATGCGCTTGAACACAGGACGGACGTCGAGCGCGTGCCGCTTGGCGGCGACCTCTGCCTCGGTGGTGTTGGCGAGCACGGCGAGCCGGGCGTCGGAGAAGCCCATCCCCTTCAGCGTACGCATGCCCTGCGCGTTCGGCGGCAGGCCGTGACGGCGGACCTTGTCCTCCATCTCGACGATGCCGCGCATCTGCGCCAGGAACCACGGATCGATCTTGCAGGAGTTGAAGATCTCCTCATCGGACCAGCCGAGGCGCATCGCCTGCGCCACCTGCAGGATGCGGTTCGGCGTCGGCGTGCCCAGGGCGGCGCGGATCGCGTTCTTGTCGTCGCCGCGGCCGAGCCCTTCGATGTCGATCTCGTCGAGGCCGGTGAGCCCGGTCTCGAGGCCGCGCAGCGCCTTCTGCAGGCTCTCCTGGAAGGTGCGGCCGATCGCCATGACCTCGCCGACCGACTTCATCGACGTCGTCAGCGTGGTCGAGGCGCCCGGGAATTTCTCGAAGGCAAAACGGGGAATCTTGGTGACAACGTAGTCGATGGTCGGCTCGAACGACGCCGGGGTCGCGCCGCCG
This sequence comes from Bradyrhizobium sp. SRS-191, assembly GCF_024586915.1. GTDB lineage: Bacteria > Pseudomonadota > Alphaproteobacteria > Rhizobiales > Xanthobacteraceae > Bradyrhizobium. Next base: position 8,581 of record NZ_JANBVS010000013.1, read on the forward strand.
GTGATGTCGTTGGCGATCTCGTCGAGCGTGTAACCGACCGCGAGCTTGGCCGCGACCTTGGCGATCGGAAAGCCCGTGGCCTTCGACGCCAATGCCGAGGAACGCGACACGCGCGGGTTCATCTCGATCACGACCATGCGGCCATCGGCCGGGTTGACGCCGAACTGCACGTTGGAGCCACCGGTCTCGACGCCGATCTCGCGCAGCACCGCCAGCGAGGCGTCGCGCATGATCTGGTATTCCTTGTCGGTCAAGGTCAGCGCCGGCGCGACGGTGATGGAGTCGCCGGTGTGCACGCCCATCGGATCGAGGTTCTCGATCGAGCAGACGATGATGCAGTTGTCCTTCTTGTCGCGGACGACCTCCATCTCGTACTCCTTCCACCCGAGCACCGATTCTTCGATCAGCACTTCGTTGGTGGGGGAGGCATCGAGACCGCGCTCGATGATATCGAGGAACTCTTCCTTGTTGTAGGCGATGCCGCCGCCGGTGCCGCCCATGGTGAAGGACGGACGGATGATCGCGGGCAGGCCGATCTCGGACAGCGCCATGAGCGCCTCGCCGAGGGCATATTCCTGGTAGCGCTTGCGGCGGTCGTTTTCGCCGAGCGTCCACTGCCGGTCGAGCTCGTCGCGCTCGGCGCCGGTGAGCTTCTCGCGCTCGGCGAGATATTTGTCGCGATACTGCTTCTTCAGCGCGGAGGCGTTGGCGAGCCGCGACTTCGGCGTCTGCAGCCCGATCTTCTCCATGGCGTTGCGGAACAGCTGGCGGTCCTCGGCCTTGTCGATCGCGTCAGCGGTGGCGCCGATCATTTCGACGTCGAACTTCTCCAGCGTGCCCTGCCGGCGCAGCGACAGCGCGCAGTTCAGCGCGGTCTGGCCGCCCATCGTCGGCAGTAGCGCGAAGCCGCCGGGAATGACGTTGCGTTCCTTCTCGATGATCTTGGCGACGATCTCGGGCGTGATCGGCTCGATATAGGTCGCGTCGGCCAATTCCGGATCGGTCATGATCGTGGCCGGATTGGAATTGACGAGGACGACGCGATAGCCCTCCTCCTTGAGCGCCTTCACCGCCTGCGTGCCCGAATAATCGAATTCGCAGGCCTGGCCGATCACGATCGGACCGGCGCCAATGATCAGGATGGTCGAGATGTCGGTTCGTTTCGGCATTCAAGCTCACGGGCAAGAAACGGCAGAGATTTGGGCACAAAAAAAGGGCGCGCGTGCCGCGCGTCCCCGAAGGCCATGGGAAGGCCAAGGCGCGACCAGTGCTCGCGCGCGAGCGGTCTTTAGACCAGTTTCCTCTGAGCGAAAAGGGTTTTGGGCCGAAATCAACGGCCAAATTGGCCGGACTGGCAAACGGGCGGCCCCGTGACCGCTGGCTCGCCGAACGGAAGCTGCGAGAGCAGCGAAGGCTGGAGGCCCGGCCTGGACTTGAACCAGGTTCAAGAGCGTTGCACCGCTCTTCGCGTCGTAGCTTCCGCCACCGGGCCGAGAACGATCTTACCTCTCACGGGCCCGTGATCCAGCACGTGTTTCAGTTAACCCTAATTCCGTTGCCGGATGCGGCCGACGCGGCGGTGGGGCGGGGCGCTGGCGGTCAGACGGTTCCCGTGGCCGGCCGCGCCACGAAGGTCATGCGCCAGGGATTGTGACCGATGTTCTTGGGCGCGCGGTCCGCGTTGAACCCGGCTTTCTTCAGGCGGGCAAGGATATCGGCCTCGGTGTACCGCTGGAGGCCGATCCTGGTCCGCAGCTGCCGGTAATCGGACAGGGCGGTGGCGACCAGGCCGACCAGCGCATCCTTGAGGAAGCCGTCGCGGGCGGCAAACATCAACAGAGCCAGGACGTCGCGGGGCATGCCGACGTCGGGGCGCAGGATGTCGCCCAGCACGAATTGCCCGGACGGCTTGAGCAGCCGGCGGATGACGCCCAGCGCCGCGTCGAAATCGGTCGCGCTCATGTACTGCGCCACCGAGTTCATGACGACGAGATCGATCGAGGCCTCCTGCATGTTGCGCAGCTCGTCGAGCGAGCGGACGCGGATCTTGGTGTTGGGCGCGAAGCGCGCGATGAGCCGTCCGCGCACGCCGGGCGCCGGCTCGGCCAGGATCAGGGTCATGCAGGCGTCGGCGACCTTGCCGGCCGACAGGGCCTCACCGCAGGAATAGTCGAGCACCACGGCATCGGGCGAGCGAATGTAGCCCACGATGTCGCGCGCGATCCCCTCGAAGTGCAGGTCGCGGTGCAGCTTGCTCGCATAGATCGTGTGCGTGGAATCGTAATAATCGATCCAATCGTCCATAGCGGGTTCCGGCAAACACGGTTCCTTGATCGGAACTGGAGGGGTCAGCGAGCGTTAACGGGTCCGATTACCCGTGTCCATCGCTGCTTCTAACAGGAAGGTTAGGCCGTGAGTAAAGCAAAGACCGACAAGACCGCCCCCGACCTCGATACCCCGACCGATCTGTCTCCGGACGCCGTGAACAAGATCTCCACGGCGCTCAACACGCTGCTGGCGGATGCCTTTGCGCTGTATCTGAAGACCAAGAATTTCCATTGGCACGTCAGCGGCCGGCATTTTCATGACTATCACGAGATGCTGGACGAGCAGTCGGATGCGATCTTCGCCACCACGGACCAATTGGCCGAGCGGGTGCGCAAGCTCGGCGGCACCACAATCAAATCGATCAGCCAGATCAGTAAGCTGCAGACGATCAAGGACAACAACGAAGAGTATGTTCCGCCGCGCGAGATGCTGCGGGAGTTGATGGAGGACAACAAGCACATCGCGGCCGCGATGCGGAAGGCGCATGAGGTGTGCGACGACAATGACGATCCGGCCACCGCAGGCCTGCTCGAAAACTTCATCGACGAGACCGAGCGGCGCACCTGGTTCCTGTTCGAGGCCAGCCGCCAGGAAGGCAGCAACGCGGCGTGATCTGATCGGCTGCGACGTGATCTCGGGGGCGCGCTACGGTGAAGTCGCGCGTCCCTGATTTTTTGCGTCGTACCCGGCTCAGGGGCGCGAGCCGGACATCCACAGGCCCTCGAGCATCGTCGTCAGAGCGCGTTGAGCGGCACCTTCAGGAAACGGCGCCCGGTCTCGTCCGCACTCGGCAATTGTCCTGCCTTCATGTTCACCTGCAGCGAGGGAATGATCAGCTTGGGCATGTCCAGCGTGCGGTCGCGCGCCTCGCGGGCGGCGACGAACTCATCCTCGGTGATGCCGTCACGCACGTGAATATTGTGCGCGCGCTGCTCGGCCACGGTCGTTTCCCAACGAATGTCGCGGCCGTTCGGACCGTAATCGTGACACATGAACAGCCGCGTCGCGTCAGGCAGCTCCAGGACCCGGCGGATCGAGCGATACAGCGTGCGGGCATCCCCGCCCGGAAAATCGGCCCGCGCCGAGCCGCCATCGGGCATGAACAACGTGTCCCCGACGAAAGCGGCATCACCGATGACGTGAGTCATGCAGGCGGGCGTGTGCCCCGGCGTATGCATGGCAAACCCCGTCATGCCGCCGATCTGGTAGGTGTCGCCATCCTGGAACAAGCGATCGAATTGGCTGCCGTCGCGGCGAAACTCGGTGCCCTCGTTGAAGATCTTGCCGAAGGTCTCCTGCACGACGCGGATGTTGGCGCCGATGCCGATCTTGCCGCCCAGCTTGGACTGGATGTAGGGCGCCGCCGACAGATGATCGGCATGGACATGGGTTTCGATCAGCCATTCCAGCCGCCATCCATTGTCCTGGATCAGGCGAATGATCTTGTCGGCCGAGACAGGCGCGATGCGGCCGGATGCGTAATCGATGTCCATCACGGAATCGATGACGGCGCAGGCGGGCGAGCAGGGGTCCTTGACCACATAGCTCACCGTGTTGGTCGCCGGATCGAAGAACGGCGTGATGTCGGGCTTCACTGACAGATCGACCGGATGCGGGATGCTGGACATGTGAACCTCCGCCGAAGCGTGTGTCTTGTTCATTCCGACTTGTTCATTCCGAAAGCGCAACGCCGAGCGCCGGTTGGCGGTTCGCCAGGACGCGCGCTGCGGCCATCCCGGCCATCATGGCGATCACGAACAGGACGATCCCAGGCGAGCCGTAGCCCAGCGCGACGAAAGCAGGGCCGGGACAGATGCCGGCAAGGCCCCAGCCGATGCCGAAAATGGCCGGTCCCGTTGCGATTCGCCAATCCAATGTCTGCGCGTGCGGCAGATGGAAGCGGTCGTGGAGCACCGGGCGTTGCCGTCGGAAGACGAGCCGGAAGCCGATGAAGGCCGTGCCGACAGCACCCGCCATCACGAGGAGGAGGCTGGGGTCCCAGCCGCCGGAGCGGATCGCGGCGAGATCGAGAAAGCTCAGCACCTTCTCCGGATTGGACATGCCGGACAGCAGCAGCCCGAGCCCAAACACGACGCCGATGACGAACTGGATCAGGATGATCATGTCGGCCTCACATCACATGCCGGACGATGAACGTGGTCGCGACCGCGGTCGCCATGAACACCAGGGTGGCCAGGAGGGAGCGCGGCGACAGGCTGGCGATGCCGCAGACGCCGTGGCCCGAGGTGCAGCCATTGCCCCAGACCGCGCCGAAGCCGACCAGCAATCCCGCCAGCACGAGCGCCGTCGGGCCGACCTGGAGGACGAGCGGCGGCAGGTCTCGGGTCGCGAGCCGCACCATCAGAGCCGCGGCGACGAGGCCGGCGATGAAGGCGAGCCGGCCGGCGAGCGTGCGGTCCCAAGGCGGCAGCAGCCGGGCGGCAATGCCGCTGACCCCGGCGATCCGGCCGGTCAGGCCCATCATCAGGACGGCGGCGATCCCGATCAAGGCGCCGCCCGCGAGCGCGGTCGAGAATGGTTCACTGATCATATCGCTGCGGCCCTCGGCAGTCTGTGTGCGTTGCAATCCATAGTCATATGCATTATTGCTTATATGCGAAATCAGAGAAGTAACAATCATGACAGCGCGGGTTGCACGCAAGGCCAAGGCTCGCTTGGTGGTTCCCTCGGTCGCCGAGGGTCTGGAAGACAAGGCGGAGGAGGCGGCGCGCCTGCTGTCGGCCATGGCGAACCCGAAGCGGCTCATGGTGCTCTGCAATCTGATCGAGGGGGAGCGTTCGGTGGGCGAGCTCGCCGAGCAGGTGGGCCTGCGCCAGACGGCGCTGTCGCAGCATCTTGCCATGATGCGCGCGCTAGATCTGGTGGCTACCAGGCGTGACGGCCAGACGATCTATTATAGCCTGGCGAGCGACGAGGTCCGCGAGGTCCTGCAGACACTGTATCGGCTGTATTGCGCCTGATCAGCGCGCGCGATGCCACAAGCGCGTGAGCGGACCGTCTGCGCCATGCACCGGATCGGTCGCCGGCAACGGGACCTCCGGAATCGTCTTCATGGCCCGCGCATGGTTCTCCGGGGTCGGCCGGGTGACCTGCATCTTCGGTCCTGGCGGGTAGGCACCGACGATGCAGAAATCCGCGCTGGCTGAGAGGCATTGATGGCCGGTGCCGGCGGGCAGGATGGCCACGTCGCCTGGTTCGAGCTCGAACTCCTGTCCTTGGTCGCCGCCGAAGCGCACCCGCGCGGTGCCGCTGGCGACGCCGAGCGCCTCATGCACCGTCGCGTGATAGTGCAGATAGTCGTAGACGCCGTTGCGCCACATGTCGAAGACCCCCTCGATGGTTGTTGCGGGGTCGTCGCGATCGAGAGTGATGGCCGACTTGTAGACCAGGAACGGCATCGGATTGTTCGGCACGAGGCCGTCATCGGCAAACACGATGCTGATCGGCTCGCTGCCCTCTGCGCCTGTCGATGTCATTCGTGCTCCCCATCGGACCTCTCCCGACATCAACACGATCGGCGTCATCAACGTTCCGGCAAGCCATATCGGCCGCACGCCGGTCGGATTGACACCACTTGCCGAGCTGGCTAGCGTTACAATAAGTAAGAATGAAATCGGGAGGACCGTGTGCGGCTCGTCCGTAGTCGGCACGATACGAGATCTGCAATCCTGGGTTACCTCTGGTGCACCGGCGGCTCGTTCCGGCCGGATCTGGCGCAGGGCGTCGCGCTGACCGAGGCCAGCATCTCCCGCATCATCAGCGATCTGAAGACCGAGGGGGTCATCCAGGAGACCCGGCGCGCGGCGCCTTATCGCGGCGGACCCAGCCTGTTCGTCGCCTTGAGCAGCGGCATCTCGGTTGCCGCGATCGAGGTCTCCAACAACCGGCTCTACGCCGCCGTCGGCACGCTGGCCGGCGACACGCTGTATTCGGAGCGCTACGACCTGCCTGACGGTCTCGGCGCCGCCGCCGTCACAGCGACGGTGACGCAGGCGGTTCGCGAGCTCGCGGCCTGGGCCACGCCGCGCGGTCTCGTGCTGGAGCAGCTGGCTGTCTCGATCCCGGGATACGATCCGGATCTGCGTGCCAGCCCGATCGTGCCGCTCGATGCCGATGCGCTCGCCAACGTCCTGCAGCGTGAGCTTCCGGAGACGCCGGCGCGCTTGACCAATTCGATGGTTGCCCGCGCCGTCGCGCATCGTCTGCAGATGGGAACCGGTGTGCTCGGCGGCTCGTATTTCTTCGTGTTCGTCGGCCATGGCGTTGGCGCCGCGATCGTCGACGAACTCGCCGAAAGCGGCGATGTCGAGACCTGCGAGATCGGCCACGTCGTGATCGAACGCGGCGGCCGCTGCTGTCGCTGCGGTCATGGAGGCTGCCTCGAGCCCTATGTGTCGACCGTTGCGCTCGCTGACATTCTTGAGGTGCAGGAAGGCGATCTGATCGGCCGCGGCGATCGCTGGCCGGACGATTACAACATCCCGGCGGCGGCCCGGGCAGAGATCAAGGCGCGGTTGGGCCTGCTCGGCCTCGCGATCGGCAACGCGCTCAATCTCAACCGCCAGCGCAATGTCGTGATCGCCGGATGGCCGGGGGCTCTGCCCGCGGAGGATCGCGCCGTGGTCCTGGACGCCATCGGCGCATCGCGCCTCGGCGGCCTGCAGGGCATTGCGCTCACTTTCTCTACGGCAAGCCTCGGGCGCGAGCCGGTCTCCGGACTGGCGCTCGCCGCTTTCTCGTTCATTCGCCGCAGCGGCGCGCGTCGCAAGCAGCGACAGCAATTGATCTCGAATTGACAAACGTCGGCGGCCGTCACGTCCGACGATCATGGGAGGGAAGCATGAAACCACATCACGCTCTGGCGGGCGCTCTGTTCTGTCTGGCGGCAGCGCTGCCGGCCACGTTCGCGCACGCCGAAACCGTGCTGAAGGTGAAGCCGTCGGGCGACCTCAAAGTCCTCGATCCGACCATCGCCGCGGATTCGATCGCGCGCAATTTCGGCTACATGATCTACGATACGCTGTTCACGGTCGACGACAAGCTCCAGGTCAAGCCGCAGATGGTCGACAGCTGGACCACCTCCGCGGACCGCAAGATCTGGACCTTCAAGCTGCGCGACGGGCTCAAGTTCGGCGACGGCGCGAGCGTGACGTCGGAGGACGTCGTCGCCTCACTCAAGCGCTGGAGCCAGGCCGATGCGATGGGGCAGATGCTGAATGCCCATGGCGCAGCCTGGGACATCGTCGACGCCAAGACCTTCAGCCTGACTTTGAAGGAGCCCTGGGGCTTCGTGCTCGACGCGCTCGCCAAGCCGGGCGCACCGGTGCCCTTCATCGTTCCGGCTCGCGTCATCGCCGCGACCGCTGCCGGGCAGCCACTCGCAGATCAGACCGGGTCAGGTCCCTTCATCTTCAAGAAGGATGAATGGGTGCCAGGCTCCAAGCTGGTGTTCACCAAGAACCCGAATTACGTGCCGCGCGCCGAGCCGGCATCGGGACTTTCCGGCGGCAAGGTCGTCAAGTTCGACCGCGTCGAATGGCTGATCATTCCCGACCAGCAGACCGCGCTCGACGCGTTGAAAAAGGGCGAGCTGGATATCGCCGAGGACATTCCGACCGATCTCGTTCCGGTGGCGAAGGCCGGCAGGAACGTGGTCGTCTCCAACCAGGACGAGATCGGCGTGGCGCAGCAGATCCGCCTCAACTCGGTCCAGCCGCCATTCGATAATCCCGCCATCCGCCGCGCCGCGCTGCTGGCGGTGAATCCAACTGATTACATCGAGGCCTGGGGTGGCGGCGAGGGCGGCCTGATCAAGGCGTGCAAATCATTCTACATCTGCGCCTCGCCCTACTACACGGAGTTGGGCTTTCCGTCCTTCGACCTGGAGAAGGCGAAGACGCTGCTGCGCGAGAGCGGCTATGACGGCACGCCGGTCGTGATCCTCGATGCCTCGGAGAATGCGCAGATCCATCCGGCGAGCCTCGTCGCCGAGCAGCAGCTCAAGGCGGCCGGCTTCAAGGTCGACGTGCAGGCGATGGACTGGGCGACGGTCGTGAGCCGCCGCGCCAAGAAGGAGCCGGTCGGGCAGGGCGGCTGGTCGATCTTCATCTCCGGTCCCGGCGGGCTCGACATGATGTTGCCGATCAGCCATCTCGGCCTGCGCTCGAACTGCGACAAGGCGTGGTTCGGCTGGCCCTGCGACGCCGGGATCGAGAAGCTGCGTGCCGCGTTCGGCGACTCCGCCGACATGGCCGAGCGCAAGGCGCTCGCCGAGCAGATCCAGCTGCGCGCCGTGCAGACCGTGCCGTACATTCCGATCGCGGTGGCCTATCAGTTCCGCGCCGCGCGCGCCGATCTGACCGGCATCCTCAATCCGCCGGCGCCGGTGTACTGGAACGTGTCGCGCAAGTGAGGCGGCGGGCTAGCCGTTCGGCAGCTCGAACACCAGGCACGTCGTGGTGGCATGCGCCAGCAGGCGGCCTTGTGAATCGATGATGCGCGCTTCGGCCGTCGCGGCGCGGCGGCCGAATGACAGCGTCTTCCCCTCGGTCCGCACCACGCCTGTCGCTTCGGTCATCGCCTTGACGAAGGAGATCTTGAACTCCAGCGTCGTGTAGCCGCTGCCCTGCGGACATTGCGTGTGGACGGCGAGTCCCATCGCCGAATCCAACAGGATCGCGGCATAGCCGCCGTGAACGGAGCCGATGGGATTGTAGTGCCGCAAGCCGGGCACGCTGTGCATCACGACATGGCCCGGCTCTGCGGTGCAGTCGAACGGCGCGACCGTCTGCATGATCGGCGGCTGCGGCAGCGTCCCGGCGAAGACGCCGCGCACGAACTCGAGCCCAGGCATCGAGGCCAGCACCGTCACCGGCACCACGCCGAATTCGATCTCGGGTCCGACGGCTTCGTTCATGTCACGATCTCCCGACAAATGATGGTCATCATACAAAGAAGATGGACGCAGTGCGAGCGCAAATGTCGGCGGGGTGATCACGACGTCACGGGCAAAAAAATGCCCGGGAGCGACCCGGGCATTCAAAGGGCTGGAGATCACGCCGCGCTGCGCTTCTTCTCCCGCATCAGCTCGGCAAACCGCTGGAACAAATAGTGCGAGTCGCGCGGGCCGGGCGAGGCCTCGGGGTGATACTGCACCGAGAACACCGGCTTGCCCTCGAGCGCAATGCCGCAGTTCGAGCCGTCGAACAGCGAGATATGCGTCTGCGTCGCGCCGGCCGGCAAGGTGTCCTGGTCGACCGCGAAGCCGTGGTTCATCGAGGTGATCTCGACCTTGCCGGTGGTCTCGTCCTTGACCGGATGATTGGCGCCGTGATGGCCCTGATGCATCTTCTTGGTCTTGGCGCCGACCGCCAGCCCGAGCATCTGATGTCCCAGGCAGATGCCGAAGGTCGGCGTCCCGGAGGCGATCACCTGCTGGATCACCGGCACGGCATATTTGCCGGTCGCGGCGGGATCGCCGGGGCCGTTGGACAGGAACACGCCGTCCGGCTTCATCGCCATGATGTCCTCGGCCGAAGTCGTCGCCGGTACCACGGTCACCTTGCAACCGACGCCCGCGAGCAGGCGCAGGATGTTGCGCTTGATGCCGTAGTCGATAGCGACGACGTTGAACTCCGGCTTGGTCTGGTGGCCAAAGCCCTCGTTCCACACCCAGGGGGTCTCGTCCCAATTGAAGCGCTGCGCCGAGGTGACCATCGGCACGAGATCCATGCCCTCGAGGCCGGGCCACTCCCGCGCTTCCTTCTTCAGCGCGTCGAGATCGAACTTGCCGTCCTTGGCGTGGGCGATCACCGCATTCGGCATGCCCTTGGAGCGGATCAGCGCCGTCAGGGCGCGGGTGTCGATGCCCGACAGGCCGATGATGCCGCGGGCGCGCAGCCACTGGTCGAGATGGCGGCTGGCGCGGTAATTCGACGGATCTGATATCGCGGTGCGCAGGATCACGCCACGCGCGCCCGGCGTCGCCGCCATGTTCACCGTCTCGATATCCTCGCCGTTGGTGCCGACATTGCCGATATGCGGGAAGGTGAAGGTGATGAGCTGGCCGGCATAGGACGGATCCGTCAGGATCTCCTCATAGCCGGTCATCGCAGTGTTGAAGCAGACCTCGCCCACGGCGTGGCCTTCGGCGCCCAGGCCGTAGCCTTCCAGCACCGTTCCATCGGCGAGCACGAGGAGCGCGGTCGGTTTATGGTCCGGCCAGGCGGCGTCAGTATCGATGTGTGTCATGAGGCCTCTACATAGTGGGGCAAGCGCCCGGCGTCAAAGCAGGAAGCGGCCGATTCACACGGGATTTCGGTCAATTTGCGCTGACAACGGCCCGGTTTCGGTACCTTCGGCCGGAACGGATGCGGAACCGAGTTGTCTCAAAGGGACGAACCGCCTAGACCAGCCGCCAACCGAATTTACGAGGGCGAGATCATGCTGCGCGACGACATCAACACCGCGGTCAAGGAGGCGATGAAGGCCAAGGACGAGCGCAAGCTGTCCACCCTTCGCATGGTCAACTCGACCTTGAAGAACGCCGACATCGCCGCCCGCGGCGAGGGCAAGCCGCCGCTCACCGACGCCGACGTCCTCGCGGTGCTGCAGAAGATGATCAAGCAGCGCCAGGAATCCGTCGAATTGTACGAAAAGGGCGGCCGCGCCGAACTCGCCGCCGGCGAGCGCGAGGAGATCGCGGTGATCTCCGCCTACCTGCCGAAGCAGATGAGCGACGACGAGGTAAAGTCGGCGATTTCGGCCGCCGTGACCGAGACCGGCGCCGCCGGCATGAAGGATATGGGCAAGGTGATCGCGGTGCTGAAAGCCAAGTACACCGGCCAGATGGATTTTGCGAAAGCCAGCGCGCTGGTGAAGGCCGCGCTGTCGGGCTAACGACTGCTGAATAGTCAACAGTAGCAACCGCAGCCGCGGTGCGCTCCCTCTCCCCGTTCTTCACGGGAAGAGGGGCGGGGTGAGGGGCAGCCGCACGGGAGGTGCGCGCCGATAGACCTGTACCCCCTCACCCGGATTGCATCTGACGATGCAATCCGACCTCTCCCCGCCCTAGCGAAGCTCCGCTTCGCCCTGGCGGGGAGAGGTAAGAGACCGGGCCGTTGCTCGGCAAACAACCGAGAGGGAAACACCTCCGTCATGCTTCAGGAAACGTCCGACTACGACCAGCTGTATCGCGACTTCCGCTGGGACATCCCGGCGCAATTCAACATTGCTGTCGCGACCTGCGATCTCCACGCCGACGGCTCCGGCCGGCTCGCCCTGATCGTCGTCGAGGAGGATGGCGCCGCCCGACGCGTATCCTTCGACGAGCTGCGCGACTATTCCTGCCGCTTCGCCAACGTGCTCAAGGCCGATGGCCTGGCACAGGGCGATCGCGTCGCGGTGTTCCTGTCGCAATCCCTGGAGCTGCCGATCGTCCATCTCGCCGCCTTCCGCGCCGGCCTGGTCTCGGTGCCGCTGTTCACGCTGTTCGGCGAGGATGCGCTGCAATTCCGCCTGCAGAATTCCGGCGCCAAGGTCGTGGTCACCGACATGACGGGCCTCGCCAAGCTCGCCCGCATTCGCGATCAATTGCCGGAGCTGAAGACGATCTACGTCACCGACGGCGACGGCAGCGGCGCCCGGCCGTTCTGGCCGACGCTGGAGCGCGCCTCCGATCGCTTTCCGACCGTCGCCACCTCGAGCGACGATCCCGCCATCATCATCTACACCTCCGGCACGACCGGAAATCCCAAGGGCGCGCTGCACGCGCATCGCGTGCTGCTCGGCCATCTGCCGAATGTCGAGATGGTGCACGGCTTCCTGCCGAAGCCCGGCGACGTGATGTGGACGCCGGCGGACTGGGCCTGGATCGGCGGCCTGTTCGATGCGCTGTTTCCGGCCTGGTACCATGCCGTGCCGGTGGTCGGCTATCGGGCCAGGAAGTTCGTGCCGCAGGCGGCGATGCAGCTGATGGCGGACTATCACATCCGCAACGTCTTCCTGCCGCCGACTGCGCTCAAGCTGATGCGTCAGGCCAACGTCAAGCACGACGGCGTCAAGTTGCGCAGCATCCTCACCGGCGGCGAGTCGCTCGGCGCCGAGCTGCTCGACTGGGTGCGCGGGACCTTCGGCATCGATGCGCACGAGATCTACGGCCAGACCGAATGCAATCTCGTCGTCGGCAACAATGCCAAGCTGTTTCCGATCCGGCCGGGCTCGATGGGCAAGGCCACCCCAGGCTTCGAGGTGCTGATCGTCAACGACAAGGGCGAGGGGCTGCCACGCGGCGAGCGAGGCATCATCGGCGTGCGCCAGCCCAATCCCTGCACCATGATCGAATATTGGCGCAATCCCGAGGCGACGCGGAAGAAGTTCGCGTCTGACGTGCTGCTGACCGGCGATCTCGGCACCCAGGATGAGGACGGCTATTTCTGGTATGCGAGCCGCGAGGACGACGTCATCACCTCCGCCGGCTACCGCATCGGCCCCGCGGAGATCGAGGATACCTTGCTCAAGCATCCCGCGGTGGCGCTCGCCGCGGTCGTCGGCATTCCCGATCCCTTGCGCACAGAGGCCGTGAAAGCCTGGATCGTGCTGCGGCCGGGCTTCGTTGCGAATGACACGCTATCGCGAGAGATCCAGGACTTCGTCAAGGTGAAGCTCGCGGCGCATGAATACCCCAGGCATGTGGAGTTCACGGACACCCTGCCGATGACGGCGACGGGCAAGGTGCTGCGGCGGGAATTGAGGGCGCGGGGGTAAACTCGCCTTCGTTTGACGCAGGATCGTGCAGCTTGCGTATCTGGCCCCGCCAGGGCGAAGCGAAGCTTCGCTGAGCAGGGAGAGGTCGGATGCATCGTTAGATGCAATCCGGGAGGAGGCTCTCCGCACTGTCGGTGCGCGTGGCTGCCCCTCACCCCAACCCTCTCCCCGTAAGAACGGGGAGAGGGAGCCTAGCGCCCGTGCGGCAACGGGCTCACCTCATTGGAAGTAGATCAAGCATGCGTTGTCGTATTCTGCCTACAAGTTGAAATTGAAATCTCCGCCCTCCCGCTGTTAGCATCGTCCCAACAAAAACATGCAGGAGGGACCGCCGATGACCGCATCCGTTTCGGGACGATCTGATCCCGTGGTGCGCCGCATCACCACGGCCGACATTGCCGAGGCCTTGACGCAAGGCTTGCGGGATTTCCAGGCCGCGCCGCTGTTCGGCCTGGCCTTCGGCCTGATCTACGTGCTCGGCGGCGTCAGCATCGTGCTGTGCGTGACCGCCTTCGGGATGGTCTATCTGGCCTATCCGCTGGCCGCAGGCTTCGCGCTGATCGGGCCGTTCGTCGCCATCGGCCTCTACGAGGTCAGCCGCCGCCGCGAGCTCGGCCAGCCGATCTCCTACGGCGCGGTCTGGCGGACGATCACCTCGCGCGCCGAGATCGCCTGGATGGCCTTCGTCACCGTGTTCTTCTTCGTCATCTGGATGTACCAGATCAGGCTGCTGATCGCGCTGCTGCTCGGGCTCAACGCCTCGTTCTCCAGCTTCAAGGAATTCATGACGGTGGTTCTCACGACCAATGAGGGCCTGCTGTTTCTCGCGATCGGCAATCTCGACGGTGCCGCATTGTCGCTGGTGCTGTTCTCACTGACCGTCGTGTCGTTTCCGCTGCTGCTGGATCGTGATGTCGATTTCGTCACCGCGATGATCACCAGCGTGCGCGCCGTCGTGAACAGCCCGGGACCGATGATCGGCTGGGCCGCGGTCATCACCGTGCTGCTGATCGTCTCGGCGCTGCCGTACTTTCTCGGCCTGCTTGTGACTGTGCCGGTGCTGGGCCATGCGACCTGGCATCTCTATCGCCGGATCGTTGCGCCTGCCTGAGGGAACAGCAGGTCGGGACGAAGGTTGCATGGCCGACGAACGCGCCGCCGCGTATGCTTGGTGCAATGCGCGGCGGGCCGTCAGATGTCCGACCAGCGCCATCACCGGGGATGGATGATGCCAGACAACATCGCCTTGTTCGCTACCATCATCCTGCTGCTGCCGATGTTCTATCTGCTGCTGGCGGCGCCGGCCTTCCTGCTGGTGCGGCTCGACATCGTGCCGGTGACGCGGCTGCTGCGCGGCATGTTCGATTCCTACTTCGTGGCGCTCGCGATCGCCGGCGGCATCGGCACGCTGGCGGTTCTGGCCGATGGCCGTCCGCTCCTCGCCCTTGGCATTGCTTCCATCGCCGGCTTCGCGCTGCTGTCGCGCCGCTGGTTTCTGCAGCGGATGGATGCGCGCATCAGCGATCGCGATCGTGGCGATGCGACAGCCGTGCGCCGGTTGCGCTGGCTGCATTGGGGCGGCATGCTCAGCAACGCCATCCAGGTCGGTGGCGTGCTGGCGTACATCCCGCAGATCGCGGCGGTGTCGTAGACCGCTGCGGCGCTCAAGGCATTCCGATGCCGAGCGCCTTCATCGCCGACAGCATGCGCGCGGGCGGCGCCATCTTGATCGCGAGCGGCTGGCCGGTTTCGAGCAGGCTCTTGAGGCTCGACAGGATCGCAGGCCAGCCCTGGCGTCCGCCGGACAGGATGTCGTCGGACAGCGGCCGCTCATGCGCTTCGGTCATGGTGAGACGCACGGCATCGCCGGCCGGCTCGATCTCGTAGGTGACCAGCGTGCGGCCGAGCGCCGCGACGAGACCGGGCCAGTTGACGTCCCAGGTGATGGTCAGCCGTTGCGGCGGCTCGCAGACGACCACCTCGCCGTTGATGTGCTCGGAGCCATCGGGCGCGCGTACGATGAAGGCGCCGCCGGCGCGCAAATCCGCCTCGACGGCGAAGCCGAAGAAATATTGCCGGCTGAACTCGGCCGAGGTCAGTGCCTGCCAGACTTTCTCCGGCGTTGCCGCAATGTAGATCGTGTAGACGGTCTCCGGCTTGAACCTGGAGATGTCCACTGCGCGTCCCGGCTCAGTCATCGCTGTCCTCCAATCGCTTCTTCAAATCGCCGAGCGCTGTCAGCTTGGCGCGCTCGAATTTCCTGATCCAGCGTTCGCCGATCTGGTGGATCGGCACCGGATTGAGAAAGTGCAGCTTCTCGCGGCCATGCCTGCGCGTCGTCACCAGATTGGCCGCTTCGAGGATCGCAAGATGCTTGGTCACGGCCTGCCGCGTCATCGCGAGGCCGTCGCAGAGTTCAGTCAGGGTCTGGCCGTTGCGCGCATGAAGCCGGTCGAGCAGCGCCCGCCGCGATGCATCCGCCAGCGCCTTGAAGACCTCGTCCATGGGACAGATGATAGGCAACCAAATGGTTGCTTGTCAATCGAATGCAGCGCGTCATTGTTTGTGCCGAGATCATGCGGCTCGCTCGCTGCACCTCTCCCCGCCCTTTGCGGGGAGAGGTCGGATTGCATAGCAATCCGGGGGCACGGCACATACGCGGCCCGGACTGCAGGTCCATCGGACGGGCGGTGCGCATGCGCCTGAATGCGAAACGCGCTGGGATGTGTTCGTCGCGAGCCGAGGGGCGCTGTCGACGCAGATAGGTGGCACCGCCCGTGCCGAGCCTCTCACCCCGACCCTCTCCCCGTGAAGAACGGGG
This sequence comes from Bradyrhizobium sp. SRS-191, assembly GCF_024586915.1. Taxonomy (GTDB): domain Bacteria; phylum Pseudomonadota; class Alphaproteobacteria; order Rhizobiales; family Xanthobacteraceae; genus Bradyrhizobium. The sequence continues at coordinate 24,515 of NZ_JANBVS010000013.1, forward strand.
AGAGGGAGCGCACCGTTGCTGCCGCAGAGCTCGACTCTCTAACGCGAGCTGTACGTCGTCGTGTCGTTGCGAGTCCGATCAACCAAGGCTTCCATCGGCCGCCTTGTCATGCATTAGTCGTGGCGTCACCCGCATCGAGGCGCCCCATGTCCCTGCAAGTCTATCTCGCCTTCATCGCCGCCTGCGTCGCACTGGCGCTGCTGCCTGGTCCGGTCGTCACGCTGCTGATCGCCAACGGTCTGCGCCATGGAACCCGCGCTGCGCTGATCAACATCGCCGGCGTGCAGACCGGGCTCGCGATCGCGATCGGCGTCGTCGCGATGGGGCTCACCACGCTGATGGCCACCATGGGCTACTGGTTCGAATGGGTGCGCCTGATCGGCGCGGCCTATCTGGTGTGGCTCGGCATCCAGCTCATCCGCTCGCCGGTCGAAGGCATCGCCGAAGGCGAGGCGCCGCCCCCGCCGCCGCGCGGCGGCTTCTTTCTGCAGGGGCTCGTGGTGCTGCTGTCAAACCCGAAGGTGATGGTGTTCTTCGGCGCCTTCCTGCCGCAGTTCATGGACATGAGCCGGGATCACGTGCCGCAGGTCGCGCTGCTCGGCGTCACCTTCATGGTGGTCGCGGGCCTGACCGACGCCGTCTACGCGTTGCTCGCCGGCCGCGCGCGGAAAATGTTCTCGAAGAGGCGCACCCGCCTGGTGTCGCGCATCTCCGGCGGCTTCATGATCGGCGGCGGCCTGTGGCTGGCGCTGACGCGGGCGCGGTGAGGCGGCGCAGCACGCGCTAGACGCTGATCGTGCCCTTCACCACCTGGGCGACGCCTCCGCCGACCCAGATCGTCTCGCCGTCCTGCGCGACATGAACGCGGCCGGCGCGGCCCAGCACCGTCCCTTGCGACGCGACATATTGCGTCGGAGCAATTCCGGCGCCGATCAGCCATTGCGCCAGACTTGCATTGAGGCTGCCCGTCACGGGGTCCTCGACCCCGCTCCAGGTGAAGGCGCGGACTTCGTAGTGCGCGTCGCGTCCGTCCTTCGCGGAATCCCACGGCGCGACCACGCCGACCGGCTGCTGCGAGAGGGCAAGCGTGTTGAACTTGATGTTGAGCAGATCCTGGCGGGAGTCCATCAGCACGCCGATCCAGCCCGGGCCGTTGTCGATCCACTGCACGGCGCGCATCGCGCTCGTGGGGATGCCGAGTGCGGCCGCGATCCTGCTCGTGAGTTCGGCATCGACCGCGCCGGAGCGCTTGAGCGGCGGCGCCGCGAAGGCAAGCCGTTCGCCGTCGCGCTTGATGCGCACCAGACCCGCGCCGCATTCCTGCACGACGTGCTCGCCCTTCGGCCGGCCGCCGAGCGCGAGCCAGACATGCGCGGAGCCGAGCGTCGGGTGGCCTGCAAAAGGCAGCTCGCGCTGCGGCGTGAAGATGCGCACACGGTAATCAGCGCCTGGATTCTGGGCGCGCGAGAGAAAGGTCGTTTCGGACAGATTGGTCCAATTGGCGATCGCCTGCATCGCCGCATCGTCGAGGCCGTCGGCCTCGGCGATCACGGCAAGCGGGTTGCCCTTGAACGGGACTGCGGAGAACACGTCGACTTGCTGGAATGGAAGCGTCGGCATCACGGTGTTCTCCTCAAGGTCGTCGTCAGTCGCGCCAGAACGGCTTGTTGGCTTCGTCGTGAACGACAGTCGGATCAAGTCCGCAGTCGCGCATCTGCTCGGCGTCGAGCATCGCGAGCTCGGAGCGCCAGAACAGACGCTGCAGCCACAGCTGAGGGACCTGGAGCAAATTGCTCTTTCCGTGAGCAACTTGCGGAGTTGCCCAACGCTGCGCCAGGGAATATGCCATGAGTCACCTATTGGTCTTCGATTGCGTTGTTCGAAGAGCAATCGCGCAGTACATATCTCGGTGCAATCGAAACATTGCTCTCGGTGCAATATAGCATGAATGCTTCGTATACGACCCTGGTGGACGACATCGCCGAGGACATCGCGCAGGGCCGGCTGAAGGCCGGCGACCGGCTTCCGCCGCAGCGCCAGTTCGCCTATGAGCGGGGAATTGCCGCATCCACGGCAGCCCGCGTCTATGCCGAATTATTGCGCAGGGGTCTCGTCGTCGGCGAAGTCGGCCGCGGTACCTTCGTCGCCGGTGAGCCGGTGCCGGTGCCGGCCTCGTTGCGGCTCGAGCCGTTCGACGGCCGCATCGATCTCGAGTTCAATTTCCCGACACTGCCCGATCAGGCGGCACTGATCGCCAAGTCGCTTGCCGCCTGGCAGCGGCCGGAGAAGCTCGCGCCGGTGCTGGCGCCGATCACCCAGCGACGGCTGATCGAGGCCGGGCGCACCGCCGCGGCCTTCTTCGCCGGGGAGCGCTGGCGGCCCCGCGCGGAGAATTTCGTGTTCGCCGGCAGCGGCCGGCAGTCGCTGGCGGCGGCGATTTCCGCGTTGGTGCCGGTCGGCGGCCGGCTCGGCGTCGAGGCCGTGACCTATCCGATGATCAAGGGCATCGCGGCGCGGCTCGGCGTCACCCTGGTGCCGCTGGCGATGGACACTGAGGGCGTTCGCCCGGACGCGTTGACCAAGGCGCACCGCACGAGCGCGCTCAATGCAATCTACATCCAGCCGGTCATGCAGAATCCGCTCGGATTGACCATGAGCGAAGCGCGGCGGGAAGAGATCGTCAGGCTCGTGCGCAAGCACGATCTGATGATCATCGAGGATCTCGTCTACGGATTCCTGAGCGACCAGGTCTCGCTCGCCGCGCAGGCCGAGGAGCGCGTCATCGTGGTCGACAGCCTCGCCAAGCGGCTCGCGCCGGGCATCGCCGTCGGCTTCCTCTATGTCCCGTCGCATCTGCGCGAGAAATTCGCCGCGACCGTTCGTACCGGCGCGTGGTCGGTGACCTCGCTCGCGTTGGCTGCCGGCATGGGGCTGCTCGCGGACGGTACCGCCGCCGAGATCACCCGGCGCAAGCGCGCCGACGCCGTGGTCCGCCAGGCGATCGTCGCCGAATGCCTCGCCGGCCATCGCATCGACGCCGATCCGCGCTCCTACCACGTCTGGCTGCATCTGCCGGAAGGCTGGCGCGCCGAGGCGCTGACGGCCGCCGCGGCGCGCGCGGGGATTGCGATCACGCCGGCGAGCGCGTTTGCGGTGGCGCATGGTCACTCACCGAATGCTGTCAGGCTGGCGCTGGGGCTGCCCAACCATGATGATCTCAGGACGGCGCTATGGCGGCTTGCCGGCCTGCTGTCGCATCACGACGCCTCCGACATGACGGAGTAAGGCGCTGTTGCCGTCTCCCACTCGCGTCATTCCGGGGCAAGGCCGCAGGCCTTGAACCCGGAATCTCGAGATTGTCGATCGCTCCTGCCGACGACCTCGAGATTCCGGGCTCAATCGCCAACGCGCAGCGGCTGGGCGGCTTCGCATTGGCGATTGCGCCGGAATGACGTCGCGCGGAAGAAGCGGGGCTAGAGCTCAGAACAGCGACTACGCCAGCCCCTTGCCGCGCAGTCCGGCCTCGATCTCGCCGAGGATGCGGATCAGCCGCTCGGCCCACAGCTTTTGCCCCTCGGGCTCCGCGATTTCGTTCTGCCGGATCTCGATGCCGGATGTAATGAGCCCGCGGCCTTCGCCATGGACGGGGATGGTGTAGTCGGTGTTGTCGCCGACTGCATAAGGCTGGTTGTCGCCGACGACGAGATCAGGCTCGGCGCGCAGCGCCTTCAGCAGCAGCGGCGGCAAAATCTTGTCGTGCTGATACAGCGTGCCGATGTGCCATGGCCGGGCAATGCCGGCATAGACCGGTGTGAAGCTGTGCAGCGAGACCAGGATGGTCGGCCGCCCCGCCTCCTTGCGCGCATCGAGCACGGCGGTGATGCGGTCGTGATAGGGATCGAAGATCGCGCGCCGGCGCAACTCGGCCTCCTCATGGGTGAGGCCTTCATTGCCGGGAATCGTCGTGCGCTCGCTGATCATCGGAATCGAGTTCGGTGCGCCCGGCGAACGGTTGCAGTCGATCACCAGCCTTGAATAGCGCTGCGCCACCAGATGCGCGTCGAGCGCGCGCGACACCTGCTCGGCCACGCCGGCGATGCCGATGTCCCAGGCGATGTGCCGCTCCAGCTCGCTTTCATCCAGGCCGAGATCGCCAAGCGCGCGCGGCAGCAGCCGGCCGTAATGATCGCAGGTGAAGACGAAGGCCGATGCGCCATCGGCGTTCTGCTCATGGACCGGCGGAACTTCGCTGGCCTGAAGGAGTCGTGTTGGATCGGTCACGCGCAGGGCTCGGTTGTGATCAGTTCGTTGCTCATTCAGGCGGCATGACGAACTACGATTGAGCAGAGGTCAATCTGGATTGGATCGTCGAAACCCGCGATGATGATTCGAAGACGATGCCGGTCTCGGCCGTCGACCACAAGGCCTGATATCGCCGAGCCTGTGCACAGGCGGAGGAGGGGACGGATGCAGATCAAGGTCGGGTTCGAGATCGCCTATGCAGCGCCGGCGGCGACGCCGATGGTGATCATGCTGTCGATCCATCCCTCGCGCCGCCAGGACATCATCGGCGCCGAGACCATTATCACCGAGCCGGCCGTGCCGATCAGCTTCTATCACGACAGCTTCGGCAACATCTGCGGCCGCCTGGTGGCGCCGAGCGGCGGAGTCACCTTCCATGGCAGCGCGATCGTACGCGACAGCGGATTGCCCGACGCCGTCGAGCCGACGGCGCAGCAGCTGCCGATCGACCAGCTGCCGGATGATCTGCTGCTGTATCTGATGCCGAGCCGCTATTGCGAGACCGACAAGCTGACCGATATCGCATGGTCGCTGTTCGGCAGCGCGCCTGCCGGCTGGGCGCGGGTGCAGGCGATCTGCGACTTCGTCCATGGGCATGTCAGCTTCGGCTATGAGCACGCCCATCACATGAAGTCGGCCCACGACGTCTATCAGTCGCGCACCGGCGTCTGCCGCGACTTCGCGCATCTGGCGCTGACCTTGTGCCGCTGCATGGGCATCCCCGCGCGCTACTGCACCGGCTACATGGGCGACATCGGCATTCCGCCGGAGCCCTATCCGATGGATTTTTCCGGCTGGTTTCAGGTCTATCTCTCCGGTGAATGGTACACCTTCGATGCCCGGCACAACGTGCCGCGCATGGGCCGCATCCTGATGGCGACAGGCCGCGATGCCGCCGACGTCGCGCTGTCGACCTCGTTCGGCCGGATGACGCTGACCAAATTCCACGTGGTCAGCGACGAGATCCTGCCCGCCCGCGGCGCGGCGTAAGCTGGCCTTGCCGCGCCGGGGCGGCTATGCAGGGCCATGAGCTCCGACACGCCCTCCGATCTTCTGTTCGTCTACGGCACCCTGATGCGCGGCTTCGACCATCCGATGGCAAGGCTGCTGTCGGCCCATGCCGATTTCGTGGCCGAGGCCAGCTGCCGCGGCCGGCTGTACCGCATCCAGCATTATCCCGGCCTCGTGCTCTCGGACGATGCTGCCGATGTCGTGCATGGTGAGCTGTTCCGGCTGCACCAGCCCGAGCCGATGCTGCGCGAGTTCGACATGTACGAGGCCTGCGGCGAGGGCTTTGCGCAGCCGACCGAATATCTGCGTCGGCGCCTGAACGTCACGCTCGCCGACGGCTCGGCCCGCGAGGCCTGGACCTACGTCTACAACTGGCCGGTCGACGAGGCCGCCCGCATCGCCTCGGGCCGCTTCCTGGCGCCTTGAGCCCGTCTCTCCCCGCCCGTCATTTCCAGGCTCGCCCTGCGGGCGCCCCGGAATGACGTGCGAGAGAGAGGCCTGTGAATAGCCCGGACAAGGCCGAGGAAGTTCACATTTCGTACACGGCTGCCTATATGCGTAAGTCCACCAGCACAGGACGATCACCCCGCCTATGGCCCGCTTCACGCCGGAATTCCTCGATGAGCTGCGCGCCCGGCTTCCGGTCTCGGATGTCGTCGGCAAGCGCGTGAAGCTCAAGAAGGCGGGACGCGAGTGGAAGGGGCTGTCGCCGTTCCAGCAGGAGAAGACACCGTCCTTCTACGTCAACGACCAGAAGGGTTTTTATCACGACTTCTCCTCCGGCAAGCACGGCAACATCTTCGACTTCGTGATGGAGACCGAGGGCTGCTCGTTCCCTGAGGCCGTCGAGCGGCTGGCGGGGATTGCCGGCCTGGCGCTGCCGGCGGTGACGCCGGATGCGGCGCGGCAGGAGCGGCAGCGCAAGACGCTGTATGACGTGATGGAGCTGGCGGCGAAGTTCTTCGCCGACACCTTGGCCTCGCGGCACGGCGCCCGCGCCCGCGGCTATCTCGCCGATCGCGCGATCCTGCCGCAAACGCAGCTACAGTTCCGCATCGGCTATGCCTCGCAGGAACGGTTCGGCCTGAAGGAATATCTCGGCGCCCAGGGCGTGCCGGTGAACGACATGGTGGAGGCCGGGCTGCTGGTGGCCGGCGACGACATCCCGGTGCCGTACGACCGCTTCCGCGACCGCGTGATGTTCCCGATCACCGATGTCCGTAACCGGGTGATCGCCTTCGGCGGCCGCGCGCTGCAGAAGGACGTGCCGGCGAAATATCTGAACTCCCCGGAGACGCCGCTCTTCCACAAGGGCGACAACCTCTACAATCTGCCGGCCGCCCGCCAGGCCGCGCACAATGGCGCGCCGATGATCGTGGTCGAGGGCTATGTCGACGTCATCGCGCTGGTCGCAGCCGGCTTTGCCGGCGCCGTGGCGCCGCTCGGCACCGCGCTGACCGAGAGCCAGCTCGCGCTGATCTGGAAAATGGTCGACGAGCCGATCCTCTGCTTCGACGGCGACCGTGCCGGCCAGAAGGCGGCGTACCGGGCCGCGGACCTCGCGTTGCCGCATCTCAAGCCGGGCAAGAGCCTGCGCTTCGCATTGCTGCCGGAGGGGCAGGACCCCGATGATCTCGTTCGCAGCGGCGGCCGCGGCGCGGTCGAGGAGGTGCTCAAGGTCGCCAAGCCGCTCGCCGAGGTGATCTGGTCGCGCGAGATCGAGGGCGGCAGTTTCACCACCCCGGAACGCCGCGCCGCGCTGGAGGCGCGGATCGGCCAGCTCACCGGCGGCATCGCCGACGAAGTGGTACGTCGATACTACAAGCAGGACCTCAGCGACCGGCTGTACCGGGCGTTTGCGCCCGATGGCGGCCGGGGTTTCGGCCGCGGCTTCGGTGCCGAATCAGGACGCCGGTTTGCTCCTCGCGGTCCCGGTTCCGGACAACAGGGACGGTTATCCACAGGGGGCGGCCGCCGCGGCGGTCCGCCGTCCACAGGCCCCGCGATGGCCCGCGGCCCCTACATGGCGGCGAGCCCGCAGCTCGCCATGAGCCCGATCATGCGCGGCCAGCGCTCGGCGATCTCGCGCCGCGAGGCGCTGATCCTGCAATGCCTGATCAACCACCCCTGGATCCTGCACGACCACCTTGAGGAGGTCGCGGCGCTCGAGCTCGCCCATCCCGAGGCGCACAAGCTGCGCGCCGCGATCATCGCCGCCTTCGCCCACGACCACCACCATTCGCCGGATCCGGACGAGCAGGCCGAGAAGATGCGCGCCGATCTGGAGAAGGCGGGCTTTTCCGAGCTTCTTCAAAGGGTTGAGCGAGCGATCACGACCGCGGCCGTGTGGGCGGCGAAGTCCGGCGCCGCGCGCGATGACGTTCTTGCGACTTGGCACCAGCTCGTCGCCTTGCATCGGCAATGGCACTCCTTACTTAGGGAATTGAAGGATGCCGAGCTTGCCTTGGGCGAGGAGCCGAGCGAGCCGAACATGGGCTGGTTGAGGGACGTGAAGGCCAGGATGGCCGAGATGGACGGCACCGAAGCGCTGATCGAAGGCTTCGGGGAACTGTCCGGGCGTACCAACCGAAACGTGTAGAATTGGGGCCCGGCGCCCGGTCATGGACGAGCACATTTCGGCCCGGTCCGCTGGTGCGGTCCCAGGTCCGCGCGAAAAGACTCGCCAAATCCATGGTTTGGCTGCAAAAACAGGGTTAATCGAAGTTTAAGAGGTCCGGGGCATCTTCTGCAGCAGATGGGTTGGTTTCGCTGTCGGACACCACGCCGGTAATCAGGCGCCGGATTCGATTGCAAAACCGGTATCGCTTTTGCAAGAAACGCGCGCCGGTCCGAAAACGGGACGACACCAGCGTAGGACGACACTAGCGAAAGACCTTTGGGGGTGGCGACGTGAGATGTGCGCCGCCCTTTCCGCGTCGAGAACAGTTTGAGTAGAGCAGGCGGGCGCCGCGATGCCAAGGGCGAAGATGCCACGGGCGGAGCGGGCGCGTTTCGGGAGCAATGAATGGCCACGAAGGCAAAGACGCTGCAGGTGAAGGACAAGGAAAAGGACGACAAGGCCGCCGACGCTCCCGAAAAGGACGCCGCGGATGCGCCTTCGCCGTTGCTCGACCTGTCGGACGCCGCCGTCAAGAAGATGATCAAGCAGGCCAAGAAGCGCGGCTTCGTGACCTTTGATCAGCTCAACGAAGTGCTGCCTTCCGACACCACCTCGCCGGAACAGATCGAAGACATCATGTCGATGCTCTCGGACATGGGCATCAACGTGACCGAGGCCGAGGAGGCCGACGAGTCCGAGGAGAAGGACGACGGCGAGGACGAGACCGACAACGAGCTCGTCGAGATCACGCAGAAGGCCGTCACCGAGGTCAAGAAGTCGGAGCCCGGCGAGCGCACCGACGATCCCGTGCGCATGTATCTGCGCGAGATGGGCACCGTCGAGCTGCTCTCGCGCGAGGGCGAAATCGCGATCGCCAAGCGCATCGAGGCCGGCCGCGAGGCGATGATCGCAGGCCTCTGCGAGAGCCCGCTGACCTTCCAGGCCATCATCATCTGGCGCGACGAGCTCAACGAAGGCAAGATCTTCCTTCGCGACATCATCGATCTCGAAGCCACCTATGCCGGCCCGGAAGCCAAGGGCGGCATGAACCCGCAGATCGCTGGGCCCGCCGCCAATGGCGAGGGCGCTCCGGCCGAGGGCGGCGAGATCCAGGCGGCGGTCGCGCCGCCGGCTGCGCCGCAACAGGCGACGCCGTTCCGTGCCGCGCCGAACGGCGCACCCGCCGAGGAGAAGGATCCCGGCGAGGCGGCAGCCGAAGCCGACATGGACGACGACGAGTTCGAGAACCAGATGTCGCTCGCGGCCATCGAGGCCGAGCTGAAGCCGAAGGTCGTCGAGACCTTCGACAAGATCGCGTCCGAGTACAAGAAGCTGCGCCGCCTGCAGGAGCAGGACATCGCCAACCAGCTGCAGAGCGAGTCGCTGTCGCCCTCGCAGGAGCGCAAGTACAAGAAGCTCAAGGACGAGATCATCGTCGAGGTGAAGTCGCTGCGCCTCAACCAGGCCCGCATCGATTCACTGGTCGAGCAGCTCTACGACATCAACAAGAAGCTGGTCTCGTTCGAGAGCCGCTTGATGCGTCTCGCCGATTCCCACGGCGTCGCCCGCGAGGACTTCCTGCGCAACTATCAGGGCTCCGAGCTCGATCCGCGCTGGCTGAACCGCGTCTCCAAGCTGTCGGCCAAGGGCTGGAAGAACTTCGTCCATTACGAGAAGGACCGCATCAAGGACCTGCGCCAGGAGGTGCAGTCACTTGCTGCGCTGACCGGTCTCGAGATCGGCGAATTCCGCAAGATCGTGCACTCCGTGCAGAAGGGCGAGCGCGAGGCCCGTCAGGCCAAGAAGGAGATGGTGGAAGCCAACCTCCGTCTCGTGATCTCGATCGCCAAGAAGTACACCAACCGCGGCCTGCAATTCCTCGACCTGATCCAGGAAGGCAACATCGGCCTGATGAAGGCCGTCGACAAGTTCGAGTACCGCCGCGGCTACAAATTCTCGACCTACGCCACGTGGTGGATCCGGCAGGCGATCACCCGCTCGATCGCCGACCAGGCCCGCACCATCCGCATCCCCGTGCACATGATCGAGACGATCAACAAGATCGTCCGCACCTCGCGCCAGATGCTGAACGAGATCGGCCGCGAGCCGACCCCGGAGGAGCTCGCCGAGAAGCTCGGCATGCCCCTGGAGAAGGTGCGCAAGGTCCTCAAGATCGCCAAGGAACCGCTCTCGCTCGAAACCCCGGTCGGCGACGAGGAGGATTCACACCTCGGCGACTTCATCGAGGACAAGAACGCCATCCTGCCGATCGACGCCGCCATCCAGTCGAACCTGCGCGAAACCACCACCCGCGTGCTCGCCTCGCTGACCCCGCGCGAAGAGCGCGTGCTGCGCATGCGCTTCGGCATCGGCATGAACACCGACCACACGCTGGAAGAAGTCGGCCAGCAGTTCTCGGTGACCCGCGAACGTATCCGCCAGATCGAAGCCAAGGCGCTGCGGAAGTTGAAGCATCCGAGCCGGTCGAGGAAGCTGCGGTCGTTCCTGGACAACTAATCACTGTATCAGTCGTCATTGCCGGGCTTGACCCGGCAATCCATCAGACCACGACGGCGGACCGAAAGGTCCGCCGTTTTGATTTGTGCTATCGAGCATTCGAGACAGGAGCGTCCGATGACCTCAATCCTCTTCACGACCATGCGCCTGCTCGACAGGCTCGGTCATCACTTCTTCATCGAACGAACACGACCTGACACGATCCGGCTGTCGGTCACGCTGGTCGGCGAGCGGCTGGAAATCGATGTGTTCGAGGATGATCATATTGAATTCAGCCGCTTCTGCGGTGACGAGAGCGTCGAAGGCGGCTACCAGGAATTGCTCCTTCTTCTGCAAGCTCACGCAATCGATAGCGAAGGTTTGTCTCGACGCACGAGCACATGATCAACGACGCGCGGATGCGTAGTGTGGGCAAAGGCGCGTGCACGGTGTCGAGATTGGCGACGGTGTCGCGCGCCGTGCCCACCGTGCTTCGCGGCAGGTGCCTAATGGTGGGCACTCATGGTGGGCACGCGCCGCCTTCGGCGTCGCTTTGCCCACCCTACGTATCGAGCTCGTCCTGACGGCGACGGAGGTGGCTGCGCTGCGTAGCGGCAGCGATTGCATTCACGCCGCAAATTCCCGCAGACAACATGGTTAATGAATTGTTTACGCTTGTCATCGAAGGTTCGGCGGGCGACCGAATGACGCCTGCATTCCGGCACTCTGCCCCGTCGTGACAGAACATGACGATGGCGGCTGATCCCTGGACGTTTTCAGCATGCAGCCAGCCTTGCGGAAAGGCGATGAGATCGCCGACCTGTTTGCCCGGGCGAGTGCGTCTCACCGCGCCGGCGATCTGGCCAAGGCTCAGGCCGGCTACAAGAAGATCCTGAAGAAGCGGCCGAACCATTTCGGCGCGCTCTATATGTCCGGACTGTCCGAGCACCAGAGCAACAATCCGGAGGCGGCGGAACGCCTGCTGAAGCGGGCGCTGCTAGTTGACCCGCAAAACGTTGCGGCAAGGTATGCGCGGGCAGTTGTTCTCTCCGCGCTGCAGCGGGACAACGACGCCTTGACCTGCTTCGACGACCTCCTCGCCTTGAAGCCGGATTTCGTCGAGGCGCATCTGGAGCGCGGCAAGCTGTTGTCGCGCCTCCAGCGCTTCGCGGACGCGGTCGTCAGTTTCGACAACGTCCTCCGGATCAACCCGCAGCAACTCGACGTGTTGATGAACAAGGGCGAAGCGCTGCACTATCTCGGGCGCTACGCCGACGCGATCGCGTGCTACGACCAGCTTCTCGCGGTGAGGCCCGCGCATTTGGCCGCCATCATCAATCGCGGCTGCGCGTTCAAGGACCTGCGCCGCTCCGATAAGGCGATCGCCGAATTCAGCCGGGCACTGGCGCTCGCGCCCGACGACACCACGGCGCTGATCAATCGCGGCGAGACATTCCTCCAGCTCAAGCGCAACGACGACGCGCTCGTTGATTTCGACCGGGTGATCGCGCTCGATCCGCAATTCACGCTGGGCTGGCTCGGCCGCGCCAACGTCCTGATGCTGAACAAGCGGGTGAGCGAGGCGCTGGAGGCCTGCCAGCGCGCGGTTGCGATCGAGCCGAACTCGGCGAAAGCGCTGAGCCAGATCGGTCAATGTCATGCGTTGCTCGGCGATGCGGAAGCCGCTGTCGCCTTTTTCGATCGGGCGCTCGCGATCGACCCGGCCGACGACATCGCGCTGGCGAACCGCATCTTCTCGTTGGACTTCTGCGATGTCGGCTATGCGGAGCACCAGGCGGCCCGGTCGGAGTGGTGGCGCCGGATCGGGTCGAAGATCGCCGAGCGGCATCCGCCTGATCACACCAACGATCTCGACCCTCACAGACGCATCGTCGTGGGATATGTGTCGGGCGACTTCAAGGAGCATTCCGCCGCTCGCACGATCCGGCCCGTGCTGCAGAACCACGACAAATCGCAGGTCGAGGTGATCTGCTATTCGAACTCACCGGTCCAGGACGAGATCACGGAGACGTTCCGGGCGGCTGCCGATCGATGGCGCGACGTGATGCAATGGTCCGACGATCAGCTCACGGAGCGCATCCGCGCCGACCGGGTCGACATTCTCGTCGACCTCTCTGGACATTCTCGCGGCAATCGACTGAGCACCTTCGCGCGCAAGCCGGCCCCCATTCAGGTCACCGCCTGGGGCCATGCGACCGGCACCGGCCTCGCGACGATGGACTATCTGTTCGGTGATCCCGTCATGGCGCCGTCGGAGGTGCGTCACCTGTTCACGGAGCAGATCTATGATCTGCCCTGCCTGATCATCATCGAGCCGCCTCCGGCGGGGCTGCGCAGCCTCGAGGCGCCCGTGACGACGAATGGCCATGTGACCTACGGCGCGTTCACCAGGGCGAACCGGTTGTCGAGCGCCGTCATCGACGTCTGGGCCTGCATCCTGCGCGCCGATGTCAATGCCCGCTTGCTGGTCAAGGATTATCTGCTCAGCGATATCGCGATCCAGGCGCGGCTGCTGGCCGACTTCGCCGCGCGCGGCATCGCGGCGGATCGTATCGACCTGATCGGACCGACCTCCCGCGACGAGCATCTGGCCGCCCACCGGCTCATCGACATCTGGCTCGATCCGTTTCCGAATGGCGGCGGCGTCTCGGCCTGGGAAGCCCTGCACATGGGCGTGCCGGTCGTCTCGAAGCTCGGCAACGGCATGTGCAGCCGGGCCGGCGGCGCCATCCTGACGGCAATCGGCATGGCCGACTGGGTCGCCACGACTGACGATGAATATGTGGAGATCGCATTGCGGTCCACGCCGGACCGCCTCAGGACGATCCGTCACCAACTCCCCGACCTCATCGCCGCACGTTGTGGGCCTGCTGTCTACACCAGGGCCGTCGAAGCGGCCTATCGCACGATGTGGCAGACCTATTGCCGCGGCCGACAGAGCTGACCTGGGTGAGGTGATAGCGGAACGGTAACAGTCCACTGGTCGTTCGAGCCGCAAGGCGGCGGCGAGGTGCCGAGGTTGGCAGACATCGGCATCAACACCAATCACTCACTAGAAGAAGCGGGTCAGCAATTCTCGGTGACCAAAGACGTATCCGCTACGTCGAAGCCAAGGCCCTGCGGAAGCTGAGGCAACCGTCGAGTTTGAGGCAAGGTCGGCTTTTCGCTGCGTTGGACTCGATGCGACCGAGCGTATGCGACCCGAAATAAGTTAAGTCATTATGCTGCTATTGGCCTCATCGAACTCGAGAAGCTTTAGTCCAAGAAACTTGGCTTGATCGGGAGTGATTCGCGAAAGTGCGTGCTCTCCGAAGATGTCGAGCAGGATATTGCTGATGATTTTCCGCGATGTCCCTCGTAGCGCCGAGTCTAAGGAGACGAAGTTGTAAGCCCCCTTATAGATTGAAAAATACGAAGCGATCGAACTCCACACCTCTACCATCGTTTCTTGCAGGGTGCTGTCTTCTTTCAATCTCGTTTGCAGATTGTATTCGTCTTCAAGTTTTCGGCTTATCTTCGCAATTTGTTTCTGAGAAACCCGCCAGACCGCTCGCCTGTCGTCACCTACACGGAGAACTTCGCGCCCGAGAAAGTCGACAGGATCGTCCGGTCCGAGTATTTGTGTTTTTGAGGCGTCACCTAGCCCCGGAATTGTGAGCTTGAGTTCGGACAGGGCGGTGGTTACAAATTGATGTGCTTCTTGTGCCTCTTTCTTTGTGCTTACGAATATCGCCATGTCATCCGCATAGCGAACCATCTTTAGTCGACGCTTTTCAATGCGGCGATCAAATTCAGCGAGTACAAGGTTGGCCAAAATCGGAGAGAGGGGCATTCCTTGCCGGATCCCGGCCCCTCTATGAATTCCTTGTCGCTGAATTTTAGTCCTGTTCTGCCGAGTAATCTGTACTTCGCAGTCGATGATCTTAGCGATAATAGGTGTGAGGCTGTGTCTATGAAGAGCTCGCTCGACCCGTGATTTAAGATATTGACGCGGTATGGAATCGAAGAATGACTCGATGTCAGTCTTAAGGCACCAATCAAAAGAGTCTCGATATCGAACCGCTGCGTCGATTGCGGCTTGCGTGCCTAATTCGGGCAGAAAGCCAAATGAAGAAGAGTTGTATATCGGGAATTTCTTTGTTCGCTGGAGGTAGGCAGCTATCGCTCGTTGTACGAGACGATCGGAAATTGTCGGGATGCAAATCATCCGTTCTTTGTCGGAGTTTGGTTTGGGTATGAAGACAGCCTTTAGCTGTGAGGGACCGTAGTGCCCTTTTCGCAGGCGCGTTGCCAGCACATCCAAATTGTAGTCTAGATTTGCAGCGAAAGCTGCGCCGGTTACATTGTCAATGCCCGGACGGCCGGCATTTCCCGTTGAATCTCGAGAGTCAACCCAAGCAGAACGTAGCCTGGATTTCGATAGCGTTCTTGTTGGTTTGGACGTCATCCTGTTCGCACAAGCTTAGGATCGAGATTGGCGGTGCACCTAAGCTTGATAGAACTGGCGCCACCAGATGGTCAAAGACGCATCCGCTGGCTCTTTGAGCTTTGCATCTGCCACGCTTGCGCGCGACACTCTCTGCTCGTGACAGATCACCGTGGGAAAGGCAACTGCGCTGATAGACCAGCTTAGCAGACTTCCTACGATGATCCCCGTCCAGACCACCCACGCGGCGAGCGTGGGAACATATCGTGAACGTGCCGCGTCGGCTCGCCGCCCCCGCCCCTTGGGCGCTCCGTCACAAATGCCATTAGTCCGTCTCTTAGTATTATGCACCACGGACATCGACACCTCCGTTGTCCTGCCGCGCCACCAGATGGTCAAAGACGCATCCGCTGGCTCTTTGAGCTTTGCATCTGCCACGCTTGCGCGCGACACTCTCGGCTCTTGACAGATCACCGTCGTGAGGTCGCTTTCGGAAAAGAAGCGATTGCCAACCTCTTCTATGTAGGTGTGGCCGATAACTGACGCAACCACGAACGCGCAATTATCAATGGAAATCGTTCGAATGCGGCCGCATCTGTCAGAATGCTGAGATATATGCGGGGGCCGACAAGAAACGTTGTTCGGAATGCGCCTACATATTATAGACAGACGATCAAGCCGCCCGTTCCAGCCGGAAGATATACGACCCGCGTTGCCTCGACGGTGTTGAGATACATCTCTCCGACTTATGTCTCGCCGTCTATCCCTCACCGGCCCGGTGCTGTTAATTATTGGGCAGATGAGCGGTCGGTGTAAGCACGTCAGCGTCCGCTATTAAGAAGATCGGACGTCTCCCCCGGTGAGCTGCCGTAGGGTGGGCAAAGGCGCGTGCACGGTGTTGAGGCTGGCGGCGGTGCCGCGCGCCGTGCCCACCGCGCTTCACTGCAGGCCGCTGACGGTGGGCATGCGCTGCGCGCTTTGCCCACCCTACGGCAACCGGGACTACGGGGGGCGCCGACCTACTTCTTCTTCGCGCCGACGCGCTCCAGCGACTTGATCGCGAGCGGCGGGCGGCCGGATTTTTCGGCGATGTCGCGGTCCTGCTCCATGATGAAGCCGCGCGCGGGCTCGTCGCCGTCGAGGCCGCCGAGCAGCTCGGCCGGGACGCGGCGGTTGGAGCGCTGCGAGCCGTCCTCATAGGTCACGTTGAAGAAGGCGAATTCGCCTTTGGGATTGGAGCCGGGTTTCTTTGCCATGGGGGGCTTTTCCAGGATCAGAAGCGCCGCGTCAACGAGGACGGATGCCGATCTGCTCATCGATTTTGCTGAAGAGGATGGTTAAGGGCTCAAGCCGGGCAGGGGCAGCGACGGCACCGATGCCTCGCGTCTTCCGCCCGGGGGCGAGCGCATCGCGCAGGGCGCGCGGTGCGTGCCCGCTGAGATCGGCATGATATGGGGAGGGTGCGGCGGTTTTCCTACCCTGCTGCCGGCCTGCGGCCACATTCGGGCTCCTCGATTTTGCCGGATCGGCATGCCCCCATGCGCCCGATTCCATGTCAGCTTGATGAACGCCGCCTCCTGGGATGCCGATGTCGATGCCGCAACTGACCATCTGGTACAACACGCGCTGCCCGGTCTGCGACGCCGGCATCGACTGGCAGCGCAACAAGCTGCTGGCGCTGGTGAAGTCGGGCCGTGTCGCGTTCAAGGACATCAACGAGGAGCCGCAGGCGCTGGCCGCATTCGGTGCCGACGTCGACGACGTCCGCCGCCGCCTGCATGCGACCGACGAGGACGGCCAGCTGATCACCGGCGCCGACGTCGCGCTCCTGCTGTGGAAGCTGACGCCGGGCGAAGGCTGGCTTGCCACGCTGCTCGGCAACCGCGTGGTGCGACCGCTGACTCGCTTCGGCTACGACCGGTTTGCGGATGGACTGTTCGCCTGGAACAAGTGGAAGGGGCACTGGTGAGGGGGGCGCGTTTGATCCTCCGCCGTTGCCGCAACGGCGGTGAGCTCCCCTCCCCCTTGCGGGGAGGGGTCGGGGGTGGGGGTCCACGAGTCCCGCTCTTGTTGACGAGCACGGATTTCAGCTCGTCCGTCCGAGCACATCGGGTCTCATCTATGCCGTCACAAGTACACGTCGGGCATCGCGCCGCGCCTCTCACGGAGTTCAGCGCCCGGGGACCCCCACCCCCGCCCCCTCCCCGCAAGGGGGAGGGGGCGCACCGTCATCGCGGGGAGAGCTCGCGTCTAACGTCCGCGCACCTTTACCCGCGCGGGCACCCTGGTGCCGCCGCGCGGACCATCCTCATCATCGCTGCGGCCGAGCGCCATGATCGCGGTGCCCATGGCGGTCGAGCCGAAGGTGACGAAGAACGAGCCGAGCAGCAGGCCGATGGCGACGCCGGGCGAATGATCGGCGAAGATCAAATGGCGCAGGCCCCAGGGATCGAGCACCAGCAGGCCACCGACCAGCACCACGGCCATCACGAGCCCGAGCGCGAGATTGATCGCGAGCAGGCGGAACAAGGGCGACTGGAGCAGTCGGCGCTGGCGGGGCGGCATCGGCGCTCTCCGTTGCGATCGTGAACGACAGCGGAATCGTAGCACCGATCACGCCCCGCTCAAGGCCGGAGCCGCCCGGGACAGGCATGGCTGAGCCGACCTGGCCGCGGCTCGTTTTGGGACAGGCGGGCGCAGATCGCCGCGTCGCCTCACGCCGCCTCGCCCTCGGCTACCCCGTGCTGTTTGGCGATCACGCCCTGCCAGACGCTGGCGATCGCGCGCTGCGTCTCCGGTGCAATCAGGCAGTGGCCCTCATGATCGAAGCCGCAGAAACGTGCCGACGGATCGTGCCTGGTCTCGATCAGCGCGTTGTTGATCATCTCCAGCGAGGCCATCACCTGGCCGATGTTCTGCAGCCGGGTATGATGCAGGATGTCGATCAGCCGATAGATCATGACCGGCGGCTGACCCAGCGCGATGCCCGGGCGACCGAACTCGAAGAACACGTTCATCGCCGGCAGCACGCCCTGGATCTGCGCCAGGATCTTCGCTGCATCGTCATTGCTGCAGGCGACGAGATGCGCGCCCTGCACCGGCAGGCTCGGCGCCGGCGGCGTCTCCGGGCCGAGCCCGAGGCCGGCCAGCACCTGATGCTCGATCCAGCGCCGCACCTCCGGTGGCGCCGAGCGGATCTGGTCGGCGGTCAGCGTAATCCCGATCATGGCGTGGTCTCCTTTTGCGTGGGAGATTAGGAAGTGAGCATGGCGCGGTATTGACGAGGATCAAGCGGCCGCGCGCCCTGCGCGCTGCCTCAGGGCGCCACAAGCTCGACGCGGCGGTTCAGCGCCCGGCCCGCATCGGTGGCATTGCTGCCGACCGGGGCGAGCAGGCCGACGCCCGCAGTGCGCAGCCGCGCCGGCGCAATCCGGTAGCTGCGCGACAGCTCCGCGGCGACGGCCTCGGCGCGCCGCCGCGACAGGTCGAGATTGTAGTCGTAGCTGCCCTGGTTGTCGGTGTGGCCGACGATGAAGACGTTGAGCTGCGGCTGACCGCCGAGCAGTTGCGCGATCTGCTCCAGGGTGGGCCGGCTCTCCGGCTTCAGGGTCGCCTTGTCGGTGTCGAAGTAGATGCCGTAGAGCGCGATGTGGCCCTTGTCGCCGAGGCCCTTGGCCATCTCGGCTGCGCTGACCATCTTGTTCTCCATCGCGCCGAGTTCGGCGATGGTGAGCTGCGCAAAGATCTGCTGATTGTTCTGGCTGACCAGGAGGCTGGCATAGGTCTCGCGACCGCCGGCGGTCTTGCGGCCGGCAAAATAGCGGTAGTCGAAGCCGTCGACCCACATCTGCGGCACCGGCAGCAGGTCGATCGCCTCGGTGAAGGGAATGCCGCCGCAGGCCTCGGTGTCGCAGGCGACGAGCGTCTCAAAGCCTGCCTTGGCGAGCTGGCTCTCGAAATTGCGCGACACTTCCAGGATCGAGGGACCGGGCGCGGTTCGATAGGCGATGCGGGCGATGCGGCCTTCCAGGCGACGCTCGTCCGTCGCCTTGTCGGCCTTGAACGGCGCCGCCTGCACGCGCACGGCATCGAAATCCTTGGCGACATAGCCGGTGATCACGCTGCCGGCGAAACGGCCGATGCCAGGAACGTCCCTCGCGCCCGCGACATCGCCGGGCTGAGCGTTTGCAGGTGTGTGAAAGACCAGTGCGGTGAGCAGGACCGCTTGCGCCAATGCGCCGAGCCGGAACGTCATTCTCATGGGGACCTCTGACAGATGGCGGGCCAACGCTGGGACGGTTCAGGCGCAGAATGTCGTGGGGCGCGCGGAAGCAACGCGATGCCGAACACGGAGCGCCTTGCATGAGTGCCGGCGAGGACGCGTTCCGTTCAAAGAAGACGATGGTCCCGCGCGGCGCGATGGCGATCCCTGCCGGCTGGCCTGCCACCGCCAAATCGGGCATTGTGCCTGCGTCTCGGCGCCGTCCTGCCATCATCATGCTCTCATGCAGGGACCTCTCTCCTCATGCTGTGTTTCCGAACTGTCGTCATTGCCGCTATCCTCGCCTTCGCCTCGCCTGCTTTCGCCGCGCGCTGCGGCGGCGACTTCAACACCTTCGTCGCGAGCATCTCAGCGGAAGCGCAGAGCGCGGGTGTGTCCGGCGCCGTGGTCAGCCAGGCGCTGTCAGGCGTGACGCTCGATCCGGCCGTGCTCGCGTTCGACCGCCGCCAGCGCTACACCTTCAACAAGAGCTTTGAGCAGTACGTCTCGACCCGCGTCGGCGCGGGCCGCATCAATGGCGGCCGCGCGATGCTGCAGCGGCACGCGGCGCTGCTGTCGAAGATCGAGCAGCAATACGGCGTGCCGCGCCAGATCCTGGTTGCGATCTGGGGTTTAGAGACCGATTTCGGCAAGGGCGACATGGGCAAGCTGCCGGTGATCCGCACGCTCGCCACGCTCGCGCATGATTGCCGCCGCACCGAGCTGTTTCAGGGCGAACTGCTGGCCGCGCTGAAGATCGTCCAGCGCGGCGATCTCACCTTGCGCGATCTGATCGGCGCGTTCGCCGGCGAGATCGGCCAGACCCAGTTCCTGCCGTCGTCCTACATCAAATACGGCGTCGACTTCGACGGCGACGGCCGCGTCGACCTGCGCCACTCCACCGCCGACGTGCTCGCCTCGACCGCCAACCTGCTGCACAGCAACGGCTTCAAGATGGGCCAGCCCTATGACGAAGGCTCGGCGAATTTCGACGCGATGCGCGAGTGGAACAGGGCGGTGATCTACCGCAAGACCATCGGCTACTACGCGGATCAGCTGATGGGGCGGTAGGGGCGTCTCTTTCAGCTCCCACTGTCCTGCCCCGCAGAGGCGGGGTGACCTACACAATAAACGGGGCTAGCGCCACGAACGATCGTACCAATCAGTTGCTCCGTCATGCCCGGGCTTGAGCCGGGCATCCACGTGCTTCCCAGCGTGCCGGACGACGTGGATGGCCGGGACAAGCCCGGCCATGACGACTTGGAGGCTGGCGAGTGTAAATCTGATCGCTGATGACCGTGTGAGAGAGCCGGGCACATACCCGCCATGCGCCAATTGCCCGTCGTGTTGGTTTGTCGCACGATCTGCCCTTGTGTCGTCGGGCAAATCAGCTGCACATTCTCGCTCGTCCCGGCCCGCCGGAGGGGCGTTTCGCGATCGTCACGAGGCGTGGGCCGTTGGATGCGATGGGCGTAGAGCTTCGCAGCGTGGCTGGTCCGCGCCGACGAACGGAGCGATGCGCACGCCGAAATCGTGGCGTCCCGACACCCCGATGCTGGTGTCAATTCACGACGAAGCTTCGCTTCGCGTGGGCATGGTGGCCAACAAGCCCGGTGCACCAGGGAGACTACGTATAAGGCGTCAACCCGTTGCGCAGGGAGGGCCGGGTCTGTCCGGCTGAACCTGTGGTAACCGCCGCGTGCATTTTCTTTCGCACGCGGGCCGCAGGCCTCAGCCGAGGCCTGGCTCTCCCTGCGCCCTCCATCTCGAGGAGGGCGGCCCATGGAGACAACTCGGACGCTTCCGCGCCGCGAGACCGCTTTCGCTCGCCTCTCAACTCACGCTTCCTTCGCCGCCGCCTTCTCCAGCCGCTTCGCCATCACCTTCCAATAGGTGCCCGGCATGAACCGCTGCAACAGATCCATGAAGCGCGCATCGCCGCCGATCAGGATGCGCGGCTCGTTGCGTTCGATGCCTTGGATGATGCGCAGCGCCGCGTCGCGCGGCGTGGTCCTGGCGAGCCGCTCGAAGCGTTCGATCGACTGTACGCGGCGCGCATTGTCGGTCATGCCGTGCCCGGCGCGGGCGTTGCGCGCAATCGCGGTCGCGACGCCGCCGGGATGCACGACCGACAGCTTGACGGGGCTGTTCGCCATGGCGAGTTCATGACGCAGGCTCTCCGAAAATCCGCGCACCGCGAACTTCGCCGCGGCATAGGCCGACTGGCCGGGCGGCGCGATGATGCCGAAGATCGAGGACAGATTGACGATATGGGCCTCGCGCTGCCGCGAAAGATGCGGCAGGAAGGCGCGGGTGCCGTGCACGACGCCCCAGAAATTGATGTTGAACAGCCACTCGATCTCGGCCTGGTCGATCTCGTGAAATGCGCCGAACAGCGCCACGCCGGCATTGTTGACGACGATGTTGAGGCCGGGATGGACCGTGGTCGCATCCGCGGCGAACTGCGTGATCGCCTGCGCATCGCTGACATCGAGCCGGTGCGTGGTGATCTTGCGGCCGGAGAGGGCGAGCTCGGCGGCGACGCTCGCGAGGCCGGCTTCGTCGCGGTCGGCCAGCGCGAGATCGCATCCTCCCGCGGCCAACTCCACCGCCAGTGCGCGGCCGATGCCGCTGGCTGCCCCCGTGATGGCGGCGGCCGCCTTGTTGATTGCCGTCATTGTCGCATCCTGCCCCTTGGTTGTCGGTTCCGGCGCCGCGTTCCAAATCGTTTGATCACCTTGCGTCACTTTTTCGCATTGGAACCGAACCATCCGGCGGCTTTGCTTTTAACTCAGGCTACCGATCGGAAGAGCAGGTTTTTTGGAGGTATTGCATGGGCCAGTCGCAGCCGTTCCGCGCCACGGCGCTGATCGTGGAGGACGATCCGACTCAGCGCGAGATGATCTCGCTGCTGCTCGAGGAGAGCGAGTACGATGTGATCGCGTGCGAGAGTGCCGAGGCGGCCGAGATGGTCTTGAACAAGCCCGGCAACCGCGTCGTGCTGTTGATGACCGACGTCAACCTTGCGGGCCGTATGAGCGGCGTAGAGCTCGCGCACATCGCGCGGGCGCGTCATCCGCACATCAACATTGTGGTCACGTCGGGCCGGCCGCTGTCGCAGCCGTTGCCTGGTGATGCCAAGTTCTGGGCGAAGCCCTGGGCGCCGCTGGACGTGCTGCGTGAAGCCGAGGTCACGCTCGAGCGCGCACCGGAGCTGCAGCAGAGGCTGGGGGATTGAGACAACCATCGCCGCTCCGGAGCTCTTGAACTGCGGAGCGGTCATCCCATTTCTGAAAGCACGAAGGGAACGGCGGGGTTGGCAGAGCAGGCGCAGAGGCCGGGTGGAAGCCG
Organism: Bradyrhizobium sp. SRS-191; assembly: GCF_024586915.1. Lineage (GTDB taxonomy): Bacteria > Pseudomonadota > Alphaproteobacteria > Rhizobiales > Xanthobacteraceae > Bradyrhizobium. Next base: position 47,003 of record NZ_JANBVS010000013.1, read on the forward strand.
CGCTCCCACCCGGGGAGTGCAACTACTTCTTCTTGGCAGCCTTCTTGGTCTTCTTCGCCGCTTTCTTGGTCGCCTTCGCGGCCTTCTTCGCCTTCTTCGCCATGGAATCCTCGTCAGGAGTTGATGGATTGCAACGCGACTTCGAGGCCTTCGCTGGCGCAGGCCAGCTATGCATCAGCCTCGGGAATTGATCCCAGCAGATTCGCGAAGTTCTGCCTCACGCTGTCACCAGCGCGCTCACGCTTATCCACAGCTCGCTGCAATCCAGTCCTGGTGCGCCGTTCGCACGGGCCGGGAGAGCAGGGTTAACGTCCGGCAAATGATGTCTTCATTGATTCAAAACCAAGGCGCAATCTTGATGGAGGAATTGAGGAACCGTTAAGTGCGCGGCGTTCATGTTACCGCGAGCCACAGGGAAGGTCATGAGCGCGGCGTTGCTGAACATCGAGGACGGGACTTGCGTAGTCCTGCGGTTGGAATGCTGAACGTTCCGACCTTGTGGACCGCGTTCGTGGTCAACTTCCTCGCGCTCGGCCTGATCTGGGCCTACGTGATGCGCAGCTATCCCAATCTGGATTCGGCGCGCTTCTGGACGGCTTCGGCCGTGGTGTGCGCGCCGGCCGCGCTGTTCGCGCTGGGACGCTTCTACTTCGGCTCGTTCCTGCTGTTGCTGGCCGCCGGGGCCTTGATGACGTTCGCGATCTGCCTCGCTGCAATGGGCGTCGAGCGCTTCTACGGCCGAAGAGCATCCTGGCGCTTGAGCGCCGCGGTCGTGGGGCTGACCTGCGCGTCGATCGCGTTCTTCATGTATGTCGACAACAACGGCCCGATGCGCATCCTGAGCTACTCGATCGGGCAAGCCGTGCCGATGATCGTGATCGCGCGGCTGGTGCTGGATGTGCGGCACGGACCGATCAATCCCGGGGCGCGGCTTGCCGGCCTGCTGTCCATCCTGATTGTTGCCGTCTTCACGGTCCGCGCCGCCGGCGCCTTCCTCGGCGCCGACTTCAACTTCAGCCATTCCACCAGCGGACAGGCCGCCGCGGTTCTGCTCCTGATCTTCCTGTCGATGTCGCTGAATTTCGGCTTTCTGCTGATGGCCGTCGACCGGCTGCGCAACGAGGTCGCCGATCTCGCGCTGCTCGATGACCTCACCGGCGTCGCCAACCGGCGTCACCTGATGCAGCGGCTCACCGAGGAATGCGCCCGCGCCGAGCGCTCGGGGCGGCCGTTTGCGCTCTTGGTGATCGATCTCGACGGCTTCAAGCTCATCAATGACAATCACGGCCATGCGGCCGGCGATGCCTGCCTGCAGCATTTCACCTTGATGGCGCAAACGCGGCTGCGGCCCGGCGACATGCTCGCCCGCACCGGCGGTGACGAGTTCTGCATCGTGCTGCCGTCGTCGCGCTTGGGCGAGGGCGCGATGATCGCACGCCGTATCCTGCAGGTTTGCCGCGAAGACGCGGAGGCCTGTGCAGGGGCCGATGTTCCGATCGAGGTCTCGATCGGTGTCGCCGAATGGACTCACGAGGTCGGCGCGTTCCCTGACCGGCTGATGGCGCGGGCGGATCAGGCGCTCTATGCGGCCAAGAAGGATGGCAAGAACCGCTATGCCGTGTTCGATGACGGTCCCGACACGCCGGCCTTGGCGCCGGATCAGATCGAGGCGCTGATCGCGCCGTTGTCACGCCAGGATGCCGCCGCCGAGTAGCGGTGCTATCGTTCGGCCATGAGGCCGCTTCTGCTCTCGCTCCTCGCAGCGTTCGCGCTGCTTGTGTCGTTTCAACCGGCGTCCGCCGATGATCTCGCCGCGCTTGCCCGCTCGTCGGGCACGCCCGATATTCCCGGCCTCAAGATGGTCTGGCTGGCGCCGTGGGGCGACCCGCACCGGGCGCATCCCTGGACCAACATCATCGTCCACCAGACCGAGGGGCCGGCAGGATCAGCGCGATCCGGCGCGCTGGCGCAGGCCAAGAACCCCAGGAGACGCGGTGTTACCCTGTGGGTGGAGACCGACGGCACGGTGTACTGGGCGGTGCCGGAAACCCTGGTGACCTTGCATGGCGACGGCGCCAATCGCAATGACAACCGCTATATCGACAACGGCCCGACCTATCGCAAGGTGGTGCGCGACAACTCCATCGGCGTGGAATTCGCCGGCAACTATCCCGACGTCACCACTCCCCCGACCGAAGCCCAGATCACCGCGTGGCGCCTTCTCTCGAAGCTGCTCCGGCTGCGCTATGGCATCGCCCGGGAGCGAATCTATGCGCACAACTGGATCGACTACAAGGACGCCCGCTATTGCGAGGGCTGTGCGCTGGCCGAGCTCGCGCGTGCCGCGCCGGACTAACTGACTCCACATAACAAGAAGCCGGCGTTTCCGCCGGCTCCGATCGCATCCAAAAACCACCTTCAAGCAAGCCCGTGCGACCCTAGTGCGCGGCCTCCAGCGCCGCCGCCTCCTGCTTGGCGATGGTGCCCTTGACGGCGGATTGCACCTTCTCGAACGCGCGCACCTCGATCTGGCGGACGCGCTCGCGCGATACGCCGAACTCGGCCGCCAGGTCCTCGAGCGTCATCGGCTCGTCGGCCAGCCGCCGCGCCTCGAAGATCCGCCGTTCACGCGCATTCAGCACGCCGATCGCGCCGTTCAGCGCCTGCCTGCGGTGGTCGTACTCCTCGTGCTCGGCCATGATGGCTTCCTGGTTGGGCGAGTTGTCGACCAGCCAGTCCTGCCATTCGCCCGCTTCGCCGTCGTCGCGGATCGGCGCGTTCAGCGAGGCGTCGCCGCCGAGGCGGCGGTTCATGTCGATCACGTCCTGATCGGTCACGCCGAGGCGCTTCGCGATCAGCTTGACCTGATCCGGACGCAGATCACCTTCGTCCAGCGCCGAGATCTTGCTCTTCGCCTTGCGCAGGTTGAAGAACAGCTTCTTCTGGTTCGCGGTGGTGCCCATCTTCACGAGCGACCACGAACGCAGGATGTACTCTTGTATCGACGCCTTGATCCACCACATGGCGTATGTGGCGAGGCGAAAGCCCTTCTCGGGCTCGAACCTCTTCACCGCCTGCATCAGGCCGACATTGCCTTCCGACACGACTTCGGATATCGGCAGGCCGTAGCCGCGATAGCCCATGGCGATCTTGGCCACGAGCCTGAGGTGGCTGGTCACGAGTTTATGTGCTGCGTCGCTGTCGTCATGCTCGCGCCAACGCTTGGCGAGCATGTACTCCTCCTGCGGTTCCAGCATCGGGAACTTGCGGATCTCGGAGAGGTAGCGAGCAAGGCCGGATTCTCCGTTGAGAACCGGTAGTGTAGCTGTACGGGCCATCGAGCGCCCTCCAGTTGGTTCAGGCCCCCGATAGCGGCGGGCCAGGCAAAGCGGTCACTTGGTTAAAGCCAACCGGTTTGCGACGTTCCATGCGTCGACCATTCGACGCAGGCGCAACATACACCAAAAATCGTCTCCCGTGGAAGGATTCCGGGGGTCACGACCCCGTGTGGCTCCATTAAGATTTTGACATACTTGCGTTTTTCTGAACGGCCTGCGTCATAGCGCCGCTCGCAGGGCATCCCCTAAAAGAGAAAGATCCTCCGGAAGCTCCGATTCCCAGCGCATTATTTCTCCGGTCCGGGGGTGCTCGATCACCAGCAGATAGGCGTGCAGCGCCTGCCGTCCGAGCCCCTCCAGCGCCGCGCGCGCCGCCGGCGCGAGCTGGTTCGCCTTGGTCTTGAAATGCGGGCCGTAGACGGCATCGCCCATCAGCGGATGGCCGAGATGGGCGAGATGCACCCGGATCTGATGGGTGCGCCCGGTCTCGAGATGGCAGGCGATCATCGCCGCCACCGGCTTGCCGTCGCGGCCGGTAAAACTCTCCTGCACCTCGTAATGGGTAATGGCCTCGCGCCCCCGCGGGCGCACCGCCATCTTGTCGCGGGCATGCGGATGGCGGTCGATCGGCGCATTGATGGTGCCATGCGGCCGGTGCGGCAGCCCCCAGGCAAAGGCGAGATAGCCGCGCTCCATCGCGCCGGTGCGGCCGTGGTCGGCGAACTGCGCGCTCAGCGAGGCGTGGGCATGGTCGTTCTTGGCGACCACCATCAGCCCCGTGGTGTCCTTGTCCAGCCGGTGCACGATGCCCGGCCGCTTCACCCCGCCAATGCCGGAAAGACTGGCGCCGCAATGCGCGATCAGCGCATTCACCAGCGTTCCCGTCTCGTGCCCGGCGGCGGGATGCACCACGAGGCCTGCGGGCTTGTCGATGACGATGATGTCGTCATCCTCGTAGACGATCTGAAGCGGGATCGCCTCGGCGGCGGGCTCGGCCGGGACGGCTTCAGGCACGTCGATTGTGATCGTGTCGCCGGCTGCGACGTGATAAGCGGGGTCCCGCACCGCCTCCGCGCGGAGGCTGACTTGTCCGGCCAGGATCAGCGCCTTCAGCCGGGACCGCGACAGCTCCGGCAGCCGCGCTGCCAGCACGCGATCGAGCCGCGGCGAGCCTTCGTCGCCGGCGACAGTGACCGTCATCAGACCGTGGGATTGTGAAGTCGAGATGTCCATGAATTCTACCCTGGCGCCCGAGCCGTCCTCGCCCGAGCAGGCCCAGCTGATGGCGCGGCTGCGGCGCATGATGATGATCGCGGGCGTGACCACCTCGGTCGCGATCGCAGTGCTTCTGGTCGCCATCGGCTATCGCCTTTTCCGCGGCGATGGAAGCACTGCTTCCGGCCCCGACCTCACCGCCATGCTGCCGAAGGGCGCCCGCATCACAGCCACCGGCACCGCCGGCGACCGCCTGGCGGTCACCCTGGATGTGGGGGGCACCACGGAAATCCGCACCTTCGACGCCAAGACCCTCAAGCCCACCGGCCGCCTCCGCTTCGCGGTCGAGCCGTAAGGGCAGGGCGGCGCCCAACTCCCCGCCGCGGCCGTGCTGCGAGACGACCGTCCCCGAATGCGCCGGCGCCGCCTTCGGTGCTGGACGCTCTCCATGAACACGCCTCTCGGCGTGTTCATGGTCGGTGTGCAGGACCCCCTTGGGTGCCAACCCCTCATGGTGGGGAGGCGCGCGCCCAGCGGCGCGTGAGAGCAAACCGGCCCATATTCGCGCGCCGTCTCGAACCATGAGGCCCGAGCCTGGGCCTTGCCCTTCGAGACGCCCGCCTTGGGGCGGGCTCCTCAGGGCGAGGAGGAAAGCCGCGCGCATCCCTCCGCCCGTGGCACTCCCGGTATCGTTGTCGCCCGGTTCCATGTCTGCTCTAAACACCCCTGGGGAACTCTGGGAGTGGGGTGGAATGACCGGACATCTTTCGCGCGCGCTGAGCCTGTTGGCCGTGGCGCTGCTGCTGGCCGCCTGCGCCGGCTCGTCGGCGCTGGAATCGCAGACCAGGCAGCGCGACGGCCGGACGGCGCGGATCTATTTCCTGCGCGAGAAGGGCCTCGTCGGCGCCATGGGCACCACCGCCGGCACGGCCGACATCAAGGTCGCCGGCAAGGCCGTCGGCGCGCTCCGCAACGGCTATTATCTGTTCGTCGATCGTCCGGCCGGCACCTACGAAGTGTCGGTCAACGCGGGCGTTTCGCTGCCCTATGAAACCGAGATCCAGGTCGAGGCCGGGCAGGTCTACTATCTGTGTCTGGGCGCCTCGCCCTATGGCCCGCCCGGCCAGGTGCTGCTGAACCAGGCCTATGCCGGCGGCAGCGGCACCTTGATGCCCCCGCGGTCGGGCCTGTCCGGCGCGATGTCCGGCACCGTGCTGTATCGCATGGAGCCCGGCCCGGGCGCCGCGCTGATGGCCCAGCTCCAGGCGCCGTGAGGCCGGCGCCAAAAACCCGTCCGCAACATCGCCTGCGAAAATTCTCTCTTCCGTCTTGCGGCGCGGCGATTTCGAGGCTATGCGGTTCACCTCACGCTCCCTTCGTCTAGCGGTTAGGACGCGGCCCTCTCAAGGCTGAAACAGGGGTTCGATTCCCCTAGGGAGCGCCAATAAAATCAGCGACTTAGCTGATTTTGGAAAAAGTCGTCGAATATCCGTCGAATAAGCGTCCACGGACGGCAGTGGACTAAGGGCGTCTGCCTTGCGCAGAGGAGCCGCGTAGTGATGCCGCTCGTGCAATCGCTCAAGTCGTGAGACGGCGTCCGCTCAACTCCTTGAATTTGATCGGCGGATCGGTACTTTCCATCCAATGGGGGTACACAGCAACTTCAGCTTCCTCGTCCCGCAGGACGAGCGTTTGGCTCGACTCGGCGCACTCGCCGAGCGCTATTTTTTTGATGACTCGCCTTCGACCCTGATCAAGCTGCGGCAGCTCGCCGAATTTCTTGCCAAGGAGGTCGCCGCCCGTCACGGCCTCTTGCCCTCCAGCAATGTTACGTTCGACGAAGTGCTGCGGGCCTTGCGGCTGCGCGCGATTCTTCCGCGGGAGATCGCGGATCTGCTGTTCAACCTAAAGCGGCTCGGCAACGAGGCCGTTCACGAGGATGTCGGCACGCCCGCCAACGCGCTATTTGCCCTGAAGATCGCGCGCAGTGCCGCGATCTGGTTCCACCAGAGCTATGGCGGCAAGCCGGACTTCAAGGCGGGACCGTTCGTGCCGCCGCGGCCGCCAGCCGATGCCACCGCCGCGCTCAAGGCTGAGCTGGACGAGCTGCGCAAGCAGGTCGGCGCGAGCTCCGATGAAGCCGCCAAGGCCCTCCTGAAGCTGCGTGATGCCGAGGAGGCCCGGCTGAAGGCGCTGTCCGAGGCCGAGGCGATCCGGCAGGATAAGGAATTCTGGGAGGGCTACGCCGCCGAGACCGAGGCCGGCCTGCGCAAGACCGAGGCCGCCTTGAAGGCCGCCCAGGCCGCGGCGGAGGCCGCGCCGCCGCAGCAGCTGGATCTCCTGGCGCAGCTCGCCAACCGGCAAGCGCAGCAGGTCGAGCTCGACGAGGCGACCACGCGCCTGCTGATCGACGAGCAGCTGCGCACCGCGGGCTGGATCGTCGACACGCCGACCTTGCGGCATGCCGCGGGGACGCGCCCGCAACCCGGCCAGAGCATCGCCATCGCCGAATGGCCGACCGACAGCGGCCCGGTCGACTACGCGCTGTTCATCGACGGCCGCTGCGTCGGCGTCATCGAGGCCAAGCGCGGCATCGCCGACGTGCCCGGCCGGCTCGGTCAGGCCAAGCGCTACGCGCGCGACATCCGCCTGACGCCGGACGAGGCCATTCCGGGCAGCCCATGGCTGCAAGGGCTCGATCGTTTCCGCGTGCCGTTCCTGTTCGTCACCAACGGCCGGCCCTATGTGAAGCAGTTCGAGACCAAATCCGGCATCTGGTTCTGGGATGCGCGGCCGACCGGCGGCGATCCGCGCGCGCTGCCGGAATGGTTTTCGCCGCAGGATCTCACCGAGCGGCTGGAGCAGACCGAGGACTTTGACGCGCTCGCCGAGCGCGAGCTTGGCGTTACGGGCTTGCGGCCGTACCAGACCGACGCGATCACGGCGGTGGAGACCGCGATCGCCGCCGGCCAGAAGAATATCCTGCTGGCGATGGCGACCGGCACCGGCAAGACCCGGCTCGCGATCGCGCTGATGTACGAGCTGCTGCGGCGAAAGCGCTTCCGCCGCATCCTGTTCCTGGTCGACCGCAACGCGCTCGGCCGGCAGACGCTGGACGCGATGAGCACGACCGACACCGCCGGCTTCCTGAAATTCGACCAGGTGTTCCCGGTCGCTGATCTGGCCAAGAAATTCCCCGAGGCCACTGATCGTGTGCAGGTCGCGACCGTACAGGCGATGATCCGCCGCGTGTTCGACGACCCCGACGCGGTCAGGCCGACGCCCGGCACCTATGACCTCATCATCGTCGACGAGGCGCATCGCGGCTATACGCTCGATGCCGAGTTGCGCGAGGACGATCTCGGCTTCCGCAATCTCGACGACTATCTCTCGGCCTATCGCCGCGTGCTCGACTATTTCGACGCGACCAGGATCGCGCTCACCGCGACGCCGGCGCTGCACACCCGGGAAATCTTCGGCGCGGCCGTGTTTCATTACGGCTATCGGCAGGCGGTCATCGACGGCTACCTGATCGACCACCGGCCGCCGCGCCGCATCACCACGGCGCTGAGCCAGACCGGCATCAGCTTCGAGGCCGGCGAGGACGTCAACATCATCGATCCCCGCACCGGCCAGATCGATCTCTTCAATCTCGACGATCAGGTCGATTTCGAGGTCGCCGAGTTCAACAAGAAGGTGCTGACGCGCCCTTTCAATCGCGCCGTCGCCGACGCGATCGCGCGCGAATGCGCGCCAAGCGAACGCGGCAAGACCTTGATCTTCGCGAGCCGCGACGACCACGCCGACACGCTGGTCGCGGCGCTGCGCGATGCGCTCACCGAGGAATACGGCCCTCAGCCGCACGATATCGTCGAGAAAATCACCGGCTCGGTCGACAAGCCGCTGGACCGCATCAAAGCGTTCAAGAACGATCCCCGGCCGAAATACGTCGTCACGGTCGATCTGCTGACGACCGGCGTCGACGTCCCCGCGATCACCAACCTCGTGTTCGTGCGCCGGGTCAACAGCCGCATCCTCTACGACCAGATGATTGGCCGGGCAACGCGGCGCTGCGACGAGATCGGCAAGGAATATTTCCGCATCTTCGACGCCGTCGACATCTACGCCAATCTGCAGGAGGTCAGCGACATGCGGCCGGTGGTGGTCAACCCGGCGCTGTCGTTCGCGACTCTCCTCGGCGATCTCGAACGCGCCGCGACCGAGGACGACCGCGCTTTCGTCCGCGACCAGATTGTCGTCAAGCTGCGCCAGCGCCTCAAACACATCGGAGGCACCCAGCGCGAGACGCTGGAGACCGTGCTCGGTTCGCTGGCCGCGCTGCCGGAACGCCTGCGCGATGCCCCACCGGCCGACACGCTGGCTCTCTTCCAGCAGCACCCGCTGCTCGCCGGCATTCTCGACAATGCCAGCCCCGGCCGCCGGCAGGACGGCGTCTACATTTCCGAGCACGCGGACGAGTTAGTCAGCGTCGAGGACGATTTCGGCGGCCGCGCCAGCCCGGCCGATTACATCGAGAGCTTTGAGGCCTTCGTGAAGGCCAACATGAATGCCGCACCGGCCTTGATCGCTGCGACCCAGAAGCCGCGCGAGCTGACCCGCAAGGAGCTGAAGGCGCTGGCGGTGCTGCTCGACGCCAACGGCTTCTCCGAGGCGAGCCTGCGCCAGGCCTATGGCCGCGTGCGCAACGCCGACATCGCCGCCCACATCATCGGCTTCGTTCGTCAGGCTGCCCTTGGCGATCCCCTGGTGCCCTACGAGACCCGGGTCGAGAACGGCGTCAAGCGCATTCTCGCCAGCCGGCCCTGGACGGCGACGCAAAGGCGCTGGCTGGAGCGAATCGGCCGGGCGCTGAAGGCACAGCCGGTCGGCGATCCCGACATCCTCGCCGATCCCCTGTTTGCACAGGCGGGCGGCTTCGAGGTCATTGATCAGGCCTTCGATCACGGGCTAGGTGACATCCTGAAGGACCTCAATAGCGCGATCTGGGACCACCTCGTCGCCTAACCGGGAACGCACATGAATCCAGCGACTGATCTCGTCAACAAGCTGTGGCGTCTGTGCGCCATGCTGCGCAAGGACGGCGTGACGTACCAGCAATACGTCACCGAGCTGACGTACCTCCTGTTCCTGAAGATGGCCTCGGAGCAGAAGGACGAGAGCCGCATCCCGGAAAAATATCGCTGGGGCGCGCTGAAGTCGGCACCGGAGACCGAGGTGCTGCAGCGCTACCGCCAGGCGCTGATCGACCTCGGTGACGGCACCAAGATCGCCGACCGCTCAGTGGTCGCGATTTTTCAGAACGCGGCGACCATCGTGCGCGAGCCGGTCAACCTGCGCCGGCTGATCGACGCTATCGACGGCCTGCACTGGTTCAGCGCGGAGCGCGACGCCTTTGGAGACACCTATGAAGGCCTGCTGCAGAAGATGGCTGAGGAAACCAAGCGCGGCGCCGGGCAGTATTTCACCCCGCGCGTGCTGATCGAGGTCATGGTCCAGCTGATGCAGCCGAAGCCTGGCGAGGTGATCCAGGACCCCGCGGCAGGCACCGGCGGCTTCCTGATCGCGGCGGACCACTTCATGCGAGCGAAGACCGATGATTATTTCGAGCTGGCGCCGAAGCAGCAGACCTTCCAGCTCCAGTCGGCGCTGCGCGGCATCGAGAACGTGCAGGATACGTTCCGCCTACTGCTGATGAACCTGCATCTGCACAAGATTGATCCGGACCATTTCGATCTTGCCGATACGCTGTCACCGAGCGGTATGAATCCGACATTCAAGAACGCAGACTTGATCCTGACTAATCCGCCGTTCGGCCCGGCGGGTGGGCCGCCGACCCGTGACGATCTTACCATCACCGATCGCGTCTCGTCCTACCAGCTCCCCTTCGTCGAGCATTGCATTCGCGCGCTCAAACTTGGCGGCCGCGCCGCGATTGTCGTGCCGGACAACGTGCTGTTCGACGACGGCAAGGGCCGTCAGCTCCGACAGCGGCTGATGAACTGGTGCGATCTGCACACCATCCTGCGGTTGCCAACCGGAATCTTCTATGCCCAGGGTGTAAAAACCAATGTATTGTTTTTCACGCGAAGCAAGGAGGAAGCGCCAGCGCAGGATGCGACGGAAGCTGTCTGGATCTACGATATGCGCTCTGGTGCACCGGCCTACGGCAAGACCAACCCGCTAAAGCTGTCCGACTTCGACAACTTCGTAGCCGCATTCGGCGACGATCCGCACGGCCGTGCTGCGCGTACGGACCTGGGTGAGCAGGGCCGTTTCCGCCGCTTCGCCCGTGCTGAGATCGCTACGCGTGGAGACAATCTCGATATCAATTGGCTGAAGAGTGAAAGCGAAGCCGAGGAAGGACTCGAAGTGCCGGAGGAGATCGCCGCTGCGATCGAGGCGCATCTCTCTATAGCCCTAGAGGAGACTAGGGCGCTGGTGGATGAACTAAGTGAAGAGGTAGCAGCCGATGCAATCGAGGGGGCTGCGAAGTGATTCTTCCATCCGGCTGGTGTGAAGCCACAATCCACGACGTAGCAAACTATGTTTCCCGCGGAAAATCTCCGAAATATGCGGATAGGAGTTCTTTGCCGGTCATCAACCAGCGCTCCGTTCGTTGGCAAGGTATCGACGAGCGCTACCTGAAGTTTATTGATCCTAGCACCGCACATGAGTGGAGCGAGGAACGCTATCTAGTCGACGGCGACATACTATGGAATTCGACGGGAACCGGAACCATCGGCCGAGCCGCATTATTCAGATCGCTCCCATATTTCCCGCGCATCGTTTCTGACAGTCATGTCACCGTCGTGCGCGCCAATAGCGCAATTGAGCCGAAATACCTTTTTGAATTCATTAGAAGCCCCGCAGTCCAAAACAGGATTGAGGATATGCAGAGCGGATCTACCAATCAAGTCGAGCTAAGCCGCAAGGCAGTGCTCGCGACAGCTCTGCCGCTGCCACCGCTCGCCGAACAGCGCCGCATCGTTGCCAAGCTGGATGCTCTGTTCGCACGCTTGGCCCGCGCGCGAGCCGAGCTGGATCGGGTACCAATGCTTGGAAGGCTCTTAAGAGGTCAAGCGTTGGCAGCATGCTTTGGAAATCTAGATTGGGACAAAAGGGAGCTTGGGACTCTGCTTCACGGTATCGAAGCGGGAAAGAATATGCGTTGCGCGGAGCGTCCGCCGACCCAGGGCGAACGCGGCGTGGTAAAGGTCAGCGCCGTAACTTGGGGGCAGTTCGATCCGACGGAATCCAAGACGTTGCCGTCCGACTACAGTCCTCCCGAAAAGGCTCGCATCCGCTCCGGTGATCTATTGATCTCTCGGGCCAACACTCTGGAACTCGTCGGCGCGGCAGTCCTGGTAGAAGAAGAGCCGAGAGGCCTCTACCTCAGTGATAAGATTCTCCGCCTCGTCGTCGATCAAGATGCGAAGAAGTGGGTTCTATGGTTTCTCAGATCTGCGGCAGGACGATATCAAATCGAGAGCCTTGCCACCGGAAATCAGCTTTCGATGCGAAACATCAGTCAAGATGCTCTCCGTCGCATCAAGCTTCCGTTTCCGGAAAAGGACGTTCGGCAGAGATTGATTTGCCGGCTGGAAGCCGGATTCGCCCGCGTTGCCCGCGTCGAGGCAGAAGCGGCACGTGCACGTACGCTGCTGGACCGACTGGAGTCGGCGATCCTGACAAAGGCGTTCAAGGGCGAGTTGGTGCCACAGGACCCAAATGACGAACCGGCGAGCGTGCTGCTGTCGCGAATCAAGGCCGGTCGTGCAGAAGAGCCGCAGTCCCCACCTAAGCGCGGCCGCACTGCAGCCGCACCAAGAGTCCCGCGGGAGAGGGCCGTTATGACGAAAAGCCGCCAGGACGACGACGTTAAGAACCAACCCTATCTAGCCGACAAAATCCGTGCGGCCGGAGGTTCCTCCACTGTCGAGCAGTTATTCAAGTTGGCTGATCTCTCGTTGCCCGATTTTTATAAGCAGCTCGCGTGGGAAGTTGATCATGGGCATATCATCGATCATGACAACCAAGAGCTGAAGGCGGCCTGATGCGGCTCGATCGCGTCTACATTGACGGCTTCAAGAACCTTATGGAAGTCGAGGTGGACTTTGACGAAACTCGGCTGACGACGGTCATCATTGGCCAGAACGGGGCGGGTAAGTCGAACCTGATCGAAGCGATCATTGACGTGTTCAGGTTCGTCGATCTCAATCGAGGCCCACCTAGGTATCTCTACGAGATCGATTACCGGATCGGAAACCACAAGGTTCGCCTAAGCAATCGTACGGGGCAGGCGAATATTGATGTTGACGGAAGAGTCTTAGCTCGCTCGGCGTTTGAGCGCGAAAAAGCGGAAGTATTTCCGGATCTGATATTTGGATATTACTCTGGCGGCAGTCGCCGTCTTGAGAAGCTTTTCGACAGCCATCAACGTCGGTACTACGATGCAATAAAGACCAACGATGATTCGGAGGAGTGTCAGCGCGCTCTCATAGAGCGTCGGCTATTTTATTGCCGACCCATTCATGGCATCTTTTCATTATTCTCCTTCTTCGCTTTTCGAGACGGGAGAGTCCTTCGGCTGTTGCAGGACAAGCTGGGAATTACTGGTTTCCACTCGGCGCTAGCGCATTTCAAGGAGCCGTGGTTCGCAAAAGGAGGCCAGCCGAACAAATTGCGAGCTGCAACCGATCTGTGGGACGCCAAGGGGCCGGCAGGAAAATGTGCTCGTGATTTCCGCGACCAAGCTTTCTATCCGATGCGCCTGATCGGAAACGCGATCGATGATTATCGCGACAAGCAGCAGAGCGAAGCGCAGCTGGCGTGCTTTGTCAAAGATAACCGAGCGTTGGAGCGCTTGAAGTCCAGCTACGAAGATGATCAGGAACTGTTTGCCGCGCTTGAGGCAGTGGACATTTCAGATCTATTCCGCGATCTGCATCTCTGGGTTCGCCGAGCAAACGATGATTCCGGGGACGTGAGCTTTGCTGATCTTTCAGACGGCGAGCGACAGCTGTTGATGGTTCTCGGGCTGATCCGTGTGTCCCGCGGAAAGCGAGCGCTATTTCTGCTGGACGAACCTGATACGCATCTCAATCCTCTCTGGCAGCATAGCTATCTGGATCTGATCCGCGAATGGACCGGGCAGGCTTCCGACGCCAGCAACTGTCATATCGTCATGAGTTCTCATAATCCGCTGACCATCGCGGCGCTGGACCGTCGCGAAGTACGGGTGATGTTTACGGACGAGCATGGAAAGGTGAGCGTCACGGCGCCCTACACTGATCCGAAGGGGATGGGGTTCACGGCGACGCTAACGGAGATCTTTGGCCTGCCGTCGAGCCTCGACCCCGATACACAGCGGCAGGTCGACGAGCGCAATACTCTCGCGCGCCTTGATCAACGCAGCGAAGCACAAGAGAAGCACCTCATCGAGATCAATGACAGGCTGGCGCGCCTTGGCTTCATGTTCGAAGATCGCGAGCCGCTGTACCAGGATTTTCTCCGCGCCTGGCAAGATGTGAAATATGCAGATCGTCCGCCAATGTCTCCAGAGCAGATCGAAAGGCGCCACAAGGCAATGAAGGCGTTGGTGAAAGAGCTTCTGACAAAGCGGGAGGGCGCTGCGTGATCTATGTCAAGCGGAGCGCAGGATTGATTCCGCCCGAGTTGCTAGCTAAGGCCATCGCAGCCCAGCAGCAGCTCGAGCAACTGCCGGCGGGAGAGCGTGCAGATTACATTCGAGCCAATTCTCACATTTGGAGAGCCTTTAAGGGTTTTCTCTCCGAGATGTCGCACGGGAAGTGCTGGTATTCGGAGAGCCCAGAAGCGCAATCCCACTTAGATGTCGATCACTTTCGCCCAAAATTGGAGGCGCGCCGAGCCGAAAATATCTGTGACCGACCAGGCTATGATTGGCTGGCGTTCTCGTGGGACAATTTTCGCCTGTCGGCCCAGCTCTGTAATCGGCCTGTCCGCAATGAAGAAACGGATGCGACTGACGGAAAGGGTAGCTGGTTTCCCCTCGTTGATGGCAGTCCAAAAGCCAGTTGGGACGATCGCTGCGTTGATCAAGAGCGGCCAATGTTGCTCGATCCAACAAATCTTGATGACGTGCAATTGATCGAAGTGCAGGCCGACGGCCGTATGGGGCCCAGTAAATTCTGTCTGGGTACCGATAAGAAGCGCGTGCAGGTGTCGATTGTCCGGCTCGGGCTGGATCTCCCGAGGCTTAAGGAGGCGCGCCTCCGAGTCATGAGGCAAGTCGGCGAGTTATGCGAAGCTTTGGCGGAAATGATCGAGGTTGGCAGTGATGATGGAGAGTTTGCCGACAAAGCACCTACGAAGAAGTTAGAGAGGGCCATACGTGCTAAAACTCATCCTCATGAACCTTACGCGGCTGCAGCTCGTGCGCAACTGCGAGCTATGGCCCTTGGAGAGTTGTGTACTACGCCTGAGGAGGTCTGATATCGTGGAACGGACGGGTTCCAGCGCTCGAGGTTATTCGCGACGGGCAGGCAGTGGCGGTGGGGTTGATAAATCGATAGAAAGCCGGTACGCCATCAACCTCTGAGTAGCCGTCGAAACCGGTCATAGCGGCGTTTCAATGCGTCAGGACGCGGGGCATATTTGGAGTCTACTGGGGTGCACAGGCGCCGGCCACCCAGCTTTCGATATTCCTCTGCGAGCTTCGGCGAGACTTCGATCGTGAGCCGTGTCGGGTGAATCGCCCAGAGACCCAGATCGAACAATGTATGCCAGTCCGCCCGTAGCAGAAGACCGTTGGCGATCTCGTAACGGCCTCGATTTCTCATGCCGACGATGTGGGCTGCTTCGAGGACGTTAGTCTCGGCGCAGCCGGTGACGGCACATTGTCCGCTATAAGCTGCCATCAGGTCTCGTCGAAATGGCGTTTGACCTCTACGCTCGATGATCGAGCGGTTGATGCGTTTGGTCTCCGCCGGCGCAGTGAAGCCGGCCGGAACCTTTTCGACCTCGACGTCATCAAGCAGCTTGTAGGCGCTAGACGGCGCTGGTCGGGTACGGCTGATCACCTTCATCACCTGAAGGACTTTCACCGTTTCTGGCCGAAGTTCGAAAACGGTCCAGCGGGTTCGCCGAAAGTCTTCGACGACATCAAGATTGACCAGGAGGCCGGAATAGAATGGCTTTCTGCCGGGTCGTTGAAACTCGGATTTGATCCGGCGGGGCATCCGACTCCAGACCTTCTTTTTCGCAAGCAGGCCGATCCGCAGCCAAACGGACCCGCCGGGCCCATTGCCAATTATCGTCGGTAGGATCTTGACCGGGATATTTGGGTGGCGCCAGATCAAAACCAAGGCTCGTCTCTCGGCTTCCGTTAGTTCCTCAAGCCCAGCTTTTAGACATCTGAAAAGCTCTTCATCAAAATCTTCGGTCATGTCTGCGCGCTTCAGCGATAGGAATCAACGGGCGAGGTCGTGTCCATCCAATTCGAAGTCATCGTCGGGTGAGCGATTGCGTTCAATCCTCGGGTGTAAGAAAGTAAATCGGCGAGAGCGGCAGGCGTTGCCGCGACTTCTGATCAAGCTTGTCGTAAGCCTCGATCCAAAGCTTCACCAAACGCTCGTCGTCGATCAGCGTGATCTTTCGGCTCGTTTGCTTGCGAGCTGCATCTTCTGCATCTCGCGTGAAACCTCCCACGGAAACGTAGAGGCCGACATCGCCGCTATCGACGACCGCGAGAAACGAATTCAAGGTCTGCAGGTCGATTCTCTGAGAACCACCCTTAACCTGAACCTTGATCCGCGGTGTCTGCGTTCCCAGTGGGTCAGTGTGCGCGATAATGTCGATCCCGCCGTCCTTGCCCGGTGGAGAGACCCACGCAATGTGATATCCGAGCGCCTTCAGAAGGCCGGCAACTAGATCCTGCAAGTCATAGGGCGGCAGCGCGCGCAAGTGGGCCTCGATTTCGCTCCAGGCCTGCTCATCAGCTTTCTCATAGGTGATGCTGGCATCGACAGTCGCAGACTCTGCTGGCGTGAGCTCTTCCAGGCTCTTGGCTTGGGGCGCGGTCGGTGCGCTGGCCTTCCACTCACGATACAATTGAAGGGCCTTGCGATAGAAGGCCTCTGGATCAGGAAAGTCCTTGAACGCCTTCTTTCCCGCTTCCGTAACAGACCAGATGCCTCGGTTCTTTACGAGCCAGCCGGCCTTGACGCAATCGATCGTGGCAAAGCGGACGATTTTCTCAAACCGGGGCGTTCCGGTGGTCTCATACAATCCGGCCTCATATGGGGTCAGATTGACGGATGCTGCGAGCTGCTTGAGGGCGGCTCCGGCTTGGAGGCCTTCGGGATGAGCCTGAAGTATTTCGAACAATTTGCGCAGATGCGACCCAGTGCGTGGGATTGTAATCTCAGGCATTTCTCTTCCCTTTAGCACAGCACGCGCGATGGCATTCAATAGCGACCGATTCTGCTCTTCTGGCAAGTGGCTCATGGAGCGCTGCTGCAGTGCGACACGGCACTCCCGGCGCCTTGCGTCCGAAATAGCTCGGGCAGACAGACGCCCCTGTGCGTCGTTTTGCGGAAGGTCTATTCGCCTGTTCTGGTTGAGCCAGGTGCTTCGCTTGCGGTAACGGTCGAAGCGTGGAGAGCTCCCCGCGGTGCGACGATGTTCACCGCTGTAAAGGTCGGAGCTTGCTAGATAGCCAGCATCTCTTGGTTGTAGAACGGGCGTCATAAGCCTTTTTGTAATTGACGATTACGAGGATTTCTGTTCCGATTTCCATGGGCTGGGAGGCAAAATTGTTAATTGAAGTACCCGGTTGGGAGGAGCCGGTTAGGGCTCTCGAATTTGGAACCACGCTCGGAGGTGTGGAAGAAGCACCATTCTACAAGCTCGACTTTGCAAGGGTTGGCTTTGCGACACCTGGATGGATGCTAATTATAGGAAATGCGCTTCGCCAGTTTAGGCAGGCGCGCCCGAATGCGAAGCGACAAGCCATAAATTTTAAGCACTTGGGCTACGCAGCACACGTTGGCTTCTTCCAGTATTTTGGCATGGAGTACGGTCAAGCGCCTGCCCAAGCTCCTGGCAGCAACACTTATGTACCGATTACGGAGGTTAGCGTAGCTGAACTGCGAAACGCAGCCGCTGAGAAATCTCTCCAAGTCGGAGAGCTAATCGAAGAGGATGCGCAGCGGTTAGCGCGCCTTTTGACCCAGCTCGATAATGGCGATACCGTCGAGACATTAACCTATTCGATCCGCGAGATCGTCAGAAATGTTGTCGAACACAGCGGTTCACAATCCTATTCGATAGCAGCGCAGTACTGGCCGGGGAAGAATTCCGCAGAGCTTGCGGTTTCTGATAGCGGCTGTGGGATCCTAGAATCTTTGAAGGAAAATCCGAAGCTCCAGGTCGGCAGCGATTTGGATGCTCTGAAGCTGTCGCTCCTGCCTGGCATTTCCTCGAAAGCGTGGCGTCGACGAAATTCAGCTGACGCGTGGGCTAATAGCGGCTACGGACTGTTTATGACGCAGCGCCTGTGCTCACTTGGTGGCGAGTTTGCATTGCTGAGCGGTTCAGCTGGTATGCGGATCGTCGGGACGGAAACCTCGACAGTCAAGTGTAAGATGGCGGGCACCACTGTGATTTTGAGGATCGACGCGGGCAAAGTCTCAAATCTTTCGAAGCGACTTGCCGAATTTCGTGACGATGGTGCCAGGCTTGCTAAGCTTGTCGGAGGCGCCAGCACGTTGGGGCCGTCTCTCGCTTCTCAAGTTCTAAAGCCAACGACAAAGCCGGGTCATTGACTATGAAGTCTCGATTTGAGGAAGTGATATCAGCCGGATTAGTTAGCGTCGTTGAGGCGATCCATATTGCGCCCCGAGCCGAACGCTTACTGCCGATCCCGCCCGAGTTTTCCGGAGGCGTAATCGGACAATGGCTGGATAAGCAAGTCGCAAAGAACGGCTCTCTTTGGCGTCACCAAAGCTTGGCGCTGGAATCGATTGGTGATGGCTTAAACGTCGTTGTGTCAACTGGAACAGCTTCGGGAAAGTCGCTTATTTTCCAGGCAGCAATTGCAAAGGAGCTGACTGAGGGAGACGGAAAAGCCATCGTGCTATATCCCCTGAAGGCGTTGCTGTCTGATCAGCTTGCGCGGTGGAAGAAGCTGGCTGCCGAACTTGGGTTACCAGAGAATGCCGTGGCGGAATTGCACGGGCAGGTTCTCGCTGATGAGCGCATCGATGCGGTGAAGTCGGCCCGAGTGCTGGTTGCCACACCCGACGTGTTGCAGGCCTGGTTTATGCGCCAGGTGTCTGCACCAGCGTTTAGAAGTCTGCTGTGTTTGACAAAGTATATCGTGTTGGATGAAGCCCACGTCTACGAATCGGTTTTCGGCAGCAATGTCGCTTATCTCCTCAGGAGGTTTCTTGCGGCGCGAAGGCGAGCTTCCAGAGAAATGGGCGTAAGCCGGCACCTCCAAATTATTGCAGCAACGGCTACGATCGCTGATCCGTGCGAACACCTTGAAAAGCTGACCGGCTGGCCTTTCGCTGGAATTGGGGAAGATGAGGATGGCGCACCGACATTTGGGCGGACGCTATACCACATAGAAGGGCCTGATACGTCTGGTCCCGCAGAATCGTTTTTATCAGATCTCATTTCGCGGGTGATCAGCGGGACAAGCACTGACGGATCTTTCATAGCCTTCCACAATTCTCGCCAGGGTGTGGAGCGGATAGCACGATCTATAGACCAAGATGACGTATTGCCCTATCGCAGTGGGTACGAATTGGACGATCGGGCGAAAATTGAGCGAGCGCTTCGTAGCGGTGCCCTGCGAGGTGTAATCTCGACTTCTGCGCTAGAACTGGGGATCGACGTTGCGCAGTTCAGGCTCGGGCTTAACCTTGGAGTTCCGCAATCAAAGAAAGCCTTTCGGCAGCGGCTCGGCCGGGTCGGGCGAGCTGCTCACGGCTGTTTTGCAGTTATCGCCCCTCGGCTTGCTTTTGCACGCTACGGAACCTCATTTCAGGATTATTATGATGGCTCGGTCGAACCGTCGCATCTATATCTCAGCAACCGATTTATTCAGTTCGCTCACGCCCGGTGTTTGGTTGACGAGTCGGAGTCTTTGGGAAATGACACAAAGGGCTTACCGCCCGGCGTTTCGTGGCCTGAGAGCTTCGAGAAAGTCTATGAGGTTGCTCGACCGGGAGCCCGACGTCCGCGAGAATTCGATTATATAGCTCAGCTCGGAGCGGACTCGCCCCACTACAATTACCCCCTGCGGCAGGTCGGAGAGGCTAGCTATAAGATCAGGGAGGGCAGCAAGGATTTCAGCGAGTCAATCGGTGATATTGCCCTCAATCAAGCAATACGCGAAGCGTACCCTGGAGCCTTATATTTGCATCTTCGTCGGCCGACGAAAGTCGTCGAGTGGCGGTCATCTTCGTTCGATCGCACGATTCGGATTGAGTCAGCACGGAGTATGGCTCCTACGAGACCGATTCTGAAGAAGACCGTGAACGTCAGTCTGAATCCAGAGGAAATTGTTGCCGGCCGGCTGCTCACCGGGACGTCGGGTGCAATCGCTGAAATCAATGTTCAGGTGAACGAATCGGTGGAGGGGTTTTCTATCGGAGGAAAGAGCTTTCTGTATCGAGACCTACGGTCGCAAGATCCTCGTATGACGCGCAAGCAGAGAGAATTTCGCTCAACCGGTGTGCTGATCAAGATATCCGAACCGTGGTTTGCTGGTACGGGGCCGCAAGCTAATACGCGCTCGAGTATAGCAGAAGGTCTGAAGCAGCTATTGCTCAGAGAGAAGAGTATCTCGCCAAACGATATTGACTGTGCT
The DNA here is from genome assembly GCF_024586915.1 of Bradyrhizobium sp. SRS-191. Classification (GTDB taxonomy): domain Bacteria; phylum Pseudomonadota; class Alphaproteobacteria; order Rhizobiales; family Xanthobacteraceae; genus Bradyrhizobium. The sequence continues at coordinate 67,436 of NZ_JANBVS010000013.1, forward strand.
CACACGAATATCGCCTTCTACGTTGATGGAGCGCCCAGGAGGGCGACGGACACAATCGTGATTTACGACAGCATCTATGGTGGTCTGAGGCTTACTGAGCCTCTTTACGCAGAATTCCGGGATTATCTCGCGATGCTTGAGAAGGGAGCCCAGCTTGCCGGCCAAAACGCGTTCATCGATACAGATACCGTCTCAAGGCTGCGAGACTGGTTTAATGCGCTTGCGCCGGGAGTTGCTGCGATCACAGGGGCGCCTGTAGCGGCTGACGGAGAGTATCTAATCTACGCTCCGGGCAGTGAGGTTGCCTTGCTACACCAGGGTGTTCTAGTCGATCGCGTTTTGCGAAGGCCGAAGCTCATGCCCATGGGGGAGTCGATCATGCTTATGTATAGCTATGAAAACGGAAACAGAGGAGGTGCATGGATTCCACACGACCAGATACAAGCAATTGGACAAAATTGGCATTATGCGTTTTGGAACCCCGTGACTGATGAGATCAGGGACGCTGACGCCGCCGACGGCGCGTTCTAAGTCGGCTTATCTGGAAACGTGAACCATGCACCGTAGTACAGAGATCGCGGTGTTAAAGCAAAACGTGCCGGTCGAGTAGCGCCGGCAACTGTCTGATTTCGGGTTTAATTGCGGTGTTACTCGGAAGGTTGGGGGAGACAGCAGAATTCTCGCCACAGCCGATTGTGTCACCGCGCACCGTTCTAGTAGATTCGAATAATTCTCGCATAAGGCAGCGAGCAAACAGATGCGAGAGTTGCGCATTGAATGCAGGTAACTGCCAATCGAATAAATGCGGTGACGTCTGGTAGACGAGATTGATAGCTTGTTTATATCGCTCGCAAATGGTCTCGGCCGATTAGCGCGTCATCCTTAAATCGTTGAATGAGGTGAAGGCGGGCTTTGGTATGGGGAATGTAATAAGGCGATGGGGATATGATGGCCGTGGAGCGGGCGGACGTTGGCGGGCAGGCCATGGCGCGGCTTGAGGCGGCTGCCGTAGATTTCGCCCGCGCCGAGATCGAGCGGATCGTAGAGTCTGTCATCGACGATCTACGCTCTCGACCGGCCTTTGGAACTTTCGGTGACGTCGCGGCTCGGCAGCTGTGGGACGAATATTGCTGGTTTCTGCAGAAAGGCCCATTCGATGATGATTTGAGCTGGGATAGCGTCCGTCTCGGTTCGCTCTCGACCGCCTACGAAGACGCGGTGCGTGCTGCGATCCAGGCCGAGGTCGAGAAATTGCCCAGGTACGCTCTCCTGTTTCTAAACCTCGAGGCGATTGAAGGAGCAGCTTACGGCGAGGAGGATATCGGCCGCGCCTGGGACAGTATCGTCGTATCCCGGATCCTCAATGACGTAAATGCCCGTGCATCCAACCGCATCCTAGACCTGATCGGACCGGATCGTGAGGATGTGCTGTGCTATCAGATCGAAGGGGCGGGCGAGGTCTGGTCCATTTTGTCGGACAGGGGCGAAGTGATGGATATCATTGCCAGACATAGTGACGCGCTGCTCGATCCCAAGGGCGACGTTTCAGAGCTGGCCCAGGAGATGGTTGAAGCCTTCATGGCGGCTGCTGCTGACGATGATGAGGGGGCGCTGGCTCGCAAGCTACTTGAGCGCTTCGGAGATGAGGTTCGGTCGCTTGTCCGCGATAAGGATGTGGTGCCATCTTTAATGAGCATGAGGGCTGTACTCCTTGACCGGCTGGATAGGTAGTCCCGATGATTGTCGAGATACGCTATCCTTTCTTGTCAGCGGATAGCGCGAAAGCGGTAAGCCCCCGATGACAGCAATCTTGCAGCGGCCGCAGATGGCAGCCGAGCAGGCCAAGGCTATCAAGATCAACGTGCGCCTGTTCGGACGCCAACATTCCGCCCGCCGAGACCGCTGCCTGAGCACCTGTCGCGCGAGCGCAGCGTGTATCCGGCGCCGACCAGTTGCTCGTGCTGCGGCGGCGACAGGCTGCGAAGATCGGTGAGGATGTGACGGAGATCCTGGAGCTCGTGCCGCGAGAGTGCAAGGTGATCCAGCATGCGCGCGAGAAGTTCTCCTGCCGGGCCTGCGAGGTGATCAGCCGGCCGCCCGGGGCCATTCCATCCGATCTCATGTGGACGTGCCAGGCGCGTCTGTGGCGCACATCCTGTTCGCCAAGTACGGGCTTCACCTGCCGTTCAATCGGCAGAGCGGAACTTACGTGGATGAGGGCGTGACGCTGGAGGCTCGACGCTGGCCGATTAGGTCGGCGCGCCGGCTGCGATGTTGATGCCTCTGGTCGAGGCGACCAGGCGCATGTCCTGGCAGGCGAGCGCTAAAGCACTTTCGCGCGCTCAGTGCAGCTCGATGCCTGCGAGCGCGGCCCCGCTAGAGCGAAGAACAAGCCACCAAGAATTCGAACCTTTCCCGCGGGGGACCAGCGGTCTACCCAGTGGTACGTGTCGTTACGCCAGCCTTCGATCAACCATTGCGCACCGTCAAGTCCAGTTCTCTCGTCGGTGGGATTAAGCGACCAAAAGCACGAGATCGTCAGGGCTTGCTGCAGCTTCTCCCAGTCCTCCGGCGAGTGCGTGGATAAGACAGCCGGCCCCTTTCGGTATAGGCGTGAGCGGCCTAGCACGCGGGAGCGCAGTTCAACTAAGTCGTCTCGCCGCGCAATATCGACAAGCGCAGCTCCATTGAAGCTGCTCGCCCAGAGAAATCGATAACCCTCGGATTCCGTTTCTCGAAACCGACACATCGGCGGTTCGTCCCTGAGGAGATCCGATTGCACCCGGCAACAGTCGAAGCGGTGTGGTTCTATCCCAGAGCCTTGTTTTGGTGAGGTCTTTTGAAAAGGGCAGGCGTTTGGAAGTTTCATTCACAATGCTCTTGCTTGGCGCGGCCGAGGCTTATTGTCTGGTTACGCGTAACCACCGTTTGAATGGGGGTACAAATAGGCATCTCGTCCGAGCATCTGCCGGAGTGCGAACCGGGCTCAGGCGGCAAAGCTGCCATGCCGAGCGAGCCTTCGCTCAAGGACAGCGGCCAAGAACGGTGAAAGCTCCACGCGTCTTCCGCGAGAGACGCCCCTGACCGGGTGTTAATGCTTACCGGGGCCAATTCCCGCGCCATCCGTCCTTACGGAGCGGAACTGCCCGGCCAAGGTGAGAGGATGAGATATTTGATAGGGGCGCCGTGGTCAAGAAACCGAAGCCCGCCTAGAACTGTCTCGTCGCTCCGCAGATTGGCTGCCGTCGGCGTCGGCAACTTCACCTCCTGCAGCGATCACGATCGCATTGGACGCCGATGCGCCAGGGTCGCGTGTCGCTGGTGGAGCTCAGGCGGCGATCGCGATCTTCCTGGTTACGCGTAACCACTCTTGCGCACGAACCGATATGCCGCCGCGCCACTGCCAGTGCCTCCACGTGGCTGAAGCGGGAAGGTTGATCTCGCGATCCTGAGCACGTCTTTGGCCGTTCGAGACCAGCGGCCAGGAACAGTGAACGATAGCGCTTGTTTCGAGAAACGCCCTTGACCGGACCTTAATGCTTACCGGGGACAATTCCCGCGCCATCCGTCCTTACGAAGCGGAACTACCCGGCCAAGGGCGTGTAGGCACGATATTCCGCCGTGACGACGTGATCAAGGCCTTGCCGCGTCGTCAGCGATCCTTTGAAGCGACTATTAGGCGAGAACGCCACTCCGTGCTCCTGCATCTGCAGGACACAGCGTAAACATGGCTGCGCAGGTTGGTTAGGTGCTGCCGCGCGATCGTGGTTGTGAGGCGCGACGGTCACGCTGCGCTCCCCGACCCACTCCTACGCCATTCCGCGGGCGCAGCGTTCACCAGGGCAAAACGGCGAGCATGGACGATGTGGGCTTCACCTGCGCCAAGCATATCGGTTTCGAGCTTGTAGACGCGGGCGGCTTGGCCCCTCTCTACAGAGTCCAATAATTCCGGGTAGCGCTTCATCCAGTTGTGAACGGTCGCGCGGGCAATACCCATTGCGCCTGCGGCCGCCGTGAGGGAGAGCCCTTCAGACATCAGGCGATACACGACATGCCCCATTTCGGGAGTGTAATTGGTTGGCCGGCCACGCCTCCCAGTCTTGGTCCTCATCGGATGCACCGCCCCGCATAGCTGCGAACCATGACGCATTACGCTCGGCCGGTCCTATGGAGGGGCCGAGCTTAATGCCACGTGCACCGCGTCAGGTATGATCAACGCGCCGCTGGCCGCCACTCTCGCGAACCAGTCGATTTTGCGCAATGCCTTTCGAAGGTCCAGCAAGTCGATCCTGCGCCTTTCGCCCGATCCCGCCTGCCGCCCGCGTGTGGAAAGAGTGGATCATAGAGGCGAGCGAGCGCTGCTAAGCGGACCGATTTGGCGGCCGTGGTTACGCGTGGGCAATGCTGGTTACGCCCAGACCGCGATGCGACTGCTGCACTGTTCCCTGGGCTGCCGTCAAAAAGCTCCATCGCGCTCCGTCATCGCCTTTCGCCAACCGAAATCATTCATCCGCTTATAGCGTTGAAGGCGGGTTCACTGTCGGCCTCTAGCAATCCTGACGGGACCAAACACCCGGGCTGACCCGGCGCCGGTCCCCAATGCCGCTCAGGCCAGGGCCGGCCTTGCCGATGCAACTCAAGTCGTTCCATCCAGTCAGACTCGGTGAACGTGCATGGATCGATTGAAGGGAGCACGATCGTGGGCTCCGCCGTGTCCGTCCTCATATCGAGCTGTTCGAAGAACCGGCCGCTATTTAACCATCTGGCTGGATAGGGGCAATACTTCAGATCTTCACGTGGGCGACTGCTCCAATCAGCAGCATACTGCTGGGTACGCTTTATCAGTGTCTCGGCTGAGATTTGAGCCGGGACGACCTTCTGAAAGGCGCGCAACGCGTCCTGGCGAGCCACTTTCCGCGGATATACGTCGTACCATTCAGAAAAGCCTTGAGGCTCTTTCGCCAAGGACCGAGATCTTTCTTTTCTCCCTTTTTTATCTTGTTCTTCTTCCGGCCCGATGCCGGCCTGTTGCCGGCCCTCTTGGCGGTCCGTTTGCCGGCCCGGCTCACCGCTCGGAGCCTGATAACGATCGTAGTTGCAGAGGGTTATGACTGTTTGAAGCCGGCCCGTTTGCCGTTCTATTTGCCCGTCCTTTTCCAGCCGAACCAAGTAAGTTCGCACCCGCTTTTCGGACCAGCCCCATGCCTCAGCCATGTAGGAGCGGGAATAGGTCAGTTGGCCGCGCTCAAGCGCAACAACCTCCCGTGCTTGGCCGTTTTTCACGGCAACGCGGTGCGGTCTCCAGGCCGCCTCAAAGAGTAGCCAAAGCCACGCCTCGAGGTCACTGTAGGGTTTGGCGGCGCCGACGAGCGGGTGCTTCAGCAGACCGCGAGCAACGGCGATGTATCCCCGTTCAGCCATGGCCGCGCTCGGTCAAATCGTATGGGGGCTCGCTTCGGAGTGCATTGCTCGCCACGTCGAAGAACAGGTCGATGCGTCCGGTGGGCCCCCCTCGCTGCTTCGCGATGTGGACCTCAACTTTCCGTCGCACCTGCGCCAGCCGCTCAGAAGCGTCATCGCCGGCTGTCTGTTGGAGATAGTAGCCTTCTCGATAAACGAACAGGATCGCGTCCGCGTCCTGCTCCAATGACCCCGAATCGCGGAGGTCTGCCATGGTCGGGCGCTTGTCATCGCGATTTTCGACCTGGCGTGACAGCTGCGCCAGCGCGAAAACGGGGGCGTTCAGCTCCTTCGCCAGCGCCTTGAGAGCGGAGGATATCTCGGTCACTTCGGCAACCCTGTTGCCAGCATAGCGGTTCGACGCACGCATGATGTGGAGGTGATCGACAATGACGAGGTCGAGTGTGCGCCCCTGGCGCTCCAAGAGGTGCTTGTGCTTGCGAGCCCTAGCCGCGATCTGAGCTGCGCTTAACCCTCCCTGCGGATCGATCTTGATCGACAACCGCCGAAAGTCCTTTTGAGCTACGCGGACGCGATCTGCCTGCACATCGGTAAGTCGGCCGCGGCCAATATCGCAGTAGGGGATCGGCGCGCGAGATCGGTAGACTGCGTCCGCAAGCATCCGGTCGGTGACATCCTCTGCGGTCATTTCCAGCGAGAACAAGAGGACGTTCGTCCCTCGCTCCGCGGATTGGCGCGCGCTAGAGATAATCAAGCCCGATTTTCCCATGCCGGGTCGGCCGGCAAGAATGATGAAGTTGCCCCGCTGCCAGCCGTTCAGTTGCTCGTCCAGCAGCCGAACTCCAGTGGTCACGCCGGTGACTTTGCCCGTATTGGCCATCGCCGATTGCATCCGCTCGACGGAGCGCTCCGATGCCACGGCGGCGCTGACAGGAGCGACGTGGCCGGCGCTGTACCGAGCCGCTATCGCGTCGAGCTGTTCAATGCAGTCCGTGGCCAGCATCGCTGGACCAGAGTCCGACGATTTCGTTGCTGCCGTCAGGCTGCTCGCGACGTCGGCCAACCTGCGTCGATCAGCGTACTCGGCAATCAGGCGCGCAAAATCGGGCGCATTGATTATGGTGGTCGCCTCTGCGGCCAAACGAGCGAGATACTGTGAAACCGTCAGGCCACCAATATCAGCGTCTCTCACCTCCTCGGCCAATAGCGCCTGAGCGAGTCCCAGCGTAATCCGTCTGCCTTCAGTCTTCCCTCGGATAAACTGCGCAAAAAGGAAGCGATGAAGGGGCTCGTAGAAGTCGTCGGCGGTGACGAGATCCTCCACGCAGTCCAGCGCATCAGCGGACAACAGAACGGCGCCGAGCAGTTGCTGCTCGGCGTCGATGCTGTGCGGGAGAACAGGGGGGAGCTGATCGATCATGGGTTGCAACCCCAACGATCAGCGCGCTCGACCTTTCGGGGGTCTTCGCCGATGCTGATTGCATATGCCCAGAAGAATGCCCGGGCAGCTAACCCGTATTGCGGAAGACGGGTCTTGTCCCAGAGCACCGCGTACTTGTGGGAGGCGAGGATGAGCTCCTGCTGTCTTTCAGGGCTGATCATCATGGTTACGCCTCTTCCGGCGTCGAGCCGAGTGCGCGTTCCATGAATGCGAGCAAATCCGAGCGCCGGATCAGCCGCCTACGCCCCACCTTGAACGACGGGATCGCGTTGCTCGCCAAGAGCAAATAGAAGCCGCTGCGCGAGTGCCCAATGAGCCGGGCAGCCTCTGCCGGCGCATACGCAAGTCGTTCGTCGTCTTTGATATCTAAAGCCATTGAGGCCTCCGATGTGGAAGCCCAGGCACCAACGCAAAACGCGCAGGCGTAGGCTCCCTGGTTGGGGAAGCCGCACGTCCTGCGCGGGTCAAGAATCACTTTATTAAAGATTCTCTCGGTGAATACAAGTGAGTCCTCGTATCTCCAGCTGTAGGTAGCGATGCAAGCTACGGTCGCCCGACGCCGTGCCTTATTTCGGGTGCGCAGGGACCTGACGGTGAACCCCGATCTTTGCGCGCCGCGATATCCCAATGGTGATTTTCTGCGCCTGACGACAGAACGATGGCATCGGCTAACGCACGCGCATCTTCGACGTGGTTTGGATCGGTCGTCGTAATCAGGGATGAAAAGTTCAGCGACGAAGTCGCACCCGTTCCAGCCTCGTTCCAAGGATCAAGAAGAAACACATCTGGATTTGGGGCGAACGCGCGCTGGAGCAGCGGCCCGGCTCAACCTCACCTTTGGGATCGGCGATCATAGCTGCGCTGTCGTCCAGACCACTTCAAGTAAGCGAGCGTCGTGGTGAATTGTCCGCCACCGTGCCCGCTACCATCAATTGGTGGAGATCGCCGTTTTAACAGATTGGCTCAAAATCATCGTGGCTTTTCGAACCACGGCTGGTCCCATGCGCCCACATTGCCAGCCAGACTGGCCAAATGGCGTCCCCTCCCACCGCGCCAATTGGCAGCAAAGACGGGCAACTAGCCACCGAAGCCTGCAGCTAATGGTTGCGCGTCCGATAGACCTATGAAACACTCCCAAGCATATTTGGATGATATTTTCTGGGGCGCCGCGGTGGCGATCTTCAGCCTGAATCATAGTCTCATCGGCCACGGCACCCATCCTTCAGGCGCCCCCAGCCTTTACGCTCGGTATGCGACCGGCCAAAACCGCTGCACGGAAATCATCAACGAGCGAATGCCCGATGACTGGCCGGGCATGATGAAATGGCTGGATCACCAAGAACAAGAAGGCCGCAAGAACACCCGCGTCATCGACAAGGTCGTGGTCGCCCTCCCGCTCGAACTCACCCATGAGCAAAACCTCAGCCTGCTCTTGAATTTCTGCGAGCGGATGACCGAACGACGGGCATCCTGCGCCGCTGCGGTTCATGACGGCCCCAAGGGCTTCGACTATCCCCATGCCAATATCATTTTTAGGGACCGCGGTCCCGAAACTAGCAAGCGGGTGATGCTAACCACCGAGCGGGGCAGCACCGAGCAGTTTCGTGAAGGCTGGGAGCAGGAAGCCAATATCTCCCTTGAGAAGGCTGGGCACGAGGTGCGGATCGACCGGCGCAGCCTTGCCGACCAGGGCATTGACCGCGAACCACAGCTTCACGTTGCTCCGGCCTCCGAAGCGCGCGTCCGAAAAGAACCACGAATTTAACAGCCACCAGTATGGAACAAGCCCAGCGCGGAAAGCCGAAATGGACGCCTATTTTGCAGCAACGCGCCGAAGCGCGAGGGACGGACCAGGGTCCGTGGCGGGTAGGCGTCTCTTTCGCAAACACCGATCAACGAAGCAAGGAGCCTCACAAAGTGACGACCCCAGGCGACCACGACAGAGGCGGACCAGACCATAAGGTTGAACGATACGTCGCCCTTGGCTTGACCATTTTCATCGTCATTTTCTGCGCCGCCGTCATTTGGCGAGACAAGCCGATTGAAAACGCCAACACGGTCGTATTCATGCGCATCCTGCTTGCCGCTGCCTGCGGAGTTCTCGGCGGCACGATGCCCGGCTTTTTGAATGTTCGATACGACATCGGGGGGCTCGCGATCCGGGCCGCGGGCGGTATCGCATTTGCAGTTCTCGTTTATGTATTCACGCCAACCGTTTTGCCGAACATGGAAACGCCCACCGAACGTGCTTTGGACCGTTCACGCAGCGGGGATATCGGGCAGCATTTCAAGCTGGCTAACGATTATTGGGACCGTCCCGTTAATAGAAAGCGCTATCAGGCGACACCCATGGAAGGCCGCGGCCAACTCCTGGCTGATTGGGTAGGTAGCGACATCGAGAAGAATAAAGCTTTACATGAGGTCACGGCTTTCCTCGCCGATCTTCATGCGTGCGTGCAAAGCCGCAATTGCAAGCGCGAACAACTTTGTCAATCATCACTGTTTGACGATTCGGACAACTTTCTTATCTTCTTCCAACCGCTTCTCAAAGATTGGGCCGATTCCGGTTATAATCAGACATTGCAGGCTGCGATAGATTTTGTGAATTGTGATTGCTCGCGCGAGCTTACCGCGAAACGCTGTCCCGACCATCCGAGCATGTGTGGCGCGCCCCCGAAATGCGGAGCAGGCAAGACATGAACCGAACGGCCATGATCCTAGTGGGTATGCTGTCATGTTCTTTAGCTGCTGCGGACACGCTCGCCTCGGAGCCACTCCGCATTGGCGTCGTGGGTGACATGAGCGACCGAAACCCCACGGCAATGGCCACCGTGAAGGCGGTATCCTTCGCAGTCGAGGATATCAGAAAGGCCGGCCTGCTTACCGGCGATGTTTCTATTATTTCGCGCGATGACCAATGCAAGAGCGATGTTGCGACCTATATTGCCCGGAGTTTTTCCGACCAGGACCGGGTAAACCTCGTAGTTGGACATACTTGCACGATTACCAGCATCCCCGCATCAAACATCTATCGTGAAAAGAACATTTTGCAGATTGATCCGGCGACGACGCACCCCGGTCTCACCGAAGGCATGCGCGGCAAGAAATCACGATTGTTTCGGCTTGCTGAGCGGCAGGACCGAGCCGCGGCGGTAGCCGTTGTGGTTCTTAAGGATCAGATTGCGAACAAGAATGTCTGTTTAGTGGGTGGCGCTTTCAGTAAATCGTGGCTGGACCGATTTCAAGCTCTGGCAACCGGCACGTCGAGACAGTTTTCCGTAGCAGCATCATTACCAGAGAGGGGTTCGGGTGCTGATCTCTGTATCGTCTATGACCCCGACGACCGCACCGGCCTTCGAGGCCTTGGCAACCGCGATGATGTTATTGGTGCCATAGGTCTGGATGACAGGTTGCCCAACCCGTCGACCAACATTGATCAGGTCAGGGATTTGACCAAACGCCTAAGAGCCGCCGGCTACTCCGGCCCGATCAGCATTGCCGTAAATGCTTACGCTGCGGTCCAAGTGTGGGCGGTAGCAATGAAGGAGGCCGGCAGCGCTGAGCCGGATAAGGTCGCTGAACAAATGCACAGGCTCAAATTCGAGACGATTAGAGGACTGGTTGCCTTCGATGAAATCGGCGATGTTCGGCAGCCTCTGATTACCCTCGTTCGCTACTCCAATCCCATCATTGAGGTGCCCAACAAATGTAACGAGGCTCCCTGTAAGGACTGCAAATGCAGTGAATGTTGTCCGAAATAAGATTTCAACTTTAGCGGACTGACGCGTTTTCCTAAGAAGTATTTTGAGGCAGTATCCCGCCATCCTTCGGCAAGTTGCGCTTCAGGCCGTCGCTTTCGAGCTATGTGCGCGCCGCTGCGCTCGCAGCCAAACGATTGCGATTGGCACACCGGCCAACCCATGAGACAACGCTGGTTGTCCAGGTCCTCGACCGCTTAGGCTTAATCGCTTGGACCTTGCGTGGTCCATGATCTTCTCGGCGCAATCGGGATTCGCCCTGCCTGTTGTTGAGCGAGATTTGGCGCGCAGTTTGGTGCCCTGCTGTCATCGCGGCCGCAGCTCCTTCGCGCCCTGGGACGGCGGCCTCCCGCATGATTATCAAAGGTCAGGCCCGCGATCGAGCGGCATAACTCGCCGCCCATCGTCTCGCAAAGAACGGAACGAGCGAATACGAGTGTATGAGGTACCAGGAACGTTGGCCCAGGACTTTCGAGACGCTTTCATCGAGATAAAAGCAAGATGGCTCGCTGCCCGATCGAAGCGCCCTCTCGACCACACATCCATCAGCCCCGAACCGCTCCGAATCCATGGCTCAGCCTCCTAACCATCGGTCGGCAGCTCTGGCGGCGGTGTGTGACAGACCTCGCTAAGCAACGTTCAGCTCCGCTCGAGGTGCAAGAGTGTTCATCGCTGGCGCCCCGCGATCGTAACCACATTTCTGGCCTGCTGCGGCACCAGCGGCACGACTGCCGCGCGGGCGAGAGCTTCCAGGGCTGTGGAGATGTATTTCGCGTAATGCCGCTCGATCATCGTCACCGACGTATTGTGCAGCTTCGCGACTTGCTGGATGGGCAGGCCGTTTCGCAGGCCGCGGACAATGCTGGTGTGGCGCAGACTGTAGGGGATGACCTCCGGCAATCCAGCGCGCTGGCGGATCGCGCGCCAAGGGCGCGTCAGTTCCGCGGTCTTCCACGGACCGCGTTCTGATTTCTTCCAGGCGATGCTGTGGGGCTCCTGCTCATAGCTCCAGCGCTCGAATAGGGCTGCCTCCTTGGGGCGGCCGACGATCGCAGGCAGCAGGACCTCGATCACGTCGTCGCCCACCGGAATCGGAACGGAGCCGCCGTTGCCGCCGCGTCCCTTGTAGGAGCCTGGCATCATCAAGCGCCGCTCCTTGAGTTGGGCATCGCTAACGCGCATCCGCCGCACCTGTGCAAACCGGGCGCCGGTGGCAGCAAGGCAGACCACGAGCCGGTAGAGGTCCCCCTCGCTTTCCTGCTCGGTGTCGATTTCGCCAGCCGCGCGAAGCAGGTTGCCGACCTGCGCGTCGGTTAGGATCTGGTTATCCCGCGCGATGGATGCGTCGTCATCATCATCGATGCGTTCGGCCTTGAAGCCGTCCTTCACGATTGCGAGGAAGGTTGGGTTGAGTTTCTTCTGTTCCGCGGACAGCCGCGGCCATGCTGCATTCAGCGCAGCCTTGACGTCGTTCGAGAGCCGGTGCTTCGTCGTGGCTTTCAGTTCTTCGGGCAGATCGTCCCGCCAGGTCAAAAGGTCATCTTCCTTCAGCGCGTGCAGGTGGATGTCAGCAAGAGGGGCTGCCTCGATGGCTTCCTGATTGCCGCGCTTCTCCTGGCCGAGAACATAGCGTCGTAACCGGTGGCCGGCATCGGATCGAACCTCGCGGCCGGACCTTCGGCTGTCGCGAGCGTTGCGCTCGTTGACATAGGCTTCGACAGCCGTCCGCACGGTCGGTGCGGGCCCGCTGGCATGTGCCGCGGCTTCTGTTCGGGAATGGATGACGAAATCCCGCGCCTCTTTCGCGGCCTGCTCGAAAGTCAGCGTTCCTTCGGTAGGCTTGTCGTTGACGTCGTTCGCGATGCCGATCTGCGCCTGCTTGTAGTTGGCTCCCTCGTAGTGATTGCGCCAACGCACCAGCCAAACGCCACCGCGCTTTCCCCTGCGATAGCCAAGGTGCGCCTCGGCATCGAGGCGGCGCCAATGCACGCCAGCACCCAGTTTAGATCGCGCCTTGGCCGTCGTGATCTGAGCCTCTGTGAGTGTCTTCGTCATCGCCCCAACCCCAAAAGTCGTCGAATATCCGTCGAATATAAATCCCTGTACGGTGGTAGACGACAGTGGGCGGCGTTTCAATAAGTGTTTGATTTCATTGGAATGTGCTGGACGTCGGTGGACGGTCGATGAAAAAAATCCCAGCCCTCTCAAGGCTGAAACAGGGGTTCGATTCCCCTAGGGAGCGCCATTTTCCGGCGCTCAACCCTTCATCTCTGACCTGTAAGCGTGGCTCCGCAGCCTCGCGGCGCGTTTGCGCGTCCGAGCTTTGCTCTCAGGCACGCCCTTGAAACAGAAGGGCGCAGGGAAGGCCGGGTGCAGGCCGCACCCATGGCCCGCCTGCAGAAAAGAAAGCAGGCGGCAGTCACCACAGGATTGGCCGGTACACGCCGGCCTTCCCTGCGCGATGGGTTGAACGGCTGCTCCGTGCTCTCCCAGGGGACCGGGCTTGCTTGCCCCCGTCATCGGGATGTCGCCGACCAAGACACCAGCGTCGGGGTGTCGGGACCACACGGCTTGACCGTCCGCGAGGGGTTCGTTCGTCCGCACGCAAAACGCGCACTGCGACCCCAGGCGGCCACCGCATCTCCCGCTCCACGGTCCGTGACGATCGCGAAACGCCCCTTCAGTGAGCAGGAGACGGCGAGGAGGATCGTTCTGATTTGCCCGACGACACAAGGCCGGAGTTGCCCGACGGAATGCGGCAAACTGGCACGACGGGCAGATCGTGGCGCGGAGACCGGCGACGAAGTGAGCCGACGAGTGACGAAGGATGACGTCTTAGCGTCCGGTTCACCTCTGACTAGAGCACGTCCGGCAGGCTCACACCCGCACTTATGCAGGTCAGCGCTCATCCGATGAATCGACAGATCGCATGTATCGCCTTGCTGGACGTCTTGTTGGACGGCGCGCGCCAAAGTAGAGTGTCGCCGCATCCATTTTGATTCCAATATGAAATTTCTCTCTAGTAGTGCTGATATTCCGAATGATCTAATTCGTTCCGTTAGCGACGGCGACGTCACCTTCCTTTGCGGAGCAGGCGTATCGTTCGGTGTTGGGCTTCCGACCTTTAAGAGGTTAACGGACGATGTATATGCGAGTATCGGTGAGGATCGCGGTCATGAGGCCGCGGAAATGGTCGCGTATGAAAATGAGGAGTATGACCGGGTACTTCGATCCCTTGAGAGACGCACATTGTTGTATGGGACCGAATCGCGTGTTCGCGTGGCAGTATCGCATATCCTGAAGCCACCCGCAGGCGCCGATCTCAGTCATCACAAATCGCTCATTCAGCTGTCGCGAGACCGCGCCGGGCAAGTACGCCTGCTGACCACGAATTTTGACACGCTCTTCGAGCGCGCGGCTAAGGAAGAGGGGATTAGTTGCGAGAGCCATGCGGGCAAAGCAATACCTCGCCCTGGCGGCGCTGATGATTTTGGTATTCTCCATCTTCACGGGCGTCTTGAGGACGCTGATCTTGATCTGAAGAAGTCAGACCTAATCCTCACAAGTGCAGACTTCGGGGACGCGTATCTCCGCGACGGATGGGCATCACGGTATATCGAAGACCGAATGCGTCTCAACGCGCTCATCCTGGTGGGATATCGGGCCGAGGATGCAGCACTCCGTCTCTTGCTAGAAACCTTGGATGCTGATCGAGAGCGGTTCCGGGACCTAAAGGACATTTACGCGATTGAGAAAGCCTCATCCGGCTCCGCATCGCTTTGGAAGGCCAAGGGCATAAAGCCGATCGAATTCGCCGACTACCCAGACATTTATGCTACGTTGGCCGAGTGGGCTCGCTACGCTAAAGATCCGGCGGGGTACAGCAGACGAGGTCTTGAAGCGATCCTTAAATCGCCAGCCTGAGCTTTCCGCCCTATGTTAGAAACAACAAAAAAAGTAACCCCAGCCGACGTTTCAGAGTTTGACCGGGATCGGTTGCGCTTTTTCTTCGCCGAGACCGACGCTCTAGCGACGCTAACGGAGATCAATCCGTCACTGGCTTGGTTGCCATTGCTGGCCGAGATGCAGGTATTCCAAAACGATGCCGTGCTGCCCGCCTGGATCGAACGGAATTTTGGAGATGTCGAAGCGGTACGTGAAGTTGTCGAGAACCTCCGCTTTTTCAAGGCTGAAACGGCTCAAATTCTCAGATATCGCCTTGATGCACAGCGCAAGAAGCTTGATCCGCTTCTGGTCCAATCCTGGCAACTGATAATCAGGCACATCGAAAACGACCATAAGGGACGAAGTCAAAACCGTTGGTTCGGACTATTGCCTCGATTGCATCAAGGCGATCTCTCGCCGGATGTCCTCTCGCAGATCGTGGATATTCTCACGCCGAAGCTTTACGTTGGAAAGCGGTACGGTTGGTACGATGAGCCCGATCGCAAGCTTGAGAAGCCAACCGACCTTATGTCCGTCAAGTATGGTGTCGATGATGGAGTTACCGAGCAGGATTTCCTTTCAGCTTGGCCTAAAAGCGCCAGCGCCAATGCTGAGAGATTTCTCGTTGGGGGCCTAACGACCGCTTTGAGCGCGACGCTGGCCGACGCCGTCGAGGTCGGCGTCGAGGGGGAGATCGGTCTCAGTCTTACCGACATCGATGTGCCTTCGGTAGCTGCGCACGAGCAGAATTCGTATCAGAAAGGATTTCTCCCACTCGTTCGAATTCTCGCCGAACTGTGGTCAAAGCTTATTCAGAAGGAGCCCGACAAAGCCCTTCACATCTTGACCGAGTGGAAGCGAAGTCCGTTTCGGCTTCTTCACCGGCTCGCGCTGTATGGAGCCGCAGATCCGCTCGTCTCCGCCGAACTTGCGGCCGACGTCTTATTAGAAATTCCAGAAGGTGAATTGTTCGTCACAAACTCCCAAGTCGAAGTGCATCGGCTCATTCGCTCGAGATGGCCGGAGTTCCCGCTGGAAAAGCGAGCTCTGATTGAGCGTCGTATCGTCGCTGGTCCTCCAGCGAGTTGGTTCAAGGACGGTATTGACTTGGCTGAGCCAATGGACCGGCATCGCTTTGCCCTCTTGATCGATCTCGAGCGCGCAAAGGTGCGGATGGGAGCGGAAGCTGCCCATTTGTTGGCCGAGATCAGGAAGCGGCACCCCCGATGGAAGGATGCCGAGCCGGAAAAGGCTGGTTTTGCAATCTGGCATGGCGGGGACATCCCAATCGATAAAGGAAAGGATAGGCTCGAACAGCTACCAGCTAGCCAGCTGATATCCGCCGCTAAGAAGGCGCAGGTCGAGGCGGATTCCACGGATCGTGATGCGTGGGAGGGCTTTTGCCAAAGTCATCCTCAGGAAGCGTTCTTCGGTATAGAGGCCGCGCAGGGGCTGGATCGCTGGCACGAGTGGGCTTGGCGTCCGTTTCTCTGGTCTGCCACCAAAATCGCCGATGTAGATTTGTTGAACCGAGTGGCCAGATTGCTAGTGCAGTGGCCTGCTGATGCGACATTCGACGAGACCGCGAATGCGGCTGCCTCTTGGATGGACCAAGTTTCGGAAAAGCTTCGATCTTTGGTTCTTTGGAAACTTTGGGACTTTATCGAGCGCCGGGCGCCGCGACGAACAGACATCTCTGATGGCGACATTTTTACTACGGCGCTCAATGATGTAGCCGGTAGTCTTGCGTCCGTTCTCTTGAAGAGGACGCCAAAGCCTAGGGGACAAATTGAACTTGGGAGAGCCTTGCGTGATCGCTATGTCCAATTGTTAGGTAAGAATGACATTTCTTCACGTCTGGCGCGTGTCAGAATTTCTGCCGCAGTTCCACTTCTATTCGAGCGTGCGCCGACCTGGACCAAAGCCCATATACTTCCATCTTACGACTGGACTTCGCCCGACGCGATTGCGATGTGGTCTGCCCGAAAGTATTCGAATTATATCGGCTCGGCAGAACTGTTTGCGCTGACGAAGAAGGCCTTTATAGAGATATTCTCGCGCAAGGACGTTTCAATTGAGGACGTTCGAGTATTTTCGGAATGGCTGGCGGTGATCCTGCTTTCCAAGCAAGCTGGCAGCACAGACTATCCTTTGACGACATCGGAAGCGCGCTCTGTATTGCGATCAAGCGGCAATGAGAGCCTGTGGTCATTCGCTCACCGACTGGCTGTCGAAATGGAGCGCGCTAAGCCCGCTGAGCAAAAGAGCGTCTGGCGGACCGTTGTGGGGCCTGTATTTGAAGGAGCTTGGCCGCTTGATGCAGAGCTGCAGACGCCGCGTGCAACCTTCAAGCTTGTTCAACTATTGTTGGCGACTGGCCAAGCCTTCGAAGAGGCTGCATCCGTCATCATCCCGTTCATTCGGCCCGAAGATCCACGTGGTCATTCGAGCGTATTTTCGATCTCGGAGGCCAATCTTGATATTTACGCCACCGCCCCCCGCCAAGTGCTCAACCTTCTGGCTGCGGTCGCGGGCGACGCACCAAACCGCAGCCTCTATGGGCTAAACAAAGCTCTATCTAAGCTGCAAGATGAGGCGCCTGAATTGGTCACGACCAGGGCCTTCCAAAAGTTGGAGATGCAGGCCATGCAACTTTGATTGCTTTGGCAGAGACTGAATTTGTAGAATACGTTTTGTGGAGGAAAAAATGGACCAAGCAAGCCTGACGTTGGCGCTGCCGGTGCCTACGCATTCTCGCTACACGACATTATTGAGCGATATTGAAAAGGGAGAGATCAAAATCCCTCAGTTTCAACGCGATTTCGTTTGGTCGATCCAGAAATCGGCTGCGCTGATCGATAGCGTCATCAAGGCGTATCCGATCGGCACGTTCATTTTTTGGGACACAAAAGAGAGACTGCGCAGCGTCAGGGACCTTGGCAACTTTCGCCTGCCGGAGCCGAAGGACGGTGACGTGGTGTCATTTGTGCTTGACGGACAACAGCGGTTGACCAGCTTGTTTGCTGTTTTGAAGGGCCTCAAGATCGAGCGTGACCCGGGTTCAGTCGAGGATTTCTCTGAAGTCTATGTCGATCTTAAAGCAACATCAGACGAGCAGATTGTTATAACTGACCTCGCCGACAAAGACAGGTCGTCTTGTATAAAGCTGTCCGATTTGCTGCAAGGTGGTTTAAAGAAGTTGTCAGCCTATCCAGAATTATTTCATCCGAAGCTCGATGAATACAGGGAACGTATTCAATCCTACGACTTCTCGATCATTCGCGTTCGCGACGTTCCCATCGAAGTTGCCACCGAGATCTTTACCCGCATCAATGTGGGTGGAAAGCCGTTGTCGTTGTTTGAAATTATGGTGGCCAAAACTTACGACGAAAAGAGAAGGTTCGACCTCTCTGAAGCCTTCGACGAGCTTGTCTCATCGCTTACTCCTGTGGATTACGAAACCATATCAGACGCTACGATTCTCCAGCTTATCGCGCTTATTTTGATCGGCGACTGCAAGAAGCAGGCAATTTTGAAGCTTGGGAAGAAGGAATTCATCGATCTATGGCCGAAAGCTATTGATGCCGCCGAGCGGGCGGTCGAGTATTTTCGCAGTACATACCGCATTCCAGTTTCCCAGCTTCTTCCGTACAACACTCTCCTCGTTCCTTTTGGATACTACTTTTTTCATCATCCGGATAAGCCCGACGCAACGCAAAGAGCGCTGCTTGAGGATTTCTTTTGGCGATGTTCGCTGGGCGGGCGCTATTCGTCTGCTGTAGAAAGCAAACTTGTTCAGGACGTGAAGCGGATTGATTCGATCTTGCATGATCAATCCCCCGAATATGATTGGCCAATCAACCCGTCGCCTGACTTCTTGATAGCCAACGGATGGTTCAATGCGGGCCGAAGTTTTGTAAAGGCGATACTGTGCCTTTATGCCTATCATGAACCAAAGTCGTTCAATGACAATGGCAAGGTAAACATTCAGAATAATTGGTTGAAGCAATCAAATAGCAAAAATTACCACCACTTCTTCCCGCGAGCGTATCTCTCCAAGGAGGGAGTCGATGAGGCCAGCATCAATAATGTATTGAACATAACGATTGTCGACGATTACTTGAATAAGCGCAAAATCCGCGCGCGACCTCCGTCGGATTACATGAGGGAGTTCGAGCGGGAGAATGCGACTTTGGCGGCAACAATGAAAACACATCTTATCAATGATCTCGACGCGTTCGGCGTTTGGAGTGACGATTATTCGGAGTTCATACGCCGGCGAGCCGAATTTGTGAGCGGAGAGCTTATGAAGCGCATTATCCCGAGGGAAGTAGACAGGCAGAACCAAACTGCTCGCACCGATGATCTCGAAGAGGACATGTCTACGTTCGAGTGAGCAGGGACGCACGACGGCAAAGCGCCGACGCATGCGGCCGTGGCCGCGCGCGTCGAGCCCATTCGCCGATTGGCTTCAGCGGCGGCTTTTCGTTTCCTCTTCTCCAGTCCGTTCGGGTCGATCAGGGTGGTGGGATTGTCGCCGACATAGTCGTAGAGATTGGGCCCGTCGGTCTCACCCAGCGGATCGGGGGTCAGCCATCGGCCCCAGCCCGGCTGATAGTAGCGGCCGCCGAAATACGACAGGCCGGTCTCGGCGTCGTGCTCCTTGCCCGAAAAGCCGAGATCGGGCCCGCGCGGCGCACGGCCGGCATCGAGCGCGATGCTGACGCTGCCGTAGGGATCGTAGTCGCGATAGCCGAGCAGCGCGCCCTGGCCGTCGAGTGCGACCGTGACCGAGCCGAGCCGGTCGGTGAGCAGATGGCGTTCGCGCGCCGCGGCTCCTGCTTCGCGGCTGACGATCAGCAGATCCTCGCCGTGCTCGCGCACCACCACATGGAATGTGCGCTGGTCCGGCTGGCCTGATCCCGCGACCGTCTCGATCCAGGTCGAGCCGACGCATTGCCAGGTCGCGGTCGTGCCGGCAGCGGATGTGTGCCGGGTGCGGCGGCAGCCGTCGACATCTTAGCGATAGGCGGCTGCCGTCGCCGCGGCCGTCGCCGTCACCAGCCGCCCGGCAAAGTCGTAGGCGAGCGTGCTGCCGCTCTCGAGCGCGGTGAGATTGCCGGCCGCGTCGAAGAAGCCGTCGACGGTTTTGCCTGCCGTCGTCATGGCCTGGGCGACGGCCCGGTTCGAGGCCGGCGCGACGGCAATTGCGAGGTCATCGCGGGAGCCGGCCGGACTGTGGCGGACGGAGATGAGATTGTCGCTGCGGTCGTAGCTCAGGGCCTGGCTGTACGGCGCGATCGTGTTGTCGGCCAGCCGGCTCCTGCCGGTCGCGCCGACCAGGCGATAGAGCGCATCGTAGCTGTACTCCTTGGCCACCGGCGTGACCGGCAGCTGAAGGCCCAAGCGGAGCCGGGCGGCGTCGCCCTTACGCTCAGCATTGCGCCGACGTCCGACACCGCCATCAACTCCGCCAACTACACGTTCAATCCGCCTGCCACCATCACGGCGGTCAAGATCGATCCGGTCAAGGACTTCATCATCCATCTGGTCGCGGACCTGAAGGCCGGCACCGCCTACACGGTGACGATTGCCAACCTGCTGACGCTGGCCGGCGACGGCGTCGATCCGGCCTGCGATTCTGCGCCCGTCGCGCCCTGAGCGGCGGTGACCAGCCGTGGCGGCTCGTGCCCGGCGCCACCGCTGCGCGGGGTGCGAGCGGTCATGGTTACGGCCTGCGCTCGCACCGCGTCCGGATCGCTGCCCGATCGGAGCAGGAACACGCCGTCCATCGGTGAGGTCAACTCGGCGTGGCGCTGGCCGCAGCGTCATGAGATGGCGATGGAGTCTCGGACGTTGCAGAACGCAAAGGTGAGACGGCGCGCGCCTGTTCTGTTCGCATTGTTGTCAGACCGAAAGTCGTTTGCGGCGAACATCGGGCCGGTGCTCAATCGGTTCTCAGCCGATTGGCGCTGATCTGTGCGATTGCCGAGAGCTGAAGCAGCCGAGATTTGACATTAGCCGCGCTTATATCCGCAATTTTTGCTTCCAATTTTACTTCGCCAAACCCCGCCGATAGCCTCGCGTCAAGATCGAGACGCAAGCGAGCCGACAGCCAACGAAGGATGTCGCGCCGCCTTGTAACCAGCGGGGGTTGCTATGCGCGACAATGAAAAACGCACGTCCAAGGCAGAGACGCAGAAGAAGGCGCCGAGAGACAAGCTGAGCCGGCGCTCATTGTTGAAAGGTGCGGCCGCCTTCGCCGGCGCCGTGGTGGGCTCGGAGATCCTGCCGGGGGCGCCGACGATCTGGGCGCAGGAGATCAAGGACATCGAGCTGCGCCATGTCGGC
This sequence comes from Bradyrhizobium sp. SRS-191, assembly GCF_024586915.1. GTDB lineage: Bacteria > Pseudomonadota > Alphaproteobacteria > Rhizobiales > Xanthobacteraceae > Bradyrhizobium. The sequence continues at coordinate 88,352 of NZ_JANBVS010000013.1, forward strand.
GTGTCCTATTCGGTGGTGAAGGCGATCGGCGACCAGGCCGCCAAGGATCTCGGCTTCAAGGTCACGATGCAGAACCTCGACACGTCGGCCGCGATCAACCGCTTCATCAGCCAGCCGAACAGCGTCGACATCGCCGACCTCGAGGGTTGGCAGGCCAAGCTTGCTGCCAAGCGCGGCGTGATCCAGGGCATCGAGGTCAAGAAGATCAAGGAGTTCGACAACATCCTGCCGATCTTCACCAAGGGCGAGATCAACGGCCACAAGATCCCGCGCCAGGGCATCTCGCCCTATGAGGCGATGTACATTTCCAAGCCGGACTCCACCGATCTGCATGACGGCGTCACGGAATGGGCGACCTTCCTGCCGCAGGTCTACAACGCCGACTCGATCGGCTACCGCCCCGACCTCGTCGGCCACGAAGTCACCGAGTGGAAGGACCTGATCGATCCCAAGTTCAAGGGCAAGGCTGCCATCCTCGACGTGCCCGCGATCGGCATCATGGACGCCGCGCTGTGCTTCGAGAGCGCCGGACTGATCAAGTACGGCAATAAGGGCAACATGACCAAGGAGGAGATCGACTTCACCTGCAACAAGCTGATCGAGCTGAAGAAGCAGGGGCAGTTCCGCGCCACCTGGACCACCTTCGATCAGTCGGTGCAGCTGATGGCGGCGGGCGAGGTGGTGATCCAGTCGATGTGGTCGCCGGCTGTTGCCGCGGTGCGCGTGAAGGAAATCCCCTGCGTCTATGCGCCGGTCAACATCAAGAACGGCAAGGAAGGCTATCGCGGCTGGTGCAACGGCATGGGCCTGATGAAGCACCTCACCGGCAAGAAGCTCGACGCGGCCTATGAGTATCTCAACTGGTACCTGTCTGGCTGGCAGGGCGGCTTCGTGGCGCGCTACGGCTATTACAGCCCGGTGCCGTCGACGGCGAAGAAATTCCTCACGGCCGCGGAATGGGAGTTCTGGTATGAGGGCAAGCCCGCGCCCGAGGTCGTCAACGATCCCTATGGCGTACCGATGGAGAAGGCCGGCACCAAGCGCGACGGCGGCTCCTTCCTCGATCGCGTCACCAACATCTCCTGCTGGAATACGCTGATGGACGAGGCCGCCTACATGAACAAGCGCTGGAACGACTTCAAGGTGGCCTAAGTCAGGGTGGCCTGAATCCTGCCTCTCCCATGTACGGCCGGCACGATCAAGTGCCGGCCAAGGCGACAGCGAAGCAATCTCAGAGATGATGCCGAGTCCTCCTTCAACCTCTCGTTCGGGCCTGACCGGCTGGCTCTATGTGTCGCCGCTGGTCGCCGTGCTCGTGCCGTTCTTCCTGGCGCCGATCCTGGTGGTGCTGGCGGCGAGCTTCTTCGGCTCCGACGGTTTCGGCGGACTCACGCCCGACTTCACGCTCGCTAATTATGTCGAGGTGCTGCACTCGGCGCTCACTCTGAAACTGTATCTGGCGACGATCAAGTTCACGGTGCTGACCTGGATCTTCACCTTGCTGATCGGCTTCTTCGTTGCCTATTTCCTGGTCTTTCACGTCCGCAACCAGCTGCTGGCGATCGGGCTGTTCCTGCTGTGCACCGTGCCGTTCTGGACCTCGAACATCATCCGCATGATCTCGTGGATCCCGCTGCTCGGCAAGGAAGGGCTGATCAACGCCGCGCTGCTGTCGACCGGCGTGATCCGTCAGCCGCTCGAAGTACTGCTGTTCTCCGATCTCGCCGTCGTCATCGCCTATGTGCACCAGCTGACGATCTTCATGATCGTGCCGATCTTCAACGCGATGGCGCGCATCGACAAGCGGCTGATCGAGGCGGCGGTGGACGCCGGCGCCAGCCGCTTCGACATCCTGCGCCTGATCGTGGTGCCGATGGCCAAGAGCGGCATCGCGCTCGGCTCGATCTTCGTGGTCTCGATCGTGATGGGCGACTTCTTCGTGGTCAAGGTGATGTCCGGCGGCGGCTCGGCCTCGGTGGTCAGCGCCTTCTATGAGGATGTCGGCGTGCTGCAATATCCGACGGCGGCCGCGAGCGCCGTGCTGCTGACCCTGGTGCTGCTCGCGATGGTCACGCTGATCCTGCGCACGGTCGACATCCGCCGGGAGATCGCCCGATGAGCGCCATGGTCGTCGACACACCTGAAAAGGACACGGTCTCGCGCAAGGCGATCGCGCCGAGCCGCGGCCGGCGGCCCTGGACGTTCTATGTCCTGGCGTCGCTGTTCACGGCCTATGTAATCGCGCTGTATGGCCCGATGTTCTGCATCTACGTCCTGTCGTTCCAGGACATCCGTGGCGGCCTGGTGTTTCCGATGAAGGGGCGCTCGCTGCACTGGTTCGTCGACCTGTTCACCCAGGTGCGCACCGGCGACGTCAAGGGCTCGTTCGATCGCTCGATCAAGCTCGCGGTCATGGTCACGATCATCACGGTGGTGATCTCGTTCCTGGCCGGCCTCGGCTTCCGCCGCCGCTTCAAGGGCGACAGCGTCGTATTCTACATGATGATCGGCAGCCTGGTGGCGCCCGGCCTCGTGCTCGGACTGGGAACGGGCCTGCTGTTCCAGGCGCTGGGGCTTAGCCCGGCCTGGTACTCCTCGGCGCTCGGCGCGCAGCTGTCGTGGACATTGCCATTCGGCGTGCTCGTGATGTTCGCGGTGATGTCGCGCTTCAACAATGCCTGGGACGAGGCGGCGCGCGATCTCGGCGCCAGCCGCTGGCAGGCGATCCGGCTGGTGATGATCCCGGTACTGGCGCCAGGTCTCGTGGCGGTCGCGCTGTTCGGCTTCACGCTGTCCTATGACGAATTCGCCCGCACCTTGCAGACGGCGGGCTCGCTCAACACGCTGCCGCTGGAAATCTGGAGCATGACGTTGAACGTCACCTCGCCCTCGCTCTATGCGCTCGGCACGGTGACCACGATCGTGTCCTTCATCGTGATCGGCGTCAGCCTGGGGAGCATCGTGCTGATCCAGAAGCGGCGCGGTGCGCAGAAGATCAAGGGATAAGGCTGTCACGGATGCGGATCGAACGAGGCGATATCGAGCTGGCGGGTGTCTGCAAGAGCTATGACGGCGTCGTCAGCGCTGTCGACGGTGTCAATCTGCGGATTGCCGACGGCGCCTATTGCTGCTTCATCGGCCCGTCCGGCTGCGGCAAGACAACCATCCTGCGCATGATCGCTGGCCACGAGGACCCGACCGCCGGCGAGATCGTGATCGGCGGCCACAACGTGGTCGGCCTGCCGCCGGTGCAGCGGCGCACGGCGATGATGTTCCAGTCCTACGCGCTGTTTCCGCATCTGACGGTGCGCGAGAACATCGCCTTCGCGCTGCAGGTGCGCGGCCAGTCCAAGGCGGAGCGGCTGCGGGCGGCGGATGCGATGATCGAGAAGGTGCGGCTGACGCAGTTCGCCGACCGGCTGCCGGCGCAGCTCTCCGGCGGCCAGCAGCAGCGCGTGGCGCTGGCGCGCGCCGCGATCACTGAGCCGCGCGTGCTGCTGCTGGACGAGCCCTTGTCGGCGCTCGACGAGCAGCTGCGGGTGCAGATGCGGCAGGAGCTGCGGCGGATGCAGCGCGAGCTCGGCATCACCTTCATCCACGTCACCCACACCCAGCTCGAGGCGATCGCGCTCGCCGATCTCGTCGTGGTGATGGAGCAGGGCAAGATCAAGCAGGCCGGGCCGGCGCGCGAGGTCTATGCCAACCCGCGCGACCGCTACGTCGCGGAGTTCATGGGCGGCCAGAACGTGCTGTCCGGCCGGGTCGAGAAGGTCAATGGCGAGAGCCTCGTGCTCAAGCAGAGCACGCAGCAGGCGATCGAGCTGCCGCTGCCGCCGCAGCGCGCCGCGATCGGCGTCGGCGACACCATCGACATCGCCGTGCGGCGCGACGACGTGGCGCTGGTCCGTCCCGGCGCGACGCTGCCGCCGGGCTGTGGCACCGCGCTGCCGAGCCGCGTCACCGCGATCGAGTACCAGGGCTATTTTGTCAAGGTGATGCTCGACACCGTGACGGACGACGAGTTCGTCGCCTACGTGCCCGAGAAGACCTATTTCGCAGATCCCTTCAATGTCGGCGACGTCGTCCTGGCCACCTGGGTGGCGGACCGCGCCCGCCCGCTCGCCTGATTCCATTTCGACAACGGAGAGTACAGCGTGCAGATCTCCTTCACTCTCAACGGCCGTGCGACCACGGTCGACGTGGACCCGGCAACGCTGGTCAGCGATCTCCTGCGCGAGCAGCTGAACCTGACGGGCACGCATGTCGGCTGCGACACCAGCCAATGCGGCGCCTGCGTGGTGCATCTCGACGGCGTTCCCGTGAAGAGCTGCACCTTGCTCGCCCCTGCGCTGGACGGCGCGACCTTGCTGACCATCGAGGGGCTTGGCGCCACCGCGGGCTCGAACGGACTGCACCCGATGCAGGAAGCGTTTCGCGAGCACCACGGGCTGCAATGCGGCTTCTGCACCCCGGGCATGGTGATGACCGCGACGGCGCTTGCCGCCGCCAACCCGACGCCGACCGAGGCCGAGGTGCGCCACGGGCTCGAAGGCAACATCTGCCGGTGCACTGGGTACCAGAACATCGTCATCGCGGTCATGGCCGGCGCTGCCGCCATGCACGCCACGTCAGCGGGAGAGTGACCATGGGGCAAGTGATCGGGATCGGCGCCGCGCCGAAGCGCAAGGAAGACCAACGCTTCCTCACCGGACGCGGCAACTACGTGTCCGACATCAAGCGGCCGGGCATGACTTTCGGCGTGTTCGTGCGCTCGCCGCATGCGCATGCCGTGCTGCGCGGCATCGACAAGGCTGCGGCGCTGGCGGCGCCCGGCGTGGTCGCGGTGCTGACCGGTGAGGATGTCGCCGCCGACGGGCTCGGTTCGCTGCCCTGCGGCTGGGGCATCTCGGACGCCAAGGGCGTGCCGATGAAGGAGCCGCCATTCCCGATGCTGGCGCAGGGCAAGGTGCGCTTCGTTGGCGACATGGTGGCGTTCGTGATCGCCGAGACGCTTGAGCAGGCGAAGTCGGCTGCGGAGCTTCTCAGCGTCGATTACGAGGTACTGCCTTCGGTGGTCGGCGTGCTCGACGCCGTCCGCCCCGACGCGCCGCAGCTGTTCGACGACGTGCCGAACAATGTCTGCTGCGACTGGGAGCTCGGCGACAAGGCGGCCGTGGAGTCGGCGTTCCGCAAGGCAGCGCATGTCGCCAAGCTCAGCCTCGTCAACAACCGGCTGATCGGCAATCCGATGGAGCCGAGGGCTGCGATCGCCGAATATGATCCGGGCAAGAGCCACCACACGCTGTGGACGACGAGCCAGTTTCCGCATGTCGTGCGCTTCCTGATGAGCGCGCTGGTGCTGAAGCTGCCGGAGCACAAGGTGCGCGTGGTGGCGCCGGATGTCGGCGGCGGCTTCGGCGTCAAGCAGTTCCACTATGGCGAGGAAGCCGTCATCACCTGGGCGGCCAAGCGTGTGTTGCGCCCGGTAAAATGGGTGGCCGACCGCTCCGAAGGCTATCTGTCGGACCGTCATGGCCGCGACCACGTCACCGAGGCTGAGCTCGCGCTCGACGAAAACGGAAAATTCCTGGCGCTGCGGGTCAAGACGCTCGCCAACATGGGCGGCTATCTCTCGACCTTCGGGCCGAACATTCCGACCAATCTCTATGCTCCGCTGCTCGGCGGCGTCTACACGACGCCCGCGATCTACTGCAACGTCAAGGTCGTGTTCACCAACACCGTTCCCGTCGACGCCTATCGCGGTGCCGGCCGTCCCGAGGCGACCTTCGTGGTCGAGCGCATCGTCGATGTCGCCGCGGCCGAGATGGGGATCGACCGCGTCGAGCTGCGCCGGCGCAACATGATCCCGAAGGAGGCCTATCCGTATCAAACGCCGGTGCTGGTGCAGTACGATTCCGGCGATCCGATGGGCTGTCTCGACGGCGCGCTGGTCGCCGCCGACGTCAAGAATTTCGGCGTGCGCAAGGCGGAGTCGGCGCGCAACGGCAAGTTCCGCGGGCTCGGCTTCTCGACCTATGTCGAGGCCTGCGGCCTGGCGCCGTCGCGCTTCGCCGGCCGGCTCGGTGCCCGCGGCGGTCTCTATGAGAGCGCCACGGTGCGCGTGCATCCCGCGGGGCAGGTGACGGTGCTGATCGGCACGCACAACCACGGCCAGGGCCATGAGACGACGTTCGCGCAGATCGTCTCCGACAAGCTCGGCGTGCCCTTCGAGAACGTCGATATCGTGTTCGGCGACACCGACCGCGTGCAGTTCGGCATGGGCACCTATGGCTCGCGCTCCCTCGTGGTCGGCGGCGCGGCGCTGTCGAAGGCGGCCGACAAGGTGATCGTCAAGGGCAAGAAGATCGCCGCGCATCTGCTGGAGGCGAGCGAGCAGGACATCCACTACGAGTCCGGCAAGTTCTCGGTGGCCGGCACCGACCGCGTCAAGACCATCGAGGAGATCGCGGGCGCCGCCTATGTGCCGCACAATTATCCGCTCGAGATCCTCGAGCCCGGCCTGGAGGAGCAGGCCTATTACGACCCGGTCAACTTCACCTATCCCGGCGGCTGCCACATCGCCGAGGTCGAGATCGATCCGGAGACCGGCATCGTCACCTTGGTCAACTACACGGCGGTGGACGATGTCGGCACCGTCATCAATCCGATGATCGTCGAGGGCCAATTGCACGGCGGCATCGTGCAGGGCGTCGGCCAGGCGCTGTACGAGAACGCGGTGTACGACGACAGCTCCGGGCAGTTGGTCTCGGGCTCGCTGATGGACTATTGCGTGCCTCGTGCCGACCATCTGCCGATGATGAAGGTCGCGACGCATTCGACGCTGTGCACGCACACGCCGATGGGCGTGAAGGGTTGCGGCGAGGTCGGCACCATCGGCTCGCCGGCGGCCGTCATCAACGCGGTGGTCGATGCGCTGTCGCATCTCGGCGTCACCCATGTCGACATGCCGGCGACGCCGAACCGGATCTGGCGCCTGCTGCAGAACGCCTCGCTGCCGGTGGCGGCGGAGTAGGAGGGACACATGAGAGCATTTGCCTATCATCAGCCGAGCGAAATCTCGGACGCCGTGACGCTCCTGACCTCGGTCGAGGACAGCAAGGTGCTCGGCGGCGGCATGACGCTGATCCCGACCATCAAGCAGCGTCTCGCGGCGCCCACGGCGGTGGTCGATCTCGCCAAGGTGCCGGCGCTGAAGGGGATCAGCGACGATGGCGAGACCGTGACGATCGGCGCGATGACGCCGCATGCTGTCGTCGCGGCGTCGCCGATCGTGCAGGCGCGCATCCCCGCGCTCGCGCAGCTCGCCTCCGAGATCGGCGATCCCGCCGTCCGCAACCGCGGCACGCTCGGCGGCTCCGTCGCCAACAATGATCCCTCGGCAGATTATCCGGCCGCCGTGCTCGGCCTCGGCGCCACCATCATCACCAGCGCGCGCGAGATCGCGGCGGATCAGTTCTTCCTCGGCCTGTTCGAGACCGCCTTGCAGCCGGGCGAGATCATCACCGCGATCCGCTTTCCGGTGCCGCTCGCGGCCGGCTACGCCAAGTTCAAGGCGCCGGCGTCGCGCTACGCGCTGGTCGGCGTGTTCGTCGCCAAGCTCGCCGGCGGTGTTCGCGTGGCCGTGACCGGCGCGGGCCCCGGCGTGTTCCGCGTCGCCGCCATGGAGCAGGCCCTGAACGGCAGCTTCGAACCCACCAGCATCGCCTCGATCAAGATCGATGCCGCGGGCCTCGCATCCGACATCCATGCGGAAGCCGACTACCGGGCGCATCTCGTCACGGTGATGGCCAAGCGCGCCGTTGCGGCCGCATCGAGGTAGCCTCAGGACCCCATCATGACAGCCTTGTCTGCCCACGCGGCCGCCGCGGACGCGCCGTCCGATCTCGCTCGCCTGTCCGCCGTCGATCTCCTGGCGGGATACCGCCGCAAGCGCTTCACGCCGGTCGATGTGGTCGAGGACGTCATAGCCGCGCTCGAAGCCACCGATGCCCGCTGCAACGTCGTGGTGACCGCGATGTATGAGCAGGCGAGGGCGGACGCCGCGCGCATCACCGCGGCGATGCAGGCGGGCGAGCCGTGCGGTCCGCTGGCCGGCATCCCCGTCACCATCAAGGATCTGGTGTTCGTCGCCGGCGTGCCCGCTTATGCCGGCTCGCCGATGAACAGGAGCTTCGTGCCGGATGTCGATGCTGCGGTCGTCGCGGCGCTGAAGGCGGCCGGCGCGATCATCACCTGCAAAACCACGACCTGCGAGTCCGGCTACAAGCTGACGGCGGACAGCCCGGTGACGGGATTGACGCGCAACCCGTGGAATCCGGCGCACACCAGCGGCGGCTCGAGCGGCGGCGCGGCGGCGGCCGTCGCGGCCGGCTGCGGGCCGATCGCGATCGGCACCGATGGCGTCGGCTCGATCCGCGTGCCGTCCTCGCTGTGCGGCGTGTTCGGACTGAAGCCGACCTTCGGCCTGGTGCCGCGCTCGCCCGGTTTCGCGCCGCCATCCTGGGCATCGCTGGCGCATACCGGCCCGATCACGCGCACCGTGGCGGACGCCGCGCTGGCGCTGGAGACGATCGCGATTCACGACCTCCGCGATGCGGCGAGCCTCGCGGTGGCGCAGCGCCGCTTCGATGCGAGCCCGCGGTCGTTGACGGGCCTGCGCATCGCCGCCAGCGCCGATTTCGGCTACGCCGCGGTCAGCCCCGACGTCCGTGCCGCCTTCACCAAGGCGCTCACCGTGCTGGAAAGCTGCGGGGCGCGGATCGCGGCCGATCAGATCGCGCTCGATCGCGAGATCCTTGAGCGCACCTTGAAGCCGATCGCCTTCGTCGAGCAGGCCGCGGCCGTCGCGCACAAGACCGGCGATGAGCTGTCGAGCTGCGAGACCGACTATCGCGACGTGATCGCGGCCGGCCGGCGCTACAGCGGCGTCGACTACATCGAGGCCAGCTACCGCCGCACCCAGGCGCGCGCGGCCTTCGTCAATCTGTTCGAGCGTTTCGATGCGCTGGTGACGCCGACTGTCGCGGTGACGGCCTTCGGGGCCGGCGAACTCGGCGTGGCCATGGTCGACGGCAAGCCGGTCGATCCGCATCTCGGCTGGTCGCCGTTCTCCTGGCCGATGAACCTGGCGGGCCTGCCGGCGGCGTCCGTGCCGTGCGGTTTCGACAGCCAGGGCTTGCCGATCGGCCTGCAGATCGTCGCGCCCTGGCTCGACGAGCCGACCATCTTCAAGATCGCGGCGGCGTTCGAGGAGGCGCAGCCCTGGGCGGGGAGGTGGCCTGAGGCGAAGCTGTCGTAGGGTGGGCAAAGGCGCGGGGGTGCTATCCCGCCAAGCGAGGTCGCAAAGGCGCCGTGCCCACCATCTTGCTGATGAGTTCGTTGTGCGACGGTGGGCACACGGCCGCCTTGCGGCCGCTATGCCCACCCTACGGACGCCTGCGTGAGGTCCGGACTTTGTCCTCTTGCTCCGCGTCATTGCGAGCGCAGCGAAGCGATCCAGAGTCCCGCTCGCCACCCCTGGATTGCTTCGCTGCGCTCGCAATGACGTGGCGTGAAAGGGGAGCTCACAAGGACAGTGCGCGTTACGCACGCTCACCCCATCTCGATCGGCGCTCCGGTCGCGCCGTGCTGGTCGCCGAGCCGCAGATAATGCGCGAGGTAGTCGTGCAGCGCGGTGGCGGCCTTCGAGGTTGCGCCGCTCGATTTGTATAGCAGCAGCTCGACCTGCGGCAGCGCCGGCAGCCCGTCGGCGGGGCCGAGCTCGCGCATGCCGGCCACTAGCGCGCTGCGGCCGAGCACGGTCACTGCCATGCCGGCGAAGGCGGCCGCCTGCAGCCCGCCGACGCTCTCGCTCTGGCAGGCGACGCGCCAGCGCAAATTCGCAGCCTCCAGCGCGGCGATGGCGTGGTCGCGATAGATGTTGCCCTGGGGCAAGAGCGCCAGCGGGATCGGATGCTCCTGATGCGCCGATGACTGCTCGCCGGTCATCCACACCAGCTGCTCGCGGCGGACGACCTGGCCGCCGGTGAAATCGTTCATACGGGTGACCAGCGCGATGTCGACCTCGCTGCGCTTCACCAGTCCGACCAGCGGCGTCGACAGCGCGCAGTTCAGCTCGACCTGGATGCGCGGGAAGGATTTTCGGAACACGCTGAGGATCGAGGGCAGCATGAACGCCGCATAGAGATCGGGCGTGCCGAGCACGACCTGGCCCTCGATCTCCTGCGAGGCGAGCTGCGAGATCAGCTCGTCATGCAGCCGCAGGATCGAGCGCGCATAGGTCAGCACGATGCCGCCGTCCTCGGTCAGCGCCAGCCGCCGGCCGCCATGCACGAACAGCTGCTTGCCGGTGAGCTCCTCCAGCCGCTGTAGCTGCAAGGTGATCGCCGGCTGGGTGCGTCCCAGCCGCCGGGCGGTCTCGGTGATGCTGCCGGTCTCGACCACCGAGATCAGCGACCTGAGCATGCGGATGTCGAGGCTGATGAGGTTCATTCGTGATCCATACCGCCCGCGCGATGCAAATTTCATGCAATGCGGGCTGCGGCCAATTGACCTGCGTGACCCGACCTCACAAGAATTCCGCGCGCGGCTCCGCCGCCTCGCGGCGCGCTGTCGCGTCCGAGCTCTGCTGGCAGGTACGCCCTTGTCAGAAGAAGGGCGCAGGGAAGGCCGGGTGCAGGCCGCACCCATGGCCCGCCTGCAGAAAGAAAAGCAGGCGGCAGTCACCACAGGATTGGCCGAAACACTCCGGCCTTCCCTGCGCGATGGGCTTAACGGCTGCTCCGTGCTCTCCCAGGGGACCGGGCTTGCTTGCCCCCGTCATCGGCATCGTGACCGACCAAGACACCAGCATCGGGGTGTCGGGACCACACGGCTTGACCGTCCGCTTGGGGTTCGTTCGTCCGCACGCGAAACGCGCACGCCGACCCCAGGCGGCCACCGCACCTCCCGCTCCACGGTCCGTGACGATCGCGAAACGCCCCTTTAGTGAGCAGGAGACGGCGATGAGTGTCGATCTGATTTGCCCGACGGCGCAAGGCCGAAGTTGCCCGACGGAATGCGGCAGATTGGCACGACGGGCAGTTTGGGGGGGCATGGGCGGGATGCGAGCGGCCATAGCTTACCCTTGATTGCAACGATCTGCTCCATCGGCGTGGGTTCTCGTCGGCAACTAAATTGGTATTACGACGGCCAGAGGAGCTAACGACGATGAAGGACGGCGCGAGGTGGACCGGAGCTACGAAAGCTGTTTCACTTGGATAATCGACGGCGACAAACTCATGACACGCCTTTGATCGGCAGAGAGATCAGCTTTGCGCTTTGCCGCCGATCAAAGCGTCGAAGATGTTTGAGGTCCCGCCATCTAAGATAGGATGTTCTATCATAGTTGAATTCTTGATCGCACTGTGCTTGATTCCTCTGGCGTCATCATGAAGCGACATTTGGGTCGTCGTCTCGCTAAAACCCGAAATGCAACTAAGTGTCAGGTCATGGACCGCTGATAGGTTGCTGCGCATTGAACTCGCTGAATAAGTGCAGGAGAAAGTTCGATGTCTGGTCAGTATCACAAGGTTTCTGCGCAGGCACAGCAACAGTCGCAGCAGAAACACGAGCAACAGCAACAGCAACAGCAACATGGGGGGGCGCCGACCCCGCCCGATCATGTTGCCCTTATCGCGTTGACGATCGCGACACTGGGCAGGCAGCTAGAAGACTTAGCCCAGCTTGAAGGAGACGCTGCGAGGCAAGATGCGGTACGGAGCGCAAGCGCGGAGATCGTCAAGCATGCGATGGACATTGTGGCTCCAGACAGGCTCTACATAACGGTTCCTCCAGGATGGAAGCCGCCAAGTGCGCTTGAGCCTTGTCCGGACTGTTCGCATCTGAGGTCAAAAGGAAAAAAGCCGTGATGGAAGGAGGTCAGGAAGCAGCCGCGGAGACCGATGAAGAGAAAAGGCAGATGGCCGGCGGCTACTATTCAAGAGTTCTGATAGACGAACCTCCTACGGATCTCTTCTTTGAGCGAGTGTCGGGCGCCCCGGAGCCGCCGGAGGATTTGCGTCAGCTGAAGCTCGATCTCGAAGGGGCCGCTCAATCCGTCGTGACGTTTTTTCGCGATGACGCAGAAGCCTTGCTTAATTTCATGGAGCGGCTTCAATTAGCTGGTCAAGTCGGCTGCTGCGGGCCTGACTATCGCATTGGAGAAGGCAAGGACAGCTTAGAAAGTACGAAGCGGCAGGTTCTTCAAAAAGGATACGAAAGCCGTAACAGAATTTGGTTCGAGTATACGCGCTATACGCTCGCTATATTGTTGCCAACCGTTGTAGCCGGATTCGCCATCTTTGCAGCTTCCACCTATGGAATCTATTTACCAGGGCCCGACGCCAAAGGTAATTTTCCTCCGCTAGTTGTCGCTGTGCTTGCTGCCCTTTGGATACCGGCAGGCGCGGCTTTTGGCGTCTGGACGGAGTTTAATTTCAGAACAGGCAACCTCAAATTTGGGGACTTGCTCTCGTTTGACCCAGAGCGCTGGTCATCAGGTCAGCGTTTCTTCATCGCAGTTATGATCGGTTACTTGCTTGCCTTCGTCCTGGCGTTTGGGGTGATCCAAATTGGATTACTTGGCGTGCTCCTGAACGACTTCACAGGATCGCGTCCATGGTTGAGTGGTGTGGTCGGCTGGGTTAGCGGATTTTCCTATCCTGTTGTCCGAGATATCATCAAGACGCTCCGGCCGTCAGTTCGGCAGCAGAGCGAGCAATCAAGCTCTTAGCTTATTGTTGAGAGGATAAGGGCTCCGAAGTCCTAACGTCGTGACTCTGCAGCCCTTCTCCGCGACGAGATAAGCCTGGAGTGCGGTCAGTTCTGAAACAGCTTTAAAGATATTCTACGGCCTCCGCGAAGGTTCCTTATGATAGAAGCCCTTCGCGCCGGTGCGCCAAATACAAGCCCTTCGCGATCTTGAAAAGAGAAGGTGAACTACTCGGCGTAAAGATCGATCAGTCAGCCTGACTCCTTCTCGGACACATCCTTTAGGAACGCGACGTCTAGTCCTGGAGTTTCAGGCGTCGCCTTTCCGGCGATCGCTTGCAGGTCACCAACTATGCCGACCGTCGAGGCGATGACCGGGAGGATCTGGGTTTAACGCTTTGGCCCATTGACGGCCCATGAACTTGCGCTCCTTATCAAGATTTTCGCGCATGTCATTGAACTTATCGGTCGCGGCCGCCATTCGTTGACGGAACATCGGTGCCGGTTAGATACTGGTAAACTTGCTCAATCTTGAAAGCGTCGATCAGGGCTCCAAGGTGTTGAGCGGTGCAGGCCGTCGCTGCACATCTTCCAAATCGGGCCTCGCAATGTGAAGCGGTTTATCCAAAAGCTTGATTTCGGCAATCTGATCGAATTCGAGCCTTGAGAGGCAGCCATGCCGTCTAGTCCGTAAGAACGCCTTCTATGATTAGCTCCATCTCCGCGCATTGGCGAAGCATGTCGATTGGATTGACGATCGACGCGCCGCAGTTCTATCCCAGCCTCACCGCCAAACCCAGCGGCCCCCGAAACCCGAACCCGTGCCACCGCACGCTCCCCGCATCCACCAGCTCCATCCGCGGAAACCGCTCGAACAGCATCGGCAGCAGGATCGCGCCGACGGTGCGGCGGGAGAGGTGGGCGCCGGCGCAGTGGTGGGGGCCGTTGCCGAAGGCCTGGTGGGGGTTGGGGTCGCGCAGGGCGTTGTAGCGCTCGCCGTCAGTGAACAGGTCTTCGTCGCGGTTGGCGGAGGCCTGGATGGTCATCACGGTGTCGCCCTTCGAGATCAGGCAGCCGCGGATCTCGGTGTCCTCCATGACAAGGCGTGAGCTCGCCTGGATCGGCGCCACCCAGCGCACGCCTTCCTCGAAGGCGGCGCGCCATTTGTTGTCCGCGCGCACGACTTCGAGCTGCTCCGGATTGGTGAGGAGGCCGTAGAGGATCGTCAGCAGGGCGTCGCGCGGCTCGTTGATGCCGCCGCCGATCGCGATCTTGATGTTGGCGATGATCTGGCTTTCGGCGATCGGGGTCTTGGCGTTGACCATGAAGGAGAGCGCGGAGGAATCCGGGATCGCGCGCACGCGCTCCATATTGGCGCGGATGCAGCGGTCCATCTCCGCATTGGCGATGTCGGACGCGTCGAACGGGCCCGGCGTCCAGCCGAAATTGCCGGCGCCGTCGATCAGGGTCTGCGACCAGCGCTGCATCTCGTCGTCGCTGGCGTCCGGGACGCCCATCACCTCAGCCAGGATGCGCGCGGCCAGCGGGCCGGCCAGCGCGGGGAACAGGTCGACGATCTCGCCGCGCGGCAGCCGGTCGAGATAGTCCGTGGCGAATTTGGTGTAGAGCGGCTCCCAGACGGCTTCGATCGTCTTCGGCATCAAAGCCGGCATCATCGCCATGCGCTCGGCGCGGTGCTCGTCGTGGTCCTTGCGCATCAAGGTGTGCGCGAGGAAGGCGCGCTTCATCGGCGTGTTCGGATCGTCGGACGAGAACAGCGCCGCATTGTCCTTCACATATTTGGTGTCGGCCGCCTTGGTGAGGAACGTCCGGCCCACCGACTTGACCCGCAGCACCGGCGCCTCGCGCCGCAGCCGCTGATAGATCGGATAGGGATCGCGCGTGAGCTCCGCGATGGTGATGGTCTCGTCCAGAGGGGCCAGAGTCCGAGCCAAGCCTGCGGTCAGCATGGAGCGCTCCTGTGGATGCGGGGACGGCGTGTATCCTGGCCCTGACGATAGCGGCGGGGGTGACGCCGTCAATGCTGGTGCGCTGTCCCGGGGAGGGCGATGATGCGGTGTGAACGGGTTGTAACGTCGTCCGTTCCGTGGTGTGCCTGGGCGGGCATGCTGCACCGCACTTGCTGAGATGATGGGGTGGATGGAGTTGGGGGCGAGGCGGCGGATCTCGGGCGGTCCGTCCCGCACGGCCTGCGCTGAGGCATATGCGGGACGGATGCGCTGGCGGCTACGGGCAGAACCAGGCGGGGCCGATCTGCGTGCAGCCGCGGCGGTGATAATCGTGCGGCCGGAAGCGGTAGCGCTGCCAGCCGGCGGGCGGGCCGTGGCGCCGACCGTAGCTGCGATGATCGTAGCGGCGCTGCTCGTGCTGCCAGCGGCCGTCGCGGTCGCGGTGATCGCGCTGCGCCAGGCGCATCGGAGAGGTCGTCGCTTCGCGGCTCTCGAAGCGTGCGGCGCTCGGCGCCGCGGAGACTCCGACCGTGCTTGCGAGAAGAATGGCGGAGAGGGCAGCGATGGTTGCTCGCATCGGGGACTCCAATCATGTTGGTGGGGATGTGGCGGTCGCCAGGGGATGATGCGGACCACGTTCGGCGGTAGCGCCGGGCATGCGCTGTCGAGGCGTCCGCATCGTGCGTGTCGGCAACGGCTCGCCACATGGCCCGTTCCCGCTGCGGGGCCGACGGCGGCGCGGCAAACTGTCCTGCGCGGGAGCGCGCAGTTCGGGATCTCGGGAGATGGGCATGGAGTGCGGCGCGTGGCGGCGGATCACGCTGCGCTGATCCGCCCTACGGGCGTGTTGGTGGTGGCCTCGTCTGCTTCCACATCGTCATGGCCGGGCCTTCGCCGCGCCGAAGCGGCTTCGGCCGCGCAAGCGGGACAAGCCCGGGCATGACGGAGTAACTCATTGGCAGGTGGTTGTGCCGTGATGGCGGAGGTGGTGTCTGACGCGATCGCTGAGCGCTCTCACACCCAGCCGCCGTCGACGATGTAGTTCTGGTTGGTGCAGGCGCCGGCATCATCCGATGCGAAGAACAGCACCACGCGGGCGATGTCGTCGGGCATGATCTTGCGCTTGAGGCATTGGCGTTGCATCAGCTCGGCTTCGCCTTCGGGGGTGAGCCAGAGTTTGAGCTGGCGCTCGGTCATGGTCCAGCCGGGGAGGATCGAGTTGACGCGGATGTTGGCGGGGCCGAGGTCGCGGGCCAGTGCGCGGGTGAGGCCCTGGATGGCGGATTTCGCGGTCGTGTAGCAGGGCATTCCGCCCTGGCCGAGCACCCAGCTCACCGAGCCCAGATTGACGATCGCGCCGCCGCCGGCGCTGCGCATGTCGGGCGCGACCGCCTGGGCGGCAAAGAACTGATGCTTGAGGTTGACGGCCATGCGCTCGTCCCAATACTCCGGCGTCACCTCCTCGATGCTGTGGCGGTCGTCGCGGGCGGCGTTGTTGACGAGAACCGTGATCGGGCCGAAGGCGCGGCGCACGCCGTCGATCGCGGCGCGAAGCGCGGCGATGTCCCTGACGTCAGCGTGCTCGAAGTGGACGCGCGCCTGCGCCGGCAGGCTGGCCAGCAGCGTCTCCGAGGCCTCGCGGTCGATGTCGATGAAGGCCGTGCGCGCGCCCTGGCCGAGGAAGTTGCGGACGATGGCTTCGCCGATCCCGGAGCCGCCGCCGGTCACGAGCACCGTGCGGTCCTTGAGGCTGGGATAGATGGCGGTCGGCATGGGGCGTCCTCTCGATCTCGGTGGCTGACGGGGATGGGTGATGACGTGCAATGCAACGGCGTAGCGCCGCAGCGGGAGAGGATCGCACAGGGGCGCTCGAGTTGGTAGTCGGGCGTCGCTCGACGCCGTCATGCCCAGACCTGCGCGGCCGAAGCCGCTGCGGTGCGGCGACGCAGGCGGGCGCAGGCCGCTTCTCGTCGTCACTCACATGGCCTGCACATGGCTTGCACATGGCCTGGCGGCGCGTGAACGTCAGTAGCGGCCGCCGCTGCGCTCCTGCTGCTTGATCCAGTCGGACAGCGTCTTGGGGGCGGCGACAGTGGCGCCGGAGCGCGCCGGCTTGGACGCGCCGCTGCGGCCGCTCCGGGGTGTCGTCTCACCGGGTGTGCGCGGACGTGTCGCAGCGTGAGCGCCCGCGCTGCTACGCGACGCCGCGGCAAGCTTGTCCGCTTCCTCCTTCTCCAGCCGCAGCTTGCGCAGCCGCTCCATCTTCTCGCGCTCCGGATCGGGCGGCGGCGGCGGGAGCTCGCGCTGGCGGGCTTCCTCGGCCGAGACCAGCAGCGCCTTGATGGCGCCTTCGCCGAGCGCCTTGCAGGCTTCCAGGCGGTGCAGGCCTTCGACCAGCACGAAATGGTCCTTGTCGCGGCGGACGAGGATGGGTTCGCGCTGGCCGACTTCCAAAATGCTCTCGGCCAGCGCGTCGACCACGTCCGGCTTGAGCGCTTTACGCTTCTTGTCGGGAATGTGGATCTTGTCGATGGGCAAGCTTTCCGGAGCGGACACAGTCGGGACTCCCTTGTCGTTACGCCCGCGGCTTCCTCTCGATCACGCCAGATCCAGCGGGCCGGTCGGACGATCGCGGGGCGCGGATTCCAACTGCGGCGCGCCGCATCGCGAGAGGAGACGCGGGCGGCTACCATAGGGACATTGCGCCGCCATCCGCAAGCACGGTGATGCGGAGCCGTGGCGCATGCCGCCTGGCCGCTCCGCTCCGGGCGTCCCTTAGTGTCCCGCAGCGTGCGAGGTCGCAAGATCCGGCGTCGCGGCGAGCGCCGCGCGCAGGTCGTGCTGCAAGGCCGCGGCGAGCGTGGCGGCGTGGTCGCGGAGATAGAAGTGATCGCCGGGAAACATCCTGTTGACGCACGGACCCGTCGTCTCCCTGCGCCAGGCGCGCAACTCGGCCGCGCCGACCTCGGCGTCGTGGAGGCCGCCATAGGCTGCGATCGGAACGGACAGCATGCGGCCCGTCATGGGCGCGTAGCTCTCGCAGGCGCGGAAGTCGGCGCGCAGAATCGGAAGCAGCATCGCCATGAGATCATTCTCTGCGATCACCTCGGGCGGCGTCGCGCCGAGCTCGCGCAGATGCGCGATGAACTCCGCATCCGGCGCATCGTGCATCGCGGGCGTTTGTCGTGGCGCGCCCGGAGCGCGATGTCCGGAGACGGCGAGAAGCGCGGGCGGCGAGCCGTGACGCCGAACGAGTCGATGACATACTTCGAACGCGACGAGGCTGCCCATGCTGTGCCCGAACAACGCGTAGCGCGCATGATCGTGTGATGCCATCGTCTCGGCCAATTCGTCCGCGATGCGCGCGATCGAATCAAGCAGCGGCTCGCGCATGCGGGTTCCGCGTCCGGGATAGTCGACGGAAACAATCTTGATGTCGGGAGGGAAGAAGCGTTGCCACGTGCTGAACACGCGGCCGCTGCCACCGGCATAGGGCATACAATAAAGAAGAGTCGTCGCGGTCATCTGTTGCTCATCGTGATGAGATCGTTCGGAACGTCTGAGATCGGCAGGAGTTGCTGCCCCTCTCCCGCGATGTGTTCGTGTGACGTCGGCGTTGTTTGTAAAAGTTTTGTGGTGATCGGGCTCAACGCGGTGTCCTCGGATGTTCAAATAAACGTTAGAGAGAGTTTACAACCTAAAGTGGGTTCCCGCTTTACATTGGTATTGCGGTAGGGAGGGGTCTCCTATATTAGGAGAGATATAGGACGAGCTAACAAGTGCGATCGTCGTCTTTGAGGATCGATCGTCGTTGCTCGGCCTGTGGCCGCTGTGTTGCGTTGCCCGAGGCGTCGGGAGCGCGTGTCGCAGTGGTGTGTCCAACGAGGAGGTCGAACGTCATGCATGCCAGTGTCAAGCCGAGCGCGCCGACCGAGGAGGAGTTCATCGTCGTCCTCAACGACGAGGAGCAGTATTCGATCTGGCCGGCCGGGCGTGCCATTCCCGACGGCTGGCGCGCCGAGGGTGTGCGTGGAGCGAAGGCCGATTGCCTGAAGCATATCGATGAGGTCTGGACCGACATGCGGCCGCTCAGTCTGCGTCGCCGCATGGCGGAGGCGTCCTGACGGCGCGGGAGATCGTTGCTGTCGCAGCCTGCGTCGTGCGATGCAGGTCGGTGGTTTCTGGAGTTGCACATCAACTGAGCGTGGCTGTTGAGCGTCAGGCATAGGCGAAGCTGATCCTGGTGGGTGGGTCGGTGGTCCGTGTGGTGACTCGCGAGACGGCCGATTGAGTTGCGAGCAAGTGGATGCGGTCGCGACGTGGCGATGTGTTGCCGACAAATAACCCATGTCCGCCGAGGTGCCGGCGGACGTCGCTGTGATGCGTTCGGCTGGGGACTGAGGCCGATGATGAGATCCGAGAGTGCAGTAACGAGCAGCGCCGTCAGCGCTGGTGCCGCAACGATGGTGGAGGCATTGCGGACGAACGCGCTGATGATGCCGGAGCGGGTCGCATTCCGCTTTCTGCCCGCCGCGTCGGTGACGGCCGACATCAGCTATGCCGGGCTTGATCGCGTCGCGACGCGATTGGCGGCGCGGCTGCGCGAAGCAGGGCTTGGGCGTGGCGATCGCGTCCTGATGTTCTACCCGCCGGGGCTGGAGTTCGTGAGCGCGTTCTTCGCCGTGCTCTATGCGGGTGCGGTGGCGGTGCCGCTCGCGCTGCCGCGTCGCGCGGGCGGCGGCGGCGCCATCGCGGCGCTGATCGAGAATTCCGAGCCGGCGATGGTTCTGACGTCCGCGTCGCTGCAGGCGCGGCTCGATGGTCTGGTGTCGGCATCGGGTCATCCGCTGCCAACGATCGCGACGGACACGCTTCCGCTCGATGGCACAGACCTCGACGACGCAGGCCTCGACGACGCTGAGGGCAAGTTGATCATGCCGTCGCCGGACGAGCTCTGCGTGCTGCAATATACGTCGGGCTCGACCGGATTGCCCCGCGGCGTCGCCGTGACCCATGGCAATGCGGCACGCAACGCGCTTCTGCTCGGCCGTCAGGCCGAGCTCGACACCAGCTCGGTGTGGGTCAGCTGGGTGCCGCACTTCCATGATCTCGGCCTGTTCGGCAGCATCTGCACCTCGCTCTATCACGGTGCGACCGCCATCCTGATGCCGCCGGCCGCCTTCGTCAGCCGTCCCGTCCGCTGGCTCGAGGCGATCTCCCGCTTCGGCGGCACGATCACGATCGCGCCGAACTTCGCCTATGATCTCTGCCTTCGGCAGGTGGCCGAGGAAGATTGCGTCGGCCTCGATCTGCGGCACTGGCGCGTCGCCGGCTCCGGCGCCGAGCCGATCAATCAGCAGACGATGGAGCGCTTCGCCGAACGCTTCGCGCCTTATGGACTCGACCGCCGCGCAATGTGCCCGTTCTACGGGCTGGCCGAAGCGACGCTGCTCGTCTCCGGCGGGCCGGTATGGCGCGGGCAGTCGGCCTTGACCGTCTCGCATGCAGCCATGAAGCAACGCGCGATCGGTAGCGCCGTGACGGCTGAGGATGCCTACAGCCTGCCGTCATGTGGTGTGCCGAGCCCGGAGCATCGCATCCTCATCGTCGATCCCGACACGCGGCAGCCTTGTGTGGCGGATGCGATCGGCGAGATCTGGATCGACGGCTCGACCACGGGCCCGGGCTATTGGCGCAATCCCGACGAGACCGAACGCGTGTTCGGCGCACGCCTTGCCGATGGCGAGGGCCCGTATCTGCGGACAGGTGACCTCGGCGTGATGCGGGACGGCATGCTCTATGTCTGCGGGCGGATCAAGGACGTGATGATCGTTCACGGCCAGAACGTCTATCCGCAGGACGTCGAGCTGACGGCGCGCGAAGCCGTTCCCGAGATCACCGAGGCGGCCGCGTTCACGATGTCGGATCGCGCAACGGAGCAGCCGGTCCTGCTGATCGAGCAACCGAGGCGCGGCTGGCGCGATACTGCCGCTGTGCTGGAGGCCGTGCGGTCCGCGGTATCCGCGCGACATGGCATCGAGCTCACGCGCGTCGTGGTCACGCAACACCGCCTGCTGCCGAAGACCTCAAGCGGCAAGATCCAGCGCTCCCGGGCCCGCGCGATGCTGGCCGAAGGCTCGCTGCCGATCCATGCCGAGTGGAGTTCGGAGCTGGACGAGGCCGCGGTGGAGGAGCAGCGGCTCGACGCGGTCGAGCTCGTCATCGCCTTGAAGGGGCAGACGCGATCTCAGCAGGAGCGATCGGTCGATGATTATCTGCGCGACATCCTGCGCGAACTGGCCGGCATCGATGCCGACCAGCTCGACCCGGATGATCCGCTGATGGCCTTCGGTGTCACATCGCTCGGGCTGATGCGGATCAGGAGCAGGATCGAGAGCGACTTCATGGTGCGGATCGATTCGGCACGGCTTTGGCAGGACTGCTGCCTCGCCGAGCTCGGACGCGAGCTGCATGCGCGTCTGCTGGTCTCGCCGCTGTGGGCCGAGGCCGACATGCTGCGGGGTCTCGCCATGGAGGTCGCCAGAATGGACGACGTCGAAGTAGTCCGCGCATTGGGTGCAGGCCAAACCTGACCCGTTGCCTGACCCGTTCTCGATAGTCGCGCCGGACTATCCAACAAGATCAGCAATCGATCGCCGTTCCTGTCATCAGCCCAGGCAGGTGCGTCATCCAAAAATACAACCTTAAATTGAGTTGTAGTGCCAGCGTCCTGTCGAGATTGTCGACATCGGACGTTGGACGAGAGCGTGACACCCAACAGAAGCAGGCGACCGCCGATGCAGAAGTTCGAGAGCCAGGCCCCGTCGACGACAGCGATGCGAGACAGCCGCCGCGCTTTGCTCCGGCGCAAGGTCCGCGATCTGTTCGAGCAGCAGGCGGCGCGGATTCCGAGCGTGTCGCGCGGCGGTGATCTGCCGCTGTCCTTCGCGCAGGAGCGGCTGTGGTTCTTCGACCGGCTCGGCCGCCTCGGGCCCGCCTACCAGATCGGTTTCGCCGCGCGGCTCAAGGGGGCACTCGACGTCGCAGCGCTCTCGGCGGCGCTGACCGAGATCGTCCGCCGCCACGAAAGCCTTCGCACCCGCTTCTGCCTGCGCGACGGCGGGCCGGCGCAGCAGATCGATCCGCCCTGGCCGGTCGAACTCGTGGCCGAGGAGAGCGCCGAGACATCGCCGCAAGCATGGGCGCACGGGGTGATGGAGGCGCCGTTCGAGATCGACCGCGATCGGCTGCTTCGATGCGCCCTGCTGAGAGTGGCGCCGCAGGAGCACGTCCTGGCGCTTTCGATGCATCACATCATTTCGGACGGCTGGTCGGTGGGCCTGTTGTTCCGC
Source organism: Bradyrhizobium sp. SRS-191 (assembly GCF_024586915.1). Taxonomy (GTDB): domain Bacteria; phylum Pseudomonadota; class Alphaproteobacteria; order Rhizobiales; family Xanthobacteraceae; genus Bradyrhizobium. The sequence goes on from NZ_JANBVS010000013.1 coordinate 110,445, forward strand.
GAGCTGGCTGCGCTGTACGGTGCCTATGCGGAGCAGCGGCCATCACCGCTTGCGGAGCTGCCGATCCAGTACGCGGACTATGCGAGCTGGCACCGTCGCTGGGTGGATGATGAGGTGCAGCGGCCGCAGCTCGCTTATTGGGAGAAGCGCCTCGCCAACGCGCCGGCCGGCCTCGAGCTGCCCTCCGACCGCGTTCGCCCCGCGGCGCAGAGCTTCCGCGGCGCGGCGCATCGCTTCGCGCTCGATTGTGATATTTCGGCAGCGCTCGCCGCCTTCAGTCGCCGCGAGGGTGCCTCGCTCTTCATGGTGCTGCTGGCGGCCTTCAAGGCGCTGCTGTCGCGCTGGACGGGGCAGGACGATGTCATCGTCGGATCGCCGATCGCCGGACGCGTGCGCGCGGAGACTGAGCAGCTGATCGGCTTCTTCGTCAACATGCTCGCGCTGCGCACCGATCTCGGCGGCGATCCGTCGTTTCGCGAACTGGTGCACAGAGTCAAATCGTCGGCGCTCGGCGCCTATCAGCACCAGGATCTGCCGTTCGAGAAGCTCGTCGACGCGTTGCAGCCGACGCGCGATTTGAGCCGGCAGCCGATCTTTCAGACCGTCTTCGTGCTGCAGGACGTCTCCGTCGAGCAGATGACGTTGCCCGGTCTCGAGGTCGAGCGCTTCGACGAAGGCGCCGCCTCCGTCCGCTTCGACATCGAGATGTCGATGACCGAGGTCGACGGGCGGCTGACCGGCTGTCTGCTCTATGCGACGGATCTGTTCGAGGCTGCGACCGCCGAACGGCTGGTGTCGCATTTCGTCGCGCTGCTTCGTGGCGTGATCGCCGATCCCGGCGCGCGGCTGTCGCAATTGCAGCTGCTGTCGGAGGCGGAGCGGGAGCGCGTCCTCGGCCATTGGAGCGCCGGGCCGGCGCTGCCAACTCCCCACCGCACGCTGCATGAGCTGTTCACCGCGCAGGCGGTGCGCACGCCGGACGCTCCGGCGCTGGTGAAGGGCGGTGATCAGCTGACCTATGCCGAGCTGGACCGCCGCGCCAATCAGCTCGCGCATCATCTCAGCACGATCGGTGTCGGTCGCGACGCGATCGTCGGCATCTGCGTCGAGCGATCGTTCGAGATGGTGATCGGAATTCTCGGCGTCCTCAAGGCCGGCGGCGCCTATCTGCCGCTGGATCCGAACTATCCGGCCGAGCGGCTCGCCTACATGATCTCAGACTCCGCCGCACGCATCGTGCTGACACACAGCACGGTGGCCGATCGGCTCGCCGCCGGCGACACCAGGATGGTCTGTCTCGATTCTATCAGCGTCGAGGTCGCGCGGCTTGAAGCTGTGGCTCCGGCCGTTGCCGTCGATCCAGACAATCTCGCTTACGTGATCTACACCTCCGGCTCGACCGGACGGCCCAAGGCCGTCATGGTCCCGCATCGCGGCGCGACCAACCTGGCTGAGGCGCAGGTCGCGCCGCTGCAGATCGCTCCGCAGGGCCGCGTGCTGCAGTTCGCCTCGTTCAGCTTCGATGCGGCGGTCTGGGAACTGCTGATGAGCTGGCGCAGCGGCGCTGCGCTCGTGCTTGCCGATCGGCACGACATGATGCCGGGCGAGCCGCTGCAGGATCTGCTGCGGCGGGAGAGGATCGGCGCCGTCCTGCTGCCGCCGTCCGCACTCGGTACGCTCGACGCCGGCTCGTTGCCCGAGCTGAAGACGCTGCTCGTCGGCGGCGAAGCCTGCGCCGCCGAGCTCGTCGCGCCGTGGACCGGTCCGCGCGTCGTTCTCAATGCCTACGGCCCGACGGAGGCGAGCGTCTGTACGACGGTCTATCCCTGCGCGGCCGAAAAGCGCGCGCCCGCGATCGGACGCCCGCTGGCCAACACCTGTGTCTACGTTCTCGATCAGCATCTGGAGCCCGTGCCGATCGGCGTGCCGGGCGAGCTCCACATCGGCGGTGCCGGATTGGCGCGCGGCTATCTGTCACGTCCGGGCCTGACCGCCGAACGCTTCATCCCGAATCCGTTCGGATGCGGCGACCGTCTCTACCGCACCGGCGATCTGGTGCGCTGGCGGTCGGACGGTACGTTGGAGTTTCTCGGGCGTCTCGATCAGCAGGTGAAGGTCCGCGGCTTCAGGATCGAGCTCGGCGAGATCGAAGCCGCGCTGCTCACAGACTCCAAGGTCAGCCAGGCGATCGCGCTGGCGCGGGAGGACAGGCCCGGGCACAAGCGGATCGTCGCCTATGTCGCAGCCGACCTGAATCGACTGAAGCAGGAGCGCCGTGCGACCGGGGCGAATGAGGACGCCGACGGCGTCGCCGGCTGGCAGGCGCTGTTCGACGAGACCTATGGCGGCTCGGGCGAGGCGAAGGCGCCGAGCTTCGTCGGCTGGAACAACAGCTACACCGGCGAGCCGATCCCGGAAGCGGACATGCGCGAATGGCAGATGGCCACTGTGCAGCGCATCGCCGGATTCGGCCCGCGGCGGATCCTCGAGATCGGCTGTGGTGTCGGCCTGCTGTTGGAGCATCTCGCGCCGCTCAGCAGCGTCTATCGCGGCACTGATATCTCGGCGGCGGCCATCGACGGCCTGCGGCGATGGGCCAAGAGCCGGCCGGATCTGGCGCATGTCGAGTTGGCCCAGCGCGAGGCCATCGCGATGGCCGACCTCGCGCCGGCATCTGTCGACACCGTCATCATCAATTCGGTGGTGCAGTATTTTCCCGACACCGACTATCTGGCTCAGGTGATATCGGGAACGTTGGATGCCGTTGCCGACGGCGGCCGCATCTTCGTTGGCGACGTCCGCCACTTCGGCCTGCTGCTGATGTTCCGCACGGCGATCGAAATCGAGCGTGCCAGCCCGGCGGCGCGTGCCGATGATGTCAGGACCCGTGCGGTCGCAGCCGCCAAGCGCGAGACCGAACTCGCCGTCGATCCGAGCTTCTTCCTGGCGCTCCAGAGCCGCCTGCCTCGGATCACGCATGTGGAGATCCTGCTCAAGAGGGCCGAGGCGCACAACGAGCTCAGCCGATACCGCTACGACGTGGTGCTTCACGTCGGTGGTAGCGTGCCGGGGGAGCCGGAGCGCACGATCGATGGGTCGACCGGCGCGCTGGTCGAGCTATCCGGCATTCTGGCTGAGGAGCGGCCGGCCAGTCTGGCGGTGCTGCATGTGCCGAATGCGCGGCTGGCGCTCGATCTGGCACGCCTGGAATCGCTCGGCGAGTGCGAGCCGACGGCGCGTCTCGCCGATCTGGCGCGCAGCATCGACGATCGCAAATCCATCGGCGAGGATCCGGAAGCGTATTGGGCGCTGGGCAAGCGGCTCGGCTACGAGGTATGCGTCAGCTGGACGTCCGGCTCGACCACCGGCAGCTACGATGTCGTCTTCATCGATCGCGAGCAGACTGCCGGCCCGGTGCGCTTGCCGCATCCGTCGCAGCTCTCGGGCCGCGTCCACGGCAACGATCCCGGCGCGGCGCCGCTGCTGCATGCCTACGTTCAACAGCTTCGCCAGGCGCTGCAGCAGAGATTGCCGGACTACATGGTGCCGGCGGCGATCGTGCCGATCGATGCCTTGCCGCTCACGCCGGGCGGCAAGATAGACCGTGCGGCTCTGCCGGCGCCCGAAGGCCGGCCGGAGCTCGGACAGATCGTTGCGCCCCGGACCGAGAACGAGCGCAAGCTGGCATCGATCTGGTGCGACATCCTGAAGCTCGATCAGGTCGGAGTCACCGACAATTTCTTCGAGCTCGGCGGCGACTCCATCCAATCGATCCAGGTCGTGGCGCGGGCGAACCGGGTCGGTATGAGGCTGACCTCGCGGCAGATCTTTGAACACCAGACGATCGCAGCGCTGGCCGCTGCCGCGGGACATGAGCTCGATGCGGCGTCCGGGCGGGAGAGCCATCCAGCATCCGAGGGCCGCTTTGCCGGCATCTCGCCTGCGGATCTGGCGCAGGTGCGCGGCGCGGTCGCCGATCCCGCTGATATCGAGGATGTCTATCCGCTGACGGCGACGCAGCAGGGGATGCTGTTTCACAGCCTGTATGAGCCGGCGTCGCGGGCCTACGTCACCACGCTCGGCTGCCGTCTCTCCGGAGAGCTCGACGTCGATGCGTTCCGCCGGGCCTGGCACAGCGTCGTCGAGCGTCACGCCGTGCTGCGCTCGGCGTTCATCGGCCAGCACCTGGACACGCCGTTGCAGGTCGTGATGCGCAGCGCCAGGCCGGCATTTTCGCTCGAGGATTGGCGGGAGCTTTCGGAGACCGACAGTAGCAGCCGGCTTGCCGACCTCGAGGAGGTCGACTGCGCGCGCGGATTCGATTTTGCGCGACCTCCGCTGATGCGGCTGGTGCTCGTCAGGTTCGCCGAGCGGGATTATCGCCTGCTGTGGTCATGCCACCACATTCTGCTGGATGGCTGGTCGATCACGACGCTGCTCAACGAGCTGTTCGCCTGCTACGGCGCGCTCAGCCGCAGTGAGGCGCCGCGTCTTGCGCCGGCGCATCCGTTTCGAACCTACGTGGCGTGGCTGCAGCGCCAGGATGCGGCGGCTGCGGAGGCCTTTTGGCGGCATGGGCTGGCGGGGTTCGGGGCCCCGACCCAGCTTCCCTTCGAGCGGCCATCGCGTTCGGCCGCGGTCGCCGCGCGGCACGCTGAATATGACGAGGAATTGCGTATTGGCGCGCATGCCCTGGAAAGCTTTGCGCGAAAGCATCGGCTGACCGTCAATACGCTGGTGCAGGGCGCCTGGGCCTTGCTGCTCGGACGTTGCAGCGGCAGCGACGACGTCGTGTTCGGCGTCACCGTGTCGGGACGCCCGGAAACGCTGCCGGGCGTGGAGGATGCGGTCGGACTATTCATCAACACGCTGCCGCTGCGCGTCGGCCTGCCGGGCTCCGCGACGGTGCTGGACTGGCTCGGCGAGATCCAGGCGCGGCAGAGCGAGCTGACCGACTATCAATATAGCGCGCTGGCCGATGTGCAGCGCTGGAGCGAGGTGCCCGGCGGGACGCCGCTGTTCGACAGCATCGTGGTGTTCGAGAACTATCCGGCGGAGCTGCAGGCGCAAGCGGAGGACCACACGATTCGCCTGGATATGATCCGGGCGATCAACCGGATCAACTACCCGCTGGCGCTTCAGGTCGCCATGGGGGCGTCGCCGTCGCTCAAGCTGATGTATGACCCCGCCCGCTTCGAGCAGGCCTCGATCGCGAAGCTGGTGGCGCATCTGGTGCGCCTGCTCGGCGAGATCGTCGTGGACCCTGCGCGACCCACCTCTGCGATCCCGCTGCTGAGCGACGACGAGCGTCAGCAGGTGGTGCGCGGCTTCAACGCCACGGCAGCGAGCTACCCGCAAGCGCTGCTGCATCAGCAGATCGCGGCGCAAGCGGCGCGGACGCCCGACGCGGTAGCGCTGCGCTTCGATGACCAGACGCTCACCTACGCCGCGCTGGAGCGGCAGGCCAACCAGCTGGCGCATCATCTGCAGGCGCTCGGCGTCGGCCCCGATGCCGTGGTCGGCCTCTGTGCTGAACGCTCGCTGGAGATGGTGATCGGGCTGCTCGGCATCCTCAAGGCCGGCGGCGCCTATCTGCCGCTCGACCCCAGCCTGCCGCCGGAGCGGCTGGCGATGATGCTGGAGGATGCGAGGGCCAAGGTGCTGCTGGCGCAGGATGCGCACGCCGCGCGATTGCCCGCGACCAATGCCGTCGTGGTGCGGTTCGATGCGGATGCGGCAGCGATCGCCCGCCACCCTGAGACGGCGCCGACCACCTCCTGCGATCCGGACAGCCTGGCCTACGTGATCTACACGTCGGGCTCGACCGGACGGCCGAAGGGCGTGATGAACAGCCATCGCGGCATCGTCAACCGCATCGCCTGGATGCAGGACGCCTATCGCCTGACGCCCAATGATGTCGTGCTGCAGAAGACGCCGTTCGGCTTCGACGTCTCGGTGTGGGAGTTCTTCTGGCCGCTGATCGAAGGCGCGGAGCTGGTGATTGCGCGGCCCGGCGGCCACCAGGACCCGGCCTATCTGTCCGCGCTGATCGAGCAGCGCGGCGTGACGGTGATGCACTTCGTGCCGTCGATGCTGCAGGCCTTCCTCGAGTCGGCGGAGCTCGATCGCTGCGGCAGCCTGCGCGACGTCATCTGCAGCGGCGAGGCGCTGCCGGTGGAGACGCAGAACCGCTTCCTCCAGGCCTTGCCGTGCCGGCTGCACAATCTGTACGGCCCGACCGAGGCAGCCGTCGACGTCAGCTTCTGGCCGTGCCGGAGCGAGCCCGGCGCCAGCCAGGTGCCGATCGGGCAGCCGATCAGCAACATCCAGCTCTACGTGCTGGATGCGCGTCTGGAGCCGGTGCCCATCGGTGTTGCCGGTGAGCTCTACATCGGCGGCGTCGGCCTTGCCCGTGGCTATCTGCATCGGCCCTCGCTGACGGCGGAACGGTTCGTGCCGAGCCCGTTCGTATCCGGCGAGCGGCTATATCGCACGGGCGACCTTGCGCGCTGGCGGGCGGACGGTGTCCTGGACTATCTCGGCCGTCTCGACCACCAGGTGAAGCTGCGGGGCTTCCGCATCGAGCTCGGCGAGATCGAGGCGGCGCTGTCGGCGCAGGCCGGCGTCGCACAGGCGGCGGTGGTGCTGCGCGAGGACGGCGGAGCCAAGCGGCTGGTGGGCTATGTGGTGGCGCAACCGGACGCCGCCATCACCAGCGACGCCCTGCGCCAGCAGTTGCAGCGGAGCCTGCCGGACTACATGGTGCCGTCGGCAATTGTGCCGCTCGCAGCGCTGCCGCTGACGCCGAACGGCAAGCTCGACCGCAACGCGCTGCCGGCGCCGGAGTGGAACGGTTCGGCCGAGACGATGATCGCGCCGCGCAACGCCACCGAGGCGACGCTGGCGGCGATCTGGCGCGACGTGCTCAAGCGTACGCAGATCAGCGTCACCGACAACTTCTTCGCGCTCGGCGGCGACTCCATCCAGTCGATCCAGGTGGTGGCGCGGGCGCGGCAGGCGGGCTTGTCGCTGACGGCACGGCAGGTGTTCGAGCAGCAGACCATCGCCGCGCTGGCGGCGGTGGCGGGCGAAGCCACGATCACGGTGGCCGAGCAGGGGCTGGTGTCGGGTGCGGTGCCGCTGACGCCGATCCAGCGCTGGTTCTTCGGCCAGGACCTGGCGGTGCCGGATCACTTCAACCAGGCGGTTCTGCTCGACGTCCGGGCGCTGACGGCGGACGTGGTGATGTCAGCGTTGGACGCGCTGCTGTGTCAGCACGACGCGCTGCGGCTACGGTTCATGCGCGGAGATAGTGGCTGGCAGCAGAGCCATGACGCGAGCGAAGCGGCGCTACGCTCCGCGCCGCTGTTCGAAGCGATCGATCTGTCGGGCCTCGGTGACGCCGTGCAGGCACCGGCGTTGCGTCGGCATGCGGAGCGGCTACAGGCGAGCCTCGACCTGGCGCAGGGGCCGGTGCTGCGGGCGGCGCTGTTCGATCTCGGCGAAGATCGCCAGCGATTGCTGCTGATCGCGCATCATCTGGTAGTCGACGGCGTGTCGTGGCGGATCCTGCTGGAGGATTTTGGCACGGCCCTGTCCGCCTCGCAGCGCGGCGAGCCGGTTCGGCTGCCGCCGAAGACGACATCGTTCCGGCACTGGGCGGAGCGGCTGACGGCGCATGCGCGATCGGATGCGGCAACCAATGAGCTGAACTACTGGCAGAGCCAGCCCTGGCACACCGCGCCGCGGCTGCCGCGGGACCATGCCGACGGTGCGAACAGCGCAAGCGAGGTACAGCTGGCCAAGGTCGCGCTCGATGCGGCGGAGACGCAGGCGCTGCTGCAGGAGGTGCCGGAGGTCTACCACACAGAGATCAACGACCTGCTGCTGACGGCGCTGGCGCAGGCGTTCGCAGGTTGGACCGGCGCGCCGCAGCTCCTGGTCGGGCTGGAAGGCCACGGCCGCGAGGAGCTGTTCGACGATGTCGACATCACGCGGACGGTGGGTTGGTTCACCAGCCTGTTCCCGGTGCTGCTGGATGTGGACGGCGCGAGTGATCCCGGTGCGGCGCTGAAGCGGGTGAAGGAGCAGCTGCGCGCGGTGCCACAGCGTGGCGTCGGCTACGGTATGCTGCGCTATCTCAGCAATGTCGATCTGCCTGCGCCTGATATCGAGGTCAGCTTCAACTATCTCGGCCAGTTCCATGGCGCCGCCGGCGGACAATCATTCGGCTTCGCAGCGGAAGATGTCGGCCGCGACCAGCACGCCTCCAACCGCCGGGCGCATCTGATCGACGTCTCCGCCCATGTCGGCAAGGACGGCCTGGAGCTGCGCTGGTTCTATGGCGGCGCGCTGTTCGAGGCGGCGACGATCGAGCGGATAGCCCTGCGCCATGTGGCGGCGCTGCGCGAGCTGATCGTGCATTGCAGGACGAGCGCGGGCGGGCTGACGCCGTCGGACGTGCCGCTGGCGCAACTCGACCAGGACACGCTCGACCGCGTGGTGGCGTCGGTCGGCGGAGCAAGGGCGGTGGCGGACGTCTATCCGCTGTCGCCGCTGCAGCGGGGGCTGCTGTTCCACAGCCTGTATGAGCCCGATGCCGCTGTTTATGTGATCTCGCTGGCCTGCCGGCTGCAGGGGCCACTCGACGCGGCCGCGTTCGAACACGCGTGGCGGCTGGTGGTGGCGCGGCATCAGGTGCTGCGCACCGCCTTCGTCGGCCATGATCTCGACAGGCCGCAGCAGGTGGTGCTGCGCCAGGCGGGGCTGCCGTTCGTTCACGAGGATTGGCGGCATCTCTCACCCACCGAGCAGGCCGCGCGCTTCGCCGAGCTGCAACGGAGCGAGCGCAGCCGAAGCTTCGACTTCGCAAAGCCGCCGTTGATGCGGCTCAGCCTGGTCCGGACCGGCGACGACGATCACCGGCTGCTGTGGAACGTGCACCACATCGTGCTCGACGGCTGGTCGCTGCCGCTGCTGCTCGACGAGGTGTTCGCGGCATACCAGGCGTTGAGCCGGCGCGAGACGCCGGTGTTGTCCGAGGTGCGGCCGTTCAAGGACTATATCGGCTGGCTGCAGCGTCAGGACATGGCCCGAGCGGAGGCGCATTGGCGCCGGCGCCTCGCCGGGTTCGACACGCCGTCCTCGTTCGGGCTCGCCCGTCCGGCAGCGACGTCGCATGCGGATGCGACGGAGCGTCATGCCGAGCTGCACGGCGAGCTCGCGCTCGCTGATCTCGACCGCTTTGCCCGGCAGCATCGGCTGACGGTCAACACGCTGGTGCAGGGCGCCTGGGCGCTGCTGCTCGGGCGTTACGGCCGCTCCGAGGACGTGGTGTTCGGCGTCACCGTCTCGGGTCGTCCGGCGGATCTCGCCGGGGTCGAGCGCACGGTCGGGCTGTTCATCAACACGCTGCCGCTGCGGGTCGAACTGCCGGGGCAGGCGACCGTGCTGGAGTGGCTGGCCGAGATCCAGGACCGGCAGAGCGAGCTGACGGACCATCAGTCGACGGCGCTGGCCGACGTGCAGCGCTGGAGCGAGGTTACGGACGGCACGGCGCTGTTCGAGAGCATCGTGGCGTTCGAGAACTATCCGGTGGAGATGACGGCGGTCAGCGGCCAGCAGCAGCTGCGGATCAGCGAGGTCCAGCCATTGGAGCGGACCAACTATCCGCTGACCCTGCAGGTGACGGTGGGATCTGCGCTGTCGTTCCGACTGATCGCGGACACGACGGGGTTCGCCGCTGATGCCGCCGGGCGGCTGGTGGCGCATCTGGTTCGCCTGCTCGGCGAGATCGTCGTGGATCCCGCACGGCCCATCTCTGCGATCCCGCTGCTGAGCGACGACGAGCGTGATGTGGTGGTGAACGCGTTCAACGCTACTGCGGTGAGTAGCTATCCGCAGGCGCCCCTGCACGAGCAGATCGCGGCACGGGCCCGGCGCACGCCTGACGCTGTAGCGCTGCGCTTCAACGACGAGATACTCAGCTACGCCGCGCTGGAGCGGCAGGCCAACCAGCTGGCGCATCATCTGCAGACGCTCGGCGTCGGCCCCGATGTCATAGTGGGCCTCTGCGCTGAGCGCTCGCTGGAGATGGTGATCGGGCTGCTCGGCATCCTCAAGACCGGCGGCGCCTATCTGCCGCTCGACCCCAGCCTGCCGCCGGAGCGGCTGGCGATGATGCTGGAGGATGCGAGGGCCGATGTGCTGCTGGCGCAGGATGCGCTTGTCGAGCGGCTGCCGGCAAATGACGCCGTCGTGGTGCGGTTCGATGCGGATGCGGCGGCGATCGCCCGCCGCCCTGAGACAGCGCCGACCATGTCCTGTGATCCGGACAGCCTGGCCTACGTGATCTACACGTCGGGCTCGACCGGGCGGCCGAAGGGCGTGATGAACAGCCATCGCGGCATCGTCAACCGCATCGCCTGGATGCAGGACGCCTACCGGCTGACGCCCAATGACGTCGTGCTGCAGAAGACACCGTTCGGCTTCGACGTCTCGGTGTGGGAGTTCTTCTGGCCGCTGATCGAAGGCGCGGAGCTGGTGATTGCGCGGCCCGGCGGCCACCAGGACCCGGCCTATCTGTCCGAGCTGATCGAGCAGCGTGGCGTGACGGTGATGCACTTCGTGCCGTCGATGCTGCAGGCGTTCCTGGAGGCGGCGGAACTCGATCGCTGCGGCAGCCTGCGTGACGTCATCTGCAGCGGCGAGGCGCTGCCGGTGGAGACGCAGAACCGCTTCCTCCAGGCCTTGCCGTGCCGGCTGCACAATCTGTACGGCCCGACGGAAGCAGCCGTTGACGTCAGCTTCTGGCCGTGCCGGATCGAGCCGGGCGCCAGCCAGGTGCCGATCGGGCAGCCGATCGGCAACATCCAGCTCTACGTGCTGGATGCACGTCTGGAGCCGGTGCCGGTCGGTGTTGCCGGCGAGCTCTACATCGGCGGCGTCGGCCTCGCGCGCGGCTATCTGCATCGGCCCTCGCTGACGGCGGAGCGGTTCGTACCAAGCCCGTTTGCGAACGGCGAGCGGCTGTATCGCACCGGCGATCTTGCACGCTGGCGCGCGGACGGCGTGCTGGACTATCTCGGCCGTCTCGACCACCAGGTGAAGCTGCGCGGCTTCCGCATCGAGCTCGGTGAGATCGAGGCGGCGCTGACGGCGCAGGCCGGCGTGGCACAGGCCGCGGTGGTGCTGCGCGAGGATGGCGGAGCCAAGCGGCTGGTGGGCTATGTGGTGGCGCAGCCGGATGCTGCCATCACCAGCGACGACCTGCGCCGGCAGCTGCAGCGGAGCTTGCCGGACTACATGGTGCCCTCGGCAATCGTGCCGCTCGGAGCGCTGCCGCTGACGCCGAACGGCAAGCTCGACCGCAACGCGCTGCCGGCACCGGAGTGGCAGGGCTCGGCCGAGACGATGGTCGCCCCCCGCAACGCCACCGAGGCGACGCTGGCGGCGATCTGGCGCGACGTGCTCAAGCGTGAGCAGATCGGCGTCCACGACAACTTCTTCGCGCTCGGCGGCGACTCGCTGTCGGCGACCCGCGCGATTGCCCGCACGCAGAAGGAGCTGAAGCTGAGCGTTCCTCTCAAGGCAATGTTCGAGGCGCAGACGCTTGAGGCGCTCGCTGAGCGCCTCGACGTGCTCGGCTGGGCCAACGCGCCACAACCGTCATCTCAAGAGGGCGCGGAGCTCGAGGAAGGAGTCATCTGATGATCGAGAAACTGCTCTCCTCGCTGCGCCGGGACGGCGTCCAGATCTGGTCCGAGAACGGGCGTGTGCGCTATCGCGCGCCGAAAGGCGTCATGACGCGCGAACGGCTCGACGAACTGCGTGCCCGCCAGCTGGAAATCGCGACATTTCTGCAGGAGGCGAGCTCGGCGAGCGACGCCCTTTCACCGATCGAGGTCACGCGCAGCGGCGACCTGCCGCTGTCGTTTGCCCAGGAGCGCCTCTGGTTTCTCGAACAGCTCGGCCTCGCGACCTCCTCCTACCATGTCGCCGCAGCGATCCGAATGGACGGCGATCTCAATGCGGAGGCGTTGCGGAAGACCTTCGCTGCCATCGTCGACCGGCATGAGGTCTTGCGGACGCGCTTCGAGAATGTCGCAGGACAACCCCGGAAGATCGTAGATGCCGATCCATCGTTCCGGCTCGAGCTGATCGATCTGTCGGGTCACGATGAGCAGGCGGCTGAACTCGACCGGCAATCCTTCCTTCATGCCACCCAGCCGTTCGACCTCCAGGCGGCCCCGCCATTGCGCATGCGGCTGCTGCGGCTGGCAATGCGCGAGCACGTGCTGTTGCTCGCCATGCACCACATCGTCTCCGATGCGTGGTCGATCGAAGTGCTGATCGGCGAAATCACCGCCTTCTACCGCGCGTTCTGTTCGGGCGAAGCCGCTCCGCTCAATCCCTTGCCCGTGCAATATGCCGACTATGCGCTGTGGCAGCGCGGCTGGCTGACGGGCGAGGTTCTCGAAGGTCAGCTGCAATATTGGACTCGGCGCCTGTCCGGTGCGCCACCGCAGCTCGAGCTTCCGATCAGCCGATCCCGTTCCGCGGTCGCGGCCTCGACCGGGGAGAGCTACGCGTTCACCCTGTCGGAGAAGGTCACGTCGCAGCTGCGGGCGCTCGCCCGCGGCGAGTCCGCCACGCTGTTCATGGTCCTGCTCGCCGCGTTCCAGCTGTTGTTGTCGCGCTATAGCGGCCAGAACGATGTGGTGGTGGGATCGCCGGTCGCGGGCCGCCGCCGGCATGAGCTGCACGACCTGATCGGATTCTTCGCCAACATTCTCGTTCTCCGGGCGGATTGCTCCGGAAGCCAGCGCTTCGTCGATCTGCTGGCGCAGGTGAAGGACACGGTGCTCGATGCTCATGCGCATCAGGATCTGCCGTTCGAGCGCCTGGTCGAGGCGCTTCAGCCGGATCGGGATCTCGGCAGGCATCCGCTGGTCCAGGTGATGTTCGCGCTTCAGCAGGAGCCGTTCGAGGAACTCGTGCTTCCCGGCCTGCGGCTCACGCCGATGCCCCCGCGCTCCCTCGAGACGAAGTTCGATCTGACGCTGCATGTCTACGAGAAGACGGCCGGACTCACCGCCTCGATCGAGTATGCAGCCGAGCTGTTCTCTTCCGATACGATCGCGCGCTTCGCAGCCCATTTTCAGCATCTGCTGGACGCGATCGCTGCGGATCCGCATGCGCGGCTGTCTGACCTTCCCTTGATGCGGGATGCCGAGCGGCTCGAGATCATCTTCGGCATGAACCGCACGGCGCGGCCGTTCCCGCGAGATGCATCGCTCGACCAATTGTTCGCTGCTCAAGCCGCGCGACGGCCGCAGGCCGTCGCGATCGTCGACGGCGCGCGCAGCGTCAGCTACGCCGAGCTCGATCGCTGGAGCAACGGTATTGCGGCCGCATTGGTGGCGCAAGGCATCAGAGCCGGGGCGAGCGTCGGGCTTTCGGGTGAGCGATCGGCGGGTCTGATCGCCGGCATGCTGGGAATCATCAAGGCCGGCGCCTGCTACGTGCCGCTCGATCCCGGCTACCCGGAGGAGCGGCTCGCCTTCATGGCGGGCAATGCCGATGTGGCGGCCGTCGTTGCAGGCCGCGGCGGCGCGGCGCCGGCGGGCTTGCCTTTGCTGCATGCCGATGAGGTCGAGCCGGTCGAGACCTTCCGGACCCGATCAGCTGGCGGCGAGACCGTCGCCTATATCATGTTCACGTCCGGCTCGACGGGCGTGCCCAAAGGCATCGCCGTGCCTCATCGCGGCGTTTCGCGCCTCGTGCTCGGAACGGACTACATCGAACTCACGGCGGATGACCGCATCACTCACCTCGCCAGCCCGTCCTTCGATGCGGCGACCTTCGAGCTGTGGGCCGCTCTCCTGAACGGCGCCGCGCTCGTGATCATCGACCGCGACACCGCCCTGGACTCCGATCGCCTGGCTGCTTCGGTGCGCAGCCACGGTATTAGCTGCTTCTTCGCCACCACCGCATTGTTCAACAGGTTGGCGCAGGATGTCCCGGACATGTTTGCGTCGCTACGCGTGGCCCTGTTCGGCGGCGAGGCGTGCGATCCGCAAGCGGTCGCCCGCGTCCTGGCCAAAGGCGCGCCGCAGCGCCTGCTGCACGTCTATGGCCCGACCGAGGCGACCACGCTCAGCACCTGGATGGAGGTCGATCATGTCGCGGCGGACGCGCGCACCGTTCCTATCGGCGGACCGCTCGCCAATGGCAGCTGTCACGTGCTCGACGAGCGGCTGCAGCCGGTGCCCATCAATGTTCCGGGCGAGCTCTATGTCGGCGGTGATGGCCTTGCGCACGGCTATTGCCGACGGCCCGCGCTGACGGCGGACAAATTCATTCCGGATCCGTTCGGCCGCCCCGGCAGCCGTCTCTATGCAACCGGCGACATCGTCAGGCGGTTGGCGGACGGCAACATCGAATATCTCAGCCGGCGCGACGGGCAGGTCAAGATCCGCGGCTTCCGCATCGAGTTGCAGGAGATCGAAGCCGTGTTGCGGCAGTCGCCTGAGGTCGGGCAGGCCGTCGTGCTCGTCCGCGAGGGCGTGAGCGGTGCGCAGCTCGTCGCCTACGTCGTGGCCGCAGCGGACGCTGCGCCGTCGCCCGACACGCTTCGACAGCAGCTGAAGCAATCACTGCCCGACTACATGGTGCCGACGCAACTGGTCATACTGGACAGCTTGCCGTTGACGTCGAACGGAAAGCTCGACCGTGCGAGGCTGCCCGATCCCGAGGAGACTCCCGGGCGCCGGCACGCGGCGCCGGCAACCGCGACACAGCAGATGCTGGCAGTGATCTGGTCGGATGTTCTCGGCGTGACGATGCCGGGCATCGACGATGATTTCTTCGGCTCCGGCGGTCACTCGCTGGTGGCCTCGCGGCTGCTCGGACGCGTGAACGCCGCATTCAACTTGAATTTGCCGCTGCGGCGCGTGTTCGAGGCGCCGACGATCAGGATGCTCGCGGCCGCCGTGGAGCAGGCGCAGCGCGGCGAGGCGGACGTCGTTGGGCCGCCGGTGATCGCGGGGCCGCGACCGTCCTCGATTCCTTTGTCCTATGCGCAGGAGCCGCTGTGGTTTCTCGAGCAGGTCGGGCTGGTGGGCGCCGCCTACAACATGGCCGGGGCTCTCCGGCTGCAAGGCAGACTCGATATCGAGGCGCTGATGGCGAGCCTGCGCGAGATCGTGCGCCGCCATGAGGTCCTGCGAACGCGGTTCGGGGTCGTGGAGGGTCACGGGGTGCAGATCATCGAGCCGGATGATGCGCTTCAGTGTGAGGTCGTCGACCTCCGGGCCCGTGACAGCGGCGATATCGGCCGCATGATCAGCGACCATGCGAACGCGACGTTCGATCTGCAGGCTGGTCCGCTGATGCGCACGACGATCCTCCGTGTGGGCGACGAAGAGCATCTGCTGCTGATCAACCTTCATCACATCGTCGCCGATGGCTGGTCGGTCGGCGTGCTGTTCCGCGAGCTCGGACATCTCTATGGCAGCCAGTGTGGGGCGCCGCAATCGGCGCTCGCGCCGCTTCCCGTGCAATATGCCGACTACGCGATCTGGCAACGGCAGTGGCTCGACGGTGAGGCCGGCGAGCATCAGCTCGACCATTGGCGCCGGCGCCTCGCCGGCGCAACGACGACGCTGGCCTTGCCGACGGACCGTCCACGTCCCGCCGTGCAATCCTTTGCCGGCGCGACGTCGCGCTTCGCGGTCCCTGACGAGCTGTCGGGCCAGCTGCGGGACCTGGCGCGTCGCGAGAGCGCGAGCCTCTATATGGTTTTTCTGGCCGCTTTCTCGACGCTGCTGTCCCGCTACAGCGATCAACGCGACATTCTGATCGGCTCGCCGGTCAATGGACGTTCGCGGCCGGAGCTGGAAGACCTGATCGGCATGTTCGTCAACATGCTGGTCATGCGTTGCGACCTCTCGGGCGATCCCGCGTTTCGCGATTATCTGGCCGATATCAAGAGGACGGCGCTGGATGCCTACGCGCATCAGGATCTGCCGTTCGAGAAGCTGGTGGAGGCGCTGCAGCCGGAGCGGGATTTGTCGCGGCAGCCGCTGTTCCAGGCGTGCCTCTCATTTGAGAACATTCCGTTCGACGGATTGGAGCTCGCGGGGTTGACGATCAGCCCGGTGACGACGACGAGCGGGCATCTCACGACGAAGTTCGATCTGACGCTCTTCGTACGCGAGTCAGCCGACGGCATCGATTGCGCATTCGAATACGCCACGGATCTGTTCGACGCCGCGACCATCGCGCGGCTTGCGGACCACTTCGTCCGGCTGCTTCACGAGATCGCCGCGCGACCGGACGCGTGCCTGTCTGACCTGAACCTGCTGAGCGCTGCCGAGTGGCAGCAGCTCGCGGCCTGGAGCGGCAGCAGTGCCGCCTATGCGCAGGACCGTTGCCTGCACGAGCTGTTCGCCGAGCAGGCATCGCGCGACCCGGCCGCGCTCGCGGTGGTGATGGAGGATGAGGAGCTCAGCTATGGCGCGCTGGAGCGGCGGGCCAATCAGCTGGCGCATCACCTGCAGCGCCTCGGCGTCGGTCCCGACGTGATCGTCGGGCTGTGCGTCGAGCGATCGCTCGACATGGTGGTCGGCGTGCTCGGCATCCTCAAGGCGGGTGGCGCCTATCTGCCGCTCGATCCGCGTTATCCGCCGGAGCGGCTGGCCTATATGCTGGCGGATGCCAAGGTGACCGTGCTGGTGACGCAAGCAACGGTACGCGAACGGCTGCCGAAGACTGATGCCATCGTGGTGCAGTTCGAAGCCGACGCTGCGGAGATCGCCCAACAGCCCGACACGGCGCCGCTCACGTCCTGCGATGCCGATCATCTCGCCTACGTGATCTACACCTCCGGTTCGACCGGACGGCCGAAGGGCGTGATGACGCCGCATCGCGGCATCATGAACCTCGCGGATGCGCAGCTCGATCAGCTGCCGCTCACGGCCGGCGATCGCATCCTGCAGTTCGCCTCGATCAGCTTCGATGCGGCGGTGTGGGACCTGGTGATGAGCTGGCGGGTTGGCGCTGCCCTGGTGCTGGCGGCCCAGCACGATCTGATGCCGGGCGAGCCGCTGCGTGAGTTGCTCGAACAACAGCGGGTGACGGCCGTGCTGCTGCCGCCGGCGGCCTTGGCGGCGTTGCCTCGGTCCCCGTTGCCGGACTTGAAGATCCTGATCGCCGGCGGCGAGGCCTGTACGGCGGAGCTGCTGCGGCCATGGCTCGCGGGCCGCGCTGTGTTCAACGCCTATGGTCCGACCGAGTCGAGCGTCTGCACGACCGTGCATCGTTGCGGTGAAGAGGGGCGTCCGCCGATCGGGCGCGCCCTGCCGAACACGCGCATCTACGTGCTCGACGCGCAGCTTCAGCCTGTTCCGATAGGCGTCGCCGGCGAGCTCTACATCGGCGGCGCGGGCCTTGCGCGCGGTTATCTGCATCGGCCGTCGCTGACGGCGGAGCGGTTCGTACCGAGCCCGTTCGTATCCGGCGAGCGGCTGTATCGCACGGGCGATCTTGCACGCTGGCGCGCCGACGGTGTGCTGGATTATCTCGGGCGTCTCGACCACCAGGTGAAGCTGCGCGGCTTCCGCATCGAGCTCGGCGAGATCGAGGCGTCGCTGCTGGCGCAAACCGGCGTGGCGCAGGCCGCGGTGGTGCTGCGCGAGGACGGCGGAGCCAAGCGGCTGGTCGGCTATGTGGTGGCGCAGCCGGACGCGGCCATCACCAGCGACGCCCTGCGCCAGCAGCTGCAGCGGAGCTTGCCGGACTACATGGTGCCCTCGGCAATTGTGCCGCTCGCAGCGCTGCCGCTGACGCCGAACGGCAAGCTCGACCGCAACGCGTTGCCGGCGCCGGAGTGGAACGGCACGGCCGAGACGATGATCGGGCCGCGCAACGCCACCGAGGCGACGCTCGTCGCGATCTGGCGCGACGTGCTCAAGCGCGAGCAGGTCGGCGTCCACGACAACTTCTTCGCGCTCGGCGGCGACTCGATCCAGTCGATCCAGGTGGTGGCGCGGGCGCGGCAGGCGGGCTTGTCGCTGACGGCACGGCAGGTGTTCGAGCAGCAGACCATCGCCGCGCTGGCGGCGGTCGCCGGCGAAGCCACGACCACGGTGGCCGAGCAGGGCTTGGTGTCGGGCGCGGTGCCGCTGACGCCGATCCAGCACTGGTTCTTCGCCCAGGACCTGGCGGTGCCGGATCACTTCAACCAGGCGGTGCTGCTGGACGTCAGCGCGCTGACGGCGGAGCTTGTCATGTCGGCGCTGGACGCGCTGCTGCGGCAGCACGATGCGCTGCGGTTGCGGTTCGTCCGCGGCGACCATGGTTGGCAGCAGAGCCACGATGAGCGCCAGGCCGCTCTGCAGTCTGCAGCGCTGTTCGAAGCTGTCGACCTGTCGGGCCTCGACGAGGCCGTGCAGGCACCGGCGTTGCGTCGGCACGCGGAGCGGCTGCAGGCGAGCCTCGACCTGGCGCAGGGGCCGGTGCTGCGGGCCGCGCTGTTCGATCTCGGTGGGGACAGTCAGCGATTGCTGCTGATCGCGCATCATCTGGTGGTGGACGGCGTGTCCTGGCGGATCCTGCTGGAGGATTTTGGCACGGCACTCTCCGCCTCGCAGCGTGGCGAGCCGGTTCGGCTGCCGCCGAAGACGACATCGTTCCGGCACTGGGCGGAGCGGCTGACGGCGCATGCCCGATCGGACGCCGCACGACAGGAGCTGAGCTACTGGCAGAGCCAACCCTGGCAAAGTGTGCCACGGCTGCCGCGGGACCATGCCGACGGCGCGAACACCGCAGGCGATGTGCAGCTGGTCAAGGTCGCACTCGATGCGGCGGAGACGCAGGCGCTGCTGCAGGAGGTGCCGGAGGTCTACCACACAGAGATCAACGACGTGCTGCTGACGGCGCTGGCGCAGGCGTTTGCCGGCCTGACCGGCGCGCCGCGCCTGCTGGTCGGGCTGGAAGGCCACGGCCGCGAGGAGCTGTTCGACGATGTCGACATCACGCGGACGGTCGGCTGGTTCACCAGCCTGTTCCCGGTGCTGCTGGACGTCGACGGCGCGAGCGATCCCGGCGCGGCGCTGAAGCGGGTGAAGGAGCAGCTGCGCGCGGTGCCGCAGCGTGGGGTCGGCTATGGCGTGCTGCGCTATCTCCACGGAGCTGATCTGCCGGCGCCTGACGTCGAGGTCAGCTTCAACTATCTCGGCCAGCTCCATGGCGCCGACGGCGGCCAGAGCTTTGGCTTCGCAGCGGAAGATGTCGGCCGCGACCAGCATGCCTCCAACGGCCGCACGTATCTGATCGACGTCTCCGCCCATGTCGGCAAGGACGGCCTGGAGCTGCGCTGGTTCCATGGCGGCGCGCTGTTCGAGGCGGCGACGATCGAGCGGATAGCCCTGCGCCATGTGGCGGCGCTGCGCGAGCTGATCGCGCATTGCAGGACGAGCGTCGGCGGTCTGACGCCGTCGGACGTGCCGCTGGCGCAACTCGACCAGGACACGCTCGACCGCGTGGTGGCGTCGGTCGGTGGAGCAAGGGTGGTGGCGGACGTCTATCCGTTGTCGCCGCTGCAGCGAGGATTGCTGTTCCACAGCCTGTATGAGCCCGATGCCGCCGTTTATGTGATCTCACTGGCGTGCCGGCTGCAGGGGACGCTCGACGCGGCCGCGTTCGAACACGCGTGGCGGCTGGTGGTGGCGCGGCATCAGGTGCTGCGCACCGCCTTCGTCGGCCATGATCTCGACAGGCCGCAGCAGGTGGTGCTGCGCCAGGCGGCGCTGCCGTTCGTTCACGAGGACTGGCGGCATCTCTCACCAACCGAGCAGGCGGCGCGCTTCGCCGAGCTGCAACAGTCCCAGCGCAGCCGCAGCTTCGACTTCGCAAAGCCGCCGTTGATGCGGCTGTGCCTGGTCCGGATCGGCGACGACGATCACCGGCTGTTGTGGAACGTGCATCACATCGTGCTCGACGGCTGGTCGCTGCCGCTGCTGCTCGACGAGGTGTTCGCCGCGTATCAGGCGTTGAGCCGGCGCGAGACGCCGGTGTTGCCCGAGGTGCGGCCGTTCAAGGACCATATCGGCTGGCTGCAGCGTCAGGACATGGCTAGAGCGGAGGCGTATTGGCGCCGGCGCCTCGCCGGGTTCGATACGCCGTCCCCGTTCGGGCTCGCCCGTCCGGCAGCGACGTCGCATGCGGATGCGACGGAGCGTCATGCCGAACTGCACGGCGAGCTCGCGCTCGCTGATCTCGACCGCTTTGCCCGGCAGCATCGGCTGACCGTCAACACGCTGGTGCAGGGCGCCTGGGCGCTGCTGCTCGGGCGTTACGGCCGCTCCGAGGACGTGGTGTTCGGCGTCACCGTCTCGGGCCGTCCGGCGGAGCTGGCCGGGGTCGAGCGCACGGTCGGGCTGTTCATCAACACGCTGCCGCTGCGGGTCGAACTGCCGGGGCAGGCGACCGTGCTGGAGTGGCTGGCCGAGATCCAGGACCGGCAGAGCGAGCTGACGGACCATCAGTCGACGGCGCTGGCCGACGTGCAGCGCTGGAGCGAGGTTACGGACGGCACGGCGCTGTTCGAGAGCATCGTGGCGTTCGAGAACTATCCGGTGGAGATGACGGCGGTCAGCGGCCAGCAGCAGCTGCGGATCAGCGAGGTCCAGCCATTGGAGCGGACCAACTATCCGCTGACCCTGCAGGTGACGGTGGGATCTGCGCTGTCGTTCCGACTGATCGCGGACACGACGGGGTTCGCCGCTGATGCCGCCGGGCGGCTGGTGGCGCATCTGGTTCGCCTGCTCGGCGAGATCGTCGTGGACCCCGCACGGCCATTGGCTGCGATCCCGCTGCTGAGCGACGACGAGCGCGATGTGGTGGTGAACGCGTTCAACGCTACCGCGGTGAGTAGCTATCCGCAAGCGCTGCTGCATCAGCAGATTGCGGCGCAGGCCGCGCGGACGCCCGACGCGGTAGCGCTGCGGTTCAACGACGAGATACTCACCTACGCCGCGCTGGAGCGGCGGGCCAACCAGCTGGCGCATCATCTGCAGGCGCTCGGCGTCGGCCCCGATGTCATAGTGGGCCTCTGTGCCGAACGCTCGCTGGAGATGGTGATCGGGCTGCTCGGCATCCTCAAGGCCGGCGGCGCCTATCTGCCGCTCGACCCGAGCCTGCCGCCGGAGCGGCTGGCGATGATGCTGGAGGATGCCAGGGCCAAGGTACTGCTGGCGCAGGATGCGCACGCGGCGCAGCTGTCCGCGACCAATGCCGTCGTGGTGCGGTTCGATGCGGATGCGGCAGCGATCGCCCGCCACCCTGAGACAGCGCCGGCCACGTCCTGCGATCCGGACAGCCTCGCCTATGTGATCTACACGTCGGGCTCGACCGGCCGGCCGAAGGGCGTGATGAACAGCCATCGCGGCATCGTCAACCGCATCGCCTGGATGCAGGACGCCTACCGGCTGACGCCCAATGACGTCGTGCTGCAGAAGACACCGTTCGGATTCGACGTCTCGGTGTGGGAGTTCTTCTGGCCGCTGACCGAGGGTGCGGAGCTGGTGATCGCGCGTCCCGGCGGCCACCAGGATCCGGTCTATCTGTCCGAAGTGATCGAGCAGCGTGGCGTGACGGTGATGCACTTCGTGCCGTCGATGCTGCAGGCCTTCCTCGAGGCGGCGGAGCTCGATCGCTGCGGCAGCCTGCGTGACGTCATCTGCAGCGGCGAGGCGCTGCCGGTGGAGACGCAGAACCGCTTCCTCCAGGCCTTGCCAAGCCGCCTGCACAATCTGTACGGCCCGACGGAGGCCGCCGTCGACGTCAGCTTCTGGCCGTGCCGGATCGAGCCGGGCGCCAGCCAGGTGCCGATCGGGCAGCCGATCGGCAACATCCAGCTCTACGTCCTGGATGCACGTCTGGAGCCGGTGCCGATTGGTGTTGCCGGCGAGCTCTACATCGGCGGCATCGGTCTTGCCCGCGGCTATCTGCATCGGCCGTCGCTGACGGCGGAGCGGTTCGTGCCGAACCCATTCGTATCCGGCGAGCGGCTGTATCGCACGGGCGACCTTGCGCGCTGGCGCGCTGATGGCGTGCTGGACTATCTCGGGCGGCTCGATCACCAGGTGAAGCTGCGCGGCTTCCGCATCGAGCTCGGCGAGATCGAGGCGGCGCTGCTGGCGCAAACCGGCGTGGCGCAGGCCGCGGTGGTGCTGCGCGAGGACGGCGGAGCCAAGCGGCTGGTCGGCTATATGGTGGCGCAGCCGGACACTGCTCTCGACAGCGACGCGCTGCGCCAGCAGCTGCAGCGTAGTTTGCCCGACTACATGGTGCCGTCGGCGATCGTGCCGCTCCCCGCGCTGCCGCTGACGCCGAACGGCAAGCTCGACCGCAACGCGCTGCCGGCACCGGAGTGGCAGGGTTCGGCCGAGACGATGATCGCGCCGCGCAACGCCACCGAGGCGGCGCTGGCGGCGATCTGGCGCGACGTGCTCAAGCGCACGCAGGTCAGCGTCACCGACAACTTCTTCGCACTCGGCGGCGACTCCATCCAGTCGATCCAGGTGGTGGCGCGCGCCCGGCAGGCGGGCTTGTCGCTGACGGCACGGCAGGTGTTCGAGCAGCAGACCATCGCCGCGCTGGCGGCGGTCGCGGGCGAAGCCACGACCACGGTGGCCGAGCAGGGGCTGGTGTCGGGCGCGGTGCCGTTGACGCCGATCCAGCACTGGTTCTTCGCCCAGGACCTGGCGGTGCCGGATCACTTCAACCAGGCGGTGCTGCTCGACGTCCGCGCGCTGACGGCGGACTTGGTGATGTCAGCGCTGGACGCGCTGCTGCGGCAGCACGATGCGCTGCGGCTACGGTTCATGCGCGGAGATAGTGGCTGGCAGCAGAGCCATGACGCGAGCGAAGCGGCGCTACGCTCCGCGACACTGTTCGAAGCGATCGACCTGTCCGGCCTCGACGAGGCCGTGCAGGCACCAACGTTGCGACGGCACGCGGAGCGGCTGCAGGCGAGCCTGGACCTGGCGCAGGGGCCGGTGCTGCGGGCGGCGCTGTTCGATCTCGGCGAAGGACGTCAGCGCCTACTGCTGATCGCGCATCATCTGGTGGTGGACGGCGTATCCTGGCGGATGCTGCTGGAGGATCTTGGCACGGCACTGTCCGCCTCGCAGCGCGGCGAGCCGGTTCGGCTGCCGCCGAAGACGACATCGTTCCGGCACTGGGCGGAGCGGCTGACGGCGCATGCCCGATCCGATGCCGCACGCGGAGAACTGAGCTACTGGCAAAGCCAACCCTGGCACACCGCGCCGCGGCTGCCGCGCGATCATGCCGACGGTGCGAACAGCGCAAGCGAGGTGCAGCTGGTCAAGGTCGCGCTCGATGCAGCGGAGACGCAGGCGCTGCTGCAGGACGTGCCGGAGGTCTACCACACAGAGATCAACGACGTGCTGCTGACCGCGCTGGTGCAGGCCTTTGCCGGCCTGACCGGCACGCCGCGGCTCCTGGTCGGGCTGGAAGGCCACGGCCGGGAAGAACTGTTCGACGATGTCGACATCACGCGGACGGTGGGCTGGTTCACCAGCCTGTTCCCGGTGCTGCTGGACGTCGACGGCGCGAGCGATCCCGGCGCGGCGCTGAAGCGGGTGAAGGAGCAACTCCGCGCGGTGCCGCAGCGCGGCGTCGGCTACGGCATGCTGCGCTATCTCAGCAATGTCGATATGCCTGCGCCTGATGTCGAGGTCAGCTTCAACTATCTCGGCCAGCTCCATGGCGCCGCCGGCGGACAATCATTCGGCTTCGCCACGGAAGATGTCGGCCGCGACCAGCACGCCTCCAACCGCCGCGCGCATCTGATCGACGTCTCCGCCCATGTCAGCGACGGGGGCTTGCAGACGCAATGGGCCTACAGTCCCGCATGTCACGACGTGTCCACCGTCGAGGTCCTGGCGGAAAATTTTGTCGTCGAGCTTCGTCAAATGATCGCGCATTGCGGCACGAGTGCAGGCGGTTTCACGCTGTCTGATTTCCCGCTGCTGCAGAACAGCCTGAGCCTCTGAGATCGGAATCGATCATGAATATGGAAGCAAACCGTAGCAAGAACCGGGTTGGTCAGGATGCGCTCGAGCGCGTGATCGCATCGGTGGGCGGGGCGCGGCGAGTGGCCGACATCTATCCGCTATCGCCGTTGCAGCGGGGATTGTTGTTCCACAGCCTGTATGAGCCGGATGCCGCGGTCTACGTGATCTCGCTGGCCTGCCGGCTGCGGGGTACGCTCGATCGCGAGGCCTTTGAGCAGGCGTGGCGGCTGGTGGTGGCGCGGCATTCCGTGCTGCGCACGGCGTTCGTCGGCCATGACCTCGACGTGCCGCTCCAGGTGGTGCTGCGCGAAGCGGCGTTGCCCTTCACTTATGAGGACTGGCAGCATCTGCCGGCGGCGGAGCAGGGCGGACGCTTCGCCGAGCTGCAGCGGTCCGAACGCAACCGCGGCTTCGACTTCGCAAAGCCGCCCTTGATGCGCGTAAGCCTGGTCCGGCTCGGGGATGATGATCACCGGCTGTTGTGGAACGTGCACCACATCGTGCTCGACGGCTGGTCGCTGCCGCTGCTGCTCGACGAGGTGTTTGCAGCCTATTCCGCGTTGAGCCGGCGCGAGGCGCCGACCCTGTCTCAGGTGCGGCCGTTCAAGGACTATATCGGCTGGCTGCAGCGGCAGGATATGGCCAAGGCGGAAGCGTATTGGCGCAGGCGGTTGGCCGGGTTCGATACGCCGGCCTCGTTGACCCTCGCCCGGCCTTCCCGGGACCAATTCAGTGGTGAGCGTTACGCCGCGCTTCATCGCGACTTGAAGGTTGATTTCTCTGCGCTCGAACACTTCGCGCGAGAGCACAGGCTGACCCTCAACACGCTGGTGCAAGGCGCCTGGGCGCTCTTGCTCGGCCGCTACAGCGGCTCCGAGGACGTGGTGTTCGGCGTCACGCTATCGGGGCGTCCGGCAGAGCTGGCAGACGTCGAGCGTGCGGTCGGGCTGTTCGTGAACACCTTGCCACTGCGGGTCGGATTGCCTCACGCTGCGACGGTGCTGGATTGGCTGGGCGAGGTACAAACGCGGCAGAGCGAGCTGACGGAGTATCAATATAGTCCGCTGCCCCTGGTGCAGCGTTGGAGCGAGCTCGCCGAGGGAGCCGCTCTGTTCGAAAGCATCGTCGCCTATGAGAACTATCCGGCGGACATGTCGGCGGGCGCGGACGCTGCGCGGAAACTCCGGATCAGCGACGTCCAGACGATGGAACGCACGAGCTATCCGTTGACGCTGCAGATCGTTATTGAGGGATCGGTCGCGGTCAAGCTCATCTATGATGCCGAACGGTTCGCGGCAGCCGCGATGGAGCGGATGATCGATCATCTCGGCCATCTGCTCGGCGAGATCATCGCGGACCCTGCGCGACAACTCGGTTCGATCTCGCCGTTGAGCGTAGAGGAGCGGCGTGGGCTGATAGCTTGCGCCAGCGATAAGGCCGCGTATCGCCCACAGAACTGCCTGCACGAGTTGTTCGCCTTGCAGGCCGATCGCACGCCGGAGGCGGTGGCCGTCAGCTGCGGCGAGCAGGTGATGAGCTACGCGGCGCTCGACAAGCGCGCCAACCAGCTGGCGCATCATCTGCGCCGGCTCGGCGTCGGCCCGGACGTGATCGTCGGGCTGTATGTCGAGCGCTCGATCGAGATGGTGGTGGGCGTGCTCGGCATCCTCAAGGCGGGCAGCGCCTACTTGCCGCTCGACCCGAGCCATCCGCCGGAGCGGCTGGCCGGCATGCTGAATGATGCCGGAGCCGGCGTGCTGTTGGCGCAGGATGCGCTGATGGAGGGGATGCCGCCGACGGTCGCCGTCATTGTGCGCTTCGAAGCAGATGGTGAGGTGATCGCGCGTCAGTCCGACACGGCGCCGGTGATCGCCCGCGATCCGGACAATCTGGCCTATGTGATCTACACGTCGGGCTCGACCGGACGGCCGAAGGGAACGTTGATCAGCCATGCCAGCGTGGCCAGGCTGTTCGCGGCGACGGATGCCTGGTTCGGCTTCGGCGCGCAGGATGTCTGGACGCTGTTTCATTCGCTCGCCTTTGACTTCTCGGTCTGGGAGCTCTGGGGCCCGCTGCTCAAGGGCGGCCGGTTGGTCGTGGTGCCGTACTGGATCAGCCGCTCGCCGGATGATTTTCATGCGCTGCTATCGCGTGAAGGCGTGACCGTGCTGAATCAGACGCCGTCGGCCTTTTCCGGATTGATCCGTGCGGATCGAGAGACGCCCAGGCCATTGGCACTCCGCACCGTGATCTTCGGCGGCGAAGCCTTGAACTTCGCCGAGCTGGCGCCGTGGTTCGAGCGTCATGGCGACGCTACGCCGCAACTGATCAATATGTACGGAATCACCGAGACCACGGTGCATGTGACCTGGCGGCCGGTGCGGCAGGCCGACATCGGCGCGATCGCAAGCGCGATTGGACAGACCATTCCTGATCTGCAGGCCTATGTGCTTGATCCGCGCATGGAGCCGGTCCCGGTCGGCGTGCCCGGAGAGCTGTACGTTGGCGGCGCCGGCCTTGCGCGGGGCTATCTGCACCGTCCCGGCTTGACGGCGGAGCGGTTCGTGCCGAGCCCGTTCGGGCAGGGTGAGAGGCTGTATCGCACCGGAGATCTGGCGCGCTGGAGCGCGGTCGGCGCGCTCGATTATCTCGGCCGGATCGATCATCAGGTCAAGATCCGCGGCTTCCGCATCGAGCTAGGGGAGATCGAGTCGGCGTTGCTGGCCGTGTCGGACGTGGAGCAGGCGGCGGTCGTCGTGCGCGGGGACGGCGGGGATCGCCGATTGGTCGCCTATGTCGTGGCACGCGACGACGCGGCGCTCGATGCGGATTCGATACGCCAGGGGTTACGGAAGAATTTGCCGGACTACATGGTGCCCTCCGCGATCGTGCCGCTCGCGGCGCTGCCGCTGACGCCGAACGGCAAGCTCGATCGCAACGCGTTGCCGGCGCCGGAGCTCGCTTCGACCAACGGCTATGCGGCGCCACGCAACCAGGCCGAAACGATTCTCGCGTCCATCTTTGCCGACGTGCTCGGCCTGGATCGGGTCGGCATCCACGATGATTTTTTCGCGATCGGAGGCCATTCTTTGCTCGCGACGCAGGTCGTCGCGCGAGCTCAGCAGGAGCTGAATGTCCAGGTCGCGTTGCGAGCTCTGTTCGAAGCCTCGACGGTCGCAGGCTTGGCCGACCGCTTGAACTCGTCGACGGAGATCAAGGTATCTCCGTTGCTGCCGGCTTCGAGACAGCAGCCGCTGCCGATCTCGCATGGCCAGGAGCGGTTGTGGTTCGTGGAGCAACTCGGGCTGTCGAATGGCGGTTACAACATCTCCGCAGCGGTGCGGCTGACTGGAAAGCTGGACGTCGATGCGCTTTCGGCGGCGTTGAGCGAAGTGGTCCGGCGGCATGAGATCCTGCGCACGCGGTTCGCGCTGCGCGATGAGAGCGCGGTGCAGGTGATCGATCCGCCTTGGCCGGTCGTGCTCTCGCCGGAGGTGGTCGCGACCGACGAGGTGGCGCGGCAGCGGTTGGCGGCGTGGATGCAGCAGTCGTTCGATCTGTCGCAGGACCGGTTGCTGCGCGTGGCGCTGCTGCAGCTGTCGCCGGACATGCATGTGCTGGCGCTGTCGATGCATCACATCGTGTCGGACGGCTGGTCGATGGGCGTCTTGGTCGGCGAGATCGAGACGCTGTATGCGGCGTTCTGCGCCGGACGGCCGTCGCCATTGCCGGAGCTGCCGATCCAATATGCCGACTACGCGGTGTGGCAGCGGCGCTGGCTGGAAGAGACGGCGCTGCAGCGGCAGCTGGAGTATTGGACGGCGCAACTCGCCGGTGCCGCAGGCAGCATCGAGCTGGCGACCGACCGGCCGCGGCCGGCGGCGCCGAGCTTCCGCGGCGCGGTGCATCGGTTCGCGGTCGATCAAGCCTGCACGGCGGCGCTGACGCGACTGGCGCGGCAGGACGGCGCGACGCTGTTCATGGTGCTGGTGGCGGCCTTCGACGTGCTGCTGTCGCGCTGGAGCGGGCAGCACGACGTCGTGGTAGGCACGCCGGTCGCAGGCCGGACGCGGATCGAGACCGAGCGGCTGATCGGCTTCTTCGTCAACATGCTGGCGTTGCGCTGCGACCTCTCGGGTCCGCGGACGTTTCGGGATGTGTTGCGGCAGATGAAGGCGACCGCGCTGGACGCCTATGCGCATCAGGACCTGCCATTCGAGAAGCTGGTGGAGGCATTGCATCCGGTCCGCGATCTCAGCCGTGAGCCGATCTTCCAGGTGGTGTTCGCGCTGCAGAACATGCCGCAGCGCGTGAATGGTCTGCCCGGGCTGAGGCTGGAGCCGTTCGAGGCGGAGGCGGTGACGGCCAAGTTCGATCTCGAACTGGCGATGAGCGAGGTCGATGGCGGGCTGCAGGCCACGCTGATCTACGCCACCGATCTGTTCGACGCCGCGACCATCGCGCGGCTTGCGGACCACTTCGTCCGGCTGCTTCACGAGATCGCGGCGCGACCGGATGTGCGTCTGTCCGACCTGAGCCTGCTGAGCGCCGCCGAGCGGCAGCAGCTGGAATCGTGGAGCGGTCGTCATGCCGCCTATGCGCAGGACCGTTGCCTGCATGAGTTGTTCGCCGAGCAGGCCGCGCGCGATCCGGCCGCGCTCGCGGTGGTGATGGAGGACGAGGAGCTCAGTTACGGCGCGCTGGAGCGGCGGGCCAATCAGCTGGCGCATCACCTGCAGCGCCTCGGTGTCGGTCCCGACGTGATCGTCGGGCTGTGCGTGGAGCGATCGCTCGACATGGTGGTGGGTGTACTCGGCATCCTCAAGGCGGGAGGCGCCTATCTGCCGCTCGATCCGCGTTATCCGCCGGAACGGCTGGCCTATATGCTGGCGGATGCCAAGGTGACCGTGCTGGTGACGCAGAGTGCCGTCATCGGATGCCTGCCAGCGACCGATGCCATCGTGGTGCAGCTCGAAGCCGATGCGGCGGAGATCGCCCAACAGCCGGACACGGCGCCGGCGACCAGCTGCGATGCAGACCATCTCGCCTACGTGATCTACACCTCCGGTTCGACCGGACGGCCGAAGGGCGTGATGACGTCGCATCGCGGCATCATGAACCTCGCGGATGCGCAGCTCGCTCAGCTGCCGCTCACGGCCGGCGATCGCATCCTGCAGTTCGCCTCGATCAGCTTCGATGCGGCGGTGTGGGATCTGGTGATGAGCTGGCGGGTCGGCGCGGCCCTGGTGCTGGCGGCCCAGCATCATCTGATGCCGGGCGAGCCGTTGCGTGAGTTGCTCGAACAACAGCGGGTGACGGCGGTGCTGCTGCCGCCGGCCGCGCTGACTGCCTTGCCAGTTGCTCCATTGCCGGAGCTGAAGATCCTGATCGCGGGCGGCGAGGCATGCACGGCGGAGCTGCTGCGGCCGTGGATGGCGGGCCGCGCTGTGTTCAACGCCTATGGTCCGACCGAGTCGAGCGTCTGCACGACCGTGCATCGTTGCAGTGAAGAGGGGCGTCCGCCGATCGGGCGCGCCCTGCCGAACACGCGTACTTATGTGCTGGATGCGCAGCTCGAGCCTGTTCCGGTCGGTGTGGCCGGCGAGCTCTACATCGGCGGCGCGGGCCTCGCGCGCGGCTATCTGCATCGGCCGTCGCTGACGGCGGAGCGGTTCGTGCCGAGCCCGTTCGCCAGGGGGGAGCGGCTGTATCGGACCGGAGACCTTGTGCGCTGGCGGGCGGACGGTGCGCTGGACTATCTCGGCCGGCTCGACCACCAGGTGAAGCTGCGCGGCTTCCGCATCGAGCTCGGCGAGATCGAGGCGGCGCTGACGGCGCAAGCCGGCGTCGCGCAGGCGGCGGTGGTGCTGCGTGAGGATGGCGGCAGCAAGCGGCTTGTGGGCTACGTGGTGGCGCAGCCGGACGCGGCTGTTGATAGCGACACGCTGCGCCGGCAGTTGCAGCAGAGCTTGCCGGACTACATGGTTCCCTCTGCAATCGTTGTCCTCAACTCTCTGCCGCTGACGCCGAACGGCAAGCTCGATCGCAATGCGCTGCCGGCGCCGGAGCGGCGGGGTGATAGTGACGGCCAGCTGCCGCGCAACCCCGTCGAGACCGTGATCGCCGGCCTGTTCGCCGACCTCCTCGGCCTCGAACGTGTCGGCATCCACGACAACTTCTTCGAGCTCGGCGGTCATTCGCTGCTCGCCATGCAAGTGCTGGAGCGCCTGCGCGCCACGCTCGGCATTGCCCTGCCAGTGCGGCTGATCTTCACGGCCCCAACGGTGGCGGGTCTTGCGGAGCATACCGAGCAAGCGCTTGAGAGCGAGATCGAGGCGATGTCCTCGGACGAGATTGAAGCGGCCCTGCAGAACCTGGATGAGATCGACATCCAGCGCACCGAATCCGCGGCCTGATCCGGAGCACCAGAGATGACCGACATTGCGACCTTGAGACGTGAGCTGCTGCAACGCTGGCTCGCAGCAGCCGCGACGGGCCGCCAGCCCGGCCCGCCCGCCCTCCCGCGTCTTGGCGAAACAGAAGCGCCGCTGTCTCATGCACAGGAGCGGTTGTGGTTTGTGGAGCAGCTTGGTCTGTCGGGAAGCAGCTACACGGTTTCCGCAGCGGTGCGGCTGACTGGAAAGCTGGACGTCGATGCGCTTTCGGCGGCGTTGAGCGAAGTGGTCCGGCGGCATGAAATCCTGCGCACGCGGTTCGCGCTGCGCGATGAGAGCGCGGTGCAGGTGATCGATCCGCCTTGGCCGGTCGTGCTCTCGCCGGACGTGGTCGCGACCGAGGAGGTGGCGCGGCAGCGGCTGGCGGCGTGGATGCAGCAGCCGTTCGATCTGTCGCAGGACCGGCTGCTGCGCGTGGCGCTGCTGCAGCTGGCGCCGGACATGCATGTGCTGGCGCTGTCGATGCATCACATCGTGTCGGACGGCTGGTCGATGGGTGTGCTGGTCGGCGAGATCGAGACGCTGTATGCGGCGCTCTGCGCCGGACGGCCGTCGCCATTGCCGGAGCTGCCGATCCAATATGCCGACTACGCGGTATGGCAGCGGCGCTGGCTGGAAGAGACGGCGCTGCAACGGCAGCTGGAGTATTGGACGGCGCAGCTCGCCGGTGCCCCAGGCAGCATCGAGCTGGCGACCGACCGGCCGCGGCCGGCGGTGCCGAGCTTCCGCGGCGCGGTGCATCGGTTTGCCGTCGATCAAGCCTGCACGGCGGCGCTGACGCGACTGGCGCGGCAGGACGGCGCGACGCTGTTCATGGTGCTGTTGGCCGCCTTCGACGTGCTGCTGTCGCGCTGGAGCGGGCAGCACGACGTCGTGGTTGGCACACCGGTCGCAGGCCGGACGCGGATCGAGACCGAGCGGCTGATCGGCTTCTTCGTCAACATGCTGGCGTTGCGCTGCGACTTCTCGGGTTCGTCGACGTTCCGGGACGTGTTGCGGCAGATGAAGGCGACCGCGCTGGATGCCTATGCGCATCAGGACCTGCCGTTCGAGAAGCTGGTGGAGGCGCTGCATCCGGTCCGCGATCTCAGTCGTGAGCCGATCTTCCAGGTGGTGTTCGCGCTGCAGAACATGCCGCAGCGCGTGAATGGTCTGCCCGGGCTGACGCTGGAGCCGTTCGAGGCAGAGGCGGTGACGGCGAAGTTCGATCTCGAGCTGGCGATGAGCGAGGTCGATGGCGGGCTGCAGGCCACGCTGACCTATGCCACCGATCTGTTCGATGCGGCGACCATTGCGCGGCTTGCGGACCACTTCGTCCGGCTGCTTCACGAGATCGCGGCGCGACCGGATGTGCGTCTGTCCGACCTGAGCCTGCTGAGCGCTGCCGAGCGGCAGCAGCTGGAATCGTGGAGCGGTCGTCATGCCGCCTATGCGCAGGACCGTTGCCTGCATGAGTTGTTCGCCGAGCAGGCCGCGCGCGACCCGGCCGCGCTCGCGGTGGTGATGGAGGACGAGGAGCTCAGCTATGGCGCGCTGGAGCGGCAGGCCAATCAGCTGGCGCATCACCTGCAGGGCCTCGGCGTCGGTCCCGACGTGATCGTCGGGCTGTGCGTCGAGCGGTCGCTCGAGATGGTGGTCGGCGTGCTCGGCATCCTCAAGGCGGGTGGCGCCTATCTGCCGTTCGACCCGCGTTATCCGGCGGAGCGGCTGGCCTATATGCTGGGGGATGCTAAGGTCACCGTGCTGGTGACGCAGGCGGCGGTGCGCGAACGCCTGCCGCAGACTGATGCCATCGTGGTGCAGCTCGAAGCTGACGCTGCGGAGATCGCCCAGCAGCCGGACACGGCCCCGCTCATGTCCTGTGATGCCGACCATCTCGCCTACGTGATCTACACCTCCGGTTCGACCGGACGGCCGAAGGGGGTGATGACGTCGCATCGCGGCATCATGAACCTCGCGGATGCGCAGCTCGCTCAGTTGCCGCTCACGGCCGGCGATCGCATCCTGCAGTTCGCCTCGATCAGCTTCGATGCGGCGGTGTGGGATCTGGTGATGAGCTGGCGGGTCGGCGCGGCCCTGGTGCTGGCGGCCCAGCACGACCTGATGCCGGGCGAGCCGCTGCGTGAGTTGCTTCAGAGGCAGCGGGTGACGGCGGTGCTGCTGCCGCCGGCGGCCTTGGCGGCGTTGCCTCGGTCCCCGTTGCCGGACTTGAAGATCCTGATCGCCGGCGGCGAGGCCTGCACGGCGGAGCTGCTGCGGCCGTGGCTCGCGGGCCGCGCTGTGTTCAACGCCTATGGTCCGACTGAGTCGAGCGTCTGCACGACCGTGCATCGTTGCGGTGAAGAGGGGCGTCCGCCGATCGGGCGCGCCCTGCCGAACACGCGTACTTATGTGCTGGATGCGCAGCTCGAGCCTGTTCCGGTCGGTGTGGCCGGCGAGCTCTACATCGGCGGCGCGGGCCTCGCGCGCGGCTATCTGCATCGGCCGTCGCTGACGGCGGAGCGGTTCGTGCCGAGCCCGTTCGCCAGGGGGGAGCGGCTGTATCGGACCGGAGACCTTGCGCGCTGGCGGGGCGATGGCGTGCTGGACTATCTCGGGCGGCTCGACCACCAGGTGAAGCTGCGGGGCTTCCGCATCGAGCTCGGCGAGATCGAGGCGGCGCTGACGGCGCAAGCCGGTGTCGCGCAGGCGGCGGTGGTGCTGCGTGAGGATGGCGGCAGCAAGCGGCTGGTGGCGTATGTGGTGGCGCAGCCGGACGCGGTTGTTGATATCGACACACTACGCCGGCAGTTGCAGCAGAGCTTGCCGGACTACATGGTTCCCTCTGCAATCGTTGTCCTCAACTCTCTGCCGCTGACGCCGAACGGCAAGCTCGATCGCAATGCGCTGCCGGCGCCGGAGCGTCGGGGTGATAGTGACGGCCAGCTGCCACGCAATCCCGTCGAGACCGTGATCGCCGGCCTATTCGCCGATCTGCTCGGCCTCGAACGTGTCGGCATCCACGACAACTTCTTCGAGCTCGGCGGCGACTCCATTCAGTCGATGCAGCTGGTGTCGCGCGCGCGCGGGGCGGGCATTGCGATCACCCCGCGGCAGATCTTCCAGCATCAGACCGTCGCCGCGCTGGCGCAGGCGGCGGTGGCCTCGCAGGCTTCGGCCGAGCCCGACGATCCGCTGCAGCCTTCGCCGCTGACGCCGATTCAGCGCTGGTTCGTCGAAGGATCAGGGCCCATCCATCACTTCAACCAATCCGCGCTGCTGCAGGTGCCGCCGGACATCAAGCCGGCTCGGCTCGAACGCGCGCTGGCGTCGCTCCTCATCCATCATGATGCGTTGCGCAGCCGCTTCCTGCGCGATGAGTCCGGCTGGCGGCAGGAGCCGCGCCCCGTCGCAGACGTCGCCGTCACGGTCACGCATGTCGACGTGGCCGAGCTCGCGCCGGAGATCCGAATAGAGCAGCTGCACGCCGCCGCAGCCACGCTTCAGAACAGCCTCGATCCCTCGACGGGCCGGCTCGTCGCCGTCGCCTGGTTCGATTTCGGCGCCGACACGCCGGGACGCCTGCTGGTCGTCATCCATCATCTGGTCGTTGACGGCGTCTCCTGGCGCATCCTCGTCGAGGACCTGATGGCCGCCTATGAGCAGCTCGCGCGCGGCGAAGCCGTCAACCTGCCGCCGAAGACGACATCGTTTGGTCGCTGGGCCACGCGGCTGGCCGACCATGCGCACGCCCCCGGGATCGTGCAGCAGCTCGACCTCTGGACGTCGATTTGTCGAGACGCTCCGGCCCTGCCCGTCGACCGCGCCACGGGCACGCGCCTCGCGACCTATGGCGACACTTTCTCCCTGACGATCGACCTGCCTGCTGACGACACCCAGGCGCTGCTGACCGTGGTGCCGAAAGCCTATCACAGCCGCATCAACGACGCCCTGCTGGCGGCGCTCGCGATCGCCTTGGCGGATTGGCGCGCCGCGCGCGGCGGCAACGAGACCGTCAGCCTCGTCGATCTCGAAGGGCATGGCCGCGAAAGCATCTTCCCGACCATCGATCTGTCGCGCACCGTCGGCTGGTTCACCACGATGTTTCCGGTGCGGCTCGATGTCAGCCAAATCGACCTCACTGAAGCCATCCATGGCGGGCCCGCGGCGGGCGTGGTGCTCAGGCGGATCAAGGACCACCTTCGGGACGTGCCGGATGGCGGCATCGGCTGGGGCCTGTTGCGCTACCTGAATCAGGACACGGCAAAGATCCTGCAAGACGTGCCGCGGGCGTCGATCAGCTTCAACTATCTCGGACGGTTCGACGAGCGCGGCGCGGCCGGGTGGGGTGCGGCCTCGGAGGACACCGGTCCCGCGATTGCCGCGGAGCGCGAACGCGAACACCTGATCGAGGCGGTGTCGGTGATCCGAGGCGGCAAGTTGCTGGTGGAGTGGCGCTGGTGGCCGGAGGCGCACGACCGGGCTTCGATTGCAGATCTGGCAGATCGCTTCAGTGCGGCGCTGAAGGGATTGATCGCGCATTGCCGCGCATGCGAGCGGAGCCGGTTCACGCGCTCCGATTTTCCATTGGTTGCGCTCGACGAATCCAGGCTCGCCAGCCTGCAGCAGCGCTACCCCGATCTGGAGGACGTCTGGCCGCTCGGTCCGATGCAGCAGATCATGCTGACCCATGCGCGCCGCGCGCCGGACAGCATCGCCTATCACGAGCAGCTGCAATTGACGCTCGACGGCGAGCTCGATGCCGGCGCGCTCGCGACGGCGTGGCGTGGCCTGATCGCACGGCACGGCGCGCTGCGGGTGGCATTCCCGGATGACGGCGAGAGACCGGTCCAGATCGTGCGGCGGACACCCGATCCGCGATGGCGCTTCATCGATGGGGCGGAGCTGTTGCAGGACGACGACGACGCGCAATTGGAGGCGTTGCTGCTCCAGGAC
Organism: Bradyrhizobium sp. SRS-191; assembly: GCF_024586915.1. GTDB lineage: Bacteria > Pseudomonadota > Alphaproteobacteria > Rhizobiales > Xanthobacteraceae > Bradyrhizobium. Next base: position 145,939 of record NZ_JANBVS010000013.1, read on the forward strand.
AGAAAGGCCGGCTTCGACCTCGCCGGCGGCGACGTGCTGCGCGCGTCGCTGCTGCGCCAGTCGCGCACCCGCCACACGCTGGTGCTGAGCTTCCACCACATCCTGCTGGACGGCTGGTCCGTGCCGCTCGTGCTGCGCGAGCTGCTGGAGCTCTATCAGGCCGCGCGCCTGATGCGGCCGGCGTCGTTGCCTGCGCCGTCGTCGTATCGCGACTTCCTGTCCTGGCAGGGCGCGGCGAATGCCGGGCTCAGCCGCGAGTTCTGGACCAGCCGCTTGCGCGGCGCGGCGCTTCCCGACCGGCTCGACCTCATCAGCGGCAACGCGCAGGTGAGTGCGGACGCGGCCGGCGAGGTGCAGGCGCGCATTCTCGAGCGCTTGACGGCCAAGATCCAGACCGCTGCTCAAGCGCTGCGGCTCACCACGAATACGCTGGTCCAAGGCGCCTGGAGCCTGGCGCTGGCCCGCCACGCCAACACCGGCGGCGATGTGGTGTTCGGCATGACCACGGCCGTCCGGCCGGCGGATGTCGCTGGAGTCGAGCAGATCGTCGGGCTGTGCACCAACACGCTGCCGCGGCGGGTGAGCCTCGCGCCCGAGATGCGTCTGTCGGACTGGCTTGCGGATCTGCAGGCGCGGCAGGCGGACGAGCAGATGCACGACCGCTGCCGGATGAGTGATATCTGCGGCTGGCTCGATCTGCCGGGCGATCAACGGCTGTTCGAGTCGGTCGTCGTGTTCGAGAACTATCCGACCGGTCATGCGCTCACCCCCGGGGAGGCGACCGCGCCTGATGACATCAACGTCGTGTCGTTCGAGAGCGTCGAGGCGGGCATCGATTTTCCGCTGTGCCTCGTGGCCTCCGTCGACAGCTGCATGAGCTTCCGCCTGATCTTCGGCCGGCGGCGGTTCGACGCGGATGCCGTCGCGCGCCTGCTCGACGATGTCGTCGAGCTGATGCTCGCGATCACAGCCGATCCCGAACGACGGCTTGCCGATCTGTGGCCGGGCCAACGGCCCTCCGCCGCAACGCCGCGCGCCCCATTCACGGGGACAGTGACGGACGCGGCATATGCGGATGCGCGATGACCGGCCATCGCGAGGCACAGGGTATGCGGCCCCGCAGCTTCGCTGCGGCCGCCACGGGGGAGGCTGTCGCTGACATCGTGCCGGAGGAGGAGCCGATCGCCACGGGCGCAGCGGCGCCGCCGTCGCTGTGGTGGCCGCTGGCGCGCTTCGCGATTCCGCAATCGGCGAGCGCGGCGCTGCAATTGCTGTCGGGAACGGTCACCGCGATCTATTTCGGCCAGCTGCTCGGCGGTTCCGCGCTCGCGGTCGCCTCGGTGTTCTTTCCGATCTTCTTTCTGCTGGTCTCGTTTCTGATCGGCCTGATCTCCGGCGGCATCGTTCTCGTGGCGCGGGCGCATGGCGCTGACGATTCCGATGGGGTCAGGACGGCCGCGGGCACCACGCTGTGCGTCTGCGTCTGCCTCAGCGTGGCGATCGCCGCCACCGGCTATGGCTTCGCGCCCGCGCTGCTCGGGCTGATGGCCACGCCGCCCGATATCATCGCATCGGCCATCGACTATGCGCACGTCACGTTCCTTTCCCTGCCGCCCGTGACATTGCTGTTCGCCTATGCGTTTCTTCTGCGCGGCACGGGCGATGCGAAGACGCCGCTGATCGTGATGGCCGTGTATTTCGGCACCTCCATGCTGCTGACGCCGGCCCTGATCCTGGGGTGGGGCGGATTGCCGAGATGCGGCGTCACCAGCGCCCCCCTGGCCAACATCGCCGCCTGCGCCGTCGCGCTGCCGGTCCTCGTGATGCTGCTGCGCCGGCAGGGGCATCCCATGGCGCTCGGCAGCGAGCTGATCCGGCGGCTGCGGATCGACCGCAAGCTCGTCGGGCCGTTCTTCGGCCTCGGCATTCCCGGCGGCGTGCAGACCATGGTGGCGTCGCTGGCCGAGGTCGCGGTGATCACGCTGGTCAATTCGTTCGGGTCGAGCGCGACGGCGGCGTATGGCGCGGTCAACCAGGTGATCGGATATCTGCTCGCGCCGATGCAGGCCGTGGGCCTCGCCGCGACCGTCATCGCGGCGCAGTCGATCGGCGCGAGGCAGTTCGGACAGCTCCATCGGGTGGTGCGATCCGCTGGGGTCATGAACGTCCTGGTCGGCGCCGTCAGCGTCGCGGGGCTGTTGTTGTTCGCGGAGACGATCCTGTCCTGGTTCGTCACCGATGCTGCGACCCTGGAAATGGCGGAGCGCGCCCTGAAGCTCATGCTGTGGAGCTACGTCCTGGTGGGACTAGCCGACGTGATCGTCGGCGTGATGCGGGCGTCGGGAACGGTGGCGTGGCCCACGGTCATCGCGCTCTCCGGAATCTGGCTGGTTCAAGTGCCCGTCGCCTATCTCTGCTCCGGCGCCGCGGGCCTCGACGGCGTCTGGCTCGGCTATCCGGCCGGCTTCGCCGTGGCCCTGCTGGCGCAGCTCACTTATTTCAGCCTGATCTGGACACCTCGCACCGAACGCTGACGAGACCGCACGCGTCTCCGCAGCCTCGCGGCGCGCTATTGCGTCCGAGCTTTGCTGGCAGGTACGCCCTTGTAAGAGAAGGGCGCAGGGAAGGCCGGGTGCAGGCCGCACCCATGGCCCGCCTGCAGAAAGAAAAGCAGGCGGCAGTCACCACAGGATTGGCCGAACAACCGGCCTTCCCTGCGCGGTGGATTTAACGGCTGCTCCGTGCTCTCCCAGGGGACCGGGCTTGCTTGCCCCCGTCATCGGCATCGTGACCGACCAAGACACCAGCATCGGGGTGTCGGGACCACACGGCTTGACCGTCCGCTTGGGGTTCGTTCGTCCGCACGCGAAACGCGCACTGCGACCCCAGGCGGCCACCGCATCTCCCGCTCCACGGTCCGTGACGATCGCGAAACGCCCCTTCAGCGAGCAGGAGACGGCGAGGAGGATCGATCTGATTTGCCCGACGACGCAAGGCCGGATTTGCCCGACGGAATGCGGCAGATTGGCACGACGGGCAGTTTGGGGGCATGGGGTGGCACTAGACGAGCGTTTCCTAGAACCGGTCGTTTCCGGGTAGAGTTCTCGCCACCTCCACCGTTGTCATGCTCCGCGAAAGGGGTATCCACTACTCTGCGGCAGAAGAGATTCACCGAGGTGTCACGGCGTACTGGATCGTCCGCTTTCGCAGACCATGGCAGCCGGGGTTACACGATCCGTGTGCCAGTACTTCGGAAACGCTCGTTTAGGTCGACGAAAGTCTGGAGCAAATCGGACCTTCTAAGTTATGCTCTGATGCTGAGCGCGCTGTTACCGCGATGCCAAGCGGCGCGTACGGATCACAAGAGAGCGAGCGATCAGGGACCGCGCCTAGTGTCCACAATGCCCAACAGGTGTGTTGCTAGCATAACCTGTTCCCAGGCCTCGCGAGGGTCGGTGAGGTTTACCGTACGATGCGAATGCGGGTTCTTGTAGGACCCGATCGCCCCCGCGAAAAGGTGACTCAGGGCCTGACGCTCCGCCGTCGGGTGCGTCGCACGTGCAAGCCGGCCTTTCTCTGGATCGAAGGCCTTGCGCATCAGGTCGACGCCAATATCGGTAGCCGCGAGCTGGGCCGCCTCCCGCACGGCAACTTCGACGGCCTTAAACGCCTTGAACACTGCATCGTCGAGATCGCCACGCATCAGGGCCGACCAAACCGGGTCGGCTATCGACGGATGCAGCAGCGCTTTTGAAAAGGACCGAGTGGCGCGAACATATGCAATCGCATTGCCTCCTTTCAACGCCGCTTGTCCGTCCTTTGTAATTGTCATCCAGCCGTTGCGGCCGTCCATGCCCGGCGACGGCCCGATCAGGCCGTCGCGCTTCAGGCATTCCCAAGTTTCATTAACGTGCTGCTCGACTTGCGCCTTCTTGTGGAAGGGGTAGCCACTCTGGTCGCGCTTAAGAGCATCTTCATTGATGATCCCGTCCGGCCAGAACCCAGCCCCTTGCATGTGTTCCTGAGCAAGCCTGAGCAGGATAGGGGCAAGGTCCTCGGTCGAGACGGCAAGCAACTCGTCGGCGGTGGGGAAAAGCGAACGAAGGGACACGAGCGAGATCCTTTCTTGGAGCTGTAGCCGGTATGCGAAGCCAGAGCTGTAGATGAGACGTGGGGTGTCCAAACCGATAGAGTTTGAAGTCTTAGCTTCCACCTTCTTGGCCAGCATTAGTCCGTCGAAAGAGTCGCCACGCGGCGCGATGATGTCACAGAGTTCATTCTCAAGCCGACATGCGACGATCTTGGTGAGGGGTAGTCACTTGCCGAATAGTTGGTAGAGTGTGGTGCAGAAAATGCCGATAGTAGTGACGACGCCGAGCGAGCCGCGCCGCGACTTGGCTATGGCGAGCACCATGATCATGGCGCCCAAACGTGGGCCATAGGCAGCGCATAGGGCTGGGCCATGCGCCATCACCTGACTGAAGTCTGATTCAGCGGGATCCGCTTTAGGTCTTTTGGGTACCTCGGCAATCATGCGTCACGCTGACTCCTATAGCTCGTCGGCCAACTTCTTCACCGCTTCACCGAACATATCTTTAGCAGTCCTCCGCATCGCGATCTGGATGTTGTCATCCAGCACGCGCTCGAAATCCTTTTCCTGGATGTATTTGATGCGTGCCCAGGCGTAGGGCTTCAGCTTCTCGACCAGCGGCGCCATATCGTACTGCTGGACGTCGTTCCTGTGCAGGCGAGGCGCCTTGGCGAGGAAGCCGTTCTCGATAAGCCAAGACACCGCGCGCTGAACCGAACGGGGACTGATGCCCATGCGGCTAGCGATGGTGCTGGTCCGCGGGTGAGGCATCCGGCCGTTAGAATGCCAGTGTGCGATGAAGTTCAGAAGGACGTTTAGGTGCTCGCTGGAGATCTTCAGGTCTGACTGATGGAGCAACAGCACATAGGGCAGCGTTAGGAAGCCAGGGTCTGTCACAAAATCCCATTTGGCCCGGACGCGACTCTGCCGTAGCGGCTCCGCGCTGGTGTCGGTGTTGGTCATGTCGCCTTGTCTCGATCAATACCGTTTTCTACTCAAAAAAACGGGATGTCGGATAGTTTTCTTTTATATTAAACGACAAAAATGACGGTTTTTCGCTGACCTCTGAGGTGTGTCGTCTCTAAAAGGTGTTTAGTTACCGTAGCGCGAGCGCCTCGCCGCTCTGTCGCTGCATGGGCGATGTGTCGGCAGCGATCCTCTGTTCCGACGCCCGCCGCCCCCGCGAAAGGGCGGGTACAATACCGACTTATTATTTCTGGAACGACGTTGACAGTGCGCAGAATACTTATGCGTCGTGCGATGAAGTCCTAATCTCATTGAGCCTGACTAGATCAAAGTTCACTGTGGCAAACGAAGTAGAACTCCACACACTATTGTAGCCGCACCTGCAAATTCAGCGGCCCTAAAACCCGCGCCGATCCCACCACATTGGCCAGCGTCGTCTTCGCACGACGTTGCTGCGGGAGAGGTGGGCGCCGCGCAGTGGTGCGGGCCGTGGCCCGAAGACTTGGGGGGGCTGGGGCCGTGCAGCGCGTTGGCGGTCTCGTCGTCGCTGCCTCGGCCGCCCGGAGCGGCAAGAGCTTGTCACGATCTCCTGCGACCGTCGCGCGCTCGCGGGACGGTTGTGTGATAAAGTCGGCTTGACCGTAACGGGGTCTAGAGGCGCTTGCCTCGTTGAACCGAGGCAAGACGTCTCGCCCGCCAATCCCGGAGGGACGTGTCATGCTTCACAGCAGATCGTTTCGCTTCTCGCGGCTCCCGGCAGCCGTGCTGGGCGCGCTGATGCTGTTTCCCGGTGGTGTCCGCAGTGAGCCGTTGCCGGCTGGGCTGGTCGAGCAGTTGCGGGCGGGGGGCCATGTCATCGTGTTTCGCCATGGCGCGACGGTGGCGGTGGCGGCCAAGGTGGATTCGATGAGCCGGCCGAATGTTCCGGCGCAGCGGCAGCTCAATGACGAGGGGCGGGCGCAGGCCAAGGCGATCGGCGAGGCGCTGCGCAAGCTCAAGATCCCGGTGGCCCAGGTGCTCACCAGCACGGTGCAGCGCGCCGTCGATACCGGCAGACTGTTCGGCCTCGGCGAGGTCGGCACGACCGGCGATCTGGCCGAGAGCGGGCAGGAGAGCTCGGCTGAGGATAATGAGCGGCGCGCGCAGGCGCTGCGCAGGCTCGTGGCCACCGCGCCGCCGGCCGGCGGCAATGTCGTGCTGGTGTCGCACAAGCCGAACCTCGTCGACGCGTTCGGCGCCGGCTGGTCGGACGTGCGCGAGGGCGAGGCGTCGGTGTTCCAGCCGGACGGCAAGGGCGGCACCCGGCTCGTCGCCCGCGTTCCGGCGACGGCATGGACGGAGCTGGCCGCGGCGGTCCATTGAGCGCGGCGGCGCGGCGCTGAGGCGAACGGGCCGATGGGCGATCGCCGGGCTGGCCGCCTCGCGCGTCTGCACTGCTGGTGTCGGGGCGCGGTCACGCGCCGAGGCGGACGCGCATCGATCGGAAGGGATCGTGTGGCTGTTGCCGCAAGCCGCGGCAGGCCCAGGGAGGACCATCGCATGCGCCTGTGGACGATCATCGGTGTGGCCGACGTGGCGCGCAGCATCGCCTGGTATCAAACGCTGCTGGGCCTGCAACAGACCAGGCCGGCGCATGAGGAGTTCGGGCAGGTCATCGCAGGTGACGGCACCGTGCTGCTGTGTTGTCACGCCTGGGGCGCGCACGAGCACCCATCGCTGACGTCGCCGCATGCGGCGGCACCCGGCAACGGGCTGCTGCTGTTCTTCCGGCTCGATGGCTTCGACGACGCCTTGCAGCGCGCGCGGCGGCTTGCCGCGGCGCTCGACGAGGAGCCGCATCGCAATCCCAACACAGGCACGATGGAGTTCTCGCTGCGCGATCCCGACGGCTACTTTGTCACGGTCAGCGCGGCGGCGGCGCCCTGAGCGACGGGAACTCGCGGGATGGTGGGCCAGGCATCGCCGGCCTGCGGCCACGAAAGTCGCTCTCGCGTCCATCGAGACTGCTATGCTGCATCGCCTCAACAGGAGATGCCGCCGATGATGACACGTCGACTCGCAGCCGTGCTGGCCGGGTTCGCCCTCGCCATGCCCACCCTAGCCCTCGCGCAGGACGCGCCGATCGAGGAGCAGGTCGTCAATGCCATGAACAAGGTGTTCGGCGTCCATGCCGGCTTCCGCGCCAATCACGCCAAGGGCGTGGTGGTCGAGGGCAAGTTCAAGCCGTCGGCCGAGGCCGCAGGCTTGAGCAAGGCGGCGCTGTTCAGCGGCGGCGAGATTCCGGTGACGGTCCGCTTCTCGGACTCCACCGGCGTGCCGAACCTGCCCGACGGATCCGACGACGCCAATCCGCACGGCATGGCGGTGAAGTTTCATCTCGCCGACGGCAGCGACGTGGACCTCGTGATCAACTCGCTGAAGTTCTTCCCGGTCTCGACGGCGGCGGAGCTGCGCGACCTGTTCCTGGCGATCGCCGACTCCGGGCCGAATGCGGCGAAGCCGACCAAGCTCGAGCAGTTCATCGGCAGCCATCCCTCGGTGCCGGCGGCGCTCGGCACCATCGCGACGCCCGACAGCTTTGCCAACGAGGCCTATTTCGGCGTCAACGCCTTCGTGCTCGTCAACAAGGCCGGCGCCAAGCAGGCCGTACGCTGGCAGATGCTGCCGGAGAAGGTCGTGCATCTCGACAAGGCGGAGGCGGCGAAGCGCGCGCCGGACTTCCTGATGGCCGAGCTGCCGGAGCGGCTGAAGCAGGGGAAGGTCGAATTCCGCTTCAAGGCGCAGCTTGCGTCCGCCGGCGACGACACCAAGGATCCGGCGAAGCCGTGGCCGGAGGATCGCAAGCTCGTCGAGCTCGGCGTGCTGACGATCGACAAGGCGGTCGCCGACAGCGACGCCGCGCAGAAGAAGCTCTTGTTCCTGCCGGGCCAGCTCACCGACGGCATCGAGGCGTCGGACGATCCGATGATCGACATCCGCAACGGCGCCTACGCGGTCTCCTTCTCCCGGCGCAATCCGTGAGTCCTGCAGCAGCGCGCATGACGTAAACGTCGTGCGCGCTTGCGGCCGCTTGCTGCGGAGCGCGCGCGGCGCGATCCGCCGACGGATGCAATGTGATCGCATTGCGGCCGCCTCTGCGAGCCTTGGCCGCGAGATCGCTCGGCTCTCGCCATAGTCGATCTCATTGCGGCGCGGCTGCGCCATTCTTTGTCCCGATCGATGGCGACGCGCGCCGGTATGATCATGGCGCGGCGTTGCCGATGAGCGTCACCAGAGCGCCGTCGCGTGTCGCGCAGAGGGCACATTGATCTCATCGCGACTGCGACATGGCCGCCAGCAACCAAGACGAGTAGTTCGCCCCGCACCGCTTGTCGCCGCTTCGCTGTCGAGTCGCGAAACTGCCTATGACAAAGGATGCATCCGCATCTCGCCGCGACGCGCAGCGTCTTCGTTCGTCGACGAACGATTCCGGCAGCGGCGCACTCTGCGACGTAATCATGTCGGGCATCGCTGGTTTTCGCCTGAATTCTGCATCTTCGATGCAACAGTCAAAACGGAATTGTTAACGGCGCATCGTCGCGATCCGCATTCCGCAGCAATGACATTTTTCAATTCAGATCGCGACACAATCTGACCCTCCTGATGCGGCCGTCGTTTGTTGCGGCACGTGTTCAGGAGTTATGAGTTCGATGCGTCGCGTATTTGGCGTGTGTCTTTGCCTATCGACTTTCGCAGGTCCTACGACATCGGTCTGGGCGACTGATCTCGCCCTGCCTCCCCCGCTCCCGCCGCCGGACGTCTTCGCCTACAGGTGGAGTGGCTGCCACGCCGGCGCCAACGCCGGCATGGCGTGGTCGCGTCAGCAGCAGACCTGGAGCCAGCTCGCCAATGCCGCGCCTGCGCCCGCGCAGCCTGCGCCACAGCCGGCCGGCAACGCCAACAACCCGCCCGTGGTGAAGCCGCCGGTGGTTGCAAATCCGGCGCCGAACCCGCCGCCGCCGAACAACCCTGGCGGGAACAACGGCGGATGGAAGCCGCCGCCGAAGCCGCCGGGCAAGCCCCCGATCTGTGAGCGCAACGACAAGGGCTGGTGGCAGCCCGGCAAGCCCTATCACGGCGACAAGGACCACGACTGGGCGAACGGCAAACCGTCCTACAAGCCCGGTCACGATGGTGACCATCATTGGCCGCAGGTCGGATCGAAAGGCGGCGACAACAAGTCGTCCTGGCCGGCGCAGGCGTCGTACAAGAACGACAAGGATAAGAACGACAACTACAAGGACGTCAAATACAGCGACAACTGGTTCGGCAAGCATCACGACGACGATCATGACAAGTCGGGCGGCTGGTCGCAGCTGCACTCGAACGGCTATTCCGACCGCTCTGCCTGGCTGCACCACGACAAGGACGACGACAAGAAGGGCGGCAGCTTCGGTGGCAAGAAGGATGATGCCGACAAGCCCGTCTCTTACGGCTGGTCGAAGCAGCCGGCGAAGGGCGGATATGACAGCTACGCCTGGATGAAGCCGGATCATCACGACGACGACAAGCATGGCGGCGGCTACGGCTGGGGCGGCAAGCCGAAAGACAATGATGACGGCAAGGGCGGCTATGGCGGCAAGCCCGACAAGGATCATTGGGAGCAGCACGGCAACAACGGATGGCCGTATCATCCGGACAAGCCGGGCTGGCCGCCGAAGAATCCGCCGCCGAAGGATGGCGGCGGACAGAAGCCGCCGCCGCAGGGCAACAACAACCCGCCGGTCCAGAATCCGCCTGTGCAGAATCCTCCTGTCCAGAATCCGCCCGTGGTCGGTGGCGGGAATATCGCGCCGCTGCCGGTCGCGGCCGTGCAGATCCCGACCGCCATCTCCAGCAATGGCAGCGATGTCGTCGGCGGCCTGCAACTCGGCTGCGACTATCAGCTCGACCGCTTCGTCGTCGGCATCCAGGCGATGGCCGATCTCGGCAACATCAACGTGACCAATCCGCTCGCGCCCGGGCTGACGCTGAGCACGCGCACCAGCAACCTCTATACGGCCACGCTTCGCGCCGGCTATCTGGTCACGCCGGAGATCCTCGCTTATGTCCGCGGCGGCGCGGCGTGGACGCGCACCAACGTGGCGGTCACCAACACCGCCACCGGACAGTCCGCCAGCGTTGCCTTCAACCGCAGCGGCTGGACGGTCGGCGCCGGCGTCGAGTGGATGTTCGCGCGCAACTGGTCGGCGTTCGCCGAATATGACTACGCCGATTTCGGCACGGCCACCGGCACGCTGCCCGGAGCTGCGGCGATCACCGGCGGTCCGAACGTGGTCAGCCAGAAGACGCAGCTCCACACGGCGATGATCGGTGTGAATTACCGGTTCGAGATGCTGTCGCGCGGCGGACGCTGAGGGACGGATCGGACACCATCCTGCAAGACGAGAGGCCGCCCGGTCATCCCCGGGCGGCCTTTTTGTTTCGCGTGCGCCGTCTGGTATTGAACGTTTCGACGGCGCGCAGGGACAAAAGGGTCCAGTCGTCCACGGAGAACCGGATGAAGATCGTCTCACATGCGCTGCTGGCCGGCTGCGCCATCCTGCTCGCGATGTCCGGCGCCCGCGCGCAGGCGCCGCTCGTGGACGAGGCGGCGGCGCCGAGCGAGCCGTATCAGGGGCCGTTCGCCTATGACGAGGAGCAGACCGTGGTGGCGCGGTCGCCCGGTCAGGCTGTCGCATTCGATCTGCCGGCGGGGCTCTCCTTGCGCGACTATGAGGCCTCGCCGACCGGCAGCGAGGTGGCGGTGATCGTCGAGGATGCCGCGCGGCGCCAGCAGGTGGCGTTCTGGGCGTTCGGTCCGGATGGCTTCTCGCGCCGGATCGACGTGCCGGCGCAGACGCGGCTCGCCTCGATCACCTGGCATCCGCAGGGCAAGGCGGTGTTCCTGCTGGCGACGAGCGATCGCGGATCGCAGATCCTCAAGCTCGACGCCAGGGCGGCGAGCTTCACGGCGCAGACGGTGTATTCCAGCGTGGCGTCGTTGCGGCGGCTCGTGGTCGGTCCGCGGCCGTATGAGGTCAACGGCGAGAAGGCGCCGGTGCTGCGCCTGTTCTTCGGCGAGAAGCTCTCAAGCGGCGCTTACGCCTTGCGTACGGTCACCGAGACCGGCAAGGGGCTGTACACCGTGGTCGGGCCGCAGCGCGATGGCGGCAAGAAGGACGACGACGAGACGCCGAACACGACCATCGCTCCCTCGGCGCTGCCGCTGCAGTTCCATCCGGCCGGCAATCAGCTGATCTGGGAAGACCAGAAGAAGTGCCTGCACAAGCTCAGCTACGATGCCGACAATTGGGGCAAGAGCGTGCCGTTCGGCCGCGATTGCGGCCATACGCTGACCTACACGCCGAACGGCATCGCCACGATCGACTGGCAGCCGGGTCAGCCCGGCGTCCGCATCAAGGGCCTGATCGACGGCTCCGACCAGCCGGCGCTCGGCGACTACAAGCTCGATTCCGTGCCGTCGCAGATGCCGGACGGCCGCGGCGTCATCGCGCTGACCGCGAGCGGGACCACCAGGAGCCTGCGCTATCTGCCGATCTCGGTGCCGCTGGCCGATGTCGCCAATGCCTGGATGTACATGGAGAGCGCGGCCGACCAGCAGGCCTTCCTGCGCGATCGCGCCTTGTTCCGGCCGCTGCCGGCGATGGATCAGCTGTTCAAGCTCTACGACACCGAATCCTATCAATGCGGCGCGCCCGACACGCGGGTGCCGACGCGGCCTTATTTCGTCACGACCGACCTGTTCTGGGAATTGTACAGCGCGGCGTTCGACGGGCTGTTCATCATCCTCGAGCGCGAGCAGGCGGGACCTGCCTTCGCGCGCTTCGTCGCCGCTGCCGATGCGGAGCTTGCCAAGCGCCATCCGGGCAGCCGCATGGCCAAGGCGTTCGCCGCGGCGCATGCGGTGCTCGAAGGTCGCAGCGAGTCCAATGCGGAAGCGCGCCTGATCGTGGCGGCCCGCGGCTCGGAGCAGTCGCTGGCGCTCGAGGGGCCGCTCGACTTTGCGCAGTTCAAGCCGCGCGGGCACTACACGACCGATGCGCAGAAGCGCTATTTCGGCGCGGTGCGCTACCTCAGTGCGCTGCCGCTGTCGGCCGAGGACACCGCGATGCTGCGTGGCCTCGATGCGGCCGTCGGCAAGGCTGCGACGGACTGGATCGCGGTGTACCGGCCGTTCATCGCCTCGTCGCGGCTCGATCTGGTCTGGGGCGGCGCCGCCTCGACGATCGCCTCGCATCCGGACACGCGCGGCACGCGGCTGTTTCCGCTGTCCTGGGGCTGGGACAATGAGGCGCTCGACAATGTCGTCGATCATGCCGAGCGGCCGGAGGCCGAGCGCATCAAATCCCGCGACGGTGGCTCGCGCCTGTTGCCGTCGGGTCTCGACTTCGCCGCCATCGCCGGCAACCGATTGGCGGGCGAGTTGCTCAGCCGCGACATCGCGAGCTATCCCAATCTCGGCAACCGCATCGCGGCGGTGCGGCAGCGCTTTGCAGCTGCCGGCGGCAAATCGCGCAGCGGTCTCTACGATGCCTGGATCGCGGCGCTGGCCACGCAATGGGCCGACAGCACGACGACATCGGAGGTCGCGGGGCCGGTGTGGAACGCCAAGCGCCTGCAGACGGGCCTCGCTTCCTGGGCGACGCTGCGCCACGCCACGGTGCTGGTCAACGACAAGACCGTGGCCGAATGCGGCGAGGGCGGCTTCGAGGCGATCCTGATGCAGCCGCCGCGCGGCTATGTCGAGCCCGATCCCGCGAGCTTCGCGGCGATCGCCGATCTGTTCGAGTCCACCATCGCGATGGTGCGGGACAGCCGCACGATCGCGGCGGATCCCGCAGCCAGCGGGCGGCTGCGCGACGGCATCATCCGCCGCCTGACCGAGTCTCGCGACAACATCCGGAAATATCAGCGTATCGCCGAGAAGGAGTTGAAAGGCGAGACGCTGAGTGCCGAGGACTACAAGCTCATCCAATATGTCGGCCGGGCCGCCGAGCACAATTTCCTGATCTTCTCCAGCCTGTCGAACCCGCAATATGCGCTGTCCAACCCCGATCCGATGATGAAGGTGGTCGACGTCGCCGACGCGCCAGGGGGAACGCGCGAGCTCGGCGTCGGCCGGCCGCTCGAATGGGACCAGATCGTTCCGCACAACGGCCGCTCGGAGATCGTCAAGGGCGGCGTCTACTCCTACTACGAGTTTGCCTCGCCGCAGCCGCTCGATGATGCCCAGTGGCGCAAGATGGTCGATGCGCAGCCACGGCCGGACTGGGTCGCGCGGCATCTCTCCGCGAACGCGCTGTCGTGTCCGGCGCGTCAGCCGTGATGCGTGCCCTGCTGGCGCTGCTGCTCACGTTGGCCGGCGTGGCGGCGGCACAGGCGGCGGATGCCGATACAGCGCGGCTGCTGTTCACCGGCGACATCATGCTGTCGCGCCAGGTGGCGCGGGAGATTGCCGCGCGGGGCGGCCTGTCGCCGTGGCATGGCCTGCGCGACGTGCTGCGGAGCGCCGATCTCGTCGTCGGCAATTTCGAGGGCACGGTCGGCGGAGCCGACGCGTGCGATGCGCCGAAGGAGCTGTGCTTCGCGGTCGATCCGCACCTCGTGCCGCTGCTCAAGGACGCCGGCTTCACGGCGCTCGGCATCGCCAACAATCATTCGAGCGATCTCGGCGCCGCCGGGCGCAAGGCGACGCGCGAGGCGCTGCAGGCCGCCGGGCTCGGCGCGATCGGCTCGGCGGAGTCTCCGGCCTTCGCCAAGGTGGGTGGCCGCACGCTGGCGCTGATCAGCCTCAATCTCGTTGCTGGCCGCGACGGCCAGATCGACCGCGTCCCGTCCTGGCAGGTGGCGCAGCAGCTGCGGCTGGCGCGCGCGCTGGGAGACTGGGTGATCGTCTCGGTGCATTGGGGCAAGGAGCTTGCCGACTGGGTGGTGCCGGAGCAGGAGGCCGCGGCAAAATGGCTGGTCGCGCAGGGCGCCGACCTGATCATCGGCGCGCATCCGCATGTCGTGCAGCCGCCGGCCTGCGTCGACGGCAAGCCGGTGTTCTACTCGCTCGGCAACCACGTGTTCGACCAGAAATATCCGCAGACCAAGCGCGGCCTGATCGCTGATTGCGAGATCAAGGGCGATCGACTGACCTGCGGCGGTCTGCCGACCAGGACGCCCGATGGCTCGGCCTATCCCGCCTGGGCGGCGGCGCAGGACCAGCCACCGGCTACGCTCGCGCAATGCCCCGTCAAGGCAAACGCGCCGCTGCGCGTGGCGGGCCAGGCGATCGGTCCCTGGATCCGCGACGGTGAGATCGCCTCGGACCGGCTCGTGCTCGAAGGCCGCGGCGAGGCGAACCGCTGGCGCACGCCGCCGCGCGCGCTGCTGTCAGCCGAGGCCGGACGTCTCGTGGCCGATCAGCCGCCGCTGCTGTTCACGCTCGAGCGCCATGCCTCGCCGATCGACGGCGAGGACGGCCCGCGGCCCTACGTCTACGAGGTCACCGCCCATGGCCTGGTGGCGAAATGGCGCGGCTCGGCGCTGGCCTGGCCGCTGCTCGATGCGGTGCTGATCGCCGATGACGCCGGGCAATCCTATCTGTGCGCCCTGCATCGCGGCGATTCCTTCATCATGCTGGATACGGCGAAGCCGTCAGCCACGCGGACGCAGGTCTATGCCTGGAACGGCTTCGGCTTCACCGGCGTGAACGACGACGCGCTTGCGGCGCGTTGCGCGGGGCGCTTCGACCTCGGCGGCTGAGCAGGCATCCGCGGCTTGGATCGCATCGTCGCGGCGACAGCGATCTGGACGGAGCGCGTCACGCGCCGGCTTTGCCGTCGTCGAGCAGCTTGGCCACGCGACGCAGCGCGAGCTGATAGCCTTGAGTGCCCAGGCCCGCGATCACGCCGTCGGCGCGCTTGGAGACGAAGGAGTGGTGGCGGAATTCCTCGCGCTTGTGCACGTTGGAAATGTGCACCTCGATGACTACGCCGTCGAACGCGTTCAACGCGTCGAGGATCGCGACCGACGTGTGGGTGAACGCGGCCGGATTGATGACGATGCCGCCGGCGGTCTCACGCGCCTCGTGGATCCAGTCGATCAGCTCATATTCGCGGTTCGACTGGTGGAAGCGGATCTCCAGCCCAAGCTCGGTCGCGAGCGACCGGCAGTCCCGCTCCACATCGGCCAGGGTCTCATGGCCATAGATCTGCGGCTGGCGCTTGCCCAGCAGGTTCAGGTTGGGGCCGTTGAGAACGTAGACGAGGCGGCTCATGCGAGAACTCCAATCGGCCGGGGCGCAAGGACCTTCACCGCCTGCAGCTTAAGGACGGGTTTCGGATTGCGCGATGGCGCTCGAGGCCGACAATTGCATCAAGTGGGGGCCGTCTGCCAGCGCCTTTCGCGGGGCAGGGGATAAGTCGGCCGCCCCTGAGCGTCTCGATCGGCACCCTGAACGAAAAGAGCCCCGCCGGTCGGCGGGGCCCTTGTCAGCTGCGGTCAGGGAATTTGCCGTCTGCCCGACGTGGCGGCTCAGCTGGCGCGGACAGAGCCGAGGAACTTGCTCACCTCGTCCTTGAGCCGGCCGCTGTCCCGCGACAGCAGCTTCGCCGCCGACAGCACCTCGGAGGAGGCTGTGCCGGTCTGTGTCGCGCCGCGCTGGACGTCGGTGATGTTCGACGAGACCTGCTGCGTGCCCTGGGCAGCCTGCTGCACGTTGCGTGAGATTTCCTGCGTCGCGGCGCCCTGTTCCTCGACCGCGGCCGCGATCGTCGCCGAGATCTCCGACAGCCGCTCGATCGTGTCACTGATCTCGCGGATCGCGGCGACCGACTCCTGAGTCGCGGTCTGAATGCCCGCGATCTGCTGGCCGATGTCGCCGGTCGCCTTCGCCGTCTGCTCGGCGAGCGCCTTGACCTCGGTGGCGACGACGGCGAAGCCGCGGCCGGCATCGCCGGCCCGCGCGGCCTCGATCGTCGCGTTGAGCGCGAGCAGATTGGTCTGGCCGGCGATGCTGTTGATCAGCTCGACGACGTCGCCGATCCGCGCCGCGGCCTTGGAGAGCTCGCCGACGCGGCCCGTGGTGCTCCGCGCCTGGGTCACGGCCTCGTTCGCCATCTGGGCGGATTGTTGCACCCGGCGGCTGATCTCGGTGACCGACGACGCCATTTCCTCGGTCGCCGACGCCACCGATTGCACATTGGTCGATGCCTGCTCCGAGGCGACCGCCACCGTCGTGGCGAGCTTCTCGGCCTGGTCCGCGGTCGTGGTCAGCATGCCCGCCGACGTCTCGAGCGTGTGCGAAGCGGCCGAGACCGTCTCGACGATGCCGCCCACCGAGGCCTCGAACTGATCCGCCATCACGTTCATGGCCCGCCGGCGCTCCGCATCCGCGGCCGCCTGATCCTCCGCACGCTGGGCGATGCTGCGCTTGAGGTCGCCCTGCATCGCCTTCAGCGATGTCGCGAGCGCGCCGACCTCGTCGGCCTGCTCGATCGTCAGGTTCTGGTTGAAATCGCCCTTGGCGATGCCGTTGGCGAAGACAGCGCAATCCTGGATCGGACGAGCGATGCTGCGTGCCGCCACGGCGATCAGGAAGATCGCGAGCGCGGTGATCGCGATGCCGACTCCGAGCTGCCAGACCGTGTTGGTGGTGGAGCGGCCGCTGAGCGAGGCGTCGAGCTGCTGCGCCGAGGCCAGCACGACATTGCGCGGAATCGAGATCACGACCGACCACGGCGTGTCGGTCAGGCCGAGACGGATCGGCGCGTAGATGTCGATGTTGGCGACGTTGGGATCATCCTGAACCGTTCCCTTGCCGCTGCGGACGATGGCTGCGCTGTCGGCCCAGCGCGGATCCGCTGCCGCCGCACCCTTGCCGATGACGTCATGATCGGCGCTGTCGGCAACGACGAGGCCGGTGTCGTTGAGGATCACGACCTTGCCCTTGCCGCCGAACAGCGAGGCGTTCATCTTGGTCGCGAGCGTCTGGACGAAATCGAGATTGTAGTCGGCGCCGGCGAGGCCGCGGAATTTGCCGTCGATCATCACGGGCACGGACATCGTGGCCAGAAACACCGGCTTGCCCTGAACGATGTAGGGCAGCGGTCCGAGGATGTTCTCCTTACCCGTGCTGCTTGGGTTGATGTACCAGGCGCCCTTCACGAGGCCGTTCTGATGACGCTCGCTGCTGTCATATTCGACCAGCGGCTGGACTGCGATGGCGCCGCCGGCGCTGCGCGTCCAATACGGCAGGAAGCGGCCGGTCTGATCGGAGCCGGCCTCCTTGCGTCCCTTGAAGGCGGCGTCATTGCCGTCGAGCGCGCCGGGCTCCCAGGCCGAGTAGGTGCCGTTGAAAGCCGGGTTGAGCTCCAGCACGCGGCGCAGAACGGCGTTGAGCTGGGTGCGGCGCGTAGCGGCGTCGATCCCGCTCTTGTCGTCCGCCAGCACCGCGAAGGAATGCGCCATCGTGCGGGCCGCATCGAAGCCGACCTCCAGCTCGGCCTTGATGACGTTGGCCTCGGCGGCCGCCCGGTTCATCAGGCTTTCCTTGGTCTGTTGATCGACCAGCTGCATCACCTCGCGGTTGACGAACTGATTCATGCTCTGCGTCGAGAACAGTCCATAGCCGATCAGGACGACGCAGGTGAGGACGAGGCAGACGCCCGCGATCAGGGCGATCTTGGTCTGGATGGAGCGGATGGCCGCAAAGGATGTCAGTCGCATGGTTCTCTCTCTCTTGATCTTCCGTCGCGTGACCGAACCTTGGCGGGTGCGACGGGCGCATGCGGGAACCATCCGGAACCGGGATTAACGCGCTTTGAGGAACTCCGCCCGTAGATCAGTTCGCCCCTTCGTTTCGCGCGCCTTGTGTCGCAGCCTTGCGACACCCGGTAATCATCCGGAAACGCGAAGGTTGCGGCAATCATATGATACACGCAAACGGGGGTGGCGCTGCCGCAGGCGATGTGTTGCGGCGAATCGTTCGCAAGGCCGGCTTGCCGCCCGTTGCTTGACCTCGGTCAAACCGGAGTGCTGTATTGGCCCTAACATAGCGCCAAACAAGACTGCGGCTGGGAGAAGGCCAGGAGGAGTGACATGCGGCCCTCGCGCGGGAGTGCGCATTCCGATCGCGTGCTGGATGCTGTCGCCAAGGGCGAGTCCAAAGGAGACGCCAAGGGAGACGCCAAGGCCGATCTCAAGGACGATGCCACCAGCAGTCCGGCGGTGTCGGCGCTGGCGGCGTCATGGCGCCGCTCCGGCCATCTTCATGCGCTCGATCCTGCGGCACATGCGCCTCCCCCTCGCTTGACGGCGATGGAGATTGCGGTGGCGCGCGAGCGTGTCGGGCGGCTGCTGGCGATCGCGCAGGCGAGCCTCGACCGGCTGTTTCACGCCGTCGGCGGCGTCGGCTGCTCGGTGCTGCTGGCCGATGCCGACGGCACCGTGCTCGACCGCCGCGGCGCCCGCGGCGACGACGCGACCTTCGAATCCTGGGGGCTGTGGACCGGCGCGGTGTGGAGCGAACGCCATGAGGGCACCAACGCGATCGGCACCTGCCTGGTCGAGAAACGGCCGCTGACCATCGACCGCGACCAGCATTACCTCACCCGCAATTCCCGGCTGTTCTGCACGACCGCGCCGATCTTCGACGAGCATGGCCAGCTCAGGGCGGCGCTGGACGTGTCGTCGTGCCGGACCGATCTCACCGAGGGCTTCGGCCGCCTGATTGCCACCACGGTGGCCGATGCAGCGCGCCTCATCGAGGCGGAGAATTTCCGCCAGGCGTTTCCGCAGGCGCGCATCGTGCTGACGCCGGATACTGAGCGCGAGATCAACTCGCTGCTCGCGGTCGACAGCAACGATCTCGTGGTCGGCGCCACGCGCGCGGCGCGCCGCGTGCTCGGTCTGTCGCCGCAGGCTCTGGCGCGCCCGGTGCCGGCAAGCGACCTGATCAGGGGCGCGCGCAGCGTGAGCGACGACATCGATGCGGCCGAGCGCGCCGTGCTGACGCGTGCGCTGGCGCGCGCCGGCGGCAACGTCTCGAAGGCCGCCAAGGAGCTCGACATGTCGCGCGCCACGTTGCACCGGAAGATGAAGCGGCTCGGGCTCGAGCGCTGAGAAACGATTTGCCGGCGACCTTGTCGCAGAACTGCGACACTTCCGGCGACGCGCCGCCGCCGCCCACTGGTCTGCAAACCCTGTTTGACGGAGCCTCTCCCCAACGCCGTGTGCATCGGCGTGTATGGGAGAGACAAATGACCAAGGTTGACGTCCATGCGGCGCTCAAGCCGCCTTTCGCTGCGCGTTACGACAACTTCATCGGCGGCGCCTGGAAGGCGCCCAACGCCGGAAAATATTTCGACAACATCTCGCCGATCACCGGCCAGCCGGTGTGCCAGATCGCGCGCTCGGATGCCTCCGACATCGAGGCGGCGCTCGATGCAGCGCATGCCGCCAAGGACGGCTGGGCGCGCACCAGCGTCACCGAGCGGGCGCTGATCCTCAACAAGATCGCCGATCGCATGGAGGCCAATCTCGACAAGCTCGCGCTCGCCGAGACCTGGGACAACGGCAAGCCGATCCGCGAGACCACCGCGGCCGACATCCCGCTCGCGATCGATCACTTCCGCTATTTCGCCGGCGTCATCCGCGCCCAGGAAGGCTCGATCGCCGAGATCGACCACGACACCATCGCCTATCACTTCCATGAGCCGCTCGGCGCCGTCGGCCAGATCATTCCGTGGAATTTCCCGATCCTGATGGCGGCCTGGAAGATGGCGCCCGCAATCGCCGCCGGCAATTGCGTGGTGCTGAAGCCGGCCGAGCAGACCCCGGCCTCGATCCTGGTGCTGATGGAGATCATCGGCGATCTCCTGCCGCCCGGCGTGCTCAACGTCGTCAACGGCTTCGGCCTCGAGGCCGGCAAGCCGCTGGCGTCGTCACCCCGCATCGCCAAGATCGCCTTCACCGGCGAGACCTCGACGGGGCGGCTGATCATGCAATATGCCTCGCAGAACCTGATTCCGGTGACGCTCGAGCTCGGCGGTAAGTCGCCGAACATCTTCTTCAAGGATGTCTGCGCGGAGGATGACGACTTCCTCGACAAGGCGATCGAAGGCTTCGTGATGTTCGCGCTCAACCAGGGCGAGGTCTGCACCTGCCCGAGCCGCGCGCTCATTCACGAATCGATCTACGAGCGCTTCATGGAGCGTGCCTTGAAGCGGGTCGGGGCGATCGTGCAGGGCAGCCCGCTCGATCCGGCGACCATGATCGGTGCGCAGGCCTCCTCTGAGCAGCTCAACAAGATCCTGTCCTACATCGACATCGGCCGGAGCGAGGGCGCGCAGCTCTTGATCGGCGGCGAGCGAAACGTCCTCGGCGGCGATCTCGCCGGCGGCTACTACGTCAAGCCGACGGTGTTCAAGGGGCACAACAAGATGCGCGTGTTCCAGGAGGAGATCTTCGGGCCCGTCGTCTCGGTCACGACCTTCAAGACCGAGGACGAGGCGCTGGCGATCGCCAATGACACGCTCTACGGCCTCGGCGCCGGCGTATGGAGCCGCGACGCCAACACTTGCTACCGCTTCGGCCGCGCGATCCAGGCCGGCCGGGTCTGGACCAACTGCTATCACGCTTATCCGGCGCATGCCGCGTTCGGCGGCTACAAGCAGTCGGGCGTCGGCCGCGAGACCCACAAGGTGATGCTCGATCACTATCAGCAGACCAAGAACATGCTGGTCAGCTACAGCCCGAAGAAGCTCGGCTTCTTCTAAATCATGATCCGGAAAAGTGCGCTGCGGTTTTCCGAGAAGATCTGCGCAGACAACAACCTAAAGCGCGATGACGATTCATCCTGATCTCATCGCGCTTTAGAGCTGGGAGCCGGGCCGGTCGGGCATGAGCGCCCCGACCGGCCCGTGCGCCTGTTCATGTCGATGCAGAGCCGTCGCATTTTGACCAGCGCAGTTTTGTGTTCGTCTCTGCCCACGGAGTAACTAACGGTCAGTATCGTCCACTGGGATAGCTCTGCCTCTCCAAATGCGATAGCACTGTATGTTGTTGGGGCGCGTTGCGGCTTCCAACCCGTTAGCCCAGTTGTGCCAGCAGTGCCTCGCGCGCTTCGGAAATGCGCCGGTAGAGTTCGTTGCTGCCGCCGGCATCGGGATGGGCTGATTTCGCGAGCCTCCGGAAGCCCGCGTTGATCTCCGTCGCCGTCAGGCGGCCCCGCAGCGGCAGGTCGAGCAGCGCGCGATGGGCCTCGTCATCCTCGTCCCGCGTGAGCTGATCCAGCAGCGCGCGCCGTGCCGCCCGTGCGGCGATGCGCAAGCCGTCCTGATCCTCGCGCCAGCGCTGCTGTGACATCACGAGGCAGGCGCCGAATGCAATGCGGCCGTCGGCCTCCAGCGCGTCGAGGCTGAACGGCCCGACGACCTCATAGGGCGGCGCGAGTGAGACGAGCCGGCCCGTCGCAGCATCGATCACGGGTCCAAGCCGGACCGTATCGACGATCCCCATCGACCCGTTCCAGATCACCCATTCCACGGCGCTCGTCATGCGGCCACTCACGTCGATACGGCGCCCGGCCGCCGCGATCCTTTCGCGCGCAGGTCAGGCCGGCGTCCGCGCCGGCTTGACCGGCCCGACATCGACCTGGATCTCGTCGCCTTCGACCTGCAGCGGATAGGAATGCAGCGCGTTGCGGACGAGATGCGTGACACACTTGCCGCTCGCGCCGTCAAATCCCCATTGATGGTGCGGGCAGGTGATCGTCTTGCCGTCGAACGTCGCCTCCGCCAGCGGCACGTCGGCATGCGGACAGCGGCCGCGCCAGGCCGTCAGTTGGCCGCCCGCCGGCCACAGCAGGAGCACGCTCTTCTTGCCGACCTGATACAGGCCCATGCCGCCTTCGGAGATGGCGCTTGTCGGACAGACTGCAGTGAAAGCCATCGGATCGTCCGTTGCTGATGCCGTCGAACAGGCTCTCGCAAGTTCCGGACCAGCGGAAACAGCGCTCAAAACGGCGCCATCAGGCGGATCGTTGTCGCAAACGCGACAAGCGCTGTCGCTCGACCCCGACGGCGAAACGCCGCCCGGGAGGGCGGCGCTGCTGTCGTCGCGCGATCGCAATGCGGCTTGATGCGCGAGTCTATTCCTTGCGCTCGGACGTCCAGCCCTTGTACTCGGCGACGTTGTCGCGCGTGATCAGCTTCGACGGCAACAGCTCGACGGTGGAGGCGGGCTTCTGGCCATTGAGGAGGCCGACGCCGATCTGCACCGCGCGGCGGGCCATGAAGAACGGGTCCTGCGAGGCCGAGGCCTGGATCTGCTTGGTCGCGGGATCCTTCAGCGCGGCCTCGATGTCCGGCGCGCCGTCGACGGCGGTGATGATGATGCCGGTGCGGCCTTGCTGGCGGGCGGCGAGATCGGTGCCGATCGCCTGGGGATCGTTGATCGCGAAGATCGCGTCGATCTTCGGGTAGCGCGTCAGATAGCCCTGCGCCACGGTGAGGCCGCCCTCGCGCGAGCCCTTGCCGTCCTGGTCGCTCGACAGCACCTTGATGCCGGGCGTTTTGGCGAACACGCTCTTGCAGCCGTTGACGCGATCGATCACCGCCGACACCTGCGGGCCGTTCTGGATGATCACGTCGCCCTTGCCGCCGAGCTTGTCGACGATGTACTGGCACGAGATCTCGCCGGCCTGGACGTTGTTGGTTGTCACGGTGGCGTCGGCGCCCTCGGCCGCGGTGTCGACCGCGACGACGAGGATGCCGGCGGCTTGCGCCTTCTTGATCGCGGGACCGATCGCCTTGGGGTCACCTGGGTTGAGCAGGATCATGTCGACGCCGGCGGCGATGAAATTGTCGATCTGGGTGACCTGCTTGCCGAGGTCGTATTCGAAGCCGACCGCGGTGATCTTGACGTTGGGGTTGGTCTTCTTGGCCTCGAACTCCGCGCCCTTCGATAGCGCGACGAAGAACGGGTTGCCGAGCGAGCCGAGTGAGACGCCGATCGATTTCAGCTCCTTGGCCGAGGACGGCGCGGAGCTCATGACAAGCGCCAGCGCAGCACCGGCGAGCGAAATGGTCTTCAACATTGGTTTCCTCCCTGGTCCTTTTTGAAACCCTGCGCACGGCGGACCAGCGGCCGTGGAAGAACGATGAGGCAGGCCGCCGGCCGCGGCCCGCCGGTTGATCTCACGTGCGGGCCGAGCCCTGCAGCCGGTAGCGGTCGAGCGCGACGGCGCCGATGATGACGAGACCCTTGATGACGTACTGCCAAATGTCGGAAACGCCGACCAGAATGAGCCCGTTCGACAACACGGCGATGATGAGCGCGCCGACCAGTGTGCCCCAGATCGAGCCGATGCCGCCGACGAAGGAGGTACCGCCGAGGATGACCGCGGTGATGGCGTCGAGCTCATAGGATTGGCCGAGCTGCAGGCCGTTCGCCGCATAGAGCCGCGCGGCCTGCATGCCGCCGCCGAGGCCGGCGAGCAGGCCGGACATGCCGTAGACGAAGATCAGCACGCCCCAGACCTTGATGCCGGCGAGCCGCGCCGCGCTCTCATTGCCGCCGACCGCGTAGATGTGCACGCCGAGCACGGTGCGGCGCAGGATCAGCCACGAGCCTGTGATGACGAGCAGCGCGATCACCGACAGCCACGGAATCGACAGCACGCCGGGAATGATCGTCAGCGAGGCGTTGCCGATGAAGGCGTAGGGAATCGACGGATTGAACACGGTGGTATCGGCGCCCATCAGGCGCGCGAGACCGCGCACGGCCGTGAGCGAGCCCAGCGTGACGATGAAGGGCGGCAGCCTGAGCAGCGCGATCAGCGCGCCGTTGACGAGGCCGAAGGCGAGGCCGGTCAGCACTGCGGCCGGCAGCCACAGCGCGCCGAGCTCGGGCATCTTGGAGAGCGTGAGGCCTGCCATGGCGGCGGCGGCGAGAATCGAGCCGACCGAGAGATCGATACCGCCGGTCAGGATGACGAAGGTCATGCCGGCCGCGAGCACGGTGTTGACCGCGGCCTGCTGCAGCACGATCCCGAGATTTTGTCCGGTGAAGAAGCGCCCTTCGGACAGCATGTGGAAGCCGATGCACAGGATCAAGAGCACCGGCAGCATGCCGGCCGCGCGGATCATCAGCCGCAACCGTTGCTGCTTGGTGTCGGACGCGGACGGTACCGTCGCAACCTTGCTCTGCGCTGGCGCGGCGTTGGCTTGAGCTGAACTGTTGTCAGGCATCGACATGCTCCGTCCCCGTGGCCAGCGCCATGATGTCTTCCTGGGTGATGGGTGATGCCGCGCTCTGGTGCAGTTCGCCTGCGAGATGTCCCTCGCGCATCACCAGCACGCGGTCGCAGATGCCGAGAATCTCCGGCAGGTCGGACGAGATCACCAGGATCGCGGTGCCGGCCTTGGCGAGATTGTCGATGATCGAATAGATCTCCGACTTGGCGCCGACATCGACGCCGCGCGTCGGCTCGTCCAGGATCAAGACCTTCGGCGCGGTCGCGAGCAGCCGCGACAGCAGCACCTTCTGCTGGTTGCCGCCCGACAGGCCGCCGACGGTGACGCCGGGATTGGGCGCGCGGATGCCGAGCGCGCTGAACGCCTCGTCGGCGCGGCTTCGTGCCTTGTCGCGGTCGAGAAGGCCGCCGAGCCGTGCGTCGCGGCCGATCACGGCGAGGTTGATGTTGTCGGCGCAGGACATGTCGAGGAACAGGCCGAGCGCCTTGCGGTCCTCGGTGAGATAGGCGATGCCGGCATCGAGCGCATCGCGCGGCGTCTCGATCGCGATGCGCTCGCCGTCTAGCTCGAGATGTCCCGTGGTGTTCGGTGTCGCGCCGATGATGAGATGCGCAAGCTCGGTGCGCCCGGCGCCGATCAGTCCGGCGAGGCCGACGACCTCGCCGGCATGCACCGTGAGCGAGCAGCCCTTGACGCGATGGCCGTCGCCGAGATCGACCGCTGTCAGCACGGCGCGGTCGCGCTTGGCATGCGGGTCGTGGTCCTTCTTGTAGAACGACGAGACATCGCGTCCGACCATCATGCGGACGATGCTGTCGGCGCGGATCTCCGGTCTGTCGAGCGAGCCGACCAGCCGGCCGTCACGCAGCACGGTGACGCGGTCGCCGAGCGCGTAGACCTCGTCCATGCGGTGCGAGATGTAGATGATGGCGAGGCCTTCGCTACGCAGCTGGCGGATCAGCGCGAACAGCTTCTCGCTCTCTCCGGCGGACAGCGAGGTCGTCGGCTCGTCCATGATCAGGATCTTGGAACGCGCATGCAGCGCGCGGGCGATCTCGACCAGCTGGCGTTGGCCCATCGACAGTTCGGCAACCAGCGTCGCGGCCGAGAAATCGGCGCCGAGCCGCTGCAGGATCGGTCCGACGGCGTCGCGCATCGCTTGGCGCGCCAGCAGGCCCGATTGTGACAGCTCGCGTCCGAGGTAGATGTTTTCGGCCACCGTCAGGTTCGGGGCCAGCGACAACTCCTGGTAGATGATCGCGATGCCGGCGTTGCGGCCGCCCATCGGCCCTTCGATGCGCGCCACCTGGCCCTCGATGCGGATCTCGCCGCCGGGATCCGGGCGATAGGCACCCGACAGGATCTTCATCAATGTGGATTTGCCGGCGCCGTTTTCGCCCATCAACGCATGGACTTCGCCGGCGTAGACGGTGAGGTCGACCTTCTGCAGGGCTTTGATGGTGAAGAATGACTTCGACACCCCGCGCATCTCGAGGATCGGACCGTTCATCGTGCCTCCCAACGCACGTCGTCTTATCTCCCGCGGCTCATTGATATCGGCGCGGGGACGCCATTAAACTAGAGGCTGTTGCCGAATACAATATCAAAGACCATCGGCTGCAACACGTCGCCGCGAGAGGGAACGTGTTTTCTGAAGCCCGCTCTAGGATCTGCGATAGAGCCGGCGCCAGCGCGGCAGCCGCTCGGCATAATCGGCCGCCAGCGCAGGGGCGGGCATGAAGGTCCGCACGCGCGCCGGCGGCGTGCACACGTCCGCGATCGCTTCGCCCGTCACCGCCAGCCGTGCCAGCCGCGCGGCTCCGAAGGCGGCGCCGGTCTCGCCTTCCGCGAGCCGATGGATCGGGATGGTCAGGACGTTCGCCAGGATCGCGAGCCAGAGGTCGGAGCGCGAGCCGCCGCCGATCGCATCCGCTTCGGCCATCACGAGGCCCGTGTCTGTCAGCGCGTCACGGCAATCGGCAAGAGCAAAGGCGACGCCTTCCAGCACGGCCTGCACGATGGTGTTGCGATCCGTCGCATGGCTCAGGCCATCGAGCAGGCCGCGCACATCGGGATCGTCATGCGGCGTGCGCTCGCCGGCGAGATAGGGCAGGAAGCTGATCGGCGAGGGCGCGGCGGGCGATGCGCCGAGCGGCGCGAGCAGCTCGGCTTCGCTGGCGCCGAGCAGCCGCGCGATCCAGGCAAGGCATGAGGCGGCCGACAGCATCGCGCCGGCCTGCAGCCACAGCGCCGGGATCGCGTGGCAGAAGGTGTGAACGACGCGCTCGGGATTGGGCGTCACGGACGCGACCGGTGTGATCACGGCGCCGGATGTGCCGAGCGTGATGAAGGTGGCGCCCGGCCGGATTGCGCCGATGCCGATCGCGCCCGCGGGATTGTCACCGGCGCCGCCGGCGATGATCGGATGTCTGGTCATGCCCCAGCGTTCCGCGAGATCGGCGCGCAATCGTCCGGCGGGCGCGCAGCCTTCGACCAGGCGTGGCATCTGCGCGCGCGTGAGGCCGGTGGCGGCGAGCCCTTCGTCCGACCAGTCGCGCTTGACGACATCGAGCCACAGCGAGCCGGAGGCATCCGAGACATCCTCGATGGCCTCGCCCGACAGCACCAGCCGGACATAGGCCTTCGGCTGCAGCACGAGCCGTGTGGCGCTGAAGATCCGCGGCTCGTGGTCAGCGATCCACACCAGCTTCGGCGCCGTGAAGCCCGGCATCGCCTTGTTGCCCGTCACCTGCCGCAGCGCCGGCCAGCGCTGTTCCAGCACGGCGCATTCGGCCGCCGAGCGGCCGTCGTTCCAGAGGATGCACGGACGCAACGGCTTCATCGCGGCATCGAGCAGCACCGGACCGTGCATCTGGCCTGATAGCCCGATGCCTGCGACCTCCGCCAGATCGCGCGCATGATCGGCCTTCAGTGCATCGAGCGTGGCGAAGATGGCGGCGATCCAGGCCGCCGGATCCTGCTCTGCCCAGCCCGGCCGCGGCACGTCGATGCGGAGCGCCCGGCTGCGGCTCGCGATCACGCGCTGCGCGTCGTCGACGAGGATCGTCTTGACCGCTGATGTGCCGAGATCGATGCCGAGATACATGAAGGATTCGCCTGCCGGGGTCGTCGTGTCGTCAGCGCGGCGGACGGTACTGTGTCGGCGGGCGAAGTCCAGCACTTCCATTGGGGAGGCGTAACGAGCGGAGACTGCCGCCTTGCGGCGGCAGCCTCAGCTCGTGCTTCGGATGGACGGACTACTGCGTCTGCCAGCGCTGCCGGCCGGAGCCGTCGTCTTCAGTGAAGAGATCGACCTTCGTGCCGTCCGGCGTGCAGCTCAGATAGATGCGGCCATTGTTGACGCCGCCGACCACCAGTATGTTGTGATAGTTGCAGATTGGCGATCCGGCCACAGTGACGAACCGCCAGCGCTGCCGGCCGCTGCCGTCGTCGTGCGAGAACAGATCGACCTTCTCGCCGTCCGCGGTACAGCTCAGAAAGGTCTCGCCGGGATCGGTGCCTCCGGCCACCTTGATGTTGTAGACCTCGGGAAAGCCGGCCACCGGCACGATGTACCAGCGCTGGCGCCCGCTGCCGTCATCGGTGCTGAACAGATCGACCTTGCCGCCGGGCGTGCAGCTGAGCAGCGAACGGTTCGAGGACAGACCACGCAGGACTTGGAAATTGTGAAACGTTTCGTTGGCCATGACATGCTCCTTGAAAATGAGGGGATCGAAAACGCTGGTGACGCTAGCGCCGGCCGCCGCGGTGATCAGTGAAGCGCTTCACAAAATGCAATCTCAGGTGGTAAATTGGTTTTGAAGCCCGTGGTAACGCTTCGTTAACGCGCTTGCTGTTGAGCGCCGAACGGCCACGTCCGGAGCATCGATCTGGCGATTGGCTCTCGCATCAAACGCGCAGCTCCGTCCCATGACCTTGTCGCTCGCTTTCGCTGCGCTGTTGCCGGTCCGCTGCTGCGTGATAACAGGTGACGGCGGCCGTCGACCGCACGTCATGTTCATGATCATCGCTTTGAGCCACGCACGGATTCCAAGGAGAAATACATGCATCAGCCGTCCCGTCTCGTCGGACATTACGCGCTGGTCACCGGCGCTGCCCAAGGCATCGGCCGCGCCATCGCGGTGCGCTTCGCCGAGGAAGGCGCGCATGTCGCGGTCAATTTCGGCGGGCCGTCGTCGTCGGGCGAGGAGACCCTGGCGCTGGTGCGGGCGGCGTCTTTTGCGCGCGGGCACGACGCTCGCGATCACGTCGCGGTGAAGGCCGACATCGGCGTCGAGGCCGACATCGCCGCGATGTTCGAGACGGTGCTGGCGCGCTGGCCGCGGCTCGACTGCCTCGTCAACAATGCCGGCTTCCAGCGGGAGTCCCCGAGCGAGGCGCTCGATGTCGACGCCTATCGCGCTATTCTCGAGGTCAATCTCAACGGCGCCGTGCTGTGCGCGCGCCATGCGCTGTCGCATTTCGTCGCGCGGGGCGGCGGCGGCAACATCATCAACACGTCGAGCGTGCACCAGATCATCCCGAAGCCCGGCTATCTCGCTTATTCGATCAGCAAGAGCGCGATGGCCGGTCTGACGCGGACGCTCGCTCTGGAATTCGCAGGGCGTGGCATTCGGGTGAATTCCGTCGGGCCCGGCGCAGTGGATACGCCGATCAACGCGGCCTGGACCGACGATCCGGTGAAGCGGGCGGCGGTCGAGTCTCATATCCCGATGGGGCGCGTCGCGAGCCCGGAGGAGATCGCCGGCGTGTTCGCCTTCCTGGCCTCGTCGGAAGCGAGCTACATCACCGGGCAGACGATCTATGCCTGCGGCGGCATCACGCTGTTCGGCGAATTCCGCGACAATTGGGCGAGCTGATCATCCAGGCGGAACGCGTCATTCCAATTGTCGTCATCCGAGTGAGGATCTCTTAAGCATCAGCGGCGCATGGCAGCCCTTCGCAGCTGCGGCGATATTTCGTTAAGGGGCGGGTACGATATTGCCCGCCTTGGCGAAATGGAATGGCGATGCATCGACTGGACTCCGAGACTCGTCGCGAGCTCGCGCATTTGCTGTATAGCTCGATGCCGCTGGTCGGCACGATCTCGGCTGCGGCGGTCGTGATCGGGACCGTGATGGCCTGGGTCGCGTGGGATCCGGGCTACGCGGTCATCACCGCTGTGCTGCTCGTGATCGGCGCCTTCCGCGTCGTCAAGCTCCTGATGTTCGCGGCGCGCTTCGAGCGCCTCGACCATGACGACATCATCCGCTGGGAGCTGTTCTACGGGATTGGCGCCGCCGCGTTCGGACTTGCCGTCGGCGCGTTGTCGGTGCGCGCGTTTCAGCTCGGCGACAGCCCCGGCATCTGGATGTGCTTCGGCCTGTCGATGGCCTTCTGCGTCGGCATCGTCTCGCGCGTCAGCCCGTGGATCGTGATGACCTCCTCGGCCGTGCTGCTGATCCCGACCGTGATCGCCTGCCTGGTGCAGCCGGAGCCGGTCTATCGCATGGGCGCGGGCATGGTGGTGCTGTTCTGGATCACCTTGCGCGGCACCTCCTATCGGCTCACGGCGGCGTTCACCGAGCGGATCATGGCGCAGCAGGCGCTGGTGCGGCAGGCCCATCAGGACTTTCTCACCAAGCTGCCGAACCGCGCGGCCTTCATTGCCGAGCTCAGCGGTTGCGATCGCCCGGTTGCGATCATCGCCGTCGATCTCGACGGCTTCAAGCTGGTCAACGACCGGTTCGGCCACCAGGCCGGCGACGAGCTGCTGTGTCAGGTCGGCGCACGCCTGCAGGATTGTCTCGGCGACACCGGCATCGCGGCGCGGTTCGGCGGCGACGAATTCATGCTGTTGCTACCGCGCGGCGGACGTGATGCGGCGCTCGCCCTCGCGGAGAGCGCGGTGGCGGCGCTGGCCGAGCCGTTCACGCTGGCCGGAACCCGCGTTCAGATCGGCGCCAGCGCGGGCATCCTGGTCACCGATGATCGTCAGGCCGAGACCGAGGCGCTGCTCGATCAGGCCGACCGCGCGCTGTACGCCGCGAAGCGGGCCGGCGGTCAGCGATGCTGCTGGGCTGACGCCGAAATCTCCGTCAGTTCAGCATGGACACACTACGACGCCGTACCGGCGCTGTCGCCAGCGGGCTAGCCGCGCGAAGGCCTGATCTGCGCAGCGCGGCGTTGGCAACGCCGGTGCGAGCCGGCTATCCTGCCGCCAGGAAAAAAATCCAGGAGGATCGGCCGATGCGGAGCATCAGGATCGGCGCGGGCGCCGGCTATTCCGGCGATCGAATCGAGCCGGCGGTGGAGCTCGCCGAGAAGGGCGGGCTGGACTATCTGGTGTTCGAGTGTCTTGCCGAGCGCACCATCGCATTGGCGCAACAGGCGCGCATCAGGGATCCTCAAGCCGGCTATGATCCGCTGCTGGCCGCGCGCATGCAGGCCGTGCTGCCGATCTGCCGCGCCAACAACGTCCGCATCATCACCAACATGGGGGCCGCCAATCCCGTTGCCGCGGCCGAAGCCACCCGCGCGATCGCGCGCAAGCTCGGACTCGCCGGGCTCAAGATCGCCGCCGTGACCGGCGACGACGTGCTGGAGCAGCTGAAGACGAGCGATGCCGCGCTCGACACCGGCGACACCGTCACCGGCCTCGGCAACCGCATCGTCTCGGCGAACGCCTATGTCGGCGCGCGCGCGATTGCCGAGGCGCTCGCCAACGGCGCCGATGTCGTGATCACCGGCCGTGCGGCCGATCCGGCGCTGTTCCTCGGGCCGCTGATCCATGAGTTCGGTTGGGCGATGGATGATTGGGACCGCCTCGGGCAGGGCACCGTCGTCGGCCATCTGCTCGAATGTGCCGGGCAGATCACCGGCGGCTATTTCGCCGATCCCGGGGTGAAGGACGTTTCCGGTCTCGCCCGTCTCGGTTTTCCGATCGGCGAGGTGCGCGAGGATGGCGAACTGATCGTCACCAAGGTCAGCGGCTCCGGCGGCTGCGTGACGCCGGCGACCGTCAAGGAGCAGCTGCTGTACGAGATCCACGACCCCACCAAGTACTTCCAGCCCGATGTGGTGGCGGATTTTTCGCATGTCACCGTCGAGGAGCTCGGAGCCGATCGGGTCAGGATCAGCGGCGGTCGCGGCACGCCGAAGACGGGATTGCTGAAGACCTCCGTCGGCTATCTCGACTCCTATGTCGGCGAAGGCCAGATCTCCTATGCGGGGCCGGGGGCGGTCGCGCGCGGCCGCCTTGCGCTCGACATCGTGCGCGAGCGGCTCGCGCTGACCGGCGTGGCGCTGAGCGAGCTGCGCTGCGACCTGATCGGGCTGAACGCCTTGCATGGTGACGCGCGCGCTGAAGGCAGCGAGCCCCACGAGGTGCGCGTTCGCGTCGCCGGGCGGACCGAGACGATGGCCGAGGCGGTCAGGATCGGCAACGAGGTCGAGACGCTCTACACCAACGGTCCGGCCGGCGGCGGCGGCGCTTGGAAATCGGCGCGCGAGGTGATCGCCGTGGCCTCCTGCCTCGTGCCAGAGGACGCGGCGAAGCCCTGCATTGGCATGCTGGTGGCCTGAATTTTCCAGGACTTCACGGATCGCCATCGCTGGCGCAAGGTGCCGGCGATGATCGCGACGAATGTGAGTTGTGGGAATTCAATCGATGTATGACGTCATTGTGGTCGGCGGCGGCTCTGCGGGCGCGGCCGTCGCGGCGCGCCTGTCCGAAGATCGCGACCGGCGGGTTCTGCTGCTCGAAGCCGGCGCCGACTGGCGTGCCGCCGACGTGCCGTGGGAGGTCGCGACGCCCAATCCGATCCCGATCATCCACGATCCTGCGTTCCAGGAGAAATGGCAGTGGCCGCAGCTGATGTCGCGCCGTGTGGCGGGACAGGAGATGCGCTTCTACTGGCGCGGCAAGGGTCTCGGCGGCAGCTCGATGATGAACGGCCAGATCGCGATTCGCGGCGTCGCGGACGCGTTCGACGAGTGGGCTGCCAATGGCTGCACGGGATGGTCGGCGCGGGAGATCATGCCGCTGTTCTCGACGATCGAGGATGATCTCGCGTTCGGCGACCGCGAGGGCCATGGCCGCGGCGGGCCGCTGCCGGTGTATCGGGCGCCGCCGGAGCAATGGGGGCCGATCGATCGGGCCTTGCGCGATGCGGCGCTGGCGAGCGGCTATCCCTGGTGCGACGATCTCAATGGCCCCGATGGCGAGGGCGTCGCGTGCTATCCGATCAACAGCCGCAACGGCCGGCGCATCTCCACCAACGAGGGCTATCTCGAACCGGCGCGTGGCCGCGCCAATCTGGAGATCCGCGGCCGGGCGCTGGTCGATCGGCTTCTGATCAGTGATCTCAGCGCCACCGGCGTGCGCGTTCACATCGAGGGCGAAGGCGTCAAGGAGATCGCAGCGCGCGAGATCGTGCTCTGCGCCGGCGCCATCCACAGCCCGGCGATCCTGCTGCGCTCGGGCATCGGCCCTGCCGGGGAGCTCCAGGCGATGGGCGTCAACGTCGTGCGCGACCTCCCGGTCGGCCGGCACTTCTTCGACCATCCGCTGTTCCGCACCACGATCCAGCTGCGCGAGGCGCTGCGTCCGACCGATCGCGACACGCGCCATACCAATTGCTGCGTGACCTATTCGTCGGGTCTCGCCGATGGCGGCAAGCGCGACATGATCCTGATCGCCTTCAACCATCGCGGCATCGGCGTGCCCGGCGCGATCGGCGCCGGCCTGTTCAACGCCTTTTCGCGCGGGAGCTTGAAGTTGGCTTCGACCGATCCGACGATCGATCCGATCGTGGAAGAGAACATGCTCGCCGATGTCAGAGACATCGCGCGGATGCGCGATGCGGTGAAGCGGCTGGCGGTGCTCACGATGCAGCCGGCGCTGCAGGACATCGCCGATTGGATCCGCCTCGGCGACACGCCGCTCACGCTGCCGCAGGCGGCCGCGCTGCCGGATGCCGAGCTCGATGCGCTGCTGCGCCAGGTCACCGGCGATATCCAGCATGCCGCGGGCACCTGCCGCATGACCGGCTTCGGCGATGCCGATGGCGTGGTCAATCCGGACGGCGGCGTCAAGGGCATCGCCGGCCTGCGCGTGGCTGACGCCTCGATCATGCCGTCCGACTGCCGCGCCAACACGCATTTCACCACGGTCGTGATCGGCGAGGCGATCGCGCGGATGATGCGGAAGCGGTGAGCGACGAGCTTCATGTGTGACTCCCTCACCCTGAGGAGCCCGCCGAAGGCGGGCGTCTCGAAGGGCGAGGCCACTGCTCGGGCCTCATGGTTCGAGACGCGCCTTCGGCGCTCCTCACCATGAGGGGTTGGCACGCAAGGGGGTCCTGCACCTCTCCATGAACACGCCGAGAGGCGTGTTCATGGAGAGGTGCAGCCCTTCGCGTAAGCCTCAGGCGATCGCGAAGCGAAGACCGGCGCGGGCCCGCCCGCCGGAGATCGCGATCGGCGTGCCGTCGGCGCGCCAGCATGCGGCGCCCGTCATCGTGCCGTCGTCGCCGAACGCGATCGCGTTCATGCCGCCGGCGACGACCGGCTCGCGCTTGATCTCGTGGCCGCGCCCGGCGAGCGCATTTGCGACGTCATCGGGAAACGCCGGTTCGAGTTCGAGCACGCCGCCCTGCGTCCACAGCCGCGGCGCCTCGACCGCCTCCTGCAAGGACATGCCGTGGTCGATCAGGTTGACCAGCGCCTGGAACGCCGAGGGGAAGATGCGCAGGCCACCGGGCAGGCCAAGCGCGTAGCGCAGCTTTCCGTCGCGCAGGGCCATCATCGGCGCCATCGAGGTGAAGACGCGCTTGCCAGGGGCGATCGACAGCGCGCGGCCGGGGTGCGGGTCGAAATTGTACATGTAGTTGTTGGCGGTCATGCCGGTGCCGGGGATCTGCACGCAGGCGCCGAACAGACCGTTGATGGTCTGCGTCGAGGCCACGACGTTGCCCTCGGCATCGGCGACCGTGACGTGCGTGGTGTTGGCGGATTCCGTCGGCGCGAGCCCCGGACCGAAGCTCCGGGCGCGGGTCATATCGATCTGCGCGCGCCGCTCGGCGGCGTAATCCTTCGATGTCAGGCGATCGACCGGCACGTCGACGAAGGCGGGGTCGGCGGTGGCGACCGCGCGGTCGGCAAAGGCGATCTTCAATGTTTCGGCCAGCAGATGCGCGCCGTCGGCCGAGCCGAAGCCGAGGGCTGCGATGTCGAAGCCTTCGAGGATGTTGAGCATCTGCACGATGTGCACGCCGGAGGAGGAGGGCGGCGGCGGGCCGAGGATTTCGGTGCCACGATAGAGACCGCGGATCGGCGCCCGCTCGATCACCTTGTAGGCCGCGAGATCGGCTGCGTCGATCAGGCCGCCATTCCTGGCCATGTAGGCGGCGAGCGCGTCGCCGAGCGGTCCGCCATAAAGTGCATCCGGTCCGTGCTCTGCGATCAGCCGCAGCGTCGCGGCGTAGTCGCCCTGGATCACGCGCGTGCCCGGCTTGACAGGTTGACCGCCCGGCAGGAACAGCGCCGACAGCCGTGGATCACGGGCGAGATCAGCAGCGACCAGCCGGACGCAGTCGTTCAAATAGGGGCTGGCGATGAAGCCGTGCTCGGCGAGCCGGATCGCAGGCACGATCACCTCGGCGAGCGGCAGCCGGCCGAAGCGCGCCAGCGCCTCGCACCAGCCCTTGAGCGCGCCCGGTACGGCGACCGCCGGCGCGCCCACGACATTGCGCCGGCCGCGCGTTTCGCGCGCCAGCGCGATCTCGTCCGAAACCGGATCATACATGCCGGGCGTGGCGCGCAGCGGCGCGGTGCTCAAGCCGTCGAGTACGATGTGGCGGCCATCGGCCAAGCGGATGTGCGACAGGCCGCCGCCGAGAATGCCGACCATCATCGGCTCGACCACGGTCAGCGCGAACAACGCCGCAATGGCGGCGTCGATGGCGTTGCCGTCGCGCATCAGCATCTCGGCGCCCGCGCTCGATGCGAGCGGATGGTTGGTCACCACCATGCCGCGCGAGCCGGTTGCAGGCTGCTTCTCGCAGGTGAACTGGGCGATGCGCTGACTGGACGAAGCCATGCGGGGTCTCCTCGGTCGAACCGCGGATGCGCGGTCGCTGGCGATCCTGGCCGATTGCCGCCGCCGGGGAAAGAGCATGGCCGTCATCACCAACTGATAAGTACGCGCGCCACGCATGGCTCGGAGCGCATCGATCTCGCCCGCTGCGTTCTCATCGCCGTGCATCTGTGTTAGGCCTTGTGCAGTTCCACCTGGCGGGCCCTGCTGATTTCATGCCTCACTACGATCTGATCATTCGCGGCGGTCGCGTGCTCGACCCGGAAACCAACCTCGACACGACGGCCGACCTCGCCATCACCGATGGCGCAATCGCCGCCGTCGGCGACGTCGGCGCTGCTGCCGATCGGGTGATCGATGCAACCGGCCTTGCCGTCGTGCCCGGCTTCATCGATCTGCACGCACACGGCCAGTCCCTGCCGGCCGACCGCATGCAGGCATTTGACGGCGTCACCACGACGTTGGAGCTCGAGATCGGCGTGATGCCGGTGGCGCGCTGGTACGATGAGCAGGAGGCGATCGGCCGTACGCTGAACTACGGCGCCGCCGCCGGCTGGGTGTTCGCGCGCATCGCGACCATGACGACGCAGCAGACCGCCTCGACCATCGCCGGCATGGGCGAGGCGACGCGTGACAAGCGCTGGGTGGAGGAGGTCGCGACCCCTGCCGAGACCGCCGAGATCGTCGAGCGCACCAGGCAGGGCCTGGAGCAGGGCGGCCTCGGTATCGCCTTCCCGAATGCCTATGCGCCGGGCACCGGCATGAAGGAGCTGTCCGAGCTGTGCAGCCTCGCAGCCAGGCAGGACGTGCCGACCTATACCCACATCGCCTACATGTCGAATGTCGATCCGCGCAGCTCGGTCGACGCCTATACGCGGCTGATCGGCCTGGCCGGCTCGACCGGCGCGCACATGCACATCTGCCATTTCAACAGCACCAGCCTGCAGGACGTCGAGCGCTGCGCCGAGCTGGTGCAGACCGCACAGAAGCAGGGACTGAAGGTCACGACGGAGGCCTATCCCTACGGCACCGGTTCGACCGTGGTCGGCGCCGGCTTCTTCGCCGATCCCGCCTTCTGCCAGCGCATGGGCACCGGCTATGACGCGATCGAGATGGTGGCCGAGCGGCACCGCCTCGGCAGCCGCGACGAGTTGTTGGCGCGGCAGCAGGAGGATCCCGGTGCGCTGGTGCTGATCCATTTCCTCGACGTCGCCGTCAACCAGCGTCACCGCGATCTGCTCGATGTCTCCGTGCTGTTTCCGGGCGGCGCGATCGCCTCCGACGCGATGCCATGGATCCTCTCCAACGGCACGGACTACACCGGCGACGCCTGGCCGCTGCCTGACGATGCCGTGTCGCACCCGCGCTCGTCGGCCACCTTCACCAAGTTCCTGCGTGAGTGGGTGCTGGACCGCAAGACCGTGTCGCTGATGGACGGCATCGCCAAGTGCACGCTGATCCCGGCGCAGATCCTGGAGACGTCGACGCCTGCGATGCGCAAGAAGGGCCGGCTGCAGGCCGGCTGCGACGCCGACATCGCGGTGCTCGATCTTGCCGGCCTGCGCGATCGCGCCGACTTCCTCAACATGAACCGGGCCTCCGAAGGCGTCAGGCACCTGCTCGTCAACGGCGCGTCCGTCATCGCGGACGGCGGTCTCGTTCGCGATGCCCGGCCGGGCCGCGCCGTGCGCCGGCCCGTGCTGTCGTGATCGTCCCCGTCCTGCTCGTCGCCGGCGCGCTCGGCGCCGGCAAGACGACGTTGCTCAATCATCTGCTCGCCAATCCGGACGGACGGCGCATCGCCGCCGTCGTCAACGATTTCGGCTCGGTCGACATCGACGCGCAGCTGCTCGGCACGGCGACCGAGGAGGTGATCAGCCTGAAGAACGGCTGCATCTGCTGCTCGCTGCAGGGCGACCTGCTGCGCACGCTCTCATCCGTCATCAAGCGCGATCCTGCGCCCGATGCGATCGCGATCGAGACCTCCGGCATCTCCGATCCCGCCGAGATCATCCGCAATCTGATGGACCCCGTGATCTTCAAGGTGGCGCCGCTCGAGACGGTTGTGACCTTGGTCGATCCGCAGCGGCTACATGACGATCCGGAGATCGCGGAGGAGGCGCTATGGCGTTCGCAGCTGCGCGCCGCCGACTTCGTGCTGCTGACGAAGGCGGATCTGATCGATCGCGCCGCGCTCGATCAGGCGCGCGCCGTCGTCAGCCGCATCAAGCCACCCTCCGCGATCTTCGAGATCGCGCGAGGCGTCGTCGCGCCGGACCTGCTGTTCAGCCGCGAGATCGGCGCGCCGCGTGAGCTGCCACGGCAGCTGCCGGCGATGTCGCAGCCCTTCGCGACGGTCACCTGGACCTCGCAGGTGCCGCTGTCGCTGGCCCGCTTTCAGGAGGTGATCCGTCAGCTCGCGCCGCGCACCCTGCGCATCAAAGGCGTGCTGCGGTTCACCGAGCATCCGACGCAGCCGATCCTGTTCCAGTCGGTGGCGACGCGCGGCACCTTGGCGCCGTCGCCGGTGGCGCCGGCGGATGGGCTGACGGCGCAACTCGTGTTGATCGGACGCGACGGCGACCTCGATGCGGATGAGATCGACGCGCTGCTGCGCGGTGTGATCGTGTGAGATTGCGCCAGCGGAGGGGGCGTCAGCCCGTCTGCTGAAACGCGTGATCCGCCGCGTCGGCCCAGGTGCAGCAGCCGCCTCCGGCGCGCTTGGCGGCATAGAGGGCGCCGTCGACCTGGCGCAGCAACTCGTCCACCGCCGCCTCGTTCAGCGATCGGTCATTGACGAGCAGACCGGCGCTCGCACCGATGATGACGGGAATGTCGGACAGCAGGAACGGCATCGACAACGAGCGGACCGCCTCGCGCGCCAGCGCCAGCGCCTCGTCGCGCGCCTCCGCGCCGCCAGCCACCGGCTTGAGCAGCATGAACTCGTCGCCGCCGAAACGCGCGGCCATGCCGTCCGGGCCGGCGCAGATCGCCAGGCGATCTGCGACCTGACGCAGTAGGTCGTCGCCGGCATGATGGCCATGGCGGTCGTTGACCGGCTTGAAGCCGTCGAGATCGATGGCGATGATCGCGATGCTGCCCGTGCTGCCTTCCAACGCCGCCAGAAAGGCCGCACGGTTCGGCAGCCCGGTCAGGAAGTCGTGGTTGGCCTGGCGCGCCAGCGCGTGCTTGGCTTCGAGCCGCTCGATGAAGGCGGTGCTGAGATGGCGCGACGCCTCGCGGATCGAGAACCAGAACAGCACGAGCATGGCGGCGCCGAGCTGATAAGGCAGCTCGGGGCGCATCAGCCCGGCGACCAGCGTGGGAGCAAACAGCACGGCCGTGGCCGTCAGCACGACCCAGGGCCGGATCGCAGCGCGCGAGACCATGCCGACGCAATAGGACATCGACAGGCCGAACGCGATCCATGCGCCCGGCGCATCGTTCAGTTGGAAGGCCCGGAAAGTGAGGGCACCGAGCGCCAGGCCGAAGGCCGTCGCGCCGGCCGCATAGACCTTCTCCCACAGGATCACGTCCCGGTCGGACAGGTGGGACGCGTGCTGCTTGTAGCGCAAGAGGCTGACGACGCGGCCGATGGCATTGACGATGATCGCGCAGGCGATCGCGATGTAGCCGGGGTCGCGATTGAGGACGGCGAGCGTGACCGATCCCGTGATCGCCGCCGCGTTGATCGACATGACCTGCGGCAAGGACGTGTACAGGAGATCGACCAGCTCGCGCCGGATCGCCGGATTTGGATGGATGAATCTGGAAAGCAGCCCCTGTCCCATGACACCACCATGGGACACCTTTCCTAACAGTTGATGGGCGCCGGCGATTCGCGCGATTGGAGCTTGGCGATTACCTTAAATCTTCGTCAATCGCGCAAGAACCGTTGACGAGCCGCCGATGAGCCGCTCATCAAGCAGCTCACGGCGCGCGGCTGGGATCGCTGGTGGCGTAGACCGGAGTCGCCGTCGACAGCCGCGCCGGCAGCGGGGCTGCGGTGGCCACTTTCGGCGCCTCTGGTCTCGACTCGATCTTGGCGTCGATCTTGCCGTCCATCTTGGCCTCGACCTTGGGCGGCTCGAGCTTCAAAGGCCGCAGCGGCTGGCGCTTGGCCATCGCATCCAGCACCGCCCGGTTCGTCTTGTCGATCCGCTTGGCGGCGGCGACATCGGCGAAGGCGCGATCGAACTTGCGCATGCGATAGAACACGATGCCGCGGTCGATATAGGCTTCCTGATAGCGCGGATCGAGCTGGATCGCCGCATCGAGATCGGTGAGCGCGGCGGCGAGATCGCCCTTCTGGAACGAAGTCATGCCGCGATCATGAAGCGTGCGGGCCTCGTTGGACACCGTGCCGCCGGGCTGCGTAGCCTCCGATGGGCACGGCGCAGCCTGCCCGCAGGCGGGACCGTCCTGCTCGGCCGAATACACCGCGTCGACCTTGCTGACCCGCAGCGGCAGCGGCTCGGCTGCCGCATTGACCTTCGTGACGGGGGCCGCCGTGTCGCCGGCGGCAGCCGGAGCCGCCTCGCCGACCGTCGTCGCGGCGGACGCGCTCTCGATCGGATTGGCAGGCACCTCGGTCGGCTTCACCTTGTTGGTCGCGACCACGATCGGCTTGAGCGGCGCAACGGATGCCGCCGACATATGCGTGAACAGCAGATAGCCGGTCAGTGCCACGGCGGACGCGCCGGCCAGCGCCATCACTCCGGAGGCCACCTTGTGCACCTTGGCGGCGACGGCGATCTTGGAATCCTGCCGATGCTCGTCCTGCGCGGCGCCGAGCAGGCGGTCATAGGCCGTGCGCTGCTCCTTGTCGCCGAGGATGTCATTGGCGCGAATGATCTGGCGAAACCGCAGCGCGGCGTCCGGATCTCCGGGATTGATGTCCGGATGACTCTCTTTGACAGCCTTGCGGAAGGCGGCCCGGATGTCCTCAGCGTCATCGTCCGGAAGAGCTCCGAGTAAATCGTAAAGCGTCTTCATGGTCGCACTCGCTGCAGACTTCCCTCGTCTCCGATCGAAATTCCTACGGCGAATTTACGCTGGAGCACTCGAACTAACTCTTTCCACTTGGCATGATGATGCGCCAATCCGGCGGAAAAATGACTGAAAATGGCGAAGTTCGTAGCCATTTCTGCCGCCTTTGGAACCATTTTTGCCGCCCTTACTCACGACCAACAACGCAATCTTCGATTGTATTGAGAGTGTCTCGTCGCCCGTTGCCTCGCCTTGCCGTATGGTGAAGAAAAAGTTTGAAGCTCCGTTTAACGAGGCGATCGGCAAACCAGCTTTGGCCCTCCAGCAGCCCGGCCTTCTCTCAGTCTTGTTGGCCGAGACGCTGGCGATCAGGCCGCCTGCTTGCGGAGCCGGCCGCCGCGCCGCTATACCGGTCAGATGACTGATTTTCATGGTGTCTTTCCCTATCTCGCCTCGCCCATCAGCGCCGACGGCGCGATTCGCACAGACGTGCTGGGGCGGCTCTGCGACGACCTGATCCATGCCGGCGTGCATGGGCTGACGCCGCTCGGCTCGACCGGCGAGTTCGCCTATCTCGATCGCGCCCAGCGCATGACGGTCGTCGAGACGACCATCGATGCTGCGCAGGGCCGTGTTCCCGTCATCGCCGGCGTGGCCTCGACGGCGATCGCCGACGCCGTGGCGCAGGCGAGGGCCTATGAGAAGCGTGGCGCCGACGGCATTCTGGCCGTGCTCGAGGCGTATTTCCCGGTCAGCGATGCCGGCGTGGAAGCCTATTTCCGCGCGATCGCCGATGCCGTCGGCATTCCCGTCGTGATCTACACCAACCCGCAGTTCCAGCGCTCCGACCTCTCGCTGGACGTGATCGCCCGGCTGGCCGAGCATCCGCGCATCAACTACATCAAGGATGCCTCCACCAATACCGGGCGCCTGCTGTCGATCATCAATCGCTGCGGCGATGCCATCAAGGTGTTCGCGGCGTCGTCGCACATTCCCGCCGCCGTGATGCTGATCGGCGGACACGGCTGGATGGCAGGGCCTGCCTGCATCATCCCGCGCCAGAGCGTCGAGCTGTATAAT
Organism: Bradyrhizobium sp. SRS-191; assembly: GCF_024586915.1. GTDB lineage: Bacteria > Pseudomonadota > Alphaproteobacteria > Rhizobiales > Xanthobacteraceae > Bradyrhizobium. The sequence continues at coordinate 187,448 of NZ_JANBVS010000013.1, forward strand.
CTGTGCAAGGCATCGTGCTGGGACGATGCGCTCGCGCTGCAGAAGAAGCTGTGGCGCGTCAACGAGGCCTTCGCCCGCTTCAACCTCGCCGCCTGCATCAAGGCGGGCTTGTCGATCCAGGGCTACGACGTCGGCGACCCCGTCCCGCCGCAGGCCGCGCTGACCCCAGAGCAGCGCAAGGTCGTCGCAGACGTGCTGCACAGCCTGGGGTGAACCTGGACCGTCATGGCCGGGCTTGACCCGGCCATCCATCCCAAGCGCAAGCGGGTTCTGGATGCCTGGGGCTACGCCGCGCCGAAGCGGCTATGGCCGCACAGGCGGGGCAAGCCCGGGCATGACAGTGTGGTATGCCGCACCAGCACAATCTCGGCTTGGCCAGCGGAACATCAATCCGCTAAAAAGCATGCAATTGCATTTGAATTCACCTGAGGACTGACGAATGAACATTCTTCCCAACAACATGCGGTTCGGTGCGGGCCAGCCGGTCAAGCGGCTCGAGGATCAGCGGCTGCTGACCGGGAAGGGGCAGTTCATCGACGACAAGCCGGACGACGGCGCGCTCTGGCTCCATGTCCTCCGCTCGCCGCATGCGCATGCCAAGCTCCTGTCGATCGACACGACCGCCGCGCGTGAGATCGCCGGCGTGCAGGCGATCTATACCGGCGCGGATCTCGCTGCCGATGACATCGGTGCCATTCCGACGCTGGCGATCTTCAAGCGCCCCGACGGCAAGCCGATGACGGTGCCGCCGCGTCGGCTGCTCGCACACGAAATCGTCCGCTACACCGGCGAGGCCGTCGCGGCTGTGGTCGCGACGTCGCGGACGATCGCGCAGGAGGCGGCGGAAGCCATCGTCGTGGACTACGAGGTGCTGCCGGCGGTGACCGATCCGGTGAAGGCGCTCGAGCCCGGCGCGCCCGTGGTGTGGGCCGAGGCGCCCGACAATATCGTCGCCGCGATGAGCTATGGCGACGCCGCCAAGGTCGAGGACGTCTTCGCCAGCGCCCCGCACAAGGTGTCGCTCGACATCAACAGCCAGCGCCTGGTGCCGTCGGCGATGGAGCCGCGCTCGACGATCGCCGAGATCGAGAAGAAGACCGGCAGGCTGCTGTTGTACGTGCAGTCGCAGACGCCCGCCTCGACCCGCGACGTGCTGGCCGACGCCGTGCTGAAGCGGCCGAAGGAGAGCATCCGCGTGCTGGTCGGCGACATTGGCGGTGGCTTCGGCCAGAAGACCAACCTCTATCCCGAGGACGGCATCGTCGCCTATGCCGCGACCAAGCTGACGAAGAAGATCCGCTGGCGCGCCGAGCGCACCGACGAGTTCGTCGGCGGCACCCATGGCCGCGACCTCACCTCGACCGCCGAGTTCGCGCTCGACGCCAAGGGCAAGGTGCTGGCCTATCGCGTGCGCTCGATCGGCGCCACCGGCGCCTATTCGTCGGGCGCGGCCAACATCATCCCGCTGGTGCTCGGCCCGTTCGTGCAGACCGGCGTCTATGATCTGCCGCTGGTGCATTTCGAGATCAAGACCGTCATGACGCACACCGCGCCGGTCGGCGCCTATCGCGGCGCCGGACGTCCCGAAGCGGTGTTCATCGTCGAGCGCCTGTTCGACACCGCCGCGCGCCAGATCGGCATCGATCCGCGCACCATCCGGAAAGCCAACTACATCAAGCCGGCGCAGCTGCCCTACACCAACGCCGTCGGCCAGGTGTATGATTCCGGCGCCTTCGCCCACATGCTGGAGCGCGCGGCCAAGCTCGCCGACTGGGATGGCTTCAATGCGCGTAAGCGCGAGGCCAAGAAGCGCGGCCTGCTCTACGGCCGCGGCCTCACCAGCTACATCGAATGGACCGGCGGTCGCGCCCACACCGAAAAGGTCTCGCTGCATGCGACGTCCGAGGGCCGCGTCATCCTGCATTCCGGCACCATGGCGATGGGGCAGGGGCTGCAGACCACCTACACGCAGATGATCTCGGAGTCGCTGGGCATCCCGCTCGACAAGATCGACGTCGTGCAGGGCGACACCGATCTCGCCACCGGCTTCGGCAGCGTCGGCTCGCGCTCGCTGTTCGTCGGCGGCACGGCCGTGGCGGTGTCGTCGAACGACCTGATCACCAAGGCGCGCGAGAAGGCGTCGAACCTCTTGGAGACTGCGGTCGAGGACATCGAGTATCGCGACGGCGTCCTCACCGTCGTCGGCACCGACCGCCGCATCAGCCTGTTCGACATCGCGCAGAAGGAGCAGGGCGCCAAGCTGTCGGTCGACAGCGAGGGCGAGGTCGACGGCCCGAGCTGGCCGAACGGCACGCATATCTGTGAGGTCGAGATCGATCCGGACACCGGCATCAGCCGCGTGGTGCGCTACACCACGGTCGACGACGTCGGCGTCGCGGTCAATCCGATGCTGGTCGCCGGCCAGATCCATGGCGGCGTCGCCCAGGGCATCGGCCAGGCGCTGTACGAGAACGTCGCCTACGATGCCGACGGCCAGCTCCTGACCGCCACCTACCAGGACTACTGCATCCCGCGCGCCGACGACGTGCCGCCGATCACGGTCACGCTCGACGATTCCGCGCCCTGCAAGACCAACCCGCTGGGCGCCAAGGGCTGCGGCGAATCCGGCGCCATCGGCGGCCCGCCCTGCGTGACCAACGGCGTGATGGACGCGCTGTTCGAGCTCGGGATCACCAATTTGCAGACCCCGCTGACGCCCGAGAAGGTATGGGCCGCGATCCGGGACGCGAAGGCGAAGAAGGCGGCGGCGTAAGTCCGAAGTCCAGTGCTCTTAGTCGGCGCTGTTCGGATCCGAGCCCTCACCCCAAGCACGCTGCTCCCCCCCTCCCCGCAAGGGGGAGGGGAGCGCACCGGCACCGGGGTGGTAGCTCGGGTCCAACTCCTACGTGTTGTTCACCTGGAGAGAGCGGAGCATTCATCTCTTTCATCGCTGATCGGCAGCTCGAGTCGTGCGCTGAAATCGCCGGCCTTGCCGTCGAAGTGTAAGCGACCGCCATGGGCCTGGGCGACCTCGTCGGCAATCGCGAGACCGAGGCCGGAGCCGTGCGAGCCGTCGCCCTTCTGGAATGGCGCCAGCAGGCGCTGCTGCGCTTCCGCCGTGATCCCCGGCCCATCGTCCCAGACGACGATCGCAACCTGCTCAGCCGTTCGCTCCACCCGCACCATCAGCCGCGTCCGCGCCCCATGCGCCAGCGCATTGTGGATCAGGTTGGCGAGCGCCTCGCGCAGACTGATGGAGTCGGCGGCGATCACCGCTTCCTTCTCCGACGGCACGAAGCTGACGGAGACTTCGCGATCCAGCGACAACGGCACGCTCTGCGACAGCACCGATTTCGCCAGCGCATTGATATCCACCGCCGCGAACCGCGGCGCTTGGGCGCGGTGCTGGATCATGGCGTGGTCGAGCAGCTGGCTGGTGAGGCGGGCGAGGTCGGCGAGGCGGCCGCGCAGCCGGTCGAGCGCTTTGGGATCGCTGGTCTGATCGCTCAGCAGTTCGACCTCGGCATCGATTGCCGCGAGCGGCGTGCGCAGTTGGTGGGTGGCGTCGGCGATGAAGCGCTGCATCAGGGCGATGCGTTCGGCGAGGCGCTGCATGAAGCCGTCGATGGCGCCGACCAAAGCGCGCACCTCGCGCGGCGGCGTGATCGCGATCGGGCTGAGATCATCCGGCCGGCGCTTCACGATCTCGGCCTCGATCCGCGTGAGCGGCGCGAACACCAGCCGTAGGCAGAGCGCGGTGGCGACGAGCGCCAGCAGGCTCATCGCGGCGATCAGGCCGATCGCCTTTGAGGCGAGATCCCAGGTCAGCGCGTCACGGGCGCGCAAGGTCTGCGCCAGCACGATCTCGCTCCAGCCGTCGCCGGGCGCGCCGTCGAGCCGGCGCGCCACGGCGGCAATGCGCACCGGCTGGTCGCGATAGACGCCGTCGCGCAGCACGACGCCTTCGCGCAGCTTGCTCTTGGGAGCCTGGATCGTGAGATCGTCATAGCCGGCGACGACGACGCCGCGCGGATCGGTGACGCGGTAGAACACGAGGTCATAGGCCGACAACGTCGCGAACGCGGCGGCCGGCGGATCGAGCGTCACCACGCCGCCCTGCATGTAGATGTTCTCGGCGACCTGCACGGCGCCGCCAGCGAGCAGCTTGTCATAGGCATCGCGCGCGGCCGTCGCGGCGTACTGCCAGGCGGCGAGGCTGAGCACGACCGCGCCGACGGCCAGGATCGCGCCGATGGCGATCAGGAGCCGCGCGCGCAGCGAGGTCCTGAGGTCACGAAGCGTGGAGCTGATAGCCAAGGCCGCGCTCGGTCTTGATCTCGACGGATGTTGCCGCCAGCTTGCGCCTGAGACGCGCGATGAACTGCTCGACGGCATTGGGGCTCGGGTCCTGGTCGAAGCTGAACAGCTGCTCGACGAGTTCGTCCTTGGCGACGTAGCGGCCGGGACGGGCGGCCAGGATCTCCAGCACGGTCAGCTCGCGCCGCGTCAGGTCGAGCGGCTGGCCGGCGACGCTCGCGGTGCGCCCGGCGCGATCGATCACCAGCGGCCCCAGCGTCAGCAGATTGTCGGATTGTCCCGCCGCGCGGCGGAGCAGGGCGCGGGCGCGCGCCTCCAGCTCGCGATAGTCGAACGGCTTGATCAGGTAGTCGTCGGCGCCGAGGTCGAGCGCGCCGATGCGGTCGTCGACCGCCGAGCGCGCGGTCAGCACCAGCACCGGCGTGCGCAGGCCGCGCTTGCGCAGGTGCTTGAGCACGGCGAAGCCGTCCATGTTCGGCAGCATCACGTCGAGCACGATGAGGTCATAGGTCTGCACCTCGATCAGCTCGCTCGCCGTGCGGCCGTCCTTCTCCCAGTCGACGGCGTAGCCGATCCGCTCGAACCGGCTGGTCACGGCGGAGCCGATCTCGGGCGTGTCTTCCACCAGCAGGATGCGCAAGGTCTTGGTCTCAATCCCGGAGTCAGGTTCGCGTCAGTCTCCTCCTCTATCACTTCGAACAAGGGCGCCGAAGTGCACCAGGCGAATTTTCGCACTGCAATATAACGGAGGGGAGGACGCATGACCGTCCATCAGACGCCATCTCAGTTTGATCCGTTGCTCTCGGTCGAGGGCGTGACGCTGCAATACAAGACGCCGGACACCTTGGTGACGGCGACCTATCGCGTCGATTTCAAGGTCTTCGATTCCGACCGATTCGTACTGCTCGGGCCCTCCGGCTGCGGCAAATCCACCCTGCTCAAGGCGATCGGCGGCTATCTGAAGCCGACCGAAGGCCGCATCCGCCTCAAGGGCCACGAGGTCACCGAGCCCGGCCCGGACCGCATGATGGTGTTCCAGGAATTCGACCAGCTGCTGCCGTGGAAGACGGTGCGCGAGAACGTCGTGTTCGCGCTGACGGCGAGCGGCCGGCTGAGCGCGGCCGAGGCCAACGAGCGCGCCAAGTCCTACATCGACAAGGTCGGCCTGACCAAGTTCATCGATTCCTATCCGCACATGCTGTCCGGCGGCATGAAGCAGCGCGTCGCGATCGCCAGGGGCATGGCGATGGAGCCGGACGTGCTGCTGATGGATGAACCATTCGCCGCGCTCGACGCGCTGACCCGGCGCAAGATGCAGGACGAGCTGCTGCAACTGTGGCAGGACACGCGCTTCACCGTGCTGTTCGTGACGCATTCGATCGAGGAGGCGATCAAGATCGGCTCGCGCATCCTGCTGCTGTCGCCGCATCCCGGCCGCGTCCGCGCCGAGCTGAACAGCGTGCCGCCGGGTACGATGGGCTCGCCCGAGCAGGTCGCGCTCGAAGGACGCATCAACGACATGCTGTTCGGCCATCACTGAGGGACGGGAGAGAGATCATGAGCGAGACGCTGACGCTGCGCCCCGAAATCGTCAACGCGGAAACTCCTCTCGGCGACGTCAAGGTCGAGGCGAGCCTGTCCTGGCTGGAACGCATCTACCGCTTCGGTGCGGTGCGCAAGGCCATCATCCTGGTCGCGCTGGCCGCGCTGTGGCAGGCGTATGGATTGTGGCTGGCCAATCCCCTGCTGTTTCCGACCTTCACCGACACGCTGTCGGCCTTCTTCGAGAACATCGCCAATGGCGTGATCCCGGCGCGCACGCTGGTGTCGCTGGAGACGCTGCTGATCGGCTACGGCGTCGGCATCGCGCTCGCCGCCGTGCTGACCACGGTCGCGATCGGCTCGCGGATCGGCGCTGATCTCCTGGAGGCGCTGACCTCGATGTTCAATCCGCTGCCGGCGATCGCGCTGCTGCCGCTGGCGCTGATCTGGTTCGGCCTCGGCAAGGGCAGCATCATCTTCGTGCTGGTGCATTCGGTGCTGTGGGCGATCGCGCTCAACACCCATTCCGGCTTCCGCTCGGTGTCGAATACGCTGCGCATGGTCGGCCTCAATTACGGCCTGCGCGGGCTGAAGCTGGTCCGCTTCATCCTGATCCCCGCCGCCTTTCCGGCGATCCTCACCGGCCTCAAGGTCGGCTGGGCCTTCGCCTGGCGCACCCTGATCGCGGCCGAGCTGGTGTTCGGCGTGTCCTCCGGCTCGGGCGGCCTCGGCTGGTTCATCTTCGAGAACCGCAACCAGCTGGAGACCGCGAACGTGTTCGCCGGCCTGTTCACGGTCATCATCATCGGCCTCGTGATCGAGAACGTCGTGTTTGCCACCATCGAGCGCAAGACGGTGCGGCGCTGGGGCATGCAGCACTGAATTCAGGTATAAGCAAAACAACAAGGGAGACGACAATGTCCTGGAGCAAATCATTCACGGCCGCCGTATTCGGCCTTGCCACGCTGCTCGGCGCCACCGCCGCGCAGGCCGAGGTCAAGGAGATCCGTCTCTCCAAGGGCTACGGCATCCTCTATCTGCCGCTGATCGTGATGGAGGATCAGAAGCTGATGGAGAAGCAGGCCGAGAAGGCGGGACTCGGTCCGTTCAAGGTGAGCTGGCAGCTGCTCGACGGCGGCAACATCATCAACGACGCCATGATGGCCGGCTCGCTCGACATCGCCGGCACCGGCGCGCCCGGCTTCATCACGCTGTGGGCCAAGGCCAAGGGCATCCCGGCGGTCGAGGTCGTTGGCGTCAGCGGTCTCAGCTCGACCTCGCTGTGGATGAACAGCAACAACCCCGAGATCAAGTCGCTGAAGGATTTCAAGCCGAGCGACAAGATCGCGCTGCCGGGCATCAAGACCTCGCTGTCGGCGGTGATGCTGCAGATGATGGCGGCGCATGAGTTCGGCAAGGAGAACTACGCCAAGCTCGATCCGATGACGGTCGGCCTGCCGCATCCGGAAGCGGTGGCCGCGCTGATCTCGGGCAAGACCGAGATCACGGCGCATTTCACCTCGCCGCCGTTCTCCTACATCGAACTGAAGGATTCCAAGATCCACCGTGTGGCCAATTCCGCCGATGTGCTCGGCCGCCTCACCATGGACGTGGTGTTCGCGCCGAAGCGCTTCGTCGACGCCAACCCGAAGGTCGTGCAGGCCTTCCTCGATGCGCTCGACGAAGCCTGCACCCTGATCGCCAACGACAAGGCCGCCGCCGCCGAGATCTACGCCCGCACCGCCAAGGTGAAGACCACCAAGGAGGAGGTGCTGGAGATGCTGCAGGACAAGGACACCTGGTTCTCCGCGACGCCCGAGGGCGTGCTCAAGATCGCCGAGTTCATGCACGGCGTCGGCTCGATCAAGGTCAAGCCGGCCAACTGGCAGGACATGTTCGTGACCCAGCTGCGTGACAGGAAGGGCAGCTGAGCGTCTGGGATAACCGCACGCACGGTACGCTCCCTCTCCCCGTTCTTCACGGGGAGAGGGTCGGGGTGAGGGGCAGCGGCACGGGTGGTGCAGCTGTTGCGCAATGAGCTAAACCGCGTTTTTCCGCAATCTAATTAGTTAGGACGCCTTCATCGGTGCGCCCTCATCGTGCCCGTCCGATGGACCATCATCTGAGCGCCGTGCGTGCCATGCCCCTCACCCGGATTGCTGCGCAATCCGACCTCTCCCCGCAGAAGGGCGGGGAGAGGTTGAAGCATCCGTGCCGCCAGAGATCGGCTCAGTGATAGATTCGACTGTTCCGTCAGCCGGCCGGTGGAAAGGCAATCCGCACCCGGAGGCCGCCTTCCGGTGAGGTTGATAGATCAAGGCTCGCCCCATGCGCGTCGGCGATCTGCTTGACGATGGCGAGGCCGAGGCCGCTGCCGCCGGTGCTGCGGCTGCGGGAGTTCTCCAAGCGGAAGAACGGCTCGAACACGGCGTTGCGGGCGTCCGGCGGAATGCCGGGGCCGTCGTCGTCGATGGCCATCACGACGCCCTTGTCCGGCAGCATGCGCACCTTGCAGCGGGGCGCGAAGCGCAGCGCATTCTCGATCAGATTGATGAACAGGCGCCGCAGCGCGGTCGGCTCGCCGAGAACGGTCAGCGGCGCGCGGCCGAGTTCTGCGCTGATGTCGGCGCCGCCCTGGCGCCGGTCGTCCACGATCTCCGTCAGCATCGCCACGAGATCGACCGGCCGGCGTTGGACCGCCGCGAAGCCGCCGCGCGACACCGCCAGCGCGTCCTCGAGCAACCGCGTCATTTCATCGAGATCGCCGGCCGCCTTGTCGCGCTGCTCCTCTTCGGGCAGGCGCTCGATGCGCAGGCGCAGCCGGGTGATGTAGGTCTTGAGATCATGCGACACCGCGCCGAGCAGCAGGGTGCGGCCGCGCACCAGCTCGGAGATGCGGGTCTGCATGTCGTTCACGGCCGCTATCAGCTTGCGGATCTCCGGCGCGCCGGCCGGTGTCACATGCGCGACGGTGGCATCGCTGCTGAATTGCGCCACCGACCGGCTGAGCTGGCGCAGCGGCCGCGCCTCGCGGGCGATCGCGATGACAGCGGCCATGCCGATCAGCGCGCCGAGAAGCCCGACGCCGAACCCCGGCGGCAGCCCGAACAGGCGCGGACCCGCGGCGCCGCTGGCTTCGAACACGACGTAGTCGCGGTCGCGCAGCGACACGGCAAAGCGCACCGTTCGGTTGGCGTTGCGCCAGAAATCGCCGATGTGCCAGTCGCGCCAGCGCGGCAGGCCGTTGCGAGACCGCAGCACGATCACGTCGCGCGGCTGCAACGATTGCAGATACAAGGTGAGAAACTGCTCGGCGATCGGCCGGCGCATGGTCTCGGCGGACGGCTCCGGGCGCTCCTGGGTCACGGTGACGCGAAGCCGCGCGCTGCTGACCGCCTTCAGGATCAGCGGACGTTCGGCCGGTCCGGCGCTCTCGATCAGCTCGACGATGGCGCTGACCTGCTCGGGAACCGGAAACAGGCGCCTGAGAATCTCCTCGCGCGATTCGCTGAGGAACAGCCAGCCGAGCCCGACCGCCCACAGCGCGACCAGCGCGAACAGCACGATGGCCATCAGCCGGCCGGCGAAGCCGAGGCGCCCGAGCACGGCTCAGAGCTCCTTGACCGCGCCGGTGAAGATGTAGCCGGCGCTGCGCACGGTCTTGATCAGCTCGTCCTCGCCGTCGCGCTCGAGCTTCTTGCGCAGCCGGCTTACCTGCACGTCGATGGTGCGGTCGAGCGGATCGGCCTGCCGCCCGCGTGTCCAATCCATCAGCTGCTCGCGCGACAGCACGCGGTTGGGCCTGACCAGGAAACAGCCGAGCAGCTCGAACTCCGCGCTGGTGAGCGGCAGCGGGCCGTCCTGCGTATGCGCGATCTCGCGCTTGTCGAGATCGACCGTGAGGCTCGCATTGACGAGAAAGCGGCGGTTCTCCAGCGGCGCCGGCTCGGCGCGGCGCAGGATGGCCCGGATGCGAGCCACCAGCTCGCGCGGACTGAACGGCTTCGGCAGATAATCGTCGGCGCCCATCTCGAGCCCGACGATACGGTCGATCTCGTCGCCCTTCGCGGTCAGCATCAGGATCGGCACCCGCGAGGCCGCGCGCAGCCGGCGACAGATCGACAGCCCATCCTCGCCCGGCAGCATGATGTCGAGCACGACCAGATCGGGATCACCGAAGGTGTTGCGAAAGCGGTCGAGCGCCGCGCCGCCGTCGCCGACATCGACGCGAAAGCCCTCGCGCGCGAGATGATCGCGCAGCAGGCTGCGGATCTCGATGTCGTCCTCGATGACCAGGAGATGGGGGCGGGTGTCCATGCAATGGTTTAAGAACACCCGGCCGCGCCGGGCAACCCGGGCCCGGACACCGTTACAAAACGTTACATGGCTGCGTTCTCCTGCAAACGGCCCGCAAACTTCATGAGCGAGGCTCTGTTCACGCCGTCAGGCGCTGGTGATGTAACAGGAGAGACAGATGCTTTCAGTTCGGACCTCATTTGCGGCCGCCGCGATCGGCGCCATGGTGATGGCTCTTGGCACCTCGGGCGCAAACGCCTGGACGCGCAGCGGCGGCGGCATGGGTCCGCGCGGCGGCACGTGGTCGACCTCCGCCTCGGGCGGCTGTGCCGGCGGCAGCTGCAGCCGCAGCCATGGCGGCACCTATACCGGCCCGCGCGGCGGCGTCGTCACCAACAGTGGCCAGACGAGCTGCGCCGGCGGCACCTGCACCCACACCGGAACGACCACCGGTCCGTATGGCGGCACCGTCAGCCGCAGCAGCACCTACACGCGCTGAGGCGAGCGAGACGGGGCAGGCGATTGCATCGCGCTTGCAGGCGCCGCCGCCATCCCTCGCAGCCTTTCAATTTGCCGCGATGTCGCCTATCTGACCCTATGAAGGCCACGCCGCGCGGACCGAGTTCCCCGCGCGGCCGGCCGCTGATGGGGGAGATTGCGATGCGGAGATTGCTGACCGTGCTGGCGGCGCTCATGACCTTGAGCCTGACCAATTGCGGCTACAACGCCATCCAGACCAATGACGAGCAGGTCAAGGCGGCCTGGTCCGAGGTGGTCAACCAGTATCAGCGCCGCGCCGATCTTGTGCCCAACCTCGTCAACAGCGTGAAGGGCTTTGCGCAGCAGGAGAAGGACGTGCTGCTCGGCGTCACCAACGCCCGCGCCAAGGTCGGCAGCGTCCAGGCGACCCCGGATGTGGTGAACGATCCCGCGGCGCTGCAGAAGTTCCAGGCGGCGCAGAGCGAGCTGACCGGTGCGCTGTCGCGTCTCCTGGTCGTCACCGAGAACTATCCGCAGCTGAAATCGGATGCGCTGTTCCGCGACCTGATGTCCCAGCTCGAAGGCACCGAGAACCGCATCACCGTGGCGCGCAACCGCTATATCAAGTCGGTGCAGGAATATAACGTCGGCATCCGCACCTTCCCGAACAACCTGACGGCCATGATGTTCGGCTACAAGGAGAAGGCCAACTTCACCGTCGAGAACGAGCGCGAGATCTCGGTCGCGCCCAAGGTCGACTTCAACGCGCCAGCGCCCGCTCCGTCCAAATAACCGGAGCCTCCGCTCGTGCGCGCGCTGTCGGCCGTCAAGGCGCTGCTTGCGACACTGTTTGTCTGCCTCGCCACGCTGGCGTGGGCCGACGTCGCGGTGCCGCAGCTCACCGGCCGCGTCGTCGACCAGACCGGGACGCTGTCGTCATCCGATATCGCCAGCCTGACGCAGAAGCTGAAGGATCTGGAAACCCGCAAGGGCAGCCAGGTCGCGGTGCTGATCGTGCCGACCACGCAGCCGGAGACGATCGAGCAGTTTTCGATCCGCGTCGCGGAAGCCTGGAAGATCGGCCGCAAGAAGGTCGACGACGGCGCGCTGCTGGTGATCGCGAAGGGCGACCGCAAGCTGCGCATCGAGGTCGGCTACGGCCTCGAAGGCAGCCTGACAGACGTCACCGCGCGCCGCATCATCGACGAGGTCATCACGCCGAAATTCCGCAACGGTGATTTCGCCGGCGGCATCGATGCCGGCGTCGACCGGATCATCGGCGTCATCAATGGCGAGCCGTTGCCGGTGCCGCAGCCGCAGGCGTCGCATGGCGACGTCGATTTCGATTCCCTCACCTCGTTCGCGCCGGTCGCGCTGTTCGGAGCGCTGGTGATCGGCGGCATCCTGCGCACCTTGCTCGGCCGTCTCCTGGGATCGCTCGCCACCGGCGGCGCGATGGGCGCGATCGCCTGGCTGATGGTGGGATCGGCAGGGTTGGCCGCGCTGTCGGCGATCGCCGGCTTCGTCATCGCCTTCATCGCCGACAGCTTTGCGTCGATGTCCGGACCCGGCAGCGGTCGCCGTGGCGGCTGGTCGGGTGGATCGTCGTCATCAGGCTGGAGCAGCGGCAGCTCGAGCGACAGCGGCAGCTTCTCCGGCGGCGGCGGCAGTTTTGGCGGCGGCGGCGCCTCGGGCAGCTGGTGAGGCGGACGAATATGAGCATCACACGGATCAGCCGGCACCTTCTGCACCATCACTGGCAGCTGAAGCGCATCTTCACGCCGGAGGTGCTGGCGCGCATCGAACAGGCCATCAAGGCCGGCGAGCGCACGCATGCGGGGCAGGTGCGCTTCGTCGTCGAAGGCGCGCTCGACGGCCGCCCACTGTGGCGCAACCAGCCGCCGCGTGAGCGCGCGCTCGATGTGTTCGCGCAGCTGCGCATCTGGGACACCGCCGATAACAACGGCGTCCTGATCTATCTCCTGCTCGCCGATCGCGACGTCGAGATCATCGCCGACCGCGGCATCCATGACCGCGTCGGCGCCGAAGGGTGGGAGACGATCTGCCGGGCGATGGAGGCGGAGTTTCGGCAGGGACGCTTCGAGCCGGGCGTGATGCAGGGTATCGCGGCGGTATCACGCGAGCTCGCCAAGCATTATCCGCCGCATGCCGGCGAGACGAACGAGCTGCCCGACGCACCGGTGGTGATGTAGCTCGAATCGCGCGCGTCGCACTCACTCCGGCCAGTCGCGCTCACCCCGAGTGGACAAGAGCGCACACCGCTCTCACCCCGTCATTGCGAGCGCAGCGAAGCAATCCAGAGTCCCGCCCGCCACCCTGGATTACTTCGCTACGCTCGCAATGACGCGGATGGAGCGGGTGTTTGCAACTCACACCGTCGCAGCTGCGCCGTAGCGCTTCACCATGTCTCGCGCCAGCTCGGCCATCTTCGCGCGCAGCTCGGGCGGGTCGAGCACTTCGGCTTCCGGGCCGAACCGCAGCAGCTCGCCGGCGGCATGCCACAGCGTCGTTCCGGTCGGGATCGTCGCGATGCGCCAACCATCGGCGTCTGCCTCGTCAGCGAGGCGCGTGCGGGCGCGCACGTAAGGCTGGCTCCACACCTCCAGCAGCTTCACGCCGAGCGGTGACAGGCGCACCGTCGCCGCATTCGGATGCATCTCCGCTTCGAGCCGCTCGGTCGCGGCCCGCCAGTAGGCGGCGAGGTCGAAATCCGCGGGCCGCGTAAAACTCTCGGCCGTCACCGTGCAATCGTGGATGCGCGCGACGCGATAGGTGCGTACGCTGCGTTCGACGCCTCCCGCGAGATACCAGCTGCCGCCCTTGAGCACGAGGCCGAGCGGGGCGACGCGGCGGCGCTTCTCGGCGCGCCAGGTCTGATAGCGGATGTCAACCATGACCTCGCGCAGCAGCGCGTCCGCGATGGCCCGCAGATGCGGCGGCTCCTCGGACTCGCCGAACCAGCCGGGTGCGTCGAGATGGAAGCGCGCCTGCATCCGTCCGGCAGTGGCGCGCGAATTCTGCGGCAGCGCCGCCACCAGCTTGGTCTGCGCCGCGCTCATCGCATCGTCGAGGCCGAGCGCCGCGGCCGGGCCGGGCAACCCCGCCATGAACAGTGCATCCGTCTCCGCCGGCGACAGCCCGTTCAGCCGCACGCGATAGCCGTCGAGCAGGCGGAACCCGCCTTCGGCGCCGCGCTCGGCATAGACGGGGATGCCCGCGGCCGAGAGCGCATCGATGTCGCGATAGATCGTGCGCACCGACACCTCGCAGGCCTCCGCAAGCTCGGGGGCCGTGACCTGTCCCTTGGCCTGCAACGTCGTGAGGATGGAGAGCAGCCGGCTCGCGCGCATGCCGCTCTTAAACCATACCTGACATGGACTGTCAGGTATGCCGTGCGACAAGCTGGGCTATCGAAAGCCGGCAATGGGAGGAGCCATCATGACCGCCGACGACACCATCACCCTGTATTATTCCCCGCAGACCCGCGCCGCCGGCGCCCGCGTCTTGCTCGAGGAACTCGGCGCGCCCTATGATCTGCATGTCCTCAACATGAAGGCGGGCGAGCAGCGCAAGCCGGAATTCCTGGCGATCAATCCGCTCGGCAAGGTGCCGACGGTCGGCCATCGCGGAGAGATCGTCACCGAGCAGGTCGCGATCTTCATCTATCTCGCCGATCTGTTCCCGCAGGCCGGCCTGACGCCGGCGCTGGACGATCCCCTGCGCGGACCGTATCTGCGCTGGATCGCCTATTACGGCTCGTCGTTCGAGCCGGCCGTGATCGACCATTTCATGAAGCGCGAGCCGGCCCCGGTGACGCAGTCGCCGTATGCCGACTACGACACCATGCTGGGTGCGCTGGAGCAGCAACTCGCGAAGGGGCCGTATCTGCTCGGCGAGCGGATGACTGCCGCCGACGTGCTGTGGGGCGTCGCCTTCAACTGGACCATGATGTTCGGCGTGGTGCCGCGCAAGGAGGTGTTCGTACGCTACGCCGAGCGCGTCACGTCACGTCCGGCGTTCCAGCGCGTCACCGCCGCGGATGTGGAGATGGCAGCGCAGCACGCGGCCGCTGCCGGCGTCTGAGCGCCAGCATCAACGCAATCCAGCGAGGTCCCGCCGGCAACGGGACCTCGCCGATGTGATGACACTTCGTCCGCTTGCCGCGGGACTACAAATGTCGGGCTTCCCGCGGCGGCGTCGCTAGTTCAGGCTGATCCCCGTGAGCGGCGTGCCGTCGACGCCGTTGTTGCTGATCGCGTTGTTCTTGAAGGACGAGACGGAGCCGCCGCCGGTCTGGACGACGCCGTTGGAATTGCCCTGGATGACGGAATTTCCCAACGTCACGATGGCGCCGCTGCCGCTTGCCAGAACGCCGCTGCTGTTGAACTCGGAGACGATCTGGTCGAGAAAGACGCCCATTCCTGGCTTTCCAGCGGGCACCGTGGCCGATATCCCGGCATTGCTGTTCAGATTGGTCAGGGTTTTCGTCACCATCACGCTGACGGGGCTGCTCGCATTCGCTGTCGTCACCGTGACACCGAACGCGGATGCCTTGAGCGTCGAGGCCGAGATCACCACCTGCGCAGCCCCGCTCGGCGCGATCGAAATAGCGCTTTGCGAGAAGTTCTCGATCGTGCAGTTCTCGACGATGAGTTTTCGGCCGGCCAGCATATTGACGCCATTGAGACCGAGGGTCGTGCCGGCGCCGTTGATGCTGAGGTTGCGTAGGATGATGACGTCGGATGCGCCGGCATTCACGTTGATGCCGTTTGTCCCCGACGCCAGGATTGAGGCCATGGTCCCCCCGCCATCGATCGTGATCGACTTGGTGATCGTCACCGCGCCGTAGCCGCCGGGATCGATCACGTCAATTTCGCCGCCGGCAGCGGTCTTCGAGATCGCGCCGGCGAAGGTCTTGCAGGGCGCCGTGCGGCTGCACGGGTTGACGTCGTCACCGACGCCGGACACCCACGTCCGCGTGGCCTGGGCGTGCGCCGCCGGCGAGGCGAGGATCAAAAGTGCGGCGCACAAAAATCCGAACGAAGAAATGAGCTTTCGCATGAGGGCTCCCCCTGGGAATGTGGAAATGAAAAATAGTCCACCGCAGGGTATTAGTCTAAGAAAGCAACCAGAGCGTTCATCGAAAATTTCGAAGGAAGACCGCACAGTTCGCGACTATTTCGGTGACGGCTATTTCGGGGCACCGTATTTGGTATTTGTATTTTGTGATCCTCCGCTGCCGATGCAGGCGCGTCATCCTCCGCTGTCTTCCCGGACAAGCCGTGCCGTGCGCCAGCACGGTGCGGCGCTGATCCGGGATCCATACGCCACAGCCGACATGATGCAGAAGATGTCAACGACCAGCCCTGCCACAAAACGCTCCCTGGGGTTACGGATCCCCTAGGCGTTCGCCGGGATGACAATGGGACCAACTAGATGCCGACGGTTCGAGTGAAGTCCTGCATCGTTGTCGGCGCGCTTGAATTCCATAGACGCCACGACACGACGGGCAATCCGCGCATCCCCGTCATGCGCAAACTGCCCGTCGTGTTAGTTTGTCGCACGACCCGCTCTTGCACCGTCGGGCAAATCGGATCGATGCTCTCGTCCATCCCGCCTGCAATGAAGAGGGGCGTGTCGGCCGATCGTCACGAGGCGTAGCAGCGGGGAGCGGTGGACGTGTCGGGCCTGGGGCTTTCGCGCAAGCGGGGCCGGCGAGCAGGTCGGATGCGGACGGTCAAGTCGTAGGGTCCTGGCATCCCGAAGCCGATGCCCAGCGCAATGCGCGCGAGCGCATTGTCGCGACACGGTGACCAGAAAGCCCGGCGCATCGGGGAGACTACGAAGCAGCCGTAAAACCACCGCGCAGGGAAGGCCGGGTATGTCCGGCTGAGCCTGTGGTTCCTGCCCCGTGCATTCTTGTCCGCACGGGGGCCGCGGGTATCAGTCGATACCCGGTCTTCCCTGCGCCCTCTGATAGGGAGGGTGAACATCGGCAGAGCTCGGGCGCGACCGCGCCGCGAGAGGGTTTGGCGCTGCCCGTCGTCGCTATCAGCAAGAGCGCCGCCGGCGTCGCGAATCGATGGCTTGCGCAGCGGATGGGCGCCTCGGCGATGAATATTCGGGCACCGCTTGCCACATCTGCTCCATGTTGTCGGCGCAAATCCGCCCCGGATGAATCCCTAAAACTCAGGTAAGCCCAGCAAAAGTAAGATTTTGGCAATCAATCAAACGCTAACTAAGGTTACCAAGGGCTGAACGTCATCGGGAGACTTGAACGTGAGCGAGCAAAAGGCCGAACAGACCAGCCTCGGCACTGCTAGTCCTGGCGTCGTCGGCGCTGAGCCGGTGCTGAAGACTTCTGCGTCCCCCGACGTCGTCGATAAGGCTGTGCCGGCGATCGCTCCGGTCGCACAGCCGATGATCTCGCCCGACCACGAGGCGCCATCGGCCGACCAGCCCGCCATCGTAGCAAAGACCGCTGCGGCCGAAGCGCCGGCCTCCGAGCCCAAAGCCGAACCGGTTGCGGCGCTCGCTGCGACCGAGGCGCATCCCGCCACGGAGACCAAGGCCGAGGTGGTGAAGCTCGAGGCGGCCAAAACTGACGAAATCAAGACGGATGAGACCAAGGCGGGCCCGCCGCCGGTCGAGAGCGCGAAGGCGGAGGTCAGCAAGCCTGAGCCCAAGCGGCTCGACCTGGTGAAGTCCGACAAGGGCAAGTCCGAAAATAAGTCCGAAAACAAGTCCGAGAAGAAGGCGGATATGGCGAAAGCCGATCCGCTCAAACTCAATGCCGGCCAGAGCTCGTCCAGTCAGATCGCCGCCAAATCCCCGCCGACGATCCTGGACCTGATCAGGACCGAGCCGGCCAAGCCGGCGGAGCCGGTCAAGACCGCCACTGCGGCGGGCGACCTGCTCAAGGTCGAAACGCCCAAGCTGTCGACCCTCGCATCCAATGCGCCGAAGATCGGCCCGATGGGGACGACGGCCGCCAAGCCCGACGCGCCGGTGAAGCCGGAGACAGTGAGTAAGCCTGCGTCCGTCAAGCCGGACGTTGCTGTGAAATCCGAAGCGGTTGCCAAGCCGGAGCCGGTGGTGAAGCCCGAATTGGCTGCGAAGCCGGAGCCGACGGTCAAGCCCGACGCCGCGGTGAAGCCCGAGGCTGTCACTAAGGTCGAGGCCAAGCGTCCCGCCGTGGAGTCTGCGCCGGTGAGCAAGGCCGGCATGGCCGGCGCCGCGGTCGACAAGGCCACGGCCTGGGCAAGGGCCAAGCTCAAGGCCGAGCCGTTCACATCCAATTCGGCGGCCAAGCCCGCGCCCGCTGCTGCCGCGATGGCTGCCGGTGCTGCAGCGGCGTTGCCGCCGAAGCCGCCTGGCAACTCCGCCGCGCGCCTGCCGGCCTCGGCCCGCCTCGGGCTGCCGGCGATGGCTGCGGTGCTGCTGCTGGCCATGGTGGTCGGCGGCGTGGCCGGTGGCCTCGTGACCGCCACCTTGGTCGACCGCTCCGGCGGCGGCACGGCCGAGGCCACGGGCACTGGGACAGCGGATCCGACGCTGAGTGCGGCGGTGTCGCGCATCGACAACGAGATCGCCAATCTCAAGGCGAGCCTCGAGCAGACCAACCAGACCAGCCTGGTCGAGCTCAACAAATCGGCCGAGCGTCTCGACCGGCTGGAGAAGGTGCTGGGTGAGCTTGCGACCAAGGCGTCGGGCAAGCCGAGCGAATTGCAGCGGCTGAGCGATGCCGTCGAGCGGCTGCGCGCGGCGCAGGCTTCGGCGAGCTCGCAGCCGTCGGCCCGCGACACCACGGCGTCGGTGCCGCAGGCGGTGGGTGCGATCAATGCGGCAGCGCCGCCGTCAGGCGTGCCGATGCGGCAGGAGGCGAGCCGCGCCGAGCCGGCCAGGACGGACGCGAGCACGCCAAGCAGGACCGAGCCGAGCCGGGCAGAACCTGCCCGCGCGGAGACGGCGCGGGCCGATGCGGCCCGCACCGAGGCCGCCAAGCCGAAGGTCGTCGAGGGCTGGGTGCTGCGCGACGTCGGCCGTGGCGGCGCGCTGATCGAGGGCCGCGGCGGGCTGTATGAGGTCTATGCCGGCGATCCCGTGCCGGGCCTCGGCAAGGTCGATGCGATCCGCAAGCAGGACGGCCGCTGGGTCGTCTTCACCACCAAGGGACTTGTCGTCGCGCGCTGACCGACCATCTCTTCATCGGGACCGAATTCGGCGAGGCGCCTCACTGCGACGTGAGGCGCCTCGTCGCATAATGGCCAGACGCCGCCGCCTTTCGGCTATCTTCGGCCATTAGCAAGCCCTGCGCGCGACACGGCGGACCGCCGCCTCGCGCGATCGATTGCGGAAGAGGAGGCGCGTCGTGCGATTGTCGGTGTTGGGCCTGTTGATGCTGTGCTGCGGCTCGCTCGCACATGCAGACGAGAGCGCGCCGCTCGAACGCGGCACCGCGATTCTCGAGCCGTTCGCATTGCGCGAGCTCGACAAGGGCGCCTTCGGTCTCGGCAGGATGCTGGCGCCCGCGGCCGCCAATGAGGCGCCGCTGGCCGACGCCGCGCTGTTCGCACTGCCGTCGATGGCTCCAGTCCGCAAGGCGCTCGATGCTGAGTTCGACCGTTATATCGAGAAGCACAAGGCGAGCCTGCCTAACGAGAGCATCGGCGTCGGCACCTCCTACGCTTTCCAGCTGTTCGACCGCACCGTGCTGGACACGCCCGATGCGCGCTTCGTGCTCGCCGGCGTCGTCAACCGTATGGACCGCGCCTTCGTCGATCCCGAGCATTGCGGCGAGGTGCGGCTGCTCTACCGGTTGACGCGGACCACGCCGCCGGAAGCCAAGGACGGCGAGGTCGCGTCGCCGCGGCTGCCGATGACGCTCAACATCGTGCTCAAGGCGCGCAGCGACGCGCAGGCGAAGAGTAATTCACCGAGCTGCGCCGAGATCGCCAAGCGCTGGCTGGCGACGTCGGAGCTGCAACTGACCGGCCCTGAGCTCGCGGCGAAGCTGTCGGCCGCGGATGGGCCGCTGGCGCTGATCCGGCCGGAGAACATTCATCGCATCGAGACCAATCTGCAGATCGCGCATGCGCCGAAATCGGCGATCCGCGATTTCCGCACCGACTACATGATGAAGGTGTTCGACTATCAGGCCGCGAGCGGCACGTTCGAGGAGGCGGTGCTGGAGGACCAGATCGACCGCGACCGGCTGCTTGCGGACGCCGCGCTGGCAGGCGAGTTCAAGGCCTGGCTGCTCGATCCCGCCCATCTCGGCGAGCTCGATCGCGGGATGGCGGTCATCCCGGACAAATTCCTGGCCAAGGTCGCGGTGGCCCCGACGCCGGTTGGTTTCGTCAATTCCGACATGTTGCCGGCCTACGGGCTGGTGCAGAGCGAGGCGGGTGGACCGGCTGCGGTGTTCTCCGAGGCCGATGTGGTCGGGGCGCTGGAGAAGGCGGCCGCGCAGGGCATTCAGCTCGAGAACATCCAGTCGGTCGCGGGCTTCGAGCGCCGCCTCAACGATTCCAGCTGCGGCGGTTGTCATCAGACGCGCGGCATCGGCGGCTTCCATTTCCCCGGCGTCGATTGGATGGCGGAAAAGCCGTCCAACACTGTGGTGGTGCCGGGCTCGCCGCATTTCTTCGGCGACCAGGTCCGCCGCCGCGACATCCTCACCGCGATGGCCGAGGGCCGCACGCCGGACTTCTCGCGCGGCTTCGCCAGCCGTCCGCAGCTGCGCGGCAGCGACGAGCTCGCCGGCACGGTCTACAATGATGGTTGGGGCGGGCATTGCTACGCGAGCCGCGCCGACGCCGCTGACAACGACAAGAGTTTCTCGCGCTGGAGCTGCGCGGCGAACCTGTCCTGTCAGACCGGCCCGGCAACGCGGTTCGGCATGTGCTTCATCGCGACGCGCTAGCTCAGGCCACCGCGCCGCGCGCGCGCAAGGCCTGGATGGCCTCGTCGTCGAAGCCGGCACCGCGCAGGATCTCGTCGCTGTGCTGGCCCACGCCCGGCGGCTTGCGCGGGGCGACCTTGCGCTGGCCGTCGATGAAGATCGGGCTGTTGACAGTCAGCATGGTGTCGTTCTCGAACGGCACCAGCACCTCGTTCTCGATCATCTGCCGGTCGTTCGGAATGTCGTCGAGAATGCCGACCACGCCGAACACCAGCCCGCTGCCGTCGAGGATCTTGCGCCATTCGGCCAGCGGCCTGGTCGCGAACACCGCATCAAATTCGTGGATCAGCTCGACCGAGCGCGCGTGGCGGTCGGCCTTGGTCTTGAAGCGGAGATCGTCGATCAGGTCGTCGCGGCCGAGACAGCGGGCCAGGATCGGCCACTGCTTCTCCTCGTTGAGCAACGACAGCATGATCCAGCGGCCATCCTGGCATTGGTAGTGATTGGCGACCGCGTTCAGCGCCCGCTCGCGCGGCCGCCGCTCGACGAAGGTGGCGCCGCACAATTTGGCTTGCGCCAGCACGGACGCCGCCCAGACCCCGTTCGCCATCAGGTTGGAGGCGACGTGGCTGCCCCTGCCGGTCTTCTCGCGCTGATACAGCGCCGTGACGATCGCGCCGTAAAAGGCCATCGCGCAAGGATGGTCGCCCATGCCCGCCACCGAGCGGGCCGGCGTCGTGCTCTCGTCGGCGCGGACGAGGTCCATCAGTCCGGATCGCGCCCAATAGGCGTTGCTGTCGAAGCCCGGCTTGTCGGCTTCCTCGCCCTTCTCGCCATATCCCGTGAACGACGCATAGATCAGACGCTCATTCAGCGGCGCGAGCTTTTCGTAGGTGAGGCCGAGCTTGGCGCGGACGGAAGGAGGGAAGTTGGTGATGAAGACGTCGGCCTCACGGACAAGCCGTTGCAGCACGCTTTGCGCTTCCGGTTTCGAGAGATCGAGCGCGAGGCTGCGCTTGTTGCGGGCTTCGAGATACCACGCGTAGTTATGCTCGCTGCGCGGATACCCTGGCAAATTCGGCAGGTTGCGATAGGGATCGCCGGCGCCGGGCGGCTCGATCTTGATGACGTCGGCGCCGAAATCGGAAAGGACGGTCGCGGCGGCGGGGGCAGCAATGAAGCTCGCGCAGTCCAGTACCTTGAGGCCGTGGAAAATGCCCTTGTCGTCCATGAGGCGTCGCTCCCGTTCTTGCTTCCGCGTGCTGGAATTTTGTTGTTTGCACGCTTCGACCCCCATTTGACCAAGGTCGGGCGGTCGAGGCAATGGCGGGGGCGGGAGTTGAGCTATGAACAAACGTAAAGTGTGATCAGGAGCGGGCGCCGCTCCTGTCTGATCTCGTTGTGTCCGTGAGCGTTGGCTTGATGAGTGGGACGCTTCCGCCAAAAGCCGTCAGGCGGAATGGCGCTGCACGTCGCCTGCTACACTTTCAGGTTCTCGGCCGAGCTCCTGCCGCGGTTGGCGATTTCCTCGTATTCGATCGTCTGGCCCTCGTTGAGGGTCGTCAGTCCGGCCTTCTGAACAGCGGAGATATGAACGAAAATGTCTTTGCCCCCGGCCGCGGGCTGGATGAAGCCATAGCCCTTGGTCGGGTTGAACCACTTGACCGTACCTTTAGCCATACGTTGCCTCCGCGGGATCAATCCAGTTCGAGCCGGCGGTCCCCGCAAACCGTCAGGTCCGGATGAAAGACTACTGCGGTTGCCACAGGCTTGATAGCGCAAACAGCGGGCGCTTCTGGCCCGAAATGATCGATATCATGGCCACTTTGCGGCGTTTGATCGCCGCGCCCCACAGCCTCGTTGCAACCGTTCTCGATAGGACAGCGCAGGCCGCGGAGAGGTTCAATGCGACCTGTCATGCGACGGCGCCTGTGCCTGCCACGAGATCGGTGGGCTCCGCAGCGGTGCGGACCCGCAGCGGCTCGGCGCGGCCGCGGATCTCCACCTCCTGCTGCGGCAGGATATCCGGACCAATGCCTGCACGCGCGTAGACGTCGTCGGAGATGATGACCTGACAGCCGAGGGTCTTCGTCATGTCCTGCAGCCGCGAGGCGACGTTGACGGCATCGCCGAGCGCCGTGAACACCATGTGGTCGCGATAGCCGATCTCGCCGACGATGACTTCGCCACCGTGAATGCCGATGCCGAAACGGATCGGCTCGGGCAGATCGTGGCTCAGGAGCTGATTGAGCTCGGCAATGTTGGTCGCGATGTCACCTGCGGCCCGGATCGCCTGGCTGCAGGCCATCTGCGGATCTGTCGACAATCCGAACAGCGCGAGCATGCCATCGCCGACGAACTGATTGGGCTGCCCGCCATTGCTGAGCACGGCTTGCGAGACCGCCGCGAGGAAGCGGTTGACGATGAACACGACGTCGAACGGCAGCCGCTTCTCGGCAAGGCTGGTCGATCCGCGCATGTCGACGAACAGGCTGACGAGATAGCGTTCCTGCCCGATCCCGGCCTTGGGGTTGCCGTGCCCGCCTGGCGTCAAATTCGGCATGAACAACTGGAAGAAGGACAGGTCGTCGGTCGGACGCAACTGACAGGCCAGCCGGATCGAAGGATCGTCGGCGCCGACTTGCGCCAGCACGAAGGCCTCGCGCGGCGAAGGCGTGGGCAGGCTGCCGGGATCGCCGATCACCCTGATGCGGCAGGTCGAACAGCGGGCACGGCCGCCGCACATGCTGGCATGCGGCACGTTGTTGCGCTGGCTGGCCTCCAGCACCGAGAGGCCCTTGGGCACCCGGATGACGCGGCCATTATTGTAGGACAGGGTCACCATTCCGCCGCGTCGCTCATGCATCGCGCGCGCTCCACGGGCGGCGAGTGCGATGCCGAGCAGGCCCAGATAGCCGATCAGGAAGCCGTTCATGATGGCCTCGAGCTTTGCCCCCTCGGCAGGGGTTCCCATCTGCCTCTGAGACAGGTTCTCGGCGCGCCACTCAGCGGTCGTGCTTGCGGCGATGGCGTCACGGCCGCCGCGATAGAAGCCGAGCAGCGCCAGCGCAGGAATCAGCACGGCACAGGCGAGCAGCCAGGGCGTAGCCCGCTTGTAGAACGGCTTGAGCCGCAGCCAGAAATGCAGGCCGATACAGCCGTGCGTCCAGGATGTCAGCAGCGCTGTCGACATCAGCCAGACGCGCCAGGACGGGCCGGACCAATAGGAGTAGAGAACCTGCGGATAGAGCTTCTCGTGTCCGTAGAGCGTCTGACCGAGACGGACGCCGGCGAGGTGGCTGAAGATCAGCACCGGAATGCTCAGGCCGAGCACGAGCTGCAGCGGCTCCATGGTGCTGCCGCTGAATTGCCGGCGCTGGTACAGCGCCCACACGCCGAGGCCGCCATGGGTGAGGACGGCGGCATAGAACAGGACGGCGACCGGGAGAAACTGCCAGAACGCAACATGGTAGGCCAAGCCCCAGGCGAGCGCCTGCAGCGAGATGTTGCCGAGCGCATGGTTGAGAAAATGGCTGAGCAGGTAGCTGAAGAGAATGAGGCCGCAGATCAGCCGCAGCTGGCGCAGGCCGATGCCGCGAAGGGTGGTTTTCAGGCGGTGGGAAATGAAGGGGGTCATGCAGTTCGTGTCGTCATGAACCGCGATGGTAGAGATTTATTCCATGACAGCCTAGAGGGCCGCATCGCAGTGGTGTTGGCGCGTCGGGCGGAAGCGTTGACTCGACCCGCGGAGTCGAGGAAAAGCAGCGCGTGACGGCCATTTCCCCAGACATCGACAGTCCCAAATCCCAGGTCTCCTCCCAGGTCTCCCGCGGCATGTGGTTGACTGCGGCCGCGATCATCGCGGCCATGACGATCCTCCGCATCATCTATGCAAGCGCGCTCGATCTGCGGACCGACGAAGCCTATTACTGGACCTGGTCGAAGGAACTGCAGCTCTGCTTTCTCGATCATCCGCCCATGATCGCCTGGTTCATCCGGCTCGGCACGGCGCTGTTCGGCGACACCAATCTCGGTGTTCGCTTCGCCGGCATTCTGGCCATGGGCGTGATGCAGGTCCTGCTCGCCGACATCGCCCGCCGCGTGACTCACGATGCCCGGGCCGTGATCCTCGCGGTGCTGCTGCCGGAGGCTGCGCTGTATTACGGTCTGCTGATGGCCAAGGTCGCGCCTGACGTCGCGGCGATCCCGTTTGCGCTCGGGATGATCTGGGCGCTGGTGCGCGTTGCCGAGAGCGATGACGGCCGCTGGTGGCTGGCTGCCGGCCTGTTCGGCGGACTCGCGGTGCTGTCCAAATTCACCGTCGTCATGTTGCTGCCCGCGGTCGCGGCGTTCCTGCTGGTGCCGAGTTGGCGGGGCCGCTGGCTCGGCAGTCCTTATCCGTGGCTCGCGGCGCTGATCGCGCTCGTGGCGTTTTCGCCCGTGCTGATCTGGAACGTTCAGCATGACTGGGCCTCGTTCCGCTTCCAATTCGTCCGAGCCACGGCGCCGCATGATTTTTCGTTGCGGACTCTCGGCGACTACATCGGACTGCAGTTCGGGCAGGTCGGCTTTGTGCTGCTGCCGGTCACGCTGACGGCACTGACGCTGACGGCCTGGCGCGGCTATCGCAGGCGCGAGCCGGTCGACATCCTGCTGTCGACGGCCGTGCTGGTGCCGTTCCTCTACTTCCTCTGGAAGTCGTTCACTTTGCGGATCGGCGACACCTGGCCGATGTTCATGTGGCCGATCGGGTTTGCCGCGGTCGCGATCAACATCGCGAAGCTGCAGCAGGACGGCGCGTCGGACTGGTTCATTCGCTCCACCATGCGCTGGGCACGGATCGCCGTTGTCAGCGGCATCGCGATGGTGGTGCTGATCTTCCTGTACTACGTCGCTGCGCCCTGGAATTTTCTCGGCCGCACCGATCCGATCGGCGCGGAGGCGGGTTATCAGCAGGTGGCGGCGCGGGTCGAGCAGGAGCTGGACAAGACCGGCGCCAGCTGGATCGCGACGTCGGACTATCGCACCTATGCGATGATGCGGTGGTTCTTCCGAGGGCGCGTGCCGGTGGTCCAGATCAACGAGCGCGCCCGCTTCATGGGCTTTCGTGATCCCGGCATGGACCTGATCGCGGGACATGCCGGCCTCTATGTCGCGCGCGAGCCGGACAACACCGGCCCGCTGCTGGCGGGGACGACCGCACGCCGCGAACCGCTTGGCATGGTGGAGCGGAGCTGGCGCGGCCGCGTCATGGACAGCTACGCGCTGGGCAAGCTGACCGGCTGGACGCCGGAGCTCTCGCCGCCGCCGGACTCGCCGCTGTATCAATGGCGCTGGCTCGCCGGCGATCTCGAGGCGACGCCGCGCGCTTGATCATTTCTCCTCATCCTCCTGCTTGCGCAGCAGATCCTTGGCGAGATCGGCGAGCGCCGGCCGCGGCAGCGCCGCAAACGGCATCGGCCGGGTCACGTCGATCGCGGCGAGACCGAGCCGCGCGGTGAGTAGACCGTTGAGCACGCCTTCGCCGAGCCGCTGGGACAGCTTGGCGGCGATGCCGTGGCCAAGCACCTGCTGGATCAGGCTGTCGCTCGCGGCCATGCCGCCGGTGATGGCGAGATGGGCCACGACATGGCGCAGCAGGCTGATCATGCCGAGCGCGCCGGGCCGTCCGCCGTAGAGCATGGCGAGCTGGCGGATCATTCGCAGGCTTGCGACGAACACGAACAGCACGTCGATCAGCGCGCGCGGGCTGACCGCCGTGACGACGGACACGCGCTGCGCTGCCACCGACACCAGTCGCCGCGCCTCGATGTCGAGCGGCGCCATCAGCTCGCGCTCGGCAAGCTTGATCATGTCGGCGCCGTCGATGATGTCGTCGGCGTGGCCGGCGAGCTCGGCGCGCGGACGGGCGAGCCTTGGATTGGCATGGGCGATCCGCAACAGCTCGGCGATGACGTCGCGGCTCTCGGCGCGATCGTCGGACAGCAGCACTGCGGCTGCGCGCGCGTGCAGCTTTTCGATCGTGGCCAGACGCACCAGCCCGTAGGTCTCGCGGCCGATCACGGCGGCCAGCGCGACGGCGGCGGCCGCGGCAAACCCGGCGCCGACATAGCCGAGCGCCTCGCTGCGCGCGAACAGATCCTCGATCAGCCTGGTGACACCGAGGCCGAGGCCGAGCAGGACGAGGCCGCCGACCGAGCCCCAGAACAGCGCGCCCCAGCGGAAGCCGCGCCGCGCCGGCAGCACGATCTCGACCGGCACCGGCAATTGCGCCGGATCGGCCTGCGGCGTGATCTGAATGGTGCCGCGGCCGGGACGGCCGGCCTCCTCGGCGTCGACGACCACGACATCGGGATCGTCGAGCCGGAACGTCTGGGGACGGCGGGGCTTGGCGCGATCGCTCATTGCAGCCGGTCTCCGATCAGGAACTGAAGGGCGCGGTCGAGACGAATATGGGGCAAAGCGGGCTCGCCGCCAGCGTCTGGCGCCAGCAACGGCGGACGGAAACGCAGGAAGCGGAAGTCCGTACCGTCGGCGCCGGCGCTCGACAGGCCGCGATAGGCGCCGCCCTTGAACAGCTCCTCGGCATCCGCCGGCAGCTCGCCGGGAAAGGTCGCGACCTCGGTGTTGCCGTCGAAGATCTCGCCATTGGCGCTCTCGCCGGCGGCGGGTGTGCCGAGCAGCGACGGCAGTTTGTCACGGCCGCGCGCGACCAGCGCCTCGCGGGTTGCCCTGACGGCGGCCAGCGCCACCACATCGATCGCAGCGCCGGTGCTCTCGGCGCGCGCCACCGCGCGGTTGACGGCGCGCCGCAGCACGGCCTCGAGCCGGTCGTGACTGGTGTGGTGCAGATGGTCGGCCTTGGTGGCGGCGAACAGGATGCGATCGATGCGCGGCCGAAACAATGTCGACAGCACCGTGCCGCGTCCGACGCGGAAGCAATCGAGAATGCCGGTCAGCGCGGCTTCGAGATCATGCAGCGCCTCCGGTCCCGCGTTGAAGGCCGCGAGCGCGTCGACCAGGACGATCTGGCGATCGAGCCGGGCGAAATGATCGCGGAAGAACGGCCTGACGACGATGTCCTTGTAGGACTCGTAGCGGCGCGCCATCATCGCCCATAGCGAACCGTCGGGCGCGCGGCCCTCCGTGGGGATGTCGAGTGGCGCAAAGGTCAGCGCCGGCGACCCCGCGAGATTGCCCGGCATCAGGAAGCGGCCGGGCGGCAACAGACTCATCGCGAAGCGATCGTCACGACAGGCGCGCAGGTACTCGGTGAACAGGTGCGCCGCTTCGAGCGTCGCGGGCTCGTCCTCGCGTCCTTCGGCGGAGAGCGTCGCAAGGTGAGCGTGCCATGCTCCGGCCAGATGCACCCGCGGCTCGCTGCGCGACAGTGCCAGACTCTCGCGCGCCCAGTCCTCGTAGCTCTTGTTGAGCAGCGGCAGGTCGAGCAGCCATTCGCCGGGATAGTCGACGATGTCGAGCGTCAGCGTCCGTTCCGCGCCATTGCCGCGCTGAAACTCGATCACCAGCCGGAGCTCGCTGATGTCGACCGTCGAGCTCGGCCAGCGCCGCTCCGCGACCAATGCCCGCACATGGCCTTCATAGGCGAAGCGCGGCACGCCGTCATCCGGCTGCGGCGCGAGATAGGCGCGTGCGATGCGGCCGGACGCCAGGGCCTCGAACACCGGCAGGCGGCCGCCGCGGACGAGGCCGTGGATCAGCGCGGTGATGAACACGGTCTTGCCGGCCCGTGACAGCCCGGTGACGCCGAGCCGGATCGTCGGGTTCAGGAAGCTCTCGCCGTAATCGAGCAGGGCGCGGGCCGAGAGCCGCGCTTCCTCGACGAGTTCGGAAAAGGACACCATGAGGGGAGGAGATTCGCCAGTTGAAAAGGGCGTGAGCGATTTTTGACAGGTGGCGACGCAAAACGACGGATTCAAGCTCACATTTCCGCACCGTTTCCGGATAGAACCAGAACTTGAACGGAACGTTGACCACTGGAAACCATAATCATTGCGGCACAATTGTCCCATGTGGCCAGCTGTGCCGGCCAGCCAGCGCCAGGTTCTGAGATGACCGTATTTCAACTGAAGCAGTTCGCATCCACCTCCGTCCACGCCGCCACCGGGGCGATGCGGTGGAATTACGACAAGGTCGAGATCATCGCCGACGGCGTGGTCCATATCGTCGGCATCGCGGCCGGCCTGGTTGCCGCGACTGTGCTCGTGGTTTTGACCTCGATCTACGCCAGTGCCGTCGACATCATCGTGGTGTCGATCTACGTCGCCGGCCTGTTGTCGATGCTGACCTTGTCGGCGACCTATAATCTCTGGCCGGTGTCGCCGACCAAATGGGTGCTGCGGCGGTTCGATCACTCCGCCATCTACGTGCTGATCGCGGCGACCTACACGCCGTTCATCGCGGCGTTGAAGGACTCGTTGTTTTCGGCGGCGCTGCTGCTCGGGGTCTGGGGCGTCGCCATCTTCGGCATCGTGCTGAAGCTGCGTTGGCCAGGCCGCTTCGATGCGCTCTCGATCGGGCTGTACCTGGCGCTCGGCTGGAGCGGCATCATGATGTACGATCGGGTGATCACGGTGATGCCGACCTCGGTGCTCGCCTGCGTGCTCACCGGCGGCATCCTCTACAGCCTCGGCGTCATCTTCCATTCCTGGCGGCGCTTGCGCTTCCAGAACGCGATCTGGCATGCTTTCGTGTTGCTGGGCGCCGGTTTTCATTATACCGCGGTGCTCGACTTGGTTCTGACATAAGAAAATCCGCGGGGAGGGCTTTGCATGCAGGTGACCGGCAAGATTGTGGTGGTCACCGGCGGAGCCCGTGGCATCGGCAAGGCGCTGTGCGAGGCATTCGCCGCGGCCGGTGCAGCGAAGGTCGTCGTTGCCGATCTCGACGAGGCCGGCGCCAAGGCCGTCGCTGAGAGCATCGGCGGCGCGGCGTTCAAGTGTGACGTCTCTCAGGAAGCCGATATCAGCCGCGTGATCGAGGAGACCGAGCGGCAGTTCGGGCCGATCGCGCTGTTCTGCTCCAATGCCGGCATCGGCGGCGGCTTCGACCCGCTGTCGGTGAATGTTGGCGGCACGTCCGACGAGCCGTGGTCGCGCAGCTGGGCGATCCATGTCATGGCTCATGTCTGGGCGGCGCGGCATCTGGTCCCGCTCTACAAGGCGCGCGGCGGCGGCTATTTCCTCAACACGATCTCGGCGGCCGGCCTGTTGTCGCAGGTCGGCAGCGCGCCGTATTCCACCACCAAGCATGCCGCGGTGGGCTTCGCCGAGAATCTCGCGATCTCGCACAAGGCCGACAACATCAAGGTCTCGATCCTGTGCCCGCAGGGCGTCGATACCGACATGCTGCGCTCGATTCCGAAGGGGCCGCAATCCGGCGACGGTGACCTGGCGCCGGAGCAGGTCGCACAGGACGTGATCAAGGGGCTTGCGGAGGAGAGCTTCCTGATCCTGCCGCATCCCCAGGTGCTCGGCTACATGCGCAAGAAGACCGAGAATTACGACCGCTGGCTCGGCGGCATGGCCAAGATCCAGGCCAGGATGCGCGAGGAGTTCGGGACGTAGTTCTGCGGGGAGGGCACAGCCGATCGTGAGCAACCGCCAGAGTTTGCTCGCACGACGCTGCGTGATACAGCGCCCTCTCCCCTTGTGGGAGAGGGCAGTTCCGGCCCATCCACGTACTCGGTTGGGTGAGGGGTATCTCTCCGCGAGCGACGCGCGTGGAAAGATACCCCTCACCCAACCGAGCTTGCCGAACGTTCCTACATGCCCCCTCCCACAAGGGGAGAGGGCGCATTCACTTGCAGCTCTCCGATTTCCCGATGAGCGCGTAGGGTGGGCAAAGCGGCCACTCGTAGGGCGGCGGCGTGCCCACCGTGCATCTGCACACGCGGCGCCAATGGTGGGCACGGCGCGCGAGACAGCGGAGCTTGTTGTCAGCAGCATGCCTGCGCCTTTGCATACCCTACGGCTCAATGCACTCCGCCGTCCTCCCGGCGAACGCCGGGACCCATAACCACAGGGCGTGGTTTGAGGCACGCACGTTGACCATCTCACCCGCCACGTCCGCCACGGCGTATGGATCCCGGCGTTCGCCGGGATGACGAGGGGGAGAGATCGTGTGCATACCGTCGACAGCCGAATTGATCTGACAATTGGACATGATCTCGCGTCCCCGCGGCGTAAGACGCCCGAGTGGTGCATCGAACATGTCCCCTCGAAAACAATCGAAGGGCGCAGGGAATGCCGGGTGACGGCGTCACCCATGGCCCGCCTGCGGAAAAAAATGCAGGCGGCAGGTACCACAGGTGCAGCCGGATCAGCCCGGCATTCCCTGCGCGACAGTCTTAACGCTTATATCGCGCTCTCCCCGGTGTCCGGCTTGTAGCCACCGTCAGTCGTGCGATGCGCTTGCATCGTCACAACCTTGACGCCAGCATCGGGGCGCCAGGACCACGCGACTTCACGTCCGCAAGAGCATCGTTCGTCCGCACCTCCCTGAGGAAGCGCTGCGAGCTCTCGCGGCCATCGCATCCCCGCCTCGCGTGTCGTGACGATCGCGCGCAACGCCCCTTCGAGTGAGGCGGGATGCGCGGAAACATCGTCCTGATTTGCCCGACACGGCAAGGCGGCGAGGGTGCGACACTTTAACTCGACGGGCAATTGCGGCACGGCTGATATGCAGCGCCTGCCCGTCGTGCAACGGGGCCGATGCAGCCGAGCGCATGTCGGCCGTGCCGCAGCCATGGTCGCAGCCCAATTTCGACGAGATTTGTCGCCGATGAGCGAACGGAGCTTGCCTTGCTATCGCGCGCTGCCGACTAATTAGTCGCATCCCCATGGACGCGTCCGCCCGTCGGCGCGCCTCGATGGCCGCGTGTTGCGACGGCTTCTCATTATCGCCTGAAACTTCCCCAGCTCGGCAAAATTTCCGCCGACCTTTGCCGGCTATTTCCAAGGCGGGGGAGCCGTCGCGCGGATGCGCAGCGTGTCATCGCGGCAGCGCCTCGGTCTCACTTGATGGCGTGCTCTCGGTTGCTTCGGTTTTGCCTTGCAAGCTCATTCACCTCATAAGACCGGCGCGTTCGCGGTACGGACGAAGCGGCTCATGGTGACGCGATCCCAGCGCGGGGTCACGCTCGCGCTCGTCGAGGTGCTGCTGCTGGCGGTCATGGTGGCCGAGCCGGCGGCCGCGCAGCAGACCATCAAGGCCAAGCCGACCGACGTCGTGCCCGGACGTGCCGACCGTCTGTTCTTCCGCCACATCACCGCACGCAGCATCTACTACAACGTTCCGCGGATCGCGACCGACAGCCGCGTTCTCATGATGCGCCAGGATCCGCGCGGCATCAGCGCGCTGCTGCGTCCCGTGCGCGAGGCCGGCGCACCATCCTTGGCAGCGCCGGGCAAGGGCACGCCGGCCGGCAGCTTCGCGTTCGGCCCGGCGGCGTTTCAGCCGGCCCGCGGCACCGCCGTTGCGGTCGCGCCGCCGACGAACCGGGCCGCAGTGGCATCGCAGTCCGCGCCCAGGCAGATCGCGGCAACGCCCGCCGCGGCGCAGCCGGCCGCCGCCGAATCCTCCGCGGCTGCGGCGCAGCCCGCCGCCGTGCTGCGCAATCGCGACGTCTTGCCGGAGCGCAATCTCGACACGGTGAAGCCGCAGCCGGTGACGCCGGACGCGAAGCCCTATGAGCCGACGGGGCTCACGGTCGGATCGTTCCTGGTGAAGCCTGCGGTCGAAATCCAGGCCGGCTATGATACCAATCCGACCCGGCGAACCGGCGGGCCCGGATCGCCGGTGGCGATCGTCGCGACGGAGGTCTCGGTGCGCTCGCAATGGGAGCGGCAT
This sequence comes from Bradyrhizobium sp. SRS-191, assembly GCF_024586915.1. GTDB lineage: Bacteria > Pseudomonadota > Alphaproteobacteria > Rhizobiales > Xanthobacteraceae > Bradyrhizobium. The sequence goes on from NZ_JANBVS010000013.1 coordinate 219,879, forward strand.
CAGCTCAACGCCGATTTCCGCGGCGCCTATACCGAGGACACCAACGTCCGCTCGCTCAGCCATCCGACCTTCGAGGCGCGGGCGCAGGGGCGATACGATGTCACCGAAGGCACAGCGCTCACAGGCGAGGCGCGCTTCGTCAACGATGCGCTGGCGCTGCCCGGCGCGCTCAAGCTGCCACGCGCCACGACATTCGGCGGCAGCGCCGGCGTGCTGCAGAAGATCGGCCCGACCGAGATCGCGTTCAAGGGATCGGCCGACCGCGTCGTCTTCAACGATGCGATGATCACGGCCAACGTGCCGCTGCGGACGCAGGACCGCAACTACACCCAGCCGGGCGCGCAGATGCGCGTCACCTATGTGCTGACGCCGACCATCTCGCCCTTCATCGACATGAGCTTCGACCGCCGCAATCACGATCTGCAGGTCGACTTCAACGGGCAGCGCCGCGACTCCACCGGCATCGCCGCGCGCGCGGGCGCCGTCGTCAACATGGGGTCGCTGACCGGCGAGGCCTCGGTCGGCTATCTGACGCGCCGGATGGACTCGCCCATGATGCCCAACATCAACGGCGTCATCGCGGATGCGACGCTGGCCTGGGCTGCGACCGATACGACGACGTTCGTGCTGGTGGCGCGCTCGCAGGCCTCGGAGACGCCGGCGATGAACGTCTCGGGCATCCTGTCGCGCGACGTGATCCTGCAGATGGATCATCAGTTCGAGCCCTGGCTGATCGGCACGCTGCGCGGCGGCTATGGCCAGGATCAGTTCGTCGGCATCGGCCGGGTCGACCAGCGGATGTTCCTGGCCGCCGGCGGTCTCTACAAGCTGAACCGCAACGTCCAGCTCAAGAGCGAGGTCCGCACCGAATGGACCCGCTCCAACATGCCGCTCAACAATTTCATGGCCGTGGTCGGCCTCGTCGGCGTGCGCTTCCAATATTGAGCGGTGGCGGAGGCGGCACCGCTCGTGTAGCTGCATCTCAACTCGAACCTCTCAGTGCAAGCGGAACTCGTCGCGGCTCCGTGAAGAATGGGGAGAGGGAGCGCACCGTCGTTGTGGTGAGCGCTCATGTTCTATCGAGCTTGGGAACGTTAGTTGATCGGACGATCTCGGCCGGCAAGGGCGCTGCAAACCTCTCCCCGCCTTTTGCGGGGGCGCGACGAGCTTCGCTCGCGTTGAGAGGTCGGATTGCGCCGCCATCCGGGTGAGCAACTGTGCTTTTCGGGCGGTGCGTCCGAGCGATGGTCAGGCTGCCAGCGTTCTCGAGACCGTCAATGACGCGTTGCGCCGCCTGCGGCGGTGGCCTTCGGCCATCATTGACCGTCCCTGCGAGCGCTGGCTTGGGCGGCGGCAGGTCGGGACGGAGGGATGGCCGCCCTTCGATCGAACAAAGGGATGGCCAAGAGGTCATGCGGCCTTCGCT
>NZ_JANBVS010000014.1 GCF_024586915.1 Bradyrhizobium sp. SRS-191
CGGGCCGACCGAGACCACGGTGTGGTCGGCACGCCATCGGCTCGATGCCGCCGATCCGTCGCCGGTGATCGGCCGCCCGATCGGCAACACGACGCTGTATGTGCTCGACGCGGATCTCAACCTTGCGCCGGTCGGCGTGGTCGGCGAGCTCTTCATCGGCGGCGAAGGTCTCGCTCGCGGTTACTGGCGTCGCGCGGCGCTGAGCGCGGAGCGGTTCATCCCGGATCCGTTCGGCCCTGCCGGCGCGCGGCTTTACCGGACCGGGGACCTGGCGCGCTGGCGCCCCGATGGCGTGCTCGACCACGTCGGCCGTGCCGATCACCAGGTGAAGATCCGCGGCCATCGCATCGAGCTCGGCGAGATCGAGGCGCGGCTGCGCGAGCAGCCGGGGGTGCGCGATAGCGTCGTGGTGGCTCAGGAGGTCGGCGGCGCCCGGCAACTGATCGGTTATGTCAGCGGCGATGATGTCGACGGTGCAGCGCTGCGCGCGGCGCTTGCCGCTTCACTGCCCGACTACATGGTGCCGTCGCGGTTGATGGTGCTGCCGCAGCTGCCGCTGACGCCGAACGGCAAGGTCGACCGCAACGCGCTGCCGTTGCCCGACGCACGGCCGACCGAGACGCAACGCGTTGCGCCGCGCAATCCGACGGAGGTGGCGCTCGCCGCGATCTGGGCCGAGCTGCTGCACCGGGACGATGTCGGCGTCACCGACAATTTCTTCGAGCTCGGCGGCGACTCCATCATCTCGCTGCAAGTGGTCAGCCGCGCACGAAGGGCCGGGCTCCTGCTGGAGCCGAGAGATGTATTCCGGCACCAGACGATCGAGCAGCTTGCGTCCGTCAGCCGCGAAGCGCGGGAGGATCGGCAGAGCACGGTCGTGCCCCGTGGCGCACTGGCCGGCCTCTCCGACGATGAGCTCGCGCGGCTCGGTCTCGACTGGGACCGCATCGAGGACATCTACCCAATGTCGCCGATGCAGCAGGGCATGCTGTTCCACAGCCTGCGTGACGCCGGCAGCGGCGTCTATGTCAACCAGATCAGCGTCGAGATCCGCGGGCTCGACCCCGAGCGCCTGCGCGCGGCATGGCAGAACGTCTCTGCGCGGCATCCGATGCTGCGGACAGGCTTCCTCTGGCGCGAGCTGTCCGGCTCGCCGCTGCAGGCCGTCCATCACCACGCGGCCGTGCCGTGCCAGATCGACGATTGGCGCGGGCAGGCGATCGACGAGGCCCGGCTGTCGGTGGCCTTGGCGGGCGAGCGCGATGCGGAGTTCGACCTTGCGAGGCCGCCCCTGCAGCGCGTGCGTCTGCTGCGGGTCGACGATGACTGCCACCGCCTGATCTGGACCTATCACCACATCCTGATGGACGGCTGGAGCTCGGCGCGCTTTCTCGGTGAAGTCCTGGAAAGCTATGCCGGACGACAGCTCGCGCCCGCGCCGTCGCACTATCGGGACTACATGGCCTGGCTTGCGACGCGCAATCCGGCAGAAGCTGAAGGCTTCTGGCGCGATCAGTTGGCCGCATTCGAACAGCCAACGCAGCTGGCTGACGCATTCGGCGCCCGCCGGAACGATGCGCATGGCCACCGTCGCTGCTACGTCAGGCGCGACGAGAGCGAAACCGCGGCCTTGAAGGCGTTTGCCCGCCGCGAGCGGGTCACCCTCAATACCCTGATCCAGGGCGTCTGGGCGTTGCTGCTGCAGCGTTACACCGGCCAGAGCACCGTGACCTTTGGCGTCACCGTCGCCGGCCGTCCTGCGAGCCTCAATGGCGCCGAGCAGATGATCGGCCTCTTCATCAATACGCTGCCGATGATCGAGACGCCGCCGTCGGCCGCCACGATCGGCGACTGGCTGCGCGCGATGCAGGCTCGCAACGCCGCGATCCGCAATCATGAGCAGACGCCGCTCTACGACATCCAGGGCTGGGCCGGCCGGCCCGGCGAGGCGATGTTCGACAGCATCATCGTGTTCGAGAACTATCCCGTCGATCGCGGCCTGGTCGGCGACGGCTCACTGCGCTTTTCAGGCCTGCGCCATGTCGACGTGACCAACTACCCGATGGACCTGTCCGTCATGGTCGAGGACACGCTCCAGGTCGAATTCACCTACATGCCGAGCCACTTCACGCCGGATCAGGCGGAACTGATCCGGGCGCAGTTCGAGCATCTGCTCGCGGCTCTGACGCGCGACTCCGCGATGATAGTCGGCGCGATCGATGCGGCCAGCGCCCAGGATTCGGCGCGTGCGTATGCCTGTAACGCCCATGCCGTGTTCGCGCCATCGGTTCCGCTCGTGCATGAGGCGATCCGCCGGCATGCGCTGATCGCCCCCCAGCGAACGGCGCTCAAGATCGGTGCGAGCAGCCTGTCCTACGGGATGCTCGAGCGTCGCGCCAATCGGCTCGCACAGCATTTGATCGCGCAAGGACTCCGGCCTGAGCAGCGCGTCGGCGTGGTGGTCGAGCGCACCGAGGCGACGATGCTGGCGCTGCTCGCGGTGCTCAAGGCAGGCGGCGCCTATGTCCCGCTCGATCCCGAGTTGCCGCCCGAACGCATCGCCTATGTGCTGCATGACAGCGGCGTTGCCTTCCTGCTGTGTGGGGCGCGTGACGTTGCCGCGCCGGATGGGGTGACGCGCATCGATCTTGCGGGATTCGATTTCGAGGCTGGACCGGATCATTCGCCGCAACTGCGCCTGCATGCGGAGAATCTCGCTTATGTGATCTACACGTCCGGTTCGACCGGACGACCGAAGGGCGTTGCGGTCGCGCATGGACCTCTGGCCATGCACTGTCACGCCACCGCTGCGCTCTACGAGATCGACGCCCAATCCTGCGAGCTGCACTTCCTGTCGCTCGCCTTCGACGGCGCGCATGAGCGTTGGCTCACGGTGCTGTCGCAGGGGGCGCGGCTCGTCATGCGCGATGCGGAGTTGTGGACGCCGGAGCAGACGGTCGAGGCCACGCGCGAACACGGCGTCACCCATCTCGGTCTGCCGCCGGCCTATCTGCAGCAGGTCGCCGACTGGGTCGAGCAGACCGGCCATCCGCCGCCGGTGAAGCTGTATTCGTTCGGTGGCGAGGCGATGCCGAAAGCGGGCTTCGACAAGGTGAAGCGCACGCTCAAGCCGCAGATCCTGATCAACGGATATGGCCCGACCGAGACGGTGGTGACGCCGTTGGTCTGGAAGGTCGATGGAAATGCCGACTGCGACAAGGCCTATGCGCCGATCGGCGTCCCCGTCGGCAATCGCACGGCCTACATCCTCGATGGCCAGCTGAATCTGGTGCCAGCCGGTGCGGCGGGAGAACTTTATATCGGCGGCGTCGGTCTTGCGCGCGGCTATCATGCCGGGCCCGGGCTGACCGGCGAACGCTTCGTGCCGGACCCGTTCTCGTCCGCTTCCGGCGCTCGCCTGTATCGCACCGGCGATCTCGCGCGTTGGGACGCGAACGGCGTCATCGAGTATCTCGGGCGCAGCGATGATCAGGTCAAGGTCAGCGGCTTCCGCATCGAGCTCGGCGAGATCCAGTCGGCGCTGCTCTCGGAGCAGGCGGTGGCGCAGGCTGCGGTGCTCGCCGTGCCCGGCCTCGGAGGCAATCAGCTCATCGCTTATGTGGCGCCGAGAAATGCGCGCAATGCCGCTGGTTCATCGGCCGAGCGGCTGTCTGCAAGTCTTGCGGCCTCGCTGCGCCGGAGCCTGCCGGCCTACATGGTGCCAGCCAGGATCATCGTGCTCGACCGTCTGCCGACGCTGTCGAGCGGCAAGGTCGATCGCAAGGCGCTGCCGGCGCCCGAGGCCGCAATGGCACGCAGCTTCGTCGCGCCCGAAAGTCCCGCGGAGATCGCGATGGCCGGGCTGTGGGCCGATGTTCTCGGCGTCGCCCGGGTCGGCGTCACCGACAACTTCTTCGAGCTCGGCGGCAATTCGATCCTGAGCCTGAAGGTGATCGCACGGCTTCGTCGCGAGCCGATCCTCGGCACCGAGATCAAGCTGCGCGATCTCCTGCAGAAGCCGACCATCCGGGCGCTCCTCGGCATGGCTGCGAGCCCAGCGGCGCGGCCGTCGGCCCTGCTGCCGCTGAATGCGCCGGTTGCAGGTCCAGAACCTGTCTTCTGCTTCCACGGCGGCTTCGGCACGGTGTTCGACTATGCGCCGTTGGCGCGCCGCATGGAGGGGCAGCGCCAGCTGGTCGGGCTGCAATGCCGGAGCTTGATCGATCCGTCGTTTGCCGATGGATCGTTGACGGCCATGGCCACCGACTACGCCGATGAGATCCTGAAGGTCCAGAACACGGGGCCTTACCACCTGATCGGCTGGTCCCTCGGCGGGCTGATCGCATCTCTGGTCGCGGCAGAACTGGAACGTCGCGGCCAGGAGGTTGCGAGCCTCGGGCTGATCGACTGCTTTGTTCCAGATCCGCGGCGTCATGTGGAGAAAAGTGGCGATCGGCGCTGGACCGACGAGTTGTTGGGACTTCTCTCGGTGGCAGCGCCCGGCGTGGAATTGGCGGCGATCAGATCGCAGGCTGCCGCGATGCGCGACGCCGGCGAGCCCGCGACGGATGAGACCATCCGGCGCCTGGTCGCGAGCGCGATCGGAACGACGCCGGTGCAGACGCGCGATCGTTTGCTCAGCGCAGATGACATCGTCAGTGCGTTCAACGTTGGCCGTCAGCTCGCGCGGCTGGCCTACGAGGCTGACTGGCCCGCCGATCTCGCTGCCGAACCCGCCTGCTGGTGGACATCCGGGCGCCTGGCGCAGCGCGCTTCGCTGGAGGCGCGGCTGACGGCGGCGGTGGATCTCGGCGTGATCGGAGACGACCACTTCTCGATCCTGGCCAACGACGCCTTCCTGTCGTCGATCTGGTCATGGCTGGAGCCGAACGACGCTGTGCAAGCAGCGCAAGCTCTGCAATCCGAACCGGCAGAATGAGGTGGTCATGGGCCTTCATCCCGATATCGCGGCGTTACTCGACATGATTCAGCTCGGAACGGAATCCGGCGCGCGCATTCCCTTTCCACAGCTCACACCAGAGCAGGCGCGCGCTGATTTTGACGCCTCGTCGCCGCTGCTGGACGTCGATCCGCCGCCGCTCCCGCATGAGAGGCAATTGTCCCTGCCGATGCGCGGCGGCGCGGCGATCGCGGCACGTCTCTATGCGCCACGGACGCCCGACTGCGCCGAGCCGCTGCCCGTGCTGCTCTACATGCATGGCGGAGGATTCGTCGTCGGCAGCCTGGAGTCGCACCAGCCGCTCTGTCGCGGGCTTGCAAGCGACAGCAATGCGGCCGTGCTGTCGATCGGCTACCGGCTCGCGCCAGAGCATCGATTTCCCACAGCGTTCGAGGATTGCGTCGATGCGCTCGCCTGGATCGGACGCGAGGGGCCTGCCGCCGGCCTCGATCCCCGTCGCATCGCGGTCGGTGGCGACAGTGCGGGCGGCACGCTGGCGGCGGCGTTGGCGATCGCCGCACGCGACGATCGAACCCTGCCGCAGCCTTTGCTTCAAGTGCTCGCTTATCCCGGCCTCAGTCCGCAGCAGATCACCGAGTCCTACGCGAAATACGGCTCCGGATTCTTGCTCGAGCGCGAGACCGTGGACTGGTTCTTCAATCACTATCTGCGCAACGACGGCGACCGAATGGATTGGCGCTTTGCGCCACTCGCTGCGCCGGATCTGGCCGGCGTTGCGCCCGCGATGCTGCTGCTGCCCGAGTTCGATCCCTTGGTCGCGGAGGGACGTGACTATGCCGCGCGGCTTCTCGCGGCGGGCGTACAGGTCGATCTGAAGATCTATCCCGGCATGATCCACGAGTTCCTGCGGATGGGCAACGTCGTGCCGGACGCGCTGCAGGCGCGCGGCGACATCGGCGCCCGGCTCGCGCACGCCTTTGCCCAGCAAACCGGAGTTGGCCGCTCATGACGACCTCATCCAATCCCGGGATCGTGCATGCCGGCAGCCTGCTGCGGCCGTACTGGAAGCTCGTGCTCTGCGGAATCCTGCTCGGCTTGGTCGGAGGCGCCAGCGTCGCCAGCCTGCTCGCCGTGGTGAACAGGGGCCTCTATGCCGGCTCCGACGATGTCGGCAGCCTGGTCGCCTCGTTTGCCGGGCTGTGTGTCCTGATCGTGGTCGGATCGGTTGGCTCCGACATCAGCGCCAACGTGGTCGGGCAGCGCATCATCGCCTCGCTGCGCAAATCCTTGGCCGCCAAGATCCTGATGGCGCCGATCGATCAGCTGGAATCCTACCGGACGCACCGGCTGATCCCCGTCCTGACGAAGGACGTCGATGCGATCAGCGATTTCGCCTTCTTCTTCCCGGCGTTCCTGGTCTCCGGCGTCATCGTGGCCGGCTGCCTCGTCTATCTCGCCGTGCTGTCCTGGCCGCTGTTCCTGGTCGTGGCGGCACTGATTGCACTCGGATCGTTTGCGCATTTTCTGGCACGCCGGCGCGGCATGTCCGGGTTCAATCTCGCGCGCCAATATGAGGACGATCTCCAGAAGCACTATCGGACCATCGCCGAGGGCGCCAAGGAACTGCGTCTGCACCGGCCGCGGCGGCATCACGTGCATGTCGACCTGATCCAGCGTACGGTCGAACGGATCAGTGACGTTCAGATCAGCGCCATCAACCTCCTGGTCACCGCGCGCGCGCTCGGGACGGTCCTTTTGTTCCTGGTGATCGGCACCGCGCTCGTGCTGCGGCCGTTGCTATGGCCCGACAGCCCGCCATCGGTCTCCAGCGGCTTCGTCCTGGTGCTGCTGTTCATGCGCGGCCCGATCGATCAGCTGATCGGCATGCTGCCCTCGCTCGGACGTGCGCAGGTCGCGATGCGTCGCATCGCCGAATTGTCCGAGCGCTTCGCAACCGCCGAGCAGGACCTGCTCGCCGAGCCTGTGCAAGACGCCGGTGAACGGATCGACTCCATCGAGCTGCGCGGCGTCTCCTACGCCTTCGCGCCGGCTGCCGGTGGCAAGCCGTTCGTGCTCGGGCCGATGGATCTGCGCATCAGCCGCGGCGAGATCGTCTTCATCGTCGGCGAGAACGGCAGCGGCAAGACGACGCTGATCAAGCTGCTACTCGGGCTCTACGTCCCCGATGGCGGCGTTCTGCTGCGTGACGGCGTACCCGTCGTCAGCGAGACGCGGGACGACTATCGTCAGCTCTTCACCACGGTGTTTTCCGACTATTACCTGTTCGACACCCTGCTGCAGCAGAGTGGCCCCGCGCCCGATTTCGCGCAGCGCTATCTCGATCGTCTCGAACTCGGGCACAAGGTCTCGGTCGAGAACGGAGCGTTCTCGACCACGGACCTGTCGACCGGCCAACGCAAGCGCCTCGCGCTGATCAATGCCTGGATCGAGGGGCGCCCGGTGCTCGTCTTCGACGAATGGGCCGCTGATCAGGATCCGGCATTCCGTCACGTCTTCTATACCGAGCTGCTCGCCGACCTGAAGCGGCTCGGAAAGACGATCATCGTGATCTCGCACGACGACCGCTACTTCCATTGCGCCGACCGGATCGTTCGGCTGCGCAATGGACGGATCGAAGAGGATGAGCCTGCGCAACGCGGCGAAGTGCCGCGGGCAAGGCGTTCGCGGAGGTCACGAGTCAAAGACGACGTCGCGTCGCACGAGCCGACGCGGGCGTGAGCTCGCAGCTTTGTAACTAATCTAGATCGTGAGAGCGCCGGCCGGCTTGTCTTGGACGCTTCGACAAATTTACATCCTGAACGGGAGCGAACGGTGATGAAGCTCGCGCAGGGCAACAGAGTGAGGGGCAGATGACGGTAAGCGCGCGCTTCGATGCAAGAGTTGACGCAAGAGATGATGTAACGGTCGATCCACGAGAAGAGGCCTTTCGGGCCGGTGCCGGCCTCGCGCTGTCGGTCGTCCGCGACAATGCAAGCATCCGCGTGATGGCCGACGGTGAAGCGCTGCTGTCGTTTCGGTTCGATGGTGAGCGGGGCGTGCTGACTGTCTCGAGCGATCCCGGCGATCCCCGGCAGATGGGAAGCGCGCTGTCCGCTGCGGCCGAAGCATCGTTTGCCTGGCATCCGTCGCTTGAAAGGCTCGTGCTCGATCTCGGGGAGCGGCCGGCGGCCGCATCGGAGTTGGCCCGCGACGGCCTCGTGGTGATGGTGGACGGCACACCGGTGCTGCTGCCGGAGATGCTGATGCAGCGGCGCGAGAGCTGGTTGACGGATGCGGCCCGGCCGCCGTTTCCGCTGTCCTACGTGATGACCGACGGCAAACGGCATCCACGACGCCCGCCGAAGCCGGTCGGCCGCGTCTACGGCCGCTTCATCCCATGGCTCTCGGAAGTCGTCAGTTTTCGCGTCGTCGACGTGGAGCGGGACCTCGCGCTCGTCCATCGCTGGCTCAATGATCCCAGGGTGGATGCATTCTGGAACGAGGCGGGAGACCTCGACAAGCACCGCCAGTATCTCTCCAAAATCCTGGCGGACCCGCACATGCTGCCGCTGATCGGCTGCTTCGGCGACCGGCCATTCGGCTATTTCGAGCTTTATTGGGCAAAGGAAAACCGGATCGCGCCGTTCTACGATGCCGGCGACCATGATCGCGGCTGGCACGTCATCGTCGGCGAAGACGCATTTCGTGGCCGGGAGTTCATCACCGCGTGGCTTCCCTCGCTCATGCACTACATGTTCCTCGACGATCCCCGCACCATGCGTATCGTCGGCGAGCCGGCGGCCGCCCACGTCCAGCAGCTGCGCAATCTCGATCGCGCCGGCTTCGCCCAGATCAAGACCTTCGACTTCCCGCACAAGCGAGCAACCCTGGTCATGTTGCTTCGTGAACGTTTCTTCGGCGACCGGCTGTGGCAGCCGGCAGCCAAGGCCGCTGTCCTCGAGACCCAACGCTGACGGAGCATCACCTCATGTCCTACCAACTTGCACCGGAATATGATGTCGTCGGTGTCGGCTTCGGGCCGTCAAATCTGGCGCTGGCGATCGCGCTCGACGATTGCGCCAGGCATCAGCGGCACAGCTGCCGCGCGCTGTTCGTGGAGCGGCAGCCCAAATTCAAATGGCATGGCGGCATGCTGCTCCCCGGCAGCAATATGCAGATCTCGTTCCTGAAGGATCTCGTGTCGCTGCGTGATCCGACCAGCCCGTTCACCTTCATCAACTATCTGCACAAGTCGGGACGGCTGCTCGACTTCACCAACTGCAAGACGTTCTATCCGAGCCGCATCGAATTCAACGACTATCTGGGCTGGGTCGCAGGCCAGTTCAGCAGCATGGTCGCGTATGGCGAGACGGTGGTCGCCGTCGAGCCGGTCGGCGCCGGCCAGTCGGTCGTCGCGCTCCGGGTGGTGACCCGGACGCAGGATGGAACGGAGCGGTCGCGAGTCGCGCGGAATCTGGTGGCTGCCGTCGGTGGCGTGCCGCATGTGCCTGCCATGTTCCGGGCGATCGCCGGGGATCGGAGGATGGTGCATACGAGCGGCTATCTCGAGTCACCGGTCATCGCTGAGATCAAGGGCCGGGCGCCGCGCGTCGCGGTCATTGGCGGCGGCCAGAGCGCTGCGGAGGTCACGCTCGATCTCAGCGAGCGGCATCCGGATGTCCGGATCGATCTCGTGTTCCGCGGGCATGCGCTCAAGCCGTCCGACAGCAGTCCGTTCGTCAACGAGATCTTCAATCCGGATTACACCGATTATTTCCATTCACGCGAGCAGAGCCAGCGCGCCGCGATCATCAGCAGCTTCCGCAATACCAACTATGCCGTGGTCGATCCGGATCTGCTCGATCAGCTCTACCGCATGACCTATCAGCAGCGTGTCTCCGGAGAGCGGAAGCTCGCGCTCCATCCCCGCAGCGAGATTGTCGGCGCCGAAGCCGGCTCCGACGGAATTACGCTCGAGCTTCTGAACAAGGATGAGGATGTCCGGCACCGGGACACCTATGACGTTGTCGTGCTGGCGACCGGTTATGAGCGCTCGCCGATCCCGTCCTTTCTCGATCCGATCAGCCGCTACATCGAGGCCAGCGCGCTGGAGCGCGACTATCGCCTCCAGACCAGCCCGGGCTTTCGTCCGCAGGTCTATCTGCAGGGCTGCTCGGAGATCTCGCACGGCCTGAGCGACACGCTGCTGTCGGTGCTGCCGATGCGCGCCCAGGAGATCACAGCGTCGCTCGTGCCAGGCATGGCCGGCCGACGCAGCCCGGAGCAGGGGCCGCACATGGTCGAGCCGGCCTATTCGTAAGGGGCGGGGGGCGTCGTCCGGGATCGAGCCGGTACGCCCCGCCTTGGTGATGACCGTGGCGCTCCGGGGAGCGGCACGGCGGATGAACATCGGTGGTCGTCGTGATTGCGCATGTTGGAAGGCCGGAAATCCGGATCGGCAAGCAGGCACGGCGAAGGTTGGGAATGGGAAATGGCTGAGCCGCATTTGCCTGAGCGGGTCGTGACTTTATTGATAGCGAGTGACTATGCCCGGCTGGTGGGCCGGACCATGACCGAGCAGCTCGACTACATCGTCGATATCGCGTCATTGCATACGCGCGACGAACTGCTGCGGCGTCTCGGACATGATCGCAATCTGATGCGTCAGGTCGAGAAATGGCTCGGGTTTCACGACCGCCGTTTGCGGCGGCCGGCCGAGAGCATCGACGTTGCGATGTGCGGATTGGAGTTCCGCAAGCGGCGCATCCGGCGGTCGCGGCTTGGCGCACGCCGGCGCCGGCTGGATCCGAAGACCACTCCCAAGGAGCGGGGCTGACCGTCCAGCGGCTGATGAACCACTCACAGGATCGCCGCGTCGGACGCCGACCGGACGCCCCGATCGGCCGTCCGGATTTTCGGACGAGCCTGGAGGCCGCTTTCCGAAAGTTCGGACGGGCTGACTGGGCTGTGGCCCGGTCCGCTCGTTAGTGCTTTGTAAACGCTGGCATATCCGATCGCATGCGGCGGTCGTGCATCGCCGGTCCCCTGGCACGGATGCTGCTTGAAGAGCCGCCAAACGAGCGCCAGCTCGACAACAACAGATGCGAGGGGACGTCCGGATGCCAGCCCACATCCCCATCAGTTTTTGAGGCAGCGAGCAGGCGATTGCGCCTGCGCGGTGTTCGCGCGCGTGCCCTTGCGGCCGCGGCGCGTTCGGACGTGCGGGTCGACGCGGCCGCCACGCTGCCTGGAGAGCATCGCGGACCCCGCCGCAGACGCTGATGTCGGCGGCTGAACGAGACGTAGACCGAACAGGACCAGGGAGAGAAGAGACGATGTCTGCAACCACCACGGCGGCTCCGGCCCCGAAGAAGCCGTTCTACCGGGTCCTCTATGTTCAGGTCCTGGTCGCGATCGTGCTCGGCGTCATCGTCGGCTGGGTGTGGCCGGAGGTCGGCAAGAACGAGTGGATCAAGGCGCTCGGCGACGGCTTCGTCAAGCTGATCAAGATGGTCATCGCGCCGGTGATCTTCTGCACCGTCGTGTCCGGCATCGCGCACGTCTCCGAGGTCAAGAAGGTCGGCCGCGTGGCGGTCAAGGCGCTGATCTATTTCGAGATCGTCTCGACCTTCGCGCTCGCGCTGGGTCTCATCGTCGGCAATTTCATCCAGCCGGGAGCCGGGTTCCAGGGCCAGCAGAGCAACGCAGCGGCGGTCGCCAGCTACGCCAAGCAGGCGAGCGAGATGAAGTCGGTCGACTTCGTTCTCCACATCATTCCGGACACGGTGGTGGGAGCCTTCGCGCAGGGCGAGATCCTGCAGGTGCTGCTGTTCTCGATCCTGTTCGGCATCGCGCTGATGAGCCTCGGTGAGCGCGGGCATACGATGCGCGCCTTCATCGACGACGCGGCGCATGCGATCTTCGGTGTTATCGCAATCGTGGTAAAGGCCGCCCCGATCGGCGCGTTCGGCGCCATGGCCTTCACCATCGGCCGCTATGGCCCGCAGGCGCTCGGCAACCTCGCCGGCCTGATCGCGACCTTCTATCTCACCGCGCTCGCCTTCGTCGTCATCGTGCTCGGCATCATCGCCCGCATTGCCGGATTCTCGATCTTCAAGTTCCTGAAATACATCAAGGACGAGCTCCTGATCGTGCTCGGCACCTCGTCGTCGGAGAGCGCGCTGCCGCAAATGATGGAAAAGCTGGAACGACTCGGCTGCTCCAAGCCGGTCGTCGGCCTGGTCGTTCCGACCGGCTATTCCTTCAATCTCGACGGCACCAACATCTACATGACGCTGGCGACCTTGTTCATCGCGCAGGCGATGAACGTGCATCTCTCCTTCGGCGAGCAGATCACCATCCTGCTCGTGGCCATGCTGACCTCGAAGGGGGCGTCGGGCATCACCGGCGCAGGCTTCATCACCCTGGCCGGCACGCTGGCGGCCGTCCGGCCGGAGCTCGTTCCCGGCATGGCGATCGTGCTCGGCATCGACAAGTTCATGAGCGAGTGCCGCGCGCTGACCAATCTCTGCGGCAATGGCGTCGCCTGCGTGATCGTCGCCTGGTGGGAGGGCGAGCTCGACCGCGACAAGCTCCGCGCCGCGCTCGATCGCGACATCGATCCGTCCGACGTCGAGGTTGCCGTCACGACCGGCTGAGCAACGCGACCGTGCATGCGTCGCCGTTGCTCGCGCGGCGACGCGATGCCGTGCGGCGGCTATCTCGCGGCCCGTCCGGAGCAGAACCGGCGAGCGTGCCGGCGATGCCCAATCGTGATGCGGCCAACATCAAATGATCTGCTAAGGTATCGAGGACATCTAAGTCATCGAGGACTTGGCGCTGACGGTGTGACACCGGCGGCGCCACGGTCACCCTTGGGGAGAGTTGGTGATGGCCGTTGTGGAGTCAGGCGTCCCTCGTGTCGTGATCGTCGGCGGTGGCGCCGGCGGCCTGGAGCTCGCTACCCGGCTCGGCGACAAATATGGCCGCAAGGGCCGGCTCGACGTCACGCTGGTCGAGCGCAACCGCACCCATGTCTGGAAGCCGAAGCTGCACGAGATCGCCGCCGGCAGCATGGACATCTCGGCGCACGAGGTGGACTATCTCGCGCAGGCCTATTGGCACGGCTTTCACTACCGTATCGGCAACATGATCGGGCTCGACCGCGACAAGCGCGAGGTGCTGGTCGCGCCCTATCTCGACGCCGAGGGGCGCGAGGTCACGCCGCAGCGGACCATCCCCTATGACGTGCTCGTCATCGCCATCGGCAGCCAGAACAATGATTTCGGCACGCCGGGGGTGGTCGACCACGCGATCAAGCTGGAGTCGCAACGCGACGCCCGACTCTTCCACGAGCGCATGATCAATGCCTGCATCCGCGCCCATTCGCAATCCTCACCGATCGCCGCGCATCAACTGAAGGTCGCGATCATCGGCGCCGGCGCGACCGGCGTCGAATTGGCGGCGGAACTGCACCGCACGACGCGCGAGGTCGTGGCTTACGGTCTCGACCAAGTCGACGCCGAGAAGGACATCAAGATCACGCTGATCGAGGCCGCGCCCCGCGTGCTCCCAGCGTTGCCCGAGCGGGTGTCGAGCGAGACCGGCAAGCTGCTCGAAAAGCTCGGTGTCGAGGTGCTGGTCGGCGCCAAGGTCGCCGAGGTCGGGGCCGACCGCGTCAGCCTCGCCGACGGCCGCGTCATCCCGGCCGAGCTGATCGTCTGGGCCGCCGGCGTCAAGGCGCCGGACTTCCTCAAGGACATCGCCGGACTCGAGACCAACCGCATCAACCAGCTGGTGGTCAAGCAGACCCTGCAGACCACGCGGGACGAGCGCATCTTCGCGATCGGCGACTGCTCGGCCTGTGCGTGGGGCGAGCGCGGCAATGTGCCCCCGCGAGCCCAGGCCGCGCACCAGCAGGCGTCGCATCTCTACAAGCAGATCCCCCGCTTCATCCGGGGCGAAGCGCTCACCGACTACCGCTACCACGATTTCGGCTCGCTGGTGTCGCTCGGCGAGTTCTCGACCGTCGGCTCGATGATGGGGGCGCTGGTCGGCGGCAATCTGGTGTTCGAGGGCTTGTTCGCCCGCATGATGTATCTGGCGCTGTACAAGATGCACGAATATGCGCTGCACGGCCTCGCCAAGGTCTCGCTCGATACGCTGGCGCGCCTGATCACCCGCCGCACCGAGCCGCATGTGAAGCTGCATTGAGGGGCGAGACCGTTGCGGTGGTGCCGCGGTCCGGCCGCCGCAGGCCCCCACGACGTCCTCGCCGGCCGATTTTGCTGTCGCAAATTCCGGAGCAAGACCTTAGACTTAGGGCCTGATGCGGGCGCGATGGGCGCGGCCCGCCATGCGCTGGATTTGCCTGGCTCAGGAGATGACGGACCTTCCCATCCGGATCGGCCTCGAGGGACATCCCGACGCCGCAACGGTCCGGGGGCGCGCGGGTTGGCGCGTGCGCGGGCTGCTGGCGGTTGCGCTGGTCGGCGCGGCGGCTTGGCTCGGCTATGCCATCGCCTTCTCCCGCGGGCTCGACCAGCGCCACGCGGCGGCCCAGCAGCGGCTGGCGGTCGAGGCCGCGCAGCTGGACGGCTATCTCTCGCGCTTCGAATATCTGCCCTCGCTGCTGGAGACCTCGCCTGACGTCTTCAGGCTGCTCGGCACGCCCGATGATCGCACCCTGCAGCAGACCGTCAGCCTGTACCTGAAGTCGATCAATCTGCTGGCCGGCGCCGACAATCTCTATGTCCTCACCGTCGACGGCGACGCGATCGCCGCCGCCGATTTCGACCAGCCTGGCACGCCGGTCGGCAGCAATCTGTCGTATCGGCCCTATATGCGTCAGGCGCTCGCGACCGGCCGCGGCGCGTTCTTCGGCATCGGCATCACCAGTGCCCGCGCCGGCTATTACCTGTCCTATGCGGTCAAGCGCGAGGGGCGGACGATCGGCGTCGCCGTGGTCAAGGTCAATCTCGACGCGTTCGAGCGCGAGTGGCGCAACCGCGGTGCCGACATGCTGCTGGTCGACGCCCGCGGCGTCACCATTCTCGCCTCGCGCGACGAATGGCGCTTCCGTCCGCTGACGCCGCTCGCCATCGATGCGCTGGAGGAGATCGCGACCTCCAAGCCTTATGGCAGCTCCAGCCTCGCGCCGCTCGGCTGGACCTTCAGGGAGCGCGGGGATCGCGGCGGCCGGGTGACGGCCGAGCGCGGCGCGGTCTACAGCATCGATGAACGGCCGCTGCACGAGCGGCAATGGCAGCTGATGCTGCTCGACGACGAGGCGCCGATCCGGCGTACGGCCTATGTGATCGGCACGTTGTCGGGGCTCGCCTGCATCGTGGCGCTGCTGCTGCTCGGCCTGCTCGCACAGCGACGCAACGAGATCCGGCAGCGGCTCGCGAGCCAGGCCGCGCTGCAGGCCGCCAATGACCGGCTGGAGATCCGGGTGCAGGAGCGTACCGCCGAATTGCGCGCCGCGCAGGACGAGCTCGTGCATGCCGGCAAGCTCGCCGTGCTTGGCCAGATGTCGGCCGGCATGGTGCACGAGATCAATCAGCCGCTGGCGGCGCTGCAGACCGCGTCCGACAACGCGGTGCAATTCATCGATCGCGGAATGATCAGCGAGGCCCGCGGCAATCTCGTCCGCATCGGCGAGCTGGTGCGCCGCTTGGCACGCCTGACCGGCCAGTTGCGCGTGTTCGCCTACAAATCCAATGCGCCTCTCGAGGCTGTCGCGGTCGAGCAGGCGGTGTCGGAGACGCTGAAGATCCTCGGCGCGCGGGTGAAGGATGGCGGCGTCGAGGTGAGCATCGATCTCGCGCCGGACCTGCATGTCCGCGCCGAACAGATCCGGCTTGAGCAATTGCTCTGCAACATCGTTGCGAACGCGCTCGATGCCGTCGAGGGCGCGGCGCAGAAGTCGATCTCCATCCGCGCCGAGCGCGAGGAGGGGCAGTGCCGCATCGCCATCGGCAACAGCGGTCCCGCCATCGCCGCGGACGTTCTGCAGCGCATGTTCGAGCCGTTCGTGACCACCAAACCGGCCGGGAAGGGTCTTGGCCTCGGTCTCGTCATCGCCAACCACATCGCGCGCTCGTTCGGCGGCGAGCTGCGGGCGCGCAACCTCGATCCGTCCGGCGCCGAGTTCGTCCTGCTGGTGCCGCTTGCCGCGTGAGAAGGTCCGCTCATGAGTTCTGAACAGCCTGTTGGCGTGATCTATGTCGAGGACGACGAGGACGTGCGCATCGGCGCCGTGCAGGCGCTGCAACTCGCCGGCCTCTCGGTGACGCCGTTCGCCTCGGTCGAAGCCGCGAGCGCAACCGTCCGCGCCGACATGCCGTTCGTGGTCGTCTCCGACGTGCAGCTGCGCGGCAAGAGCGGCACCGCGTGGCTGTCCGAGCTGCACCGCCTGGATCCGGACCTGCCGGTCATCCTGGTCACCGGCCATGGCGACATCTCGATGGCCGTGGAGGCGATGCGCAACGGCGCCTATGACTTCATCGAGAAGCCGTGCTCGTCGGAGCAACTCGTCTCGGTCGTGCGCCGCGCGCTCGACAAGCGCAGGCTCACGCTCGAGGTGCGCACCTTGCGCTCGGCGCTTGCCGACCGTCAGGGCATCGAGGCGAGCCTGCTCGGACGCTCGCCGCAGATCCAGGAGGTGCGTCGGCTCGTCGCCAATCTCGCGTCGACCAATGTCGACGTCACGATTTACGGCGAGACCGGCACCGGCAAGGATGTCGTGGCGCGCTGCCTGCATAATCACAGCGCGCGGCGTGGCGGCAACTACGTCGCGGTCAATTGCGGCGGCCTGCCGGAATCGCTGGTCGAGAGCGAATTGTTCGGCCACGAAGCCGGCGCCTTCACCGGCGCCACCAAGCAGCGCATCGGCAAGATCGAGTACGCCCATGGCGGCACGCTGTTCCTCGACGAGATCGAAAGCATGCCGCTCAGCGTGCAGGTCAAGCTGCTGCGCGCCTTGCAGGACCGTTCGGTCGAGCGCGTCGGCTCCAACAAGCCTGTGGCGGTGGATTGCCGTGTCGTCGCCGCCAGCAAGGCCAATCTCTACGAGCTCAGCGAGAGCAAGCAGTTCCGGGCCGATCTATATTACCGCCTCGGCGTTGCCTTCATCGAGCTGCCTCCCTTACGCGAGCGGCGCGAGGACATCCCGATCTTGTTCGAACACTTCACGCTGGATGCCGCCAAGCGCTTCGAGCGCGACGCGCCGATCGTGGACGATGCGACCATGTCGCTGCTGCTCGGCTATGCCTGGCCGGGCAATGTCCGCGAGCTGCGCAACGTCGCCGATCGCTTCGTGCTCGGCGTGCTCGACCGGCGCGTGCTGAGCCGATCCGCTGCTGCGTCGTCCGAGCTGTCGCTGCCGCGGCAGTTGGAGAATATCGAGCGGTCGATCATCGAAGATGCGCTCCGCCGCAAGCTCGGCGACGTGCAGGCAACGGCGGCGATGCTGGGCGTCCCCAAGCAGACACTGTACGACAAGATCAAGCGGCTCGCCGTCAATGTCGATGGCATCCGCGAAGGCGCGCCTGCAAGGCCGCAATCCTGATCACGAGCGCGACGATCGGTCACGCGCGCAGGCGCGGCGGCGCTAACCTGGATTAGGACGCCGCAGCTTTAGAGTCGTTTTAAACCGGCGATCCGCGTGCGTTAGGAACGGCCGCACAGGACATCATTGCCGCGAGGTCACTTCGAACAGGAGACCTTTGCATGTACTACTTTGACAAGCGGCTGCAGTATCCGGTGGCGGTGGAGAGTCCTGATCCGATCTTCGCCCGTCAGCTGCAGCAGGCGATCGGCGGCGTCGAAGGCGAGATCCGCGTCTGCCTGCAATATTTCTTCCAGGCTTGGGGCGCGCGCGGTCCCGCCAAATATCGCGATGTGCTGCTCAATACCGCGACCGAGGAGATCAGCCACATCGAGATGCTGGCGACCGCAGTCGCGCTCAATCTCGAGAATGCCCCGGCGACGATGCAGGAGACGACCTTGCAGGCCAATCCGGTGGTCGGCGCCGTGATGGGCGGCGGCGAACGGCCGCGTCACGTCATCGAAGGCATGCTGCACCGGCATCTTCTCTCCACAGGCATGGCGGCTTTCCCGGCGAATTGCGACGGCGTGCCGTTCGACTGCTCGCACATCTATGCCAGCGGCAATCTCGCGGCCGACATGTATTGCAACGTGGCTGCCGAATCGACCGGACGGACGCTCGCGGTGCGGCTTTACAACTCCACCGCCGACCGCGGCATGCAGGACATGCTGAGCTATCTGATCGCGCGCGACACCATGCATCAGCAGCAATGGCTCGCGGTGATCGAAGAACTGGGGCCGGATCAGCTGCCGATCCCGAACAGCTTCGACCGCAGCAAGGAGGCGACCGAGTTCGCCTACATGTTCATGGGCACTGAGCGGAACGGCACGGCCCCCGCGCCCGGCCGCTACAGCGAGGGACCTTCGCTCGACGGGCAGGGCCAGTTCTCGCTGCGTCCCGGCTTCGAGCCGCTCGGGGAGGCGCCCAATCTCGGCCCGGCCCGGCCGGACAGCGCCGCGCAGCGCGAGCAGATGAGCGGGACGCCGAAGACGAACGCGCTCAGCTGATCAGGCGTGACGCGACCGGCGTCGGGCGCCGGTCGTGACAACGCTCAGGAACGAATGCGGCGCGATGCCGGTTGGGAGATGATGACAGGCAGAGACACGAGAGACCTGCGCTCCGGCGCCTACGACCCCGTCAGCAAGGATGGGTTGCCGCAGCCGCAGCAGGTCAAGGACGAAACGACGCCCCGCCAGCAGGAGCAGTGGGGCGCCGACGTCCGCGCCGAGCCGCTTCCGGGGACCGAGCCGGTCTTGCCGGAAGGCCTCACGCGCGAGCGGCGTGCGCCGCTCAATCGCAATACCGGTCGTCGCGACACCGAATAGCGTCGCGACGGCCGCGCGGCTTACTTCGCCGCGATCACCATGATCTCGACGGTGTATTGCGGCGCCGCGAGGCCTGCCTCGACGGTGGCGCGCGCGGGCGTGTTGCCGGCGGAGACCCAGCCGTCCCACACCGCGTTCATTTCGCCGAAGGTCTTGATGTCGGTGAGGTAGATCGTCGCGGACAACAGCTTGGTCTTGTCGGTGCCCGCCTTGGCGAGGTGACCGTCGATGATCGAGAGGATTTCCTCGGTCTGCTTGGTCACGCTCTCGCCCGCGGTCTTCTGCGCGACGACGCCGGCGAGATAGACGGTATTGCCGTGGACGACGACCTGGCTCATGCGCGGGCCGACTTCAAAACGCTGGATGGACATCGAGAGAACTCCTTGGAAAGTCAATTCGGGGCCTCTCCCTAGCGCGTGCGGCGCGGCAGCGCCAGCCGGCTGAGCAGAGCAGGGACGGCAATTGAGCTTCTCTCCGGTCAGCTGGACAACGCCTGGCCGGCAATGTGCCCTCCATCGTCCTTCGAGACGCCCGCCTTTGGCGGGCTCCTCGGGACGAGACCGGGCTTCGTGACGGAGTCCATCGACCTTGTGGCGCGATCCATCCCCTCATGGCGAGGAGCGCCGCTCGCGGCGCGTCTCGAACCATGAGGCCTCAGCACACGACCTTGCGTTGCCGGGGCAACTACAGCACACGGACCGCGGCAATCCGGCATGGCGGCGCCTCGCCGCGCTGCACAGCGGCTTGCCCATGGGGCAGGCAAGCACGGAGCGTTTTCCGCGCTTGCACCGATATTTGAGACATGAAACATTCCCACGCGAGGTTCCTTTTAAACGATTTCGGAGGGGCGTGATGCGGAAACGGTTAATGCTGGCGGCGTTGTCGGCGGTCGCTTTGGCGACGAGTGCAGGGTCGAGCTTCGCGCAGCAGACGATCCGCGTCGGCTGGACCATTCCGGCGGAAGAATCCAAATACTGGATGATGAAGCGCCCGACCGAATTTCCGGATCTCGGCAAGACCTACAACATCGAGTGGACCCAGTTCCAGGGCACGGCACCGATGACCCAGGCGCTGGCGGCCGGCGCGCTCGACTGCGCGACCCAGGCGCCGCTGTCGCTGTCGAACGGCGTGGTCGGCGGCGGTCTCAAGGCCTACATCGTCGCCCAGCATGTCTATGAAAAGCCCGGCGGGTTCTCCGTGTATTGGGCGGTCAAGGACGATTCGCCGATCAAGACCATCGCCGATCTCAAGGGCAAGACGGTCGGCATCTCCGTCATCGGCGGCGGCACGCAGGGGCCGTTCAACCTGCTGCTGAAGCAGGCCGGGCTCGATCCGGCCAAGGACATCAAGCTGGTCGAGGTCGGCTTCGCCGTCGCCGAGGACGCGCTGCGCCAGGGCCGCGTCGACGCCGTCAACATGAACCAGCCGTTCGCCGCGCGCGCCGAGGCCAAGGGCGGCACCCGCAAGCTGTTCCAGCTCTCGGAGGCGATGCCGAACATCGTCCACATCCTCGAGGCCTGCCGCGCCGACTTCGTCGACAAGAATCCGGATCTCGTGAAGGCCTATGTCCGCGACATCACCACCGGCATGAAGAAGGCGCTCGCCAACCGCGACGAGACGCTGAAGGTCGTCTCCGAAGTGATGAAGGTGCCGGTGCCAGTGATCGAGACCTATCTGCTCAAGGACAATGATTTCGGCCGCGATCCGGTCGCCGCGCCGAACTTCCCCGCGATCCAGAAGATGCTCGATATCTACGCCGAGACCGGCATGCTGCCGAAGCTCGACGTCGCCCAGTTCAAGCATCCCACCATCGTCGCGCCGATCCAGTAGGGCGCCTGCGGAGCCTGTATCGATGAGGAAGCTGCGCTCGCGCGTGACGGTGGAGGGGCTCGACCGCGCCCCGCACCGCGCCTTCATGCGCGCCATGGGCCTGGATGATTCCGACATCGCCAAGCCGATGATCGGCGTCGTCAGCCAGAAGGGCGAGCAGACGCCCTGCAACATGACGCACGACTTCCAGGTCGACGCGGCGAAGACGGGCATCTCGGAGGCCGGCGGCACGCCGCGCGAGTTCGCCACCGTCTCGGTGTCCGACGGCATCAGCATGAACCATGAGGGAATGAAGTTCTCTCTGTTCTCGCGCGAGCTGATCGCCGACTCGATCGAGGCCGTGGTGCACGGCCTCGCCTATGACGCGCTGATCGGCTTCGGCGGCTGCGACAAGACCTTGCCCGGCGTCATGATGGGCATGGTCCGCTGCAACGTGCCGTCGATCTTCATCTATGGCGGCAGCGCGCTGCCGGGGAAGTACCAGGGCAAAACGCTCACAGTGCTCGACTCGTACGAGGCTGTCGGCAGCTACATGACCGGCGAGATCGACGCGGCCACGCTCGAGGGCATCGAGCGCTCCTGCCTGCCGACCATCGGCGCATGCGCCGGACAGTTCACCGCCAACACGATGGGCATGGTGTCGGAGGCGATGGGCCTGTCGATGCCCAACGTGTCGATGATCCCCGGCGTCTATGCCGAGCGCGCCCATGTCGCGCGGCAGGCCGGGCGTCTGATCATGCAGATGCTCGCCCGCGGCGGGCCGCTGCCGCGTGACATCGTCACCCGCAAATCCCTGGAGAACGGCGCGGCGATCGTCGCGGCCACCGGCGGCTCGACCAACGCGGCGCTGCACCTGCCGGCGATCGCCAACGAGGCCGGCATCCGCTTCACGCTCGACGATGTCGGCGAGGTGTTTTCGCGCACGCCGCTGATCGGCAATCTCCGGCCCGGCGGCAAGTACACCGCCAAGGACGTCTACGACATCGGCGGCGCGGCTGTCGTGATCCGCGCGCTGATCGAGAGCGGGCATATCGACGGCTCCTGCATCACGGTGACCGGCCGCACGCTTGCCGAGGAATACGGCGCGGCCAATGCGCCGGACGGCGAGGTCGTCTTCGCGCCGGCGAAGCCGATCATGGCGGATGGCGGCGTCGCGGTGCTCAAGGGCAACCTCGCGCCCGATGGCGCCGTCATCAAGGTCGCCGGGCTCAAGAACCTGGTGTTCGAGGGCCGCGCGCGCGTGTTCGAGGACGAGGAGGCCTGCGTCGCCGCGGTGCGCGCGCGCAACTATCAGGCGGGCGAGGTGCTGATCATCCGCAACGAGGGCCCGGTCGGGGGTCCCGGCATGCGCGAGATGCTCGGCGTCACCGCGCTGATCTACGGCCAGGGCATGGGTGAAAAGGTCGCCCTCATCACCGACGGCCGCTTCTCCGGCGCCACCCGCGGCATGTGCATCGGCTATGTCTCGCCGGAAGCTTTCGTCGGCGGTCCGCTGGCGTTGTTGAAGGATGGAGATCCGATCCGCATCGATGCCAAGGCGCGGACGCTCGACGTTCTGCTCGATGAGCGCGAACTCGCCGCGCGCCGTACCGCCTGGACGCAGCGGCCGCCGCGGCATCGCGCCGGAGCGCTGGCCAAATACGCCAAGCTGGTCGGACAGGCGCCGCTCGGCGCCGTCACGCATGAAGGGCCGGCCGAATGGCCCTGGTTCGACCAGGAGCAGCAATGAGCCGTGATGGGGCGACGATTGGCAGGCTTCTTGCTAATCTTTCCGCACCCCGTCATTCCGGGGCAATCGTCGAGGCGCAGACGCGAAGCGGCTGCGTCGCGATGATTGAACCCGAAATCTCGAAATCGTTGAGCATGAACGCGCAAGCCAATCTCGAGATTCCGGGTTCAAGGCCTGCGGCCTTGCCCCGGAATGACGGTGAATGTGGTTTAGATGATTCAGCTGTCCGTCATGCCTGACAACTTGGAGCCTCTCAGCGTGCTGCATCGGAAAGAGAAGCCGACATGGGCGTGACCCCGATCCGACCCGGCCAGCTCGCGGGCGTCCCGCTCGGCCGCCGCGCGGCCACGCCGATCATCGAGATTGATCACGTCTCGCAGGTGTTCAAGACCTCGTCACGTCGTGACCACATCGCGCTGTCCGACATCTCGCTGACGGTGGGCGAGGGCGCTTTCGTCTCGATCCTCGGGCCTTCCGGCTGCGGCAAGTCGACCCTGCTCTACATCGTCGGCGGCTTCGTCAGCCCGACCAGCGGCATCGCGAAGATGAAGGGCAAGCCGATCACCGGGCCGGGCACGGATCGTGGCCCGGTGTTCCAGGAGTTCGCGCTGTTTCCGTGGAAGAGCGTGCTCGGCAACGTCATGTACGGCCCGCTGCAGCAGGGCATGAAGGCCTCCAAGGCCGAGGCGCTGGCGCGAACCTTGCTCGCGATGGTCGGCCTCACCGGCTTCGAGAAGTTCTACCCGAAGGAGCTTTCGGGCGGCATGAAGCAGCGCGTCGCGCTGGCGCGCACGCTCGCCTACGGCCCGGAGGTGCTGCTGATGGACGAGCCGTTCGGCGCGCTCGATGCGCACACCCGCACGCGGCTGCAGAACGATCTTCTCGACATCTGGGAGCGCGACCGCAAGACCGTGCTGTTCGTGACGCACTCGGTCGAGGAGGCGGTCTTCCTGTCGGATAAAGTGGTGATGATGTCGCGCTCGCCGGGCCGCATCCGCGAGGTCATCGACATCGACCTGCCGCGGCCGCGCCGCCGCGAGGAGCTGCTGCTCGATCCGAACTATCAGAGATACATCGTCGAGATCGAGCGCATGTTCGATGCCTCCGGCGACAACGAGCTGCCCTCATGAACGGCATGTTGAAGCCGCTCGCGCCGGTGCTGGCCTGCTGCGGCCTGCTGCTGGCTTGGCAACTCGCCTCGCTCGGATTGAAGAACGACAGCTTTCCGACGGCGTTGGAATCACTGCGCGCGATCCCGCCGATCCTCACCGACAAGGAATCGCTGATCAACATCCTGGCGTCGCTGCGGCGGATGGCGGTCGGCTTTTCGCTGGCGCTGGCGTTCTCGATTCCGCTGGGATTGCTGATGGGCCGCAGCCGTGCCACCGCCGCGTTCTTCAATCCGCTGCTGATGCTGATCTACCCGGTGCCGAAGGCGGCGCTGATGCCGATCATCATGCTGTGGCTCGGCGTCGGCGACGTCTCCAAGACGCTGGTCATCTTCCTGGGTGTCAGCCTGCCCGTGATCTATCACAGCTTCGAGGGCGCCAAGGCGGTCGAGGAGAAGATGCTGTGGTCGGGCGCGGCCATGGGGCTGTCGCCGTCCGAGCGCCTGCTGCGCATCGTTCTGCCGGCCGCACTGCCGGAAATCCTCACCGGCTGCCGCACCGGCCTCGTGCTGGCGCTGATCACGATGGTGACGAGCGAGATGATCGCGCGGCAGTCCGGCGCCGGCAACATCCTGTTCAATGCGCTCGACATGGGACAGTACGATACGGTGTTCGCGATGATCATCATCGTCGGCGCGATGGGGATCTGCCTCGATGCGGCGTTCGAGATCGTGAGGCGCTGGCTGGTGCGCTGGTCGGAGCCGCAATTCGACATGCCCCTGAGCTTCTCATGACGCGCACCTCGAACGATATCCTGCTGGGCGCCGCGCCGATCGCGCTGGTCCTGCTGCTGTGGCAAGGTCTCGTGTCGTTCGGCTATGCGCCGCCGACCCTGCTGCCGCCGCCGGGCCAGGTGTTCCTGCGCATGGCGCAACAGCTGTCGAGCGTGACGTTCCAGCAGGATATCGCCGCGACCTTGTTCCGGCTGTTCGCGGGCTTCGCCATCGCCGTCATCATCGGCGTGTCCCTCGGCATTGCCGCAGCCGTCAGTCCGCCGATCAACGCCGCGGTCAAGCCGATCGTGCGCGTGCTGGCGCCGCTGCCCAAGGTCGCGCTCTATCCGGCCTTCCTGCTGCTGCTCGGCTTCGGCCACGAATCCAAGATCATGCTGGTCGCCGCCGACGCGCTGTTTCCGATCCTGCTGTCGACCTATTACGGCGCCACCACGATCGAGCAGAAGCTGATCTGGTCGGCGCTTGCCGCCGGCACGCCGCCGCGCGACGTGCTGTGGAAGGTGGTGCTGCCGGCCGCCATGCCGTCGATCCTGACCGGCTGCCGCATCGGCCTCGTGATCTCCTGCATCGTCGTGTTCCTCGCGGAGATGATCACCTCGACCGACGGGCTCGGCCACGTGCTCGTCACCGCCGCGCGCACCTTCCAGGCGGTCGACATGTTCGTGCCGCTGATCACGATCTCGCTGCTGGGTCTCATTCTCAACGCCCTGCTGCAGGGTTTGCGCGCTTATCTGCTGCGCGGCTTCCCTTCAGTCTGATAGAACGACAAACAACAATCGGGAGAACGACCATGCTTGCGGATCGCATCGAGGCGAAATGGATCGACGCATTCTGCGAGATCTTCGAGCGCTGTGCCGTGAAGGCCGGCGACACCGCCGCCATCCTGTCGGAGACGCAGTCGCGCCCGCTCAATGTGCACATCGCCGAACTGGCGCTCTTGCGCATGGGCGCGCGGCCGTTCCATGTGGTGGTGCCGACGCCACGCAATCCCCATCCGGTGCCGGTGCGCTCGACCGGCGCTTCGGAAGCCATCGGCAAGCTCGGGCCCGTCGTGACCGCGCTTCAGCAGGCGGGCTTCGTCGTCGACTGCACCATCGAAGGCCTGATGCACGCGGTGGAGACGCCTGAGATCCTGAAAGCCGGCGCGCGCATTCTCGTCATCTCCAACGAGCATCCGGAAGCACTCGAGCGCATGCGCCCCGATGCGGCTCTGGAAAAGCGCGTGCGCGCCGCCGCCAAGATGCTGCGCGGCACGAAACGGATGCGCGTGACCTCGAAGGCCGGGACCGATCTCGACGTCATCATGGAAGGCGCCTCGACGGTCGGCGTCTGGGGCTGGACCGATCGTCCGGGCACCTTGGCGCATTGGCCGGGCGGCATCGTCGTCAGCTTCCCCAAGAGCAAGTCGGTCAACGGCACCATCGTGATGGCGCCCGGCGACATCAATCTCACCTTCAAGCGCTATCTGTCCTCGCCCGTGACGATGACCATGCGGGACGACTACATCACGAACCTGGAAGGCGAGGGCGCCGACGCCGCGATGATGCGCGCCTATCTCGCCTCCTGGGGCGACCGCGAAGCCTATGCCGTCTCGCATGTCGGCTGGGGCATGAACCCCGGTGCGCGCTACGAGGCGCTGACCATGTACGACCAGCGCGACACCAACGGCACCGAGCTGCGCGCCGTCTCCGGCAACTTCCTGTTCTCCACCGGCGCCAACGAATTCGCCGGCCGCTATACGGCGGGGCATTTCGATCTGCCGATGATGGGCACGACGATCGCGCTGGACGGCGTGGCCGTGATCAAGGACGGCGTGCTGCAGGATGTGTTCGGGTAGGTGAGGGGCAGACGCCAACGACAAACCCTCCGTCGTCATCCCTGACGAGCGCGCAACGCGCGCGAACATCCGGGATCCATAACCACGGGGAGAAGTCTGGGGCACGACCGGAGCGACTTGCGTGCCTCTCACGACCGACGGTGGTTATGGGTCCCGGCTCGAGGCCGGGACGACAGAGGTGCGTGCCGATGTCGTCGATCAACACCGGTGAGCGGCCCCGCCGCAGCCCCTGTAGGGAAAGGCAAAGCGGCCGCCCGCAGGGCGGTTGCGTGCCCACCGTGCATCCACGTCATCGGTGCGCATGGTGGGCACGGCGCGTGAGGGGCGTCACGATGCGGCAATAGCGTGCCGCGCCTTTGCCCACCCTACGGCTCGACAATGCTCGCCGTCCTCAATCCACCACCGGCGGCCGGGCCAGCTTGAAATGACGGAGCATGTCGACCAGCGCGCTCAGCCGCTGCTCGCGATACGCCGCGACATCCATGCCGGAATAGTCGAGAAATCCCGAGCCTGTGCGCAGCCCGATGCGTCCCTCCGCCATGTTGCGCTCAATCACCTCGGGTGCGCGGTAGCGGTCGCTTCCGAGCGCGCCTTCGAGATAGCGGCTGGCGTAGTAGAGGATGTCGCCGCCGCCCCAGTCGATGAACTCCAAGAGGCCGAGCACCGCGTAGCGGAAGCCGAAGCCGTAGCGGATCGCCTTGTCGATCTCCTCGGCGCTCGCGACGCCTTCGCCGACCATGCGCGCCGCTTCGTTCATGGCGAGTGCCTGGATGCGCGGCACGATGAAGCCCGGCGTCGCTGCGCACACCACCGGCACCTTGCCGATGCCTTCGAGCAGCGCCTTCAGTCGCGTGGTGACATCGGGATCGGTGAGCTTCCCGGGCGAGATCTCGACCAGCGGGATCAGATAGGCCGGATTGAGCCAATGCGCATTGAGGAAGCGCTCGGGCCTGTTAATCGCGCCGGACAGATCATCCACCAGGATGGTCGACGTCGTGGAAGCGATGATCACGTCCGGCGCCACGGCGCGGGACGCCGCGCCGAGCACCTCGCGCTTGAGATCGACGATCTCCGGCACGCCCTCGAACACCAGCGTCGTCTGCGCCAGCACATCATTGCTCGCTGCCGCTGGAGCGACGGTGACCTTGCCCATCAGCTTGTCCACATCGGGAGGCTCGAGCATCCCGAGCCGCGCCAAGGTCGCGAACGTCGCGCCGATCTCGCCGAGCGCTTCGCGCTCCAGCTTGGCGAATTCCTCGACCGTGCGCGGCTTGATGTCGATCATCGTGACGGGATGGCCGGCATAGGCAAACGCGACGGCAATGCCGCGGCCCATGCGGCCGGCGCCGAGACAGGCGATGTGACCGCGCGCGCTCATGCCGCAAACCCCTCGCGCAGCAGCGCCTGCAATGCATTCCGATCGAGGCTGCCGAGGCCGAGGCTGCCCAGCGTGCGCCCCGTGGCTATGAAATCCTCGCCGCAGATCGCGCCGCCGATTGCCAGGAAGGCGCGGGCGAGCGGCGTTGCGGTGCCGGTCAGCTCCGCCGCCGAGATCAGGAATGACAGTCCGAGCCGAAGATCCTCGCGCATGTAGCGATGTTGCGTCAGCACCAGCTGCTCGCGCCAGTCGCCGGAGTCGGTGAGCCGGTCATGCGAGCCGCGGCCGTACATCCAGATCTCGCCCTCCTTGGCGTAGTGATGCGCCAGTGGGAAATGCGGCGCGCCATAGCCCAGTGCCTCGCGCACCGCGATCCGCTCCGCGTCGAGCGCATCGGTGACCCGGCGGATCGAGGCTTGCGTGCCTTCCTTGTGGATGTCCCAGCGCTCGAAATGCTCGATCGGACCGGCATTCATCACGATCAGCGGCGGATGAATGATGCAGCCGGCATTCATCAGCGCGCCCGACAGCGCGTCGCCGCACGGCTCGATCACGCCCGGAAAGGCCTTGCTGATCACCGCAAGCGCATGCTCAGCCGTCTTCAGCGGGAATACACCCACGGGCAGTCGCTTGGCCCGGATGGTGATCGCTACCTCGAAAGGTCCGTGCTTGCGCGTCAGCCAGGGCAGGGTGCCGGTCTCGGCGTAGCTGACTTGAGCTTTGTTGCCGGCATCGCGCGCCGCCGCCGCGAAGATCATTGTGCCGAACGTCGCCGGTGGCAGGAACACGACCTGCCCGTCGGTCAGATGCGGTGCCAACTGTTTCGCGATATCGGCTTGCGCGAACGCCGGCGCCGGGCAGAGGATCAGCTCCGCGCCCCGGACGGCTTCGCCGATCTCGGTCGTGACCAGCGCGAGCCTGGCCTCATGCCGGCCGTTGACGTCCTTCACGATGATCGTCGAGCCGGCCGCCTTATGCTGCGCCACAGCTTCCGCATCACGGCGCCAGAACCGGACCTCGTGACCTGCGAGCGCGAAATCGGCCGCGGCCGCAAACGAGCCATTGCCGCCGCCGAGCACTGCTATTTTCAAGACTGCATCTCCGATTCGCTAAGTGGGGCCGTCGATCTTGCGCAGCAGATGATGCTGCACCTTGCCGAGCGCAGTGCGCGGCAGGTCGTCGACGAAGACGATGTCGCGCGGCACCTTGAAGCGCGCGAGCTGCGCCTGCAGATGCGCGCGCAACGTCTCGGCGTCGAGCGTGCAGTCCTTGCGCTTGACGACGAAGGCCACTGGGACCTCGTCCCAGCGCGGATCGGGCCGGCCGATCACGCCGCAATCGACGACGTCGGGATGCTCGCCGAGCACACGCTCGATCTCGGCCGGGTAGACGTTCTCGCCGCCCGAGATGATCATGTTGTTCTTGCGCTCGAGCACGAAGAAGTATCCGTCCGTGTCGCGCTGCGCGATGTCGCCGGTGCGGTACCAGCCGTCGTGGATCGCCTGCTGCGTGGCTTTGGCGTTGCCCCAATATTCGAACAACACGTTGGGCCCGCGCACCGCGATCTCGCCGGCCTTGCCCGCTGGCAGCTCATCGCCATCGCGGTCGATGATCTTGGCCTCGCAGCACAGCCCGGGCAGGCCGGTCGAGCCCTCGCGTGAGAGATCGCCGCCGAGCCGGGTGTAGACCGCGATCGGGCAGGTCTCGGTCGAACCATAGACCTGCAGCACCGGCACGCCGCGCGCGGTGATGCGCGCGATCAGTGCCGGCGGCACGATGCTCGAGCCGGTCGAGACCGCCTTGAGTGAGGACAAGTCCGCGTCGGCCCATGCCGGATGCTCGGTGACGGCCTGGATAGTCGCGGGCACCAGGACCGTCAATGTCGGCCGCTCGTCGACGATTGCCGCCAGCGTCGTATCAGGCGTGAAGCGTGCGTGCAGCGTCACCGTGGCGCCGTGGTGCAGCGCCGGCGTGGTCTGGATGTTGAGGCCGCCGACATGAAACAGCGGCAGCACCGTCAGCACGTGATCGTCAGAGGTGAGGCCGTGCATGTGCTGGCTCATCACCCCGTTCCACAGCAGCGCTTCCTGCCGCAGCACGGCGCCCTTCGGCCGGCCCGTGGTGCCCGACGTGTAGACGATCAGCAGCGGGCAGGAGAGATCAATGTGCGGGTTGCGATCGTCGCCCTGGCCGCGGACGAGCAGTTCGTCGAACGTCAGTCCGTTCGCCGGCGTGAAGTCGACGCCGACCGGCACCGTCTCCGGATGCTGCTCCGCCAGCGCCGGCAGCACCGGCGCAAACGCCTGCTCCAGCACGAGCACCTTGGCGGCGGCATCCGAGAGAATGAAGATCTGCTCGGCCACCGCCAGCCGCCAGTTGAGCGGCACCAGGATCGCGCCGAGCCGGGCGCAGGCATAGAGGAGGACCAGATAGTCCGGCCGGTTCAGGCTCAGGATCGCGACGCGGTCGCCGCGCCCGACGCCAAACTCGGACTTCAGCGCTCGCGCTGTCAGCGCAATGCGCTTGCTGAACGCGGCATAGGTCAGTGTCGCGCCTTCGAAACGGATCGCCGGCTTGTCCGGCGTGAACGCGGCGTTGCGTTCGATCAGGCTGCAGAGGTCCACGCTCAATCGTCCGTCTCGCCGGGCTCGTACAAAGCCTCGCGGCCGATGCGGTCGAGGCAGAGCTCGGCGGTCCAAGGCAGCATCAGCGAGCCGCAGCGGCTGTCGCGATAGATGCGCTCCAGCGGCAACGTCTTGAGCATCGACTGGCCGCCGCAGGTGCGGATCGCGAGCGCCGCGAGCTCGTTGGCGCCTTCCATGACCGAGTATTGCGCGGCATAGGCGCGCAGCACCTGCTCCTTGGTCGGGTTGGCGCGGGCTTCGGTGACCGCCTGGAACCAGATGCCCTTGATCTGCTCCAGCTTTATCTGCATCTGCGCCACCGCGATCTGCTTGGTCGGATACATCCGCCGCTTGACAGGCGGCATGCCCGGGACCTCACCGCGCAGATATTTGAGGGTGAAGTCGTAGGCGGCCTGCGCGAGACCCATATAGGTCGGCGACAACGTCATGAACATGTGCGGCCAGCGCATCGCCGCCTGGAAGTAGACGCCGCGCGGCATCAGCGCGGCATCCTCGTCGACGAACACGTCCTTGAAGATCAGCGTGCGCGAGACCGTGCCGCGCATGCCCAGGGGATCCCAGTCGCCGACCACCGAGACGCCCTCGCTCTGCGCAGGAATCGCCAAATACAGCGTGTTGCGCCGTGACGCCTTCTCGCCCTCGCTGATCTCCGTGCATAGCACGCCGTAGTAGTCGGCGTGCCCGGACAGCGAGGCGAAGATCTTCTTGCCGCTAACCAGCCAGCCGCCCTTGACCGGCTTCGCTTCGGTACCGAACGCGACACCGCCCGCCGCAGCCGCGCCGCCCTCGGAGAACGGCTGCGAGTAGATCGCGCCGTCCTCGACGATGCGCTTGTAGTGGATCGCGCGCCGCCGCTGGTGCTCGGCACGGACATCGTCGTCCATGTCGAGATCATCGGCGAGCGGTCCCGACCACAGGGTCGAACAGACATGCATGTTCCAGGTCAGCGCCGTGGCGCCACAATAGCGGCCGATCTCGGCCGCCGCGAGCGCGTAGGTCTGATAGCCGGCACCAAGGCCACCCAGAGCCTTCGGAACGGAGATGCCTAGGAGACCGGCGTGATGCAGGTCCTTGTAGTTCTCGGTGGGGAACGTCGCCTCGCGGTCCCAGATGGCGGCGCGGCCAGCCAGCACGCTCTGCCCAAGCTGCCGGGCTCGGCTGATGATGTCGGCCTGCTCAGATGTGAGCCGATACGCGGCCGGATCGAACATCGGCGCATCGAGCGCTGCACCGGATGCCGTTGCCGTCTTTTGGACCTGGATGGTCATCGTGCCTCCGCAGTGATCGTCGCGTGTGCGTTCAGAAAGGAGTCGAGCGCGGCGTTGAATTCGCCGGGCCGTTCGAGATTGACGAGATGGCCGGCACCTTGAAGCTCGACATACCGAGCGCCAGGAATGAAGCTCGCCATCTTCTCCATCATCGGCGCCGGTGCATTGCGATCTTTTGAGCCCGACAGCACCAGCGTCGGCACATTGAGGTCCTGCAGGGCCTGCCGCCGGTCGAAGCCGAGCAGCGCCAGCATGCTGGCGCGGTAGCTGGCCTCGGGGACGCTCGCCATGCACGACCTCGCGACGTCCATGCCTGCGAGATCCGGATCTTCGCCGACCAGCTCCTTGACCAGATCCGGCGCCAGCAACGCCATGGTCGCGCCGCGATCGAGCGGGCCGAGCCGTGCATCGATGAAGGATTTCTGCCAGTCGCCGTCGGCCTTGCCGAACGCCGGGCTGGTCTGCGCCAGCACCACGGCAGCGGCGGCCTGCGGGTGCTTGGTCAGCCAGTCCTGCACGATCATGCCGCCGATCGAATGGCCGACGAGGATCGGTTGCTTCGCTTCGATCGCTGTCAAGAAATCCTGAAGTGCGTCCGCGAGCGTCGCGATGCTGACCGCGTCCAGCCGCGCCGAATGACCATAGCCGGGCATGTCCCACGCGACCGCATGAAAGTGGACGCCGAAATGGTCGAGCTGGCCGCGCCAGGCGCGCGCAGCGCCACCGATCCCGTGCAGGAAAACCAGGGCCTGCCGATCAGGTGCGCCCGATGCCTCGTAACCGAAGCGCCCGTCTTTCGTGGTCAGGATTTGCGACGCAGGCACGCAGACCTCCGGAGATGAGCCGGAGGCCGCAACGCTGCGTGCTCCAGGCCTTCGAACGCTAGTCGCGGCAACAGAGGTGTCAAGCCGCTTCGGGCGTGTTGTTGCAAAAATTTGAAGTTTAAAATAATCTGGAAGCTGCGACCGTATTGCAGAAGATGAGGAGACGCGCGCATGTCCGGACTGCCTGCAGCAGCGCATGCGATGGTGACAGGCGGCGGCCGCGGGATCGGACGCGAGATCGCGCGTGCCCTGAAGCTCGCCGGCGCAACCGTGACGATCGTCGGGCGCAATCGCGCAACGCTCGATGAGGCCATCGCGGCCGGATGTGCCGACGCCGCCGCCGTAGCCGACGTCGCCGACCAGTCTGCACTGAGCGATGCAGTCGCCGCTGCAGCCGCGCGGCAGCCGATCACCATTCTCGTGGCCAATGCCGGAAGCGCGGAGTCCGCACCCTTCCTGAAGTCCGACGCCGCGCTGTTCCGTCGCATGATGGACATCAACTTGATGGGCGTCGTGCACGCCGTGCAGGCGGTGTTGCCCGCGATGAGAGGCGGTCCTTATGGCCGCATCGTTGCTGTTGCGTCGACGGCTGGCCTCAAGGGCTATCCCTATGTCAGTGCGTATACGGCCGCGAAGCATGCGGTCGTCGGCTTGACGCGGTCGTTGGCCCTGGAGCTGGCTATGACGGGCGTGACCGTGAACGCCGTATGCCCCGGTTTCACCGATACCGACCTCGTTGCCGACAGCGTCGACAACATCATGAAGAAGACCGGCCGCAGCCGCGAGCAGGCGATCGCCGAACTGGCCAAGCACAATCCGCAAGGGCGGCTGATCATGCCGCAGGAGGTTGCCGATACCGTGCTGTGGCTGTGTGGCACCGGCGCCAGGGCGATCACGGGACAGGCGATCGCGGTTGCCGGCGGCGAAGTCTAGGCCGCGTCGTCCAATCAGAACAATCGAACGAAGGGAGCTCACATGTCGAAACCCGCCAATCCCGTTACCGTGCCTCTGGCGGACTATAGGCCGACCCATTTCCTGCTCACCGTGAAGGATCGCGTCGCGACGGTGACGCTGAACCGTCCGGAGCGCAAGAACCCGCTGACGTTCGAGAGCTATCGCGAGCTGACCGACTTCTTCCGAGCCTGTGCGTTCGACGATGACGTCAAGGTGGTGGTCGTGACCGGCGCCGGCGGTAACTTTTCGTCGGGTGGTGACGTGTTCGAGATCATCGGCCCGCTGGTGAAGATGGACACCAAAGGCCTTACTGCGTTCACACGGATGACCGGCGACCTCGTCAAGGCCATGCGCGCCTGTCCGCAACCGGTCGTGGCAGCGGTCGAGGGCATTTGTGCCGGTGCCGGCGCGATCGTCGCGATGGCCTCTGACATCCGGCTCGCCGCGACGGGCGCCAAGGTCGCCTTCCTGTTCAACAAGGTCGGTCTGGCCGGCTGCGACATGGGCGCCTGCGCGATCCTGCCGCGCATCATCGGCCAGTCCCGTGCCTCCGAACTGCTCTACACCGGCCGCTTCATGAGCGCGGACGAGGGCGAGCGGTGGGGCTTCTTCAGCCGCATCGTCGCGCCGACGGATGTGCTGGCGCAGGCCGTCGCGCTGGCCACGGAGATCGCGAATGGTCCGACCTTCGCCAACACCATGACCAAGCGCATGCTGGCGATGGAATGGGCGATGTCGGTCGAGGAAGCGATCGAGGCGGAGGCAGTTGCCCAGGCCTTGTGCATGACGACGGAAGATTTCAATCGCGCATTCGAGGCCTTCGCCGCGAAGTCCAAGCCTGTCTTCCAGGGCAATTGAGCGACCTCGGGAACTGAAGGGGCTTGCCAGGAAATATTTTAGGTCTAAAATAATTTCCATTGGCTCGGCTCTCCAGTGGAGGCGCTCATGAAGATCGCGATCATCGGCGGCGGACCTGCCGGTCTCTATGCGGCGATATTGCTCAAGAAGCAGCGGCCCAAGGCCGACATCGCGGTCTACGAACGCAACCGCGCCGACGACACGTTCGGCTTCGGCGTGGTGTTCTCCGACGCCACGCTCGACAATTTCGAAAAGCACGACCTGCCGAGCTACCAGCGCATCACCCAGGAGTTCGCCTACTGGGATGACATCGCCGTGCACTTCCGCGGCACGGTACACCGCGTCGGCGGCAACGGCTTCTGCGGCTGCTCGCGTCGGACATTGTTGCGAATCCTGCAGGAGCGCGCGCGAGAGCTCGGTGTCACCCTGCACTTCGAGGTCGATCTCGAGGACGAGACGCAGTTCGCGGACGCCGATCTGATGATCCTGTCGGACGGGATCAACAGCCGCTTCCGGCAGAAATACGTCGATCACTTCCAGCCCGAGGTCGACCTGCGCGCCAACAAATTCGCCTGGATGGGCTCGACCAAGCCGCTCGACGCCTTCACCTTCATCTTCCAGGAGACGGAGTGGGGCCCGTTCATCGCCCATGCCTATCAGTACGAGGCGGGGCATTCGACCTGGATCTTCGAGACCGACCCGGAGACCTTCGAAAAGGCCGGCCTGACCGGGCTCGACGAGCGGCAATCCGCCGACCGCATGAAGGATATCTTCGGCTGGTTCCTCGGCGATCATCCGCTGCTGATCAACCGCTCGATGTGGCGCAATTTCCCGATGATCCGCAACAAGCGCTGGGTCAAGGACAACATGGTGCTGCTCGGCGACGCCAAGTCGACGGCGCATTTCTCGATCGGCTCGGGCACCAAGCTCGCGATGGAGGATGCGATCGCGCTGGCTGACGCCATGCAGCGCGCGCCGACCATTCCTGCGGCGCTCGATCTCTACGAGCACGGCCGCCGCGAGGAGGTCGAGAAGACCCAGCACGCGGCCGACGTCTCGCTGGTCTGGTTCGAGCATGTCGATCGTTTCTGGGATTTCGATCCGGTGCAGTTCGCCTTCGGCGTGATGACCCGCTCGAAGGCGATCACCTACGACAATCTCACCTTGCGCGCGCCGGATTTCGTCGCCGAGGTCGACAAGGCCTTTGCGCGCCAGGTTCGGGCCAAGGGCTTCGATGTCGATGTCGACAAGCCGTTGGCGCCGATGTTCCAGCCGCTCAAGCTGCGCGAGATGACGCTCGCCAATCGCGCGGTGCTGTCGCCGATGTGCATGTACTCGGCCGATGAGGGCGTCGCCGGCGATTTCCACCTCGTGCATTACGGCTCGCGTGCGATCGGCGGCGCCGGGCTGCTGTTCACCGAGATGACCTGCGTCAGCCGTGATGCGCGCATCACCCCCGGCTGTGCCGGTCTGTGGAACGACGCACAGGAAGCCGCCTGGACGCGCATCGTCGATTTCGTCCATGCCAACTCGCAGGCCAAATTCGCGCTGCAGCTCGGCCATGCCGGTCGCAAGGGCGCGACCAAGCTGATGTGGGACGGCATTGACCGTCCGCTGGAGCAGGGCGGCTGGGACGTCGTCTCGGCGTCGCCGCTGCCGTATTTCCCCGATAGCCAGGTGCCGCGCGAGCTCGATCGCGCGGCGATGGATGCGATCAAGGCCGATTTCGTCGCAGCGGCCGAGCGCGGCCATCGTTGTGGCTTCGACATGCTCGAGCTGCATTGCGCCCATGGCTATCTGCTCGCGAGCTTCATCTCTCCGCTGACCAACAAGCGGACAGATGAGTACGGCGGCTCGCTCGACAACCGGCTGCGCTTCCCGCTCGAAGTGTTCGCGGCCATGCGTGCCGCGTGGCCGGCGCACAAGCCGATGTCGGTGCGCATCTCCGCGACCGACTGGGCCGAGGGTGGCGTCACCGGTGACGATGCTGTGCTGATCGCGCGCGCGTTCGGCGAGGCCGGTGTCGATCTCGTCGACGTCTCGACGGGTCAGACCGTCCGCGAGGCGAGGCCGATCTACGGACGGATGTTCCAGACGCCGTTCTCCGACCAGGTCCGCAACGAGGCTCATGTCGCGACCATGTGCGTCGGCAACATCACGACAGCCGATCAGGTCAACACCATCCTCGCCGCCGGCCGCGCCGATCTCGTCGCGCTCGGCCGTCCGCATCTCGTCGACCCCGCGTTCACCATGAAGGCCGCGGCCTGGTATGGCGCCGACATGTTCTGCCCGCCGCAATATCTCCCAGGCAAGGAGCAGATCTTCCGCAATAGCGTGCGCGAGCGGCAGGATTTCGAGGAGCTGAAGATTAAGGCTAAACCGAAGACACGGGCGGAGCTGAAGGCCGAGGCTGCGAAGCCGCTTGCGGCGGAGTAAGCCGCTGTGCAACGCTGCCGCCCGGTACGTCCAATGTAGGTGGAGTAGGGGACGATGAAGGCGATCATCGTAGGCGGCGGTATCGGCGGATTGACCACGGCCTTGATGCTGCGGGCGCGCGGCATCGATTGCGAGGTGTTTGAGCAGGCAGAGGCGATCCGCGAGCTCGGTGTCGGCATCAACACCCTGCCGCACGCGATCCGCGAGCTTGCCCAGCTCGGGCTGCTCGACCGGCTCGATGAGGTCGCCATCCGCACCTATGAGCTGTTCTACCTGACCCGGCGTGGGCAGGAGGTCTGGCACGAGACCCGCGGCGTCGATGGCGGCCATGATGTGCCGCAATTCTCGATCCATCGCGGCCGGCTGCAGAGCGTGATCCATGAGGCCGTGATGCAGCGGCTCGGACCGGAGAAGGTCCATACCGGCTGCCGGCTCGGCTCCTTCACGCAGGACGAGGGCGGGGTGACCGCCTATTTCTTCGACCGCAGCGGGTCTCATGTTCACACCGTCCGTGGCGACGTGTTGATCGGCGCGGACGGGATCCATTCCAAGGTCCGGCAGACGCTGTTCCCGAATGAGGGGGCGCCGTGCTGGAACG
Source organism: Bradyrhizobium sp. SRS-191 (assembly GCF_024586915.1). GTDB lineage: Bacteria > Pseudomonadota > Alphaproteobacteria > Rhizobiales > Xanthobacteraceae > Bradyrhizobium. The sequence goes on from NZ_JANBVS010000014.1 coordinate 37,117, forward strand.
GCCTGATGCTGTGGCGCGGCGCCACGGACTGGCCGGTGTACCTCAGCGGGCGATCGATGATCATCGCCGGCGGCCTCAACGCCAAGGCGGTGATCTATCCGATCGCGGAGGGCTCGAGCCCCGCGACCCGGCTCACCAACTGGGCCGTGCTGGTGCGCATCGGCGATGCCAACACCGCGCCGCCGCGGCGCGAGGACTGGTCGCGGCTCGGCAAGGCGGACGAGCTGATGCCGCATGTCAACGGCTTCTCCATTCCCCAGGTCGACTTCGCCGCGATGGTGCGGGCGACGCCGGAGTTCTGGGAATATCCCTGCTGCGACCGCGATCCGCTGCCGTACTGGTCGAGTGGCCGCGTCACCTTGCTGGGCGATGCCGCGCATCCGATGTACCCGGTCGGCTCCAACGGCGCCTCGCAGGCCATCCTCGATGCCCGTGCGCTGGCCGATGCCCTGGCCCGCTCCGAGCATCCGCGCCAGGCGCTGATGGCCTATGAGCAGAAGCGGCTGCCGATGACCGCGGAGATCGTGGCGTCGAACCGCCGTGGCGGGCCGGAGGGTGTCATCGATGCGGTCGAGCAGCTCGCGCCGCAGGGGTTCACCGATATCAACACCATCCTGAACTACGAGGCTCGCGAGGGCATCGTGCGGGGCTATGCCAGCCGGGCCGGGTTTGCCGCGCGGATGGTGACGCGGCAGGCGTCGTAAGTCAGCGTCAAACACCGTTCTCCGGGCTGCCCCTCACCCCAGCCCTCTCCCCGTGAAGGACGGGGAGAGGGGGCGCAGTGTCTGCTGCGCGATAGTCTGCAATCAAACTCGCAGTCGACTCACGCCCCCGGAGGGGGCGGGAGGAAGTGGATGTTGTGCTCGGCGGCGAGCTTCACGACGTCGTCGGGGTTCTGCTCGCGCATGTTGTGGATGCCCCAGAACAGCTCGTAGAGGCGCCGCGTCGGCGATACCCAGAACAGCGTCTTCGCGGTCTGCTGCGACTTGTTGAAGATGCCGTGCGGCTTGCCCATCGGCAGCCGCACCGTGTCGCCGGCGGTGGCGTATTCCTCGGCGCCGTCGAGGAAGAAGTCGAGCCGGCCTTCGAGGATGTAGAGATACTCGTCCTGGTCGGGATGGATGTGCGGCGGCACGAAGGTGCCGACCGGGAACGTCGCATGCCAGGAGAAGCTGTGCTCGGTGCGGCTCTTCGGCACGTAGACCTGGCCGAGGATGTTCCAGGAAATGCCCTGGATGCCCTCATTGGCCCGGGTGATGCCGGCGATTTCCGGATGGCTCATGTTGGTTTCTCTCCCTGTCGTTACTTGGCCACGCAATCCTTGGCGTAGCGGTCGGCGTAGTTCTCGAACACCTTCTGCACGATCTCGGTCTGGAACTTGCCGTCCGGGCGCTTGGCGACCTTGGTCAGATAGAAGTCCTGGATCGGATAGCCGTTGGTGTTGAACTTGAAGTTGCCGCGCAGCGAGGCGAAATCGGCTTTCTTCAGCGCGGCCGCGACGGCGTCCTTGTTGCTGAGGTCGCCGTTGACCGCCTTCACGGCGCTGTCGATCAGCAGCGCGGCATCATAGGCCTGCATGGCATAGGTCCCGGGGACGATGTTGTAAGCCGCCTCATAGCCGGCGACGAACTTCTTGCTCTGCGGATTGTCGAAGTTGGGGGCCCAGTTGGCGCCGCCGAACATGCCGACAGCGGCATCCTGCTGCGCCGGCAGCGTGGATTCGTCGACCGTGAAGGCCGAGAGCACCGGCACGGTGTCGGCGAGGCCGGCCTGCTTGAACTGCTTGACCAGGTTCACGCCCATGCCGCCGGGCATGAAGGTGAACACGGCGTCGGGCTTCTGCGAGGAGATTTTTGACAGCTCCGGCTGGAAGTCGAGCGTGTTGAGCGGAACGTAGGATTCCTCGACGATCTCGCCCTTGTAGTCGAGCTTGAAGCCGGCGACGCTGTCGCGTCCCGCCTGGTAGTTCGGAACCAGCAGATACATCTTCTTGTAGCCGCGATCCTGCGCGACCTTGCCGAGCACGGCATGCACCTGGTCGTTCTGATACGAGGTCACGTAGAAATAGGGGCTGCACTCCTTGCCGGCGTAGCTCGACGGGCCGGCATTCGGGCTCACCAGGAAGGTCTTGTTCTCGGTGACCGGCCGGTGGATCGCCTGCAGCATGTTGGAGAAGATCGGGCCGACGACGAAGTCGACCTTGTCGCGCTCGAGCAGGCCCTTGACCTTGGTGATGGCGGCGTCAGGCTTCAGCTCGTCGTCGGCGACGACGACTTCGACGTCCTTGCCGCCCATCTTGCCGCCGAGGTCCTTGATGGCTAGGTTGAAGCCGTCGCGGACCTGTCCGCCGAGCGCGGCCGCGGGGCCGGACAGGGTGACGATGACGCCGATCTTGATCTTGTCGGCGGCCAGCGCCGGCTGCGCCAGCAGGCACGCCGCGACGCCGAGACCGGCCAGCTTCGAACTCACTTTCATGACAACTCCCCCGGGATGCGGAAATTCAGGTCTTGTTTTTGGCACCTGACCGAATGATGGGTCAGACCGCAGCTTGGGACCAAGCCTAGTCTGATGATGCCCCGAGCCGCAAGCGAGCTGCTTGCGGAAAGGGCAGTTTCGGCCGTATGCAAGCGGCGCGCCAATTGCTTGAAGGTTAAAGGAATTGCCTTGCTGATCGTCTGGCGCAAATGACGGTACGTTTTTCCTTGCTCCCACGAGCTCCTGAAGGTCAAACTCACAAGCCGCGCCGACCAGGCTGAGCATACCTCAAATGATTCCGTCCCAACTGAATCCGTCCCCAGTGACTCCGTCCAAGTGAATCCGTCATGACGCTTGATTCCGAGACCAAGGCCGTCGAGCTGCCCGAGGACCACGCGGAGGAGCTGCGGCTGTGGCTGCGCCTGCTCACCTGTACGACCTTGATCGAGGGCGAGATCCGCGGCCGCCTGCGCGAGCGTTTCGACGTGACCCTGCCGCGTTTCGACCTGATGGCGCAGCTCGACAAGGCCCCCGACGGCATGACCCTGTCCGACGTGTCCAAGCGCATGATGGTGTCGAACGGCAATGTCACCGGGCTGGTCGAGCGCCTGGTCGAATCCGGCCATCTCGATCGCCGCACCTCCGACACCGACCGCCGAGTCCAGGTGATCCGGCTGACCAAGCTCGGTCGTGCGGAATTCCGAAAGATGGCCACCGAGCATGAGACCTGGATCGCCGACATCTTCGGTGATCTCACGGAGAAGGACGTGCGCGAACTGATGCGGCTGCTGGCCAAGACCAAGGGCTCCGCGCAGAAGGCCGTGCAGCGCCGGCAGGACTGAAGCCGGCCTGACAAGACGCCGCAGGCCAGCCGCCGCATACGGCAAACGCTCAAACAATTTGCGGGCAGTGCACAATCTTCGGCTCTCTTCCGCTCTTGCGCCAAGATGTTTTAAGTCTAAAATGTTTAGGACTGAAACGTGCCGGGCGTTCTTCCCCTCAGACAGGAGCGTATGATGGCCACTGCCGCCAAGGTTCAGCCCGAAAGCGCCGGGGCGCCGGCGCATAGCGCCCATGTCGACACCTTTGCTCAGGACAATCTGCCGCCGCGCGAGCTGTGGCCCGACTTCGTCTTCAGCCGGCCCGAATTTCAGTACCCGCCGCGATTGAACTGCGTGACGCATTTCCTCGACCGCTGGGTCGAGGAGGGGCGGGGCGATGCCCCTTGCATCATCAGCACCGAGACGAGCTACACCTATCGCGAGCTCCAGGCGCTGGTGAACAAAATCGCCAATGTGCTGGTCGACAAGCTCGGGCTCGTGCCCGGCGGCCGTGTGCTGCTGCGCTCGGCGAACAACCCGATGATGGTCGCGACCTATCTCGCCGCGATCAAGGCGGGCGGCATCGTCGTGGCGACTATGCCGCTGCTGCGGGCCAAGGAGCTGTCCTATCCGATCCAGAAGGCGCAGATCGCGCTTGCCTTGTGCGACGGCAAGCTGGCCGACGAGATGGAAAAGACCCGCGCGGTCGCGCCTGCACTGAAGCAGGTCGTGTATTGGGGCAGTGGACAGCCCGACTCGCTCGAGGCGCTGATCGCCGATGCGAGTCCGGACTTCACTGCGGTCGATACGGCGTCCGACGACCTCTGCCTGATCGCCTTCACGTCGGGCACGACCGGCGATCCCAAGGGCACGATGCACTTCCACCGCGACATGCTCGCGGTATGCGACGGCTATGCCCGCAACGTGCTGCGCGCCAGCCCAACCGACCGCTTCATCGGCACCGCGCCGCTCGCCTTCACTTTCGGTTTCGGCGGCGTACTGTTCCCGATGCATATCGGTGCGTCCTACGTGGTGCTGGAGAGGACGTCGCCCGACGATCTGCTCGCCGCCATCGAGCGCTATAAGGCGACGGTTTGCTTCACAGCGCCGACTGCCTACCGTGCGATGATTGGAAAGCTCGCCGGCCGCGATATTTCCTCGCTGCGCAAATGCGTCTCCGCCGGCGAAACCTTGCCGAAGCCGACCTTCGATGCCTGGCTCAAGGCCACCGGTCTCAAGCTGATGGACGGCATCGGCTCGACCGAGATGCTGCACATCTTCATCAGCGCCGTCGAGGACGAGATCCGTCCCGGCGCCACCGGCAAGCCGGTGCCGGGCTACGAGGCCAAGATCGTCGACGACGAAGGCCGCGACGTGCCGCCGGGCACGATGGGGCGGCTCGCGGTGCGCGGGCCCACCGGCTGCCGCTATCTCGCCGACGAGCGCCAGCGCAAATACGTCCAGAACGGCTGGAACGTCACCGGCGATACCTATGTGATGGATGAGGACGGCTACTTCTGGTACCAGTCGCGCTCCGACGACATGATCGTGTCGTCGGGCTACAACATTGCCGGGACCGACGTCGAGGCGGCGCTGCTGACTCATCCAGCCGTCGCCGAATGCGGCGTCGTCGGCGCTCCCGACGACGCCCGCGGCATGGTGGTGAAAGCTTACGTCGTGCTCGCGCCAGGAGCGCAAGGCACGCCGGCCCTGGTGACCGAACTGCAGGAGCATGTCAAACGCGAGATCGCGCCGTACAAATATCCACGCGCGATCGAGTTCGTGACGCAGCTGCCCAAGACCGAGACCGGCAAGCTGAAGCGGTTCGCCCTTCGGCAGATCGCCCAGGCAGCCGCCGCTTCGGGCACGGCCGCGTAGCAGAGACAAGGAGAGACGTTCGTGAGCACGACCAAAGCGCCCACGCTCGCCGTGGTGAAGCAGGATGATGCGAGCCTGCGCGTGCTGCAGCCGAGCGGCTGGCCGATGCCCAAGGGCTACGCCAACGGCATCAGCGCCGAAGGCCGTATCGTCGTCACCGGCGGCGTGATCGGCTGGGATGCGACCGAGACGCTGGCCGACGGCTTCGTCGCACAAGTGCGTCAGGCGCTGCAGAACATTGCGGCGATCCTGGCCGCAGGGGACGCGCGACCGGAGCATCTGGTGCGGCTCACCTGGTACGTCGTCGACATGGACGAGTATCTCGGCAACCTGAAGGAGCTCGGCCGGATCTACCGCGAGATCTTCGGCAGCCACTATCCGGCGATGGCGCTGGTGCAGGTCGTCAGGCTGGTCGAGAAGGCGGCGAGGGTCGAGATCGAAGCCACTGCGGTCGTGCCGCGCTGATCGCAGCGTCCCTGGCTTCATCCGCATCGATCCGACAAGCCTCATCCGCATTGTTGTCTGCCATGCGATGATGTCACGGAAAGGCACGCGTACTCGTTCTCGCGGCGCTGATGCGCCCGGGCTGTGACGATCGTTCGCCCCTGAGATCGAGGGCGCAGGGAAGGCCGGGTGTCCACCACACCCGCGGCCCCCGTGCGACAGAAAATGCACGGGGCAGGAACCACAGGTGGGCCGAACATGCCGGCCTTCCCTGCGCGATGTTTTGACGGCTTATACGTGGTCTCCCTGGTGCGCCGGGCGTTTTGGCCACCTCCGCGCGAGGCGAAGCCTCGTCGCGTTCGCGACAACGCGCGTAGCGCGTTGCGCGGGTGACACCAGCTTCGGGGTGTCAGGACATCACGACTTCACCGGGCGTGCTGCATCACTCGTCCGCGCAACAAGCGCATGATGCAACGACGTCCACCGCAGCCTGCCTCACGTATCGTGACGACGCGTACGCCCCTCTTCGACGAGGCAGGTTGGGCGCAAGCATCGTGCTGATTTGCCCGACGACACAAGCTCAGCGTGCTGCGACATGGTAACGCGACGGGCAGTCACACAAGACGTCACAGTTCGCGGGCGCCGGTTTCGTTAGTCGAACAATTGTGGCCGCCTGATGAGCCTGCCGCCGAAAGACCGACGTTGGATCGCCATGTCGCAGCCACGAACCTGTTCGAGCGTGGCAGCCCAGTGGCTGGTGAGAGCAGGGGGCAGACTTGGACTGGAAACTCGTGGTGACGACGGCGCTGGCCGCCGGCATCGGTGCGGCGGCCGGAGTGTTCGCATTGACGAGCACCGCAGGCGGCGGCATCGAGCATCAGGCCGACGCCAAGATGCTGGAGATCGGCATCGCCATCCTGCGCGAGCCGGCGCGGGTGGATGATGATCCGATGCGGTCGTGGGCGGTGCGGGTGGTGGAGAAGAAGTCGGGCGTGAGTTTTTCGGACCAGCAGCGCGCGGTGTTGTTGAAGCGTGCGGCGGGAGGACGGTAGCTCCGGGGACGATACGTAGGGTGGGCAAAGGCGCGCCCGAAACCCGATTGTTTGTCCGCGATGTCTGATCGCGACGTGCCCACCCTACGGTTTCGAACTCTCGTCATTGCGAGGAGCGCATCGACGAAGCAATCCAGGGTCGTGGACGGGACTTCGTATTGCCTCGCTTCGCTCGCAATGACGGGGTGAGGGGGGCTTACTGATACGCCGACACGATGTCGCTCACCGCCCGCTCGAGCTGCTGCGCTGTCGCACACGGGCGCACCACGTTGCAGAAGGTCTGATAGCGCGGCATCTCTGAATCGCCCCAGCCCCAGGTGACGCGTCCCTCTGGATTGAGCCAGACGACGCGCTTGGCGCGCTCCGAGATCGCCTTGAGAATGTCGGCGCGTGGATCGAGCTTGTTGCTGCGGGCATCGCCCAGCACGATCACGGTGGTCTGCGGCGTCACCGAGGCCATGAACTGCTTCTCGAAATCGACCAGCGAGGAGCCGTAGTCGGACGAGCCGAAGCCGACCTTGTGCATGATCTCGGCCATGGCCTCCTCGGCCGATTTCTGCTCTAAGATCTCGCTGACCTCGATCAGATGGCCGGAAAAGGCGAACGAGCGGACGTCGCTGACGACGTCGTGCAGGCTATGAATCAACAGCAGGAAGAAATCCGAGACGCGGGCAACCGAGCCTGAGACGTCGCACAGCGCGACGATCTTCGGACGGTCGCGATGCCGGCGTTTCCAGGCGGTGAGGAACGGCACGCTGCCCCAGGCGGCGTTGCGGCGGAGCGTGCGGCGGACGTCGAGATGGCCGCGGCGCTGGCGCTTGCGCGGCTTGCTGTAGCGCTCGCGCAGGCGGCGGGCGATCTGCCGGATCAGGGCGCGCATCGCCGCGACCTGGCGCGGCTCGATGCGCGACAGCTGGGCATTGCGCAGGATCTCGTGGCGCAGGTTCTCGGTTTCCTCGCGGCCGTAGAGCGCGAGCGCTTGCGCGACCGTGTCGCGCACGGTGTCGCGCAAACCGTCGAGCCCGGTCTGCAGCCGCTCGGCCAGCGCCGGATTGGTCTCGGTGAGGGTATCCAGATCGTCGCGGAGCCGCTGAATGCCCATCGTCTCCAGCATGCGGCTGGAGAACAGGCCGCGTTGGGTGAAGTAGCGAATCTCCGACAGGCCGACGGCGCTGGAGGCGTTGGCAATCGCGGCGGAGATGTCGGCCGTGTTCTGCGCGAGCAACATCTGGGCGAGGGGGCCGAGCTCCGCGTTCGTCTCGCCACCCGCCGGTTGTCCGGATGGCGGCGCCGCCTGCGCCGCGTTCGAGGCCGTATCCTGCGCCGCGTCGTCCTTCTCCTCTGCCTGGGCCGGATCGACATGGGCGAAGAACAGGTCGAAGCAGGCGCCGAGCGCCTTCTTCTCGTCCTCGCTCTTGGCGAGCGTCAGCAGCATTGTGTCGCGGAGCACGGTGCGATCGGCGACACCGATGCTCGCCACCGCGCGCATCGCGTCGATGCTCTCGGCCGGTGAAACGTGCACGCCGGCGCCGCGCGCCGCCCGGAAGAACCGATGCAGGTTCTCCTGCATGGCGGCTACCCGAAGATGTTCTGGCGCTGCGCCTTGGCGACGAAGGTCGTCACCTGCGGCAGCGCCACCTCGATGTCGGACTCGTATTTCAGGAGTACGTTGAGCGTGTCCTTCACCACCTCGTGGCCGAGTTCGGCGGCCTGCAAGAGCACCAGCACGCGCGCCCAGTCGATGGTCTCGCTGACCGACGGCTGCTTCTTCAGGTCGAGCGTGCGGATGTCGTGGATGAAGGCGACAAGCTGCCGCCGCAGGGTCTGCGAGATGCCGGGCACGCGGCTCTCGACGATGCGCTCCTCCAGCCGCTGCTCGGGGAAGCCGATGTGCAGATGCAGGCAGCGCCGCTTCAAGGCGTCGCCGAGATTGCGCTCGGAGTTGGAGGTCAGGATCACGGTCGGCGGCTTGGCGGCGGCGATGCTGCCGAGCTCGGGGATCGTGACCTGGAAGTCGGACAGGATTTCCAGGAGCAGCGATTCGAACTCGGCATCCGACTTGTCGATCTCGTCGATCAGCAGCACGCAGCCATTAGGCTCGAGCAGCGCCTGCAACAGCGGCCGCGGCTCGACGAATTCCTTCGAGAAGAACACGTCGCCGAAATCATGCAACTGGCCGAGCGCCGCGTGCAGGGTCTGCGCGCCGCCGAGCACCTCGCCGAGCTTGTCTTTCAGGATCTGGGTGTAGAGCAGCTGCTTGGCGTATTTCCACTCGTAGAGCGCCTTGGCCTCGTCGAGGCCCTCATAGCATTGCAGCCGGATCATCTTCAGCCCGCGCCAGGCGGCGATCGCTTTCGCAAGCTCGGTCTTGCCGACGCCTGCCGGGCCCTCGACCAGGATCGGCTTGTCGATCGCCTGCGACAGATAGACCGCGGTCGCGATCTGGCGGCTGGCGATATAGCCCTGCGCGGCGAGGCCGGCTTCGACGGCCGCGATCGAGGCGATGGCTGAGGAGGGGGCCGGGGAATCAGCCACTGAGACAGCTCCGTTTCCTGGTATCAGGACCCCGGCGCTGAATTGATCGGCGTTCCCGGTCCCTGGACGTTGGCGTCAGGGGAAAACCCTGACTTTTCCTCGCATTGTGTTATGTCCTGGCTACGCGCAGAGAGCGGCCCTGTCCAGTGCGCGGGTGGGTGCCTCAGTCGCATGGCTGCCGGTCGCCAGCGGACCAGCCGAGAACCTTCTCCTGAAAATCACGCCGAGCGGAATATGAACCGATCCATCCTGCATCTCCTCGTCCTGCTGGTCCTCGTGGTCGGAGGCGGCTGGATCATCGGCGCCTCCAACATGCCCGGCGCGTGGTACGGCTCGCTCAACAAGCCCTGGTTCACCCCGCCCGGCTGGCTGTTTCCGATCGCCTGGACGGTGATCTACATCCTGGTCGCGGTGGCCGGCTGGCGCACCTATGAGCAGGTCGAAAGCGGCGCCGTCATGCAGGTGTGGTGGGGCCAGCTGGTGCTGAACTTCGCCTGGTCGCCGGTGTTCTTCACGGCGCATCTGATGTGGGTCGCGTTCGCGATCATCGCCAGCATGTTCGTGCTGATCGTGACGTTCATCGTGATGCAATGGCGCGAGGACCGCACCGCGGCACTGCTGTTCGTGCCCTATGCCTGCTGGGTGGGGTTCGCGTCGGTGCTGAATTTTTCGGTGAATGTGTTGAATTGAGATGGGGCGGCTGATGGGGCGCGGGTGTGGATTGCAGGCCTTTCGCGGGCGCGATGAAGGCCAGTGCCGCAGGCTATCCTCAATGTCGCGTCACACTCCGCTGTCGTCCCTGCGAACGCAGGGACCCATAACCACCGGCCCTCGTTGTTTGCAAAGGAAGGCGACGCAGAGTCTTCTCCAACAATCGGCCGTCCGCGGTATGGGTCCCTGCGTTCGCAGGGACGACAGCGGTGGGTGGGAGAGGCGGCGGGGCGGCCTGACGCCTGCTGGTCGAGCCATCCGCCCATGAACCTCAAGCAGCTCGAATATTTCGTCCAGGTCGCCGAGCTCGGCTCGTTCAGCAAGGCGGCCGCCGTGCTTGATGTCGCACAGCCGGCGCTGTCGCGGCAGGTGCGGGCGCTGGAATCCGAATTGAAGCAGCAGCTGTTTGCGCGCAACGGCCGCGGTGTCGAACTGACCGAAGCGGGCAAGCGGCTGCTCGATCACAGCGTCGGCGTGCTGCAATTGGTGGCGCATGCGCGCGAGGATCTCGGCGCCAGCCGCGACGCGCCGGTCGGCCGCGTCACCATCGGCCTGCCGCCGAGTATCGCGCGGCAATTGACCTTGCCGCTGATCGATCGCTTCCGGAAGGAATATCCGGCGGCGCGCCTTGCCGTCGTCGAGGGCCTGTCGACCCATGTGGTCGAGTGGATCACGTCGGGGCGCATCGATGTCGGCATGGTCTACAATCCGGATGCACAGGCGGGCATCGAGATCACGCCGGTGCTGCAGGAGCCGCTGGCGCTGGTGAGCCACGCGCCGAAGGGCAAGCGCCGCGTCACCGCGCCGCTGCCGATGGCCGAACTGTCGCGTTATAGCCTGATCATGCCCGAGCGCGTGCACGCGATGCGGCGGCTGCTGGAGACCCAGGCGGCGCTGGCCGGCATTAAGCTCGACATCGCCTGGGAGGTGTCGAGCGTGCCGTCGATCATCGATCTCGTCTGCGCGGGCTACGGCCATGCGGTGCTGACGCCGAGCGGCGTTGCGGCTTCAGGGCGCGCCGCTGAGCTGTCCATCCGCCCGCTGACCGAGCCGGCGCCGACCAGCGTGCTGTGCTTCGTGACCTCGGCGCACAAGCGACCGACGCCGCTGGCGCGGCAGACGATGAAGCTGGCCACGGCGCTGATCAGGAAATTGCCGCGGTAGTCGGCTTAGCTCGAGTGCCCCGCATTTTTGACGAGTTACTCGCGGCGAAGACGGTGCGCTCCCTCTCCCCGTTCTTCACGGGGAGAGGGTTGGGGTGAGGGGCAAACGCACGGGAAGTGGGCGTGGTCAGACCTGTACCCCCTCACCCGGATTGCATCTGGCGATGCAATCCGACCTCTCCCCGCAAGCGGGGCGAGGTGCGCCGAGCAAGCCGCACGAGTCTACGTTCCACTCTCCCAGACCCATTCTAAAATCAGCATGGCTCACCCGATATCATATTCCGTTTCAGAATAGCTGATAGAAGCCCTCCGGCGCTGGCGCGGGCCGCCGCGCTCGGTCACATAGCCGGTCAAGCTGCCGAAGCTGCAGGACCCGATCGCGCCGAGAACGCGCGCCTGCGGACCTCGGTTGAAACGCCAGAACAGCACCCCAAGGAAAGCAGAAGCGATGCCCACGACCACCCGCGTCGACGTCCAGGCCTTTCTCGACGACCACCCGTTTTCCGGCTTCCAGTGGCTGATCTTCGCGCTCGGCTTCGTCATCGTGCTGCTCGACGGCTTCGACACCGCCGCGATCGGCTTCATCGCGCCGTCGCTGCTGAAGGAGTGGGGCATCGAGAAGTCGGCGCTCGGGCCGGTGCTGAGCGCGGCGCTGTTCGGGCTTGCCGCCGGCGCGCTGTTCGCGGGTCCCGTCGCCGACCGTCTCGGCCGCAAGCTGGTGCTGGTGGGGTCGGTGCTGATCTTCGGCATCGCCTGTCTCGCCTCGGCCTTTGCGACCAACCTGACCGAGCTCACCGTGCTTCGCTGCGTCACCGGCATCGGCCTCGGCGCGGCCATGCCCAACGCAGTGACGCTGCTCAGTGAGTATTGCCCGGGCCGGCTGCGGGCGACCATGACCAATTTGATGTTCTGCGGCTTCCCGCTGGGCGCGGCCTGCGGCGGCTTCCTCGCGGCCTGGATGATCCCGCAATGGGGCTGGCCCAGCGTGCTGGTGCTCGGCGGCGTCACGCCGCTGGTGCTGACCGTGCTGCTGATCGTGATCCTGCCGGAATCCGTGCACTATCTGCTGTCGCGTGGCGCCTCGATCGAGCGCGTCCGCAAGGTGATGCGCCGGGTCTCGGCGGCGGCCGCCGACGTCGGCCAGTTCGTGATGCTGGAGCCGGAGCATGCCGAGACCACCCGGCGCGTCAATGCGACCGGCATCGGCATGGTGCTGTCGCCGGTGCTGCGCATCGGCTCGCTGATGCTGTGGATCACCTATTTCATGGGGCTGGTGATCTTCTACTCGCTGATCAACTGGATGCCGATCCTGTTCAAGGATGTCGGGCTCAATCCGCAGACGGCGACCTTGATCTCGGCGCTGTTCCCGCTCGGCGGCGTCGGCGCTGTGTTCTTCGGTGTCCTGATGGACCGCTTCAACGCCAACCGCATCGTTGCGGTCGGCTACGCGCTGACGGCGGTGACGATCTTCCTGATCGGGCAGGCGGCCGGCAACATGGGCTTCCTGGTGGTGATCGTGTTCGTCGCCGGCGTCGTCATGAACACAGCGCAGTCGTCGCTGCCGGCGCTGGCGGCCGCCTTCTATCCGACCCAGGGCCGCGCGACCGGCGTCGCCTGGATGATGGGCATCGGCCGCTTCGGCGGTATTGCCGGCTCCTTCCTGGTCGCCGAATTGACCGCACGGCACCTGACCTTCAGCGAGATTTTCACCGTGATCGCAGTTCCCGGCTTGATCGCGGCGCTCGCCCTTGTGGTAAAGCAGGTCGTGGGACCGGGAGGCCGCGCCAGCGGCAAGGATGTCGGCGCCCCCGTGGCGGCGCATTGAACGAATTGTCGCCCGGCTCGCGAGAAAATCTGAGGGAGAGACTGACGTGATCATCGACGTGCACGGCCATTACACGACGGCTCCGAAGGCGCTCGAAGAGTGGCGCAACCGGCAGATCGCGGGCATCAAGGACGCTTCCGTGATGCCGAAGGTCTCCGAGCTCAAGATCAGCGACGATGAGCTGCGCGAGAGCATCGAGAGCAACCAGCTCAAGAAGATGAAGGAGCGCGGCAGCGATCTCACCGTGTTCTCGCCGCGCGCGAGCTTCATGGCCCACCACATCGGCGACTTCCAGGTGTCCTCGACCTGGGCCGGCATCTGCAACGAGCTGTGCTATCGCGTCAGCAAGCTGTTCCCCGACCATTTCATCGGCGTCGCGATGCTGCCGCAGTCGCCGGGCGTCGATCCGAAAACGTGCATTCCCGAGCTGGAGAAGTGCATCAAGGAGTACGGCTTCGTCGGCATCAATCTGAACCCGGACCCCTCGGGCGGCCACTGGACCTCGCCGCCGCTGTCTGACCGGCACTGGTATCCGATCTACGAGAAGATGGTCGAGCTCGACATCCCCGCGATGATCCACGTCTCGACCAGCTGCAACGCCTGCTTCCACACCACGGGCAGCCACTATCTCAACGCCGACACCACGGCGTTCATGCAGTGCCTGACCTCTGATCTGTTCAAGGACTTCCCGACCCTGAAGTTCCTGATCCCGCATGGCGGCGGCGCGGTGCCGTATCACTGGGGCCGGTTCCGCGGCCTCGCTCAGGAAATGAAGAAGCCGCTGTTGAAGGATCACCTGCTCAACAACATCTTCTTCGATACCTGCGTCTATCACCAGCCGGGCATCGACCTGCTGACCGGCGTGATCCCGATCGACAACATCCTGTTCGCGTCCGAGATGATCGGCGCCGTCCGCGGCATCGATCCGGAGACCGGCTTCTACTATGACGACACCAAGCGCTATATCGAGGCCGCCAAGCTGACCCCCGAGCAGCGCCACCAGATCTACGAAGGCAACGCAAGGCGCGTGTTCCCGCGTCTCGACGCCGCGTTGAAGGCCAAGGGCAAGTAATCTAGGACGATTGCGATGAGCACCCCCATGAACAATCTCGGCGTCGTGAAGACGAAAATCACCCGCGCTGACAAGGCGGCGGTGGAGAAGCTGTCGAAGTTCGGCGTCGCCACCATCCACGAGGCGATGGGCCGCGTCGGCCTGATGCAGTGCTATATCAGGCCGATCTATCCGACCGCGAAGATGTGCGGCACGGCCGTCACCGTGCTGCTGCAGCCCGGCGACAACTGGATGCTGCATGTCGCGGCCGAGCAGATCCAGCCCGGCGACGTCGTCGTCGCCGCCTGCACGGTCGAGAACACCGACGGCTTCTTCGGCGATCTCCTGGCCACCAGCTTCCGGGCCCGCGGCGCCCAGGGCCTCGTCATCGACGGCGGCGTGCGCGACGTCGCCGATCTCACCGAGATGCAGTTCCCGGTGTTCTCGCGCGCCATCAGCGCCCGCGGCACGGTCAAGGCGACGCTCGGCTCGGTCAACATTCCGATCGTCTGCGCCGGTGTTGCCGTCAACCCGGGTGACGTGATCGTCGCCGATGTCGACGGTATCGTCGTGGTCCCGGCCGCTGTCGCCCATCAGGCTGCGGATGCAGCTGCGGCGCGCGAGGCCAACGAGGCGGACAAGCGCGAGAAGTTGGCGTCGGGCGTGCTCGGCCTCGACATGTACAAGATGCGCGAGCCCTTGGCGAAGGCCGGGCTCAAATACATCGATTGAGCATGACCGCCGCCTCCAATCAGTGGCATGTCGGGCTGATCGGCTACGGCGAGGTCGGCAAGATCCTCGCCGAGGATCTGCGCAAAGACGGCGTGCGTGTCTCGGCCTATGATTTGAAGCTGGCAGACAGCCGCGGCGACGCGATGCGCAGCCATGCTGACAGCATCGGCGTGACGCTCGCAGCCTCGCATGCCGAGCTGGCCGCGCAGGCCGACTTCATCGTTTCGGCCGTCACCGCGAGCCAGGACGTGGCGGTCGCGGAAGCCTGCGCGCCGGCGATCAAGCCGGGTGCATGGTTCCTCGACTTCAACTCGGCCTCGCCCGGCGCCAAGCAGCGCGCAGCCGCGCTGATCGACGGGGCTGGGGGCCGCTATGTCGAGGGCGCGGTGATGACCTCGGTGCCGCCCTATCGCATCAAGGTGCCGCTGCTGCTCGGCGGTGCCGGTGCGCGCGAGCTGGCGCCGCTGCTCAACGAACTCGGCTTTGCCGCCAAGCCCGCCAGCGACAAGCTCGGCGTGGCCTCGGCGACCAAGATGTGCCGCAGCATCATGATCAAGGGCCTCGAGGCCATGGTGATCGAGAGCTTCACCACCGCCCGTGCCTATGGCGTCGAGGATGCGGTGCTGGCCTCGCTGAAGGAGACCTTCCCAGGCATCGACTGGGAGAAGCAGGGCGCCTATTTCTTTCAGCGCGTGATCGAGCATGGCCGCCGCCGTGCCGAGGAGGTGCGGGAGGTGGCTGAGACCGTGCGCGACATCGGGCTGACGCCGTGGTCGGCGGAAGGCACCGCCGAGCGCCAGGCCTGGGTCGCCGATCTCGCCGATGACGGCCTGTTCGGCACGCGCGGCACCAAGGAGTTTGCGCGTAGCGCAGACTGGCGCACCGAGGCCGATCGCATTCTCAATAAGATCAAATCCAAGGAGTAGGGAACCTCATGGAGTTCCAGAAGACCCCGGGATGGCTGGACTGGTACGACGGCCCGTCGAAGCCGCGCTTCAAGGTGCCGGCCGGCAGCGTCGACGCGCATTGCCACGTGTTCGGCCCCGGTGCCGAATTCCCCTATGCGCCCGAGCGCAAGTACACGCCGTGCGATGCCTCCAAGCACCAGCTTTACGCGCTGCGCGACCATCTCGGCTTCGCCCGCAATGTCGTGGTGCAGGCGACCTGCCACGGCGCCGACAACCGCGCGATGGTCGATGCCCTCGTGCATTCCAACGGCAAGGCCCGCGGCGTCGCGACCGTCAAGCGCAGCGTCACCGATGCCGAGCTACAGGCGATGCACGATGCCGGCGTGCGCGGCGTCCGCTTCAACTTCGTCAAGCGCCTCGTCGACTTCACGCCGAAGGACGAGCTGGTCGAGATCGCCAACCGCATCAACAAGCTCGGCTGGCATGTCGTGATCTATTTCGAGGCCGTCGACCTGCCGGAGCTGTGGGATTTCTTCACCTCGCTGCCGACCACCGTCGTCGTCGACCACATGGGTCGCCCCGATGTGACCAAGCCGGTCGATGGCCCCGAGTTCGAGCTGTTCGTGAAGTTCATGCGCGAGCACAGCAACGTCTGGTCCAAGGTCAGCTGCCCGGAGCGGCTGTCGGTCGCCGGCCCGCGGGCGCTCAACGGCGAGCAGAACGCCTATCGCGACGTGGTGCCGTTCGCAAAACGTATCGTCGAGACCTTCCCGAATCGCGTGCTGTGGGGCACCGACTGGCCGCATCCGAACCTCAAGGACCACATGCCCGACGACGGCCTGCTGGTCGATTTCATTCCCCACATCGCCGTCACCGCGGAGCTGCAGCGAAAACTCCTGGTCGACAATCCGATGCGGCTGTACTGGCCCGAAGAATCCTAAGAGGAGGGAAGCGATGTCGCTCGACAAACCCTATACCGACGTTCCCGGCACGACCATCTTCGACGCGGACATGTCGCGGATGGGCTATCACCTCAACCAGTTCTGCATGTCGTTGATGAAGGCCGAGAACCGCGCCCGCTTCAAAGCCAATGAGCGCGCTTATCTCGACGAATGGCCGATGAGCGAGGAGCAGAAGCAGGCCGTGCTCGACCGCGATCTCAACCGCTGCATCGCGCTCGGCGGCAACATCTACTTCCTTGCCAAGATCGGTGCGACCGACGGCAAGAGCTTTCAGCAGATGGCCGGCAGCATGACCGGCATGACCGAAGACCAGTATCGCGAGATGATGATCAAGGGCGGCCGCTCGGTCGAGGGCAACCGCTACACCGGGGAGAAGAAGTAAATGGCAAAAATCTCCGCAAGCGTCTTCACCTCGCACGTTCCGGCGATCGGCGCGGCCCTCGACCTCGGCAAGACCGACGAGGACTATTGGAAGCCGGTGTTCGCCGGCTACGACTTCGCCAAGCAGTGGGAGAAGGAGCAGAAGCCGGATGTCGTGTTCCTGGTCTTCAACGACCACGCGACCGCCTTCAGCCTGGACATGATCCCGACGTTCGCGATCGGCACGGCGGCCGAGTATCAGCCGGCCGATGAGGGCTGGGGCCCGCGCCCCGTGCCCAAGGTGATCGGACATCCGAAGCTCGCTGCGCACATCGCGCAGTCGGTGATCCAGGATGATTTCGATCTCACCATCGTCAACAAGATGGACGTCGACCACGGCCTCACCGTGCCGCTCAGCCTGATCTTCGGCCAGGTCGATGCCTGGCCGTGCCCGGTGATCCCGTTCGCCGTCAACGTCGTGCAATATCCGGTGCCGTCGGGCCGCCGCTGCTTCATGCTGGGCAAGGCGATCCGCAAGGCGATCGAGAGCTATGACGAGCCGCTCAATGTGCAGATCTGGGGCACCGGCGGCATGAGCCATCAGCTGCAGGGCCCGCGCGCCGGCCTGATCAACCGCGAATGGGACAACGCCTTCCTGGACAAGCTGATCAACGATCCGGAAGCCCTGTCCAAGGTGCCGCATATCGACTACGTCCGCGAGGCCGGCAGCGAGGGCATCGAGCTCGTGATGTGGCTGATCGCGCGCGGCGCCATGAGCGACGTCAACGAGACCAAGAAGGGCAACGCGCCGACCGTGCGTCACCGCTTCTATCATGTGCCGGCCAGCAACACCGCCGTCGGCCATGTGATCCTGGAGAACAACTAAATGGCCAACACGATCAAGGTCGCGCTTGCCGGCGCGGGCGCCTTCGGCATCAAGCATCTGGACGGCATCAAGAACATCGACGGCGTCGAGGTGGTGTCGCTGGTCGGCCGCCGCTTCGACCAGACCAAGGAAGTCGCCGACAAATATGGCATCAAGCACGTCTCGACCGAGCTTGCCGACAGCCTCAAGCTGCCGGAGGTCGATGCCGTCATCCTCTGCACGCCGACGCAGATGCACGCGGCGCAGGCGATCGACTGTCTCAAGGCCGGCAAGCACGTCCAGGTCGAGATTCCGCTCGCCGACTCGCTGAAGGACGCGCAGCAGGTGGTCGAGTTGCAGAAGGAGACGGGCCTGGTCGCGATGTGCGGCCACACCCGCCGCTTCAATCCCAGCCATCAGTTCGTGCACAAGAAGATCAAGGCCGGCGAGTTCCACATCCAGCAGATGGACGTGCAGACCTACTTCTTCCGCCGCACCAACATGAACGCGCTGGGCCAGCCGCGCAGCTGGACCGACCATCTGCTTTGGCACCACGCCGCGCACACGGTCGATCTGTTCGCCTATCAGGCAGGCTCGCCGATCGTGAAGGCCAATGCGGTGCAGGGACCGATCCATCCCAACCTCGGCATCGCGATGGACATGTCGATCCAGCTCAAGGCCGCCAATGGCGCGATCTGCACCTTGTCGCTGTCGTTCAACAATGACGGCCCGCTCGGCACCTTCTTCCGCTACATCGGCGACACCGGCACCTATATCGCCCGCTACGACGATCTGGTGAACGGCAAGGAGGAGAAGATCGACGTCTCCAAGGTCGATGTCTCCATGAATGGCATCGAGCTGCAGGACCGCGAGTTCTTCGCCGCGATCCGCGAGGGCCGCGAGCCGAACGCGTCCGTCGCCCAGGTGCTGCCCTGCTACCAGGTGCTGCACGATCTCGACGAGCAGCTTGCCAAGGGCTGAGCGGAGAGCTGATGCGTTTGCCTCCTCGCGCCTCGCGCGGGGAGGCTGCCTCCGGCGCGTTCTGGAAGAAGCGCGGACGAGCGTTGCGCTTGAATGGCGGCTTCGCTTAACCTTTGGCCTTAGCAAGATGAGGCCGCCCTTGACCGTTCAGTCGCCGCAACCGTTCCCGACCGAGACCTTCACCGACGCCGCGGCTGCGGTGGCCAGGCTCGAGGAAATCTACGAGCGCAACACCGCGTTTCTGCGCGGTCATTTCGAGGCCTATGCCAACGGCGTCGTGCCGGCGACGCGCATCCGCGCAACCTATCCGTTCGTGCGCCTGACGACCGCGAGCCACGCGCGGCTCGACTCGCGCCTTGCCTATGGCTTCGTCGCCGGTCCCGGCGTGCACGAGACCAGCATCACGCGACCGGACCTGTTCCGCGCATATCTCACCGAGCAGATCCGGCTGCTGGTCGAGAACCACGGCGTCCCGGTCGAGATCGGGGAATCCGCCGAGCCGATCCCGGTGCATTTCGCCTACCGCCGCGACATCAATATCGAGACGTCGCTGCCGCGCCACGAGAGCCCGCTGGTGACGCGCTCGCTGCGCGACGTGTTCGATGCGCCTGACCTCGCGACCATGGACGATGCCATCGCCGATGGCACACTCGAGCTCAAGCCGGGCATGCCCGAGCCGTTGTCGCTGTTCCGCGCGGCGCGCGTCGATTACTCGCTGCGGCGGCTCTATCACTACACCGGGACTGATCCGGACCACTTCCAGAACTTCGTGATCTTCACGAACTACCAGTTCTATGTCGACGCCTTCGCCGACTGGGGCCGCCAGCAGCTCGCGGCCGGGGAGGGCGCGGCCGAGGCCTTCGTCGAGCCGGGCAACGTGATCACCCGCAATGTTCGTCTCGGCGGTGGCACGACGGGCTCCGCGCCCGCGCGCACGCCGCAGATGCCGGCGCTGCATCTGGTCGAGCCGGGACACCAGGGCATCACGCTGATCAACATCGGCACCGGGCCGTCGAACGCCCGCAACGTTACCGACCACATCGCGGTGCTCAGGCCGCATGCCTGGCTGATGGTCGGCCATTGCGCGGGCCTGCGCAACACGCAGCGGCTCGGCGACTACGTGCTCGCCCACGGCTATGTCCGCGAGGACCACGTGCTCGACCAGGAGTTGCCGCCGTGGGTGCCGATCCCCGCGCTGGCCGAGGTGCAGGTCGCGCTGGAGGAGGCCGTGGAGACGGTCACCGGCTATTCCGGCTTCGAGCTGAAGCGGGTGATGCGCACCGGCACGGTCGCAAGCGTCGACAACCGCAACTGGGAGATCTCCGGCCCCGCCGTGATCCGCCGGCTGTCGCAGTCGCGCGCCGTCGCGCTCGACATGGAGTCGGCCGCGATCGCCGCCAATGGCTACCGCTTCCGCGTGCCCTACGGCACCTTGCTCTGCGTCTCCGACAAGCCGCTGCATGGCGAGATCAAGCTCGCCGGCATGGCCAGCGACTTCTACCGCCAGCGGGTCGGACAGCATCTCCAGATCGGCCTCAAGGCGCTCGAGCTGTTGAAGCACCAGGAGTCCGAGCGGCTGCATTCGCGCAAGCTGCGCAGCTTCGCCGAGGTCGCGTTTCAGTAGCGGCCGGAGGCCGCTCAGCGGCTCCAGCGCTCGTCGAACGCCTGCCGCGCCTGTTCGACCTCGGGCATCTTCGCGATCGTCCAGGCATAGAGCGCGCGGAACGGTGGCTGCAGAGTGCGGCCGAGCGGCGTGATCTCGTACTGCACCGCGACCGGCGAGTCCGCGATCACCTCGCGTGCGACGAGGCCGTTGCGCTCGAGCCGGCGCAGGCATTGCGTCAGCGCCTTCTGGGTGACGCCCTCGAGCTGCTTCTTGATCGCGTTGAAGCGCAGCGGGCCGCCGTCGAGCACCGCCAGCACCATCATCGACCATTTGTCGGCGATCTGGTCGATCAGCACCCGGCTCGGGCATTCCGAGGAGAAGTGCTGCGGCTTGCAGCGGAGCGGGGCGGTCTCGGACGTCGACGCAACGGTCACGATGGTGGTTTCCTCGGGTATACCTAAGCGACTTGGGGTGCCTGATTGACTTCAGGTTTACGAAGTATACTGGAGCGGTTCCGAACGCAATGGAGCCTTCTGAATGTCCGATCTCGATACCAGCGTGCTGTTTCGTCCGTTTCGCCTGAAGTCGCTGGAGCTGAAGAACCGCATCGTCATGGCGCCGATGACGCGCAACGCCGCGCCGAACGGCATTCCCGGCGAGGCCAATGCCGCCTATTACCGCCGTCGCGCCGAAGGCGGCGTGGGGCTGATTCTCACCGAGGGCACGGTCATCAACCGTCCGGCCTCGCGCAACGAGCCCCAGATTCCCTTCTTCCATGGCGAGGCCGCGCTGGCCGGCTGGCAGAGCGTCGCCAGCGCCGTGCACGCCGCCGGCGGCCGCATCGCGCCGCAGATCTGGCACACCGGTTCGACCAAGGGCATGAGCCGCTGGGAGCCGGATGCGCCGGTCGAGAGCCCGTCGGGCCTGGTGGCGCCGGACAAGCCGCGCGGCAACGTGATGACCGAGAACGACATCGCCGACACCGTCGCCGCCTTCGCGCAGGCTGCTGTTGACGCCAAGCGTACCGGCTTCGACACCGTCGAGATCCATGGTGCGCATGGCTACCTCGTCGACCAGTTCTTCTGGTCGGGCACCAATAAGCGCGAGGACCGTTATGGCGGCCCGACCATCAAGGAGCGCTCGCGCTTCGCCGGCGAGATCGTTGCTGCGATCCGCAAGGCGGTCGGCCCCGACTTCCCGATCATCCTGCGCGTCAGCCAGTGGAAGCAGCAGGACTACGCAGCGCGTCTCGCCGAGACGCCGGCGCTGATGGGCGACTGGCTGCAGCCGCTGGTCGATGCCGGCGTCGATATCCTGCACTGCTCGCAGCGCCGCTTCTGGGAGCCGGAATTCCCTGAGATCGACGGCGAGAAGGGGCTCAACTTCGCCGGCTGGGCGAAGAAGATCACGGGTGCGGCGACGATCAGCGTCGGCTCGGTCGGCCTCGCCGGTGACTTCTTCTCGGCCTTTGCGGGCAAGCCGTCGACGACGGCGGACCTCGATGCGCTGCTCGAGCGCATGGCGAAAGACGAGTTCGATCTCATCGCCGTCGGCCGCGCGCTGATCAGCGATGCCGACTGGGTCGCCAAGATCAAGGCCGGCGACAAGGCTGGGCTGAAGGGCTTCAACGCGGCGGATCTCGGCGCGCTGGTGTGAGCCGCATCGCGGCTGGCTTGCCGCGTTCATTCGCGTCCTCGTCTGGCGGTGTACGTCGCCTTCGCGCTCTTAGTTGAACGCGAGTAGGAGCCAAGAACTCGGTGCACCCTCTCCCCTTGTGGGAGAGGGTGCCGGAGATGCGTAGCATCGGAGGCGGGTGAGGGGTCTCTCTCCGCACGGGAGCTCGCGGAGAGAGACCCCTCACCCGGCTCGCATTCGCTGCGCTCATGCGATCCACCCTCTCCCACAAGGGGAGAGGGTGCACCGCCGTTGTCGCGAAGTAATCGTTCCCCTCCACGAAGTGGAGCGGATGTTGTTGTAGGGTGAGAGACCATCATCTTAGCCGCGCCTTGCACCAGCGTCTCTCACTCCTGCAACTAATGCACCGTCAGCTCCAGATACAGCGGGCTGCGGAAGGTCGAGGACGGCATCCAGGGCAATTGCTCCTGCGTACGGCGATACTCGGGGACGACCTTGTGCAGCTCGTCGAACGCGATTTTGATCGCCATGCGGGCGATCGCGGAGCCCAGGCAGGCATGCACGCCGCCGCCGAAGCCGAGATGGCCGCGCGGCTTCCGCGTGATGTCGTAGACATCGGGATTGGCAAACTGCCGCTCGTCGCGGTTGGCGGAGCCGTAGGCGAGGCAGACGAAATCGCCTTCGCGCATCGTTTGGCCATGCAGCGTGAGATCCTTCTGCAGGCAGCGGCGGAAGCGCTGGGCTGAGGTGTTGAAGCGTAGCGACTCCTCGACCGCGTCGGCCAGCAGATCGGGATTGGCGACCACTGCGCGGCGGGCGTCGGGGTGGTCCGCGAGGTTGTAGGCGAGCATGCTCATGAAGCCGCCGAGCGACTCGATGCCGGCCATGATCAGGGTCGTCGTGGTCAGCAGCACCTCGCGCTCGTCGAGCCGGTCGCCGTCGATCTCGGCCGTGCTGAAATGCGAGATCAGGTCGTTCTGCGGCCGCGCGCGGCGCTCGGCGATGACGCCGGCCGCGTAGTCCTGCATCCAGTTATAGGCGGCGATGTGCTGCGGGCCCTTGGCGCGGCTCACCGGATCGCTCTGCACCATCAGCACCGCCTTGTCGCGCACCGTCTGCTCGTCGCCGAGGGGCAGACCGAGCGCGGCGAACAGCACGCGCACGGTGAACTTCGAGGAGAACGCCTCGATGAAGTCGAAGCGCTCCTGGCCGCGCAGCGCCTCGGCGCTGGTGCGCGCGATGTCGCGGATCGGGCCGGACAGGCTTTCGAGGTTGCGCTTCATGAAGGCGTGCTGGACGAGGCCGCGCAGCCGGTCGTGGCGCGGCGGATCGGTGGTGCCGAGCGTGGCGCCGGCCCGGTTCGGCAGCTCGGTCATCAGGTTGCCCTTGGCCGAGGAATAGGTCTGCCAGTTGGTGCCGGCCGCGGCGACATCGGCGTAGCGCGTGAGTATCCAGACCTGGGCCTGCGGGCTCCAGAAGCAGGGGTGCTCGTCGCGCAGCGTCTTGTAGAACGGGAACGGGTCGGCATCGACCGCAGGCGAATACGGGTCGAACGTGAACATCATGGGCCTCCTCTCCATTGAGTATGGTCGTTGTTGTTCTTTTCGCGATCCTAATCGCGCTCGGGGCGCGGCGCGAGACACGAACGCCGGTCAAGACTTGTACTTTTCCGGCATTCCAGGTTAGCTCCCGACTATGCCTCGCTTTCGCACCAAGCCCTCGATCCCCGCCTTCGCGCTGTATGGCGAAGCGTCCGCGGCGCAGCCGGATATGCTGCATGTCGAGCCGATCCAGGTGCGCAGCAAGCTGTACCGCTGGGAGATCGAGGCGCATACGCATCAGGGACTGCATCAGATCCTCTGGGTCGCCTCCGGTCCGGCCGAAATCGCCTTGGACGAACGCCGCGAGCGTTGCACCGGCCCGGTCGCGGTGATCATCCCACCCGGTGTGGTCCATGCCTTTCGTTTCTCGCGCGAGACCGATGGCTACGTGCTCACCTTCAATCCACGCGCCGTTGTGGAAGGCGACGTGCCGGCGACCGGCGAGGCGCTGCGCGACCTGTTTGCAACCGCACAGATCCTGCACCTCGATCCGCAGGCGGTCGCGACGCGTCGCATCGCCGCGCTGTTCGTCGATCTCGCCGATGAGTTCGCAGCCGCCGACTCGGCGGCCTCGCCGGTGCCGCATTGGCTGGGACGCTCCATCGTGTGGCGGCTGGCGCAGCAGAGCGCGCGGCTGTCGGAGGGCGCGCGGCGCGGCAGCGGGCACGCCGCGCTGTTCACCCGCTTCATCGTGCTGGTCGAGGCGCATCACCGCGATCACTGGTCTGTCGCGCGCTATGCGGACGAACTCGGCATGACGCCGGAGCGGCTGAACCGGCTGACCCGGGCGGAGACCGGACAGTCTGCGCTCGACATCGTGCATGCGCGGCTCGCCCGCGAGGCCTGCCGCCGGCTCACTTATATTGCGGCGCCGGTGTCGAAGCTGGCGTTCGAGCTCGGCTTCAAGGATCCGGCCTATTTCTGCCGCTTCTTCAAACGCCACACTGGCGCCAGCCCGCGCGACTACCGTCGTGCGATGGGCGTTGCCGAAGCCGGGGGCTGAGGCGGCGGGAGCAGGATACCGGCGGCTTGTTCCACCGATGTGCCGGAAAAGTGCAAGAGAATGCAGCGTCCATCCAAGTGAAGCCGCGTGTTCCTTGCTAAAATCCGCGACTGACAAGCAAAGCTAACAAACCTGTTGTCGCGAATCCGGGAGAAGAGGCCCATGAAAGTCCAAGTCTGCATCATCGGCGGCGGCCCGTCGGGCCTGATGCTGTCGCAGCTCCTGCATCTGCAGGGCATCGATACGATCATCCTGGAGAAGTCCAGCCGCGACTACGTGCTGTCGCGCATCCGCGCCGGCGTGCTCGAGCACGGCTTCGCCGAGCTGATGCGCGAGGCGCAGTGCGGCGAGCGCATGGACCGCGAAGGCGAGATCCATCACGGCTTCTACATCGCCCATGACGGCAAGCTCGACCGCGTCGACCTGCACAAATATTCCGGCGGCAACTCGGTGATGGTCTATGGCCAGACCGAGCTGACGCGCGATCTGTACGAGGCCCGCGACAAGCTCGGCGGCAAGGTGGTGCACAATGCGGCCGACGTGACGCCGCACGACATCGCCTCCGACAAGCCTTACGTCACCTATCGCAGCGGTGACGAGGTGATCCGCGTCGACTGCGACTACATCATCGGCGCCGACGGCTTCCATGGCGTCAGCCGCAAGTCGATCCCGCAGGACAAGATCAAGGAATATGAGCGCGTTTATCCGTTCGGCTGGCTCGGCGTGCTCTCGCGCACCAAGCCGGTGTCGCCGGAGCTGATCTATGCCAAGCACGAGCGCGGCTTCGCGCTATGCTCGCTGCGCTCACAGGTGCTGAGCCGCTACTACGTCCAGGTGCCGCTGACCGACAAGGTCGAGGACTGGAGCGACGATGCGTTCTGGGAGGAGCTGAAGCGCCGGCTGCCCGAGGAGATCGCCGCCAAGCTGATCACCGGCCCCTCGATCGAGAAGAGCATCGCGCCGCTGCGCAGCTTCGTCTGCGAGCCGATGCGCTACGGCCGGCTGTTCCTCGCCGGCGACGCGGCCCATATCGTGCCGCCGACCGGCGCGCGCGGGCTGAACTCGGCCGCGTCCGACATCTACTATCTCTATCACGCGCTGCTCGATCATTACAAAAAGGGCGACGACACCGGCATCGACGGCTACTCGCAGCGGGCGCTGGCGCGGATCTGGAAGGCGCAACGCTTCTCCTGGTGGATGACGACGCTGCTGCATCGCTTCCCCGATCGCCTGCCGTACGAGGACAGGCTGCAGGACACCGAGTTCGAATATCTGTTCTCCTCCGACGCCGCGCAGCGGTCGCTGGCCGAGAACTATGTCGGGCTGCCGTTCTAACGGCCGGTCTGCTACAACACCTGTCGCGAATCCGCGCCGGCTTGGCGCGGATCGGGGATTCCGAGCCAACGGGACCTGACAGGGAAGGAATGCCTCATGAGAGGAAGAAGTTTGCCATGCGCGAGCGCGATCGTCGTTCTGACGTCGCTCGCGATTGCCCCGGCTGCTGATGCCGCGGCCTTGATCGGTGACGCCGCCGCAACCTGCGGCGGGCTTGCCGGCACCGCCGACGGCGCGGTGCAGATCGACACCGCCGCGATGCAGACGCCGGCGCCGTTGTCGGTGGCCGAGAAGGCGGGATCGCCCGCCGCCCGCGTCGTGCCGGCCACGCCGGCCTACTGCAAGGTGCTGGGTCATATCGCGCCTGGGGATCCCAACGCGCCGCCGATCAAGTTCGAGGTGAACCTCCCGGCCGATTGGAACGGCCGGTCGCTGCAATATGGCGGCGGCGGCTTCAACGGCGTGCTGATCACCGGGCTCGGGTTGCCGCCGGCCTATCCGTTCGACAAGGACTCGCCGCTGGCGCGCGGCTTCGTGACCTACGGCACCGATTCGGGCCATGAGTCCAAGCAAGGCGAGCCGCCGCAGGCCTTTGCGCTGAACGACGAGGCGTTCGAGAATTTCTCCCATGTCGCCTACAAGAAGGTGCGGGATGCCGCGGTGGGGCTCATCAAGCGCGCCTACGGCAAGGCGCCCGACAAGATGTACTTCATGGGCTCGTCCGAAGGCGGCCGCGAGGCGCTGACCATGGCGCAGCGCTACCCCGAGGATTTCGACGGCATCTTCGCCCGCGTGCCCGTGATCAATTGGGTCGGCCTGCAGCATGCCGGCACGCGCGGCGGGCTGGTGACGATGGGCGAGGGGTGGATCAGCCCGGTGCAGGTCAAGCTGGTGGCGGACGCTGTCCGCGCCAGCTGCGACAAGGCTGACGGCGTCGCCGATAACCTGATCGCCAACCCGGTCGGCTGCAAGGCGAGCTTCAAGCTGGACGGCCTGCGCTGCCTCGACGGCAAGAGCAGCGATGCCTGCCTGAGCGAGGCGCAAATCAAGGCGATTGCCACCTTGCACGCGCCTTACAAGTTCTCGTTCCCGCTGGCCAATGGGCTCGACGACTATCCGGGCTGGGGCATCTCGGGCGAGGATACCGAAGGCTTCGCGTCCGCGGGCGGCTGGATCTCGTGGTGGCTCGGCAAGGCCGCGCCGACGCAGCCTCCGACGCCGGCCAACGGCATCGCGTGGGTGTTCGGCGCGGGCGGCACGCAATATGTGTTCGCGCGCGATCCGAAGCTCGACGTCACCAAATATCGTCCGGAGGACTACAAGGAGCGCCTGCTGCAGGTCTCGCAGCTGATGGACTCCACCGATCCGGATCTCAGCCGCTTCCGCGCCCATGGCGGCAAGCTCGTCATGCTGGAGCACATGGCCGACTATGCGCAGAGCCCCTATGCCGGCATCCGCTATTTCGAGAGCGTCGAGCGCAAGCTCGGCAAGACGGAGACGGCGGAGTTCGCGCGGCTCTACACCGCGCCCGGCGTCGACCACGTCGGCAACGGCGCGCCAGCCAATGTCGACATGCTGAGCGTGCTGGTCGACTGGGTGGAGAGCGGCAAGGCGCCGGGTGATCTCGAAGTCGTCGAGCAGAAGATCGAGGCGCCCGCTTTCGCCGTGACGCGCAGCCTGCCGCTGTGCCGCTGGCCGTCCTGGCCGCGCTACAAGACGGGGCCCGTCGAGCAGGCCGCGAGCTTCGGCTGCTCGGAGTAGTCGCGGGGTCGTGCGCCGACAATCACCGCCGTCGTCCCGGCGAACGCCGGGACGACGACTGAGTGTGACGTGGCGTAGGGTGGGCAAAGCAGCCGCCCGCAGGGCGGTTGCGTGCCCACCGTGTGTCCGAGCAAGCGGAGAAAATGGTGGGCACGGCGCGCGAGCGAGCGTCGCTCGTGGCGCGCAGTGTCGCGTGCGCGCCTTTGCCCACCCTACGGCACCGCCGCTCGGGACAGGTCCGATTCACGGTTCAAACAGCACGGGATCAGCCGACAACAAACATGTCATCGCGGTCTCGCGGCGCATGGCGTCCGAGTTGGTGCAGCGACATCGTCCCTCCAAGTGAGAGGGCGCAGGGAATGCCGGGTGACAGCCTCACCCATGGCCCGCCTGCGAGAAAAATGCAGGCGGCAGGTACCACAGGTGCAGCCGAGCATCCGGCATTCCCTGCGCGGTGTCTTCACGCTTATACGCAGTCGCCCTGGTGCGCCGGCGTGTTGGCCACCTCCGCGCGAGGCGAAGCCTCGTCGCGCTCGCGACAATGCGCTTGCGCGCATTGCGCGGATGACACCAGCTTCGGGGTGTCGGGCCGCTGCGACTTCGCGTCCGCAAGCGATCGTTCGTCCGCACCCTCGTTGCCGAGCATGCTGCGATCTCCCGCGGCCACCGCATCCCCGCCTCGCGTGTCGTGACGATCGCGCGCAACGCCCCTCTCGTTGAGGCGGGATGGCCGGGAGATAAGCACATCTTCCGATAAGGCGAAAGAGAAATCTTCTTGAAATCGGAATTTTTATTCGGCCGATCGGCGGTGGCTCACCGACGGGGGAGGCGTGATCGACACCTGGTTCCAGCGGCGACGCGCGCGTCCTGTTAGGAGTTCCCTCATTCTCCTCGTCAATGACGCGTTAAGCCGCGCGCGCCATGGTCGGCGGGGGAGGAGTTGCCAATGTCTGCCGAACACCACGATGATGCGCGCCGCCTGGAAGCCCTGGCGGAACTCGATATTCTGGACACGCCGCGCGAGCTCGCCTTCGATCGCCTGACCGGACTGTGCCGGAAGATGTTCGACGTGCCGATGTCGACGCTGACCTTCATCGACGGTCATCGCCAATGGTTCAAGGCCGCTGAGGGCATGGCCGAGCAGGAGGGCGATCGTCGGCCGGCGCTGTGCAACTACGCAATCCGGCAGTCCGAGCCCCTCGTCATCCCCGACACCCATCAGGACCCGCGCCTCGACGGCAACGTGCTGGTCTACGGCAAGCCTTTCATTCGGTTTTACGCCGGTGCGCAGCTCCGCATCTCCGGCGCCAATGTCGGTACGCTCTGTGTCATGGACACCAGGCCGCGCGCATTCGGTGCGCTCGAGGTCGAGATGCTCCAGGATCTCGCCGCGATCGCCGTCGACGAGCTGATGCTGCGCAACCTCAGCCTGCGCGACAGTCTGACCGGCGCGCTGTCGCGCCGCGCCTTCCGCTCCGAAGGGGAGCGTCTGCGCGCGCTCGCCGAGCGGCACGGCCATGCGCTCACCTGCGCCTTGCTCGACGTCGACCATTTCAAGTCGGTGAACGACACTCACGGCCATGGCGTCGGCGATGTGGTGCTGACGAAGGTCGTGGAGGCCTGCCAGAACGTCCTGCGCGCCTCCGACGTGATCGGCCGGCTCGGCGGCGAGGAGTTCGGCATCGTCCTGCCGCATACGAGGCTGGGCGATGCGATGGCCGTGCTGGAGAAGATGCGCTCGGCCGTCGCCGCGCTGTCGATCGACAGTCCGTCCGGACCGATCCGGGTCACGGCCAGCTTCGGCGTCGTGGATTTCACCCCCGGTCAGCCGTTCGACGCCATGCTCGAGCGCGCCGACCAGGCGATGTATGCGGCGAAGACCAACGGCCGCAACCAGGTCATCGCGTGGGTCGACGCCGCGCCGTCGCTTGCGCCCACGCTGCGCCGCGTGTTCAAGGCCGGGCAGATCGCCTTCAATGCCGGACGCTCCACCTTCGACTGCACGGTGCGGGCGTTGTCCGAGACCGCCGCGGCGCTGGACGTGATCGCGACCGCGGACGTCCCCGAGCAGTTCAAGCTCGCGATCGCCAACGACGGCTTTTCGCGCGCCTGCCGCATGACCGCGCGCTCGGACAAGCGCGTCGAGGTCGTTTTCGTGTAGATGATCGGCTCGGCTGGGCCGGTCTCATCTGTCTTCTTGCAGAGTGGGAGCGCGGCCAGACCGCGCAACGCAGCAGCAGGACGCAGCATGTTGATCGAGCACGAGACCTTCACCGCCGAAACCGGTCCGCCCCGCGGCCGCTTGTGGAATGAGGGCATATTTCGCTGGTGCAATTTCGTTCAGCTCGAGATCGAGTTGCCGATGGTCGGCGGCGCGATGATCGGATGTGCGCTACGCGAGGTCGACTGGTATTGGGGGCTGTTCAATACGGTGCTGCTGTCGCACACCACCTTCAAGAGCTGCGTCTTCCGCGGCATGTCGTTCGCCGAATGCGAGTTCATCGCCTGCCGGTTCGAAGATTGCAGGTTCGTGCTCAACAATCTGCAGGGACCGTGCAGGTTCAGCAACTGCATCGTCGTCGAGACCGCATTCGACCGATGTGAGTTCGTCGTCGACAATCCGCGTTGCACGCCGGTCTTCGTCGAGACACGCTTTTACGGCTGCACACAGGCCGAGTGCTCCGGGCTCGCAGGCGTGGTCTGAGCCGTCCGATGGCCCGCAACTGCGTTTGACAATCTCCTCCGAGGTCAGTTTACTTGATCGCATAAGTTGACAGGAGGCGACCATGCATCTTCGTCACTTGATGGCTGCGGCGGCGTTCGTGCTCGCCTCGGCGCTTGCAGCGCCCGCTCTGGCGAACGACTTCTTCGCCACCGACATCGACCGTCCCGGCGGGGACTACCGCAGCTTCGACATGTTCGACGACGCACAAGCCTGCCGGCAGACCTGCAATCGCGAGATGCCGCGGTGTCGCGCCTGGACCTATGTCAAGGCGCCGATGTTCTGGCACGGGCCGCGGCAGCCGCCGGCGCGGTGCTGGCTGAAGCGGGTGGTGCCACGGGCGCGCGCCAATCCGTGTTGCATCTCCGGCATTTCGGGCGGCCAGAGGATCGATTAGGGCGCTTCGCAGTGATGCCGATCCTTGTCGAATTGTTCGCCGATCATCGCTGCACATCAAAAATGAGTTGCGTACCTCAAAAATCGCGCTAAGTTCCTCAACCCGAAGGGGAGGAGCATGAACGCACCGCTGACATTGCGGGACATCGCGCGGCAGGCCGGCGTCAGCTTGGCCACGGTCGACCGCGTGCTGCACAACCGGCCCGGCGTGCGCCCGGATACGGTGCGGCGCGTCAAGGACGCGATGGCGCGCAGCGCGTTCCAGCCGCATGCGGCGGCCTCCGAGCTGGCGCGCGCGCGGTCGCGGCGCTTTGCCTTCGTGATGCCGCTCGGCGGCAATCCCTTCATGCAGCAGATTCAGGCGCATCTCGGCGAGCTCGCGAACTGGATGGCCGCGCGGCGGCTGACCGCCGATGTCGTCACCACCGACGTGTTCGATCCGGCCGTGCTGGCCGGCAAGCTCGAAGATCTGGTCGGGCGCGTCGACGGCGTCGCGGTGGTGGCGCTCGATCATCCGAGCGTGCGTGCCGCGATCAACGATCTCGTCGAGTCCGGCGCCAAGGTGGTGACCCTCGTCTCCGACGTGCCGTCGTCGCGGCGGCATCATTATGTCGGGATCGACAACATCGCCGCCGGCCGCACCGCGGGCGCGCTGGTTGGACGTTTCGCCGGCGGCAAGACCGGACGGGTCGCGATCATGGCCGGCTCGCAGGGCCTGCGCGATCACGCCGAGCGCATCTTCGGCTTCAGCCAGGTGCTGGCGGCGGAGTTTCGACAACTCGAGGTTTTGCCCGTCGCTGAGGGGCATGATGCGGACGATCGCTCAGAACACCTCATGCGCAAGCTGCTGGCCGAGCATCACGACATCATCGGGCTCTACAATGTCGGCGCCGGCACCGCCGGCGTCGCCAAGGCGCTGACCGAGTCCGGGCGCGCCGGTGACATCGTGTTCGTCGGCCACGACGTCACCGCGCTGACGCGGAAGCTGCTGCTGTCGGGCGTGATGCATGCGGCGATCTCGCAGAATCCGGGGCATGAGGCCCGTTCCGCGGTGCGTGTGCTGCTGGCGCTGGCGCGCGGCGAGCCGATCCTGAGCGAACAGGAAGCGATCCGCATCGACATCGTGATGCGGGACAATCTGCCGTGACACGGCGACCGCGGCTGGCGCGGTCGGATGGTTCACGGAACGAAGAGAAGAGCAGGCCACTGGTTTCGAGGCGCCGCAGAGCGCTGATGACCGGTGACCCGTGTGGGAGGAGTGGACAGTGTTTCTCGGACTGGATGTCGGCACATCCGGCGTAAAGGCCGTGCTGGAGGACGAGACGGGCGCGCTGGTCGCGAGCGCCGGCCGTCCGCTGTCGCTGTCGCATCCGCAGCCATTGTGGTCCGAGCAGAATCCCGATCACTGGGTCGAGGCCGTCATCGGCGCGGTCGATGATCTCGCCGCGAGCCATCCGCGGCAGATGTCGGCCGTGCGCGGCATCGGCCTGTCCGGCCAGATGCACGGCGCCACTCTGCTGGGGCGCGACGGCCGGCCGCTGCGCCCCGCCATCCTGTGGAACGACGGCCGCTCGCAGGCCGAATGCGCCGAACTCGAGCAGCGCTGTCCGGAACTGCACGCGATCGCCGGCAATCTGGCGATGCCGGGCTTCACCGCGCCGAAGCTGGTGTGGGTGGCGAAGCACGAGCCCGAGATTTTCGCTGACATCACGAAGGTGCTGCTGCCGAAGGCCTATGTGCGCTACCGGCTGTCCGGTGAGATGGCCGAGGACATGTCGGACGCCGCCGGCACCTTGTGGCTCGATGTCGGCGCGCGGCGCTGGTCTGAAAAGCTGCTGGCGGCGACGGGCCTCGGTCTCGATCACATGCCGCGGCTGGTCGAAGGCAATGAGCGCAGCGCGGTGCTGTCGCGCGCGCTGGCGCAACGCTGGGGCATGAGCGGCGAGGTCGTGATCGCCGGCGGCGCCGGTGACAATGCCGCGAGCGCGATCGGGCTCGGCGCGATCACGCCGGGCGATGCGTTCCTGTCGCTGGGCACGTCGGGCGTGCTGTTCCGCGTCACCGATCGTTTCGCACCCGCGCCGGAAGCCGCCGTGCATGCGTTCTGCCATGCGCTCGGGGGGCTCTGGCACCAGATGGGCGTGATGCTGTCGGCCGCTGCGTCGCTGTCCTGGCTGGCGCGGATTCTCGGCGCGCCGGAAGCGGCGCTGCTCGCGCCGCTCGGCGGCAGCGTCGATCGCCCGAGCCCGGTGCAGTTCCTGCCGTATCTCGACGGCGAGCGTACGCCGCACAATGATGCGCATGCGGCGGGGGCCCTGGTTGGCCTGCGCAGCGCCGCCTCGCGCGACGATCTCGTGCAGGCGGTGCTGGAAGGCGTGGCCTTCGCCTCGCGCGACATGCTCGCGGCGCTCGGGCAGAGCGCGCAGGCGATCACCGAGCTCGATCTCGTCGGCGGCGGATCACGCTCGTCGTTGTGGGCGCAGATCATGGCCGACGTGCTCGGCGTGACCGTGCATCGCGTCGAGGAAGGCGAGGTCGGCGCCGCCATCGGTGCGTCCAGGCTCGGCCGTCTCGCCGCGACCGGCGAAGCACCCGCCGATGTCTGCCGCAAGCCGCAGCGGCTGCAGAGTTTCGAACCGCGTGGCCCGCAACGCGCCGCCTATGACGGCGCCTATGCGCAGTGGCGCAATCTCTATCCTGCTCTCAAGGAGAAATCCCCGTGAACGTCCAGGCTCCCTTCTTCCAGACCGGCGCAACCATTGCCTATGGCGGCCCGGAGTCGCGCAGCCCGCTGTCGTTCCGCTGGTACGACAAGGATCGGGTCATCAGGGGCAAGCGCATGGAGGACCATCTGCGCTTCGCCGTCTGCTACTGGCACTCGTTCTGCTGGCCGGGCTCCGATCCGTTCGGCGGCGAGACCTTCCTGCGGCCCTGGCAGCATGGCGACGATGCGCTGGCGCTGGCGCGCGCCAAGGCCGATGTCGCGTTCGAATTGTTCCGGCTGCTCGACGTGCCGTTCTTCACCTTCCACGACGTCGATGCCGCGCCGGAAGGCGCGACGTTGAAGGAGTCCGTCGCAAACCTCAACGCCATCGGCGACGTGTTCGAGCAGAAGATGGCTTCCGCCAAGGTGCGGCTGCTGTGGGGCACGGCCAACCTGTTCTCGCATCGCCGCTACATGGCGGGCGCCGCGACCAATCCCGATCCCGACGTCTTCACCTATGCGGCGGGCCAGGTGCGCGCCGCGCTCGAGGTGACGCATCGCCTGGGGGGCGCCAACTACGTGTTGTGGGGCGGCCGCGAAGGTTATGAGACCTTGCTGAACACCGACATGAAGCGCGAGCTGGATCAGCTCGGCCGCTTCGTCTCGATGGTGGTGGAGCACAAGCACAAGATCGGCTTCAAGGGGCCGCTGCTGATCGAGCCGAAGCCGAAGGAGCCGACCAAGCATCAGTATGATTTCGACGTCGCGACCTGCTACGCGTTCCTGAAGCGCTACGATCTTCTGGCCGACGTCAAGCTCAACATCGAGCAGAACCACGCCATTCTCGCCGGCCATTCGTTCCAACACGAGATCGCGCTGGCGCAGGCGCTCGGGGTGTTCGGCTCGCTCGACATCAACCGCGGCGACGATCTCTTGGGCTGGGACACCGATCAGTTCGCGATGAACGTGCCGGAGCTGGCGCTGGTGTTCCATGACCTCCTCAGAGGGGGCGGCTTCACCACGGGCGGGCTGAACTTCGACGCCAAGATCCGGCGGCAATCGATCGATCCGGACGATCTCCTGCATGCCCATGTCGGCTCGATGGATGCGTGTGCGCGCGCGCTGATCGCGGCCGACGAGATGCTCACGGACAGCGCGCTGACGGCGCCGCTCGCTCAGCGCTATGCCGGCTGGGACGGCGAGGAGGGGCAGGCGATCCTCGCCGGCCGCCGCTCGCTCGCCGAGCTCGCCGACCGCGCCGTCGAGTCCGGCCTGGATCCGCAGCCGCGCTCCGGCCGCCAGGAATATCTCGAAAGCGTGGTGAACCGTTATGTCTGACGCCAGCAACGTGAATGCGTCGATGAGCGGGGGCGCGACGGCTGTCATGGCCGCGGCGGCGCCGGTCCTCGACCTCAGAGGCATCGGCAAGCAGTTCGGCGCCATCCGGGCGCTGCACGGCGTCGACCTCTCGATCAGGCCGGGCGAGGTGGTCGGCCTGATGGGCGACAATGGCGCCGGCAAGTCGACCCTGGTGCGCATCATCGCCGGCAACTTTCCGCCGAGCCAGGGCACGATTCATTTCGACGGCCGCGAGGTGCATTTCCATCGCCCGATGGATTCGCGTAGCGTCGGCATCGAGGTCGTGTATCAGGACCTCGCGCTCGCCAACAATCTCACCGCCGCCGCCAACGTCTTTCTCGGCCGTGAGCTCCGGCGCAATTTCGGTCCGCTCAAGCTGCTTGATCACAAGGGCATGGAGGCGCGCGCGCTGGAATTGTTCCGCGAGCTGCGTTCGGAGACGCGGCCGCATGATCTCGTCAAGGACATGTCGGGCGGCCAGCGCCAGGCGGTGGCGATCGCGCGCACTCGCCTGTCCAATGCGAAGCTGGTGATGATGGACGAGCCGACCGCGGCGATCTCGGTGCGCCAGGTCGAGCAGGTGCTGAGCCTGATCCATCGGCTGAAGGAGCAGGGCATCGCCGTGATCCTGATCTCGCACCGCATGCCAGACATCTTCGCGGTGTGCGACCGCGTCGTGGTGATGCGGCGGGGCGAGAAGAAGGCCGACAAGCCGGTCGCTGAGACCAGCCCCGAGGAAGTCACCGCGCTGATCACCGGCGCCAAGGAGGCGGCGTGATGTCCGTTCCATCCGAGACCAGCCCCGCAAACACCGATGTGACGTTCACCAACGTCGGTGCGATGAGATGGTGGCACCGTGGCGTGTTCGCCTCGCAGACCGCCTATGTCACCTTGGCGCTGGTCGCGCTTATCGTGATCATGAGTTTTGCCAGCCCTTACTTCCTGACCGAAGGCAATCTGCAAAACGTCGCCAAGAACTTCTCCTTCATCGCGATCGCGACGCTCGGCATCACCTTCGTGATCATCACCGGCGGCATCGACCTGTCGGTCGGCTCGCTGATGTGCTTTGCGGCGATGATCACCTCGATGGTGATGACGTCGCTGTCGACGCCGGGCATGCCGCTGTCGTCGCTGTTCGTGCATCTCGCCGCCGACGGCAAGACGGTGGTCGCCAACGTGCCCGGGCTGATCCTGATCGTCTCGGTGCTGGCAGGCCTCGCCGTCTCGCTGATGGTCGGCCTCATCAACGGCGTTTGCGTCGCGCTGCTCGGGCTGTCGCCGTTCGTGACCACGCTCGGCATGCTGTCGATCGTGCGCGGCCTCGGCTACGTCATCTCCAACGGCAAGGGTAGCTTTCCCGGCGGTCCCGACGCCGACTACTTCTATGCGCTGACCCAGGGCGATGTGTATGGCGTGCCCGCGCCGTTCATCTATCTCATCCTGCTGGCGCTGCTGATGGCGCTGGTGCTGCACCACACGACCTTCGGCCGCCACGTGTTCGCGATCGGCGGCAACGAGAAGGCGGCGGAGCTGACCGGCGTCTCGGTGCCGCGCGTCAAGATCGAGGTCTATGTGGTCGGCGCTCTCGCCGCCGGCCTGCAGGGCATCATCATCTCCGGCTGGCTGGGATCAGCGCCGGCCAACATGGCGACGTCCTACGAGCTCAATGTGATCGCGGCGGCCGTGATCGGCGGCGCCAATCTTGCCGGCGGCATCGGCGGCCCGCTCGGCGCCATCGTCGGCTGCGTGCTGCTGGAGGTGATCCGCAACGGCCTCGTGCTGGCGCAGGTCAACTCCTACTGGCAGCAGACCCTGGTCGGCGTGATCATCATCGCCGCGGTGCTGGTCGATCGCATCCGCGCAAGGCTGATGTGATCGCGACTCTTGTGACGAGATACTGGCCGGGATGAGACTGTCACGTCTATCCGCGCCCGGCACAGACAATCATCAAGGATAGACATGGAGGAGGGAAACCATGAAGAAGCTGCTGTATGCGGTCGCATCGCTCGCGATCCTGATGGGGCCGGCCCAGGCCGAGACCAAGTATCGTTTCGCCATCGTGCCGAAGGCGATGAACAACCCGTTCTTCGACGTCGCGCGCGACGGCTGCCTGAAGCGCGCCAAGGAGCTCGGCAATGTCGAGTGCATCTACAAGGGGCCGGTCGAGCACGAGCCGGCCACGCAGGCGCAGATCATCCAGGACTTCATCACCCAGAAGGTCGACGGCCTCGCGATCTCCGTCGCCGACGTCGCGGCGATGACCAAGTCGATCGACGCGGCGACCGCGGCGGGCATCCCCGTCATCACCTTCGACGCGGACGCGCCGGGCTCCAAGCGCCTCGCTTATATCGGCACCAATAACAAGGACTTCGGCCTCGCGCTCGGCAAGCAGCTGCGCGAGCTGCGCCCTGACGGCGGCAAATATGCCGTGGTCTCCGGCGGTCCCGGCGCCAAGAACCTGGCCGAGCGCGTCGACGGCGTGCGTGAGGCGCTGAAGGGCTCGAAGTGGACGGAAGTGGCGGGCTCGCCGACCTTCTGCAACGATGATCCCGCGCTCGCCGTCCAGCAGATGGCCGATCTGCGCACCGCGACGCCCGACCTCGGCGCCATCGTGCCGATCGGCGGCTGGCCGATGTTCGCGCCCGAAGGCTACAAGGCGTTCGTCAACAAGAACAAGAAGGACATCGACGCCGGCAAGCTGACGCTGGTCGTCGCCGATACCTTGAAGATGCAGCTCGAGCTGCTCCGCGACGGCTACTCCAACGCGCTCACCGGCCAGCGCCCGTTCGAGATGGGCGAGAAGTCGATGGACACGCTGCTGGCGATCAAGAAGGGCGAGAAGGTCCCGGAGATCATCTACACCGGTCTCGATCTCGTGACCAAGGACAACGTCGCCAAGCTTTTGAACTGATCTGAGTTCCTCCCGGGGAAAACCTGGCGGTCCGGCATCCGGCTTCGGTCGGCGGCCGGGCCGCCCTTTTTGTTTGGGGTCTGCCCGGGTGTCATCGCGTTGACATCGAAATATACCTGACTTAAGTCAGGTATCATGCTCGATCCGATCGCCCGCGTCCGCCGCTTCAATCGCGCCGTCACCTCGGAGGTGGGCGCGCTCGACACCTCGTTCCTCGGTCGCGGCCGGACGCTCGGCGTGGCCCGCGTGCTCAACGCCATCGGCCATGGCCGTAGCGACGTCGCCGATCTCCGCGATTATCTCGCGCTCGATTCCGGGCTGATGAGCCGCTTCCTGCGCAGCCTCGAGGAGGAGGGGCTGGTGACGACCAAGCCGCATCCCGACGATGCGCGCCGCCGCATCGCCAGGCTCACTGCTGCGGGCCGGCGCGAATTCGAGGCCTATGAGACGCTCTCCAATCGGCAAGCGCAGGCGATGATCGCGCGCCACAGCCAGCCGCACGCCTTGCTCGCAGCCATGGATATGGTCGCCGCAGCTTTGGGCCGCGACCGCATCCGGATCGACGAGGTCGATCCGCGTGATGAGCAGGCGCGCTACTGCCTCAAGGAATACTACGCCGAGCTGTCGCGCCGTTTCGCGCGCGGCTACGACGTCGCGCTCTCGCGCGATCCCGACGCCGTGGACATGATGGCGCCGCGCGGCGCGTTTTTCGTCGCGCTGTCCGATGGCTTGCCGCTCGGTTGCGTCGGTCTGAAAGGTAGCGGTGGCGCGGTCGCCGAGATCAAGCGCCTCTGGGTCGCTCCCGCCGCCCGTGGTCTCGGTGTTGGCCGCCGCCTGATGGACGCGGCCGAGCAGGCGGCACGAAAGCTGTCGATCACGACGCTCAGGCTCGACACCAACAGCGCGCTCGGCGAGGCCCAGCAGCTCTATCGCAAGACCGGCTGGACCGAGATCGAGCGCTTCAACGACGATCCCTATCCGGATCTGTTTTTCGAAAAGCAGCTGCGTTGAGGGCATCAATGCTCATGCGGCCGTGAGCGCGACCTTCATGTTCCTGGCCTCATAGACGCAGGCGCCGTCCGCCAGCACGCGTCCGTCTGCGATGCCGAGCACGAGGCGGCCGCGCTTGACCTGGCGCATGTCGACCTCGTAGCGCACGCACGTCACGTCCGGCGTGATCTGGCCCTTGAAGCTCACCTGGCCGACGCCGGTGGCGCGGCCCTTGCCCGGAGAGCCCGACCAGCCGAGCCAATAGCCGACCATCTGCCACATCGCGTCGAGACCGAGGCAGCCCGGCATGACGGGATCGCCGCGAAACAGGCAGTCGAAGAACCAGAGCTTCGGCGTGATATCCAGCTCGGCGACGATGCGTCCCTTGCCATAGCGGCCGCCGTCCTCACGAAGCTCGGTGAGGCGATCCATCATCAGCATCGGCGGGGCCGGCAGTTGCGCGTTGCCCGGGCCGAAATAGCCGCCCTCGCTGGAGCGCAGCAGATCCTCTCGCGTGTAGGACGATTGCGGCACGTGAAAGTCGCGCGGGTCGGGCAAGGCGTTATCTCCTCGTCTGCAATCGGACGCCGCGGGCCAAGCACCTCCGGCGGCGGTTCCGGTACAGGATGGGAGTGCGGCGGAAGCCTTTCAAGTCCTGGGTGAATTCGAGAGCCTAAGGCCGCGATCGGAGGGGAGTGTCCGTCTGCCGACCACGCCCACCGCATGATGTTCCGGCTGGTGCCGTCTTGCATTGAACCCGACACCATCCCGCCTGCGTCTGACATGAACGGGCCTCGTTCCCGCGACGACGGACCTCTCCGGGCGGGTCGGCGTTAATGGCGCAGCAACGGCTTCATGAATGGATGTCGCTGCGGGGGAAGACGAATCATGACAACAAGCGAGGCAGCGTCATGCTGTGTTCCAGGATTCGACACAATCGTGGCCCGGCGGTCATGCAGCGCTGGTGAGACGTCGCCTCACTTCACTCCAAGATTTGTTCGAGCTTATAACTTGTTCGAGCTTATAGATCGTCCTGCGCCGGTCGCGCGGGGTGCAGATGAACAGCATTGAATCGGGACACGGCATGGTGACACCATCCACGGGACCTCGGGCCATCGCAACGGCACGGCGTCGGGGAGTGGGCTTGATGGCCCTTGCGATCGTGGCGGCAGGGGTCCTGCCGGGCTCTCGCGCCGACGCGCGGCAGGCGCGGCCCGCACCGGCCACCGAGGCGACGGCGCCACGGGCGCATGGTGATCCGATCATGGCGATCGTGTCGATCAAGGCGCAGAAGGTCACATTCTACGATTCGGAGGGCTGGATCTGGCGCGCGCCGGTGTCGACCGGTGTCTCCGGCCGCGAGACGCCGGCCGGCGTGTTCGCCGTGCTGGAGAAGGACAAGGACCATCACTCGACGCTCTATGACGATGCCTGGATGCCCAACATGCAGCGCATCACCTGGAACGGGGTGGCGCTGCATGGCGGGCCGCTGCCCGGCTATGCCGCCTCGCATGGTTGCGTCCGCATGCCCTACGGCTTCGCCGAGAAGCTGTTCGACAGGACCTTTATCGGCATGCGCGTGATCATTGCGCCCGGCGATGTCGCGCCGGTCGATTTTTCGCATCCCGCCTTGTTCGTGCCGAGTGCGGACGCGCTCTCGGGCGCCCCTTCGCGGGCGACCACGCTCGCTCGTGAGGCGGAGGACGCCGCCAAGCTTGCCGACGAAGCCAAGGCCGCCGCGGCCGCCGCCGAGCGTGATGCGAAGTCGCTGAAGGCCTCCTTGCGCAAGCTGGAGCAGGCCAAGGCGCGCAGCGAGGCCGAGTTGAAATCCGCCGACCGGAAACTCGCCGCCGCCAAGACCGATCAGGCCAAGGCCCAGGCCGAGGACGCGAGGCAGAAGGCCGCGACCCAGACCACCGAAACGGCGGCGCAGCTCGAGGCTGCCAAGTCGGACTCCGTCGCCAAGCTAACTGCGGCGGCCACGACGAAGGACGCGGCGAAGGCGGCCGCCGCCAAGAAGACCGAAACCGCCAAGGCGGCGGAGGAAGCGAAGCTCGCGACCGAGCCGGTGTCGGTCTATATCAGCCGGTCGACGCAGATGCTCTACGTCAGGCGCAATACGCACAAGCCGGCACGCGACGGCGGCGGCGAGGTGTTCGATACCTCGCTCGAATCGCCGGTGACGATCCGCGATCCCGACCGGCCGCTCGGCACCCATGTGTTCACGGCCGTGGCGCAGAACGGCGCCGGGCTGCGCTGGACCGCTGTCACGATCGACGATGGCGACGACGCCAAGGACGCGCTCGACCGCATCACCATCCCGAAGGACGTGCTGGCCCGGATCGCGCCGACGGCGGTGCCGCGCTCCTCGATCATCGTCTCGGACGAGCCGCTGTCGAGCGAGACCAACTATCGCACGGAATTTGTCGCGGTCTTGAGCAACCAGCCGCAAGGCGGCTTCATCACGCGCAAGCCGACCACCAATGTCGATGTTGTGGCCAGCGGCGATGAATATGATGATGGCTTCGGAAATATGTTCCAGCGCAGCTGGGACGGTCAGCCGATGACTTCGTCGCGTCGGCGCGGGCCGCCTCCGACCTACTACCGGCCGGTGCAGCCGGGCTGGTGGTAGCAGGCGAGGCCATCTTGACCGCGCGGGACGCGCGGTCAGGTTCGATCAAGCCGGCTTAGTTGCGGCCCGCCGGCACGACGCCCGGCCACTGCATCGCGAACGGCTGAACCTGCTGCGGCTCGGTCTCCGCGGCGCGCGCAACGCGGCGGGCGCGATGCCTGTGCATGCGGGCAATCGAGCTGGTGGCCTCGCGGGCCGTCTCGATGCGGGCGACCTGCTGGCGGATCTCGTTCGTGCTCGTGCGCAGCTGCTCGATGCCCATGTCGCTGGTTGCTGCAGCTGCGCGCAGGCTGCTCAGCTCGGTCGACGTGTCCTCATTGGCGGCGCGCAGCCGGATCGCCTGCCGCTTCAGCAGCGCGATGTCCTGCTCGATCTTGTCGGCGGTGTCACGACGGCGGGACTCGCTCTCGTCGGCGGCGGTGCGCAGCGTTGCCAGGCCGGTCTCGGCGCTGGTGAGGCTGGCGCGAAGCTGGACCAGATCTCCGGACGTGTCGTTCTGGCGATCGCGCAGCCGCGCCGTTTCGGCCTTGAGCTGAGTGAGTTCCGATGTCAGCGCGGCGACGCGCGTCTCCAGCGAGGGTGATCCATTGCCGGGAAAGGTGAAGCTGTTGGCTCCGCCGCCGCTCCACCAGATCACGCCGGCGCTCGCCGCCAGCGCCAGGCTCATCGCAATTCGTAGAGAAGCCGTGCCGCTCTTCGGCGGGACATCCGGCGTGGTGGGTTTGCGCATCGACAGGTCTCCGGGATTTGATTGAGACCATTATGTCCCTATTAAGGTTGCCAATGTTCTAAGCGCGCCGCGCCCGGTTCACTTTTCATCCACGTAGATTTGCGGGGGCGGGCCTGCTCCGGGACGCCCGAGCTACAAACAAGCGCGGGACGATGCTGCGGACTGTCTATGCATCTGAAAGTTGCGTTGTCTTGGAGGGACGCGGTCGCATATCGCTCCAGCCTCGACCTGTTCGTCTTGCGCACATGATCTCTGAATTCGCTTCGCTCTTCCCGTGATCATGCTGTAAATCCCAGCCATGTCCGATACGTCGATATCAGCCGCATCAGAGGCATTCGAACAGCTCGCCGAGGCCATCCGCCATCGCCGCTCTGTGTATGGCCATATCAGCGGGCTGCGCATGGATCGCTTCGCGCCGGGCGAGGCCTGGTCGACCTTGCCCTATCGCCCGGTGTTCGTCGGCGACAGTGACACCGGCGTGATCCATGGCGGCGTGGTCACCGCGATGTTGGACGAGAGTTGCGGCATGGCCGTGCAACTCGCGCTCGACGGCAGCAGGGCGATTGCCACGCTCGACCTGCGCATCGACTATCAGAAGCCCGCGACGCCTGGTCTCGACATCAAGGCGCATGCGGTGTGCTATCGCGTCACCCGCTCGATCGCCTTCGTGCGCGCGACGGCCTATCAGGAGGAGGAGAGCGAGCCGGTGGCAACCGCGACCGCCTGCTTCATGATCGGGGCCAACCGCACCAACATGCTGACCGATCGACCGGCCTTCACCGGCGCGCCGCCGCCGCTCGAAGCGCCCGACGATCCCTCAGGGCCGTTCGCGACCAGCCCGTTCGCGCGCTGCCTCGGCATCCGGTTGGCGGACGACGACACGCTCGTGATGCCGTTCTCGCAGCAGATCATCGGCAATCCCGTGCTGCCCGCGATCCATGGCGGCATGACCGGCGCGTTTCTCGAGACCTCCGCGATCATCACCGTCATGCGCGAGCTCGGCGTGGACGCGCCGCCGAAGCCGATCGGGTTGACCGTCAACTATCTCAGGTCCGGCCGCGCGCTCGACACCATCGCCTCCGCCTCGATCGTCAAGCAGGGGCGGCGCGTGGTCGCCTTCGAGGCCCGCGCCTGGCAGGACGATGCGGCGAAGCCGATCGCAACCGCCTTCGGTCATTTCATGCTGCGGCCGGAGCCGGGGCAGGAGCATGACTGAGCGCGGTCAGGGCTTGCGCAGGATCTTGTCCATCGTCTTGCCCCGCGCCAGCTCATCGATGAGCTTGTCGAGATAGCGGATCTCCCGCATCGTAGGCTCCTCGATCTCCTCGACGCGGACACCGCAGATCACGCCCTTGATCAGGGACCGCGCCGGATTCATCGCAGGCGCCTGCGCGAAGAAGGTCTCGAAATCGGTCCGTCGATCCAGCTGGGCTTCTAGCGCTTTCTGATCGTAGCCCGTCAGCCAGCAGATGATCTGATCGACCTCCGCTTTGGTGCGTCCCTTCTTCTCGCCCTTGGCGACGTAGAGCGGGTACACGCTCGCGAAGCTCATCGTGTAGATGCGGTGTTTCGCCATGATTGCTCCATGTCTTCGGGCGCGCCGAGGCGGCTCGTGCTGGTTCTCATCTGACCGCGGCGTCTTCACTTGTCAGCCCGGCAGGAACATCGGAAAGGTCACGCCGAGCGCCCAGGCCAGGATCAGCCCGAGACCGAGGCCTTCGGCCATCGGCGAGCAGGTCCTGCGGCCGACGCAGCCGCCGATCAGCCCGAACACGATGAAGAACAGCACGATGACCGGGATGATGATCAGCAGGAAGAACAGCCGCCTGAGGTCGAGCGCGACGGCGCCGCCGAGCGAGGCCAGGAAGACGCCGCGGATCCACAGCGTGCGCCACAGCGCGGCGTGGCCGCCCTGGTTGGCGATGCTGTCGGCCAGCATGGCGGGCACGGCGCCGACCGCGATCGCCGCAATGATCGGCAGGCGGGCCGGGATCGGCATGAAGGAGGCGACATAGCGATCGAGCGCGCCGCCAAAGACGATGATCCCGTCAGCTGCCAGTACGACCGCTGCGAGCCAGGCCATGCGGCCGAAGCGGACGCCCTGCAGGCGCAACAGCAGGAGCGACAGCGCGCCGTAAACGAACAGATGCACCGCGAGATAGTCGGCGACCAGCACCGGCAGGAAGCGCGTGTCGACGAATCTCAGCGTGATCGGTGTGAGCACCGCCGGAGCCAGCGTGGCGATCGCCAGGGTTCGCAATGGCAGGACTGGCAACGGCGTATCGCCTTTCGGCAGCAGCTCGGCGAGCGGCCACGCCAGCAGGACAATGCCGGCGAGCAGCAGCGCAATGGCGCTGCCCGTGGCCGCTACCTCGCGGCTGCTGGTGCGGCCGAACACCTGATCGAGCCATGCGTGCGCCTCGCGCAGCGCCGTCGTCGAATACAACACGCTCACATGCTCGACGCCGGGCGCTACCACGGCGCGGCGCGCGCCTGTGGCGGCGGGATCGCCGACCGTGTCGCCCTCGTTGGCGGAGGCATCGGCGAGCTTCAGGTTACGCAGCGCGTCCCGGCGCAGCGCGCTCTCCCACTCGCCGGTGATGATCAGGAGGTTGCGCGGCGCGCTCGCGGTGACCGCTTCGGAGAACATCGAGATTGCCACCGTCGCGGCAAT
Source organism: Bradyrhizobium sp. SRS-191 (assembly GCF_024586915.1). Taxonomy (GTDB): domain Bacteria; phylum Pseudomonadota; class Alphaproteobacteria; order Rhizobiales; family Xanthobacteraceae; genus Bradyrhizobium. The sequence goes on from NZ_JANBVS010000014.1 coordinate 81,939, forward strand.
GCGCGCATCGGCCAGCGCCTCGCGCACGATGATGTCGGAGGCCATGGAGTGGCCGAGCAGCGCCACGCGGCCATCGGACCCGGGCAGCGACAGTGCCGCGTTGGTGACGCGGCCGAGTTCGCTCATCAGCTTGCGCGTCGTGCCGTCGATCCGCGTCACGTCGCCGGACATCGGCGTGGGATTGCGGCCATGCCCCTCGAAATCGAAGGAGACGGCGAGATAGCCCGCCTGCGCAAGCGTCAGCGCGTAGGCTTCCATGAACTGGCGCGAGCCCGCGAACCCGTGGGCGATGACCACCACCGGCGCGGGGGGCGCGTCGCGGCGCTGATAGATCGTGATGGGGGTCGTGCCGACCTGGCCTTGCGTGATGGTGAGGCCGGCGCGCACCGCCTCGAGGCGCCAGATGCCGATGATGCCAAGCGCAAGCCCGGCCAGCGCCGCCGCCAGCAGCGCCATTGCGTGCGCGCGCATGGCAATGGATGGGCGCGGGGCGCTTGGCATGGTCTGCTCCATTCCTCCCGATTTGAGCGCAGCATATCTGAGGCAAACAGTAGGCGCGCCTCGAAGACCCTTGCAACGGCGGCATGGCCGCTTTCGAACGAAACCGCGGCCGCTTCGTTGACGACGGCGCCCCGGGAACCATATTCGGTGAGTCTGCCGCGGCAACAAGGAGGATGCATGAAACCGGACGTGATCTGCCTGATGGCCTCCAGTGTCGATGGCCGGACCTGGCCCAGCCGCTGGCGGCCGAAGGGCTCGGGCGACGTGTTCGAGCAGGTGCATGAGAAGCTCGGCGGCGATGCCTGGCTGATCGGACGTGTCACCGGTCAGGAGTTCGCCAAGGGCAAGGCCTATCCGGCGACGACCACCGAGCGCTTCCCGCGCGAGCATTGGATATGCCGGCGCGATTCCAGATCCTATGGCGTGGTGCTCGACGGCCACGGCAAGATCTGCTGGGGTCGCTCCGACATCGGCGGCGATCCGATCGTCGTCGTGCTGACGGAAGCCGTCTCGGATGCGCATATCGCAGGGCTGCGCAGCGAGGGCGTGTCCTATATCTTCGGCGGTGAGACCAAGCTGGATCTGCCGCGCGTGCTCGACATCCTCTCGCGCGAGCTCGGCGTGAAGCGCTTGCTGCTCGAAGGCGGCGGCCACGTCAACGGTACATTCCTGCGCGCAGGGCTGATCGATGAGCTCAACCTCGTGCTGTGCCCGGCCGTCGATGGCGCGAAGGGCGCGCCGATGGTGTTCGATTCCTCGGAGGCCGAGTCCGACCAGCGCGCCCCTTTGACGGCGATGACCCTGGAGAGCACGACGGCGCTGGAAGGCGGCGCGCTTTGGCTGCGCTACAAAATCACCAACGGCGCAGACCTGCCGGCGCAGGCCGGTCATGGCTGAGCACGCGCACGACCACGTCATCGTCGTTGGCGCCGGCGCGGCCGGCTTGATGGCCGCGCGCGAGCTTGCCCGCGCGGGACGGAGGGTGACGTTGCTCGAGGCGCGCGAGCGCTGCGGCGGACGGATCCATTCGCTGCCTGAGAGCGAATTCGGTTATCGCGCGGACGCCGGCGCCGAATTCATTCACGGCGAGGCGCCGGTCACCCATGCCTTGATGGCTGAGGCCGGACTGCGGTCCACGCCGGTCGACGGCGCGCGATGGCACGTGTCTCACGGTGATTTCTCGCAGGACGATCCCGCCGCGGGGCAGATGCGTCTGCTCCACCGCGTGGCCCGGGAGCTCGATCAGGACATCACGGTCACCGAGCTGCTCGACCGTCATTTTGCAGGCGACGCGTTCGCGGCGCTGCGCAGCTCCGTGCTCGGGATGGTGCAGGGCTATGATGCCGCAGATCCGGGTCTTGCGAGCGTCTTCGCGCTGCGCGACGAATGGATGGGCGGTGAGCGCGGCGATCAGGGCCGCATCGTCGGCGGCTACGCGGCTCTGGTCGACTTCCTCGTCGCCGAGTGCCGGCGCCATGGTGTGACGATGCGGTTTCAGGCCGTTGTCAGCGCCGTCGAGAGCTCCGATGACGGTGTTGTCATCCGCTGTGCCGATGGCGGTGTCGAGCGCGGCGATCTCGCCGTCCTGACCGTGCCGCTGCCGCTGCTGCGGACCGTCGCGCTGCCGCCGGCGATGCGTGAACGACAGCAGGCAGCTGAAGCCATCGGCTTCGGAAATGTCATCAAGCTGCTGCTGCGCTTCGAGCGGCGCTGGTGGCTGGAGAACGGCGCACGCGACCTCTCCGACATGCTGTTTGTGCTGTCCGAGGCCAAGGTGCCGGTGTGGTGGACGCAGCATCCGGCCGATGCGGCCGTGCTGACAGGTTGGCTGGCCGGACCGCCGACCAGCGCCTTCGCTGCGTGCGACGAGGCCGCGCTGATCGAGGCCGGCGTTTCGGCGCTCGCGGGCATCTTCGACAAGCCCGTGGAGATGCTCAGGACGCAGCTGGTGGCAAGTCACGCGACCGACTGGAGCAAGGACCCGTTCGCGCGCGGCGCCTATTCCTATGCCACGCTCACGACGCGCGAGGCCCAGGAGATGCTGTCGCAGTGGGACGGCCCGGTGCTGATCTCGGGTGAGGCGCTGTACCGGGGCCGCGACATGGGAACGGTCGAGGCCGCGCTGGCGAGCGGCTGCGAGACCGCGCGGCGTATCCTCGCCGGGATGCGTGCGGGCACGCTTGCGAGGTGAATGCCGGACGTGCATGAAGCCCGGTGTGCGCCCGTCGTGCGCGTCTCGCCGGACAAGAGAGGATCATCATGCTCGACCACGTCGGCTTCCCCGTCTCCGATTTCGCCCGCGCCAAGGCGTTCTACACGGCGGCGCTGGCGCCGCTCGGCTATGTCCTGATGATGGAGATCACCGACGCGCAGACCGGTGGTCATGGCGCTCACGCCGGCTTCGGTGACGGTCGTCCGGATTTCTGGATCGGCACCGGCGGCACGGCCGCGACCTCGACGCATGTCGCGTTCCACGCCAAGGACCGCGCCACGGTCGATGCGTTCTACCAGGCCGCGATTGCGGCCGGCGGGCGGGACAATGGCGCGCCGGGACTGCGGCCGCATTATCACCAGCACTATTATGGCGCCTTCGTCCGCGATCCCGACGGCAACAATATCGAGGCGGTCTGTCATACGCCCGCGTGAGGCGCGACTACACCAGCGCCGGCATGTGCTCGGCTGCTGCGGCAAGGCTCGGGGCGACCACGATCTCGAGCTGCTGGCGCAGCCAGCGATGCATCGGGTCGTCGTGGTGGCGCAGATGCCAGACCATGTACATCGGCATCACAGGGCAGGGGACCGGCACCGGCGCGACGGCGAGGCCGCGCAACATGTAGGCCCGCAGCAGGCTCGGCAGAGTCGCGATCATGCGGCTGCCGCGCAGGAACGGTCCGATGCCGCCGAAGCCTGGCACTTGCGCGACGAAGCGCCTGACGATGCCGCGCTCGGCGAGGACCTCGTCGATGTCAAGCCGGCGGCGCGGCTCGTAGACGACGGTGACGTGGTCGCTGGCGAGATAGTCCTCCAGGCTTTCAGGCGGCTCGCGCTGGCCGGCATCGTAGAACACGCGGTAGCTGTCCTCGAACAGCCGCTTCTGCATGATGTCGCTGCCATCAGGCGGGCGCGGCGTGATGATCAGCTGGCAGTGCTCCTCGCGCAGCATCTCAGGCGTCGGCGCGCCGGAGGGGATGACGCGAAGGCCGAGGCCGGGGGCCTGCGCGCGCGCATAGCGGAGCAGGGAGGGGAGCAGCAGATCGCGCTGCAGGTCGTTGGCGGCGATCGTCACCTGCGCGGAGATCTTCGCAGGTTCGAAGGCGGCGGCGTGGGAGAACGTCCGGAGATCGTCGAGTAGCGCGCGGGCGCGCAGCGCCAGCAGTTGCGCATGCGCCGTCGGCACGATGCCGCGGCCGGATTTGACGAACAGCGGATCGCCGGTGATGGCCCGCAGCTTGTCGAGCAGATGGCTCACGGCCGATTGCGTCACGCCGAGCCGATGCGCGGCGCGCGTCACGGAGCCCTCCTCGATCACGGCGAGCAGGAGCTGCAGCAGATGGCCGTCGAGGTCCAAATGATCGAATTGACTCATGTATCGGATCGGGCAGGCGGGCTTGATCGGCGGTGTCTGCCGGAGATACTGGCGGCATGGACCGCGCCGCGTTTGATCCAGATCAAGCGCGGCCGCTCAGAACGCTTTCAGGGGAGGTTTCAATGTCCGCCACATCGGCCCGGCAGCCCGTGCCCGGCACCACCATCTTCGACGGCGAGCAGGCCCGCAAGGGCTATGCGCTCAACAAGATGTGCTACTCCTTCAACGATGCCGCCAACCGCAAGGCCTTCGTCGCCGACGAGGATGGCTATTGCGCGAAATACGGCCTCAACGCGCAGCAGCGCGCCGCGATCAAGAACCGCAATGTGCTGCAACTGATCGAGGCCGGCGGCAACGCCTATTACCTCGCCAAGTTCGCCGGCATCTTCGGCCTGGACATGCAGGACATCGGCGCGCAGCAGACCGGACTGACCAAGGATCAATTCAAGGCCAAGCTTCTGGCGGCACGGGGGTAAGCATCATGGCAAAGATCGTCGGCAGCATCACCACCTCGCACGTCCCGGCCATCGGCGGCGCGATCGCCAAGGGGCTGCAGCAGGATCCGTATTGGAAGCCGTTCTTCGACGGCTTCCCGCATGTCCGCGAATGGCTCGCCAAGGTGAAGCCGGATGTCGTCGTGCTGGTCTACAACGACCACGGCCTCAACTTCTTCCTCGACAAGATGCCGACCTTCGCGATCGGCGCGTGCGAAAGCTATGGCAATGCCGACGAGGGCTGGGGCATCCCGCAGACCGCGCCGTTCCAGGGCGACAGCGAATTGTCGTGGCACCTGATCGAGCACCTGGTAAAGGAGGATTTCGACCTCACGACCTGCCAGGAGATGGTGGTCGATCATGCCTTCACGCTTCCCATGGCGCTGTGCTGGCCGGACCAGAAATGGCCGGTGCGGGTCGTGCCGGTGGTCGTCAACACCGTGCAGGCGCCGCTGCCCTCGGCGGCGCGCTGCTACAAGCTCGGCCAGGCGCTGGCGCGGGCGATCGAGTCCTGGCCGAAGGACGAGCGGGTCGTGGTGATGGGCACCGGCGGCCTGTCGCACCAGCTCGACGGTGAGCGCGCCGGCTTCATCAACAAGGATTTCGACGAGAAATTCATGGCCAGCATGGTCGACGACCCCGCCTGGGCGACGAAGTACTCAACGGCGGAGCTGGTCGAACTGTCGGGCACGCAGGGCGTCGAGCTGCTCAACTGGATGGTCGCGCGCGGCGCCTTGCCGGAGAAGGTACGCAAGGAGCATGCGAACTATCACATCCCGATCTCGAACACGGCGACGGGGTTGATGGTGCTGGAGCCGGCGTAGCGGCCGTCGTCAATCTCGTTGGTCGGGATGCGATAAATGGCATCCGTTCCGCCAACGACCATCACGCGGTATGGGTCCCGGCTCGCGGCCGGGACGACAGCGGTGGGTTTTGCCCGATCGCGTGACACATCACGGATGGGTTTGGCACGGACCGTGCCACATCAACGGTAAGTTAGGCACGACAGCGCCACATCACCGGTGTCGTCCCGGCGAACGCCGGGACCCATACCGCGGAAGCTCTCGAGGAACGTTTGCTGTTAGTTGCCCGTCGCGAGTAAAACCACCCGTGTGGCTGCCCCTCACCCCGACCCTCTCCCCGTAAGAACGGGGAGAGGGAGCGCAGCGTCTGTGTGGCGCTGGCTCCGCTCCGTGAGAAGCAGCAGCTAAGCCTCCTGCGTCTTCGCGCCCGACTTCAGCGTCTTCATGAACTGCCCGAACGCCGGGCCGAACTCGGCGAACAGCGGCTCGCCCCGATGTTTCAGCAGGACGCCGCCGAGCAGCTTGAGGCCGGTGACGAAGACCTTGCTCTCATTGTCGTCGAACAGGCCGCGGCGCTGGATGCGGGCGATGATCTCGTTGAGATCGTCATGGCTCGTGAAGGTGAAGTCGTAGCTCGGACCGCCGGCGCTGTCGCTGCGCGGTCCGATGTCGGTCACCTCGATGGCGTAGGAGTGGGGCATGTCGATGCTCCTTTGGTCTGTGTCCGAGTGTCAGGTCGCGGCGTCGTCGTCGCCCTCGATCTCGGCGATGGCGCGGTTGAGAATGTCGCTGACGCGCTTCGACTCCGCGTCGCTCCAGCCGCGCCGGTGCATCTTGAGCGCCATCTTCAGTGTCTGAACCGCTTGCAGCACCTGCTCAGACGGACGCATGCCGCCCATTGAACGCGCCAGGATGCGCAGGCGGCTGAGCAGGCCCTCGATGGCCGCCGCGTCATCCTTGAGAGCCTGGCGACCGGCGTCGGTGATTGCGAACAGCTTCTTGCCGCCCTCGGCCGAAGCGGCTTCGATCTGGCCCATGTCCTCGAGCAGGCTGAGGATCGGGTAGACCGAGCCGGGGCTCGGCGAATAGGCGCCGCCGACAAGCTCTTCGACCGCCTTGATCAGCTCATAACCGTGGCGCGGCTTCTCGCCGATCAGCCACAGCAGCAGGCTGCGCAGGTCGCCGGGACCGAAGACACGGCCGCCGCCGCCACGCCCGAATTCCTCACGGCCGCCGCGGCGACCGCGTTCGAACAGGCCTGGTCCGCGCGGACCGAAGCCGCCGCCGCGCCCGCCCATGCGAATGTCGTCGGAAGCCTCGTCGAAGCCGTGACGCCCATGGTGATGTCCACGATGGCCCCAGCCGCGCTCCTGGCGGTCGTCATCGCAGCGCGAGCGGTCGAATGTCCAATGATGATGTCTCATACGATATGATCTCCGTTTCGTACGAACGATATATCGTTTTAAAATGTCGTTTGTCAATGGTGATCGATGTGACTCCCGGGATTGTTAGTTAACTCACTGATTTTATGTAATTTTCAGGACGCCGCTGTCGCCTCGCTGCCATGAACAGCCGCCTCGTGCGCGGTCCCGCGATGGGCGATCAGTGCGTACGCGACGGGCACCACGAACAGCGTGAACAGGGTGCCGATGGCGAGCCCGGTGGCGATCACGAGACCCATGTTGAAGCGCGACACCGCGCCGGCGCCGCTGGCCGCGATCAGCGGGATCACGCCGAGCACCATCGCCGCGGTCGTCATCAGGATCGGCCGCAATCGGATCGTGGCCGCCTCGATGATCGCCTCGGTGCGCTCCTTGCCTTGCTCGCGCAGCTCGTTGGCGACCTCCACCATCAGGATGCCGTGCTTGCTGACGAGGCCCATCAAGGTCACCAGGCCGACCTGGGTATAGATGTTGATGCTGGCGCCACCGATGCCGAGACTGATGAAGATCAGCGCGCCCGCGAGCGACATCGGCACCGACACCAGGATGATGATCGGGTCGACGAAGCTGTTGAAGAGGGCGGCGAGCGCCAGGAAGATGATGATCAGCGCGAACACGAAGGTGGTGACGAAGCCACCGGACTCCTGCTCGAGCTGCCGCGACGCGCCGCCGTAATCGATCGAGTAGCCTGACGGCAGCGACGTCGACAGCTCCTTCAGGCTGGCGAGCGCATCGCCCATCGCGACCCCCGGCATCGCCACGCCCGAGATCGTCGCCGCATTGATCTGCTGGAAGTGGTTGATCGATTCCGGAATGGTCTTGTGCTCAAGCCGGGCGACCGTCGAGAGCGGCACCATCGTGTTGCCGCCGCTGCGGATCGAATAGTCGAGCAGCTGATGATCGGTCAGGCGGTCGTTCTGCCGGACCTGCGGGATCACCTTGTATGAACGGCCCTCCAGGCTGAAATAATCCAGATAGTTGCCGCCCAGCATGGTCGCGAGCGCGCCGCCGAGATCGCTCATCTTCAGGCCGAGATCGGCGGCCTTGTCGCGGTCGAACACGACCGTGGTCTGCGGCTTGTCGATCTTCAGGTCGGTGTCGAGGAAGATGAACTTGCCGCTTGCCAGCGCCTTGGCCATGAACTCGCGCGAGACGTCGTTGAGCTCGGAGAACGCGCCGGTGGTGCCGATGACGAACTGGACCGGCAGGCCGTTGCTGCCCGGCAGCGGCGCGGGCTGGAAGGCGACCGAGCGCGCGCCGGCGATGCCGTTCAGCATCTGCTGGAATTCCGGCTGTAGGGTCTTGGTCGTCGCCTTGCGCTGATCCCAGGGCTTGAGCACCCAGCCGCCGATCGCCTGCGTCGGGGTGTCGATCTGGAAGACGGTGCGCGTCTCGGGGCGCTGCGCGATCAGGCCGAACAGCTGCTGGCCATAGAATTCGCGCTGCTCGAGCGTGGCCGAGGGCGCGGAGTTCGTCAGCGACAGCACGATGCCCTGGTCCTCGTCCGGCGCGAGCTCGCTGGTCGAGCTGACATAGAGCCAGGGGATCATCGCCAGCAGCAGCAGCGCGAACACGACGACCACCGGCTTGGTGGTGAACACGCTCTCGAGCCCGCGGCGGTAGGCGTGCGCGAGACGTTCGAGCACATGGTCGATGGCCCGCACCAGCCGCGCCTCCAAGGTGGTGGCGCCGCGCTCGGTCCGGCGCAGCAGCCAGGCGCAGTTCATCGGCGACAAGGTGAGCGCGATCACCGCCGACACCGTGACGGCACCGGCGAGCGTGAAGGCGAATTCGGTGAACAACGCGCCGGTCAGGCCGCCCTGGAAGCCCACGGGCACATAGACCGCGATCAGCACCACGGTCATCGCGATGATCGGGCTCGCCAGTGCGCGTGCCGACTGGATCGCGGCGTCGACCGGCGAGACACCCTCGTCGATCAGCCGGTGCACCGCCTCGACCACGATGATGGCGTCATCGACGACGAGGCCGATCGCGAGCACCAGCGCCAGCAGGGTCAGGAGATTGATCGAGAAGCCCATCAGCAGCATCAGGCCGAAGGTGCCGATCAGCGACAGCGGGATCGCGATCACCGGGATCAGCACCGAACGCCATGAGCCTAGGAACATGAACACCACGACGATGACGATGGCGATGGCTTCGACCAGCGTATGGACCACCTCGTCGATCGAGGAGTTCACGAAGTCGGTGGAGTCGTAGAGCACCTCGCTGGTGATCCCGTTCGGCAGCTGGCGCTGCAGGTCCGGCAACACCGCCTTCACGCCGTTGATGACGTCGAGGAGGTTGGCGGTCGGCGCCGCCTGGATGCCGATATAGACGGCCGTCTTGCCGTTGAAGCGGGTTGCGCTGTCGTAGTCATCGTTGCCGAGCGTCACGTTGGCGACGTCGCGAAGGCGGATGATGGCGCCATTGACCTGCTTGACGACCAGGTTGCGGTATTGCTCCAGCGAATGCAGGTTGGTCGCCGCGGCGAGATCGACCTGCACCAGGCGGCCCTTGGTGGTGCCGAGACCGGAGATGTAGTCGTTGCCCGACAGCGCCGTCGAGACGTCCGTCGCGGTCAGGCCGTAGGCGGCGAGCTTGTCCGGATCGAGCCAGGCGCGCAGCGCGAATTTCTTGGCGCCGAGCAGCTCGGCAGTCTGCACGCCGGACACGGCCTGCAGCTTCGGCTGCACCACGCGGGTGAGGTAGTCGGTGATCTGGTTCGGCGCCAGCACGTCGCTGGCGAAACCGATATACATGGCGTCGATGGTCTGGCCGACCTTCAGGGTCAGGGTCGGCTGTTGCGTGCCGGTCGGCAGCTGGTTCAGAACCGAGTTCACCTTGGCGTTGATCTCGGTCATCGCCTTGCCGGAATCGTAGTTCAGCCGCAGGTTCACCGTGATGGTGCTGCTGCCGGTGACGCTGGTCGAGGTCATGTAGTCGATGCCGTTGGCCTGGGCGATCGCGTTCTCCAGCGGCGTCGTGATGAAGCCGGCGATGATGTCGCTGTCGGCGCCGGCATAGGCGGTGCTGACAGTGACGATGGCGTTCTGGGTGCGCGGATATTGCAGGATGGCAAGCGTCGTCATCGAGCGCAGGCCGAGCACGAGGATCAGCGCGCTGACCACGAGCGCCAGCACCGGCCGGCGGATGAAGATGTCTGTGAAACGCATGGGGGGCTCTGAGCGTGGGCTTGCGTGCGGTTACTGATCGACGACATCAGGGGCGGCTTCGGCCACCGGGACGTGCGAATTGTCGATCTTCACGGGGCTGCCGTTGCGCAGCTTGATCTGTCCGGCGATCACCACCGTCTCGCCGGGCTTGACGCCGTCGGTGATCGCGATGTGGTCCCCCTTGGCAGGTTTGCTCTTGATAAACATCTGCCGCGCCTTGCCCTGGCCGTCCTTGAGATCGTCGACGACATAGACGAGGTCGCCATAGGGATTGCTGACCACAGCGGTCAGCGGCAGGGTGACGAGCTGCTCGGGCTGGCCTACTCCGATCTCGACCTTGGCGAACATCCCCGGCAGCAGGCGCGCTTTTTCATTGTGCAGGGTGGCGCGGACCTGGACGTTGCGGCTGGTGGAATCGACCTTGGCGTTGATGGCCGAGATCTGGCCGGTGAAGCGCTCGCCGGGAAAGGCATCGACTGAGATGCCGACGTCCTGGCCGATCCTGATGTCGGCGAGCGACTGCTGCGGCAGATAGAAGTCGACGAAGATCGGGTCGAGGCTCTGCAGGGTGACGATGGTGGTGCCGGCGCCGAGATACTGGCCGAGATCGACGGCGCGGATGCCGAGCCGGCCGGCGAATGGCGCCTTCAAGGTCTTCTGCTCGACGATCGCCTTCTGCTGCGTGACCAGCGCCTGCGCGTTCTTCAGGTTGGCGCGGTCGCTGTCGAGCGTCGCCTGGCTCACCGCGTTGAACTTGATCTGCTCCTCGTCGCGCTTGACGACGATGGCGGCGTTCTCGGCGGTGGCCTGCAGCGACTGCAGCTTGGCGACGTCGTCGGTCGCGACGAGCTGGAGCAGTTGCTGACCAGCTTCGACGGCATCGCCGGAATTGAACTGGATGCTCTGCACGATGCCGGAGGCCTGCAGCGCCAGATCCGCGCCGTTGACGGCGCGCAGCGAGCCGACGGCGGTGAGATTGGAGCGCCACGGCGCCGTCGCCGCAACAGCGGTCGAGATCGTCTGCGGCGGGTTGGCCATGGCGCCGATCGCCTTGGCGATCATGATGCCCTTGAACGTCTGGAATCCGTAGAGGCCGCCGAACAGAACGGCCATGGCGGCCAGCATGATCGTCATGCGCTTCGTCATTACATCGCTTCCTGGATGGTCCGATTGGGGCCGGCGAAATAGCCGGGATTGGCGCGCGGCAGCGCCGCTGGAGTCTCGTCCTGGCGGTTCCACCAGCCGCCGCCGAGCGCCTGGAACAGCGCGGCGGTGTCGGTGAAGCGCGTGGCCTGCGACTTGATGCGGGAGACGCGCGCGTTGAGATAGGATTGCTGCGCCGTGATGACGTTGGCGTAAGGCACGGCGCCGCTCTTGAATTGCTCGATCGCCATCGCGAGGCTGTCCGAGGTGGCCTTCTCGGCCGCGGCCTGCGCCTTCAGCGCTTCGGCGTCATACTGAATGGCGCGCAAGGAGTCGGCGACGTTCTGGAACGCGGTGATGACCGTGCTCTTGTAGAGCGAGAGATCCTGCTCGAACGTCGCGACGTCGGCTTCCTTGGTATGGTACAGCGCACCGCCGTCGATCAGCTTCTGGCTGACGCTCGATGCCGCTTCCCACACCAAGGTCGTCGGCGAGAACAGCCGCTCCGGGCCGCTCGCGCCGTAGCTGCCGGAGAGCGTCACCTGCGGCAGCAGGTTGGCGATGCCGACGCCGACCGTTGCGGTGGCCTGGTGCAAGGTCGCCTCGGCCTGCCGGATGTCGGGACGCTGGCGGACGAGCGAGGAGGGCAGCGACACCGGCAGCCTGCGCGGCAGCTTCAGCTCCGCCAGCGTCACATGCTCACCGCGGTCCTGGCTAGGCAGCCGGCCGAGATAAGCCATCAGCTGGTTGCGCTGCTGCGCCAGCTGCTTCTGCAGGGGGGCGAGCGTCGCCTTGGCCTGCGCCAGCGTCGCTTCCTGCGACAGCACGTCGGATTTCGAGATCGCGCCGACGTCGAACTGGCGCTGGATGCGGCCGAGCTGATCGCTCTCGGCCTTGATGATCTCCTCGGTGGCCGCGATCTGGTCGCGCAGCGACGCGTCGGTGATCGCGGCCGTCACGACATTGGCGGTGAGCGCGAGATAGGTCGCCTCCATCTTGAAGCCCTGATAGTCCGCCTGCGCCTGCAGCGCCTCGACCTGGCGGCGTGTGCCGCCCCAGATGTCGAGCGCGTAGCTGACGCTCACCGAGGCTCCGTAGAGCGTGTAGAGCGAGGTCTGACCGGGCCATTGCCCCTGCTGCGTGGTGGAGGCCTGGGTGCGCTCGGCCGATCCGCTCGCGCTCACCTGCGGAAACAGCGCCCCCTGTTGCGACAGCGCGTTCTCGCGCGCGGCGCGCAGCGCGAACTGCGCGGCCTCGATGTCCGGATGGTTGCGGATCGCCTCCTCGACGAAGGCGTTGATCTGGCGCGAATGAAGCAGCGCCCACCACGTGCCGGGCAGGTCGTGTCCCGACGCGAAGCTCTGTGCCTGGCCGCCCGGAGTAGTGGCACTGGCGGTCGCGGCGAGGCGGCGTTCGGACGTGTAGCCGGCCGTTGCCGGCGCATCCGGAGACATGAAGTCGGGACCCATCGCGCAGGATGCGAGCAGCACGCTGCAGCCGACGAGCCCGAGCGGCGCGACAGTCGTGCCGCGTCTCGCGCCGGGCCGCCACCAGGCCAGAAACATTTGGACATCCTTCTTCAAAAAACTAAACCGTTCAGTTCTTTCTTGCCGGAGGATGGTGTCCGTGTCAGGCTTGAGTCAAGTCACGTTGATGCTAGAGAACGGCATGGCCACATCTTCTTCGCACTTGCGTCGTGCCGGCAACACCGCGTCCGGCGCTCGCACGGATATCAAGCACGCGCAGATTCTCCACAGTGCACGAAGCCTGTTTCTGCAGCAGGGATTCGACACCACGAGCGTCGATGCGATCGCGCGGCACGCCGGCGTGTCGAAGGCGACGCTGTATGGCCATTTCACCGACAAGGACGCGTTGCTGCTCGCTTTGGTCGAGGAAGACTGCAGGGCGAGGCGCGAGCCGTTGTGGGTGCGGGACGATCGCCCGATCGATCTCCAACGGGACCTGCGCGAGATCGCCCGCCGCTTCCTGTCGATGTTCCTCGACGGCAGCGGGCTGGCGATGCATCGTCTGATGATGTCCTGCGCGGCGCGCTATCCGGCCATCGCGGAAGCCTTCATGAGAAACGGGCCCGACCGATGCGATGCCGAGGTGGCGTCGTTCTTGCGCGCCGCGCAGTCCGCGGGACTGCTCGATATTGCGAATGTGAAGCTGGCCGCGACGCAGTTTCTCACCCTGATCCAGGGCCGCTTGCCATTGACCTGGGCGCTGTCGCTGCAGGCGCCGAGCGCGGCGGAGTACCGCGCCCAGCTCGAGGGGGGCATCAAAGTGTTCATCGCGGCCTATGCAGGCCCCAAGGCGGATGTCGGGAAGAGCCCGACGCGGCGCTCGAAGGCCGCGTCCAAGCCAGTATCACGTCGCTCGCTCGGATCGGCCGCCGGGCGGACTTGATCCCTCAGGAGGGGATCGATGGAGCCGCCGCGGACCCCGCCCGGAGGTCGCGGCTCCGCTGAGGCCGGCGCAGCCGGCGCTGCGTCCAGATCAGCACGCCCGTGATGAGCAGGGCGAGCAGCACCACCGAGATCAGCACGTTGGCACCGCTGCCGATCAGCGACCAGTTGCCCTCGTGCAGCAGCCGTACCCAGTTGCGCGGCAGCGCGGAGAGGCCGTCGGCGGTCACGGCATAGGCGCGCAGCTCATCGCCTTCGATGATACGCGCGAGCATCCGCCCGCCGCGATTGCCGATCATGTTGACGGTCGCGAGATCATGATCCCGGGCGACGATACTGACCGCCTCCGTCAACGAGACGGGCTTGGCCGAATTCGCCGGCGCACTGAAGAAGCTGTTGCTGGGGTCGAGCAGGACGCCGGTCAATGGGCTCAGCAGAATCAGCGGCAGGGTGAACCAGGCGGCGCCCTTGTGCCAACCGGACAGCGTGTTGCGCAGCCGCGGCAGCCCCATCAGGATGCCGATGATCATGATGACGATCATCCCGATCGTGGAGATCGTCGTGAGACCCTCGATCCCGATCAGGTGCTCATGCGTCATGCGCGCCCACTGAAACACGCCGGCAGCGGCAGGCTTGTCGGTGACCGCGCCGCTGGTCATGTCGAGCTCGGTGCCGGGCCGTCCCTGCAAGGTCAGATGCTGCGTCGTCGGATTGATCGAAATGCCGCGCGCCTTGCCGTCCGGATCATATTGCTTGATCAGCGCGGCCACGCGTGCCGGATCGACGCTGCCGGGCTTCACGGCCGCGACCTGCGCGATCGGCTCGAAGGAGAGAATCAGTCCGGTGACGATGATCACGAGCAGCGGCAGCGCGAAGGTCAGGCTGATCCAGCGGTGGAGTTTGAGTAGCAGCTGCTTGTTCATCGTCGTCTCCAGATGATCGTCATGCACACGCATGGTGTGGCGAGACCGTTGTCCGCAGGCGCTCGCTCCGTGAACGTTTCTCATCGTTTCGCAAGGAGACGACGCCGGCAGACAGTCGTCCGTTCCGCCTTCAATAGCCGAGCGCGGTAGCGGGACGAAGGAGATAACTATTAATTTTAGGTCATACGCGGTTTGATCGACATCATTGCGGCAAAAGCAAATCTCTAGCTACGCAGATGATTTCAATTTGCATCAGATGCCATTGTGTCGCCATCCAGCACCTGCTTGAGGCGCGCCGCGTCCAATCCATTTTCCCAGCGTGCAATGACGATGGTCGCCACGGCATTGCCGATCAGGTTGGTCGGCGTCAGTCCCTGCGACATCAGGCGATGGATGCCGAGCACGAGCGCGACGCTCGCGACGGGAATGGTGCCGGTTGCAGCAAGGGTTGCCGCCAGCACGACAAAGGCCGCGCCGGCGATGCCGGCCGCGCCTTTGGATGTCACCAGCAGGATCAGCAGGAGACCGACCTGGTGGCTGATGTCGAGATGCGTGTTGGTGGCCTGCGCCAGGAAGACCGCTGCGGTGGCGAGGTAGAGGCAGGTGCCGTCGAGATTGAAGGAATAGCCGGTCGGGATGACGAGGCCCACGATGCTGCGCTCGCAGCCGGCGGCTTCCAGCTTGGCCAGCATGCGGGGCAGCACGGTCTCCGATGAGGTGGTGGCGATGCAGACCAGGATCTCGTCGCGGATGTAGCGGATCAGCTTCCACAGGCTGAAGCCGGCGAGGGCGGCGATCGGGCCGAGCACGGCGGCGATGAAGATCAGGCAGGTCAGATAGAAGCTGCCGAGCAGCAGGCCGAGCTTGGCGAGCGAGCCGATCCCGAACTTGCCGACGGTGAAGGCGATCGCCCCGAACGCGCCGAGCGGAGCCGCCCACATCACGATCCGGACGACTCCGAAGATCATCTGGCCGGCGACCTCGATCACGTCGGTCACGGCCTTGGCGCGGTCGCCGAGCCAGATCAGGGCGAAGCCGCACATCACCGAGATGAACAGCACCTGGAGAATGTTGCCCTCGGCGAAGGCGCCGACGAAGGTCTGCGGGATGATGTTGAGCAGGAACGGCACCAGGCCGACCGCCGCGGTCTGCTTGACGTAGGGCTCGATGGTCGCGGAGTTGATCGTCGCGGGGTCGATGTTCATGCCCGCGCCGGGCTGAAACAGGTTCACGGCGGCGAGCCCGATGATCAGCGCCAACGTCGTGATCACCTCGAAATAGACCAGCGCCTTGATGGCGACGCGGCCGACCTTGGCCATGTCGGCCATGTGGGCGATGCCGTTGACGACGGTGCAGAAGATGATCGGTGCGATCAGCATCCGGATCGCCTTGATGAAGGCGTCGCCCAGCGGCTGCATCTGCGCGCCGAGATCGGGCTTGACCGCGCCGAGCAGGATGCCGGCCGCCATCGCGATCAGAACCTGGACCCACAATTCCTTCCACCAGGCGCGGCGGGCGCTGCCGGCGGACGCGGCGAGGGTCGAACTCGAACTGCTCATGTCAGGTCCTGTTGGGGGGGGAGGCGGGAGAGCGCATCTTCATGGAAGCTTCGCGTCATCGCGTCAAATGCAGCCGACGCAAAGTGCATTTGTGATTTGTCCATCATTTCGCTGATATCGTGTTGCAGAAGGATCGCGCCGGCCGCCATCCGACATTCCCACATTTCACGTCATCTCCGAGCCGAGAGGCAAATTGTCTCCTGCGGTCATCGGCTTATCGCGATGTCCTGGCGTGCTGCTTGCGCAGGTGACGCTGTGCCGCCTGCTTCGCCGGAGGTGCAGATCGAGCAGGTTGAAGTCGCGTCGGAGCGAGGCCACTGTCCGGGGCCGGCGCGAGCGGTTCCGTGCAACGAAAAAAGCGTTCTTCGTCAAGCACCTGAGCGCGCAGCATTCAAGCCTGATCCGCAGTTGCCGCGGTTGTCGAGCGCGACGGCGCAATGCTATCGACCGGAGCAAGGACGACCGGACCGCCGGTTGCAACTGATCAGGAGAGGAAACATCATGGCCGACGCGCTCATCATCGACGCCTGCAGGACCCCGCGCGGCATCGGCAAGGCCGGGAAGGGCGCGCTGGCGGGGCTGCATCCTCAGCATCTCGGCGCCACCGTGCTGCGCGCGCTGGCCGAGCGCACCGGCATCAACACCGCTGACGTCGACGACATCATCTGGGGCTGCTCGTCGCAGCGCGGGCCGCAGAGCGGCGATCTCGGCCGCATGTCGGCGCTCGATGCCGGCTACGACATCCGCGCCTCCGGCGTCACGCTCGACCGCTTCTGCGGCTCCGGCATCACCAGCGTCAACATTGCGGCCGCCCAGATCATGGCCGGGCAGGAGGATCTCGTCGTCGCCGGCGGCTGCGAGATGATGTCGATGGAGGGGCGCCGCGGCGAGGGGCCGCTGATGATGGACGCCGGCAATCTGCATCTGCGCGCGCTGCACCCGCAGTCGCACCAGGGCGTCTGCGCCGACGCCATCGCCACGATGGAAGGCATCACCCGCGCCGATGTCGACGCGCTCGGGCTGGAGAGCCAGAAGCGCGCGGCTGCCGCGATCGCCGGCGGCCATTTCAAGAAGAGCCTTGTGCCGGTCCATCGCGAGGATGGCAGCCTCGCGCTCGACCACGAGGAATATCCGCGGCCGCAGACCACCGCCGAAGCGCTCGCTGGGCTGAAGCCGGCATTCCCGGCGATCGCCGACTATGCGCTCGACGACAAGGGCACGACCTATCGCAATCTCATCCTGCAGCGTTATCCCGGACTCGAGATCAATTTCATCCATCACGCCGGAAACTCTTCCGGCGTGGTCGATGGCGCGGCGGCGATCCTGCTGGCCTCGCCGTCCTACGCCAAGGCCCATGGTCTCAAGCCGAGAGGCCGGGTGGTGGCGATGGCCAATATGGGCGACGACCCGACGCTGATGCTGAACGCCCCCGTGCCGGCGACGCGCAAGGTGCTGGCCAAGGCCGGGCTCACGCTCGATGACATTGACCTGTTCGAGATCAACGAGGCGTTCGCCGTCGTGGCCGAGAAATACATCCGGGACCTCAAGCTCGACCGCGCCAAGGTCAATGTGAACGGCGGCTCGATCGCGCTGGGGCATCCGATCGGCGCCACCGGTTCCATTCTGATCGGTACCCTGCTCGACGAGTTGGAGCGCCGGGATCTCAAGCGCGGCCTGGTCACGATGTGCGCGGCCGGCGGCATGGCGCCGGCCATCATCATCGAGCGGGTTTGAGCGCTCACATCTCTCACGCGAGGCATCACGCCCGCTGCGGCCCCCGCAGCGGGCGTCGTCTTTGGATCCGGGGAGCCGGAAGGCGCGCGACGTCCTCTGCGACCTTTTGGGGCACTCCGTCGTTGACGCGGACGCTCCTGAGGGCTCCGCTGCGGTTCCACTTTCCGGACCAGTCAACCACGTTTCGGCTGGAAAGGAATTCGCGCTTGTTCCGCAAATTGCGGCACGCTATTGCCACGCAGAGGCCTCCTCGTAGAAGAAATGGCTCTCGTGCTCTCGACGCTGTCGCATATCATCGATCGCAAGGCTTCGAACCGGGTGGTCACGCGGCTGCGAGCCCTGCTGCGCAGCAACGAGTTCTACCTGATACCGCTGGCCCTGGTGATCGGCGTATCCACCGGCGGTATCGTGACGGTGATGAGCCTGATCGCGCAGTTCGCGCATGTGATCATCTATGGCATCCCGATCGACGTCCGCCTCAGCGCCAACGCCTGGATCAATCCGGTCGTCGCCCTGATCGCGCCGGCCTGCGGCGGGCTCGTCCTCGGCCTGATGGAATGGCAGCGGCGGCGCTGGAAGATCGCGGCCGCCGTCGACCCCGTCGAGGCCAATGCGCTGCGCGGCGGGCGGCTGTCGATGCGCGACAGCCTCGTCGTCAGCAGCCAGACGTTGGTGTCCAACGGCTCCGGCGCCTCGGTCGGCCTCGAGGCGGGCTATACCCAGATCGGCGCCGGCGTCGCCTCGCTGCTCGGTCAGTATCTCACGCTCCGCCGCAACGACCTGCGCCTGATTGTCGGCTGCGGCGCGGCTGCGGCGATCGCGGCTGCGTTCGGCGCGCCGATCACCGGTGCGTTCTATGCGTGCGAGCTGATCGTGGGGGTCTATTCGGTCGCGAGCGCCGCGCCGATCCTGGCGGCCTCGCTGGCGGGGGCGCTGACCTCGCAATATCTCACCGGCGCGCCGTACTCCCTCGAGATCCAAAAGGTCGGCGCCGTCGGCTTCGAGCAGTATATCGCGCTGTTCGTGCTGGCGCTGCTCGTCGCCTTCATCGGCATCGTGGTGATGCGCGCCTCGCCGGCGGTGGAGCGGCTGTTCGTCCGCATCCCGGTCTGGCTGCGGCCGGTGATCGGCGGCGTCTGCGTCGGCGCCATGGCGATCGTGACGCCGCAGGTGCTGGCGGCAGGCCACGGCGCGATGTTGCTCGACCTGCATCGCGAGATGGCGGTCGGCTTCATTGCCACCATCATCGTGCTCAAGCTCGCGGCGTGCCTGATCTCGCTGGCCTCGGGCTTCCGCGGCGGTCTGTTCTTCGCCTCGCTGTTCATCGGCAGCCTGCTCGGCAAGCTGTTCGCGGGGCTGCTCGCGATGGCCGGATTGAGTCTGGCGCTGGACCCGCTGGTTGCGATGCTCACGGGCATGGCGACGCTCGGCGTCGCCATCGTCGGCGGCCCGCTGACGATGTCGTTCCTGGTGCTGGAAATGACCCGCAGCGTCGACGTCACCGCCGTCGTGCTCGGCGCCTGCATCGTGACCTCGGTCTGCGTGCGCGTGCTGTTCGGGCACTCGTTCTCGACCTGGCGGTTGCATCTGCGCGGCGAGACCATCCGCAGCGCCAACGATGTCGGCTGGCTGCGCAACCTCACCGTCGAGCGTCTCATGCGCTCCGACGTCGGCAAGGTGCCGACCACGACCTCGATCGCCGCCTGCCGCCGCGAATTCGCGCTGGGCACGCGGCAGGCCGTGGTCGTCGTCAACAACAGCGACGATTATTGCGGACTGGTGTCGCTGCCCGACCTGTTCTCGGGTGAACTGGATTCGATCGCCGACGAGATCCAGGTGGTCGAGCTGGCGAAATATTTCGATGTCGCGCTGCTGCCCGAAATGAACGTCAAGACGGCGATGAAGATCTTTGACGATTCCGGCGCCGAGGTCTTGGCGGTGCTGGAGTCCGAGAACAGCCGCAAGGTGGTCGGCTTCCTGACCGAGTCGTTTGCGCGGCGCCGCTATGTCGAGGAGATCGACCAGGCCACGCGCGGCGTGCTCGGCGCGCTGTCGTGATCGCGTCGTATCGCCGCGAGATGTGATCGCCGGGCCGGGACGGAGCAGGCTGCCGGCGGCTCGAGACGCGAGGATGACATGATGAGACGGATCAGAACGGCCGTCGTCGGCGCCCTGAGCGCATCGATTGTTTCGTCGGCCGTCGCCGAGCCTGCCGTGCTCAGGGGCAAGGACGCATTCGGCAGCTGGCAGGGCGATACGCCCGGCACGATCAGGCTGATCCGCCCTGCAGACCTGCCGAAGCCCGGCGCAACGGCGTCCGCCGCGAATGTCTCTCGCGTGGTGCAGCGGCCGGCCTCGGCGGTGCCCAAGGTGCCGGACGGCTTCAAGATCGCGCTGTTCGCCGAGGGGCTGAGCGGCCCGCGCATCATCCGCTCCGCGCCGAACGGCGACATCTTCGTCGCCGAGACTCGGGCCGGGCGCGTCCGCGTGCTGCGGCCGAGCGGCGATGGCAGCAAGGTCGAGAGCAGCGAGGTCTTCGCCGACCGCCTCGGCCATCCCTTCGGCATAGCGTTCTATCCAAGCCGCGATCCGCAATGGGTCTATGTCGCGAGCACCGAGCGTGTGATGCGCTTTCCGTATCGCTCCGGCGACCTGAAGGCCTCCGGGCCGATGCAGGTCGTCGTCCCCGATCTGCCGGCCGGCTATGGCCACTCCACCCGTGACATCGTCTTCACAAGGGACGATCAGCGCATGCTGATCTCGGTCGGCTCCGCTGGCAATGTCGGCGAAGCGCTGGGCGAGCCGGCCGGCGGCCTCGCCGCCTGGATCAAGGCGCATCCGCTCGGCGCGGCCTGGGGCGGCGAGACGGATCGCGCCGGCGTGCTGGCGTTCGACCCCGAGGGCCAGAACCGCTCGCTGTTTGCGAGCGGCATCCGCAACTGCGTCGGCCTCGCCGTCCAGCCGGCGACGGGCGCACCGTGGTGCTCGACCAATGAGCGCGACGGGCTCGGCGACGATCTCGTGCCGGACTATGTCACGCGGGTGAAGGAGGGCGCGTTCTACGGCTGGCCCTGGTACTACATGGGCGACAATCCCGACCCGCGCCATGCCGGCGAGCGGCCGGACCTCAAGGGCAAGATCACCGTGCCCGATGTCTTGTTGCAGCCGCACTCGGCCTCGCTCGGCCTGACCTTCTACGACGCCGACCTGTTCCCGCCGGAGTATCGCGGCGACGCCTTTGCTGCTGAGCATGGCTCGTGGAACCGGTCGAAGCGCACCGGCTACAAGGTGATCCGCATCCGGCTGAGGGACGGCGTGCCCACCGGCGAATACGAGGACTTCATCACCGGCTTCGTCGTCAACGACCGCGAGGTCTGGGGACGGCCGGTCGGCGTCACCGTGGCGCGCGACGGCAGCCTTTTGATTTCCGAGGACGGCAACGGCACGATCTGGCGCGTCAGCCGCTGAGTTGTGTCTTGCGGCGCAGGAACCTCCGCAGCGCAACTCGGTTGTGTGCGGGGTTGAATGCCGGAAGACCGCATGAACATCTTCGATCCCAAGGGACCGATCGCCGCCGCCCAGCAGACGATCCTGATCGATTCCGTGATCATCATGCTGGCGATCATCGTCCCGACCTCGATCGCGGTACTGGCCGCCGCCTATTGGTTCCGCAGCTCCAACACACGCGCGCGCTATCGGCCTGATTTCGCCTATTCCGGCGCGGTCGAGCTCGTGGTGTGGTCGATCCCCGCGCTCACGGTGATCCTGCTCGGCGGCGTCGCCTGGATCGGCTCGCACGAGCTCGATCCCGCCAAGCCGGTCGACGGCACCGGGCTTCCCATTCGCATCCAGGCGGTGTCGCTCGATTGGAAGTGGCTGTTCATCTATCCCGACCAGCGCATCGCGACCGTCAACAGCCTGACGGTGCCGATCGGCGCGCCGCTGCAATTCGAGCTGACCTCCGGCAGCGTGATGACCGCGTTCTTCATTCCGCAACTCGGCGGCATGATCTACACCATGAACGGCATGGTGACGCGGCTGAACCTGCGCGGCGACCATGTCGGCACCTACAAGGGTCTCGCCTCGCAATTCAGCGGTGACGGCTTTCCCGACATGATGTTCGACACCAACGTGGTGTCGCAGCCGGATTTCTCCAATTGGGTTTCCAATACGGCGAAGAGCGATCAGGTCCTGGACGAAGCGAGCTACAAGCAGCTCGCAGCGCAGTCGGTCGAAACCGCGCCGAAGACCTATCGGCTCGGTGATCCCGAGCTGTTCGGCAAGATCGCCATGCAGCACATCCCGCCGGCACCGGGACCGCAGCTCAGCGAGAACCAGGCGCGCGAGGAGAGCGGAGCGTCGCATGCCCATTGATCTCCTTGCAGCCGGAGTGGACCGATGTCGGTGACCACCGTCGAGCAATCGCCGGCCTATGCCGATCCGCATCATCTGCGCGCCGCCGACCATCCGGGGCCGGCGCCGAAACGGATCGTGACCGGGTTCGGGTTCTGGATCTTCCTGCTCTCCGACATCGTGATGTTCTCGTGCTTCTTCGCGAGCTTCGCGGTGCTGTCCGGCGGCACGGCGGGCGGTCCGGGCGGGGCCGAGCTGTTCGACATCAGAAACGTCGCGATCGAGACCGCGCTGCTGCTGCTGTCGAGCTTCACCTGCGGCATGGCCAGCATCGCCGCCGAGCGCCACAACGCGCTCTGGTTCCAGATCGCGATGGCCGTGACCGGCCTGCTCGGCGCCGGCTTCCTGCTGCTCGAGATCCGGGAGTTCGCCGATCTCGTCGGCCGCGGCGACGGGCCGAGCCGCAGCGCATTCCTGTCGGCGTTCTTCACCTTGGTCGGCTGCCATGGCCTGCACGTTGCGGCCGGCATCCTGTGGCTGCTGACGATGATGGCCCAGGTGGTCGCCAAGGGATTCCGCGCCGACATCGAGCGCCGCATCCTGTGCTTCGCGCTGTTCTGGCATGCGCTCGACATCATCTGGGTCGCGGTGTTCTCCGTGGTCTATCTGCTCGGGAGTGCGACATGAGCGATCACGCCCAGGATTTCGGTGGGTTCGACGACCGCGGCGATCTCGCGCCGGGCGAACAGCAGCATGGCGACCTGCGTTCGCGCATCCTGTTCTACCTCGCGGGCCTCGGGCTTGCGGTCCTGCTGACGGCGACCTCGTTCTTCATCGCCGGAACCCACCTCGTCTGGCAGCCCTCGATTCCGGTGGCCCTGATCGTGCTGGCGATCGCGCAGATGGGCGTGCATCTCGTGTTTTTCCTGCACATCACCACCGGGCCGGACAACACCAACAACGTGCTGGCGCTGGCCTTTGGGCTGCTCATCGTCTTTCTCGTGGTCGGCGGCTCGCTGTGGATCATGGCGAACCTCAACCACAACATGATGCCGATGGATCAGCTGATGCGGATGCAGCAGTGAGAATTGCTGACATCTGCGAGGTCCGTAGGGTGGGCAAAGGCGCGCCCATGACGTTGGCTTGCCCGCTCTGAATTCGCGCGCGCCGTGCCCACCATCGGCGTCGCGGGAGCCGGGATATCGTGGGCACGCGACCACCGCTTCGCGGCGGCTGCTTTGCCCACCCTACCGACCTCAGCTCCCACCTTACTTCTTCCCCGCCCGGCAATTGAAGGCCCGGCGGAAGCCGGAGGCTTTCGCGTCGTCCTCGGAGCAGAACCAGCGGTCGGGCTCGGTGGTCGCGGGATAGCTCGGGCAACCCTGCAGATGATAGATGCCGATGTTGCCGGTGACGCGAGCGCGCACGGCGAACTTGCCTTTGATCGTGCAGCCCGGCGGCGCGCTCGGTGTTTCCGGGAACAGCACCGCGCGGATCTCCTTGTCGCGATCGGCGCGGCAGGCGGCGCCGAGCAGGGCGCCATCCTTCTTGTCGCTGCGGAACTCGCTCGGAGCGATGAAGCATCCCTTCCACAGTCCGCGCGCGGCGTCCTTGGCGGCGGCGATATCGTCCTTGCCGCGATACTTCACGGCTGGGTCGACGCCGACCGCGTAGCCGGCGCGGGCGACCTGCTGGTTCAGGCTGAGCTTGTCGCCATCGACGGCGCATAGGCCGATCTTGCGGGCCTTGAGCGGCTTGTCCGGACCGAGATCCTCGCAGCGCACCGAGCGGCCGCCGATCAGCTTGCTGAGCTGCTCGCGCGCCTCGACGCCGCAACTCCAGGGATCGGCGTGGTCGTCGATGCAGAGCTGGTCGACCTCCGGCGCGTCGATGCCATCCAGCCGATACACGGTGTCGCCGAGCTGGAGGGTGTCGCCGCTGCGCACCGTCGCCGTCGCCGCCAGCGCCGGGCTCAGTGCGGCCATGGACGCAACCGCAACAACGATCGCTGTCCGAAACCCCGCAGTCATGCCCATCTCGTTCTCCTTGCCCGTGCAGCCATCAGTCCTACCATCTGGAACAACGCATGATCAATTCAGCCAATAAACGCTTGCCGCAGCTGCCGCTCCGCTTCGGCGCAGATGGGCCATGAGCCAGACGCAGCCAAGCCAGGGAATACTCTTTACCGAATCCGTCTAAGAAGCATTCCAGGTTGGGATCGCGGAGATCCGGCAAGAGGGGGCTGAAGAGATGCACACCGACGATCGCTCGGCCATGCGCGCCAAGTTCGCGCCGCCGACCGAAACGCCGCGCCATGCGAGCATGTCGCGGCGCAGTCTGCTGGCAACGGCGGCGCTGCTGATCACGACGTCCGGCGCGGCCGCGAAGGTCGTGACCAAGGTGCTGCCGTGGCGGCCGAACGAGGTCTACCCGGTCACTCCCGTCACGCCGGGAGGCTGGCTGTTCTTCACCGCCGAAGAGGCCGCGGTCGTCGACGCGATCGTCGACCGCCTGATCCCGGCGGACGAGCTGGGCCCCGGCGCCAAGGAGTCGGGCGTCACCACCTTCATCGACCGGCAGCTGACCGGCCCCTATGGCGGTCACGACTGGCTCTACATGCAGGGGCCGTTCGCCACCAATCCGCTGCCGACGCAGGGCCTGCAGTCGCCGCTGACGCCGCGGCAGCAATATCGCCAGGGCCTTGCGGCGCTCGCCGCCTATTGCAAGGCGAATTACAACGGCCGCGGCTTCGCCGACCTGTCGGGCGACGAGAAGGACAAGCTGCTCGCCGGCATGGAGAAGGGCGACGTGAAGTTCGACGGCTTCTCCAGCCGCATGCTGTTCAATGCGGTCCATGGCAACACCATGGAAGGCTTTTTCGCCGACCCGATCTACGGCGGCAACAAGGATATGGCGGGCTGGAAGCTGATCGGCTTCCCCGGCGTGCGCTACGACTTCCGCGACGTGATCGACAATCCAAACAAGCCTTACACGCTGCCTCCGGTGAGCATGCAGGGGCAGCCGGCCTGGGGAGTTCGCTGACATGGCACGCCGTCTTCCTCGCAAGGATGTCGCCATCGTCGGGCTCGGCTGGACCGGCTCGATCATGGCGCTCGAACTGTGCCGCTCCGGTCTCGACGTCGTCGCGATCGAGCGCGGACCGTGGCGCGACACCGCCACCGATTTCAACATCGGCACCGCGCCGGACGAGCTGCGCTATGCCGTCCGCCACGACATCTTCCTGCGCACGCGGCAGGAGACGCTGACGATGCGCAACAATTCGTCCCAGACGGCGCTGCCGATCCGGCGCTGGGGCAGCTTCCTGCCGGGCAACGGCGTCGGCGGCGCCGGCTCGCACTGGAACGGCCAGACCTGGCGGTTTCTGCCCGACGATTTCCGTCTGCGCAGCAAGATGATCGAACGCTACGGCGAAAAGATCATGCCGGAAGGCCACCAGATCCAGGACTGGCCGATGAGCTATGATGAGCTCGAGCCGTTCTACGACAAGTTCGAACATGTGCTGGGCATCTCCGGCAAGGCCGGCAACATCAAGGGACAGACGCAAGCGGGCGGCAATCCGTTCGAGGGCTGGCGCGAGCGCGACTATCCGACGCCGCCGATGAAGCAGGGCTACTCGCAGGAGCTGTTCACGAAGGCTGCGGCCGGCATGGGTCTGCATCCGTTCCCGCGGCCCTCGGCCAACCTGTCGTCGGCCTACACCAACCCCTACGGCTGCAGCATGGCGCCCTGCACCTATTGCGGCTTCTGCGAACGCTTCGGCTGCTCGAACTATTCGAAGTCGTCGCCGCAGACCTGCGTGCTGCCGGCGCTGGTGCGCGAGCCGAATTTCGAGGCCCGCACCGAATGCGAGGTCACCAAGGTCAAGCTGTCGGGCGACGGCAAGATGGCGACCGGCGTGATCTATGTCGACGCCAATGGCGAGGAGTGGGAGCAGCCGGCGGATCTCGTGCTGCTGTGCGCCTACGGCCTGTTCAACGTCCGCCTGATGCTGCTGTCCGGCATCGGCAAGCCCTATGATCCGCAATCGGGCGAGGGCGTGGTCGGCCGCAACTATGCCTACCAGACCGGCTCCGGCGCGACCGCCTTCTTCGACAACGTCAACTTCAATCCGTTTGCGGCGGCGGGTTCGCTCGGCGTGGCGCTCGACGACTACAACAGCGACAATTTCGATCACGGCCCGCATGGCTTCGTGGGCGGCGCCTCGATCACCAACGCCTACACCAACGGCCGGCCGATCATGTACCGGCCGACGCCGCGGGGCACGCCGACCTGGGGTTCGGCGTGGAAGAAGGCGGTGCGCGAGACCTATCAGCGCGTCACCAATGTCGGCGCGCAGGGCAGTGTGATGAGCTATCGCGCCAACTATCTCGACCTCGATCCGACCTACAAGGATCAGCTCGGGCGCCCCTTGATGCGGATGACGTTCGACTATCAGCCGAACGAGATCAAGATGGCCAACTGGATGGCCGAGCGCTGCGAGGAGATCGCCAAGGCGATGGGCGCCAAGACCACGCAGATCAACCGGTTGAACACGCCCTGGAACGTCGTGCCGTATCAGAGCACGCACAACACCGGCGGCACCGTCACCGGATCGGACCCCAAGACCAGCGTGCTGAACCGGTATCTGCAATCCTGGGACGTCTCCAACGTGTTCGTGATGGGCGCGTCGACCTTCCCGCAGAACGCCGGCTACAACCCGACGGGCACGGTGGGGGCGCTCACCTATTGGGCGCTGGATGCCATTCAGAAAAAATATCTGAAATCTCCTGGAGCTCTGGTGCAGCAATGAGCGCGAACATGACGAGGCACTGGACCACGCACAGACATGGGCTGCGGCATCTGCTGGCCGTCGCGCTGCTGACGATTCCGTCGGCGGCGATCGCCGATCCCGACACCTATCTCGAAGCGATGCGCGGCAGGGCGCTGGTGACGGCCGGCGACTGCGTCGCCTGCCACACCGCGCCCGGCGGCGCGCCGTTCGCCGGCGGCTTGGCGCTGCAGACCCCGTTCGGCGCGATCATGACGCCGAACCTGACGCCGGACAACGCCACCGGCATCGGCAGCTGGAGCGCGGATGATTTCGCCCGCGCCATGCATGAGGGCAAGCGGCCGAACGGCACGCGGCTCTATCCGGCATTCCCGTATCCCTCCTACACCAAGGTGACGCGCGCGGATGCGGACGCGATCTTCGCCTATCTGCGCTCGCTCGCGCCGGTCTCGAACGTCGTCAACCGCAACACCTTGCCGTTCCCGTTCAACATCCGGACCTCGATGCTGGCCTGGAACGCGATGTTCTTCACGCCGGGCGAGTTCAAGCCCGATCCGGCCAAATCGGAGACCTACAACCGCGGCGCCTATCTGGTCGAAGGTCTCGGCCATTGCGGGGTCTGCCATACGCCGATGAACGCGCTCGGTGCCAACAAGGCCGACCATGCCTTCGAGGGCGGACGGATCGACAATTGGACGGCGCCGAACATCACCAACGACGCCCAGCTCGGGCTCGGCAAATGGTCGGTCGACGACGTCGTGCAATATCTCAAGAACGGCCAGGCGCGCGGCGTCATTGCCTCCGGCCCCATGAAGGACGTGGTCGAGAACTCGACCTCCAAGATGCCGGACGACGATCTCAAGGCCATGGCCGTCTATCTGAAGGAGCGCGGGGCGGCGGGGGGCGCGACGCCGAGTCCCGTCGCGGCCACTGACGGTCGGATGAAGGTGGGCGAGGCGATCTTCGTCGACACCTGCGCGGCCTGCCATGTCCGCAGCGGCGAGGGCATTCCGCGGGTGTTCCCGAAGCTCGCCGGTGCGACGATCGCGGTCCAGGACGATCCGGCCTCGCTGATCCACGTGGTCATCACGGGCGGGCAGGCCGCTGCCACTGCGACGCATCCGACCGCGCCAACGATGCCGTCCTTCGGCTATCGTCTCAGCGACGAGCAGATCGCGGCCGTCGTCACCTATGTGCGCAACAGCTGGGGCAATGCCGCATCTCCGGTAACCGCGGGTGAGGTGAAGGCCGTTCGCGGCAAGGTGACGGGCGCCGCCGACTAGCGGCCGAGCGGCCTCCTTGCACTGGCGCGGCCCGCTACCCATCTGACGAGGCGAAGGAAATTTCGCCATGTTGGACTTCACCTCAGATCTCGCCGGCGACGACCTGTCGCCGGCGCAAGCGTCGTCTGCTGCCCCGGCCGATGACCGGGCGCTGCTCGACGCCTATTCGAATGCGGTCATCGACGTCACCGAGCGGGTCGGCCCCGCCGTCGTGCGCGTCGAAACCAGCCCAAAAGCCGGCTCCCGCGCCGAGCGCGGCGGGCTCGGCTCCGGCATCGTGATCTCCCCGGACGGGCTCGTGCTGACCAACAGCCATGTGGTCGGCAGCTCGAAGAGCATCCGGCTGCGCGATGTCGAGGGCGTCGTCACCGATGCGCAGGTGCTCGGCGTCGATCCCGACACCGATCTCGCTTTGCTGCGCGCCAACCATGCGCGCGACCTGCGCTATGCCGCGCTCGGCAATTCCAAGAGCCTCCGGCGCGGCCAGCTCGTGGTCGCGATCGGCAATCCCCTGGGCTTCGAGTCGACCGTCACGGCCGGCGTCGTGTCGGCGCTGGGCCGCTCGATCCGTTCGGTGTCGGGCCGGATGATCGAGGACGTCATCCAGACCGATGCGGCGCTCAATCCCGGCAATTCGGGCGGCGCGCTGGTGTCGTCGTCCGCCGAGGTGATCGGCATCAACACCGCCATCATCCAGGGCGCGCAGGGCATCTGCTTTGCGGTCGCCAGCAACACCGCGCAGTTCGTGCTGTCGGAGATCATCCGCCACGGCTACGTCCGCCGCGCCTATATCGGCGTCTCCGGCCAGACCGCGCCGGTGCCGCGGCGTCATGCCGTGCTCGCCGGTGTCGAGAACAAGATGGGCGCGCTGTTGATGCAGATCGAGCCGGACGGACCGGCGGCGCGTGCCGGCCTGCTGCCGGGCGATGTCGTGATCAAGCTCGACGGCGTCGACATCAACGGCGTCGACGATTTGATCCGCGTGCTGGACCGCGACCGCATCGGCCGCACGGTGGCGATGGATGTGCTGCGGCTGGGGAGGTTGCGCGGCATCGACATCCATCCGGTGGAGCGCAAGCCGGCGGTGCGGCAGGCGTCTTGAGCGTCGTGGGACGCTGAGCCGTGGCCACACCCACCGCTGTCGTCCCGGCCTTGAGCCGGGACCCATATCCCCAGGGAGCGGTTTGAGGCAGGCTGGTCATTGGCTTTTTGCCCAACACGTCCGCCGCGGAGTATGGGTCCCGGATCGGCTCCATGCCGCGCTGGCGCGCGTCATGGCTTGTCCGGGACGACAGCGGAGTTCGTAGTCCGTAGGGTGGGTAAAGCGAGCGCCCGTAGGGCGGTCGTATGCCCACCGTGCATCGGCGTGCTCGACAGTCATGGTGGGCACGGCGCGAGAGAGAGTCTGGCTTGCAACGCAGCTTCGAGGCGCGCCTTTGCCCACCCTACGGCTGCGTCGCTTGTGGTTGACTTCACAGTCTCAAACAGCACGGACATAGCATCTCAGTCTCGCGGCGCATCACGCCCGAGTGCTGCGATCAGTTCGTCCCTCGCAACACGCAGAGGGCGCAGGGAATGCCGGGTGAGGGCCTCACCCATGGCCCGCCTGCGAGAAAAATGCAGGCGGCAGGTACCACAGGCAAAGCCGAACACGCCGGCATTCCCTGCGCGATGGGTTGACGGCTG
This sequence comes from Bradyrhizobium sp. SRS-191, assembly GCF_024586915.1. Lineage (GTDB taxonomy): Bacteria > Pseudomonadota > Alphaproteobacteria > Rhizobiales > Xanthobacteraceae > Bradyrhizobium. The sequence continues at coordinate 111,816 of NZ_JANBVS010000014.1, forward strand.
CTTCGCGATCTCCCCGGTGCGCCGGCTTGTTGGCCACCGTATCGCGACAATGCGCTTGCGCGCATTGTGCGGACCTCAGCTTCGGGAGGCCAGGACCACGCGACTTGACCGTCCGCAAGCGCCCGTTCGTCCGCACGTCCGGTGAGAACATGCTGCGAGCTCTCGCGGCCATCGCATCCCCGCCTCGCGTGTCGTGACGATCGCGCGCAACGCCCCTACTGCAGTGAGGCGGGATGCGTGGATAAGATCACGATTTCCGGAAAATAGCAAGTAGATTATTTTTATCGGAAGTCAGTGCGGTGTCCTCCGCTGTCGTCCCCGGGCTTGACCCGGGACCCGGACTCCGCGGCGGGAGTGATAGAGCGATGTGATCGACGTCGGCGCGCAACAAGACAAGCCGGTGGCTATGGGTCCCGGGTCAAGCCCGGGACGACAGTTGTGGGCTTGGCGCCCTTCGGTGGCCATGCACACTCGCAGTCGCGCGGACTCCTTTTCCTGATGCACCGAGATGCATATTCGTGATCATTGCATGCAACGGCCGCTCAAGAAATGAGCTGGCTTGCGGGTGCCTGATCGTTGCCCAGCAACCGGGCAGCATCACCAATCGTCTCAACCTGTTGAAGTAGTTCGTTCTTCTCCAAGGCCGTTGCGCCTCGTCCTATTGTACACAATGGCACACCGCTTGCTTCGTCTTCTGCGAGGCATTCTCGCGAGGAGGCAAGCGGCTGGCATGGCGAACTCATCTGCAGCGGCAAGCGCCACGATCACAGCCGAGCCGGAGCCGATCACGCTCGACCTGTCGAAGACCGCGCTCGTCATCATCGACATGCAGCGCGACTTCATGGAGCCCGGCGGCTTCGGCGAGACGCTGGGCAATGACGTGTCGCAACTGGCCCGTGCCGTGCAGCCGATCGCCAACGTGCTGGCGGCGGCGCGCAAGACCGGCATGCTCGTCATCCATACGCGCGAGGGCCACGAGCCGGATCTCTCCGACGCGCCGCCGGCCAAGGTCGAACGCGGCGCTCCCTCTCTCCGCATCGGCGATCCCGGACCGATGGGGCGCATCCTCATTCGCGGCGAGGCCGGGCACGACATCATTCCCGCGCTCTATCCCACCGACGGCGAGGTCGTCATCGACAAGCCGGGCAAGGGTGCGTTCTACGCCACCGAGATGGGCGACGTGCTGAAGCATCACGGCGTCGAGAACCTGCTGGTGTGCGGCGTCACCACCGAGGTCTGCGTCAACACCACCGTGCGCGAGGCCAATGACCGCGGCTATCGCTGCGTCGTCATCTCCGATGGCTGCGCGTCCTACTTCCCGGAATTCCACGAGATGGGCCTGAAGATGATCAAGGCCCAGGGCGGCATCTTCGGCTGGGTCGCGGACTCCTCCGCGGTGCTGAAGGCCATGGTCTGAGAGGCGAGTGAGAGATCTGAGACGGATGAGTTCGATCATGTAGTCGCTGACGGCAAACAGGGGAGCAAGGCGATGAGCGGAAGCGGGACGACAAGCTCGGTCAAGGCGGATTTCAAGCCGGTGCTCTGGACACCGGGCGATTGGAACGCGTTTTTCGGTTTCGGCACCAACATCCTCGTCAACATGCTCGTTCTCACCGGGCTGTTGCGCTTCGTCCTGAAGATGCCGGACAGCCTGGTGTTCGGCCGCATCCTGCCGGCGCTCGGCCTCATGATGTGCCTGTCGACCCTCTACTACGCGTGGCTCGCTTATCGGCTGGCGCAGAAGACCGGGCGGACCGACGTCTGTGCGCTGCCCTCCGGCGTTAGCGTGCCGCACATGTTCATCGTCACCTTCGTGATCATGCTGCCGATCACCTTGAAAACCGGCGATCCCCTGAAGGGCTGGTCGGCCGGCCTGGTCTGGGTGTTCTTCCAGAGCTTCATCCTGATGATCGGCGGCTTCGTCGCGCCGTTCATCCGCAAGATCACGCCGCGCGCGGCGCTGCTTGGCACGCTCGCCGGCGTCTCCGTCACCTTCATCTCGATGCGCCCGGCATTGGAGATGTACATGACGCCGCAGATCGGCCTCGTCTGCTTCGCGATCATTCTCGTCAGCTGGTTCGGCGGCGTGAAATATCCGAAGGGCCTGCCGGCGGGCCTCGTGGCGATCGCCGTCGGCATGATCATCGCCTGGGGCTCGAACCTGTTCGGCCTCGGCCTCGGCGGGCTCAGCGTCAAGGGCGTCGGCGATGCCTTCGCGAGCTTCGGCTTCTCGGTGCCGCTGCCGGCGTTCGGCACTGTCTTCTCCGGCTTCGAATATCTGGGGATCATCCTGGTGACCGCGATCCCGTTCGGCATCTATGACCTAGTCGAGGCCATGGACAATGTCGAGAGCGCGGAAGCGGCGGGCGACGAATATCCGACCACGCGCGTGTTGACCGCCGACGGCATCGTCAGCCTGATCGGCTGCATGATGGGCAACCCGTTCATCAACGCTGTCTATATCGGCCATCCCGGCTGGAAGGCGATGGGCGGCCGCATCGGCTATTCGGCGGCCACCGGACTGATGGTGATCGTGCTGTCCTGGCTCGGCATCATCTCGGTGCTGCTGGCGCTGGTGCCGGTCGTCGCGATCTCGCCGATCCTGCTCTATATCGGCATGCTGATCGGCGCGCAGGCGTTCCAGACCACGCCGGTGAAACATGCGCCGGCGATCGTGCTCGCCTTCACGCCGCATCTTGCCGCCTGGGCCAAGCTGCAGATCGACACCATGCTGGCGTCCACGGTGACCGCGGCGCAGGCGGTCGGCGGCCTCGCGGCCGACAAGGTCGATGCGGTCAAGACCGCGGCAATCGCGGCGCTGCCGCAGCAGGGGGTGCTGTATCACGGCCTCGAGGTGATGGGCGGCGGCTCGATCCTCGCCGGCCTCGTGCTCGGCGCGATCGGCGTGTTCGTGATCGAGCGCGACTTCACCAAGGCGGCAGCGTTCGCGCTCGCGGGCGCGGTCATGACGTTCTTCGGCTTCATGCACGGCGAGGCCGTCGGCATCGGCGTGACCCCGGCGGTGGCGCTGGCCTATGTCGTGGTCGCGGGCGGACTCTTTGCTCTGGGACGGCTCGGCATGTCCGAGAGCTACGTGCCGCATGCCGACATGCAAGCGGCGCCGGCGGAGTAGGTCGGCTGCGGCACGAAAGCTAATTCGTGCCCCGTCATGCCCGGGCTTGTCCCGGGCATCCACGTCGTTCCCGGAATGCCGCACGACGTGGATGGCCGGGACAAGCCCGGCCATGACGACCTGGAGACAGGCGAGTGCCAAGTTTGCCCTGTCGTAATCGATCGCCGGCGTAGTGGGGAAGGCAATCGCGTATGGCCCGGCCTTCGTTCGGGGCCTCATGGTTCGAGACGCGCCGAAGTCGGCGCTCCTCACCATGAGGGTTGAGAATCCCGCCGCGAAAAAGGCCTCGTCCTGAGGAGCCCGCCGGAGGCGGGCGTCTCGAAGGACGGTCGGGGGCACGCTGCCGGCTGCGAGCTTTGCTCATATGCGATAGCCCGGGCGCTCCTACTTGCGTTCGCGAGACGCCGGTTCTGTTTCCGACGGTCATCCCGGCGGCTGATCGAGATAGTAGCGCAGCAGGTCCTGGCCGGGCTCCGACAGCCACTCGGCCGCGCCGGTGACATAACCCTCGATCAAGCCGCTGGTCCCGATCAGATAGGTGATCGGCATCGCCGGGGTGGCGAAGATCGAGGCCTCGGTGTTGGCCGGATTGGTCGCCTGTGCATGCGGATCGGCGAAGGAGGAGCGGGGCATCGCGATCGCTTCCGCATAGCGGCGGATCGTCTTGATGTCGCGCCGATCGGTGCAGATTGTCCAGACATCGAGCGCCGGCATCCGCGCGCGCTCCAGCGCGGCCAGCGTCGGCAGGTCGATCTTGCAGGCCGCGCACCATGTGGCCCAGAGATTGACCAGCGTGACATGGCCGGGCTTGGGCGCGAGCATCACGTCCTTGCCGCTCATGTCCTGCAGCTTGAGCGGCGGCAGCGGGTTGCGCGGCCGTTCGACGATGAACTGGCTGCGGCCGCTGCGGAACATCGGCGGCCGCGGATCATCAGCCGCGGCACGGACACGCGGCGTCGATATGAGTAGGGTGGTCGCAGCTCCGAGCAGTGCTGCACGGCGCGTGAGCGCGCAGGAGGACACGGACTCAGCCATGGATGTAGGACCAGCCCTTGCGCTGCAGCTCGACGACACGGCCGATGCCGAACGGCACCAGCTTCGCGCCGTCGATCAGCTGGATGGTCAGGTTCTCCTTGCTCTCGGCAATCGCCTTCGACGAGGCGCACATGCTGAAGCCGATATGCGGATACATCTGGCGCAGCGTGGCGATCGGCTCCTTCAACGGCGACTTGTCGTCGCGAAGCACATCTATGCCGCTGCCATTGGCGACGACCTCGATGATGGGCGTCTGTCCGAGACTGGCGAAATGCCGCGTCAGATTACCCGAATAGCTGATGGCGTGGCCCATCACGTGCGGATCGTTGCGGTCGATCAGGATGACGATGCCGGCGTGATGCTGGGCGACGGCCGGCACGGCGGGGGCTGGAGCGCCGAGGGCCGTCGCGCCAGCCAGGAAGCCGCGGCGCGACAGGTCTTGAACAGGTTCGCTCATCGCTACTTTCTTGTCGCAAGGGAAACCGTCGGCCGTGGCAATTCCAAGGCCTTTGGTGGCCGGGTCAGCCGCGCGGCGCGATCGGCGCCTTGCCGTTGCGGCCCCACAGCACGAACAGCGACAGCGCGAGCAGCACGATGTTGAGCGGCGTCACGGCGCCTTCGCCGCGGGAGAGATGGAAGACGAGGGCGAACACCTGGAGCGTAGCGCAGCCAAGAGCGGCCAGCACGGTCAGGCGCGGCATGATGCGGGTCAGTGACGGCAAGAGGATGCCGATGCCGCCGGCGAGATCGATCAGGCCGATGGTCCGGACGAACCCGACCGAATATTCGCCGGCCCAGGGCATCATCTGCGCCAGCTCCGGGATCGGCGTGAACGTCTTCATCACGCCGGAGAAGGTGAACAGGGCAAACACCAGGACCTGGGCGGTCCACAGGCCGATGCGCAGCGCCAGAGAGGGTTGCAGCGGAAGGTCGTTGGTCGTCGTCGCGGACATCAGGGGTCTCCAGGATTGAATCGTACCCCGACACTGGTGATTTCGTCTGGTTTGATCATTATGCTTCCTGTTGAAGCATCATTTCCTCTGGGTTGATAATGGATACGCTGGTCAGTATTCGGGTATTCTGCCAGGTCGCCGAGCTCAAGAGCTTCGCGGCAGCGGCCGATCGCTTGAGCCTATCGCCGGCGATGGCCTCCAAGCATGTCATGCAGCTGGAGCAGCGGCTGTCGACCCGGCTGCTCAACCGCACCAGCCGGCGGGTCGGCCTGACGGAGGCGGGACAGGTCTATTTCGACCAGGTGCGTCCGATGCTCGATCAGCTCGACGAGGCCGAGGCCGTCGTCAGCAAGGCCACGGTGATTCCGCGCGGCACCTTGAAGGTGAGCGCGCCGGTGTGGTTCGCGAATCCGCTGTTCGCCGGCACACTCGCCGCCTATCGCGCGCGCTACCCGGACGTGGTGATCGATCTCGATCTCAGCGGTCGGCTGGTGAATTTGGTCGAGGAGGGGTTCGATCTCGCGTTGCGCGTGTCGGCGACGCCCGGCGACGGGCTGATCGCGCGGCCGCTGGCCCCGGTGCTGATGCAGCTCGTGGCGTCGCCGACTTATCTCGCCACGGCAGGGCGGCCGAAGGCGGTCACCGATCTCAACGGCCATGCGATGCTGAAGTATGCGCTGTATCCGCTGCGGACGATCACAGTGCCCGCCCCGGAGGGCGAGGTGGCGCTGACCTTCAAGGATGTGCTGATCAGTGGCAACGAGACCCTGCTGCATCACGCCGCCGTCGCCGGCATGGGCATGGCCGTGCTGCCGCGCTGGCTGATGGCCGACGACCTCGCCGCGGGCCGGCTCGAGCCGGTGCTGCCGGAGCTGCTGACGATCAAGGCGCCGCTGATGGCGGTCTATCCCAGCCGCAAATATCTCTCGGCCAAGGTCCGCACCTTTATCGACTTCATCGCCGCCGATCCGCTGATGAAGCAGGCGTCGGACGGACCCGCGGCTGCGATCGATCCGGTCGCGGCGCAGGCGAGGAAGGGGCGGAAGAGGGGGGCGTGAGCATCTTGGGTTGCCGAAGGTCTCTCCGCCGTCATGGCCGGGTCAAGCCCGGGCATGACGAGCTACTCATGGGGCCCGCGTTCGAAGCGACATCCTGCGAGCTCGAACTCATCAAATTGCGGCTGACGCGCTGCACGCTCAAGGCCGCACGGCCGGTGCGTCCATCGTCATGCCGTGCGCGCGCGACATCAGATACAGCTCGAGCGAGATCATGTCGGGCGCGTCGAAGTCCAAGGCTTGCGCGCGGACGCCTGTCATGCAGCCGCGCAGGCGCCGCTGCAGCGAGCCCATGCCCTGCCATTCCAGGCGGTAGATCGGATAGCCCGTCGGCTGCGCTTGCGTGATCGCCGAGCCGGCGAGATGCTTGTCCCAATTGTCGTCGTGGCAATTGGCGCAGGCGAGATTGAGCTGGCCCTGGCGTTGGACAAACAGCTCGCGGCCGCGCGCGACCGCTGAGGCGAGGCGCGGATCGTCGCCGGCCGTGATGGGCATCCCGCGCGACTGCTTCGCGATCACAGCGGTCAGCGCCAGCAACTCGCGGCTCTCCGGCGCGAACGGATCGGCCTGCTGATGCTGCCTGCGGCAGAGATTGACGCGCTGGCCGAGATCGACCGGCGCGCCGCTTGCCGCGTTGAAAGCGGGATAGCGCGCGGCGACGCCCTTCATGCTGGCGTCGGCGGCACCGTGGCAATCGCCGCAGGACTTGTTGGCGGCGCCGGCTTTCGTGCTCCACAGCGTCTCGCCATCGAGCACCGACAGCATCGCCGGATTGGCGGTGTCGTCGTCCTGCATCGCCTTGGTGTCCGATGACAGGAAGTCGTAGCCGGAGCGGCGCGCGGATACGGCGATCTCGCCGGCGAGCACGGGCAGGGCGGCGCCGAGCAGGACCATAACGGCAAGCAGTGCGCGCGGCATCAGTCGACCGTGATCACAGCCGACGCATTGGCGACGAAGCCGTTGTCGCCGATCCATTCGAACTCGAAGCGGCCGCTCTCGCTCGCCGTGGTGAAGAACGACAGGAATGGGTTGGCGGCGATGGCCGGATAAAGATCGGCGCGGAAGATCTCGGCGCCGTTGAACCTGCAGGTGAAGCTGGTGATGATGTCGCGCGGGATCGCATCGCCCGCGGCGGTGTGGCGATAGCCCGGCTCCATCACGTGGCTCATCAAGGTCTTGATCTCGATGATCGCGCCGCGCTTGGCTTTGGCGGGGACGTTGACGAGGGCGGCGGGCATCACGGCATCTCCTCGGTGCAGGCGGCGAGGGTGACGATGACGTCGACGGTCGCCGACCAGAATGAGCCGTCGGAGAGCTTTGCGATGGCCACCACTTTCTGGGTGTCTGCGAGCCGGATGCGCGTCGTGACCTGGGCGCGGCCGGCGCTCGGCGTGAGGAAAAAGTTCGCGACGTTGGGCTGCGGGTTCTTCTCGTTGAAGACGTGGATGCTCTTGACGAAATTGTCGGGCGTCATCGGATGATCGACGCTGACCGTCATCGGCACGGTGTTGCCGTTCTCGACGAGTGGCGGAATGTCGAGCCGGACCTTGCCGGTTTGCACATGCGCCTCGCCGACGAGATTGCGGATCGCAGAGGCGAGCATTGCCGGGGTGGCTTGCGCCGGCCTCACGGTGACGAGCGGCAGGGCGCTCGTTGCGGCGACGGTTCCTGCCAGCTGCAGCAGGTGGCGGCGCGAGAGGTGGAGCGGGTCGAACATGCTGCTCATATGGGCTCACTCGCGAAGGGTCGCGAGATAGGCGACGATATCTTCGATCTGCTCGGCCGACAGGATCGGCTTGTCGCGCCAGGCGGAACCGACGCGGGTCAGGCCGTCGAGGCGATAATAGGACGGCATGATCGTCGCCGGATTGACGCTGGAGGCATCGACCAGCCGCAGCCGCAGTTGCGCGGTCGTGGAGCGGCTGCCGGCGCCGGCCAGGCTCGGGGCGAGATCGCCCTGGAAGCGCGCTTCAGGAAACGGGCCGGAGTGACAGAGGATGCAGGTCGAGCTTCGCGCGAGCACCAACGCGCGGCCGCGCGTCGCATCGCCGGGCCGGCCGGTCAGCGATTGCGCGATGCCGTCGCCGGAGATCGTGTACGGCTTCAGCCCCTCGGCGAAGATGGCCGCGGGCAGGGCGGTGATGATCATGGCGATCACCCGGCTAGCCGAACGCATCATGGGTCAGCGCCTTGAACCAGGCCGTCGCAGCATCCGCCTCGGCCGCGCGCGTGGTGCGCGGCGCGTCGACCGGGCTTGCCTTGCCGCCCTCCGCTTCGGCGAACAGATCTCCCTTGGGCTGATAGACGCCCGACAGCGAGAACGCGTAGTCCGGCGCGACGAGGCTGTAGCAGATGCCGGTCAGCAGCGGTGGCGGCTCGATCCGCCGTGCGATCAGGTCGCGCGCGATCACGGCCGCACAGGCTCGTCCTTGCGCCTGCGCCGCGCCGGCCGATTTCGGAATGCCGCCGCCGAGACAGGCGTCGCCGATGATATGGACATCCGGCACGAGCTTCGAGGCGAACGTCGCTGCGTCGATCGGGCACCAGCCGGTGCGATCGACGGTGCCGGCCAGCGCGGCGATGCGGCCGGCCTTCTGCGGCGGGATGATGTTGGCGACATCCGGAGTGTAGTTGCCGAATTCGGTGACCACCGTGCGCGTGGCGGCGTCGACGCCGGTGACGCGGCCGCCCTGTGACAGCGGGATGCGCTCGATCATGCCGGGGTAGAGCTGCTGCCACGCCTGCTCGAACAGCTTCTGTTGCGAGAAGCTATCCTTGGCGTCGAGGATCAGCACCTTCGACTTCGGCTTCCGCGCTTTCAGATAATGCGCGATCAGGCTGGCGCGCTCGTAAGGTGCCGGGGGACAGCGCGACGGATTGGCAGGCACCGCGATCGCCACCGTGCCGCCGTCCGGCATCGCCTCTATCTGCTTGCGCAGCAGCAGGGTCTGCTCGCCGGCCTTGTAGGCGTGCGGCATGACGGCGGACGCTGCTTCGTCGTAGCCTTGCAGCGCCGTGAAATCGAGATCGATGCCCGGCGCGAGCACGAGCCGGTCATAGTCCAGCGTGGTGCCGTCGGCGAGCTTGACCTTGTGCCCGGCCGCATCGATTGCGGTGGCCGCCTGCAGCATCACGCGCACGCCGTCTGCAGCGATCCTGTCGTAGCCGAACTGCTGCGCGCCGATGTCGCGCAAGCCGGCGATGACCTCGTTGCTTTGGGGGCAGGAGGTGAATGTCTTGCTCGACTCGACCAGCACGACGTCGAACCTCTCATCGGACTTGCACAGCGCGCGGGCGCAACTGGTGCCGGCAAAGCCGCCGCCGATCACGACGACGAACGCGCCCATCTTCGCCCGCAGCACGGCGGGCGCGCCCATCATCGCAACGCCCGCCGCGATCAGGCCGCCGACCTCTCTGCGCGTGCGCCGTCGGGATGTTGTCATCATGTCGAACCGACGTGATGGCGGCCCTTGCTGCGAACGGCCGCCGCCGCGCCTCTCATGCGAAGGTGATGTTCTGGTCGCGCAGCGGCACCGAGCGGATGCGTTTGCCGGTGGCGGCGAAGAACGCGTTCAGCACGGCCGGAGCGGCGACGCCGATGGTCGGCTCGCCGACGCCACCCCAGAAGCCGCCGCTCGGGATCATGATCGATTCCACCTTCGGCATCTCGGCGATACGCATCGAGTTGTAGCTGTCGAAATTGGTCTCAACGATGCGCCCGTCCTTCACCGTGCAGCCGCCATAGAACAGCGCCGACAGCCCGTAGACGAACGAGCCCGCGATCTGCCGCTCGACCTGCGCCGGGTTGACGACATAGCCCGGATCGGTCGAGGCGACGATGCGGTGAACCTTGATCTTGGTGCCGTCGATCACCGAGATTTCGGCGGCGCCCGCGACGTAGCTGCCATAGCCGTGCAGCTGCGCCAGCCCGCGGTAGACACCTTCCGGCGCCGGAGTGCCCCAGCCGATCTTCTCGGCCACCGCGTTGAGCACCGCGAGATGCTTCGGGTTCTTCGCCATCAGCTTGCGGCGGAACTCGAGAGGATCTTGCCCTACGGCGTTGGCGAGCTCATCCATGAAGCATTCAAGATAGATCGCGTTCTGGTTCACGTTGACGCCGCGCCAGAAGCCCGGATTGATATGCGGGTTGCGCATCGAATGCTCGATCAGCAAATTCGGCACGGAGTAGCCGATCGTCGCCTCGCCCGAGGGCGCCAGCCCCTGGAAGGTCGCGGGGTCCTTGCCGTTGACGAGCGCATCGGGCCTCAGGCTGAACAGGATCGACTGGCCGGAGATGCGCATGTGCAGCGCGGTCAGGTTGTTGTCGGCGTCGAAGCCGCCGGTCAGCTTGCACTGCGTGATCGGGTGATAGCGGCCATGCGTCATGTCCTCCTCGCGCGACCATAGCAGCTTGATAGGCGTGCCCGGCATCGCCTTGGCGACCTGCACGGCCTGGCGGACGTAATCGGTCTGGCCGCGCCGGCCGAAGCCGCCGCCGAGGATCAGCTTGTGCACCTCGCATTTGTCGGCCGGCAGGCCCGACGCCTCCAGCACCGCGGCGAATGCGGCCTCGCCATTCTGCGTGCCGCACCACACCTCGCAGCGATCGGGCGTGTAGAGCGCGGTCGCGTTCATCGGCTCCATCGTGGCGTGGTTCTGATAGGGATAGTTGTAGACGGCCTCGATCTTCTTCACCGCGCTCGCCAGAGCGGCCTTCGCGTCGCCGTTCTCGTTGCCGACGAAGGCGGGACCGGAGTCCAGGCCTTCCGCCAGCCATTTGCCGATCGACTCCGAGGAGACTTTTGCGTTCGGGCCTTCGTCCCACACGATCGGCAGCGCATCGAGCGCGGTCTTGGCGTGCCACCAGGTGTCGGCGACCACGGCGACCGCGGTGCCGTCGACCGCGATCACCTTCTTGACGCCCTTCATGCCGGCGATCTTGGCCTCGTCGAAACTCTTCAGCTTGCCGCCGGTGACCGGGCAATCCTTGATCGCGGCGTTGAGCATGTTCGGCAGCTTGATGTCGGCGCCGTAGATCATTGCGCCCGTGACCTTGTCGGCGGTGTCGAGGCGCTTCACGCCCTTGCCGATCAGGGTCCAGTCCTTGGGATCCTTCAGCTTGACGTCGGCCGGCGGCGAAAGCTTTGCCGCCGCTTCGGCGACTTTGCCGTAGGTCGTGGTCTTGCCCGAGGCCTTGTGCGTGATGACGCTGTTGGCGGCCGTGCATTCGGCCACCGGCACCTTCCACTCGTCGGCCGCGGCCTGGATCAGCATCATGCGCGCGGCGGCGCCGCCCTTGCGGACGTAGTCCTGCGACGAGCGGATGCCGCGGCTGCCGCCGGTGGAGAAATCACCCCACACGCGCTTGCGCGCGACGTTCTGGCCGGGCGTCGGATATTCGGTCGTGACCTTGCTCCAGTCGCAGGCGAGCTCTTCCGCGACGAGCTGGGCGAGACCGGTCAGCGAGCCCTGGCCCATCTCGGAACGGGCGATGCGGATCACCACGGTGTCGTCGGGCCGGATCACGACCCAGGCGTTGACCTCGGGCGAGCCGTCGGCGGCGCGCACCACCTGCGGCCCGCCGAAGGGAATGTCGAGCCCGAGCGCGAGGCCGCCGCCGAGCGCGGCGGTGCCGATGACGAAGGAGCGGCGGTTGAGACGCGGCGTCACATGCTGGTTCATGCCGGCCTCCTTTAGGCGTTCGCCGCGGCGTGGATCGCCTCGCGCACCTGCGCGAAGGTTCCACAGCGGCAGATGTTGGTGATGGCGTCGTTGATGTCCTGATCGCTCGGCTTCGGATTGTCCTTGAGCAGCGCGGCGACGGCCATGATCATGCCGCTCTGGCAATAGCCGCATTGCGGAACGTCGTTCTCGAGCCAGGCCTGCTGCACCTTGTGCAGGCCATTGTCGCTGCCGAGCCCTTCGATGGTCGTGATCTGCTTGCCGACCGCCTCCGAGACCGTCACGCCGCAGGAGCGCACGGCGGTGCCGTCGAGATGCACCGTGCAGGCGCCGCATTGTGCGATGCCGCAGCCATATTTGGTGCCGGTCAGTCCGGCGTTCTCGCGGATCGCCCACAGCAGCGGCGTGTCCGGCTCGACGTCGAGAGTATAGGATTTTCCATTAATCGTGAGGTTTGCCATCGCAGATCCCTTTCGTTCAACTCGCCAGCTGAACTGAGGGCCGCACTGTGGCGCGAACGATTGCATCGTTCAAATCAAGAATATGCGTTTGCGGCGCGGAAGATTTGTGATGGAGCGGGGTTGTAGTTCGCCCGAACTCATCAGCCCCGCGGCGGCGCAACCGCCAGCCGCAGGAAACTCATCACGCTGCCGAGCGCCGCGAAGCCCGCGCCGAGCGCCAGCGCCAGGGTTGCGCCTTCGCGCCCGGCGAGGCTGAAGCACAGCGCAGCCAGGGCCGCGCCGGTCGTCTGGCCCGTCAGCCGCGCGGTCGCGACGATGCCGCTGGCGCCACCGCTGCGATGGGGCGGGGCGCTTGACATGATGGCCTTCATATTGGGCGCCTGGAAGAAGCCGAACCCGATGCCGCAGATCAGCATCCGCCAGACGATGTTCGGGATGCTCGGGTTCTCCGGCAACATGGCGAGCAGCGCCATGCCGGTGCCGAGCATCACCAGGCCGATGCCGCCGAGCAGTCCGGCGGGAAAGCGATCCGAGAGCCGGCCGGCGATCGGGGCCATGATGGTCACCGCGAGCGGCCAGGGCGTCATGAAGAAACCGGTCTCGACCTGCGAGCGCTGCAAGATGTCCTCGAAATAGAACGGCAGCGACACGAAGCCGAGGCCCTGCACCGAGAAGGAGCACACGGCCGTGGCGGCCGACAGCGCGAACACGCCGCGGCGGAACAGGTCGATCGGAAGCATCGGCGCGGGGTGGTCGGCCTGGCGCCGCGCCAGGATGATGCCGAGCACGAGCGCGCCGACCAGTTCCGCCACCACCATGGCCGGCGTCGCGCCATGCGCGGCGCTGCCGATGCCGGTGATGAAGAGGCCGAGGCAGACGGCGGCCAGGGCGGCGCCGAGGAAGTCGAAGGCATGCTCGGCGCGCGGCGTCCGCGGCAGCATCTTCAGGCCGATGGCGATCGCGATCAGGCCGAACGGCAGGTTGATCGCGAACAGCCACGGCCAGGAGCCGAGCGAGAGAATGGCGGAGGCAATCGTGGGTCCGAAGGTGAAGGAAATGCCGACCACCAGCGCGTTGTGGCCGAGGCCGCGGCCCAGCATCTTGCCGGGATAGACATAGCGCACCAGCGCGGTGTTGACGCTCATGATGCCGCTGGCGCCCAGGCCCTGCAATGCGCGGGCGATCACCAATGTCGGCAGCGACCAGGCCAGCGCGCAGCCGACCGAGGCCAGCGTGAACAGCAGCAGGCCCCCGAGATAGATGCGCTGGTGGCCCACGATCTCGCCGAGTGCGCCGAGCGGCAGCAAGGTCGCGACCAGGGCGATCTGGTAGATGTTGACGACCCAGACCACTTCGGCCGGGGAGACGTGCAGATCGTTGGAGATCGACGGCAGCGCGATGTTGGCGATCGCGACGTCGAGCGAAGCCATCGACAGCGCCGTGAAGATCGCCGCGATCGCCCAAGGGCGCTGGCTTGCAGGCAGGCCATCGGCCGCGCCGTCGCCGGCGAGCTTCGAAGCATGGTGGCGGTTGGACATGGTGGCCTTTTGGGGACCTTCGGTGCGCGCGTCTCCGATGAGCATGTACACGGCAGCGGGCGAGAGCCCCAGCCGCCGCGGGCGCATGGGCGTATGCGCGAGGGTGGAGCCGAGAAGTCGGATGCTTGCAAAGGCCCCCTCGTCTTGCTCCGTCATTCCGGGGCATTCGCGCAGCGAATGAGCCCGGAATCCATGACCACGGACAATAAGTGTGAGGCGAGACGCCCACCACCGGCATGCCCCACACGATGTCCTGTGGGTATGGGGTCCGGCTCGCACTGCGCTTGCGGCCGACTGCGTCGGCCTCAAGCTCCGCGCGCCCCGGAACGACGCCGGGAGAGGGCGGTCCGCCTGCTCGTGGCCGGCTTCGCCGGCGTGTTCGGCGCGGTGCTGACGCGGCAAGCTATTTCGACTATCCTTCGATGGAAGCCCTGAAGACGGGGCATAAAAGGGAGCCCACGGGGAGATCGATGAGCACAGTCAAAGACGCTCTGGCGCAGAAGAGTGGCGCCCTGATCCATGTTCGCTCCCGCGACATGGTCGTCGAAGCCTTGCGCCAGATGCGCGACAACCGGGTCCGCTCGGTGCTGGTCGTCGACGACGATGTGCTGGTCGGCATCGTCACCCAGGGTGACTGCGCCATCAAGGTGCTGCTGCCCGGGCTCGATGCGAAAGAGACGCCGGTCAGCCAGGTCATGACGGCCAACCCGGTGACGGTCAGACCCGACCACCGGCTGGACAGTTGCATGGCGATGATGTCCCAGCGCGGCTTTCGCCATCTGCCCGTTCTGAACGCGGGCAAGGTCGTCGGCGTGATCTCGATCGGCGACGTCGTCAAGAACATCATCCGCGATCTGGAGCACAACGTCGACGACCTGATGGGCTACATCATGAAGGACGGCCCCGGGGGGTGAGAGAGGAGCGTGGTGCAATCCCTAACCCATCTTCGGCAATGACCCAAAGCCGACGTTTTAAGCCGCTCTGGGAATGTCTGCGCTTGACCCATTGCGGACATCAGCTCGACCTATTCGGACCATTCAACCTGATAGCCCGCCGCTCGCATGATTGGCGCGACCTGTTCAGTCCAGAGAAATCCCGCCTCAGACCGATTAACGTATCCGAGTGGTACGAGCGCTTCGAACAGCGGTGACAACCGGGCACCTGCGCCGAAAGGGATGTGCCGCTGGGTCGCGAATCCCCAATATGCCGTTCCGTAGTCGCCGAACAGATCGATTGTCGTGCGGAGCAGCTCCTCGAAGGGAGGACCAAGTTCACGATTGTTGATCGCCACGCGGTACGCATCATCTGGTTCACAATCGATGATGAAGCCCCCGCCACCGTCAAGCGCCCTAAATATCTTGAGTTCCAAGAGGCAGGCAGCCACACCTTCAAACGTCGAATCCGAAAGATGATAATAGATCGGCCCCGAGACCTTAGGCCATTTGAAATCCCAGCCTCTGGCCCAAGAGTCCGCGTGGCGCGCAAGCGCTTGGGCCAACAGGCCGTATGCGTGTTGCTCAGCTTCGTTCATCGCAATAGTACTATCCACTTTGGCATTTGGAATCATCATTTCCGCTTCTGGCCCATCTCGGACCTCCGCGCTGCGCCCAGCGATGTCCGCTCCCGAGACGCAACTCAGGGGAGCGCGTCGCCTACTGCAGTCAGATTGACCTTGATCACGCCCGACGTCAGCGGCCTTCAGGCTAACCTTCAGAGCCTTTGTGCAGGGCTACCCGCCGCCCGGCCGGGCCAACCGCTCGATCGTCTGGTTGTGTCGTGTCAGCAGCTCGCAGGCATGGCCGATCTGCCGATCGCGCAGCGCCTGAAGGATCAGCCTATGATCGCCGTTGCTGCGCGGGCGCCAGCCGGCGGTGCGGGCCATGGTGAGGACGAGGCGGGAGTTGGCGAGACGTAGTCCGTCGAGGCTGGCGAGCAGGCGCGGCATCGCGCAAGGGGTGACCAGGGCGCGGTGGAAGGCGCGGTTCGCGGTTTCGAACTCTTGAATGGTCTCGGCATTGTCGCCCTCGATCAGCGCGAGCTCGATGGCGGCGAGATGCGCCGGCGTATAGCGCGGCGCGGCGTTGCGTAGGGCGATCACCTCGAGCGCGACCCGCATCTCGACGATCTCCTTGGTCGACTTCGCATCGAGCGGCGCCACTCGCACGCCGCGGCGTGGCGCGGCCACCACGAGATAGAGCGCCTCGAGCTGCCGGAACGCCTCGCGCACCGGCACATGGCTGGAGTTGAACTCGCGCGCGATGTGGTCCTGGCGCAGCGGCGCGTCCGGCAGCAGCGCCCCGCTGACGATGCGCTCGGTGATGGCCTCGGCGATGCGATGGGCGGTGGTGAGATTCTCGTCCTGCATATCGATAGATTATCTATTGAAAAAACCGATGCGAGGGAAGCGGGTGTGATCTACCGTTAAGAAGGACGGGTTTTCATAGATAATTTCTATGAAAATCTATAATCTGGCGGAGTGTTAAGTATGACGGTGTTGGGTGGTGACGCGTCGGTCCAGGCGGGAGAGGGGAGTATCGTTCGTCACGACTGGACGCGGGACCAGGCCGAGGCGCTTTACGAGCTGCCGTTTCCGGACCTGATGTTCCTGGCCCAGTCGGTGCACCGCCAGCATTTCGATCCGACCCGGCTGGAGACCGCGAGCCTGCTCAGCATCAAGACCGGAGGCTGTCCGGAGGATTGCGGCTACTGCTCGCAGAGCGCGCACTACGACACCGGCCTCAAGGCCACCAAGCTGATGGACCACCATCAGGTGATCGCGACCGCGCAGCGCGCCAAGGCGGCGGGCGCGGAGCGTTTCTGCATGGCGGCGGCCTGGCGCAGCCCGAAAGACCGCGATCTCGACCAGGTCTGCGACATGGTCAGCGCGGTGAAGGATCTGGGCATGGAAACCTGCGTCACGCTGGGCATGCTGACGCCGCCACAGGCCGAGCGGCTCAAGGCCGCCGGGCTCGACTACTACAACCACAATGTCGACACCTCGCCCGAGTTCTACGACCGCATCATCACGACGCGCACCTTGCAGGACCGCATCGACACGCTGGCGCATGTGCGCGAGGCCGGAATCAAAACGTGCTGCGGCGGCATCATCGGCATGGGGGAAGAGGTCGACGACCGGCTCGGCATGCTGGTGCTGCTGGCCAATCTCGAGGCGCATCCGGACAGCGTGCCGATCAACATGTGGAACGAGGTCAAGGGCGTGCCGGTCAACGACACCGCGGCGCGGCCTGATGGACTCGCGCTGGTGCGGCTGATCGCGGTGGCGCGCATCATGATGCCGCGGAGCGTGGTGCGGCTCTCCGCGGGCCGGCAGTACATGAGCGACGAGCTGCAGAGCCTGTGCCTGCTCGCCGGGGCGAATTCGATCTTCATCGGTGACGTGCTCTTGACTACCGCCAATCCGCAGGCCGAACGCGACGCCGATCTGCTCGCGCGGCTCGGCATGACGTCGTCGCTGGTGGCGCGTCAGAGAGCGGATGCAAGCGAAGCGGCGCATCGACCATCGATTGCGTGATGTCGCAGCGCTAGGCCTCATGGTTCGAGACGCGCCGCCATTGCGACCTCCGCGAGGGCTCGATCGCGTGCGCGGCGCTCCTCCCATGAGGAGTGGGCTCCGCAATCGGAGCTGCACGTGGACGATGAGTAGTGCCCGCATCAAGCAAGCGTTCGATCTCATGCGATGCTCGGCGGCTTCGCCAAGGCGCTTTCCCCTCACCCTGAGGAGTCCGCCTTTTCGGGCGGGCGTCTCGAAGGGCGAGGCCCCCGACCTTCGCCGCATGGTTCTTCGGCTCTGAGCGAGTGCGGCTGATCGATGGAGAGCAGACACAACATGTCTTCCGACAAATTGGCGATCTACGCAAAAGCGCTGCAAGATCTCGCAGCCGACGACCGGCTGCGGCGTCTCAGTCCACGATCCGGTGCCGATTTCTCCTCCAACGACTATCTCGGCCTTGCTCAGTCGCCGCGCATCAAGCGCGCGATCGCCGCGGCGATGGAGGCGGGCACGCCGGTGGGCGCCGGCGGTTCGCGGCTGCTGCGTGGCAATTGCGCCGAGCACGAACGGCTGGAAGCCGAGGCGGCGAGCTTCTTCGGCGCCGACAGCGCGCTGTTCTTCGGCTCCGGCTACCTCGCGAATTTCGCAGTGCTCACCACGCTGCCGCAGCGCGACGACCTGCTGGTCCTGGATGCCTTCGTGCATGCCAGCACGCACGAGGGCGCGCGCGCCGGCCGCGCGGAGATCTGTCAGTTCAAGCACAACGATGCTGATGCCGCCGAGGACAGGATTCTGGCGTGGCGCAGGGACGGCGGCGTCGGCCGGCCATGGATCGTCGTCGAAAGCCTCTACAGCATGGATGGCGACGTCGCGCCGCTGGACGATCTGATCGCCGTGGCCGAACGCCACGACGCCTTCGTGGTGGTCGACGAGGCGCATGCGACCGGCGTGCATGGTCCGCAGGGGCGTGGCCTTGCCGCACGGTTCGAAGGCCGCGACGACATCGTCGTCGTGCACACCTGCGGCAAGGCGCTCGGCGCCTCGGGCGCGCTGGTGACGGCTCATCGCGTGCTCCGCGAGACCCTCATCAACCGCTGCCGTCCCTTCATCTTTGCCACGGCGCCGTCGCCGCTGATGGCCGTGGCCGTCTCGGAGGCGCTGGCGATCCTGCAGGACGAGCCCGAGCGGCGGCAGAAGCTGGCGCAGCTGGTGGCCTTCGCACATCGCGAGATCGTCGCGCGCTTCGGCGAGACATGGTCTTCGTCGCAGATCATTCCCTACGTTGTCGGCGACAATGCGCGCGCGATGGCGCTTGCGCAAAGCTTGCAGCAGCGCGGCTTCGACGTCCGCGGCATCCGGCCGCCGACGGTGCCGGCCGGCACGGCGCGGCTGCGGCTGTCGCTGACCTTGAACGTCGATGAGGCCGCGATCACGGCGCTGCTCGACGCGCTGGTCGAGCTCGAAGGAGAGTCGCGATGGCGCAGCGCATCGTAGTCACGGGGACGGACACCGGCATCGGCAAGACGGTGTTCTCCGCCGGACTGACCGGGCTGCTGGGCGCCCGCTACTGGAAGCCGGTGCAGGCCGGCCTTGCCGAGGAAACGGATTCGCGCCGCGTCCGGCAGCTCGCTGGCCTCGCCGACGACCGAGTGATCCCCGAGCGCTATCGTCTGGCCGAGCCGGCCTCGCCGCATCTGGCTGCGCGGCTGGAAGGGATCAGCATCGATCCGCTCCGCCTGGATCCGCCCGACGCGAACGACATGCCGATCGTGATCGAAGGCGCCGGCGGCGTCATGGTGCCGCTCGATGGCGACACGCTGTATCTCGACGTCTTCGCGCGCTGGCGTCTTCCGATCGTGCTGTGCGCGCGCACCAGTCTCGGCACCATCAATCACTCGTTGCTGTCGTTGGCGGCGCTGCGCAGCCGCCGCATCGACGTGCTAGGCATCGCGTTCATCGGCGAGGCTCATGCGGACAATGAGCAGACGATCTGCCGTCTCGGTGCGGTGAAGCGTCTCGGCCGCTTGCCGTGGCTTACGCCGCTCACCGCAGGTTCGTTGCAGCAGGCTTTCGCAGCTGAGTTTCGGCGGTCGGATTTCGAACGATGACGCGCCAAGCAACCTCGCCGATCTGGCACCCGTTCACGCAGCATGCGCTGCAGCCGGAGATGCTTCCGATCGTCCGCGGCGAGGGCGCCTATCTCTACGCCGCAGATGGCCGCCGCATCATCGATGCCATCGCGTCCTGGTGGGTGGTCACGCATGGCCATTGCCATCCGGCGATCGTGCAGGCGATCCAGGCCCAGGCCGAACGGCTGGACCAGCTCATCTTCGCCGGACATACGCACGAGCCGGCGGAGCAGGTGGCCGCGGGGCTGCTCGAACTCACTCCGCCCGGCCTCGCCCATGTGTTCTTCTCCGACTCCGGCGCCACCAGCGTCGAGGTCGCGCTGAAGATGGCGCTCGGCTATTTCAAGAATATCGGCGAGCCGCGCACGCGCATCGTCGTGATGCAGCACTCCTATCACGGCGACACCATCGGCGCGATGTCGGTCGGCGCGCGCGGCGTGTTCAATGCGGCCTATGAGCCGCTGCTGTTCGATGTGTCGGTCGTGCCGTTTCCGGCAGAGGGGCAGGAACAGGCGACCCTCGATGCACTCGCGGAGATCTGCCGGCGGGATCGTCCGGCGGCCTTCATCGTCGAGCCGCTGGTGCTCGGCGCCGGCGGCATGCTGATCTATCCGGCAGCGGTGCTGCGCGAGATGCACCGGATCTGCCAGGCGTTCGGCGTCCTGTTCATCGCCGACGAAGTCATGACGGGCTGGGGCCGCACCGGGACGCTGTTCGCCTGCGAGCAGGCGGATGTCGCGCCCGACATCGCCTGCTACGCCAAGGGCCTCACCGGCGGAGCGCTGCCGCTTGCGGTCACGCTGTGCAATCACGCGATCTTCGAAGCGCATTGCTCGATCGATCGCACGCGGACGTTTTTCCATTCCAGCTCCTACACCGCCAATCCCATCGCCTGCGCGGCGGCATCGGCCAATCTCGCGCTGTGGCGCCGGCCGGAGGTGCGGGCGCAGATCGCCGGGGTGGCGGACGCGCAGGAGCGTTGCCTGGCCCGCTTCCGCTATGACGAGCGCTTCTCCGATCTGCGGCGCTGCGGCACGATCACGGCGCTCGATCTCCACGCGGATGAGCCGGGTTACCTCGCTGATGTCGGGCCGAAGCTGCAGGCTTTCTTCCGCACCGGCAATGTCCTGCTGCGTCCACTCGGCCATACGATCTACGTGATGCCGCCCTATTGCGTCACCTCAGATGATCTCGACGTGATCTATGCGGCGATCGACGAGGCGGTGGATCACGTGCTCTGAGCGCCGTTCCGCTCTGCGCAATTTGCGCTTCGCGGTTCCCCGCATTAGCATCGCCCCAAGACATCGTTGCGGGGGATACAGCCATGAACGCGCCGGCCAGCGACAACAAGCAGCCCAAGGACGCCACCGCGGCGGTGATCGCGGCGCAGCAGGCGATGCTGGAGGCACTGCCGTTCGGCGACACCGCTGATTTCGACGATGCCGCGCGCGGCTTTCTCGGCACGATCGACGAGGCCAAGGTGACGAATGCGCAAGGGCGCACCGTCTGGAGCCTCGCGCCCTACGGCTTCCTCGATGCGGAGGAGGCCCCGCCGACGGTCAATCCCAGCCTGTGGCGGCAGGCGAAGCTGAACATGCATCACGGCCTGTTCGAGGTCGTTCCCGGCGTCTACCAGGTGCGCGGGCTCGACATCGCCAACATGACCCTGATCGAGGGCGACACCGGCGTCATCGTCGTGGACACGCTGACCTCGATCGAGGGCGCGCGGGCCGCGTTGGACCTCTACTATCAGCACCGCGGCACCAGGCCGGTGACGGCGGTGATGTTCACGCACACCCACACCGATCATTGGGGCGGCGCGCGCGGGGTCGTCGACGAGGAGGCCGTGACCAGCGGCCGCGTGCCGCTGATCGCGCCGAACCTGTTCATCGAGCATGCGGTCTCCGAGAACATCATCGCAGGACCCGCGATGTTGCGCCGGGCGCAATATCAGTTCGGGCCACTGCTCGCGAAGGGTCCGAAGGGCCATGTCGATTGCGGTCTCGGCAAGACGATGGCTGCGGGGGGCGTCGCGCTGCTGCGGCCGACCGACCTGATCATGGCGACCGGCGACACCAGGACCATCGACGGCGTGAGCTTCGAATTCCAGATGGCGCCGAACAGCGAGGCGCCGGCGGAAATGCACTTCTACGTGCCGCGCTACAGGTTGTTGAACCTCGCCGAAAACTGCACGCACAACTTCCACAACCTGCTGCCGTTTCGCGGCGCCGACGTGCGCGATGCGCTCGCGTGGTCGAAATATCTCGGCGAAGCCCTGCAATTGTGGGGCGGCAAGGCCGAGGTGATGTGCGGCCAGCATCATTGGCCGGTGTGGGGCACGAGCCGCGTCGATGCGATGATCCGGGAGCAGCGCGACCTCTACAAATTCGCGCACGACCAGACCTTGCGGCTGATGAATCACGGCCTGACCGCCAGCGAGATCGCCGAGCAGATCGCGCTGCCGAAGAGTCTCGAAAATGCGTGGCATGCGCGCGGCTATTACGGCCACATCCGGCACAATGTGAAGGCGATCTATCAGAAATATCTCGGCTGGTACGACGCCAACCCGGTCAATCTCGATCCGCTGCCGCCAGTCGAGGCGGGGCGGAAATATGTCGCGTATATGGGCGGCGCGGAGGCGTTGCTGGCGCGGGCGCGCGAGGACTTTGCGAACGGCGAATTCCGCTTCGTCGCGCAGGTGGTCGGTCATCTCGTGTTCGCCGAGCCTGACAATGCCGATGCACGCGCACTGCTGGCGGATGCGTTGGAGCAGCTCGGCTACGCCGCCGAGAGCGCGACCTGGCGCAACGCCTATCTGTTCGGCGCGCAGGAGCTGCGCCACGGCATGCCGGAGGTGCCGGCGCGGCCAGCCATGCCGCGCGAGACCCTGGCAGCGCTGCGCACCGAGCAATTGTGGGACGTGCTCGGCGTGCGCCTGAACGGGCCGAAAGCGGACGGCAAGCACATCGTGCTGAATTGGAGCTTCACCGACACCGGAGAGCGCTTCGTGCTGACCTTGCAGAACTGCGCGCTGACCTATGCCGTCGGCGTGCAGGCGTCCACGGCCGATGCGGGCTTCACCCTGGCGCGCGCGACACTGGACGAGATCATCGCCAAGGCCACGACCTTTCCCGAGGCCGTTGCCGCCGGAAAGATCAGCTTCGTCGGCAACCCGATGCGGCTGGCCGAGCTGATGTCGATGATGGACGAATTCCCGCGCATGTTCGAGATCGTCGAGCCGAAGCGAGCCGGGATCTCATAACCTCATCCCGCGAGAACCGAGGTGCCGGACGACTGTCAATCATCCGTTAAGACGGCCGGCCCGGTTCCGCATGCGAGGGACGATTCCTTTAAAGTTTGAAGGATCGGGCGTGCCGTAATTTTACTGAATCTGATGCACCCTGGGCGTGTTGTTCTTGGGGAGCGCACCAATGTCTTTATTGGGGATGGGGACAGACTCCGCGTCAATTTCCGACGCAGTTCATGTCGAGCTTGTGAAGATGTTGCACGGCTCGCTGGTGCCCTTCGTGCTGATGGGGATGTCCCTGACGATCGCGAGCGGGGTCATCGCCTGGCATACGGGTGATGTCGTGACCGGCATGCTGGGAGGTTTCGGCGTCAGCCTGACGATGCTGAGGATGCTCGGCGTGCTGTCTTTTCGGCGGCGGATGGCCGGTGAGCGGCCTCCGACCAAGGATGAGATCCTGCGGCTCCGGCGCCCGTGCGCGATCGCGACGCTCAGCGTCTCACTGGTGCTCGGCTTGCTGGCTGCGCGCAGCCTGCAGCTTGGGGATCCCGCCTGTTCGACCCTGGCGCTCAGCTTCGGCTTTGGCTTCGGCGCCAGCCTCATCGCACGCCTGGCGCTGTTGCCTCAGCTGGCCGTCGCCGCCCTCATCGTGTTGGGTCTTCCGGCGATCATCGTCGCCTTGCTGCAATATGATCTGCCACATCTCGGGCTCGCGCTCGTGATGATCATCTTCATCGTCACCGGATTCGAGCTGCTGCGGCTGAGCTTCAGGTCGTCGATCGGACAGATCCATCTCAAGGAACAGTTCGAGCGGCTGTCCCGCATCGATCCGATGACGGGGGTCCACAACCGGTCCGCGCTGGCCTCGGATCTGCCGGTCCTGATCGCGGATAGCAGCCGCCCGGTGGTTGCGATCTACGCCATCGATCTCGACCACTTCAAGGCGGCCAACGACCGGTTCGGCCATCCTGTCGGCGACGCATTGCTGAAGCAGGTCGCCTCGCGGCTGACGTCGCTGCTCGGTTCTGGCGGGCTGGTCGTCCGGATGGGAGGCGATGAATTCATCCTGGTCGATACGTCTCTGCACTCTCAAGACGCGGCACGGTCATTGGCGCAGCGCATCGTCGACGTCGTCGCGGCACCCTATCACATCGATGGCCACGACGTCGTCATCGGCGTCAGTGTCGGCGCGGCGTTGTCGGACGGCCAGACCTCGAGCGCCGACGTCCTGCTGTCGCGCGCGGACCGGGCGCTGTATCAGGCGAAGGCGGCCAGGGGCGGCTTCGTCCTCGCGGACACGCAGGGACGGGAAGAGGCGGAACGTCCGAGTTCGCGCCATGGACGAGCAGGCGCGGACATGGTGTTCCTGGCTGCGTCCGCAGCGTAGCTCCAGGCCTCAACCGTGACATTCGGCGCGGCCGGACGCGAGGGCCGCACCGCAGCGGTGCTGTCCTCGCGATGGCGCGACGTCGTCTACTCCGCACTGCTGACCAGCCGGATACGTGGCTCGGCCTTGTCGACCAGGCGGCGATAGGCGGCGAGATAGTCGAGCGCCATGCGGCGCGCCGTGAAACGCTGCTCGAACTGCTCGCGGACGCGGGCGCGGTTGAGATCGTGCAGGCGGTTGACGGCTGCCACCGCGCTGAGCTCGTCCTCGACGATGAAGCCGGTGATGCCGTCCTCGATCACCTCGGGCACCGAGCCGCGATTATAGGCAATGACCGGCGTGCCGCAGGCCATCGATTCGATCATCACGAGGCCGAACGGCTCCGGCCAGTCGATCGGCAGCAGCAGGCCGAGCGCGCCTGACAGGAACTCCGGCTTCTCGTGGTCGCCGATCTCGCCGATATATTCGATGAGCGGATTGCCGTTGATCATCGGGGCGATCAGCTGGTCGTAATAGTCCTGGTCGGCGCGGTCGACCTTGGCGGCGATCTTGAGGGGAATGCCACAGCGCATCGCGATCTTGATCGCGCGGTCCACGCCTTTTTCCGGCGCGATGCGTCCGAGCACCGCAAGATAGCTCGGCGTCACCGGCTTCGGCATCAACAGCTTCTCGGGCAGGCCGTGCAGCACGGTGCGGACCCAGTTGGCGTTCGGCACCGGGCGTCGCTGTGCATCGGAGATCGAGACGACCGGAACATCCTTGAAGACGGAGAACACCGGCTGGTGTTCGGGAAGATCGAGCCGGCCATGCAGCGTGGTGAGAAACGGCGTAGGCTGGCGATGGAACAGAGAGAATGGATAGTAGTCGAGATGAAAGTGGAGAACGTCGAACTCCTCCTCGTCGCATCTCTGCCGCACGCCTTCCAGCATCACCATGTGAAGCGCGTTCGGATCGCGCACCGAACCGTCGAGGCGCAGGGCCTTCGGCCAGGTCGGCGAGAGTTTCGCCGACGTCTGCGAATCGCCGCTCGCAAACAGCGTGACGTCGTGCCCGAGCGCAACGAGCTCCTCGGTCAACCAATGAACGACCCGCTCAGTGCCGCCGTACAGCTTGGGAGGCACGGCCTCCGTCAATGGAGCAACCTGCGCAATGCGCATCTCACCGTCTCCTATTTGTGATCATGGATGAAGCCCCCGATGGCACCGGCACTGCCGCAGCAGGAACGTGTGCGCATCTGCGAAGTTCCGCCGTTGTGATCACTCTTTATTCGACACAACGTGTTCCCTCGCGTCTCAATCGTGCCATTCGGTCACTTCATCGCTCACGTCGCGAACCATGCAGGATGAACAGAGCGTCATTGCTGTTGCAGCGCGGAACTGAAGAAACTCTCTGCCGTTCACAGGCCGCACGGGTGTCGCCAACAGTCGCACGGGACAAACATGGATCAGCTATCAGGCTACGCGCACCGGCCGTTCCCCTTCGTCATGCGCTATCTGCGCCAACGTCCAACGGCCCATCTCACCATCTTGTTGTCCGTTGTCGGTGCAGTTGCCTGTTCGGTGGGCACTCAGTACGGCGTCAAGTTCCTCGTCGACAGTCTTTCTGCAGGGCCGCGGGGCAATAGCAATGTCTGGGCGGCGTTTGCCGTGCTGATGGCCTTGATTGCGACCGACAACGTTCTCTGGCGCGTCGCCAGCTGGATCGCGAGCTTCACCTTCGTGAGGGTAACCGGTGATCTGCGTCGTGACATCTTCCGTCATCTTACCGGACATTCGCCGAGCTACTTCGGCGACCGTCTGCCCGGCATGTTGTCGAGCCGGATCACCGCGACGTCGAATGCGGTGTTCACCGTCGAGAACATGTTCGTCTGGAACGTGCTGCCGCCGTGTCTCGCGACCGTCGCGGCCATCATCCTGATCGGAACCGTCAGTGGCCCCATGGCGATCGCGCTGCTGCTGATCGCGGCCATGATGGTGGCCGCGATGTTCCGGCTCGCCGCCGCCGGCAAGCCGTTGCACGACGATTTCGCCGACAAGGCGGCGATGGTCGACGGCGAGATGGTCGATGTGATCTCCAACATGCCGCTGGTGCGTGCGTTCTGCGGCCTGCGCCATGAGCATGACCGCTTCGATGCGACGGTCGACAAGGAACTGGAGGCGCGCGGACGCAGCCTCCGCTACCTCGAGAAGCTGCGCATCCTCCATGCCACGGTCACGATCGTGCTGACGGTTGCCTTGATGGCCTGGGCGATCTCGCTGTGGCAGCGGGGCGGGGCGACGACCGGCGATGTCGTGCTGGTCTGCACGCTGGGCCTCTGCATCCTCAACGCGACGCGTGATCTGGCGGTGGCGCTGGTCGATGTCACCCAGCACGTCGCGCGGATGAGCGAGGCGATCGCGACGCTGCTGCAGCCGCATGAGCTCCGCGATCATCCTGAAGCCGAGCCGCTGGTCAAGAGCGGCGCGGCGATCGCCTTCGACAACATCACCTTCCATTATCCAGGCGGCCACAAGCTGTTCGAAAGCTTCACGCTGCGCCTGCAGCCCGGCCAGCGCGTCGGTCTCGTCGGCCAGTCCGGCGGCGGCAAGTCGAGCCTGTTCACCCTGCTGCAGCGGTTCTACGACCCGCAGGTCGGGCGGATCACGATCGACGGACAGGACATCGCCAAGGTCACCCAGCAGAGCCTGCGCGAGGCGATCTCGGTGGTTCCACAGGACATCTCGCTGTTCCATCGGTCGATCCTGGAGAACATCCGCTACGGCCGGCCGAGCGCCACCGACGACGAAGTTTTGCGGGCGGCGATCGCTGCGCGCTGTGATTTCGTCGAGACGCTGCCGGAGGGATTGCAGACGATGGTCGGCGATCGCGGCGTCAAACTGTCCGGTGGCCAGCGCCAGCGCATCGCGATCGCACGCGCGTTCCTCAAGGATGCGCCGATCCTGCTGCTCGACGAGGCCACCGCCGCGCTCGACAGCGAATCCGAGGAGGCGATCCGCGAGGCGCTGAGCCGGCTGATGCGCGGCCGCACCGTCATCGCGATCGCGCACCGGCTCGCGACATTGCGGAATTTTGATCGTGTGGTGGTGCTGAAATCGGGCAGGATCATCGAGGACGGTGCGCCTGACCGGCTGATGCAAAGCGAGGGTCCGTATCGGGAACTCGTCACCCAGGAGATGAGCCGGCTCGCCAAGTTCGCCGCCTGATCGTTGCGTCGCGTCGCGATCGTGCAAGGCCGATCGCGTGGGCATTCCAACATCGCACGAGGTCACCATGTCGGCCGAAGTCGCAAGCACACTGAGATCGATCGACCGGGCAGACGAGCCGGCCGAGCAGCCCTTCTACATCCCGATGACGGGACCCGCGGCGCGGCCGCGGCGCTCGCTCAAGCATGACGACACCTTCATCGTGCTCGATGGCCATGGCGACATCGGCGCCTCGGCCGGCGGGCCGGACGGCCTGTTCAATTCCGACACGCGCTATCTGGCCCGGCTCGAGCTGACGCTCGACGAGGTCCAGCCGCTGCTGCTCGGGTCCAGCCTGCGTGACGATAATTCGGCGCTCACGATCGATCTGACCAATCCCGACATCTACGATCAGGGTCGGCTGGTGCTGCCGAAGGACATGCTGCACATCGTCCGCACCATCTTCCTGTGGCACGGCACCTTCTATCAGCGCATCGGCCTGCAGAATCACGGCGACCGTCGCGCGAGCTTCGATCTCAAGCTCGCTTTCGACAATGATTTCGCCGACCTGTTCGAGGTGCGCGGCAGCGTGCGGGCGCGGCGCGGCGCCGGCTCGGGCCGGATGATGAGCGCCTCCGACGTGATGCTCGACTATCGCGGCCTCGACGGCGTGACGCGCACCACGGCGCTGCATTTCGATCCGCGTCCGTCCCGGCTCACGATCGACGTCGCGACCTATCATTTCGATCTGGAGCCGCAGCAATCGGCCTCGCTGTTCATCGCGGTGACCTGCAACGCCGCCGCGGGCGAGCAGCCGGGCCGCTTCTTCCGCAGCCTGCTGGCGCACCGCAGGGAGATGCGCCGCTGCACACAAGGCGCCACCAGCATCGAGACCTCGAACGACATCCTCAACGAGGTGCTGTGCCAGGCCGCCGCCGATCTCAACATCCTGATGACGGATACGCCGGAGGGGCGCTACCCCTATGCCGGCATTCCCTGGTACTCGACGACGTTCGGCCGCGACGGGCTGATCACCGCGATGCAGATGCTGTGGGTCGATCCGCGCATCGCGCGCGGTGTGCTGCGCCGGCTCGCCAGATATCAGGCGAAACAGACCGATCCGCTGGCCGATGCCGAACCGGGCAAGATCCTGCACGAGATGCGCGGCGGGGAGATGGCGGCGCTGCGCGAGGTGCCGTTCGCCTGCTACTACGGCAGCGTCGATTCGACTCCGCTGTTCGTCTTGCTGGCCGGCCTGTACGTCGAGCGCAGCGGCGATCTCGAGACCTTGAAGGAGCTGTGGCCGGCCATCGAGCTGGGCCTGAGCTGGATCGACGGACCCGGCGATCCCGACCGCGACGGCTTCGTGGAATATCAGCGTGCTTCCGAGCAGGGCCTGGCCAATCAGGGCTGGAAGGATTCCTACGACGCGGTGTTCCATGCCGATGGCAAGCTGGCTGAAGGCAATATCGCGCTCGCGGAGGTGCAGGGCTATGTCTTCGCCGGCAAGCAGCTGGCGGCGCGTTGCGCGCGGCGGCTCGGCAAGGCCGAGATGGCCGACAGGCTCGACGCCGAGGCCGCGCGGTTGGCCGAACGCTTCGAGGATGCCTTCTGGTGCGAGGAGCTCAACACCTACGCGCTCGCGCTCGACGGCAACAAGCAGCCTTGCCGCGTGCGCACGTCGAATGCCGGGCAGCTCTTGTTCAGCGGCATGGTGCGCGAGGATCGCGCCCGCAAGGTTGCCGCCGACCTGCTGGGGCCGCACTTCTTCTCGGGCTGGGGTATCCGCACCGTTGCGCTGGGCGAGGCGCGCTACAACCCGATGTCCTATCATGACGGCTCGATCTGGCCGCATGACAACGCGCTGATCGCGCTCGGCCTGTCGCGCTACGGCCTCAAGCATGCGGTCGAGCAGGTGTTTCGCGGCCTGTTCGAGGCGGCCTCCTACATGGATCTGCGCCGGCTGCCGGAGCTGTTCTGCGGCTTCCGGCGCGAGAAGCATCGCGGGCCCACGCTTTACCCTGTTGCTTGCGCGCCGCAGGCCTGGGCCAGTGCGACGCCGTTCACGTTGCTCGAGGCCGCGCTCGGGCTGGAGTTCGATGCCGCCCGCGGCGAAATCCGGCTGCGCAATCCGCGACTGCCTCCGTTCCTGGATTGGGTGGTGCTGCACGACCTCCGGCTCGGCGGCTCCGCGATCGATCTGCGCCTGCGTCGCCACGGCGAGGATGTCTCGATGGAGGTGCTGCGGCGTCGGGGGCAGATCCAGGTCTCGCTGGTGCTGGCGCAATGACGCGATCAGCTCATCGTCGTCTCGGTGTTGCAGCCGGGTTCGCTCTTTCAGTGCTGCTGGCCGTGAACGCCGACGCAGCCTGCGCGCAGCAGGCTTCGTCGATCCCAGCTGCCAAGGAGACGGCGGCCCCGGCCAAGGAGCCGGCCCCGCCGCCCTCGGTCACCATCCTCGGCGCGCGGGATGCGCATGGCGTGCTCGGCCGCGACGTGCGCAGCTCGGCCGGCGAGGACATGGGCCACATCGTCGACGTCATCGTCGATCTCACCGGCACGGTGCGCGCGGCGGTGATCGACTTTGGCGGCTTCCTCGGCGTCGGCAGCCGCAAGATCGTGGTCGATTGGACCGCGCTCGATTTCAAGCACATCACCGAGAAGAGCGACCAGGTCACGCTGGATCTCTCCAAGGAGCAGGTGAAGGCGGCGCCCGAGTACAAGGAGGACAAGCCCGTCGTCGTGCTCGGCGCGGCCGGCAAGCTGTCCCCCTGGGATTTCGATCATTGAGTTGATGTGTAAGGCCGTCGTTCCGGCAGAAGCGTGCTGCGGGACGCGTGAGGGACGTGCTGTCCCAAGATCTTTGTCAATTGAGATGTAAAAAGCCATGGCCAATCCACGGCGGTCCAGATCACCTGACCGGGAGCCCGTTCCGGACGTCAAGTCCGAGCCGCGCGGTGACGGCGTGCTGGATCACGGGCAAATGGCCAAGCCTGAGCCCTCGCGGCAGAGCCTGCGCGGGCTCGACTGGTTCATCTTCTTCCTCGCCGACGTGCAGACCGGATTCGGTCCGTTCATCGCGGTGTACCTGACGACCCAGAAGTGGACGCAGGCGCAGATCGGTCTGGTGCTGTCGATCGGCGGCATCGTCGGGCTGATCGGACAGATGCCCGGCGGGGCGATCATCGATGCGGCGAAATCGGAGCGGCGCGTAGCGGGCTTTGCGGTAGCCACCATCGGCTGCTGCGCGCTGGCTTATGCCGTCTGGCCGATCTTTCCGGTGGTGGCCGGCGCGGCCATGCTGCACGCGGCCGCGAGCTGCGTGCTCGGGCCCGCGATCGCCGCGATCAGCCTCGGCCTGGTCGGGCCGCGCGGCATGGCCGAGCGCCTCGGCCGCAATGCGCGCTTCGCCTCGCTCGGCAACGGCGTCGCGGCCGCCATCATGGGCACCTGCGGCTATCTGCTCTCCAGCCGCGCGGTGTTTCTCGTTACCTTCATCCTCGCGTTCCCGACGCTGATCGCGCTGTCGCGGATTCGCGAACGCGAGATCGACATCGCCAGGGCGCACGGTCACGCCGTCGAGGAGGACAAGGAGGTTGCCCGGCTGTCGAGCCTGCTCGGACTGCTGCGTCAGCGCGCGCTGCTGGTCTTTGCCCTCGGCGTGTTCCTGCTGCAGCTCGCCAACGCGGCGATGCTGCCGCTGATGGCCGGCGTGGTGACGACGAAGTCGAGCGAATGGGCGCCGATGCTGATCGCGTTCTGCATCGTCGTGCCGCAGGCGATCGTGGCGCTGACCTCGCCATCGGTCGGCGCGGTGGCGCAGCAATGGGGCAGGCGGCCGCTGCTGATGCTGGGATTTGCGGCGCTCACGATTCGCGGCGCGCTGTTCGCCATGGTGCACGATCCCTACGTGCTGGTCGCGGTGCAGATCTTCGACGGGGTGACGGCGGCCGTCTTTGCCGTGATGATTCCGCTGACGGTGGCCGATGTCGCGTTCGGCAGCGGCCACTTCAATCTGGCGCAGGGGATCGTCGGAACGGCGTCGGGGATCGGCGGCTCGCTGTCCACCGTGGTCGCCGGCTTTGCCAGCGACCGATACGGCAGCGTCACCGCCTTCATGGGTCTGTCAGGCGTGGCGCTGACAGGTCTCGTGTTGATCGCGCTGCTGATGCCGGAGACGGGGCAGCGCGCGCGGACAGCGTGAGGGACGGGCGCTCAGGCGTCCATGCTGCGCAGGCGCTGGCGGTTGCGCAACACGATCTGGCGGGCACCGGAGAAGCCGAGGACACCCTGGCTGTGCAGCTGCGACAGCGCGCGCGACACGGTCTCCAGCGTCAGGCCGAGATAGTCGCCGATATCGCGGCGGCACATCGGCAGCGCCATCATGCCGGCGACCGCGAGGCGGCGGTCCATCTCGAGCAGGAAGGTCGCGACGCGCTCCATCGCGGTCTTGCGGCCCAGCAGCAGCATGTGGTCTTCGGCATGGCGAAGGTCGCCGGCGGTCATGGTCCAGAGCTTGCGGGCGATGGTGACGTCCGTGCCGGCGGCCTGCTCGAGGCTGCGGCGCTTCACCAGGCGCACATTGGTGTCGATGATGGCTTCAGCGGCGAGACGATGCACCGAGCCGAATTCGAGGCCGAACACGTCACCGGGAAGATGGAAGGCGCCGATCTGGCGGCGGCCGTCGGACAGCAGCTTGTAGCTGCGCACGGCACCGGAGATCACCTGGTAGACGTACTCGGCCGGCTCGTCCTCGCCATAGATCTCCTCGTCCTTCTTGTAGGAGAACTCGCTGGCGATCAGCCCGGCATGGCCGGTGATCTCGGCAAACGGATTGGCCGCAGGGGCAACAGGGGAGGGGACGGCATGGGGGGCGTTGGTGTTGACGACCGAGTGGGTAATCGACTGATTGAGCATGACCATCTCCTTGCGGCGGATGGCGATGTGGTACACGGCGCCTCCCGTTAAGGACATTTCGGCCGTTATCTTAAGGGGGTCCCCTTACGGACATGTACGTAGGCGCGGGCCGAATCCGGCGGCCGGAGGCTCAAGGGGCGGTAGCTTGGTGGTCGTTGGCGATCGCCTTGCGGATCCGCTTGACCAGATTGTCGTCGAGCAGCGGCTTCAGCAGGAAATCCTGGATGCCGACCGCTGCGGCGCGCGCCGCCAGCCGGTCGTCGTAATGTCCCGTGATCAGCACCACCGGTGCGGTCGCGCCCTGCTTGCGCAACTTTTCGGCGACTTCGACCCCGTTCAGCTCCGGCATCTTGTAGTCGACCACGAAGCAATCGACCGGCGCGCGATCCGACGCCTTCAGCAGAGCGCTGCCGCTGCGGAACGTGCGGACGTCGAAGCCATCGGCCTCGAGCAGGAAGCGCAGCGAGCCGAGGACGTCAGCATCGTCGTCGGCGACGTAGACCTTGGGTTTGGCGTGAACCGACATGGCACGTGCCGCGCGAATGTGATGTTGATCCGAGGCACAACATTACGTTCGATTCTGTCAAGCACGCTTGATCTAGCTCAATCCTTCAGAGCGCCGGCCCGCATCGCCAGGCGGACCAGCTCGGAGAGGCTGTTGGCGCCCATCTTGGTCATCACGTTGGCGCGGTAGACCTCGATGGTGCGCGGGCTGATGTCGTATTCCCGGGCGATCAGCTTGTTGGAGAGGCCGGCCATCAATCCGTCCATCACCTGGCGCTCCCTCGGGCTCAGGCTGGCAATGCGGCCGAGGATGTCCTGCGTGACCGATTCGTTCTTCGCCGCCGGCTCGGCCTGGCGAATCGCGGTCTCGATCATCGCGACGAGTCGTTCATCCTCGAAAGGTTTCTCCAGGAAGTCGACCGCGCCGAGCTTCATCGCCTCGACCGCGAGCGGCACGTCGCCATGGCCGGTCATGACCAGGATGGGGAAGCTGCTGCCGGTCGCCTTCATGCGCTTGAGCAGCTCGATGCCGTCGATGCCGGGCATGCGCACGTCCGAGACCACGCAGCCGAAGGCGAGCGTCGGCATCCGGTCGAGAAAGGCCTGCGCATGCTCGAACAGCGTGACCTCGAAGCCTGAGGAGTCGAGCAGGAAGTTGAGGGAATCCCGCATCGCCTCGTCGTCGTCGATCACATAGACCTTGGCCCGCTCAGCCATCATGCTCAACCCTGGTTGGGGCCGCGGGCAGGGTGAAGCGGAAGGTCGCGCCGCCTGCCTCGTTGTTTTCGGCCCACATGCGCCCGCCATGGGCCTCGATGATGGAACGGCTGATCGACAGGCCGACTCCCATTCCGGTGTCCTTGGTCGTGAAGAAGGTTTTGAACAGATTGGGCATGACGTCGTCGTGGAATCCCGTTCCGGTATCGGACACGGCAACCTCGATCAAGTCATCGCTGACCCTGCGGTTGGTGGCGGCGAGTTCGCGCCGCTTGGAATGCGACATGGCCTCGAGCGCATTGCGGAACAGGTTGACCAGCACCTGCTGGATCTGAACGCGGTCGGCCAGCACGAGATCGGCATCCGGATTGAGCTGGAATCGCAGCTGGACGTTCTGCTCCCGGGCGCCGGCGAGGCCGAGCGCGCCCGCCTCCTCGATCAGCTTCGACAGGCTCTCGACGCGCTTTTCCGATTCGCCGCGCGAGACGAAGTCGCGCAGACGGCGGATGATCTGGCCGGCGCGAATCGCCTGCTCGGCGGCGCGGTCCATGGCGCTCTCGATCTTGCCGGTGTTCGGATCGCTGCTGCCGGCCAGCAGCCTGCGCGAGCCTTTCATGTAGTTGCTGATGGCGGCCAGCGGCTGGTTCAGCTCGTGCGCCAGCGCCGAGGCCATTTCGCCCATGGCGCTGAGCCGCGACACATGGACCAGCTCCGACTGTAATTCGCGCAAGCGCGCCTGGGTCTGCTGGTGCTCGGTGAGATCATGGGCGAAGCCGGTGAAATAGGGTTTTCCGCCGGACTGCATCTCGCCGATCGACAGGTGCATCGGGAAGGTCGCGCCGTCGCGCCGGCGCCCCGTCACGATGCGGCCGATGCCGATGATGTGCCGCTCGCGGGTGCCGTGATAACGGGTGAGGTAGCCGGCATGGCGCGAGCGGTCCGGCTCCGGCATCAATTCGCTGACGTCGAGGCCGACCGCCTCTTCCTCGGTGTAACCGAACATCCGCTCGGCCGCGGCGCTGAAGAACTGGATGATGCCGCCGCCGTCGATCACGATCATGGCGTCGGGCACGGTGTCCAGGATCGAGCGGAAATGCTGCTCTCGCAACCGCAGCGCCTCCTCCAGGCGCTTTTCCTCGTCGATGTCGAGGGCAATGCCGCGCAGATGACGCGGCTGGCCGTCCTCGTCGGGAACCACGCCGGCGAGGACCCGAATCCAGTGTCCGCCGTTCGGCACCTTGAACGACATGTCGAACCAGGTGCCCTGGTGACGCGCATGCTCGATCGCCGCTTCGACCGGCGCGCGGTCCCCGGGGGCGAGCAGCGCCAGGAAGGACCCATACGTCACGGGCTGATCGGCATCCGCCCCGAACAGCTTGCGCGTCGTGGACGACCAGTAGAAGTCGCCGGTCGCCAGGTCCAGATCCCACGCGCCGAAGCCCAGCGTCCGCGCGTCGGTGGACGGCGCGGACGCGTCGGGAAAGGGTTGAGTCACGCCGCGCACTTCGAAGCCTTCAATCGATTCGCCGTTGTTGCCAAGAGCAGCTCCACAAGAGCTGCTCCACAAGAGCTGATCCACGAGAGCTGCTCCAGGAGGGAGCGGCTGTTGTGGGCGGCCGGGGGAGCCGCCCCCGGTATTCTATACCAGATTGTGCCGTGACAATCCGGGCGGGCCTAGACTTTGGTTCGACAATTCAAGGCTTTCCCCCACTTCGGCCGGTTCCATCGCCGGCCGTCCCCGCCGTGTTCCGATGCCGCACATTGATCTATCTCATCACGGTGGGGCGTTTCACCCTTAAGAGCTGCATGGAAGCAATGTTTGGAGAGGCGGGATGACGCTCGCGACTGTCATGGTGAGTCTGGCGCTCAACCAGCCCAACGAGGCCCGCCTCAAGGTCGCGGGTGATCTCGCCGCCCGATTTGAGGCCGGCGTCATCGGCGTGGCCGCCGCGGAGTTCACGCCGCCGCTGTATTTCACGACCGGCGAGCAGGCCCAGGAGCTGATCGAGCAGGGCGAGGCCGCGTTGCAGAACAGGCTGGTGGAGCTCGAACAGCAATTCCGGACCGTGGTCGGCGACCGCGCGTCGCCATTGAGCTGGCGCGGCGCGCTGGATTTTCCGCTCCGCTACACTTTGGCGCAGGCCCGCGCCGCCGACATCCTGGTGACCGGAAGCGTGCCTCCCGGGGTCACCGATGCGTTCGCGATTGCCAGCCCCAAGGATCTCGTGATGCAGGCCGGGCGGCCGCTGCTCGTGGTTCCCGACAGCGCCGGCTGGCTCGATCTCGGCACCGTGGTGGTGGCCTGGAAGGAAACGCCGGAGGCGCGCCGGGCGCTGAGCGACGCGCTGCCGCTGCTCGTCAAGGCCACCGACGTCGTCGTCGTCGAGATCGTCGAGAACACCTCTGAATATGATTCGTGCGAAGCGCGCCTCGATGACGTCGTCGGGTGGCTCGGCCGTCACAAGATCGTCGCATCGGCCCGCATCGAAGAGCCGGGGCAGGGACGCAACGTGGCGACCAAGCTCGACGCTGTTGCCGCCGACCTGTCCGCCGGGCTGATCGTTGCCGGCGCCTATGGCCATTCGCGATTCCGCGAGCTCGTGCTCGGCGGGGTCACCGAGCATCTCGTGACGCGCACCGAACGTTGCGTGCTGCTGTCGCACTGAAACCCCAACCGCTCCATCCGAGAACAGGATTGCCGCCTTGTACAAATTTCTCGAGGACACCGCCGGCAGCTACATGACGCGGACCATCACGACAGTGACCCGCGACACCACGATTCGCGAGCTGGGCGACATGTTCGATCGCGACGATTTCAACACCTATCCCGTCGTCGAGAACGACGAGGTCATCGGCATCGTCACCAAGTTCGACGTGCT
Organism: Bradyrhizobium sp. SRS-191; assembly: GCF_024586915.1. Classification (GTDB taxonomy): domain Bacteria; phylum Pseudomonadota; class Alphaproteobacteria; order Rhizobiales; family Xanthobacteraceae; genus Bradyrhizobium. The sequence continues at coordinate 148,146 of NZ_JANBVS010000014.1, forward strand.
GAAATGCTTCGCGTTCACGCCCAACCAGATGCTGCCGCGCTACAGCGACCTGATGAACCGGACCGTGGCCGACGTGATGACGTCGGAGTTCATCTATGTCCGGCCGGACACCAAGCTGACGCGCGTGCTGCAGCTGATGGTCGAGCACCGCATCCGCAGCCTGCCCGTGACCGACGGCGACAACCGCCTGGTCGGCATCATCGCCCGCGAGGACATCGTTCGGGCGCTGGCGGCCGCGGCCAAGGACTGAGCGTGGACTGAGGGGGAACTGACGGCGTTCGCCGCGCTCCTTGCCTGATACGGAAGTCTAAGATGGATCGTCCCGTACGCCTTTGGCCTGCGGGACGATGTGCTTGTGCGCGCCGCGCAGTGCTTTGTCGGGCAACATTCGGGCTCTTTACCGGCGAACGGGTCGCAAGGTTGATTTCGATCAATTCCACGTGTGGGCGATTATGGTTGCTGGTCTCGTGTTCTTTCAGCGAGATTCCGCATGAGCGCGTCCTCATCAACAAAATCCATGACCATCGGCGAGAGTGGGCTGTCGCTCATTTTCGCCGTCACCGCCTTCTTGTGCGTCTTCGCTGCGGCGAAGGCACTGGATACGGCCTTCGCGTTTCACGCCTCGCTCGCGGCTGCCGCCAGCGCGGCGTCCGTCTTCTTCATCCTCAACCGCTACTTCGAGCGCGGTGACCTGCCGCCGCAGGAGATCAACGGCCGGCCGAACTACAATCTCGGGCCGATCAAGTTCTCCTCGTTCATGGCCATGTTCTGGGGCATCGCCGGCTTCGCCGTCGGCCTCATCATCGCCTCGCAGCTCGCCTGGCCGGCGCTGAACTTCGATCTGCCCTGGACCAGCTTCGGCCGCCTGCGGCCGCTGCACACCTCGGCGGTGATCTTCGCGTTCGGCGGCAACGTGCTGCTGGCGACCTCGTTCTACGTCGTGCAGCGCACCTGCCGTGTCCGCCTCGCCGGTGACCTCGCGCCGTGGTTCGTGGTGGTCGGCTACAACTTCTTCATCCTCATCGCGGGCACGGGCTATCTGCTCGGCGTCACCGAGGGCAAGGAGTACGCGGAGCCCGAATGGTATTCCGACCTGTGGCTGACGATCGTCTGGGTGGTCTACCTGCTGGTCTTCCTGACGACGGTCATCAAGCGCAAGGAGCCGCACATCTTCGTGGCGAACTGGTTCTATCTGGCCTTCATCGTCACGATCGCCGTGCTGCATCTCGGCAATAACCCGGCGCTCCCGGTGTCGTTCTTCGGCTCGAAGTCCTACATCGCCTGGGGCGGCGTGCAGGATGCGATGTTCCAGTGGTGGTACGGCCACAACGCGGTCGGCTTCTTCCTGACCGCCGGCTTCCTCGCCATCATGTACTACTTCATCCCGAAGCGGGCGGAGCGGCCGGTCTATTCCTACCGGCTGTCGATCATCCACTTCTGGGCGCTGATCTTCCTCTACATCTGGGCCGGCCCGCACCACCTGCACTACACGGCGCTGCCGGACTGGACGCAGACCCTCGGCATGACCTTCTCGATCATGCTGTGGATGCCCTCCTGGGGCGGCATGATCAACGGCCTGATGACCCTGTCGGGTGCGTGGGACAAGCTGCGGACTGACCCGGTGCTGCGCATGCTGGTCGTGTCGGTCGCCTTCTACGGCATGTCGACCTTCGAAGGTCCGATGATGTCGATCAAGGTGGTCAACTCGCTCAGCCACTACACCGACTGGACCATCGGTCACGTGCACTCCGGTGCGCTCGGCTGGGTCGGCTTCGTGTCCTTCGGCGCGCTGTACTGCCTGGTGCCGTGGATCTGGAACCGCAAGGGTCTCTACAGCCTCAAGCTCGTGAACTGGCACTTCTGGACGGCCACGCTCGGCATCGTGCTCTACATCTCCGCGATGTGGGTCTCGGGCATCCTGCAGGGCCTGATGTGGCGGTCCTACACGGCGCTCGGCTTCCTCGAATACTCGTTCATCGAGACCGTCGAGGCGATGCACCCCTTCTACATCATCCGTGCCGCCGGTGGCGCGCTGTTCCTGATCGGCTCACTCATCATGGCCTACAATCTCTGGATGACGGTCCGTGTCGGTGAGGAAGAGGTTCAGTCCCCCGTCGCTCTTCAGCCGGCGGAGTGAGGTATCCAACCATGTCATTCTGGCAACGACACCAAGTCTTCGAGAAGAACTCGATCATCCTGGTCATCGGCATCCTGCTGGTGATCGCGATCGGCGGCCTCGTCGAGATCACTCCGCTCTTCTACCTGAAGAGCACGATCGAGGCGGTGGACGGCGTGCGCCCGTATACTCCGCTGGAGCTGGCCGGCCGCAACATCTATGTCCGCGAGGGTTGCTATCTCTGCCACTCGCAGATGGTGCGTCCGCTGCGTGACGAAGTGGAGCGCTACGGCCACTTCTCGCTCGCTGCGGAGAGCATGTACGACCACCCGTTCCAGTGGGGCTCCAAGCGCACCGGTCCGGACCTCGCCCGCGTCGGCAACAAGTACTCCGACGACTGGCACGTCACCCACCTGACCAACCCGCGCGCCATCGTTCCGCAGTCGATCATGCCCGGCTATCCCTTCCTGAGGGAGACCGAGCTGAACGCCGACAACGTCGCCGACCATCTGAAGACGTTGCGGGCCGTGGGCGTGCCCTACACCGAGGACCAGATCGCCAACGCCGCCGCCGACTTGAAGGCGCAGGTCGATCCGGACAATGCCGGCGCGGAGGCGCTCACCAAGCGCTATCCGAAGGCGGTGGTGCGCAACTTCGACGGCAAGGCGGGTGCGCCGACGGAAATGGATGCGCTGGTCGCGTATCTGCAGATGCTCGGCACGCTGGTCGACTTCAAGATCTACAACGAAAAAGCCAATCTGCGCTGAGATCGAGAGGCGAGCATCATGAAGCCCATCCTTGCAGTTGAAAACATCGCGTCGTCACTCGTGACGACGCTGTGGACCCCGATCTTCTTCGCGATCTTCATCGCGATCGTGACCTATGCCCTCTGGCCTCGCAACAAGGCCGCTTTCGACGAGGCGGCGAGCATGCCGTTGCGGGAGGAGTAATTCAACATGGCTGACCACACTGAAGTCGACAGCGTCTCCGGCACCGCCACCACGGGCCATGCCTGGGACGGCATCAAGGAGCTCAACACCCCGCTGCCGCGGTGGTGGGTGATCACCTTCTACATCACCATCGTCTGGGCGATCGGCTACTGGATCGTGTATCCGGCCTGGCCGACCATCACCAGCAACACCACGGGCCTGTTCGGCTACTCGTCCCGCGCGGACGTGGCGGTCGAGCTCGCCAATCTCGAGAAGATCCGCGGCGCCAAGATGGCAGCGCTCGCGACCGCCTCGCTCGCCGACATCGAAAAGGATCCGGCGATGCTGGCCCTGGCGCGTGCCAAGGGCAAGACCGTGTTCGGCGACAATTGCGCCGCCTGCCACGGCACGGGTGCGGCCGGCGCCAAGGGTTTTCCGAACCTGAACGACGACGACTGGTTGTGGGGCGGCTCGCTGGAGCAGATCCAGCAGACCCTGCTGTACGGCGTCCGCTCGGGTCATCCGAAGACCCGTGAAGGCCAGATGCTCGCCTTCGGCAAGGACGGTGTCCTGAAGCCGGCGGAGATCATCACGGTCGCCAACTACGTCCGGGAATTGGCCGGCCTGCCCACGCGGCAAGGTTATGACGCCAAGGCCGGCGCCAAGATCTTCGCCGAGAATTGCGCGGCGTGCCATGGCGACAACGCCAAGGGCAATCCGGAGGTCGGCGCGCCCAACCTCACGGACAAGATCTGGCTGTACGGCTCGGACGAGGCGACCCTGATCGAGACCATCACCAATGGTCGCGCCGGTGTCATGCCGGCCTGGGAAGGTCGTCTCGACCCGACCACGATCAAGGCGATGGCGGTCTATGTCCACTCGCTGGGCGGGGGAAAGTAACGGAAATCCAACGGAACTTTCCTTCCAATTGAGCTGGATCAACTGAGCGGCCGGAGGTGGGCATACCTTCGGCCGCAACTGCGAGAAGACCCCAGCCATGAACCTTACGGTAAAACCCGACGACCTGAAGCCTCAGGAGGCGCAGCCGCAAGTTCTGCAGCCGGTGGACGACTACGGTCCACTGTACGCGCCCACCAAGAAGGTCTATCCGCAGAGCGTTTCGGGCACCTTCCGCCGGATCAAATGGGGCCTGATGGGCTTCTGCCTGGGCGTCTACTATTTCCTGCCGTTCGTGCGCTGGAATCGCGGTCTGGGCGCGCCCGACCAGGCGGTGCTGATCGACTTCCCGAACCACCGCTTCTATTTCTTCTTCATCGAGCTGTGGCCGCAGGAGGTGTATTATTTCACCGGCCTCTTGATCATCGCCGCCATCGGCCTGTTTCTGATGAACGCGATCGGCGGCCGCATCTGGTGCGGCTATCTCTGCCCGCAGACGGTGTGGACCGACCTGTTCTACGCCGTGGAGCGCCTGATCGAAGGCGACCGGCGCGAGCGCATGAAGAAGGACGCCTCCAGCGACCCGATGAAGCTGGAGCGCATCTCCGAGCTCGTCCTCAAGCATTCGATCTGGCTAATGATCGCCTGGTGGACCGGCGGCGCCTGGGTGCTGTATTTCAGCGACGCGCCGACCCTGGTGAAGGACCTCGTCACCTTCCAGGGACCGCCGCTCGCCTATATCTGGATCGCGATCCTGACCGCGACGACCTACACGCTCGCCGGCTTCATGCGCGAGCAGGTCTGTGTCTACATGTGCCCGTGGCCGCGCATCCAGGCGGCGCTGACCGACGAATGGGCGCTGAACGTCACCTATCGCTATGACCGCGGCGAGAACCGCATGTCGGTCAAGAAGGCGGCCGAGCTGCGCGCGCTGGGCCAGCCGGCCGGCGATTGCATCGACTGCAAGCAATGCGTCGCGGTGTGCCCGACCGGCATCGACATCCGCGACGGCTCGCAGATGGACTGCATCCAATGCGGCCTGTGCATCGACGCCTGCGACACGGTCATGACCAAGATCGGCCGTCCGACGCGGCTGATCGGCTATGACAACGACATCAACATCCACCGCCGCCAGGAAGGCAAGCCGCCGGTCTACAAGCTCGTGCGCGCCCGCACGGTCGCCTACGCCGCGATCATCGCCGTCGTTGGCGGCGCGATGGTCTACAAGCTCGCGACCCGCTCGCTGCTCGACGTCAACGTGCTGCACGACCGCAACCCGATCGCGATCAAGCTGTCCGACGGCTCGATCCGCAACGCCTATACGGTGCGCGTCCTCAACAAGCACGGCTTCGATCGCGTGATCGCCATCGACATCGAGGGTCCGGTGAATTCGACGGTCCACGTCGTCGGCGCCGATTCCGTGACGCCCGACCGTCCGATGATCGTGATCGGCCGCGACCAGACCGAGGAGCTGCGCCTGCTGGTCACCGCGCCCGAGGAAAGCAATCCCGAGAAGTCGATCCCGGTGAAGTTCCACATCACCGACATCGGCCTCGGCGTCGTCGCCTCCGCCACCGATAATTTCGTCAGCCCGTAAGCTCGAGGGAGCCCGTCCATGGCCAGCCGTTCCAAACCGTCCTTTCAGCTGACCGGACGCATGGTGCTCGCGATGCTCATCGGTTTCTTCGGGCTCGTGATCGGCGTCAACGTCTACATGATGAAGATGGCGATCTCGACGCTCCCGGGCACCGACGTCGACAGCGCCTATAGCGCCAGCCTCGGCTACGAGAAGGAGATCGCGGCGGCGCGTGACCAGGAGGCGCGGCGCTGGAAGGTGGAGGCGCATATCGAGCGCAGCGCCGCCGGCGCGGCCGTGGTGCAGGTCAACGCCCGTGACGCCAGCGGCAACCCGGTCTCCGGCGTGAAATTCCAGGGCCGGCTCGAGCGCCCGGCCGATAAGCGCGCCGACCAGGAGGTCGATCTCGCCGAGGTCGGCATCGGCGTCTATCGCGGGACCGCCGAGGCGATTGCGCCCGGTCAGTGGGACCTCGTGCTCGAAGGCGATTCCAGCGGCCGGCGGCTGTTCCTGTCGAAGAACCGCGTGCTGCTGAACTGAAGGACGGACCGATCATGCACGTGACGCGTGACTTCTCCCATTACGTCAAGGATCTCGGCGCCGGCCTGAAGCACATCGACCTCGCGGTCGAGGGCGTCAGCTGCGCCGGCTGCATGGCCAAGATCGAGCGCGGCCTGTCGGCACTGCCCGACGTCACCTTGGCGCGGGTCAATCTCACCGACCGCCGCGTTGCGCTGGAGTGGAAGCAGGGCACGCTCGATCCGGCCAAGTTCATCGATCGCCTCGCCGAGCTCGGCTACAAGGCCTACCCGTTCGAGAAGGCCAGTGCGGAAGCGACCGAGGCCGAGGAGTCGCGCTTCCTGCTGCGCTGCCTCGGCGTCGCGGCGTTCGCGACCATGAACGTGATGATGCTGTCGATCCCGGTGTGGTCCGGCAATGTCAGCGACATGCTGCCCGAGCAGCGCGACTTCTTCCACTGGCTGTCGGCGGTGATCGCGCTGCCGGCTGCGGCCTATGCCGGCCAGCCGTTCTTCCGCTCCGCGTGGCGCGCCTTGAAGACCGGCAACGTCAACATGGACGTGCCGATCTGCATCGGCGTGATCCTCGCGTTGGGCATGTCGATCGTCGAAACCTTCCATCACGCCGAGCACGCTTATTTCGACGCCGCGATCATGCTGCTGGCCTTTCTCCTGGTCGGCCGCTATCTCGATCAGAGCATGCGGCGGCGGACCCGCGCGGTCGCCGGCAATCTCGCCGCGTTGAAGGCAGAGACCGCGACCAAGTTCATCGGTCCCGACGAGATTTCCGAGGTGCCTGTCGCCGCCGTCCGCGCCGGCGATCTGGTGCTGCTGCGCCCCGGCGAGCGCTGCGCCGTCGACGGCGTCGTGGTCGAGGGCCGCTCCGAGATCGACCAGAGCCTGATCACTGGCGAGACGCTGTATGTGCCGGCCGAGCAGGGCACCGCGGTCTATGCCGGCTCGCTCAACATCTCCGGCACCCTGCGCGTCCGCGTGTCTGCGGCGGCTGAAGGCACCTTGCTCGCCGAGATCACCCGCCTGCTCGATACCGCGCTGCAGGCGCGTTCGCGCTACATGCGGCTCGCCGACCGGGCTTCGCGGCTGTATGCGCCGGTGGTGCATGCCACAGCGGCGCTGACCGTGCTCGGCTGGGCGCTGGCCGGCGCGAGCTGGCACGATGCCATCGTCACCGGCATCGCCGTGCTGATCATCACCTGTCCCTGCGCGCTCGGCCTTGCCATTCCCACCGTGCAGACGGTCGCGTCCGGCGCGATGTTCAAGTCCGGCGTGCTGCTCAATGCGGGCGACGCGATCGAGCGGCTCGCCGAGGCCGAGCATGTCATCTTCGACAAGACCGGCACGCTGACTCTGCCTGAGCTCGAAGTGGTCAACGCCGCGGACATTCCAGCCGACATCTTCTCCGTGGCCGGCCAGCTCGCATTGTCGAGCCATCATCCGGTCGCGGCGGCGGTCGCCCAGGCCGCCAAGTCGAGGTCGCCTTTGATGGGCGCAGTCGAGGAGCCGGGGCAGGGCGTCCGCGCCGTCGTCGACGGCGTCGAGATCCGGTTGGGACGTCCAGCCTTTTGCGGCGCCGAGGCGCTGGTGGCGCAGCACGCGAGCGTCGATCCCGAAGCCTCCGTCGTCGCCTTCAGCCGTGGCGATCAGAAGTATCTGTTCTCCGTGCGTCAGGGCCTCCGTCCCGATGCCGCGAAGATCGTCGCCGGCCTGCAGCGCCGCGGCATCAAGGTCGAGATCCTCTCGGGCGACCGCGAGGCGGCCGTCGCCGCTGCCGCGAAGGCGCTGGGGATCTCCGAGTGGCGCGCCGGCGTGACGCCGGCCGACAAGATCGCCCGCGTCGAGGAGCTGAAGCGCGCGGGCGTGAAGGTCATGATGGTCGGCGACGGCATGAACGACGCGCCGTCGCTCGCCGCAGCCCATGTCTCGATGTCGCCGATCTCGGCCGCGCATCTCAGCCAGGCCACCGCCGATCTCGTCTTCCTCGGCCGCCCTTTGGCACCGGTGCTCGCTGCGGTGGACTACGCCCGCAAGGCGCTGCACCTGATGCGGCAGAATTTGTGGCTGGCCGTGCTCTACAATGTCCTCGCAGTGCCGCTCGCCATCAGCGGCGTCGTCACGCCATTGATCGCCGCGGCCGCGATGTCGGGCTCGTCGATCCTGGTCATGCTGAACGCGTTGCGGGCCCGCAGGGTCCGTGAGGAGGCCGCGTCATGGAAGTGATGATCATCCTGGTGCCGCTGGCGCTGGCGCTTGGCCTTGCCGGCCTGGTCGGCTTCCTCTGGTCGCTGAAGAGCGGCCAGTATGAGGATCTCGAAGGCGCGGCCTGGCGCGCCATCGCCGACGATGACGAGCCGGCCGCCCCGGCTCAGCCGGAGGCTGCGCCCTCGAGGCCCTGACCCCCGTACCACCCATGTGAGCGCTGACCCTGTCGCATCGATCGCCGGCGTCGTAACAATGACGCGGCAAGGGCGAACAGACCAAGAGTTCACGTGGATGACGAGGCAGACATGGCCGAGGGCGGCGAGACGACGCGCGCGATGATCGATCGCAGCAAGCTTCCCGGGCAGGTGGTCCTGGTGCTGCAGGGCGGCGGCGCGCTCGGCGCGTATCAGGCAGGCGTCTATCAGGCTCTGAGCGAAGCCGGCGTGGAGCCGGATTGGGTGATCGGGACCTCGATCGGCGCCATCAACGCGGCCCTGATCGCCGGCAGTCCGGTGCAGCAGCGTACGGCGCGGCTGCGCGAGTTCTGGATGCGGATGCACGCCCGCCCGATCTGGGGCCACCCCACCGCATGTCCGGAGCTCGACGACAGGCTGTCCTATTGGACGACCCTGATGCACGGGATCCGCGGCTTCTTCACGCCCAACGCGCTGGCCCATGCCGGCGACATGTTTGCGCTCGGGGCCGAGCAGGCGGGCTACTACACCACCGCTCCGTTACGCGAGACGCTGAAGGAGCTGGTCGATTTCGATCTTCTGAACAAGGGGGACCTCCGCCTCACCGTCGGAGCGGCGCATGTTCGGACCAGCCGCATGCGCTATTTCGACAGCCGTGACGGCGTGCTCGATGTCCGTCACATCCTCGCGTCAGGCGCACTCCCGCCGGCCTTTCCGGCCGTCCGCATCGACGGCGAGCTGTACTGGGACGGTGGCATCCTCTCGAACACGCCGACCGAGGTCGTGTTCGACGACAATCCGCGCCGGAATTCGCTGATCTTCGCGGTCAATCTTTGGAATCCCGACGGCCCCGAGCCCGCGACGATGGCGGAGGTGTTCAACCGCCACAAGGACGTCCAATATGCGAGCCGCATGGGCAGCCAGATCGCCCGCCAGGAGCAGATTCACCGGCTCCGCCACATCATCAAGGAACTCGCTGGGCGGCTGCCGCAACAGGCCATCGATGATCCGGCCGTACGCGAGCTCGTCAGCTATGGCTGCCAGACCCGGATGCATGTCGTCCAGCTGCTCGCGCCACAATTGGAGCGCGAGAGCCACGCGAAGGACGTCGACTTCACCGAGCGTGGCATCACCGCGCGCTGGAGCGCAGGCTATCAGCAGACCCGATCAGTGTTGCAGCGAATGCCCTGGATGGGGGAGTTCGACCCGCTGGCGGGCGTAGTGCTGCATGATCCGGACGTTGCGACCGCAGCCGCTGCCGAATGACGGCTGAAACTCTTCAAGCCAGCCGTGTCTTAGTTCGACTGATCTGCATCGTATTACCTTCGTAAAAGGCGCAGTTAAGGGATTAGTCGCCATTTGTTCTTAATCATCATGACGCGGCAGCGGAGCCGCGATCCATGATTGCCGACAGTATCGAGTCACAGCGCGGCAGATGACAATCGATTGGGAATGACCGATGTCCGACCTCGCCACGATGCACAGCGATCCTCTTCAGAGGGAGGCCGGTGCGGTCAGCCTCAAATGGAAGATCCTGGCCGGCAATCTGCTGACCGGCTTGTTTGCCATGGCCTTCGCCTGCATGCTCGCCTGGAGCAGCTGGGGCGATCTCGGCAAGCGTGAGCAGGCCGCGCGGGTCCTCGATGCCTTCGAGCTGGTGATGAAGGTGAATGCTCTGATCCCGCTCGAACGCGGCCAGTGGATTCTGCTCAGCGCGCCCGGAGCCGCCTCGGCCGATGATCTGGCGAAGCTCGACAAAGCAATCGCGGCGACGGACGAGGCGCTCGCCCAAGCCAGGATCGCGGTGCAGACGGCTGGATTGCCGACCAGGAGTATCGATGCCGCTATGCAGACCTTGAAGGGTCTGCGCGGGCCAGGACGAGCCGCGGCGCAACTGCCGGCCGCACAGCGCCCAGCCAATGCCCATATCGAAACGTCCGATCGTCTTGGGCGCGCGGTCGACGAGCTCAGCGCAGCCATCGACGAGACCGCGATCGAGCTCGCAAAGGCCGGCGGCGAGGTCGAGAACCTCCTGCCATCGGCACAGCTCGCGCAGCTGTCGAATTCGATGCGCAGCACGAATGGCGGGCGTTCGTCGGTGCTGCGTTTCTTCATTCAGAACACGAACTGGACGCCGCTTCGTCTCGCCGAGGTGACCGAGACAAGCGGCCAGGTCACGTTGCTGTGGCAGCAGATCGAACTGGCCGCGCGCAGCATCCGCAACGCGCCCGAGGTATCTGCTGCGCTCGAGCATGTCCGCTCGACCTTGATGGGCGATGGCGAGCGCCGCTATCGGCAGATCGTCAGCGCTGCGCGCGATGGTCAGCCCTCGCCGATCACCGTGGAGGAGTGGGTCCGGTTCACCACGCCGATGCTCAACAACGTGCTCGTGCTGCGCGATGCGGCGCTCAAGTCGGCGCATCAGTCGATCGACGGGGCGATCGCTGCGGCACGGTTGCGGTTGTCTGTTGCGCTCGGCGTGCTGCTGCTCGTCGCGGCGGTTTCGGTCGCGGCAGTGATCAGCGTCGTCCGTGGTGTCATCGGCCCGCTGGTCGGATTGACCGGCGTGACGCTGCGTCTGGCCAATGGTGAGCTGAGCGCGGAGATTCCGAGCGACACCCGCAAGGACGAGATCGGCGCCATGGCCCGCGCGCTCAAGATCTTCAAGGATGCCCTGATCGCCAAGAAGGCCTCCGACGAGGCGGCGCAGCGCGATGCCCAGGCGCAGATCGACCGCGCCCGCCGGCTGGACACGCTGACCCGCAGCTTCGAAGCGACCATCGCCGACATCGTCAACACCGTGTCGTCGGCCGCCTCCGGCCTGGAGACGTCCGCCGACACGCTGACCAACACCGCGAACCGTTCCAAGGAGCTCAGCACGGTCGTCGCGGCGGCGTCGGAGGAAGCCTCCGCCAACGTCCAGTCGGTTGCCTCCGCCACCGAGGAGCTCTCCTCTTCGGTGACTGAGATCAGCCGGCAGGTACAGACCTCCGCGCGCATGGCCGGCGATGCCGTGCAGCAGGTGCGCCAGACCAACAGCCGCGTCGCCGAGCTGTCCCAGGCGGCGGCGCGCATCGGCGACGTCGTCGAGCTGATCAACACCATTGCCGGCCAGACCAACCTGCTGGCGCTCAACGCCACCATCGAGGCGGCGCGCGCCGGCGATGCCGGCCGCGGCTTCGCGGTGGTCGCGACCGAGGTGAAGGCGCTGGCCGAGCAGACCGCCAAGGCCACCGACGAGATCTCTCAGCAGATCTCCGGCGTGCAGGCGGCGACCCAGGAATCGGTCAACGCGATCCAGGCGATCAGCTCGACCATCGAGCGCCTTGCCGAGATCGGCGCCACGATTGCCGCGGCGGTCGAGGAGCAGGGCGCGGCGACGCAGGAAATCTCCCGCAACGTGCAGCAGGCGGCGCACGGCACCCAGCAGGTCTCCTCGAACATCACCGACGTGCAGCGCGGCGCGGCCCAGACCGGCTCGGCCTCGGCCGAGGTGCTGTCCTCGGCGCAATCGCTCGCCGGCGACTCCAACCGCCTCAAGCGCGAGGTCGGTAACTTCCTCGAAGCGGTGCGCGCGGCGTAATCGGCCGCACGGCGCAGACGAAAAAAAGCCCGGGCCAACGGCCCGGGCTTTTTGTTGTTCAGATGACGGGCCGTCCTGATCAGGACGCGAGCATCTTCCGATACAGCGCGTTGTAGCAGGCGGCCGAGAGATCCCAGCTGAACGAGCGCGCCATCGCCGACAGCCTCATCGCGTTCAGCTGCTCGGTGCGCCGGAACGCCGAGAACGCCCGCTTGACGCCACCCAGGAACGACTCCGCCGACGGCTTCTCGAACAGGAAGCCGGTCTCGCCGTCGGTGATCGTTTCCGCGAGGCCGCCGGTCTGGTGGCCGATCGGCAGCGAGCCGAAGCGCTGCGCATACATCTGGCTGAGGCCGCACGGCTCGAACCGCGAAGGCATCAAGGTGAAGTCGCTGCCGGCGAAGATGCGCCGCGCCTGGGCATCGTTGAAGCCGATCGCCACGCCGATCGAATCCGGCCGGCGGCGATGCGCATCCATCAGCGCGCGCTCGATCGAAGGCTCACCGGTTCCGGTGACGACGATCTGGCCGCCGGCGCCGACGATCTCGTCGGCGGCCTCCAGCACCAGATCGATCCCCTTCTGATGTACCAGCCGCGCGACGATGCCGAACATCGGGCCGCGCGACACCGCCAGACCGAACTGCTTGCGGACGTAGTCGGCATTGGCCTTCTTGCCGTTCCAGTCGCCGGCGGCAAAGGGCTGCGCCAGCTGCTGGCAATAGCGGGGATCCCAGCTCTCGTCGATGCCGTTGAGGATGCCGGTCAGCTCATGCGCATTGGAGCGCTGGCGCAGCAGGCCCTCGAGGCCGCAACCGAGCTCGGAGGTCGTGATCTCCTTGGCATAGGTCGAGCTGACGGTCGTCAGATGCGAGGCATAGACGAGGCCGCCCTTGAGAAAGGAGAGCTTGTCGTAGAACTCGAGGCCGTCGATGTGGAACGAGGATTCCGGCGCGCCGATCCGGCGCAGCGACTCCCGTGGGAACAGGCCCTGATAGGCCAAGTTGTGGATGGTCAGGATCGATGGCACATCGACCCCGCGCCATGCCAGATAGGCCGGCACCAGCGCCGCCTGCCAGTCGTTGGCATGCACGAGGTCCGCTGCCCAGTTCGTGTCCAGCGTGCCTGCGGCGAGCTCGGCCGCCGCCGCGGCCAGGCGGCCGAAGCGGATGTCGTTGTCCGGCCAGTCGTTGCCGCTCTCGTCGCCGTAAGGGTTGCCCGGCCGGTCATACAGTTCGTCGCAGAGCAGGACGTAGACCGGCAGGCCGTCGCGCGTCGATGACCGGCCGAGCGCGCAACCGGGCATCTCTGCCAGCGGCGCGCAGTGGCCGACGATCTCGATGTGAGTGAGTTGCTCGATCACGTCCCGGTAGCCGGGCAGCATGATCCTGACGTCGGTGTGTGAGCGCAGTGCCCGGGGAAGTGCTGCGGAAACCGCAGCCAGTCCGCCCACCCGGACGAAATCGTCCATTTCGGTCGTAACGAACAGAACCCGCAAGAGATGTCCTCGATCAAGCCCCATGTTCGTCCTATGCAAGAAAGGGTCCAAATTCAGCCATTAACAAAAGGGCGATGCCGCAGCGCCGCGAAAGGCCAAACGCGTTCGACATCGAATGGTTCGATCTAGACAAGACGGGCACGCCGTCCGATGGCTTACGCTTCGTAAATGCGAGGACGGGCCGGCCTTCGGTCGCGTCCGGCACAGAAGAAACGCCGACAACAGGGAGCTACACGCGTGAGTCTAGATCGAGAGCATGAGAGCCGTTTGACAGGATGCTTCGAGGGCCTGCGCGTGCTGGACTTTTCGACCACCATCGCCGGCCCGCACTGTGCCCGCATGCTTGCAGATATGGGTGCGGAGGTGATCAAGATCGAGTCAGCCGAAGGTGAAACCATGCGCATCCGGCCGCCAGTGCGGCATGGCTGCTCCACCGCTTTCGGTCAGCTCAATGTCGGCAAGAAGAGCGTGGTGCTGGATCTCAAGTCGGGCGAGGGCGTCGAGGCCGTGCGTCGGCTGGTCGCATCCGCCGATATCCTGGTCGAGAACTTCCGGCCCGGCGTGATGCAGAGGCTCGGGCTCGACTACGCCATCTTGAGTGCGCTCAACCCGCGGCTGATCTACTGCTCGATCTCGGGCTACGGCCAGACCGGCCCGTCGGCGGAACTTCCCGCCTATGCGCCGGTGATCCACGCCGCCTCGGGCTATGACATGGCGCATCTCGCCTACCAGCCGGGGCGCGACCGGCCGGATTATTGCGGCATCTATCATGCCGACGTGGTCACCGGGACCTACGCCTTCGGCGCCATCGCCTCCGCGCTGTATCAGCGCGAGCGGATCGGGCGTGGCCAGCACATCGACTGCTCGATGCTGGAATCGATGCTGAGCCTGACCTTGAACGAGATCCAATGGTCGCAATTCCCGGTCGTCCAGCCGTCGCGGCCGACCTTCGGCCCGGCGGCATGCCGCGATGGCTACGTCATGATCGCCATCGCCAGCGAGAAGACGTTCCAGAACCTGATGGTGGTGATCGGCCATCCCGAGTGGATGAGCGATGTCCGCTTCGCGAAATATTCCGACCGGCGGGCAAACTGGGGCGCGCTCATGGACGGCGTCGAAGCGTGGTCGGGCCGGCTCAGCGTCGCCGATTGCGTCGCAGCTTTGAACGCGGGCGGCGTGCCGAGTTCGGCCTATCGCAGCGTCGCCGAGGCGCTGGCCGATCCGCAGATCGTGCATCGTGGCGCGCTGGCGGAGGTCGAGGATGACGCCGGCACCTTCAAGGTCGTCAACCTGCCGTTCCGGATGTCGGAGGCGAAGGTCGCGGCCGGACCGCGCTCGGCCAGTCTCGGCGAGCACACCGCTGATGTCCTGCGCGAGGCGTCCGCAATTGCGCGGGACAACGGCTGAGCGCGCTGAGGCAAAAGGCTGCAGGGCTGCCATGAATGCGCGCTATGCGCGCGGCCTTGCTGCTCCCAGCGTTTCCGGCCAATGTTCCCGGCATCGCAAGAACAGTCCGGATCCGCCGGACGCGTCGATGGCGGGAGGAGACGTCGAGGTCAGCTTGCCCCAGCGCAAGCTGTCGTCCGCTTGTCCCGTCACGACGCCGTCCGGTCCCGCCAGCCAACCGGACTACGGGAGTGAAACCATGAAGAGCTTCAAGGTCACCGATTTCAACGCGCCGCTGACCGAGGTCGACGAGCCGACGCCGCAGCCGTTCGGCAAGCAGGTGCTGATCAAGGTGAAGGCGGCCGGCGTCTGCCACAGCGACCTGCACATCTGGGAAGGCGGCTATGATCTCGGCCACGGCCGCAAGCCGCTGTCGCTGAAGGATCGCGGCGTGTCGCTGCCGCGGACCATGGGGCATGAAAGCGCCGGCGAGATCGTGGCCTTCGGTCCCGACGTGACCGAAGCGGAGAAGGGCGGCTTGAAGGTCGGTGACGTCGCGCTGGTCTATCCCTGGATCGGCTGCGGCAAATGCGCGACTTGCCTCGCGGGCGACGAGAACATGTGCCTGAAGCCGGCCTCGCTCGGCGTCTATTGCGACGGCGGCTACGCCGATCACATGACGGTGCCGCATCCGCGCCACCTGATCGACCTCAAGGGCCTCGATCCCGTGACGACGGCGCCCTATGCCTGCTCGGGCGTCACCACCTACAGCGCGCTGAAGAAGGTGGAGAAGGATTTCGACACGCCGATCGTGATCTTCGGCGCCGGCGGCCTCGGCCTGATGGCGCTGTCGCTGCTGAAGGCGATGGGCGGCAAGGGCGCGATCGTGGTAGACATCGACGCGCGTAAGCGCGAGGCCGCGCTGGCCGCAGGCGCGCTGGCCGCTGTCGACGGCAAGGCGCCGGACGCGCTGGAGCAGTTGAACAAGGCGGCGGGCGAGCCGATCCGGGCGGTGATCGACCTGGTCGGCAATGCCGCGACCGCGCAGCTCGGCTTCGACTGCCTGACCAAGGGCGGCAAGCTCGTCATCGTCGGCCTGTTCGGCGGCGGCGCGCCGTGGGCGCTGCCGCTCATCCCGATCAAGGCGGTGACGATCCAGGGCAGCTATGTCGGCAATCTCCGCGAGACCAAGGAGCTGCTCGACCTGGTCCGCGCCAAGAACATCGCGCCGATCCCGGTGACCCCGATGCCGCTCGCCAAGGCCAACGACGCCCTGCACGACCTGCAGAAGGGTCAGCTCGTCGGCCGCGCCGTGCTGACGCCGTAAGCCACGGCTGTATCCTCTCGTCATGGCCGGGCTTGACCCGGCCATCCACGCCGCGGGCGTCGTGTCGCTTGAAAGTGATGGATGCCCGGATCGAGCCCGGGCATGACGGCTCTTCAATCTCGTCTTCGAAAGCGCCGCCCCATGCCCTCCACCAACGCCCTCCATATCGCAGTCCTCCCCGGTGACGGCATCGGTCCTGAAGTGATGGCGCCGGCGCTTGAAGTGTTGCGCAAGGTCGAGGCCAAGGCCGGCCTGTCGTTCCGTTTCACCGAGGCCCAGGCCGGCGCCAACAACTATCTCGCCACCGGCGTCTCGATCGCCGAGTCGACGATCCGGCTGTGCGATGAGGCGGATGCGATCCTGCTCGGCGCCTGCGGCCTCCCGTCGGTGCGCTATCCCGACAACACCGAGATCGCGCCGCAGATCGAGCTGCGCTTTCACTTCGATCTGTATGCGGGCGTGCGGCCGGCGCGGTTGATCCCGGGCGTGCCGAGCCCGATCGTCGGCGCGGCCGAGCGCGGCATCGACTTCGTCGTCATCCGCGAGTCGACCGAAGGCCTGTTCGCCTCGATGGGCAAAGGTGTGGTGACACATGAAGAGGCGCGGGAGACCCTCGTCATCACCCGCAAGACCTCCGAGCGTCTCTTCAACTTCTCCTTCAAGCTCGCCGAACGGCGTAAGGCGCGCGGCCGCCCGGGCACTTTAGGCTGCGTCGACAAGGCCAATGTGTTCAAGGCCTTCGCTTACTTCCGCAAGATTTTCGACGAGGTCGCCGAGCTTCATCCTGACGTGAAGACGGAGCGTCTCTACATCGATGCCTGCGCCCTGATGCTGGTGAAGCGCCCCTGGGATTTCGATGTGCTCGTCACCGAGAACATGTTCGGCGACATCCTGTCGGATCTCGCCGCGGGCCTCGTCGGCGGGATGGGCATGGCGCCCTCGGCCGACATCGGCGATCGCCACGCCGTGTTCCAGCCCTGCCACGGCACCGCGCCTGACATCATGGGGCAGGGCAAGGCCAACCCGACCGCGATGATCCTGTCGGCCGCGATGATGCTCGACTGGCTGGCCGACACCCACGGCATCGAAGGCGCCGCCGAGGCCGCGCAGCGGATCGAGCGGGCGGTCGACGAGGTCTATGCGTCCGGCCTCAAGCCGTTCGAATTCGGAGGCCACGCCGGCACGGTGGACGTCACCAAGGCGGTCCTGGAGGCGCTGTAGAGCATGATCCGGAAAAGTGGGGACCGGTTTTCCGACATGATCATGCTCAGGCAAGAGACGAGATCATGAGGCGTGGAACGCCTCATGATCTAGCGCCCCGTGAAGCTCGGCTTGCGCTTCTCCATGAAGGCGCGGCGGCCTTCGCGGAAATCCTCCGAATCCATGCAGGCGTCGCCGATCCGCTTGATCGCGTCCATGTCGCGGCGGCTCTCGTCCTTCAGCACCTCGGCGATGGTGATCTTGGCGGCCTGCACCGCCAAGGGCGCGTTGCCGGCGATGCTGCGGGCGATGTCGAGCGTGGCGGGCATCAGTTCGTCCGCGGCCATCATCCGGTCGACGAGGCCGATCCGCAGCGCCTCCGCGGCGTCGATCCGCATCCCCGTATAGAGCAGCAGCCGGGCCTGCGACGGCCCGACCAGCGACACCAGGTTGCGCAGGCCGTCATGGCCATAGGCGATGCCGAGCTTGGCAGCGGGGATGCCGAACTGGCTGTCCTCCGAGGCAAAGCGCATGTCGGTGAGCATCGCGATCTGCAAGCCCCCGCCGAGGCAGAAGCCGCGGATGCAGGCGATCGTGGGCTTCGGGTAGGCGGCGAGCAGGGCGCGCTGGGCGGCGCTGCGCTCGGCATAGGCCTCCGAGGCCGCGGCGTTGTGGCGGCTCTGCTCGAACTGGCTGATGTCGGCGCCGGAGACGAACGCCTTGCCGCCGGCGCCGGTCAGCACCACGACGCGGATTTCGGGATCGTCGCGCAAGGCGGTCAGCGCCTCGCCAAGGCCCTGCCACATCTCCAGCGACATCGCGTTGCGCTTGTCGAGATTGTTGAAGGTGACGATGCCGACGCGGTCGTCGATGGTCACGAGAATCTTGCCCTCGGCGAAGGCGGCGGATGATGGGGACATGGCGGGAAATCCAGGACGACAGGGCTCTCAGCCCATGGTTCACCGCGCCGGGTGTGTCGTCAACGCAGATCACCGCAACAGGTCGCAGCATATGAGGCGCGCGGACGACGCGCCGGCATGCCGCCACTTCCTATGACGGCAGATGGGGCTCTTGAGAGGTGACGAAGCCTCGGACCGCGCAGCCATTGCTGGGCGGACTCGAAAGGCCGGGGCATCGGTCGATCGGCCTAGCAGGCCGATGCCGTGAACTCGCCCGAGCCGGCTGAGCGCCTGGCGCCCCCAAGTTGCGCCCTCGAGCGAAGATGGCCCATATCCATCACGAGGAGGCCTGTCAGACGGCCTCGCTTACTCTTCGTTGGCAGCGATCGATTCCATCAGGGACACCAGCTGACGTTGCACCGTCTGGTCCTTGATCTTGCTGTAGGCACGCAGCAACCGCAGGCTGAAGGCGGAGTCCAGGAACAGGAGGCTCTCGACCTCACGGGCCTTGTTGTCGCCGTCGTAGAAGAACGTCACGGGCACGTCGAGCGCGGTGGCGATCTGCTGCAGACGCGCAGCGCCGACCCGGTTGACACCCTTTTCATACTTCTGGACCTGCTGGAAGCTGACGCCGAGCTTTTCGCCAAGCTCTGCTTGGGAGATCTTCTGCTCCACACGCCGCAGGCGAATGCGCTTGCCAAGCTCGATGTCGGGCTTGCCGGCGCTGCGTTGCTTCATCTTCTTTGCCGCTGATTTATTCATACTGATTTTACCGTCCTTCCGTCGGAAATCCCCCGAATAGATGGGTCAGGGGTTCACCCATATATACTGTTTTAAGTTGCTGTGGATGAATGAATTCGTCTTTAAACCACGGGTATTTGCCAGGGTTAAAAGCCTCCACAAGCCAGTCGATCATGTGGCGCACCCTAGGGATGCGCCCGGTGGTGGCGTGGTAAGACAACCAGATGTCGTAGGACCACTTCAGGTCGACCTCCAGGGGGACGATCTTCCCGCCCAGGGCGCTCGCATAGGTTGGGAATACTCCGATACCGGCGCCATGGGCCACGGCCCAATAATTGGCACTGGAGACATTGGTGGTCATCGCGATCAGGTCACGCTGCTCATAGCCGGGGAAGATGGTCGCGAAAGCTGCATTGGCCGCCGCTTCATCCGCTACTTGCAGAACCAACCGGTGTTTCACCAGCTCGTCAATCGTCTTCGGTGTGCCATACGTTTCGAGATATTTCTCGCTGGCAAAGCACATCAGGTGCATGCGGCCGAGCCGGACCAGCTTGACGTCGAGCGCGGCCGGCCGCGACAAATGAATGGCGACGTCGGCCTCGTGACGCGACACGTCGGCCGAGCGCATCGCGCAGTACAGGTCGACCATCACGTTCGGAAAGCTCTGCTGGAATTCCACCAGACGCGGCGCGAGCCAGAACGTGCCGAGGCCCTCGGTCACCGCGACGCGGACCTCGCCGGAGGCCGCGCCCGCAAGGCCGTCGCCGGCGCGCAGCAGCTCGAAGGAGGCAGCTTCCATGCGCTCGACCGCGGAGACCACGAGCGCGCCTTCGTCGGTCAGTCGCGCGCCATGAACGTCACGCGTGAACAGCGTCGCGCCGATCTGGCGCTCGAAATCATCGATGCGCCGCCGGACCGCGTTGATCGAGAGTGTCAATCGTTCCGCGGCGGAGCGGAAGCTGCCCGCCCTGACCACTTCGAGGAAGATCCGCGCAGCATCCCAGTCGGTGAGACTTGCCAGCGCCGATTTGCTGAGGCTTCCCTTGGCCGGAGCGGCACGGCTCGCAGCGGAGCGCGCGGGCGCCTTGCCCGGAGCGGGGCCGGTCGCGACGTCGTCACGCCCCTGGTCGCCACCGGTTCCCGGCGCTGCAGACGAATCGTCATGCGCGGCCGGCGCCAGGGTCACCTGAGCGGTAACCTGGGGGGCAACTGCCTCCTTGCGTTCCTCCTGAGGAACGCCCCGTTCCGCCGCAACGCGCATACAAGCTCTCTCCGCCTGCTAGAGTGACACCGATGAACTACGGAACATGGCGGTGTTTGCGCCATGGATTGGTTGAGACATTGACGCGCGAGACGAGTCTTTCGACCTCTCACATTTGCAGCATGGTCTTACCACCTGCAGATGCGCAGGGGTACACACCATGTATGCCAGGGACACGCTTAGCGCGAATCGTCCCGGACAGCGATGGTTTTTGCGTCGACCA
This sequence comes from Bradyrhizobium sp. SRS-191, assembly GCF_024586915.1. Classification (GTDB taxonomy): domain Bacteria; phylum Pseudomonadota; class Alphaproteobacteria; order Rhizobiales; family Xanthobacteraceae; genus Bradyrhizobium. The sequence continues at coordinate 168,711 of NZ_JANBVS010000014.1, forward strand.
CAGCGAAATGGTATTCGAAGATGACCATGCGTCATGCTATCTTGATGAACGGATGGTGGCGCTGACTCATCGAATCCCGGTGATCGACGTTGCGCCTTCGTGTGGTCACGCGCAGAGGCCGGTGGCCGGCTTCGGACGAATCTGCTTCGCACGACAGGCGCAGCAGAGCCGCATGGGGAGCGCGGACGGGGAGCAACAGATGACGTATTGGAAAGCCATCCGTGAGTCGGGATTTGCTCGGCTCCATCTCGCCGCACGCTAGAACGGAACGACGCCCGTGGCCCATTCAGATGACCAAATGCTTGCAGTGCTCGCGTCCCTGGAGCAATGCCGCGCGACCCTCGTCGCGACCGGCAATCGCGAATCGGCGCATTTGATTTCGGTGGCGATCCTCGATCTGCGCATGAAGCTGAACCGATTGAGCGAAGACGATCTGAAGTCGCTGTGCGATGAGATGGTCCAATCTGACAACCCGGACAAGCTGCGCGATCCGAAGCTGCAGCCGGGCCAGCGCCGTCAGCCGCTGCTGCGAGTGGTGAAATAGCATAGTTCGTTATGTGCACAAAGGTGCATTTAGCGCATTTGTGATATGCCGTGATCGCGCTGTGAAAGCGCGAGCGGCGGCTCCTCCGGTTGGATCGTATTTGTCGCCTCCGACGGCCTCTGGCGCAAAGAGGGGCCTCGTTGCTCCAGCCTGATCATCCGCCTTTCAGTCCCAACGCCTTGCTGATGACGATCAGCCTGCGGCGGCCGGCCGCAACTTCGGCGCCTCTGTTGCGTATTCTCCGCATCGGCGGCATGAAGCGTCGTGCCCCCGGCGTCAGGACGCCGCTCATGGGGCGTATCACGGGACTGGCATGATTCAGAACGTATCGATTCCGGCGGCCTTCATCGCCGGCTTGGTGAGCTTCCTGTCGCCCTGCGTCCTGCCGCTGGTTCCGCCTTATCTGGTGTATCTCACCGGCGCCACGATCGAGCATATCGAGAGCGAGGAGCCGCCCGCGGCGTCGCGACGGGCCGTGATGATCTCGGCCGGGCTGTTCGTGCTCGGTTTCTCGACCGTGTTCGTGATGCTGGGCGCCAGCGCCTCGCTGATCGGCGGCCTGATCCGCGCATGGTCGGAGCAGCTGTCGATCCTCGCCGGCATCGTCATCATTGTGATGGGGCTGCACTTCCTCGGCCTGACCCGCATCGCATTCCTGATGCGCGAGGGGCGGCTGCCGATTCCGAAGCCGGTCGGCCTCTGGGGCGCCTATGTCATGGGGCTCGCCTTTGCCTTCGGCTGGACACCGTGCATCGGCCCGATCCTGGCCGCGATCCTGTCGATCGCCGCAGCCGAATCGACGGTCGCCAAAGGCGCCGGGCTCTTGGCGATCTACTCCGCCGGTCTCGGCATTCCGTTCCTGGTCGCGGCCTTCATGATCGAACAGTTCTCGGCGCTGTTCATGCGGATGCGCGGCCACCTCGTGAATGTCGAGCGCGCGATGGGCGTGCTGATGATCGTCACGGGCATCGGCTTCCTCACCGGGGCGGTATCGACCTTCAGCATCTGGCTGCTCGAGACCTTTCCGGTGCTGCAGCGGTTCGGCTAGTCCTCGAGCTTGCAGCTGATGGTGTAGACGACGCCGGGCGGCAGGAAGTCGACCGTGGCTTCTCCGCCGAGCTGATCACGTGCGCTGCGCTCGATCAGGCGCGAGCCGAAGCCGCGCTGGATCGGCGCCGACACGACGGGACCGCCGGTCTCCTGCCACACCAGCCGCAGCCGTGCCGGCAGCTTCTTGGCTGCATCCGCCGGGGTGAACTCCCAGGACAGATCGACCGTGCCGGTGTCGTTGGACAGTGCGCCGTACTTGGCGGCGTTGGTCGCGATCTCGTGCACGATCATCGACAGCACGACGGCGAGCCGCGGCGACAGCGCGACCTTCGGGCCGGAGATCCTGATCCGCTCGGGATTGTTCAGCCGGTAGGGCTTGAGCACGCGGCCGATCACGTCCTCGAGCTCGGAGCCCTGCCATTTCTCCTTGCTGAGCAGGTTGTGCGCTTCCGCCAGCGCGCCGAGGCGTCCTTCGAACTTCTCGCGTTCGGCGCGGCTGGCGCTGCGGAAGCTCTGCACCGCGATCGCCTGCAGGATCGCCAGCGTGTTCTTGACGCGATGGTTGAGCTCCTCGATCAGCAGGTCATGCAGCATCTCGGCGCGTGCGATCGTGGTGGCCATCCGCACCGCGAAGGCAAGACCGATCGCCAGCATGATGCCGCCGATCAGGCTGGTGATGGCGAGGTTGCGCCACAGCGGCGCGACCAGCGAGGTCTCGGTGATCCCGGCGCCGATGATCCAGCCGGTCAGCGTGGAATGGGTGAAGCTCGACAGCAGCGGCACGCCTTCCAGCGAGGTGCTCGACAGCGTCGCCTCGTGCTCGCCGGTCATGCGATCGATCACCGTCGGCGACGCCTTCTTGCCGATCGTCGCAGCCGGATTGGGCACGCGCGCGAACACCGTGGCCTGGCGGTCGAGCAGCGACAATGTCCAATCCGCACTCGGAAGCTGCTTTTCCAGGATGGTCTGAAACATCGCGATCGGCGGGCTGAACGAGATGTCGTAGATGACCTGGCCATCGCGAAACACCGGCACCTCGACGGTGACGATCAGGCTCTTCTTCACGATGCCGTAGAACAGGTCGGAATATTGCGGCCGCCGCGTCTCGAACACGAGCTGGGTGATCTCGCGGTTGCTGCGGAGCGGCAGGTGAGCCGTATCCGTCGTCGCCGAGGAGAACAGCTGGTGTCCCTCGCGATCGGCGACCAGGATGGTGCCGTCCTTGCCGTATTGCTCGAGAAAGCCCATCGCGATCGGACGGAAGCGCTCGAAATCGCCGGTCTTCAAGGCATCGGTGAGGGCGAGGACCTGGATGCCGCCGGTCATGCGCTGCATCTCCGCATCGAGCGTCAGGCGGATGCTGCGCACGGTGTCGAGCACCCGCTGCCGCGCCTCGTTGCGGTCCTGCGTGTAGTTGTGAAAGACGATCCCGCCCGCGAACAGGATGAGCGGCAGCGTGGTCCCCGCGACCAGGAGCGCAAGCCGGACGGGCAGGGAGAGCTTCGGCACGGATGCCCCGTTGGTGGCGTTCGCGATCGCCGTCCCGTGCCGGGGAAGGACAGCCGCAAAGGCGCGGAGGGTGAATGTCTGCAGCGCGCGGATATCAGGCTGCGGCGGCCGCATTCGCAATTGCTTTGCGTGATCGGCCGTTCACATCCCTGTCAGCATAGGAGCACGGCCCGAGCGCGCCAAGCTCAATGCGTCACGATCCCTCGGTTCCTGCAGAGGCTTTCGCGCCACAGCGGCTGCTACACATTGCTCTCGCTGATTGCGGCGTACACCATCGAGCGCAACTCGCGCCGGATCGGATAGGCGCTCGACGGCAGCACCTGGGTCATGAAGATCGTGATCAGCTCTTCAGCCGGGTCGATCCAGAAGGCGGTCGAGGCCGCGCCGCCCCAGGCGTACTCGCCCGCGCTGCCGGCGATCAGCGTCTTGGCCGGGTCCATCGTCACCGAGAAGCCGAGCCCGAAGCCGATGCCGTTATAGGCCGCTTCCGCAAACATCGAGCGCGACAGCGCCGGCAGGTCGACGCCGCCCGGCAGATGGTTCGAGGTCATCAGCTTCAGCGTCTTCGGCCCGAGCAGTCTGACGCCCCCGAGCTCGCCGCCATTGATCAGCGCGCGGCAGAAGGTGAGATAGTCCGCCGTCGTCGCGCACAGGCCGCCGCCGCCGGAGATGAAGTCGGGCGGGCTCAGGAACGTGCTCGTGGCGGGATCGTCCTGCAAGGTCAGGCCGCCCTTCCGGTCGGCCGCGTGGAACGACATCATGCCGGCGGGATCGGCCGAGTAGCATGCGGCCAGCCGGTGCGCCTTGGCCGCGGGGACGTGGAAATCGGTGTCGGCCATCCCGAGCGGCTCGAAGATGCGCTCCCTCAGGAACTGCTCGAACGGCTTGTCGGCAATCTTGCCGACGAGATAGCCTAAGACGTCGGTCGACACCGAGTAGTTCCAGGCTTCGCCGGGCGAGAACTCCAGCGGAATCTTCGCGAGGTCATCGATCATCGACTGCAGCGTGCCGGTCTTCTCGACCGCGCCGATCTTGGCGTCGCGATAGGCGGCATCGACATTGGAGCGCTGCTGGAAGCCGTAGGTCAGTCCCGACGTGTGGCGCAGCAGGTCGACGATCAGCATCGGCCGCGTCGGCGGCCGGCTGATGAAGGCCGGCGCAGTGCCGGCGACGAACACGCCGAGATTCTTCCACTCGGGAATGTATTTCGCGACCGGCTCGTCCAATGCGACCTTGCCTTCCTCGACCAGCATCATGAAGGCGACGGAGGTGATCGGCTTGGTCATCGAATAGATGCGGTAGATCGTCTGGTCGGTGACCGGCACCTTGCGCTCGACATCGGCATAGCCGTGCGAGCTCTGATGCACGATCTTGCCGCGGCGATAGACCATCAGCTGGGCGCCCGGAAAACGGCCGGCGTCGACATAGCGCTGCTGCAGATGCGCATCGATGCGCGCGAGAGCGGCTTTCGACATGCCGACGGTTTCGGGCGAGGCAGGTGTCGGGGCGAGCATCGGGACGTCTCCGCTGTCATCTGGCTTTTTGAGGACTTGCGCGAGGATCATGCGCGCACGGTCATTTGTGCTCCTGATAGCCGAAAAATGCCCCACTTCCAATGGCAGGCCAGGGATGCCTCGTGTACCCTTTGCGCAGGGAGGATCGGTCATGACCCAATTCAACGAAGGCGAGCTCACGGATGCCGTCGTCGCCAGCTTCGAAGGCACGCCGGACGCGCGTACGAAGGTCCTGCTGCAGGAGCTCGTCAGGTCGCTGCACGACTATGTGCGCCGGACGAATTTGACATTCGACGAATGGGCCACCGCGATCGACTTCCTCACCCGCACCGGCCAGACCTGCACCGCGAGCCGGCAGGAGTTCATCCTGCTGTCCGACGTGCTCGGCGTGTCGATGCTGCTCGATGCCATCAATCATCGCGACAGGGCAGGGGCGACGGAGACCACCGTGCTCGGCCCGTTCTATGTCGGCGAGCACAAGGTCACCCCTCACGGCACCGACATTTCCGCGGACCTGAAGGGCGAGAAGATGTTCGTGCAGGCCCGTGTCACCGATCTTTCCGGCGCGCCTCTGGCGGGCGCGTCGGTCGATGTCTGGCATGCTGACGATGAAGGCTTCTACGACTCGCAGCGGCCCGATTATGCCTCCGACGGCCCGTCATCGCGGGCGCGCTTCATCACCGATGCCGATGGGCGCTTCTTCTTCCGCACCATCCTGCCGTGCAGCTATCCGATTCCGACCGACGGTCCGGTCGGGCAGATGATCGTGGGCGCCGGCCGCCACCCGATGCGGCCGGCCCATGTGCATTTCCTGGTCGACGCCAAAGGCCATGAGCCGCTGATCACCCATGTCTTCATCGGCGGCGACGCCTATCTCGACAGCGACGTGGTGTTCGGCGTGAAGGACGAACTGATCGCGCAGGTCGAACAGCGCACCGATCCGGTGATGCCCGATGGCAAGCTCGCGGCGGCGCCCTGGCACCTCATGACCTACGAATTCCGCATGAAGCCCGGTGCCGGAATCGCTCCGAAGCCGATGCTGTCGGATCCCAAGAGCGAGGCAGCGGAGTAGGGTTGAGGTGCCCCGCCCACTTCTTGTGCAACGCACAGGAAGTGGGCGAATCGCAAATTTTAAGAGCGGCCGCGAGCCTCCAAAGCGTTCGGTCGATTTGCCTAGCCTCTTGATTCGTCGAGGCTTCTGCTTTCCTCGCTCCTTGGCATGAAGCTTGAATAGATAGCTTCGACGCCATCGATGCCGTCTGCGCAAACCCCATCCGACATCCGACGCTGCCCCTCCGAGGCTTTCCTCGGAACGCGCCCCTGTGCGCGACCACGCGGTGCCTGGACGGGCCTTCAATCCACCGAGCGCTTTTCAGACAAGGACGACTGCACTCATGACGAAGACCGCCCATCTTGCACGCTCCTCTGGCCTCAGCCGCCGTCAGCTCCTGAAGGCCGGTGCCGGGACCGCAGCGCTGCTCGCCGCCGCGAAGCTGAACCTGCCGGGCGGCGCCTTCGCGCAAGGCGCGGGGCCGGAAGTGACCAGCGCCAAGCTCGGCTTCATCGCGCTGAGCGATGCCGGCCCGCTGTTCGTCGCCAAGGACAAGGGCATCTTCGCCAAATACGGCATGCCGGATGTCGACGTGCAGAAGCAGGCCTCATGGGGCACGACGCGCGACAATCTCGTGCTCGGCTCGGAGGGTAACGGCATTGACGGCGCGCATATCCTCACGCCGATGCCGTATCTGATCTCCTCCGGCAAGGTGACGCAGAACAACCAGCCGACGCCGATGTACATCCTGGCGCGGCTCAATCTCGATGCGCAGTGCATCTCCGTCGCCAAGGAATATGCCGATCTCAAGCTCAGCCTCGACACGGCGCCATTCAAGGCGGCGCTGGAGAAGAAGAAGGCGTCCGGCAAGTCCGTGAAGGCCGCGATGACCTTCCCGGGCGGCACCCACGATCTGTGGATCCGCTACTGGCTCGCGGCCGGCGGCATCGACCCGGACAAGGACATCGAGACCATCGTGGTGCCGCCGCCGCAGATGGTGGCCAACATGAAGGTCGGCACCATGGACTGCTTCTGCGTCGGCGAGCCCTGGAATGCGCAGCTCGTCAACCAGGGCATCGGCTACACGGCCGTGACCACCGGCGAGATCTGGAACAAGCATCCTGAAAAATCCTTCGCGATGCGCGCCGCCTTCGTCGATAAATACCCGAAGGCCGCTAAGGCGCTGACCATGGCGGTCATGGAAGCCCAGCAGTGGGCGGACAAGATGGAGAACAAACAGGAGCTTGCGACCATCATGGCGAAGCGGCAGTGGATGAACTGCCCGGTCGAGGACGTCGCCGGGCGCTCGGCCGGCAAGTTCGACTACGGCACCGGCAAGGTGGTCGAGAACTCGCCTCATATCATGAAGTACTGGCGCGACTTCGCCTCCTATCCGTTCCAGAGCCACGATCTCTGGTTCATCACCGAGGACATCCGCTGGGGCAAGTACGAAGCCGGCTTCGACGCCAAGTCGCTGATCGCCAAGGTCAACCGCGAGGACATCTGGCGCGAGGCCGCCAAGGAGATGAACCTGCCGGCCGCCGAGATCCCGACCTCGAAGTCGCGCGGCAAGGAGACGTTCTTCGACGGCAAGGTGTTCGATCCCGAGGATCCCGCCGCCTACCTGAAGTCGCTGTCGATCAAGCGCGTCGACGCCTGATCAGGACCTTAGCCCGCGCGCCGATCGCGCGCGCGGCTCCTCTCATTGCACGGAGAAAAGCTTCCGATGTCCATGCCGGCTTTGACCAATGACAGAGCGTCCAATGTTGTCCCGACTGCATCAGCGTCCTCCACGGCGTCCGTGGTGACGATGACCCCGAAGCAGGCGCCTGCCGCCGAGCGCTATGTGAAGATGGCGCGTGAGGTCGCGGTGCGCGTCGTGCCGCCGCTGATCGTGCTGGTGCTGTTCATGCTGGTCTGGGAGCTGCTGTGCCGCCGCGCCGGCTCGGCGCTGCCGCCGCCGTCGCGCGTGTTCTCTGACACTCGCGAGCTGATCTTCGATCCGTTCTTCGACCATGGCGGCATCGACAAGGGCCTGTTCTGGCATCTCGAGGCGAGCCTCCGCCGCGTCGCGATCGGCTACGCCATCGCCGCAATCGTCGGCGTCGCGCTGGGCACGCTGATCGGCCAGTCGGTGTGGGCGATGCGCGGACTCGATCCGATCTTCCAGGTGCTGCGCACGATTCCGCCGCTCGCCTGGCTGCCGCTGTCGCTCGCCGCGTTCCGCGACGGCCAGCCTTCGGCGATCTTCGTCATCTTCATCACCTCCGTGTGGCCGATCATCATCAACACCGCGGTCGGCATCCGCAACATCCCGCAGGACTATCGCAACGTCGCCGCCGTCGTGCAGCTCAATCCGCTGGAGTTCTTCGCCAAGATCATGATCCCGGCGGCCGCGCCCTACATCTTCACGGGCTTGCGTATCGGCATCGGCCTGTCCTGGCTCGCGATCGTCGCGGCGGAGATGCTGATCGGCGGCGTCGGCATCGGCTTCTTCATCTGGGACGCGTGGAATTCCTCGCATATCAGCGAGATCATCCTGGCGCTGTTCTATGTCGGCATCATCGGCTTCGTGCTGGACCGGCTGATCGCGGTGGTCGGCAAGATCGTCACCCGCGGCACCGCGACGAACTGAGAGGGATCGGATCATGGCCTATCTGAAGCTCGACCACGTCGACAAGGTTTTCACCCGCGGCGCCGCGACCACCGAGGTGCTGAAGGACATCAATCTGACGATCGAGAAGGGCGAGTACGTCTCGATCATCGGCCACTCCGGCTGCGGCAAGTCGACGATGCTCAACATCGTCGCGGGCCTCACCACCGCGACCACCGGCGGCGTGCTGCTGGAGGAGCGCGAGGTGAATTCCCCGGGCCCCGACCGCGCCGTCGTGTTCCAGAACCACAGCCTGCTGCCCTGGCTGACCGTTTATGAGAACGTCCGCCTCGGCGTCGACAAGGTGTTCGCGAGGACCAAAACCCGCGCCGAGCGCGATGCCTGGACCATGCACAATCTCAACCTCGTGCAGATGGCCCATGCCAAGGACAAGCGTCCGAACGAGATCTCCGGCGGCATGAAGCAGCGCGTCGGCATTGCGCGTGCGCTGGCCATGGAGCCGAAGGTGCTGCTGCTCGACGAGCCGTTCGGCGCGCTCGACGCGCTGACGCGCGCGCATCTGCAGGACTCGGTGATGGCGCTGCATCAGAAGCTCGGCAACACCATCCTGATGATCACCCATGATGTCGACGAGGCCGTGCTGCTGTCCGACCGCATCGTGATGATGACCAACGGTCCGAGCGCGCATATCGGCGAGGTGCTGGAGGTGGCGCTGCCGCGGCCGCGCAAGCGGCTCGATCTCGCGACCAACCCGACCTACGTGAAGTGCCGCCAGCGCGTGCTCGAATTCCTCTACGAGCGGCATCGTTTCGTCGAAGCTGCGTGATGATCGAAGGCGGAGGGCGGATCGAACCGCTTTCCGCCTCCGGCGACCAACGGGTTCTCGTTTCATCAAAAGGGTTTCCCATGACGCCGTCCCAGATCGCTTTGGTTCAAGACAGTTTTGCCAAGGTCGCGCCGATCTCCGATCAGGCCGCGACGATCTTCTACGACCGCCTATTCGAGGTGGCGCCGCAGGTGCGCGCGATGTTTCCCGACGATCTCACCGGGCAGCGCAAGAAGCTGATGGCCACGCTGGCGGTCGTCGTGAACGGCTTGTCGAACTTGCCTGCGATCCTGCCGGCGGCGAGCGCGCTGGCGAAGCGCCATGTGGACTACGGTGCAAAGCCCGAGCACTACCCGGTGGTCGGCGCCGCGCTGCTTTGGACGCTCGAGAAGGGGCTCGGCTCCGCCTGGACAGCCGAGGTCGCTGATGCCTGGACCTCGGCTTACGGCACGTTGTCGGGCTTCATGATTTCGGAAGCCTATGGCAAGGCGCAGGCGGCGGAGTAGGTCAATTGAGTGAGCCGCTCGTCATCGTCGGTAACGGCATGGCCGCCGCGAAGCTGGTCGAGGAGCTGTCGCAAACGGCGCTCGGCCGGTATGCGATCGCCGTGATCGGCGAGGAGCCACGGCTCGCCTACAACCGCGTGCTGCTGTCGTCGGTGCTGGCCGGCGAGGCGGCGTCGCACGAGATCGAGCTCAAGCCTGCCGAATGGTGGCGTGCGCGCGGTGTCACGCTGAAATATGGCGCGCGCGTCACCGGCATCGATGTTGGCCGCCGCGAGCTAACAATCGAGAACGACGAGAACGTGGCGTTCTCGCGCCTGGTGCTCGCCACCGGCTCGCTGCCGCTGCGGCTGCCGGTGCCCGGCAGCGATCTGCCGGGCGTTCACACGTTTCGCGACAGCCGCGATACCGACGTCTTGCTGAGCCTGGCTGCGAAGAAATCGCGCGTCGTCGTGGTCGGCGGCGGGCTGCTCGGCCTGGAAGCTGCCTATGGTCTGGCGCGCGCCGGCGCCCAGGTGACGCTGCTGCATCTGATGGACCGCCTGATGGAGCGGCAGCTCGATGTCACAGCGGCCGCGCTGCTGAAAGTACTGGTCGAGCGCAAGGGTATCGAAGTCTTGCTGCAGGCGAGCACGGCGGCGATCCATGGCGAGGCCCTTGTCGAAAGCGTCGAGCTCGCCGATGGGCGGCGCATCGCAGCCGACGCGGTGATCTTCGCTGCCGGAATCAAGCCCAACATCGTGCTCGCCAGGGAGGCGGGGCTTGCCGTCAATCGCGGCATCGCCGTCGACGACGTCATGCAGACCTCGGCGCCCGGGATCTTCGCGCTCGGCGAATGCGCCGAGCATCGCGGGACCTGCTACGGCCTGGTGGAGCCCGCCTATGAGCAGGCGCGGGTGCTGGCGCGGCATCTCGCCGGCCGCAAGGCGGCCTATTCCGGCAGTGTCGTGTCGACCAATCTCAAGGTATCCGGCGTTGCCGTGTTCTCGGCCGGCGACTTCATCGGCGCCGAGGGCAGCGAGGCGATCGTGCTCAACGATGTCAGGCGCGGCATCTACAAGAAGCTGGTCATCGCCGACGGGCGGCTGACCGGTGCCGTGCTGATCGGCGACACGCAGGACGCGCTCTGGTATCGCGACTTGATCCGCAGCCGTGAACCAATTGCGTCGATCCGGACCGAGATGATGTTCGGCCGCGTGGGGACGCGGCCGAAGGCTGCGTGAAGGGGGCTCGCACGACGATGACCACTGTCGATCCGAAGCTGCGCACCGTGCGTACCGCCTGTCCTTATTGCGGCGTCGGCTGCGGCGTGCTCGCGACGCCCGATGGCAGCGGCGGCGCGGCCATCTCCGGCGATCCCGCGCATCCCGCCAATCTCGGCCGTCTCTGCTCGAAGGGCTCGGCGCTCGGCGAGACGCTGGGCCTCGAGAGCCGGCTGCTCTACCCGATGGTCCGCTGCAAGCACGGCATGGAGCGGGTCGCCTGGAGCGATGCGCTCGATCACGTTGCGAACAGGCTGAAGCACATCGTCGCCCGCGACGGCGAGGACGCGGTGGCGTTCTATCTCTCGGGCCAGATGCTGACCGAGGACTACTACGTCGCCAACAAGCTGATGAAGGGCTTTCTCGGCTCGGCCAATGTCGACACCAATTCGCGGCTGTGCATGGCGTCCTCGGTCGCCGGCCATCGCCGCGCCTTCGGCGCCGACACCGTGCCCGGCACCTATGAGGACCTCGACCAGGCCGATCTCCTGGTGTTCGTCGGCAGCAATGCCGCCTGGTGCCACCCCGTGCTCTACCAGCGCATGCTGGCGAACAAGCAGAATCGCGGCGCCAAATTCGTCGTCATCGATCCCCGCCGCACCGATACGTCGAGCGAGGCGGATCTCTTCCTCGGCCTCAAGCCCGGCACGGATTCCGCGCTGTTCTCCGGCCTCCTGGTGCATCTCGCCGACAGCGGCGCGCTCGATCGCGACTACATCGCCGATCACACGGCTGGTTTCGACGAGACGCTGGCGCGCGCCCGCAATCTCGCCGGCAGTGCCGGCGCCACTGCGCTCGCCACGGGCCTGTCGGAGGCCGATGTCGCGGCGTTCTTCAAGCTGTTCAGCGAGACTCCGAAGGTCGTCACCTTGTATTCCCAGGGGGTTAACCAGTCGGCGCAGGGCACCGACAAGGTCAACGCCATCATCAACTGCCATCTTGCCGCGGCACGGATCGGCAAGCCCGGCATGGGGCCGTTCTCGCTGACCGGCCAGCCCAATGCGATGGGCGGCCGCGAGGTCGGCGGTCTCGCCAACCAGCTCGCCGCCCATATGGGCTTCACGCCGCCGGACATCGATCGTGTCAGACGCTTCTGGAAGGCCTCCGACATCGCCACCCATGAGGGCCTGAAGGCGGTCGCGATGTTCGAGGCGATCGCGCGCGGCCAGATCAAGGCGCTGTGGGTGATCGGCACCAATCCGGCGGTATCGCTGCCAGACGCCGATCTCGTACGCGCTGCGCTCAAGAAGCTCGAGCTGTTCGTCGTCTCGGAAAACGTCCGCTCCAACGACACCGTCGATGTCGGCGCGCATGTGCTGCTGCCGGCGCAGGCGTGGGGCGAGAAGTCGGGCACCGTCACCAACTCCGAGCGCCGCATCTCACGCCAGCGCGCGTTCATGGCTCCGGCGGGCGAGGCCAAGCCCGACTGGTGGATCCTGAGCGAGGTCGGCAAGCGGCTCGGCCACGCCGCCGCCTTCAACTACACCTCAGCCGCGGACGTGTTCCGCGAGCATGCCGCGCTGTCGGCGTTCGAGAACGACGGCAGCCGCGACTTCGACATCGGTGGTCTCGCGACGCTGTCGGACGAGGAATACGACACGATGGCGCCGGTGCAGTGGCCGGTGCGCGCGGGCAAGCCGCCGTCGCCGCGCTTCTTCGCCGACGGCGCGTTCTACACCAACGATCGCAAGGCGCGCTTCGTCGCGCCGGAGGTGCCGGCGCTGCGCGGCGAGACGACGGCGGCGCGTCCGCTGCGTCTCAACACCGGGCGCATCCGCGACCAGTGGCATACGATGACGCGCACCGGCCTCAGCCCGCGCCTCGGCGCACACCTTCCGGAGCCGTTCGTCGAGGTGCATCCGGACGACGCGCTGCGCTACGGCCTGATGCATGACGGTTTTGCCAAGGTCACGACCGAGCACGGTCAGTGCATTCTCAAGGTCGTGGTCAGCGAGCGCCAGCAGCGCGGCATGCTGTTCGCGCCGATCCATTGGAACGCGACCAATTCCTCGCATGGCCGCGTCGGCGCGCTTGTCGCCTCGCATACCGATCCGTTCTCCGGCCAGCCCGAGGCCAAGGCGACGCCGGCCGCGATCAGCCCCTATGAATACGTGTTCCGCGGCTTCATCCTGTCGCGCACCGAGCTGACGCTGCCGCCGAACTTGTGGTGGGCGCGGGCGACAGTGCCCGGTGGCTTCGGCTATCTGTTCGCGGACAATGGCGACCTGATGCGCTGGCCTGGCTGGTTCAAGGCGCGCGCCACCGACGATGTCGCCGACTACATGGATGTCGGCGGCGGGGTCTATCGCGCCGCGTGCTTCGACCGCGACCGCATCGCCACCTCGGTGTTCGTCGGCCCCGGCCACGACGCCGGCGATTGGAACGTCGTGAAGACGATGTTCGCCGCCGATCGCCTCGACGATGAGCAGCGCCGCATGCTGCTGTCGGGACGCGCGCCGGATGGCGCCAGTGGCGGCCCGATCGTCTGCGCCTGCTTCGGCGTCGGCCGCGACACCATCTGCGACGCGATCGCGTCAGGCGCGCGCACACCCGCCGCGATCGGCGCGCAGCTCAAGGCCGGCACCAATTGCGGCTCCTGCATCCCCGAGATGAAGCGGCTGATCGCGCAGACGCCGGCGCAGGCGGACGTGTCGGTGAAGGTGGCGAGCTAGCCAAGCCCATCGTCATTCCGGGGCGAGGCCGTAAGGCCTCGAACCCGGAATCTCGAGATGGTGGAGACGAGCCGGTGCAAACCAAGCTCGAGATTCCGGGCTCGACGCCGGCGCGTCGCCCCGGAATGACGTTCCTGGCGAGCCCCAATCGACGCCGCCCGCTGTGTCCTCTATGCTTCCTTCCATGAAGCACAAGACATTCGGAACCGGCGGCGCGGGCGTGTCCGTCATCGGGCAGGGCACCTGGTATCTCGACCACGCCGATCGCAAGCGCGCCATCACGACGTTGCAGCGCGGACTCGATCGCGGCATGACGCATATCGACACCGCCGAGATGTATGGCGAGGCGGAGCTCGTGATCGCCGAAGCCATCGCCGGCCGCCGCGACGAGGTGTTCCTGGTCTCCAAGGTGCTGCCGAGCAACGCCTCGCGCAAGGGCACCATCAGCGCCTGCGAACGCTCGCTGAAGCGGCTGAAGACCGACCGGCTCGACTGCTATCTCTTGCATTGGCCGGGCTCCTATCCGCTGGAGGACACCGTCGCCGCGTTCGAGGAGCTCAAGGCCGCCGGCAAGATCGCGTCCTGGGGCGTCAGCAATTTCGACGTCGACGATCTCGACGAACTGCTGGACGTGGCCGGTGAGGGCAGGATTGCCTGCAACCAGGTCCTCTATCACCTGCAGGAACGTGCCATCGAGCATGCCGTCATCCCGTGGTGCGGCCAGCACGGTGTCGCGGTGGTGGCCTATTCCCCGTTCGGGCACGACGACTTCCCCGACCCGCACAGTCCCAGCGGCGACGTGCTGCAGCGGATCGCGCAGCAGCACAAGGCGACGCCGCGCCAGATCGCGCTCGCGTTCCTGACCCGCGCCTCCTCGCTGCTCGCGATCCCCAAGGCGTCGCGCCCGGAACATGCCGAGGAGAACGCCTTAGCCGGCGACATCGAGCTCACCGCCGCCGAGATCGCCGCGATCGATCGCGCCTTTCCGCGCGGGCCGAAGCCGCGGGGCTTGCCGATGCTGTAATGCAGCATCACGGAGTATTACGGAGTTTTGCTAACGCGACGCGATGAGCGCATAGATGCTGCCCGCTTTCAACGGGTTGTCCCGGCCGCGTGATTGGCGTTTTGTCGCCTCTCACCGAATCGTGCCGCCTCTCAACATCCGAGTTCGACCGTGACCCCGCCCCCGAGTGCGGCAGCCGCCGCGCGACTCGACGACGTGCCGACACAAGTACAGCCGAAGCCGACCACCGCGCGCAAGCGCGCTCCGGCGCGGGCCGACCGGCCGTTCCGCGGCATCGCGCTGATCCTGCTGTCGACCGTGTTCCTCGGCACCTCGGACGTCACGGCGAAATATCTCTCCAAGACGTTGCCCTCGATCGAGATCACCTGGATCCGCTTCGTCGTGTTCGCGCTGATCATGATGCCGGCGATGATCCCGGGCTCGCCGCTGTTTGCGATGCGCACCGAACGGGTCAAGTTCCATCTGCTGCGCGGCGTCGCGCTGCTCGGCTCCTCCATCATGTTCATCTCCGGCCTGCGCTATCTGCCGATCGCCGAGGCCTCGGCCACCGGCTTCGTCGCGCCGCTGTTCGTGACCGCGCTGTCGATCGTCTTCCTCAGCGAGAAGGTCGGCCTGCGCCGCTGGATCGCGACCGCGGTCGGCCTGTTCGGCGTGCTGGTCATTCTGCGCCCCGGCACCGGCGCCTTCCATCTCGCCGCGCTGTTCCCGATTGCGTCCGCCTTCGCGTGGGCCTGCACTCTGATCATGACGCGCATGATGAGCGGCCGCGAGCACGCCATCACCATCATGACCTATTCGTCGATCGCCGGCGTCTGCCTGCTCTCGGCCATGGTGCCGTTCGTCTGGACAACGCCGTCCTGGCAGGACATCGGCTTCGGCGTGCTGGTCGGCGTCGCCTCGACCATGGGGCAGTGGATCGTCGTGCTCGCCTTCCGATACGCCGATGCCTCGGTGCTGGCGCCGTTCTCCTACACCCAGCTGCTCTGGGTCAGCATCCTCGGCTTCCTGGTGTTCGGCGAACTGCCGGATGTCTGGACCATCGTCGGCGCCGCCTTCATCGTTTCCAGCGGCCTCTACACCGCCCACCGCGAGCGCGTCCGCCGCTCGCAACTGCTGCAGGTCGCCGGCGAAAGCTCGCCGAATCCGTGAGCGGCGTTCCGTCGCTCGGCTCCGCCGCAGAATGAGACTGTGCGCGGCTTGGAGCCGGCGCGCGCTGGTGCTAGGTGTGCCCCCGAGCAATAACAACAACAGGGGAGCACGCCGCCATGATCACGTTGACGCCCGAGACCGTCCTGCCTGACGACGGCGCCAGCGGAACGCTGGTCGGCCGTATCTGGCGCCCCGATGTCGACGGTCCGGCCGTGGTCGCTGTGCGCGAAGACGGCGTGTTCGATGTGACCTCGGCTTTCCCCACCGTCACGGCGCTGTGCGAGCACGATGATCCGGCCGCCGCCTTGCGTGCCATGAAAGGCGAGCGCATCGGCGATCTCGCCGCCATCCTCGCCAATACGCCGCCCGATCGCCGCAATCCCGCAAAACCCTGGCTGCTCGCGCCCGTCGATCTGCAGGTCCTCAAAGCCGCCGGCGTCACCTTCGCGATCTCGATGCTGGAGCGCGTCATCGAGGAGCGCGCGCGCGGCAACCCGGCCTCGGCGGACGCGATCCGACAGGAGGTGGTGCGGCTGGTCGGCGACGATTTTTCCAAGCTCAAGCCGGGCTCGGAGCAGGCGATGCACCTCAAGCAGGTGCTGATCGAGCAGAACGCCTGGAGCCAGTATCTCGAGGTCGGCATCGGTCCCGATGCCGAGGTCTTCACCAAGGCGCCGACCCTGTCGTCGGTCGGCACCGGCATGGATGCCGGGCTGCATCCGAAGTCGACCTGGAACAATCCGGAGCCGGAGGTCGTGCTGGTGGTGTCCAGCCGCGGCGCCATCGTCGGCGCGACGCTCGGCAACGACGTCAATCTGCGCGACTTCGAGGGCCGCTCGGCGCTGCTGCTGTCGAAGGCCAAGGACAACAACGCGTCCTGCGCCATCGGCCCGCTGCTGCGCCTGTTCGACAAGAGCTTTGGGCTCGACGACGTCAGGAAGATGGACGTCGCCTTGACCGTGACCGGCAGCGACGGCTTCGAGCTCGATGGGCATTCGTCGATCTCGAAGATCAGCCGCGACCCGACCGATCTCGTCGCCCAGACCATCGGTGCCGTGCATCAATATCCCGACGGCTTCGCGCTGTTCCTCGGCACGATGTTCGCCCCCGTGAAGGACCGCGACGCGCCGGGGCAGGGTTTTACGCACAAGCGCGACGACATCGTCACCATCTCCGCCCCGCAACTCGGCCGCCTCGTCAACCGCATGCGCAACAGCGACGAATGCGAACCGTGGACGTTCGGTGTGGGCGCGCTGATGCGCAGCCTGGCGAGGCGGAAGCTGATCTGAGGGATGTTTCTTGGTACTCCGTCATGCCCGGGCTTGTCCCGGGCATCCACGCTTATCCGCGTATGCTGAACGACGTGGATGGCCGGGACAAGCCCGGCCATGACGACGTTGAGACGGACGAGGACTAATCTGCTGTCCTCTCATGCGGCTGACTTTTTGCAGATACCAGGCCGCAGTTCTCACACATGCCCCGACGCCATCTGGCCGGCGGCGCGGCGCGGGCGTTCCTGCGCTTGCGCATGTTCGCCCAGCGCCCGTTCGCGCACCAGCGACAGCGCGTGGTCGCGCTCGGCGGCGGTGCTGCGGCGGGGCTCGGGCCGGCGCGGGGCGAGATCGTCGTCGATCGGATCCTTCGGCACCAGTGACAGGGCCTTGGCGAACGGATCGAGCAACGCGTCGTGCCCCTTGCCGCTGTCGCGGCTTGGCTCGGGCTCTGCCGGCCGCCGCGCCACCAGCGTCTTGATGCGGCCGATCAGCCCCGACGGCGCCTCGTGCGGCGCCGAGTCGAACGGATCGGCATAGAACGTCGCGCCGGCCTTCTCGACCATCCCGGCGAGCGCGGTGACCATGCGCGGCGAGCCGCAGGCATAGACGACATCGGAGGCCGTCAGCGTCGGCATGTGCGGCTCGATGCGGCCGGTGCGGATCGACGGATGATTGATCGGGCCTTCCTCCACGGTCGGGACGATCGCGACGTTCGGCAGCCGCGCGAGCTGCGCCAGGATCGGCGTCATGTAGAGCTGGGGCAGTTTCTTGGCGCCGGCGATGATCACCATCGGGCGGCTGCGGTTCTCGCGCAGCGCCATCGCGGCGATCGCCCAGATCGGCGCAAAGCCGGTGCCGCTGCCGGCGAGGACGAGACGACCGGTACCGCCGGGACGCAGGAAGGCATGGCCATAGGGCCCCTGGATGCGCAGCCTATGACCGGGACGGATGCCGCTGCCAAGCGCTTGCGTCACGCGGCCGCCGCGCACCTTCTTGATGTTGAGATGGATGACGCGGCCGCCGATGCGGCCGTCGAACGAGGCGGTGGGGCTGTAGGCGCGCGCCGGATAGCCGGCGAAGGTGAACTTGAAGTACTGGCCGGGCAGATAGCTGATGCTCTTCTCCGGCGCGATCATCAGCTCCATGATATCGGGCGCAACCTCGCGCAGGCCGACGAGGCGTGCCTTGCTGACGTCGATCTCCGGCACGTCCTCGACATCGACGTCGAGGTCGGACACCACGCGCGCCTGGCACGCATAGATCATGCCCTGCGTATGCGTCTCGCCGCATACCGTCTGGCCCTTGGCGACGTGAACCATGCAGGTGCCGCAGGTGCCGGCGCGGCAGTCGAACGGAATCTCGACGCCGTTGGCCAGCGCGCCATCGAGCAGCACGTCGCCTGCGCGGACGCGAAACTGGCGGCCTTTGACGGTGACGGTCCTGAAGTTCGACATGCTCTGCTCCTCGATCGAATACGCTTGTGACTGTGGGACGGTTCGCGCCGCGGGATCACGCCTTGCCGGGCGAGACGCGGATCAGGTTCTTGTTGGCCGTGCTCTCGAACCGGCTCGACCAGTAGTTCGACGCCATCACCGGACGCTTCAGCCAGCTCACCTTCGGATTGCGCAGCACCAGGAACCAGAAGAAGAACGGCGTGGTGACGAGATGCGACACCAGCGGAAACCAGTCCGGCAGCAGCGACGCCGGGCCGGGCAGGCGGTACCAATAGTAGGTGCTGATCGCGGCCGCCGCGAAGATGCGATGCATCTTGGTGCGTTGGGCAGGCTTGTAGCGCAGCACGTGCTCGCCGACCTTGAACACGGCATAGCTGATGATCGCCGCGATGAACGGCCAGGCATAGGCGGTGATGATCTCGGCCTGGCCGACCTGCTCCGGCGGATAGTCCGGCACCTGGAACCAGCCCCAGACGAAGCCGGGAAAGCTGCCGATCAGGAAGTTGCCGAGGAACTGCTGCACCTTCGTGGGCACGCCCGCGGTCGGCGTCAGCTCCGGCGTCGAGTCGGGGCAGGGGTTGCTGCACGCTTCGCAGATGTTGCAACGGGCGTTCTTGAAGGTCAGGGCCGGGTTGGTGCCATAGAGGCGCTCGACGGGATGGATCGGGCACAGCGAGGTGCACCAGCCCGAGCGCATCTCGAACACCGAGCCCATCGCGAACGCCATGAACGCGGCCGACAGCAGCATCAGCGCGGTCAGCGGGCCGTCGACGTTGAGCCCGATGCGCCGCATCGGCACGACGATGAACAGCAGGGTCACGCCGATCACCGCCAGCGTCGCCGCGCCCCATTCGGGCATCCGGATGTTTTGCGAGATGCCCATCTTATTCGGCAGCAGATGGAAGGTCGCCATCGGGCAGATGTTGCGCCACAGCCCCGGCGAGATCGTCACCAGCGCCGGCGCGATCGGGATCAGCAGATTCCACATCAGGGCGATGCCGAGCGGCGGGAAGAACAGCAGCAGGTTCACCAGGAGAACGCCGACGACCAGCATGACCGTCTGCATCGTCAGCCAGAACCGCCGTTCGGCGCGACCGGTGCTGCGGCTGCCCGGCTGTGCCGCCGGCTGATAGCGGGCGGGAGCCACATTGACCGCCACATGCGTGAGCGGCCGGGTCTGTCGTTGGTGCGACGTGTAGTCGTATTGGGCCGAACGTTGAGCGCTGTTGTTCTGCATTGCTTTCCAGGACGCTGGTTTCTCTGTACGGGCGCGCTGGTGTGACGACGTGAGGCCGGACCTATCAGTCCGTCAGGCCTGTTAGTTCGCGTCATCAGCGCATGCTGTACCGCAGAATCTGACGGCGAGATGTGGCGCTTTTTGACGGCCAATATGGACGTCCCTGGGCCATGCTGCGGTCGGCCTGCGGCCGTTTGATCTGGATCAAACCGAGGAACATCAAGGATTTGATCGGGATCGAGAGATGCTTTTCGAAGCCGTTTGATCTGGATCAATGACGGCCTCGGCTGTGACTCATCGCGGGCGGAATCGAGGCGGTGATTGCGCGGCGCCATCGCGGGCCTCATGGTGCCTCACCCTGAGGAGCCCGCCGAAAGGCGGGCGTCTCGAAGGGCGAGGCCCCAACTGCAGAGCGAGGCAGCTCTCTGGCTGCCCGACGGGCAAATCGGGGCGCGCGCGAAAATCCTGTCCAGGCCTGCGCTGAAAAATAAACCGCTTGCTTACTTCGTAAAATCAGCATTACTCTCCCGCTCGTTCCGTTGCGTCGGAGGGGACGTATCGCGGTCGTCACGGACGTCGGCAGCGGAATGCGGTGGGCGTGGGTCGTTGCAGCGTGAGCAGTCGCGCGGACGAACAATGATGCACGCACGGTCAAGTCGCGCGGTCCTGGCACCCCGAAGCTGGTGTCCCGCGCAATGCGCGAGAAGCGCGTTGTCGCGATACGGTGGCCAAAAGCCGGCGCACCGGGGAGAACGCGAAGCAGCCGTCAAAACCATCGCGCGGGGAAGGCCGGGCGTTTCCGGCCAGACCTGTGGTTCCTGCCGCCTGCATTTTTTCCGCAGGCGGGCCACGGGCGCGGCCAGCGCCCGGCCTTCCCTGCGCCCTTCTGTACTGAAGGGCCGTGAGGTCAGCACAACTCGGGCGCAAGGCGTCGCGGGACAGCGAATGCATGTGACAATCGAATTGTCGTTACGGGCGCTAGCGATGACCAGAACTATCACGCAGCATTCCGTCGTCGTCCCGGCGAAAGCCGGGACCCATAACCACAGGGAGAGGTTGTTGTGCGCGATGGTCGACCAGCCGTTCCTCACCACACACGCTGCGGAGTATGGCTCCCGGCGTCCGCCGGGACGACGATGGAGGGTGATGAAGCTGCGCGCCTCACACCGGCAGTGCGATGGAATACTTCACCTGACTCAGTGCAAAGCTGCTCTCGATCGAGGCGATGCCGTCGAGCCTTGTCAGCTTGGTCTTCAGGAAGGCCTCATACGACGACAGGTCCGCCGCCACCACGCGCAGCATGTAGTCGCGATTGCCAGTCATCAGATAGCATTCGAGCACCTCGGGCCAGGCGGAGATCGCCTTTTCGAACCGCTTGAGATCCTCCTCCTTCTGCCGCGCCAGCTTGATGGAGATGAAGACCGAGACGTGCAGACCCAGAGCCTTCTGGTCGACGGTGGCGATGTAGCGGGTGATGACGCCGCGCTCCTCCAGAAGCTTGACGCGGCGATGGCAGGGCGAGACCGAGAGGCCGACCTTGTCGGCGAGCTCCTGCATGGTGATGCGGCCGTCGGCCTGGAGGTGGCTGAGGATCTTGCGGTCGATGGCGTCGAGCTCGGGCATTGGGATGTCGTCCCGGAAAAGATCGGTCTGATGGGAAAATATCCCAATGTTGACCGACCGTGCGCGAAAATTTGAGAATTATGGCCGCCTTGGCGGGATTAGAGTCAACGAATCCACCGAACGCCCCTGGGAGCCGCGCGCCATGGCCAAGCCATCCGCATTGACGCCATCCGCATCGTCAGACCGTCTCGACATCCTGAACGCGCTGACCCGCAAGGCGCTGTGGCTGTCGTCCTGGACCATCCACCACGCCAACCACATCCGGCCGAACACCGATGGCCTCAAGGTCGGCGGCCATCAGGCGTCGTCGGCCTCGCTCGCGACCATCATGTCGGCGTTGTACTTCTCGGTGCTGCGCCCCGAGGACCGCGTCGCGGTGAAGCCGCATGCGAGCCCCGTCTTCCACGCCATCCAATATCTGTTCGGCCGGCAGACGAAGGAGAAGCTGGAGAACTTCCGCGGCTTCAAGGGCGCGCAGTCCTATCCGTCGCGCACCAAGGACGTCGACGATGTCGACTTCTCGACCGGCTCGGTCGGCCTCGGCGTCGCGCAGACGCTGTTCTCGTCGCTGGTGCAGGACTACGTCAAGGCGCATGGCTGGATGAAGGACCGCCGCGAGGGCCGCATGATCGCGCTCGTCGGCGACGCCGAGATGGACGAGGGCAACATCTTCGAGGCGCTGGCCGAGGGCTGGAAGCACGGTCTGCGCAACACCTGGTGGATCGTCGATTACAACCGCCAGAGCCTCGATGCCGTGGTGCGCGAGGGCCTGTGGGAAAAGTTCGAGACCATGTTCCGCAATTTCGGCTGGGACGTGGTGATCGTGAAATACGGCCGGCTGATGCGCGAGGCGTTCGCGGAGCCCGGCGGTGAGGCGCTGCGCCGCTGGATCGACAACTGCCCGAATGCGCTCTACGCGGCGCTGTGCTTCCAGGGCGGCGCGGCCTTCCGTAAGCATATCCAGGACGAGATCGGCGATCAGGGCGACGTCACGCGGCTGCTCGATAAGCGCAGCGACGACGAACTGCTGGCGCTGATGTCCAATCTCGGCGGCCACGACATGGCAAGCATGCTGGAGGCGTTCGAGTCTATCGATCACGACCGTCCGGTCTGCTTCATCGCCTACACCATCAAGGGTGTCGGCCTGCCGTTCCAAGGGCACAAGGACAACCACGCCGGCCTGATGACCGTGACGCAGATGGAGACGTGGCGCGCGCAGCAGAACATCCGCCCGGGCCATGAATGGGACAAGTTCGAGGGCCTGACGCAGGACGCCGCGACATTGGAGGCCTTCCTCGCCGCCGTTCCGTTCAACCGCGACGGCCGCCGGCTCGATGACGCCGTCTTCGACGTGCCCAGGCTGACCTTCACGGCCGCAGCGCAGATGTCGACGCAGCAGGGCTTCGGCCTGATCCTCAACGATCTCGCGCGCAGCGACAGCGCGATGGCGTCGCGCATCGTGACCTCGTCGCCCGACGTGACCGTCTCGACCAATCTCGGCGCCTGGGTCAACCGCCGCGGCCTGTTCGCGCATGCCGAGAAGGCCGACCTGTTCCGCAGCGAGAAGATCCCGTCGACCTTCAATTGGGCGGCCTCGCCGAAGGGCCAGCACATCGAGCTCGGCATCGCCGAGATGAACCTTTTCATCATGGCCTCGGCGCTCGGCCTGTCGCATTCGATCAACGGCGCCCGGCTGCTGCCGATCGTCACGCTGTACGATCCCTTCATCGAGCGCGGCCTCGATGCGCTGAACTACGCCTGCTATCAGGATGCGCGTTTCATGGTCGTCGCGACGCCGTCGGGCGTGACCTTGGCGCCTGAGGGCGGGGCGCATCAGTCGATCGCGACGCCGCTGATCGGCATGGCGCAGGACGGCTTGTCGTCGTTCGAGCCGGCCTTCGTCGACGAGCTCGCCGCGATCATGAAATGGGGCTTTGCCCACATGCAGGCCGCGCCGGGCGAGGGCGGTTCGGTTTACTTGCGGCTGTCGACCCGCCCGGTCGACCAGCCGCAGCGCATCATGACGCCGGAGATGGAAGCCGACATCGCCGCCGGCGCCTATTGGCTGCGCAAGCCCGGGCCGAACGCGGAGGTGATCATCGCCTATACGGGGACGGTCGCGCCGGAAGCGATCGAGGCGACCGGATTGATCGGCGAGTCCCGCCGCGACGTCGGCCTGCTCGCGATCACCTCGGCCGACCGCCTGCATGCCGGCTGGACGGCGGCGCGCAGCCTGCGGCGGCATCGCCGCGGCGTGCAGCATCTCAGCCATATCGAGCAGCTGCTCGCGCCGCTGCCGCGCGATTGCGGCATCGTCACCGTCATCGACGGCCATCCGGCGACGCTGGGCTGGCTCGGCTCTGTGCGCGGTCATCGCGTCGAGGCACTGGGCGTGGAGAAGTTCGGCCAGACCGGCACGATCGACGATCTCTATCGCCACAACGGCATGGATGCGAACGCGATCATCGACGCCGCCGAGAGCCTCACCGGCGCGCCGGTGCGGCATCGCAAGATGGCGGTGTGAGAGGGGCCGAAAACAAGGACGCCGCCTCGCTCACCTGGGGTGAAGGAGACGGCGTCGCAACTTGGATCAAATGTCTACGTGCTGAAAGGCCACGCAATAAGAACAGGCGAAAATATCGGTTCTGAAATCGTGTCCGGCGCCCTTTCGAGATGCCGGGATGTCTATGACGAGGAGATTAGCCACGGCGATCCAACGGCGATGTGAAGCAGTTCACATCTTGGAAATGAATCTTCGGCGACGGGAATTCTGCCCTCCGGAATGATGGCCGGTGAGCGGCGAAAGAGGGGAGCCGCGCTTGTTGCGACGCAAAATGGAGCGGCGACGAAACGCAGGTCCGTCGGCTTGCGCCGGTCGCGGCCTTGCTCCTATATCCGCGGGACGCAACCCCGGTCCCCGCATGTGGCGGGTTCATCCCGCGGATCGCGCGTGCCAGGATGCCGGTCCGCGCGCAGCCGCTCCCCCATATGCTTCCACGTGAAGAGGTTTTCCGATGGTCAATCGCCTGCAATTCTACATCGACGGCGCCTGGGTCGATCCGGTCGTCAAGAAGTCCACCCCGGTCGTCAATCCCGCGACCGAAGAGGCGATGTACGAGGTTGCGCTGGGCTCCAAGGCCGATGTCGACAAGGCCGTCGCCGCCGCCAAGCGCGCCTTCGAGACCTTTTCGCAGACCTCGCGCGAGGAGCGCGTCGCGCTGCTCGAGAAGATCATCGCGATCTACAAGGGCCGCATGAAGGAGATCGGTGCCGCCGTTTCCGACGAGATGGGCGCGCCGCTGCCGATGGCGGAGAAGCTGCAGGCCGGTGCCGGCCTCGGCCATCTGATGTCGACGCTCGACGTCCTGAAGAAGTACGAGTTCGAGGAGACGCTGCCGTCGTCCGTGGTGGTGCGCGAGCCGGTCGGCGTGGTCGGCATGATCACGCCCTGGAATTGGCCGCTCAACCAGATCGCCTGCAAGGTCGCGCCGGCGCTGGCCGCCGGCTGCACCATGATCCTGAAGCCGTCCGAGTTCACCCCGACCTCGGCGCTGATCTTCGCCGAGATCCTGCATGAGGCCGGCGTGCCGAAGGGGGTGTTCAACCTGATCAACGGCCTCGGGCCGGAGGTCGGCGCCGCCATGAGCGAGCATCCGGACATCGACATGATCTCGTTCACCGGCTCGACCCGCGCCGGCATCGACGTCGCCAAGCGCGCCGCGCCGACCGTGAAGCGCGTCAGCCAGGAGCTCGGCGGCAAGTCGCCGAACGTGATCCTGGAGGGCTCCGACCTCACCAAGGCGGTGACCGGCGGTGTCATGCACATGTTCAACAATTCCGGCCAGTCCTGCAACGCGCCGTCGCGCATGATCGTGCCGGCCGCGCGGATGAAGGAAGTGGCTGCGATCGCCAAGGGCGTCGCCGACAAGACCAAGGCCGGCGATCCGCGCGGCGAGGGCACCACGATCGGCCCGGTCGTCAATCGCGGCCAGTGGGACAAGATCCAGGCGCTGATCAACAAGGGCATCGAGGAGGGCGCGACCCTCGTCGCCGGCGGTCCGGGCCTGCCCGAGGGCGTCAACAAGGGCTTCTACGTCCGTCCGACCATCTTCGCCGACGTCAAGCCCGAGATGACCATTTCGCGCGAGGAGATCTTCGGACCGGTGCTGGTGATCATCGGCGCGCAGGACGAGTCCGAGGCGGTGAAGATCGCCAACGACACGCCCTATGGTCTCGCCGGCTACGTCACCGCGCCGACGATCGAGAAGGCCCGCGAGGTCGGCCGCAAAATCCGCGCCGGCAACGTCAACCTGCAGGGCGTCCCGAACGACCGCACCGCGCCGTTCGGCGGCTACAAGCAGTCCGGCAACGGCCGCGAATGGGGCCGCTTCGGTCTCGAAGAGTATCTCGAGGTCAAGGCCGTCGCGGGCTACAACGCGGCCTGATCGGTGAGAGTGCGTAGGGTGGGCAAAGCGCAGCGTGCCCACCCTCTACGCCATGAACAAGAACGGTAGGCACGGCGCTCCGCGCCTTTGCCCACCCTACGACGTGGAATGTCAACCGCCGAGCGCGCCCTGCGTGTTCACGTAGAGCGCGTAGATCGACTGGCTGGCGGCCATGAACAGGCGGTTGCGCTTGAGGCCGCCGAAGCAGACATTGGCGCAGCGCTCGGGCAGGGCGATGCGCCCGATCGGCGCGCCATCCGGCGCGAACACCATGACGCCGTCGAGCTCGGGCGAGCCCATGCCCCAGCCGCACCAGAGATTGCCGTCGACGTCGCAGCGCATCCCGTCCGGCGTGCCCGGCCCGGCGTCGATATGGACGCGCTTGTTGGACAGCGTCCTGCCGTCGGCCGAGACGTCATAAGCGAGGATCTTGCGCGTGGGCACGCCGCGGGATTCGACAACGTAGAGGATGGATTCATCCGGCGAGAAGCACAGCCCGTTCGGCCCCAGAACGCCCTCGGCGACGATGCTCGCCTGGCCGGTGGTACCGTCGATCCGGTACACGTGGGTGTCGATCTCCGGCTCGGCCTTGTAGCCCTCGTAATTGCCGAGCAGGCCGAAGGTCGGATCGGTGAACCAGATCGAGCCGTCGGATTTGACGACGACGTCGTTCGGCGCGTTCAATCGCTTGCCGTCGAAGGAGTCCATCAGCACCGTGATGGAGCCGTCATACTCGGTCCGCGTGACCCGGCGCCCGCCATGCTCGCAGGTGACGAGCCGTCCCTGGCGATCCCGGGTATTGCCGTTGGCGAAATTCGACGGCTTGCGGAAGATCGAGACCGCGCCGGTCTCCTCCTCCCATCTGAGGATGCGCTGGTTGGGAATGTCGCTGCACAGCAGATAGCGCCCGTCGCCGAACCACACCGGCCCCTCGGCCCAGCGCAGCCCCGTCGCGATCCGCTCGACGGCGGAAAGCTTGAGCCAATATTTCTCGAAGCGGGGATCCAGCGCCTGGATCGCCGGATCAGGATAGAAGGTGGCAGGGCGCCAGCCCTGCGTGTGAGCGTTTCCATCGGACATTTGGCTGGTCCCGTTATTGTGCCGTTGCGATCTCTGCTATCATCGGGCGGTAACGACCGCAAACCTGCGGACCCAACACGAGGGATGAAATGCCACGTATCTTGATGACCGGTGCGAGCGGTGGAATCGGCAGTTCCTTGCGGAAGCTGCTGCCGCCGATCTATCCGGACCTGCTGCTCAGCGACCTCAAACCGCCAGCCGATCTCTCCAGCCAGGAGACCTTCAAGGCGGCCGATCTTGCCGACCTCGCCCAGGTCGAGTCGCTGTGCGAAGGCGTCGACGGCATCATCCATTTTGGCGGCTATTCGGTCGAAGGCCCCTGGAACGACATCCTGCAGGCCAACATCATCGGCGGCTACAATTTGTTCGAGGCCGCGCGCCGCAAGGGTGTGAAGCGTGTGGTGTTCGCGTCGTCGAACCACGCTGTCGGTTTTTATCCGCGCCACCGCAAGATCGACAACGACGTGCAGCCGCGCCCCGATGGCCGCTACGGCGTCAGCAAGGTGTTCGGCGAGGCGCTCGGGTCGCTCTATGCCGACAAGCATGGGCTGCAGGTCACGTGTCTGCGCATCGGCAATTTCGGCGAGAAGCCGCTCGACAAGCGCCGGCTGTCGATCTGGCTGAAGCCGGAGGATCTCGTTCAGCTCTGCCGCATCGGCCTTGAGCATCCGGACATTCATTTCGAGGTGCTGTACGGCGCCTCTCTCAACGAACGCGCCTGGTGGGACAACCAGCGCGCCTACGATCTCGGCTATCGCCCGACGGGCCGCGCCGAGGATTTTCGCGAGCACGCGTTGGCCGAGCAGGCCAAGCTGCCCGCCGATCCGATCGGGGACTATTTCCAGGGCGGCGCGTTCTGCACCACGGAGTTCGACGGTGACACCAGCCGGATCATCGACTGGGGTTGACCCGAGCTCGTCATTCCGGGGCGCGTCCGCAGGACGCGAACCCGGAATCTCGATATGGGAGTTTGAATCAATTCTGGATTCCGGGTTCGCGCGTTGCGCGCCCCGGAATGACGGTAAATGAAAGAAAAGAAGACAATGACTGACGGACTGCGCAAGGGACTGACTGCCTACGGCGATGCCGGCTTCTCGCTGTTCCTGCGCAAGGCCTTCATCAAGGCCGCCGGCTATTCCGACGACGCGCTCGATCGCCCGATCGTCGGCATCACCAACACCTACAGTGACTACAATCCCTGCCACGGCAACGTGCCGCAGATCCTGGAGGCGGTGAAGCGCGGCGTCATGCTGTCGGGCGCGATGCCGTTCGTATTTCCGACCATCTCGATCGCCGAGAGCTTCGCGCATCCGACCTCGATGTATCTGCGCAATCTGATGGCGATGGAAACCGAGGAGATGATCCGCGCCCAGCCGATGGATGCTGTGGTCGTCATCGGCGGCTGCGACAAGACCTTGCCGGCGCAGATCATGGCTGCGGTCTCGGCCGATCTGCCGACGGTTGTCATTCCTGTCGGGCCGATGGTGGTCGGGCATCACAAGGGCGAGGTGCTCGGCGCCTGCACCGACTGCCGCCGTCTCTGGGCCAAGTATCGCGCCGGCGAGATGGACGACAGCGAGATCGAGGCTGTGAATGGTCGACTCGCGCCGTCGGTCGGCACCTGCATGGTGATGGGCACGGCCTCGACCATGGCCTGCATCACCGAGGCGCTCGGCCTGTCCCTGCCGATGAGCGCGACCATTCCCGCGCCGCATGCCGAGCGCTTCCGTTCGGCCGAAGCCAGCGGCCGGGTCGCGGCCGAGATGGCCAAGGCGAAGGGACCGAAGCCGAGCGAGTTGCTGACGTCGTCCGCCTTCAAGAACGCGCAGGTGGTGCTGCAGGCGATCGGCGGCTCGACCAACGGCCTCGTGCACCTCACCGCGATTGCCGGCCGTACGCCGCACAAGATCGATCTCGACGCCTTCGACCATATCGGCCGTGAGGTGCCGGTGCTGGTCGATCTCAAGCCGTCTGGCGATCACTATATGGAGCACTTCCACCACGCCGGCGGCGTGCCGAAGCTGATGAAGCAGCTCGGCGATCTCATCGATCTCGATTGCAACTCGATCACCGGCCAGTCCCTGCGTGACATCGTCGCCGCGGCGGAGGATGTTCCCGGGCAGGACGTGATCCGCTCGCGCGCCGACGCGATCAAGCCGGAAGGTGGCCTTGCAGTGCTGCGCGGCAATCTTGCTCCTCGCGGCGCCGTCATCAAGCACTCGGCGGCCAGCCCCAAGCTGCTGCAGCACACTGGCCGCGCCGTCGTGTTCGAGTCGGTCGAGGACATGACCCTTCGGGTCGATGATCCCGATCTCGATGTCTCCGCTGACGACGTCCTGGTGCTGCGCAACGCAGGACCCAAAGGGGCGCCGGGCATGCCGGAAGCAGGCTATCTGCCGATCCCGAAGAAGCTCGCGCGCGGCGGTACCAAGGACATGGTGCGCATTTCCGATGCGCGGATGAGCGGCACGGCGTTCGGCACCATCGTGCTGCACATCACGCCTGAGTCCGCCGTCGGCGGGCCGTTGGCGCTGGTGCGAACCGGCGACATGATCCGGCTCGACGTCCCCAAGCGCAGCATCGACCTGCTGGTCGACGACGCCGAGCTCGACCAGCGACGCGCATCGCTCCAGCAAGCCGGCGCGCCGGAATGGGCCGAGCGCGGCTACGCGCATCTGTTTCATGAAACGATCCTGCAGGCTGATGACGGCTGCGATTTCGACTTCATGCGCCGGAAAGGGAAGGGGTGAGCGCAGTCCTACTTTCCCTTGCTGGTGAACCGCTTCACGGCGGCGCGGAATTCGTCGGTGTGCATGCAATTGATGATCGCATCGCGCTCGGCGGCCAGCTGGTCCTCGACCGAGCTGGTCGGCGAGCGATGGATCAGCGCCTTGGTCGCGGCGATGCCCGCCGGCATGTTCTGCGCCAGCCGCTGTGCCAGCGCATCGGTGGTGGCAGCAAGTTCAGAGGCGGGGACGACTTTCGCAACCAAGCCCCACTCATGGGCTTGTGCGGCCGTAAAGCTGTCCTCGGCCAGGAAGATCTGCAGCGCGCGCCGGACGCCTGCGGTGGCGACGACGCCGACCGTGCCGCCGCCATCGGGCGAGACGCCGAGCTTCGCATAGGCCGGGGTGAAGCGCGCTTCCTCCGCGGCGATGCAGAGATCGGCTGCGAAGGCCAGCGACATGCCTGCACCTGCTGCCGAGCCGTGCACGCTGGCCAGCACGATCTTCGGCATGCGCCGCAGGCTCGCGATGAAGGCGTGGTAGTGATGCAGCAGCTCGCTCACGACCGGCGTGATGGTGTCGGCGTCAGCCGCGGCTCCGATGGTCTGCAGGTCGCCGCCGGCGCAGAAGGCGCGGCCTTCGCCCTTCAGGACCAAAACACGGACACTGGCATCGGCCTCGACCTGCGCCGCGAGTTGCTCCAGGCGTTGCGCGATGGCGAGGTTGATGGCGTTGAATGCCGTCGGGCGATCGAGCGTGATGGTCGCGATCGGACCGGCGATGCTCAGGCGAGCGGGTTCCGCGGCTGCGTCCGACATTCATTCCTCCCTGGTATGGTTGTTGCCGCATTTTGAGCGCACAGCCGCCCGGTGACAATGCCGGGGAAGTCTGCGACAACGCGGTTCCGCTGGAACGACGGGAGGTAAACCCGGAGCAGACAAGGCGCGCAAACACGGGAAGTGGACAGAATGGGGCAGGGTGCTGTGACCAAGGGACCGGTGGTGATCGTAGGCGCGGGGCATGCGGGCTTTCAGCTTGCGACCTCGCTGCGGCAGGCAGGCTTTGCCGATCCGATCCACCTGATCAACGACGAGCCGCATCTGCCGTATCAGCGCCCGCCGCTGTCGAAGGCGTATCTCAAGGGCACCGGGGGTCCTGAGACGCTGATGTTCCGGCCGCAGAAGTTCTACGCCGACCAGACCATCGATCTCGTCTATGACCGCGCCGTCGCCGTTCAGCGCGAGCAGCGCAAGCTGCTGCTCGCCTCCGGCAAGGCGCTCGACTACGGCCACCTCGTGTTTGCGACCGGTGCGCGCAACCGGCTGCTCGACCTCCCCAATGCCAATCTTCCGGCGGTGCGCTACTTGCGGATCCTGGATGACAGCGAAGCGCTCAGGGCCTTGCTCGGTGATGCCAAGCGCGTCGTCGTGATCGGCGCCGGCTTCATCGGACTCGAATTCGCGGCGACCGCGCGCATCAAGGGCCTCGAGGTCGACGTGCTCGAGCTCGGGGCGCGGGTGATGGCGCGGGCGGTGACGGCGGAAATCTCCGACTACTTCCAGAAGCAGCATGCCGACGCCGGCGTGCGCATTCATCTGGGTGTGCAGTCCACCAGCATCGAGGCCGACGGCAACAAGGTCACCGGCGTCAGCCTGAGCGATGGCCGGCACATTCCCGCCGATCTCGTCGTGGTCGGCGTCGGCGTGCTGCCGAATGTCGAGCTCGCGGCGGAAGCGGGACTGCAGGTCGCCTCGGGCATCGTGGTCGACGAATATCTGCTCACCAGCGATCCGCACATTTCGGCAATCGGCGATTGTGCGCTGTTCGCAAGCCAGCGTTTCGGCGGCACCCTGCGGCTGGAGTCGGTGCAGAACGCGACCGATCAGGCCCGCTGCGTCGCCGCGCGGCTGACCGGCGACGTCAAGCCGTATGACGGGCAGCCCTGGTTCTGGAGCGATCAGGCCAATGACAAGCTGCAGATCGCGGGGCTCACCACGGGCTATGACCAGGTCGTGCTGCGCGGGGATCCGGCGCAAAAGGCATTCTCCGCATTCTGCTACAAGGAGGGCCGGCTGGTTGGGATCGAATCCGTCAACAAGGCGGGTGACCACATGTTCGGTCGCAAGCTGCTCGCAGCGGGCGGCACGATCGATCCGAACAAGGCTGCCGACGTGGGCTTCGACCTAAAGAGCGCTCTCGCCTAGAGCAGCGCGCGCACCTCCTCTGCCGTCGGCATCGATGGGCCGGCGCCCATCCGCTGCACCGAGATCGAGGCGGCGATATTGGCATAGGCGATGCCGTCAGCAAGCGCCGCGCCCTGCGATAGCCGCGCCGCCAGCGCGCCGACGAAGCAATCGCCGGCGCCGGTGGTGTCGACCGCCTTGACCACGCGGCCTTCGACCAGCTTCGCGTCGCCGCCACGAACGGCGATCGCGCCGCGCGCGCCCAGGGTGACGCAGATGGTTTGGTCCGCACGCGGATTGAGCACCTGCACGGCGTCGACGACCTGCTGCGGCGTCGGCGCCTCGCTGAGTTCGACACCGGCCAGGAATCCGAGCTCGGTCTCGTTGAGCACGAGGACGTCGACCAGCGCGAACAGTCCCTCAGCGAAGACGCTGGCGGGAGCGGGGTTGAGCATCGTCGTGGCACCGGCGGCTTTCGCCCCCTTGAAGAAGGCCGCGATCGTGGCTTGTGGAATCTCGAATTGGCTCACCGCCACGTCGCCAGCTTTCAACGCGATCTGTGCCACATCCTCAGCGCCCACCTCGGCGTTGGCGCCGGGGATCACCACGATCGTGTTGTCGGCATTCGCCAGCGTGATGATCGCCGTCCCAGTCGCCGCGCTGGCGCTGTCCTTGACCGCCGCGAGATCGATGCCTTGATCGGCGAGGAACGTGCGCAACTGCTCGCCGAACCCATCGCGGCCGAGCCGGCCGATCAGCGAGGTCGGCGCGCCGAGTTTGGCGGATGACACCGCCTGGTTGGCGCCCTTGCCGCCAGGGAAATACATCACCGACTGGCCCGCGACGGTTTCGCCGATGCGGGGATGGCGCTCGGCCGTCGCCACCACATCCATGTTGATGCTGCCGGCGATGACGACGCGCCCCATCGGCTCTCTCCCCCAAAACCGCTAGACGCGGGCTTCGAATTCTTGTCTCACCAGCGCGATGTCTGCGAGCGTCGGCAGGCCGGCCTCGTTGCCGAGCTTCTGGATCTTGAATGTCGAGGCCGCGCGGGCGAACTCGAAATGCTCCTTCCAGCTCTTCGCCGGATTGGCGAGATAGGAGTACATATAGGCGCCGTGGAATACGTCGCCGGCGCCGTTGGTATCGATGACGCGCTCGCGCGGGATCGGATAGGCGGGCAAAGTATGCACCGCGCCGACCTCGTCGTACCACAACAGGCCCTTCTCGCCCTGGGTCACGCCGCCGATGCGGCAGCCGCGGCTCTTGAGATAGTCGAGCATCTTCTCCGGCGTGAGGTCCATCTGCTCGCAGAGCCGCTCGGCGACGATGGCGACGTCGATGTATTCCAGCAGCTCATGGGTGTTGGTGCGCAGGCCGCCGCCGTCGAGCGAGGTCAAAATGCCGGCCTCACGGCACAGCTTGGCATAATGCAGCGCCGCATCCGGCTGGTGGCCGTCAACATGCAGTGCCCGGCAATTGCCGAGATTGAGCAGCGGAAACGGATGGATGTGGGCGTCATCGCGGCAGCGGACGATGGCGCGCTTGCCGTCCTTCGGCATGATGAAGGACAGCGAGGAGGCGTTCACCTTCCGTGGATGTACGGAGATGCCGTATTTCGCGGTCATGTCCTGGAACATCCGTCCGAGCCAGTCATTCGCAATCGTTGCGATCAGGTCCGGCACGATGCCCAGCTTGGCGCAGCAAAATGCCGCAGTGACCGCATTGCCGCCGAACGACACCGCATAGTCGGAGGCGACGTGCTTCTCGTCCCCGGTCGGCATGTGGTCGGTGATGAACGTCACGTCGATGTAGGTCTGTCCGATAAAGAGGGCCTGCATTGCCATTTCTGTCTCACTATGGGGTGATCGCGGCCCCGGCGCCGCAGATTAGCAAGCGGTTAAAGCGGATCAACGCTGAAATTCTTCGTCAAATCGTCACCATGGTGGTTGAGATCGGCCTTTGCAACCGGAGGCCCCCTGCCGCCGGTGCACGGGTCGCGCTATGGTTGCCGGCCTGCAGGAGCAGATTCGGGAGTGGAAGATGACTGTCTATGCGGGTCCGGTCTTTGAGATGGCGACCAATCAGTTCAACGTGATTGCCGACCATCTTGGCATCCCAGGCGACGAGCGCGACCGGTTGCTGCTGCCCAAGCGGGCGATCACCGTGTCGTGTCCGATCCACAAGGACGACGGCACCATTGCCGTCTACGAGGGATACCGTGTCCAGCATCTCCTGACCATGGGGCCGACCAAGGGCGGCACCCGCTTTGCGCCGACCGTCGATATCGGCGAGGTCGCCGCGCTCGCGATCTGGATGAGCTGGAAATGCGCCCTGGTCGGGCTGCCCTATGGCGGCGCCAAGGGCGGCATCAATGTCGATCTTTCCAAGCTGTCGAAGCGGGAGCTCGAATCGCTGTCGCGCCGCTACATGCAGGAGATGATCCCCTTCGTCGGCCCGCACACCGACGTGATGGCGCCGGACATGGGCACCAATGAGCAGGTGATGGCGTGGTTCATGGACACGTACTCCATGTATCAGGGCCAGACCGTAACCGAGATCGTCACCGGCAAGCCGGTGTTCTCCGGCGGCACGCTCGGGCGCCGCGAAGCGACGGGACGGGGTGTCGCCCATACGTCGCGCCGGGTCATGGACCTCTTGGGGATCGATCCCGCCAAGTCCACTGCCGTCGTGCAGGGCTTCGGCAATGTCGGCTCCTATGCCGCGCTCGGCTTCCACCAGATGGGCCTGAAGGTGATTGCGGTGAGCGATCATACCGGCGCGCTCCACGACCCGCGCGGCCTCGACATCCCCAAGCTGATGGAGTACGCGAGCGCGCGCGGCAGCATCGCGGGCTTCTCCTCCGAGCTCGCTTTCGATCCGAACGAAATCCTTACGCTCGCCTGCGACATCCTGGTGCCGGCCGCGGTCGAGCGCGTCATCGACGCCAAGGTGGCGGCCAAGCTGAAATGCCGCGTCCTCGCGGAGGCCGCGAACGGTCCGACCACGCCGGACGCCGACCTGGTGCTCGACCAGCGGCGCGACGAGATCTTTCTCATTCCCGACATTCTCTGCAACTCCGGCGGCGTCATCGTCAGCTACTTCGAGTGGGTGCAGGATCTGCAACAGCTGTTCTGGGAGGAGGACGAGGTCATGCGGCGCGAGTACCAGATCCTCGACCGCGCCTTCGAGCGAATGGTCGCCCGCGCCAAGGCTGACGACATCTCCCATCGGACGGCGGCGATGGCGATCGGCGTCGAGAAGGTACGCAATGCCAAGAACACGCGAGGGCTGTTTCCGTGATCACCGGTCTCGACCACGTCGTCGTCCTGCTCGAGGACATCAAGGCCGGCAGCGCCGCATTCGAGACGCTGCTGGCGCGCAAGCCGTCCTGGCAGAACTCGGGCGAGGGCGCCGACCGCGTGCTGTTCACGCTCGACAACATGACCCTGGAATTGATGGCGCCGGCGGGCCAGAGCCCCGGTGCCGACCGCATCCGTAACGTCATCAAGATCTGGGGCGAGGGGCTCGCGAGCATCTGCTTCGCCACTGATGACATCGGCAAGATGCATCGAAGGCTGGAGCGCGTGGCGCTGAAGCCCGATCCGATCGCCGAGGTCGACAACACCGATCGAACATCCGGCCAGACGCTGCACTGGAAGCGCACCCGCGCCATGACCGACCTGACGCGCGGCGTGCGCATGTTCTTCCTCGAGCTCGGCCAGCCGCGGCCGGTGTCGGGGAAGACCGCCGACAGCGCAGTGCTCGGCCTCGATCATATCGTGGTCTCCACCGAAGATCCCGAGCGCGCGGCTGCGCTCTACGGCGCAAGGCTCGGCCTGGACATGGCGCTCGACCGCAGCCACCAGGAATGGGGCCAGCTGATGTTCTTCCGCTGCGGCGACCTGATCGTCGAGGTCGTGAAGCGCCCTGTCGCCGGCAACGACAAGGCCAACGACAAGCTCTGGGGCCTGAGCTGGCGCGTCGCCGACATCGAGGCCACCCGCGCCCGCCTGCTCGCCGCCGGCCTGCAGGTCTCCGAGCCCAGGGCAGGGCGCAAGCCCGGCACGCGGGTGATGAGCCTCTACAGCGGCACCTGCGGCATTCATACGCTGATCCTGGAGAAGGCGCCGCGGTCGGCGGAGTGAGGCGGTTGGCTCGGAAGTAACAGTTGGTGCGCCCCGCCCGCGTCGCGCTGGGCTGAGGCATGCTCTGGTCCTCGGATCGTACTCTTTGATCCTCACCCTGAGGGCCCGCCGAAGGCGGGCGTCTCGAAGGGCGAGGCCCGGATCGGGCCTCATGGTTCGAGACGCGCCTGCGGCGCTCCTCACCATGAGGGGGTGGCACCCAAGGGGGTCCTGCACACGGACCATGAACACGCCGAGGCGTGTTCATGGAGAGGATTGAGATCGCAGTGTGCCTTTCCAGCGCGTGCAGGGCTGTTGTTTCTGGCGATACGCAGCCGTCCGGGCGAACGATCCTGCTCATTTGTTACTCCGTCATGCCCGGGCTTGTCCCGGGCATCCACGTCGTTCTCAGCGTGCCGGACGACGTGGATGGCCGGGACAAGCCCCGCCATGACGGCGTGGAGGGAGACGAGCGCATAATGGCCTCTCCGCGCGCGTGATGAGGATGCCCATTGCGACGTCGGCCGAGCCCCAGGTCGACGTCACGTGATATAGATCGCCGCAGTTTTCGGAGCTGTTCCCGCCGATGATGTCGCTGTATGATTCCGCTGCCGCCGCGCGTCCTCGCCGCGTCTTCATGCTCGGCGCGACCGGGACGATCGGCCGTGCCACTGTGCGCGCGCTCGTCGCGCGCGGGCACGAGGTGGTCTGCTTCGTCCGTTCGCGCGGCGATGCCATGACGATCCCGGGCGCCGTCGTCAGAACCGGCGATGTCACCGATCCCGCCTCGCTCGTGCGCGACGGTTTTCGCGGCGAGCGCTTCGACGCCGTCGTCTCCTGCATGGCCTCGCGCACCGGCGTGCCCGGGGATGCCCAGGCCATCGACTATCAGGCGCATGTGAACGCGCTGGAGGCGGCGCGTCAGGCCGGCGTCACGCAGTTCGTGCTGCTGTCCGCCATCTGCGTGCAGAAGCCGCTGCTGGCGTTTCAGCAGGCCAAGCTCGCGTTCGAAGCCCGCCTGATGGCCGCGGGTCTCGCTTACTCCATCGTCCGTCCCACCGCGTTCTTCAAGTCGCTGTCGGGCCAGGTCGCGCGCGTGCAGCAGGGCCGGCCCTATCTCGTGTTCGGCGATGGCCGTCTCACCGCCTGCAAGCCGATCAGCGACGCCGATCTCGGCGACTATCTCGCCGGCTGTCTCGATGACGAAAGCCGCCGGAATCGCGTGCTGCCGATCGGCGGCCCCGGACCCGCCATCACGCCGATCGAGCAGGCCGAGCACCTGTTCGCGCTGCTCGGCCGCAAGCCGAACATCCGGCGCGTGCCGGTGGCGCTGCTGGACGTCATCATCGGCGGGCTCGACCTTGCCAAGCGCGTCATGCCGCCGCTTGCGGAGAAGGCGGAGCTCGCCCGCATCGGCCGCTACTACGCAACCGAGTCGATGCTGGTGCTCGACCCAGCCACCGGCCGCTACGACGCCGACGCCACGCCATCCACCGGCTCCGAGACGCTGTTCGACTACTACGCCAGGCTGATCCGCGGCGAGGCGATGGCCGAGCGCGGTGATCATGCAGTATTCTGAAGTCGTCGGCGCTGTGTTGAGCACGACCCTCTCCGTCGTCATGGCCGGGCTTGACCCGGCCATCCATCACTCTTCGCGAGAAGGATGGATGGCCGGGTCAAGCTCGGGCATGACGAGTAACGAGTAGGGCGGCATGGACGCCTCGTTAAAGGCGGCGTCATTGCGAGGAGCGAAGCGACGAAGCAATCCAGAGTCGCGTGCACGGCCCTGGATTGCTTCGCTTCGCTCGCAATGACGACGGTAAGAGTCTTGTCTGAGCGGTCAGACATGCATTCACCATCTCGCGGCGCGTTTCGCGTCCGAGCTTTTGCGCTTCGTCCTGCCCTCTTCGAAAAGAGGGCACGGGGAATGCCGGGCGCTGGCCGCACCCATGGCCCGCCTGCGGAAAAAATGCAGGCGGCAGGAACCACAGGTTCAGCCGAGAACA
>NZ_JANBVS010000015.1 GCF_024586915.1 Bradyrhizobium sp. SRS-191
CTCGAACCTGACCTCGGGCACCGACTTCCTCGACAACAACTCGGCGAACAAGGTGATCACGCTGCTGAACAGCGCCAGCTCGACGCTGCGCTCGGAAGCCTCGACCTTGGGTTCGAACCTGTCGGTGGTGCAGATCCGTCAGGACTTCAACAAGAACCTGATCAACGTTCTGCAGACCGGTTCGTCGAACCTGACCTTGGCCGACACCAACGAGGAAGCGGCGAACAGCCAGGCGCTGTCGACCCGCCAGTCGATCGCGGTGTCCGCGCTGTCGCTCGCCAACCAGTCGCAGGCCAGCGTGCTGCAGCTGCTCCGCTAAGGCTAAGGCGTTCTCAAACAAACATCGGAAGGCGGCGGGGGAAACCCCCGCCGCTTTTTTTGCGCCTGGTTCAAGGCCTTGGCCCGTATCAATACTGGTTGGAGAGCAGGGGGGAGACCGCGGCCACCGCCGTAACCAGGCGTTAAGCAAGAAATTTAAAGTGCCATTAACCATGTTTTAAAAGTACCTGTTCTAGAACCGCCTGGTGAATAACTAGGAAGGTTTCACAAACATGTCCGGTATCGTTCTTTCGGCTTCGGTTCGCCAAAACCTGCTGGCGCTGCAAAACACTGCATCGCTGCTGGCCACGACTCAAAACAACCTGGCCACCGGCAACAAGGTCAACACGGCGCTCGATAACCCCACCGAATTCTTCACCGCGCAATCGCTCAACAACCGCGCGAGCGATATTGCGAATCTGCTCGACAGCATCGGCAACGGCGTCCAGGTTCTGCAGGCGGCGAATACCGGTCTGACCTCGCTCCAGAAGCTGGTCGACAGCGCAAAGTCGATCGCGAGCCAGGTCCTCCAGGCGCCCACAGGTTACACGACCAAGTCGAGCGTCACCTCCGCCGTCATTCCGGGCGCCACAGCCAACAACCTGCTGGGCAGCTCGTCGAACAAGTTCGTGGTCGGCAGCGCCGTCAATAACGACAACACCACGCCGGTCGCCATCACCGGCACGACAAGGTTGTCGGGTACGCCGGGCTCGAGCTCGAACGATCTGGCGAGCAGCGTCACGACGGGCGACACCCTGGTGGTCAACGGCGTGGTCTTCACCTTCGTCGCCGGCTCGGTCTCGGCCGGAACCAATATCGGCGTCGGCGACACGGTCAGCAATCTGCTTGCCGCGATCGACTCGGTGACGGGCGCAACTGCGACGCCCTCCTCGGTAACCGGCGGCCAGATATCGGTTGCCACGGGTACGGCACAGGATCTGACGATATCGGGTACGGCCCTGGCCAAGCTCGGATTGACGGCCGGAACGACCACACGCAACCCGCCTGCATTGTCAGGACAGACACTCAC
This sequence comes from Bradyrhizobium sp. SRS-191, assembly GCF_024586915.1. Lineage (GTDB taxonomy): Bacteria > Pseudomonadota > Alphaproteobacteria > Rhizobiales > Xanthobacteraceae > Bradyrhizobium. Next base: position 1,349 of record NZ_JANBVS010000015.1, read on the forward strand.
CATCGCCTCGACAGGAGGCGGCGTCGCCACGAACATCACATTCGGCACGGGCGCTTCGCAGATATCGACTCTGGCGCAGCTGAACACTGCACTCGCCACGAACAATCTGCAGGCGAGCCTGAGCACGACCGGGCAACTGACGATCCTCACCACCAACGAGGCAGCGTCGTCGACGATCGGCGCAGTGGCCGGCTCCTCGACAGCGGCAAGCCAGGCGTTCAACGGCGTGACGGCGTCCACCCCGGTGGCGGACACCAACTCGCAGACGACCCGCGCAGGCTTGATCGCGCAGTACAACAACGTGCTGGCGCAGATCAACACCACGGCGCAGGACGCATCGTTCAACGGCATCAACCTGCTGAACGGCGACACGCTGAAGCTGACCTTCAACGAGACCGGCCGGTCGACCCTGAACATCACCGGCGTGACGTTCAACAGCACCGGCCTCGGCCTCTCGGCGCTGGTGGTCGGAACCGACTTCCTCGACAGCAACTCCGCCAACAAGGTGCTCACCACCTTGAACAGCGCCTCGACCTCGATCCGCTCCGAAGCATCGTCGCTCGGTTCGAATCTATCGATCGTGCAGATCCGTCAGGACTTCAACAAGAACCTGATCAACGTGCTGCAGACCGGCTCGTCGAACCTCACTCTGGCCGACACCAACGAAGAGGCCGCCAACAGCCAGGCGCTGTCGACCCGCCAGTCGATCGCAGTCTCCGCGCTGGCGCTGGCCAACCAGTCGCAGGCGAGCGTGCTGCAGCTGCTGCGCTAAGCGCTGCGGCGACGATCCCAACTCTTGCGAAGCGGCGGGCCTTGCCCGCCGCTTTTGCTTTTGCTCGTAGGCTCATGCTTTGCTGGCGCCGCGGGCGTATCCGTTCGCGGCCGAGATCCCTTCGCCTGTTGCGCGAACGCGTCTTATAGACGCTCCGTCGATCGTCATACGCGGCGAATGCGCGTCGACTTTTTTTCGAACAATTTGAATCGGTGCGTTCGCACCATGTTAAGAGATCTCGCAGGCACGGTTGTTTTCGGTATCTGCTGATATCGAGAGGCGAAATCCGCTAACAGCTGCTAACCATATTTTAAAGGCACGCAACGTACAAAATCCGTGCAGTTTGTTGGTGTCCCAGCGTCAGTCCGGAGTACTTGATGTCATATGCCGCTCAAGCCTATGCACGCACGTCGCAAACGACGGCATCACCACGGGAGATCGAAGCGCAAGCATTGTTGAAGGCGGCACGGCAGCTGCAGGAAGTCCAGGCCAATTGGAATGGTCCCGATCGCAGCATGTACAAGGCGCTGCTGTTCAATCGCCGCCTGTGGACGATCTTCATGAGCGCCATGGAAGCGGAGGACAATCCGAACCCGCTCGACATCCGGCAGAACATTGCCAATATCGGCGTCTTCGTCATGAAGCAGACGATCGAGATGCAGATGGACCCGGATCCGGCGAAGCTGAAGTCGCTGATCGATATCAACTGCCACATTGCTGCGGGCCTCTCCGGCCGCAGCTGATCGACGGACGGGGCAGGGGCGGCATCGCCGTGGCTGAGATCACCAGCATCCTGTCCGCCTCCAGGAAGTCGAACGTGCTCGGCACGGCGCACAGCACCAGCAGAATGTCGACGTCGATCCGGCGCTCTGTCGGACCAGCCGGCGCGGCTAACATGCCACCGAGAGGCCCTTCATGCGGACGATCTCCGAAATGGAGGGCTTGTGGGCCAAGGTTCGCCAAGCGAGCGACGGCGTGAGCAAGTCTCCGGACGTGCTGATCAAGGACGGCGCGTTCAGAGCTGGGATACGACGTTCACGCTGGGGGGCGAGGAGCCCGGCCCGGGTCAAGAACGTGGTGACTGACGCTGCTCCCGGTGAGAGCCGTCTCGGCGTCTCTTACGCGCCCCGGACGAGCTCGAGGGACATCGCGGCCTCATCATGACTGCACCGCCCATCGGGCGGCGCGCAGGTGGGCGTGGCGTGCGCGCACGCCCCGAGGCTCGTGTCAGGCGGTCCGGTCGGTCGGCATCACCCGCGGCGTATCTTCCTTTTGCAGATCCTTCTGCATATCGAGCGTATTGAAGTAGGCCCGACGGCGAAGCACGGCTTCGTCCGGATATTGCGCCACGACCTGGTCGTTCCTGCGGTTGACCACCTGGAACACCATCGCTGCCGCTGCCCGGTCGTAATAGGCCTGGTGCGACACGAACAGCTCGTTGGCGGCATGCGCCGGCACGTCGTTGCGCACCGGGACGCCGCTGTCGGCGGCGGTCACGGTCTGGCTTGGAGGCAGGTCCGTGGGAACAGCGCTCGCCACCGCCTGACTCGACGGTTGGATCAACGGGGCCGCCGCAGGCGCCCCTACTGGTCTCACGCTGAAATCGGAACTCATGGCAGCCTCCTCATGGCCATCGAGTCAATTCCCAACCCTATCCCGTTGCAACTATGCCGATGACCAATCAACGTTATGTTAGGAAATAGAATGAACGTCGCGTTGTGTGGCGCGCCGGCCTTTTAAGCTTATTCGAGTGTTAAACGGCGAAAGCCGCGCGGCCCCTTGGGGCGGCACGGCTCTCAAACGTGGAGTGGAGGGCGGCTCGGCGCCGCCGAAGGTCAGAGTGTGCGGCTGACCGCGAGCGGGGTGAGGTGGCGCGCGCCGGGCGCGGCGCGGCGGCCGCCGGCGGTATAGGTGCTCGGGATGTTCTTGCGCTGCACCTCGGCATTGACGCCGCGCACGATCTTTTCCGAGATCGCATGCGCCGTGGCGAGGACGGTCAGGTTGACCTGCAGCATCGCCCTGAACGTGTCATGGTGGCGGTGGAGAGTCGCGAGCAGCTCCGGCGCGGTCTGCTTCATGAAATTCTGGCTGGCCTTGAGGCGGCCGACGGTGGTGACGTAGTGACGCGAGAGCTCGGTCTTCTTCGGACCGAACGCCATGCCTTCGGCCAGCTTGCCGGCGCGGACCAGCTCGGTCTCCTGCTCGATGACCGCGATCAGCTCGCTCATGACGCTGACCATCTCATCTGCGAGCGTGCGCGCCTCCGCCGCGCTCGCGGCGGCCGTGTAGGTGGTCTTCTTCGCCGGGCCCTGTGCGCTCATTCGAAACTCCTGTCGGCGTGGGGCGCTGCGACCCCCGCGATGTCTACGCTTACGGTTACGGTCTGGCTGTGCCGGCGCTGCTGGCTGAGTTGCTGCCGGAGTTGCTGTTCTTGGCTTGCTGCAGGATCAGGGTACGGAAGACGTCGTTGGAGATGCCGACGCCGCCCGCCTTGGCGAAGTTCTTCGAATATTGTTCGGTCAGCATCGAGCGCCAGACGCCGGTGCCCGGCGTATCGCCGAACGGGCCCTCGCCCTTCACGCCGCTCGTCATCTGCGAGAACATCGAGTTGAGGAACATCGCTTCGAAGTCGGTCGCGGTGGCCTTGGCCTTGGCCTGGGCCTTGGGGGAGACCTTGGTCAGGGCTTCCGAGAGCTCGATATCGGTGCGCGGCGTCGTCCTGGCGGCGGCAGACGGCATGCTGAGTGGCACGCGGCCGGCATAGGAGTCGACGAAGGAGGTGGCCATCACATCACCTCGATGTCGGCTTCGATCGCGCCGGCGGCCTTGATGGCCTGCAGGATGCTGATCAGGTCGCGCGGGCCGATGCCGAGTCCGTTGAGGCCGTCGACGAGCTGCTGCAGGGACACGCCGTCCCTGACGATCGCGAACTTCTTGCCGTCCTCCTGGACGCCGACGCTGGTGCGCGGCGTGACCACGGTGCGGCCGCGCGACAGCGGGTTGGGCTGGCTGACCTGCGGGCTTTCGGAGATCGTGACGGTGAGGTTGCCCTGCGCCACCGCGACGGTGGCGACGCGAACGTCGCGGCCCATCACGATGATGCCGGAGCGCTCGTCGATGACGATCTTGGCCGCCAGATCAGGATCGACCTGCAACTGCTCGATCTCGGTCAGGAAGGCGACGACATTGCCTTTGAACTCCGCGGGGACGCTGAGCTGCACCGTCGAGGGGTCGATCGGCTCGGCCGTCTTGACGCCGAGGAAATCGTTGATGGCGGCTGCGATCCGCTTCGCCGTGGTGAAGTCGGCGTTGCGCAGCGCCAGCCGCACGTTCGGCAGCCGGTTCAGCGCGAACTCGATCTCGCGCTCGATGATGGCGCCGTTGGCGATGCGGCCGACGGTCGGCACGCCGCGCACGATCTTGGCGGCCTCGCCCTCAGCCTGGAAGCCGGAGATCGCGAGCGACCCTTGCGCGACCGCATAGACGTTGCCGTCGGCGCCGAGCAGGGGGGTGACGAGCAGCGTGCCGCCCTGCAGGTTCTTGGCGTCGCCGAGCGCGGACACCGTGACGTCCATGCGCGTGCCCTGCGTGGCGAACGGCGGCAGGTTGCCGGTGACCATGACGGCGGCGACGTTGCCGGTGCGGATGGTGGCGCCGCGGATGTTGACGCCCATGCGCTCGAGCATCGCCTGCAGCGACTGCTTGGTGAACGGAATGTTGTTCAGCGTATCGCCGGTGCCGTTGAGGCCGACCACGAGGCCGTAGCCGATCAACTGGTTCTGGCGCACGCCTTCGATATTGGCGAGATCCTTGATCCGCGACGTCGCATGTGCGGACATGACAGTAGAGGCCAGCGCCAGCATGGCGGCGCAAGCGGCCTGAAACAGGCGCGTAAATCGGACGCGTCGCATCCTATGCTCCCCTCGAACTCTGCAAGTGATCAGGTGGCCACTCCCATGACCGCATGATCGGCGTTAACTATGCGAGGGCCGTGCCAGAGCGATGCTCCCGGCTAACTCATTGAAAGAGTGTGAAATCGATCTCGCGACTTGTTGCCATTCCGGGTGAGCCCGGAGGAACGAAGCTGCCGCCCCGGCAGAATTTGCCGGGCCATTTACGCACCGTTAACCACGACGCAGCCAATCTCCGCACCGACACGCGAGAGCCTGCGGGGAGCCACCGATGCGCATCTACGGACCGAACGGCACGACGCTGAACACGTCGACCAGCTCCACGCGGAAGACGTCGTCAGGCGGCTTCAAGCTGCCTGACGCCGGGACGACGCAGGAGACACGCGCGACCCTTGCACCGAAGCAGACCGCGAACATCGATGCGCTGCTGGCGCTGCAGGGCATCGAGGAGGATCCGGCCGAGCGCCGCAAGCGCTCGGTCCAGCGCGGCAAGCGCGCGCTCGACGTGCTCGATGACCTCAAGCTGTCTCTGTTGTCCGGCAAGCTCGACAGGACAATGGCGCTGCGGCTGCGCGACGCGGCGGCCGACCTGAAGCAGGCGTCGGGCGAGCCGGGACTGGATGCGATCCTCTCGGAGATCGAACTGCGCGTCGAGGTCGAGCTCGCCAAGGCCGGGCAGGGCTGAAGCGACCAAAGCGCGATGAGATCATCGCGCTTTGGGTCGTTGTCGGCGCATGATCTTGTCGGAAAACCGCTGCGCACTTTTCCGGATCATGCTCTAGGCTGCTTTCGACGTCGCCTGCGCATCGTAGCGCCGCTGGGCGGCCATGACGTCCTTCAGATGCTGCTCGGCCCAGTCGCGCAGGGGATCGACTGCCGCGGCCAAGGTCAATCCAAGCGATGTGATCGAATATTCAACCGTCACAGGAACGGTCGCGATCGCGCGCCGCCGCACCAGCCCGTCGCGCTCGAGGCTCTTCAACACCTGTGAGAGCATCTTCTGCGAGATGCCTTCGATCGAGCGGCGCAACTGATTGAAACGCAACGGCTCGTTGCGCAAGAGGATGAGGATCAGCACGGCCCATTTGTCGCCGACGCGATCGAGGATCTGTCGGGTGGGGCACAGGGCCGAATAGACGTTCGGGGCTCGCATCGGTTACTCCGGCGTGACCTGGTGATCTCAAAGTGCGCTCTTAACACCAGCATTCGTTCCGCTATCTAGTTACTATCGGATACCAAGAGGGCCTCGTCCAGAGCCTCCGGTCCGAGCGAACGATCGCTAACGAAGGAGTTGCAGCATGAAGATCGCCGTTGCCGGCGCCTCGGGCCGGGCCGGGTCGCGTATTACCGCCGAGCTCGCCAATCGCGGCCATCAGGTCACCGGCATCGTCCGGAATCCCGACAAGATCGAAAAGCACGCCAACGTCACGGCCGTGCAGGGCGATGCCAAAGACCGCGCCGCGCTCGCGAAGCTGTGGGCCGGCCATGACGTTGCGATCAGCTCGATCCACTTCCTCGCGAGCGATGCCGAGGCGCTGATCGGCGCCGCCAAAGATTCAGGCGTATCTCGTTACCTCGTGGTCGGGGGCGCCGGCTCGCTCGAGGTCGCGCCCGGCGTGCGGCTGGTGACGACGCCGAACTTTCCGGCCATCTACAAGGCCGAAGCGGAGAAGGGCGCGGCGTTCCTCGACCGCCTGCGCCAGGAGAAGGATCTCGACTGGACCTTCCTGTCGCCGTCCGCGATGATCGATTTCGGCGCCCGAACAGCCAAGTTCCGCCTCGGAACGGACCAGTTGCTGGTCGACGCCGAGGGCAAGAGCTTCATCACCTTCGAGGACTTCGCCGTGGCGATGGCCGACGAAATCGAGCGTCCGGCGCATCGGCGGGCCCGTTTCACGGTCGGTTACTGAGGTAGCCCCAAGGACCCTGGCGCGCCCCGCCGGCCGGCCGCAATTTGGGCTGGACAACGGCAGGACGGCGGGGCGCCCGTGTCGATGGAAATATTGTCTGTCACAAGACGCCGCTATATAACGCGGCCGCGAACGGGCGTATTCCGTCCGCCGGTGCCGAGACCGGCGCCAGCACGTACAGATGGGCTGACCTTGGAAAAGTTGAAGAACTACAAACCTTCCGAAAAAGAGCCTTTCATGAACGAACGCCAGCGCGACTACTTCCGCGCCAAGCTGCTGGCATGGAAGGAGGAGATTCTGCGCGAATCGAAGCTCACCCTGCAGGCTCTGCAGGAGGAGAACGTGAACCATCCCGATCTCGCCGACCGTGCGTCGTCGGAGACGGACCGGGCGATCGAGCTTCGCGCCCGCGACCGCCAGCGCAAGCTGATCTCCAAGATCGACGCCGCGCTCCAGCGCATCGAAGACAACACCTACGGCTATTGCGAGGAGACCGGCGAGCCGATTTCGCTGAAGCGGCTCGAAGCCCGTCCGATCGCGACGCTCTCGGTGGAGGCGCAGGAACGCCACGAAAAGCGTGAAAAGGTCTACCGCGACGAATAGGTCGCGGTACTGACCCGACGAGCAGGAATTGCGGCCGCCTGCCGGGTGCGGCCGCAGTTGCCATATATGGTTGTCGCCACGCCATGGGCCGCGTGTCGAATAGACGATGCACTGTATGGCTGGGCGACAGCTGGGGTGCGGACAACGTCTCTGTCGTTCTTTCTTCCCGCCGCCAAGGAACTTTTCCGCACGTCCGGAATTGATCGCGGTTCCTTCTTGGAACGAGCCGCGGGGGACCATGCGGGAACTGGACATACCGGAAAGCGTGGGCGGAGGCTTGCTGGCCACGCTCCAACGCTCCTATGGCGGTTTGAGCATCAAGGGACGCCTCTTGTTGCTCGCCGGCATTCTGTTCCTGCCCTGCGTCGGGCTGATTGCCTATGTCATCGTCTCGATGGCTCAATCCGCCGACGTCTCGATCCGCCGGGGCCTGTCCTATGCGGCCCAGACGATTTCGGGCGCGGTCGATGCCGAAGTCCGGCGCTACATCGCGCTGGCCGAGGTGCTGGGGACGTCTCCCGATCTGAACGCAGACAATCTGGCTGACTTCGAGGCCGAGGCACGCCGGGTCGGCCTGGTGACCGGCGACTCCTGGATCATCGTCTCCGATGCCGACGGGCGCTTGCTGCTCAATACCCTGGCCGCCCCCGGCAAGCCGCTCGGCCAGCGCACGTCGGAAGGCCTGCGCTCGCAGCACCGCGCCTTCGAAACCGGGCGGCCCTCCATTTCGGACGTGTTCACCGGTCCCAATTCGGGTGAGTGGGTCGCCACCGTCGACATTCCCGTCTTCAAGGACGGCAAGCCATTCCGCTGCCTGTCGATCGCCATGCCGGCCGCGAACTACACGCGGCTGCTCGCCCAGCAGGACTTGCCGGCCGACTGGCTGGTCGGCATCATCGATGCCAACGGGCGGTACATTTCGCGCATCCCCAAGAACGCGACGACGACGGGGCAGCCTGCATCGGCCGGCTGGCGGGCGAACGCGAAGGTGGACGGCATCGCCGAATTCCCCTCGATCGAGGGCGACCGCATCATCAACGCCAATGCGCATCCGCAGCTGAGCGGCTGGACCGTGGGCGTCGGCATCAAGCAGGGCGCCTTCGCGCAGGCCATCTCTTCAACGGTCAAGACGGCCACCATTGCGGCGACGACCATCTGCGCGCTGGCGCTGCTGCTGGCCGCCGGAATCGCGGCCAGCATCGCCCGGCCGCTCGACAGCATCGCGGTCAAGAGTGCGGTCCCCGGCGCGGCGGCGCCGTCCGATCCGCCGGAGGTGCGTGCGCTGAACGCACGCCTTGCGGCTGCCGAGCAGGCCCAGGCCGAGAGCTCGCGCATCATCCAGGATAATTTCCGCCTGCTCGCCAAGGCCAAGGATGACGCCTCGCGCACCGCCGAGCAGCTCAAGCTGGCCGCCAAATACGGACGGCTTGGCACCTTCACCTGGGACGGCAGGACCGGCGCCAGCCACTGGTCCGATGAGATCGAGGAGCTCTATGGCCTTGCGCCGGAGACGTTCCCCGGGACCTATGATGCATGGCTGGCACTTGTGCACCCCGAGGACCAAGCGCGTGCCGACCGGGACAACAAGCAGGCGCTGATCACCGGGGAGCTCGATTCAGAATGGCGGGTGCCGCTGCCCGACGGCTCGATCCGGTGGATCGAGGCGCGCGCCCGCATGCTGGGCGGCGAAGGCGGCAGCGATCCGTACATGATCGGCGTCAACATCGACGTCACCGCGGCCAAGGAGGCCGACCGCAAGCGCGAGCTCTTGGTGCACGAGCTCGCCCATCGCGTGAAGAACAGCCTCGCCGTGGTGCAATCGCTGGCGCATCAGCTGCTGCCGCGGCACGACGCCAAGGTCCGCGACTTCACCTCGCGGCTGCATGCGCTGGCGACGGTGCACACCAGCCTGGCCGAGAACGACTGGCAGGGCGCCGATCTCGCCGCGCTGATCAGGAGCCAGGTGGCGCCGTTCGCCAGCGCGCCGGATCAGCTGTTGCTGAGCGGCCCGACCATCCTGGTTCCGGTCGAGCTGACCACGCAGCTTGCGCTCGTCATCCACGAGATGGCCTGCAATGCCAGCAAATATGGCGCGCTCACCACCCCCGACGGCCGTGTCGAGGTGGGCTGGTCGCTTGGGCCGGACGCACTCCATGTGCGCTGGCAGGAAACCGGCGGACCGGCGGCGCAGGAGCCGCCGGTGGTGGGCTTCGGCAGCCGGCTATTGACCCGCACGGTCAGGCATCTGCAGCGCACCTTCTCCGAGACCGGGCTGACATGCCAGTTCGAACTACCCTGGCTGGAGAACCGCGGGGAGGGCGCTGCTGCGGCGCTCAGCGAAGCGAACTGATCGGCCGGCAATCAGCGGGCAGCCAGACTGCAGAGGTCCGGGCGTCGAGCTCGAACCATCCTGACATGGCCCCGCCATCACGCTCTGCCATGCTTTGACCAGCGGCCAAGAGGTGGGCTCACAACGCGGGCTCAAAGGGTGCGTGCGATGAGCGAGGTTCTGGTCACCGGCGGCTCCGGCTTCATCGGAACGCGCGTCATCCTGCAACTGCTTGACGCTGGCCACCGCGTCCGCGCCACCCTGCGCAGCCTCGATCGGCAGAGCGAGGTCCAGGCCATGCTTGCGGGGGGCGGCGCGGCTGATGCCGGCGCGGTCTCGTTCCATGCCGCCGACCTGACCCGCGATGACGGCTGGTCAGCCGCGACGCGGGGCTGCGACCATGTCCTCCACGTCGCCTCGCCGTTGCCGGATTACGTTCCGAAGGACGAGAACGAACTGATCGTGCCGGCGCGCGACGGCACCTTGCGGGTGCTGCGGGCGGCACGCGACGCCGGGGTCAAGCGTGTGGTCCTGACCTCGTCCTTCTCCGCCGTCGCCTACGGCCATCGGCAGCGCGCAACACCGTTCGACGAGGCCGATTGGACCGATCTCGACGGTCCCGACGTGCAGCCCTACCCGAAGTCCAAGACCCTGGCGGAACGTGCCGCCTGGGAGTTTCTCGCCCGCGAGGGCGGCGCGCTCGAGCTTGCGACCATCTGCCCGGTCGCCGTGCTCGGCCCGGTCCTGGGTCCGGATTTCTCGCCGTCGATCGCGCTCGTGCAGGCGCTGATGCAGGGCCGGGCGCCGCTCGCGCCGAAGATTCATCTCGGCCTTGTCGATGTCCGCGACGTCGCCGACCTGCATCTGCGGGCGATGACCGACCCCGCCGCGAGAGGCGAGCGGTTCCTGGCGGTGGCCGGGCCGCCTTTGTCGATCATCGAGATCGCGGCCGTGCTGCGGAGGCGGATGGGCGAAGCGGGGCGGCGCGCGCCGCGGCTGGAGATGCCGAACTGGCTGGCCCGGCTCGCGGCGCTCGGCGTTCCCCAGTTGCGCGACGTGAAGCCGCTGCTCGGACTGCGCCGCGCCGCCTTGAGCGACAAGGCGCGTCGGCTGCTCGGCTGGAATCCGCGACCGAATGATGAGATCATCACCGCGACCGCGGAGAGCCTGCTGAAGCTCGGCCTGGTGCGGCCGTGAGGCGGTTCAAGCACCGTCTGAACGGCGGGGCGGGCGCTTCCAACGCGTGCGAAGCGGCCGCGACAAAGGATGAGCGGGCAGCAAAAGCTGCGTCGTGACAGGCCGTTAACCATAAATTCTGAGAGGCCGCTTCGGGCGGCCGACAGCGGGAGTTGAACGATCATGGGAGCAGACGAGGTCCTGGCCGCCGCGCAATTGATCGTGGCCGCCCGCCGCGGGAGGACGCCGCTGGCGGCGCTGCCGTCTCACCTTCAGCCGAAGGATGAAGCCGCCGGCTATGAGATCCAGCATGAGGCTCACTGGCTGCTCGCCGAGCACGCCGGCGATTTCGCCGGCTACAAGATCGGCTGCACCAGCAAGGTGATGCAGGACTACATTGGCATCCCGCATCCCTGCGCCGGAGGCGTGTTTGCGGGCGGTGTGCACGCCTCGGGCGTGACGCTCCGGGCGGCCGACTTCGTTCGTGTCGGGGTCGAATGCGAGATCGCGGTGCGGCTCGCCAAGGACCTGCTGCCGCTCGACGCGCCGTTCACGATCGCCCATGTCGGTGACGCGATCGGCGACTGCCATGCCGCGATCGAGATCGTCGACGACCGCTACGTGCAATGGGAAACCATGGGCGCCCCGACCCTGGTGGCCGATGATTTCTTCGCCGCAGGCTGCGTGCTCGGCCCCGCCGTTCCGCGCGATGCGGCGGGAGACCTCGCGGCGGTGCAGGGCCGCGCCTTCGTGAACGATGCCCTGGCCGGGCAGGGCACCGGCGCCGACGTGCTCGGCCACCCGCTGCACGCGCTCGCCTGGCTCGCCAACCATCTCGCCTCGCGCGGCGACGGGCTCGAAGCCGGACAGCTGGTGCTGACCGGCAGCCTGGTCAAGACGGTCTGGCTCAAGCCCGGCGACCGGGTGCGAATGGAGCTGGCCGGGCTGGGCGTGGTCGAGGCGGCGTTTGGATAGGCCGGGCTGACCTAGGCCTGGCGCGTTGGACCGCATCACTCATGCTGGCTCGTCCAAGCGAGCCCGCCGCGGAACGTCTCCGATTGTGCCGGTGAGGCGGTCGTCCAGGCGAAGGCCAATCAGACGAGCTCCATGCGCAGATGACGTCCTACAGCTCTGGCAGCGCGCGCCAGCGTACCGAGGGTGACGGACTCATTCTCAGGGTCGAGCAACCGGTCGAGCTGAGCCCGGCTGGTCTCCATCCGTGCAGCCAGTTCAGTCTTGGAGAGGGCCTCGCGCTGCATCAGCTCTTCGAGCTGCCGGACGAGCACGCGCTTGATCGCCCTCGCCGTCACAGTCTCGTAGAGACCGTCCTCCTTCAGAAAATCGTCAAAGGCGGAGCCGACCTTGCCGCTCTTCTTCGGTGTCCGCGTCATGCAATGTCCTTCATCCGCTTGATGGCCAACTCGATATCGGGGGCCGGCGTCTTCTGGCTCTTCTTGATGAAGGCGTGCAGCAGGATCATCCGGCCGTCTTGCTCACAGAAGATCACGCGAGCAGTCCGGCCTTGCGCGAGGTTGCTTCGCACCTCCCAAAGACCTTCCCGCAGAGGCCGACAGAGAGGCAACCCGATTGGCCAGGCGAATTCGACATCTTTGATGTCCTCGCCGATCGCCCGGCGATCCTCCATCGATAACTCCTTGAGCCAATCGCGTACCGGCTCGCGGCCGGAAGGAAGGGCGTAGAAGAATGCCGGCAATCGCTTCATCGGATTGTACCATTTTTGGTACGCAACGCAATTAACGTTCAGCATGAGGGAGCACTAACGTCCAAGCGCCGCAGGAACAAATAGTGAACTTTGGGGTATCTCCCGTCAAGCGCGCTCGTGTAGGTAAAACGAACACGGCCTCCGGCAGGGGAGCTACCGGAGGCCGCGTATACATTACCCGCCGCGCCTAGGTTCGCATTGGGCAATGTGGGAGCTCGTTTTCGGGAGAAGGGCGGCGGCTGCGGGGGTCATGCGCCATGACCGGTGTCGCGCTCGGCTCATCCCTTGTCCGACCCTCCCGGAGGGGAGGGATTTCGTCGTGACTCTGGTCCTCGCTTCGATGGCCGACGGGGAGGCGTCAGCGGCCTGGTTGAGCGACCGGGCGAGAGGCCCGCCCGGTCCTTGACGTTGGAGTTCGCCTCAGAACGGCAGCAGGATGTCCATGACCTGCTGGCCGTAGCGCGGCTGCTGGACGTCGGAGATCTGGCCGCGGCCGCCATAGGAGATGCGGGCCTGGGCGATCTTGGTGCTGTCGATCGTGTTGTCGCTTTGAATGTCCTCGGGGCGCACGATGCCGGCCACGATCAGTTCGCGGATCTCGTAGTTGACCCGGATCTCCTGCTTGCCTTCGACGACCAGATTGCCGTTCGGCAGCACCTGGGTCACGACCGCGGCGACGCTGGTGGTCAAGGATTCCGAGCGCTGGATGGTGCCCTTGCCGTCGGAGGACGAGGTGCCGTCGGCGGTGAGGATGCGGCCGGGCAGGATGTTCTTGCCGGTGGCGCCGAGCGTCTTCGAGCCGACGAAGTCGGTGATCCCTGAGTCTTCCTTGTTGGTGCGGCTGCGCTGGGTCTCGTTGGCGAAGTTGGCCTTGTCGGAGATGCTGACCGTGACGGTCAGGAGGTCGCCGACCTGGCGGGCGCGCTGGTCCTTGAAGAAGGCGCGCGAGCCGTTGCGCCACAGCGAGTTCGGCGCATAAGACACCGTCTCGGGCTTGGGCATCGGCATCTGCACCGGCTTGTAGCCCGGTTGCGTGGTCGGATTGTCGATCTCGGTCAGCTTCGGCCGCTCGCCGATCTGGCTGATGCGGTCGATCGAGGAGCATCCGCCGGCAACCGACAGCACCGCGAAGGAGACCGAGATCAGCGCAACCCGCCGCAGACCCGACACGCCCTGACCATCAAACTTGAACTTCGACATGAAACTTACTCGGCTTTCGGGGTGGCGGAGGTGGGCAGGCGGCTGGCGACGGAGACGGGGGCGGCGAGGTCGGCTTCGGAGGTCTGCGCCGGCTTGGCGACGGCGATGTCGACGGAGACCTGGCCGCGTCCGGTGACGCGGCCGGTCACCGTGCGCTTGGACTGCAGGTTGAGCACGTTGACGATGTCGCCCTCGGTGCCTGACTCCAGCGCCTTGCCGCGCGTGGTGAGATAGATGCCGGCGGTCTGGTAGATTAGCGTCACGGCCTGGTCGCGCTGCACCAGGTCCGGTTTGGCCAGGTCGGTGGTCTTCAGCGCCTGGCCTGCACGCACCGGGCGGCGCATCTGCATGCCGACAGCGAACTCGCGCGAGGCCGGCTCGGCGCCGCCGAGTTCGGCGCGCGGCCGCCGCTCGACCTGCAGGTCGCCGGAACGGATCATCTCGTTGCGGTCGATGTTGCGCGTCAGCACGACAGCCTCGACGGTCTCGATCGCGAAACCGCTGTAGCGCAGCTTGGTGGGGTTGGCGCCGCTGGTATTGCCGAGTTCGAAGGTGATGTCGAAGCGGCCGCTGCGCGGATCGAAGCGGACGTTGGTTGGCGCCAGTGCGCCGCTGCTCGACGCGTCGAACTTCAGGTCCTGCACCGGCTGGTCGAAGCTGATGCTCAGGTTGGCCGCATCACCGAGACCGTTGCGGTGATCGAGCGCCTGGGCGACCGCCGTGCTGATCTCCTTGGCGTCGACGGCGCGCGCGAGCCGCGTGACCGCAACCTCCTTGATGTCGCGGACATCGACGCCGATGACCTGATGGCTGCGCAGCGTCGCGATCACCTGCGCGGCGGACAGGACGCCGGTGGTGCCGAGATCAGGGGCGCGGTAGACGGCGACGTTCGCCGCGACGCCGGCATTCTCGATCAGGTCCCCGACGCGCACGATGTCGCCGGTGACGTTGACGGAGGCGCGCAGCACGGGCGCCTTGATCTGGTCGTCGGCCTCGCCGGCGAAGGCCGAGAGCGCGGTCGAGGCGAGCAGGGCGGCTGCCAGCAGGAAGGGACGGGCGGAGCGGGTCATCATCGTGATCTCCCTCAATGCTCAGCGGAACAGCGCAGTCGTGGACTGCATCATCTGGTCGGCGGCGGAGATGACCTTGGCGTTCATCTCATAGGCGCGCTGGGCGGCGATCAGCTCGCTCATCTCGCTGACGACGTCGACATTGGCCTGCTCGAGGCTGCCCTGGGTGATGCTGCCGAGGCCGTCCTGGTTGGCGACGCCGTCCTGCGGCGGTCCGGAGGAGGGCGTGTCGGTGAACTGATTGTTGCCGACCGGCTGCAGGCCGGCCTTGTTGATGAAGCGGGTGACCTGGAGCTGGCCGATGATGTTCGAGGTGGTCGAGCCCGGCAGCGTCACCGAGACCTGGCCCTGCGCGTTGACGGTGATGCCCGAGGCGTTCTGCGGGATCGTGATGGTCGGCTGCACCGGGTTGCCCTGTGCGGTGACGATGCGGCCCTGGTTGTCCATCTGGAAGGTGCCGTCGCGGGTGTACTGGAAGGTGCCGTCCGGCATCAGCACCTTGAAGAAGCCTTCGCCCGTGATCGAGAGATCGAGGTCGTTGCCGGTCTGCGACAGCGTGCCCTGCGTCATCGAGCGCGGCGTGCCGACGGTCTTGACACCGCCGCCGATGTCGATGCCGACGGGCAGGATCGTGCCCTGGTCCGAGGATTGTGCGCCGACCCGGCGCTGGTGATCGTAGATCAGGTCCTGGAACGCCACCGTCTGCTTCTTGAAGCCGGTGGTGCGGAGGTTGGCGATGTTGTTGGAGATCACCTGGACGTTGAGTTCCTGGGCCGCCATTCCGGTCGCAGCGGTGTGAAGCGCCTGCATCTTACGTCTCCTTCAATCTCTGCGGTCAGGCCGGAACGTCGGCGAGTTTCTCGATCGCGCTCTTGCGCATGTCGCTCTGGACCTGCAGCATGTTGGCGACCTGGGTGTAGGCACGCATCACTTCGACCATCTTGCTCATCTCGCCGACCGCGCTGACGTTCGACTTCTCGATGTAGCCCTGCTGGACGGTCGACTTGGTGTCCTGCTGCGGCGTGGCGCCGCCGACGGCGGAGTAGAGGTTGTTGCCCTGCTTCTGGGCGGCTTGCGGATCGGCGAAGTTCACGATGCGCAGCTTGCCGCGGATCGAGTCGGTGCGGTTGACGCCCTCGACCACGGTCACGGTGCCGTCGGGCGAGATGTTGATGTCGTGGTCGGTCGGCTGGAACACGATCGGGCCGCCGGTGCCGAGCACGGGGTCGCCGGCCGCGGTGACGAGCTGGCCGATATTGTTCATGTGCAGATTGCCGTCGCGGGTGTAGCGCTCGCCGGCGGCGGTTTGCACCGTCAGGAAGCCGTCGCCCGTGACGGCGACATCGAGCGCATTGCCGGTGCGCTCCATCGAGCCTTGCGTGAAGTCGCGGTAGGTGCCGCGGTCCTGGACGTAGGACACCTTGCGGGCGGCGCCCGGAAAATTGTCTTCGTGCGCGCCGGAGGAGAGATACTCCTCGAACAGCTGCTGATCGGCCTTGAAGCCGTTGGTGTTGACGTTGGCAACGTTGTTGGCAACGACGTCGAGTTGTCGCTCCAGCACCATCTGCCGCGACAATCCGATGAGAAGCGCATTCTCCACCGGTCGATCTCCCCTCTTAACGAATCCCGGTCGCGGCACCTCTCCCAAGGCGGTCTCGATCGGGTCTTCTATGAACCGTTCAGCTCTCCCAAGCCGGCGGGTTCACAAGGGGTACAGCGAAAGCCGTGCCAACTCCGAAATGGTATGGATATCAACGGGTTGGATTTTTGCCGGGGTTCGAAACGCCCGGCAATAACGTCTCGCTAACCATAATTGCCCGGCAAGATTTTCCCACTCCCTTAACAAAAGAAAGCTTCCGTTAACCATTGTTACCGTAGCGTTCCCTCAACAAAGCGCAGATGCGCTGGGAGCGTTTGTTTCGCGTCATCAAGCTTTCTGGCGGCATCGGCTCGATTTTCCGGAAGGATCCGAAAGCTATGGCCGAGAACGAAGCCGGAGCAGCCGAAGGCGAGGAGCAAGTCGGCTCGCCCAAGAGCAAGCTCAAGCTGATCATCATGATCGTCGGTGCGCTGGCATTGCTCGGCATCGGCGGCGCGGCCTATTTCCTTTTCTTCAGCCACAAGAACGATGAGCATCACGCCGAGGCGGCGCCGGCGCCGAAGCCGCCGGCCTTCGTCGAGGTGCCGGACCTGCTGGTCAACCTGGTCGGCAATCCTGGCGACCGCGTGCAATATCTCAAGGTGAAGATCGTGCTGGAGGTGAAGGAGGAGAAGCAGGTCGAGACGATCAAGCCGACGCTGCCGCGCGTCACCGACATCTTCCAGACCTATCTGCGGGAGCTCCGGCCGAGCGATCTGAACGGTTCGGCGGGCCTGTTCAGGCTGAAGGAGGAGCTCACGAAGCGGGTCAACGTCGCGCTGGCGCCCAACCAGGTCAACGCGGTGTTGTTCAAGGAAATCGTGATTCAGTAAGGCACGGACGCGCAAGATCATGGCAGGCAACGATCAAGTCGACCAAGATGCGATAGCCGCGCAATGGGAGGCCTCGCTCGATTCGGAGGATCCCACAGAGGCCGCGGAAGCCGCAGCAGCCAACGAACTCACGGAATCGATGGCCCTGCAATGGGCTGCGATGGTCGAGGACGGCAGCCGCGATTTCGGCGCCACCAAGAACGGCGGCGAGCGGGTGCTGTCGCAGGAGGAGATCGACAATCTCCTCGGTTTCACCGCGGGCGAGGTCAATCTCGACGACCATTCCGGCATTCGCGCCATCATCGATTCGGCGATGGTGTCCTACGAGCGTCTGCCGATGCTCGAAATCGTCTTCGACCGCCTGGTGCGGCTGATGACGACCTCCTTGCGCAATTTCACCTCCGACAACGTCGAAGTCTCGCTCGACCGCATCACCTCGGTCCGCTTCGGCGACTACATGAATTCGATCCCGCTGCCGGCCGTGCTCAGCGTGTTCAAGGCTGAGGAGTGGGAGAATTTCGGCCTCGCCACCGTCGACTCGACGCTGATCTATTCGATCATCGACGTGCTGCTCGGCGGCCGCCGCGGCAACACCCAGCTGCGCGTCGAGGGCCGGCCCTACACGACGATCGAAACCAATCTCGTCAAGCGCCTGATCGAGGTGGTGCTGAGCGACGCCGAGCAGGCGTTCCGGCCGCTGTCGCCGGTGCGCTTCACCATCGACCGGCTCGAGACCAATCCGCGGTTCGCCGCGATCAGCCGGCCCGCCAATGCCGCGATCCTGGTGAAACTCCGGATCGACATGGAAGACCGCGGCGGCAATATCGAGCTGTTGCTGCCCTATGCGACGATCGAGCCGATCCGGCCGGTCCTGTTGCAGATGTTCATGGGCGAGAAGTTCGGCCGCGATCCCGTCTGGGAAGGCCACTTCGCCACCGAGATCGCGCAGGCCGAGATCGCCGTCGACGCGGTGTTGTACGAGGCCGACGTGCCGTTGAAGCAGCTGATGAAGCTGAAGGTCGGCGACACGCTGCCGCTCGATATCCGTCCCGATGCGCTGGTCGCGGTCCGCTGCGGCAGCACGATGCTGACGGAAGGGCGGATGGGCCGGGTCGGCGACCGCGTCGCGATCCGTGTCACCAAGAATTTGCGCAAGCCGAATACGACGCTTGCGATGTTTGAAGGCGCCGAAGGCCAGAACAAGTTGATGGAGGCCCAATGAACCACTCCCTCGGATTGATCATCGAAAGCCTGGTGGCGGTCCTTCTGGTGCTGACCATCGGCTACTGCATGCTGCTGAACTCGAGGCTGAAGCGGCTGAAGGCGGACGAGCATTCGCTGAAAGCCGTGATCGCCGAGCTGATCACCGCGACCGAGATCGCCGAGCGCGCGATCGGCGGGCTGAAGCTCGCGGTGCGCGACGTCAACGACAATCTCGGCAATCAGCTCGCCGCCGCGACGCAGATGTCGGACCAGCTGCGCAAGCAGCTCGCCGAGAGCGACGGCGTGGTCCGCCGTCTGTCGCGCATCGCCAGCGCCGCCCGCCCGATCACCGCGCCCGAGGCCGCCTCCGAGCCGGTCGCCGCGCCCGCGCCGGTGCCGGCGATCACGACCGAGCCGGTACGCGTCTCCGGCGCCAAGGCGGTTGCCGCCGCGGCGCAGGCATTCTCTGAACGTCGAAGGACCGGTGGCCTCGCCGCATGAATGCGTTCCGTAACATCCGCGTCATTCCCGTCGTCCTGATCGCGGTGGCTTGCCTCGCGGTCCTGAAGGTGGCTGGCCTCGTCATCGATGGCGGCTACGTGTTCGACTATGACCCGCAAGCCTCGAAGCGGTCCTGGGCTCAGGAGAACCTGGGTTATCCGGGCCGCGAGGACAATGACATCATCACCGGTTCGACCCACGGCGCTCCGAAGGAGAAGAAGGAGGAGGCGCCCAAGCCCGCCGCTCCCGACACCAAGCCCGACGGCGTCGTGATCAAGCCTGAGGAGAACCAGCAGCAGGTCTCGCCGGCGGAGAAGGCGATCCTCGAGCGATTGCAGTCGCGCCGGCAGGAGCTCGAATCGCGCCAGCGCGAGATCGACATCCGCGAGAGCCTGTTGCGCGCCGCTGAGCAGCGCATCCAGTCCAAGACCGAGGAGATGAAGGCGATCGAGAGCCGCATCTCCGGTGCGCAGGCCGCCAAGACTGAGGCCGACAACGCCCGCTTCAAGAGCATCGTCACGATGTACGAGGGCATGAAGCCGAAGGACGCCGCCAAGGTGTTCGACCGGCTCGACATGTCCGTGCTGATCGAGATCGCCTCGCAGATCGCGCCCCGCAAGATGTCGGACATCCTCGGCCTGATGACGCCGGAGGCGGCCGAGCGGCTCACCGTCGAGCTCGCCCGCCGGGCCGGCGCCGACAAGCCGGAGGCGAGCGCCGAGCTGCCGAAGATCGAAGGCAAGATCGTGCCCGTGAGAAGCAATTGAGCCGCATGTTTAATGCGCCCTTAAACGCCGAATCCTAAACTTCCGGCGTGGCGGGGCAGGCGTATCCGTCAGTCCTGCGGATGTCGAACTGGAAGCTTGTGACCATGGCGCGCACGTCTCCCCTCGGATTGCGGTCGAAGGCCCGTGCGCGCGTGCGCGCCGGCCTCGCTTTGCTGTCGGCGATCGTCATTGGTCTCGTGCTGTCGACGGTCGCTGCCAGTGCGGCGCCGGTTCCCGGCGAGGCCAGCCTGTCGGCCCAGAACGGCTATGCGCGGCTGGTCTTGAAGTTCGCCGAGGACGTGAGCGCCGACGTCACGACCGCAGGCTCGATCCTGCTGATCCGCTTCGATCGTCCCGCCAGCGTTCCGATCGACCGCTGGGTCGATGCGGCGCCCGACTACATCTCCTCGGCGCGCGGCGATCCCGACGGCTCGGCGCTGCGGCTGTCGCTGTCGCGCAAGGTGCGCGTCAACACCATGACCGCGGGCGAGCGCGTCTTCATCGATCTCTTGCCGGACAGCTGGACCGGAGCGCCGCCGCCGCTGCCGGCCGAGGTCGTGCGCGAGCTCGCCGAGCGTGCCCGAGCGGCCGAGAAGGCGCTGCGGCTGCAGCGCGCCGAGGCGGAATCGAAGAAGCGGCCGCCGATCCGCGTCCGCGCCCTGGTGCAGCCGACCTTCGTGCGCTTCGTGTTCGAGATCCCGGACGGCGTCGGCATCTCCTCGGTCATGAACGACCAGAAGATGTCGCTGTTCTTCTCGGCGCCGCTCAGCTTCGATCTCGCCGACGCCAAGATCGTGTCGCCGCCGAACGTCGCCGCGATCAACCAGCGCATCGACGGCACCAAGACCGTGCTCGAGATCGGCCTGATCGGCGAGGTCGACGTCCACGCCTTCCGCGAGGACAAGAACTACAACATCGACATCGCTTATCAGCAGCCCGACAAGAAGGTCGCGGCGGTCTCTTCCGATACGCTGCCCGGCGCCAAGGCGGCCGCCGCCGAGAAGCCCAATGGCGAGAAGCCGAACGGCGAAAAGCCCAAGGCCGCGGCGCAGCCTGAGATCGTCCAGCCGACCTCCGAGACCATTGCCAAGGAGATGAAGGCGGAGGCCAAGCCCGCGATCGCAGCGCCAGCGACCGAGCCCGCAGCCGAGCCCAAAGCGGATGCCGCGCCCGAGATGGCCAAAGCCGAGCCCGCCAAAGCTGAGCCCATGAAGGCCGAGGCTGCGAAGACCGAGATGGCCAAGGCAGAGACGGCCATGCCCGAGGCCATGAAGCCCGAGCCGGCCAAACCTGAAGCAGCCAAGCCCGAAGCCAAGCCTGAAGCAGCCAAGCCTGAAGCCAAGTCCGACTCCAAGCCGGAAGCCGCCAAGCCGGCGGAGAAGCCCGCCGAGAAGGCGGCGAATGGCGCCGCAACGCTGGAGGCGCTGCGTGACAGCGAGGGCCTGCGGCTCACCTTCGGCTTCGGCCAGGTCACGCCGGCAGCGCTGTTCCGCCGCGGCGACACGGTGTGGATGGTGTTCGATTCGACCAAGCCTGTCGACGTCGAGCCGATCCGCGCCAAGGGCGGCGCCATCATCGGCGAGGTCAACCGGATGCCGCTCGACAAGGGCCAGGCGATCCGCATCCGCCTCAACCGGCCGCAGATGCATTCGCTCGGCAGCGACGACGGCGGCCGCAGCTGGACCTTGTCGTTCGCCGACAAGGGCCTGACCAGTCAGCAGCCGCTGATGGTGATGCGCAACGTCACCGATCCCGCGCTCGCCAATGTGATGATCCCGCTCGCCAACCCCGGGGCCGGGATGCTGCACCGGCTGACCGATCCCGACGCCGGCGACACGCTGCTGGTCGTCACGGCGCCGCCGCCGATCCGGGGCTTCATCAAGCGCCAGGACTTCGTCGATCTGTCGCTGCTCGATTCGATTCACGGCATCGCGGTGCGTCCGAACTCGGACGACGTCGCCGTCGAGATCGCCCCCGACAAGGTGATCCTGGGCCGGCCGGGCGGTCTGACGCTGTCCTCCATCGGCTTCTCGCCGGAGCGGGCGCCGACCGCGGTCAGGCCGATGTTCGACATCGACGAGTGGCAGCAGAACCAGACCCAGCCCTTCGTGCCGCGCCAGGATCTGCTGATCAAGGCGGCGGCAAGCGCCGAGCCGGAGCGGCGCGCCCAGGCGCGGCTGGCGCTGGCGCGCTTCTACATGGCGCGCGGCATGTATCCGGAGGCGCGCGGCATCACCAATCTGATGATCTCGGACGACGATCCGCGTACCGACGAGACCGCGATGCTGATGATCCATGCGGTCGCCAGCATCCTGATGGGACGTCCGGATCAGGGCCTCAAGGATCTCGCCACCTCCTCGATCGGCAACAATTTCGACTCGCAGATGTGGAAGGGCCTCGCCTTTGCGCGGCAGGGCAAGTTCGCCGACGCCCGCGAGAAGCTGAAGAATGTCGAGTTCGCGATCGCCTCGCTGCCGCTCGACCTGCAGCGGGTCGTGATCGCGGATGCGATGAAGTCGGCGCTCGAGATCAAGGATTTTGCCGGCGCCGCCAAGCGCCGCGCCGAGCTCGACGTGATCGGCGTGTCCGCGGACATGAAGCCCGACGTGGCCGTGCTGCGCGGCCGGCTCGCCGAGGCGATGGCGCAGGAGAAGGATGCGCTCGACGAGTATCGCGTCGCCGTCAACTCCAACGATCGCATGGCCGCGGCCGAGGCCAAGCTGTTCGAGATCAAGCTCTTGCAGAAGCGCGGCGAGATCAAGCCGGCGGATGCGCTGAAGGAGCTCGAGACCCTGCAGGCGACCTGGCGCGGCGACGCCATCGAGGTCCAGACGCTGCAAATGATGGCGCAGGCCTACGAAGAAGCCGGGCGCTATGCGGATTCGCTCGAAGCGGCGCGCCAGGCCACGCGGCTGATGCCGAACTCCGACATGGCGCGCCAGGCCCAGGACGCGGCGCAGCGGCTGTTCTCGCAGCTGTTCCTGAGCGGCAAGGCGGACGAGCTGCCGCCGGTCGACGCGCTCAGCATCTTCTACGGCTTTCGCGAGCTGACCCCGATCGGCCGGCGCGGTGACGAGATGATCCGCAAGCTGGCCGACCGTCTCGTCGGCATCGACCTGCTCGACCAGGCCGCCGAGCTCCTCCAATACCAGGTCGACCACCGTCTCGAAGGCGCCGCGCGCGCCCAGGTCGCCGCGCGCCTCGCGATGGTCTACCTCACCAACCGCAAGCCCGACCGCGCGCTGGAAGCGCTGCGCACCACCCGCATTGCCGATCTCTCCGGCGAGCTGCGCCAGCAGCGCCTGCTGCTCGAGGCCCGCGCCAACAGCGACATCGGCCGCCACGATCTCGGCCTCGACATCATCACCAATGTCGCCGGCCGCGAGGCGATCCGGCTGCGCTCGGACATCTACTGGGCGTCGCGGCGCTGGCGCGAGTCGTCCGAGCAGATCGAGCTGTATTACGGCGACCGCTGGCGCGATTTCCGCCCGCTCAATCCGGCCGAGCGCGGCGACATCCTGCGCGCCGTCGTCGGCTATGCGCTGGCGGACGATGCCATCGGCCTGGCGCGCTTCCGCGAGAAATATGCACCGTTGATGACCGGCGAGGCCGACAAGCTCGCCTTCGACGTCGCCAGCAAGCCGGCCAGCGGCTCCAGCGCCGAGTTCGCCCAGATCGCCAAGATGGCGGCGGGTGTCGACACGCTCGACGGCTTCCTGCGCGACATGCGCGCGCGCTTCCCCGATGCGACCGGCAAGGGACCGGACGCCGGCAAGGATGCCGCCAGGGCCCCGTCGGAAGCGACCGGCACCTTGCCGCGCATCCAGGGCGTCAAGCAGGCGATCGCGGGCCGCTGAGCGCAGCGGAGAGCTGATCAGACGGCGAACTTCGGTCGATGCCTTGAACGTCGAGCGAACTACTTCTCCTCTCCCTGAGGAATTCGCCGCAGGCGGGCGTCTCGAAGGGCGAGGCCTCGGCCAGGGCCTCATGGTTCGAGACGCGCCTGCGGCGGTCCTCGCCATGAGGAGTTGGCACCCAAGGGGGTCCTGCACACGGACCATGAGCACGCCGAGAGGCGTGTTGATGGAGGGGGAAAGAGCGAGGCCAGCTTTGTCCGGACGCTTGCCTTGTCGCGATGCGACTGGTTGCGTCCGCCTTATCCCCCGTAGCTCTGCACCAGGCTTCCCGCCACCAGCGACCAGCCGTCGACCAGGACGAAGAAGATCAGCTTGAACGGCAGCGACACCACCACGGGCGGCAGCATCATCATGCCCATCGACATCAGCACCGAGGCGACGACGAGGTCGATGATCAGGAACGGCAGGAACAGCAGGAAGCCGATCTCGAAGGCGCGCTTGAGCTCGGAGATCATGAAGGCCGGCACCAGGATGCGCAGCGACAGGTCATCCGGCGTTGCCGGCGGCGCCTCGCCGGAGAGGTCCACGAACAGCTTGAGGTCCTTCTCGCGGACGTTCTTCTGCATGAAGCCGCGCAGCGGCACCGAGGCGCGCTGGAGCGCGTCCTCGACGGTGATCTGGTTCTCGATCAGCGGCCGGATGCCGTCATCATAGGACTTCTGCAGCACCGGGCCCATCACGAAGGCGGTCAGGAACATCGCCAGCGCGATGATGACCGTGTTGGGCGGCGCAGTCGCTGTGCCCATCGCCGTGCGCAGCAGCGACAGCACCACCACGATGCGCGTGAACGACGTCATCATGATCAGGATCGACGGTGCGATCGACAGCACCGTCAGCAGCGCGATCAGCTGGATCGCGCGCTCGGTCACGCCGCCACCGCCGGCACCGCCGAGATTGATACTGATGTCCTGCGCAGCCGCGCTCCCCGCGAACGCACCGGCGGCAATCAGGACAGCAATGAAGACAACTCTACGCGGGAGGCTGCGCGATCTCACTGAGACGACTTCGGACGTCCGAGCAGCGAGGCCATCTCGTCCTCCAGGTTCTCGAAGCTGGTCTTGGCCGGCGCGGCTGCGGCGGGCATCGGCTCGTTGCGGGCAGGGCGGAGCGTCGGCGGGCCCCCTGCGGGAGGAGCTTCGGCCGTCGGACGCCGCAACGCGGCCTCAAGGCGCTGCGCCATCTCCGCGAGATTGGCTTCGGCGCTCTGATCCACCGGCGCGGGCGGCGGCGGTGGAGGCGCGGGCGGGGCAGGTGGAACCGGCGCGGCCACCCGCTCGGGCTGCTCGATCCGTTCCGCCCGTTCGGCGGCGCGGACCGGCGGCAGCCGGGGGCCTTCGGGCGGGCGCGGGGCTTCGGCCTGGCGCTGCGGCTCTGCGGCCCGCAACGGGCGCGGCATCATCGGCTCGCCACGGGGCGCGCCGCGCTCGGGACGCGGCTCCATCCGCGGCTCGTCGCCGCTCCGCGGCTCTGGGCGGACCTCCGGACGGGGCCCGGGACGACGCGGCGGGATCGGCGGCTCGGGCGGGAAGGAGGGCTGCGGTTCGCGCCGCTCGGCGGCTGCCGGCGCGGTCCTGCGGACCTCGTCGATGAACGACGGACGCTGCGGCCGGGGCGGCAGTTCCGGAACCGCCGGCTCGGACAATTCCACGGGCTCCGGCTTCGGCTCGTTGTCGCTCCAGGCCGGGACCTCCGGCGCAGGCGCGATGCGCGCGGCCGGCGGCTCGGCATTGATGCCGGGCCGCTGCGGCAGCTGCTCGCGCGCCGGCATCGCGCGCACGATGTTCGATTCGACGACGATGTCGCTCGGGCCGCCGATCATCAGGAGATGCTCTATGTTATCACGACGCACCAGCACGAGGCGGCGGCGGCCGTCCACAGCGGCGGCATCGATCACCGCGAGCCGGGGCATGCGGCCGCGATTCGGGTTCGTGCCGAGGCGGTTGCCCGCGAATCGCCGAACCAGCCATGCGGCCAGGCCAATCAGTGCCAGCACGGCTACGAATGCAAAAAAGAACGTCAGCGCCTGCATCTCTGTCCCCGGCAAATACCGCGTCCTTTCGAAGTCTCTCCTGTGTCCAACGCGACAGCGTCAGTGAACGAGGCCTTCAGAACCGGAACCAACCCGTTAACGCAAAACGGCAGGAAGTGCCGCTTGGTATCTTAATAACCCATGAATCGGCCGGGCCAAAATGACTTCTTGGCCGCGTCCTCCGTCCCGAATTGATGCATGGCTGCACGCCGGGGCCGCCACTTTCCTAAGAAATCGTCAAAACCCCGGGATAGTCCCGGGGTGCAGCGCATCGTTTCTTAACTGTTCATTAACCATACGCACGGCAATTTCTACCTACCGAAAACGTCCGGTAGTCGGACACAACCGAGCGACGCCATGTCCATCAACGATCTTCCCGTGCTGTCGGCGTTGCGCACCAAGATGCAATGGCACCAGGAGCGACAGCGTGTGCTGTCGGAGAACGTATCCAATTCGGATACGCCCAACTTCAAGCCGAAGGATCTGGTCGAGCCGAAGTTCAATTCGACGGGACAGGCCGTGGGCGGCTTTGCCGCGCTCCCGCTGACGCGCACCAGCACCGCGCACATCGCGCCTTCGTCGGGCGACAGCGCGAGCTTCGACCAGAATCGCAAGGTCGGATTTCAGACGAGGCCCGCCGGCAACGCCGTCAGCCTCGAGGAGGAGATGCTCAAGGTCTCCGCCAACCAGATGGACTATGCGGCGGCGACTTCGCTCTACGGCAAGAGCCTGCATCTGTTGAAGACGGCGATCGGCAAGGGCTGAGCCGGAGTTAAGGACGGAGACCGACAAGCATGGCAAACGACTCCAGCGATTTCCTGCGCTCGATGAGCATCGCGACGTCAGGCCTGCGTGCGCAGGCCGGGCGGATGCGCGTCATTTCCGAAAACATCGCCAATGCCGATTCGACCGCCGCCAAGGCCGGCGGCGATCCGTATCGCCGCAAGGTCCCGACCTTCACCACGGCGCTCGACCGCGCGCTCGACGCCAAGGTCGTCGCGCTCGGCAAGGTGGTGCCCGATCAATCTTCGTTCCGCGTCAAATACGACCCCAGTAACCCGGCCGCGGACGCGTCCGGCAATGTCAAGTACCCCAACGTCAATCCGCTCATCGAGATGACCGACATGCGTGATGCACAGCGGTCCTACGAGGCGAATTTGAACATCATCGGCGCCACGCGCCGC
Organism: Bradyrhizobium sp. SRS-191; assembly: GCF_024586915.1. Classification (GTDB taxonomy): domain Bacteria; phylum Pseudomonadota; class Alphaproteobacteria; order Rhizobiales; family Xanthobacteraceae; genus Bradyrhizobium. The sequence goes on from NZ_JANBVS010000015.1 coordinate 28,116, forward strand.
ATGATTCAACGCACACTCGACATTCTGAAGACCTAGGACAGGAACGAAAGTCATGGCCTCCCCAATTTCCGCAGCGAATGCCTATGCGAATTCCGCCCGCGTGCTCGACACCAGCGGTTCGGGCAATGCCTTCGGCGGCCTTGCGCGTGTGCGCGATGTTCTCGGCAACGGTGCCGGGGCCGACAAGGGTGGTCCGTCGTTCAGCTCGGTGCTGAAGGATGCGATCGGCAGCGTCGTGGAGAGCGGACGCAAGTCCGACAGCCAGGCGGTCGCGATGGCCTCGGGCAAGGCCAACGTGATGGATGTCGTCACCGCGGTCGCCGAGACCGACGTGGCGGTGTCGACCCTGGTCTCGGTGCGCGACCGCGTGATCCAGGCCTATGAAGACGTGATGAAGATGACGATCTGAGCTCGCTTCCGATCGGATCGGACGTGACGCGAGAGGGCACGCGTCACGTCACGCGAGGTGCGGTGCCGGCTGATGCCGGGGCCGGGTGTAGAGGCAAGGGCGCCTGATCAGGTGCCGACGACCATGAGGGGCGACAGGACATGACCGGAGCTGAAACGCTCGACGTGGCGCGCGACGCGATCTGGACCATCGTGCTGGTGTCCTCGCCGCTGATGGTGGTCGGGCTCGTGGTCGGCGTGGTGGTGTCGCTGTTCCAGGCGCTGACGCAGATCCAGGAGCAGACGCTGGTGTTCGTGCCGAAGATCATCGCGATCTTCGTCACGCTGCTGCTGGCGCTGCCGTTCATGGCCGATGCGCTGCATCAGCACATGATGCGGATCTCGTCGCGAATCATCGGCGGATGAGGCAATGTCCGGTGCGGCAGAGCCGTCCTTTGCAAGGGCGCTGCGACCGGTCGTGAGGGGCGGCGCGGGGGGGCGCTGCTGCTTTCGACCGGGCGCGAGCGGCCTTTGCGCTCGGCTCTTCTCTGATCGCCGCTCTCTGGTCGCCACTTCGCTGGTCGCCAATCGGGAGGCGATCGATTCGCAGGCCGGCCTGCCGCTCACCTTTGCGGCCGTCCGGGCCGGGACCGCCGACGATGCGCATCGACATCTCGTTTCTTCCGACGCTGGCGGCCGCGTTCATGCTGGCCTTCGCCCGCATCGGCGCGATGGTGATGCTGATGCCGGGGTTCGGCGAGGTCAACATCCCCGTCCGCATCAAGCTCGCCATCGCGCTGCTGCTGACGATGGTCGTGCTGCCGCTGCACCGTCAGGCCTATCAGATCGATCTGCAGGCGATCTCGCCGCTCGTCGTCATGATGGTGCACGAGATCCTGATCGGGATCGTGCTCGGCGCGACCGCGCGGGTGACGCTGTCGGCGCTGCAGGTCGCGGGCTCGGTGATCGCCCAGCAGATGGGGCTCGGCTTCGTCACCGCGGTCGATCCGACGCAAGGACAGCAGGGCGTCCTGATCGGCAACTTCCTCACCATGCTCGGCGTGACCTTGCTGTTCTCGACCGACAGCCATCATCTGGTGATTGCGGCGCTGAGCGACAGCTACAAGATCTTCGCGCCCGGCGAGTTGATTCCGAGCGGCGACGTCGCCTCGCTGGCGACCAAGGCGTTTGCCGGCGCCTTCAAGATCGGGCTGCAATTGTCGGCGCCGTTCCTGGTGTTCGGTCTCGTCTTCAACATCGGGCTGGGTGTGCTGGCGCGGCTGATGCCGCAGATGCAGGTGTATTTCGTCGGCGCGCCGCTCTCGATCCTGATCGGCTTTCTCATCTTCGCGGCGGTGCTGACGGCGATGATGGGCTCGTTTCTCGGCTATTTCGAAGGCGTCCTTCACGAGATGATGCCGCGGTGAGGGGAGCCTGACCGATGGCCGATGAGGGCGATTCCGAGGACAAAACAGAAGACCCGACGCAAAAACGTCTCGACCAGGCGCTCGAGCGCGGCGACGTCGTCAAGAGCCAGGAACTCAACACCTGGTTCGTGATCGCGGCCGCGACGCTCGTGATGTCGATGTTCTCGGGCTCGATCGGCGCCGCCGTGCTGGTGCCGATGCGCAATCTGATCGCCAATTCCTGGATGATCCACACCGACGGCGCCGGCCTGCTGGCGCTGGCGCGCAGCCTGTCGTTCACCGTGATCGCGGCCATCGGCGTGCCGATCCTGATGGTGATGCTGGCGGCGATCGCCGGAAACATGATGCAGCACCGCCTGGTGTGGTCGGGCGAGCCGCTGAAGCCGACCTTCAGCAAGATCTCGCCGCTCTCCGGCGCCAAGCGGCTGTTCGGCAAGCAGGCGGCTGCGAATTTCGCCAAGGGCGTCTTCAAGCTCGTGCTGCTCGGCACGGTCATGGTGATGATCCTGTGGCCGGAGCGGCTGCGCCTGGAATCGCTGCTGCATCTCGACGTCAGCGAACTGCTCGGCGTCACCATCTCGCTGACTAAGCATCTGATGGGCTCGGTGGTCGCATTGCTCGCGCTGGTCGCGATCGGCGACTATCTGTTCCAGTACCGCCAATGGTACGAGCGCCAGAAGATGTCGCTGCAGGAGATGAAGGAGGAGTTCAAGCAGTCGGAAGGCGATCCGCACGTCAAGGGCCGCATCCGCCAGATCCGCCAGCAGCGCATGAAGAAGCGCATGATGGCCGCGGTTCCCAAGGCCTCCGTGATCATCACCAACCCGACCCACTACTCGGTCGCGCTGTCCTACGAGCGCGGCATGTCGGCGCCGGTCTGCGTCGCCAAGGGCGTCGACAACATCGCCTTCAAGATCCGCGAGATCGCCAAGGCCCACGACATCCCGATCGTCGAGAACGTGCCGCTGGCGCGCGCGCTGTATGCAACCGTCGAGATCGATGAGGAGATCCCGGTGGAACATTATCACGCGGTGGCGGAGATCATCGGCTACGTGATGGGGCTGCGGCGCAACCTCTCGGGGCGGCCGCGATGACAACCGAGCAGGTCCCGGAACGGGCCGCAAAATACGGATAAATCATGGAATATCGGCTTGACGGGCTTGCGCTTGACCCGTCGATTCAGGCAGGTGGAAGCGGGAGCCGCGTGAACGGGCTGGGGCTCCTAGCCGACAGGTCGCGTCCTCACGCCATGAGCGTCGATAAAGACAACGAAGCATCACCGGACCAGGTGAGCCTGCCGGAGCGGCCGCGCCGCAGCGGCAGCATTCTGCTGATCCTGTTGGTGGCGTTCGGCCTCGTCGCGGTGGCGATCGCGCTGATGACGATCGGCCGCAACCAGGCGCAGCCCTATATCCTCGGCCTGCTGTCGCTGCTCGCCACCGTCGGCCTGTTCAACCTGTTCGCCTTTGCCGCCGGCATCGTCCGCTTCGCCGACAAGGCGGTCGATGATCCCGTGATGGGCGCGATCGCCGATCACGCCTTCGACGGCCTCGCCGTGACCGATGCGCGGGGCCATGTGGTCTATGCCAACGCCGCCTATCTCAGCATGACCGGCGCTGCGGGGCCGCAGGAGGCGCGCCCCGTCGAGCGCGTCTTCATCGGCAATCCCGACGTTTCGGAGGCCGTGTTCCGCCTGCTGAAGGCCGCGCGCGAGGGCAAGCGGCAGCAGGAGGAGGTGCGCATCACCGCAGCCGAGGGCGGCCAGGGCCGCTGGCTGCGCATGCGCGTCCGCCCGCTCGGTCAGACCAAGCGCTACGCCCGCTACGCCGTGTGGTCGATCGCCGACATCACCCGGGATCGCGAGCGCCAGGAGGACGTATTCCAGGAACTGCAGCATGCGATCGAGTATCTCGACCACGCGCCCTGCGGTTTCTTCTCGGTCAATCCCGAAGGCAGCCTCGTCTACGTCAATGCGACGCTCGCCAACTGGCTGGACTACGATCTCGCCGAGATCGGTTCCGGTGGGCTCAAGCTCGTCGACGTCGTCTCCGGAGACGGCGCTTCGCTGCTGACCTCGATCGTCGCGGTGCCCGGCGAGGTCCGCACCGAGGTGTTCGACATCGACCTGAAGATGCGCGGCGGCAAGACCATGCCGGCGCGGCTCTATCACAAGCTCGCCTTCGGCGCCGACGGCAAGCCCGGCGCCTCGCGCACCCTGGTCATCAGCCGCGCCCGCGACGAGCGCTCCGATCCGGAGCGCGCCGCCGAGGTGCGCTTCATGCGCTTCTTCGACCACACGCCGATGGCGATCGCGACCGTCGACCGCGGCGGCGCCGTGGTGCGCGCGAATGCGCGCTACGCCAAGCTGGCGCAGAGCGTCAGCGGCGACGTCGCCGCGGCGAAGTCGATCTTCCGCACCGTCAGCCAGCGCGACCGGCATCTCCTGATCGCCGCGATCAACCAAGCCTCCGAAGGCCAGGCGGACATTCCGCCGGTCGAGGTGATGCTGGAGGGCGCCAAGGAGCGCTTCGGCCAGTTCTTCGTCACCGCCGTCGACGAGGACGAACGCGAGACCGAAGCCGCCATCGTCTATCTGCTCGAGACCACCGAGCGGCGGGCGCTGGAGAACCAGATCAACCAGTCGCAGAAGATGGAGATGGTCGGCCAGCTCGCCGGCGGCATCGCCCACGACTTCAACAACGTGCTCTCGGCCATCATGATGGCCAACGACTTCCTGCTGAACGCGCACAAGCCGACCGACCCGTCGTTCCAGGACATCATGCAGATCAAGCAGAATGCGACGCGCGCCGCCACGCTCGTCCGCCAGCTGCTCGCGTTCTCGCGCCGCCAGACCCTGCGCCCGCAGGTGCTCGATCTCGGCGATGCGCTGTCGGATCTAACCATGCTGCTGCGCCGCCTCATCGGCGAGAAGGTCAAGCTCGATCTCGCCCATGGCCGCGACCTCTGGCCGGTCAAGGTCGACGTCTCGCAGTTCGAGCAGGTGATCGTGAACCTCGCGGTCAACGCCCGCGATGCGATGCCCGATGGCGGCAAGCTCTCGGTGCGCACCGCCAACGTCTCGGCCGAGGAAGCCGCGCAGGGCGGCTACAAGGGCATGCCGGTCGCCGACTACGTCAAGATCGAGATCAGCGATACCGGCACCGGAATTCCCGCTGAAATCCGCGAGAAGATCTTCGAGCCGTTCTTCTCGACCAAGGAGGTCGGCAAGGGCACCGGCCTTGGCCTGTCGACCGTCTACGGCATCATCAAGCAGACCGGCGGCTTCATCTACGTCGACAGCGAGCTCGGCAAGGGAACCTCGTTCCAGATCTTCCTGCCGCGCCATCACGTCGTGCCCGAGGTCCAGGCCGAGCCGCAGGCTGTCAACGGCGCCGCCAAGGAGGCCGCTCCCGCTGCCGAGGCGCCGAAGCCGCGCGCCGACCTGACCGGGCAGGGGACGATCCTGCTGGTCGAGGACGAGGAGGGCCTGCGGGCGCTGAACGCGCGCGGCCTGCGCTCGCGCGGCTACAGCGTCATCGAGGCTTCCAACGGCATCGAGGCCATGGAGGCGCTGGAGGAGTGCAACGGCGAGCTGGATCTCGTCGTGTCGGATGTCGTGATGCCGGAGATGGACGGGCCGACGCTGTTGAAGGTGATGCGGGAGAAGAATCCGGACATCAAGATCATCTTCGTCTCGGGCTATGCCGAGGATGCGTTCGAGAAGAGCCTGCCGGAGAACCAGCAGTTCGCCTTCCTGCCGAAACCCTTCACGCTCAGCCAGTTGGTGGCCGCGGTGAAGGAAACAATGGCGCCGCAATAGGTTACCGGAAGGGCCGGACAAGGCAGGCGAGCGGGTTCATCCCGCGACCCAGAGCCGCAGCCGCGCGGCTTCGTGCCGCCTTCCTTTTCGGTCCGGACTGCCCATCTTACGGGCATCCCCATTCCGGGGGCTTATGGGAAACGAAGATGAGCTTCATGCAGCGCAAAAGCGGCCTCCTCAAGGCGATGGCCGTGGCCCTTTCATTGGCGCTGCCGACGGTGCTCGCCGTCTCGGCGGCCGACGCCCGGATCGGCGGCGGCTCCAGCTCGGGCTCCCGCGGCACGCGTACCTTCTCCGCGCCGCCTCCGACCGCAACCGCGCCGGGATCGGCGTCGCAGTTCAACCGCACCATCACCCAGCCGGGCCAGCCCGGCGGCTTCAATCAGGCTGCGCCGTCGCGCGGCGGCCTGTTCGGCGGCCGCGCCGGTGGTCTCCTGGGCGGTCTCGCCGCCGGCTTCCTCGGCGCCGGTCTGTTCGGCATGCTGTTCGGCGGCGGCCTGTTCTCGGGCCTCGGCGGTTTCGCCTCGATCATCGGCCTGATCCTGCAGGTCCTGCTCGTGGTGCTGGTCGTGCGGTTCGCGATGGCCTGGTGGCAGCGCCGCAACCAGCCGGCCTACGCAGCCGGTCCGGCACCGGCTGATGGCCAGCAGAGCTTCCGTTCGGGCCTGAGCGGCCTCGGTGGCGGCTTCGGTGGTTTCGGTGGCGGCAGCAACCAGCCGCCGCTGCAGATCCAGCCGGCCGACTATGAGGCGTTCGAGCGGCTGCTCGGCGACATCCAGTCGGCCTGGTCGAACGAGGACGTCGGCCGCCTCCGCCTGCTGTCGACGCCCGAGATGGCCTCGTATTTCGAGCGCGATCTCGAGCAGAACCAGGCCCGCGGCGTGGTCAACAAGGTCACCGGCGTAAAGCTCTTGCAGGGCGATCTTTCGGAGGCCTGGCGCGAGAACGGCGCCGACTACGCCACGGTGGCGCTGCGGTTCACACTGGCCGACAAGACCATCGAGCGCGCCTCGGGCCGCGTGGTCGACGGCTCCGACCAGCCGCAGGAGGCCACGGAGGTCTGGACCTTCCTGCGTCACCCCGGCGCCGACTGGCAGCTGTCGGCGATCCAGCAGGTCGGCTGAGCGAACGGCAGGAATGATCATCAGGCGCCGCGGAGCCATCCGCGGCGCCTTTGCTTTGCCCTCGTGCCGGCGGAATAATGCGGGCGGAAATGGGTTCCACAGCGAGACACGACATCGCGCCCAAGCGATGCGCCGGCATCACGTCCACGAGGGAGGACACCATGACATCGATCCGCAGCTTCATGATCGCGAGCGCGCTGCTCGCCGGTACCTCGCTCGCGCCCGGCCTGATCGCGCCCGCGTCGGCCGACAGCGCCGACATGAGCTTCTTCCTGACCAGCAACGGCCCCGGCCAAGGCGGCAATCTCGGCGGCCTCGCCGGCGCAGACAAGCATTGCCAGAGCCTGGCGCAGGCGGCCGGCGCCGGCGCCAAAACCTGGCGCGCCTATCTCTCCACCCAGGCGGCCGACGGCCAGCCGGCGGTCAATGCGCGCGACCGTATCGGCAAGGGCCCGTGGCAGAACGCCAAGGGCGTTGTCATCGCCAAGGACGTCGCCGATCTGCACAGCTCCTCGAACAATCTCAGCAAGCAGACCGCGCTGAGCGAGAAGGGCGAGGTCGTCAACGGCCGCGGCGATACGCCGAACCGCCACGATGTGCTGACCGGCTCTCAGGCCGACGGAACCGCGTTCGCCGCCGGCGAGGACCGCACCTGCCGCAACTGGACCAGCGCGACGCAAGGCGCGGCCATGGTCGGCCATTCCGACCGCATCGGCCTGCGTGACGACGAGCCGTCGAGATCATGGAACAATTCGCATCCCTCGCGCGGCCCCGACGGCGGCTGTTCGCAGGCCGACTTGAAGAGCACCGGCGGCGACGGCCTGCTATACTGCTTCGCGGCGAACTAACGACCCGCGTCCCGTCTCCGTCGCACCACGTATGGGCGCATCGCATTGAGGGTGGCCCATGCGCTACGAGCTGTACTACTGGCCGATGATTCAGGGCCGCGGCGAATATGTCCGGCTCGCGCTGGAGGAGGCTGCGGCCAGCTATCGCGACGTCGCGCGGGAGGAGGGGATCGCGGCGATGACCGCGATGCTGGAGGCGGACAGCGCCACGCCGCCCTTCGCGCCGCCGTTCCTCAAAGCAGGGCGCCTCGTCATCGGCCAGACCGCCAACATTCTGTTGTTCCTCGGCGCCCGCCATGGCCTCGCGCCGAAGGCCGAGCCGGGCCAGTTCTGGGTGCACCAGCTGCAGCTCACGATCACCGACTTCGTCGTCGAGATCCACGACACCCATCACCCGCTCGGCCCGACGCTCTATTACGAGGACCAGCGCGCGCCCGCCAAGAAGCGGACCGCTGAGTTCTGGAGCGAGCGGGTGCCGAAATTCCTCGGCTATTTCGAGCAGCTCCTGGGCAGGAGCGGCGGCGCCTACGTCACCGGCCGACGGCTCACTTACGTCGACCTGTCACTATTCCAGATCATCGCCGGCCTGCGCTATGCGTTTCCGAACCGGATGGCCGCGTTCGAGCGCAACATCCCCGGCCTCGTCGCGCTGCACGACCGCGTGGCGGCGAGGCCGAACATCGCAGCCTATCTCGCAAGCCCCCGCCGCATCCCCTTCAACGAAGACGGCATCTTCCGCCACTACAAGGCGCTGGATGACTGAGAGCTGAGTGTGCTGACGCGTAGTTAGCAGCGTTCATTTAGTGCCTATGACGGCCCCTCCGCAGCAAGGTGCGCAGTGCGCTCCCTCTCCCCGTTCTTACGGGGAGAGGGTTGGGGTGAGGGGCAGCCGCGCGGGTCGTATCAGTCGGGGCCTGCGCACCGAGAGTGAAAACCAGATAAATCACCACCTCGCCGAGGGCTCAGCCCACACGTGTAGCGGCGCACGCTTGACGCGCCGCCGCTACACGAAGTTGGCCTGATGGTGTGGGGTCTTCAGGCGATGATGTCGACGCGCGTGCCCTGGCCGGGCGGCAGCGGTGGACGCGACGCCTGCTTCTCGGCCGCGTTTTCGTCGCCGGTCTTGTCCGGCTTCAACGACTGCGCCTGAGTGTCTTGCGCCTGTTGCGTCTGCTGCTTGTTCGTCTCGGTCGAGACCGGCGGCGGTGAGGGCGGCGGTGATGACGTCGAAACGCTCGAAACGGACATGGTCCAGCTCCTCGCTTGGTGTTGTGCCAAGCGTCGCCATGTCCAACGAAGGAAGAGTCAACCGGACCTGTCGAATTGTCTGCAACTGTGAGTGGCGGCCGCCAATAGTGAACGGGGCGCTGATCTGCCCCGAGAAACCGGTGGCACCCTGGTCCGCCCGGTCTATTGGTCCTTGCTGCGGGTGATCGTGATCGACGACTCGGTCTTGGTGCGGGCGCAGCGCATGTCGAGCCGGCGGTAGCGGCTCGGGACGTCGTCGCCGCGGAAGATGCCGAGCCGGCGGTAGCAGCGGCTGACGCCGCGCGCCATGTCGTCCTTCGGCAGGGTGAACACGATCGCCGCCGCGCTCGCCATCAGCTCGATGAACGCCGGCGGCGGCTTGCGGTCTGTTTTTCCGAACAGCTGGTTGGAGAAGTTCTTCGAGGAGCAGCCGAGCGTGAGCTCGCGCGCCTTGGGGTGAGCGAGATAGACCGTGCCGGCCGCGGTCTGGCCGATCTTGAGCCCGTCGATGCCGTTCTTCAGTTCCTTGGCGACGTCATCGCAGCGATCGGCGCTCGCCGCCTGCGGCAGCAGCGCGCTGCTCAACGTAACGAGAACAACAAATCCGGCCGCGCGGCCAAACGAGCAAAGAGTCGAATGCATTCCAAATACCCCCGCGCCATTGTCGCGTGTGCGCGAGGGTCATGCAAGCGTGATGCGTCACGGCCGCACAGGATCGCCGGCGGGTGTGACCGCATGTTGAAGACCGGCGGCAACTGTCAGCGGCAGCGCGAGCTGGTCAGAACCAGCAGCGGCCCGGATGCGACAGCGACACGCCGGCGGCGCGGCGCTCGCAATCGTTGCCGTAGGTCTGGAAGTTACAGCCGCACACCGGCATGTAGATGCGATTGCAGAGTGTCGGCTTGCGCCGGCACACGCCCATCATGTCGAACCGGCCGCACTGGCCGGCCGGAAATTCGCAATACAGACCGGCATTGCAGGGGATGCCGGCAAAGCCGCCGCATTCGCGCCCGGGACCGACCGCACCAGCGGAGCCGGGGAGCAGCGTGATCAGGGCAACGGCGATCGTCAGCGCACCAACGAGACCTCGTTTCATGACGCCTCCAGGACGAAAGTGGATAGTAAAACAATCTAAGGTTACATGATTTGATCTTCTCATGCAATCGATGCCGATCGTGGATCGATTTCGTAGATCGAGGGACTGTTGGAGACCGAGCCGGAGCAAGTGGCTCTCTCTGGTGACGCCGAGCTTCGCCATCACCTTTTCGGTGGTCTTCTTTTCGGGCACCGCAGAAACTGCTATATGTCGAACATGAGCAAGCCTCAGGTGAAAGATCTGCTGGAGCGTGTCCTCACGTGGCCTGCAGAGCGGCAGGATGATGCGGCTGAGATCCTGGCGTTGATGGAAGCGCAGGATCAGGCCGGCTACGGTCTGAGCGATGAGCAAGTCCGGGAAGTGCAGCGGCGCCGACGAGATCCGAACGCTTCTCATGTCACGCTGAACGAATTCAACGCCCGGATCGATCGTCTGCTCGGCGAATGAAGATCGTCATCCACGAGGCGGCCGTCGCCGATCTCGAAGCGATCTTTGCGTGGATCTCGCACGACAGTCCGAAGGCCGCAGCGGCGGTGGTCCGGCGCATCCGTACCCGCATCAATCATCTCGCGCGGCCGGGACTTGCGCGCATCGGGCGTCCTGGTCTCGCCCCTGGGACCAGAGAGCTCGTCGAGGGGCCCTACATCGTGGTTTATGAGATAGATGCGACGGCGCAACGGATCACCGTGTTGGCCATCGTCCATGGTGCGAGGGATCGCCAGGACTGAGGCAGCACCCGGCAGAGCCCGGGCAATTTTCACCTCACCCACGTCCTGCGATTCAGACCAAAGTAGGCATGGTGCTGCCCCGGTGCCGCCATGCCGAACCATATGTTGCGCCCCAACACCAGGGTGATATCAGACCTGTCAAGACCGCTTTGGGCGGCCATCTTTAGAACCCCAAAGAACCCGAAGAGCTTCGCCATGAACGCGCCCACCGCTTTCCCCGACCAGTCCAAGCCCGTCCCGCCCTACAAGCACACGCCGCTGTTTCCGCTGGGGCCGGACACCACGCCCTACAAGAAGATCACGGCCGAGGGCATCAGGGTCGAGAAGGTGCTCGGTCGCGACATGCTGGTTGTCTCTCGCGAGGCGCTGCGGACCTTGTCGGAAGCCGCGTTCGGCGAGATCAACCACTTCCTGCGCCCCGGCCATCTGAAGCAGCTGCGCAGCATCCTGGAGGATTCGGAGGCCAGCCCGAACGACAAGTTCGTCGCGCTCGACTTCCTGAAGAACGCCAACATCTCCGCCGGCGGCGTGCTGCCGATGTGCCAGGATACCGGCACCGCGATCATCATGGGCAAGAAGGGCTGCAACGTCATCACCGACGGTGACGACGAGGCGGCGCTCTCCGAAGGCGCGCGCGACGCTTATCTGCGCCGCAACCTGCGCTACTCGCAGGTCGCGCCGCTGTCGATGTACGAGGAGAAGAACACCGCCAACAACATGCCGGCGCAGACCGAGATCTACGCCGAGGGCGAGGACGCCTACAAATTCATGTTCATGGCCAAGGGCGGCGGCTCGGCCAACAAGAGCTTCCTGTTCCAGGCGACGCCGTCGGTGCTGACCAAGGACCGGCTGCTGGCGTTTCTGAAGGAGAAGATCCTGACGCTCGGCACCGCGGCGTGCCCGCCTTATCACCTCGCCATCGTGATCGGCGGCACCTCGGCCGAGCTGTGCATGAAGACGGTGAAGCTCGCCTCGGCCCGTTATCTCGACGCGCTGCCGACGCAGGGCTCGGCGGACGGCAACGCCTTCCGCGATCTCGAGATGGAGCAGGAAATCCACAAGATGACGCAGTCGCTCGGCGTCGGCGCGCAGTTCGGCGGCAAGTATTTCTGCCATGACGTCCGCGTCATCCGCATGCCGCGCCACGGCGCGTCGCTGCCGATCGGGCTCGGCGTCTCCTGCTCGGCCGACCGCCAGGTGCTCGGCAAGATCACCAAGGACGGCGTCTATCTCGAGGAGCTCGAACATCATCCGGCGCAGTATCTGCCGGAGGTCGAGCAGGCGCTCGGCGGCGAGGTCGTGAAGATCGACTTGAACCAGCCGATGAAGGACATCCTCGCCACGCTGTCGAAGAACCCGATCAAGACCCGGCTGTCGCTGACCGGCACCATGATTGTCGCCCGTGACGCCGCGCATGCCAAGCTGCGTGAGCGCCTCGACCGCGGCGAGCCGCTGCCGGACTACTTCAAGAACCATCCGGTGTACTACGCCGGCCCGGCCAAGACCCCGGACGGCTACGCCTCCGGCGCGTTCGGCCCGACCACCGCGGGCCGCATGGATTCCTTCGTCGAACAGTTCCAGGCCGCCGGCGGCTCGATGGTGATGGTCGCCAAGGGCAACCGTGCGCCGGCGGTGCGCGAGGCCTGCAAGAAGCACGGCGGCTTCTATCTCGGCTCGGTGGGCGGTGCGGCGGCGAATCTCGCCGAGCATTGCATCAAGAAGGTCGAGGTGCTCGAATATCCCGAACTCGGCATGGAAGCGATCTGGCGCATCGAGGTCGTGGACTTCCCGGCGTTCATCATCATCGACGACAAGGGCAACGACTTTTTCAAGGAGCTGAACCTCGGTTGAGCTCCCGCCGAATGGGATCGCCACGGATTCGAGGAGCCGCATGGTCGAGTGGTTCGATGACCTCAAGATCGGGATGACGTTCAAGAGCGGCGAGACGACGGTGTCGCGCGAGGACATCAAGCGCTTCGCCGCCGAGTTCGATCCTCAGCCGTTTCACCTCGACGAGGCGGCTGCGGAGAAGACGATCTTCAAGGGACTCGCCGCCTCCGGATGGCACACCGCCGCGATCGCGATGCGGCTCGCGGCGGAGACGCGTCCTTTCGGCCCGCATCCGCTGTTGGGCGCAGGCGTCGACGAACTGCGCTGGATGAAGCCGGTGCGGCCCGGCGACACGCTTCGTCTTGAGGGCGAGGTTGTCGATCTCATTCCTTCGCAGACCAAGCCGCAAGGGATCGTGCGGATCAAATGGACCGCCTACAATCAGCACGATGAGCCCGTCTATACCTTCAATCCGATCGGGATCGTGCCGCGACGCCCCACCTGAGCCGGAAAGTCACAGTGTCCTGACGAGATGTTTCTCGGGCTTGATGGATTCCGCAACGGCTGGGTCGTGGTCTCCATTGACGGGGACCGCCGCGCAATCAGCTTTTCCGCCGACATCTCCACCGCCCTCGCGTCTCCCTTCACCCGCGCCGCCATCGACATTCCCATCGGCATGACCGACGACGGCACCCGCGCCTGCGACCAGCTCGCGCGCGACAGGCTCGCGCCGCATCGCTCCCGCGTGTTCACCGGTGCGCGCCGCTGGCTGTGGGAGGACTACACCGACCCCGACCTTGCCAATGAAGAGGCCACGCGGCGCGGACAAAAGCGCGCCTCGCGCCAGCTCTGGCATCTCGGCCGCAAGATCATGGAGGTCGATGCCTTCGTCCGCGCGCATCGCGGGCTCGACATCCGCGAGGTTCATCCCGAGCTTGTATTCCTGCGTCTCCACGGCGCGCCGTTGCCGTCGAAGAAGACGGAGCAGGGGGCCAGTTTGCGACGCGAGCTGTTGGTTGCCGCGGGGGTCACCGAGATCCATGACTGGATTGGCATCGCGCGTCGCGGCACCGGCGCCAAACCCGACGACGTCCTCGACGCCTGCGCCGTCGCGCTTGCCGCCCGTGTACCTGTCGGCTGCGTCCCCGAGGGCGATCCTCTCCGCGACGCCCATGGTGTGCCGATGCAGATCTGGTTCTGAGCGCGGCATGCTGGCCAGACGTTGTGTTTAGCCCTGACGGCCGCGCCAAACTCCGCCGTCATTCCGGGACGACGCGCGCAGCGCGCCGAGCCCGGAATGACGGCGGAACGAGTGTCGCGTCACGCGCGGCCGCGTGGGGCAGGGGCGGGGTCGTCTTTGTTATTCCGTTAAAGATAATTCTATTGCTATTTTTCGGAATTCATGGTTTTCTCCCGCCATCCCGCTCCACTTGCGAAGGGGCGTTGCGCGCGATCGTCACGACACGCGGGGCGGGGAGCGATGGCTGCGAGGAGCCGCAGCGTGTCCTGAAGGGGATGCGCGGACGAACGGCTTGGCGCGGACGTGAAGTCGCAGCGGCCTGACACCCCGAAGCTGGTGTCCAGCATGACGCGCGGGAGCGCGTCGTGCGACATGGTGGCCAACACGCCGGCGCACCAGGGCGACTGCGTATAAACGTGAGACCATCGCGCAGGGAAGGCCGGGCGTTTCTCGGCTGCACCTGTGGTACCTGCCGCCTGCATTTTTCTTAGCAGGCGGGCCGCAGGCGTCAGCCGACGCCTGGCCTTCCCTGCGCCCTTCGCATGTTCGAGGGGCATGACGATGCATGAACCCTGGGCGTCATCAGCCGCGGGAATGCGAACGCGTGTCCGGGCTGTTTGAGATGTGAAGCGGGACGGCCGCAATCAAACGCGGTGTCGTCCCGGCCCCGAGCCGGGACCCATACGCTGCGGTGGTCATGATGGACGAAAAGCGGATGACCAGCGTGCCTCACACTGCTCCCTGGGGGTATGGGTCCCGGCTCGAGGCCGGGACGACAGCGGAGCAAATTGATGCAGCGCGGAAGCGTAGGGTGGGCAAAGCGGACGCCCGAAAGGGCGGCCACGTGCTCACCGTGTGTCGGAGCATTCGGGGCGAATGGTGGGCACGGCGCGCATACCGTCTCGCCTTCGATCAGGCGACAGGGGCGTGCCTTTGCAACCTACAAAGTATCAGCCGCGCGCGCCGGTGAACGGGAAGCTGCCCATGAAGCCGATGCCCATCTCGCCGGAGATGGTGTCGCCGGCGACCTTGCCCTTGAAGTCGAGGGTCAGCGGCATCGGGCTGGTGATCGAGACCTTCCAGGCGACGTCGTCGCCGTTGACGGTGCCGTCGAAGATCTCGGCGGAATCGCCCTCGGCGGCCTGGGTGCCGGTCAGCGTCGAGCCGGAGCTTGTCAGGCTCAAGGTCGCGCTGCGCTCGCCCATCGGCGTGTTCAAGGTCAGATTCCAGTTGCCGTCCACTGCCATCGATCGTTCTCCTGGCGTTGCCATCCCGGGCCCCGAAGCAGCCTTCGAGGGTGCCTTCGGGCGCCCCTATAGCGCATCTTCGATGATAAGCCCAATACGGCGATCAGGCCCTTGCCCAAGCCTTTGCTCAAGCCTTTGCTCAAGCTCTCGCCGCGCGCAGGCGGCTGGCGATGATGAAGCGGAAGGCGATGAACTGCACGCCGAAAGCGGCGACCTTCGCGGCCGCGGTGAACGTCATGTAGATGACCCAGAGCTTGATGTCGCCGGTCATCGCCACGCCGATCGTGCCGAGGCCGAGGACGAACATCAGCGCCGCCCAGGCATAGCCGGCGCCCGTGACGTATTCAGGAATCGTCTCCGCCACCAGGGGCGGAACGTAGCGCAGCATCCAGCCGCGCTTGAGCATGATCACGCCGATGGCGAAGTGGCCGATCGCGGGCTTGGCGAACATGAAGCGGGGATCGTTGGTCAGCAGCGTCACGCTCCCGAGCACCACGACCAGAGCGATGCTGGCATAGGCCATGAAGCCGAGGCTATGGCCCTTGATTCGGGCCCACACCACCTGGACGATGGCGACACCGACCGCAGCCGAGGTGGCCAGCACGACGTCGTCGGTGGCGATGTAGAGGATGAAGAAGACGGCGGCAGAGAGGAAATCGGCCGTCAGCTTCGTAAACACGTCTTTCACGCACGTCTCCCTAGGGCCAAACCGTCCAAGGCCAAACCATCCAAGGCCAAACCGTCACGAATCCTGGCTGGACATTGCGGCAGCAGTCTGCGCGGCCATGTCTTTCGTTCTACGATACTCAGGATACCAGCGCGTGAAATAAAGTGCACTGTTGCGGGCGGCCAAGGCAATGGCGAGACCGGTCCAATAGGGCAGGCCGGGCACGTAAAGCGTCATCAGGTTGCCGATGATCATCAGCAGCGCCGACGCCGTCCATGCGCCGGTAATGACGTAATTGGCGCGCAGAAAGCCCGGAATGGCCGCGGTCTCCGGGGGCACGGCCTCGATCGCATATTGCAGCGTGAAGGGCTTGCGCAGCAGCATCGAACCGAGCGACAGCGCGAAAATGCCGCAGTCGACCGCAAGCCGCACCGCCGAGGCACTCATGTGGGGCTCGATGAGCTGGAGGTAGGCTGCTACGGCCGCGAACACGATCGCCGAGCCGAGCCCGAGAATCTTGACCGACCGGCCCTTGATGATGTCCAGCGCCACCACTGTGAGGCACAGCGCGGTCGCCACCGCGAGGCTGAGCGTGGCCGAGACTACCATCATCAGCGCAGCGTAGACGCCGTAGGGCGCGAGGATGAGGAAGATCGTCATCGGCGGCTCCTCCCGAGCCAATCTTTACAATGGAAAGATATGTACGGGACGGAGCGCGCCGGGTCAAGCTAATCTTGACGGTGTCAAAATGTTGTGAGGCGCGGGATATATTGAATTTGTTTCAATTGGTTACAAACATTTCGGACGCCGGCCCGGCGACCGCCCGCCCGGCGCTCTGCCTTGGCCGGTCCAAGTCAAAGGCTCCGGCGCGGTATGATCGCGGTCGATCCCTAGAGCAGCTGGATGCTGAGCAGCCCAGGGCGGCCACCGGCGGCGATCCGGGCCGCGCGAATGCGACGTCGGACGAGCACACGAAAGGTGACGAACTGGATCGCGAAGGCTGCGATCTTGGCGCCGACCGCCACGACCGAGATGTACAGCGCCCACAGCTTCAGATCGCCGGTCAGGGCGACGGCGATCGTGCCAAGGCCGAGGGCGAACATCAGCGCGGCCCAGGCATAGCCGGCGACGGTGACCGCGCCCGGAATGTTGTCGGTCACGATCGCCGGCACATAGCGCAGCATCCAGCCGCGCTTAAGCATGATGAGCCCGACCGCGAAATGGCCGATCGCGGGCTTGGCGAACATGAAGCGCGGATCGTCGGTCATCAGCGTGATCGCACCAAGCACGACCACCAGCGCAAGGCTGGCCTGGGTCATGAAATTGAGCGGCCGGCCCTGCATCCGCGCGTGGATGAGCTGTCCGATCGCCACCGCAATCGCGAGCGCGCTTCCCAGCGCCGCGCTGCCGGTGGCGAGATAGAGCACGAAGAAGACGATGGCCGAGAGGAAGTCGGTGCACAGCTCGATCAAGGCGTGTCGCATGGATGTCTCCGATGTGGTCGGCGATGGCGGGTGTTTCGCGCAGATGGCCGTCGCGGCGCCGTATCAGGCCGCGCCGACCCAGTTGCCGTGGAAGCCGTCGGGCACGCGGTGGCCGAGATGCACCAGCGCGACGGGCCCGCCGCCGATGTCGGTGGCTTCGAACACCGCGAGGTCGGAGGTGTTCGTCCCGGCGCGCCAGACCACGGTGAGCAGCCAGCCGTCGGCCTCGGCGGCGTCATGGCTGCGCGGCACGAACACCGGCTCGGACAGGCTGTCGCCGTCCGGCAGCCAATAGGTGCCGCGGCGAGTCCCGGCGCCGTCGACATGAGCGAGGCCGGAGAGGGCGCCGAACAGCGGGCCACGCGGATTGGCGCAGGCGTACCAGCCATGGCCGCTCACGAGCCCGGCACGGCGATCGTCGATGCGCGGGAATTCGCCGGTGAGGTCGTCCAGATAGGTTTGCGTAAAGCGGTCGCTGTTCTCAGTGAGATCGAAGCTCCAACGGCACAGCCGCGCGCGCGACTTGTTCGGATCGGTGGGGCGGCCATCGGGATGCGGAAACAGCGGCGGCTCGTCGAACTGCATCACGTCGGCGACGATGCGGCCGCCATCGTCCCAGGCGTTCATGATGTGAAAGACGTAGCAAGCGTCACCGCGAAACCAGACGATGTCCTTGATGTCGCCGCTCCGCTTCATCACACCAACATAGGCGCCCTTGTCGGGCTCCCAGGCATAAGGCGGCTTGCCGGACATCGCGCGCTGCATGCTGCCGGTGAGCGGGAGGATTGGAAACAACACGTGGTTGGCGGTGACGATGAAGTCATGCACCATGCTGGCATAGGGCGCCTCGAAGCGCGTGAGGCGCGTCAGTTGTCCGGCGGCGTCGATCGTGCCGTAGGACAGCGCCGGCGTCAGCGGGCCTGCCGCGTTGTAGCCGAAGAACAGGAGCTCGCCGGTGACCGGGTCGGTCTTCGGATGCGCGGTGAAGGCGCCGCGCAGGCGCCCGCCGAAATCCTGATAGCCTGTCGTCGCGAGCGTGACCGGCTCGATCTCGGTCGGCAGATGCGCCTCCTCGAGCGCGAGCAGCTTGCCCGCGTGCGCAATGATGTTGGTGTTGGCGACGCCGCCATCTGTGACGTCGGAAGGCGCGTCGGGCAGTTTGCGCCCGAAGCCGCCGAACAGCGCGCGGCCGGCCTTGCGCTCGGCCTCGAATTTCGGCGTGCGGACCCAGCGATTGCGATAGGAGGCGCGGCCGTTCTCGAGATGGAAGGCGTGCAGCATACCGTCGCCGACGAACCAGTGCGCGCCGGGCGAATCAAACTGCGGATTGGGGCCGTTGCGATAGAGCGTGCCATTGAGCTCGCGCGGCAGCTCGCCGGTGATCGTCAGGACCGGCGCGTCGCATTCGAACGGGATCGGCGCGAGGTTGTTGCGGGTCTGTCGTGCCGTGATCTCAGAGCCGTCGCTCATGGCCGTTCCTCCGGTTTATCTTTACGATGTAAAGATAAACCTAGCGGGCGGTTGCGGGCCGGTCAAGTCGAATCTTTACGCTGTCAAAATTGTCTGTATAAGGAAGCTCATGACGACCAAGACAGAACAGGTTCGCGCACAGCCGCGGCGCGCCGCGGCATCGGGCGTGAGAGCGCGGCCGCGCACGGCAGGCAGGCCCGCAGGCGAAGCGGCGACGCCTTATCATCACGGCGCGCTGCGCGATGCCTTGCTGGAGGCCGCCGAACGCGTGCTGGAGCGCGATGGGTTGGCTGGCCTCACCTTGCGTGCCGTGGCGCGCGAGGCGGGCGTGTCGCACGCCGCGCCGACGCATCATTTCAAGGATCTCACCGGCCTCGTCAGCGAGCTCGCCGCGATCGGCTTTACGCGCTTCAACGTGGCGATGAAGGCGGCGGGCGAGCAGCCGGGCACGCCGATCGAGCGCGCGATGGCGCGGGCGCATGCCTATGTGGCCTATGCGCAGGCCAATCCCGGCATGTACGGGCTGATGTTCCGCACCGAGCGGCTCGACTATTCGCGGCCGTCGTTGCACGACGCGGCGGAGGCCTCGTTCGCCGGTCTGGCGGGCTCGGTGGCGGCGCGCAGCGAGGGGCAGGCCGGCGGCGAGCAGCTGTCGATCGATCAGGCTGCGGCGATCGCGCGCGCATGGTCCCTGGTCCATGGCTATACGATGCTGCTGCTCGACGGCCGGCTCACCGACATCCTGCGCCGCTCGCCCGCGGGCACGACGGCCGATTCGCTGCTCGATGCGATGTTGCGGGCGACCGTGCCGAAGCTGCCGCCAGGCGCGTAGGTCGTCGCACCGGAAACCGGGCGGGGGATCATGCGTTGATCACGCATGGCACGATCTCCCCGCGCTCCCTGGAGCAAGGCCAACCCGCGCAAGCGCGCCGGCAAGGCCTCCACCCATCTGACATCAGCCGAGAAGGCCACCGCCAAGGCCCGCGCCCGCCGCGCCGGCCGGCCCTATCCCAATCTGGTCGACAACATGAGCGTTGCGGCCAAGAAGGCGGGCAAGACGAAGACGAGCGGCCGCAAGCGGTCGGCTGCGAAGACCAAGACGCAGAAGGCCAAGACAAAGAAGGCGACAACCAAGAAGGCCGCAAGCAACACGGCCCGCAGCAAGACCCGCGCGGCATCATCGGCCAAGAAGCGCTCCGCCAAGCGCACAACACCGCGCAAGGCGAAGCAGCGCAAGACTGCGGGACGCCAGCGCGAGAAGGATCCACGCGGCGGCCTGACCGCGGCGGGACGCCGGGCGTTCGCCGAGCGCGACGGCGCGCATCTGAGGCCGGGCGTCACCAAGAAGGTCTCGGAGATGACCCCGCAGGAGATGCGGCGCAAAGGCAGCTGGGCAGTACGCTTCTACGGCCGCGATCCGCTGCCGCCGCTGGTCGACGCCAAGGGACAGCCGACGCGGCTGGCGCTGTCGGCCCATGCCTGGGGCGAGCCGGTGCCGCGGACGGTCGCCGCCGCTCGAAAGATTGCCGCGAAGGGCGAGCGGCTGCTCGCGCGCTACCATCGCATCAAGGACAGCAGTGCGCGCGGCAGGAGCTAGGGCAAGGCGAGATCGGTGGCGCGGCCGCGGGTGCCGATCACCTTCACCTTGTCCTTGCCGCAGGCGAAGCCGCGTGCGCTCTCATCGGCCGCCTGCCGCGCCAGCTCGTTGGCGTTCGGATTGGCGGCTGCATCGACATAGGCGACGTGGCACACCGGTCCCGGCGGCAACCGCGTCACCACCAGCAGCGGCTTGTCCTTCGGCCCCTTCTTGCCCTGGTCGTCATTGTCGGCGATCTGCCAGCGCTGGATGATCGCGAACGGCTTGCCGTCGGCCATGCGCCATTCGATGGTCTTGCCTGCGGAGTTGAAGGGGCCGAACCAGGTCTGCGCGGCAGGCTCCTTGGCGGCGGCGCCGACGGTGCGGCCGACAGAGACGGTCTGACGAAGATCGCCTTCGTTGACCAGCACGATCAGGCCGTCCTTGCCCGGGCAGCTCTGGGTCGAGCTGTCGTTGTCCGGCTTGCCGATCGTGCGGCAGTCTTTTTCGGCGGCGGAGGTGTAGGCGCTGGCGATGGGCTCTGCGCCAGCAGGATTGAGGCACGTCCAGCAGAGCAGGAGCGCCACACCGATTCGGACCGTCGCGTCATGACTGAAGGATCCATGACTGAAGGATTCGGACATGCGGGGGCCCGTGATTGCCGGAACTCGTCGCGTGCAAGGCGCTGCAAACTGGGGACGGCGCGAAACCGGACAGGGAAACACCTGACAGCGCCACGAAATTATCCTAGAACGACGGCCTCGCGAGGTCCATCTCTTCTCATCGATCATGCCTGTCATCCCGCAGACCAAACCCTATCGCATCGGCCGCTCCAAGACGGGGCTCGGCCTGTTCGCTACCCAGCCGATCAAGAAGGGCAGCAAGATCATCCGCTACTTCGGACCGCTGTTGGATTCGAAGAAGGCGGAGGACGACGCGATCGAGAACAAATATCTGTTCGAGCTCGACAACCGCTGGACCATCGATGGCTCGATCCGCGAGAACGTCGCCCGCTACATCAATCATTCCTGCAAGCCGAACGCCGAATCCGACGTCAAGCCGCGCAAGAAGAAGATCTTCATCCGCGCCATCAAGAACATCGAGCCGGGCGAGGAGATCAACTACGACTACGGCACCGACTACTTCAAAGCCTATCTGAAGCCGATCGGCTGCAAATGCGCCGCCTGCGAGAAGAAGCGGGCCAAGAAGAAGGTCGAAGCGCGCGCCGAGCGGGCCAAGCAGAAGGCCAAGGACGAGCGCAAGGCCGCGAAGAAGGCCAAGACGACGTCCGACAAGCTCGCCAAGGGCAAGCAGCCCGCCAAGGCCAAGACCAGCAAGACCAGCGCGAAATCAGATCGCGCCGCGGCCAAGAGCCGTGGGCCTACGGCCGGCAAGCGTGGCAAGACCAAGTCCAGCCCCGTCAAGTCCAGCCGTGCCAGCTCGAGCCGTGTCAAGACGCTGACCAGCCGCGCCAAGGCGGCCTGATCCGGCCAGCTCGCGTCCAGCGCCACTCAGCTCGGCCTGCTGAAGGCAAGGGTTGTCCAGGTCACACCTGCAGCGCGGTTCTCGGAGGTCAGCGAGGAGCCGTGGCGGTTGAGTTCGAGGCTGAGCCCGAGCTGCCGCGCCGGCGCGATCACCGTCTCGGCATCGATCTCGAACATCCGCCGGCCGTGCGGCACCGGCCCGTGCCGCAATGTCATGATCAGCAGGCCGCCGGGAGCGACCCGCGCAGCGATGTTGGGCAACGCGCGCCGCCGTTCCGTCTCATCGAGATGCATGAAGACGGCGGTCATCATCACCAGATCGAACGGCTCATCGCGAGATGCCAGGACTGCGAGCTCCGGAAGGCTGTCGTCGATCCAGGTGATCGCAGGCGACGCATGCAGCTGCATGGCGCGGAGGCGCAGCGCATCGGTCGGCTCGACCGCGACCACGCGATGTCCGAGGCTCGCGAACCAGGCCGCATCCCGTCCTGTGCCTGCGCCGATGTCGAGCACGCGAGCGGGCGCTTTCGGCAGCAGATGCAACACCGCGGCATGGGCCTGCTCCGACGGGATGCTCTCGTAGCGCACGAACAGGCTATCGGCCTCGGCCGCGTAACCTTCCGTCCCGCTGACATCAGGCGGCATCGCTGCGATCTCCTGTCGGTCTGCAACGCGGCAGAGAATGCGATCGCCGGGGATGTCAGATCAAGCGCGGTGCGAGCGCCGGGCCGCTCGATCGCGACGGCCGGCGCTCCCCACCGATCGCTGTCAGGCCGCCACTGCGCCGGTGCTCCGGCGCAAGCCCATATATTGCAGCTCGGCGAACACGCCGGTCCCCACCGCCTGGGCCGCGACGAAGATCTCGCCCAGCACGTTCGGCGTGACCAGCCCGGAGAACAGCAGCGCGACGCTGCCGACGGTCCAGGCCGCATTGCCGGCGATGACCAGCAGAATCAGCGGCTTCGGCGCCAGCGCGCGCGAGCCGAGCCAGCCGACGAAGCCGGCATAGACGATCAGGAACAGTCCGGTCTCACGCAGCAGCGCATCAGGCAGTTGCAGGAGCGCCGCCAGCGGCGACGCGTCGAAGGTCAGCGCAAGTCCGGCGACGCCGCTGAACACGGCGTCGGCGATCAGGGCGCGGCGGAGCAGGGTGGACGAAGCGATCATGTCGGTCTCCTTCGGTTTGAGGGCGGTTCAACGGAACCAGGCGAGGAGACGACGGCGCAGGCGCCTCGGGCACAGCGAGCGTGCGGCCCGGGTCTCGATCTCGGTGACCTGCGCGACGACGAGGCTGCCCGTGGCGTGCAGCAGCGGCTCCGGCAGGTTGAGCGAGCGCGCCAGCAGCGTTGTCACGAGGTCCGCCAGCCAGCGGCCGACTGTGGTGAAGCCGAAGGTCTCGGGACTGCGCTGCCTGCTCATGGTCATCTCCTGTGGTGGGGAGGATGGCCGGCCGCGGGAGGCATTTCGATTACCTGTGAGGTCATGGAGGCCCTGACGTCTGCGTGATAGGTCTTCCGCTCATGATGACCCAGCTCGCTTCGGCGCGCGCCGACCGCGCCAAATCCGTTCATGTCGGCGAGCATCTGCGGCAATGGCGGCAGCGCCGGCATCTGTCGCAGCTCGATCTGGCGCTCGATGCCGAGATCTCGGCGCGGCATCTGAGCTTCGTGGAGACCGGCCGCGCCGCGCCGTCGCGCGACATGGTCCTCAGACTGGCGGAGCGGTTGGACGTGCCCCTGCGTGAACGCAACGTGCTGCTGGTCGCCGCGGGCTACGCGCCGGCGTTCCAGCAGCGACCGCTGGAGGATCCGGCGCTGAAGCCGGCCCGAGAGGCGATGATGCTCGTGCTCAAGGCGCACGAGCCGAACCCGGCATTGGCCGTCGACCGGCACTGGAACCTGGTGGCGGCCAACCGGATGATCGCGCCGCTGCTGACGGGCGTCCCGGAGCGGCTGCTGGCGCCGCCGCTCAACGTGCTGCGCGTGGCGCTGCATCCGGAAGGTCTGGCGACGCGCACCGTGAACCTCGCCGAATGGAGCGGACATCTGTTGGAGCGCCTGCACCGGCAGTGCGAGGCGACGGCGGATGCCGAACTGCTGAAGCTCTATGAGGAGCTGAAATCCTATCCGATCCCGGCCCGCTCGGCGCCGCTATCGGCCGACAGCGTCGCGATCCCCTTGCGGCTCCGCGTCGGCACCGACGTGCTCAGCTTCTTCTCGACAACGATGGTGTTCGGCACGCCCGTCGACATCACGCTGTCGGAGCTGGCGCTGGAGACCTTCTTCCCGGCCGACGACCTCACCGCCGTCAGGCTGAAGGAGATGGTTACCTCGCTGTGACTCCGGCTTGTGCCGGCGTGGCCCAGGCTTATCTTGGGCGGGACGACAAGGGAAGCTCAAGAGAAGCTGGAGCGACGCGCATGAGCCTGAAGCCTCTGATCATCGACGTTGTCTCCGACGTCGTCTGTCCCTGGTGCTACATCGGCAAGCATCGCATCGAGGAGGCGCTGAAGCTGGTGCCGGACGTGCCGGTCGAGCTGAACTTCCGGCCCTTCTTCCTCAATCCCTGGGTGCCGCGCGAAGGCATCAGCCGCGAGCAGTATCTGACGACCAAGTTCGGTTCGGTCGAGGCCTACAAGGGCATCGCGGGCCGCGTAGTGGCGGCGGCGGAGGAGGAGGGGCTGAGCTATCGCCCTGACAAGGTCGCACGCCAGCCCAACACGACCGATTGCCACCGCCTGATCCTCTGGGCCGGCCAGATCGGCAAGGCGCCCGAGATGAAGCAGCGGCTGATGGAATTGTATTTCCGCGACGGCGGCGATCTCACGGACACGGAGGTGCTGGTGCAGGCCGCGGCGGATTGCGGGCTCGATCCGGCCGTCGTGCGCACGATGCTGGCGAGCGATGAGGATGTGGCGCGGGTGTCGGCGCAGGCGCAGGAGGCGGCCGAGAAGGGCATCTCCGGCGTGCCGACCTACGTGTTCGCGCAGAAATACGCCGTCTCCGGTGCGCAGGATCCGCAGATGCTGGCGCGCGCGATCCGCCAGGTGTCGGCGGAGGTCAACGCCGACGCTGCGGAGTAGCTGTCCGCGTGTTGCTGGCGGCGCGGATCAGATGGACCGCGCGTCGCGCGAGCGCCAGGCCTTCGCGGCGCGCGATGAGCGCGGACCGGATGAGTTCGACGATTGGATCGCGCGGATACAGCGGCATCAGCACGTCGCCGATCGCGAGCCGGCCGCGCCAGATCGGATTGATCATGGGATGGTCCGGACCGGCGGTGGAATCGGCAGAGCTGATCGAGGGATCGCTGCAGAGATGACGCGTCAGGTCCAAAGTGAGTTGGACGCCGGGCGAATATTTCGCGAAGCGCTCGTCGACGCCGAGCTTGAAGAAGAAGGCGCGGCCCTGGTGGCGCAGCACGACGCCGGCGGCGACCGTGGCGTCGCCTGCGGCTAGGCTGATGATCTCGCAGGCCCCGTGCTCGGCAAGCTCCGGTGCGGCGCGCCGGATGAAAGCCGCGTCGCCATCGTGCTGAATCAGCGCGGTGCCGCGATGACCTTTCCAGCCGCTGGCCTCGATCGCCAGGAAGGTCTCGAGTGTGGCGGCAACCTCTTGCGGCGAGCGGGCGACCGTGAAGCGGACGTCGCCATGCTCGGCGAGCCGATGGCGCAGGCGGCGCAGCTCCTTCAGCTTCTTGGCGCCGAGCGCGTCGTGCAGCACCGCCTCGCCATCGCCGGTGGCATCGAGGCAGGCGCGCTCATAGGATTGCAGCGGGCGCGGGCGCAGGCCGTCGCGGCGGAGCACGTTTTCGAAGGCCTGCATCACCGGACCTGCGATCGACATGTCGCGCAGCAGGAGCGCACGAGCGGGCGTCTGTCTGGCTGCGTCGACCAGACCCGCCGCAGCCCGTTCCGCATCATTGCCATCGAGCAGCGGCGTGCACAGCGTGCCGTAGGGATGACCGCTGGCAAGCGCCGGTAGCGGCAGCTTGCAGGCCTTCCAGAGCGAGGTGACCGGCATCAGTCCGACGAGCCGGGATGGCTGCTCGTCGCTCCAGGCGCACAGCGCCGAGTTGCCGGTGCGACCGCGTGCGGAGGCGTTCACCGCGCGCTCCCAACCGGGCAGGTAGTAGCCGTTCGGCTCCACGGCGCGGTCAGCCAGGTCCTGCCAGGCTTGCGGCAGGACGGTGTCCAGAGGGACCAGTCGCTTGGCAGGCGGCATGCCCGCTTCGGCGAGTCGCTGCTCCCCAGCTATCGATGGCGGATGTGCAAATGAACGATCGATGATCTCGGCCACGTCTCGACGGTCCCCTTGCTGCGCTGTGGTCACGCAACCCGGTCGAATGGTAGTGCAAAGCTCACAAGATAGGCCTTGCCGATCGGCTCAAATTGGCGCGGCCGGCTTAACGACGCATTCACCACGGGCTCAACGCGCGATCAGCGGATCAGCGCGACATCGCGGAAGGCGCCGATCAACGGCTTCTCGAGCTTGCCCTCCATGCTCTGGAGGATCTCGTAGGCCTTTTCGCGGGCCATGACCGGCTTGTAGCTGCGATATTCGATCAGCGCCGAGAAGATGTCGGAGATGGTCAGGATACGCGTCAGATCCGGAATGCTGTTGGCCATCAGCCCGTCGGGATAGCCGCTGCCGTCGAGGAATTCATGATGGTGACGAACCGCCTTGAGCACCTCCTCGGTGATCGCCGCGTTGCCCTTCAGCGCATCGTAGCCCGCCGCCGGATGAGTCTCGACCAGCGCGCGTTCCGCGACATCGAGACGGCCGGGCTTGTCGAGGATGGCGAGGGGGATCTTGGCCTTGCCGATGTCGTGAAACATCGCAGCCATGTAGAGCCGTTCGAGATCGGAACTGTGGACGCCCAGGCTCAGGCCGAAATCGACTGTGATGCCGGTGACGAGCAGGCAGTGCTGATAGGTGCCTTCATGATGGCGGCGGACGGTGGCGAGCCAGTCGGACAGGCCGTTCTCAGCGATGCACTCGGCAATTCGCTTGCCGGCGCGTCGCGTCTCGTCGACGTCGATCTCGGCGCCGCCCAGGACGGCGGCGAACATCGAGGCGATGCAGGATGCTCCAGTGAACGCGGCCTGCCGATCGTCCGTGGCGACGCTCTTCGCCGGCTGATGAGGCCGCGTATCGAGCAGCTTTCCGAGCAGCTGGTTGCGGCTCGGCGTAGCCGACAGAACAGTCGTGGCGCCGAGCGCGTAGGCCTGCACCGTCGAGAGGCGCGATTTGTGATTGGTGAGGAAGATGCGGCGCGGAATACGCGCAAGCCGGTCGGAGATTTCCTTCAGGGCGGTGATGTTGTCGACATCGCGCAGGTCCGCGGCCACGACGATCGCGTCGATGTCGGCGCCCTTGATGTCGGCGTCACCGATCAGTTCGGTCGTGAGAGAGCAGCGCTCGGCCAGCATACCGCGCAGCAAAGCAAGCTTGGCCGAATCGTCGCCGACGAGGTGAACGTGCATGAAGAACCAGATCCAGTGGTCATTCCCGGCGTTAGCTGAAACCAATGTTGCGCAAGAATCGTTAAATTTGAGCCAGTCGTTCGCTCCTCGGTTACGCGCTTGCGTTAGCTAATAGCTAACGCTCTGCTACCGGGAAGGTAGCGGGTTCCCGCCCCGCGGGGGACCTGATCAGTTCAGGTCGATCGCGCCTGTTGTCATCAGCCAGGGGTTGAATCACTTTGTTGATAGTACGGCTGTGTAATCTTCAGCAACACAGTCCCCGGCGGCTGCGCGCCGGCGATCGATGATCTCATCCTGCTTGATCGTCAGCCGGTAGATCTGCCTCCGCAGCGGCGCGCCGGTGACCGAAATGATCTCCGCGCGCACGCAGGCTGTCCATGCATCGCCGTGGTCCGTGCGCCGGGCGGCTGTGGCCTCGAGATCGCGCGGTTGCGTCGTGGCGACGAAGATCATGTCGAGGTTCTTGCGGACGAGACGCCCGACATCGGGAGCAGCTTCGGGCGGGGGCGGCTCGGATGCCCGCACGCGCATGAAGGCGGGCAGGCGCGACTGACTGTCCGCGGCGCAGCCCGAGAGAAGCAGAGCTGCGAGCAGCCCTGCCAATATTGCCGTCAACCGCATGTTCGCCCCGCCGCCGTGCGGCGCGCAACCTAGTCGGCGATCGCGGCAAGGCTGCGGGAATCCTGTGCAGCAACGGTGTCCGATACGGTCCGAAGTGGTGAGCAGGACGTGTTCAGGCGTGCGGCATTTACTCTCCGCAATGAACCGGGTCGCGAACCGGCCCGACCAACTGGCACGTCAGCAGCAGATTGGAGATCGCCATGTTCCGCCACGCTCTCAGGGCCGCATTGATTGCGGGCGGCCTGCTTGCCGGCCTGGCGCCAGCCTTGGCCGAGAGCAGCCGGCTGGCGCTGGTGATCGGGCAATCCGCCTATCGGTCGGTGACGCCGCTGCCGAACCCGGCGAACGACGCCAATGCAATGGCGAAAATGCTGGGAGAGTCGGGCTTCGAGGTGACGACGGCCGCCGATCTCTCACAGCGGGATCTGAACCGCGAGGTCGGGGATTTCGCCGCCAAGATCGCAAGCAAGGGGCCCGATACGGTGGCCTTGGTGTTCTATGCCGGCCACGGCCTGCAGATCGACGGCGAGAACTATCTGGTTCCCGTCGATGTCGATCCACGCCGCGAGGCCGACATTCCGCTGCAGGCGGTGCGTCTCAACGATCTCCTTAACACGCTCAATGCGGTGCCGAGCCGGATGCGCATCCTGCTGCTCGATGCCTGCCGCAACAACCCGTTCCCGAGCATCAACCAGAGCGCCGGCCGCGGCCTCGCGCTGCTCGACACCAAGAGCGGCGCGCCGGGCACGTTCCTGTCCTACTCGACCTCGCCCGGCGCGGAGGCCGAGGACGGCAGCGGTGCCAACAGTCCCTACACCACGGCGCTGCTGCAGGCGGCGCGCGAGCCCGGCCTGCCGATCGAGGAGGCGTTCAAGCGGGTGCGCGTCGCCGTCAACAAGGCGACCGAAGGGCGGCAGACGCCGTGGGATTCCTCCTCGCTCACCGAGGATTTCCGCTTCGTGGCCACGAGCGATGCAAGCGCGGCCAATGCCGGGCCGCGGCCGGTGATCGCCAAGCGCAGCGTTGATGAATGGAAGCGCAGCCTGCAAGGCAAGCCGATCGAGGCCGCCAATGAGCTCATCGTCGGCGACGGCAGTGTCGAGGCCTATGAGGCGTTCGTCACGCTCTACACTGCGGCGCCCTATGGTCCGCAGGCGCGGCAATGGCTCGACCTGCACAATCGAATGGCCGCGTGGAACGAGGCCGTGCTGATCAACACCGTCGCGTCCTATCAGGGCTTTCTCGACCGCTATCCGGATAGCGACCTGACGGCGACCGCGCGCAAGCTGATCGAGCGCCTGCGCAACCGTCCGGTCGTGACGCCGGTCGTGGCGGCTGCCAACGCAGCCATCCCCGCGGTGGTCCCCGCAACTCCGCCGGTGGTGCCGGCGAATGCCACCACGGGGCCGACCTGTCCGTGCTCGCAGACGCCGCCGGCGCGCAAGTCCGAAACGCCCAAGCGCGTCGAGGAGAAGCCGGTCAGGAAACGCGATGAGGATCCGCCGAAGCGCGCCAGCCGCCCGTCCCGCCGTGATCCCGATGACGTCGTCGTCTACGCGCCGCCGCCGCCGCCGCGGGAATATTATGGGCCGCCGGTGCGGGTGGTGCCGCCTGTCAGCATCGGAATCGGCATCGGTGGCGGCTACGGCGGGGGATACGGGCGGGGTCCTTCGAACTATCCGACCCGGCGCGGCTACTGAGCGTCGAACTTTGCAACAGCGGCCGCTTGGGAGGCGGCCGCCTTGTATGGCGCGTTTGCCGTTCCCCTCGTTGGAGTTTCAGTCCGTGGAGGCGCGGGGGCAGGGGACGGCACCGTGCGAGAGCCGCCGGTACTCCAGGGAGAGCGTCGTCGGCCGCGTCATGCGCGGCAGGTCCCATCGCCCTCGATCCTGATCAGTCGAAGGCGATGCCGATCCGCTTATCGTGGCTCCACACCGCGTGACAACGGCGCGTGAACCTGTCGGACGGGATCACCAGCGTGAACGCTCCGGGCAGGCCGACCGGGCTGACCACCTCGACCCGCGCCCCGGTGTCCGACATGTTGCGGACCATGCAATCGACCGCGCCGCCGCCGTCGAACGCCAGCCTGCCCTGCTTGAGCACCCGATGACGGGGTGCAATCCGTTTTTCATCTGTCTCGCTCATCGCCTGCAACCCGATGCCGAATGGAATCACCTTTCGCGTCAAAAGCGCATAAAATAAATCAGGCCCGGGTTTCATTGCGATGAATCGCGCTCGCGAAGGCGGGGCCCTCATCTTCACAATTCGTTAAACTCCCGTGGCTTTGCGGGGGTCAGAGCATCGCGAAGGCGCTGGACACCATGGCCACCGGCTTGCCGTCGGCGGCGCTGGTCAACGTGACCCGGCCGAAGCCCATGGTGCGGCCCAGCCGGACCACGCGCGCATCGGCCAACACATCGGAGGAGGCGACCGCGCGCATGAAGTGCGTGGTCTGGTCGACCGTGGTCATCGGCCGATAGCCTCCGCTGGCGCTCACCATCGCGATCACCGTCGCGGTATCGGCAAAGGCCATCAGCGCCTGGCCGCAGACAACGCCGTTGTCGCGGCACAGCCGCGGCGAGAACGGCAGGCGCAGGATGGCGCCCGGCTCGCCCTGGGCCGTGGGCGCGATGTCCTCGACGATCAGCGCAAGATCCTTGATCCAGGGGGCGAACACGTCATCCAGCAGGCGCCGCGCCTGATCGAGGGTGAAGTCAGGTGTGTCGTTCGGCACGAGAAAGAGTCCTCCCCAGGTGTTTGATGCTGGTCTTGTTGTCGGCGGCCCGCTCGTTGGCGGAAGCAGTCCGGGCCGTTTGCCGCAAGCGGGCGGCTTGAAAAGGCCGGAGTTGGAATCCTATGCTGAATGGCAGGCCGGGCGACAGGCTGATGGGACGGCAACTGAGGCTTCCCTCCCGGAACTGCCTCGCGACTGGTGATGTCGAGGGCTGATCGTGCGGTGTCTCGGGCAAGGTGTCCCGTGCCAGCAGCCGCTGCACGTCCCGCGCTGGGTTGGTGGTTCCAGGGCAAGGAACGCCGATGGGGCCCGTCCGACACGCGCCTGAGACTTGGCGCGGGGCGACGCAATGGTATAAGGCGGCCAAGACCGGGGAGTAACCAATGAAGAAGCTGATCGTGACGATGGCGGTCGCCGTGTTGACCGGCTGGGCCGTGCCGGCGATGGCGCAGATGCCGAACATCAACCTTCTCGCTGATGGTCCTTCCAAGACCCCAGAGGAGAAGGAGGCCGAGGCTGCGCGGGACAGGGCCTACAGGGACACCATGCGCAAGATCCCGGACGCCAAGACGGCGGCGGATCCGTGGGGCAATGTGCGCGCTGCCGAGCAGCCGAAAACGACGCCTCCCGTGAAGACGACGGCGGCGAAAAAGCCGAAGACCGGCGCCAGCACCAACTGACGTTTGCCCATGGGGCGCCCGCTGGCAGAGCGGGCACGGCGACGATCCGACTCGGATTCCGTGCGACCTCGTCTATATTGACGGGGTGCAACGTGTTGGAGTTCGTCGATGGGGTTGCGCCCGCGGGACATTGCCAGCCGGATGGCGGCCCGGCGCCGGAAGCCGGACGGCTATGTGCGCGACACCTTCACTTTGCCGCGCGAGGCCGCGCGCGCCAAGGCGCGCGATTACCTGACCCGTTATCCGAAGGCCGGCTATATGAGCGCCGTGGAAAGCTGGCGCGAGCTCCCGGATGGAGCGATCGAATTCACGATGCGGCGATTGCCCAGCGCTGATTGAGCCATTGCCGGCCGATCATTCCCGCTCGCCGAGGAGCTTTCGTGTGTTGCGGTTGATGAAGTGAAGCCGGGTGCATGCCTTGCACACCACGGTTTCATACGCGCAGGTCGGGTCGCCCGGCTTCGGCTCTTCCAGCCAATGCTGCACGTTCATTCCCGTTCGCGGACATTTGAAGATCAGATTACCCATACAAATTTAAGTGTCGGCCAGCAGGGGCCTTGCCTACTTGATCTAGATCAAGGGGGCTTGCCGAAATGACAGGCAATGGCATATGGCCTGCCAACTACGGATTGTGAGCGAGGGCGACCATCGACCATTGATGGCAGATCGTCACGTCGAACAGCGCTCAGGCCTGATCCAGCGACTCGGCGACGATGCGGATGCGGAACACCGGCTGCCGCGTCTCGTCGAGCAGCTCCATCTGCCACTCCGAGTTCTCGGCGAGCTTGCGCGAGATGCTGCTGGCCATGTCGGCGCAGACAGTGGTCATCTCTTTCCAGGCGGCGTTACGATCGGCACACTCGGTCCCATACTCGGACGCGCCTGAGAAGTGGCCGTTACGGATACGAAAGAAATAGAGCGGCATTGCCAAAACCGGTGAGCCCTGACCGCCCCAGGCCGCTGGGTTTGATGAACGCAGCGTAAATGGAAGCGGAAAACCCCCCTGGATCAATTCCGGTAAAATACGGTCGACGGTTGCGATGGCTGTTAGTTGTTGCCGTCACGCAAGGATTTGCCGCCTTCGCACCGCGGGAGGGGCGAAGCTGAGACGAAGTTCATCTCCGCTGAATTCATGTCCGCTGAATGAGTGAGCCTCGGACCGCCGCGGTCCGAGGCTCGGCGTCAACGTCGTAGCTTCCCGGCGAGGGCAGTTCGGCAATGACACGTTGAGAGTAGACAGCAACTTGCGCGCGCGCCTTGCGTCAAATCAAGGGTTGCAAATAACAGATCAGCTCACGCGATTTTTGGCGAGTGAGTTGACTGCGTTGCCTGCGGCTATCGCGGATCGAAAATCCGCTCCGGCACGACGGTGAGGCGGTAGGCGACCTCAGTCGCGCCGTCCACCGTTTCCAGCACTTCATTGCAGGCCGGGCATCGTTTGTCGCCGGCAACGCCGCGCTGCGAGTGAAGCTCCAGGCGCTGCAGGCCGGCTCTGCACCAGCGGCAGATGAGATCATCGCGTGTCATCGGTCATATGATGGGCAACGGTGCGATCCGTTACCGGTACGGGCAACGACAAATTCGGATGCGCGTCATGGTGAATCCGGAACTGAGACGTCAAACGTCAAAAGCCCCGGACACGGGTCCGGGGCTTTCTTTCGGCGCGGATGGTTTCAGGGCCGTGCGCCTAGGGTGACTGAGCCTGCAGACATTGTCTCGAGCCATCGTCTCGGCAATTCTCTGCAGATGGCATGTCACATGGCAGCACATGACTCGCCAAAATGAGCCGGTCGATATGCGCCATCATCATCGGAAACGAACAAACAAATTCGGGGCTGAAAAATCCGTTGTCACGCTCCAAGACCCGGTTTTCGTACCACAACCAAAAGTTTATGACAATGGCCGTGGTTTGCCGGGGCGTTCCGGCACCGGACTGCGTGAGGCGCATCACGCAGCGGCGCGCTAAAGCGCGATGAGATTAGGATGAATCGCCACCGCGCTTTAGATTGTTGTTTGCGATGATCTTTTCGGAAAACCGCTGCGCGCTTTTCCGGATCATGCTTTAGAACATTCGGCAGACCAGGATGCTTTCATCTTGCGGTTGTGCAACGGGCGAGCTCGTAGACCTCCAGTCAATCGTGGTTGAGGCTGCGCTTGCGGCCCGCTTCACCTGCTGGTCATCATGCCATGAGCATCGAACAGCATCGTGATCCCGATCGCGCGTGATTGGAACCGGCCGGGAAGTTTCGCGCCTCCTTCGACGGGACATGTCCGCGATCTCTGGAAATTCGCTGCGCTGGTAGCAGGCTTGCGGAGACGATCGTTTGTGGAACTCGCAGCGGCTCGTCGCGCATGTCGTTCGACCACCTCTCTCATCGTCCGTTCGGATGCACGAAAACCAAGCGGCTGCTCAGAGGATGAGCCGAACAAAAGCAGAAGAGACGCGGGAACTTCGTTCTTCTCAGGAGAACCACGGACGTGCGGTGTTCGCACGCTAGCGGAAGTCGGGTTGTTTCAAGGAAAACTTTTGACGAGCACGATCGGCCCGACGATGGCGGCATTGAACTCAATGAGATGTTCGCTCGGAATCCAGTACTCGAGATGGTCCCGCCCGCCGGCCTCCTGCACTTGGTAGCAATCGATGAATTCGCGCAACACCTCGAACCGCAGCACATGGCCGCTGCCGCTCGCCGGCACGTTCCAGTCGCGCGCGATCTTCACTGCGTAGTCCTCGCTCAGCACGGGATAGAAGATCGGCTGCTCGGGGAGGCGGGGTGGAAACCGCCGCATGCCCGAGGCCTCGATCAAAGCGAGCTCCTTCGGGCCGACGGGGCGCCACAGCGTGACGGTGTTGCTTGGGGTGGTCATGGGGTTCGTGCTGGCCCGAGGTCGATCGGATCCGCCCGACGAAGCAGAACCCAAGAGCCGGCGCAAGCGTCTCGCGTCGTCTGCAATTTTTGGTTGTGTCGAGGCCTGCCGCAGGCGAGGCGCGCGAGATGCTGGAGCCGTGCCGCACGCTGTCGCCGCTCTCTGGCCGATGCTCGTTGAGGCCGCCGCCTCGGCGCGTTGCTGAAGCTGTGAACGGGCGCGAATGATTGAAAGAACATATTGCGAACAAAGAACAGATCGAGTACATTCACCTCAAGATTGCTGGCCGACCTCGTTAACCGTTTGTCCATCCCGCGAATCCCCGCCATAAGGAGCGCCAATGTCCGCCACAGCCCTGCGTATCGTCGAAGGTTCTTCCATGGATAAGAGTAAGGCGCTCTCCGCTGCGCTGTCCCAGATCGAGCGTCAGTTCGGCAAGGGCTCGGTGATGAAGCTGGGCAAGAACGACCGCTCGATGGATGTCGAGACGGTCTCGACCGGCTCGCTCGGGCTCGACATCGCGCTCGGCATCGGCGGTCTGCCGAAGGGGCGCATCGTCGAGATCTACGGGCCGGAATCGTCCGGCAAGACGACGTTGGCGCTGCACACGGTGGCGGAAGCGCAGAAGAAGGGCGGCATCTGTGCCTTCATCGATGCCGAGCATGCGCTCGATCCGGTCTATGCGCGGAAGCTCGGCGTCAACATCGACGAACTCCTGATCTCGCAGCCGGATACGGGTGAGCAGGCGCTGGAGATCTGCGACACGCTCGTGCGCTCGGGCGCGGTCGACGTTCTGGTCGTCGACTCCGTGGCGGCGCTGGTGCCGAAGGCCGAGCTCGAGGGCGAGATGGGCGAGTCGCTGCCCGGCCTGCAGGCCCGCCTGATGAGCCAGGCACTGCGCAAGCTGACGGCCTCGATCAACAAGTCCAATACCATGGTGATCTTCATCAACCAGATCCGCATGAAGATCGGCGTGATGTACGGCTCGCCGGAGACCACCACCGGCGGCAACGCGCTGAAGTTCTACGCGTCCGTGCGCTTGGACATCCGCCGCATCGGCGCGATCAAGGAGCGTGACGAGGTGATCGGCAACTCCACCCGCGTGAAGGTCGTGAAGAACAAGCTGGCGCCGCCGTTCAAGCAGGTCGAGTTCGACATCATGTACGGCGAGGGCGTGTCCAAGATGGGCGAGATCCTCGATCTCGGCGTCAAGGCCGGCATCGTCGAGAAGTCCGGCGCCTGGTTCTCCTATGACAGCCAGCGGCTCGGACAGGGTCGTGAGAACTCGAAGACGTTCCTCAAGACCAATCCGGACATGACCGCCAAGATCGAGGCCGCGATCCGCCAGAACTCCGGCCTGATCGCCGAGCAGATCCTGGCCGGCAATGCCGAGCGCGACTCCGACGACGAGGAGCCGGCGGAAGAATAGGGTTAGTTACGACGGCAGCGGGCGGCTTGGACGCCGACATATCGGCGTCCCGGTGCCCGCTTGCTGATCTGTGGCGCTCTGCCAGCCTGTGCATCTGAACGTCTGCGCATCTGCAAGTCTGTGCGCCCTGGGCTGCTGCATTTTCGAATGCAGCGGGCACGTTTTTCCGAGCGCCGGACGCGATCTCATCAGAATGGCTGAAAGCGGACGTGCGGTCCCGATCCGCACGGCGGCATTGCGTTGTCCGGTGCCGGTGTCTGGCGCCGGAAGCCGATTGCAAACGTGTTGGACCAACAGGTCGTGCCGGAGCCAACAGCATGACGCGTTTGATTCTCGTCGCCGATGATCCCAGCGCCGGCGCGCTCCGGAGAGGCGGCTTCGCCGAACTGGTGGTGCCAATTCTGCATCGCTTCGTTTGGGGACCCTTGCCATCCGAGGCCGAACTCTCTGCGTATCTCCTGCCGCGCGGCGCGCGACGGAAGAGGGGGCATTGGCTGGATTTCGCCTCGCGCGGTGACTTCCTGGCGGTCGGTGGGCGGAGCCACGGTTTTCTCGAACTCGTCGATCGCTGCGACAGCGTCGAGCTGTGGATGGGCACCCGCCCCAACGATCAGTTGGTGCTGATCTGGTTGCTGGATCATCTGCGCGATCACGCCGAGATCGCGACGAAGATCGTGTTGCGACACCTCGATTCGCCAGGCTTCGAGGCTTTGGTCAGACAACCCGCCGACCGAACCATCGCCGGCGTTGCGCTTTCACGTGAGCATCTCGATCTGGGGCGGCTCGCATGGCAGGCATTTCGGGCGCCGACGCCGCAAGCCTGGTTCGATCTGTTGAAGCAGGATCTCAGTCCGCTGCCGCAGCTTCGCCGTTGCGTGCAGGAGATGCTGGATGAGCTGCCCGGCGTCGTCACGGGTCTCGGCGCGTCGGAGCTGAGACTTCTCGAACTGCTCTCGGCCGGTTACCAGCACCCATCGGACCTGCTTCCGCATCATCGGGAGCGCTTTCAACGGCGCGTCTATGATTATTGGGAGGGCGGCATGTTGCTCGATGGCCTGGCACTCGCGCCGGTGCCGGCCATTTCAGGCCTCGCCGAATGGCCCTTCTCGGTCGACATGCACGACAGCCGTGAACGTCTCGCGCGCTACAAGGCCAGCACGCTGTTTCTCTCTCCGCTCGGCAAGGCCATCCTGGCCGGTGAGGAGGATTTCAGCAGCCACAATCCGATCCGGCGCTGGTGGGGCGGCACCGGATTGAGCAACGCCAATCTCTGGCGTTGGCATGCGGTGCTCATCGCTCCGGATCCCGACCGGCCCGACGTCGACGAATGTCGCGAGCCGTGGCGGCCGATCGATTGGGGCGTGCGTGAAGAGGCTTACTCCGCCGCCTGGGCGTAGTCGCCGATCGGCGGGCACGAGCACACCAGGTTGCGGTCGCCATAGACGTTGTCGACGCGGCCGACCGGGCACCAATATTTGTCGGTGCGCGAGGTGCCCTGGGGGAAGCAGCCCTCGCTGCGGCGGTAGGCGCGGCTCCAGTCATCATCGGCGACGTCGTGCACTGTGTGCGGCGCGTGGCGCAGCGGTGAGGCCTCGATCTTGAAGCGGCCCTGCTCGACCTCGGCGATCTCCTTGCGGATCGCGATCATGGCGTCGCAGAAGCGGTCGAGCTCGGCCTTGGATTCCGACTCGGTCGGCTCGATCATCAGGGTGCCGGCGACCGGGAAGCTCATCGTCGGGGCGTGGAAGCCATAGTCGATCAGGCGCTTGGCGATGTCATCCACGGTGACGCCGCTGGTCTGCTTCAGCGGCCTGGGGTCGATGATGCACTCATGCGCGATGCGGCCGCGCTCGTTGCGGTAGAGCACCGGGAAATGGGCATCGAGCCGGGCCGCGACGTAGTTGGCATTGAGGATCGCGATCTCCGTGGCGCGCGTCAGGCCCTCGCCCCCCATCAGCAGCATGTAGATGTAGGAGATGGTCAGGATCGAGGCCGAGCCGTAGGGCGCCGCCGAGACCGGGCCGACCGGATGGGCGCTCGCGCCATCCGTGTTGGGATGACCCGGCAGGAACGGCGCCAGATGCGCCTTGACGCCGATCGGGCCCATGCCCGGACCGCCGCCGCCATGCGGGATGCAGAACGTCTTGTGCAGGTTGAAATGGCTGACGTCGGCGCCGTAATCGCCGGGACGGGCGAGGCCGACCTGGGCGTTGAGGTTGGCGCCGTCCAGATACACCTGGCCACCATGGGCATGGACGATGTCGCAGATGTCGCGGATGTGCTCCTCGAACACGCCATGCGTCGAGGGATAGGTGATCATGATCGCGGCGAGCTTGGCGCTGTGCGCCTCCGCCTTGGCCGTGAGATCGGCGAGATCGACATTGCCGCCCGCGTCGCAGCCGACCACGACCACCTCCATGCCGACCATGTGCGCGGAGGCCGGATTGGTGCCGTGGGCGGAGGAGGGGATCAGGCAGATCGTGCGGTGGCTGTCGCCGCGCGCGGCATGGTAGCCGCGGATCGCCAGAAGCCCGGCATATTCGCCCTGCGCGCCGGAGTTCGGCTGCAGCGACACCGCGTCATAGCCGGAGATCCGGCAAAGCCAGTCCTCGAGATCGGCGAACATCGCGTGATAGCCGGCCGCCTGGGCGCGCGGCACGAACGGATGCAGGCTGGAAAATTCCGGCCAGGTCAGCGGAATCATCTCGGTCGTCGCGTTCAGCTTCATCGTGCACGAGCCGAGCGGAATCATCGCGCGGTCGAGCGCGAGATCGCGGTCGGCGAGCTTGCGCAGATAGCGCAGCATCTCGGTCTCGGAGCGGTGCGCGTGGAACACCGGATGCGTAAGGTATGGCCGCTGCCGCTTCAACTCGGCCGGAACGGCGTCGCGCGCCCCGGCTTCGATATCGGCATAGGACAGCTCGCCACCGAACGCGCGCCACACGGCTTCGACGACATCGGCCGTCGTCGTCTCGTCGAGCGCGATGCGCAGCCTGCTGCCGTCGCGTCCGAGATTGATCTGTTCGCCCTCGGCGCGCGCGATGATCGAGGAGGCCTTGGCGCCAGCGTCCACGGTCACCGTGTCGAAGAAGGCGTCGTTGGCCGGCGCAAAGCCGAGCTTCCGCAAGCCGGCCGCCAGCACCGTCGTCCGGCGATGCACCGTGCGGGCGATCGCCTTGAGCCCCTCGGGTCCATGATAGACCGCATACATCGCCGCGATCACCGCCAGCAGCACCTGCGCCGTGCAGATGTTCGAGGTCGCCTTCTCGCGGCGGATGTGCTGCTCGCGGGTCTGCAGCGCCAGGCGATAGGCGGGGGCTCCGCGCGAATCCACGGAGAGGCCGACGATGCGGCCGGGCAGCGAGCGCTTCAGCGCGTCGCGCACCGCCATGTAGGCGGCGTGCGGACCGCCATAGCCCATCGGCACGCCGAAACGCTGCGCCGAGCCGATCGCGATGTCGGCGCCGAGCTCGCCCGGCGAGGCGATCAAGGTCAGCGCCAGGAGGTCCGCGGCGAGAACGGCCAGTGCGCCCTTGTCGTGCAGCTTGGCGATGGCACCGCGCGGATCGCGCAGCGCGCCGGTCGTGTCGGGGTATTGCAGCAGGCCGCCGAACACCTCGGCGCTGTCCAGATCCTTGGCGGGATCGCCGACGATCAGCTGCCAGCCGAGCGGCTCGGCGCGTGTGCGCAGCACGGCCAGCGTCTGCGGATGGACATTCCGGTCGACGAAGAACGCCTTCGTCTTTGCACGCGCCGACCGCTCGGCCAGCGCCATCGCCTCCGCCGCCGCGGTGCCCTCGTCGAGCAGCGAGGCGTTGGCGACGTCGAGACCCGTGAGGTCGCAGATCATGGTCTGGAAGTTGAACAGCGCCTCCAGCCGGCCCTGGCTGATCTCGGGCTGGTAGGGCGTATAGGCCGTGTACCAGGCCGGGTTCTCCAGGATGTTGCGCTGGATTACCGCCGGCATGACCGTGCCCGAATAGCCCTGGCCGATCAGCGAGGTGAAGACCTGGTTCTGCGCCGCCAGCGCGCGCATGTGGCCGATCGCCTCGACCTCGCTCAAGGCGGGCTCCAGCGTGAGCGGCGCGGCCTGCCGGATCGTGCCGGGCAGGGTCTGTGCCATCAACTCCGACACGCTTTTGGCGCCGACGGTCTCCAGCATCGCCGCAACGTCGCGGGGAGACGGACCGATGTGGCGGCGGGCAAAGCTGGTGGCGGCATCATCGAGCGGCTTGAGCGGCGTGGTCATGAGCAAATCCTCTAGGCCTCGTCACGCCCCGCGAAGGCAGGGCATCCATTATTCGTTGCTGTCGAGATCAGACTGAGGGAGCGCGGCGTACTGGATCGCCCGGTCGAGCCGGGCGATGACAGAGGTGAGTGTCGCCGCACCGCGGCTCTCACGCGGTGTGCGCCTTGTAGGCGGCCTCATCCATCAGGCCGCCGAGCTCCGCCTTGTCGGCGATCTTGAGCTTGAAGAACCAGGCCTTGCCATCGGCGTCGGTGTTGACCAGCGCCGGCTCGTCGACGATGGCCTGGTTGACCTCGACCACCTCGCCGGTGATCGGCGCGTAGACGTCGGAGGCGGCCTTGACCGATTCGACCACGGCGGCGGCCTCGGTCTTCTTCAGCGCGCGGCCGACCTGCGGCAGCTCCACGAACACGACGTCGCCGAGCTGCGCCTGCGCGTAGTCGGTGATGCCGATGGTGGCGACATCGCCGTCGATGCTGAGCCATTCATGGTCGGAGGTGTACAGCGTGGTCATGGACGTCCTTCAGCGCTTGCAGGTTCAACGTTTGTAGGTGTTGGGGACAAAAGGCGTGGCGGCGACGCGCAGCGGCAGGCGCTGCCCGCGCACGTCGGCGAACAACTGGGTGTCGAGCGCGGCGAGGGCGGTCGGAACGTAGCCCATGGCGACGGGCGCATTCAGCGTCGGGCCGAAGCCGCCGGAGGTGACCTTGCCGACCGGCTCGCCGCCGTCAGCGCTGGCGAACAGCACCGCGCCCTCGCGGACCGGCGCGCGGCCCTCGGGCCGCAGCCCAACGCGGCGGCGGGCCGCGCCGCCGTCGAACTGCGCCAGGATCTTCGCCGCGCCCGGAAAGCCGCCGGCGCGCGCGCCGCCCGTGCGCCGGACCTTCTGCACCGACCATTCCAGCGCCGCCTCGACGGGCGTCGTGGTGGTGTCGATGTCGTGGCCATAGAGGCAGAGCCCCGCTTCGAGCCGCAGGCTGTCGCGGGCGCCGAGCCCGATCGGCAGCACGTCCTTGTCGGACAGCAGCGCTTCCGCAAGCTGCTCGGCCTCGTCGGCCGGCACCGAGATCTCGTAGCCGTCCTCGCCGGTATAGCCGGAGCGCGAGACGTAGCAGGCGAGACCGTCGACCGTGCGCGGGCCCGAATCCATGAACCGCATGCCGTCGGCCTCTGCACAGAATTTCGCCAGCACGCTTGCCGCCTTCGGCCCCTGCAGCGCCAGCAGCGCGCGGTCGGTCAGCGGCTGCACGTCGCAGACGTCGGACAAGCCGTTGCGCAGCAGCTGGATATCGGCCTCCTTGCAGGCGGCATTCACCACCAGCACCAGATGCTCGCCGAAATTTGCCACCATCAGGTCGTCGAGAATGCCGCCGTCGGCATGGGTGAACTGGGCGTAGCGCTGGCGGCCCGCGGGGATGCCGATGATGTCCTGCGGCACCAGCCGCTCCAGCGCAGCCGCGGCGTCGGCGACAGTGCCGGATTTCGGCACCAGCGCGACCTGGCCCATATGCGAGACATCGAACAACCCGGCGGCGGCGCGGGTATGGAGGTGCTCCTTGAGCACGCCGGGCGCGTATTGCACGGGCATCTCATAGCCCGCGAACGGCACCATCTTGCCGCCGAGGCTGACATGCAGCGCATGCAGCGGCGTTCGCTTCAAAGAGGAGGGAGTTGCAGCAGCCGGTTCAGCCATCAGGGGTCCTCGCGCGGTTCCTCGGGACCAGTCCCGAAAAACGCTACCGAAGCCCCATCTGTCGCTGTGCCTGAGAGTATTATCCCGTCGGCGGACGCCTCCCGGGATCAGGCCCGGCCAGCGTCTCTTTCCAGATGCAGTTGAAGTCGCGAGGGTCCTTTTGCCTGAGAGTTTCCGGGGCGGTTGCTCCTTCGGCGCCGACCCCTGAAGTTCAAGCTGAACCTCAAGAGACGGTCTCTCCCGACGCGACTGTCGTTGAGTAGCGGCGACAAAACACCAGCTCAACCGAGCTGTCAACGCGTCACCGTGGCTTTCAACCAGCTTTAGGAGCCGTGCAGCAACCCCATGATGTTTCTGCACAGTTTCTGGACACGCGATAGTCCCTTGTCTAAAAGCAATGCCGCCGAATTCCCGGACTTCTTCGATTGGATTGCTATGAGCGGCGTCAACGAGATCAGGTCGACCTTCCTCAATTTCTTCGCTGCGAACGGCCACGAGATCGTGCCGTCCTCGCCGCTCGTGCCGCGCAACGACCCGACTTTGATGTTCACGAACGCCGGCATGGTGCAGTTCAAGAACGTCTTCACCGGCGTCGAGAAGCGGCCCTACAACCGCGCCACCACGTCGCAGAAATGCGTCCGCGCCGGCGGCAAGCACAACGACCTCGACAATGTCGGCTACACCGCCCGGCATCACACCTTCTTCGAGATGCTCGGCAACTTCTCCTTCGGCGACTACTTCAAGGAGAACGCGATCGAGCTCGCCTGGAAGCTGGTCACCAAGGAGTTCGGCCTCCCGAAGGACAAGCTGACCGCGACCGTCTATATCGACGACGACGAGGCGTTCGGGCTCTGGAAGAAGATCGCGGGCCTCCCTGAGTCGCGCATCATCCGCATCGCCGGCTCGGACAATTTCTGGCAGATGGGCGACACCGGCCCGTGCGGCCCGTGCTCGGAGATCTTCTACGACCATGGCGACAAGATCTGGGGCGGCCCTCCGGGATCGCCGGAGGCGGATGGCGACCGCTTCATCGAGATCTGGAACCTCGTGTTCATGCAGTACGAGCAGCTCGAGGGCGGCGTCCGCAATCCCCTGCCGAAGCCGTCGATCGACACCGGCGCGGGCCTCGAGCGCGTCGCCGCGGTGCTGCAGGGCAAGCACGACAATTACGACATCGACCTGTTCGTCGCGCTGATCCGCGCCATCGCCGACCTCACCAATGCCGATCCGCAGGGCCCGCAGAAGGCGAGCCTGCGCGTCATCGCTGATCATCTCCGCGCCTCGTCGTTCCTGATCTCGGATGGCGTGCTGCCGTCCAACGAAGGCCGTGGCTACGTGCTGCGCCGGATCATGCGCCGCGCGATGCGCCACGCTCAGCTGCTCGGCGCGCGCGAACCGCTGATGCATAAGCTGGTCGGCGCGCTCACCCGCGAGATGGGTCAGGCCTATCCCGAGCTGATCCGCGCCGAGTCGCTGATCAAGGAGACGCTGCGCCTGGAGGAGACGCGTTTCCGCAAGACCCTGGAGCGCGGCCTTGCGATCCTCGACGAGAAGTCGGCCTCGCTCGCCAAGGGCGACATGTTCGACGGCGACGTCGCCTTCACCTTGTACGACACCTACGGCTTCCCGCTCGACCTCACGCAGGACGCGCTGAAGTCGCGCGGCATCAGCGTCGATCAGGCGTCCTTCACTGACGCGATGGAGCGTCAGAAGGCAAAGGCGCGCGC
This sequence comes from Bradyrhizobium sp. SRS-191, assembly GCF_024586915.1. Classification (GTDB taxonomy): domain Bacteria; phylum Pseudomonadota; class Alphaproteobacteria; order Rhizobiales; family Xanthobacteraceae; genus Bradyrhizobium. Next base: position 71,275 of record NZ_JANBVS010000015.1, read on the forward strand.
TGCCTGGGCCGGTTCGGGCGAGGCGGCCACCGAGACCGTCTGGTTCCCGCTGCGCGAGAAGCTCGGCGCCACCGAATTCCTCGGCTACGACACCGAAACCGCCGAGGGCGCGGTGACCGCGCTGGTCAAGGACGGCGCCGAGGTCGACAGCCTCAAGGCCGGCGAGAGCGGGGTGATCGTGCTCAACCAGACGCCGTTCTACGGCGAGTCCGGCGGCCAGGTCGGCGACACCGGCGTGATGACCGGCGACGGCGTCCGCGTCCGCATCACCGACACGCAGAAGAAGGCCGGCGACCTGTTCGCGCATATCGGCACCGTGGAGCAGGGCACACTCAAGCTCGGCACTGCGCTGCAGCTCGACGTCGATCATGGCCGCCGCTCGGCGATCCGCGCCAACCATTCGGCGACCCACATCCTGCACGAGGCGCTGCGTCAGGTGCTCGGCGACCACATCGCCCAGCGCGGCTCGCTGGTCTCGCCCGACCGCCTGCGCTTCGACTTCGTCCATCCGAAGCCGATTTCGCCCGAGGAGCTCGCCCGCGTCGAGGACATCGCCAATGACGTCGTGCTGGAGAATGCCGAGGTCACGACCCGGCTGATGGGGCTCGACGATGCCCGCGAGGCCGGTGCGCGTGCGCTGTTCGGCGAGAAATATGGCGACGAGGTCCGTGTCGTCTCGATGGGCCATGCCGCGCGCGACCATGGCGCCAACGCAATGGGCTGGTCGGTCGAGCTGTGCGGCGGCACGCATGTCAAGCGCACCGGCGACATCGGCCTGATCGCGGTGACCTCGGAGAGCGCAGTGGCCTCCGGCGTCCGCCGCATCGAGGCGCTGACGGCGCGTGGCGCCCGCGCGCATGCCAACCACAATCTCTCGCTCGCCAAGGCCGCCGCGGCCGAACTGCGCACCACGGTGGACGAAGTTCCGGCGCGCATCACCGCGCTGATGGAGGAGCGCAAGAAGCTCGAGCGTGAGCTGTCGGATGCGCGCAAGAAGCTCGCGATGGGCAGCGGCACCTCGATCGGCAACGGCTCGCCGGCGGCTGGCGTCCGCGACGTCGGCGGCATCAAGCTGATGGCCCGCGCTGTCTCCGGCATCGAGATGAAGGATCTCAAGTCGCTCGCCGACGAGGCCAAGAAGCAGCTCGGTTCGGGCGTCGTCGCGCTGGTGGCGACTTCCGAGGACGGCAAGGCCGGCGTCGTGGTCGGTGTGACTGCCGATCTCACATCGCGCTTCAACGCGGTGGAGCTGGTGCGCGCGGCGTCGGAGGCGCTGGGCGGCAAGGGCGGCGGCGGCCGTCCCGACATGGCCCAGGCCGGCGGCCCCGATGGCACCAAGGCGGAGGCCGCACTGGCCGCGATCGAGAGCGCGATCGGCAAGGCCGGCTAGCCGTGCCGCTGCTCGGGCCGGGCGAGAGCGTTCGCAGCCCCGATCTGCGGGACCGGCTCTACGAGTTGCTCGAGCACGACCATCTGCCGAGCACGCACGGCTCGCGCTTCGTGCAGCTGATCGTGCTCGTCATTACGCTCGACGTGCTGGCGGTGGTGCTGGCGTCCGATCCGGACATTGCCGCCAGCTTCGGCTGGCCGCTGCGGCTGATCAAGATCACAGCACTGATCGTGTTCGCCGCCGAGTATGCCGCGCGGCTCTGGAGCGTCGCCGGCCACATGCCGAGGCGCCAATCGCCGTGGCGGGACCGCCTGGCCTACGCGCTCTCCGCGCTCGGCATCATCGACCTCTTGTCCTTCGTCCCGGCCACGATTGCGCTCGCGCTCGGCGACCGCGGCCTGGAAGCGGTCAGCATCGTCCTGCCGTTCCTCAAGCTGGTGCGCTATTCGCCGGCGCTGCGCTCGCTGTTGTCGGCCGTACAGGCCGAGCGCCGCACTCTGGTCGGTTGCCTCGTGATCCTGGCCGGCGCGGTGCTGCTGTTCGCCTCGCTGCTCTACGCCGTCGAGCGCGACGTGCAGCCGGACAAGTTCGGCACCATCCCGCATGCGATGTGGTGGGCGATCGTGACGCTCGGCACCGTCGGCTATGGCGACGTCGTGCCGGTGACGCCGCTCGGCCGCATCATCACCGTGGTCGCGATCATCTGGGGCTTTGCGATGATCGCGCTGCCGGTGGCCATCATCTCCACGGCGTTCGCCGAGGAGATCAAGCGGCGCGATTTCGTCGTCACCTGGGGCATGCTCGCCAAGGTGCCGCTGTTCTCGCATCTCAACGCCTCGGAGATTGCCGACATCATGCGGCTGCTCCGCGCCCGCACGATCGAATCCGGCGAGGTGCTGGTGCGGCGCGGCGATGCGGCGTCCTCGATGTATTTCATCACCGCGGGCGAGGTCGAGATCGAGCTGCCGACGCAATGCGTCAAGCTCGCCGACGGCACCTTCTTCGGCGAGATCGCGCTCCTGCACCGAACCAAGCGCTCCGGCACCGTCACCGCCACGCGCAAGACAAGGCTGCTGGTGCTGGACGCCCAGGATTTCCACGCCCTGATCGCCCGCATGCCGGCGCTGGCTGCGCATGTCAGGACCATCGCGAAAGCCCGCATGGCCGATTCCGGCGATCTCGCCATCGCGGAGCTATCGCAGGCCGAGCACGAGGATGAGGTGTGAGATCACACGCTGCCAGACCGGCGCGCTCCCTCTCCCCGTAAGAACGGCGAGAGGGAGCTGACCTCGCAAAATTGGGCGAAAGCTGTTATCTGTCTAAGAGGCGGCCCCCCCGGGGGGCGACGGTTTTCGGGAACAACGCCATGTCGCAAACCAAGATCGGTGTCGTGCCTTCAGCGTTGCCGCCCAGTGATGCGGAACTCGCGGAGTGGAATGGCTTGAGCCGCGAGGAGCAGATCGCTCGCTACCGGGAGTTCTTCGCGCATCCCGATTGCGAGAGGTTCACCGACGAATCTGCCGAAGATATTATCCTGGCTGCCCGGCAGCGCGCTGCGGCGCGCCGTGGGTAGCTACCGCCTGACCATTCGTGCGCGCGACCAGCTCGCACAAATCTACGATTATACAGAGACACATTTCGGTTCTTATCAGGCGGACGCTTACGCGTCCGGACTGATCAGAACTTTCGAGCTTCTCTCGGACTTCCCTGCAATCGGCCAATCAGCCGACGAATTTCGAGCGGGACTGCGACGGTTCCGCTTCCAAGCACACGTCGTCTACTACACGGTATCTATTGAAGCGGTCGAGATCCGAGGCGTGTTGCATCACGCGCGCCGGATCCGATCCAGCCTGTTCGATTGACGGCGTAGAGGCGCCTTACGCCTTCTCCTTCGCGACCGCCGCGTCCTTCAGCTTGCCGATCGCGTCTTTCACGGCGGGGTCGAGGCCTTCGCCGCCGGCGTCGTGATGCGCGTAGATGGTCTTGAGCATGCGCGGGTCCCAGAACTTCTTGATGTGCTCGGCGACGCCGGCAACCTCCTTGTCGCGGCCCTGGCTCTGGAAGAACTTTCCGATCTGGTTCGCCATGTAGACGAGGCGGTCGTGGGTGCTGCTATGCGACATGGGGCTTATCCGTCTGTGGTGATGGCGCGCGCGCCTCGGCGCTCGCGACGATGCGGTCGGGGTGGGTGAAGATTTCGAAGCCGTCGTTGCGGGCCACCGCAATCAGGGTGATGCCCGCGGCCTCGGCCATGCGGATGGCAAGCGCGGTCGGCGCGGAGACGGCGACCAAGACTGGCGCGCCCATCGCGGCGGCCTTCTGCACCAGCTCGACCGAGACGCGGCTGGTCATGATGACCAGGCCTTCGCTGGCCGTCTCGCGCGTCTGCGCGAGGTGGCCGGCGAGCTTGTCGAGCGCGTTGTGGCGGCCGACGTCCTCGCGAAGGGCGACGATGCCGCGGGCCGGAGTCCAGAACGCCGCGGCGTGTACGGCGCGGGTCTCGTGGTTGAGCTTCTGCAGCGGCTCAATCGCGGCCAGCGCAGTCATGATATCGCGCGGGGCGAAGCGCCGTCCTGCGGGCACATGCGCAGCGGGCCGCACCGCTTCGGCGAGGGAGTCGATGCCGCACAAGCCGCAGCCGGTGGGGCCGGCGATGTTGCGGCGGCGCTCGGCGAGGCGTTCGGCAAGCGCGTCGGGCAGCCACATCCGAAGCTCGATACCGTCATCGAGTTCGACGACATCGAGCGAGACGATGTCGTCGCGGCTCTTGATCAGACCTTCGTTGAGGCTGAAGCCGATGGCGAAGTCGGCAAGGTCCTGCGGCGTCGCCATCATGACAGCCTGGGTGCCGCCATTATAGGTCAGCGCGACCGCGGTCTCCTCCGGCACGCGGCGGTGGCCCTCGGTGAGGGCTCCGTCGCGCCAGACCAGACGATCCGCGATGCGCACTGCATCTGGCATGCTACTCCGCAGCCTCCACGATCGGGGCAATGCGGCGCGAGTTGCGGGCCTGCTCGTCATAGGCCTTCTGCCAGTCCGACGGGCCGTTGGACTGCGACACCTGCACCGCCGTGACCTTGTACTCCGGACAATTGGTCGCCCAATCGGAGTAGTCGGTGGTGATGACGTTGGCCTGGGTCAGCGGGTGGTGGAACGTGGTGTACACCACGCCCGGCGCCACGCGCTCCGAGATCAACGCGTGCAGCGTTGTCTCGCCGGCGCGGCTGGTCAGCCGCACCCAGTCGCCGTCGCGGATGCCGCGCTGCTCGGCGTCGTGCGGATGGATCTCCAGCACGTCCTCGCCATGCCACACCACGTTGTCGGTGCGCCGGGTCTGGGCGCCGACATTGTACTGCGACAGGATGCGCCCCGTCGTGAGCAGCAGCGGGAAGCGCGGGCCGGTGCGCTCGTCGGTCGCGACGTACTCGGTGACGACGAACTTGCCCTTGCCGCGGACGAAGCCGTCGACATGCATGATCGGCGAGCCCTCGGGATACTTCTCGTTGCAGGGCCACTGCACCGAGCCCATCTCCTCGAGCTTCTGGTAGGAGACGCCGGTGAAGGTGGGCGTCAACGCCGCGATCTCGTCCATGATCTCGGAGGGATGATTGTACGTCATCTCGAAGCCCATTGCCTTGGCGAGGCCGATCGTGACCTCCCAGTCGGCGAGGCCATTGCGCGGGGTCATCACCTTGCGGACGCGCTGGATGCGGCGCTCGGCGTTGGTGAAGGTGCCGTCCTTCTCGAGGAAGGTCGAGCCGGGCAGGAAGACGTGGGCGTAGTTGGCGGTCTCGTTCAGGAACAGGTCCTGCACGATGACGCACTCCATCGACGACAGCGCCTGCACGACGTGGCTGGTGTTCGGATCGGACTGCAGGATGTCCTCGCCCTGCACGTAGAGGCCCTTGAAGGTGCCGTCGATCGCGGAGTCGAACATGTTCGGGATGCGCAGGCCCGGCTCAGGGTTGAGCTTGACGTTCCACATCGCCTCGAACTGGTCGCGCACCGCGTCGCCCGAGATGTGCCTGTAGCCCGGCAGCTCGTGCGGGAACGAGCCCATGTCGCAGGAGCCCTGTACGTTGTTCTGGCCGCGCAGCGGATTCACGCCGACGCCGCGGCGGCCGATATTTCCGGTGGCCATCGCGAGGTTGGCGATCGCGATCACCGTGGTCGAGCCCTGGCTGTGCTCGGTGACACCCAGGCCGTAATAGATCGCGCCGTTGCCGCCCTTGGCGTAGAGCCGGGCCGCGCCGCGGATCGCTTCCGGGTCGACGCCGGAGATGCTGGCGATCGCCTCGGGGCTGTTCTTCTCCAGGGCAACGAACTCGGCCCAGTCCTGGAACTCGCTCCAGTCGCAGCGCTCGCGCACGAAGGTCTCGTTGACGAGGCCCTCGGTGACGATGACATGCGCCAGCGCGGTCAGGATGGCGACGTTGGTGCCGGGTAGCAGCGGCAGATGATAGTCGGCCTTGATATGCGCCGACTTCACCAGGTCGATCTTGCGCGGATCGACCACGATCAGCTTGGCGCCCTGGCGCAGCCGCTTCTTCATGCGCGAGCCGAACACCGGATGCGCGTCGGTCGGGTTGGCGCCGATCACCATGATGACGTCGCTGTCCTCGACCGAGTCGAAGTCCTGCGTGCCGGCCGAGGTGCCGAAGGTGGTGGCGAGGCCGTAGCCGGTCGGCGAGTGACAGACGCGGGCGCAGGTGTCGACATTGTTGTTGCCGAAGCCGGCGCGGACCAGCTTCTGCACCAGATAGGTTTCTTCGTTGGTGCAGCGGGACGAGGTGATGCCGCCGATCGAGTCGCGGCCATACTTGGCCTGGATGCCGCGCATCTTCTGCGCCGCGAAGGTGAAGGCCTCGTCATAGGAGACCTCGCGCCAGGGCTGGTCGATGGTTTCGCGGATCATCGGCTTGAGGATGCGCTCCTTGTGGGTCGCATAGCCATAGGCGAAGCGGCCCTTGACGCAGGAATGGCCGCGATTGGCCTTGCCGTCCTTGTAGGGCACCATGCGCACGATCTCCTCGCCGCGCATCTCCGCCTTGAAGGTGCAGCCGACGCCGCAATAGGCGCAGGTGGTGACCGCCGAATGCTCGGGCTGGCCGATCTCGATGACGCTCTTCTCGGTCAGGGTCGCGGTCGGGCAGGCCTGCACGCAGGCGCCGCAGGACACGCACTCGGAGCCGAGGAAGCTCTCGCTCATGCCCGGCGAGACCCGGCTGTCGAAGCCGCGGCCGGAGATCGTCAGCGCGAACGTGCCTTGCACCTCCTCGCAGGCGCGGACGCAGCGCGAGCAGACGATGCACTTCGACGGATCGTAGGTGAAATAGGGGTTCGACTCGTCCTTCGGCAGCCAGGCCGGATTGGCCTCGCCGCAGGCGTCGGCGAACACGTGGTTCTCACCCTGGTTGCCGTAGCGCACGTCGCGCAGGCCGACCGCGCCGGCCATGTCCTGCAGCTCGCAATCGCCATTGGCGGCGCAGGTGAGACAGTCGAGCGGATGGTCGGAGATGTAGAGCTCCATCACGCCCTTGCGCAGCTTCTTCAGCCGCTCGGTCTGGGTATGGACGACGAGGCCCGCGGCGACCGGCGTGGTGCACGAGGCCGGCGTGCCGGCGCGGCCCTCGACCTCGACGAGGCAGAGGCGGCAGGAGCCGAAGGCGTCGACCATGTCGGTCGCGCACAGCTTCGGGATCTGCGTGCCCGCCTCCATGGCCGCGCGCATGATCGAGGTGCCCTCGGGAACTGTGATGCTCTGGCCGTCGATGGTGAGCGTCACCATCTTCTCGGACTTGGAGAGCGGGGTGCCGTAATCGGTTTCGTGGATGAGCGACATGGCTGTGTCCTTATTCCCGAATGTCTATTCCGCAGCCTGCAGGCGCGGTTGCTGAGGACCGAAATCCTCGCGGAAATGTTTCAGCGCCGAGAGCACAGGGTAGGGCGTGAAGCCGCCGAGTGCACAGAGCGATCCGAGCTTCATAGTGCCGCAGAGGTCCTCGACGAGAGCGATGTTCTCAGACACGCGCTCGCCGCGGCGGATCTTGTCGATGGTCTCGGCGCCGCGCGTCGAGCCGATGCGGCAGGGCGTGCACTTGCCGCAGGATTCGATGGCGCAGAACTCCATCGCGAAGCGCGCCTGCTTCGACATGTCGACGGTGTCGTCGAATACGACGATGCCGCCATGGCCGATCAGGCCTTCCTTGGCGGCGAACGCCTCGTAGTCGAACGGCGTGTCGAACAGCGCGCGCGGGAAGTAGGCCCCGAGCGGACCGCCGACCTGCACTGCGCGCACGGGACGCCCGGTGAAGGTGCCGCCGCCGATGTCGTCGACGAGATCGCCGAGCGTGATGCCGAACGCGGTCTCGAACAGGCCGCCGAACTTCACATTGCCGGCGATCTGGATCGGCATCGTGCCGCGCGAGCGTCCCATGCCGAAATCGGCATAGGCCTTGGCGCCCTCGTCGAGGATGAAGGGGATCGCAGCGAACGACAGCAGGTTGTTGACCACCGTCGGCTTGCCGAACAGGCCGTGATGGGCGGGCAGCGGCGGCTTGGCGCGGACAATGCCGCGCTTGCCTTCGAGGCTCTCCATCAGCGCGGTCTCTTCGCCGCAGACATAGGCGCCGGCGCCGGTGCGGACCTCGAGCTCAAACGTGTAGTTCGAGCCCGCGATCTTGTCGCCGAGCAGGCCGGCTTGCCTCGCGATGTCGATCGCCTTGGCCATGGTTGCGATCGCGTGCGGATATTCCGAGCGCGTATAGATGTAGCCCTTGGTGGCGCCCACCGCGATGCCGCAGATGGTCATGCCTTCGATCAGCACGAAGGGATCGCCTTCCATCAGCATGCGGTCGGCGAAGGTGCCGCTGTCGCCTTCGTCGGCGTTGCAGATGACGTATTTGCGGTCCGCCGCGGTCTGCGACACCGTCTTCCACTTGACGCCGGTCGGGAAGCCCGCGCCGCCGCGGCCGCGCAGGCCCGACGTCGTGACCTCGGCAATCACCGCGTCCGGCGACAGCGTCAGCGCGCGCGTCAGGCCCTTGTAGCCGCCATGGGCGCGATAGTCGTCGAGCGACAAGGGATCGATGATGCCGCAGCGCGCGAAGGTGAGGCGGGTCTGCCGCTTCAGCCAAGGGATCTCCTCTGTCAGGCCGAGCGAGAGCTTGTGCGATTTGTCATCGATGATGGCGTCGAGCAGCGACGGCGCGTCGTCAGCCGTGACGGGGCCGAAGCCGAAGCGGCCCTGCGCCGTCTCCAGCTCGACCAGCGGCTCCAGCCAGTACAACCCACGCGAGCCGTTGCGGACGATTTCAAGTTCGACCTTCCGCTCCAGCGCCGCCTTGTGCAGCGCGTGGGCGACCTCATCAGCGCCGACGGCGAGCGCGCCGGCATCACACGGGACAAAAAGACGCACGCTCATCGCTGGGCCTCCGAGACGAGAGCATCGATCCGGGCTTCATCGAGCCGGCCGACCAGCCGGCCGTCGATCATGGCCGAGGGCGCGGTGGCGCACAGGCCGAGGCAGTAGATCGGCTCGAGCGTGACGCGCTCATCCGATGTGGTGTTACCCATGGCGATCCCAAGCTTGGCCTCGGCACGCGCAGCGAGCGCATCGCCACCAGCGGCCTGGCAGGCCTCGGCACGGCACAGCTTCAGCACGTGACGGCCGGCCTTCTTGGCGCGGAAATCATGGTAGAACGTGAACACGCCGTAAACCTCGGCGCGAGACAAATTGAGCGTGGATGCAATCATCGGCAGGGCATCCTCCGGCACGTAGCCGAACGCCTCCTGCAACGCATGGAGGATCGGCAAGGTTGCTCCCTCCATCCTGCTATGTTCAGCGATGATCTCGGCGCCGCGCGCCGCATCCCAACTCTCGTACATCGGCGTCATCTTGGGCGTCATCCTGATCCCGATTCTGCGTTGCAAGCGTTTCTCATATCCAAGTTGGAATTGCTCAAGATATCAATAAAGCAGTCCCGTGCTGCGATAGCGAAACGCAATCGTGAGATAGCTAGAAGTTGACGAAAAACAGGCCTTCGCGCGACCGGCTTGCGGCCGCGTTTTACCGTGTCCGTGCCCCCCTCGCCGTGATAGGGTTTCATCCTGTCCGGAGGCGCCCAAAACGTGCGGAACCGGGCCATTCAACCCGGGGAAGGCCGACCTCTTGATCGACAAGCTCGAACTGCTGCTGGCACTCGCCAAGGAGCGCCATTTCGGCCGCGCCGCGGAGACGTGCGGGGTCACCCAGCCGACGATGTCGACCAGCATCAAGCAGCTCGAGGAGATCCTCGGCGTCATGCTGGTGCAGCGGGGATCGCGGTTCCAGGGTTTTACCCCCGAGGGCGAGCGCACGCTGGACTGGGCCCGGCGCATCGTCGGCGACTTCCGCGCGATGCGGCAGGAGATCAACGGCCTCAAGGACAAGCTGTCGGGCGAGATCCGCATCGCTGCGGTTCCGACGGTGCTCGGCATGGTGGCGTCGCTGACGACGCCGTTCCGCGCCAAGCATCCGGAGGTCCGGTTCCGCATCATGTCGTGCACGTCGGCGGATGTGCTCGGCCTCTTGGAGAACCTCGAGGTCGATGCCGGGCTGACCTACATCGAGAACGAGCCGATCGGCCGCGTCAGAACCATCCCGCTGTACAACGAGAGCTACCGCCTGCTGACCGCGCCGGACGCCATGTTCGGCGATCGCGACCAGGTGACCTGGCAGGAAGTGGGGCAGGTGCCGCTGTGCCTGCTGACGCCGGACATGCAGAACCGCCGCATCATCGACCGCGCGCTGAAGGCCGCCGGCAACGAGGTCACGCCGACGCTGACCTCGAACTCGCTGCTCGTGCTCTACACCCATGTGAAGACCGGCCGCTGGGCCAGCGTGATGCCGGCCAAGCTCGCCGAAACGTTGGGGCTCGCCGACAAGGTGCGCTCGATCCCGATCATCGACCCCGTGATCAACTATCAGATCGGCCTCGTCATCCCGCAACGCGACCCGATGACCCCGCTGATCGCCTCGCTGGTGCAGATCGCGCGCGAGGTCGCGCCCACATTGCAGGCGTGAAGCGCGACCGCTATCTGCGAGGCTCAAGGCTGGCCTCACGGCGGTCGACCCGACGTCGAGCAGGCGGCCCCTTGATTGACCCGCTGCGCTCGCAATGAGGAGCGGGGCTGGGATCTCCCCACTCCAGCTGTCATCGCCCGGCTTGACCGGGCGATCCAGTACGCCGAGACGTTCGTGAGTCCACCGAGAGGCCGCGGCGTACTGGATGCCCGCCTGCGCGGGCATGACAGCGAGGTTGAACCACAGCCGTCATTGCGAGCGAGCGCAGCGACGCAATCCAGGCTCATACAGCACGACTGGATGCTTCGGTTCGGGGGACGTACACCCCGGCGTTTTGATCGGCGTCGCCAGGGTGGAACAGCCCGGAGCAGCAGCTGTTAGCCCGGGACAGATCATCGCCCTCGGAACCGATATGACCGACCTCTCCATCGATGCCCGGCTGCTCGCGCCGGACAATCACCGCAACCGCTCGAACAGGCCGGTCGTCGCCGTCGCCGCTGCGGCCTTGATCCTCGGCGCGCTGGTGCTGGGCGCTGCGATCACCTGGCGGCAGGGTGCGCTGTTTCTGGTCGGCGGGGCGCTCGGGCTGTCGCTGTACCACGCGCTGTTCGGCTTCACCTCGGCCTGGCGCGTCTTCATCGTCGCGCGTCGCGGCGCCGGCCTGCGGGCGCAGATGGTGATGCTTGCAATCGCCGTCATCCTGTTCTTCCCGGCGCTCGCCCACGGCACGCTGTTCGGCCAGCCGGTGCACGGCGAATATGGCGCGGTCGGCATCGGTATGCTCACCGGCGCGTTCCTGTTCGGCCTGGGCATGCAGATGGGCGGCGGCTGCGCGTCAGGGACGCTCTACACCGCGGGCGGCGGCAACACGCGAATGCTGGTGACGCTCGCCGCCTTCATCGTCGGCTCGACGATCGGCGCGCGGCACCTGCCGTGGTGGAGCGCGCAGCCGAACATCGGCGCGGTGTCGCTGATCGACAAGCTCGGCTGGATGCCAGCGCTGATCGTCTGCCTCGTCGTGATGGCCGGGATCTACGTGTTCACCCTCCAGGTCGAAACCCACAGTCATGGTGCAATCGAGCCGGGCGTCCGCACCGAGCTCACCGGCGCCAGGCGCTTTCTACAGGGCCCATGGCCGCTGCTGTGGGGCGCCGTCGCGCTCGCGCTCGGCAATTTCGCGACGTTGTTTCTCGCCGGCCGTCCCTGGGGCATCACCTCCGCTTTCGCGTTGTGGGGATCGAAGATCGCGATGGCGCTCGGCGTTGACGTCGCGTCCTGGGGCTATTGGCAGGGCGCCCGCGCGGCGTCGCTGCAGCAGAGCATCTTCGCCGATATCACCTCGGTGATGGATTTCGGCATCATGCTCGGCGCGCTGCTCGCCGCGGGCCTCGCCGGCAAATTCCATCCGACCTGGCGCCTGCCGCTGCCGTCGCTGCTCGCCGCCATCATCGGCGGCTTGCTGCTCGGCTACGGCGCGCGTCTCGCCTATGGCTGCAACATCGGCGCTTACTTCAGCGGCATCGCTTCGGGCAGCCTGCATGGCTGGTGCTGGTTCGTCGCGGCCTTCATCGGCAACATGATCGGCACGCAGTTGCGGCCGCTGTTCGGGCTCACCGTCGAGCGCGGGCCCGTACCGGCGGCGAAGCCTGCCTGAGGCGATCTTGCATTAGTCGATGCGCAGCTCGTATTGCGCGGCGTGTGTTTCATAGCGGCTGAGCAGCACGCGCGCCGCCGGCGGCACCACCGCTTCCTTCGCCGGCCCGGCGAAGCGGACGACGGCGTCGTCGTCGCTGAACCTCATGATCGTCACGAACTCGACCTCGGTGTCGAGGGACCGGCGCAGCAGCTCGATGCCGATGAACCCTGGGATCGCGCGATCCTTGATGCCCGGAAAGATCGTCGACCGCAGCAACTCCTCATAGGCATCGGCATCCGCCGGCGCGGTCCAGCCGCGCCAAATACGCTTGAGCATCATTGATTCCTTCAGGTGCGATCGTGGTCGCCCCGGGAATCGCACAGCCTGCGGTTCTGGACTTGCTCAAAATTGCGATTCTGAGGTTTGGATCTCGAAACGGCGCGTCGCAGAGCAGGGCACGCCGCTCTCTTTGATCCGTGTCCCTTGCGCTTCGTGCAGCCCGCCGCGGTCAATACGCCGCAAACGTGTCGTGCATGATCTTCTCCTCCTGCCGGATGCGCAGCGTCAACGGCACGGCATAGATGATCAGTCCGGCAACGAGCGTGAAATAGGCGTGCAGTGTCAGCGCGTAGCCGATCAGCTCGGGCAGGATGTTGAGGAAGTAGTTCGGATGGCGGACGATCCGGAACAACGGGTGCGTCACCAGCGCGTGGTCGCGGGCGATCATCAGCTTGACGGTCCAGAACCGTCCGAGCAGTTGCGACACCACCAGCAGCATCGCCGCGCCGAACAGGTAAATCACGAATCCGATGATGCTGACGGCATCAACCGGTGCGTCGCGGACGAGGCCCTCGGCTGTCGCCGCGAGATAAAAGGCGACATGAGCGATCGCGAGCCAGCGCGACACGGAGGCGCCGTATTCGGTCGCGCCCCCGGCGCGCAGCCGCTTCTCGTTGCGGATCGAAACGGCGAGCATGGCGAAGCGGTAGGCGAAGGCGGCGACGATGAAGGCGATGATCACACGGAGGGTCCTCTGATGACTGTAGATGGATACCTATAACCTGTGTCGTCGCGATGATGAAAGCAGGCTGATTTGGCCGACGGGCAGAGTGTCCATGCCGCGCGCGAGCCGATCGAGCTGCCCAGCGCCGTCAGAGCCTGCGCGCTGCGCTGAAGTTCGCGAATGTTTTCAACGCGCGACTCGCTGTCCAGATGAGAGATGAAAAATATTCTGCTTTTCAGAACATTTGCAACGTGTTGAATTGGGCGCATCCCGCCTCATGCAAAGGGGCGTTGCGCGCGATCGTCACGACACGCGAGGCGGGGATGCGGTGGCCGCGAGGGATCGCAGCGTCGTCTTGCGACGGCGCCGACGAACGATGCTCTCGCGGACGTGAAGTCGCAGCGGCCTGACACCCCGAAGCTGGTGTCCAGCGCAATGCGCAAGCATTGTCGCGGCATGGTGGCCAACAAGCCCGGCGCACCAGGGCGACTGCGTATAAGCGTGAAACCCATCGCGCAGGGAAGGCCGGGTTTGTCCGGCTGCACCTGTGGTACCTGCCGCCTGCATTCTTTTTCGCAGGCGGGCCGCAGGCGTCAGCCGACGCCTGGCCTTCCCTGCGCCCTTTGCAACTCAGAGGGCATGACTGATCGCATCACTCGGGCATCATGTGCCGCGAGAATGCGCGGTCATGTCCAGTTCTGTCGATGCGCCGGGTCCATGGTTTTTCGAGATGTCAATCCGATCCTCAGGTGTCGTCCCGGGCTTGACCCGGGACCCATACGCCGCGGCGGAGATGAGGTGCGGGATGGTCGACGAGCGTGCCTCGCGCGACGGCCTGGGGCTATGGGTCCCGGGTCAAGCCCGGGACGACAGCGGTGGTTGTTGATGCAGCCGGGCCGCTCACGCCGCGACCGAGATGCTCGCCGTGGCCTTGTACGCGTCGCGGGGCAGGGTGACGCGGACGACGGTGCCGCATTCGAGGCGGGAGCGCAGGCGCATCGAGCCGCCGTGCAGCTGGGCCAGCGAGCGGGCGATCGCCAGGCCAAGGCCGGAGCCGTGATAGGTCTTGGTCATCTGGCTCTCGACCTGCTCGAACGGGCGGCCGAGCCGGGCCAGCGACTGCGCGGGGATGCCGATGCCGGTGTCGGCGATGATCAGCACGACCTTGTCCTCGAACACCCGGCTGCGCATCGTGACGCGGCCGCCTTCGGGCGTGAACTTCACCGCGTTCGACAGCAGATTGACCATGATCTGCTTGGTGGCGCGGCGGTCGGCGATGACGGGGATGCTGCCCTCGATGTCGGCGTCGAGCACCAGGCTCTTGTCCTGGGCGCGGCCGGAGACGACGCGCAGCGACTCCGCCAGCGTCTTGGCGAGGTCCAGCGGCTCCATGTCGAGCTTCATGCGGCCGGCCTCGATCTTCGACATGTCCAGGATGTCGTTGATCACTTCGAGCAGATACTGACCCGAGGTCAGGATGTCGTGGCAATATTCCTGGTACTTCTCCGAGCCGAGCGAGCCGAACATGCCGCTGCCCATGATCTCGGAGAAGCCGATGATGGCGTTGAGCGGCGTGCGCAGCTCGTGGCTCATATTGGCGAGGAATTTCGACTTGGTCTGGTTGGCTTCCTCGGCCCTTGTCTTCTCCTGCGAGTACTTTTCCGCGAGGTCGGCGAGCTCGATCGCCTGGCGCTCCAGCGCCGTCTGCGATCGCTGCAGGTCGATGACGGTGGCGCGCAGGCGCAGATCGTTGTCGACGAGCTTCTGCTCGTGCTCCTTGATCCGGGTGATGTCGGTGCCGACCGAAACGTAGCCGCCGTCCTTGGTTCGCCGCTCGGAGATGTGCAGCCAGCTGCCGTCGTCGAGCTGCGCCTCAAAGGTGCGTCCGCCCTGTGCCTGCTGGCTGTTGTCGTGCAGCCGTGTGCGGATCTCCGGCATCTTGCCGACCTCGATCACGGTCTCGTAGGAGGTGCCGGGGGTCACCGCGGAGTCCGGCAGCTTGTGCAGCTTCTGGAAGTGCGAGTTGCACAGCACGAGGCGGTTGTTGGAGTCCCACAGCACGAAGGCTTCCGAGATCGTCTCGATCGCGTCGCGCAGCCGCAGATCGGCCTCGACGGTCTTCTCGACCAGGCTCTTCTGCTCGGTGACGTCGACGGCGATGCCGATCAGATGCAGGCCGGAGTCGGTGGTGCCCTGGCTCAGCTCGCAACGCACGCGCAGCCAGATCCAGTGGCCCTCGGTGTGGCGCATCCGGAAGCTCTGGTCGATGTGGCGGAGTTCGCCGGCGACGAGCTGGTCGGCGATCGCGAACAGGTCGATGTCATCGGAGTTCACCAGCGCATTGACTTCGCCGAAGGTGAGCAGGTCAGTGCGGTTGTCGAGGCCGAGCATTGCGAACATCGAGTTCGACCAGAAGATCCGGCCGCGCGACAAGTCCCAGTCCCACAGCCCGCAGCGGCCGCGGTTCAGCGCGGTGTCGATGCGGCCGCGCACGGCGTCGTTGATCAGGTCGCCTTCGCGAGCCCGCGTCGACTGCCAGTGGAAGGCGAAGCCCAGGATCAGCACGACGAAGCCTGTCGTCGCCGACAGCGTGATCGACAGCGCTGCGTCCGAGCCCCAGATCGGCTCGATCTTCTCCTGGATGATGACGACGCGGCCCGGCAGGCTCTTGATCAGCTGCGAGACAGCGAAGGCCGGACGGCCGTTCGGCAAGGTGATCTCGGTGACGGCGCCCTGCAGGCCCGGCGTGGCCAGGAGTTGCGCGGTCGAGATCAGGTCGAGGATGCGGTCGTTCTCGCCGAGGCCGGCATCCACCGGGACCCGGGCGAGGATGCGGTGGTCGGCGCCGGTCACGATGACATGGCGGCCCGGCGCGACGCCCCAGGCCGGGATCAGGTCAGGCAGCAGCGTCTGCAGATGCTCGATATTGGCCATGCGGTCGGGCCGCATCGCCAGATAGCCGATGCGGTCGGCGAGCAGGTCCGAGATCGCGGCAAGGTCGCGCTTGGTCGCGCCACGCTTCTGCCGGCTGTGATCGAGCACCTGGACGAAGGCGCCGAGGCAAATGGTGACGAGAAAGGCGATGATCAAAGTGGGGACAGCACGACGCAATACCGGCTCAGCAGTCAGCAGCCTTTGATAGGCCGGTTTCGCGATCGATTGCGCCAACCCTTTGATTGAATCAGAAGATTGGACGCACGCGTTCGCGGCATGCGCACGCGCCATGCTGTAGACCCCCGAAACTTCCTGGATTACCCGAATTTCGAAAGAGCCCCAGCCGCTTCCGAATCAAGTTGATTTGAATCCAGATTTGTCGGGCTGTCGAGAGTCAACGATTTGGCAAAAGCTAATAAATCTTATCCAATGCGGAGTCGCGGTGACAAAAAATTGGCGAGATGAGTCCGAAGCAAGAACACCGCGTGACTTTTACGGCTTCAGCCGTGCGGCGGCTCGGCATGGCTGATGACGCGCTTCACGGTCGGGAAGGCGCGCCGCAGGCCGCGCTCGATGTGATCGACATTGTCGTGCACCTTGAGCACGCTCATCGACGGCGCCGCCCGGCAATGGAAGTTGACGATCTCGCCGGCCTCGGTGTTGCGGACCCGGACATTGTGCACGTCGTACATGTCGGTCTCGGCGGCGAAGCGTTGCAGGGCCTCGGCGATGATGGCGACGCGCTCGATGGGAGCGTCGATGCCGAACGGCAGCTCCGGCTCGAGCGGCTCGATATGGGTGTCGACCTCGACGTCGGCGCCGAACTCGTCGCGGATCGAGCGCTCCAGCTCGTGCGCGATCGCATGCGCGGCGACCAGGCTCATGTCGCCGTCGACCTCGAGGTCGATCGCGACGATCAGACGGCCGCCGACGTCGTGGACTGTCACGTGATGGATCGCGAGTCCGGAATTGCGCGCGATGACCATGATGCGTTCGCGCACGCTCTCATTGCTCAGCGCCACCGGCACGGTGGTGAAGGTGACGTCGGCGCCGGACAGGCTGACATCGACCGCAGCCTGCGCGTCGCGCTTGATCTCGTGGACCCGGTCGATCGGATAGGTGCGCGGCACCTGCACGGTGGCGTCGACGAAATGGGTGGCGCCGACGAGCCGCACGCGGAGGCGCTCGACGTCGACGACGCCGGGGACCGAACGGATCGCGGCATCGGCCTTCTCGGCGGCGCCGTCCGGCGCGCGGTCGAGCAGGGTTTCGACGGTCGAGCGCGCCAGCCTGAGACCGAGCACGGAGATCATCACGGCAACCGCGACGGCGGCGGCGGAGTCCCCCCACCAGAAGCCGAGCGCGGTGAGGACGAGGCCGGCGATGACCGCGATCGAGCCGAGCACGTCGGAGGCGAAATGCAGCGCGTCGGCGGCGAGCGCCTGGCTGTGGGTCTCGTGCGCGGCGCGGTGCAGCGCGCGGGCGCGCCAGAAATTGACGGCGATGTCGATCAGCAGCACGACGAACGGGATCGCCGACAGCGACGGCGGCGGCGCCGCCTCGCGCAGCCGGCTCACGGATTCGACCAGCACGCCGCCGGCCAGCACGTAGAGCAGGGCGATGACGCCGAGCGCCGACAGGCTCTCGAGCTTGCCGTGGCCGTAATGATGTTCGTCATCGGCCGGCCGGTCCGATACCCGAACGACCATCCAGGTGATGACCGTGGCGACGACGTCGACGCCGCTGTGCAGCGCCTCGGAGATCAGCGCGAGGCTGCCGATCAGGATGCCGACGATGAACTTCGCCGCCGCCATGCTGGCGCTCGCCGCGATCGAGATCGCGGCGACGCGGGCTTTCCCGGAATGGATGGGGGAGTCGGCATCGCTCATGGCCGCGGATGTAGCAGCCGAGGCTCTGCCGTGAAAGCCGGGATCGCGCGGCATATGTGCATGAGCCGCGCACTGTTTCGATTGCGTCTAAATGTCAGGAGCTCGCGCTCACAAGGTCACCACGATCTTGCCGAGATGTTTGTTCGCTTCCATGTGCGCGAACGCCGCGCCGATGTCATCGAAGGCGAACACGCGGTCGATCGGCAGGCCCAGAGTCCGGGTTTCCACGGAGCTCCAGATGTCGGCCTTCACCTCGGCGAAGATCGCGCGGATCTCCTCGATCGAGCGGGTGCGGAAGGTGACGCCGACATAGCTGATGCGGCGTGCGGCGTGCAGGTCGAAGTTGAAATCGGCATGCGTGCCGCCGAGACGGCCGACATTGACGATGCGGCCGAGCACCCTGGTTGCGGCGAGATTCTGGTTGGCGACCTGGCCCGAGACCTGGTCGATGATGAGATCGACGCCCTCACCATTCGTGGCCTCGAGCACCTGCTTGACCCAGGCGGGATCGCGGGAGTCGATCGCGAGATCGGCGCCGAACTCCTTGAGCCGTCCGCGGCGCATGGCATCGGTCGAGGAGCCGATCACCAGCGAAGCGCCCTTGAGCTTGGCGATCTGCATCGCCATCAGGCCGACACCGGAGCTCGCGCCCTGCACCAGCACGGTTTGCCCCGCCTGCAGCGCGCCGTTGGTGACGACGGCATTGTGCATCGTGGTCAGCGCGATCGGCAGCGTCGCGGCCTCGTCGAAGTTCATGTTCGACGGCGCATGAAACAGCCGGCCATGATCGGCGAGGGTGTATTCGGCAAACGCGGCAGCGCCCGAGCCCATCACGCGGTCGCCGACCTTCACGCCCTTCGCATCAGGTCCGAGCTCGGCCACTTCGCCGGCCCATTCCATGCCGAGCACGGTGCCGACGCCGCCGGCGGCGCCATGCACATGGCCCTTGGTCATGCCGAGGTCGGCGCGGTTGAGCCCGCAGGCACGCACGCGGATCAGAACCTGCGTGCCCTTCGGCACGGGCTTGGCGATGTCGGTGATCGCGGCGCCCTGGGCGCCATAGACATAGGCTTTCATCGCAAGGAATCCTGTCGGAGTGAAACGAGCCGCAACCCGAACGTTGCTGCTCTCTGTTGCGCACCGCCTAGCAGGCGGCGCGCTGATCCGACAAGTCTGCGGTGGCAGCGGAACGGTTCCGCCGGCCGGGATCCCGATCAGGCGGCGGCGGACGCTTCCGCGTCGTCGAACGCCGAGGAGACGTCGCGCATGCTGATGACGCCGGCGAGCGCGAAGTCGACGATGACGGGCAGGTGGCGGATGTGATGCACGTTCATCAAATGGCGGACATGCTCGAGCGAGTCCTCGGTGCTGCAGGAGATCAGCCGCTGCGGCGAGATCAGCTGCGAGACCTTCATGGTGACGCCGGCTGCGCCGTGCTCGGCGATCGCGCGGACGACGTCACGCTCGGTGAACATGCCGGCGGCGGTGTTGCCTTCCGTGCGGACGACGTCCTTGACGACGAGGGCACTGACATTGCTGGCGCGCATCAGCTGCGCCGCAACGCCGACGGTCTCGTTCATTCGCACCGTGATCACGCGCGCCGTCTTGTTGCGCAGGATGTCTCCGACCTTCATGGCACCCTCCCGTTGGTTCATCGTTGGTGGCTGAAGTCTGGTATACGTTATGCCAGATGTCAATGCAGTCAGACCGCTTTTTGTCTGTCCGATCACCGAAAAAACACGTCAGTGACACTGCCGGAGCGCGGCGATCCGGCCGCGGCGTTTCGTGTCGGCGCAAAAAAAGAGGCGCACCGGGGTGCGCCTCTGGAAGTCGCGGGAAGAAACAGGGGCTCAGGCGGTGCGGACGTCCTGCGTCGCCGGCTGGGTGGCCGGAGCCTCCTTGCCAAGGATGAAAGCGCGGCGCAGCGGCTTGATCACGAACAGCGCCATCAGGGCGGCGGTCGCATTCAAGCCGACGCCGATCACGAACACGGCCTGCCAGCCATACTTGGCCGAGACCAGGCTCGCGAGCGGGACCAGCAGCGAGGCGGTGCCCTTCGCGGTGTAGAGCATGCCGTTGTTGGTGGCGGCGTATTTGCTGCCGAAGGTGTCGCCCGAGGTTGCCGGGAACAGGCTGTAGATCTCGCCGAACACGCCGAAATAGACGGCGGTGGCCAGCACGAACACGATCGGGTTCTGCCCGTAGTTCGACAGCGTCAGCAGCATCACCGCGGCCGTGCCGAAGGCGATGAACATGGTGTGCTCGCGGCCGATCGTGTCCGAGATCCAGCCGAATATCGGACGGCCGAAGCCGTCGAAGATGCGGTCGAGCGAGATCGCGAACGTCAGCGCGGCCATCTGGAAGCCGGCGAGCGACACCGGCTCGTTGGCGATCTTGAAGTCGTGGGCGATCGGCGCGATCTGGGCCGCGGTCATCAGGCCGCCGGAGGCGACCATCACGAACACCAGGTACATGATCCAGAAGATCGGCGTGCGCAGCACCTGCGGCGGGGTGTAGTCGATCTTGCTCTGCGGCAGGTTGAGCTGCTTCTTGCGCGCCGGCGCCGCGTGGGTCGGCGGCCGCAGGAAGATTGCCAGCACGAACACGATCAGGCCCTGGCCGATGCCGAAGGTGAAGAACGCGCTCTGATAGCCGCTCGAGGCGATCATGCTTGCGATCGGCACCACGGTCAGCGCCGCGCCTGCGCCGAAGCCGGCAGCAGTGGCGCCGGCGGCGAGGCCGCGGCGGTCGGGAAACCACTTCAGCGCATTGCCGACGCAGGTGCCGTACACAGCACCGGCGCCGATGCCGCCGATGACGGCGCCTGCGTAGAGCAGGGTGAGCGAGTCGGCATAGGAGTTCAGGATCCAGGCCAGCGAGATCATGACGCCGCCGAACATGATCACGACACGCGGGCCGTATTTGTCGACGAACCAGGCTTCGACCGGCACGAGCCAGGTCTCGGTGACGACGAAGATCGTGAAGGCCAGCTGGATGGCCGTGCGGCCCCAGTGATATTTCGCGTCGATCGGATCGACGAACAGCGTCCAGCCATATTGCAGGTTGGCGATCATCGCCATGCAGACGATGCCCATCGCGAGCTGGACCCACCGGAAGCCGCTCGACTGCTGCGGGGTGGGCGGTGAAGCCTCTGTGCTGGAAACCATGAATCCTCCCAAAGCGCGCTCTCTTGGAGGTTGCCGCTGCGACCAGCGCGCTCCTCATCTGCGCATCCGGTCATCCTGGTATAATATATTCCAGTCCGCAATATGGCCTGCGACACAAGGTGCGACATGCTGCTCTGCAGCGAGACGCGGGCGGCCGATCAACCAAAAGAAAACGCTCGGCAAAATGCCGAGCGTCGCGTCTGTGGAATCGTTCTATTTTATTTTTGCTGCGAGTGCGAAGTCGCTATTGCAGCATGGACTTCTCGACCACGACCTTGCGCCAGGGCTTGAGCACCGCGATCGAGAGGATCGAGGCCAGGATGTTCGCGCCGGCCGCGATGATGAAGACGCGGTCCCAATCGCCCGATGACTGCTGCATGTAGTTGGCGATCGGCACCAGCAGCGCGGCGGTGCCCTTCGCGGTGTAGAGCAGGCCGGCATTGGTGGTCGCGAACTTGGTGCCGAAGGTGTCGGTGCAGGTCGACGGGAAGAGCGAGTAGATCTCACCCCAGGCAAAGAACACGAAGCCGGAGAGGATCACGAACCACACGGGATCATGGCCGAGCATGTACAGCGCCCAGATGCCGATGCCTTCCATGCCGAAGGCGATGAACATCGTGTTCTCACGGCCGATATTGTCGGAGATCCAGCCGAAGAACGGACGCGTCAGGCCGTTGAGCACGCGGTCGATCGTCGCCGCGAAGGTCACGGCCGTCATGGTCATGCCGATCAAGGTCACCGGGATGTTGTCGACCTTCCAGTCGCCGGCGATCGGCTTCAGGTTGGCGGTGACCATCAGGCCGCCGGCGCCGACGATCACGAACATGAAGTACATCAGCCAGAAGATCGGCTGGCGCAGCACTTCGGTCGGGTTGTAGTTGCGGCGGCTCTGCACGAGGTTCGCATTCTGCGTGACCGCGGGCACCTGGCCTTCCTTGGGTGCGAACAGGAAGAAGGCGAGGATGACGATGATGATGCCTTGGCCGAGACCGAAATACAGGAACGTGGTCTGGAAGCCGGAGTCGCGGATCATCGCCTGGATCGGCGCGACGGTCAGCGCGGAGCCCGCGCCGAAGCCGGCGGCGGTGATGCCGGCCGCGAGGCCGCGCTTGTCCGGAAACCACTTCAGCGCATTGCCGACGCAGGTGCCGTAGACGCCGCCGGCGCCGATGCCCGCGATGATCATGCCGAGATAGTAGCCGTTGAGCGAGGTGGCGTAGGCGTTG
Organism: Bradyrhizobium sp. SRS-191; assembly: GCF_024586915.1. GTDB lineage: Bacteria > Pseudomonadota > Alphaproteobacteria > Rhizobiales > Xanthobacteraceae > Bradyrhizobium. The sequence continues at coordinate 93,584 of NZ_JANBVS010000015.1, forward strand.
ATCATCCAGCCGATGGCGCAGAGCACGCCGCCGACGAGCACGACGATGCGCGGGCCGTATTTGTCGACGAACCAACCTTCGACCGGCACCAGCCAGGTCTCGAACAACACGAACAGCGTGAAGGCCCACTGGATCGAGGCGCGATCCCAGCCGAACGTCTTGGCGATGTCAGGGACGAAGAAGGTCCAGCCATATTGGTAGTTGGCGATCATCACCATCGCCAGAACGCCGACCGCCAGCTGCGTCCAGCGGTAGGCGTCACTTACTCTTGCAGATGCGGGCGCCCCCGCGTGAGCCAAGTCCGTCATGTTTCCTCCAGGCTGTCTATTTTTGACCTAACAGCTATGCGGAGTTTGGTATATGATATGCCAATAGACAAGCTGATTTCCGCGGAGCTGCGGCTCCTGCACTGCGAAGCCGGCCCAAAAAAACCAGCGATAGCAAGGCAAATCGCTGCAGCGACAATACGACGCGGCAGCGGAGAATTGTAGATCAACTATCGGATTAACGTCCGGTTTATGCGGCCGCCCCGCGCAACCGGCTCCATCCCTGGTTGATGGCCGACCAGAACAGCGCAACGAGGCCGAGCACCATGATGGTGCCGACCAGTCCGTTCGCGAAGAACACGGCGAGCGACCCCTGGGATCCCAGCAGCGACTGCCGGAAGGCTTCCTCCGCCTTGTCGCCGAGCACGATCGCCAGCACCAGCGGCGCCAGCGGGTAGCCGCACTTCTTGAACAAATAGCCGAGCACGCCGAACACCAGCATCATGACGACGTCGAACGTGCTGCTGTGCACCGAATAGGCGCCGATGGCGCAGAGCACGAGAATGAGCGGTGCAATGATGCTGAAGGGGACCCGCAGGATCGCCGCGAAGATGGGGACGCAGGTCAAGACGACGAGCAGGCCGGCGAGATTGCCGAGATACATCGAGGCGATCAGACCCCAGACGAACTCCTTCTGTTCGACGAACAGCATCGGCCCCGGCTGCAGGCCCCAGATCAGGAGGCCGCCAAGCAGCACCGCCGCGGTGGGCGAGCCGGGAACGCCGAGTGACAGCATCGGCAGCAAGGCTGCAGTTCCCGCGGCATGGGCCGCCGTCTCCGGCGCGACCACGCCCTCGATCTCGCCATGTCCAAAATTCTTGCCGCGCCTGGAGAGGCGCTTGGCGATGCCGTAGCTCATGAACGAGGCCGGCGTGGCGCCGGCCGGCGTGATGCCCATCCAGCAGCCGATCAGGCAGGAGCGCAGCGAGGTCAGCCAATAGGCCGGCATCTCCTTCCAGGTGTGCAGCACGACGCGCAGATTGATCTTCGCGTTGCCGCCGCGGAAACTCAGGCCTTCCTCCATGGTCAGCAGGATCTCGCCGATGCCGAACAGGCCGATCACCGCAATGAGGAAGTCGAAGCCGTTGAGCAGCTCGGTGATGCCGAAGGTGAGCCGGAGCTGGCCGGTGATGGAATCGAGACCGACGGCGGCCAGCGCGAAGCCGATCATCATCGCCGCGACGGTCTTGAACGGCGGCTCCTTGCTCAGTCCGACGAAGCTGCAGAAGGCGAGAAAGTAAACGGCGAACTTCTCGGCGGGGCCGAACTGCAGCGCGAAGCTCGCCACCAGAGGCGCGACCACGGTGATCATCATCACCGCGAACAGCGCGCCGACGAAGGACGAGGTGAACGCCGCGGTGAGCGCCTCGCCGGCCTTGCCCTGCTGCGCCATCGGGTAGCCGTCGAAGGTCGTTGCGACCGACCACGGCTCGCCGGGGATGTTGAACAGGATCGATGTGATGGCGCCGCCGAACAAGGCGCCCCAGTAGATGCAGGACAGCATGATTATGGCCGAGGTCGGCGGCATGCTGAAGGTCAGCGGCAGCAGGATCGCGACGCCGTTGGCGCCGCCCAGCCCCGGCAGCACGCCGATGATCACGCCCAGCACGATGCCGAGGAGCATCACCATGATGTTGAAGGGTTGGAGGGCGACGGCGAAGCCGTGAAACAGATTGGCGAGTTCTTCCATGCCGGCTTCGTCCTGCAACCCTTCAGCGGATGATCGTTCTTGTCAGAGCCCGAGCCATTCCTCGACCGGTCCCTTCGGCAGCGGGACCATGAACCAGCGCTCGAAGATCAGATAGGTGACCACCGGCATTCCGATCGCGACAACGGCGACCGTGAGCCAGCCGTACTTGCCGAGCCAGCGCATGAACCAGGCGATGAAGATCATCGATGCCAGATAGAGCCCGGTGAAGGGCAGGGCGCCGACATAGATCGCGGTCGGCACCACCACGCTCATGACCTGGCGCAGTTGCGTCCATTCGGCGAACAGCCCGCCGTCATCCTCGCGCAGCGTGTTGCGAAAATTCATCGCGCTCGACGCCACGATGAACAGGCCGACATAGAACGGGAAGAAGCCCGCGCGCGGCCCCTCGGCGCCCCAGTTGATTCCCGCCTTCACGCTGCCGACGATCACGATGATGCCGAACAGCGCAATGGCGAGCGTGACGCCGAGCTCGACCGCTCTATGGCTCGGGCCGGCGGAGCGTCCCTGACTGCTCATGTGCGCGGCTCAGTTCGACGCCAGGAAGCCGGCGTCCTTCATCAGGGTCTCGTGCCGCTTCTCCTCGGTCTCGACCCATTTGGCGTAGTCGGCGCCGGTCATGAAGGTAGTATTGAACGCGCCGGTCTTCATGAAGTCCTGCCAGTCCGGTGTCTCCCGCACCTTCTTGAACAGCTCGACATAGTATTCGACCTGGTCCTTGGTGGCGCGCGGCGACATGAAGATGCCGCGCAGCATCAGGTACTCGATGTCGAGGCCCTGCGACTTGCAGGTCGGAATGTCCTTCCAGGCCTTTCCCTCGGTGATGGGCTCGTCATAGCTCATCGGCTTGGCGTCGAACACGCAGAGCGGCCGGACCTTGCCGCCGCGCCATTGCGCCACCGCCTCGATCGGATTGTTCACGGTGGAATCGACGTGGTTGCCGACGAGCTGCACCGCGACCTCGCCGCCGCCCTTGTAGGGGATGTAGGTGAACTTCGTGCCCGTCGCCTTCTCCATGGCGACCGTGATGATCTGGTCTTCCTGCTTGGAGCCGGTGCCGCCCATCTTCAAGGTGCCGCCGGCCTGCTTGACCGCCTCGATGTAGTCCTTGGCGGTCGTGTACGGCTTCTCCGCGTTGACCCACAGCACGAACTCGTCGAGCGCGAGCATCGCGACCGGCGTGAGATCCTTCCAGCCGAACGGGATGCCGGTGGCGAGCGGGGTGGTGAACAGGTTCGACAGCGTGATGATGATCTTGTGCGGGTTGCCTGCGGACGCCTTGACGTCGAGGAAGCCTTCGCCGCCGGCGCCGCCGGACTTGTTGATCACGACCAGCGGCTGCTTCATCAGGTTGTGCTTGGTGACGATGCCCTGGATCGTCCGCGCCATCTGGTCGGCGCCGCCGCCCGTGCCGGCGGGAACGATGAACTCGACAGGCCGGACCGGCTCCCAGCCCGCGAGAGCCGGAATGTTGCCTGCGGCCAAGGCCACGCCGGCCGCGAAGGCACCGCGCACAAAACGCTTCATCGACGCTTTCTCCCCTTCAATCTCGGACCTTCGCCGCTTCTTCCGAGCCGCTTACCGGGTCCCGATCCCGTCTCATTCCTCAATCGTTGACAGCTTCAACGTCGTCACGCTGGTCGGCTCTCCCTCGGCGCGCCGCGCGCCTGCTGGATGCAGAAGCGAGCAGCCGCACGCGACAGGAGTTTGCCGATTGCCAATCGACCGATTTGATTTTGGTATGAGAAAGCGGCCGACCGCAATTGAGGAGATGGGCTGGTGCGCCTGCGGAGCCAATTTGTCGCAGCCCACGGGGGCGCTCACAAAAGCAAAAAGCCCCGGGATCCGGGGCTTTTGACTGGGCCGTGCTGATAGGGCGTGGGACGCGCCAGGCTCAGAGGCCGAAATAGGGCAGGTCGCCGTTGCGGTTGGCGGCGCGGGCGCTGACCATGAGCACGCGGTCGAGGGCGGCCAGGAAGCGGCCGAACAGGGACACCGAGTTGACGAGGGGGAGGGCGACGGTCTTGGCCATGGTTTGTCTCCTTCAGTGGCGGTATGACGTTCTGACTGAGGAGAATTTACGTATACCAGATGCCAGATACAATGACGGATATTGCATAGCGATATGAGGTTTTTGCGCTGCAGCGTCTATGTCACAATTGGGATTACTTATCGAAACCGGCATTCTCATATGGAAAGGGCCGCCCAATGCTGGGCTCGAAAGGTATCGGGGGACAGATGTGGCGCGGACGGCACGCTCCAACAATTGCCGTCAAGCGCGGGAACCCGGCACGACGGACCGAGGTTGATTGCACCAAAGCTGGACGGCGCCGGGAGTGGTCATTCCTTCATCGCGCCGGTTCGGGATGGAACAAATGATCGGCAGATTTGAGGGCGAAGGAAGAGCCATGCGCGCCTTGATCCTGGCAATGTCCATCCTGACGGTCGTCGCGAGCGCTGACGTCGCGAACGCTGGTCTGAGCAGTTCACCTCGTGAAGCGACCGAACCCGCCGATCCCGCGATCGCCGCGAAGGACGGCAGCCAGCAGGACGCAAACCAGCAGACCGAGAATCAGATCGGCCTCACCAAGGCGAAGCGCCGCGCCGTCCAGCGCGGGCTGACCCGACTCGGGTTCGACACCAAGGCGAACGGGACGTTCGATGACCAGACGCGCGCCGCCATCTCACGTTGGCAGGAGGAGCGCAGCTATCCCGCGACCGGCTTCCTCAACCCCGCCCAGCACAAGGTTCTGATGACCGCGGCCACCGAGGCTGCCAAATCCGACCGGCAGGCCCGCCGCAGCTCAGGGCGTGCGCGGGGGCAGCGAAATGTCGGAGGGCCCATCGGCGCGATCGGCGGGGCGATGCACCGCGTGGTCGGCGGGATCTTCGGCAGGTGAGGCGTTCACTTCAATCAAGTTGGAAGCGCGCACCGAGAGCTTAGGAAGCCAGTCCGTAGTAGCGTCGGTAGAAAGCAAGGTGCTGCTGCGGCGAAAAGCGATCAAAAACGCCTGCACGCTTATCCCCCTGAAGCCTGTCAAAAAGCTCTTTCGCTTCAGGGGCGCTGTTCGAACGCAGGAATTGTTCGGTGGCTTCGAGACCTGCTCCGCAGACGAACTGAATGTCGATGCAGCACCCCGCGTCGAAGGACGACATCTTGGCGTCGTAGATCAGAAGAGCATCACTTGGATCGCCGGCTGAGAACAGCTGTATGCACAGTAGCAGCAACGGCTCATTGCTGGCGCGATCGGCATCTTCGGTTTCAGCTTGGATGAGACGTCGGATCTCAGGGAGATCTTCCGTAACCGGAGTGAGACCGAAGCGGGCGAGGAGTTCATTTTCGTCCATGGCGAGGTGGAGTCTAACAGATTTACGGTGCGGCCAACACACGGGAGCTTGCCGATGCCTCCTGTTCCAGAAATTCATTGACTGTAACGGAGAGATTGTAGTGTGAGTCCCCCGCCACCAGGCAGGCGGGGATCGAGGGGGGATGTTCATGGGGCAATCGGGGCGACGGTGGAGGGCATGGGCCTCCGTGACTGGCCTTGTCGTTGGTGCGTGTACGCTCGCGGCGTGTAGCAGCGCCGAGAGGCACGCGTTCTTTCCGCCTGAGACACCAGACCCGAAGGAAACGGCCGCCGTTGCGGCCGAGATGCCCAAGAACTACCGGGAGCTGGTGGCCGAGCAGATCAGAGCATTTTATGCCTATCGCCACGTGCTGCGCGATGCCAAGATTTCCCAGCCTTATCTCCGCTATGGCGGGCTGCTTCGCGGCGGCACGATGCCGACCGTGTGCGTTGCCCTTTATCGCGCAAATCCATTTGGGATCGTGGTGAGAGACAATCTCGCCTTCGCCTACCGGGATGGCAAGATGCGCAGCATCCTTATCGCGACGGAGTCCTGCAGCGATCTTTCCGATTTCACCGAGCTGAAGCGCTCATGAAGCGCCGACCGGATGAGGATCACACGCTGGTGGACCCTATCGCCTAAAGGGGGGCGATGCATCTCGTGCTCAGAAATATTCGCTCTGTTTTATGACGATAGGCTTCCGCTGAAGCCTATTCATTGCTTGCGGCCACGTCTCCCTGCGGCAGGAGCATCGCCGTAGAACCCGTCTTTGATCCATGTCCGCAGGTGCCAATGTGGCTGACAAGATAGTCGCCCCTCGTCTGTTTGTGATCTTTGCGCGTGAAGCCTATGAAGCCGTCATCTTTCGCCGGGGTCCGTCGGCGTGGTTTCATATCGTTCGCTGGAACACGAAGAGCGATAAGTTCTATCCCGGCGCCTGGCTGAAAGGGCGCATCTATCCAGAAAAGTGCGATCTGTCGCCTGATGGTGAATTGCTTCTGTCGTTCATCCACCAAGGTCGTACTCTGAAGACGGATTACAAGTCTGCATGGAGTGCGATAAGCCGGAGTCCCTGGCTTCATGCCCTTGGGCTGTGGCCCCAGGGAACGACCTATGGCGGAGGCGGGCGATTCACCGGCAATCGAAGCGCCGTGCTGAGATTCTACCCGGTCGCAGCGCATCCAAATCATTTGGGAGCAGGGCTCGATGTGAGCTTTACTGCATCCGATACGAGCTTTGCCAAGGAAAGCGATCTCGCTCCTCTGCATCGGTCGACCCGAGAGATTGAGGGAGCCGAATGGACCGGCCGAGATCAACGCGGCAGATTGATCTACTCGGCTGATGGCAAGCTCATCTGCGCGGCGACCAAGACACGGGAAGCGATCTGCCTCGCCGATTTCAACAATCTCGTGCCAGACCCGCAACCGCCCCCTCTTTCCGCGACTTTGCCGATCGGAGCAGAGAGGCGGAAGCGCCGCGTCGAACCTCGAAGGAGATAGCGTCCTCGCGCGCGATCGGACGCCGGAGGTCGAGTCCAATCTCTCGTCGATCACGGCGGCGCCCGCTCAGTCTGCAGCTTGCTTCGGCGGCGGATCGGGCGCGCCGGAGGCGGGATCTCGGCGACCTGCTGGTCGCCGAAGCCGAGGACCTGGCGGAGGATCTCGTCGGTGTGCTCGTCGAGCCGGAGAGAGCGCGCCACGTCCGCCGGGGCGGCACGCGGGCGGGGCCGTGGTCCATAGTTGAAGCACCTCCCGACGTGGCGCATGATACGTTATAAAGGTCGATCGCCTACCTTTCAGACCATGGAAGTCGACGATGCGCAGTGCATTCAAGCAGGTTCTGGGATCTGGCACGCTTGCCTTAATCTTGTTCAGTGCCGAAGTGGCGCACGCCGCCAGCCCGTCGACAATGATGGCGCAATGCCGGGGCCGCGCGGCCTCGTCGTTCCGATTGCGTTTGCCCGACGTCGATACGAAGTACGAAGGGCAGCGCGTTGACGGCACGCATGCCGTCAACGGAACAGCTTACCCGCTTGGCCGCACCGTGACCTTTCAATGCAGTTTCGACCGCCCCGGGCAGCGCATCCTCCGGTTCGTCGTGAACCGCTGATGCCGGTCTCCGCTTCGCGGCGGGCGCATAGCATGTGTGCGCGACGTCATGAATTCAACATGGTCATCTCATGCGGCGAATGAATGATCTCGACGAGAGTGTAAGGGAGCCACCGAAAAATGCGGCGCGACGGGATGCTATTGAAGCGATACTGCGCGGGTGAGTTCGATGAGGTCTGGCGGGAAATCCGCTCATACCAAAGCATTGACGGTGAATTTCGCGACGAGGTCATGGAAGTTGCCGATGCGACGGGTCGCGCAAAACGCTGACCTTGTCGCCTCCCGTTTGCAGGCCATTGGCTGGCGCGCCCTATCATCCTCATATCACCATCTTCGAACTCCTCCGAGAAGGGACGACGAGGAAGTCTTCGCTCGGATTGTCGAGATCTCCGGAGCACCGATTTGCCCGACGTTGCTAGTCTAAGGCGGCATGGCTTACCGCAGCAACGCCACGAGAGGTCCTATTGCAAAGATCCAAAAACCGAAAGCTGCCTCATTTCTTATCTCCCATGCGCGATATTTTTGTCCTGCTTCACTGAACAGCTCCTTGTCTACTTGTCGCGCAAATTTTCGGGCGAAGATCACGTGTTTGCGATCCACGCCGGGAGCTAAGTTTTCGAGGGCGTGAGTTAGGAGATAAAGCTCGAACCCGCCGAAGACAGCCACACCCAAGACCCAGATATAGACTGCCATCAGCCAGCTCCCTGCCGTGCGAATCTAAAATGCCGGCCCCGTGTCGGCTGTGGTCAAACAGCCAAAGTGCGAACGACTGCGGCACTTCTGCTGCGTCTCGGTCTTCGGCGACCTGGTGGTCGCTGAAGCCGAGCACCTGGCGGAGGATCTCGTCGGTGTGCTCGCCGAGCAGGAGCGAGCGAGTGACGTCGGCCGGGCTGTCCGACAGCTTGACCGGGTTGCCGACCGAGAGATACTTGCCGCGGGTCTCGACCAGCGTGCCGCTCTTGCGCAGCGACTCGTACTCGGCGATCTCCTTCATCGCGCTCGCTGCATCAACGCGTCGTAGGCCGCAGTTGGAAATGGCGCCCCATAATTGTGCTCAAACGTCGCATCGCTTGTGCTTGCTCGAACGCTCCTGAGGGCTGCGACGAACGGTGAAATAATCTCCTGTCGAGCGCCTCCGAACCGGAAGACAGTCGGCTCCGGTCGCAAGGCGCTGCGCTTGTGGTCCGGCCAGAGATTTATCTTCAGGACGGCCTGCGAGGATTGCGCTGCCGCCTGCAGCAGCAGATCGCATTCTGGTGCACCTATAAGGAGTCGGATTCGATCATCGATGAAGCCGTCATGCAAAACGCGAATCGCATCGCAAAAATCTTCGAAGAAGGGATAAACTCGCGTTGTGAAGTCCGCCTCGAATTGTTGTGAGCCTGATGAGAAGCGCAATGTCATTCCTCCACTGACGGGAGGGGAGATTTCGATTCGAAGCTGATCTGGCATGCGGCTATTCTGAGGTCTGGGGCGGGCTAAATACTTAGATGCGATCACTCGTAGCTCTTCCCGGCGCTCAGGAATTCAGCGAAGCGGCGCCAGAGATTGTTTGCGGCGAGCCCCTGGTCAACTCCAAAGTCGGTGGATTCCGCCCACGCGGCAGCAGCTTCAAGGTAGGTTTCGATCCGGATATTCTCCCAACCACCTGCATCAGGCTCCCAGGTCGAGCTTGGCTCGGCCTTCTCGCGCTGCACTGCAGCCTCTCGGTCGGCCACTAGAGCGGAAACGAACGCCAGGAATGAGCTGGCGTCTGTGACGGCTTCCAATTTCATCATCAATTGCTCGTTCGAGCCAGATTCCGACAAGGCACCACCCGCCTATTCGAGCTCACCCCGACGTCGTCGCACTCAAGTCGAGGCTAGCAAATGATCCGCTTAGCTTCATACGAAAAGCCGCCGGACGACGCCGGCGGCTTGATCTCGGTTGGGACTGTTCGGCGGTGACCGCCGCGCGTCTCGTCTCTGACGCGCCCGCTTACTCCGCGGCTTCCTTGCGCGGCGGGTCCAGCGCGCCGGAGTCGTGGATCTCGGCGACCTGGTGGTCGCTGAAGCCGAGCACCTGGCGGAGGATCTCGTCGGTGTGCTCGCCGAGCAGGGGAGAGCGGGTGACGTCGGCCGGGCTGTCCGACAGCTTGATCGGGTTGCCGACCGAGAGATACTTGCCGCGGGTCGGGTGGTCGACCTCGACCAGCGTGCCGGTTTTGCGCAGCGACTCGTCCTCGGCGATCTCCTTCATCGAGAGAATGGGGCCGCAGGGGATGTCGAACTCGTTGAGGATGTCCATGGCCTCGAACTTGGTCTTGGTCATGGTCCACTGCTCGATGCGGCCGAAGATCTCGTTCAGGCGCGGCAGGCGGGCGGCGGGCTTGGCGTAGTTCGGATCGGTCTTCCAGGTCGGCTCGCCGATGACGTCGCAGATCTTCTCCCAGACTGGCGCCTGGGTGATGAAGTAGATGTAGGCGTTCGGGTCGGTCTCCCAGCCCTTGCACTTCAGGATGCGGCCCGGCTGGCCACCGCCCGAGTCGTTGCCGGCGCGCGGCACGGCGTCGCCGAACGGCACGCCTTCGCCGAACTGGCTGTATTCCTTGAGCGGACCGTGATCGAGGCGCTGCTGGTCGCGCAGCTTGACGCGGCAGAGGTTAAGCACGCCGTCCTGCATCGCAGCGGTGACGCGCTGGCCCTTGCCGGTGTGGGTGCGCTGATAGAGCGCGGTGACGATGCCGAGCGCCAGATGCAGGCCGGTGCCGGAATCGCCGATCTGCGCGCCGGTGACCAGCGGCAGGCCGTCACGGAAGCCGGTGGTCGAAGCGGCGCCGCCGGTGCACTGCGCGACGTTCTCGTAGACCTTGCAGTCCTCGTAGGGGCCGGGGCCGAAACCCTTGATCGAGGCGACGATCATCTTCGGGTTGATCGCCTGGATCTTCTCCCAGGGGAAGCCCATGCGATCGAGCACGCCGGGGCCGAAATTCTCGACCAGCACGTCGCACTTCTTGATCAGCTCGGTGAGGACTTCCTTGCCCTTCGGATTCTTGGTGTCGAGCGTGATCGACCGCTTGTTGTGGTTCAGCATCGTGAAATAGAGGCTGTCCACGTTCGGAATGTCCTGCAGCTGGCCGCGGGTGATGTCACCCACGCCCGGCCGCTCGACCTTGATCACGTCGGCGCCGAACCAAGCCAGCAGCTGGGTGCAGGTCGGTCCGGACTGGACGTGGGTGAAGTCGAGAATGCGAACGCCCTCGAGCGCCTTGGTCATGTTGTTGCTCTCCGTAACGAATGGTCATCCCGCATCTCGCGGGCAGGTGATGTCTTGCGGGTGGCCTTACTTCTTCTTGGTCAGCACGCTCTGCGGATTGAGGTTGCCGATACGGCCGCTCTCCGAACCCGCAGCGGGATCGATCACGGCGTTGATCAAGGTCGGCTTGCCGGAATCCATCGCCGCGTTCACGGCGCGCTTCAGCTCGTCCGGCGAGGTGGCGTTGACGCCGACGCCGCCGAAGGCCTCCATCATCTTGTCGTAGCGTGCGCCCTTGACGAACACGGTGGTCGCCGGATCGTCGCCCGCCGAATTCTGGTCGGTGCCGCGATAGATGCCGTCATTGTTGAAGATGACGACGCAGATCGGCAGATTGTAGCGGCAGATGGTCTCGACTTCCATGCCGGAGAAGCCGAAGGCTGAGTCGCCCTCGATCGCCAGCACCGGCTTACCGGTCTCGACGGCGGCCGCGATCGCCGAGCCCATGCCGATGCCCATCACGCCCCAGGTGCCGACGTCCAGGCGCTTGCGCGGCTGGTACATGTCGATCACGCCGCGGGCGAGGTCGAGCGTGTTGGCGCCCTCGTTGACCAGGATCGCGTCCGGACGCTCCTTGATGATGGTGCGGAGCACGCCGAGCGCGCCGTGATAGTCCATCGGCGAGTTGTTGTTCATCAGCCGCGGCGCCATCTTGGCGACGTTGTCCTCGCGCTTCTTCTGCACCGCGCTCAGCCACTCGACCGGAGCCTTGGCCCAGTTGCTGCCCATCGCGTCGGAGAAGGCTGATACGACCGAGCCGATGTCGCCGACCACGGGGGCCGCGATCTCGACGTTGGAGTCCATTTCCTTCGGCTCGATGTCGACCTGGATGAATTTCTTCGGGGCATCGCCCCAGCTCTTGCCCTTGCCGTGCGACAGCAACCAGTTGAGGCGGGCGCCGATCAGCATCACGACGTCGGAATCCTTCAGCACCGTCGAGCGCGCCGCACCGGCGCATTGCGGATGCAGGTCGGGCAGCAGGCCCTTGGCCATGCTCATCGGCAGGAACGGCACGCCGCTCTTCTCGACGAAGGTCTTGATCGCCTCGTCGGCCTGCGCATAGGCCGCGCCCTTGCCGAGGATGATCAGCGGACGCTTGGCGCTCTTCAGCACATCGAGTGCGCGCTTGACGGAATCGGGGGAGGGGATCTGCGCCGGAGCCGGGTCGATCACCTTGACCAGCGACGCTGTGCCGGCCTGCGCATTCATCACCTGGCCGAACAGTTTTGCCGGCAGGTCGAGATAGACGCCGCCAGGACGGCCCGACACTGCGGCGCGGATGGCGCGGGCGAAGCCGATGCCGATGTCCTGGGCGTGCAGCACGCGGAACGCCGCCTTGCACAGCGGCTTGGCGATCGCGAGCTGATCCATCTCCTCGTAGTCGCCTTGCTGCAGGTCGACGATCTCGCGCTCCGAGGAGCCGGAGACCAGGATCATCGGGAAGCAGTTGGTCGTCGCATGGGCCAGCGCCGTGAGGCCGTTGAGGAAGCCCGGTGCCGAGACGGTGAGGCAGACGCCCGGCTTCTTGGTGAGGAAGCCGGCGATCGCCGCCGCATAGCCGGCGTTCTGCTCGTGGCGGAAGGAGAGCACGCGGATGCCTTCAGCCTGCGCCATGCGGCCGAGGTCGGTGATCGGAATGCCCGGCACGTTGTAGATCGTGTCGATGCCGTTCAGCTTCATCGCGTCGATGACGAGATGAAAACCGTCGGTGAGCTCCTCGTGGGTATCCGCCTCGGTCTTCATTGCAGTCTGCGGCATGCGCCTCTCTCCCTGGTCTTCATCGAAGGCGCATTCCGCGTCTTCTTCTGTTTGAACGGTTAGCTGAACAACTCTTGCCCGTGCGTCTCGACATAGGTCGCAAGACCGAGCGTATGATCGCGGGCGCGCTTCTCGGCGAGCTCGGTGTTGCGTTCCTCCAGCGCCTCGATGATCGCGAGATGCTCGGGCAGGGAGGCCGCGATACGGTCGGTGCGTCCGATCGTGAGCTGACGATAGCCACGGACGTGCAGCAGGATGTCGTTGGTCATGTCGACCAGCACCGGCGACTCCGACAGCGAGATCAGCGCCTGATGAAACGCGATGTTCGCCTTGGAATATTCCTCGATGTGCTCCTGCGGCGGGCGGTCCTTGCCGAAATCCTTGAAGTAGTCGCGCAGCGCCGAGATGTCCTTCTTGCGCGCGATCGTGGTGATGAGACGCGCGGCCATGCTCTCCAGCGCCGCCCAGGCGCGGATCATGTCGACGATCTCGTTCTTCGTCCGACGCACCACGACGATGCCACGCCGCGGCACCGTCTTCACGAAGCCGTCCTGCTCGAGCATCGCGATCGCTTCGCGGATCGGCGTGCGGCTGACACCGAGGCGCTCGGAGAGAGCGCGCTCGTCGAGCATCACGGGCTCGGGCGAGGCGTAGATGTCCATCTTCAGAATCGCTTCTTTCAAGGCCTCATAGGCCTTATTCTTGAAGCTGGTCTCCGGGGCGATGCGAGCGATCGCGATGTCGGCCTCGGCCATGATGGGCAATGCCTTGTTTGTTTTCTCTGTAGACAAGACCGATCTCCTCTCCTTGGGAGATCACTGTGTACAGCATTTTGCGTCCAATATTTTTGGCATGCCAGATGCCAGACTGTCAAGACGACCTATTTTTCCGCGTTTCCACATCTTCGACGCGCTTGACAAAGTTTGCTTCTGGCATACCAAATGCCATAAACCAGGATCAATCCCCAGGAGGAAGCCCCTATGTCTGACGCCATCCCGAACGCCAAGGCTACGATCCGAGACGTGCTCGATCGTGTGAAGGCGGATAAACGCACCGCCCTGACCGCGCCCGAAGGCAAGATCGTCTGCGACGCCTACGGGATTCCGGTGCCGAAGGAGGGATTGGCGAAGTCGGCGGCGGAGGCGGCCAAGCTCGCCGGCGACATGGGTTTCCCGGTGGTGATGAAGATCGTCTCGCCGGACATCCTGCATAAGACCGAAGCGGGCGGTGTCATCGTCGGCGTCAAGACCGCGGACGACGCCCAGAAGGCGTATGAGACCATTCTCGCGAATGCGAAGAAGTACAAGGCTGACGCCAAGATCGAAGGCATCCAGGTGCAGCAGATGCTGACTGGCGGTACCGAGGTGATCGTCGGTTCGATCACCGACGGCTCGTTCGGCAAGCTGGTGGCGTTCGGCCTCGGCGGTGTGCTGGTCGAGGTGCTGAAGGACGTGACATTCCGACTCGCCCCCGCGACCAAGGAAGATGCCCTGTCGATGCTCGACGGCATCCAGGCGCACGAAATGTTGAAGGGCGTGCGCGGCGGCGACGCAGTCAGCCGTGAGGCGCTGTCGGACGTCATCGTCAAGGTGTCGAAGCTGGTCAGCGATTTCCCTGAGATCGTCGAGCTCGACCTCAACCCGGTGTTCGCCACGAAGAATGGCGCGATCGCCGCAGACGTCCGCATCGTCGTCGATTTCGACTACAAGCCCCGTCCGGCGCCGCGCTCGAACGAGGAAATCGTCACCGCGATGAACCGCATCATGAAGCCCCAGGCGGTCGCCGTGATCGGCGCCTCCGCCGAGGACGGCAAGATCGGCAACTCCGTGATGAAGAACCTGATCAACGGCGGCTACAAGGGCCAGATCTATCCGATCCACCCGAAGGCCTCGGAGATCCTTGGCTACAAGGCCTATAAGAGCGTCAAGGACGTCCCGGGCGTGATCGACACCGCCGTGTTCGCGATCCCCGCGAAGTTCGTCGCCGGCGCGCTGACGGAATGCGGCGAGAAGCAGATCCCCGGCGCGGTGCTGATTCCCTCGGGCTTCGCCGAAGCCAACGAGCCGGAGCTGCAGGCAGAGATCGTCGAGATCGGCAAGAAGTACAACGTCCGCCTGATGGGCCCCAACATCTACGGCTTCTACTACACGCCGGCCAATCTCTGCGCGACCTTCTGCACCGCCTATGACGTCAAGGGCCATGCGGCGCTGTCGTCGCAGTCGGGCGGCATCGGCATGGCGATCATCGGCTTCTCGCGCTCGGCCAAGATGGGCGTGTCGGCGATCGTCGGCCTCGGCAACAAGTCGGATATCGACGAGGACGATCTGCTCGCCTTCTTCGAGCAGGACCCGAACACCAACCTGATCGCGCAGCACTGCGAGGACCTCAAGGACGGCCGCGCCTTCGCGGAAGCCGCCAAGCGCGTCTCCAAGAAGAAGCCGGTCATCGTGCTCAAGGCGGGCCGCACCTCGGCCGGCGCGAAGGCGGCGTCGTCGCACACCGGCGCGCTCGCCGGCAACGACAAGATCTACGAGGACGTGCTGAAGCAGTCCGGCGTCATCCGCGCCCGCTCGCTGCGCCAGCTGCTCGAGTTCGCCCGCGGCGTGCCGGTGCTGCCGACGCCGAAGGGTGAGAACGTCCTCATCATCACCGGCGCCGGCGGTTCGGGCGTGTTGCTGTCCGACGCCGTCGTCGACAACGGGCTGTCGCTGATGACCATGCCGCCGGATCTCGATGCCGCCTTCCGCAAGTTCATCCCGCCATTCGGTGCCGCCGGCAACCCGGTCGACATCACCGGCGGCGAGCCGCCGATCACCTATGTGAACACGGTCAAGCTCGGCCTGTCGGACGAGCGCATCCACGCGCTGATCCTCGGCTACTGGCACACGATCGTGACCCCGCCGATGGTGTTCGCGCGCAACATGGTCGAGGTGAAGAAGGAGATGGAGGCCAAGGGCTTCGTCAAGCCGATGGTCGCCTCGCTCGCCGGCGACGTCGAGGTCGAGGAAGCCGCCGAATATCTCTACCAGAACGGCATCCCGGCCTACGCCTATTCGACCGAGCTGCCGGTCGAGGTGTTAGGGGCCAAGTACAAGTGGGCGCGCGGCGCGGGCCTGCTCTAAGTCAAATCGACGCGAATGCCGCTCCGGCCTCTCGCCGGGGCGGCACTTTCTTTGATAGCGTGACGAAGCAAGATCCGTCCGTCCTGCAACGACGCCGCCCATGAGAGGGCCGCGCAGAGAGGCGCCACGTGATCCGTCGCAAGACTATTGAGCCACGCACGGATGCCGCGGCCGAGCCCCGCGACGGCGGTGTGCAATCCGTCGGCCGCGCGCTGCAGATCTTGGAAATTCTCGCCGAGGACGACGAAGGCTATCGCCTGAGCGATCTCGCGGTCCGTGCGGGCCTGTCGACCTCCACCGTGCATCGCCTGCTGACCACGCTGGAGAAGCGCCGCTTCGTCCAGTTCGACCGCATGGAGTCGAAATGGCATGTCGGCGCGCAGAGCTTTGCCGTCGGCGCGACCTTCACCCGCCGGCGCAACTTCGTCGCGCTGGCCATTCCCTATCTGCGGCGCCTGCGCGACCAGTCGCGCGAGACCGCCAACCTCGCCGTCGTCGACGACGAGTCGCTGATGGTGCTGCTGCGGCTCGACAGCCGCGAGATCATGCGCTCGCTGACCAAGGTCGGTGGCCGTCTGGCGATGGTCGCCTCCGGCATGGGCAAGGCGGTGCTCGCGACCTATTCCGACGACGACGTCAACGCCATCATCCATCGCCAGGGCATGCCGCGCCTGACCGAAAAATCCATCATCCGCGCCAGCGACCTGTTCCGCGAACTGGAGACCATCCGCCGCCAGGGCTACGCCGTCGACGACGAGGAGGCGAGGTTAGGCCTGCGCTGCATCGCCGCCGTCGTCCACGATTCCTGCCGCGAGCCGCTGGCCGCGATCTCGATCTCGGGTCTGGCGAGCCGGCTGACGGAGGAGCGGGTGCCGGTGGTCGGCGGCATGGTGCGGGATATCGCGGCGGAGCTGACGGCGGCGCTGGGCGGGGCGGCGCCTGCTGCGCGGGATTGTGATTGAGGGGGATCACCTCCGGCAGACTGCTCAACGTGTGGGCAACCATTCGATCGGATTTGAGCTTGCTCCTGGCGAGGCATGGCGCGACCATCGCGGCGGTATAACTGCCGCAGCGAGAGGCCAACATGACCAAACTCACCCGCTTCTCCGTCGCTCCCCTGCACGTCATGACGCGCCGCTTGGCCGATGTCGCGTCGGGCCGCGCTGCGCCCGATCTGGTCATCACCGGTGGCCGCGTGCTTTCGACCTATTCGGAGCGCATTCATCCGAACCGCGAGCTCTGGATCACCGGCGGGCGTGTCGCGGCGGTGAAGCCGGCTGGCGCGCACAAGGCGCTCGGCAGCGGATTTGCCGTGTATGACGCGGCCGGCGGCATCATCGCGCCGGGGCTGGTCGATCCGCACATCCATATCGAGTCCTCGATGGTGACGGCCTGCGCCTATGCGGAAGCCGCGCTGCTCAACGGCACCACGACGATCTTCTGCGACAGCCACGAGATCGGCAACGTGATGGACGTTGCCGGAGTCGAGGCGATGCTGGAGGACGCGCGGCAGGCGCCGCTGTCGATCTTCCTCACCGTGCCTTCGACGGTGCCGGCGACGTCGGCGGCGCTGGAGACCGCGGGCGGTGATCTCACGCCGGACAAGATCGCCGGGCTGTTCGACCGCTGGCCGGAGGCGGTGGCGCTTGGCGAGAAGATGGATTTCGTGCCGGTCTGCATGGGCGACGAGCGCAGCCATGCCATCCTCGCCGCGGCCCTGCAGCGCGGACGGCCGGTGTCGGGCCATGTCTATGGCCGCGAGTTCGTCGCCGCTTACGCCGCGAGCGGCGTCACCGATACGCATGAGGCGATCGACCGCGACATCGCCGACGACCTGCTCGATGCCGGCGTCTGGATCTTTCTGCGCGGCGGCCCGCCGACGACGCCGTGGCACAGCCTGCCGCAGGCGATCCGCACCATCACCGAGCTCGGCGCCTCGCACAAGCGCACCGCCGTGTGTACCGACGATCGCGATGCCGATGATCTCCTGCTGTTCGGGCTCGACTGGGTGGTGCGCGAGGCGGTGAAGGCCGGGATGTCGCCGGAGCAGGCGTGGTCGATGGGCTCGCTGCACGGCGCGACGCGCTTTGCGATGGACGGCGAGATCGGCGGCCTCGGCGGCGGCCGCCGCGCCGATCTCGTGCTGCTCGACGACGGCCTGAAGCCGCAATCGACCTGGTACGGCGGCGAGCTCGTCGTCGACAAGGGCCGGATCACCGCGCGGCTCGATCAGGCGCTGTCGCAGCGCTATCAATATCCGAAGCCGGCCTACGCCACGGTGAAGCTGCCGGCGCAGATGACGCTGACGCCGGAGCTGCCGGCCAAGGCGTGCACGGTCAACGCGATCAAGACCGCTTTGCCGGGCATCACGCTGATCCACGAGAAGGTCGCGATCGAGCCGGCCAATGATTGGGAGACGCTGTTCGCGCGCCATGGCCTCTGCTTCGTCGCCGTCATCGAGCGCCACGGGAAGTCCGCGGGCAACGTCGCGCATGGCCTGCTGAAGGATTTTGGTCTCAAGCGCGGCGCTGTCGCATCCAGCGTCGGACACGACAGCCACAACATCATCGTCGCCGGCACCAACGAGGCAGACATGCAGACCGCCGTGGCCGCGATCGGCGCGCAGCAGGGCGGCGTCTGCGTCGTTGCCGACGGCAAGGTGAGGGCGATGGTTCCCTTGCCGATCGCGGGCCTGCTGTCGGACAAGCGCGTCACCGAGGTTGCGGAGGAGGTGAAGCTGTTGAAGACGGAATGGGCCGAGGCCGGCTGCACTATTCCCTACATGGGCTTCAATTTGATTCCCCTATCGGTCATTCCAGAAATTCGTATCACCGACAAGGGCCTGGTGTTGGTGCCGCAGATGGAGCTCGCGCCATTGTTCGAGTAGCTACGCGGAGCGTCATCCTGTTAGGACATGTCAGCGTCGTTCTGTTCTAACTAATTGAGGCCGCCGCTATTTTGCCGAGCGTGCCGCATCGTGGGAAAATTCGACGACTGAATTGAGATCGTAGCCCTCAACAGCGAAGCTCGCGCATCAACCAAACAGGGGAAGCGCGAGATGGCGAAGATGCGGGCGATCGATGCTGCGGTGCGGATCTTGGAGAAGGAGGGCGTCGCTTGCGCCTTCGGTGTTCCCGGGGCGGCGATCAACCCGCTCTATTCCGCGCTGCAGCGGCGCGGTTCGATCCGCCACATTCTCGCCCGTCATGTCGAGGGCGCCTCGCACATGGCCGAGGGCTACACCCGCGCCAAGGCCGGCAATATCGGCGTGTGCATCGGCACGTCGGGCCCAGCCGGCACCGACATGATCACCGGGCTGTATTCGGCGATCGCGGATTCGATCCCGATCCTCTGCATCACCGGCCAGGCGCCGCGCGCGCGGCTCTACAAGGAGGATTTCCAGGCCGTCGACATCGAGCAGATCGCAAAGCCCGTGACCAAATGGGCGGTGACGGTGCGCGAGCCCGGCCTCGTGCCGCGCGTGTTCAGTCAGGCCTTCCACATCATGCGCTCCGGCCGCCCGGGCCCGGTGCTGATCGACCTGCCGCTCGACGTGCAGCTCGCCGAGATCGAGTTCGACGACGAGACCGATGCGCCGCTGCCGGTCTACAAGCCCGCCGCGACCCGCAAGCAGGTCGAGAAGGCGCTGGAGATGCTCAACGCCGCCGAGCGCCCGCTGATCGTCGCCGGCGGCGGCATCATCAACGCCGATGCCAGCGATCTGCTCGTCACCTTCGCCGAGACCGTCAACGTGCCTGTTGTTCCGACCCTGATGGGGTGGGGCGCCATTCCCGATGATCACGTGCTGATGGCCGGCATGGTCGGGCTGCAGACCAGCCATCGCTACGGCAACGCCAATTTCCTGGAGTCCGATTTCGTGCTCGGCATCGGCAACCGCTGGGCCAACCGCCACACCGGCTCGCTCGAGACCTACACCAAGGGCCGCAGCTTCGTGCATGTCGACATCGAGCCGACCCAGATCGGCCGCGTCTTCAATCCCGACCTCGGCATCGTCTCGGACGCCAAGGCCGCGCTGGAGATGTTCATCACCGTTGCGCGCGAATGGCGCAAGGCCGGCAAATTGCGCGAGCGGCAGGCGTGGCCGGCGGCGTGCCAGGACCGCAAGCGCACGATGCTCCGGCGCAGCGATTTCGACCAGGTCCCGATCAAGCCGCAGCGTGTCTATCACGAGATGAACAAGGCGTTCGGCCGCGACACCTGCTATGTCAGCGTCATCGGCCTGTCGCAGATCGGCGGCGCGCAGTTCCTCAGCGTCAACCATCCGCGCCACTGGATCAATGCGGGGCAGGCGGGCCCGCTCGGCTGGACCCTGCCGGCCGCGCTCGGCGTCCGCGCCGCCGATCCCAAGCGCGAGATCGTCGCGCTCTCGGGCGACTACGACTTCCAGTTCCTGATCGAGGAGCTCGCGGTCGGCGCCCAGTTCAACCTGCCCTACATCCACGTCGTCCTGAACAACGCCTATCTCGGCCTGATCCGCCAGGCGCAGCGCGGCTTCTCGATGGACTATCAGGTGCAGCTGTCGTTCGACAACATCAACGCCCCTGAAGTCGGCGGCTACGGCGTCGACCACGTCGCGGTCGCGCAAGGTCTCGGCTGCAAGGCGATCCGCGTCACCGATCCGCGCCAGGCGCAGGCGGCGTTCGCGACCGCGCGCGAATGGATGGCGGAGTACCAGGTGCCCGTTGTCGTCGAGTTCGTGCTCGAACGCGTCACCAACATCGCGATGGGCACCGAGATCGACAACGTCGTGGAGTTCGAGGAGGTGCTCGACCTGCCGGTGGATGAGACGCCGGCCGAGCCGGCCCGCACGCTGCAGCCGGCTTGACCGCAGCTCCAGCTCTCATCGGAGGACCACGCCATGCCGCGCTTTGCCGCCAATCTCACGATGCTGTTCAACGAGCTGCCGTTCATGGAGCGCTTCGCCGCCGCCAAGGCGGCAGGCTTCAGCGGTGTCGAGTATCTGTTCCCTTATGATTTCGACAAGGCGGAGCTGCGCGAGCAGCTCGTGCGTCACGGGCTGACCCAGGTGCTGCACAATCTGCCGGCCGGCAACTGGGCCGCGGGCGAGCGTGGCATCGCGATCCTGCCCGACCGAGTCGATGACTTCCGCGACGGCGTCCGCCGCGCCATCGAATACGCCAAGGCGCTGGACTGCCGGCAGCTCAACTGCCTGGTCGGCATCGCACCCGGCGATGCCGATCCGCGCGAGCTCAACCAGGTGCTGGTGCGCAACCTGCGCTTCGCCGCGACAGCGCTGAAGGCGCAGGGGATCAAGCTCCTGATCGAGCCGATCAACACGCTCGACATCCCCGGCTTCTTCCTGAACCGCACCGCCCAGGCGCTGCAGCTGATCTCCGAGGTCGAGTCGGACAATCTGTTCGTCCAGTACGACATCTACCACATGCAGATCATGGAGGGCGATCTCGCGCGCACCATGCAGAAGCATCTCGCCCGCATCGCCCACATCCAGCTCGCCGACAATCCCGGCCGCCACGAGCCGGGAACGGGCGAGATCAACTACCCGTTCCTGTTCCGTCATCTCGACGCCATCGGCTATGGCGGCTGGATCGGCTGCGAGTACAAGCCGCGGGCAGCGACGGTGGATGGGCTGAGCTGGCTGACGGACCGCGCGCTCGTTCCAGCGAACTGAGCCTTGCACGTGCCATTCGGCCCGGTGTCGCCGGCAGGAAAGGCGCCGCCGCTGCACGCGCTTCACGGCAGGCCGATGGAGAGCGAGCCTTTTCGCAGGGCAGTAGGCTCCCGCTCCCCCATCCTCGATGTGGAGAGGGATGGGGGAAGGGCAGTCGCACGGCGTGCGCGATGAGACGTGGACGCGCTCACTCCCCTCATGTTGTCTTGGTGCAAATCGTCGCGCAAGGTCAGGTCTTCAGGCCGAGGCTCGAGCAGTACCACCAGATGTCGTTCGTGCGCCAACCCATCCTGATCGAGGCCGAATGACAATCGCCATAATCCTTGAAGTGGTACACGTTCTTACAAGCCGCAAAGGCGGGCCAGACACCGCCTGTACAGCCGGTGCCCGTGGTCGGGCTTTCGGTGGGTCCGGCGCGCAGCGCACGACGGTCCTCAGCATTGGCGGGGGCGACCGCAGCCGCGGCCAGTATAAGAGCCAAGACGAACAAGACTTTCATGGTCATCTCCTCTCGGTTGGTCACAATCAGAAGAGATATCGTATCATGGCGTCTGCCGCCTGAACAGCGAGGTTCCGAACTCGACGTGTCCTGTGCTGGAATGTTTGTCGCTCAGACGTCCATGCTTGTGTCAGACTGCGAACGCGACTCGCTCGGACCTGTTGACGGCTTCTCCCGACAGATACCAGCGCTGAAAATCTCCCCGAGGTTCCTGATGTCATCCATCGCGACCGTGTTCGCTCAATCCTACTTTCACGGCACACGCGCCGATCTGCGGCCGGGTGACATGATAGCAGTCGGATATCGCTCGAACTTTACCGAAGCGAAGCCGCTGTCCTGGGTCTACTTCACCGCCACGCTGGATGCGGCGATCTGGGGCGCGGAGCTTGCTGCCGGTGATGGCCGCGAAAGGATCTACGTCGTGGAGCCGACCGGGCCGATCGTCAACGATCCGAATGTGACGGACAAGAAGTTCCCGGGCAATCCGACTCGATCCTACCGATCCCGCGCGCCGCTGCGCGTCATTGCTGAGGTCGTCAATTGGCAGGGGCACGCAGCCGGTGTGGTCGAGCGGATGAAGGAGGGGGTGGCGCGCGCGATGGCAGAGGGGCCGGGCATTATCGATTGAACGGCACAGGTTGCGCGCGGTTGGTCTGATGAGAGCAAGCGTCCCTTGTGGCTCCGCTCGCCAGAACGTCTGCGCAACCGACACGTTCCGCCTGCTGGCCGGGCCGTCAGAACCGGCGAGCAGCAAAAAAGCGACAGGCATTGATCGTGGGGCGCAGTCCAATGCGTTGGTCGGAGATACGCCGCCTAGACTTGAACTTGAGTGAGCACGCCGTTTCCCCGAGAGTCGAACTTCAGAGTGTAGTCATGGCCCATCGGCATCGGCCAACTCGTCGAGCCGGTGGGCACGGGGTCGCCAATCACTTCCGTTCCATTCGATCGCACGAGCTCGTATGAGCCGGCTTTCACCACTAAGCGCGTTTGCGGCGTGCATTGAATCGAGTAGCCCCATGCGATGTAAGTCGCGCCGACGCCAAATCCGACGTTCACGGTATATTGCTGGGAATCGTAGGCCGGGATTGACCACCCGTCCTTGCTGTGTGTGACGGTGATCGCCGTATTCAGGACGAGCCGGAAGGTGTCGTCGTCGCTCGAATAAGCAAAGTAGCTGGTGTTGGGCGCGAGCTCGCCGTTCTTGAGAACGGAGGCCATCCAATATAGCGGCAGGACCGCACTGAAATCGATTGCGACGTTCGAGGTCACGGTTTGCAGGCCCGCGACCCGGGCAACGCCGTTTGGTTCAGGGCGCGCGGGCAAGAATGTCGCGACCAGATCGATTTCGATGTTCTCCGTCGAAATCCAGACACGCGTCGGTGTAACAGCGGTCGCAGGCGGTGGGAGGGCCGGCGCCGTCGCAGGCTGGAAGAACGGGTTAGCGTTCTCCAGCTGCGACTTGGTGATGAGGAAGGTCTGCGCCATTTTCAGGTCCGAGACCGCCAGTGTCAGACTTGGCCGCTCCGTCCGCCAAAAAAC
This sequence comes from Bradyrhizobium sp. SRS-191, assembly GCF_024586915.1. Taxonomy (GTDB): domain Bacteria; phylum Pseudomonadota; class Alphaproteobacteria; order Rhizobiales; family Xanthobacteraceae; genus Bradyrhizobium. The sequence continues at coordinate 116,957 of NZ_JANBVS010000015.1, forward strand.
AACTGAGCGCCGGCGATGAACATGTCCTTGATCACCTGGGCGTTCTGCGATCCGGAGTAGGTGAAGTTCACGGTGGTTCCACCGACGATGCTGTTGATCGTGAATGTCGTATTCGCCAGCACGAAGAAGGCGAACGCCGCGGTGAGCGCGGTTGTCACCGTGATGGTTCCGCTGAGGTAAGTGAATTCGGCGTCGGTGAAAGCGCTCGAATTCCAGGACACGGACTTGAGGTAGTCGACCTGCCCATTACTGTCGCTGAGATAGGCGAGGGCAAGCAGCTGGTTGTGTTCGTTGGACCGAAGCCAGTCGAGATTCTCGGCAATCAGCAGCTGGGGCGGCTTTCCGGGCGTCTTCGACCAGTTGCCCGACGCGTCGTATGTGACCGTGGCGTTTGCATACTGGAAATCGATGGGCACGTTGACTTGAATCGAGTTGGTGGAGACCGTGTTCCAATCCGCCAACGTGTTCGATCCGTAGTCGCCGATCGCGATATAGAAGGAGAGCTTGGGCGTCAGCGTCCGCTTTTGCTGCGGCTTGGGCGACCAGCTCATCCCGATGAAGCCCGCCCCGGTCTGAATTCCGAACGACTGGTTGGAGAACCAGCCGCCATTCTCGTTCTTAGCCTTGTCGAATTCGCCGGACGTGATGGAAATCGAGTTCGCGGGCGCTTGATTTCCCAGCAGCTTCATCGTGGGCCCCTGCTGTGGCGGTATGGTCTTGTAGTCCGCCTGCCACTGGTCCTTGATTGATGCGTCGTTGATCACGTTGGACGTGACCACGACGTCCAGCCCGACGGCATTGTTGCTGGCGCCGGCGCCGACCTTGTACTGGACGGGGATGGCGAAGAAGTGCGTCCCGGGCTGATTGCTGGCGATGGCAAGCGATGCGCTGGAATTGGCGTAAACGCCTGGATCGGCGACGAGCTCCTGGGGACGCTCCAGAAAACACCAGAAGAGCTGCGTGTCGGCGGATTTGTTGACGAGGTAGATCGTATAGGTATCGACCATGGAAGAATCCTCCGAATGAGTTGGTGGCTGCGGCGACTGCCTGATCGTCAGGCTCGAACGTCGCAGTCTGGAGGGTAATCTTTGGCGATGCGGGAAAACATCGGTGATCGACTGTTAGTAGTTCAGGAGAAGCTGGGTGTTCGATGTCGGGGGATCCCCGATGACAGCCTGCGCGAGATCGACGCGCAGGAAGGCAAGCAGACCTCGACTTGGAATTCGTCTGAGACAGCTTGCCTGATCAAGGTGGTCATCGCTCTCGCGGCGTTGGAGGCGCGCAATTGAATGCGGCCGACGCCTTGCGTGTCCGCTGCTGCCTGCTCACCGTGGCTGTGCGGTGCTTTGGGCTCAGAGCGATTGTTCGCTCATTATCTCACGTCCGGTTCGCCTCGCGCTCAGGCAAGGAGCCCGGTTGGCCGCAGAAAGGCGGAGGGGTCTGTTTGGACATCCATGACGGTCGAACGCACGCGTCGTCTGCGATCATTCCCCGCTCTCGACGAAGCGGATCGCATGGCGCAACAATTCGGACGCGTTCTCGAGGCCGAGTTTCTGTTTGATGTGCTCGCGGTAGGTCTCGATGGTTTTGGGGCTCAGATGCAGGGTGGTGGCGATCTCACGGGTGCGACTGCCGACGCCGATCAGTCGAAAAACCTGCAATTCGCGATCACTGAGCGCGGCAAAGGAATTCGCGGCGGGGCAGGCGTCGCCGACAAAACGCGCCGCGAGCGTCGTTCCGAACGCTTCGCTGACATAAATCTGGCCATCCAGGACGCGACGGATCGCCTTCAACACGTCGTCGCAGAGTTGCTGCTTGTTGACATACCCGTGCGCGCCCGCGCGCAGAGCCCGTTCGGCGTAAAGAGCCTCTTCATGCATGGAGAGCACCAGGGTGGGAATCCCGGGATGATTGATCTTCATCGCCTTCACAAAATCGAGGCCGTCCGCGCCGCCTTTGAGCATGAGGTCCACGATGGCGAGATTCGGCGGCCGACGAGCCAGGGCGAGGAGCGCAGCTTTGCCGTCGCCGGCTTCAGCCGAAACCGCGAGGTCGGGCTCGCCCTCGATCAGCGCGATCAGGGCACGCCGCATCAATGGATGGTCGTCGACGACGACAATCGTGCGTTTCATCGCGGATCCGTCGCCGGATTGGGCTGGAGTCATGTCGGTGCTGGCCGAGGATAGACCGGTCTGGTCGCGCTAGGAGGTTGGCTCGATGTTGCGGGCGCGGCGTTTCGCGTTCGCGCGTCGACCGTCCACGCACATTCCACGCGGGTCCCGCGCGGCGAGGCTGGCTCGATCGTCAATGAAGCGCCGATCAGGCGAGCGCGATACTCCATGCTCCGCAACCCTATGCCGGTGGCTTCGAGCCGGCGTTGCCCTGTGCCGATGCCGTTGTCCACGACGCTCAGCAAGATCCGACCCTCGCGATGGCGCAAGCGAATGACGATCCGTGTGGCTTTGGCGTGTGCGACGACGTTGCTGACGGCCTCCTGAACGATCCGATAGAGATGCGTGGCGACCTGGGCATCCAGGCTGGGCAGATGCTGGTCATGCAGAAGGATGCAGCTGATGGGATGTAACGAACCGATGTTCGTCGCCAAGGTCTCCAGCGCCAGGGGCAGGCTCGAGGGCGTCAACCCGGCGCAGTCCAATCCCCGGCCGAGATTCCGTGCGTCCCCCACGCTCTGCTTGAGAAGGGCCGTGAGCTCGGCTGCGGCTGCGGCCGCGGGATCGGCGCGTCCTGCCAATTTGCGCGCAAGCGTCGCGCTGAGAGTGCATATGCCGGCCAGGCTCTGACACAAGCCGTCGTGCAACTCGCGGCCAATCCGCGCCTTCTCCCGATCTGCGGCCTCGATGAGTTCACGTTGCAAGCGACGCTCGCCGGTCACGTCACGCCCGATCGCTCCGATCCCCGGTCGCATGGGCGAGGTGGCCAGCTTCCAAATCATCCGGAGTTCGGTCCCATCCTTGCCGCGCAGGCGGTTCTCGAAGCCTCTCGTCCCGGCGCCTCCGGCCGCGTCGTACAGCGCGGCTGCGGTCGCGGCGCGATCGTCGGGATGCGCGAAGTCGATGAAACGCCTGCGATTGAGATCTGCTTTCGTCCATCCAAGGCGCGCTTCCCAGGACATGTTGACGCGCTCCAATCGGCCGCTGCCGTCGATGAGGCACGCCAAATCGCTGCTCAATTCGAATAAACTTTCAAACCGGGCCTCGTCGCTAGTCGGTGCCGTCCAAACAGTGTTCGAGCCGCACTGGCCTGACATACATAGACTCCCGCCATTCGAGGAGTGGCCAATTTGATGAGATAAGAGAAGTAAGTTAGTCGCGTTGGTGTTCGATCAAAAATCACTCGAGCACTCGCGTGAAATTACTCAACTTCAGATTGTATGGTTCGATTGTTCGCCGGTCAAGCGGCTGCGTGGTGTCGTGCCGGAGACAAGATGCGCATTGACGAAAATACTCTGCGCGCGCAATTCGCACTCTGTTCGGAGTGGTTGGCGCCTTTGTAGACAAGCGAAAAGTTGATCCTAATTGTTGCCAATGCGCTGCGGTGGTGCAGAGGATGTCTCGGTGACCGTGTTCATTGAAATGACAAGAGCCGCGAATGACTGTTTCGATGGGCGGAGGTGCGAGCCGATGTCGCTTGAGTGAGAAGGTGGCTGCGTGCGAGGCGCCGATCGCGAGATCATCAGTGCGGCCGGCGCTCTGCATGTCGGCCTGGGCACGGTGATCTTGCCCGTCGGGCAAATCAGTCGCGCTTGTCATGCGTGAGATCGAACGCCGGCATCGCCAACACGCGTCAGGCGAACTGAAATCGCAAGCCGGATCAACCCGATGTCGAAAGATCGTTCCTCTCACAACAAAGGTCTTTCTTTTTTCCAGAAATCATGCATGATGTACGCATCCCGCCTCGATGAGAGGGACGTTGCGCGCGATCGTCACGACACGTGAGGCGGGGATGCGGTGGCCGTGAGGTGTCGCAGCATGTGCTTGCACGTGCGGACGAACGACACGTCACGGACGCGAAGTCGTGTGGTCCTGGCCTCCCGATGCCGAGGTCAAGGTCGCGTCGAGAGCTTTCGCCCTCGCGCGGACGACGGGGTCAATCAGCCGGTCCCCGGGGAGAGCGCGAAAGAAGCGTTAAGACCGCCGCGCAGGGAATGCCGGATGACCGGCTGAACCTGTGGTACCTGCCGCCTGCATTCTTGTTCGCAGGCGGGCCATGGGTTGCGGCCAGCACCCGGCATTCCCTGCGCCCTCTCGATTCATCGAAGGGCCTCATCGATCGCAGGACTCGGGCGTGATCCGCCGCGAGACGGCGAACGCGCGTGCGCTGTTTGAAGCGTGGATAGCAATGAGCCATCTCTCCGCCTGAGGGCGCGGAGCTGCGGCGCTGTCTGTCGTCGCCGCCGCGACGTTTCGTTCCCGCTGACATGATGAAGTTTCAGCCATCTGGAACCGGAACTACAGGCGATCTCTCGGTGTTGAGCGGGCACCTTGAACACACTGGAGGAGAGAATGATGAGGACCCGTCTTGCCGTTTCGCTGATCGCCACCTCGCTGCTGGCGTCGACCGCTGCCTTCGCCCAATCGACCACCGTCGAAGGCGCCGCCAATGGCGCAGCGGCCGGCGGCGCCGTCGCCGGTCCGGTCGGCGCCATGGTTGGTGGCACTGTCGGTGCGGCCGTTGGTGCGGCCGTGGAGATTCCGAACGCGGTGATCACCTCGATCGATGCCGAGCGTGCGCCGTCGGTGGTGGTGCGTGAGCGCGTCGTCGTCGGCGAGCCGCTGCCGGACACGGTGGAGCTGCGCCCGGTGCCGCGCTACACCGAGTACCGTTATGCCGTGGTGAATGATCGCCGCGTGATCGTCGATCCGCGCACCCGCCGCGTCATCAAGATCATCGAGTGATCTGACGCTCTCACGAACAGGGGCCTCGCTGCAGCCGCGGCGGGGCCTCTTTTCATGCCGCCTGCGGGCGAAGCTGCCGAATGAGCCAGTCGATGGCCGCAGCGAGACCGAAGCCGATGCAGGCGGCCGCGGCGTCGACAATGAAATCCTCCAGACGCGCGTGTCGTCCGGGCGCCAGGAACTGGGCGAGCTCGAGTGCTCCGATCAGGATGACTGCGATCCCGGCCGTCAGCAGCCGATGACTGCGATAGGCGAGACCGAACGCAAGTCCGACCAGGATGAAGGCGAGAGCATGCTCGCCATCCTGCCCGAGATGGGAATGCGGCCGAAACTTCGGGGGACCGAGGGTCGCGAAGGCAACGGCTGCGGCGAGCAGCCAGGCCGAGACACGAAATGCGATTTTCATCCCCAATGCTTAGCATGTTCTGGGCCATCAGCCCCGCTCACACCGGGTTGAGACCGTGGTGTAGTTAACGACGCAAGCAGCAAACAGCGGATTGTTAACGCAGCCAAACCGGGCTCCGCGATGGCGTTTCCTGGCCTGAGGCGGGTATGGGCACGCCGGCGCGTCGTCATAGCGGCTGCCTCACTCCCAGGCCCTGCATGAAGCGCTCGCGGATCTGCACCGGATCACGCCGGGTGGCGCCGACGCCCGGTCTGTCGTCGATTTTCGCCGCAATCAGCATCGGGCCGGGCGTGTCGCGTGAGAGATCGACCAGACGTTCGAAATCTGCCTCGTCCGCGGCCCAATGGCAGGACGCGATGCCGCAGCCCGCGGCAATGGCCACGATGTCGGCCCGCTGGGCCGGTGTCGGTTGGCTGCCGGTGATCTGGTAGATGCCATTGTCCACCACGATGATGACCAGATTGTCCGGCGCCAGCGTCGCGATCGTGGTCAGGCAGCCGAGCTGCATCAGCAGCGAGCCGTCGCCTTCGAGCGCGAACACCCGCCGTTGCGGTTGCGCCAGCGCGACGCCGAGCGCGATGGGACAGGCCAGCCCCATGCTGCCGAGCATGTAGAAATTCTGCGGCCGCGGGCCGGCCGCCCACAGGTCGAAATTGGTGTTGCCGATGCCGCCGATCACGGCCTCCTCGTGCGTCAGCTTGGCGACCAGGCGACAGGTGAGATCATGGCGGTTCATGACCTTGGTGTTGGGGATGGCCGCACTCATGCGAACACCTTTCCGCCGGTGAGCAGGGGCGAGAGGATCAGCGCCACCGGCGCCTGTGTCGCCAACGCCTGCTTGATCGAGCGGTCGACGGTGAATTCGAGTTCGTCGAGGCGGGTCATGGTGTGATGCTCCATCGCCAGGGCGTCGAGCACCGGCCGCATCGTCCGGCACACCAGCGACTGGCCGAGATTGAACTCGCCGAGCGTGCCGCGCTCGGAGACGATCATGATCAGCGGGATCTGGCAGGGCACGACCAGCGAGGCGAGCACATTCGGCAGGGTCGCAAAGCCGGAGGTCTGCATCAGCAGCGCGCCGCGCCGCCCGCCCATCCAGGCGCCGGCGAGAATGCCCACGGCTTCCTCCTCGCGCGCGGTGGCGAAGGTGGTGAAGAACGGGTCGTCGCGGAGGCCTTGGATCAGGGGCGTCAGCACACGGTCGGGTACGTAGGGGACGAGCGTGACCTCGTTGCGCTTGAAGGTGCGCAGGATGATGTCGGGCCAGCTCGGCGCGGATGGGGATCGCGCCGCCTCGGCGTCAGTGGACATGGTTCCTCCCGCTCTTGGCTGGCGGCGTGGGGGGCCGAGCTTGACGCCGCCGGATCGATTGTCAACATGCCGGCCGGTTTGGCATTCCGCCTTTCGTGTCCGGCAAGAAGCAAGAAACCAGGAGGTCGCCTGTTCATGGCCGCGAATTCCAAGCGCGTGTTCTATGTCAAATATCTCGCCCACCCGATCTTCAGCGAGCTGCTGGCGGCGCGGCCCGACGTCCGGCTCGACCGGCTGGAGAACGAGAGTGCCGAGGCTGACACGGCACAGATCCTCGCGGCGGCCCATGCCTACCAGATCGGTGCGGCCCGCGACGAGCTGGCGCCGCGCTTCCATGTCGACGCTGATCTCTTGCGTCGTGCGCCGGGCCTGCTGATCGTCTCGAGCAACGGCGCGGGCTACGATCCGGTCGATGTCGAGGCCTGCACGAGAGCCGGCGTCCTGGTCGTCAACCAGTCCGGCGGCAATGCGCACTCGGTCGCCGAGCACACGCTGGGGATGATGCTGACCCTGTCGAAGCGCATCATCCAGTCCGACCGCCGGCTGCGCCGTGAGCCCAACGTCAACCGCAACGATCTGATCGGCAACGAGGTGCAGGGCCGCACGGTCGGCATCGTCGGGCTCGGCAATGTCGGTCGAAGGGTGGCCGAGCTGTGCCGCGGTCTGCTGGGCATGACGGCGCTGGCCTATGATCCTTATCTCTCGGCCGAGGAGATCGCCGCGCGCGGCGCGGAGAAGGTGGAGCTTGATGACCTGATGCGGCGCTCCGACTTCGTCTCGATCAACTGCCCGCTGACCCGGGAGAGCCGGGGCATGATCGGCGCACGCGAGTTCGCGCTGATGCAGCCGAGCGCCTATTTCGTCACCACCGCCCGCGGTTTCATCCATGACGAGGATGCGCTGCTGGCGGCGTTGACCGAGCAGCGCATCGCGGGCGCCGGGCTCGACGTCTGGTCCAAGGAGCCGCCGCCGCCGGAGCATCCGCTGCTGCAGCTCGACAACGTCCTGGCGAGCCCGCATACGGCCGGCGTGACTCGCGAGGCCCGGCAGAACATGGGCCGCATCGCTGCCGAGCAGCTGCTCGCCGCGCTCGACGGCGGCCGGCCAGAGCGGCTGATCAACCCCGAGGCCTGGCCGCGCTACAGCGCCCGGTTCCGCGAGGTGTTCGGAGTGATGCCGGAGTAGAAGGGAGAGGCGTAAGACGAGGAGAAGATTTCATACGTCGCAGGCCGCGGTGCAGCAAGGAATCTTCTCTCCAGAGCGGCCGCGGCGAAGCAGCCATTGCTATTTTCGCCGCCGTCTCGACAGCCGGCAGGTGGCCGATCATTTTTCATGAAGCGCCATGAGCTTAAGTCTGATCTTTCGCTCGGCGCCGAAGGGAAAATGGTCCGATGCGCCGGTTGAATGCCATCCTGAGATCGACTCCTGGCCGCGTGCGGCGCGCGGTCTCCAGGTTCGTCGCCATCGCCGCCGCGAGCCTGCCTGCCGCCGGCGCCTGAGCGCCGGTTCCGCCAGCTGCATCAAATATTTGCGTCGGCCGCCTGATATCGGTCAACAGCGGACCGCGAGGCGCGGTAACATCAGCTTCGAGCACTGCTTCAACAGGCAGGGAGGTTGCATGTCGCGCTATGTCATCCATTTCATGAAAGACGTGCTGGGCGAGAACGGCCGCCAGTGCGAAATCTGCCAGAGCACGCTGGAGGTTGAGGCCGAGAGCGAAGGCGAGGCGGCAGAGATCGCCAAGCAGGAATTCTGCAAGACACAGAATTTGCGCGACTGGTCGCTGCACGCCGACCGCATGCAGGTGAAGGCGGCGGATTTCCCGTCCTGATCGAGGGCTCAGCGTCCGAGCAGGGCCGGCGCCTCGGACGTGCCCGGACCCAGGGAGCGCTGAACCATCACGGTGTCGGACCAGCGGCCGTAGCGGTAGGCGACGCCGGGCAGCAGGCCGACCCTGATGAAGCCGAAGCGCTCGTGGATCCCGAGCGAAGCGGTGTTGTCGGCATCGATATAGCCGATCATCTGCCGATAGCCGGCGGCGGCCGAGGCATCGATCAGCGCCTGCATCAACAGCCGGCCGACGCCGCGGCCGAGATGCTCGTGATGGACGTAGATGGAGTGCTTGACCGCGAAGCGGTAGGCCGGCCGCTTCCGGAACTGGACCACATAGGCATAGCCGACGACCTCGCCGCGATAGGTCGCGACGAGATGCGGCAGGCGGTGGTTGCGCAGATTCTTGCGTCGCTGCTTGAGATCATCCGGCTCCGGCGCACCGGTGCCGGCCGCGCTGTCCTCGACCCCGCGGCGGACGTGTCGACGGTAGATCGCAAGCATCGCCTCGACGTCCTCGTCCCGCGAGGGACGGACGAGGACTTGCGGTTCAGTCTCGATCGCCGTGACCGTGGTGTCCATGGGACGAATTACTCTGTGCAGACATAGGTATAGAGCCGGATCCGGCCGGACTCGTCGACCTCCTTATACAGTCCCTGAATCTCCACGTCGAAGCCCGGGAACGTGTTGAAGGCGCGCTCGAACATCTTGAGGTAATCGATCATCGGCTTGGCACGCTCGGACAGCCGTTCGCCCGGCACGATGGTCGCGATGCCGGGCGGATAGACCACGAACGGCGTCGTGGCGATGCGCCCGGCGATCTGGTCGATGGGGAGGTAATCGACCTCGTTGCGCATCAGCGCGCGGGCCGCCTCGCGCGGCGACATCGCGATCTCGGGCAGATGCTGCGGCTGGAACTGCTTGGCCTGCAGCGCGCTGACCTCGGCCTCGCGGTAGAACCGGTGCATCTCGCCGCAGAGGTCGCGCAGCCGCACCTTGCCGTAGCGGCCGAAGCGGCGGCGGGTGAACTCGGGGATGGCGTCCTCCAGCAGCACGTTGTCGTCGTGCAGCCGCTTGAAGGCAACGAGCCCGCTGATCAAGGTGCCGGCCTTGCTGGCCTCGACACCCGGCGTCAGCAGGAAGAGCAGCGAGTTGAGGTCGTTCTTCTCGGCGACGATGCGGTTCTCACGCAGATATTGCGCGACGACCGGCGCCGGGATGCCATGCTCGGCATAGCCGCCGGTGGCACGGTCGAAGCCGGGCGTCAGCAGGGTCAGCTTGTTCGGGTCGGTCATCGCGAAGCCGGGCGCGAGATCCGGAAAGCCGTGCCAGGCTTCGCCCGGCGCGAGCTGCCAGAGCGAGGCGTCGGTGGCGAGCTGGTCGGTCGAGATCGCCTCCCAGGCGACGTCATGGCGGCCGCCGGGGCTGGCGGCATCGGGGATCGACACCCGGTCCGGCACGAACGGCTCGAAGAACCAGCGCCGCGCCGGATCCTTCTCCTTCTCGTCGAACTCCCGGCGCATCGCCCGGATCTTCTTGCGTAATTCGATGCCGAGCCGGATCGTATCGTCCCACAGCACCTCGCCGGAGCGGCCCTTCATCATCTGCGCGCCGACATCGAGTGAGGCGAACAGCGGATAGAACGGCGAGGTCGAGGCGTGCTGCATGAAGCTTTCGTTGAACCGGCGATGCTCGACCCGGCGGCGCTGGCCCTTGATGTGGCGATCCTTGATGTGGATCTGCGAGGCCTGGGAGAAGCTCGCGAGCTGCTTGTGGGTCGATTGCGTCGCGATGATGCCGGGGGCGTCGGGGCCGAGCTCGGACAAGCCCGTCCCAAGACCCATGGCGAAGCGGCCGGCGTAGAGCGGGTGGAACTTCATGAAGCCCGCCCAGGCCTCGTCGAACATGATGTAGTCGCAGAGGTGGCCGATGCGCTTGAGGATCATCTCGGCGCTGTGGATCGTGCCGTCATAGGTGCACTGCTCGACGACAGCGACACGGAACGGCCGCTCCTTTCGCCAAGCGTCGGTGTCCTTGACCAGCGGATTGTTGCGGATCTGCTGCCGCAGATGCTCCTCGTCGAGGAGGTCCCAGCGCATCGGGCCGATCAGTCCCCAGGCATTGCGGACCGTGGAGACATAGATCGGAACGCCGCCGGAGATCAGCAGGGCACCGTGGTGGGCGGCCTTGTGGTTGTTGCGGTCGAACAGCACGAGATCGCCGTCGGTCACGAGTGACCCCAGCACGACCTTGTTGGAAGTCGAGGTGCCGTTCAGCACGAAATAGGTCTTCTCGGCGCCGAAGATCTGCGCCGCCTCCTTCTGCGCCCGCAGCGCCGGCCCTTCATGGGTGAGGAGGTCGCCGAGATCGAGCACGGAATTGTCGAGGTCGTCGCGAAACACCGCTTCGCCGAGATGCTCGACGAAGATCCGGCCGATCGGGCTGCGGCTGTAGAACACGCCGCCATTGTGCCCGGGACAGGTCCAGAGCTGGTTGCCTTCCTCGGCATAGTCGACCAGCGTGCCGAAGAACGGCGTCTTCAAGGTCTCGGCATATTGCTTGAGCCGGCTGATCAGGTTCTTCGCGATGAAGGCCGGCGTCTCCTCGGACAGGAAGACATAGCCGTCGATGAAGTCGAGCACCTCGACCGGCAGGTCCTCGAAGCGCTTGCGACGAATCAGGAGAATGATCGGGAAGTCCAGGCCACGGCGGCGCATCAGGTTGATCAGCGACGCCGTCTTGCCCTCCAGCCCCTTCTTGCCCCAGTCCACCACCATGCAGCCGATCGCCGCATCCGTCTGCACCGCGATCTCGGCGTCCTCCAGCTTGCGGGCGCGGACGACCTCGAAGCCCGAGCGCTGGATCTCCTCGATGATCTGGTTGAAGCGGACACCGGCGAGGTCGTCGGTCTCGAAGACGGGCGCGGCGAACAGGAAGGTGAAGCGGCGGAAGTAATCCATTGAGGTCTTTCGAGCTGGGTGGGGCAGCCACCTGTCAACGCGTTCGGTGACAGTTGCATGACAGTCGGGCCGTCGGCCAGCACCGGTTCTGCCGACCGCCGAGCTCCCTTGGCATGCTGTCGCTTGGCGGCGGTGCCCCGGCAGCGCTTGTCATGAAGGTGAGGCGGTGGCAATCGTCCGATACCGAGCAACGCCAAAAGGACAGATCGTGCTCCCTGACTGGATCAATTCGGAGTGTCCGGCGCCGTCCGAGGCGCATCGAAAAGCCGCTCTCGCGCGCCAGGCGCAACTGACCAAACCGCTCGGCGCGCTCGGCCGGCTGGAGGAGGTCGCTGTCGAATTGGCGGCGCTGCAGGCTGTGGACCGGCCGGGAGCGGATCGAGCCCCCGTGGTGCTGTTTGCCGGGGATCACGGCATCGCGGCTCAGGGAGTTTCGGCCTATCCGCCGGAAGTCACCGTGCAGATGCTGCACAATTTCGCCGGCGGCGGCGCGGCGATCGCGGTGCTGGCTCGGAGCCTGGGGTGCCCGTTGGAGGTGGTCGATGTTGGCACGCTCGCGGATGAACCGATGCGCGGTATCGTCGTCGACAAGCCGCGGCGCGGCACCCGCGACTTCAGCGTCGAGCCCGCGCTGACGCCGGAGGAGGTGGCCTTCGCCTGCGAGGCTGGGCGGCGAGCGGTCGCGCGGCAGTCCGGTCATTCGCCTGATCTCGTGATCTTCGGTGAGATGGGGATCGGCAACACGACGTCAGCTGCCGCGATTGCCGCCGCGCTGCTGCCCTGCGCGCCGGCCCAGATCGTCGGCAGCGGCACGGGGCTCGATGCCGATGGGCGGGCCCGCAAGGCCAGGGTCATCGGTGATGCGCTGGCGCGGCATGGGGTGAACACTGACGCCGCCGTGGCGGATGTCCTGGCCGCCGTCGGCGGTCTCGAGATCATCGCGATGGCCGGCGCCATCATCGCGGCTGCGCAACGGCGGTGGCCGGTGCTGGTCGATGGCTTCATCGTCTCGGTTGCAGCGCTGGTTGCGGTCAGGCTCAATCCGTCGTGCCGGCCCTGGCTGCTGTTCTCGCATCGCTCGGCCGAGCGCGGCCATGCCCTGGTGCTCGAGGCGCTCGGTGCCCGCGCGTTGATCGATCTCGATCTCCGGCTCGGCGAAGCCTCGGGCGCGGCCACGGCGCTGCCGATCATCCGGCTCGCCTGCGCACTCCACAACGGCATGGCGACGTTCGCGGAGGCCGCCGTCTCCGGGCGCGAGGCCTGATGCGGGTCGACCTGCTGCGGCATGGCACCACCGGGCGCGACGGCTATCTCGACGGCCGCACCGATCCGCCGCTGAGCGAGACGGGCTGGGCGCAATTCCGGCGGCAGACGCAAAGCAAGGCATGGCGCCGGGTCGTGAGCTCGCCTTTGGCGCGGGCGCGTGCGGCAGCGGAGGATTATGCCCGACACGCCGGCTGTGTGCTGCAGGTCGATCCGGATTGGAGCGAACTGGATTTCGGACGATGGGACGGACGCAAGCGCCGCGACATCGTGAGCGACCCTGAACGAGCCGCCTTGCTCGAGGCCTTCTATGCTGACCCGGCAGTGGCACCGCCCGACGGAGAGAGCTGGGCGGATCTGCAGGCGCGGGTGTCGCGCGCGGTGGATCGCATTCTCGCCACGCCGGAGCCTGCGCCGGTCCTCGTCCTCACGCATGGCGGGGCGATCCGCGCCGCGCTGGCGCATCTGCTCGGCTGGCCCTTGCACCAGCTATGGAGTCTGCGCATTCATCCCGGCACCCGTCTCACGCTCGAAGCCGGGCAGAGCGCGGATGGCGCGCCGTGGGCCGAAATCATCGAGATCATCCAGCCATGAGTGTGCGTGAATTCTGGATCGCCCTGCAATTCCTGACGCGTCTGCCGACACCGCGTGTCGCGGACTCGCGACCCGATGATCTCGCGCGGGCGTCAATATGGTTTCCGGCTGCCGGCCTGGTGATCGGTGCCTGTCTCGCGATTCTCGCTCGGGTGTTGCAGAGCGCCGATCCGTGGATCGTCGCGCTTGCCGTCCTCGTCGGCTGGATCTGGATCACCGGCGCGCTGCATCTCGACGGGCTCGGCGATGTCGCCGACGCGTTCGGCGCCTCGCATGGCAAGCCCGAGCGTTTCGTCGTCGTGCTCGGTGATCCCCATGCCGGCAGCTTCGCCGTCGTCGCGATCGCGCTGCAGATCGTGGTGAAGCTGGTGTTGATCGCCGAGCTGGCCACGGGTCCGACGGCCTGGGCCCTCCTGCTCATCCCGGCCTGGGCCCGCCTGGGGACGTTGGTCTGCACCGAGACGCTGCTGTCGTTGAAGCCGGGGCTCGGCGCCAGCGTTTCGAACGGCGTCGGCTGGAATGTCATCATCGGATGGGGCGGCCTGCTCGCCATCGGCGCGCTCGTGGGTGCAGTTCCGACCTTGATCGCCATCCTGCTGATCCCGGCGATCGCGTTCTATTGGCAATGGCGGCTCGGCGGCATCACCGGCGATTGTCATGGCGCGAGCATCGAGGTGACGGAGACGCTGCTGCTCGCCGCGTGCGTGCTCGGCTAGCCGGCAAGCGCTTCCGCGAGCCGCTGCCACTGCGCTTCATCGCCCGGCAGTCCGAACCGCAGCCAGCTCGGCTGCGCCGGGAAGCGGCGGACATGAATGCCGTGACGCGCGAGGCGCTCGGCGATCTCGGCCGCGTTGGCCGTGGCGACGAGCCGGAACAGCGGTGTGCCGCCGATAGCCATACAACCAGCCTTGGATAGAAGCGTGTCGATGCGCACGCAATCCTTGGCCAGGCGCGCACGTGTCTGCTGCAGCCACGCGTCGTCCGCCAGCGCAGCCGTCCCGACGGCGAGTGCTGGTCCCGAGACCGCCCACGGCCCGAGCTCGTCGCGGATGTGCCGTATGATCTCGTCGGAGCTGATCGCAAAGCCGAGGCGGATTCCGGCGAGACCGTAGACCTTTCCGAACGAGCGCAGCACGATCGTGGCGGGCGGCAGGTCGGCCGCCAGGCTCGCTTCAGGAGGATACAGGTCGATGAAGGCTTCATCGACGATCATCAGGCCGTCGCGCCGACGCAAGGTCGATGCCAGCCGGACCAGCGCATCGCGCGGGTGCAGGCGGCCGGTCGGATTGTTGGGATTGACCATCACTGCGACATCGGCCCCGGCGAGCGCATCGAGGTCGTCGACCAGTTCGACCCGATGGCCACAGCGTCGCCAGCACAGCGCGTGCTCCTCATAGGTCGGCGCGAGCACGGCGACGCGCGAGCGCGGACGCAGTCTTGGCAGCACCTGCAGCAGCGCCTGCGTGCCCGGCGCCGCCACGATCGTCATGGGCTCCGGCACGCCGTAGCGCGCCGCCGCCGCGGTCAGCAGCGCGTGCTCTTCGGTCTTGCTCGGCAAACGCGCCCAACTGCCGGGCGCAAGCTCGGGCAAAGAGTAGGGGACGGGGTTGATGCCGGTCGACAGGTCGATCCAGGGACGCGGCGCATCGGGGTAGCGACGGCTGATCGTATCGAGATCGCCGCCATGCACGATGGCTTCCGGCGTCTCGGATCGCGTGCTAGTCGCTCTCTGGTCCATGTCTGTTCCTTAGCGGAGATCGATGTTCGTCTCTCTCGCGCTCGCGGCGCTCCTCATCGAGGCGGCCGCTGGTTACCCTCAAATCCTGGTGCAGCGCATCGGCCACCCCGTGATGTGGATCGGCGCGCTGATAGCATGGGCCGACCGCCGCTGGAACGGCGACGGCGACAGCTTTGCGACGCGCCGGGCGTACGGCGTCGCGCTGGTGGTTCTGCTCGTGGCCGGGATGGCCGCCATCGGCCTGGCTGCAACCTGGCTCTTCACGGCCGCTCTTGGCGACATCGCCGCAACTCTCATGCTCGCCGTGATGGCGAGCAGCCTGCTGGCGCAGCGCAGTCTCGACACGCATGTCGCCGCCGTTGCGGAGGGATTGGAAACCTCAGGCCTCGACGGTGGCCGTCGCGCCGTGGCCATGATCGTCGGGCGCGATCCCGAGCGTCTGGATGAGGCCGGCGTGTCGCGCGCAGCGATCGAAAGTCTCGCCGAGAATTTCTCGGATGGCGTCGTAGCGCCCTTGTTCTGGCTGTTTGTCGGCGGTCTTCCCGGCATCCTGATCTACAAGGCGATCAACACCGCCGACAGCATGATCGGACATTTGTCGGATCGTCACCGGGCGTTCGGCTGGGCGGCGGCGCGGCTCGATGATCTCATCAACCTGCCGGCCTCGCGGTTGTCGGCGGTGTGGATTGCGGCGGCAGCCTGCTGTGTGGCCGGCGCGTCATCCGAGGCTGCCCTGCAGAGCGTCGCACGCGACGCCTCCAAGCATCGCTCGCCGAATGCCGGCTGGCCCGAGGCAGCGATGGCGGGAGCTCTTGGGCTGCGCTTGGCCGGGCCGCGCGTCTATCACGGGCAGCTCGTCACCGATTCCTGGATGGGAAACGGTCGCGCTGATCTGAAGGCCGCCGACATCCGGCGCGCGTTACGGCTCTACCGGCTGGCATGCCTTGTTCAGGCTCTCGTCATGGCCGTCATTTTCCTCATCTAGGCGCTATGAACTCCCACGTGGGATGGGCGCGCGCGCCAGTGCAAGAAGGCCGTTGACATCGACATGGCGCTCCAGATGCGCTGCGAGCGCATCCAGGGTGGCGTCGACATCGCGCTCGTAGGCAAGGCCCGTCGTCGTCGCGCCGAACTGCCGCAGCCAATGCGCGCGCAGGCCATCATCAGCGAACAGGCCATGCACATAGCAGCCGGCGATCTGGCCGTCGGCTGCTACAGCCCCGTCGCAGCGGCCGTCGGCGAAGGTCAGGAAGGGACTTGCGGTGGCTGGACCCTCCGTGCGGCCGATATGCATCTCGTAGCCGCGGAACGACACCTGATCATGCATCAGCGTGCCCTGGACCTCGCGGAGCGCCTTGTCGTCCGTCAGGGTGGTTGTGACATCGAGCAGTCCAAGGCCTTCGACAGAAGCTGGCTCACCCTCCCGTCCGTCGGGATCGCTGATGGTTCGTCCGAGCATCTGATAGCCGCCGCAGATGCCGAGCACGTGGCCGCCGCGGCGCAGATGCGCCAAGAGATCGACGTCCCAGCCGGTCCCGCGCAAGGCGGCGAGATCGGCGATGGTCGCCTTCGAGCCGGGCAGGATCACGATGACCGCATCGCCGGGGATCGGCGTGCCCGGCCGGAGGAAGTGCAGGTCGATGCCATCCTCGAGGCGAAGCGGATCGAATTCGTCGAAATTGGAGATGCGAGGATAAGCGAGCACGACGGCCTTCGGGCGTTGTCCGCCCCCTGCGCTGCGTTCCGGGAGTCCCAGCGCATCCTCCGCGGGCAGACGACGCGCGTCGGAAAAATGCGGGATGAGGCCGAGCGACGTCCATCCGGTCCGTGTCGCGATCTCGTGCATGCCGGATGCAAACAGAGCGGGGTCACCGCGAAACTTGTTGACGAGAAAACCTGCGACGAGACTGGCATCCTCCGGGGCGAGCACCGCCTTGGTGCCGACGAGGCTCGCGATGACCCCGCCGCGATCGATGTCGCCGATCAGCACCACCGGACTCTGGACCGCTTGTGCAAAGCCCATGTTGGCGATGTCTCCGGCGCGCAGATTGATCTCGGAGGCCGAGCCTGCACCTTCGACCAGCACGATGTCCGCATCGGCCGCGAGATGATAGAAGCTGTCGAGCACCGCCGTCATCAATTGCGGCTTCATGGCCTGATAGGCCGATGCCTTGGCATTGCCGATCACGCGGCCCTGAACCACGACCTGCGAGCCGATCTCGCTCTGCGGCTTCAGAAGCACCGGATTCATGTGCACCGTCATCGGTCGGCGCGCCGCGCGCGCCTGCAGCGCCTGGGCCCGGCCGATCTCGCCGCCGTCGGCGGTGACGGCTGCGTTGTTTGACATGTTCTGCGGCTTGAACGGCGCCACCTTCAGACCGCGCAAGGTCAGCGCGCGCGCGAGGCCCGCGACGATCAGCGACTTGCCGACGTCGGAGCCGGTGCCCTGGAACATGATGGCGCGCGCGCCCATGGTTTAGAACTCGATGCCTTCCTGCGCCTTCACGCCGGCCGAGAAGTGATGCTTGACCAGATTCATTTCGGTGACGAGATCGGCGGCCTCGATCAACTCCGGCTTGGCGTTGCGGCCGGTGACGACGACGTGCAGATCGGGACGGCGCGCGGCGAGCGTCGCGACGACGTCGCCGATCGGAAGGTGATCATAGCGCAGCGCGATGTTGAGCTCGTCGAGGATGACGAGCCGGATCGACGGATCGGCCATCAACTCCTTCGCCTTGGCCCAGGCCCGCTCGGCCGCTGCGACGTCCCGCGCGCGGTCCTGTGTTTCCCAGGTAAAGCCTTCGCCGAGGGTATGCCATGAGACCTGATCGCCGAAGGTCGCGATCGCCTTGCGCTCGCCGGTCTCCCACGCACCCTTGCCGAATTGCACCACGCCGATGCGGAAGCCGCGGCCGAGGGCGCGCAGCATCAGGCCCCACGCTGCGGTGGATTTGCCCTTGCCTTTGCCGGTGTGGACGATGAGGAGGCCTTTCTCGACGGTCTTCGAAGCGACCTCGGCATCCTGCACCGCCTTGCGGTTCTCCATCTTGGCTTTGTGGCGCGAATCGTCGGCGCTCTCGGTCATCGGTTTGTCCTCTGCTTCATTTCAAGACGAGCGGCAATCCGGCCGCCATCAGAATCACGCGATCCGCCAGCGCCGCGACATCCTGGTTCAGCCGACCCTGGGCATCGCGAAAGGCGCGGGCCAGCGCGTTGCCCGGCACGATGCCGAGACCGACCTCGTTGGAGACGGCGACGATCGGGCCGCGCGCAGTCCTGAGCGTATCGATCAACTCGGCGCAAGCTGCTGGAACGTCCCTGTTGGCAAGCATAACGTTGCTGAGCCACAGGGTCAGGCAATCGATCAGCATCGGCGCGGGCTGTTCCGCGCGCGCGCGGATGAGGCCGGCGAGATCTTGCGGGGTCTCCAGCGTCTGCCATCCCTCGGCGCGCCGCATCCGATGATGGGCAATGCGCTCGCTCATTTCATCATCGAAGGCCTGCGCAGTCGCAACATAGATCCAGGGCGGCGCCGTGGCGGTGACCAGCGCCTCGGCATGACGGCTCTTGCCCGAGCGCGCCCCGCCGAGCACCAAAGTGAGGCGCGGTAGAGCGGGGTGCGGGGGGGCAGGGGTCATGGGGACGATTCCGATTGACGGGCTTTGGCCCGACCCGTATCTAACAGATGACGGTTCTCCGAAAGGAGAGATTTAGGGAACACGGTGCGGGCTCCTCGCCCTAGGCCGTGGCTGCCCCCGCAACTGTAATCGGCGAGTGTGAGGCCAAGACACCACTGGGCAACCGGGAAGGTGGTTTCACGCAGCGACCCGAGAGCCAGGAGACCTGCCGTCGACATTGCTGTTGGCCGACCCGTCGCGCGGGGAGTCGCGATGCTGGTTCTGATCCTGCCGGGATGGGCGGGATGCCGTCGGATGCAGCGCATCGTCCGGTCCTCTGGGGGATCCGGCAAGCGACGGAGACGGCCATGAAGTTTACCCGTTATTCCACCTGCGCGCTCGCGAGCTTCGTTCTGCTCGCCGCAGAGCCCGCCTTCGCGCATCACATGATGGACGGCAGGCTGCCGCAGACCTTTGCGCAGGGGCTGCTGTCCGGCCTAGGTCATCCCGTGATCGGGCTCGATCATTTCGCCGCCATCGTCGGCGCCGGCATCGTTGCCGCGGTGCTCGGCCGCGGCTTTGCACCGGTGCTTGCCTTCACCACGGCAATGATCGCCGGTGTCGGCCTCCATCTGGCGAAGGCCAACATCCCGGCGGCCGAGCTGCTGGTCGGCCTCTCCACCGCGCTCGTCGGCCTCGTGGTGGTGATGCGCGGCGGTTTCGGCGTGCTGCCGGTCGCGGGCCTGTTCGCGGTGACCGGCCTGTTCCATGGCTATGCTCTGGGCGAGTCGATCGTCGGGGCTGAGAACACGCCGCTCGGCGCGTATTTCGCCGGCCTGCTGGTGATCCAGACCGTGATTGCTGCGGGTGCCTTCCTCGGCACGAAGCTGCTGTCTGCGAAGGCGGACGCGATCGCCCCGCCGGCCGTGCGGATCGCCGGCGCGGCCATCGTGCTGGTGGGCGGTGTCGCCGCGGCGACGGCGGCCGGCGTGATCGGCTGATCAATGTCATCATCAGAGATCGGCGCGACGACGCTGTTCGTCTGCGTCACCTGCCGCGCGCAGGTCCCCGACGCTGCTTCATCTGATCAGCCGCGTGCGGGGGCCCGTCTGCTCTCGGCGATCGAGGCTGTGCCGGCCGAGCAGCGAGCCGGCGTGACGGTGGTCGGTGTGGAGTGCCTGTCCAACTGCAATCGTGCCTGCACGGTTGCCGTGACGGCGCCGGGCAAATGGACCTATGTGCTCGGCGCGCTCGATCCGGATCTGCATGCGCAGGATGTTCTGACATTCGCGCAACTGCATCAGCGCCACGAGGCTGGTCTGCCGGCGTGGCGCGAGCGTCCGGAATACATCCGCAAGAACACCGTTGCGCGCGTGCCTGCGCTGGCGACGCCGAACTGAGAAGAGGTCGCCATGACCAAGTCCTATGCCAAGTCCTATGCCAAGACGCCCTGCACCATCGTCACCGGCTTTCTCGGTGCCGGGAAGACCACGCTGGTGCGCAACCTGATCGAGACCGCCAATGGCCGCCGGCTCGCGATCATCGTCAACGAGTTCGGCGATGTCGGCATCGATGGCGACATTCTCAAAGGCTGCGGCGTGCCGGATTGCCCGGAGGATCGTATCGTCGAGCTCTCCAACGGCTGTCTGTGCTGCACCGTGGCTGATGATTTCGTGCCGGCGCTCAAGAGCCTGCTCGACCAGAAGGAGCCGCCCGAGCACATCGTGATCGAGACGTCGGGCCTGGCACTGCCGAAGCCGCTGGTGCAGGCTTTCAACTGGCCGGAGATCGCGACGCGCGTCACGGTCGACGGTGTCGTCGCGGTGGTCGATGGCCCGGCTGTCGTGGCGGGTCGCTTCGCCGATGATCCCGAGGCGCTCGCGGCGCAGCGCGCCGCCGACGATTCGCTCGATCACGACAATCCGCTCGAGGAGGTCTACGAGGATCAGCTGCTGTGCGCCGATCTCGTCGTCATGAACAAGAGCGACCTGATGAGCGACGAGGAGCGCAAGGCGGTTGCGTCCGAGATTGCTGCGAAGGTGCAGCGCGCCGTCAAGGTGATCGCGACGGAGCACGGCCAGCTCTCGGCGTCCGTGCTGCTCGGACTTGGTGCGGCCGCGGAAGACGATCTCGCGGCGCGGCCGTCACATCACGACAACGAGGCCGAGCACGATCACGACGATTTCGAGAGCTTCGTGCTCGACGTGCCGCCGCAGACCTCGCCGGAGGTGCTGGTCGACCGCATCGCCGCGGCGGTCGATGCGCATGACGTGCTCCGCGTGAAAGGCTTCGTGGAAGTGGCCGGCAAGCCGCTGCGCCTGCTGGTGCAGGCCGTCGGCAGCCGCATCCAGCATCAGTTCGAGCGGCCATGGCGCGCGGACGAATCGCGGCAGGGCCGGCTCGTGATCATCGGCGAGCGCGGGCTCGATGCGGCCGCGATCAAGAGCGTGATCGCAGGCTAGGCGAGGACGATGCACCTTCTGGCGACATCCGGCGCAGACCTGGACGACCTCGAACAGGCCGTCGATCTCGCGCAGTCGCCGGCCGACATCGTCGTGCTGTCGTTCTCCGACAGCGATCTGACGGCACTGGCAGAGGCCTGGACCGGGGCGTCCGCCGATCTGCCGAGCCTGCGCCTCGCCAGCCTGAAGCGGCTGAAGCATCCGATGTCGGTGGATCTGTACATCGACAACGTCATCGTCGGGGCCCGCGCCGTGGTGGTGCGCTGCCTCGGTGGGCTCGACTATTGGCGTTACGGGATGGAGCGCATCGCAGCCGTTTGCCGGAGCCGCAAGATCCTTCTTGCGGCCTTGCCGGGCGACGACCGCGCCGATGACCGCCTCGATGAGCTCTCGACGTTGCCGAACGACGCGACCGCGCGCCTCTATGGATATCTGCATGAAGGCGGCGTCGGCAATGCGCGGGAGGCGCTGCGCTACCTCGCCACGCTGCTCGGCCGCACGATGCCATTTGCCGACCCGGTCGCGATCGGCTCGATCGTCGGCTTCGTGCCCGATCGCGGCGCCGTTGCCGTCGACGATCTCTGCCGAAGCGAGCCGCGCCCTACCGCGCTGATCGTGTTCTACCGCGCGAGCCTGCTCGCCGCGGATACTGCTGCTATCGCGGAGCTGATGCGGGCGCTGGAGCGCGTAGGTCTGGCGGCGCCCGCCGTTGCGGTCACCAGCCTGAAGGATCCGAGCATTGCCCATCCGCTGGCGCGACTGATCCGACAGCGGGCTCCCGCGATCATCCTGAATGCGACCGCCTTCTCGGCGTTGCGCGATGACGGCACGACCGTCCTGGATGTCGCTGATGTCCCGGTGCTGCAGATCGTGCAGGCGCAGAGCTCCGAGGAAGCTTGGGTATCCTCGTCGCGCGGATTGTCGCCGACGGACCTCGCGATGAACGTCGTGCTGCCGGAGCTCGATGGCCGGCTGCTGGCGCGGCCGATCGCCTTCAAGGGCGAGATGCCGGTCGACGAGCGCCTGCAATTCGGCGCGGCGCGCTATGTGACGCAGGACGATCGGATCAGTTTCGTCGCGCGGCTCGCTGCGCGCTGGGCGCGCTTGCGTGGTTTACCGGCCGCGTCGCGCCGCGTCGCGCTGGTGCTGTCCGATTATCCTGCGCGCGGCGGACGGCGTGGCTATGCCGTCGGCCTCGACACCAGCGCGAGCGCTGCGGGGATCGCCGGACTCTTGGCCGAGGCGGGGTATGATGTCGGCGATGCGCCTCCGGCCGCCAACGCCGTCGAGGCACTGCTGCGAGACGATGCCGATGAGCTCGTTGTCCCGCTCTCGATTTATCAACGCGCGTTGACGCTGTTGCCCGACGATCTGCAGCGCGTCTTGCAGGAGAGCTGGGGTGAGGCGGACGCCGATCCGGCGTTCCGCGATGGCGCGTTTCGGTTTCCCGTGCTGCGCGCGGGAAAGATCACAATTCTGCTGCAGCCGGATCGCGGCAGCCGCGCCGATCGCAAGTCTGGCTACCATGATACGACCGTGCCGCCGCGGCATGCCTATGTCGCGCTCTACGCGCATCTGCGTGAGGCCGAGACGATCGATGCGCTGATCCATCTCGGCGCCCATGGCACGCTGGAATGGCTGCCGGGCAAGGCGCTGGCATTGTCGAACGCGTGTTGGCCCGAAGCGGTGCTCGGGCCAGTGCCGGTGATCTATCCGTTCATCGTCAACAATCCCGGCGAGGCGATGCAGGCCAAGCGCCGTCTCGCGGCGCTCACGCTCGGGCATCTGACGCCGCCGCTGTCGCAAGCGGGTCTGCACGGTCCGCTGCTCGAGCTGGAAGGCCTCGTCGAGGAATATGCCGAGGCCGACGGGCTCGACAAACGTCGTCTGAGGCTGCTCGAGGACGAGATCATCGCGCGGGCCTGGCAGAGCGGCCTTGCCGCCGATTGCGGGCTCGATCGGACGATGAGCGGACGCGAGGCGATTGCGCAGCTCGATGCGCAGTTGTGCGACATCAAGGAGCTGGCCGTGCGCGATCGTCTCCATGTCTTCGGCCAAGCTCCCGACACCGCGGCGATCGGCCTGCTGGCGGACGCCATGACGGCAGCCGCCGGGCAAGCAGGTAGCGTTCTCGATCGCACGGACGTCGTAGCCCGGCTGCAGGCGAGCGCTGCGGTCGAGCGCAGTGCGTTGCTCGCGGCGCTCGATGGCCGTCGCGTCGCTGCGGGTCCAGCCGGCGCACCTAGCCGCGGGCGGCTCGACGTGCTGCCGACCGGGCGCAATCTCACCGCCATCGATCCGCGGGCGATTCCGACCCGGACCGCGGCGCTGGTCGGCGTGCGCGCGGCCGACGAAGTCATCCGGCGCTATCTCCAGGACCACGGCGACTACCCCCGCTCGCTGATGCTCGATCTCTGGGCCTCGGCGTCGCTGCGCACGGGCGGCGACGATCTCGCGCAGGCCTTGGCCTATCTCGGCGTGCGGCCGCGCTGGGACCTCAACTCCAATCGCGTTACCGGCGTCGACGTGCTGCCGCTGGCGCTGCTCGACCGGCCGCGTATCGATGCGACGCTGCGAATCTCGGGCCTGTTCCGCGATCTGTTCGAAGCCCAGATCGCGCTGTTCGATCTGGCCGTGCAGACGGTGGCGGCGCTCGACGAGGATAATGCAGACAATCCCTTGGCGGCAGCGCGCCGGCGCGGTGAGTCTCTCGCACGGGTGTTCGGCGGCGCGCCCGGCAGCTACGGCGCCGTGGCTGCCGATCTCGCGCTCGGCATGGCCTGGGAGAGCCGCGGGCAGCTTGGCGAGGCGTATCTGGAGAGCGCGAGCCACAGTTTCGGTGGGGAGCGCGAGGGCGTGTCGGCACCGGCGACGTTCCGCGAGCGCGTCCGTAGCGCCGACGCGCTCGTGCATGCACAGGACGACCGCGAGCGCGATCTGCTCGATGGCGAGGAGGTCGCCGATTTCGCCGGTGGATTTGCCGCTGCCGCAGCCTCGCTCGGCGCGTCGCCCGCGCTGCTGCATCTCGACACCAGCCGCCCGGAGGCGCCGAAGGCGCGGAGCTTTGGCGAGGAGATCGCCCGCGTGGTGCGCGGCCGCGTGGCCAATCCGCGCTGGATTTCGGGCATGCTGGCGCATGGCTATCGCGGTGTCGCCGAGATTGCGCAGGCGATCGACGCGCTCTATGCGTTCGCGGCCACGTCCGAGACCATCCCCGAGCATCTGTTTGATCTGGCGCATGGGGCGCTGCTGCGCGACGAGGCAGTGTTGGACGCCATGGTCGTGCGCAATCCCGCGGCTGTTGCCGCGATGGCTGCCCGTTTCGAGGACCTGCTTCGCCGGCGGTTGTGGGTGCCGCGTCGGAATGCGGTGGCCGACGAGCTCGCGGTCGTGCGGTCGCGCCTCGCGCAGACGGAGAAGGTGTCGTGACCGCCGGGATCGAGATCAAGGGCTGGTGCCCGGGCGCGCGACGGCCGATGCAAAGCGGCGACGGACTGATCGTGCGCGTTCGCCCTCATAGTGGCGCGTTGTCGGTCAGCGCCTTGCGTGAGCTTGCCGCAGCAGCGCGGCGCTTCGGCAATGGCGAGATCGATCTCACCCGCCGCGCCAATCTGCAGATCCGTGGTGTGCGGGCCGAGACGCTGACGCCGCTCTGGGACCTGATGGCCTCGCTCGGCGTGCTGGACGACAGTGCCGAGCTGGAGGCGATCCGCAACATCGTGATCAATCCGCTGGCGGGGCTTGATCCGGCTGAGCTCACCGACATGCGCCCGGTCGCCGCTGCGCTGGAAGCGCTGCTCGGGTCTGATGACGCGCTCCAGGCGCTGCCTGCCAAATTCGGTTTCGCGCTCGATGGCGGCGGCAGGCTGCCGCTGAGGAACCTTGCCGCGGATATTCGCCTCGTCGCGTGTGGCTCGGCTGATGATCCTCACATTGCCGTTGGTCTGACGGGGCCAGATGGCGTCGAGTGGCTCGGATCGACGGCCCTCGCTGATGCCGCACCCGTAGCGGCGAAGCTGGCGCGGACCGTTCTGCAGCACAGTCCGACACGCCGCTCGGCCATGCTGCCGCCGCACGCGATCACGATCGTCGCTGTCGAGCTTGGCCTCGATGCACGCGAGACGATCGCCTCAGGTGCAGCTTCGCCGCGGCTAGGTCGCCTGCCGCTGGCCGGGGACTCAAATGCCGTAGGGCTCGGCATTCCATTCGGCCGAATCGATAGCGAAACCTTGGAGCAACTCACCGAGCTGCTCGCATCCTTGGATGTGTCGGAGGTCCGCCTGTCGCCATGGCGCGCGCTCTATGTTGCGGCGGAGAGTGATTCTGCAGCAGCGCTCGTTGCAGACGCGGCCCGGCTCGGCCTGATCGTCGACGATACCGATCCGTTGATGCGCATCGATGCCTGCTCGGGCGTCGGCTGCTGCACGTCGACGGCGCTCGCGACGCGCGAGCATGCCCGCGTGCTGGCGGCTGCGATGGTCCGCACCGGGTTCGCCGGCGCCCTGCATGTCTCCGGCTGCGCCAAGGGCTGCGCGCGCTCGGCATCTGCTGACGTCGTGCTGGTCGGGGAGGGCGACCACTACAACATCGTCCGCAACGGCACCGTGAAAAACGAGGCCTGCGACGTGATCGGCCCGGCCGATCTGGCGGCCGCGGCCGATGGATTGTTCAAATCGCGGGAGAAGGCCCATGTCTGACCTGCGCGACTACATCAAGGACGGCGCCGAGATCTATCGTCGCTCGTTCGCGACCATTCGCGCGGAGGCCGATCTGTCGCGCTTCCATGGATTGGAAGAGAAGATCGCCGTACGCATCATCCACG
Organism: Bradyrhizobium sp. SRS-191; assembly: GCF_024586915.1. Lineage (GTDB taxonomy): Bacteria > Pseudomonadota > Alphaproteobacteria > Rhizobiales > Xanthobacteraceae > Bradyrhizobium. The sequence continues at coordinate 142,876 of NZ_JANBVS010000015.1, forward strand.
CTTGCGGCATGGTCGAGATCACCTCCGACATCGAGATGTCCAAGCAGTTCGCGGCCGCGGCGCGCGCCGCCCTCGATCGCTGCGCGCCGATCCTGTGCGATGCCAAGATGGTGGCGCAGGGGATCACGCGGCCGCGGCTGCCGGCGAAGAACCAGATCATCTGTACGCTCGATGACCCCGGAGTGCCTGCACTGGCCGCGCAGCTCGGCACGACACGATCAGCCGCGGCGCTGGAGCTGTGGCGGCCGCATCTCGCCGGCGCGCTGGTGGCGATCGGCAATGCGCCGACCTCGCTGTTTCATCTGCTCGACATGCTCGACCAGGGCGCGCCGCGCCCGGCGGCGGTGATCGGAACGGCGGTGGGCTTCGTCGGCGCGCGAGAGTCGAAGGAGGCCTTGGCGGCCGACGGCCGCGTGCCCTATCTGATCGTCAGGGGACGCAAGGGCGGCAGCGCCATGGCGGTTGCGGCCGTGAACGCCATCGCGAGCGACGTCGAATGAGCCTGCTCGACACCATCGCAGGCTCGGCCAGCGCCGGCACGCTCTATGGTATCGGCGTCGGGCCCGGCGACGTGCGCTATCTGACCTTGCGCGCCGCCGGACTGATCCGCTCCGTCGACGTGGTGGCGTTCTTCGCCAAGCGCGGCATCGAAGGCAATGCGCGGCGGATCGTGGCGCCGCTGATGGACGCTGGCCGTCACGAGCTGCGGCTCGAATATCCTGTCACTGAGGAGGTGCCGGTCGCCGATCCCTCCTATCAGGCGCAGATCGGCGACTTCTATCGCCGCGCTGCCGACAGCATCGCGGCGCATCTGGCCGAGGGCCGGTCCGTCGGCTTGTTGTCCGAGGGCGATCCGTTCTTCTATGGCTCGTTCATGCACATGTGGCGGCGGCTCGAGCGTGACCATCCGGTGGAGGTCGTCCCCGGTGTCACCGGCATGTCCGGCTGCTGGACCAAGGCCAATGTTCCGATCACCTGGGGCGATGACATCCTCACGGTGCTCCCGGGCACGCTGGCCGAAGATGTTTTGCACGACCGGCTGACGCGCTGCGAGGCCGCCGTGATCATGAAGGTCGGCCGTAATCTCCCCAAGGTGAAGCGCGCCATTGCGCAGGCAGGACTGCTCGCGCGCGCCATCTATGTCGAGCGCGGCACGATGGACGCGCAACGCGTGACGCCGCTGGTCGAGGTGGAGCTGGATCGCGGCCCGTATTTCTCGATGATCCTGATCCCCGGACAAGGGCGGCGGCTGTGACGGGCACGCTCACCATCGTCGGTGTCGGCCCGGGCCGGTCCGAGCTGATGACGCCGTCCGCCTCGGCGGCGATCGCGGCTGCGACGGATCTGATCGGCTACGGTCCCTATCTCGACAGGGTGACGCTCCATCCCGGGCAGATCCGCCATGCCAGCGACAACCGCGTCGAGCTCGAGCGTGCCCGACATGCCCTCACGCTGGCCAGCGAGGGCCGGAATGTGGCGGTAGTGTCGGGCGGCGACCCCGGCGTGTTCGCGATGGCGGCGGCCGTGTTCGAGGCGATCGAGACCGGACGCCCTGAATGGCGCGACCTCGACATCCAGGTGGAGCCCGGCGTCACGGCGATGCTGGCGGCCGCCGCCGACGTCGGAGCGCCGCTGGGCGGCGATTTCTGCGCGATCTCGCTGTCCGATAACCTCAAGAGCTGGGCGACGATCCGGCGACGCCTGGAGGCCGCAGCCGGCGCCGACTTCGTCATCGCCTTGTACAATCCGCTGTCCAAGGCACGGCCGCATCAGCTCGGTGAAGCCTTCACGCTGCTGCGGCAGCTGAAGCCGGCTTCGACCGTGGTCGTCATGGTGCGCGCGGCCGGCAGCGGCGATGTCAGCCGGATTATCACGACGCTTGGCGAGGTCGATCCCGCAAAGGCCGACATGCGAACGCTCGTCCTGATCGGATCGACGGCGACGCGCCTGATCGCGCGCGACGGCAAGCCGCCCTTCGTCTACACGCTGCGCCGTGAAGTCGAGGACGGCCGATGAGCAAGCTGTCCCTCCAGCCAGGTCACCGCGGCTCGCGCGCTGTCCAGGGGCACGCCATGCGGCTTGTCGGGCCGCGCGATCATCACGACCGGGATGTTCAGCCGCCGCGCGGCGGCGATCTTCGGATAGGTCGCTGCGCCGCCGGAGTTCTTCGACACGACGAAGGCGATGTGCTCCCGCGTGAGGAAGGCCTCTTCCTTCGTCTCGTCGAACGGACCGCGGTCGAACACGAAGCGGATGTCGGGCGGCAGCGCGATGTCTCCGGGCGGATCGATCGTGCGCGCGACGTAGTGGTGCTGCGGAGCTGCGACAAAGGCCGCGAGCTCCAGCCGGCCGAGGCTGAGAAACACGCGTGCAGGATCCTGTCCGAGGGCCGACACCGCAGCCTGCGGCGTAGCGACGTCGATCCAGCGATCGCGCTCCTGGCGCGGCCAGGCCGCGCGGCGGATCGACGCCAGCGGCAGCGCGAGCCCCTCGCAGGCCGCAACGGCATGCCGCGCCATCTGGTCGGCGTAAGGATGCGTCGCGTCGATCACCGCCTCGACGGCATGATCGCGCAGCCACGCCTCCAATCCCGCAATGCCGCCGAAGCCGCCGATGCGTGTCCGCAAAGGTTGCGGTTTGGGCGAGACGGTGCGGCCGGCGAGCGAGAGCGTGGCCTCGAAACGGCTGTCGCCGGCGAGCAGTTGCGCCAGCTCCGAGGCCTCGGTCGTCCCGCCGAGGATGAGAATGCGCATGCGGGGCAGGGTCCATGGTGAGTCCGGCCGCAACTTGCAACGCGACGCGCTGGCTGTCCATCGTCGGCATCGGCGAGGACGGCATCGAAGGTCTTTCGGCGCATGCGCGCCGTCTGATCGCACAGGCGGCACTCGTGGTCGGTGGCGCACGTCATCTCAAGCTCGCGGCGCCTTTGATCTCCGGCGAGCGGCTGGCCTGGCCGAGTCCGCTGCAGCTTGCATTCGAGCAGATCGCGGCGCGCAGCGGCGAGCCGGTCGTCGTGCTGGCCAGCGGCGACCCCTTCAATTATGGCGTCGGCAAGCAGCTGATGCAGCGCTTCGATGTGCGTGAGATGCTCTGCGTCCCGCAGCCCTCAGCGTTCAGTCTCGCCGCGGCGCGGCTCGGCTGGCCGCTGCAGGATGTGGCTCAGGTCACGCTGCATGGCCGCGCACTCGAAGGCATCATCCGACATCTCTCGCCCGGCGCCCGCATCCTGGCGCTGGCCTGGGATGGATCGACGGCCGCCAAGCTCGCAGCGCTGCTGACGTCACGCCGCATGGGGCGCTCGCGGCTGACGGTGCTGGAGGCCATGGGCGGACCGCAGGAGCGGATGCGGCGTGCGTTGGCGGAAGCGTTCGATCTGGCCGATATTCATCCGTTGACGACCATTGCGCTCGAAGTTGAAGCCGAACCGGGTGCGCCGTTGATCCCGCTGAGTCCGGGCCTCGCCGATGATCTGTTCGAGCATGATGGCCAGCTCACGAAGCGTGACGTGCGTGCCGTGACATTGTCTGCGCTTGCGCCAACGCCGGGCGAGCTGCTGTGGGACGTCGGTCTGGGATCAGGCTCGGTCGCGATCGAGTGGCTGCTGCGACACGGCTCCCTGCGTGCGGTCGGCATCGAGGCGCGGCAGGAACGCGCCGACCGCGCCATGCGCAACGCGCTCGCACTCGGCACGCCGGACCTGAAGGTGGTTCTGGGGCGCGCACCGGCGGTCCTCGCGGACCTCGAGTCGCCTGATGCTGCCTTCATCGGCGGCGGGATGTCGGAGCAGGGCGTGTTCGACGCCGTCTGGTCGAAGCTGAAGCCGGGTGGCCGTCTCGTTGCCAATGTCATTTCGCTCGAAGGCGAGGCGCGGCTGATCGATCTGTTCGGCCGGCATGGCGGCGAGTTGATCCGCATTGCGATGTCGCGCATCGAGCCGGTCGGACGCATGCATGGCTGGCGGTCCGCGATGCCGGTCACGCAATGGCGGGTGATCAAGCCATGATCGCGCTCGGGATCGGCTGTCGCCGCGATGCACGTCTCACTGAGATCGAGGCCGTGATCGCGCAAGCCCTGAGCGCGGCGCGTCTGGCAGCTGAAGATATCGACGTCGTTGCGACCGCAGCAGACAAGCTGCGGGAGCCCGGCGTGATCGACGCGGCGCAGCGGCTGGGTCGGCCGCTGCGAGGCATTGCTCAGCATGACCTTGCGGCCGTTGCCGATCTTGCGCACACACGCAGTGATCGCGTGCAACGTCTCAAGGGTGTTCCCTCGGTTGCCGAGACCGCGGCGCTCGCCGCTGCGGGGCGTAACCCGCGTCTGATCCTGCCACGCATCGCCAATGCATCTGCGACCTGCGCGCTGGCCCATGGCGAAGGCGCAGCGGAGGATCGGCGATGACGGTGCATTTCATCGGCGCCGGGCCCGGCGCGCCGGACCTGATCACCGTGCGCGGCCGCGACCTGATCGCGCGCTGTCCCGTGTGCCTGTATGCGGGTTCGCTGGTTCCCAGAGCGCTGCTCGATCATTGTCCGCCGGGCGCGCGCATCGTCGACACGGCGCCGCTGTCGCTGGACGAGATCGTCGCTGAGTTCGTGCGGGCCACCTCGGCGGGCGAGGACGTGGCGCGGCTGCATTCCGGCGATCTCGCGATCTGGAGCGCGCTCGGCGAGCAGTTGCGGCGCCTCGATGCGCTCGACATTCCCTACACGGTGACACCCGGCGTTCCCTCGTTCTCGGCTGCCGCCGCCGCGCTCGGCCGCGAGCTGACGCTGCCCGGACTGGCGCAGTCGGTGGTGTTGACGCGCACCTCCGGCCGCGCCTCCGCCATGCCCGAGACGGAGCAGCTGGCGCTGTTCGCGCAGTCGCAGGCGACGCTCGCGATCCATCTGTCGATCCATGTGCTCGACAAGGTCGTGGACGAGCTGCGCCCGCACTACGGCGCGGATTGTCCGGTCGCCATCGTCTATCGCGCGAGTTGGCCGGAGCAGCGCATCGTGACGGGCACGCTCGCCACCATCGTCGATCAGGTGGCGACGAGCCCGATGGAGCGCACGGCCCTCATCCTGGTGGGCCGCGCGCTCAGCTCCGAGGATTTTCGCAACAGCGCGCTGTACGACGCCGATTATCAACGGCGCTTTCGCGGGAGGGGCGAGTGAGCCGGCCCCTGGCATTGTCCGACCAGCCGTCCATCGCGATCGAACACGGCGATATCGAGCGTGACAGCCTCATTGCCGAGCGCGCGGTGCGCCGTCTGCCAGGCGGCGCGCGCGACCACCTCGCCGGCTGCGAATCCGCAGCTGTCAGCCTCCTGCAAAACCTGGAGTGCCGTGTTGGCGCTGCGCGCGGTCGTGACCAGCGCGTCCGGCGCGCCCGCGTCCTGCAGCGCCTTGGCCAGCCAATCGAGATCGACCTCGCCCGCGCGCGAATGCAGGTCGAGCAGGCCCTGGCCGAGCTTGGTCATCTTGGCGAAGCCGCCGGCGACCGTGACGCGCGCGACCGGATGACGGCGCAGATATTTCAGCATGCCGCCAGCGAAGTCGCCCATGTCGATCAGCGCCGCTTCCGGCAGCCCGTACAGCCGCTGCACGGCCTTCTCCGACGTGTTGCCGGTCGCGCCGGCGATGTGCGGCAGGCCGGCGGCACGCGCGACATCGATGCCGCGATAGATCGAGTGAATCCACGCGGCACAGCTGAACGGCACGACGATGCCGGTCGTGCCGAGGATCGACAGGCCGCCGACGATGCCGAGCCGCGGGTTCAGCGTCTTCTTCGCCAGGTCTTCTCCGCCCGGGATGGAAATCTCGACGATCACGTCGCGCGTGCCGCCGAGTGCTGCGGCGGCCTCCTGGATCGCAGCGATGATCATCTCGCGCGGCACCGGATTGATCGCTGGCTCTCCCGGCGGCAGCGGCAGGCCTGGACGCGTCACGGTGCCGACGCCGGGACCGGCGCGGAACGTGATGCCGGAGCCTTCGGCGCCGCGTCGCACATGGGTCCTGATCAGAGCGCCATGCGTGACATCGGGATCATCACCGGCGTCCTTCACAACGCCGGCGGTCGCGTCCGCATCGCTCCCCTCGTGCATCGCCACGGCGAAGCTGACGCGGCGTCCGCCGGGCAGGGCGATCTCGACCATGGCGGGACAGCTGCCGGTGATCAGCAGCTCATAGGCGGCGCGGGCAGCCGCCGTGGCGCAGCTGCCCGTCGTCCAGCCACGCTTCAGCGGTCGTTTCGGCGCATCCGCAGGTCCCGTCATGCCCGATCGCATAGCACATTTTGCCCGGACACGGCGGTGCTCCGGCCATGACCTCTGCGGGCCCCAGAGGAATCATCATCGCTGCCCCGCGGTCGGGGGCGGGCAAGACGACGGTGACGCTCGGGCTGCTGCGGGCGCTGCTGCGGCTGGGCTCCGTCGTGCAGCCGTTCAAATGCGGGCCTGACTACATCGACCTTGCTTTTCACAGCGTCGCGGCACGGCGGACGAGCTACAATCTGGACAGCTGGGCCATGTCAGCGCCGCAGCTGATGGGGCTCGTGTCCAGCGTCGCCACTGGGACCGATATCTGCATCGTCGAGGGCGTGATGGGCCTGTTCGACGGCGCGCCGCAGCCGGGCCGGGCCGGCCACGGATCGGCGGCGGATCTCGCGGCCTTGCTGGGCTGGCCGGTGGTGCTCGTGCTCGACGTCAGCGGGCAGACCGAGACGGCGGCGGCGATCGCCTTGGGCTGCGCGTGGTTCCGCGAGGATGTGGATGTCGCCGGCGTGATTCTCAACCGCGTCGCCAGCCCGCGGCATCGCGCGCTGATCGAGCCGGCCTTCGCGCGGATCGGGATCAGCGTGCTCGGCGCGCTCGGGCGCGACGAAAAGCTGACATTGCCCGAGCGGCATCTCGGTCTTGTCCAGGCGCAGGAGGTTACGGCGATCGAGACGCATCTCGACCGTCTCGCGTCGTCCATCGCAGCATCCGTCGACCTGGATGCGGTAAGTGCCCTGGCGCGGCCGATCAGCTCTGCGGCCGAGGCTGCGCCGGCGCACGGCTTCGGCATCCGGCCGCCGGCGCAGCGCGTCGCCCTCGCATCCGATGCCGCGTTCTCGTTCTGCTATCCGCATCTCCTGGACCATTGGCGCAGATGCGGCGCGGAGATCCTGCCGTTCTCGCCATTGAACGATGAGCCGCCCGATCCGGCGGCTGGCGCGGTGTGGCTCCCCGGCGGCTATCCCGAACTGCACGCCGGCCGGTTGGCGTCCGCAGCACGTTTCCTCGAAGGCTTGCGTGCCATGGCGGCGCGCGGCGTTCCTGTCCATGGCGAGTGCGGCGGCTACATGACGTTGGGGGCGGGGCTCGAGGACGCCGACGGCGGGCGGCACGCGATGGCCGGGCTGCTGTCGCTGGAGACGTCCTTTGCCAAGCGGCGTCTGCACCTCGGCTATCGCCACGCAACACTGCTGGCCGATTGCAGCCTCGGTGGGAAGGGGTCTTTCATTCATGGCCACGAGTTTCACTACGCGACGATCCTGAGCGAGGCCGACGATCCGCTGATCGACTGTCGCGATGCCGCCGGCCGCGCCATCGCCGAGCGCGGTTCGCGTCGCGGTCTCGTGACCGGATCGTTCCTGCACGTCCTGAGCGGCGAGGGCGCATGAGCGATCAAAGGCCAGAGCCTCCGCAATTCGACACCTCGTTCAGGCAACGCTTTGCCGAGCTGGTGCGCTGGCGCCGCGATGTCAGGCGCTTCCGCACTGATCCCGTCAGCCCGGAGTTGATCGAGCAGCTTCTGGCGCTCGCCATTCACGCGCCGTCCGTGGGCTTCTGCCAGCCCTGGCGCTTCGTGCTCGTCGAGAGCCCGGAGCGCCGCGCGGCGATTGCCGCGAATTTCAAGCACGCAAACCAGGCCGCGCTCACGGGCTATGATGGCGAGCGCCGGGCGCTCTATGCCGGGCTCAAGCTCGAAGGCCTCACCCAGGCGCCGGTGCATCTCGCCGTCTGCGCGGATGAAGGCGCCGCGACCGGCCATCGTCTCGGTCGCGCAACGATGCCCGAGACGCTGCGCTATTCCGTCGTCGCGGCGATCCAGACATTCTGGCTTGCGGCGAGGGCGGAAGGATTGGGTGTCGGCTGGGTCTCGATCCTCGACCCCGTGGCCGCATGTCGTGAGCTCGAACTGCCCTCCGACTGGACGCTGATCGCCTATCTCTGCATCGGCTGGCCGCAGGAGGAGCATGACGATCCCGAGCTGGAACGTCACGGCTGGGAAGCGCGGCTCGATCCGGAGGCGATCAAGCCGCTCAGGCGTTGATCAGGACGCCATCGCGAGCGCTGGCGCTTCCACGATGAGCGGTTTGGCGCTCGGCCCTGCCGCCACGGCGAGCTGAAACCGCGTGCCGTGGACGGTGACCGTGAGCGGGATGCCACGGAAATCGTCGTGGAAGGCACTGACGCGGCGCTGCATCTCGGCAGCATCGATATCGGCGGGCATGTCGCACATGTCAGCATACATGCGTTTCGTGCTCCTGGTCCCGCTCCAGCTGATCGGAAGAACCGGCAGCGGCCCGGCATGGCAGGCGAGATCGCGCGACATCCGCCAGAACAGATAAGCGAGGCGCACGAATGTCATCTGCTCGAGGCCGCGGACATCCACGCCTGCCGGGATGTCGAACGTCTCGACACCGACGATGGCGCCGCAATCGACCCGGGCTTCCATGACATGCGCCGTCGCGCCGAAGCGCGTTGCGCCGTCATACATCGCGAAATGCGCCGGCGCCCAACCGGGATAGTTGGGCGGAGCCGGATGGAAGTTGTAGGCGCCGTGCCCGAGAGCCTGAAGGATGTCGGCAGGAACGATCACACCGGTGGTGAAGGCAAGCAGGCGGGATCTTGCGAGCACGCTGCGCTCGATGGCTCGCAGGTCTTCCATGCTGACAGCGCAGCGAAACGACAGCGCCGGATTGTGCGCCCTCAGGAGCTCCGTCAGCGCAAGCTGCTGATCGCGGCTGCCGGTCAGAAGTATGATCGTGTCGAGCATGTTGTGGCTCCAGTGTTGGGCTCAGCGCCCTCGGGCGATGTTGGTGGGAAGCCGCGCAGCGTCCGACGCGGCGATCGCACGGAACAGGTTCGGCGGCAGATGCTGTCCCGGCGTCACCTCAAGCACGCGATTGGCGACGAGCAGGGCGGCGTCTCGGACGAGACGCGCATCATCTGGCCAAGGGCAGAGCGAAAGCTCGAGGCGGGCAAAGCCGCCATGATCTCTGGTGAATGCCTGGGTGAGCGCCTCGATGCTCGCCGCAGTGGCGCGCGCGTTGGCGGCTTCGGCACCGCTGAGGATCACGGTGACCGCAGTTTTGGAGGGCTGGTTGGAGTTGATCACCAGCAAGGGATCGCGGGCGCCGGCACGACCTGCGCGCCGGGCGGGTCGAACCATCTCGGCAAATCCGGCATCGGGACCGAGATCGGCAGTGGTCGGTGTCAGATTGTGAACGATCGCTGCGTTGCTGGCTCCGGTCTCGCCGGCGACGGAATGATAGGAGCGGGGAAGCCAGACCGTATCGAGCGGCACCTGTGACGAGACGAGGCTCCAGGCTTGATCGATGACATAGCCGGCCCAGACGTCGGGGTAGGCGGCGGCGATCTCATGCCACGTTGCGAGCAGCAGCTCGGCGGCCTTCGACCGGCCAAAATAGAGCGTACGCGCCGACATCTCCCAGCCGCTCCACTTGTGAACGGCAAAGTCACAGTCGGCGAGCAGCGGGAGCATTGGCGGCGCTTGCAGGATGACGTCGGCATCGACGAACAGCAGCGGAGCCGTATGCCGCTCCCGCATCCCCCGAATGAAGCCCGCTTTTTCGGCCGCGCTCACGACGCCGCGATGACGCGTGTCGATCGGCTCGATCTCGAACGGAAGCCCGAGCCGCTGCAGCGAGCGGCGAAGATGATAGATGTGGAGATCGCCGAGACTGTCGGGATGACAGGACACGATACGCAGCGCGTCGACCGCGGGCGTGACGCTCGGCAGGCGCCAGGCGAGCCCTCCCCACCATAATTCGTGCGGCCCCTCGGCGGAGGCCCCGACCGTGCCGAACTCGGTCAGCTTCGATTTGAGGAAGTCGAACGCGGGATTTTCCCCGAACGGGATCACGACCGCATCATGCGTCGTCAGCGAGCGGTAGAGCAGCTCGGCGCCGGCGCCGGTCGGTGGATCGATGACCACGATAGTGCGACCGCCGTGCGGCGGAACGCCATCGCTCCATGGCACCAGCGGCCCGAATGTCCGCGATAGCCATCGCAGACGGCTTCGTTGTTGTCGGCTGACGCCGGAGCCTCGCAGCGCCTCCATGGCATCGTCATCCGTACCGCTTGAATGTCGTCGCGTCATGCCGCGTCCTCCTGAACATCAAACGGATGACGGGTGCCGATCAGGCGCGTCGATCGCGTCATGCGACGCGGATCATGCTGAGTGTTCGAGTGTGTCTCGGCGCCCCGACACGTCATGCGCGTTGTTTGTTTCGAAGCGTTGCTCGTCTGCTGCACGAGGTTGCCGCAGGTGAGGGCGGCCCTGATTTGCCGAATGGTAGTCGAAGACGTGATCCCCTTTCCAAGACAGAAGAAGAGGCCCCGGCATGGCCTATTATCTCAATAGAAAGACGATTGCCGCCGACCTCGCCGCGCGAGCGAGTTGTTAGCTTGCGTGACAAACCCGAAACATTTCGAAATGTTTCGCTCGTTTTTGTTTCCGGGATGTAACTAACACGCGCGCAACGACGTGCGGCCGACACGTGGTCGATCGCGATCGCAGTTCAGATCTTTCGACTGATTAAACGGACGAAACTGCATGATCAGGCGCGCAGTGCTGCAAAAAATCGTCATGCGATTCAAAAATCGAACAGGCGACAACTGACAGCGGCGAAAAATGCGATAGCTTCGTCGAGGATGATTCGGAAAAATTTGCCGGGTGCGATCAACGCTCCGCGCGACGTTCCGGATCATACGCAGCCGCGCTTGTGTGATGTCAGCGCTGTGCTCGAAGGTCGCGTTCATACGTGTTGTCACTGCGTCTTCTGTTGAAATCGTCTTCCGGAATGAATCCTTGGCCATGCCGACCCGCGGCTCTGCGCTCCCCACGATATCCTGGCACGCTCGCAATGTGCGGCAGAATTTGCCCGGCACCCGGCAAAACATTCCATCTAAGCGTTTGAAAAATAACGAAAATACTCCGCCTGCTTGTTCCGATTGCAGCGTTCAACGATCGGAAGCCGTCTGCGAGCTGCGCATTCGGCATTGCGGGTTGGAGATGCGGAAATGAGCTACGCGCTGGACGTCTGGGCCCCGGCCGATGGCGTGTCTTCGAACGAGCCGGCATCGGCCGAGATCGCCGTGGTGCCGTGGAGCGAGACGGCTCCGACCGTTCCGGACTGCGAGCCCGTTGTTGAAGCCGGGGTATTCGATGAAGACAAGGAGCTGCTCGACCGGCTGGCTACCGGAGAGGAGCTGGCATTCCGTCTCCTGGTCGAGCGTCACGTCGACCGCGCCTATGCGATCGCGTTGCGCATCGTCGGCAATGCCGCTGATGCCGAGGACGTCGTGCAGGACACAATGCTGAAGGTGTGGACGCATCGCGGCCGCTGGCAGCATGGCCGCGCGAAGTTCTCGACCTGGCTCTATCGCGTCGTCAGCAACCGCTGCATCGATCTCCGCCGCAAGCCCCGCACTGAGAATGTCGATGTCGTTCCCGAGGTCGCGGACGGCAAGCCCGATGCGGTGAGTGTGATCGAACGCGCTGAAATGAGCGACATTCTTGAAGCGGCGATGCAGCGGCTGCCGGAGCAGCAGCGGGTGGCCGTGATCCTGTCCTATCATGAGAACATGAGCAACGGCGAGATCGCAGAGGTGATGGATACGACCGTGTCGGCCGTGGAGTCGCTGCTCAAGCGTGGGCGCCAGCAGCTGCGGGAAATCCTGCGCCGGCACGAGCGCGACATCCGCGGCGCCTTTACTGATTGCTAACTACAAAAGTTCCGGCGCAGGAGAATTCCCGCCTGATTTCCGTGAGCCATTCCGTTTGATCGATCAGACGGGGCTGATCCGCACCGTCAGTCCTTCCACGATGCGGCGTGTCTTGCCGATCACCCAGGAGTTCTCACCGTGCCCGCCATTTCGACCAACGTCGCCGCCAACTCGGCCGTCCGCTACCTGAACATCAACTCTGCGCAGGAGACGAGCTCGCTCGCGAAGCTGTCGAGCGGATCCCGCATCACGTCCGCCTCGGATGACGCCGCGGGCCTCGCGATCTCCACCCGCATTTCCTCCGACATCACCACGCTGCAGCAGGCCGCGACGAATGCCTCGCAGGCGACCTCGATCCTCCAGACCGCGGATGGTGGCGCGTCCAACATCAGCGACATTCTCGCCCGCATGAAGTCGCTGGCCTCGGAGTCCGCATCGGGCACCACCGTCGACAGCAGCAGCCGCAGCTACATCCAGTCGGAATTCTCCCAGCTGATCAGCGAAATCGACTCGATCGCGACCGGCACCCGCTACTCGGGCACGAGCCTTCTGGACGGCACCAGCTCGTTCTCGTCAGGCGTGTCGGTGCTGGTCGGCTCCTCGGCCAGCGACACGATCAGCATCCACCTGTCGAGCCTCACCTCGACCGCTCTCGGCGTGACCTCGCTCGACGTCAGCACCCAGACCGGTGCAACCGCGGCGCTGACCGCGCTGGATACGGCGATCAGCAACGTGTCCCAGGCGCGTGCCGATATCGGCGCCCAGGAATCGCGCTTCAACTTCTCGGCTGACTCGATCTCCACGCAGACGCAGAACCTGCAATCCGCCAACTCGGCGATCAAGGACGTGGATATCGCCTCCGAGCAGGCGAAGCTGTCGTCCGCCCAGGTGAAGACGCAGGCCGCCGTATCGGCCGAAGCGGCCGCCAACCAGATCCCGCAGTACCTCTTGAAGCTGCTGGGCTGAGCCGTGAGCCGCCGGACCGGCGCCGCGCCGGTCCGGCGATTTTGTTGGAGGACGTCGACGAATGACCGTGAGCAGCGCCACCTCGAGCACCAGCAGCACCGCGTCCTCTTCGTCGTCTTCGAGCTCGAGCAGCTCGCTCACCACTTCGGGAACGAGCACCACTAGCACGATCGACTGGAGCGCGTTGATCAGCTCGGCCGTTGATGCGAAGCTCACGCAGGCGACCCAGATCTCCACCAAGATCACCGCCAACGAGGCCAAGATCACGGCGTATCAGACGTTGCAGACCGACTTGAAGACGCTCTCGTCGGGTCTGGCGTCCCTGGCGACGTCGGTGGTCAACTCGCTCGCGACCAACGTGTTCGCGACACGGTCAGCCACGATCAGTGCGACGGGCGATGTCAGTGCCTCGTCTGCGCTCTCGATGTCGGTGAGCAACGGTGCCGCGACCGGCAGCCACACGCTGACGGTCAGCCAGATCGCCACCGCGCAGAAGGTGACGGGAACGACGCAGTCCAGCCAGACCGATACACTCGGCTATTCCGGAACGTTCTCGCTCGGCCTCTCGGGAGGCGCCACCGCTGACATCACGGTCACGAGCGGCATGTCCCTGCAGGACGTGGTCAGTGCGATCAATGCGCAGTCCTCCACCACGAACGTCGAGGCTTCGATCGTCCAGGTGTCGAACGGGTCGTATCAGCTGGTGCTCACCGGCACCAAGGACGCAGCCGACATCACCTATTCCAGCTCGTCCGGCGACGACATCCTCAATAAGCTCGGCGTCACCGACAGCTCCGGGGCGTTCTCAACGGTGCTTCAGACGGCGCAAGCCGCCGAATTCACGCTCGACGGCATCAGCCTCACCCGCGACACCAACGACATCACCGACGTTCTCAGCGGCGTCACGTTCGACCTGCTGCAGGCCACGCCGTCCGGAACGACTCTGAACGTCACCATCGGCACGGATACGAGCCAGATCTCTTCCGCGCTGCAGACCTTCGTCACCAACTACAACGCGTTCCGTGATGCCGTGGTGGCGCAGCAGGCGACGAATTCCGACGGCACGGCTTCGTCGAGCGCAGTCCTGTTCGGCGACGGCACCATGCGCCAGATCATGAATTCGCTCCAGGCCGTGCTCGGCACCTCCGTCGGCGGCCTGACGATGGCGGATCTCGGTCTGTCGTTCAACGAGAAGAACGAGCTCGAACTGGACACCAGCACGCTGTCGACCATCCTCAGCACCAATCTGAGCGGCGTGACGACGCTGCTGTCGGCGCAGACCAAGACGTCATCGAGCCAGCTCAGCGTGGTCAACACCGGTACGTCGCCGCAGTCCTTCACGCTGGACCTCACGGTGGATTCATCGGGGACTCTGACGGGGGCGGCCGTCGGCGGTGACAACTCGCTGTTCACGGTGAGCGGTAACACCATCATCGGCAATTCCGGAACGATCTATGCCGGCATGGCCTTCAACTATAGCGGCTCGACCTCGCAATCGATCACCGTGACCTCGACGCAGGGGTTGGCGACGCAGCTCTACCAGATCGCGAAGACGGCGTCCTCCACCAGCGGCTCGTTGCAGACGCTGATCGACAACCTGACGTCCCAGGACGAAACGATGCAGTCCAAGGTCAACGACATCCAGAGCGCGGCGGCGACGTTTCAAACCCAGCTCACGGCACAATACGCCAAGTACCAGGCCGCCATCGAGAGCGCCAACAATACGCTGACCTATTTGAAAGCCCTCCTCAACGCGAGTTCGAGTAACTGATGACCCAGAGTTCGATGGCCCAATTCGCAAGCCAGGCCTATCGCGGCGCAGCCGTGGCCGTTCCCCCACTGCGGGCGGTGATCCTGCTGCTCAATGGTGCCGTGAGCAGTCTGCAGAAATGCCTGCAGGCTCAGGAGGCCCGCCGGTTCGAGGAGGCGCATGCGCACCTGACGCGCGCGACCGCGATCCTGCGCGGATTGAGCCTGCATCTCGATCCCGTGCGGGGCGGCGCGGTGGCGGACCGGCTGTTCGAGACATACAATGCGCTGATCATCGCCGCCTTGCGCGCCTATGGCCGGCCGCACATGCGCGAGAATTTCCGGCGCATTAGCGACAGTCTGCTCGACCTGCGTCAATCCTGGGAGGCGGTCGACGCGGCTGCACGAAGCGCGCGCCTTCCCGCTGATTCGGCCAACCGGCGGTAGCCGACTCGAATCACACGGCGCTGCATCGCGGAAATCTGGCGAAACCGAGCAGAAATGGGCTGCATTGTCGGGCCCCTGGGGTATCCGGTGCAGCCTCTCGTGCACACGCATCCCGGAATTTACGGGTTTTCGACCGAAGTCCCGCGGTCGATCGTCCCATTTGGCCGATATCAATTTCGTTCGTTCGCTGAATGCTTTATGAGGAATCCAGAGAGCGCTGGATCGAGCGGACGATGGACGTCAGGGAATTCGAGGATCTGATCGACCGCCTGGGGGAGGACGTCTCCCAGTGGCCTGCCGAGCAGCGCCAGGCGGCCTCCGACCTGCTCGCAACCTCTTCCGAAGCGGTCCGATTGGTCTCCGAGGCCCGCCTCGTCCGTGAGGCGCTATCCTCGCCGCCGGTTCGAGCGCCGGCAGGTCTTGCTGGCCGCATCCTGGCCGAGGCCAAGCGTCTGACGTCCGAAGAGCCGGCGAGCGCCGCAGCCGACGCCCATCAACCCGGCTGAGGGCCAGGGGCTCTGCGGCTCGTCCGCTGAGCCTGTGCGCCGCGCTTGCTGTGGGCCGGTTCTCGCACGCCAGCCTGGGCAACATGACCGCACTCAGCCTCGGCTTGCCTTAGATTATGCCGGCCCCAGCGGCCGCACGCTCTCGCGGATCTCGCGATAGCCAAGCTCTGCACCCGGCGATTTTTGCCTGCCATGCCCAATCGCTCGGCGGCAAATTCTGCCGTCAGATCAACTAATTCGACCAACTAATTGTCCGCCTGAATTCGGCTCTCCGGCCGTTTGATCAGCAAACGCCTCCATGACGATCGGAGGTGCGCTGTGTCGCACCGTGATCCGCGGTGAGAGCCGGAGTTCAGCCCATGACAGTTTCAGCGACGAGTTCGTCGACCGCAACCACCGCAACTTCGACGTCCTCGTCGAGCGACTCGCGGACAACGCTCAGCTCGACCGATTTCCTCCAGCTTCTGGTGAGCGAGCTGCAGAACCAGGATCCGCTCAACGCCACCAGCGTGACCGATTTCATCAACCAGATGACGTCCTATGCCAATTTCACGTCGCAGCAGTCGCTCAACACCAGCATGACCTCGCTGGCTGGCTCGTTCTCGAGCCTGGTGACGCTGAACTCCGTCAACTACATCGGCCACACCGTCGAGGCCAAGACAGACACTGCTGTCCTGTCGAACGGCTCAGCGACCTTCGGCTATTCGCTGTCCTCGGCAGCGTCGAACGTCTCGATCTCGGTCAAGGATTCCTCGGGAAACACCGTCTGGTCCGGCACCGGAACCGGCAACAAGGGGACCAACTCGTTCACCTGGGACGGGACGGATTCCAGCGGCAATCAGCTCAGCGACGGCGGCCAGTACACCATCTCCGTGACCGCGACCGACTCGGCGGGAAGTTCGGTGCTCAACTACACGACCGTCACCGGAACGGTGACCGGAATCGACACCTCGACCAGCACGCCCTCGCTCACCGTCGGCGGCGTATCGGTCAGCGCCAGCAACATCATCGGCGTCACCTCGTAACGGCAGCATTCGGAGTAAGCACATGAGTCTTTCTGGAGCCTTGTCTTCGGCCATCTCGGCGCTCAACGCGCAGAGCTCGTCGCTGGCCATGATCAGCGACAACATCTCCAACGCCGATACGACCGGATACAAGACCACGTCCGGCCTGTTCGAGCAGCTGGTGACGGCATCGAGCAGCGCGAAGTCCTATTCGTCCGGCGGCGTATCGGTTTCCGGCCGATCGAACATCAGCCAGCAGGGCCTGCTCGCTGCCACGACCAATGCGACCGACGTGGCCATCCAGGGCTCGGGCTTCTTCGTCGCGACCAGTTCCACCGGGGCAGGCGGCGAGACGGTCTATACGCGCAACGGCGCATTTTCGACCGACAATGCCGGCTACCTCGAGAACAGCGGCTACTACCTCGAAGGCTGGCGCACCGACGCGAGCGGGAACGTGACCGGAAATGGCCTGGAGCCGATCAACACCAAGGTCGCGCTGACGAATGGCGGCGCGACCACCAAGACCTCGCTCGCGGCCAATCTGCCGGCCGATGCGGCCAGCGGCGACACGTTCAGCAGCTCGATGACGGTGTACGACTCGCTGGGCCAGTCGCACACGCTTAACGTCACCTGGACCAAGAGCGCGACGGCCAATGAGTGGACCGCCGATGTTGCGCCGGCCACGGCGTCGGACGGGACGGTGACCAGCGGGACCTATACGATCAACTTCAATTCGGACGGCTCGCTCAGCACTGTCTCGTCGACCAATCTGGGGATCAACTGGACCAACGGCGCGGCGGCCAGCTCGATCACGCTCAGCTTCGGCACGACGGGGGGCGGCACCGACGGTCTGACGCAGCTGTCATCGGGCAGCACGACGCCGAGCGTCTCCAATTTCAGCGCCGATTCCGACGGAATTTCCTTCGGCACCTTGAGCAGCATCGCGGTCGGCAAGAATGGTCTCGTCGAAGCGACCTATTCCAATGGACAGACGGTTCCGATCTACAAGATCGCGGTGGCCACCTTTGCCGATCCGAATGGCCTCGTGGCCCATAGCGGCGGCATGTACACGTCCACCGCGACGTCGGGCAATGCGACCTTGCAGGCGTCCGGCGAGAACGGCGCAGGGACGATCTACGGCAGCGAGCTGGAGTCGAGCACGACCGACACCACGGGCCAGTTCAGCAACATGATCTCGGCTCAGCAGGCCTATTCGGCGGCATCGCAGGTCGTCTCGGCGGTCAACAAGATGTACGACACCCTGATCTCGTCGATGAGGTGATTGTGGCCGATTTGAAGAGGGAGCGGATCGGCGAGGGCGAGGCTCTGCTGAAGAAGCTGCGCCGGCTCAAGCTGCGAACAGCCGCGGCCGGCATGGATGACCGCGCACAGCTGCTGGCGCTGATGGACGATATCGAGACGGTCCGACGCAAGCTGCTGCGCGAATGTGCACAGCTCGAGGAAGAGTTCAAGGTCGCCGCCGTCCGTGTGACGGCCTTGAACACCTACGCAAAGGTTGCGCAAGCGAGCCGCCGGCCGCCGCGTGAGCACTGAGATTGGGAGCGACAGGATGAGACACGCAATCCAGGCCGATCAGCCGGCCGCGACCGAGACCGAGGTGCGGACGTTGATCGCGCTGATCGACGAGCTGATCACGGTGGTGATGGAGGAGAACATGGAGCTCGCCAAGGGCCTGCCGGCCTCGCGCTCCAAGCAGCTCGACGACAAGAACAGGCTGGCGGGCCTATTCGAGCAGAGGGTCGCCGAATGCGCCAGGCGGACGGCGAGCCTGAATGTGCGTGATCGTGTGCTGCGCGAGCAGCTGATGGAGCACATTCTCAATCTTCGCCTAGCGATGGACGAGAATCTCATGCGTCTGCGAGCCGCGATCGAAGCGAGTAATCGCCGCATCGATGCGATCATGCAGGCCATCCGCGAGCAGATTGCAAGCGCATCGCCCTATGGGGCGAGCGGGCGACGCACGGCGCGTGCGACCTCCTGTGGAACGAACCTGAGAGCGTGACGGCGGTAGAACTGCGGGAGTAGGGCGATGTCGCTCGATATAGCACGGCTGGTCGCGTTCAGCGGCATCTCCGCCGCCGAGCTGCAGATCAGTGTAGCCTCGTCGAACATCTCGAATGCCGACACCGAGGGCTACACCCGGAAGTCGGCCACCCAGGTGGCTGATGTCACCGGAGGGGTGGGAACCGGGGTTTTGATCACCGGAATCTCCAGCAGTGTCGACAAGCTGCTGCTGAAGTCCCTGATCGGGGCGAACTCGGAACTCGGGGCGGCCGACAGCACCAACAGCTATCTGACACAGCTGCAGCAGCTGTTCGGCAGCGCGTCGACATCGGGCACCTCGACCACCGGCACCTCGCTCGCAAATTCGCTGGCATCGCTGGAGTCGGCCTTGTCGTCGCTGGCGAGCTCGCCGAGCAGCGTTTCGCTGCAATCCGCCGTCGTCAGCGCGCTGGATGATTTCGCCAGCCAGCTGCGTAGCACGTCGAGCGGCGTGCAGACCCTGCGTGCCAATGCCGACAAGGACATTGCCTCGTCGGTCAAGAGCGTCAACGACGACCTGCAGCAGATCGCGGATCTGAACGTCGAGATCCGCAAGATGGCCGCATCCGGCCAGTCGACGGCCGATCTGGAGGATGAGCGCAACACGGCGCTTCAGGATCTCTCGTCCTATATGAACGTCAGCTATTACACGGCGTCGAACGGTGACCTCCAGGTCTACACCTCCTCGGGACGGGCGCTCGTCGACAGCTCCGCGCACAAGCTGAGCTATACGGCCTCGGCGAATGTGTCGGCGTCGACGAGCTATGCCTCCGGCGGCTTCAGCGGCATCACGGTCGACGGGGTAGACGTCACGTCACAGATCACGTCGGGCAAGATCGGCGGCCTGATCACGCTGCGCGACACCACGCTTCCGGCGGTGCAGAGCCAGCTCGATCAGCTTGCGTCGCAGCTGAAATCCGCGCTGAACAGCGTCACCAACGGCGCCTCGGCGGTCCCGCCGCCGACCAGCCTGACCGGATCGGCGAGCGTCAGCAGCACGGCTTCGATATCGGCGTCGGGCACCGTGCGCATCGCAGTCGCCGACCAGAGCGGCAATCTGGTCTCCTACCAGGATCTCGATTTGTCGTCCTATGCGACGGTGGGTGATCTGGTCACTGCCCTCAACAGCATCGCCGGAGTCTCTGCGTCGATCGACTCCAGCGGTCATTTGTCGATCAACGCCACCTCGTCGTCGAACGGCGTTGCGATCAACGACATGACGAGCGCGATCGGCGGCAGCGGATTCTCTGACTATTTCGGCATGAACGATCTCGTGACCGGAACCGGCGCGTCCAATTTCGCGGTCAACAGCAGCGTTCTGACCGGGGCTGCCGGCCTGCCGACCGGCACGCTGGACGGCTCTGCGACATTGACGACCGGAAGCCAGGTCCTGACGGCCGGCTCGGCATCCGTCGTCAACCAGCTTTACGACGCGTTGACCGGCTCGACCAGCTTCGCGTCCGCAGGTGGTTTGAGCGCGACGACCGGCTCCTTCGCGGATTACGCGGCGGCGATTGTCGCCAACGTGGCCAGCAAGGCTTCTCAGGCGTCCAGCGCCTACACCAGCAAGTCGACGGCACAGTCGAGCTATGCCAGCTCGCTGTCGTCGCAGTCGGGTGTCAATATCGACGAGGAGACGGCGCGGGTCAGCGCGCTGCAGAATAAGTATGCCGCTGCCTCTCAGCTGATCTCGGTCGTCAACAGCATGTTCTCGTCGCTGCTCACCGCCGTGCAGTCGACTTAAGCCCGGAGCGCACACCATGACGATGCGGGTCGCGACCTTTGCGAATTCCGACCAGATGGTCGCCAGTGCGTTGCGCACGCAGGCGACCATGGCCACGCTCCAGGTCCAGGAGGCGTCGGGGCTGAAGACGGAGTATCTCGCCGGCTACGGCGCCGACACGCAGCACGTCGTCAATCTTCAGGTCTCGGTGACACGAGCGCAGTCCTACATCGATGCGGCAACCCTGGCCGACAGCAAAGTACAGGTGATGTACTCCGCTGTGGGACAGGTGTCGGATATCGTCAGCCAGTTGCGGACCGCATTGAGCGCAGCGAGTTCCAGCAGCAGCACAGCGACGACGTCGGCCATCAGCTCCGCCCAGCAATTGCTGCAGCAGATGTCCGGCATCCTCAATACCCAATATGACGGGCAGTATCTGTTCGGCGGAGCGCGGACCTCGACGGCAGCCGTCGACACCACGGCCTTTGCGTCCGGAACCGGATCTTTGACCACGGCCGATACGAGCTATTACCAGGGGGACAGCGAGCTTGCTTCGGTCCGGGTCTCCGACGGCCAGTCCGTGACCTATGGCGTCACCGCGGATAATTCCGCGTTCGAAGAGGTGATGCGCGCCCTGAAGTTCGTGGCCAACAGCTCGTCCCTGTCGGGAACGGACATCACCTCGGCTCTCACGCTCGCGGATCAGGCCGTAGACGATGTCGCGACCGTCCAAGCAAAATTGTCGGACGCCGCATCCCGGATCGAGAGCGCCAAGTCGCAACAGACCGACTTCAAGAGCTATGCCGAGAGCCTCGCGACCGACCTCACCAGCGTGGACGTGGCGGCCGTCACCGCGCAGCTCTCGACGTACCAGGCGCAGCTGACTGCGTCTTACAGCGCCATGTCCAAGATCCAGAGCCTCAATCTCGCAGACTATCTGCGATAACGCGCGGGAGTGGGGGCCTCCGTGCCCGACGCTCGGTGCGGGAACTTCCGCAACCGTGATTGAAACCACGATGCGTTGAGACGGTTTGTTGACGGGCCAACCGTCGGCGGACCTTTCATGGATCAAGCAACTCAGCCTCGTATCGTCGGCCACGGCTTGCGGCCGGTGGCAGACAACGTCTGGATCGTCGATGCCGGCCGGATCAATGCCGCCGGCCTGCCGCTTCCAGTCCGCATGACAATCATCCGGTTGTCGAGCGGGGATCTGCTGCTGCACTTGCCGACGCGCTTCTCCCATGCATTGCGCGAGGAACTGGAACACCTCGGACCAATCAAATATCTGCTCGCGCCGAACGTGGCGCACTGGATGTTCCTACCGGACTGGCAAGCGGCACTGCCCAATGCCAGGGTGTATGCGGCGCCCGGCTTGGCTGATCGGTCGCAGGTGCGCCGCAGCGGCCTGCGGATCGATCGCGAGCTGACCGACGTCACGCCCGACGAATGGTCCGAAGACCTCCAGCTCGTCCTCATCGCCGCGCCGATGTTCACGGAGGTCGCGTTGTTCCATCGGTCCAGTCGGACCCTTGTGCTCACCGACCTGGTGCAGAACCTGGCGCCGGAAGGCCTTGGCGTCGTGTCTCGTGGCGTGGCTCATCTGCTCGGGATCACGGCACCGGACGGCAAGGCTCCCGCTTATCTCAGGCTGCTGCTTCGCTTGGGTGGTCGCGCCGTGCAGCTCGCGGCGGCTCGTCTCATTGCGCTCGCGCCTGAACGCGTCATCTTCGCCCACGGCCGCTGGTTCGAATCGGGCGGCACCCGACAGCTGCGGCGCTCGCTCGGCTGGCTGCTGGATGGCTCCCCCGAGGCTCGCCGGCTGATGCGCGATCTCAAAGGAAAACGTGTCGTGATCACGGGCGCCTCCAGCGGCATCGGCCGCGCGACGGCCCTGGCTCTGGCGCGGGAAGGGGCGAGCCTGGTTTTGGCGGCCCGTCGGGAGGACGTGCTGAAGGACGTTGCGGCCGAATGCGAAACGTTCGGCGGACGCGCGATCGCGCTCGGGACCGACGTCACAGACCCAGATGCGGTCAAACAGCTGGCCGAGCGGGCGGTACAGAGCTTTGGCGTCATCGACGTCTGGATCAACAACGCGGGCACCGGTGTTTTCGGCGCTTATCAGGATGCCGACATTGCACTCCACCGCAAGACCATCGAGGTCAATCTGCTGGGCACGATGAATGGCGCTTATGCTGTCCTTCCGGTCTTCCTCCGGCAGCGGCGGGGAACGCTGATCAACAACATCTCGCTCGGTGGTTGGGCGCCGACGCCGTTCGCCGCGGCGTATACGGCGAGCAAGTTCGGTCTGCGCGGCTTCTCGGCCAGCCTGCGCCAGGAGCTCGCCGCCCACAGCGATATCCATGTCTGCAGCGTCTTTCCGGCGATGGTCGACACGCCTGGTTTCGTCCACGGCGCCAACGTCTCCGGCCGGAATCTCGATCCCGGACCGCTGTTGTACCGCCCTGAAGATGTCGCCGAGACGTTCGTTCAACTGATCCGCGCGCCGCGTGACGAAGTGGCCGTCGGCTGGCCGGCGCGGCTCGGCCAGATCTCCTATGCGGTGGCGCGCTGGCCGACCGAACGGCTCATGAGCACGGCGTTCCGCTTCCTGCTGTCGCGCGCCAAGATCGCACCGCGCAGTTCCGGCGCAGTGCTTGCGCCGATCTCGGCCGGCACAACCGTGAGCGGCGGTTGGCTCGCACGCAAGAAGCTGCCGCCGGCTGGACAGCTCAGCAAGATCGGCCTCGCTGTCGGCATCGGCGGGATCGCGCTGCTGCTGGCAACGCGAAGCCGTGCGCCGCGCCCGCGCAAGCGTCTGCATCGCTGATCTGGAGGCATCATGCTGGGGAAGCTCACCTGGTCGGCGATTCCGTTCGGCCAGCCGATTCCGCTCGTCGCCGCGGGCCTCGTTCTCCTTGGCGTCCTCGGTGTGCTCGTCTGGGTCGTTGCCAAGGGCTATGTGCCTTATCTCTGGCGTGAGTGGATCACGAGCGTCGATCACAAGCGGATCGGCGTGATGTACATCCTGCTCGCCTTCGTCATGCTGCTGCGGGGCGGCACCGACGCGATCATGATGCGCACGCAACAGGCGGTGGCCTTTCATTCCAACGGCTATCTGCCGCCGGAGCACTATAACCAGATCTTCTCGGCCCACGGCACGATCATGATCTTCTTCGTGGCGATGCCGTTCGTGATCGGACTGATGAATCTCGTCGTGCCGCTGCAACTCGGCGTCCGCGACGTCGCATTTCCCACGCTGAATTCGGTTGGGTTCTGGCTGACCGCGTCGGGTGCCCTGCTGGTCAATGTTTCGCTCGTCGTCGGCGAGTTCGCCCGCACCGGCTGGCTGCCGTTCCCACCGCTGTCCGAGCTGACCTATTCGCCGGGCGTGGGGGTGGATTACTACATCTGGGCGCTGGAAATATCCGGGGTCGGGACGCTGGTCGCCGGCATCAATCTCGTCACGACGGTGCTGAAGCTGCGCACGAGGGGCATGAGCTATCTGCGCATGCCGATGTTCTGCTGGACCACGCTTGCCTCCAATCTCCTCATCGTCGCGGCGTTCCCGATTCTCACGGCAACGCTGACGATGCTCATGCTCGATCGCTATTTCGGCTTCCATTTCTTCACCAATGAAGCCGGCGGCAACATGATGATGTTCATGAACCTGATCTGGGCCTGGGGGCATCCCGAGGTCTACATCCTGGTTCTCCCGGCGTTCGGCATCTATTCGGAGGTGGTGGCCACGTTCTCGAGCAAGTCGCTGTTCGGCTATCGCTCGATGGTGCTGGCGACCATGGCGATCTGCGTCGTCTCCTTCATGGTCTGGCTGCACCATTTCTTCACGATGGGGGCCGGCCCCAACGTGAACGCGATCTTCGGCATTGCCAGCATGATCATCGCGGTGCCGACCGGCGTGAAGATCTACAATTGGCTGTTCACGATGTATGGCGGCCGGGTGCGCTTCACGACGCCGATGCTGTGGTCGGTCGGCTTCATGATCACTTTCATGATCGGCGGACTGACGGGCGTGCTCGTCGCGGTGCCGCCGGCGGACTTCCTGCTGCACAACAGCCTGTTCCTGGTCGCGCATTTCCACAACGTGATCATCGGGGGCGTGCTGTTCGGCGTGTTCGCGGGCGTCACCTATTGGTTTCCGAAGGCCTTTGGCTTCCGTTTGTATGAGAGCTGGGGGAAGGCGGCATTCTGGTTCACGTTGATCGGGTTCTACGTCACGTTCATGCCGCTCTATGTGGTCGGTCTGCTCGGCATGACCCGGCGCATGCAGCATTACGACGTCGCCGAATGGCGTCCCTGGCTGGCGGCGGCGACGTTCGGCACGGCGCTGCTCGCGATCGGTGTGATCCTGCAGATCCTCCAGCTCGTCTTCAGCATCCGCGACCGCGCGTTGCTGCGTGACACGACCGGTGATCCCTGGGACGGTCGCTCGCTGGAATGGGCCACATCCTCGCCGCCGCCGGTGTTCAATTTCGCGGTGCTGCCGAATGTGACGGGACAGGACGCTTATTGGCGGATCAAGGAAAAGGCGAAAGACCAGCAGCTGCACACCCGGGAGAAGGACTATCAGGACATCGAGCTGCCAAGGAATTCCCCCACCGGATTCGTCTGCGCATTCTTTGCCACCGTTACGGGCTTCGCGCTGATCTGGCACATCTGGTGGATGGTCGCGCTCGGCGCAATAGGGGCGTTCGCGACATTTGTCGTGTTCGCCTGGCGCGATCACGATGAGTATGTGATTCCGGCGGCGGAGGTGGCCCGGATCGATCGCGGGATGATCGAAGCACGACAAGGACTGTCGTCGGCGTCGGGGGACGCCTGAGATTTGATCGGCCGGTGCGGGCAGGTTCGCCGCCCGCACCGGCCAGCTCACATCACCAGCTCAGATCACCAGTGATGATGCGTGCGGATCACGCCATGGCCATGGCGGTGGCCGAAATGCCGGCCGCCATGCAGGCCATGGGAGTGGCCCCAGCCCGGACCGCGATAGTAGCCATAGCTGTGCCGCCAGGGCCGCGGGCCGTAGGAATAGCCGTAGCTGCGGTACACCGGACGCGGCGCGTAGGTGTAGCCGTAGCCGCCATAGTATGGACGAGAGCCGTAATAGCCGCCATAGCCGTAGGGATACGAGGCGTAGCGGTATCCACCGTAGTACGGGTAGGGCGCATAGCCGCCGCCGTAATAAGACGGCGCGGCGACCGCTGAGCCGATCACGGCTCCGGCCAACAGACCTGCACCGATCGCGGCGCCGCCGCCCCAGCCGCCATGCCAGCCGCCGTAGCGGACCTGAACGGTGTTCGAGCCTTCAGTGCCCGACTTCGCTGCGGCTGAGAGGGACGTCAGCGGCGCGGCGGAGGCTGTCTGCAGCGTTGCAAAAGACATTGCGCCGGCGAAGGCGAGCGTCGCGGCGGCTTTCAAGGTGATCATCCTACATTCTCCCGTTGATGTCAGGGTGTTGCTCAAACCGGATGCGGTGATCTTCGTTGCAGCTGCAGCGGCGGACGTATTGTCGCGGGACATTGGTCTAACGGAACGGTCGATGCCGGTGTGGACCGGCATCGACTGTGCTAGTGTTACGGGCAGGAACGACGGCGACCGTCATTGCCGAGATAGGTGCCGGAACGCGGGTCGTAGGACCGGTAGCGCTGGGCACAGTACGTCTCGGCATCGCTCGCCTGGGCGCGGCTGTTGGCGATCGCGCCGCCGATGATCGCACCGGCCGCAAGGCCGCCGAGGACGGCTGCGCCCGAGCCGTTTTGATGGTGGCGATAGCCGTACTGATAGCCGTGGCGGCGGCCGAGGCCGGGGTGCCAATCATGTCCGCCGCGCCAGTGGCGGTACTGAACCTGCTGAACGCCAGCCGTGTCGCTCACGGCAGATGCCGGCGCCGGATTGTTCGGCATCATCGGGGCGGCGGCGAGTGGCGTCACCGCTGACAGTGTCATGGTGCCGATGGCGGCGACCGTCAAAAGTTTGCGCAGTTGCATCTGCGTGCTCCTTTCTGTTCTTCAGATAAGGGAGCAACGTTTCGCCGCAACTGCCCGTTCCGCGCCTTGTGGCCGCCATAGCGGTGGCACAAGGTCGCATTGGCGCCACAACGTCGCAGCGGCCTGCATGAGGCCGCTGCGATCCGTTGCGCGTCAGCGCGGCGGGACCACGCCGTTCGACGGCGGCGTGGTTGTGTTGCGCATGCCGGGCGGGCTCGATGCGCCCTGGCCGCCACGCTCGACGTGGCTCGGTCCGCCGCCACCTGCGCTGCCAGATCCCGAGCCACCGGCCGATCCTCCGGCAGATCCGCCTGCGCCCGCACCAGCGCCTCCGGCTCCAGCACCACCAGCTCCCGCACCACCAGCACCCGAGCCGCCTGCGCCGGCACCCGCTCCACCACCTGCGCCGCCGCCCGCACCGCCGCCGGATCCGCCGCCGCCTTGCGCGAAGGCTGCACCGACCGAGCCGGCCGCGATCACGGTCGCGGCGACCAGCGTGAGAATTGTCTTTCGCATTGTTGCGCTCCTTGAGGTTTCACCAACCACCAATGGAGGCCGCCACAGCGCGTTCCTAATTCTCATCTGCGCAAAGGTCGCGGCATCAGCCTGATGCAAGCGCGGAACTCAACTAATCGATCAGCGCATCGAGCAGCGCATCCGGACACTCCGCCATCATCGTATGTCCTGCACCGGGCAGCACGATCGTGCGCGACTGCGCAATTGCCGCGGCGAGCGCCTTGCCTGCCTTGACCGGGGTCATCATGTCCTTCTCGCCGAGGATCAGCCGCGTCGGCACCTTGATCCTGGCCGCCGATGCCGGCGCATCCTGATAGTTGTTGCAGGCGGAGAGGTCGTTGAACAGCACGCCGGGCGCGCAACGCTCCAGAGTCGCCTGCGCGCCGCCATGCATCCACAGGCCGGGCGCGCGGCTGCCGCCGAGCTCGGCGGCAAAACCGAGGCCCCAGATCGAGACCATGTCGATGGCGGCGTGATCGTTGGCTTCAGCGGCCTTCAGAAGATCCGGCCCGACCGTCATCGTCGCTGCGGTGCCGATCAGGCTCAGCGCCGAGACCTGCTCCGGATGACGCGCCGCGGTGTCGAGCGCGATCAGCGAACCCATGGAATGGCCGATCAGATGCGCAGGCTTGGCGTTCGCCGTCTGCAAAAGCGCGACGATCCAGTCGGCCATCGCAGAGATCGTCGGCAGCGCCGGTCCGCTGGAGCGGCCATGGCCGGGCAAGTCGGGCGCCAGCACGGCGAAGCCGTGATGCGCGAACCAGCGGCTGTGCAGCGCCCAGACCGAATGATCGAAGCCGGCGCCATGGATGAACACCACAGCGGGGAGAGAGGCGTCGAAGGCGCGGCCGCCGGTGGCGACGAAGACGTCACGATTTCCGATGGACAGCTGCATGGCTCACACCTTCTGCGAGGCGCGCAGCGCCTGTCCGAGGTCGTCGATGATATCCGAGGCCGCCTCGATGCCGACCGACAGCCGGATCAACTCCTCGCCGATGCCGGCGGCTGCGAGCTGCGCGGCGTCCATCTGCTGATGCGTGGTCGAGGCCGGATGGATGACCAGCGTCTTGGCGTCGCCGACATTGGCAAGATGGCTGATCAGCTTCAGGCTCTCGATGAACTTCCGTCCCGCCGGACGGCCGCCCTTGATGCCGAACGAGATGATCGAGCCGGCGCCGCGCGGCAACAGCTCCTTGGCGAGTGCATGGTCCGGATGTGTCTCCAGCGACGGATGGAGCACCCAGTCGACGGCCTTGTTCGTCGTGAGCGCCGCGAGCACCGCGCTCGTGTTCGCCACATGACGCTCCATCCGCAGATGCAGCGTCTCGACGCCTTGCAGCAGATGGAATGCATTGGTCGGCGATAGGCACGCGCCGAAATCGCGCAGGCCTTCGGTGCGTGCGCGCATGATGAAGGCCGCGGTGCCGAACTGCTCGTCGAAGACGATGCCGTGATAGCCGGCATAGGGCTCGGTGAGCTGCGGAAACTTGCCTGACGCGCGCCAGTCGAACCGGCCGCCATCGACAACGGCGCCGCCGATCGCGATGCCGTGGCCGCCGAGCCATTTGGTCGCGGAGTGCATCACGATGTCGGCGCCTTGCGCGATCGGCTGGCTGAGATAGGGGGTCGCGAACGTGTTGTCGATCAAGAGCGGCACACCGGCTTCGTGCGCGATTGCCGAGACCTTCGGGATGTCCAGCACTTCGAGGCCGGGATTGCCGAGCGTCTCACCAATGAAGAGCCG
The DNA here is from genome assembly GCF_024586915.1 of Bradyrhizobium sp. SRS-191. GTDB lineage: Bacteria > Pseudomonadota > Alphaproteobacteria > Rhizobiales > Xanthobacteraceae > Bradyrhizobium. The sequence continues at coordinate 171,598 of NZ_JANBVS010000015.1, forward strand.
CGTGTTCGGCTTGATCGCCGCGCGAAAGCCGTCGAGATCGCGCGGCTTGACGAAGCTCGTGGTGATGCCGAAGCGCGGCAGCGTGTGCGCGAGCAGGTTGATCGTGCCGCCATAGAGCGAGGAGGAGGCGACGATGTGGTCGCCGGCATTGAGGATGGTGGCGATCGCCAGATGCAGCGCCGCCTGGCCGCTCGCGGTGCAGACCGCGCCGACGCCGCCTTCGAGCGCCGCGAGGCGTTCTTCGAGCACGGCCGTCGTCGGGTTGGAGATGCGGGTGTAGATGTGGCCGGCGCGTTCGAGATTGAACAAGGCGGCGGCGTGCTCGGTGTCGTCGAACACATAGGACGTCGTCTGATAGATCGGCACCGCGCGGGCGCCGGTCGCGGAATCCGGATGCTGGCCCGCATGCAGGCTCAGGGTTTCGAAGGCTGGCGGTTTCGGCGGCGGCATGCGGGTCTCGGCTCTGGTCTGACGATGGTGCTGCTTTCTGCCACAGATTCCGCCGGGCGTCAGGGCGGTGCCGGGCAGGGTGGTGCGGTGGCCTCATGGTTCTCAAGGCAATGCGATCGCATCGCCTGAACGCGCCGCGATGCGGCGTTCCTCACCATGAGGCGAGAGTTTGCCACGGAGAGAAGGGGAGCTGTGGGGCATGTACCCTTATCTCTCCCCAACGTCCCCTCATCGTCCCTTGGTCGGCGCATTTCGCCTCAACCTTCTCGCCGCGCACTCCGATCTGATCCTGAGGAGCCCGCCGGAGGCGGACGTCTCGAAGGATGGCCGCGAGCCCGGATCCGTCTCCGTGACGTCGAGATCGATCGCCGAAGGGCGGCGCCATCACGCCGCCCCCCGGGCCCTTCAATTCCTCAGCCGCCGAAGCTCTTCGGGAACAGGCCTGAAGCGGCGATTTCAGCGATGGCGAGCCGCGGGCTCGGCTTCTCGCGCTCCTTCAGCATGGCCGGGAGCTTCTCGCCGTCGCCCTTGCGGCCGACCGCGATCGCGATCTCAACGGCGAAATCGTCGGGCACGCCGAGCGCGGTCTGCGCGGCGGCGACGTCGAAGCCGCTCATGCCGTGGGTGCCCCAGCCGGACAGGGCGGCCTGGTTGGCGAAATTGGCCCAGGCGGCGCCGGCATCAAAGGAATGCGTGCGGGTCGGCGCCGGCTCGGTCTTGCCGGCCGGAATGAAAGTCTTCTTCGACAGGACATAGACGATGGCTGCCGCATGCTGCGCCCAGCCGCGATTGAACTCGATCAGCGGCGCCAGGAAAGTGTCGAACGCGGGCTGGCCGCGCAGCGCGTAGAGGAAGCGCCAGGGCTGCGAATTGTAGGAGGAGGGCGCCCAGCGCGCCGCCTCGATGAAGGTGAGAAGCTCGCTCTCGGGCAGCGCCTCGTCGGTGAAGCCGCGCGGCGACCAGCGGTCGACGAAGATGCGATGTGCGGGGTGCTCCGTGGCGCGATCTGTCGGCGGGGGAAGGTGGGCAGTCATGGAAGTCTCCTTCGTTCAGGCTCGTCGTTGGGCCTCGCGCTCCGCTTCGCTGCAGAGCACAATGCTCGGTTCCTCTCTGGCTCACGGCGCCTTCGGTGTCCAGATCGCCAACGCAGATGTGTCCACCTTTACCGGCAGTACGCGTTCGGCGAGAAAAGCGTCCGCGATCTTCTGCTGCTCGGCGAGGCCGGCCGCGGTGACCGCGCCGACCTGGTAGGAGCGGTGGCTGTTGGCCTCCTCGACGGTGGCGGCGTCGATGCCCCAGAGCGCCGCGAGCACGCCCGCCGCCGCGACCGGATTGGCCTTCACCCATTTGCCGGTCTCGGCGAGCTTGCCGTAGATGACGTTGAGCGCGTCGCCATGCTTGGCGGCATAGTCGGCCGCGGCGAGGTAATAGCGCTTGTAGCTGGCGAGCCCGTCGCTGCCGTCGGCGAGCACGCGCGCGCCCGACTGCCGGATGGTGCTGGAGAGGAACGGATCCCAGGCCACCCAGGCATCGACATTGTTGCTGACGAACGCGGTCCGGCCATCGGCCGGCGGCAGATAGGCCGGGGTGATGTCCTTGAAGGACAGGCCCGCCTTGGCGAGCGCCGACAGCAGCAGATAGTGGCTGCCGGCCCCCTTGGTCACCGCGATCTTCTTGCCCTTGAGCTCGGCGAGCGTCTTCACCGGCGATGCCGTGGCCACGAGGATGGCCTGCGCCGACGGCGAGGCGGCCTCCTCGGCGATGTAAGAGAGCTTGGCGCCCGCGGCCTGCGCGAACACCGGAACGGTGTCGGCAACGTCGGCGCCGAAATCGATGCTGCCGATGTTGATGGCCTCGAGTAGCGGCAGGCCGCTGGAGAATTCGTGCCAGGAGACCTTGATGTCGAGCGGCGCCAGCGCCTTCTCCAGCTCGCCATTTGTCTTGAGCAGCGCGATCAGCGTGGAGGATTTCTGGTAGCCGATCCGCAGCGTCTCGGCGGCTTCGCTGCGCGCGGTGGCGAGCGCGCCCAGCAGAGCGATGCCCATCGTCAGGATGGAGCGCCGGGCGAGATGGAAGGACCGCGCGCGGACCCGGCCGATGAAAGATGGTGTCATTCGAAAATCTCCTCACAGGCGATTGCATCCGATGTCCCGGGATCATTCGCAGGATCAGTCACCCCAGGCAATTTTGCAGATCGGTTCGGATGGAGAGGAAAGTTCTTCATTCGGCCGTCCCGCGAGAAGTTTGTTTTCTTCGCGGACGGGCAGGCAGCCGCCCGCGGGCTCGCGGCGCGCGAGGCGTCCGAGATCTGTCTGCCGTTCGTCCCTCCCGGGAAGGGAGGGCGCAGGGAAGGCCGGGCGTCGACTGACACCCATGGCCCGCGTGCAAAAAGGAAGCACGCGGCGGTCACCACAGGATCAGCCGGACATCCGGCCTTCCCTGCGCGATGGGCTTACGGCTTATACGCGCTCTCCCCGGTGCGCCGGGCTTTCTGGCCACCGTAGCGCATGATGCTTGCGCATCAGCACGTGATACTAGCGTCGGAGTATCAGGACCACGCGATTTCGCCGTCCGGCTCCCCTCGTTCGTCCGCGCGCTTGACGCACGCTGCGACGAGAACCGGCCACCGCATCCCACACCAACGTTCCGTGACGTTCGCGAAAGCGCCCCTCGATCGGGCAGGATGGGGAGATAAAATCATGATTTCTGGAAAAAAGAAAGGAGAATATTTTCGATGGCGGGTCTGGACAGGGCAAATCAGCTTGGGAGTGCTGGTGAATTATGCTTTTTGGCGCATTTGGCTGTTGCACGAGCCGCATGCAGATGATGCCGCCGCACCGCTGCGTGATACAGCGCCCTCGCCCCTTGCGGGAGAGGGCATCTCCGGCGGATCCGCGTGCTCGCTTGGGTGAGGGGTCTCTTTCGGCAAGCGACGCCCGCGGAAGCATACCCCTCACCCAATCTCGCTTGCTGCTCGCTCGTGCATGCCCTCTCCCGCAAGGGGCGAGGGCGCATTCACGGCCACCGCGTGCGCTGCGGCATCGGGATGCTACGAGCTCGCCGCTCGAATGATGTGGGGAGATATCGTGGCAGCCGAAGTTCGGCCTGCTAGCTTCCACGCCGCGTGCGTGTTCGTCCTGCGCTCGCCTGCTCCAGATACGCACAAAACATGTCCGCCATCGCTTCCGCATAGGCCTTGATCTCGGCACGGCTGCGTGGGGTGTCCGAGAAGTGCTTGCCGACCTGGCTCAGCGTCGTCTTGATCAGGTCGGCGGCCCGCGCCCGCTCGGCCGGGGTGGCGCCGGGCAGCGCCTCGCGCATGAAGGCGAGCATGGTGCGGCGGCTGCGCGCCTGGGCCTCTTTCGACTCGGGCGCGTCGCGATAGAGCGGGGCGGCGTCGTCGAGGGCGCCGCGGATGGCGGCCTCGTCGCATTCCGATTGTAGGAAAGCGTTGACCAGTGCGCGCAGCCGCGTCAGCGGCGGGCGGCTTTGATCATCCAGGATGCCGGTGAGCAGCGTCGTGGTCTGCTGCCACTCGTCGCTTTGCAGCCGGAACAGGATCGCGGCCTTGTTCGGGAAGTACTGATACAGCGAGCCGATGCTGACGCCGGCCTTCTCGGCGACGCGCGCGGTGGTGAAACGCTGCGCGCCTTCGGTCGTCAAAACCTGAACAGCCGCTTGCAGAATGGCCGCGACGAGGTCGGCCGAGCGCGCCTGCTGCGGCTGTTTTCTCGCGGAAATCTGGGCTTTTCGAGCGGGGGGCATGGCGCGGTCCGGAATGCGATTAGCGAATGCGAGTGATTAGTCGTATTTTGCTCAGGACGCAAACGACACGTCTCAGAGAATGGAGAATGATCATGATCACCCTCACCACGCAGCCAGTCGCGCCGCTGCTCGATCGCCTGCTGGCAGAGGCCGCGCTGCTGCGGCCGGAGACGAGCCCGGTCTTTGCCGGCATGGCCGAACGCGGCCAGCAGCTGATGCGCAGCAAGTCCGGCCATGTCGAGCTCTATTCGCAGCTGAAGGACTTTCCGCTGCCGGTGTCGCGCGACACCGGCCTGCTGCTCTACATGCTGGCGCGCAGCTTTGGCGCAAAATCGATCGTCGAGTTCGGCGCCTCGTTCGGCATCTCCACGCTGTTTCTGGCCGCGGCGCTGCGCGACAATGGCGGCGGCCGGCTGATCACGACCGAGTTCGAGCCGTCGAAGGTTGCCCGGGCCCGCAAGCATCTGGCTGAAGGCGGGCTGCTCGATCTCGTCGACATCCGCGAGGGCGACGCGCTGCAGACGCTCGGCCGCGATCTTCCCGACACGATCGATCTCGTGCTGCTCGACGGCGCCAAGCCGCTGTACGGCGACATCCTGGCGCTGCTCGAGAACAGGCTCAGCGCGGGCGCGTTCATCGTGGCCGATAATGCGGATGATAGCCCGGATTATCTCGCCCACGTCCGCTCTCCGGCCAACGGCTATCTGTCGGTGCCGTTCGGCGACGAGGTCGAGCTGTCGATGCGGATCGGGTGAGTTTCGTCCGGCGCTTCAGCGCGGCGGCATGACAGCGCCGAAATGCGCCGCGATCTCGCCGCGTCGCGCCACCCAGACGCGGTCGCCGAGCTGAGCCAGCGTGTCGAGAATGGCTTCGACCCCGGCAAATCGCGCCGGCCGTCCGGAGATGCGCAGGTGAAAACCGACCGTCAGCATCGATGATCCGCCGCGCGCCGCCTCGGCGAGCAGGGTGCGCAAGGCCGCGGAGACGTAGTTGGAAAAATCCTCCGGCTGTACGAAGCCGTTGGGGTGGAAGAACTTCATGTCGTTGGTGTCGAAGCCATACGGCAGCACCAGCAGTGGCCGGCCGGCCGCCTTGGTCCAATAGGGGAGATCATCGTCGAGCGCGTTACAATCGTAGGCGAAGCCGAGCTCGGCCAGCAGGTCGCGCGTCCACGGGCTCTGGCTGCCCCGGGTCATGAAGCCGACCGGCGTCACGCCGGTCGCGGTGGCGATGACGTCGCGGGTCCGCACGATGTCGTGGCGTTCGGTGGCCGCGTCGGCATAGAGCGCATGCGGCAGCCAGCGCCAGCCATGCACCGCCGGCTCGTGCCCGGCTTCCACCGCGATGCAGGCGAGATCCGGCACGCGCTCGACGGCGCGGCCGCACATCATCAACGTGGCCTTCGTGTCACGCGCGGCGAACGCATCGAGGAAGCGCCACAGGCCGGCGCGCATGCCGTAGTCGAACACCTGCTCCTGGACGAGGTCGCGCACGCCCATCGGCAGGGTCGGCTGCACCTCGCCATAGCGCTCGGTCTCGGCATCGCCCTGTTCGACCGCGAGCTCGGCGCCTTCCTCGAAATTGATCACGAGCGACACGGCGACGCGGGCGCCGTTCGGCCAGATGATCTCGGGACGGTGCCGGCCGTAGCCACGGAGGTCGCGGATGATGGTCATGACGAAGTTTTTCCAAAGCTGCGGCTGAGGCCGCCGAGCGCCTCGGCGCAGACGAGGCCGATCAGCGTCAGCACCACGATCACGCCGGACACGGCGGCGACGCGCACGTCGAGGCTGCCTTCGAGGATTGCCCAGAGCTTGATCGGCAGCACCTCGGTGCGCGCATCGGCGAGAAACAGCGACACCGGGACGTTGTCGAACGACGACAGGAAGGCGACCAGGCTGCCGGCAGTAATGCCGCGCCGGATCAGCGGCAGGGTGATGCGGCGGAACGTGTACCAGCGGCTGGCGCCGAGGCTGAGCGAGCAGGTGACGAGCACGGGATCGAGCTGCTGCACGGCGGCGCCGACCATGCGGATCACGAACGGCACGCAGACGATGGTGTGGCCCAGCACCAGCGTCCAGAAGGACAGCCGCAGCCCGATCACGTTGAAGACCAGCAGCAGCGACAGGCTGAAGGCCATCGCCGGCAGCACCATCGGCGACATGAAGAGCGCATCGAGCAGGCGGGCTAGGCGGCTTCGGCTGTTGAAGATGCCGAGCGCCGCGGCGCTGCCGAGCACGGCCGACAACAGCGTCGTGCACAGGGCGACCTTCAGGCTGATCAAGGCGGGCGCCAGGATTTCGGGCGAGTGGAACAGCTCGATGTACCAGCGCGCCGACCAGCCCGGCGGCGGGAATTTGAGGGTCATGCCCGAGGTCAGCGAGATGATGAGCACGACGAGGGTCGGGGCGAGGAGCAGCAGGGTCGACGCCGCGGCCAGCGCGCCGACCAGGCCGCCATAGACGCGGTCGCCGAGGTCACGTTGCATGCTGGCCCCGCGTCATCAGGCGCGACAGCGCGCCGATCGCTGCGACGATGCCCACGACTGCCACGGTGAAGATCAGCGACAGCGCCGCGGCGAATGGCCAGTCCTGGACGCCCATCGACTGCTGGTAGATGTAGCTCGGCATCAGGATGATGCGGCCGCCGCCGACCAGTGTCTGGGTGATGAAGGCGGTGGCTGCCGCCGCGAACACCAGCAGCCCGCCGGCAATCGCGCCGGGCAGGGTCAGCGGCAGGATCACGGTGAAGAACACGCGGAAGCGGCCGGCACCGAGGCCTTCGGCCGCCTTCGCCAGATTGCCGTCGAGCCGCAGCAGGCTGTTGATCAGCGGCAGCGCCATCAGCGGCAGCTGGATCTGGGTCAGCGCCAGCACCAGCCCGCCCCAGCTGTAGAGCAGCCGCGCCGGGCTGTCCCATAGGCCGAGCGACAGCATGGTGGCATTGACGATGCCGTCACGGCCGAGGATGACGATCCAGGCGAAAGTACGCACCACCGTGCTGGTCAGCAGCGGCAGCAGAATCAGGAAAGTGAGGATCATGCGGACCACAGCGCCGCTCGCGACATAGACGAGCGCGAGCGGATAGGCGAGCACGAGCGCGCAAAGCGCGACTTCGAGCCCGAGCATCACCGTGTCGGCGAGCACGCGCAGGCTAAACGGATCGCTCAGGAAGCGCAGATATTGCACCGGTGACAGGTCGAGAAATTCGGGCGTGCGGTAGAAGCTGATCGCGACCAGCGCGATCAGCGGCAAGACGAAGGCGCCGACGAACACCAGCGCCAGCGGCAGGGCCGGCGCGAGCTCACCATAGGCGCGGGACGGGGACGACATCGGAGCCGGGCTTCAGATCGTCACGCGTCAGATCTTCACGTCCTTGCTGAAGCGCGTGATCCATTCGCCGCGCAGGCTCTGGAACTTGGTCCAGTCGAGCAGGACGTTGCTCGCGATCAAATCGTCCACGCTCTTCGCCACCGTCAGATTGGCGCCGGTCAAGGCGACGTTCTTGTTGGTCGGCATCATCACCCAGGGCGCCGCCTCCAAGCCCTTCTGTGCCTCGGCCGACATCACGGTGTCGAGATAGTCGAGCACGAGCTTCGGATCCTGGTTGTTCTTCACGATCTGCGCGCTGGAGCGGATGATGACCGCGCCGGATTTCGGCTTGGCGAAGGCGACGTCGACGCCCTTGGCGGCGAGCAGCGCGACATTGTTCCAGTAGTTGAAGGCGATGTCGATTTCGCCCTGCTGGAACAGCGCCGCCAGCGCGCCCGGCGAGTTGGCGATGGCGCCGACATTCGGCAGCAGCTTCTTCACTGCCTCGAAGGCCGGCTCCAGATTGGTCTCCGAGCCGCCGTTGAGCTTGGCGATCTCGACCATGAAGGCGGTGCCGAGGGAGGAGCCCATGCCGGTGATGCCGACGCGGCCCTTGTATTCCGGCTTCCACAGATCCTCCCAGGAGGTCGGCGGCGTCGTGATCTTCTTCGGATTGTAGGCGATGCCGATCAGCTGCACGGTGACCACCGGCGCGTAGCCGTCGGGATGGCGGAACGCCTGCGGGATCTGCGCGAAGCTCTTGGACGTCTCCGCCGGGAATTTCTCGATCACACCGCTGGCGATCGCCGGGATCAGCGGGCCCTCGTCGAACAGCACGACGTCGAACGGCGGGGCGTTGCGCGAGGCCTGGATCTTGCCGATCTGGTCGACGCCGAGCAGCGGCGTGAAGCTGACATCGGCGCCGCTGCTCTTCTGGAACGCCGGCCCGACCACGGCGCGGAAGGCCTCGTCGAAGCTGCCGGGATAGGTCGTGGCGACGATCGAGCTCGCCGCGCGGGCGCGCGAGGACAGCACGATGTTCGGCGCGGCGAGCAAGGCTGCGCCGGTGGCGAGCAGGTGGCGGCGGGACAGGATCATGGCGAAGCTCCTCATGGTCAAATGATGGATGGCGAACCGCGTGGCGTGTCGAAGACGTGGATCTTGGTGGTGTCGGTGATGCCGAGCCATGCCGGCGCGCCCGGCTGCCCCGACCATGCCGCGCGCGACTGGCTGACCTTGACGGTCTCGCCGGACGCCAGCACGCATTCGATGACGCTGACGGCGCCGAGCGGCATCGCGACGCGGACCGTCGCGGGAATCGCGCCGGGACGTTCGCGCTCGAACAATGTCAGGTTCTCCGGACGGATCGAAACGGTGACGTCGGTCTCGGCGGTGCGCTGCGTGGCTTCTCGCAGCACCAGCGCCGCGCCGGCTGCGAGATGGACGAGGCCGCGTGCGCCGGCGGTGCGGCCCGCGAGGAAATTGGCGTGGCCGATGAAGCCGTTCACGAACAGGCTGGCCGGCGCGTCATACAGCGCATCGGGCGTGTCAATCTGCTCGATCCGGCCCTTGTTGAGGACGACGATGCGGTCGGCCATCGACAGCGCCTCCTCCTGGTCGTGCGTGACCATGATCGAGGTGACGCCGCAGCTCTTGAGCAGATTCTTGATCTCGATCTGCATGTCGAGCCGCAGGTTCTTGTCGAGCGCGGAGAACGGCTCGTCGAGCAGCACCAGCACGGGATCGATGGCGAGCGCGCGCGCCAGCGCGACGCGCTGCTGCTGGCCGCCGGACAATTGGCGCGGAAAGCGATTGCCGAACGTCGTCATCTGCACCCGCGCCAGCATCTCGGCGACGCGGCTCCTGACCATCGCGCCCGGCGCCTTGCGGGCGCGCAGGCCGTAGGCGACGTTCTCGGCGACGGTGAGGTGCGGAAACAGCGCGTAGTTCTGAAACACCATGCCGATGCGGCGACGATTGGCCGGCGTGCGATCGACGCGCTGCTGATCGAAGGCGACGCTGCCGCGGCTCGGCTGCACGAAGCCGGCGATGATCTGCAGCAAGGTGGTCTTGCCGCAGCCAGACGGGCCGAGCAGGGCGATCAGCTCGCCCGGCGCGACGGCGAGATCGATCGCGTCGAGCGCGATCGTGCCGCCGAAGCTGTGGCCGATGCCCTCGAGCGCGAGCGCGCAGCCGCGCGCCTCGGGCGCGGCCGCCGTCGTCTGCATCATGGTCGCGCTGCTCGCCATCAGGAGTCTCCGTGCATCGGCAAGTCAGCAAGCTGCGTGCCATCCGTCCGGATTTCCTAACGTGCTGGAATGTGGCTGCAATTTTAATGGCGCCGAAAATTGGCGCCAATCGATTGAATTAAATGGCGCCTAAATGTGCGCTCGTTTGGCGTCAGAAGCAGCAAGGCTGCTGTTTTCAACGCGGCGCGCATTGGCTACATTCAGAGACATGACCACGACTCGCGCCAAAGCCCGCAACGTTGCGCGGACGGCTCCCGCCAGAAGCCAGGCCAGGACGAAGCTCCGGCGGCGTCCGGTCGAAAAGCCGGAGACGGACGCGCTCGATCCGCGGCGGATGGACGATGATCCCGTGGTGCGCGGCATTCTCACCGCGATCAGCCAGAAGCGCCTGAAGCCCGGCACCAAGCTCGGCGAGGACCGGCTGGCGCGCGCGCTCGGCACTACGCGCATCCATGTCCGCCAGGCGCTGGCGCATCTCGCCTCGCGCAAGATCGTCGTGCAGTTTCCGAACCGCGGCGCGTTCGTCTACCGGCCGACCTGGGAGGAGGCGCGCGAGATGTTCGCCGCCCGCCGCGTCATCGAGGCGGCGACGGTGGCGGCGGCGATCGACCGGCTCGACAAGCAGGGCAAGGCGCTGCTGAAGGCGCACATGGCGCGCGAGGCGGCCGACGATCGCTCCGACCGCTGGGCCTCGCTGTCGCTGACGGCCGACTTCCATATCCTGATCGCCGAGCTTGCCGGCAACCATGTGCTGCTCGACATGGCGCGCGAACTGATGCTGCGGACGTCGCTTGCCATCGCTACTTTCGAGCAGCCGGGCGAGCCGGATTGCTCGCCGGATTCGCATCCCGACATCGGGGCCCTGGTGCTGGCGCGCGACAAGGCGGCGGCGATCGCGGCCATGACGCATCATCTCGCCGACATCGAGCGCCGCATCCAGCCGCGCGATGGCGAGGCCCAGGTCGATGAGCTGACCGCGATCTTCAAGGATCTCGGCGTCGCCGTCGCGCGCCATGACGGCTGACATGACCCGGGCAATGCCGCGCATTCTCCTCATCAATCCGAATAGCTCGGCGGCGACGACCGCGATGATGGTGTCGATCGCCGCGGCATGCTGTGTGGGAAGGGCGGAGGTGGTTGGCGCGACAGCGACGCGGGCGCCGGCGATGATCACCGATGGCGCGGCGCTGGCCGCGTCGGCCGCCGAGGTCGTCCAGATCGCGCAGGCGCAGCGCGACGCCTGTGATGGCATCATTGTCGCGGCGTTCGGCGATCCCGGCGCGGCCGAAATCCGCGCGCGCGGCGTGCGGCCGGTGGTCGGGATCGGCGAAGCATCGATGCGGGCCGCGGCAGAAGGCGGGCGGCGCTTCGGTGTGGCCACGGTGACGCCGGCGCTGGTGGCGAGCATCGCGGCGCTTGCCGAAGGGCTCGGCCTGGCCGCGCAATTCGCCGGCACCAGGCTGACCGAGGGCGCCCCCGTGACGCTCGCCGCCGACCCCGCGCGGCTGGTGGACGCGCTCGCCGCGGCGACGCGGGCATGCATCGAGGACGGCGCTGAAGCCGTTATCATCGGCGGCGGACCGCTGGCGCAGGCCGCCGATCAGCTGCAGCCGCAATTCGCGATCCCGATCATCAAGCCGATCGCGGCCGCGGTGGCGCAATTGCTCGCGCGCTTTGCGGCGTGAGCCCGAGACCGGCGCGCCGCGTTCAGGGCCGATAGCTCGCCGCCGGATGCGGCGCCGCGAGCCGCGCGCGGCCGAACATCTTCTCGCGCAACGTGCCCGGCTGATACGCTTGCTTGTACCGGCCGCGCTTCGTCAGCTCCGGCACCAGCATGTCGGCGACGTCGGCAAAGCTCTCGGGCGACAGCGCAAACGCAAGGTTGAGCCCGTCGACGCCGGTCTGCTCGACCCAGCTCTCGATCAGATCTGCGACCTTGGCAGGCCCGCCGACGAAGACCGGGCCGATGCCGCCGATGCCGACATGCTCGGCGACCTCGCGCACGGTCCACACCCGATCGGGATCGGCGCGGGTGACATTGTCCATCGCGCTGCGGCCGGCATCGTTGAGCACGTGGCGGACCTGCTGGTCGAGCTCGTAGGTCGAGAAGTCGACGCCGGTCCAGCCGGACATCAGGGTCAGCGAGGCCTCATGGTCGATGTAGCGGCGATAATCGGCGAATTTCGCCTCGGCCTCCGCGTCGGTCTCGCCGAGCACGACGGTGGCGATGCTGAAGATCACGATGTCGCCGGCCGCGCGGCCGGCCTCCACGGCCGCCTGGCGGATCGCGGCGACGCGCGGCGCGATGATCTTGGCCGAGGGGCCGGACATGAAGACGCATTCGGCATGGCGGCCGGCGAACACGCGGCCGCGCGGCGAGGTGCCGGCCTGGTACAGCACCGGCGTCCGCTGCGGCGACGGTTCGCACAGATGAATGGCGTCGAGCTGGTAGTTTTCGCCGTGATGGCTGACGCGGTGGACTTTGGCGGGATCGGTGAAGACGCCGCTTGAGCGATCACGCTTGACGGCGTCGTCCTCCCAGCTGCCTTCCCACAGTTTGTAGACCACCTGCATGTATTCGTCGGCGACGTCGTAGCGGTCATCGTGGCCGGTCTGGCGCTCCTTGCCCATGCCGCGCGCGGCGCTGTCGAGATAGCCGGTGACGATGTTCCAGCCGATGCGGCCTTCGGTCAGATGATCGAGCGTCGACATGCGGCGCGCGAACGGGTAGGGCGGCTCGTAGGACAGGGTGCAGGTGACGCCGAAGCCGAGATGCTCGGTGACCGCGGCCATCGCCGAGATCAGCATCATCGGATCGTTGACCGGCACCTGGATGGCGTGGCGCAGCGCCGCGTCCGGATTGCCGCCATAGACATCGTAGACGCCGAGCACGTCGGCGAGGAACAGCCCATCGAAGCGGCCGCGCTCGAGCGTCTTGGCGAGGTCGAGCCAATAGGGCAGGCGATTATAGTCGGAGGAGCGGTCACGCGGATGCCGCCACAGGCCGGGCGACTGGTGCCCGACGCAGTTCATCGCAAACGCATTCAACCGGATGTCCGCAGCCATGATGTCCCTCGATCGTGTCGTGCCGACAGATGACATGCTTCGGCAGAGGTTTTCAATCGCGCGCGAGCGCACGGCCGCTTGCGGGCCACGCGCAGGCTTGGCTATGGTCGGACGCGATCAGGTGCCGCGGAGCAATGACGGCACGAGACCCGCATGGTGGGAGGACGAGACCGATGCAGATCCGGATCACGGCGCTGGCCGCAATGTTGCTGTGCTCGTCGGCGATTGCGTCAGTGCGGGCGGAGGATTTCAAGGCAAGCTGCGCCGCGCTGGGGCAGGGCTTCTCCGGCAGCGGCCGCGTGGTCACCGCGGAATTCGTCGCTGCCGGCGGCGTGCAGCTGGCGCCCCCCGCGCCGACCGGCGTGACAAGCCCGGCACCGGATCACTGCCTGATCCGCGGCAAGATCAACGAGCGCACCGGCATCGACGGCAAGCCGTATGCGATCGGTTACGAGCTGCGATTGCCCGCGACGTGGAATGGCAAGTTCGTCTTCCAGGGCGGGGGTGGCGTCGACGGCGTGCTGCGCCCGGCGCTCGGACTGCTGACCGGCGCGACGCCGCCGAACGCGCTCTCCAACGGCTATGCCGCGGCGTCGACCGACTCCGGTCATCTCGAAGAGCCCGGCCCGCTCGGACCTTATCTGTTCGGCCTCGATCCGCAGGCACGGCGCGACAAGGGCTACAGCTCGATTCCGCCGGTGGCCGACGCGGCAAAGGCCGCGGCCGAGAAGCTCTATGGCAATGCGCCGCGGCGCTCCTATTTCGCGGGCTGCTCCAATGGCGGCCGTCAGGCGATGGCGGTGACGCAGCGCTTTCCCGAGCTGTTCGACGGCGTCATCGCCGGCGCGCCGGCCTATCGCGTGCCGCTCGCCGGCATCGATGTGATCGCGCAGGAGCAACTGCTCCTGGCGATCGCGCCGCCCGGACCTGACGGCAAGGCCGATGTCGGCAGTGCGTTGACCGACGAGGATCTGAAGCTGGTCGCCGACGGCGTGACCGCGTCATGCGATGGCGCTGATGGTGCCAAGGACGGCATGGTGCAGGACGTCATGGCCTGCCGCTTCGATCCCTCAGTGCTCGCCTGCAAGGAGGGCGAGAGCGCGCAATGCCTGTCGGCACCCAAGCTGAAGGCAATCAAGCTGATGTTCGACGGCAGCCGCAATGCGATGGGAGGCCTGATCTATTCGCGCTGGCCCTACGACCCCGGCCTCGCCGCGCCCGGCTGGCGCGCCTGGAAGCTCGGCACACCCAAGTCCAGCCCGCCGAATGCGCGCAATCTGACGCTGATCGCCGGCGGCGTTCCGTATGATTTCATGAGCCCGCCGGAGACCCCGACCGATCTCGTCGCCTGGGTCCGCAATTTCGACATCGACCGCGACGTGGCCAAGGTGATGAAGGGGGCCGGCGGCTTCGACGCCGGCATGGAGTACGAGGCGGCGACCTCGACCGATCTCGACACATTCAAAGCCAAGGGCGGCAAGATGCTGTTCTACCACGGCACCGCCGACCCGATCTTCTCGGCGCTGGATACGATCGATTATGTCGACCAGCTTAAAAAGAAATACCCCGACACGGATGGCTTCGCGCGGTTGTTCCTTGTTCCCGGCATGAACCATTGCGGCGCTGGACCGGCGACCGACCAATTCGATCTGCTGACCGCGCTGGACAATTGGGTGGAGGGCAAGGCCGCCGCGCCGGAGGCGATCCGCGCCACCGCGCGGCGTTCGCCCGATGTGCCGTGGCCGGGACGCACGCGCGATCTCTGCGCGTTCCCGAAGGTCGCCACCTACAAGGGCAGCGGCAGCCTGGAAGACGCGGCGAATTTCGAATGCCGCTGACCGGATCGTGCACGCCGCGCAAGCCGCGTGCACGATCGCTTGAGGGGCGGTTGACCGGACGCGCGCGAGCCCCGATCTATCCGCCAGCGCCGGCCTGTCCCGCAGCGTCGCGGCTCTCCTCATCAGCCCTCACGCCGTTCCTCATGGTTGCCGTCAAGACGCGAGCCTTCACCATCCTGTACGAGTTCGAGCATGCCCAGACCGAGCTGATCGGGAAATGCGTGGCGCTCAGCGACGGCAAGGCCGGAACTGTGGAACAGGTCTATCTCGACGAGCTGCATGGCCTGCGCATTACGATATCAGGCCATGACGGGCGCTGGCCGGTCTCGACCATCAAGTTCGCGGAGCGTTGAGACGCGAGGAATGCACGGATCCAGAATGAAAGCTGGAGTCGTTGATGGACCTCAGCGGTGCTGGTCTCCCCGAGATCGGCGTCGGCACATTCAACGGCGATTGTCCTTTCCGGGGGCGATCCGGCTCAGCCTCGCTTGCGCTGCTGCCGGGAAAAACCCTGGATCAGCCGTCGCAGCTCAGGATGATGCACGCGGCGGGCGGCTTCCGATGCCGACACCCACACCAGCTTGCGCTGGCCGCGTTCGGGGAAGCGGCCGTGCTGCTTGGTCACCTCGAGCGGATAGAGCTTCACCTCGCACGGGATCTTGCGCTTGCCCTTGCGCTTCCTGTGCTTGAAGCGGCCGAGCGCCTGGCGGCTGATCTTGCCGCGCAGCCCGGCCTCCTCATAGGCCTCGATCGCCGCCACCCGGTGCGCGCGCTTGCGCAGCATCGGCGATCCCTTCGGCACCGACCAGCGCTGCTTCCGCCGCGTGGTGATCAAGAGGATGCTGAGCTCTGCAGCCTTGATACGAAAGGGCAGGGCGGCGAATTGCTTGTTCTTCATGGGACCCCCTTTCACTGCGGTGTGAACCGGGCGCGCGATGGTTCGTTCCTCTGCGCGACGGCCCGTCCGGAGTCAAGCCGTGCATATCAACTGATACGGCGCTCTCCGGGCGCTGCGGTTAACGTCGCACGCCGGCCGAGGGCGGTCCGGCGGCCCGAACGAAGCGCGGCGATCTCGGATTCACCTATGTGGATGCAGGTGCCGCGCGATGATCTAGGGTTGTGTTTGCGTCGAAATCGAAACCAGGTCCGCATTTGCATGGAAGTCGAAATTCCAAAAAAACGAAGGCGCCGCGTCAAGCAGACGATGACGCTCGGCGAGCGACTGTTGCAGACGGCGCGTGAAGCGCGCGACATGGCCAGGCGTCTGCCGCCGGGGATCGAGCAGGCGCGACAGCTCAGACGCGCGCGCGAGGCCGAAGCCATCGTCGAGCTCGAACGCTTCCTGACCGGCCCGGCGCGCAGCAAGCCGCCGCGGCCGCGTTGACACCGCCGCGCGGCGAGCCGCTCCGCAGGAATGTCGCACCTGCATCAATTTGCTGCACGCAAGCACGATTTGATGCAGGCATCGCTGAGAGAACGCGCTTGACAGGATAGGCGTCCTAAGCGACCGTAATGTCCACGCGTTGGGCACAGCGGCCCTGAGACGCGTGCACGATCAAACCATTTCCAACACCGCGCTGATTGCAGCGTGTCTGGTTGGTGGCGAGGGCGCCCTCGGCTTGACAGCCGACGGGCGCTTTTTGTTTTTGGGACGCGGGATGACACGGACGACGTTTCGCATCGGGGTGATGTTCTCGACGACCGGCTCGTACAGCGTCGTCGCGCGCTCGATGCTCAACGGCGCGCAACTCGCGCTGGCGGAAATCAACGCCGCCGACGGTCCGATCACGTTGGAGCCCGTCGTGGTCAATCCAGCCGGTGATCTCGCGCAATATCGCGGGCTGGCGCGGGAGCTGCTGAGCTCCGGGATACGCCAGGTCGTCGGCTGCTACACCTCGTCGAGCCGCAAGGAGGTGATTCCCTGCTTCGAGAAGTTCGACGGGCTGCTCTGGTATCCCTCGCATTACGAAGGGTTCGAGAGTTCGGATAACGTCATCTACACCGGCGCAGCCCCGAACCAGCACGTGCTGCCGCTGGTCGACTATCTCGCCTCGCGGGTCGGCACGCGCGCCTTCTGCGTCGGATCGAACTACATCTGGGCGTGGGAGAACAACCGAATCTTCCGCGAGGCGCTGACCGCGCGCGGCGGCACGGTGCTGGCCGAGCGCTATCTGACCGTCGGCGACACCGAGTTCGACCAGGTGATCGCGGCGATCCTCGAGCAGCGCCCGGATGTCGTGTTCAACAACCTCATCGGCACCAGCGCCTACGCCTTCTTCCGCGCCTTCCGCGTCGCCTGCCGCGCCGCCGGCATCGACCAGCCGAACGAGATTCCGGTCGCGAGCTGCACGCTCTCCGAGCCCGAGCTGCAGGAGATCGGCACCGAGGCGGTCGACGGCCACCTGTCGTCGAGCGTGTACTTTTCCTCGCTCAGCTCGCCCGAGAATGCTGCGTTCATGCAGGCCTACACTGCCGCGTTTCCTGACGGCCCGGTGGTCTCGGCCGACGCCGAAGCCTCCTACATCGCCGTCAGGCTGCTCGCAGCGGCATTGGCGCAGGCCGGCAGCGACGAGTCGCGGCTGGTGCGCTGCGCTGTCGCCAATCAACGCCTGCTGGCGCCGCAGGGTGAGGTGCGGATCGATCCGCAGACCTATCACGCCTGTCTGACGCCGCGCATCGGTCGCTCCTCGACCGATGGCCAGTTCGAGCTGCTGCTGGAAGCCCGGCAGCCGATCGCGCCCGATCCCTATCTCGTGCAGTCCTCGCCGCGCTTTGCGACCTCCATGCGTCCACCGCTGCTCCGAATGGTGAAGTCATGACCTTCCGATTGCTGCAGAATTTCAAAGGTGGCCGCGCGCTGGTGATCACGCGGCGGGCAGGGTGGGAGGCCACTTTGGAGACGACGCTCGCCAAGCTCGGCGTCGCCTGCGAATACCCCGAGATCATCGATGGCCGCGCGCAGCTCGACGTCAGCGCATTGCAGCCGGAGCGCGACATCCTGTTCATTGATGGCGACCTCGAAGGCGCCGTCGCGCTCGAGGTGGATCCGGCCTCGAGGCTTCCGCCAGTGCCGGTGATCGGTCTTGTCGGCGTCGAGGCGCCGAGCCGGCTCAAGGCGCTGGTCAATCTCGGCGCGACCTCGTTCCTGCGCAAGCCCGTGCATGGGGGCGCCGTCTATACCGCGCTGTTCCTCGGCATCAACCAGTTCCTGCTGCGCACCGACATGTACGAGAAGCTGCAGGACCTCGAGAGCCGCCGCCGCGGCCGGCGCGCGGTGATCCGCGCCGTCGTCCTGCTGATGCAGGAGACCGGCCTCAACGACGACGATGCCTATTCCGCGCTCCGCCGCGACAGCATGCGGGCGCGGCAAAGTCTGGAACTCCATTGCGAGGAGTTCCTGAGGAAGCGGGCGGGGCCGCCCGATACGCCGGAACGCCCGAGCAGCGTCACGCTGCAAGGCGGCAACAAGCAAGCGATGTAGGAGCATCAC
The DNA here is from genome assembly GCF_024586915.1 of Bradyrhizobium sp. SRS-191. Taxonomy (GTDB): domain Bacteria; phylum Pseudomonadota; class Alphaproteobacteria; order Rhizobiales; family Xanthobacteraceae; genus Bradyrhizobium. The sequence continues at coordinate 189,767 of NZ_JANBVS010000015.1, forward strand.
ATGACCAGATCTGGAATGCGGGGGCTGCGCGCCGCAGCCCTCACGGGGACGCTTGTCTTCGCGTCAGGCGCATATGCTGCGGAAAACCCGATCAAGCTCGGCGTGCTGGAGGACCAGTCCGGCGACTTTGCCGCCGCGACCATCGGCAAGGTCCACGCCATTCAGCTGGCGGCGGAAGAGATCAACAAGGCCGGCGGCATCATGGGCCGGCCGCTCGAGCTCGTGACCTACGACACCCAGTCGGACAACACGCGCTATCAGGAGTTCATGCGCCGCGTGCTGCAGAGGGACAAGGTCGACGTGGTGTTCGCCGGCTTCTCCTCGGCCTCGCGCGAGGCCTACCGGCCGATCGTCGACCAGTTCAACGGCTTCGCCTTCTACAACAACCAGTATGAAGGCGGCGTCTGCGACGGCCACATGGTGGTGACCGGCGCCGTGCCCGAGCAGCAGTTCTCGACGCTCATCCCCTACATGATGCAGACCTATGGCAAGAAGGTCTACACGCTCGCCGCCGACTACAATTTCGGCCAGATCTCGGCCGAGTGGGTGCGCAAGATCGTCAAGGAGAACGGCGGCGAAATGGCCGGCGAGGAGTTCATCCCGCTCGGCGTGTCGCAGTTCTCGCAGAGCATCCAGAACATCCAGAAGGCCAAGCCCGACTTCGTCGTCACGCTTCTCGTCGGCACCGCGCAGGCCTCGTACTACGAGCAGGCGGCGTCCGCCAACGTCAACCTGCCGATGGCCTCGTCCGTCAACGTCGGCCAGGGCTATGAGCACAAGCGCTTCAAGCCGCCGAGCCTGAAGGACATGTACGTCACCACCAACTACATCGAGGAGATCGACAGCCCGAAGAGCAAGGAGTTCTACGCCAAGTTCAAGGCCAAGTTCCCGAACGAGCCCTACGTGAACCAGGAGGCCGAAAACTCCTATCTCGCGCTCTATCTCTACAAGCAGATGGTGGAGCGGGCGAAGTCGACCAACCGCGACGAGATCCGCAAGGTGATCGCGATGGGCGACGTCTGCATGGACGCGCCGGAGGGCAAGGTCTGCATCGACCCCAAGAGCCAGCACATGTCGCACACGATCTATCTCGCCAAGGTCGGCGCCGACCACTCGATCTCGTTCCCGAAAGTCTGGGAGGATATCAAGCCGTATTGGCTCGGTGACGCCGGCTGCGACCTGACCAAGAAGGATCCGATGGCGCAGTACACGCCGTCGAATCCGCCGCCGAAGCCCTGATCGGCCGGCCGCGGCCGCTCCGGCGTCCCCTCATGCCGGAGCGGCTTGCTGCTTCATCGCCTTGCGCATCTGACTCCCACCTCGATCGAAGACATGGACATCGCAACCCTCGCATTCTCTGCGCTCTACCAGTTCGGCGACGCATTCGCGTTCCTGGTGCTGTCGGCCTGCGGGCTCGCGGTCATCTTCGGCATGATGGGCGTCATCAATCTCGCCCATGGCGAGTTCATCATGTGCGGCGCCTATGTGACGGCGGCGACCGTGCATGCCGGCCTGCCGCTGCCGCTCGGCATCCTCTGCGGCACGCTGGCCTCGGCCTTCGTCGGCGTGCTCGTCGAGCTGCTGGTGATCCGTCATCTCTACGATCGGCCGCTCGACACCATCGTCGCCACCTGGGGCCTCAGCCTGATCGCGACGCAGGGCACGCTCATCCTGGTCGGCTCGACCATGGCCGGCGTCGGCACGCCGTTCGGCAGCTTCCAGGTCGGCGCCTATTCCTATTCGATCTACCGCATCGTGCTGTTCGTCGCCGCGCTCGCCGTGCTGGCCGCGCTCTATGCCTTGTTCAACTGGACACGCTTCGGCGTGCTGGCCCGCGCCACCATCCAGGTGCCGCACATGGCGGCCGCGCTCGGCGTCGACACCCGCCTGATCTACAGCCTCACCTTCGCGTGCGGGGCAGGGCTCGCGGGCCTCGCCGGCGGGCTCTACGCGCCGACCATGACGTTGGTGCCCACCATGGGCGCGACCTTCATCATGGAGGCGTTCGTGACGGTCGTGATCGGCGGCGCCGACGTTTTCCTCGGCACAGCGCCGGCCGGCGGCATCCTCGCCATCGTGAAATCCGGCATGACCTCCTGGCAGGGCCAGCTGTTCGGCCAGATCGGCCTGCTGATCGCCGTCATCATCGTCGTCCGGGTGCTGCCGAAGGGCATCTCCGGCTTCGTGCTGCGCGAGCGGACCTGAGGAGCGCCGCGATGACCGGTTTCGTTTCCCTGTTCCGCCGTCTCGAAGGCCCGCAGACGCTCGGCCGTGGTCCCGCGTTCTGGGCCCTGTTCGCGCTCGTGCTGGCCGGTGCGCTGGCGTACCCGCTGTTCAGCGACGGCTACACGGTCGGCAACACCGTGTATTTCTTCGTCTGGGTGTTCATCGCGCTCAGCCTCAGCCTGATCTGGGGCTATGGCGGCTCGCTGTCGTTCGGCCAGACCGCATTCTTCGGCATCGCCGGCTATGGCTACGGCATCCTTACCATCAATTTCGGCGCGTCCTACGGCTTCACCTGGATCGCGCTGCTGCTCGCCATCGGCATGGCGGCGCTTGTTGCGGCGCTGCTCGGCTATTTCATGTTCTTCGGCCGCATCGCCGGCGTGTTCCTCGGCATCGTCACGCTTGCGGTGACGCTGATGCTCGAGCGCTTCATGGCACAGACCGCGGGTCCCGAATGGCGGATCGGCGCCGCACGCCTCAACGGCTTCAACGGCATGAGCGCGATGCCGCCGCTGACGATCCCGTGGTTCGGCGGGCCGATCGTGCTGTTCGCCGATGTCGGGCTGTACTATGTCGTGCTCGCCATGCTGGTGCTGGTCTATCTCGGCTTGCGCATCCTGATGAACTCCTCGTTCGGCAACGTCATCGTCGCGATCCGCGAGAATCCGGAGCGCGCGGAGATGCTCGGCTACGATATCCGCAAATATCAGCTGATCACCTTCGTGATCGGCGCGGCGCTCGCCGGCCTGTCCGGCGTGCTCTACACGGTGTGGGGACAGTACATCACGCCGTCCAGCATGGGCATGACAGCGGCGTCGCTGCCGCTGATCTGGGTCGCCGTTGGTGGTCGCAGCGATCTCACCGCAACGATCACCGGCACGCTGGTGGTGCTCTCCGGCTTCCAGGCGCTGACGATCTACGGCAGCCAGTATGCGCTGGTGTTCATGGGCGTGCTGCTGGTGCTGACGGTGCTGATCGCGCCCAATGGCCTCGTGCTCGGGGTCATCAACTGGATCACGAAGCTCGTCACCCGGCGCAAGCAGGAGGCGGCGTGATGGCGCTGCTGCAATTGCGCGACGTCAACAAGCATTTCGGCGGCCTGCACGTCACGAACTCCGTCAATCTCGTGCTGGAGCAGGGCGAGATTCACTGCCTGATCGGACCGAACGGTGCCGGCAAGAGTACCTTGTTCCGGTTGATCCTCGGCGAGCATCATCCCGGCAGCGGCCAGATCTACTTCGCCGGCGAGGACATCACCGCCCTGAAATCCTTCGCCCGCATCCGCCGCGGTCTCTCCGTCAAGTTCCAGGTGCCCGGGGTGTTCAAGGGGCTGTCGGTGCGGCAGAACCTGGAGATCGCGCTGCAGAGCCGGCTGCATGGGGCCGCGCTCGACAAGGAGATCGACCGGCTGCTCGCCTTCCTCAATCTCGAAGCCGAGCAGGCGCAGCTCGCCGGCAATCTCAGCCACGGCCAGAAGCAGTGGCTGGAGATCGGCATGGCGATCGCGCTGAAGCCGCGCCTGCTGCTGCTCGACGAGCCGACCGCCGGCATGTCGCCGGAGGAGACGCACATGACCGGCGAGATGGTGCGGCGGCTGAATGCGGCCGGCATGACCGTGCTGGCGATCGAGCACGACATGGCGTTCGTGCGCCAGGTCGCGCAGCGCGTGACCGTGCTGCATCTCGGCCAAGTGTTCGCGCAGGGCTCGATCGACGAGATCGTGGCCGACGAGCGGGTCGCGGCGATCTATCTGGGGCAGGCGCATGCGTAAGGAAGTCATCCTCACCACCGTGGGCCTGCGCGCCGGCTATGGTGGCAAGCCCGTGCTGCAGGGACTGGAGATCGAGGTCCGCGAAAGCGAGATCGTTGCCGTGATCGGCCGCAACGGCGTCGGCAAGTCGACGCTGATGAAGAGCCTGATCGGGCTGGTGCCGGCGATGTCCGGCTCGATCGTCTATCGCGGCGAGGCGGTCGAGCATCTGCCGGCGCACAAGCGCGCGCGGCTCGGCCTGGGTTATGTGCCGCAGGGCCGCGACGTGTTTCCGCGGCTGACGGTGGGCGAGAACATCGCCGTGGGCGTCGCCATCAAGGGCGGCGGCATTCCGGAGGAGGGGCGGCAGCGCGTCGTCGGTGCGTTCCCGATCTTGCAGGAGCGCTGGAGCCAGCGCGCCGGCACGATGTCCGGCGGCCAGCAGCAGCAGCTCGCGATCGGCCGCGTGCTGATCGCCGATCCCAATCTCATCCTGCTCGACGAACCCTCGGAAGGCATTCAGCCGAACATCGTCCAGGACATCGCGCGCAACATGGTTGAACTCAACCGCAGGACCGGCGTCACCATCATCCTGGTCGAGCAGAACCTCGACATGATCCGCGCCATGGCGCAGCGCGCCTACGTCATGGACAAGGGCCGCATCACGGCAAGCCTGGCGCGCGAGGCGCTCGACGATGCCGCCGAGATGCGCCGCCATCTCGCCGTCTGAAGAAACGTGAACAACGAGCACAAGGAGAACGAGCATGGCCTGGCAGTCGGAGTCGATCATGGCCCGCAAGGGCGTCGCTAGGGGGGCGCGCGGCGCGCACCATCTCATCACCGAGCAGGACCAGGGCAAGTATCACTACGTCTACGGCCCCTATGTCGATCCGGTGCTGATCATCGATCCCGGCGCCGTGGTCTCGGCCGAGACGCACGACGCGTTCGAGGGCGCGATCAAGCACGAGACCGACAGCCCGTCCAAGATCCTGAACTTCCCGTTCCTCAACCCGCAGAACGGCCCGATCTACGTCAACGGCGCCGAGAAGGGCGATACGCTGGCGGTCTATATCGAGAGCATCGTCCCGCGCGGGCCGCAGCCGCGCGGCACCACCGTGGTGATGCCGGAGTTCGGCGGGCTGGTCGGAACCGGAAACACCGCGTTGCTGAACCCGGCGCTGCCCGAGCGGGTCAAGAAGCTGGAGATCACGGCCGAGAAGGGCACGGTCTGGAACGACAAGATCACGCTGCCCTATGAGCCGTTCATCGGCACCATCGGCACCTCGCCGGAGATCGAGGCGATCTCTTCGCTCGTGCCCGACTACTACGGCGGCAACATGGATCTGCCGGATATCGGCACCGGCGCGATCATCTATCTGCCGGTGAATACCAAGGGGGCGCTGCTCTATCTCGGCGACTGCCATGCCGCGCAGGGCGATGGCGAATTGTGCGGCGTCGCGATCGAGCATCCGACCGTGACGACGGTGCAGGTCGACCTCATCAAGGGCTGGCCCATCGCCTGGCCGCGGCTCGAGACCAAGGATTTCATCATGACCATCGGCTCGGCCCGGCCGATGGAGGATGCGGCGCGCATCGCCTATCGCGAGCTGTGCCGCTGGATGGCCGCCGACTACGGTTTCGACGAGATCGATGCCTACATGCTGCTGACGCAGGCCGGGCGCGTCCGGCTCGGCAATATGGTCGATCCGAAATACACGCTCGGCGCCACCATCAAGAAGCATTTCCTGGTCTGAAGGGCGAAGTGATGTCGTTGCAGGTCAAGGTCGCCACCATCCAGTTTGAGCCGACGCTCGGTGAGAAGGAGCGCAACATCGAGGGCCTGCTTGCGCTGTGCGAGCAGGCGGCGTCGTCCGGCGCGAAGCTGATCGTGACGCCGGAGATGGGCACGACGGGCTATTGCTGGTACGACCGCGCGGAGGTGGCGCCGTATGTCGAGAAGGTGCCGGGCTCGACCACGCACCGCTTCGCGGCGCTGGCGAGACGGCATGATTATTACATCGTCATCGGCATGCCCGAGGTCGATGTCGACGACATCTACTACAACAGCGCGGTGCTGATCGGCCCCGACGGTGTGATCGGCCGGCACCGCAAGACGCACCCCTATATCTCCGAGCCGAAATGGGCCGCCGCCGGTGACCTGCACAACCAGGTGTTCGAGACGCCGATCGGCCGGATTGCGCTCCTGATCTGCATGGACATTCATTTCGTCGAGACGGCACGGCTGATGGCGCTCGGCGGCGCCGACATCATCTGCCACATCTCGAACTGGCTCGCCGAGCGCACGCCGGCGCCATACTGGATCAGCCGGGCGTTCGAGAATTCCTGCTACGTCATCGAGAGCAACCGCTGGGGCCTGGAGCGCACCGTGCAGTTCTCCGGCGGCAGCTGCGTCATCGCGCCCGATGGCAGCCTGCCGGCTGTGATCGACAAGGGCGACGGCATTGCCTTCGCCGAGATCGATCTGGCCCTCGCCCGGACGCGCCGCGTGCTCGGCGAGCCGGTGTTCGCGCAGCGCCGGCCGGAGCTCTATCCGGAACTGCTCACCAATACCTACAGCTGGAACCCGCGTGATTTCTTCGGCCTGTATGGTCACGAACCGTGGCCGGTGGGCAAACGCTCCCGCATCAGCGTGGCGCAATTCGCGCCGACAGCCGATGTCGCGGCCAATCTGGCGCGGATCGCGGATCTGGCCGGCGCGGCCAAGGCTGATGGCGCCGAACTGGTGGTGTTCCCGGAGCTTGCGGCAACGGGGCTGACCCATCCGGCTGAAACCGCCGAGCCGATCCCAGGCCCGATCACGGCGAAGCTCGCCGGGATCGCCGCGGGGCAGGGGCTTCACCTGGTCTGCGGTCTTGCAGAACGGGACGGGAACACCATCTATAATTCAGCCGTCCTGGTTACGCCCGACGGTAAAATCAGCACCTACCGCAAGACGCATCTCGCGACGGCCGAGCGCAGCTGGGCCACGGCGGGCGATGCGTGGACGGTCGTTGATACTCCGATGGGGCGCATCGGCATCCTGATCGGGCACGACGCGGCGTTTCCGGAAGCGGGAAGGGTGCTCGCGTTGCGCGGCTGCGATCTGATCGTGTGTCCCGCGGCCGTGAAGGGTGTCTTCAGTGCGGCGCATGCGGGGACCGAGGTGATGCAGCCGTCGCCGATCCCGACCGGCGCCGATCCGCATCACTGGCATCACTTCCGGGTTCGCGGTGGCGAGAACAACGCCTACTTCGCATTCGCGAATGTGTGCGACGCCGCGAATGATGAGCGCGGGCTCAGCGGCGTGTTCGGTCCGGATACGTTCGCGTTTCCGCGCCGCGAGGCGATCGTTGATCGCGGCGAGGGGATTGCGACGCTCGAGATCGACACCAGCAATCTCGACAGCATCTATCCGACCAACGTCGTCAGGCGGAAGGACCTCGTCTGCATGCGCATGCCGCACTCCTATCGTGCGCTGGTGCAATCGAAGGCGAGCAATTTTTGAACTTGCGCGCGTGGTCCGTTCCAAAATGGAACGGATGCGGCGCGTGGCAGCGCGCAGAGTGGGGTGCGACGGCGCTATCCACATTTCTTCACAGCCGTCGCAAAAAGTTCTTGCACGGGATGCGGCGTCGCACTATCTCACCACCACGCCAGCCGGACATCACTGATGACTGAGGCGCCCGACTTTCGGGCCTGATGTTGCTTTCTTTGATGCTTCTTCTTCCGACTGGCTCCTGAGTTTTTCTTCAAAAAAAGCTCTTGACGGTCTCTAAAAATCAGCTATTTGAAGCGCCCCGGCAACGGAGACTTCGACGGCGAAAGAGACCGAAGAAGGTGCACTAATTAGTTCGGAGCGACTTAGTTCGCGAACTAACAAGTGCGGGCTGTTTGACAAGTGAAGATGAAGAAAGAGAAACGTGGACGGCGGAGTCCTTGCGGGTCTCGGGATTGAGG
>NZ_JANBVS010000016.1 GCF_024586915.1 Bradyrhizobium sp. SRS-191
CCCCGGCATTCCCCGCGCGATGGTCTGACGGCTGCTTCGCGCTCTCCCCGGTGCGCCGGGCTTTCTGGCCACCGTTGCCCGCGCGGCGCGTGAGCGCCGGCACGGACGTGACACCAGCATCGGGGTGTCAGGACCACGCGACTTGACCGTGCGCATCGCTGCCGTTCGTCCGGGTGGAAACCCACGCCGCAGCACCAACACGCCCACCGCATCCCGCCTCGACGTTCGTGACGACCGCGAAGCATCCCTCGTGTGAGGCGGGACGGAGTAAGATATACATTAATTCCGAAAAAAAGAAAGAAATTTCTGCAGCCCGGTTTCACATTTCGTCCCTTATGGTGAGGAGCGCCGAAGGCGCGTCTCCGGACGATCCTGCGCATGGCTGGGCGAACCAGGCCGCAAGCCGGGCCTCGCCCTTCGAGACGCCCGTCTCTGGCGGGCTCCTCAGGGCGAGGGTTGAGAGTGGTTCAGCGCGTGGGAGAATAACGAAGCGTCATCCGCCGCACCGGCAGCAGTGGCATGGCCAGCTCAGCCATCACGCTCGCATTCGTCTCGCCGCTGCGCTCGCCACAGAAAAATGTAAGACAGCAAGAAGATGACCAGCGAGATGCAAGCGCACGCCATGCTGATCTCTCGATGCAGGCTCCATGTCTCGAGCCAAATGACGTTGCCGTTTGGATTCTCCAGAATGCTCTCGGCCCTGTCGAAGTGGTATGGCGTGGAGATCACGAGGTATCTCCACGTCGCGACCAGGAAACTGACGAAAGAAATTCCGGTGACCACTGCAGAGATGCGCATCGATACCTTGACCTTCGGCTTTCTAAGTCAGCGCGTAGGGCGGATTAGCGAAGCGTAATCCGCCCTACGGCAGTCGTGATCATGCATGCTGACGACCACTCGGCTTCAACGGCGGATTACGCTTCGCTGATCCGCCCTACGATCGTCTGATTGAAGTTGTTAGCGTCGCGACGCGCAACGTGATCCTCGCCTCACGGGGCAACCACGCATGGCACGCTCGCAAACCCGCGAAATCGCACCCGTCCCCCACGAACCGGCTCACCCGCCAGCTGATAGTTCGGAAATCGGCTCACAAACCGCGCGATCGCCACCGCTCCCTCCAGCCTTGCCAGCGCCATGCCAGCGCATTGGTGTGCGCCCGTTCCGAACGCGAGGTGGCGGTTGGCGAGGCGGGTGATGTCGAAGCGTTCGGGGGCGTCGAACTGGGCGGGGTCGCGGTTGGCGGCGCCGATGCAGAGGGTGACGGAGGTGCCGGCGTCGAGCGTGACGTCGCCGAGCGTGACCGGCTCTGACGTCATGCGGTTGCCGAGCTGGTTGGAGCTTTCGTAGCGCAGGATCTCCTCGACGGCGGTGCGGATCAGGCTGGGGGCCTCGATCAGCTTCTGCCGCTCGGCCGGGTGCCGGCACAGCAGCACGAGGCCGTTGCCGATCAGGTTGGTGGTGGTCTCGTGTCCGGCGTTGAGCAGGAAGATGCAGTTGTGCAGCAGCTCATTTTCGCTGAGCCGCTCGCCATCGGCCTCGCCCTGGATCAGCCGCGTCAACACGTCGCGCTCGGGATTCCCGGGCGCGGCGCGGCGGCGCGCGACGAGAGTTTCGAGATAGCCCAAGAAGTCGGCGACAGCCTTGTTGCCGCGGGCCAACTGCTCGGGCGTCAGCACCGGCTCCAGCGCGCCGAGAATGGCGAGCGACCAGTCGCGCAAGGGCGCGCGCTCCTCATGCGGCACGCCGAGCAGATTGCCGATCACCTCGATCGGGATCGCGGCGGCGAAATCCTCGATCAGCTCGAATGTCGGCTTCGCCGCAATCCGGTCCAGCAGCCCGTCGACCAGCGCGATCAGCGCCGGCTCCATCTCGGCGATCGCGCGCGGCGACAGCGCGCCCATGATCAGGCGGCGGACGCGCGTATGCGCGGGCGGATCGTTGAAGACGAGGCTGGTGGTGTGATGCTCGTACAACAACGAGTCGCCGTATTTCGGCGCGAACTCGCGCTTCTTGTCCGACGAGAACGCCTTGGTCGCCTTGTAGGCGGTGACGAGATCGTCATACCGCGTGAGAAAATAGGAGCCGCTGCGCAGGCGCTTGACCGGCGCATGCCGTCGCAGCGCGCGATAGGTCGGGTAGGGGTCCGCGTAGAACTCCGGCGTCAGGCTCTCGAGGTCGAAGCTGGCGGCGAGCGCTGCGTCGTCGGTCATGTCAGGTCCTCCCGGCCGATTCTCGTTCGTTGCCGGCAGGCTCGCATGGACGGAAGAGGAAGAAAATCCGCCGGGCGGTGTGGCTCTCCCTGCTCACCACCCACGCGTGCCGCAGATCCGCCTTAGTGGAACGGTATAAAATTGCCTCCCGCGCTGCTGGTTCTCAGTAGTGATTTCAGGGACTTGGCGGCAGAACCCTGCTGCGCCGCGGCATGTTTCTTGACATCAATCAAGTGAGTATTTACTCACAGGCGATGTCCACTTTGCGCATGACAAGCGATCTCCGGAGGCAGCTGATCCTCGGTGCGGCCAAGCGCTGCTTCGCGCGCCATGGCTATGCCGGGACGACGACCAAGAGCGTGGCTGCGGCCGCCGCCATTTCCGAGGCGCTGCTGTTCAAGCATTTCTCCTCGAAGGCCGCGCTCTATGCCGAGATCCTGAGCGAGGAATGCGAGACCGATCCTGATTTCGAGCTGCTGCTGGGGCAGGAACCTTCGACCGCGACGCTGGTCAAGCTGATGGCCGGGATGGTGCGGCATTTTCTCAGCATCGCCGATGGCCCCAACGACCAGGAGGAGCAGCGGCTGCGGCTGATGGCGACCAGCCATCTCGATGATGGCGAGTTCGCGCGGCTCATCTACGCCAAGATCGATGATCTGATCGGCGACAAATTCGTTAACTCTCTGGAAAGGGCCGTCGCCTGTGGTGATGCCGTCCGATCAGCCGCCACGCCGCGTGATCTGTTCTGGTTTGCGCATCATACCGTGTTGATGGCCGCATTGACGCGGCTTCCATCGACCCCGTGTCTGGCCTATGGAACCGCTGATAGCCTGGAGCGCCAGCTCAGCGAGTTCATCCTGCGCGGCATCGGACTGACCGACGCCGCCATTGCGTGCTATCTCGACCACGAATTGTCGCAACCTCCGGCCCGGCCGGCGACGGCAGAAAGTGCATGACATGAACATTGCGACCGAACCCAAGCTCTCTGGAAAGCCGTTCGACGACAAGCCGCGCAAGCGCACCCGTCCGGTGCTGTGGTTCATCATCGTCGGCATCCTGCTCGCGGCGCTGGTTGGCGGCTTCGTGTGGTTCAACATGTTCCGCGACAAGATGATCGCGCAGTTCTTCGCCAACATGAAGCCGCCGCCGATCAATGTCAGCGTCGCCACGGCGGCGTCCGAGACGGTGCCGAACCTGTTGACCGCGGTCGGCGATCTCGCCGCCGTGCACCAGGTCAACGTCACCTCGGATGCCTCGGGCCGCATCACCGACATCATGTTCATGCCCGGCACGACGGTGAAGCAGGGCACGCCGCTGGTGCAGCTCTATGATGCGCCGGAGCAGGGCGACCTCGCCAACTACAAGGCCCAGGTGACGGTGGCGCAGCTGTCGCTCGATCGCGCCAAGCAGCTGGCCTCGCGCCAGTTCGGGCCGCAGGCGACCGTCGACCAGGCGCAGGCTGCCTATGATCAGGCACAGGCCGGCGTCGCCAAGACCGAGGCGCTGATCGCGCAGAAGCTGGTGCGGGCGCCGTTCGACGGCGATCTCGGCGTTCGCAAGGTCGAGGTCGGCCAGTATCTGTCCGCCGGCACGCAGATCGTGTCGCTGACCGATCTGTCGCAGCTCTGGGTCAACTTCACGGTGACCGAGAAGGACAGTGGCCAGCTCAAGGTCGGCCAGACCGTGCGCATCGGCGTCGACGCCTATCCGGGCAAGACCTTCGAGGGCAAGATCACGACGATCGAGCCGCAGATCGCGACCGATACCCGCAACATTCGCGTGCAGGCGACGATCGCCAATCCCGAGCACATCCTGAAGCCCGGCATGTTCGCCACCACCACCGTGGTGCTGCCGGAGAAGCCGCCGGTGCTGACGGTGCCGGAGACGGCGGTCGACTACACGCTGTATGGCGACTCCGTGTTCGTCATCAACGAGAAGAAGACCGATGACGGCAAGACCACGCTGACCGCCGACCGCATTTATGTGCAGACCGGCGATCGCATCAACGGCCGCGCCGTGATCATCAAGGGCCTGAAGGAGGGCGATCGCGTCATCGCCGTCGGCCAGCTCAAGATCCAGTCCGGCGCCGCGGTTGCGATCTCGACCGATCCGCCGCCGCCGGTGCCGGCCAAGCCGCCGCGCTACTGAGCGAGCCTCTGAGCCAATGCCGGGCCGCCTGATCATGGCGGCCCGCCCGGTCCTCATCTGACGTCTGCTGACAGGATTGCCGCGATGCGTTTCACCGACATTTTCATCAAGCGCCCGGTGCTGTCGCTGGTGGTCAGCATGCTGATCCTGCTGCTCGGCCTGCGCGCCGCCTTCGAGCTGCCGATCCGGCAATATCCGAAACTGTCGAACACGGTCGTGAACGTCACGACGGTGTATCCCGGCGCGTCCGCCGACCTGATCCAGGGCTTCATCACGACGCCGCTGGAGCAGGCCGTCGCCTCGGCCGAGGGTGTCGACTACATCACCTCGTCCTCGGTGCAGGGCACCAGCACGATCCAGGTGTTCGTCAAGCTCAACTTCGATCCGAACCAGGCGCTCACCGAGGTGCTCGCCAAGGTCAATTCGGTTCGCTACCTGATCCCGAAGGAATCGAACGACCCGATCGTCACCAAGACCACGGGGCAGACGACGTCGGTGATGTATCTCGGCTTCTCCAGCGAGGAGCTGTCGGGCTCGGCGATCTCGGACTATCTGACGCGCGTGGTTCAACCGGTGCTGTCGACGGTCGACGGCGTTGCCGCGGCCAACATCCTGGGTGGCCAGACCTTCGCGATGCGCATCTGGCTCGATCCGGAGAAGATGGCCGGCCGCAACGTGTCGCCGACCGACGTGGCGACGGCGATCGCCGCCAACAACTTCCAGTCCGCTGCCGGCCAGGCCAAGGGCTATTTCATCGTCTCCAACGTCACGACCAATACCGGCCTGACCGACGTCAACCAGTTCAAGCGGATGATCGTGAAGGCCAAGGACGGCGGCTTCGTCCGCATGGAGGACATCGCAACCGTCGAGCTCGCGGCGCAGAGCACCGACGCCAGCGTCGCCTTCAACGGCGAGCGCGCGATCTTCATCGGCGTCGACGCCACGCCGCAGGGCAACCCGCTCAACATCGTCAAGGGCGTGCGCGCGCTGTTCCCGGACCTCGAGCGCAATTTGCCGCCGTCGATGAAGATGAAGGTGGCCTACGATTCCACCAAATTCATCCAGTCCTCGATCGACGAGGTCGAGCACACGCTGGGCGAAGCCGTGCTGATCGTCATCGTCGTCATCTTCCTGTTCCTGGCGTCGCTGCGCTCGGTGATCATCCCCGTGGTGACGATCCCGCTGTCGCTGATCGGCGTCTGCACCATGATGCTGGCGCTTGGCTTCTCCATCAACCTGCTGACCCTGCTCGCCATGGTGCTCGCGATCGGCCTCGTCGTCGACGACGCCATCGTGGTGGTCGAGAACATCCACCGCCATCTGGAGGAGGGCAAGACGCCGGTCCAGGCCGCGCTGCAGGGCGCGCGCGAGATCGTGGGACCCGTCATCTCGATGACGATCACGCTGGCGGCGGTGTACGCGCCGATCGGATTCCTCGGCGGCCTCACCGGATCGCTGTTCCGCGAGTTCGCCTTCACGCTCGCGGGCTCGGTGATCGTCTCCGGCGTCATCGCGCTGACCCTGTCGCCGATGATGTGCTCGGTGCTGCTGACGAGCGCCGAGGAGGGCCGCTTCGCGCGGCTCGTCAACCGCGTCTTCGGCGCGATGACCCGCTGGTACGGCCGCCAGCTCGACCGCTCGCTCGACTACCGGCCGGTGACCGGCCTGTTCGCGCTGACGATTCTCGGCCTGGTCGGCTTCCTCTATATGCACACCTCCAAGGAGCTGGCGCCGGAGGAGGATCAGGGCATCGTGTTCTCGATCACCAAGGCGCCGAAATACGCCAACATCGACTACATCAATTTCTACACCGACAAGGTCGACAAGGCGTTCGCGAAGTTTCCAGAGACCGACCTGCGCTTCATCCTGAACGGCATCCAGGGCCCGCAGGGCGGCTTTGCCGGCATGCTGCTCAAGCCGTGGGACGAGCGCACGCGCTCCTCGATCAAGCTGAAGCCGCTGGTCCAGGCGGAGCTGTCGAAGATCGAGGGCATCAACGCTTTCGCCTTCAACCTGCCGGCGCTGCCGGGCGGCCCGGGCGGCCTTCCGGTGCAGATGGTGATCAGCTCGACCAGCGGCTTCCAGGCCGTCTATGAGCAGATGACCAAGCTGAAGGACGCTGCGCGCAAGAGCGGCATCTTCATCGTCTCCGACAGCGACCTCGAGTTCAACCAGCCGGTGGTGAAAGTCTGGATCAACCGCAGCAAGGCCAGCGACCTCGGGGTGACCATGCAGTCGATCGGCAACACGCTGGCCGTGCTGCTCGGCGGCAACTACATCAACCGCTTCAACCTCGAGGGCCGTTCCTACCAGGTGATCCCGCAGGTGCCGCGCGACAAGCGCCTGTCGCCGGAATCGCTGTCCGGCTACTACGTTGCGAGCGCGACGGGTCAGCAGGTGCCGCTGTCGACGGTGGTCAACATCGAGACCGCCACCGACCCGAACTCACTCACCCATTTCAACCAGCTCAACTCGGCGACGTTCTCCGCGGTGCCGATGCCGGGCGTCACGGTCGGCCAGGCCGTCGACTTCCTGGAGAAGCAGGCCAAGAATCTGCCGTCCGGCTTCAGCCATGACTATCTCGCCGACGCCCGCCAATACGTCCAGGAAGGCAATCAGCTCGCCATCACCTTCGGCTTCGCGCTGATCATCATCTTCCTGGTGCTGGCGGCGCAGTTCGAGAGCCTGCGGGATCCGCTGGTCATCATGATCAGCGTGCCCATGGCGATCGTCGGCGCGCTGATCCCGCTGTTCTTCGGGCTTGCGACGATGAACATCTACACCCAGGTCGGTCTGCTCACGCTGGTCGGCCTGATCACCAAGCACGGCATCCTGATGGTGGAGTTCGCCAACGAGCTGCAATTGAACGAGGGCGTCGACCGCCGCACCGCGATCCAGACGTCGGCACGCATTCGTCTGCGGCCGATCCTGATGACCACGGCCGCGATGGTCACCGGCCTGATCCCGCTCTTGACGGCGTCCGGCGCCGGCGCGGCCAGCCGGTTCTCGATCGGCCTCGTCGTCGTCGCCGGCATGTCGATCGGCACACTGTTCACGCTGTTCGTGCTGCCGGCCGTCTACACCGTCATCGCCACCGACCACCAGGCCGCCGCCAAGTCGAAGCGCGCCCGCGAGATCGCGCAGTTCGACGCCGAGCCGGACCACGCGCTGAAGGCGACGTGAGACGGGGCGCTGCTGGATCAACGACATCAACGGCGGCTGCTCGGGCAGCCGCCGTTTTGTTTTGTGAGGAGTGGTCTTTCAACGCCCACCGCTGTCGTCCCGGCCTTGAGCCGGGACCCATAGCCACAGGTCGTGGTGTGAGGCAGGCGCGGAGTGACCTTCTGGCGCAACAATGACTGACGGTGGTTATGGGTCCCGGCTCGGAGGCCGGGACGACGGCGGAGTGCGTTGCTCCGGCGGAGTTCCTCCGCGAGGCCTCACTCCTCCTGCTGCGGATCCAGCGCGTCGCGCAGGCCGTCGCCCAGCAAATTGAGCGAGAGCACGACGAGGAAGATCGCGAGCCCCGGCCAGATCGCCATCCAGGGCGCATTGGTGAGGAAGCGCTGGGCGGCGTTGAGCATGCTGCCCCAGGACGGCGCCGGCGGCTGCTGGCCCAGCCCCAGGAACGACAACGCGGCCTCGGCGATGATGGCGGCGGCGACCGACAGGGTCGCCTGTACCAGCAACGCCGGCATGATGTTCGGCAGGATGTGCCTGATAGCGATCTGCAGGTCGGTGTCGCCGACGCTGCGCGCGGCCTCGACATACTCCTCGACCTTGACGCTCAGCACCTCGCCGCGGGTGAGCCTGACAAAGATGGGGGTCGCCGAGACGCCGATCGCGATCATCGCGTTGCCGAGGCTCGGCCCTAAGAACGCCGCGAGCGCGATCGCCAGGATCAGGAACGGGCAGGCGAGCATCGCATCGGTGATGCGGCTGATCAGGGCATCGACGAAGCCGCCGCGGTATCCCGCGAGCATGCCGATGGGCACTCCGATCGACAGCGCGATCACGACCGAGATCGCGCCGGCCAAGAGCGAGGCGCGCGCGCCGTAGATGACGCGGGCGAGTACGTCGCGGCCGAGATCGTCGGTGCCGAACCAATGCGCCGCCGACGGCGCCTTGCGCACCAGCGCCCAGCTCGTCTTGATCGGATCGTAGGGCGCCACCAGCGGCGCTGATACCGCGAGCAGAATGAATGCCGTGATCAGGCCGAGCCCGACCATGGCCCCCTGGCGCTTGACCAGGCGGCGCCAGGTGCGCTGCATCGGCCGCTCGAGCGGGGCGAGGGTGCGCGTGCCGGGAGATGCTGACAGCGTGGTCTCGGCCATGTCAGCTCCTCAGCCGCGGATTGACCAGGACATAAGCGAGGTCGGCGATCAGGTTCAGCATGATGTAGACGGTGGCGGTGACCAGCACGACGCCCTGCACGACGGCGTAGTCGCGGTTGAACACGGCATCCACGATCAGCTTGCCGAATCCGGGGATGGAAAAGATCTGCTCGGTCAGCACCGCGCCGGACAACAGCGTGCCGAGCTCGAGCGCGCCGAGCGTGATGACCGGCGTCAGCGCGTTGCGTAGGGCGTGGCGCAGGATGACCTGACGTTCGGAGATGCCCTTGGCGCGGGCGGTGCGGATGTAGTCGCTGCTCAAGACCTGCAGCATCGCGCTGCGGGTGTGGCGCATCAGAATCGCGGCGATGGCGTTGCCGAGCACGAAGGCCGGCATGATGGTGGCAGCGAGGCTGGCGCGCCAGTCCTCGGCCAGCGAGACATAGCCGGAGGCGGGCAGCCAGCCGAGCTGAATCGAGAACACGAAGATCAGCATGATCCCGAGCCAGAAGTTCGGCGTCGAGATGCCCCACAGCGCGAACAGGTTGGCGGCATAGTCCCAAGCCGTGCCGCGCTTCACCGCGGAGATGATGCCGGCGGGAATGCCGATCAGGAACGCGATCACGATCGCCATCGAGGCAAGCTGCAACGTCACCGGCAGCTTCTGCAGGATGAGATCGCGCACCGGCATCTTGATGCGCAGCGACTCGCCGAAATCGCCTGACAGTACGCCCTTGATCCAGTAGCCGTATTGAACGGGCAGCGGCTGGTCGAGGCGATATTGCTTGCGGATCTGCTCGATCACGGCAGGGTCACGCTCCTCGCCGGCCATCACCAGCGCGGGATCGCCGGGCAATAGCTGCTGCAGCGAGAAGATCAGGATCGAGACGAAGATCAAGGTCGGGATGATCTGGGCGATGCGACGGGCGAGGAAGGTCAGCATGGTCAGATGCCCGACGCCGAAACCGTTTTCGGATCGTCATGGCCGGGCCTGTCCCGGCCATCCACGCCGTTCCGCATGCTGGGAACGACGTGGATGCCCGGGACGAGCCCGGGCATGACGGAGGACTTAGTGATAGCGTCTCTCGCCAACTCAGCCCTCACTTCAGCTTCAGCCCGACCACGCGCAGCAGGCCGTCCGGCATCGGCTTGAAGCCCTCGAGCTTCGTGGTCTGCGCGAACAGGAACTTGCGGTGATAGAGGTAGAGGATCGGCTCGTCGGCCTGCTGCTCCTTGACCAGCGTCTCGTAGATCGCCTTGCGCTTGGCCGGGTCGGTGACGAGGCGGGCGTCCTCCAGCGCCTTGTCGGCGGCGGCGTTGCTCCAGGCGCTGTAGTTGAGCGCGGCACCCGAATGCAGGTGGTTGTAGGTGTTGCCGTCGGGATCGCTGCGGCCGCTCCATTCCAGCGAGAAGGCCTGATACTCGCCGGCCTCGGCCTGCTTCAGCGCCGTGGCGAACTCGGTCACGCGGATCTTCAGGTCGAAACCGGCCTCCGCGGCCATCGCCTGCAGCACCTGCGCTGCGGCCTCGCTCTCGCTGTCCTTCGACACCATGAAGTCGACCGTCACCGGAGGCGTCACGCCGGCCTCCTTCAGCAGCGCCTTGGCCTTTTCGAGGTCGCGGCCGCGCACCGGGAAGGCGGTCTGGTAGTAGGGATTCTCGGGATTGACGAACTGATTGCCCGGCTTGAACTCGCCGTTGAACACCACCTGGTTGAGCGCCTCACGGTCGATCGACAGGTCCAGCGCCTGACGCACCTTGGCGGACTGGCTCAGCGGACCCTTGGTCTTGTCCTTGCCGATGTTGAGCGTGAGGCCGCGATAGCCGAGGCTGGTCCCGGTCGACAGCTTCAGGCGCTTGTCGCTGGTGACGTCCTTGATGTCGGTCGCGAGCAGCCGCTCGATGATGTCGAGGCCGCCGGATTTGAGGTTCGCCAGCCGCACCGTGGAGTCGACGATCGGCTGATAGACGATCCTGTCGATGAAGACGTTGTCCTTGTTCCAGTAGTCGGCGAACTTCTCGAACACGATGCGGTCCTGCTGGACGCGCTCGACGAATTTATACGGCCCGGCGCAGACCGGGCGCAGGCCGAACTTGTCGCCGGCTTCCTTGGCGGCCTTCGGCGACACCATCATGCCGGCGCGGTCGGTGAGCTGGGCGAGCAGCGGCGAGAACGGCGTCTTCAGCACCAGCTTGATCGTCAGGGGATCGACGACATCGACATGGTCGAGCGAGGCGATCTCCGGCTTGCGGAACGAGCCGGGCGTCGAGAGATGGCGATCGAGCGAGAACTTCGCTGCCTCGGCATCGAACGGCTCGCCGTCCTGAAACTTCACGCCGGGCCGCAACTTGATCGTGACCTCCTTCCCATCGGCGGAGGTCTCATGCGACAGCGCCAGCTGCGGCACGATGTTCAGCTTCTCGTCGATGTCGAACAGCTTGTCGCAGACGGCGGCGAAGACGATGCGGCCGACATAGGTTCGCGCCATCGTCGGATCGAGAATGTCGGCATCCTCGGCAAGGCCGATGCGCAACGTGGTCTGTGCCTGCGCAGCTGGGCTGCACGTCACCATCACAGTAGCCGCTGCGGCGGCCAAGCACCAATTCCTGATCATCGGATGTCCTCTACGAATACAGCCTGCGCTTTTGCACTAATCATACCAACCCCGGCCAGACGCAGTCCTTCCGGAGCTCATGTCGGGTTCGCGAGCGCCGCCGCGATCCCGGCATCGATGGTGGCGCGGTCGGTGATGCCGGCCGGGTTCTCGCGTGTCGGCATGAACTGGCGAAACACCGCCCAATGCTTGCGGCTGACGCTCTCCAGCCGTTCCAGCTCGGCGAGTGGATCGGCATGATCGTCGACGCGCAGGTCGAGCGCGGACCATTCCTCCTTGCCGTGGATCAGGAGCGCAGCCGATTGCTTGCCGCGCTTGTCACCGCCGGCGGCCTCGCCGGCCTTCATCGCCGCGATCAGGCGTTGGGCGAAGGGCAGGGCGCTGTGGGCGAGAAAGGCGTTTGCCGTTTCGTTCAGCACCTGCGGCCCGGCGAGCATGTTGCCCGCGATCGAGAATCCCTGGCCTTCGAGATGGCCGCACCAGTCGATGCAGTCGCGGCCGGTATGGGCGGCGATCTGGCCGTTGCCATCGAGGATGTGGACCTGCCGGCTCTCGCGGCCGGGATCGGCGGATGTCAGCAGCTGCACGATGTCGCGCGGATGGCGGCCGTCGCGCAGCAGCGTCGCGCCATCGATGCCGTAGTACGGATTGACCAGCGCCTGGGTGGCGATGCCGCCGCGGCCGGCGACGATGAACGGCACGCGTGCGCCGACGGCGAAGAAACGCGTGGCGACGGCGATGCCGATCTGGCCGGTGAGATCGTCCTTCGCAATGATCGACCAGGTCATCGTCGCCTCGCTCTCTTATCGTCCGGCGGCGTAGCCCTGCATGCCCCGTGGATTGGCGGCCGCGCGGCGGCGGCGGCCGACGCGCGAAGCGGCCGTGAGGCGGCCCTCCGACCAATCGGGGCCGACCTCGACGACATGGCCGCGGCGGCGCAACTCATCGATCGTGGCCTTCGGCACACGACCCTCGACCACGAGCACGCCGGGGCGCGCGGTGCGCGGCCAGAACGAGATCGGGAAATGCTCGGAGTGCCACGCCGGCGCGTCGATCGATTCCTGCAAGTTCATGCCGGCATGGACGTGGCGCAGGAAGAACTGCGTGTTCCACTGGTCCTGCTGGTCGCCGCCGGGCGAGCCCCAGGCGACGTAAGGCTCGCCGTCGCGCAGCGCCATGGTCGGCGACAGCGTGGTGCGCGGCCGCTTGCCGGGCACAAGTGCTGCCGGATGATTCTCCTCGAGCCAGAACATCTGCGCGCGCGTGCCCAGGCAGAAACCGAGTTCGGGGATGACGGGCGAGGATTGCAGCCATCCGCCTGAAGGCGTCGCCGAGATCATGTTGCCTTGGGAGTCGATGATGTCGAAATGCACGGTGTCGCCGCGCACCTCGCCGAAGCGGCCGACGGTCGGCTCGCCCGAGCCCATCGCGTCGACAGCCTCGCGGTTGCCTGCCGCCTCGCGCAGCTTCACCTCGGCGCCGTAGCCGTCGAGCTTGCCTGGACGAAGCTCCAGCGAGGCCTTGTCGGTGATCAGCTTGCGCCGCTCGTCGTTATAGGCGTCGGACAGCAGCGTCTCGATCGGGATGTCGGCAAAGTTCGGATCGCCGTAGAACGCCTCGCGATCGGCAAACGCGAGCTTCGCGGCTTCGATCTGCCAATGGATGAAATCAGGACCGGTCGGGTCGAGACCGTCGAGCGCAAAGCCCTTGAGCAGCGCGAGTTGCTGCAACAGCACCGGGCCCTGGCTCCAGACGCCGGCCTTGCACACCGTGTAGCGGCCGTACTCATAAGTCAGAGGAGCTTCGATGGTCGGCTGCCAGCGTGCCATGTCGTCGGCCGTCAGCACGCCCTTGTGGCGCGCGCCGGAGACGTCCATCACCTCCTGCGTCCGGCAGAAGCGGTCGATCGCTTCGGCGACAAAGCCCTGCGACCAGGCCTTGCGCGCGCGCTCGATCTGCGCGTCGCGATTCTCCCCGGCGCTCTCGCCTTCGCTGAGGATGCGCGCATAGGTCTCGGCGAGCTTGGGATTGGTGAACAGCGTGCCGGGGCGCGGCACCTCGCCGTTCGGCAGGTACAGCGCGGCCGAGGTCGGCCAATGCGTCTTGAACAGCTGCTCGACGGTCTGGATCGTTGCGGAGACGCGCTCGACAAGCGGGTAGCCGTCGCGGGCGTAGGCAATCGCCGGCTCCAGCACATCGCGCAGTCGCATCGTGCCGTAGTCGCGCAGCAGCAGCATCCAGGACTCGAAGGTGCCGGGCACGCAGGCTGCGAGCAGGCCGGTACCGGGCACCATCTCCAGCCCCTCGCGCTTGTAGTGCGCGATGGTCGCGCCCGCCGGCGCCGGGCCCTGGCCGCAGATCACCTCGGTGCGCCCGCGCTTCACGTCGTGCAGGATGATCGGCACGTCTCCACCGGGGCCGTTGAGATGCGGCTCGACCACCTGCAAGGTGAAGGCCGCCGCGACGCCGGCGTCGAAGGCGTTGCCGCCGCGTTCCAGCATTGCCATGCCGACGGCGGTGGCGAGCCAGTGTGTCGAGGTAACGACGCCGAAGGTGCCGTCGATCTCGGGGCGGGTGGTGAATGGATCAGGATTGATGAAGCTCATGGCGCCCTTTGATCGGTGTAACTACTCGCCGTCATTGCGAGCGAAGCGAAGCAATCCAGGGCCCAGGTTGACGCCCCTGGATTGCTTCGTCGCTTCGCTCCTCGCAATGACGGCCTCATTTAGATTCCGCGTTACGCAACCGATGCCGTCACAACGGTCCTGTCTGCCGGCTGGTTCACCGCATGGCAGGCCACGCCGCCGATCAGCTCCGGCGACTTCTGCCGGCACAGATCGAAGGCGAGGGGACAACGTGGGTTGAAGGTGCAGCCCGCGGGCGGATTGATCGGGTTGGGGATCTCACCCTTCACCGGAATGCGCTGGCGGCCGGACATCGAGAGGTCGGGCACCGCGCCGAGCAGCATCTTGGTGTAGGGCATGCGCGGATCGTTGAAGAGCGTGCGCCCTTCCGCGATCTCGACGATGCGGCCGAGATACATCACGCCGATGCGGCTCGCCATGTGGCGCACGACCGCGAGATTGTGGCTGATGAACAGGTAGGTCAGGCCGAACTTGTCCTGCAGGTCGCGCATCAGGTTGAGGATCTGCGCCTGGACGGAGACGTCGAGCGCCGAGGTCGGCTCGTCGCAGACGATGAATTCGGCTTCCGATGCGAGCGCGCGCGCGATCGCGATGCGCTGGCGCTGGCCGCCGGAGAATTCGTGCGGAAACTTCTGGCCGTCGTCCGGATGCAGGCCCACGAGCGTCAGCAGTTCGCCGACGCGATCCTTGATCTGACGCTCGCCGTCGATGAGATTGAAGGCGCGGATCGGCTCGGCGATGATGGACTCGACGCGGAAGCGCGGGTTGAGGCTGGCGTAGGGATCCTGAAACACCATCTGGATGCGGCGGCGCAGCTTGCGCCGCACCTGCGCCTGGCGGGCCTCGCTCATCGACACGCCGTCGATGATGACCTCGCCCGAGGTCGGCGCCAGCAGCCCGACCACCATGCGGGCCACCGTGGTCTTGCCGGAGCCGGACTCGCCGACCAGGGCAAACGTCTCGCCCTTCTTGATGCCGAAGCTGACGCCGTCGACCGCCTTCAAAAACTCCTGCGGCTGACGCTCGATGACGCGGTTGAGCCAGGGCTTCGAGACGTCGAACACCCGGCGCAGATTCTTGACCTCGACGAAATCGCTCATGCCGCGGTCTCCGTCGCGCGATCATACAGATGGCAGGCGACCGCCTGTGTGCCCTGGCGCAGCGGCTCGGGCCGGTCGATGCGGCAGCGGTCGAAGGCTGCGCCGCAGCGCGGATTGAACGAGCAGCCCGGCGGAATTGCCGACAGCCGCGGCATCGAGCCTGGGATCTGCACCAGGCGCTTGTCCTCGCCTGCCAAGGTCGGGATCGCGCCCATCAGGCCCTTGGCGTAGGGATGCAGCGGGTTCTTGATCACTTCCTGCACCGGGCCGATCTCGGCGACGCGGCCGGCATACATCACGGCGACGCGGTCGCAGGTCTCGGCGATCACGCCCATGTCGTGGGTCACCAGCATCACCGCGGTGCCGTGGTCGCGGCCGAGCCGCTTGATCAGCGAGATGATCTGCGCCTGCACGGAGACGTCGAGCGCGGTGGTCGGCTCATCGGCGATGATCAGCTCCGGCTCGGCGCACAGCGCGAGCGCGATCACGACGCGCTGGCGCATGCCGCCGGAGAATTCATGCGGATAGCCGTCGATGCGCTTCTCGGGAGCGGGGATGCCGACCTCGGCGAGCAGGTCGATGGCGCGCTTGCGCGCCTGCTGGTCTGTGAGATTGGTGTGGGTCTTGATGGTCTCGATGATCTGGTCGCCGACGCGATACAGCGGATTGAGCGAGGTCAGCGGATCCTGGAAGATCATGCCGATGCGCTTGCCGCGCACCTTGCGCATCTCCTCCGGCGGGAGGTTGTCGATGCGCAGGCCGGACAGCAGGATCTCGCCGCCGGAGATGCGGCCGGGGCGGTCGATCAGGCCGATCACGGCGAGGCCGGTGACTGATTTGCCGGCGCCGGATTCGCCGACGACGCCGAGCACTTCGCCCTTGGCGATGTCCCAGGAGACGCCGTCGATCGCGCGCAACGTGCCGCGCCTGGTCTCGAACTCGACCTGCAGATTGCGCACGGACAGGACGGGGGCGGTCATGAGGTCAAGCCTTCGCAACGCATGAACGGGGTCATCGCAGTTTCGGGTTGAGCGCGTCGCGCAGCCAGTCGCCGAGCAGGTTGATCGCGAGGATCAGTCCGGCCAGCGCGATGCCGGGGAAGGCGACGATCCACCATTCGCCGGCGAACAGATAGTTGTTGCCGATCCGGATCAGGGTGCCGAGCGAGGGCATCGTCTCGGGCATGCCGGAGCCGAGGAACGACAAGGTTGCTTCGGTGATGATCGCGAGCGCCAGATTGATGGTGGCGATGACCAGCACCGGACCGGTGGTGTTGGGCAGCACGTGGCGGAGCATGATGACCGGCGCGGGCAGGCCGATCAGCTGAGCCGCGGCGACATAGTCCTTGTTCTTCTCGACCAGCACCGAGCTGCGCACCGTGCGCGCATATTGCACCCAGAAAGACAGGCCGATGGCGAGCACGAGCACGCCCAGCATGCTGAGCCATTCCAGATGATTGCCGGACGCTGACTTGGCGATGCCGTTGACGAGCAGCGCGATCAGGATCGGCGGGAAGGTGAGCTGCACGTCCGCGATGCGCATGATCACGGTGTCGACGCGGCCGCCGAAATAGCCGGCGACGAGGCCGAGACCGATGCCGAGCACGCCGGAGAAGACGACGCCGAGAATGCCGACCAGCAGCGAGATCCGCAGGCCGTAGAGGATGGCGGACAGCACGTCGCGGCCCTGCTCGTCGGTCCCGAGCAGGAACGGGCTCTGGCCGTCGGCCGTCCACAGCGGCGCAATGCGGGAATTCAGGAGTTGCAGCTGCGCCGGATCGAACGGGTTCTGTGGCGACAGCAGCGGGGCGAAGATCGCCAGCAGGAAGAACAGCAGCGTGACGACAGCCGCGGCCACGGTCAGCTTGGAGCGGCGGAAGGAGTAGAACAGGTCGCTCGCCAGTGCGCGTTTCAGCCAGCCGTCGCTGGTGGTGCGCGGAGCCTCGACGGGCGTGGGGTGGGGCAGGGCTGCGTCGCTCATGATCAGGCCGGACGGCTGATGGTCGCGCGCAGGCGCGGATCGACCACGGTGTAGAGGATATCAACCACGAGATTGATGGTGACGAAGATCAGCGACACCATCATCAGGTACGCAGCCATGATCGGGATGTCGACGTTCTGCACCGCCTGCACGAACAACAGGCCCATGCCCGGCCATTGGAACACCTGCTCGGTGATGATCGAGAACGCGATGACGGAGCCGAATTGCAGGCCGACGACGGTGATGACCGGAACCAGCGTGTTGCGCAGCGCGTGGCCGAAATGGATGGCGCGTGTCGTCAGGCCGCGCGCGCGGGCGAAGCGGATGTAGTCGGTGCGCAGCACCTCCAGCATCTCGGCGCGCACGAGCCGCATGATGAGCGTCATCTGGAACAGGCCGAGGGTGATCGAGGGCATGATCAGCGCCTTCCAGCCGGAGACGGTGAGCAGGCCGGTCGTCCACCAGCCGAGCTTGACGGTATCGCCGCGGCCGAACGACGGCAGCCAGCCGAGCGTGACCGAGAACAAATAGATCAGGAGAATGCCGATAAGGAAGGTCGGCAAGGAGATGCCGATCAGCGATACCATCTGGAACAGTTTTGCCATCAGCGAGTCGCGGCGTAGCGCTGAGAATACGCCCATGATGATGCCGAAGAACAGCGCCAGGATGGTTGCGCAGACCGCGAGCTCCAGGGTCGCGGGCATGCGTTCCTTGAGGAGATCCGACACAGGTTGCCGGAACTGATAGGACACACCGAACTTGAATTGCGCGGCGTCGAACAGATAGCGGCCGAACTGCACGATGAAGGGATCGTCGAGCCCGAGGGACTGGCGGATCTGGGCGCGTTCCGCAGACGATGCGTCGATCGCCACGAGCTGGCTGACGGGGTCGCCGGCGAAGCGGAACATCGCGAACGCGATGATCCCGACGGCGATCATGACGCCGATGGCCTGAATTGCTCGGCGAAGCGTGAAGGCGAGCATCTGGTCCTTTCAGTCCCTTCGATCGCGCGGCGGGTAGCACCTGTCGCGGAAAATGAAAAGTCCCGAAAAGCAGGTTCTGCTTTCCGGGACTCTTGGTCGTCAGATCAACTACTCGGTCTTGTTGGCCCAGAACATCAGCACGGCGTTGTCGGCGCGCAGCGGGATCTTGACCTTCTTCGACACGCCCCAGGCCACGGCCTGCTGGTGCAGCGGGATATAGCCGTAATCCTTGATGCCGATCTCGAACGCCTGCTTGATCAGCTGATCGCGCTTGGCGGGGTCGGCCTCGACCAGGACCTTGTCGGTGAGGGCGTCGAACTCCTTGTTGCAGTAGTTGCCGAGATTGGCCTCGCCGCGGGTCGGATCCTTGGCGTCGTCACGGCAGCCCATGATGTCGTGCATCACGTTGTGGGAGTCCATCGACGAGGGCGTCCAGCCGAGCAGGAAGAACGAGGTGTTGTAGCCGCCCGGCTTCAGCACCTTGGCGAAGTACTGCGCCTTCGGCTGCGCGTTCAGGTTCACCTTGACGCCGATGCGGGCGAGCATGCCGACCACGGCCTGGCAGATCGCGGCGTCGTTGACGTAGCGGTCGTTCGGGCAGTCCATGCCGACCTCGAAGCCGTCGGGATAGCCGGCCTCGGTCAGCAGCTTCTTGGCCGCATCCGGATCATATTTCGGACGGGTGAAGTCCTTCGACAGCGCATAGAGCTGCGGGGCGACCATCAGCGCCGACGGCGTCGACAGGCCGCGCATGACGCGGGTCTTGATCAGCTCGACGTCGATCGCCTTGTAGAAGGCTTCGCGGACGCGGATGTCCTTGAACGGGTTCTTGCCCTTGATGTTGGAGTAGAGCAGCTCGTCGCGCGTCTCGTCCATGCCGAGGAAGATGGTGCGCAGCTCGGGCCCCT
The DNA here is from genome assembly GCF_024586915.1 of Bradyrhizobium sp. SRS-191. GTDB lineage: Bacteria > Pseudomonadota > Alphaproteobacteria > Rhizobiales > Xanthobacteraceae > Bradyrhizobium. The sequence continues at coordinate 18,924 of NZ_JANBVS010000016.1, forward strand.
TGAGCACCTGCGCGTTCGGGCTGGAATCGACGCGACCGATGTCCTGCACCGGAACCGGCTCGATGATGTCGACCTCGCCGGACAAGAGCGCAGCAACGCGCGTCGCATCCGAGGAGATGGTCGTGAACACGATCTCCTTGAGATTGTGCTCCGGCTTGCCCCACCAGTTCGGATTGACCTTGAAGACGGTCTTCACGCCGGGCTGATGGCTCTCGATGATGAAGGGCCCGGTGCCGTTCTCGTGCAGCGAGGCGAAGCTCGGTGTAGTTGCCGAGACCGGCGTCGGCGCGATCGAGTTGTTCTCCTCGCACCACTTCTTGCTCATGATGAACCACGTATCCCACTGCGAGATCAGGATGGGATTGGGCGCATCCAGCTTCACGTCGACCGTGTAGTCGTCGATCTTGATGAATTTTGCGTCGGGCGGAACGTTGGAGAGGAAGTTGGAGCCGGTGGCGCGGACGCGGTCGGCGGAGAAGATCACATCGTCGGCGGTGAAGGGTTCACCATTGTGGAACTTGACGCCCTTGCGCAGGTGAAAGCGCCAGCGGGTCGGCTCGGGCGTTTCCCAGCTCTCGGCCAGGCCGGGGACGATCTTGAGATCCTTGTCGCGCGCGGTGAGCCCCTCATAGACGTGGGCGTGATGCGCAATCGTGGTCGATTCCTTGAAGGTATAGGGATCGAGCGACTTCAGCGTGCCCTGGTTGGCGTAGCGCAGGGTCTGAGCCGAGGCCGGCAGTGCGAGGCCGACGAATGCGACCGCTGCAGCGATCAGCAGGGATTTGCGTCCCGACATATGTTCAAATTCTCCGCGTTTGACGCTTGTTTTCGCGGCAGGCGCGATTGATCCGGCCTGCCTTGACTTGAAGTTCTTGCCTCGAAGTTCGTGATCTCAGCAGCGCCTCTTGCACGAACTTCAAGAAGCAACAAGACGCCGGGCGATATGCTTGCAAGTCTGATGCCGAGCCGGAACGATCCGGAGACTGTCGGCTGACGCTGCGCCGTACGACCGGCGGCACATCGATGAGCAAGATGTTGCCAGAGTTCGGCGGCGGCACACAAGCCAGTTTGTTGAAGCCTCAACGATATGGTTATGGGCGATGCTGTGCAGCGCACGCGAGGGAACGGTGCCGGCGCGGTCCGGGTTGACCATGTCCTGGGAATTGCGCACCTGCAGCAACGCGCCGCTTGCTAGAGGGGGGCCGGCGCGGTGATACTGTACGCCTTCCCTCGCGAGTCCGGTAACCGGACCCGGCAGGAGGCGGTGTGGGCGTGGTTTTGAACCGAGCGGAGCGGATATGAAAGTCAATATCGAGATCGATTGCACCCCGCTCGAGGCGCGGCAGTTTTTCGGACTTCCCGATGTCGGTCCGATGCAGTCCGCCGTGATGGACCGGTTGCAGCACCAGATGACCAGCAACATCGACAAGCTGACGCCCGAGGCGATCATGCAGAGCTGGTTCACCTTCGATCCGCGCCTGGCCGAGCGGTTTCAGGACCTGATGCTGACCATGACCGGCCTCGGCGGCAGCCGGTCGAGCGACAAGAAGTCGGCCTGAGCGCCAGCGGCACCCGCCGGCGTTTTCGCCGTGCGGAACACGGCTTTCCGCCTTGATGTCGCGGTACGGAGCGCGCTCCGTGCCGGAGCCAAAGACCGGCCAGCAAAGGCCGGCTGAACCAATCGGGGAGGACCGATGAGCGATCCGGCTGGGATGCCGCCGCTGCAGTTCGCGACGACGAACGGCATCCGCATGGGTTATTACGAGGCCGGTCCCGCGACGGATCAGCCGCCCATGATCCTGTGCCACGGCTGGCCGGAGATCGCCTTCTCCTGGCGCCACCAGATCAGGGCGCTGGCAGATTCCGGCATCCGGGTCATCGCCCCCGACCAGCGCGGCTATGGCTCGACCGACCGGCCGGAGCCTGTCGAGGCCTACGATCTCGAGCATCTCACCGCGGATCTCGTCGGCCTGCTCGATCATCTCGGAATCGACAAGGCGATCTTCGTCGGTCACGACTGGGGCGGCTTCGTCGTCTGGCAGATGCCGCTGCGATACCCGGACCGCGTCGCGGGGGTGGTGGGCATCAACACGCCGCATCTGCCGCGCGCGCCGGCCGATCCCATCGCGATCATGCGCAAGCGGTTCGGCGACATGATGTACATCGTGCAGTTCCAGGATGCCGCGCGAGAGCCCGACCGCATCTTCGGCAGCCGCGTGGAGCAGACGTTCGACGCCTTCATGCGCAAGCCGCTGCCGCGCAACGATGCGCCGCCGACCGAGCCGCCGGCCGGCGGCATCGGCGCCTCGCCCTCGCTGAACCTGGCGTTCCCGCAGATGATCGCGGCCTATGACGTCGCCAATGACAAACGGCGGCCGATTCTGTCGGACGCAGAGAAGCAGGTGTTCGTGGAGACGTTCACGCGCACCGGCTTCACCGGCGGCATCAACTGGTATCGCAACATGACCCGCAATTGGGAGCGGTCCGAGGGACTCGACCATACCGTGCGCGTGCCGTCGCTGATGATCATGGCCGAGAACGACGCCGTATTGCCGCCATCGGCGGCCGACGGCATGGAGAAGCTGGTGCCGGACCTCGAGAAGTACCTCGTCCGCGACAGCGGCCATTGGACGCAACAGGAGCAGCCTGAAGAGGTCAGCGCCAAGCTGATCGAATGGCGGCGGCGAAGGTTCGGGTAGGGAGCGGCCGGCTCCGCTCCAGAGCGGCCGGGACCCATAGCCACCGTCCTCAGTGAGGTACGCGGAACGTGCCGCCTGCCTGTTTCAGGCATCACGCGGTATGGGTCCCTGCGTTCGCAAGGACGACAGCGGAGGACGTGGCGGGCAGCTTGGCTCACCCTCTTTGGCGCTGATCCTGTGCCGCCTGCACGTTGGCCCCATGGGCGTGGTCAGCGATGGCGTGGATGATCTCAGGCCAGGTCGGTGTCGGGATCGCGTGGCCCATCTGGTCGATCATCAGCAGCTTGGCATTTGGGATCGACTCGGCGGTGTCGGTGCCGGCCGAGTGATGCACCAGCGGATCGCGTTTGCCGTGGATGACGAGCGTCGGCGCCGTGACGCTGTGCAGCCGCGGCTTGCGGCTGCCGGAGGCGAGGATGGCGCGTAGCTGGCGGCCGACGCCGGCGGGGCTGGTGCCGCGGGCGAAGCAGCGTTCGGCCAGCGCCACGTCGCGGGCCTCGTCCTCGGGGAACGAGCCGGCGCGCAGCACCTTCCAAGTCCTGAGGAAGCGCCTGATGTATTCGTCCTTCGTCTTGGGCGGCGGCGCCATCAGCATCATCGCGACCTCGCGGGTCGGCGGCGGAAGGCGCGGGTTGCCGGTGGTCGACATGATCGAGGTCAGCGAGCGCACCCGGTGCGGAAAGCTGATCGCGGTCTCCTGGGCGATCATGCCGCCCATCGACGCGCCGACCAGATGCGCCGACTTGATGTCGAGCGCGTCCATCAGCCCGACCGTGTCCTTGGCCATGTCGAGGAGCTTGTAGGGCGCGGCGACCGGGATGTTGAAGAAGCGCAGCTTGAGCAACTCGAACGGCGTCAGCCGGCGTCCGCCGTGCAGCTTGCTGGACTGGCCGACATCACGGTTGTCGAACCGGATGACGCGGAAGCCGCGGCTTGCGAGCTGCTCGCAGAACTCGTCGTACCAGATGATCATCTGGCCGCCCAAGCCCATGATCAGCAGGAGCGGCGGCGCTGCGGGATCGCCGAACGTCTCGTAGCAGATGTCGATACCGTTGGCGCGGGCGATCTGCGGCGGCTGATGGGCGGGTGCGGTCACGGGAATCCTCTTTCAAGGCCAACAGGTCTTCTATGCCACGGTTCCGCTGACGGAGAGAAGCAGACCGCGTCTCCCGCATTGCAACGTAACCGTGCTATGAGAGGTTGTGCTTTGAGTCTTCCGCGTGACCTGAAGGAGCGTGCCAATGGTGAACAAGTCTGGCGACCCGATCGCGTTCTGGCAGCAGATGGTCGGTGAGATGCAGAAGAGCTTCACGGCCTTCACGCGGCTGCGCCCGATGGGCGCGGCAACCAGCTCCTCCAATGATCCTGCAACTTCTGGAAACGGACAGAAGCCCATGGCCGATCTCATGGAAAACTATTTCGCCGGCATGAACGTGCCGAGCCGGGGCCAGCTCACCGCCTTGAGCGAGCGGCTCACGTCGATCGAGAGCGAGCTTTCGGAAACGCGCGTGCTGCTGAAGGAGCTGCTGGCCGCGACCAAGGCGCCCCCGGCAGAAAAGCCGGCTGCGGACCTCGTTCCGCAGCTGAACGAGATCAAGGGCTTGCTCGACGTGCTTGTGGCGGCGTCCAAGGTCCCGCCGCCCGTCGCCCCGAAGCCGGTGGACGTCACGCCTGAACTCAACGAGATCAAGGCTTTGCTGGGCGAGCTTGTTGCCGCCTCCAAGGCACCTCGGCCGGAAGCGAAGCCGCCCGTCGATGTCACGCCGCAGTTGAGCGAGATCAAGGCGCTGCTCGACCAACTTCTGAAGGGTACGCAGACGCGGGAACCTGCAGCCACGGCTTCGATCGAGGCGGGCTTGCACGAGATCCGGTCCGCGCTCGATGTGCTGCTGAAGCAGACGCAGCAAGCGGGTGAAGGAGCGTCCGAGGCAGCCGAAGTTCCTCCTTCGACCGAGGCTCCAGCGGCGGCCGAAGTCACCCCCAGGGCCGCCGAGCCTGCCCGCCAGGGCAAGTCGCGCAACAAGAAGCACGGCGGCAACTGAGCAGCACTCTCCATCCTCCCGCAATGGTGCATTGCAACAAATATGTTGCGATGCACCATTTTTGTGATATGGTTGAGTTACTCCGGTTTTCTTAGGGGACGGAGCGAGAGCCATAGCTCAGACGAGGATGGAGACGACCATGACCACCGAGACCAACAAAGTGTTCGAGACCGTCAAGGATGCCTTCGCGCCGATGACGGACGCGCTGAAGAACCTGCAGACGATGGAAGTGCCGGAATCCGCGCGGGAGTTCGTCAAGAAGACCGCGTCGACCGCCAAGGAGCGCGCTGCGGAGGCCCTCGCGGGCTCCGAGAAGGTGACCTCGGCGATCGAGACCGCCGTGTTCGACGGCGTGACCGAAGCCGGCAAGATCAGCCGCAACATCCAGCAGGCGCTGTACCAGGACACCGAGGCGTTCTTCGACGGCCTGGACAAGCTGGCGTCCGCCAAGTCGATCAGCGAAGCCGTTGCGATCCAGGGTGAGCTGGCCCGTGCCCGCGGCGAGGCGCTCGTCGCCCGTGCGAAGTCGACCAGCGAATATGTCGGCAAGCTGGTCACCGAGGGCGCCAAGGTCGCCCAGGAGAACATGGCCAAGGCCTACAACAAGACCGCCTGATCGCAGCTCGCGCATCAGTCGATCGATCCTCAAGGCCCGCGTCACGCGGGCCTTTTCTTTTGCGCTGAGGCGAAACCGGCTAAAGCGTGCGTCATGCCGCAGCCGCTGTCGCGCATCGTCAACCAGCTGAAGAGCGAGCCGTCGCGCACGGGTTCGCTGATCATCACCGTGTTCGGCGATGCCATCGTGCCGCGCGGCGGCAGCGTCTGGCTGGGGACTCTGCTGGCGTTCTTCGAAGGGCTCGCCATCGACGGCAGCGTGGTACGCACGGCGATGTCGCGGCTGACGGCGGAGGGCTGGTTCGAGCGCACCAAAAGCGGCCGCAACAGCTTCTATCGCCTGACCCGGCGCGGCGAGCAGACCTTTGCCGGCGCCACCCGCCATATCTACGATTCGCCGCCGGCCGAGTGGAACGGCAGCTTCGAGCTGGTCCTGATCGGGGGCGCCGACGACCGCGAGCAGGCGCGCACGGCATTGCGCGACGCCGGCTTCGGCAGTCCGCTGCCCGGCGTGTTCGTGGCGCCCACGAGCATCGCGGTGCCGGACGCGGTGGACGGGGCCATCCGCCTGCAGGCGTCCGCCGGCTCGGAGATGGCGCGGCGGCTGGTGGCCGAGAGCTGGGCGCTCGAGCGGACGGCCGAGGCCTATCGCAGGTTCAGCGCGTCCTTTGCGCCGCTCAAGGCCAGCATCGAGCGCGGCGAGGCGCTGTCGGACGGGCAGGCCTTCACCGCCCGCATCCTGCTGATCCACCACTACCGTCGCATCGTGCTGCGCGATCCGCTGCTGCCGGCCGAGCTCTTGCCGGGGAACTGGCCGGGACGGCAGGCGAGGGCGCAGTGCGGCGAGATCTACCGGCTGCTGCTGCCGGGGTCCGAGCGCTGGCTCGATCAGCACGCGACCAACGAGGAGGGGCCGCTGGCGCCGGCCGGTGCGGCGCTGCTGCGGCGGTTTGCCGGCGCGCATGAGACGGCATAATATATTACAGAATTCGATTGCATGAATAAAATTCCGTTATATATTGGCGGCAACCAAGTCCTGGGAGGACGCCGCCGCATGTATACGCAGGCGCTTAATTCGCCCGAGGAGGGCAGCCACGCTGAGGACGCCGTGCGCGCCTCGCGCTTTCAGGCCCGCATCGATGCCGAGGAGCGCATCGAGCCCAACGCCTGGATGCCGGCGGCCTATCGCAAGACGCTGGTCCGGCAGATCTCCCAGCACGCTCATTCCGAAATCGTCGGCATGCTGCCCGAGGGCAACTGGATCACGCGTGCGCCGAGCCTGCGCCGCAAGGCGGCGCTGCTCGCCAAGGTCCAGGACGAATGCGGCCACGGCCTGTATCTGTACGCCGCCGCCGAGACGCTCGGCGCCTCGCGCGAGGAGCTGGTCGACGCGATGCTGGCCGGCAAGGCCAAGTACTCCTCGATCTTCAACTACCCGACCCTGACCTGGGCGGACATCGGCGTGATCGGCTGGCTGGTCGACGGCGCCGCGATCATGAACCAGATCCCGCTGTGCCGCTGCTCCTACGGTCCCTATGCGCGCGCGATGATCCGCGTCTGCAAGGAAGAATCGTTCCATCAGCGCCAGGGCTACGAGATCATGCTGACCTTGTGCCGCGGCACGGCGGAGCAGAAGGCGATGGCGCAGGAGGCGCTGAACCGCTGGTGGTGGCCGGTGCTGATGATGTTCGGCCCGCCGGATCAGGCCAGCCAGCACAGCGATGCGTCGACGAAGTGGAAGATCAAGCGCTTCTCCAATGACGAGCTGCGCCAGAAGTTCATCGATGCCACGGTGCCGCAGGCGCAATACCTCGGGTTGACGATGCCTGACCCCGAGATGAAGCAGGACGAGCAGGGCCACTGGCGGCACGGCCCGATCGACTGGAACGAGTTCAAGCAGGTGCTGGCCGGCAACGGCCCGTGCAACCGCGATCGCCTGGCGGCGCGCCGCAAGGCGCACGCCGACGGCGCCTGGGTGCGCGACGCCGCGGCCGCCTATGCCGAGAAGCGCGCCCGGCGCCAGATGGCGCAAGCCGCCGAATAGGACAGGGAGATCGAAATGGCGACGCCGAACACGCCGTTGTGGGAGGTCTTCATCCGCAGCCGCAACGGGCTTGCGCACAAGCATTGCGGCTCGCTGCATGCACCGGACGCGACCATGGCGCTGCAGGCCGCGCGCGACCTTTACACCCGCCGCGGCGAGGGCCTGTCGATCTGGGTGGTGCCGTCGAGCGCGATCACGGCCTCCGATCCCGCCGACAAGGGGATGATGTTCGAGCCGGCGGAATCCAAGATCTATCGGCACCCGACGTTCTACGAGGTGCCCGAGGAAGTCGGGCATATGTAGGTCCAGCTCCTCATGGAGAGGAGGCGCGCAGCGCCGTCTCGAACCATGAGGCCCATTATCGCTTGTGGCCCATCCTTCGAGACGCCCGCTTGCGGCGGGCTCCTCAGGATGAGGTCGAATGCGTGGCTTCAGAGGCGAAACGTCATGACCGCCCCCTCGATCACCGTCTCCGAAACGCCGCTGGTGCTCTACACGCTGCGCCGCGCCGATGATGCGCTGATCCTCGGCCATCGTCTTTCCGAATGGTGCGGTCACGCGCCTGTTCTCGAAGAGGACATGGCGCTGTCCAACATGGCGCTGGACCTGATCGGCCAGGCGCGCGAGCTCTATGGCTATGCGGCGAAGGTCGAGGGCCGCGACAATGACGAGGACAAGCTCGCTTATCTCCGCGACGTCAGGCAGTACCGCAACCTGCTGCTGGTCGAGCGTCCCAATGGCGACTTCGCGCAGACCATGGTGCGGCAGCTGTTCTACGCGGCCTTTGCCGATCTCTACTGGCGCGGCATGATGGGCTCGACCGATGCGACCCTGGCGGCGGTCGCGGCGAAGTCGGAGAAGGAATGCGCCTATCATCTGCGCCATGCCAGCGAATGGGTGATCCGGCTCGGCGACGGTACCGACGAGAGCCATCGCCGCGCACAGGCCGCTGTCGACGATCTCTGGGCGTACACCGGGGAGATGTTCAACATCGACGATAGCGAGCGCAGCCTGATCGATGCCGGGATCGCGATCGATCCGACGATGCTGCTGCCGGAATGGCTGTCGATCGTCTCGCATGTCGCGCGTGAGGCGACTCTGACCCTGCCGGAGAACGACTGGATGCAGCGGGGCGGCCGCGACGGGCGCCACAGCGAGCATCTCGGTCATCTCCTCAGCGAGCTGCAATACATGCAGCGCAGCTTCCCTGGTGCGACGTGGTAGTCGCCGACATCAGCCCGGCGGAGTTGCGGCAGCGCGCCTGGGACGCGGCGGCGTCGGTGGCCGATCCGGAAATTCCGGTGCTGACGATCGACGATCTCGGCGTGCTGCGCGAGGTCGAGGTGGTGGGCGACCGCGTCGAGGTCGCGATCACGCCGACCTATTCGGGCTGCCCGGCCATGAACATGATCGCGCTGGAGATCGAGCTCGCGCTGGAGCGCGCAGGCTTCCGCGAGGCCAGCGTTCGCACCGTGCTGTCGCCGGCCTGGACCACCGACTGGATGAGCGAGGAGGGCCGCCGCAAGCTGCGCGAGTACGGCATCGCGCCGCCGCAAGCCACGAGCGGACGCCGCGCGCTGTTCGGCGTCGCCGAGGTCGCGTGTCCGCAATGCGGGTCTGATGACACCGAGCAGCTCGCCGAATTCGGCTCGACCTCGTGCAAGGCGCTGTGGCGCTGCAAATCGTGCCGCGAGCCGTTCGACTACTTCAAGTGCCACTAATGCAGCAACCGTCATCGCGAGCGCAGCGACGCGATCCAGGGCCACGCCCGGAGTCCTGGATTGCTTCGTCGCTTCGCCCCTCGCAATGACGCCGGGGATAGTTCGATGTCCACTACGCCACGCTTCCATCGTCTTGCCGTCCGCGACCTGCGCCACGAGGCGCCGGATGCGGTGTCGCTGACCTTTGCGATTCCGAACGAGTTGGCTGCGGACTATCAGTTCGCGCCCGGCCAATATCTCACGCTGAAGACCACGCTCGGCGGGGAAGAGGTGCGCAGGTCCTATTCGATCTGTTCCGGACCCGATGACAACGAGATCCGTATCGCCGTGAAGCGCGTCGATGGCGGCGCGTTCTCCAGCTTCGTCACCGATGAGCTGAAGCGCGGCGACGAGATCGACGTGATGACGCCGACCGGACGCTTCGGCGTGGCGCTGCAGCCTGAGGTGTCGCGCACGCATGTCGGCTTTGCTGCGGGATCGGGCATCACGCCGATTCTGTCGATCGTGAAGGCGGTGCTGGCGCGCGAGCCGGACAGCCGCTTCTTCCTGTTCTACGGCAACCGCACCACGGCGGGCATGCTGTTCCGTGAACAGCTCGAGGAACTGAAGGACCGCTTCCTCGATCGCTTCTCAGTCTTCCACGTCATCTCCGGCGAGGAGCAGGACCTGCCGATCCTGCACGGCCGTCTCGACGGCGAAAAGGTGCGCATGCTGCTGCGCTCGCTGGTGCCGGCTTCGAGCGTCGACCATGTGTTCATCTGCGGCCCCACCGGGATGAGCGAGGACATCGAGGCCGCCTGTTGCACGCTCGGTATCCCCGGCGACCGCGTCCACGTCGAACGCTTCGTCTCAGGCGCACGCGGCAAGCCGCGGGCGAAGATGGTCGTCCCCGACTCCGCGCCACCCAAGGCGATCGCCGCCCTGATCATCGACGGCAAGCGCCGCGAGGTTCCTGTCGCCGAGGGCGAAGCCATCCTCGACGCCGCGTTGCGCGCCGGCGTCGATCTGCCGTTCGCCTGCAAGGGTGGCATGTGCTCCACCTGCCGCGCCAAGCTGGTCGAGGGCAGGGCCGAGATGGAGCTGAACTACTCGCTGGAGCCGTGGGAATTGCAGGCGGGATTCGTGCTGACGTGCCAGGCGAAGCCGGTGACGGAGCGGGTGGTGGTGGATTACGATCATATGTGAGAGGGCGCACCGCCACTGCTACTCCTCACCCTGAGGAGCCCGCCAAAGGCGGGCGTCTCGAAGGGCGAGGCCCGAGCTGTTGCCTCATGGTTCGAGACGCGCCTGCGGCGCTCCTCACCATGAGGGTCAAAAGCCGGGCGCACTGCACACCGGACCATGAACACGCCAAGAGGCGTGTTCATGGAGAGGGGATAGATGGAAGGGCGCAGACGCATCACTCCATCGGGCGCCGATCCTTGATCCGCTTCGCCTTGCCCGCCGAGCGCTCCAGCGTGTCCGGCGGCACGGCCTTCACCTTTGCCGTCACGCCGATCGTGTTCTTGATGTGGATCGAGATCCGCTCGGCGTGCTCACCCAACCCCGTTTCGTCCCAATGCTCGGGGCGGGATTCCGCGTAGATGGTCAGCTCGTCCATGCGGCCTTCGCGGGTCAGCTCGAGCATGAAATGACCGCCGCACCATTCGGTGGTCAGGAGGATCTCTTCGATCTGCGACGGGAACAGGTTGACGCCGCGCAGGATGATCATGTCGTCGGAGCGGCCCGTCACCTTCTCCATGCGTCGCATGCCCGGCCGTGCCGTGCCAGGGAGGAGCCGCGTCAGGTCGCGGGTGCGATAGCGGATGACGGGGAAGGCCTCCTTGGTCAGTGACGTGAACACCAGCTCGCCGATCTCGCCGTCGGGCAGCACACGGCCGGTGTCGGGATCGACGATCTCCGGATAGAAATGATCCTCCCAGATGTGCAGCCCGTCCTTGGTCTCCAGGCATTCCTGCGCCACGCCCGGACCGATCACCTCCGACAGCCCGTAGATATCGGTTGCGTCCATCGCAAAGGCGTCCTCGATCTCGGCGCGCATGGCGTTGGTCCAGGGCTCGGCACCGAAGATGCCGATCTTGAGCGAGCTCTCGCGTGGATCGAGGCCCTGGCGCTTGAACTCGTCGAGGATGGCCAGCATGTAGCTCGGCGTGACCGTGATGATGTCGGGCCGGAAATCGTTGATCAGCTGCACCTGCCGCTCGGTCATGCCGCCGGAGATCGGCACCACGGTGCAGCCGAGCTGCTCCGCGCCGTAGTGAACGCCGAGGCCGCCGGTGAACAGGCCGTAGCCATAGGCATTGTGGATGATCATGCCGCTGCGTCCGCCGGCGGCGCGGATCGAACGGGCCATCACGGTCGACCAGGTCGCGATATCATTCCTGGTGTAGCCGACGACGATCGGCTTTCCGGTCGTGCCCGACGAGGCATGCACCCGCACCAGCTGCTCGCGCGGGACTGCGAACATGTTGAACGGGTAGTTGTCGCGCAGGTCCGTCTTCACCGTGAACGGAAATTTGGCGAGGTCGGTCAGCTCGCGGAAGTCCGACGGATGGACGCCGGCCTTGTCGAACGCCTGCCGGTAATGGGCGACGTTGTCGTAGGCGTGCTTCAGCGACCAGGCGAGGCGCCTGGTTTGCAGCGCCATGATCTCGTCGCGCGACGCGCGTTCGATGTCGTCCATCTCGGGCACGTAGGCGCCGGGCGATTGAAGCTTGGTCATGGTGTGAGGTCCTTCGGCGGGAGCGCGGGCGAATGGGTCAGGGCGCGTCGCCTGCATCGAGCGGCACCAGCGTGCCGCCGATGCTGCGTGAATGGCCGCGGAATTCGGCGACGACGGTCTCGCCTGCCGTGACGCGGACGTCGTAGATGCCGGAGCGGCCGCTGCGCGACACTTCTTGGGCGCGCGCCGTCAGCACATCGCCGAGCTTGCCGGGCCGGATGAAGCTGATGCTGCCCTGGGCGGCCACGGTGCGGTCGTTGTGCGAGTTGCAGGCGAACGCGAAGGCGGAATCGGCCAGCGTGAAGATGAAGCCGCCATGGGCGATGCCATGGCCATTGACCATGTGCGGCTGGATCGTCATCCGCAAGGTCGCGCGGCCCGGGCCGATCTCGACGATCTGCATCCCCAGTCCCTGGCTGGCGCGATCGTCCTGCCACATCGCATCCGCGCAGGCGCGGGCGAGGGCGTCGGGAGAGAGGGGCGCCGTGCCGCTCATCGGCGGCCTTCCGGCCGCGCACGGGCCAGGGTCGGCGCATCAGGCTGCGCTGGTGAAACCACGGCGTTCTCTCCCGGTGATGCTTGTTGGAACAAGCATTCTGAACTAGTTAAGCGCGATATCGTGGCGAATAATCCGCGCGCGTCAAGCGAAAGCGATGCTTGCATGGCCGGTGCGCCGCCGCACTTTCTCCGCAACCAGAAGGACTGCCGCGCGTGCCGGAAGCTGCTGATGTGGCCATCATGGCCGGTCTCGGGATTGGCCTGGTCTATGGCGCCGTCGGACTGCTCAGCGGCTTCTGCATGGTGAGCAGCCTGCGCGGCTGGTGGGCCGATGGCGACGGCCTGAAGGCGCGCACGTATGCGCTGGCGATGGGCATCGCGGTCATCGCCACGCAACTGCTTGCGGCCGTCGGCTATGTCGATCTCGGCAAGTCGATCTATCTCCAGCCGACGTTTTCCATGCCGCTGATGTTCGCCGGCGGCGTGCTGTTCGGCTATGGCATGGTGCTGGCGAACGGCTGCGGCTCGCGCGCGCTGGTGCTGCTCGGCCGCGGCAATCTGCGCTCCTTCGTCGTCGTTACCGTGCTGGCGATCGCAGCGGAGATGACGTTGAAGGGCCTGATCGCGCCGCTGCGGATCGCGCTGATGCAGGGCTCGCAGACGACGGCAGCGGCGACGTCGCTCCCCGCGCTGCTGTCGGTCGGTGGGCTGCATGGTGCTCCCGCGCGGCTGCTGCCGGCGCTCGCGCTCGGCGGCGTGCTGATCGTCTTTGCGTTCGCGCATGCGCCATTCCGGCGAGCACCCGGCCAGATGCTCGCGGGCCTCATCGTCGGCCTGCTGATTGCGGCCGGATGGTTCGCGACCGGATATCTGGGCGCCGACGACTTCAATCCGGTGCCAGTGGCGTCGCTGACTTTTGTCGCGCCGATCGCCGATGGTCTGCAATATGTGATGCTGTCGACCGGGTCGACCGTGAATTTCGGCATCGCGACCGTGGCCGGCGTGCTCGCCGGCAGTCTCGTGACGGCGATCGTCACACGCCGCTTCAAGCTCGAAGGCTTTCATTCGCCACAGCACATGCTGCGCTCCACCAGTGGCGCCGCGCTGATGGGCGTCGGCGGCGTCATGGCGCTGGGCTGCTCGGTCGGGCAGGGGCTTACCGGATTGTCGACCCTGGCGCTGCCGTCCTTCGTGGCGATCGGCGGCATCTTCATCGGCACGGCAGTGGGGCTGCGCGGCGTGCTGCGCGTAAGGCCGTTAAAGGCGGAGCCGCAGCCGGCGCGTTAGTCTCATTGCGTCATCCACCGTCATTCCGGGGCAATCGTCGATGCGCGGCCGCGCATCGGCGATTGAACCCGGAATCTCGAGATGGTCGGATATGAACGCAAGACAATCTCGGGATTCCGGGTTCAAGGCCTTTTGGCCTTGCCCCGGAATGACGGTGGGAGTGTCGCAGCGAATGAACTCACTCCGCCACGCGCGTGACGATGCGGATCTCCGAGGTCAGGGTCCGGTGCACCGGGCATTTGTCGGCGATCTCCATCAGCTTCTTGCGTTGCTCGTCGTCCAGTGCACCGTCGAGATGGATCTCGCGCTCCAGCTGATCGATCAGGCCGACCTTGGTCTCGCATTCCGCACAGTCCTCCGCATGGATCTTGCTGTGGCGCAGGGTGACGGTGATGCGGTCGAGCGGCAGGAATTTGCGGTCGGCATAGAGCCGCATCGTCATCGAGGTGCAGGCGCCGAGCGCGGCGAGCAGGAGGTCGTAGGGGCCCGGACCGGTGTCCTGGCCGCCGACCGAGACGGGCTCATCCGCTGTCAGACGATGCGGGCCGAGCGCGATGCTCTGCTGCAGCTTGCTCGAGCAGGTCTCGCGCACGACCACGTCGCGCGGGCCGTCCGTGGCCGCGGGCTCGGCGGCCGCCGGCGCGACGTAGCGGCCGGCCCAGCTCGCGATGACCTCGGCGATGTAGGCCGCATCCTGCTTGCTGCTGATGAGATGATCGGCATGGTCGAGCGAAATGAAGCTCTTCGGATGCTTGGCGGCGACGAAGATGTGGGTCGCATTGTCGATCCCCACGGTGTCGTCGACGGGCGAGTGCATCACCAAGAGCGCCTTGTGCAGATGCTTGACCTTGTCGAGCAGGCGCTGCTCGGCGACGTCGTCGAGGAACGAGCTGCTGATGCGGAACGGACGACCGGCGAGCGAGACCTCGGCCGTGCCGTCGCGGCGGATCGCCTCGAGGCTGTCCTTGAACATCGCGGTGACATGCGCCGGATCGGAAGGGGCGGCGATGGTCACCACGGCTTTCGCATCCGGGATGTCGCCGGCCGCGACCAGCACAGCGGCGCCGCCGAGGCTGTGGCCGATGAGGATCGAAGGCGCCTGCCTCGTCTCGCGCAGATGATCAGCGGCGCGAACGAGGTCCGCCACGTTGGAGGAGAAGGTCGTGTTCGCAAAATCGCCTTCGCTGGAGCCGAGGCCGGTGAAGTCGAAGCGCAGCACCGCGATGCCATGCGCGGTCAGCGCCATCGCGATGCGCCGCGCCGCATGCGTGTCCTTGCCGCAGGAGAAGCAATGCGCGAACAGCGCGTACGCCCGCGGCGCGCCGTCGGGCAGGTCGAGGGCCGCGGACAGTCGGTCGCCGGCTGCGCCGTCAAACTGGAAACGTTCGGTCGGCATGGTTGGTCTCCAATCGTTGCGTCTTCACAGCAACTCGCGACCGCGCATGATCACTCGCGCGGAGGCAGAAGCTCTATCACCTGTTCGCCGTGCCGGATCGCCGTCGGCAGGTCCTGCGCGACGAGATCGGTAATCCATCGGATGAGCGCCGGCAGCGCTTCGTCCTTCGCCTGCCGGCGAAGCGGAGGCAGGTCGCGTTCATGCGCGGTGCCGACCTTGATGTTGAGACGCTCGTAGGGGATGTCGCCATCCGGAGGCCGATAGCGTGCATCGAACAGACGCCGGCCGTGGCTGCGCACGAGATGGATGCGAATGCCGCCGAGATCCTGTGCGGTCAGTGCGGCGAGGATGACGCTCGGCTTGAGCAGATACCCGTAGCCCTTGGGGATCTTGCCGGTCTCTGAGGTGAACTCCATGCAGGGGTCTCTGGAACGTTCGGATATCGCGGTGACCGCGCTGTGGTGCGGAAGCGATAGCATGCAGTCCGTAGGGTGGGCAAAGCGAAGCGTGCCCACCGTTCTTTTCTTTTTGGGGCTCTTCTTTTCGGCGGGACGACGGTGGGCACGACGCTACGCGTCTTTGCCCACCCTACGGCTTCGTCGGTTCGGCGCCGGCGTAGCCCGTCACTCCGAATAGCGCTGTTCGGCCCAGGGATCGCCGCGGTTGTGATAGCCGCGCACCTCCCAATAGCCGGGCTTATCGGCCTCGAGAAACTCGATCGCCTTGAGCCACTTCGCGCTCTTCCAGAAATATAGATGCGGCACCACGACGCGCACCGGGCCGCCATGCTCCCCGGTGATCGGCGCGCCGGACCAGCTGTGCGCCAGCAGCGCATCCTCGGCGGCGAAATCCTCCAGCGTCAGGTTGGTGGTGTAGCCGTCATAGGAATGCAGCACGACGAAATTGGCGGTGTCGCGCGGCCGGCAGGCGGCGAGCAGGTCGCGCGTGGCGAGCCCCTCCCATTGATTGTCGTAGCGCGACCAGGTCGTGACGCAATGGATGTCGGAGACGAACTGGCGCTGCTCCTGGGCGCGGAACGCCGCGAAGTCCCAGAACAGCGGATTTTCGACCGCGCCGTAGACGTCGAGCCGCCAGCGCTCTTGTGTGACCGACGGCGTCAGGCCGAGGTCGAGCACCGGCCAGTCGCGGGTCAAATGCTGGCCGGGCGGCAGACGCTGGTCCTCCGGCCGCACGATGCGCCCGGTCAGGAATTTGCCTTCGCGCGCCCAGCGCTCCTTGCTGCGGGTCAGCTTGCTGTCGGGGGGCAGCCCGGATTCGTCTGCCATCTCAGCACCTCTTCAATTCGCGCGCCTCATTCATGCAGACTTATTCATGTCTGTGCATGGCGGACGTATGCTTGGTGTCGCGCATGGTCGCATAGATGAGCAGCGACAGGAAGATCACGCCGGTGAGATAATAATAGAACCAAGTCTCGTGCCCGATGCTCTTGAAGTAGAGCGCGATCGCCGGCGCGGTGCCGCCGAACAGCGACACGGTGATCGCGTAGGGCAGGCCGACGCCGAGCGCGCGGATGTTGGTGGGGAAGAGCTCGGCTTTCACGACGGCGTTGATCGAGGTGTAGCCGGCGGTGAAAATCCAGGCGCCGCAGATCAGCAGGAAGGCCGTGAACGGCTCCTTGGTGCCCTTCAGCGCGGTCAGGATCGGGATCGTCGACAAGGTGCCGGCGATGCCGAAGAAGATCAGCAGCGGCTTACGGCCGATGCGATCGGAGATCGCGCCGTACAGTGGCTGCAAAACGCATGCAAACAGCAGCGAGCCGAAAATCACCATCGTGGTCTGGTCCTCGGTCAGGCCGACCGAGAGTTTGACGAAGGTCTGCATGTAGGTGGTGAAGGTGTAGAACGCCGCGGTGCCGCCTGCGGTGAGGCCAACGACTAGCAGCAGCTCGCGCGGATATCTGAACAGCGCGGCCATCGAGCTGGATGAGCCTGCCTTCTTCTTGGCTTCCACGAACGCTTCGGTCTCGTGCAGATTCCGCCGCATCACCGCGACGAAGATCGCAAGGCAGGCGCCGATGAAGAACGGGATGCGCCAGCCCCAGGCCTTCAACTCCTCGGTGGTCAGGAACACCTTCTGCAGCAGCAGGAGGACGATGATCGCGGTGAGCTGACCGCCGATCAGGGTGACGTATTGGAAGCTGGAATAGAAGCCGCGATGCTTGGCGTCGGCGACCTCCGAGAGATAGGTGGCGCTGGCGCCGTATTCGCCGCCGAGGCTGAGACCCTCGATGACGCGGGCAAGCGCCAGGATGATCGGCGCGGCGATGCCGATCGTGGCATAGGTCGGCGTCACTGCGATGATCAGCGAGCCGAAGCACATGCAGAGCACGGAGACGGTCAGCGACAGCCTGCGGCCATACTGGTCGGCGAGATAGCCGAATAGCCAGCCGCCGAGCGGGCGCATCAGGAAGGTCGCGGCGAACACCACGGCGGCGTTGAGCTGCTCGACCACCGGATCTTTCGAGGGGAAGAAGGCCGGCGCGAAATACAGGGCAAACGCGGTGTAGGCGTAGAAGTCGTACCATTCGACCAGATTGCCGGCCGAGCCGATCAGGATCGCCTTGATGCGGCGCTCGACGTCGGCAATGGACGTGGCGGGCTCTGCGGCAGGCTGGATCGCCTGGTCTGTCATTTCCGGTCTCCGGGCAAGCATCGTTTGCGGCCCTTCTACGGCAGCCACCGGGATTGCCAATATAGAATAACGGCAGGGGTCCCATGTTCCCGAGGCAGGAACTATGTGCTGTGCAACGAAAATCGGGGGCCTCGCCCTTCGAGACGCTCGCCTTCGGCGAGCTCCTCAGGGTGAGGGGGAAGATGATCCCGAGACGAGCGAAGGTAGATGCGGGCGCGCCTCCCAATCCTCATGGTGAGGAGCCCGCCCTCAGGCGGGCGTCTCGAACCATGAGGCCAGCGCACGGGCCTCACCCTTCGAGACGCCGCTGCGCGGCTCCTCAGGGTGAGGGGAAAGTTCGTCACTTCGGCGCGCGCGGCTCGATCGGGGTGGAGCTGGCAACGCCGAGAACATCTTCCAGCACCTTGGCACCGGCGAGCAAACCGGCGTCGTTGCGCGGACGCGCGATCATCTGCAATCCGACCGGAAGCCCGGTTTCGGTGAAGCCGCAGGGCAGCGACAAAGCCGGGCAGCAGGCCAGCGTGATCGCGTAGACGATGCCGAGCCACTGCACGTAGTTGTCGAATTTGTGCCCGGCGCATTCGGCGACGTAGCGGTTCTCGACCGGGAAGGGCGGCACGATCGTCGCCGGCGCCAGCAGGAGGTCATAGGTCTCGAAGAACTTCACCGCGCGCGCGGTGATCGCCACGCGCTGCGCCTCGGCGCGCGCGATCTGCGCGACGGTCAGCTTCAGGCCTTCCTCGATATTCCAGATCACCTCGGGCTTCAGCAGGTCGCGCTTGGTGCGCAGCAGCTCCTGCTTGCTCATCGCGAAGTCGAGCGCGCGTAGCACGTGGAAGCATTCATGCGCCTCGCTGAAATCCGGATGGGCCTCCTCGACGATGATTCCGAGCTCGGCGAAGCGCTGCGCCGCCTTGCGGGTGACGGCGATGACTTCGGGATCGACCGGCGTGATGCCGAGATCGGGCGAATAGGCCACGCGCAGCGGCTTCTTGCCTGAGCGGGCGGCGGCGAGGAAGGAGGGCGCGGGCGAGGGCAGCGAGATCGGGTCGGCGGCATGCTCGCCGCTCATCGCATCCAGCAGCAGCGCGAGATCCTCGACGTTGCGGGCCATCGGGCCCTGGACGCCGAGATTGCGGTCAACGGCGACTGCCGGGGTATGCGCGACGCGGCCGAAGCTCGGGCGCAGGCCGACGATGCCGCAGAAGCTCGCGGGGTTGCGCAGCGAGCCGCCCATGTCAGAGCCGTGCGCAAGCCAGGCGGTGCCGGTCGCCAGCGCGACCGCCGCGCCGCCGGAGGAGCCGGCCGCCGAGCGGGACGTGTCCCAGGGATTGCGCGTCGCGCCGAACACCTCGTTGAAGGTGTTGGCGCCGGCGCCGAACTCCGGCGTGTTCGACTTGGCGTAGATCACCCCGCCATTGGCTTCGAGATGCTCGACCAGGAGATCTGATTGTTCCGGAATCCGGTCCTTGAAGATCGGCGAGCCCTGCGTGGTCAGCACGCCCTGGACGTCGGTGAGGTCCTTGATCGGGACGGGCAGGCCTGCGAGCAGCCCGCGCGCACCGGCCGGCTTGCTCATCAGCGCCTTGGCGTGATCGCGCGCGCGATCGAAGCACAGCGTCGGCAGCGCATTGACCTTGTCGTCGACAGCCTTGATGCGGGCTTCCAGCGCATCGAGGCAATCGAGCGGCGTGATATCGCCGGCCTTCAACTTGTCGACGACGGCACAGGCGGTCTCGCGGATCAATCCCTGGTCGGCCAAAGCTTGGTTCTCCTCATTGGAAGCATCCCGGCGATTGGGGGGTAGATCATGTTTCGCCGGGAGTGGAAAGGTCGCCGCGGTCAACCCCACCCTGCGCTGATGCCGCCATCGACGGTATAGATCACGCCCGACGTATAGCCGGCGCGGTCGGACGCCAGGAACGCCATCAGGTCGGCAATTTCGCGCGGATGCGCCGGGCGGCCGAGCGGCAGGCCTTTCTGGAATTCCGTGTAGCGGCTCTCGTCGCCGAACTGCTGCTTGGCGCGGGTCTTGAGCAGGGTGACGTGGCGGTCGGTGCCGACGGGCCCGGGATTGATGCCGACGACGCGGATGTTGTCGGCGAGGCTCTTGGAGCCGAGTGCGCGGGTGAAGGCCATCAGCGCGGCATTGCCGGCGCTGCCGCAGATGTAGTTGAAGTCGAACTTCTCGCCGGCGGCGCCGATGTCGTTGATGATGACACCCGCGCCGCGCGCCTTCATCTGGGCGTAGACCAGCCGCGCCAGGTTGATGAAGCCGAACACCTTGAGGTCCCAGGCGTGCCGCCAGGCGGCCTCGTCGATCTTGTCGATCGGGCCGCCCGGAATGTCGCCGGCATTGTTGACGAGGATGTCGATGTCGCTGGCCTCCTGTGCCAGTCGGGTCACGTCCTCGGACTTGCGCAGGTCCACCACATGCGCGGCCGCGTCGATCTGGTGCTTGGACCGGAGTTGCTCGACCAGCGCCGAGAGCCGGTCGGCGCTGCGCGCCGCGAGCCGGACATGGCAGCCTTCCTCGGCAAACGCCTCGGCGGCTGCGGCGCCGATTCCCTTGGAGGCGCCGGTGATGAGAACGCGCTTGCCGCGCAGATGAAGGTCCATGGCAACTCTCGCTGAATGGGAGGAGACCGGATTGTCTTATGCGATTGTCCTGCGCGATTGTCTTGCGCGTCAGCCATGCGGTCAATCCCGCACCGCAGCGTTGCGCTTGACCGTGGTTTGGTCCATTCAGGCGATCGACGATTTCGGCCGGGACAACCGGCGACACTATGAGGATCCGCTCGATGAGCAAGAAGCCCTATCGCATCGCAGTCATTCCCGGCGACGGCATCGGCAAGGAGGTCATGCCCGAGGGCATTCGCGTGATCGAGCAGGCAGCCAAGAAGCATGGCGTCGCCGTGCAGTTCGATCATTTCGACTTCTCGAGCTACGACTATTACGAGAAGCACGGCCAGATGATGCCGGACGACTGGAAGACGCAGATCGGCAGCCATGACGCGATCTATTTCGGCGCGGTCGGCTGGCCGGCCAAGATCGCCGACCACGTCTCGCTGTGGGGGTCGCTGATCAAGTTCCGCCGCGAGTTCGATCAGTATGTGAACCTGCGGCCTGTCCGCCTGATGCCGGGCGTGCCGTGCCCGCTGGCGAACCGCAAGCCGGGCGACATCGATTTCTGGGTGGTGCGCGAGAACACCGAAGGCGAGTATTCTTCCGTCGGCGGCCGCATGTTCCCGGACACCGATCGCGAGTTCGTCACGCAACAGACAGTGATGACCCGCACCGGCGTCGACCGCATCCTGAAGTTTGCGTTCGAGCTGGCGCAGTCACGGCCGAAGAAGCATCTGACGTCGGCGACCAAGTCGAACGGCATCTCGATCACGATGCCGTATTGGGACGAGCGGGTCGAGGCGATGGCCAAGACCTATCCGGGCGTGAAATGGGACAAGTACCACATCGACATCCTCACCGCGAATTTCGTGCTGCATCCCGACTGGTTTGACGTCGTCGTCGGCTCCAATCTGTTCGGTGACATCTTGTCGGATCTGGGACCTGCCTGCACCGGCACCATCGGCATCGCGCCGTCGGGCAACATCAATCCGGAGCGTAATTTTCCGTCGGTGTTCGAGCCGGTGCACGGCTCGGCGCCCGACATCGCGGGGCAGGGGATCGCCAACCCGATCGGCATGATCTGGTCGGGCGCGATGATGCTGGAGCATCTCGGCGAGAAGCAGGCGGCGCAGGCGATCGTCGGCGCCATCGAGCGGACGCTGGCGGAGCGGACGCTGCGCACGCGCGATCTCGGCGGCAATGCTGATACGGTCGCGTGCGGCAAGGCGGTCGCGGAGATGGTGGATTAGTCGCTGCTGTTTGTTGTCGCCCCGGCCGGGAGCTGACGACACCAGTACGTAGGGCGGGTTAGCGCAGCGTAACCCGCCGGCTTCTTCATCGCTACGGGATGGCGGATTACGCTGCGCTAATCCGCCCTACGCGTCTGCCTCCGTCTGCTCTCGATAGATCGCGCGGTATGGGTCCCGGCGTCGCGTGCGCAATTGCGCACTAGGCCGGGACGACAATGGTGGTTGCGGCCACAACTCGGGCAACACCGTCATTGCGAGGAGCGCAGCGACGAAGCAATCCAGGGTCGTCGCGGGACTCTGGATTGCTTCACTTCGCTCGCAATGACGGAGGAGAGGGCGCGGACTACTCGTTCGCCTCGCGCCGGCAGTGCTCCCATGCGGCGTGGATCAGGTTCTCGCTCGCTTCCGGCGTCCGGAACGCCGAATGGGCCGACAGCGTCACGTTCGGAATCGTCGTCAGCACGTGACCGGCCGGCAGCGGCTCGGTGTTGAAGACGTCGAGGCCGGCGTGGCGGATGTGGCCGGAGCGGAGCGCGTCGATCATGGCTGTTTCGTCGACGATGGCGGCGCGGGCGGTGTTGACGAAGATCACGCCTTTGCGCATCTGCGCGATGCGCTCGCGCGAGAGGAAGCCGCGGGTCTCGTCATTGAGCAGGAGATGCAGCGACACGACGTGGCTGGTCGCCAGCAACTGATCGAGCGACACGAACTCCACACCCGGATGGCTCTTCGGCGAGCGGTTCCAGGCGATCACCTTCATGCCGCTGCCGGACGCAATGCGCGCGACCTCGGCGGCGATGCCGCCGAAGCCGATCAGGCCGAGCGTCTTGCCGGTGAGCTGCATGCCGTCATCGCGGAGCCAGTTGCCGGCGCGCATCTCGCGGTCCATCTGGGCGATGCCGCGGGCCGAGGCCCACATCAGCGCGATGGCGGCTTCGGCAACGGCCGTGTCGCCGTAACCCTTGATCAGGTGCACGGTGATGCCGAGCTCGGCGAGCTCGTCGGGGTTCATGTAGCTGCGGGCGCCGGTGCCGAGGAAGACGACGTGCTTGAGGTTCTTGCACTGCTTGGCGACGTCGGTGGGGAGCGCGGTGTGATCGACCACGCCGATCTCGGCGCCGTCGAGAATGGTCGGCCAGTCCTCCGGCTTGATGTCGGGGTCGAGATGTACGTGCATCTCGGGATCGCCGGATTGGCGCTGCCGCTCGAAGATCTCGGCAAGCGACGAGTTGGCGTCGATGAAAACTCCGCGCACGGGGTGGTCTCCTTTACAAAGGATGCGAAGTGGCTGCGCAGACTTAGGTGCGCTCCCTCCCCCCTTGCGGGGGAGGGTCGGGGAGGGGGGACCCAGGAAAGACTTCCTGTGTGGACCCCCACCCCCAACCCCTCCCCGCAAGGGGGAGGGGAGCTCAGTGTGCCCGCGCGATTCAGGGCTGTGATTGATAACTGATAGTTCTGTGGAGCTGATTGAATCAGCCTATCACGACGCCACGCCGGCCAGCGACAGCACGGTGTGCAGCAGCACGTTCGCGCCCGCCGCACAGTCGGACTGAGTGGCGTCCTCCAGTTCGTTGTGGCTGATGCCGTCCTTGCAGGGGACGAACACCATAGCCGCGGGCATGATGGTATTGAGGTTGCAGGCGTCGTGGCCGGCGCCGGAGGTGATGCGCCGGTGCGAATAGCCGAGCGTGCCGGCGGCGCGTTCGACGGCGTCGACCAGCTTGGGATCGAAATGCGTCGGCGGCTTGCGCCAGACCTGGTCGATCGCGATCTCGACCCGGCGCTTCTTGGAAATCTCGCCGGCCGCCGCGCGCAGGCTGGCGTCGAGCGCCTCCAGCGTATCGGCATTGGCGCTTCGGCAGTCGATGGTGAAGGCGATTTCGCCGGGGATGACGTTGCGCGAGGGATTGGCGATCACGGCCTCGCCGATGGTGGCGACCGCGTTCGGCCCGAGCTTGAGCGCGATCTGCTCCAGGGTCAGCGCGAACTCCGACAGTGTCAGCAGCGCGTCGCGGCGCAGCGGCATTGGCGTCGAGCCGGCGTGGCTCTCGAAGCCCGTGATCTTGCCGTCGTACCAGAACACGCCCTGGCCGTGATCGACCACGCCGATAGTCTTGTTCTCGGCCTCCAGGATCGGACCCTGCTCGATATGCAATTCGACGAAGCCCGAAAATTTCTGCGTGCCGACCTTGGTCTCGCCGCGATAGCCGATGCTATCAAGCGCCTGGCCCACGGTGGTGCCTTCGGCGTCCTTGCGCGACAAAATGTCCTCGACTGTGAAGTCGCCGACATAGGCGGCGGAGGCCATCATCGCCGGCGCGAAGCGCGAGCCTTCCTCGTTGGTCCAGTTGACGATGCACAGCGGCGCGTCAGTCTCGATGCCGGCGTCGTTGAGGGTGCGGATCACTTCCAGCGCGCCGAGCGTGCCGAGAATGCCGTCGAACTTGCCGCCGGTCGGCTGGGTGTCGAGATGCGAGCCGAGCCCGACCGGGGCCTTCGCCATGTCACGCCCCTTGCGCAGGGCGAACATCGAGCCGAGGGTGTCGACATGCACTTCAAGCCCGGCATCCTCGCAGGCCTTGCGGAACCAGTCGCGGACCTGCTTATCCTCCTGGCTGAGGGTCAGCCGGCGCACGCCGCCCTTCGGGGTGCCGCCGAACTTGGCGGTCTCGTGGATGCTGTCCCAGAGGCGGGCGGAATCGATCTGCAGATTGGTGACGGCGCGGCTCATGCTTGAAATCCCTGTACTCCGGCATCCTGTCCATCGCGCGCCGCGACGGCGGCGTCAACCGACGCAGAGGGATGGCTGGCCGTCTGCGCCGTCCTCGCTGCAAGCTCGGCGACGCGTTCGATCGCGACCATCTCGGGCGACGACAGCCAGCTCGCCGTGAAGGTCAGCGGCGGAATCCGCAAATCCGTCTTGAGCTCCTGCAGTCGTCCGCGCTCGATTTCGTGCGCCACGATCGCGGCGGGAATCACGGCGACGCCGAGGCCCTCGACCGCCATGTGGATCACCGTCGCCAGCGAGGCGCTGGCGTGCAGGCGCATCGGTGGCAAATGCGGGCGATTGAACAGCGAGCGCACATTGTCATAGGGCTGGGTGTTGCGTGGGAAGGTGATAATCGGGAAGCGAGCCATCTGCTCGGCGGTGACCACGCCGGTGCCGAAGCCGAGGGCAGGGCTCGCGAGGAAGCTGATCGGATAGTCGCACAGCACCCGGCTGCGGATGCCCGACTCGGACGGCGCGCCCAATGCGAAAGCGAGCTCGATCTCCTGCGCCAGCAGGCGCGCGTGCAGGTTCGGCGTGACGTCGACCTCGATCTCCAGTGACAAATTCGGATAGCTCTCGTTGACGCTCTTGATCAGCCGCGGCAGCCAGTCGTGCACGATGGTCTCGGCGACGCCAAGCCGGAGCACGCCGCGCATCGCCGAGCGGTCGCCGACCTCGGCCATCATTTCCGCGCGCAGGCCGATCAGCTTCTCGGCATAGACCAGCATCTGTCGTCCGACGGCGGTCGGCGAGGCCACGCGGTGGTCGCGGTTGAGCAGCTTGACGCCAAGCTCGCGCTCGAGCTGGGCGATGCGCTGGGAGATCGCGGGCTGGGTGGTATTGAGGCGCTGCGCCGCGCCGCGGAAGCTGCCGAGCTTGACCACCCAGAGAAACGTCTCGATGGAACGGAAATCCAACATCAGGCCCGCCTTGGATCAATTTGTTTTATCGATCCTGATTAAAAACGAAGATTAGACTTTATAGCATGGCTGATGTTGAGTGAGTTTGTCGAGATATTAGGCAAATGGCTCAAATGACTGTTTTTGCGGCATTGCAGCAATCGACCGATAAAGCGGGCCTTCTGCCCAGCCACCAAGCCCGCCTGGACTATCGCACCGGCAAGGGCTGGAGCACGGCCGGCGTCGCCAACGGCTTCGTCCAGGGCAATCTCGCCATCATCCCGGAGCAGTACGCCGGCGCCTTCCACCGCTTCTGCCAGCTCAATCCAAAGCCGTGCCCGATCATCGGCATGTCCGATCCGGGCAATCCTCATATTCCGGCACTCGGCGCCGATCTGGACATCCGCACCGACGTGCCGCGCTACCGCGTGTGGCGCGACGGCGAGGTGGTCGAAGAACCGACCGATCTGATGGCGCATTGGCGCGACGATCTCGTCACCTTCGTGCTCGGCTGCTCGTTCTCGTTCGAGGAAGCGCTGATGGCCGACGGGCTGCCGATCCGGCATATCGAGCAGGGCTGCCGCGTGCCGATGTACCGCACCAACATCGCCTGCACGCCGTCAGGGCCGTTCGCCGGTCCCATGGTGGTGTCGATGCGCCCGTTCAAGCCGGCGCAGGCGATCCGCGCGGTGCAGATCACGACGCGCTTTCCCGCCGTGCACGGCGCACCCGTGCATCTCGGTCTTCCCGACCAGATCGGCATCGCCGATATCAACAAGCCTGACTACGGTGACCCGGTGCCGGTCGGCGCAGATGAAATTCCCGTTTTCTGGGCCTGCGGGGTGACGCCGCAGGCGGTCATCGCAGCCGCCAGGCTGCCCTTCGCCATCACGCATGCGCCGGGACTGATGCTGATCACCGATCTCAAGAACAAGGATCTCGCCGTCCTCTAATCAGGCCGCCCTTAATCAGGCAGTCCTGCTGCTTATTGAGCCTTTACCGCCGACCTCAACCGCTTCATCGATGCGCTTTCATCAGAGGATCTTGCCATGACCATCACGCGCCGTAACGTCCTGCTTGGAGCCACCGCTGCCGCCGCGCTCGGGCCGATTGCCGCCCGCGCCCAGACGTCGGAAGTGAAGATCGGCGTCATCTATCCGTTCTCCGGCGCCAGCGCGCAGATCGGCGTCGACGCCCAGCGCGCGTTCGAGACCGCGGCGGAAATCATCAACGGCAAGTATGACTACGACCTGCCGCTCGCCCGCACCGAAGGCCTGCCGGGCCTCGGCGGCGCCAAGATCAAGCTGGTGTTCGCCGACCACCAGGCCGATCCGCAGAAGGGCCGTGCCGAGACCGAGCGCCTGATCACCCAGGAGAAGGTCGCAGCCGTCATCGGCTCCTATCAGAGCGCCGTCGCGGTGACCGCGAGCCAGATCTGCGAGCGCTACCAGATCCCGTATCTCTCCGCCGACAACTCCTCGCCCAGCCTGCATCGCCGCGGCCTGAAGTATTATTTCCGCGCCGCCCCGCATGACGAGATGTTCTCGCAGGCGATGTTCGACTTCTTCGACGCGATGAAGAAGAAGGGCACCAAGATCGAGACGCTCGCGCTGTTCCACGAGGACACCATCTTCGGTACCGATTCGAGCAACGCCCAGCTCAAGCTCGCCCAGGAGCGCGGCTACAAGATCGTCGCCGACATCAAGTACCGCGCCAATTCGCCGTCGCTGTCGGCCGAGGTGCAGCAGCTGAAGGCTGCGAATGCCGACGTGCTGATGCCGTCGAGCTACACCACCGACGGCATCCTGCTGGTCAAGACCATGGCCGAGCTCGGCTACAAGCCGAACGCGATCGTCGCCCAGGACGCGGGCTTCTCGGAGAAGGCGCTGTATGACGCGGTCGGCGACAAGCTCGAAGGCGTGATCTCGCGCGGCTCATTCTCGCTCGATCTCGCCGCCAAGCGGCCGATGGTCGGCAAGATCAACGACATGTTCAAGGCGAAGTCGGGCAAGGACTTCAACGACTACTCGTCGCGCCAGTTCATGGGCCTGATCGTGATGGCGGATGCCATCAACCGCGCCAAGTCCACCGACGGCGAGAAGATCCGCGATGCGCTGGCCGCCACCGACATGCCTGGCGACCAGACGATCATGCCGTGGAAGCGGGTTAAGTTCGACGAGAACGGCCAGAACAACGACGCCGATCCGGTGCTGCTGCAATATGTCGGCGGCAAGTTCGTCACGATCTTCCCGACCCAGGCCGCGGTCGCCGAAGCCAGCTGGCCGATGAAGTAAGTACCTCGGGCGTCGTCCCGGGCAAGCAGTCACGCGCATCAGCGCGTGGCTGCGCCGACCCGGGACCCATATTCCGAGGCCGTGGTTGGACGATGATCGGCTGTCGTCGTGCCCCACACAAACAGTCGTGGTTATGGGTCCTGGCTTTCGCCAGGACGACACCCAGTGTCACATCGAGAGTGGGGCAAG
This sequence comes from Bradyrhizobium sp. SRS-191, assembly GCF_024586915.1. Lineage (GTDB taxonomy): Bacteria > Pseudomonadota > Alphaproteobacteria > Rhizobiales > Xanthobacteraceae > Bradyrhizobium. The sequence continues at coordinate 46,627 of NZ_JANBVS010000016.1, forward strand.
ATCTGTGACGGCAGAAACAATCATCCAAAGCTTGGCCAGCGGCCTGTTGATGGGGCTGCTCTACGGCCTGATCGCCGTGGGGCTGGCGCTCATCTTCGGCCTGATGGACGTCGTGAACTTCGCGCATGGCGAGTTCCTGATGATCGCGATGTACGCGACCTTCTTCCTGTTTGCGTTCTTCGCGCTCGATCCGTTGTTGGCGGCGCCGCTGGTCGCGGCCGCGCTGTTCATCTTTGGCGCGGTGGTCTATCTCTTGATCGTGAGATTTGCGGTCAGGGCCAAGGCCAATACAGGCATGGTGCAGATCTTCTCGACTTTCGGCTTGGCCGTGCTGATGCGCGGCGTCGCGCAGTATTTTTTCACGCCTGACTATCGCAGCATTCCGCACTCCTATTTGGGCGGCAAGACGATCTCGATCGCCGGCATCTACCTTCCGCAGCCGCAGCTGGTAGGCGCTCTCATCGCGATCGCGGCCTTTGCGGGGCTGTATTTCTTCATCCACCGCACCGATTTCGGCCGCGCTCTGGAGGCGACGCGTGAGGACGCCGGCGCGGTGGCGCTGGTCGGCATCGACAAGAACAAGGTGTTCGCGCTCGGCTGGGGCCTGGGCGCGGCGCTGGTCGGGCTAGCTGGCGCGGTCATGGCGATCTTCTTCTACGTCTTCCCGGATGTCGGCGCCTCGTTTGCGACAATCGCCTATGTCACGGTGGCGCTCGGCGGCTTCGGCAGCGTGTTCGGCGCCTTTGCCGGCGGCATCGTGGTCGGCCTCGTCGAGGCCATGACCACCTTGATCCTGCCGCCGTCGCTCAAGACCGTCGGCATTTACGGCGTCTATCTCCTCATCGTCTTCATCCGCCCGCGCGGCCTGTTCGGATCGATCTGATGGACAAGGCATTCATTCAACGTCGCCGGCGCGACCTGATCGTCGCGGCATGCCTGGCGCTGCTCGCGACTCAGGTGCCGCGCTACGTCACCGATGTGTACATCCAGAACATGATGATCATGACCCTGATGTATGCAGCGCTGTCGCAAAGCTGGAACATCCTGTCCGGCTATTGCGGCCAGATCTCGCTTGGGCACGCGCTGTACTTCGGGCTCGGCGCTTACGTCACTGCGATTCTATACACCAAGTTCGGGATGCTGCCCTGGTTCGGCATGTGCGCCGGGGGGCTGCTGTCGGCGGTGATCGCGATGGCGCTCGGCTATCCCTGCTTCCGACTGGGCGGACACTATTTCGTCATTGCAACCATCGTGATCGCCGAGATTGCGCTCGTGCTGTTCCAGAACTGGGAATGGGCGGGAGCCGCGCTCGGCATCACGATCCCGCTGTCGAAGCAGGATAGCTGGCTTACCCTTCAATTTGCCAAGGACAAGCTGCCTTACTTCTACTTCGCGCTCGCTCTGGCCTGCGTCGCCTGGTTCGTGACCTGGTGGCTGGAGGATTCCAAGTGGGGCTATTGGTGGCGGGCCGTGAAGGACAATCCGGTCGCTGCCGAGAGCCTGGGCGTTGTCGTGTTCAATTCCAAGATGGGCGCGGCGGCTGTGTCGGCGTTTCTTGTTGCGGTCGGCGGCGGCTTCTATGCGATGTACGTCACCTACATCGATCCCGAGAGCGTGATGGGCTTCCAGTTCTCGCTGCTGATGGCGCTGCCTGCCGTGCTCGGCGGCATCGGCACCCTGTGGGGCCCGATGCTCGGCGCCGTCATCCTGATCCCGCTCACCGAATTGACCCGCTCCTATATCGGCGGCTCCGGCCGTGGGGTCGACCTGATCGTCTATGGCGGCCTGATCATCGCAATCTCGCTGGCGCGGCCGCAAGGGCTGGTCAGCCTGTTCTCCCGCAAGCGGAAGCCGGCAGCGCAGCCGGTGCGAGAGGCGGTGGCGTCATGACCGCGCTATTGGAAACCCGTAACATCACCCAGCGATTCTCGGGCCTGACGGCGAACTCCGACGTCTCGATCTCGGTCGGGCGCGGCGAGATCGTCGGCCTGATCGGGCCGAACGGCGCCGGCAAGTCGACCCTGTTCAACCTGATCGCCGGCGCGTTCAAGCCGACCGAGGGCACGATCCTGTTCGACGGCGAGGACGTCACCGCGTTGCCGGCCGCCGAGCGCTGCCAGCGCGGCATCGGCCGCACCTTCCAGGTCGTCAAGAGCTTCGAGAGCATGACGGTGATCGAGAACGTCATCGTCGGCGCGCTGGTGCGCACCACTAACATGCGCGACGCGCGCCGCAAGGCGCATGAGGTGCTGGCATTCTGCGGCCTCGATGCGCGGGCCGACGTGCTCGCCAGCGACCTCGTGCCGTCGGAGAAGCGGCGGCTGGAAGTCGCACGCGCGCTCGCGACCGAGCCGAAGTTGCTGCTGCTCGACGAGGTGCTGACCGGTCTGACGCCGGTCGAGTCGCAGAAGGGCGTCGAACTCGTGCGTCGCGTGCGCGACACCGGCATCACCGTGCTGATGGTCGAGCATGTCATGGAGATCGTGATGCCGCTGGTCGACCGCGCCATCGTGCTCGACCTCGGCAAGGTGCTGATCGAAGGTAGCCCCAAGGACGTCGTCCGCGATCCCAAAGTCATTTCCGCCTATCTTGGAGACCGCCATGCTGTCGGTGCGTGACGTCACCACCGCCTATCAGGGCCTGGTTGCGATCTCGAATGTCTCGATCGACGTCGAGAAGGGCGAGATCGTCTGCGTCGCCGGCGCCAATGGCGCGGGCAAGTCGACCTTGTTGAAATCGATCGCCGGCGCCGAGCGGCCGCGCGCGGGCAGCGTCACCTTCGACGGCAACCGCATCGACGGCATGGCGCAGCATCTGATCACGGCCAAGGGCATCGCCTATGTGCCCGAGAACCGGCGGCTGTTTCCGCGATTGTCGGTGCGCGACAACTTACGACTCGGCAGCTATCTCTACCGCAGCGAAGCCAATCGCGAGGAACCGCTCGACTTCGTGTTCACGCTGTTTCCGCGGCTGTCGGAGCGGCTCGAGCAGCGCGCCGAGACGTTGTCCGGCGGCGAGCAGCAGATGCTGGCGATCGGCCGCGCGCTGATGACCCGGCCGCGGCTGCTGATGCTGGACGAGCCGTCGCAGGGCATCATGCCGAAACTGGTCGACGAGATCTTCCAGGCGGTGAAACGCATCCGCGACGCCGGCATGACCGTGCTCATCGTCGAGCAGCGCATGGCCGAATGTCTGGAGATCGCGGACCGGGCCTACATCCTGCAGACAGGGCGCGTGCTGATGCAGGGCACGGCAGCCGAGATCAGCGGCAACAAGGATGTGCGGAAGGCGTATCTGGGACTTTGAGGCGATACGTTCAGTTGCCTGCTTCGCGTCGCACTCCGCTGTCAGTCCTGCCATCATCGCGAGCGAATACGCAATCCGGAGTCTTTTCTGTAGCCCCTGGATCGCGTCGCTGCGCTCGCGATGACGGAGTTTGTGGGGACGGCGGTGCCCACCACAACCGTCATTGCGAGCGGAGCGAAGCAATCCAGGGGCCGCTTGATCGGTTTGAGTTGGGATTCGACTCAGATCAGTGTCTCGTAGAGATCGAGCCATTGCGGGTTGAGCGCTTCGACCAGCAACAGCTTCTTCTTGCGGCTACCGGACTTGACCTGCTTCTCGCGTTCGATCGCGGCGATCATCGTTTCGTGCGGCTCGTACCACACCAGCATCTTGCAGCCGTAGATCTTGGTGAAGCCGGGAACGAGGCCTTCGCGATGCTGGTAGGCCCGGTTCGGCAGATCGCTCGTCACGCCCACGTAGAGCGTACCGTTCCGGCCGCTCGCCATGATGTACACGAAAGGCTGTTTCATGGGCGCCCCCAACTCATCAAGCGGAGCGACGCAGGATCACTTAGAGTCTTTGCTGCCGCCCCTGGATCGCTTCGCTGCGCTCGCGATGACGGAGTATGCGATCTGCGGTGCCCGCCACAACCGTCATTGCGAGCGTAGCGAAGCAATCCAGGGGCTCAGGCAAGGGTCTCCTTGGTGAGGATGTCGAACGGCGCAGGGATCGAGCGATCAGCCTTCCTGCCTCACACCATTCCCTTGCCGGCGTCCGAGCCCTGACGGCGTTGGCGGGCCTGCAGCACCAAAATCACCGACAGCGCCGCGAAGATCACCACGAACGACACCGCCGAGGTCAGCGTGCCCAGAGCGTAGATGTCGGGCTTGGTCACCGTTGTGGTCAGCCCCTGCAATTCCAGCGGCAAGGTGTTGACCGAGCCGATCGCCTGGCTCGACCGTGCCAGTTCGTCCCAGGACAAAGTGAAGCCGAACAGGCCGATGCCGACGACCGAGGGCAGGATGATCGGAAGCACGACGTGGCGGAAGGTCTGCCAGGGCGTGGCGCCGAGGTCGCGGGCGGCTTCTTCGAGGCGGCCGTCGAAGCGGTTGAAGATTGCGAACATGATCAGGAGGCCGAACGGCAAGGTCCAGGTGAGATGTGCACCTAGGCCCGAGGTGAACAGGCCCATCGCGGTGGTGTAGCCGTCGGCGAGCCAGCCCAGGCCATAGTCGGCGGCGTGCTTGTTGACGAAATCGTCGACCAGGCGGAATTCCAGCGCGATGCCGAGCGAGGTGATGATCGAGGGCATGATCAGGCTGGCGATGGCGGTGTAGAACAGGATCGAGGCGCCGCGGAACGGTTTGCGGAACGCCATGCCTGCGGCGACCGACAGCACGACGGTGATGACCATCACCACGAGGCCAAGCGCCAGCGAACGCTTGAAGGCGGCGCCGATGTCGACGATGCCACCGCCCGAAAACACCTTGCCGAACCAGGTCAGCGACACGCCATTCATCGGGAAGGTGAGGCCGCCGTCCGGCCCCTGGAACGACAGGATGTAGATCGCGATCATCGGGCCGTACAGGAAAAGCACATAGGCCGTGAAGAACAGTGCGAGAATGTAGAAGGAGCGGGGGCGCTTGTCTCCCATCTCTCAGAGCTCCTTGCGCACGTCGACGATCCGCGTCAGCGCGGAAATGATCAGGACGGTGATGCCGAGCAGGATCACGGCATTCGCTGCTGCGGCGGGGAATTGCAGCGCCGACAGCCTCGCCTCGATGATCTTGCCGGCCGAGGCGATCTGCTGGCCGCCCATCACGCCGATGGTGACGAAGTCGCCCATCACGATGGTGATGACGAAGATCGAGCCGATCACGATGCCGGGCTTCGCCAAGGGGATGATGATGTTGACCAGCGTCTGCCAGCCCGACGCGCCGGCGTCATAGGCGGCCTCGATCAGGCGCTTGTCGATGCGGATCATCGAATTGAAGATCGGCACCACCATGAAGAAGGTGAACAGGTGCACGAGCGCCAGCACCACGGAGAATTCGGAGAACAGCAGCCATTCGACCGGCTTGTTGATGACGCCGACCCCGATCAGGCCCTGGTTGACGAGGCCGTTGCGGCCGAGCAGGGGGATCCAGGCGATCATGCGGATCACGTTGGAGGTCCAGAACGGGATCGTGCACAGCAAGGACAGCACGATCTGCCAGGTCTTGCTGCGGACGTGGAAGGCGAGGAAATAGGCGACCCAGAAGCCGATCATCAGGGTCAGGCCCCAGGTCAGCAGGCACAGCTTCAAGGTCTTCAGATAGGTCTTCAGGATGGTGCACAGCTCGGGCAAATTGGCGACGCAGCCCTCGAACGTGTCGGTATAGCCGCGGAAGCTGAGCGCCGGGATCATTTCATATTCGTTGTAGTCCCAGACGCTGACGACGACGACCAGCACGAGCGGCAACAGGAAGAACAGCGCGAACACCAGCATCATCGGCCCGGCCTGCAGCCAGGCGATCGAGCGCATGGTGAGCTTGCGGAAGGTGCTCTCCGCAGGCGCTGCGGTGTCGGGCGAGGTGTCGATCGTCACGGCCACGGGTGTACCTGTCGTCGGGGCGCAAAGAGGCGGCTGAGAAGATCTGCCGCGCCCACGACGTCGCGGGCGCGGCAGCATTGGCGGTCACATCAGGCGGCGATGAACTCGTTCCACTTGCGGACCATGTAGTCGTTCTCGTCCATGACGGCGTTCCAGCACACCACGCCGCCCATGCGGTCGTCATAGGAGCCGCCGTCGCGCACCGCGCCGGCCTTCTCCATCAGGGTGCCGTCCGGCGCCTTGATGTCGCTCTTCGCCGGCTTGCCTTCCATCCAGTAGCCCCACTCGTCCTCGGTCATGTTGGCCTTGGCGGTGGAGAGCACGGCCGAGTAGTAGCCCTGACGGTTGAGATAGGCGCCGGCCCAGCCGGACAGGTACCAGTTGACGAACTCATAGGCCCAGTCGAGCTTCGGTCCGCCGGCCACCGCCTTGGAGACGCAGAAGCCCGAGGCCCAGGAGCGATAGCCTTCCTTCAGCGGCTGGAAGGTGCAGGCGATGCCCATCGAGCGCACCTTGGTGACGGCCGGCGACCACATCGACTGGATCACGGTCTCGCCCGAGGCCATCAGGTTGACCGACTCGTTGAAGTCCTTCCAGAAGGCGCGGAACTGGCCGGCCTTCTTGGCTTCGGTCAGCACCTTCATGGTGAGGTCGATCTCGGCCTTGGTCATGTTGCCCTTGTCGGCATATTTGTATTGGCCGGTTGCCTCGACGACGAGGGCGGCGTCCATGATGCCGATCGAGGGGATGTTGAGGATCGAGGCCTTGCCCTTGAACTCGGGGTTGAGCAGCTCGGCCCAGGAATTGATCGGACGCTTGATCAGGTCGGGACGGATGCCGAGCGTATCGGCGTTGTAGACGGTCGGGATCAGCGTGACCCATTCGGTCGGGGTGGCCGAGAAGGTCTTGGAGTTCGGGCCGTCGAGATACAGCACCTTCCACGGCGCCGTGCCCTGGCCGCCGATCTTCTTGCCGTTCGGCAGCTCACCCTTGGTGAACACCGGCGTGATGTTGTCGAATTCCTTGATCTTGCGCGCATCGAGCGGGAAGATGTTACCCGACGGCACCAGCTTCTTCAGCGAGAAATACTCGGTGTCGAGCACGTCGAACGAGTTCGGCTGGGTGATGACGCGCTTGGTGACGTCGTCGGTCGTCGCGGTGATGTATTCGATCTTGATGCCGGTGTCGGCGAGGCACTTCTTCGAGATCTCATCGCCCTCGTTCACGGCGGTGCCGAGATAGCGCAGCACCTTCGGATCGGCGGCGTGGACGTAGGGCGCGCTGAGCAGCGTGCCGGTGCCGGCGAGGCCCGCGATGCCGGCCGCGCCCTTGAGCAGCGAACGGCGGCTGACGGAGGTTGTTTTCGATCGATCGGTCATGATCACTCCTTGAGGAAAGATAAGGACAAGCAAACGAAATCAGGCGACCAGCTCTGCAGCCGGCGCGGCTGAAGCAGGACGCGGCGTGAGGGCATCGGCAAGCGCCGGATTCCAGGTGACGGTGACGCGCTCACCGATCACGTGGGTCTCCGCATCGAATTGGTCGTCGCTGAGCTGGGCCGAGATTTCCGGGCCGCCATCGGTCGCGACCGCGACCAGCACATACGTGCCCTGATATTCGATCTTGCTGATCATGCCGGCCACCGCGGGACCGTCGACAGTCGCATTGGGCGCCTTCAGCTGGATGCGGTCGACGCGCACGGCGAAGGTCTCGCCCTTCAGCGGGATCACGTTGTGGCCGCCGATGAAGCGAGCGGCGAACTCGGTGCGGGGATGGTTGAAGATCTCGCGCGGGCTGCCCTGCTGCTCGATGCGGCCGCCATTCATCAGCACCACGAGGTCGGACAGCGCCATCGCCTCGTCCTGGCCGTGGGTGACGTGGATGAAGGTAAGGCCAAGCTCGCGCTGCAGCCGCTTCAGCTCGGCGCGCATGCGCAGGCGCAGGAACGGATCCAGCGCCGACAGCGGTTCGTCGAGCAAGAGAATCTGCGGCGAGGTGATCAGCGCGCGCGCCAGCGCCACGCGCTGCTGCTGGCCGCCGGAGAGCTGCGCGGGGAGGCGGCCGGCATAGCTCTGCATGTCCACGAGATCGAGCAGCTCGCGCGCGCGGCCGTGGCGCTCGGTCTTGGACACGCCCTTCATCTTCAGCGCGAAGGCGACGTTGTCGATCACCGAGAGATGCGGAAACAGCGCGTAGGACTGGAACATCATCGCGGTGCCGCGGCCCGCCGGCGGCAGCTCGGTGACGTTCTTGGCGCCGACGATGATGTCGCCCGATGTCGCCGATTCATGACCGGCGATCATGCGCAAGGTGGAGGTCTTGCCGCAGCCGGAGGGGCCGAGCAGGCAGCAATAAGAGCCGGCGGGAATCCGCAGGTCGATCGCGTCGACGGCGGTGACGTGACCGTACATCTTCGTCACCTTCACCAATTCCAAGCTTGCGCCCGACGCCATCCGCCCTCCATTTCGACTGTCGTCAACGAGAACCGGGCATGAGTCATCCTTCGCATGGTCGGGCGCCCGGCTCCCGACCTGCGTGGTGTCTGCAACGGATATGCCAATGGCTGGCCGCCGACTGGCCCTGTGCATAAGGAGCGCGCGCTCCAGGCGACGCGTATGCAATCGGCAGGCGCGAGCCGTCAGCATCGGCGCCAGCCGGGCTCATCCCGGGCGATAAGCCGGGAAAACAGCGGCAACCACGGCGTTGTGGAGGCACTTTGCCTGTTCCTGTCTGTGCATCAGGCGTGTGGAACGGAACCCGCTGCAATCGATGGTAGCGCCCCCGGGCGCGATGATGTCTCAGGCCGGGCCGCGTCTGCCTATCGATCGAGCGGCCGCTGATTGCCTGCGCAGCCGAATTCTGCCTGAATAGTAGGCATCAAAGCTGATCGGAGGCAAGGCGGACTGACGGGTGACATCGCAGCACAACCGCCATCTGGTCTCGGTGATGAGTGGATGGGGCCGGTCGGCCGCTCTGCGCGGCCGTTGCCCTTTCTTCCAAAGGAGGGTGACAGCGGGGCTGACCTCCACGCTACGCGCTGCGGACGCGCGGCAGGCTGCGTTGGCTAGCGCAATCGCGTGTGCAATTTGGCCACGGAGGCGGCCATCAACATGCGCTCCGCGATGCCGCGCAACTCGGCGACCCCGATCCGGTCGGACTCGGCGAAGATCTCATAGGAGTCGGTCGCTATCGGAAACCAGCGATAGAAGCGGGCCTCCTCGAACAGCACGCGGGCCGCGGCTTCGATCTCGGCGGGCGAAGGTGCAGGGTACTGCATGCGCGTCGACCGCCCGGTTCGATCAGTGATGATCGTGGTGATCGGGCAGGGTGAGGCCGAACACCTTGACGAGGTCGGCGACCTGCTGCGGCGACAGATAGCGGGGATTGAGCCCGCGCAGCAGCAGATAGAGTTTGGCCGTTTCCTCCAGCTCCTCCATCGCGAACACGGCGGCCTCCAGCGTGTCGCCGGACACGACGGGGCCGTGGTTGGCGAGCAGCACCGAGGCATATTTGCCGGCGAGACCCTTGATGGCATCGGCCACGGCGGGATCGCCGGGGCGATGATAGGGCACCAGCGCGGTCTGACCGCAGCGCATCAAATAATAAGGTGTCAGCGGCGGCAGCGCCATCAGCGGGTCGATCTCCGGCAGCATCGAGAGCGCGACCGAATGCGTGGAGTGCAGATGCACCACCGCGCGCGCCGCATCGCGGGTCTGGTACAGGGCCGTGTGCAGCGGCACCTCCTTGGTCGGCGCATCGCCCGAGACCAGCTTGCCTGAGGTATCGAGACGCGACAGCTTGGCAGGATCGAGAAAGCCGAGCGAGGCATTGGTCGGCGTCACCAGCCAGCCGCCATCGTCGAGTCGCACGCTGATGTTGCCGGACGAGCCCGGCGTCAGCCCGCGCTCGAACAGCGAGCGGCCGAACCGGCAGATGGCCTCACGAATCGCAGTCTCCGCCACAGATATTTCCTCGTTCTTTTGCTGCTTTGTCTCACGCTTTGGCAGCGCGGCCAAGCCGTGTTACCCAGGGATGAGCCGGGTCAACCGGACAGGTCGGGAAACGCTTCGAGGATTTGCTGCATGTCGTCATCGCAATTGAACGTCGCCGTGATCGGGCTCGGCTCCATGGGTTACGGCATGGCGACCTCGCTCAAGCGAGCCGGCTTCGCGGTGACCGGCTGCGATGTCTCGGCGGACGCGGTGGCGCGGTTCGTCGCCGATGGCGGCAAGGGCGCCAAGAGCCCGGCCGAGGCGGCCGCTGGCGCCGACATCGTGGTCAGCGTCGTCGTCAATGCGGCGCAGACCGAAGCCGTTCTGTTCGGTCCCGGCGGTGCGGCCGAGACGATGCCGAAGGACGCCGTCTTCGTCTCCTCCGCGACCATGGACCCGGACGTCGCGCGTCGGCTCGCCAAGCAGCTCGAGGCGACCGGCCGGCACTATCTCGACGCGCCGATCTCCGGCGGTGCGCAGCGCGCGGCGCAGGGCGAGCTGACCATCCTGGCCTCAGGCAGCGCGGCGGCGTTCGCCAAGGCGCGTCCGGCGCTCGATGCGATGGCCGCCAAGCTCTATGAGCTCGGCGATGCCGCAGGGCAGGGCGCTGCGTTCAAGATGATCAACCAGCTGCTCGCGGGCGTGCACATCGCCGCGGCCAGCGAGGCGATCGCCTTCGCCGCCAAGCAGGGGCTCGACATCCGCAAGGTCTACGAGGTGATCACCGCCTCGGCCGGCAATTCCTGGATGTTCGAGAACCGCATGCCGCATGTGCTCGACGGCGATTACACGCCGCGCAGCGCGGTCGAGATCTTCGTCAAGGACCTCGGCATCATCCAGGACATGGCGCGCAATCACCGCTTCCCGGTGCCGGTCTCGGCTGCGGCGCTGCAGATGTTTCTGATGACGGCGGCCGCCGGCATGGGCCGCGACGACGACGCCTCGGTCGCGCGGATGTACGCGCAGGTCACCGGCACGACGCTGCCGGGCTCTTCGAAGTAACATCTGCAAATAACAAGACGACGAGTCTCCCAGCCATGCCCAAATTCGCCGCCAATCTCTCGATGATGTTCACCGAGCATCCGTTCCTCGATCGCTTCGCGGCCGCCGCCAAGGCCGGCTTCACCGCGGTCGAATTCCTGTTTCCCTATGATCATCCGGTCGAGGAGGTCGGCAGGCGGCTGCACGGCAACGGCCTGACGCAGGCGCTGTTCAACCTGCCGCCCGGCAATTGGGATGCGGGCGAGAAGGGCTTTGCGGCGCTGCCCGCGCGCTTCGACGATCTCAAGGCGAGCCTCGAGACGGCGCTGCCTTACGCGAAGGCCACCGGCGTGAAGCGGCTGCATCTGATGGCGGGGATCGCCGATCGGCATGATGCGAAGGCGGTGGAGGCCTATTACAAGTCGGTCGCCTGGGCCGCCGAGTTCTTCGCGCCCCACGGGCTCGATGTGGTGATCGAGCCGATCAATTCGCGCAACGTGCCCGGCTACTTCCTCAACGATTTCGGCTTTGCCCGCGACCTGATCCGCGAGCTGAAGATCCCTAATTTGAAGCTGCAGTTCGACATCTATCACTGCCAGATCATCCATGGCGACGTCACGATGCGGCTGCGCGAGATGATGGACATCATTGGCCACGTCCAGATCGCCAGCATTCCGTCGCGCAACGAGCCCGATCTGGAGGAACTGAACACTCCGTTCCTGTTCGCCGAACTCGACCGGCTCGGCTATGCCGGCTTCGTCGGCTGCGAGTACAATCCGCGCGGTCGCACCGAGGATGGGCTCGGCTGGTTCGCGCCCTACAAGGGAGTGAAGCCGTGACCTTGAAGCTCGGCTGCATCGCCGACGACTACACCGGCGCCTCCGACCTCGCCAACACGCTGACCCGCGCCGGCCTGCGCACGGTGCAGACCATCGGCGTGCCGGCCTCCGATCTCGTATTGCCCGAGGTCGACGCCGTCGTGGTGTCGCTGAAGAGCCGCTCGATCGAGGCCTCGCAGGCGATCGCCCGCTCGCGCGAGGCGGACACCTGGCTGCGTGCCCGCGGCGCGCGCCATGTCCTTTTCAAGATCTGCTCGACCTTCGATTCCACCGACGCCGGCAATATCGGTCCGGTGATGGATGCGCTGTCCGGCGATGCCGGCGACGACATCGTGCTGGTGACGCCGGCCTTCCCGGAGACCAGGCGCACCGTCTACCAGGGCAATCTGTTCGTCGGCGCGGTGCCGCTGAACGAGAGCCCGCTCAAGGATCATCCGCTCAATCCGATGCACGATGCCAATCTGGTGCGCGTGCTCGGAAGACAGAGCCGCCGCAAGATCGGCCTCGTCGACCTCGCCACGGTGGTGCACGGGCCCGAGGCGATCAGCCATCGGCTGCAGGAGCTGTCGGGCCAGGGCGTCGGCGCTGCCATCGTCGATGCCGTGTTCGATGCCGATTTGACTGCGATCGGCGCGGCCGCCTTGAAGCACAAGGTCTCGGTCGGCGCGTCCGGCATCGGGCTCGGGCTGGCGCGGGCGCTGGTTGCGGCCGGCCATGTGCATTCCCACGGCTTCGTCCATCATCATGACGCGCCGGTCGGTGGCATGGCGGCGTGCCTGGCCGGCAGCTGCTCGCAGGCGACGTTGCAGCAGATCGCGCAGGCCGAGACGCTGATGCCGGTGCTGCATCTCGACGCCGCGGGTTTGGTCGCGGGTCCGGACGAGGCGCAGCGGGCGCTTGCCTGGGCGCGCGAGCGCATCGGCAAGGGTCCGGTGCTGATCGCCTCCAGCGCGACGCCGGATCAGGTCGGTGCGCTGCAGGCCAGGCATGGCCGCGAGGCTGCGGGACACGCCATCGAGCAGGCGATGGCCGATCTGGCGGAGGGATTGATCAACGCCGGCGTGCGGCGACTGATTGTCGCGGGCGGCGAGACCTCGGGTGCCGTGGTCGACCGGCTGAGGATCCCGGGCTTCCTGGTCGGGCCGGAGATCGCGGCCGGCGTGCCGGTGCTGCGTGCGATCGGCGCTGACGCGGGCGAGATGCTGCTGGCGCTGAAGTCCGGCAATTTCGGCGGCCCGCAGTTCTTTGCCGACGCGCTGGAGCTGATGCGCTAGCCCGCATCGACGGCGATGAGCGCGACGTTCCGGATTTCGGAACGCCCCCGGTGTGGGGCGAGATCGTCTGCATAGTTTGTGAGCCCTGAGGCGGCGCGACCGCGCGTCGTGCCGCCATAAGCATCGGGACGCACATAGAAAATGCAGAAGTTTTTCGCGTGTAATGCACGATGACTCCCGTAAATTAACGGTCTCTATGGACCTCACCTCTATACCTCCTACACGGACCGTCGCGTGGCGCGTTCTTCTGTGGGTAGGGCAATGAAACTGAATCGGATCGGCTACAAACTCGGGCTCGCTGGCGCCATCGGCGCATCTCTCGCGGTCGGCATGATCGCCAACCAGATGATGGCCGAGAAAGCGGTCAACCAGGCCAACCAGCAGGCCGAGCGCGCGCGGCGGGTGGTCGAGAGCGTGTTGTCGGCCAGTATCAACATGCAGCAGACCCAGCTCGGCGGCCGCTCGGCGCGGCTGGCGCGGGCGCAGGCCGAGGCGGAGAAGGCGGCTGCCGACATTCAGCAGTTCTCGACCGCGATGGTCACCGATATCGACGCGGCGCTCGGCAATGTGTCGACAGCGGAGAACCGCACCCGGCTGACCCGGATCAAGGAGCTGATGACGAGCTATGCCGCCGGAGCGGTCGATCTCGCCGAGGCGCAAAAAGCTCTGTTGATCCAGATCGACAAGCGCAGCGCGGTCTCCAACGAATGGAGCAACGGTCTGAAGGCGCTGCTGGCCTCACCGGCGCTGCCGAACCTGGCGTTCCGCGAACGCGTCGAGCGTCAGCTTCAAACGGCCGATGCCAAGCTGAACTACATGCGCGCCCAGGCGTGGCGTTTCGGCATGACCGGCGATGCCGCGACGATCAAGACGGTCAAGCAGACGATCCCGGGCCTGAAGAGCTCGCTGACCGATGCGCGCATGCTGGCTGACGATCGCGAGGTCCAGGCGACGATCACCAAGCTGAATGGGATCGCCTCGGACTTCGTCGCTGCGAACGACGAGGTGGTGAAGATCGAGGGGATCAAGGAGGCCGTGCTGCGCGACCGCACCCTGATCTATCTCGGCGAGGCCGGCGAGCTGATGAATGCGGCGATCCAGGACGCGCGCGCGCGCAACGCCAGCGCCCGGTTCGATGCCGACCAGGTGGCCGCGCGAGCGAGCTACATCACGCTGTTCGTCGGACTTGCCGTTCTGCTGTCGGTGATCGGCTCGGTCGTGTTCTCGTTCCTCGGAATCGCGCGGCCGTTGACGCGGCTCAACGCGGCGCTCGGCGAGATGGCGCGCGGCCGTCTCGACATCGTCATTCCCGGCGCGTCGCGCGGAGACGAGATCGGCGATCTCGCCAAGACCGTCACGGTTATCCAGAGCAATGCCGAGGAGAAGGCGCGCGCCGAGGCCGGCGAGAAGAGCGCGCAGGACGCGATCGCGGCACGTCAGCGCAGGGCCGACATGCAGCGGCTCGCCGAGCAGTTCGAGACAGCCGTCGGCGAGATCGTCAACACCGTGTCGTCGGCCTCGAGCCAGCTCGAGCAGTCCGCCACCACCCTGACCGAGGCCGCGTCGCGGTCTCAGGGACTGACGACGGCGGTGGCCGCGGCGTCCGAGGAAGCCACCACCAACGTGCAGTCGGTGGCGTCCGCGACCGAGCAGATGGCCTCGTCGGTGACCGAGATCAGCCGCCAGGTGCAGGAATCCGCGCGCATCGCCAATGATGCCGTCGGCCAGGCCCGCACCACCACCGGCCGCGTCAGCGAGCTATCGAAGGCCGCGACGCGCATCGGCGACGTCGTCGAGCTGATCAACACCATTGCCGGGCAGACCAACCTCTTGGCGCTGAACGCCACCATCGAGGCGGCGCGCGCGGGCGACGCCGGCCGCGGCTTCGCGGTCGTCGCCTCCGAGGTCAAGGCGCTGGCGGAGCAGACGGCGAAGGCGACCGGCGAGATCGGCCAGCAGATCTCGAGCATCCAGGCCGCGACGCAGGAATCGGTCACCGCGATCAAGGAGATCTCCTCGACGATCGAGAAGCTGTCGGAAATCTCCTCGACCATCGCCGCGGCGGTGGAAGAGCAAGGCGCGGCGACGCAGGAAATCTCCCGCAACGTACAGCAGGCCGCGCATGGCACGCAGCAGGTCTCGGCCAACATCACCGAGGTCGAGCGCGGCGCGGCCGAGACCGGCTCGGCGTCATCCCAGGTGCTGTCGGCGGCGCAGGCTCTGTCGGGCGACAGCAGCCGGCTGAAGCAGGAGGTCGCGAGCTTCCTGTCATCGGTGCGCGCGGCGTAGCCGCGATTGCGCTAGCCGAACGACAAGTCACGATCTTAAGAAAGGCCGGGGCGGCGCCGCTCCGGCCTTTTCCTTTTGCGTGCTACGCGCCTCCAAGCGCCCGTAGTTCTACGTCTTTCGCGTCAATGTGCCGCAGCTTGATCAGCTCGTTCCCGTAAACGTCCGGCCCGGCCCGTTAAGGTTTCACCTACAGGCGAGTTCCAATTTGCATTTCTCGAATTGTGCATATTGGCGCGGCGTTTCCCAACGAGGGGATTTGGCAGCGCTTCACCGGGGAAGCGAAAGACATGCAACTCAATCGGATCGGCTACAAGCTTGGCCTCGCCGGCCTCTCCGGCATTGCGCTGGCCATCGCAGCGCTCGTCAATCAACACGTCTCACAAAGCGCGGTCGATGAGGCGACCAAGATCTCGGAGCGCCAGCTCGTGATCCGCAAGTTGTCACTGACCGCGGACGCCGATCTGCGTAGCCTGCAGCTTACCAATCGCGGTGTGCGGCTGGCGCGCAGCGTGGCGGAGGTCGATAAGCTGCTGGAGGACGAGCACAAGATCGAGGCGAAGGTGAAGACCGCACTCGAGACCGCGCAGACCACCGCGGTTCGTCCCGCCAGCAAGGAGCGGTTCGGCAAGATTCTCGCGCTGACGACCGACTATAAGAAAGGCGCCGAGGACATCGTCCGGATGCAGAAGGAGCTGCTCGCGACCAACGCGCTGCGCGATACGCAGGCTGCCACCTGGATCAAACAGTTCGATGCCTTGATGAAGATGCCCGCTCTGAAAGCGGCAGCCGACGCCACGGCGATCGAGCGCGACCTGCACGAGCTGAACGCGATGGGCACGGCGATCCGCACCAATGCGTGGCGCTATCTGGCGACCGGCGACGTCAGCTCGAGGGACGGCATGATCGCCCGTGCCAAGGAGCTCGACCGGAGCTTCGTCCAGACCATGGAGCGGGTGCCGCAGGAAGTGAAGCCGGAGATCGAGAAGCTGCGCAGTGATCTCAAGGCCTACATTGAATCGTCGACCAAGGCGGCAGGTCTGGAGGAGGCCAAGACGAAGCTGCTGACCGAGAAGATGTTCCCGGCAGCGGACGAGGCAGGCAAGCTGATGGCCGAAGCCGTGCAGGCCGCTGACAGATTCTCGAAGGAGGCCAAGGACAATGCCGAGGCCGCGACGGCGAGCGCTACGAAGGTCAACTTCACGCTGTCGGTCGTGCTCGTGCTGGTGCTCGCGGGCTCCGTGGCGTTCGGCTTCATGGGCATCTCGCGTCCGATCGTGGCGCTCAATGGCGCGCTCGGCCGCATGGCCTCGGGCGACCTCGACATCCAGATCCCCGGTGCAAGCCGCGGCGACGAGGTCGGCGACATGGCCAAGAACGTCGTCGTCATCAGAGAGAATGCCGAGGCCAAGGCGCGTGCCGAGGCCGAGCAGAAGGCGCAGGCGGATGCGATCGCCGCCGAGCAGCGCAAGCGCGACATGAACCAATTGGCTGACTCGTTCGAGCGTTCGGTCGGCCAGATCATCGAGACGGTCTCCTCGGCCTCGACCGAGCTGGAGGCATCCGCAGGCTCACTGACGTCTACCGCGGAACGTTCGCAGCAGATGGCCGTGACCGTTGCGGCAGCCTCCGAGCAGGCCTCGACCAATGTCCAGTCGGTCGCCTCGGCCACCGAGGAGCTGTCGTCCTCGGTCAACGAGATCAGCCGTCAGGTGCAGGAATCGGCGCGGATGGCCGGCGAGGCCGTCAGCCAGGCGCGCCAGACCAACGAGCAGGTCAGCGAGCTGTCGAAGGCGGCCGCCCGGATCGGCGACGTGGTCGAACTGATCAACACCATTGCCGGACAGACCAACCTGCTCGCGCTCAACGCCACCATCGAGGCGGCGCGCGCCGGAGAGGCCGGCAAGGGATTTGCCGTCGTCGCCACCGAGGTCAAGGCCCTGGCCGAGCAGACCTCCAAGGCCACCGGCGAGATCGGCCAGCAGATCTCCAGCATCCAGGCCGCCACGCAGGAGTCGGTCAACGCCATCCGCACCATCTCCGGCACGATCGAACGGCTGTCGGAGATCTCCTCGACCATCGCGGCAGCGGTGGAGGAGCAGGGGGCTGCGACCCAGGAGATCTCGCGCAACGTCCAGCAGGCCGCGCAAGGCACGCAGCAGGTCTCGTCCAACATCACCGAGGTGCAGCGTGGCGCCGGCGAGACCGGGACAGCGTCCTCGCAGGTGTTGTCGGCGGCGCAGACCTTGTCGACCGACAGCAACCGACTCAAGCTCGAAGTGGGCCGCTTCCTGCAGACGGTGCGCGCCGCATAGTCGTTGCGGCGGTCGTCGATCTTCACTCACTCAGCCGCAGGCGCCACGCCTGCGGCTTTTTCTTTGGCGGGCCCGCAAGGGCGCCGGTCGTGTCGCCGCTCGCGCAAAATAACCTGCGTAGTCAATCCAGGTTTTTAACTTGCTTTAACTTCCGGCCCCTAGGGTCGCGTCATCAGCGGCCCAGACGCAGTCGAGCTCCACGGGCAAACGGCGCTTCTCTGATCCGGCCGCAGCACATGAGACAACGCGCCGCAGGGCCATGCGGGAGCGCGTTACCGATCTGGGCTGAGTGACGACCAAATTTGGTCGCCGCTCCGTATTCGCACGGACATCGCATTAACCCGGCTTAACCCGGCGGTCCCTACGTTCGCATCTATGGGCGGTGGGGCCCGTTAGCGTGCACACGATGGGCCGGCCCAGCCCGTCGACGACACGATCTGTCCCCGAGCGCCTCTCACACAGTCGCGCCCGTGGAGACTGCGATGTCCCTTGTACGACCACACCGCCTCAAGCTGACGATCGGCATCAAGATCTATGCGCTGATCGCGCTGAGCTTCCTTGGCCTGATCGGCCTGACCGCCTTCAGTTCGCGTGAGCTTGCCGCCGGCCTCAAGCAGCAGAAGCAGCTCGAGCTCAGGCATCTGACCGAGCTCGCGCTCGCCATTTTCGCCGAGGAGCATGCAGCCGCGCAGAACGGAGCGATCTAGGTCGCGGAGGCGCAGAAGCGCGCGCTCGAGCGCGCCTCTCAGCTGCGCTACGGCGGCAACGAGTACTTCTTCGTCACCGACATGTCGGCGCGCATGCTGATGCATCCGATCTCGACCAAGCTGGTCGGGCAGAACGTCGCCGACATGAAGGATCCCAACGGCAAGAAGCTGTTCGTCGAAATGGTCGACGTCGTGCGGCAGCATGGCCGCGGCTTCGTCGACTATGATTGGCCGAAGCCGGGTTCCGAGACGCCGCAGCCGAAGCTCACTCATGTCGCGGGCTTCGCGCCGTGGAATTGGCTGGTCGGCACCGGCGTCTACATCGACGATCTCTCGGCGCAGGCTTGGGCCTCGACCCGCCAGTCGCTGATGGCGGCGGGGCTCGTGCTTCTGGTCCTGCTGGTGGTTTCGACCATGATTGGACGCGGCATCACCGGTCCGCTGCATCGCATGACCGATGCGATGAAGAGCCTCGCCGGCGGCCGCCTCGATGTCGAGGTGCCCGGCAGCGGGCGCCGCGACGAGATCGGCGAGATGGCGGGCGCGGTCGAGGTGTTCAAGAGCAATGCCATCGAGCGCCAGGCGCTCGAGGCCGAGCAGAAGGAAGCCGAGCAGCGGGCGTTCGCTCGGCGCAAGGCCGACATGCACAAGATGGCCGACGATTTCGAAGGCGCCGTCGGCGAGATCGTCGAGACGGTGTCGTCGGCCTCGTCGAGGCTGGAAGTGTCGGCGGACACGCTGAGCAAGACGGCGGTGCGCGCCGGCGAGCTCGCCACGGCGGTCGCCGCCGCGTCGGAGGAAGCTTCCACCAACGTGCAGTCCGTCGCCTCGGCGACCGAGGAGATGACGTCGTCGGTCACCGAGATCGGCCGTCAGGTGCACGAGTCCGCGCGCATGGCGAACGAAGCGGTGGAGCAGGCCAGGCGCACGAACGAGCGCGTCGGCGAGCTCTCACGCGCCGCGAGCCGTATCGGTGACGTCGTCGAGCTGATCAACAGCATCGCCGGGCAGACCAACCTGCTGGCGCTGAACGCCACCATCGAGGCGGCGCGCGCAGGCGAGGCCGGACGCGGCTTTGCCGTGGTGGCGGCAGAGGTGAAGGCGCTGGCGGAGCAGACCGCCAAGGCGACCGACGAGATCGGCCAGCAGGTGGCCGGCATCCAGACGGCGACGCAGGAATCGGTGAATGCCATCCGGCTGATCTCCGGCAGCATCGAGCGGCTGTCCGAAGTGTCCTCGACGATCGCCGCCGCGGTGGAGGAGCAGAACGCCGCCACAAGGGAGATCTCGCGCAACGTCCAGCAGGCTGCGCAGGGCACCCAGCAGGTATCCGCCAACATCACCGACGTACAGCGCGGCGCCAACGAGACCGGGTCGGCATCGACCCAGGTGCTGGAGGCGGCACAGGGGCTGTCGACGGATAGCAACCGGCTCAAGCGCGAGGTGAGCCGCTTCCTGCAATCGGTCCGCGCCTCCTGACAAGCCTGCACAAACGTCACCACCCCCGCTGCCCTCCGACATCTTTCAACGAGTTCGAACCCTGTCATGAAGACCTTCCTTCCCGTCCGGCCTCGCAGCGAGGCAGTGGCCCGCATGCATTCCCTTGCAAAATTCCTTGCATATCGCTTCTCCCTCATCCTCGGCCTCGCGTTCGCGGCCCCGGTGCATGCTGCCCCCGCCGACAGGGGCGTCATTCCTGCGTCGCCGGTTCGCGGCGTCACGGAGCGCGAGATCACGTTCGGCAGCGTCGTGCCGCTGTCGGGGGCGAACAAGGAGACCGGCCGGCTGCTCAAGCTCGGCATCGAAGCCGCCTTCAACCGCGCCAACGAGACCGGCGGCGTCCACGGCCGGATGCTCAGGCTCGCGGTCGCCGACGACGGCTACGATCCGAACCGCACCCTCGACGCCATGAGGCAGCTCTATGAGAGGGAGCAGGTGTTCGGCTTCGTCGGCAGCTTCGGGACGGCGACGGCGGCCGTCGCCATTCCCTACGCGCTCGAACGCCGCGTGCTGTTCTTCAGCCCCTACACCGGCGCCAACGTCACGCGGCACGATCCTCCCGATCGTTACGTCTTCAACTACCGCCCGAGCTATTCGGAGGAAGCCGATGCGCTGGTGCGCTATCTGGTGAAGCTGCGCCGCGTGCCGCCGCGCCAGATCGCGCTGTTCGCCCAGGACGATTCCTTCGGCGATGCCGGCTTCGCAGGCGTGGCCAAGGCGTTTCGCACCCTCGGGCTCAACGACGCTGCCATCCTGCGTGCGAACTACGTCCGCAACACGGTGGATGTAGAGCCGGCGATCAACCAGCTGAAGGCCCAGAAGACGCCGGTCCGCGCGGTCATCATGGTCGCGACCTCGCGCGCGGCCGCGAAGTTCATCGAGAAGGCGCACGCCGCGCTTCCCGGCGTCATCTTCGTCAACGTCTCGGCGGTCGGCGCCTCCGCGCTCGCCAGCGAGCTCACCTTGCTCGGTCCGCGATATGCCGCCGGGGTCATCGTGACCCAGGCGGTGCCCGCGGTCTCCGGCTATTCGAGCCTGGTCTTGGAGTACAAGGAATCGCTCGCCAAGCATTTTCCCGGCGAGCCGCCGGACTACACCTCGCTCGAGGGCTACATCGAAGCGAGCATCCTCATTCAGGCCCTGAAACGGACGGGTCCGCAGCTCGATACCGAGCGGCTCATCGAGACGCTCGAATCCATGCGCAACATCGATCTCGGTCTTGGCGCCTTGCTCAATTTCGGCCCCGCCGAGCATCAGGCCTCGCACAAGATCTGGGGCACGGCGCTCGACGAGACCGGCGCCTATCAGGCGATCGAGCTGGAGTGAGGCGAGGTCCAAGGCCGCCGGTTCTGCAACCGGCGCGCGCGTAAGAGGCGAGGGTGGGACGAAGAGCGCGTGGACGTATGCCTCGCGTCTTCCAACTCCGTAATCCTACGGACCGGATGGTTAAGTCTTCTTAGAACTCTGACTTCGAGATTGGTTCCAACTTGGAACAATTTTTCGCGCGGCAAACAACCCGGCGTGTCGGGCCGTGATCGATTCAGGGGCAGGCTACATGATCAAGCTCAATCGCATCGGCTACAAGATGGGAGCCGCCGGCCTCGTCGGCATCCTGCTTTCGCTCGGCATGCTGCTGAACCAGCAGTCGTCGCAGAGCGCGATCGATGGAGCGATCAAGGCCGCTGATACGCAGAATTCGATCCGCAAGAGCGTGCTGATGGCGGATGCCGATCTGCGCAATCTGCAACTTGCCAATCGCGGCGTCCGCCTGTCGAAGACAGCTGCCGAAGTCGACAAATTTCTCGACGAGGAGCGGCAGGCGCTGACCAAGATCGGCAAGAGCATCGATGCCGGGGCGGAGCTGGCGAAGCTTCCGGCCAACAAGGACAGGCTGCTGAAGATCAAGTCGCTCGCCGCGGACTACATGACTGCGGCGGAGGACGGAGCCCGGCTGCAGAAGCAGGTGCTGTCGCTGCAGGAGGCGCGCAACGTCCTTTCCAACGACTGGCGCAAGCAGGTCGATGCGCTGCTCGGTTCGGCCGCCATCAAGGCGTCGGCCGAGGCTGCCGAAAGCGAGAAGCATTTCTATGCGGCCGACTCCGCGATGACGGCCGTCCGCGCCGCGGCCTGGCGCTTTGCCGCCACCAACGAGGCCGCGCTCAAGGATGAAATCATCAAGCGCATCAAGCTGGCCGGCGACGAGTTGTCCGCAGCGCTCACAAGTCTGCCGGCCGCGAAGTCCGACGTCGAACGGCTGCGCGGTCTCTTGAAGAGCTATGGCGATTCGGTTGGCCAGACTGTCGCTGCGGAAGAAGCCAAGAACAAGAGCGTGACCGAGAAGGCGCGGCCTGCCGCCGCCGAGGCGACCAGGCTGATGGGCGAAGCGATCGCGAGCGCGGAGCAGCGCGCCGCGGAGGCGAAGCAATCGGCCGATGCCGAGCTTACGAGCGCCGGACGCATCAGTTTGATCCTGTCCGGGGTAATGGTGCTCGTGCTGGTGGGCTCGGTCGCCTTCGGCTTCCTGGGCGTGGCGCGGCCGATCAGCCTGCTCGACGGCGCGCTGGGCCGCATGGCCTCGGGCGACATCGCCATCAGGATCCCCGGTGCGAGCCGCGGGGACGAGATCGGCGACATGGCCAAGAACGTCGTCATCATCCGGGAGAATGCCGAAGCCAAGGCGCGCGAAGAGGCGGAAGCCAAGGCGATCGCCGACAAGAAGGCCGCCGAGCACCGCAAGCGCGAGATGCACCAGCTGGCCGATGCCTTCGAAGCCTCGGTCGGTCAGATCATCGGCACGGTGTCCTCGGCGTCCGACGAGCTCGAAGCCTCGGCCAAGACCCTGACCGCGACCGCGGAGCGGTCGCAGCAACTGGCGATCACTGTCGCCTCCGCATCCGAGGAGGCGTCGACCAACGTGCAGTCCGTCGCCTCGGCCACCGAAGAGCTGTCATCGTCGGTCACCGAGATCAGCCGCCAGGTGCAGGACTCGGCGCGGATGGCCAGCGGTGCGGTCGAGCAGGCGCGCAAGACCAACGATCAGGTCGGCGAGCTGTCGAGGGCCGCGGCCCGCATCGGCGATGTGGTCGAGCTGATCAACACCATTGCCGGCCAGACCAACCTGCTGGCGCTCAACGCCACGATCGAGGCGGCGCGGGCCGGTGAAGCGGGCAAGGGTTTTGCCGTGGTCGCAACCGAGGTGAAGGCGCTGGCCGAGCAGACCTCGAAGGCGACCGGTGAGATCGGCCAGCAGATCGCCGGTATCCAGGCGGCGACGCAGGAGTCGGTGAATGCGATCCGGGCGATCTCCGGCACCATCGAGAAACTGTCGGAAATCTCCTCCGCCATTGCCGCTGCCGTCGAGGAGCAGGGCGCAGCCACCCAGGAGATTGCCCGCAACGTGCAGCAGGCGGCCGCCGGCACCGAGCAGGTCTCGTCTAACATCACCGATGTGCAGCGCGGCGCCACCGAGACCGGCTCGGCCTCGTCGCAGGTGCTGTCCGCCGCGCAGATGCTGTCGGGCGACAGCAGCCGGCTGAAGACGGAGGTGTCGCGCTTCCTGGAGACGGTGCGCGCGGCGTGATTGAAGGACGCTGCGTTTCATTCGAAGGGCGTGGCCGCGGGCCGCGCCCTTTTTGTTTGTCAGCAGAGTCCCCTTGGTCCCGTAACTCTACGGAGCGCGATGTTAACGAGGTTCCATACATGCGCCGCTAAATTTGTAGGAGTTGTTTAACATTCTGCTGCCGGGCTTTTCTGCTGACCGGCCGCATGACGGATCAACGCCGATCCGAAGGGGCCTTTGATGTTTGCCAGCATGTCCATCCGCACCAAGATCATGTCCGTCGTCGCGCTGCTTCTTCTCGTCCTCACCGGCATGGGCTTGCTCGCCATCTCCAGCATGCGCGCGATGAACGCCAACACGGTCGACATCACCAGCAACTGGCTGCCGAGCGTGCGGGTTCTGGGCGATCTTCGGGCCAATACGATTACCTATCGCAACGTGGTTCGCGAGCACATGCTGGCGGAAACGCTCGAAGAGAAGCAGACGCAGGAGAAGACGGCCGCAACGGTGTTCGACAACCTGAACAAGGTGGCCAAGACCTATGAGGCGATGATTTCTCTGCCGGAAGAGCGGGCCATCTATCAGCAATGGAGGGCCGTGTGGGATCGATACATCGACGGTGCTCAGAAGGTGATGGAGCTGTCGCGCAAGGCGGTCGGCCAGTTGCCGCATGAGGCCCACGTGCTGAACCAGGGCACCGTCAACAAGATCGGCCTGGAGGCGGATGAGGTGCTGAGGAAGAGCATCGATTTCAACAATGGCGGCGCCGACAAAGCCTCGGCTGATGCGGCCTCGACCTATTCGACCTCGTTCGCGATGCTCGGCGGCATCAATATCGTCATGCTGCTGCTCGGCACGCTGGTCAGCTTCCTGATGGTGCGAAGCATCTCGGCAGGCATCGCCTCGATCGTGACGCCGATGCAGGCGCTGGGCGAAGGGGATTTGTCGGCAGACATCCCGCATCGCGGCGCGAAGACCGAGATGGGCGTGATGGCCGACGCGCTGCAGATCTTCAAGGACGCCTTGATCGCCAAGAAAGCAGCGGATGAAGCCGCCGCAAAGGACGCCGAGGCGAAGATCGAGCGCGGCCGCAGGGTCGACGCGGTGACACGTCAGTTCGAGGCCGTCGTCGGCGACATCGTCAACACGGTGTTCTCGGCATCGCGGCAGCTCGAAGCGTCGGCCGATACATTGACGTCGACGGCCGATCGCTCGCAGCGGCTGGCGACCACGGTTGCCTCCGCCTCCGAGGAGGCGTCGACCAACGTCCAGTCGGTCGCTTCCGCAACGGAGGAACTGTCCTCGTCGGTGACCGAAATCAGTCGGCAGGTGCAGGAGTCGGCGCGGATGGCCAGCGAGGCGGTGACGCAGGCACGCACCACCAATGATCAGGTCGGCGAATTGTCGAAGGCGGCCGCTCGCATCGGCGACGTGGTCGAGCTGATCAATACCATCGCCGGGCAGACCAACCTGCTGGCACTCAACGCCACCATCGAGGCGGCGCGCGCCGGCGAGGCCGGCAAGGGCTTTGCCGTCGTCGCCACAGAGGTCAAGGCCCTAGCCGAGCAGACGTCGAAGGCCACCGGCGAGATCGGGCAGCAGATCTCCGGCATCCAGGCTGCGACGCAGGAATCGGTCAACGCGATCCGGACGATTTCGGGCACGATCGAACGGCTGTCGGAGATCGCGTCCGCCATTGCGGCTGCGGTGGAGGAGCAGGGCGCGGCGACGCAGGAGATCTCGCGCAATGTCCAGCAGGCCGCGCACGGCACCCAGGAGGTCTCCGCCAACATCGCCGACGTGCAGCGTGGCGCGAGCGAGACCGGCTCGGCCTCCTCGCAGGTTCTGTCCGCCGCGAAGTCGCTGTCGAGTGACAGCAATCGGCTGAAGATCGAAGTCAGCCGCTTCCTGGAGACCGTCCGCGCGGCGTAGCCAAAGCAAATCAGTCGTCTGAGTTCAGGACGTGCCGTCTGACCGTCGGCGCGCCCTCCGTATTTGTCCGGCCCGGAGTTCCACCAGGAGACAAATTAACACAAACTCGGTTCCAACTTAACAAACTCGGCTTAATTCGGCGCCGCCCCCTCAGAATGAGCGTCATTTTCGCGGAGGCTGTAATGGCCTCAGGTAGTTATGAATTGCATCCGACGAGGCCAACAATGTCCTTCCTGTCCCGCTTCCGTATCTTGACGAAGATTCTTGCGATCGTCCTCCTGCTCAGCGCCATGATGGGCGTCCTGAGCTACATGGCGACCGGAGCCATGCGTGATCTCAACGACAACGCCGAGCGCATGGCGCGTGCGGCGCGGCGCTCGATGCTGGCAGCGCGTGCCAATACCAACGTGATGTCGATCGTCGGCGCCGAGTATCGCAGCGCTCTCGATCCCCGCGACGACAACCGCAATGCGACCCACCACATCATCGACGAGCAGATGAAGGGCTTCAAGGAACGGCTGGACGAAGTCGCCAAGACCAGCGACCAGGAAGCCCAGGCGATGCTCGCCGGTGTTCGCGACGCGTTCGCCGCGTATCAGGGCAGCATCGCCAAGACCATGGCCGTTGTCGAGGCGGCATCCTCCAGCCAGATCAGCGACTCCGCTCAGAAATTGCTCGAGGCCGTCAAGGCCAGCGATGCCGTCGCCGAGACGCTCCGGACCAGGATGCGAGCGGTGGCCGAACGGATGGATCATCGGGTCGAGGAATTGGCCAAGTCGACGGCCGAAGAGTATGTCGAGACATCGCGCGAAATGATGATCATCTCCGGCATCAGCATCATTGCCGGCCTGCTGATGGGCGGGCTGATCGGTCAGTTCGGCATTGCCAAGCCGATGCGGGCGCTGGTGGCGGTGCTGCAGCGGATGGCGAGAGGCGAGGACGTCGTGATCTCGGGCGAGGGACGCGGCGACGAGATCGGCGAGACCGCGCAGGCCGTCAACGCGATCAAGATCATGCTGGCCGAGAAGGCGCAGCAGGAGGCCGAGGCCAAGGTCGCGATGGACAAGCTGATGGCCGAGAAACGCCGCGCCGAGATGCACCAGATGGCCAACGGCTTCGAGCAGGCGGTCGGGCAGATCGTCGGCACGGTGTCGCATGCCTCGACTGAGCTGGAAGCGTCGGCGGCGTCGCTGAGCTCGACCGCGGCGCGCTCGCAGACCCTGGCGACCACGGTCGCGGCCGCTTCCGAAGAAGCCTCGACCAACGTGCAGTCAGTTGCTTCGGCGACGGAGGAGATGGCCTCTTCCGTCAACGAGATCAGCCGGCAGGTCCAGGAATCCGCCCGCATGGCCAGCGACGCGGTCCAGCAGGCCCGACGCACCAATGATCGCGTCGGTGAATTGTCGCAGGCTGCGAGCCGCATCGGCGATGTCGTCGAGCTGATCAATGCGATCGCCGGCCAGACCAACCTGCTGGCGCTGAACGCGACCATCGAGGCGGCCCGTGCCGGCGAAGCCGGACGAGGCTTTGCGGTCGTCGCCTCCGAGGTCAAGGCCTTGGCCGAGCAGACCGCGAAAGCCACCGGCGAGATCGGTCAGCAGGTCGGCAGCATCCAGGCGGCGACGCAGGAGTCGGTCGGCGCTATCCGAGAAATCTCGGGCACCATTGAGCGGCTGTCGGAGATCTCGTCGGCCATTGCGGCTGCGGTGGAAGAGCAGGGCGCCGCGACGCAGGAGATCTCGCGCAACATCCAGCAGGCCTCGATCGGCACCCAGCAGGTGTCCGCCAACATTGTCGAGGTGCAGCGCGGCGCCAATGAGACCGGCTCGGCCTCGTCGCAGGTGCTGTCGGCGGCGCAGATGCTGTCGGGCGACAGCAACCGCCTCAAGCTCGAGGTCGGTCGTTTCCTCGACACCGTGCGCGCCGCCTAGCAGCGTCGCCGGCATCACGATGACACGCGCGGTCGGCGCCGCGCGTGTCATCCATTCCCGTCCGTCCGGCCGGAGTCCTACGGTACGGAAAATTAAGATGTCTTTCGTTTGCACCGCGAGATGTTCGATTCGACCGGCTCGAGCAGAGGCTCGCGCTTGCACGCCAAGCTGATGACATCACTCGGCAATCGGGCAGCGCGGATATTGCCGGGCTCGCCCGAGGGCCAGTCGTCCCGCACGGGCCGCAGCAGCGGCGCGGCGCGCTTACGTGGAACTACTGGTCGAAAAGTTAATCTAGGTTTCAATTTGTTCTGACGAATTGAAGCGAAGTTCTGTCCAACTCGCCTCCTGCGTGCTGCAGGAGGTTCAGCCCCGAAGAGAAAGAACAAGATGCTCTCCGTCCTGATGAACATGAAGACGTCGCGCAAGCTCGCGGCCGGCTTCCTGATGACGATCATTGTGTCCGTGGTCGCCAGCTTGATCACGTGGCAGAACCTCTCGACGCTGGCGCAGAACAACGGCTGGACCGTCCACACCTATCAGGTGATTGATCAGACCAAGGCGCTGGTCTCCGCGATGGTCGACGCCGAAACCGGCGTGCGTGGCTTCCTGGTCGGCGGCACCGACAACTTCCTCGAGCCCTATAAGAATTCCGACGTCGCCTTCAAGAAGGCGCTGACCGAGGTGAAGCAACTGACCTCGGACAACCCGACCCAGCAGCGCCGTTTCGACGAGATCGCGAAGGCCGCCGCGGGCTGGCGCCAGGACGTCGCCGAAAAAGAGATCGCGCTGATGCGCAATCCGCAGACGGTGCAGGAGGCGCGCAACCTCGAAGCTTCCGGTGCGGGCAAGAAGTACATGGACGGCCTGCGCGCCCTGGTGAAGGAGGCCATCGACATGGAAGCCTCGCTGCTTCAGACGCGCGCGGATGCCGCCGAAGCCGCGCTGGCCTCATCGAAGACGGCGATCATGACCGGCGGCGTTCTGATGGCCCTGATCGCAGTGGTCTCGCTTCTCGTGCTGAATTCCGCCGTCACCCGCGGCATCACCAGCATGACCGCCGCGATGGGCCGCCTCGCCAACAATGATCTCAGCGTCACCATCCCCTATGCCGATCGCCGCGACGAAGTCGGCGACATGGCCAAGGCCGTGCAGATCTTCAAGGACAACGCCATCCGCGTCCAGGCGCTTGAAGCCGAGCAGAAGGAGACCGAGCGTCGCCAGGCGGAGAACCGCCGCCGCGACATGATGGATCTCGCCGGCCGCTTCGAGCAGACCGTCGGCGACATCGTCAATGCCGTGTCGACGGCCTCGGGCCGGCTGGAAGGCTCCGCCAACACGCTGCGCCGCTCCGCCGAGCGGGCGCAGGAGCTGACGACCACCGTGACCTCCGCCTCGGAGCTCGCCTCGAGCAACGTGCAGTCGGTCGCTTCCGCCACCGAGGAGCTGTCCTCGTCGGTCACCGAGATCAGCCGGCAGGTGCAGGAATCGGCCCGCATGGCGAGCGAGGCGGTCAACCAGGCGCGGCGGACCAACGACCAGGTGAGCGAGCTGTCGAAGGCGGCCGCGCGGATCGGCGACGTCGTCGAGCTGATCAACACCATTGCCGGCCAGACCAACCTGCTGGCGCTCAACGCCACCATCGAGGCGGCGCGCGCCGGTGAAGCCGGCCGCGGCTTCGCGGTCGTCGCCACCGAGGTCAAGGCCTTGGCCGAGCAGACCTCCAAGGCGACCGGCGAGATCGGCCAGCAGATCTCCGGCATCCAGAGCGCGACGCAGGAATCGGTCGGCGCCATCAAGGAGATTTCCGGCACGATCGAGCGCCTCTCCGAGATCGCCTCGACCATCGCCGCCGCCGTCGAAGAGCAGGGCGCCGCGACCCAGGAGATCTCGCGCAACGTCCAGCACGCCTCGCAGGGCACCAAGGACGTGTCGACCAACATCATCGAGGTGCAGCGTGGCGCCAGCGAAACCGGCTCGGCTTCCTCGGAGGTGTTGACCGCCGCGCAGGCGCTGTCGTCCGACAGCAATCGCCTCAAGGCCGAGGTCAGCCGCTTCCTGGACACCGTGCGCGCCGCGTAAGCTCACTCAACTGCCGCAAGACATCAGGGCGTGGCCGCAAGGCCGCGCCCTTTTGCTTTGTCTGCGTGCGTTCTGCCGGCGTGGTGTCCGCGAACCATGCGCGCGGTGCAGGGCCCCGTGAAATCCCGCGCAAGGCGGCTGATCTTTAACTTACGTTAATTCCAAATCGGCGAGTGTCGACGTTGTTACAACCTTTTGTTCAGGAATACGGAACTCATTGTCGTGCTCAGCAATCTTCGCATGGTTTTCAAGGTCGGCCTCATCGCTCTCTTGATGGGGGCGGCAATGATCGGTCTCGCCAGCTACATGTCGCTCCAGATGTCGGGGGTCGATCGCGCCTATACCGACGTCGTCAAGCGGATCGACAGCACCACGGTGCTGCTGGCGCGGACGGGCCGCCGGGCTGAGACCTACCGTGCGTCGGCCTTCGAGCTGGTCGCCGAGGCAACAGAGGCGGGCAACGCCCGTTTGCTCAAGGCTGTGGAAGATGCAGCCGCGCAGGTGAGAAGCGGGCTGGACAAGGTTCGCGCCGACCTGCCTGAGAAGGCTGAGCAGACCGGCAAGACCATCGAGCTGGTCAATCGCGCCTTCGCGAGCTGCGAGCCGGGCATTCAGGTTGCGAGCAGGGCGACCACGGCGGAGCAGAGCGCCAAGGCTGCGGAGAAACTGCGCGCCGAGTGCAGCCCGGTTCTCAACACGGCCATCACCGCCTTGTTGAAAGCCGTCAGCGACGTCGTGGCGTTCTCGGAGGCCAAGGCCGCCGAACAGCACGATGCGGTCGCCACCGATACGCGCGCCACGCTCATTTTGGCCGTCATCGCCACCATCATTGCCATCGGTGCGGCCCTGGCCGTCGGAGTCTTCGGCATCGCCCGGCCGATGCAGGCTCTTGCGGCGGTGCTGCAGCAGATGGCGCGCGGCGAATCCCCGGCGATGGTCGGGCTCGACCGCAAGGACGAGATCGGCGACACCGCGCGCGCAGTCGAGGGCGTCGGCAACATGCTCGCCGAGAAGGCGCGGCAGGAGGCCGAGGCCAAGGTGGCGCAGGATCAGATCGCCGCGCAGCAGCGGCGTGCCGAAATGCAGCAGCTGGCCGACAGCTTCGAGACCGTGGTCGGCCAGATCATCGAGACGGTGACCTCGGCATCCACCGAGCTGGAGGCGTCCGCGACGTCGTTGTCGTCGAGCGCGGATCGCTCCAGACATCTGGCCACCACCGTCGCGTCGGCGTCGGAGGAGGCATCGACCAACGTCCAGTCCGTGGCATCCGCGACGGAGCAGCTGTCGTCGTCCGTCACCGAGATCAGCCGCCAGGTGCAGCAGTCGGCGCGGATCGCGGGCGATGCCGTCGACCAGGCGCGCTCGACCACCGATCGCGTCGGCGAGCTGTCGAAGGCCGCGACCCGCATCGGCGACGTCGTCGAGCTGATCAACACCATCGCCGGCCAGACCAACCTGCTGGCGCTCAACGCCACGATCGAGGCAGCGCGCGCCGGCGAGGCCGGCCGCGGCTTCGCCGTGGTGGCCTCCGAGGTCAAGGCGCTGGCCGAGCAGACGGCGAAGGCCACCGGCGAGATCGGCCAGCAGATCGGCAGCATCCAGGCGGCTACGCAGGATTCGGTCGGCGCTATCAGAGAGATCTCGGTCACGATCGAGAAGCTGTCGGAGATTTCCTCGACCATTGCGGCCGCTGTCGAGGAGCAGGGCGCCGCGACCCAGGAGATCGCCCGCAACGTGCAGCAGGCGGCGGCGGGCACAGGCGAGGTGTCCTCCAACGTCGCGCATGTGCAGCGCGGCGCGACCGAGACCGGCAGCGCCTCGTCACAGGTGCTTTCGGCTGCGAAATCGCTTTCGGCCAACAGCACGCGCCTCAAGGCGGAGGTCTCGCGTTTCCTGCAGACGGTGCGCGCCGCCTGATCAAGGCGGCAACCGCAGCGATCGACGATCTGGAGCGGACGGCGGCAAACATGATTTGCCGCCGTTTGGCCTGGGGGCCGGGATCGAGCCGGGCGCCGCCGTGCTGAGACCGAGTTGCAACCTGGAAGCGGTGGCAGTGCTGACCGTATTTTCGCGGTTGCTGCATTTTAGCATGGGTTAATCGACGGCTGCGATACTCCGGAGATCGCGACCCAAAAAATTAGCCATGCCACCGTCGGCATGGCCTCAGCCCATCCTTGCAGATCGGAAGCCGCGCCATGCGCAAGAACCTGCCTGTCACCAACGTCGAATATCCGATCACGGATGACACCCTGATCGTGTCGAAGACCGACACCAAGGGCAAGCTGACGTTCTTCAACGAGGATTTCGTCAAGGCCGCCGGCTTCACCGAGGCCGAGCTGATGGGCCAGCCGCACAACATCGTGCGCCATCCCGACATGCCTCCGGAGGCGTTCGACAATCTCTGGAGCACGCTGAAGGCGGGGCGGCCGTGGGTCGGCGCGGTCAAGAACCGCCGCAAGAATGGCGACTACTACTGGGTTCTGGCGACGGCGTCGCCGATCCGGAAGGACGGCCAGGTTGTCGGCTACACGTCGGTGCGCACCAAGCTGCCGTCCGACCAGCGCACCGAGGCCGAGCAGGTGTATGCGGCGATCCGCGAGAAGAAGCCGCACGGCTACAAGATCGAGGACGGCATCGTTCGTCGCCGCTCGATATTCGATCACCTCGCGATGTTCACCGGCACGATCGCGTCGCGGCTGCGCACGCTGATCGCGCTGCAGACGTTGTTCCTGATCGTGC
Source organism: Bradyrhizobium sp. SRS-191 (assembly GCF_024586915.1). GTDB lineage: Bacteria > Pseudomonadota > Alphaproteobacteria > Rhizobiales > Xanthobacteraceae > Bradyrhizobium. The sequence continues at coordinate 78,642 of NZ_JANBVS010000016.1, forward strand.
TCGGCGCAATCTCGTTCGGCGAGGGCGGGCTCGGCGGCATGATCGCCGCGGCGATTGCCGGAGCGGGCGTCGTGCTGTGCGGCATGGTCGGCCTGCGCACGATGAACGTCATCGTCGGCCCGCTCGATCACGTCAACGAGACGATGGAGAGCATCACCCAGGGCAAGCTCGACACCCGCATGCACATCGAGCGCGACGACGAGATCGGCCGCGCCCTGCGCAACCTGCAGACCGTGCAGACCATGGTTCGCTTCAATGCGAGGGAGCTGATGGAGCAGGAGCAGCGGGCACAGCGCACGCGCAAGCAGGAGATGTCGGAGCTTGCGGATAGTTTCGAGGGCGCGATCGGCAACATCGTCGACACCGTCTCATCGGCCTCCGGCAATCTGGAGAGTTCGGCGAATTCGCTGTCGAGCACCGCTCTGCGCGGGCAGGAGCTGTCGACGACCGTAGCCGCGGCCTCCGAAGAGGCCTCGGCCAACGTCCAGGCCGTCGCCTCCGCGACCGAGGAACTGACGTCCTCGGTCAAGGAAATCAGCCGCCAGGTGCAGGAATCCGCGCGCATCGCCTCCGACGCCGTCGATCAGGCGCGGCGGACCAACGATCGGGTCGGTGAGTTGTCGAAGGCGGCGACACGCATCGGCGACGTCGTCGAGCTGATCAACACGATTGCCGGCCAGACCAACCTGCTCGCGCTCAACGCCACCATCGAGGCCGCGCGCGCCGGCGAAGCGGGCCGCGGCTTCGCCGTGGTGGCCTCCGAGGTCAAGGCGCTCGCCGAGCAGACGGCCAAGGCGACCGGAGAGATCGGCCAGCAGATTTCCGGCATCCAGGCGGCCACCAACGAATCCGTCGGCGCCATCCGCGAGATCTCGACGACGATCGAACGGCTGTCCGAGATTGCCGCGACGGTCGCCGCCGCCGTCGAGGAGCAGGGCGCCGCCACCGCCGAGATCTCCCGCAACATCCAGCATGCCGCAACCGGCACGCAGCAGGTCTCATCGAACATCACCGACGTTCAGCGTGGCGCCAGCGAGACCGGCGACACGTCGAGCCAGGTTCTCAACGCGGCGCGCCAGCTCTCGGGCGACAGCAACCGCCTCAAGCAGGAGGTCAGCCGCTTCCTTCAGTCGGTCCGCGCCGCCTGATCCCGGTGGACACGGCCGGACTGGCCACATCAGGTGCGATAGTTGAACGGCGCCCGCGGGGCGCCGTTTGTCGTTGGACATTGGCGGTCGAGAAAACCTGCATCTGCCACCCGTTCGCAGCTCGACCTGGGGTCCGTCTGCCGACCGACCCAACACTGTGCGTTTCGTGCATCGCTTGGCCAGGAAGCAGCGCGTCAGCCACAAACGCCGCCATCACGCCATAATCCCGCTAAGGTGCAAAGCTTCCTTGCATCCGGAATTTGTTCAACCAGCGGTACAAATTATTGGCGGGCAATGTGATCGCGTGCGGACCTTCGCGCAGGACCCTGGTGTTGTCGGCCGCCCTCGCGGCCGCGGGCTTCGGTCTCGATGCGCCGCTCGCCATCGCCGCCAAGCCCCGCCGCCGCACGGTGGATCCGGAGCGCGGCTTCCGTCGGCTCACCGTGGGCGAGGCCGAGGTGATCGCGCTCTATGACGGCATCTGGGAGAAGCCGCATGAGGCGGGCTTCCTGAGCAATGCCGGCATCAATGACGTCAAGGCGGCGCTGCGCGCGGCCGGCCTCAGCCCCGCTTTCGTGCCGGTGCCGATCAGCACTTATGTGGTGCGGCTGGGAGGCAAGACCGTGCTGTGCGACGCCGGCGGCGGCGGCCAGGTGCAGGGCTACAATTCCGATTCCATCTTCGTGTCGGGCCGCATGCTGGACAATCTGAAGGCGGCCGGCCTTCGTCCGCAGGACATCGACACCATCCTGATATCGCATTTTCATCCCGATCATATTTTTGGACTGCTCGGCGAGGACAGCAACGCGCCGGTGTTTCCCAACGCCGAGATCATCGTGGCCGCGGCGGAGTACAATTTCTGGACCGATCCGACCATGACCAGCCGGCTTCCGCCGTGGCGGCAGGCGCTCGCCCGCCGCATCCAGAGCGTGCTTCCGGGCTGGAAGAACGTGCTGCCGGTCGAGGGCGAGGACGAGGTGGTGCCCGGCATTCATTTCGTGAGCGTCCACGGTCACACGCCGGGACATACCGCCTTTCATCTCAGCTCCGGCCAGGAGCAGCTGATGATCTCGGGCGACACGGCCTATGTGCCGGCGCTCAGCCTGCGCCATCCCGAATGGCACGGCGCATATGACCAGGATGCTCCGGCTGCGGAGGTCAGCCGGCGCAGATTGCTCGACAGGGTGGTCGCAGACGGAACGCTGATCTGCGGCTCGCATTTTCCATGGCCCGGATTTGGCCGGCTCGTTCGCGATGGCGCCCATTATGCGCTCGACATGTTGTCAGCATGATCACGACGCGAGCGCGGAAGGGGGCCGCGAGGCAGATTGATGAAAACGCATTACGAGGTGCTCGGAGTTTCGCCGCGCGCCGATCTCGATACGATCAAGAAGGCGTTCCGGCAGGCCGCCAAGGCGCATCATCCCGACCTCACGGGAGGACGCGACGCCGCGTCCGAGCATCAGCTCAAGCTGATCATCATCGCCTACAACGTCCTGCGCGATCCCGGCCGCCGCGCCGAATATGACGAGGAGCTCGCCTCCGAGCGCGCGCGGATCCGCCGCGAACGCTGGGACGCGATCTTCCAGTTCACCGCCGCGACCACGGTGCTCAGCGCGATCCTGATCGGGCTGGAGATCCTGCTGTTTCCATCGCTCGGCGATTGGACGATCCGGTCGCCGGCGACGCGCTCGGTCACCCTGCAACCGCCGGCTCAACCTCGCTCCGAGCCGCCGCGCGACGCCCGCGGCGACGTGGCGTCGGCCCCGCAGGACGCGACCGGTGCGGTGCTGCCGGTCCCGCCACCAGCGCCTGAAGCAAGCCCGGCGCCGTCTCCGGCGAAGGAGGCGACCGCAGGACAGCAGGTCTCACCGGCACAGCCGACCACCGCGGCCGGCTTCGTCCGGCGTGCCCTGGAGCGCAGCCAGCAGGGTGATCTCGACGGCGCCATCGCCGATTTCGACGAGGCCGTCCAGCTCGCGCCGCGCAATGCCGACCTCTACCGCTACCGTGCTCGGGACCTCGGCCGCAGGGGCCGGTGGGACCGCGCGGTGGCGGACTATGAGAAGGCGATCCGGCTCGATCCGAACAATCCGGCGCTGCTGCACGATCGCGCGCTGGCGCTGCAGCAGACCGGCGAGCTCGACGAGGCGCTGGTGGATCTCGATCGCGCGGTGCGCATGAGCTTCAGCGACGCCGACCTCTACAGCGACCGCGGCGCGGTCTGGCTCGCGAAGGGGCGCTACGACCGCGCGCTTGCCGACTTCAACCAGGCCCTGAAGCTGAATCCGGAGCTGGCGACCGCGGTGGCGCGCCGCGACGATGCGCTTGCGCGCAAGCGCGAGCAGGTGCTGGTCGGCGATGGCCGCGCCGTTCCCGCGCCCGCCGAGACCACGGGCACGGTGCCCGAGGATACGAAGCCCAAGCGCACCGCGCGCTGAGCGGCGTTGGCGCGCGATGCGCCGTCGGACATCCAGAACGCTCCGAGCATCGTTGTGCTCACGCCGATCCGTAGGAGCCGCCATGGCCGTGCGGCCGATCCGTGATCCCAGGGGCACTCATGAGCGTCTACGTTTCCGTCACCGGCTTCCGTCCGCATCCCGGGCTCGTCCGCCTGCTGCGCTTCTGGTGGCACACCTCGCGGGCCGTGAGCCAGGCGCGCGGCGCTCCGGGAAACCTGCGCGTCGAGTTGCGTCCCGTCGATGGCATCTACCACACGCTGACGGTATGGCGCGACGAGGCCAGCATGCGCGCTTATGTCGGAAGCGGCGCGCATCGCCGCGCCATGACCGGCTTTCGCGACCTTGGCGGCGGCAGGACGCTGGGTTTCCCGGCCGACGCAGATCCCGGTTGGGATACGGCCTATGCGCGCTGGCAGCGCGAGGCGCGCGAGGTGTGAGTGATGGCATGCTGGATCACACGCGCCGTCATTCCGGGGCAAGGCCGAAGGCCTTGAACCCGGAATCTCGAGTTTGTTTTGCGACCTTTTCCAACAAGCTCGAGATTCCGGGCTCAATCGTCATACGCTTTCAGCGCATGCAGATTGCCCCGGAATGACGGCGCTCTGCTGAGGAGCGTCCTAACTCACCCGCCACTCCGGCACGCCATCACCCGCCATGGTGATCGTACCGAGCGCGCCGACCGGGGTCCTGTCCAGGTCCATAAGCCGTGCCAGCGTCGCCTCGTCCCGTGCCGGCACGCGCGCCAGCGTGCGCGTGTCCTGCTCGGTGCGCAGCATCACCACGCCATGCTCGACCTCGCCGTTGCGGTCATACAGCGCGGTGAAGCTCTCGACCTTGCCGTTGCCTGACGCTTCGCCGACGAACTCCGGCGCTGTGCCGCGATGACGATCGGCCTCCGCCTGCACGCTGACGTCCTGTGACAGCGCCGAGGGCGGCTCGCGCGAGATCACCAGCGCATGATGCTTGGTGACGAAGCCGCCCTGGCCGTAGAGCAGGCCGCGCCTGGCGCCGCCGCCCCGCAGCCGCCGCACCATCGCGCAGGCGGCGTGCGTCATGTAGGTGTTGAGCGGCGCGCCGAAAAACGTCAGTCCGCCGGTGACGGTCGGCTCGACATCGGCGCCGAGTCCGAGCGTCCGCCGCGCCATCTTCGGCACGCACGGAAAGCAGCTGTAGAGCTCGATCACGTCGAACGCCGAGCCCTTGCCGCCGACGAGGTTCATCGCCGCCTGCAGCACGGCATTCTGCGGATGGCTTTCGGCGAACTGATCGCGCGTCAGATAATCGCGCGGGTCCTCCGCAGAGGCGCCGCCGAGCGGATAGATCATGCGGTTCTCGGCAACGCCGGCGGCGCGCGCCTTCGCCAGGCTGGTCAGGATCAGCGCCCCGCCCATGTTGACCATGGGATTGGCGACCATCAGCTTGGTGTAGGGCCAGGCGATCGGGCGATTGTCGGCCGAGGGCGTCGCGATCTCCTCCGGCGCGAAGTGCCTCTTCAGCCAGGCATTGGGATTGTAGGCGGCGACCGCCGAGAAGCGCGACCACAGCTCGCCGGATTCGGCGAGCGCCTGCCGCGGCGTCTGGCCCCACTTCGCCGCGCTCGCGACCTCGTAGAACGGATAGACCGAGACGGGGCGGAATACGCCGAGCTTCACCGCGAGCGGCTTCTGGAACGCGGCGCCGCGCTTCGGCTCTTCCACATCGTGCGCGAACGGCGTCCAGGGCAGGGCGACGCCGGCGCGCTCGGCCTTGGTCGCCGTCGACTGCGCCTCCGCACCGCACACCACCGCGACGTCGCATTCGCCACGCGCGATGCGCAGCGCGGCTTCGTGCAGGTAGCGGATCGGGCTCTCGCCGCCGACCGGCCCGTAGGAGCAATGCGCGGGTGTCACGCCGAGCCGCTGGGCCAACAGCTGCTCCGGATCGCGATAGCGCCAGCTCAGGAAGTTGACGACGTCGAGCGAGCCGGTGTCTTGGATCAGCTTGGCGCCCGCATCATTTTCCGCGCGGCGGATCGCCTGCTCGAGCAGCGCCAACGGCTCCAGTCCCTCGGCGAGGTCCTTGGGACGATCGACGATCTCACCGACGCCGACGATGACGGGAATGCGTTCCGGGGGCATGGCCATTGCAGTCATGGGCGTTTCCAAACGGGAGCGGCCCGAGAGAGCCGTCATTGTTGTCTTGTCTCGGTTCTGTCATCGCCGGTTCGACCGCGCAATGCAGAAAATGCCGATGGTGCCCGCGCGCGCGATGGCTTCCGCTCGACGGCATATGCGCCTAAAACCGTCGCTCGTTTTGCCGCTCACGCCGGAGTTTCTCGTGTCTGAACAGAACAGCTATGTGCCGCCCAAGGTCTGGACCTGGAACAAGGCCAGCGGCGGTCGCTTCGCCAACATCAATCGCCCGATCGCGGGACCGACGCATGAGAAGGAATTGCCTGTCGGCCGTCATCCCTTGCAGCTCTATTCGCTGGGCACGCCGAACGGTGTGAAGGTCACCGTGATGCTCGAGGAGCTCCTGGCGCTCGGGCACAGCGGCGCTGAATATGATGCCTGGCTGATCCGCATCGGGGAGGGCGATCAGTTCGGCTCGGGCTTCGTTGCCATCAATCCGAACTCGAAGATCCCGGCGCTGCTCGACCGCAGCGGACCCGAGCCGATCCGCGTGTTCGAATCCGGTGCGATCCTGGTCTATCTCGCCGAGAAGTTCGGCGCCTTCCTGCCGACCGAGCCTGCGAAGCGCGCCGAATGCCTGTCCTGGTTGTTCTGGCAGATGGGCGCCGCGCCCTATCTCGGCGGCGGCTTCGGCCATTTCTACGCCTATGCCCCGACCAAGATCGAATACGCCATCGACCGCTTTTCGATGGAGGTGAAGCGCCAGCTCGACGTGCTCGACCGGCGTCTGTCGGAGAGCGAGTATCTCGCCGGCTCCGACTACACCATCGCCGACATCGCGGTGTGGCCATGGTACGGTGCGCTGTCGAAGGGCCTGCTGTACGAAGGCGGCGAGTTCCTCTCGGTGCAGGACTACAAGAACGTCCAGCGCTGGACCGACCAGATCGCGCAGCGCGCCCCCGTGAAGCGCGGCCGCATGGTCAACCGCGTTTCCGGCGACCCCGCCAGCCAGCTCCACGAACGCCACGACGCCGGCGATTTCGACACCAAGACGCAGGACAAGATCGCGCAGGGCAAGTAGTTGCCCGCGATGTTCCCGTAGGGTGGGCAAAGGCGCGCCGAGATCGTCATGATTGCGTTTGACCGTTCGCGCGCGCCGTGCCCACCATCGTCCCCACATCGACCATTGGTGGGCACGCGCCGCCTGACGGCGCCGCTTTGCCACCCTGCACGTCCACTACAACTCAAGCTCTCAAGCTGTTCTTGCCGCAGTGCAGCGGATCGAGGGGGCTCCTCCGACCTCCACATCGTTTCTCGGCCCAAGAGAATCGTGCAACTATCAGTATCCGCAGAAAATCCTGCCGCGCGCCGGACGAACTGAATACACGGTCCCGAGGTGATGACCTCGGGCGAGAACGACCACTCCGGAGGGAGTTGCATGATCGACAGACGTGACCTGCTCAAGGGAGCGGGGCTGACCGCCTTGCTGGGTGGCCTTGGCGCGAGCCGTGCGCTGGCCGAGGACGTCGTGGCCCTGCCGTTCGCCAACGGCGAGCGCCCGCTGGTGAAATATCCGCAGAAGCGATTGATGATCGGCCTGACGAGCCGGCCGCCGCAGCTCGAGACGCCGTTCGCGGTGTTCAATGACGGCGTGATCACGCCGAACAACGCCTTCTTCGTCCGCTATCATCTGGCGGGGCTTCCCTACGATCTCGATCCCGACAAGTTCACGCTCGAGATCAAGGGCAAGGTCGACAAGCCGCTCAAGCTGTCACTCAAGGACATTCGCAAGCTGAAGGCGACCGAGATCGTTGCCGTCAACCAATGCTCCGGCAACAGCCGCGGCTTCTTCGAGCCGCGCGTTGCCGGCGGCCAGCTCGGCAATGGCGCGATGGGCAATGCGCGCTGGCGCGGCGTGCCGCTCAAGGCCGTGCTCGAGATGGCTGGGGTTCAGGCCGGCGCCAAGCAGGTCACCTTCAACGGCATGGATGGCCCGATCGTCGACAAGACGCCGGACTTCGTCAAAGCGCTGGACATCGATCACGCCATGAACGGCGAGGTGATGCTGGCCTATGGCATGAACGGCGAGGATCTGCCATTCCTCAACGGCTTTCCGCTGCGCCTGATCGTGCCTGGCTATTACGGCACCTACTGGGTCAAGCACCTCAACGAGATCACCGTCATCGACAACGTGTTCGACGGCTTCTGGATGAAATCGGCGTACCGCATTCCGGACACGCCGAACAATGCGGTCGAGCCCGGCACTGCACCGAAGGCGACGATCCCGATCAACCGCTTCACGGTCCGTTCCTTCATCACCAGCGTCAGCGATGGCGCGAAGCTCAAGGCGGGAACGGCTGTCCTGCGCGGCATTGCCTTCGATGGTGGGAGCGGGATCAAGCAGGTCGCCGTCTCGACCGATGGCGGCCAGACCTGGAACGACGCGAAGCTTGGCAAGGATCTCGGGAAGTACTCGTTCCGGGAGTGGAAGTTGCCGGTGAAGCTCGCTGCCGGGGCCCACGAGCTCAAGGTGCGGGCCACCAGCAATGCCGGTGAGACGCAGCCCGAGACGCCGCGCTGGAATCCGGCCGGCTATCTGCGCAACGTCGTCGAAACCGTCCGCGTCACCGCGGCTTGAGGAGCACGACCATGCAACGGATGTCTTGCCTCGCTGCGCTGGCTGTCGGGCTCGGTTGTCTTGCGGCTGGGCCTGCCGCGCTCATCGCGGCCCCGGTCAACTATAAGGTTCCGCAGGAGACGGCAGCCTTCAAGCCGGGACCCGATCTCGCCGTCGTGCAGGGCAATTGCACGGCCTGCCACTCCGCCGACTACATCAAGACGCAGCCGCCGATGAAGAACAAGAAGGAGTTCTGGCAGGCCGAGGTCACCAAGATGATCAAGGTCTATGGCGCTCCGATCGACGACGCCGATGTCGGCAGGATCGTCGACTATCTCGCCGCCACCTACTGAGCATCAGCCCCGGCGGCGCGGATGGAAGGCTCAGCCGGCGCCTTTCGCCGGCGGGAAATCCATCCGGTCATTGGTCCGGCAATAGCGGTCGGCGAACATGCGGCCGACCGGATGGAACAGCTCCATCTCGACCCGCATCTTCTCAGCGTCCCAGAGCTCGTCGCGGATGTGGAAGGCGAGGCCCTCGCCGAGCACCAGCACGCGGTCGCCGTTGACGTCGATCAGCTGCCAGGTCTTGCACTCCATCGCGAACGGCGCGTCCGCCAGCCGCGGCACGTCGATCATGCGCGACGGCGCGAGCTTCAGCCCGAGATGATCCGGTTCGCTGACCTCGGGCGGGAAGTCGCCGCCGGTCTCGTGCATCACTTGGGCCAGCGGCTCGTCGGTGATGTGGACCACGAACTCGCCGGCGCGGCGGATATTGACCAGCGTGTCCTTCACCCGGCCGTCCGGCCGCAGATTGATCGCGAACACGCACAGCGGCGGATCCTCACCCATCACGTTGAAGAACGAGAACGGGGCGGCGTTGACCACGCCGGTCTCGCTCTTGGTCGTGACCCAGGCGATCGGCCGCGGCAGCACGAAGGAGGTCAGGATCTTGTAGCGCTCGCGCGGGCTGAGATCGGTGGAGAGGTATTGCATGTGTCGCGGCCTCTGATGCGTTGGTGAGCCGACCGTAGTCGGCCACGTTGCGTTGCGGAAGCCGATAAAGCGGGCAAAGACTGCGTGCATCCGCGGCGCGTCCCCTGTGAAATTCGGCGTTCCCTGGAACGGCTCCGATCACGCCACGTTCGAACAGCACAGCAACTATAAAGGGAGGTCACGCCGTGAAACCCATGATCAGCTTGATTGCGTGCGCGTTCGTCGTGTCGGCCGGCTCGGCCTGGGCGCAGGGCACGCAGCAGCCAACCACCACGCCGCCGAGCGCGCAGAATTCCGGAGCGGGCATCCAGGGCGCGCCCGGTAACAAGAACGGGCCGTCGGCAACAGACTCGGGCACGGTGGGCTCGTCCTCGACCATCAACCGGCAGAACCCCGACGTCAGCGCCCAGGACCCGTCGAACATCAAGGGCATGCCGGGCAACAAGAACGGCCCGCCGGCCAAGAAGCCGCAGGACTAACAGCATTGCGGCGCCTGGCGGCCACGCGATTGCGCAGCTGCCATGCGTCGTCTGCCCGTCGTGCCAGTTTGTCGCAGGCTCGAAGGCTTGTGTCGTCGGGCAAATCAGATCGATCTTCCCGCGCATCCTGCTTCGCCACGAGGGGCGTATCGCGATCGTCACGAGACGTGAGGCAGGGATGCGGTGGGCGGATCGGATTGCAGCGCGGTTACACGCGCCGACGAACAAGACGATCCGCACGGTGAAGTCGTATGGTCCTGGCATCCCGACGCTGATGCCAAGCCGGCGGAGACGATGATCCGCCGGTGACGGGGGCAAAACAGCCCGGTCCCCGGGGAGAGTACGTATAATCCGTCAAGCCATCGCGCGGGGAATGCCGGGTCGATCCGGCTGAACCTGTGGTACCTGCCGCCTGCATTTTCCTTCGCAGGCGGGCCGCGGGTGAGGCCATCACCCGGCATTCCCTGCGCCCTCGTCGTTCGCGAGGGTCTCGGCCGAAAAAGCTCGGGCGCGCGACGCGCCGCGAGAGCGTGGCGCGTCGACCGCTGGTGTCAGGGCAGGGCGGCCGCTCCGTTGGTGACGATCAGGTTGTCCGTATCCGCCGGCGCAAGCTCGCTGGTCGCATCGCCGCCGAGATATTTGTCGAGCGTCGCCTGGATCCGTTCCCGCGCCGTATAGGGGCCGCGGTCGCTCATCCAGGTGTGCTGGAACTCGGTCTTGATGATGTCGATGCCGCTCTTCTTGCCGAGCTGCTTGGGCAGCACGTCCGGATCGGTCTTGAACTCCGGATCATCGGAGCGGAACGACAGGATCTTCAGCTTGTCCCGGATGACGAAAGGAACGCGCAGATTGTCCAGTGTCACCACCTGCGACACGATGTTCGGATGCTCCTTGGCGAAATACATCGCGGTATCGCCGCCATTGGAATGGCCGACCAGGGTGAGATGATCGTAGTCGGCGTTCGGATGCCGCTTCTTCATCTCGTTCAGCACGCACAGGATGTTGGCCTCGCCCTTCTTGTACACGTCGAGCCGACCGACATAGGGCAGGCCGACCTTGGTGACGAGCGGCGGGTCCGTCGGCAGGTCCTGCTGGACGCTGGCGACGAGATAGCCGCGCGCGGCGAACACGTTCGCGAGGAACGAGTATTCGGTGTTCTTCACCGTGTTGCCGTTGCTGATGATGGCGACCGGGAGCCGCCACAGCCCGGCATTGGCCTTCATCTCGTAATCCGTGCGAACGGCAATATCGACCGTGATCGGCCGCTGCCGCTCGGCATCGAAGAACTCACGGCTCTCGTGCTGGATGCCCCACTTGGCGATGGCGAAATACCCGGCCACAGTCAGGGCAGACACACAGGCCAAAACCGTCACGCCGCGCTTCATGGCTTCCTTCCCCTCGATGTCTCCTCGTCATGTGATGAGGGACAACGCCGAGGTCACGGGGGCGTGGCAGGCCCGAGACCATTAAATTTCGGAAATCTTGGAATAAAGCGCGGGAACAAATCCCGCTTTGGTGGACCGGCGCACCGGTCCACCGCGTCTTCCGGCGTGTCAGAACGCGGTATAGCCGCCGTCGATCACGAAGCAATCGGCGGTGTGATACGACGAGGCCTTGCTCATCAGGTACACGGCGATGCCACCGAAATCCGACGGCTCGCCGAAGCGACGCACCGGAATGCGTGGCATGACGTTGGCGACGAACTTCTCGTTGCCCATGATGCCCGCCGTCATGTCGCTCTTGATCCAGCCGGGCAGGATCGCATTCGCGGTGACGCCGTAGCGGGCGAGCTCGACCGCCAGCGCCCGGCACAGCGCGTTGAGGGCAGCCTTCGTCCCGGCATAATGCTCGTTGCGTGCGGTGCCGAACAGCGAGGCCAGACTCGATGTCGCAACCAGCCGGCCGAACGGATCGCCGGCCTCGGCGCGCGCGGTCATGTGACGCGCAGCGGCCTGGAAGGCGTGGAAGACGCCGTCGAGATTGGTCGCGAACATCGCACGCCATTCCTCCTCGCTGCGCTCGATGAACGGCTTGCGGCCGCCGCCGCCGATGCCGGCATTGGCGAAGCAGCCGTCGACGCGGCCGAAGGTGTCCAGCGTCGCCTTCATCGCCTCTGCGACGGAGGCGGCACTCGTCACGTCGCAGATGCGCGTATCGACCTTGCCGGGGCCGGCGGCCATCGATGCCGCGGCGGCTTTGTTCTTCTCGGCGTTGCGTCCCCAGATCGAGACGTTGCAGCCACTGGACGCAAGTGCCTGGGCGATGCCGAGGCCTATGCCTCCATTGCCGCCGGTGACGACGGCCACACGGCTGGTGAGATCGAACATGGTCATGAGCGTTTCCGTGATGATGTGAGGACGCTGTGCGTCGCTTCGATTATTTGGATGACGCAACCATGGACAACCGAAACACAAAAATCAAATATGCTGCACGAACCAAGCGATGCTGCGAATTTCCGCCGCGAAGAATGCAGCGCTCGACAAGCTCTTGAGAGGAAACCATGCAGTTCAAGCACGTCACACTCGATTTCGACGGGCCCGTCGCCATCCTCACGCTCGATCATCAGGAGGTGATGAACGCGGTCTCCATCGACATGCTCGGCGGGCTCGCCGAAGCGCTCGACGAGATCGAGGAGAAGAGGGCGGACGTGCGCTGCCTGGTCGTGACCGGCGCGGGACGCGCCTTCTGCACCGGCGCCAATCTGCAAGGGCGCAACGCGCAGGCCAAGCCCGGCCGCAGCAATGCCGGCGCCGCGCTCGAGACCGCCTTCCATCCGTTCCTGCGCCGTCTGCGCAACCTGCATTGCCCGATCGTGACCTCGGTCAACGGCCCGGCCGCCGGCGCCGGCATGAGCTTCGCGCTGATGGGCGACATGATCCTGTGCGCAAAATCCGCCTACTTCCTGCAAGCGTTCCGCCGCATCGGCCTGGTGCCTGATTGCGGCTCGACCTGGCTGTTGCCGCGTCTGGTCGGCAAGGCGCGCGCGATCGAGCTGTCGCTGCTCGGCGAGAAGCTGCCGGCCGAGACGGCGCTGCAATGGGGCCTCGTCAACCGCGTCTATGACGACGCGGCACTGAAGCAGGAGACGATGAAGCTCGCGCACGAGCTTGCCAACGGCCCGACGGTGGCGCTGGCGCAGATCCGCCGGCTGTATTGGGACAGCCCCGAGAACTCGTTCGAGGAGCAGCTCAACGCCGAATTCCAGGCGCAGCGCGTCGCGGGCGCGACGTCCGACTTCAAGGAAGGCGTCACCGCGTTTCTTGAAAAGCGCCCGGCCAAGTTCAAGGGCCAATGATCGAGAGCGAACTGTCCCGCTGCCTCGCCGCCTTCATGCCGGGCGCGACCGGCGTGCGTGGCGCCGCCAAGCTGTCGGGGGGCGCCAGCCAGGAGACGTGGCGCTTCGACATCGTCCACCCCGACGGCGATGTCGGCGCCATCCTGCGCCGCTCGCCGAAAGGCTACGGCGCCGCGCCCGGCCGCGCGGCGGGGCTGGACAATGAGGCGGCCTTGATGCGGCTGGCGCACGCCGCCGGCGTGCCGTCGCCCGAGGTGCTGCACCTGCTGGCGCCCGCCGATGATCTCGGCACCGGCTTCATCATGCGCCGCGTCGAGGGCGAGACCATCGCCCGCAAGATTTTGCGCGACGCCGAGTTTGCCGAGGCGCGCCCCCGTCTCGCACGCCAGCTCGGCGGCATCGCCGCCGGCATCCACGGCATCGCCCGCGCGGAGCTGCCTGAGCTACGCGAGATGAACGCGACCAGGGAGATCGCCGAGCTCGCGCGCGAATATCACAGCTTCGACTGGCCGCGCCCGGTGTTCGATCTGGCGCTGCGCTGGCTGTCGCAGAACGATCCCGGTCCGTCGGCCGAGGTGACGCTGGTGCACGGCGATTTCCGCAACGGCAATCTGATCATCGGTCCCGACGGCGTGCGCGCCGTGCTCGACTGGGAGCTCGCCCATCTCGGCGATCCCATGGAGGACCTCGGCTGGATCTGTGTCAACTCCTGGCGCTTCGGCGAAATCGACAAGCCCGTCGGCGGTTTCGGCTCGCGCGAGGAGCTGTTCGCCGGCTACGAGGCCGCGGGCCGCAAGGTCGATCCTGGCAGGGTGAAGTTCTGGGAAGTCATGGGCACCTTGCGCTGGGGCGTGATGTGCTGCGGCATGATGCAGCGGTTTCGCGAAGGTCCCGACCATTCGATGGAGCGCGCGATGATCGGCCGCCGCGCCTCGGAGACCGAGATCGATCTGCTGCGGCTCTTGGCGCCGCGAGGAGAGGGCTGATGCAGGACGAACCGACGCCGACCGAGTTGGTGCAGGCCGTGGCGGATTTCCTGCGCAACGACATCGCCCCGATGATCTCCGGGCACCAGGCGTTCAAGCTGCGCGTCGGCATCAATGCGCTCGATCTCGTCGTACGGCAGCTCACGCAGGCTGCGCCCGCGGACGCCGCGGAGCATGCGCGGTTGAAGGATTTGCTGGGACAGAACGGTGAGTTGCTCGATCTCAACCGCATGTTGGCGGAGCAGATCGCAAGCGGCGCCGTCGACCTCGCGACGCCGGGGCTGAAAGAGCACCTCTGGCGGACCACGCTCGACAAGCTCGCCGTCGACCAGCCGAACTACGCATCCTACAAGCGCGAGGCGGGAAGGGGCACGAATGGCCCGTAACCCTCGGTCGTCATGCCCGGGCTTGACCCGGGCATCCATCCCCTCACGCAACTGCCGCGAGATGTGGATGGCCGGGTCAAGCCCGGCCATGACGGAGTGGAGGCCGACCCGCGTCATTCCGGGACGCGACGAAGTCGGGAGCCCTGAATCCATATGCGTGATCGTGGTTATGGATTTCGGGCGCTGGCTGCGCGCGCCCCGGAACGACGGAGTCAGTGAAGCTCTATCGCCCCAGCCATTGCGGCGGCCGCTTCTCCGAGAACGCCTTCGGTCCCTCGATGTAGTCCTGCGAATGGATCATCGCCTGCACCGCCGGGTAGTCGCGCTGCTCGGTGATCGCCTGCTCCAGCGACACCGCGAGGCCCTTCTCGATCGCCTGCTTGGAGGCGCGGATCGACATCGGCGAGTTCTTGGCGATCGTCTCGGCCCAACGCTCCGCGGCCGACAGCGCCTCGCCCTGCGGCACCACCTCGTTGACGAAGCCGAGCTCGTGGCCCTCGCGCGCGCCGACATGGCGACCGGTGAGGATCATGCCCATCGCGCGCTTCATGCCGATCTGGCGCGGCAGCCGCTGCAGGCCACCGGCGAGCGCGGCGAGGCCGACGCGCGGCTCGGGCAGGGCGAAGGTCGCATTCTCCGATGCGATGATCAGGTCGCAGGCCAGCGCGATCTCGAAGCCGCCGCCCATCGCGACGCCGTTGACGGCTGCGATCAGCGGCTTGTCGCAATCGAAGCGCGAGGTGAGGCCGCCGAAGCCGCTTCGGCCCCAGCCACGCTTGCCGCCGGCCGCCTGCCATTTCAGGTCGTTGCCGGCGCAGAACGCCTTGTCGCCTTCGCCGGTGATGATCGCGACCCATTGCTCGGGATCGGCGGCGAAGCCGTCGAACACCGCCTCGAGCTCGTAATGCGCGTCGGTATGCAGCGCGTTGTAGACCTCGGGGCGGGCCAGGGTGACGATCGTGACCGGTCCCTTGCGCGTGACCTTCGAGAATTTCAGCTCCATCGACCGTTCCTCCTGGTTTCTGATTGGCAACGTTGCGCGAGCTTAGCGCCTGCGCTGCATCTGCAGTCATCCAAATACGCAACCGCGCTGCGCGCCACAAGCACGCGGCGGAGGGCCGGGCTGGTCAAGATCAAGAACAACAACGACACGCACAGGGAGACACGCCATGGATTTTTCCTTGCCGAGGGAATTGGTCGCCTATCTCGACGAGCTCGACCGCTTCATCGCCGCCGAGATCAAGCCGCTCGAGGAGGCCGACGACAACATTCGCTTCTTCGACCATCGCCGCGAATGGGCGCGCACCGATTTCGAGAATGGCGGCCTGCCGCGGCATGAGTGGGAGCAGCTGCTGCGCAAGGCTAAGGACCGCGCCGACGCCGCCGGCCACCTGCGCTTCGCGATCCCGAAGCGCTACGGCGGCAAGGACGGCTCCAACCTCTGGATGGCCGTGATCCGCGAGCACTTCGCCTCCAAGGGGCTCGGCCTGCACAACGATTTGCAGAACGAGCACTCGATCGTCGGCAATTTGCCGATCGTCACCATGCTCGACCGCTACGGCCGCGACGACCAGAAGGCGATGATCGACGGCTCGATCACCGGCAAGTACCGCATCACGTTCGGCCTGACCGAGCCGCATCACGGCTCGGACGCGACGCACATGGAGACCAAGGCCGAGCCTGCCACCCGCGACAACGTCAAGGGCTGGCTGATCAACGGCGAGAAGATGTGGACGACGGGCATGCACGTCGCCACGCACTGCGCGCTGTTCGCGCGCACCTCGGGCAATGACGGCGACGCGCGCGGCATCACCTGCTTCCTGGTGCCGGCGAAGAGCGAAGGCGTGAAGGTCGAGGAGTATCTCTGGACCTTCAACATGCCGACCGATCATCCCCGCGTCAGCTTTACCGACGTGTTCGTGCCGGAGGACGCGCTGTTTGGCGAGGTCGGGCGAGGACTGTCGCTGGCGCAGTGCTTCGTGCACGAGAACCGCATCCGCCAGGCGGCGAGCTCGCTCGGAGCGGCCGTCTTTTGCATCAACGAGAGCGTCAACTACGCCCGAGGGCGCAAGCCGTTTGGCAAGGCGCTGGCCGAGAACCAGGCGATCCAGTGGCCGCTGGTGGAGCTGGCGACGCAGGCGGAGATGTTGCGACTCCTGATCCGCAAGACCGCGTGGGAGATGGACGAACTCACCCAGGCGCAGGTCGAGCAGACGCTCTCCGACAAGGTCTCGATGTGCAACTACTGGGCTAACCGCCTGTGCTGCGAAGCCGCCGACCGCGCCATCCAGGTCCATGGCGGCATGGGCTATTCGCGCCATAAGCCGTTCGAGCACATCTACCGCCACCACCGCCGCTATCGCATCACCGAGGGCAGCGAGGAGATCCAGATGCGCAAGGTGGCAGGCTTTTTGTTCGGGTACATGGGGGTGAACAAGAGGTGAGGTGGCTGTAGTTCGAAGATAGCGATCGTGAGCGTCAGCAAGCAATCCAGACCTGTCGCTTGGCCCCTGGATTGCTTCGGCGCAAGGGCGCCTCGCAATGACGGTGGAGAGAGAGTGCACGCTCTCTCCTCGTCATCGCGAGCGGCAGCGAAGCGATCCAGGATGCATCTTCACGGGAATTGTATACGTCTAGTTCACCTGCCGGTCCTTGCCCGCCCAATACGGGTCGCGCAGATTCCGCCGTAAAATCTTGCCGGAGGGATTGCGCGGGAGGGCGTCGAGGAAGTCTACGCTCTTCGGCGTCTTGAAGCCGGCGATGCGGGTGCGGGTGAAGTTGATGATGTCGGTCGTTGTCGCCTGCTTGCCCGGCTTCATGACGACGATCGCCTTCACCGCCTCGCCCCATTTGTCATCGGGAATGCCGATGACTGCGGCCTCGGCGACATCGGGATGATCGCAGATCGCGCTTTCGACCTCGGCCGGATAGATGTTCTCCCCGCCCGAGATGATCATGTCCTTGATGCGGTCGTGGATGTAGACGTAGCCGTCCTCGTCCATGTAGCCGGCGTCCCCGGTGCGCAGCCAGCCGTCCTTGCCGAGCGTGCGTGCGGTCGCCTCCGGCAGATTCCAGTACCCGGCCATGTTGGAGCCTGATCGGGTGGCGATCTCGCCGACCTGCCGCGGCGGCAGCGGGTTGCCCAAGGGATCGATGATCGCGACTTCGACGCCCGGCAGCGGCTTGCCGGCCGAGCGCATCCGCTCGAGCCCCTCGACGTGATCCTCCGGCGGCAGTGCGATGATGGTGCCGGTGGTCTCCGTCATGCCGTACATCTGCACGAAGCCGCATTTGAAGACGTCGATGCATTCCTTCAGCAGCGCCGCCGGGATCGGCGAGGCGCCGTAGAGCATGTATTTCAACCGCGAGAAATCAACCTGCCGCGCCCTTGGCTGCCGCACCACGAACTGCATCGCGGCCGGCACCATGAACAGCTTGGTGATCCCGGACTGCTCGAAGAAGTCGAGGATCTTGGTCGGATCGAACTCGCGGGCGATGACGCCGCGAGCGCCGTGATACAGGCTCATCAGGCCCCAGCCGGAGCCGCCGATATGGAAGATCGGCATCGCGATCAGCGAGACGTCCTCGGTCGACCATTTGTTCCAGTCCGGCTTCTCCGCGGGATTGCCGGTGTTGACGAGGTTGAGGAAGTTCGCGTGCGACAGCATCGCGCCCTTGGGCTTGCCTGTCGTGCCTGAGGTGTAGAGCTGCAGCGCGATGTCCTTCGGCGTGATGTCGACGCCCGGATCATCGGCGCTCTGCGCATCGCGCCACGCCGTGTAGTCCTGCCATTCCGGCGCGCCGCCTTCGGTGGTGATGATATGCCGCACGCTCGGCAGCTGGTCGCGGATCTGCCGGATCATGGTGATGAACTCCGGACCGACGAACAAAGCAGGGGCCTTGCAGTCCTCCACGATGAACGCCACTTCCGGTCCTGCTAGGCGCCAGTTGACGGGCGCCATCACGATGTTGGCCTTCATGGCGCCGGCCAGCAGCTCGAAATAGACGTCGCTGTTCTTGCCGAAATAGGCGATCCGCTCGCCCGGCTTGAGGCCGAGGGCTTTCAGCGCGTTCGCGACCTGGTTGGTCTTGCGGTCGAACTCGGCGAAGCTGGTGATGCGGCCTTCGAACTCATAGGCGGTGGCGGAGCCGAGTGCCTGCGCCTGGTTGCGCACGACGTCGACGAGCGTCGACGCTGCCGTCGTGACGGACATGTTTCCCCTCCGATTGTGCCGTTTTCTTCGTTTTATATTCGTCGTCCTCGCCCCGGATTGCGCCGGAGCGAGCAGCCTTCGTTCAGTGTACAGCGCGCGTGATGCCGGGCAACCGGACGTTTGCCTCGTCAGCCGGTACGCGTCGCGCGGTCCTTGTCGTTCTGTGCCTTGATCGACTCTTTGGCCTTGGTCCAGTCGTCGTCGCTCCAGTCACGCAGCTGATAGAAGTTGCCGCCCATCGCCAGCGCCTGGGCGCCGTCCATCGCGATGGTCTCGCCGTTGATCCAGTTGCAGCCGCCGGAGATCAGGAACACGGCGAGATTCTGCAGCTCTTCCATGGTGCCGACGCGGCCCATCGGGTTCATCGCCTTGGTGCGCGCGCCGGCCTCGTCACCCGGCTTGATGCGCTTGCTCATGCCCTCGGTCGGGATTTCGCCGGGCGCGATGGTGTTGAGACGGATGCCATAGCGGCCCCATTCGGTGGCGAGCGACATCGTCATGGCGTGGATCGCCGACTTGCTCATCGCCGAGGGCACCACATAGGGCGAGCCGTTGCGCACCCAGGTCACGGTGATCGACACGACGTTGCCCGGCTGCTTCGCGGCGATCCAGCGCTTGCCGACGGCATGCGTCACGTAGAACGTGCCGTGCATGACGATGTTGGCGACGGCGTCGAAACCGCGCGGGCTCAATTCCTCGGTGCGGGAAATGAAGTTGCCTGCGGCGTTGTTGATGAGATCGGTGACGCCACCTTCCTGGAAGATCGCCTCGATCATTTCCTCGACCGCCATCGCATTGCGGATGTCGACGCCGTGACTGGTGACGCGGCCGCCGTAGAGGTCCATCAGCTCGGTGGCGGTCTCGTCGCAGACGATTTTCCGCCGGCCGCAAATATGGACTTCGGCACCAAGCTGTAGGAAACGCGCGGCCATCGCCTTGCCGAGGCCGGTGCCGCCGCCGGTCACCAGAATGCGTCGACCTTCGAGGAGATTATCCTTGAACATGGGAGTTTCCGCCTGAGATGTTGTGAGTTAATTGGTCGATTGACTAAATCGCTCCGACAGCCCCATGTAAAGTCACAAAGACAATCGTGAGGAGACCGCCCGATGGACAACCGCGTCGCGATCGAGATCAAGGACGGCGTTGCCGATGTTCGCCTGGTCCGCGCCGACAAGATGAATGCGTTGGACATGGAGATGTTCGAGGCGCTGGTCGCGGCGACCGACCGGCTGTCCAAGGAAAAGGGCCTGCGCGCCGTGGTGCTGTCCGGCGAGGGCCGCGCGTTCTGCGCCGGGCTCGACATGGGCCGCTTCGCGGCGATGAAGGACTCCGGCGGCAACGGCATACCCGGCGGCGAGAAGCGCGATCTCACGGTTCGCACCCACGGCAAGGCCAACTTCGCCCAGCAGGCGGTGTGGGGCTGGCGGCAGCTGCCGGTGCCGGTGATTGCTGCGGTGCATGGCGTGGCCTATGGCGGCGGCTTCCAGCTCGCGCTCGGTGCCGACATGCGCTACGTCGCGCCGGATACCAAGATGTCGATCATGGAGATCAAATGGGGTCTGGTGCCGGACATGGCCGGCACGCCGATCCTCGGCACGTTGATGCGCGACGACATCCTGCGTGAGCTGACCTACACCGGCCGCGTGTTCTCGCCGGAGGAGGGGCAGGCCTACGGGCTCGTCACGCGCATCTGCGCCGATCCGCGCGCGGCGGCGCTGGACACGGCGCGCGAGATCGCCGGCAAAAATCCGGATGCGATCCGAGCCGCCAAGCGCATGCTGAACAATCTGTCCGTCGATCCGGGTCCAGCGCTGCTCGCGGAATCCGTAGAGCAGCAGAAGCTGATCGGCAGCCCGAACCAGCTTGAATCGGTGCGGGCCAACATCGAGAAGCGCGCGCCGAAGTTCGAGGACTAACGCAGTCATTCCGGGATGCTCCGAAGGAGCAGACCCGGAATCTCGAGATTTCGGGTTCGATGCTCCGCCCGAAACGGCTCTGCCGTTTTTCGCGGCGCATCGCCCCGGAATGACGACGACACTCGCACCGGCGTCAGATCGGATAAGAAGAAAATGGAAACGTCCTCTCTGTTCTGCGGCATCATCTCCGGCGAGCGCCGGCGCAGCCACGCTGACATCGCCGACCGCGCCGCGCGGATCGCGAGCGGGCTCGCGCAGCTTGGCGTGCGCCAGGGCGATTGCGTCTGCATGCTGATGCGCAACGACATCGCCTTCATCGAGGCGGCCTATGGCGCGATGCGGCTCGGCGCCTATGGCGTGCCGGTGAACTGGCACTTCAAGCCGGAAGAGATCGACTACATCCTTAAGGACTCCGCGACGCGGGTGCTGATCGGCCACGCCGATCTGCTGCACCAGCTGCGCGGCCTGATTCCACCCGGCGTCACCGTGCTGAGCGTGCCGACGTCGCCGGAGATCCTGTCCAACTATAAGATCTCTGCCGATCTGCGCGAGACGCCCGAGTTTGCGACCGACCTGGAGAGTTGGCTGGCGCAGCAGACGCCGTATGAGGGGCCGCAGGTGCCGCAGCCGCAGAACATGATCTACACCTCCGGCACAACCGGGCACCCCAAGGGCGTCCGCCGCGCCGCGCCGACGATCGAGCAGGCGGCGTCGGCTGAACGGATGCGGGCGCTCATCTATGGGCTGAAGCCAGGCTCGCGCGCGCTGCTGCCCGGGCCGTTGTATCATTCGGCGCCGAACGCCTTCGGTCTGCGCGCAGGCCGCCTCGGGGGCGCACTGGTGCTGATGCCGCGCTTCGAGCCGGAAGAATTTCTCGCCATCATCCAAGCCGAGCGGATTGACACCATCTTCATGGTGCCGACCATGTTCATCCGGCTGATGAAGCTGCCCGAGGAGGTGCGCCGCCGCTACGACATGTCGTCGCTGCGCCATGTCATCCATGCTGCCGCGCCGTGCCCGGCCGACGTCAAGCGCGCGATGATCGAATGGTGGGGGCCGGTCATCTATGAATTCTACGGCTCGACCGAGTCGGGCGCGGTGACCTTCGCGACCTCCGAGGACGCGCTGAAGAAGCCCGGCACCGTCGGCAAGGTCTCGCCCGGCGCGGAGCTGCGCTTCCTTGGCGAGGACGGCCGCGTCCTGCCGCAAGGCGAGGTCGGCGAGATCTATTCGCGTATCGCGGGCAACCCGGATTTCACCTATCACAACAAGCCGGAGAAGCGGACCGAGATCGACCGCGACGGCTTCATCACCTCCGGCGATGTCGGCTACATGGACGCCGAGGGCTACGTGTTCCTGTGCGACCGCAAGCGCGACATGGTGATCTCCGGCGGCGTCAACATCTATCCGGCCGAGATCGAGGCCGTGCTGCACGCGGTGCCCGGCGTTCACGATTGCGCCGTGTTCGGCATCCCCGACGCGGAGTTCGGCGAGGCGCTGATGGCGGTGGTCGAGCCGCAGCCCGGCGTGACGCTGGATACCGGCGAGATCAAGGCGCGGCTGAAGGCGTCGCTGGCCGACTACAAGGTGCCCAGGCATATCGAAATCCACGGCAAACTGCCGCGCGAGGATTCCGGCAAGATCTTCAAGCGGCGGCTGCGCGATCCGTATTGGGAGCGAGCCGGAAGGCAAATCTGACCGAGGGGAGGACCGAGGGCATCGAATAGGGCAGGCGACGCCTCTTTCTTGATCTTGCGCTGCAATACAGATACGGCAGACTGACCCGTAAATGGGCAGCTGCTGGAGAGCGCATCCATGTCGCCGCAAGCCATACCAGAGGAAATCCGTCCCAATCGCGCCGCCGAGGCGCAGGCCATGGAGGAGGACGCGCGGCTCAGGGACGACATCCGGCTGCTCGGCCGCATCCTCGGTGACACCGTGCGCGACCAGGAGGGGGCCGACGTGTTCGACCTGGTCGAGCGCATACGCCAGACCTCGGTGCGCTTCCACCGCGACGAGGACCGCCAGGCGCGGCGCGAACTGGAGCAGATCCTCGACGGCATGACGACCGCCGAAACCGTACGCATCGTCCGCGCTTTCAGCTATTTCTCGCATCTCGCCAATATCGCCGAGGACCAGAACAACATCCGCCGGATGCGCGCCAAGAGCGATGCGAACGGCGGCAATGGCATGCTGGCGGCGACGCTGGAGCACGCCAAGTCGGCCGGGTTCGAGGCGGCGGAGCTGCGCAAGTTCTTCTCCACCGCGCTGGTCAGCCCCGTCCTTACCGCGCACCCGACCGAGGTGCGGCGCAAGAGCACGATGGACCGCGAGATGGAGGTCGCGATGCTGCTCGACCGCCGCGAGCGGATGCAGCTGACGCCGGACGAACGCGAGGCCAACGACGAGGCGCTGCGCCGGGCGGTGCTGACGCTGTGGCAGACCAACCTGCTGCGTCGGACCAAGCTGACGGTGCTCGACGAGGTCACCAATGGTCTGTCGTTCTACGACTACACCTTTCTGCGCGAGGTGCCGCGGCTGCTGTGCTCCTTGGAGGACCGGCTCAATGACGGCGCCGAGGTCGCGGGCGATCTCGCCTCCTTCCTGCGGATGGGCAGTTGGATCGGAGGCGACCGCGACGGCAATCCGTTCGTCACGGCGGAGGTGATGCGCGGAACGCTCAAGCTGCAATCGAGTCTCGCGCTGCATTATTATCTCGAAGAGCTGCATCTGCTCGGCAGCGAGCTGTCCATTGCTGCCCATCTCGCCGATGTTTCGGAGGAGCTGCGCGCGCTCGCCGAGCGCTCGCCCGACACCTCGCCGCATCGGCGCGGCGAGCCTTATCGCCTGGCGGTCTCCGGCATCTATGCGCGGCTCGCGGCCACCGCCAAGAAGCTCGGCATCCAGATCAGCCGCCTGCCGGTGGCGGCCGTCGCGCCCTACGACAGCGTCAAGCAGCTGCAGGACGATCTCGACGTGCTGCACCGCTCGCTGATCGCCAACAATGCCGAGGTGATCGCGCGCGGCCGGCTGCGGATGCTTCGGCGCGCGGTCGACTGCTTCGGCTTCCATCTGGCGCGGCTCGACATCCGCCAGAACTCCGCGGTGCACGAGCGCACGGTGGCCGAGCTGATCGACACCGCGATGCCCGGCATGTCCTATCTGGCGCTGAGCGAGGATGCGCGGGTCGGTCTCCTGGTCAGCGAGTTGCGCAATGCGCGCCCGCTGGTGTCGCAGTTCGTCAAGTACAGCGACGAGACGGTCGGCGAGCTCGACCTGTTCCGCGCCGCCGCCGAAGCGCATGCGACGTTCGGCGCCGACGTGATCTCCCAGTGCATCATCTCGATGTGCAAGGGCATGTCCGACATGCTCGAGGTCGCGCTGCTCCTGAAGGAGGTCGGCCTGATCGATCCCTCCGGCCGCTGCGGCGTCAATATCGTGCCGCTGTTCGAAACCATCGAGGATCTGCAGGCCTCCAGCGGCATCATGGACCGCATGCTGGCGCTGCACGACTATCGCCGCCTGGTCGACAGCCGCGGCGCCGTCCAGGAGGTGATGCTCGGCTATTCCGACAGCAACAAGGATGGCGGTTTCGTCACCTCCGGCTGGGAGCTCTACAAGGCCGAGATCGGCCTGGTCGAGATCTTCGAGCGCCACGGCATCCGGCTCCGGCTGTTCCACGGCCGCGGCGGCTCGGTCGGCCGCGGCGGCGGCCCAAGCTATGACGCCATCATCGCGCAGCCCGGCGGCGCAGTGAACGGCCAGATCCGCATCACCGAGCAGGGCGAGATCATCTCCAGCAAATATTCCAACGCCGAAGTGGGGCGCACCAATCTGGAGATCCTGGCCGCGGCGACGCTCGAGGCCAGCCTGCTGCATCCACGGCAGCCGGCGCCGAAGCGGGAATATCTCACCGCGATGGACCGGCTGTCGGAGCTCGCCTTCAAGGCCTATCGCGGCCTCGTCTACGAGACCGACGGCTTCGTCGACTATTTCTGGGCCTCGACCGTCATCAACGAGATCGCGACGCTCAACATCGGCAGCCGCCCGGCGTCGCGCAAGAAGACCCGCGCGATCGAGGATCTGCGCGCGATCCCCTGGGTGTTCTCCTGGGCGCAGTGCCGTCTGATGCTGCCGGGCTGGTACGGCTTCGGCAGCGCGGTCGAGAGCTGGATCGCGGAAAATCCGGAGCAGGGCATGCCGTTCCTGCGCGAGCTCAATCGCGAATGGCCGTTCTTCCGTATGCTCTTGTCCAACATGGACATGGTGCTCGCCAAGAGCTCGATCGCCATCGCCTCGCGCTATGCCGAGCTGGTGCCCGACGAGGCCCTGCGCGAAAAGATTTTTGGCCGCATCCGGCGCGAATGGAATCTGGTGATCGAGACGCTTCTCGACATCACCGGCCAGGAGCGCCTGCTGCAGGGCAACCCGCTGCTGGAGCGCTCGGTGCGCAATCGGTTTCCGTATCTCGATCCGCTCAACCATGTTCAGGTCGAGCTCCTGAAGGCGCACCGCGCCCAGAACCCCGACGAGCAGGTGCTGCGCGGCATCCAGCTGACGATCAACGGCATCTCGGCGGGGCTGCGGAATACGGGTTAGCCCAGCTGAGCGTACCATCCTTGGCCGTCGTCCCGGCGAACGCCGGGACCCATACCCCCAGGGAGGAGTTTGGGGCAGGCTTGTCATTGGCATCTCGCTTATCACATCTGCTGCGGGGTATGGGTCCCGGGTCGGCGCCGCGACCCGCTGCGCGCGTCACGGCTTGCCCGGGACGACGGCGGTGGGTGGCGTGATAGCGTAGGGTGGGCAAAGCGGCCGCCCGCAGGGCGGTTGCGTGCCCACCGTGAAGCTGCGTCGTCGGAGGAATGGTGGGCACGGCGCGCGAGATAGCGCGAATTGCAACGCAGGATCGGGCGCGCCTTTGCCCAGCCTACGGCAGTTATGAGCACCAACGGCGGCTACAAACACCGCTGTCGTCCCGGCGAACGCCGGGACCCATACCCCCAGGGAGTGGTTTGAGGCACGCTGGTCGTTGGCCTTTTGCCCATTCCGACCGCCGCGGAGTATGGGTCCCGGATCGGCGCCATGCCGCGCTGGCGCGCGGAATGGCTTGTCCGGGACGACGGTGGTGGGGGCGGCGGATTCACGGCTCAAACAGCTGTCGGATATAGGACACGGCATCGTGTTCTCGCAGCACGTTGTGCCCGAGCTCTTGCGGTCAGTTCGTCCCTCGCAACAGTGCAAGGGCGCGGGGAATGCCGGGTGAAGGCCTCACCCATGGCCCGCCTGCAGAAAAGAAAGCAGGCGGCAGTCACCACAGGTTCAGCCAGACATCCGGCATTCCCCGCGCGATGTCTTCACGCTTATACGCGCTCTCCCCGGTGTGCCGGCTCGTAGACACCGTCGCCCGCGGCATGCGCTGGTCACGCCGACGGACTTGACGCCTGCTTCGGGGCGCCAGGACCACGCGATTTCACGTCCGCAACGCAGCCGTTCGTCCGCGCATCCTCTCGAACACGCTGCGGCCCGTCGCGGTCATCGCATCCCCGCCCCGCGTGTCGTGACGATCGCGCGCTACGCCCCTTGCTCGAGGCGGGATGGGGAGAGCAAATCATGAATGCGGAAAAAACGCAAGGTATTTTTATTTTGTAGAACATGCGAGGCGCCATCAGCGCGTGGCGACGAAGCTCGCTGCTAGCCTCTCCCCGCGTGCGGGGAGAGGCCGGATTGCATCGCCAGATGCAATCCGGGTAGGGGGGCTCTCGGCACAGTCGGTGGGTGTGGCGCCCCTCACCCCAACCCTCTCCCCGTGAAGAACGGGGAGAGGGAGCGCACCGACATCGCCGCGACGGCGCTAGGCTACTTACAAGCATGCTGCTCATTCTACTGTGCAGCGCGCGCTTGCGATCTGACCGCTCATGATGAAGCGATCGCGCGGTCTAACAAATATGCGCGCCCTGCGTCTCGACATACACCGCATACAGCGACTGGCTCGCCGTCATGAACAGGCGGTTGCGCTTCTTGCCGCCGAAGCAGACGTTAGCGCAGATCTCGGGCAGCTTGATCTGGCCGATGCGCTGGCCGTCGGGTGCGAAGATGTGGACGCCGTCATAGCCTTCGCCGACCCAGCCGGCGCCGACCCAGATGTTGCCGTCGGTGTCGACGCGCAGGCCATCGGGAAAACCCGATTTGCCGTCGAGCGTCATGTCGATGAACGCCTTCGGGTTGGACAGCTTGTCGCCGTTGATGTCGTACTGCCAGATCACGTTCTTGGCGTTGGGGTAATGCGTGATGCCGGTGTCGCAGACATAGAGCTTCTTGTAGTCGTGGCTGAAGGCGATGCCGTTCGGCTTGAACGGCTCGTCGGCGACCTTGGTGACCGCGCCCGACTGCGCGTCGACGCGATACACCGCTTCCTTCTGGAACGGCTGGTTGGAGCCGTTGCGGACGTTCTGGCCTTCATAGAGGTTGATGGAGCCGTAGCCAGGATCGGTGAACCAGATCGACTTGTCGGCGGGATTGACGACCATGTCGTTCGGGCCGTTGAGCGGCTTGTCGTTGGCCTTCTCGGCCAGCACGGTGACGGTGCCGTTGTGCTCGAAGCGGACGAGGCGGGTGCGCTCGGCGGTGATCTGCCGTCCCTCGTAGTCGAACGTGTTGCCGTTGGATTCGTTCGAGGGTTTTCGGAACTGCTGCGAGATGTGGCCGTCGTCGTCGAGATAGCGCAGCTGCCGGTTGTTCGGGATGTCGCTCCAGACGAGGTACTGGCCCTGCGTGTTCCAGGCCGGACCTTCCGCCCACAGGCAGCCGGTGAACAGCCGCTTGATCGTGGTGTTGCCGACCTTGGCCTTGAAGCGCTTCTCGTCGATCACGACGATGTCGGGATCGGGATAGCGCTGCGGCTCGGCGTGCGGCCCATAGTCGCGCGCGATGGCAGGAGAGACCGCCGCTGCCGCTGCGGCAAAACCTGCCACGCCCTTGAGGAGCGTGCGCCGGTCGAAGCTGTCAGCTCCGGCCGGCGAATCCTTGAGGCTGTCGTGTCGTGAATTCGTCATGGTTTCCTCCGAAGTTTTTTGTTGGGAGGCGACCATACGACGAAATCATGGCTTTCAGCGGGTCGTTCGGATAAAAAACAACTTGAGAGTGTGTGCGCTGCAAACCCGTTTGTTGCGCGCCGCAATCTCAGATCGGATCCCAGCCGAAGACATCCGCGGAGCGATCGAGCTTGTAGAACGACGGCTTCAGCGCCGGCATGCCGTGCTCGGCGATGGTCTGCGGGGTCCAGCCTTCGCCGCGATGCACCGAGCGCAGCGGACGCGATTGGCCCATCAGGAAGATCTCGTTCATGCGCACCGCAAAGATCTGGCCGGTGACGTCCTTCGAGGCATCGCCCAAGAGATAGGCGACGACCGGCGCGATCTTCTCCGGTCCCATCCGCTTCATGCGCTCGACGCGCTCCTTCTCGGCTTCGGTCTCCGCCGGAATGGTGCCGATCATGCGGCTCCAGGCGAACGGCGACACGCAGTTGGAGCGGACGTTGAAGCGGCCCATGTCGAGCGCGATCGATTTCGACAGGCCGACGATGCCGAGCTTGGCGGCGGCGTAGTTGGCCTGGCCATAATTGCCGATCAGGCCGGATGTCGAGGTGAAGTGCACGAAGGAGCCGCTCTCCTGCTCGCGGAACAGCCGCGCCGCGGAGTGCGACACATAGAACGAGCCCATCAGATGCACCTTGATGACAGCCTCGAACGCCTCGATGCTCATCTTGTGGAAGATCATGTCGCGCAGGATGCCGGCATTGTTGACGACGCCGTCGAGCCGGCCGAAGTGATCGGTCGCCGCCTTCACGATCTTGCTGGCGGGGATCGCCTCGGACACGCTCTCGAAGTTCGCTACCGCGGTGCCGCCCGCCTTGCGGATCTCCTCGACCACTTCCTCCGCCGGCGCAGCGCTGGTGCCCGAGCCGTCGGAGGCCACGCCGGGATCGTTGACCACGACCTTGGCGCCCTCGGCGGCGCACAGCAGCGCGATCTCGCGCCCGATGCCGCGGCCGGCGCCGGTGACGATGACGACTTTGTCCTGGAGTGATTTGGTCATGATGGGTTTCCTTGGCTTGATGTGTGTTGTTACCGCGCCCCGCCGGCGAGGGGGGCGAATGCTTTGTGGCCGGGGCCTCATGGTTCGAGACGCGCCGAAGAGGCGCTCCTCACCATGAGGGTTGATATCCCTCCAAGAAAGAATCCTCTTTCCGCAAATCAGTCCTCGTCCTGAGGAGCCCGCCGACGGCGGGCGTCTCGAAGGACGTTGGAGGCCGTGCTGACTGCCGCGAACTGACGAGCGTCACTACCTTTCGTTCGTGAAGATGATCGTGCCCGAGGCGGCGAACATGCCGCCGACGCCGTGGCAGACGGATATTTTCGCGCCGGGCACCTGCGCCGGGGCGATGCCGCGCATCTGGCGGACGCTCTCCTGCAGCGCATACATGCCGTACATGCCTGAATGCATGTAGGACAGGCCGCCGCCATTGGTGTTGAGCGGCAGCTTGCCGCCCGGCCGCGTGTGGCCGGCGGCGATGAACGGGCCGGTCTCCTCATGCGGCATGAAGCCGAGATCGCCGAGCCCGAACAGCGGCAGATGCGCGAAGGCGTCATAGATCATCAGGTGATCGACGTCGGCGTGCGTGATGCCGGCTTCCTTGAAGGCGAGGGGGCCTGCGACCTTGAAGGCGCGCGACGAGGTGAAGGTTTCCATCTGGCTGACCATCGGCGTCTCCACGCTCTCGCCGGTGCCGAGAATGTACACCGGCTTGCGTGGAAAATCCTTGGCGCGATCGGCCGAGGTGAGGATCAGCGCGCCGCCGCCGTCGGTGACGAGGCAGCATTGCAGCAGCCGGAACGGATAGGCGATCATGCGCGAGTTCAGGACGTCGTCGACCGTGATCGGATCCTTCATCATCGCGCGCGGATTCCTGGCCGCCCATTCGCGCTGTACGACGGCGACCATGGCGAGCTGCTCATGGGTGATGCCGTAGGTCTTCATGTAGCGCAGCACGGGGATCGGAAACATGCTGGGCGGACCGTACACGCCGAACGGCGCTTCGAACTGGCCCTGCAGGCTGTCCGCCGGAATCGAGCGCGGCTGCTTGCCGATCATCGACTTGCCGCTCTCGGCATGGGTGATCAGCACGGTCTTGCACAGCCCGGCCTCGATCGCCGCCGCGGCGTGACGGACATGCAGCATGAAGGAGCAGCCGCCGACCGAGGTGCCGTCGACCCAGGTCGGGGTGATGCCGAGGTAATGACACATCTGCTGCGGCGTCTCGACCGCGGTGGCGAAGCCGTCGATGTCGGAGAGTTTCAGCCCGGCATCGGCGATCGCATTCAGCGCAGCGTCGGCATGCAGTTGGATCTGCGACATCGTCGGGATGACGCCGAGCTCGGTGGTTTCGGCCGCGCCGACGACGGCAACCTGGTTTCTGCGCATCGGCTCAGCCCTTCGCCGGACGGAACAGTGGCAGGGTGATCTGCGCGTCGAGCGGCTCGAAGGTGACTTCGAGCGGCATGTCGAGCTCGAGTGCCACAGGCGTCTGCGGGCAGCCGGTGATGTTGCTCATCATGCGCGGGCCTTCCTCCAGGGCAACGACGGCGATCGCATAAGGCGGCGTGAAGCCGGGCGCGGCCGGGCGATGATTGATCACGTAGCTGTAGAGCGTGCCTTTGCCTGAGGCCTTGAAGATGCTGACCTTGCGGCTGGCGCAGGACGGGCAGAACGGGCGCGGCGGGAAATACACGTGCGCGCAGGAATCGCAGCGCTGCAGCCGCAACTCGCCGGCTTTGGTGCCGTCCCAGAAATGCTGCGTCTCCGGCGTCGGCTTGGGGCGTGCGCGCATCGGCTCAGCCATCCCTGTGATCCTCCCCTCTGGCAGGCTCCGTCGCCCGCTGCTTTGCTGGTTTGATGCGCCATTTGGTGGAGGGGCGTCAACGGTCCGTCGCGCCGCGCATGCGGCCCTCCCGCAGGCGCAGAGGTGTTGCCGACGGCAATTGCCGCCCGATGAAAATTGGTCTTTGATGCTGTCAACATGATCGGAGCCGAGATGAAGCTGCGTGAGATCGCCCATTCCAGGACCGGCGACAAAGGGGACACCTCGAACATCTCGGTCATCGCCTACGATCCGAAGGACTATCCGCTGCTGCTCGCAGAGGTGACGGCGGAGCGGGTCAGGGCGCACTTCGCCGGCATTGTCTGGGGTGAGGTGGTCCGCTATGAGCTGCCCAACATCGCGGCGTTGAATTTCGTGATGAGCCGGGCGCTCGGCGGCGGTGTCACCCGCTCGCTGGCGCTGGATGCCCACGGCAAATCGCTGAGTTCCGCGCTGCTCGATCTCGATATTTCGGCTGATGCCGCAGAGACAAGATAGGATGCCATGACTGCTGCCAATCCGACCCTCGCCGCGCTGGCCGATGATCTTGCCGCGGGCCGCACGACCTCCCGCAAACTGGTGGAGGACTGTCTCGCCCGCATCGCCGATCCCGCAGGCGAAGGGCAGCGCGCCTTCATCCATGTCGACAAGGACGCGGCCTTGGCGGCTGCCGACGGCATGGACGCGCTGCGCAAGGCGAACGCCGCGCCGTCGCCTTATGCCGGCATTCCCGTGTCGATCAAGGATCTGTTCGACATCCGGGGGCAGGTGACTCGCGCCGGCTCGCGTGCGCTGGAGGATTCCGCGCCGGCTGACGCCGACGCGCCCGCTGTCGCGCGGCTGCGCAAGGCGGGCTTCGTCGTGATCGGCCGCACCAACATGACCGAGTTCGCCTATTCCGGCATCGGCATCAATCCGCATTACGGCACGCCGAAGAGCGCCTGGAAGCGCGAGGTCGGCCACGTGCCCGGCGGATCGTCGTCGGGCGCCGCCGTCTCCGTCGTCGACCGCATGGCCTATGGCGCGCTCGGCACCGACACCGGCGGCTCCTGCCGCATCCCCGCCGCCTTCAACGGCATCACCGGCTACAAGCCGACGCAGTCACGCGTGCCGCTCGACGGCGGTGTGCCGCTGTCGAGCACGCTCGACAGTTTTGGCCCGCTCGCCAACACCGTGGCGTGCTGCGCCGTGCTCGATTCCGTGCTCGCCGATGAGCCGATCCGGCCGCTTGCAGCGCGCCCGGTGAAAGGCCTGCGGCTCGCGGTGCCGACGACGATCGTGCTCGACGAGCTCGATGCCGAAGTGGCCGCGACGTTCGAGCGTGCGCTGGAGACGCTGGCGAAGCAGGGCGCGCTGATCGAGCGCATCGAATTCCCCGAATTCCTCGACGTCGGAATCATCGGTATGAAGGGCGGCTTCGCCGCCGCCGAGAGCTACGCTTGGCACCGCTTCCTGCTGACGAGCAAGGGCGACGTCTATGATCCCAGGGTCTCTGTGCGCATCCTGCGCGGCGAGGCGATCACCGTGCCCGACTACATCGAGATGCTCAACGCCCGCCGCTCCCTGGTGACGCGCGCCGCCGCACGCATCGCGCCCTATGATGCGCTGGTGATGCCGACCACCGCGAACGCGCCGCCGAAAATTGCCGATCTCGCGGACGACGCCGCGTTTGCCCGGGAGAACATCCGCGCGCTGCGCAACTGCACCTTCATCAACATGATCGACGGCTGCGCCATCTCGCTGCCGGCCCATCGCCACGGCGAGGTGCCCGTCGGCTTGATGCTGGCGCAGGCCGGCGGCCAGGACCGCAAGCTGCTGGAGATCGCGGCGGGCATCGAGGGCGTGGTGCGGGGCTGAGGCGGCAACGTTCCTACGCAGCGTGAGGAACCTGTCGCCTATAATTTCTCATGGACTTGAATGCCATCCGGAAATCGGGTGGCGTTCCCCTGGCCGCTCCGTAACACTGTCGTCATTCCGCGATGTGCGCCCTTGCGCCGCCCCGGAATGGCAGTTGGGATGGATTGAATGGCCAGACTCACGCACGCAGTGGACCACCTCGCTGCTCCAGCCGCGACCGGGATCGATGCGATCGACTGGGCCACGGTCGAACGCGAGCTCGATGCCGGCGGCTGCGCGGTGTTGCCGCGGCTGGTCGCGCCCGACGCGTGCCGTGGACTGGCGGCGCTTTATCCGGATGACGCGCACTTCCGCAGCCGCGTGGTGATGGCCCGGCACGGCTTCGGGCGCGGCGAGTACAAATATTTCAGCTATCCGCTGCCGGGTCCGATCGCGGAGCTGCGGCCGCGGCTTTATGCCCAACTGGTCGCGGTCGCCAATCGATGGAACGCGACCATGGGCATCGATGTGCAATATCCAGCCGATCATGCCGACTTCCTCGCGCGCTGCCATGCCGCCGGCCAGACGCGGCCGACGCCGCTGCTGCTGCAATATGTCGAGGGTGACTACAATTGCCTGCACCAGGATCTCTATGGCGAGCACGTGTTTCCGTTGCAGGTCGCTATCCTGCTGTCCGAGCCGGGGCGCGATTTCGAGGGCGGCGAGTTCGTGCTGACGGAGCAGCGGCCGCGGATGCAGTCGCGGGCGGAGGTCGTGCCGCTGCGGCAGGGCGATGCCGTCGTGTTCGCTGTTCATCATCGACCTGTCCAAGGCACGCGCGGCAGCTACCGGGTCAACATGCGCCACGGCGTCAGCCGGCTCCGCGCGGGCCGGCGGCATACGCTGGGAGTGATCTTTCACGATGCGAAGTAGGGCATGACGGCAGATCTGTTCGACGGCCTGGAGGCGGCAGGTCCGGCGCGCGAAGCGCTCGCGCCCGGGGCCGTGTTGTTGCGCGGCTTCGCGTGGCCACAGCAGGCGGAGCTTCTCGCCGCCATCGATACCATCACCGCGCAGGCGTCATTCCGCCGGATGGTGACTCCCGGAGGCCACCAGATGTCGGTGGCGATGACCAATTGCGGTCCGGTCGGCTGGGTGACCGATCGCGGCGGGTACCGCTACGATCCGATCGATCCGCAGAGCGGGCAGCCCTGGCCGGCTATGCCGGAGCTGTTTCGCGAACTCGCCGAGACGGCCGCGCGCGAGGCCGGCTTTGCGGGCTTCGCGCCAGATGCCTGCCTGATCAACCGCTACGAGCCCGGCGCCAAGATGTCGCTGCACCAGGATCGCGACGAGCGTGACGTCGGCGCGCCGATCGTCTCGGTCTCGCTTGGTCTGCCCGCGACCTTCCTGTTCGGTGGCTTGAAGCGGACCGACAAGACGCAGCGTTATCGGCTCGTTCATGGCGACGTTGTCGTCTGGGGCGGACCGGCAAGGCTCGCCTTTCACGGCGTTGCGTCTTTGGCCGACGGCGAGCATGCCTTGCTCGGCCGCCGACGCATCAACCTGACGTTTCGCCGCGCGCGCTAGGTCTATCGTTGTGTGACCTCTCTCATTTTGCATCGGGCCTATCCGGCTCTATGCTGCGCCCGGGAGAGGGGCCATGACGACTGTCGAACTCACTGAGGAGCGCGCCCCGGCGGCGACGCGGCTCGGACTATACCTCGCGTTGTTGCAGCTGGTGTTCAGCCTGCTGTGGACGACCTACGTGATCTATTTGCCGAAGCTGGCGGCGCAGGCCGGCATCGCTCCGTCAGCCGTCGTCCTGATCCTGATGCTGGACCAGGCGGTCTTCACGCTCTCGGATACGGCGATGGGCATTGCGGCCGACCGCATCGGACGGATCGCGACCCGCTTCGGCGTCTTCATTGCTCTCGTGACCGCAATATCCTGCTGCGCGTTCGTTGCGTTGCCTTTCGTGGCGGCAACTGCGGGGCCGGCGGTCTTCATCGGACTGATCGTGGTGTGGGCGCTGACGTCGTCGGTGCTGCGCGCGCCACCTCTCACGCTGCTCGGGCGCCATGCGGCGCGGCCGGCTGTCCCGTTCCTGATGGCGCTGGTGATGCTCGGCTATGGCGTGGCCGGCGCCGTGTCGCCCTATCTCGGCGTCATCCTGCGCGACTACGATGCGCGGCTGCCGTTCATTCTCTCCTCAGTGGTGCTGCTGTTGATCGCGCTCGGCCTGTCGCGCGCTGCGCAAGGCGGCGCTGCGACGGCCGCGCCGGTGGCGAAGGCTCAGTCCAAGCCCATATCCCTGCGCGGCTGGCCGCTGCTGTTCATCGGCGCGATGGTGATCCTCGCGCTCGGCTATCAGCTGCATTTCAGCATCAACAGCGCGGCCTTCTATCTCCGCTTCGCCAAGCTGGAAGATCTGCAATGGTTGATGCCGGTGTTCTGGATCGGCTTCAATCTCGTACTGTTTCCCGCCAGCGTCGTGGTCAAGCATCGCGGCGGCCTGATCGTGATGGGCGTCGCGGGACTGCTCGGCGCGCTCGCCATCATCATGGCCGAGCTGGCGGGCGCATTGACGGTGCTGATCGTGGCGCAGTTCATCGCCGGTGCGGCCTGGGGCTGCATGATGATGAGCGCGATGTCGGCGGCGCTGGCGATCGGAACTGATGGCGCCGAGGGCAAGGTCACCGGGCTGGTGTTCTCGGCGCTGGCGCTCGCGACCTTCGCACGCATCGCCGCCGTTGCCGGCGGCCTGCAGAAGCTGCCCGACTACGCGCCGCTGGTGCAATGGGCGCCGGTCGCGTGCTGGTTCGTGGCCGGCGCCGGCCTGCTGGTGATGGCGGCTGCGGCGTTGCAGGGACGGCAGGGATCTGCCTGACGTCGTTCTGCTGAGCCGATCGGCCTACGGTTTCGCCGGATGGATGAACGCCCAGGGCGAGACCTCGCTGTCGCGCGGCACCTCGATGTCGATCAGATAGGGCCCGCCATGCGCCAGCGCCTTCTCCAGCGCCGCCTTGAACTGGTCCGGCGCGGTGACGCGGGCAGCAGCAACCCCGAACGATTCGGCGAGCTTGACGAAATCCGGATTGACCAGGTCCGAGGCGACGACGCGGCCGTCGAAGCGCTCGCGCTGGTCGCGCCGGACATTGCCGTAGGAGTTGTTGTTGAACACCAGGGTGACGACGCCGATGTTGTACTGCACGGCAGTCGCCAGCTCCTGCACGGCGAACATGAAGCCGCCGTCGCCGGTGATCGCCACGACCGGCTTGTCGGGATGCGCCACCTTCGCGCCGAGCGCGGTCGGGAAGCCGGCGCCGAGCGTGCCCTGATAGCCCGAGGTGATGAAGGTGCGCGGCTCGTAGACCGGGAAGCCGTACCAGGAGGCGAA
Organism: Bradyrhizobium sp. SRS-191; assembly: GCF_024586915.1. GTDB lineage: Bacteria > Pseudomonadota > Alphaproteobacteria > Rhizobiales > Xanthobacteraceae > Bradyrhizobium. The sequence continues at coordinate 114,406 of NZ_JANBVS010000016.1, forward strand.
GCCGACCTGCGATAATTCGTCGGTGACGATGGCCTCTGGCGGCAGCACGTCGCGCAGCACGTTCAGATAGGCCATCTGCGGCTGCACCTTCTGGATCGCCTGCAAGGTCGCCGCGGTCGCCTCGCGGATGGTCGCGCGCCGGCCGGACGTCTTGCGATAATCGGCCTTGCTGACCGCAGCCATCAGCGCCGCGGTGCCGGCCTTGGCATCGGAGACGATGCCGGCATCGACGACCAGGCGCCGCATCTCGGCCGGGTCGATGTCGATGCGGATCGACTTCAACCCGTCGGGCTTGAACGGCCAGCGGAACGACGCCGGCAGCTCCATCCGGCTGCCGATGCCGATCATCAGATCGGTGGTCGGCCAGAGCTTGTAGGCCGCGGCCATGGTGAGCCCGAGCTCATGCGCGTTGGAGACGATGCCGCGCCCCGAACGGAAGGCAACGACCGGCGCGTCGATCATCTCGGCGAATTCGAGGATCTCCTCGCGCGCCTCGATCGCGCCGGAGCCGACGAAGATCATCGGCGCCTTGGCGCTCGTGATCAGCGCCGCCGCCTTGACGATGCGGTCGGGATCGGGCTGCGGCGGCGTGAACGGGGCCAGGGGCTTTGCGGCAGACGTCTCGGCTTTCTGCGTGAACACGTCCCACGGCATTTCCAGCGCGGCCGGACCGCGGCGCCCTGACAGCATCTCCTGGAAAGCGCGGGACACGAGTGTCGGCGCGCTGTCGGGATATTCGATGCGCTCGGCCCATTTGACGAAGGTGCGCAAGGTCGCGAGCTGATCCGGCATCTCGTGCAGATGGCCGCGGCCGCGGCCGAGATAGTCCGTCGGCACCTGGCCCGTGAGGCACAGCACCGGCTCGTTGCAGCCGAACGCGGTGAGCAGCGCCGCGCCGGCATTGAGCACGCCGGGACCGGGGACGACGCTGAACACGCCGGGCCTGCCGCTGGCGCGGGCGTAGCCGAACGCCATGTAGCCGCAGGCCTGTTCGTGCCGCGCGCCGACGACCTTCAACTGCGCCTGGTGGAAGGCGTCGAACAGGCCGTAGACCTGCGCTCCCGGCAGGCCGAACACGGTGTCGACGCCGTGGGCGACGAGTCCGCTGACGATGGCTTCGCCGCCGGTCATGGTGGTCATGCTGAACTTCCGTCTTGATCAGTTTTCGTCGACGACGCCGTTGCGCAAAGCGCCGACGCCTTCGACTTCGATTTCGATGACATCGCCGGGCGTGAGATAGCGCGGCGGATCAAACCGTGCACCGGCCCCGGTCGGCGTGCCCGTCACGATCACGTCACCGGGGACCAGCGTCGTGAAGGTGGAGATGTAGTTGATGAGGTAGCGGAAGCCGAAGATCAGCCGCGAGGTGCGATCGTCCTGGCGCAGCTCGCCATTGACGCGCGTGGTCAGCCTGACATCGGCGATCTGGCTCTCGCTGGTGTAGGGCACGATCCAGGGCCCGAGGCTGCCGGTGGCGTCGAAGTTCTTGCCCTGCGTCACGTTGAACTTGGCGTGTCGCACCCAGTCGCGGATGGTGCCTTCGTTGCACAAGGTCAGTGCGGCGATGTGATCCAGCGCCTGGGCCTCCGGGATGTGCCGGCCGGCCTTGCCGATGACGAGCACCAGTTCGCCCTCGTAGTCGAGCTGCGGCGAGGCGTGCGGGCGCACCAGCGGCGTCTCGTGGCCGACGAAGGAGCGCGGCGTGCGCATGAACATCGACGGATATTTCGGCGCGTCCTGGCCGTCTTTGTATTCGGCGTTGCGGTCGGGATAGTTGACGCCGATGCAGATGATCTTCTCGGGGGAGGGGATCGGCGGCAGCCAGGTGATCGCATCGAGGCCGTGATCCGGCGACTGGCCGGCGCCGGCCTCGATCAGCCGGGGCAGGGCGCCCGCCGCGATGACTTCGCGCAAGGTCGGATAGTCCTTGCCCAAGCGGGCCGAGAGATCGACGAGGCCTTTGTCGGTGACGAGTCCATAGCGGATGGCGCCGTCGACGGAGTAGGTCGCAAGGCGAGGAGAGGTCATGGGCAGGTCTCCTTACAGGCCGAGCCGCTGGATCTTGTGGGTGCCGCGCGCGAGCGAGACGTGCTTGGTCTCCATGTAGAAGTCGAACGAATAGTCGCCGCCGTCGCGGCCGATGCCCGACGCCTTCATGCCGCCGAACGGGGTCGGCAGGTGGCGGACGTTCTCCGAGTTCAGCCAGATCATGCCGGCTTCCAGCGCGTCCGCCACGCGTAGCGCGCGGCCCATGTCGCCGGTCCACACGTAGCCGGTGAGGCCATATTGAACGTCGTTGGCGATCCCTACCGCGTCGGCTTCGTCGCGGAACGGGATGACGGTCAGGAACGGCCCGAACACCTCCTCCTGCGCCACGCGCATGGTCTGGCTCGCGCCGGTGACCAGCGTCGGCTCGACATAATGTCCACCGCCTGGACCATCGAACCGCTTGCCGCCGACGGCGATGATCGCGCCGTCCTGCCGCGCGATGTCGGCGTAGGAACAGACCTTGGCGAGATGCCGCTCGTGGATCAGCGGTCCGATCTCGGTGGCGGGGTCGAGCGGGTGCCCGACCTTCAGCGCGCGGACACGCGCGGCGAGTTTCGCCGTGAAGGTCTCCGCGATGCTCTGCTGCACCAGTAGCCGGCTCGACGACGTACAGCGCTCACCATTCAGCGAGTAGATCATGAACACGACCGCATCGAGCGCGCGCTCCAGGTCGGCGTCGTCGAACACGATCACCGGATTCTTGCCGCCGAGCTCGAAATGCACGCGCTTCAGGGTGGGCGCGCCCTGCGCCATGATGGCCGATCCCGTCGAGCTCTCGCCGACGAAGCCGATCGCCTTGATGGCGGGATGCTCGGTCAGCGCCTTGCCGGCCTCTTCGCCGAAGCCGTGCACGGTGTTGAGCACGCCGTCGGGAATGCCGGCGTCCTTGGCGAGCTTCGCCAGCCATTGCGCTGTGATCGGCGACCATTCCGCCGGCTTGTGCACGACCGTGCAGCCGGCGGCGAGCGCCGGCGCGATCTTCCAGGTCGACAGCATGAACGGCGTATTCCACGGCGTGATCACGCCGACCGGGCCGATCGGCACCCGCGTCGAGATATTCCAGTGCTCGTCGCTCGGCGTGCTCTGGCCGTCGCGCGCCTCGGTGCATTTGTCGGCGAAGAAGCGGAAATTCTCGGCGGCGCGGATCGCGGCCTTGGCCATGAAGCGATAGGCCTGCCCGGTGTCGATGCATTCGAGCACGGCGATGTCGTCGGCATGAGCCTCGATCGCATCGGCCACGCGGTGCAGCAGCTTGCGCCGCAGCGCCGGCGCCATGTCGCGCCAGGACTTGAAGGCGAGCGCGGCCGAGGTCGCCGCGCGGTCGATGTCCTCGGCATTGCCGCGCGCGACCTTGGCGAGCACGGCATTGTCGATCGGCGACTTCGTCTCGAACGTCGCTCCCGAGATCGCCGGCACCACCTTGCCGTCGATGAAATGGCCGATGCCCTCGTCCTTCAGCTTCGCGAGCAGGGGAGCGGCGCGGTTGAGATTGGCTTTATAGATGTCGGCTTTGGGAGTGGCCTTATCCATGGGATGCCTCCGCTTTCAGGGCGTCGTGGATGTTGTTGCGTTTCCAGCTGGTCGCGCCGTCATTGATCTGCATGTCGAAGGACAGCGCGAATTTGCTGCTGGCGAACACCGGATCGAGGTAATCCGACAATGCCTTGAACACGTGCTCGCCGGCCTTCTGCCGCGCCGGCAGGTCGCGTCCTTCGCCGAGCCGCAGCAGCATGGCGAGAAAGCCGTAGTCGGCCTTGCCATCGGCGATGGCGTAGTGCTCGCAGCGGATGGCACGGACCCGGATGCCGCCGATCGGGAAGATGCCGGTCTCGCTGGCGGACTTGCGGACGATTTCACAGACCGCGGCCATGTCGACGCTGTTGTCGAGATTGGCTGAGTATTCGATGCTGAAATGCGGCATGGTGCGATCGCTCCGGTGCAGGCCTCAGGCGAAGTAACAGCTCACCGTCCCATAGGGACCGTAGTCGGCTTGGATCGTATCGCCCTTGCGCGCCTCGATCGGCCGAATGAAGGAGCCTGCGAGGACCACCTGGCCTGGTTCCAAGGCTAGCCCATGCGCGGCGATCTTGTTGGCGAGCCACGCCACGGCCGTGGCGGGATTGTTCAACACGCCGGCAGCCAGTCCGGTCTCTTCGAGCTGGCCGTTCTTGTAACAAAGTGCGCCGACCCAGCGCAGATCAGTCTCGAGCGGTCGCAAGGGCCGGCCGCCGAGCACGATTCCGGCGTTGGCGGCGTTGTCCGCGATCGTGTCGAAGATCTTGCGCGTCGCCTTGGTCTGGGGATCGACGCGCTCGATCCTGGTGTCGAGAATTTCCAGCGCCGGCACGACGAAGTCGGTCGCGTTGAGCACGTCGAACAGCGTGCAGTCCGGTCCTGCAAGACGATGCTTCATGACGAAGGCCAGCTCGGCCTCGATCCGGGTGGCGATGAAGCGGTCGGACGGCACGATCCCGCCGTCTGCGAAGAACATGTCGTCCAGCAGCACGCCGGAATCCGGCTCGTCGATATCAAGCGCGCTCTGCATCGCCTTCGACGTCAGTCCGATCTTGTGTCCCTTGATGACGCGTCCTTCGGCGACTTTGATGTCGATCCAGGCCTTCTGGATCGCGTAGGCGTCGGCGATCGTGATGTCCGGATAGTCCTGGGACAGCTGCCGGATCTGCCGGCGGGATTTCTCGGCCTGATCAAGGCGCAAGGCGCAGCTGTGAATCTCGTCGCTCGACAGCGGCATGAAACGTATCCTCGAGGAAAACAGATGGCGGCAGTTGATTAACATGTTAAGTTTCAGGCGGCAAACCCAAACGGCGATTGTTGCAGTGCAAATAATCGACGGCGTGTGGGTGGCGGCGAGGGTGATGATGAGCGACAGCAAGGCAAAGGGCTCGAAGGATGCCCGCAAGGTCCCGATGCGCGATTTCTCGCAATCGCTGCCGATGGCGCTGCTGCGGGCGCGCGAGGCGGTCATGCGGCAGTTCCGGCCGAATCTGCGCGCGCATGGGTTGACGGAGCAGCAATGGCGAATCCTGCGTGCGCTGGCGGCGGTCGACGCGATCGAGGTGACGGAGCTGGCGCGCGTCGCTTTCCTGCTTGGTCCCAGCCTGTCGCGCATTCTGCGCGATCTGGAAGCGCGCGGCCTCGTTCAGCGCGAGGTGGATGCGCGCGACATGAGAAGGGGCGTGTTGTCGATTTCGACGAAGGGTTTGAAACTGATTGCGCAGGTTGCGCCTAATTCCGAGGCGATCTACGCCACGATCGCCCGGCGCTATGGTGCACGCAAGCTTGCCGCGCTGCACAAAATGCTGGGCGAGCTCGAGCAGAGCATCGGCGGCGGCGGCGAGGCGGATGCGGGGGACGATGAATGATGCCGTGCTGACGGGAGCAAACATCGCGCAATCGTGCCCCCGATCGGTCCTCATGCTTGGCAGTCACTTCAACAGTTTGATAAGAAGCGATGCAGTCGAGCGGAGAGGGCGTGCGTCGCAGGCATGGCAATCCATGCTAACTCTGCTTCGCATGCTGATCGAACCCGCGAGTTGTCATGGTCACAATCAAGGTTGCGCGCCTCATCGATTTCGTCGCCGACGTCTTCGAACATGCTCACTCCTCGCCGGAGGAGGCGCGCCGGATCGCCACTTACCTCACGACGGCGAATCTCACGGGGCATGACAGCCATGGCGTGATCCGCGTCCCCGTCTACATCCGCTGGCAGAAGATGGGCTCGATCGTCCCCAATCAGACGGCTGACATCGTGGTGGATACGCCCTCACTGGTGGTGGTCGATGGCAAATTCGGCTACGGCCAGACCGTGACACCGCAGGCGGTGAAGATCGGTATCGAGCGCTGCAAGAGGAGCGGCCTGGCCGCGCTGGCGCTGCGTAATTCCGGCCATCTCGGTCGCGTCGGGGACTGGGCAGAAATGGCCGCCGCCGAAGGGCTCGTCTCGATCCATTTCGTCACCGCTGCCGGCTCGCTGCTGGTGGCGCCCTATGGCGGCGTCGAGAAGCGGTTCTCCACTGCGCCTTATTGTGTCGGCATCCCCAGGCAGGGCCAGGATCCGATCGTGCTCGATTTCGCGACCTCCATCGTTGCCGAAGGCAAGGTGCTGGTGGCGAGCCGTGGCGGCAAGAAGCTTCCCAAGGGTGCGCTGATCGATGCCGACGGTACGTTGAGCGAGGATCCCTCCGTGCTTTACGGACCCTACGAGGCGGAAGGCCCGCGCGACCACACCAAGGGGACCGGGGCGATCCGCGCCTTCGGCGAGCACAAGGGCTCGGGCCTCGCCTTCATTTGCGAATTGCTCGGCGGTGCGCTGACCGGCACGGGCGCGACCTCGTCCGGCCGGCGCTTTGCCAACGGCATGCTCGCGATCTACATCGATCCGAAGGTGGTCGATCCCGCCAGCTTCTTCGACGGTGAGATCACCCGCTACACGGATTTCATCCGGGCGACGAAGCCCGTGGCGGGCGTCGATCAGGTGCTGGTGCCAGGCGACGTCGAGCGCAAGACGCGGGCCGATCGTACCGCCAACGGCGTGCCGTTGCCGGATGATACCTGGGCGGCAATCGTGAGTACGGCCCGCGAAGTCGGTGTCAGCGAAGCGAGCATTCAGCGGGCGACATCGTGATGCCGGTGTGACTGCCTGTGGCGCGAAGTATCCGGGGTGAGCAGGATTGCATCGTGCTCGCGCATCGGCGACAACGAGTTCAACAACGTCGATCGAACAACAAGGGAAGGAAACGCAGTCGTGGCGAACAATAAAGTCAAGCAGCTCTGGGCCGAAGGCAAGACGGTGGTGAATGCCTGGCTCGCGATCCCCTCGGGGTTTTCCGCGGAGGTCGTGGCACAGTGCGGCTTCGACAGCGTCACCGTGGATATGCAGCATGGCGTGCAGGACTATCTGTCGATGGTGCAGTGTTTCCAGGCGATGCACGCTCATCCGGTGACCCCGATGGTGCGCGTGCCGTGGAACGAGCCCGGCATCATCGGCAAGGTGCTCGACGGCGGCGCCTATGGCGTGATCTGCCCGATGGTCAATACGCCGCAGGAAGCCCGCAATCTCGTGTCCTATTCGAAGTATCCGCCGAAGGGCGTGCGCTCCAACGGCCCGATCCGCTCGGGCATGTATGGCAGCGCGGGCGAGTACCAGAAGACGGCCAATGACGAGATCGTGCTGTTGCCGATGATGGAGACCAGGACGGCCGTCGAGAACATGGAAGCCATCCTCGACGTCGAGGGCATCGACGGCGTCTATATCGGCCCGTCCGACCTCGGCTTCTCCTACGGCCTCGTGCCGAAGCTCGACCGCGACGAGCCGGAGATCCTCAAGATCTACGAGAAGATCGTGAAGGAGTGCGGCAAGCGCGGCCTCAATCCCGGCATCCATTGCAGCGGCGCCGAAGGCGCGGTGCGCGCCATCAACATGGGCTTCAAGCTGGTGACCTTGTCCAACGAGGTCGGGCTGATGCAGGTCTATGCCCGCCAGCAGGTCGCCCAGACCCGCAAGGACTCCGGCGGCAAGGCGTAAGAGTCGCGAATGGCGAATAGAGAGTAGCGAATAGGGGGTATCTCTGTTCGTTACTCGCCATTCGCTATTCGCTCCCCTTTAGAGTTCAAACGAGAGAGACTGCCATGGCTCCCGCTCCCGTCATCCGGCTTCATCCCGAGGACAGCGTCCTGATCGCGCGGGCGAGCCTGCCGCCAGGACTTGCGGTGGCGGATGGGGTGACCACGGTCGACCGCATCCCGGCGGGGCATAAGGTCGCAGTCCGTCCGATTGCGCAGGGCGAGCCGATCCGCCGTTATGGCCAGATCATCGGCTTCGCCACCGCGCCGATCGCGCCCGGCCAGCACGTTCATACGCAGAACTGCGGCATGGGCGATTTCGCCAAGGACTACGCCTATGGCGTCGACGTCAAGCCGACGCCGAATTTCGATCTTCCCGCGACCTTCGAGGGCATTCGCCGCCCCGACGGCCGCGTCGCGACCCGCAACTACATCGGGCTTCTGACCTCGGTGAACTGCAGCGCGCACGTCGCGAGCCTCGTCGCCGATGTCTTCAAGAGGAATCCGTTCACCGGCGACAATCCGCTCGCCGACTATCCCAATGTGGACGGCGTCGTCGCCCTGACGCACAAGACCGGTTGCGGCATGACGATGGACGAGCCGTTGAAGCTGTTGCGGCGAACCCTCGGCGGCTACGCGCGTCACGCGAACTTCTCTGCGGTGATCGTGCTCGGCCTCGGCTGCGAGGCCAATCAGATCGGCGGCCTGATGGAGGAGCAGAAGCTCGCCGGCCGCCTGCGGGCCATGGACATCCAGGAGGTCGGCGGCACCCGCAAGACCGTGGAGGCGGGCATTGCCTTCGTCAAGGAAGCGCTCACCGACGCCAACAAGGTCCGGCGCGAGACGGTCCCCGCGAGCGAACTGACGGTCGCTCTGCAATGCGGCGGCTCCGACGGTTATTCGGGCATCTCGGCCAATCCGGCGCTCGGCGCCGCCAGCGATCTGCTGGTGCGACATGGTGGCACGGTGATCTTGTCGGAGACCCCTGAGACCTATGGCGCCGAGCATCTGCTGACGCGCCGCGCGGTCAGTCGCGAGGTCGGCGAGAAACTGGTCTCGCTGATGCGCTGGTGGGAGGAGTACACCGCGCGCGAGGGCGCGGAGATGAACGCCAATCCGAGCCCGGGTAACAAGGCCGGCGGCCTCACCACCATTCTCGAGAAGTCGCTCGGCGCGATGGCCAAGGCCGGCAGCACCAATCTGGTGGATGTGCTGCATTACGCGGAAGCCGTCACCAAGAAGGGCTTCGTGTTCATGGACACGCCCGGCTACGATCCCGTCGCTGCGACGGGGCAGGTGGCCGGCGGGGCCAATCTCGTCTGCTTCACCACCGGGCGCGGCAGCGTGTTCGGGTGCAAGCCGGCACCGTCCATCAAGCTCGCGACCAACACGCCGATGTACAAGCGGATGGAAGACGACATGGACGTCAATTGCGGCACCATCCTCGAGGGCGAGGAAAGCGTGCAGGAATGCGGCCAGCGGATCTTCGAATTGATGCTGAAGACGGCGTCAGGGCAGCCGACCAAGAGCGAAAGCTTCGATTTCGGCGGGGCCGAGTTCGCGCCCTGGGTGCTCGGCGCGACGATGTAGCCGGAGGGGACAGCTATTCAGCTGCGGAAGAGGATTGCCGGTTGTTGCTCGACCGGCATCTGATCGCAGCTGGGATCTGTCGCATAGCTGAGACTCGATCGCAACTGAGATCAGATGACAGGCGAGAAGCGCCGCCTCGGTACGCCTGCTCGGGCTGGCCGAGCTGACGCGCGCGTGACAGCGGCGCCGAATAAATTACCGCTGGTGGCCGAGGCCGATGCCGAGCGCCAGGGCCTTCTGACGCAGCGAACCTTCCGTCCGCTTCATCGCCTTGGCGATCTTGGCAACCGGGGTCTTCGACTTCGAGTGCTGCTTCAGCAGCTTGATGTCGGCGGCGGTGTAGGGTTTGCGCGCCAACTTCTTGGTAGCTGCCTTCTTAGCTGTCTTGGCCAACGTGATTCTCCTTTTGGCAATGGGCGTCCTAAATAGCACGTGTAGTCGAGCTATCAAGCGATTGCGGCGAATGCAACGCTATTAGTTCTTGTTAGTTCATATTTCGGGGTTAATCCCTGCTATTGCAGCGTGGTCAATCTTCCGTGACCATGTTCGGGCCGTCCCTGTGGACAACTCCGATGGAACAGGGGGCGAGGGGTTGTTTGTTCTACTCTCGTTCTTGTTAGGACGCCTGAGCAGGTCATGGTCTCGCCGCAAAAGCCACCGCTGCGTGCAGTTCAGACACATGAGCGTGGTCGCAGGGGAGATCGAACGTGGCCCGAAAGGCCAGCTTTCTGGTTCGGGACGGTTCAATAGGCAGCTCTGCCCTTTGTTAGTGCTTGATCCCTGAGCACGGCAATGTTCTGCTCAAAAAAGTTGCTGGAGCGGTGAACCCACGTGTCAATCTACGTCGCATTACATCACGTCACTCATTATAAGTATGATCGTCCGGTCGAATTGGGCCCGCAGACCATCCGCCTGCGCCCGGCACCACATACCAGGACCCCGGTGCTGAGCTATTCGCTCAAGGTCACCCCTCCGAACCATTTCGTGAATTGGCAGCAGGACCCGCAAGGCAACTGGCTCGCGCGCTATGTTTTTCCCGAGAAGGTGAACGAACTGAAAATCGAGGTGGATTTCACGGCACAGATGACCGTGATCAATCCGTTCGATTTCTTCGTCGAGCCTTATGCGGACAGCTTTCCCTTCGCCTACCCGGAGGGGCTGAAAACGGAACTCGCGCCCTATCTCGAAACGATCGAGCCCGGTCCGCTGTTCGCAGCCTACTTGAAGTCGATCCCGCGCGAGGCGGACAACACGGTCAACTATCTCGTCGATCTCAATGCACAGTTGCAGAAAAAGATTCGTTATATCATTCGTATGGAGCCTGGCGTTCAGACGCCGGAGGAGACGTTGTCTTCGGCGGCCGGCTCCTGTCGCGACTCGGCTTGGCTATTGATACAGACACTGCGGCATCTTGGGCTCGCCGCGCGCTTCGTGTCCGGCTATCTGATTCAGCTTCGTCCCGACATCGATCCGGTCGAAGGCCCGGTCGAGGTGGAGAGCGATTTCACCGACCTGCATGCCTGGGCCGAGGTCTATCTGCCCGGTGCTGGGTGGATCGGTTTCGACGTGACGTCGGGCATGCTCGCCGGCGAGGGGCACATCCCGGTTGCTGCGACTCCTCACTATCACTCGGCCGCGCCGATCAGCGGCAGCGCCGGAGTTGCCGAGGTCGAGTTCGCCTTCGAGATGAACGTGAGGCGGATTCGCGAAGCGCCGCGGATCACGCGACCTTTCTCCGATGAGTCCTGGGACAGGCTCGACCGGCTCGGCGAGGCCGTCGATGCCGATCTCGCTGCTCACGATGTCCGCCTGACCATGGGTGGAGAGCCGACCTTCGTGTCGATCGACGACATGGAGTCCGCGGAGTGGAATACGGCTGCGGTCGGGCCGGCCAAGCGCGGGCTGGCTGACAGCCTGATCAGGCGTCTGCGCGAGCGTTTCGCGCCGGGCGGCCTGCTGCATTATGGCCAGGGCAAGTGGTATCCCGGCGAAAGCCTGCCGCGCTGGGCCTTCGGACTGTACTGGCGCAAGGATGGCGAGCCGATCTGGCGCAATCCGGACCTGATCGCCAGCGTCGACGGCCCGCGCATGGCGACGATCGCGGACGCCGAGCGTTTTCTCGATACGACGGCGGAGACGCTGGGACTCGAGCCCGACTACGTGCTGCCGGCGTTCGAGGACCCCGCGCATTGGCTGCAAAAGGAAGCGGCGCTTCCTGAGAATGTCGATGCGCTCGACTCGAAGCTCGACGATCCGGAAGAGCGCGCCCGCATGGCGCGCGTGTTCGACGAGGGGCTGCATATTCCGCGTGGCTTCGTGCTGCCGATCCAACGCTGGAATGCCGAGGCGAAGCGCTGGCGCAGCGAACGCTGGGGTCTCCGGCGCAAGCGGCTGTTCCTGATTCCCGGCGACTCGCCGCTCGGTCTGCGGCTGCCGATCAATTCGCTGGTCTACATCCCGCCGGAAGATTTCCCGTATATTCACGAGCAGGATCCGATGGAGCAGCGCGGACCGCTGCCGGCCTACGCGCAGGGCCGCCCCGTGATCGTCCCGCAGGTGCCGCCGCTGAAGACGCTCGATCGGCCGCCGCAACAACAGCAGGACGTTCAGTATCAGTATTGGGGCGGGCTCGGCGTGCGCACCGCGATGTCGGTGGAGATCCGCGACGGCATTCTCTGCGTCTTCATGCCGCCGGTGGAGACCATCGAGGATTATCTGGAGCTGATCGCGACCGTCGAGGCGACGGCGGAGGCGATGCAGATCAAGGTTCACGTCGAAGGTTATGCGCCGCCATTCGATCCGCGCATCGACGTCATCAAGGTGACGCCCGATCCGGGCGTCATCGAGGTCAACATCCAGCCTGCCCAGAGCTGGCGCGAGGCGGTCGACATCACCTTCGGACTCTATGAGGACGCTGCCAAGACGCGGCTCGGTGCCAATCGCTTTCTGATCGACGGCCGTCACACCGGCACCGGCGGCGGCAATCATGTCGTGGTCGGCGGTTCGTCGCCGCCGGATTCGCCGTTCCTGCGCCGGCCCGATCTGCTCAAGAGCCTCGTGTTGTATTGGCAGCGCCATCCGGCGCTGTCCTATCTGTTCTCCGGCATGTTCATCGGGCCGACCAGCCAGGCGCCGCGCATCGACGAGGCGCGCCATGACAGTCTCTATGAGTTGGAGATCGCGCTCGCCAATGTGCCCGCTGCGGGGCAGAGCGTGCCGTTGTGGCTGGTCGATCGCCTGTTCAGGCATCTCCTGGTCGACATCACCGGCAACACGCATCGCTCTGAGATCTGCATCGACAAGCTGTATTCGCCGGAAGGGCCGACGGGCCGCCTCGGTCTCGTCGAATTCCGCGCGCTCGAAATGCCGCCCGATCCGCGCATGTCGCTGGCCCAGCAACTGCTGATCCGCGCGCTGATCGCCAAGCTGTGGCGTGAGCCGCAGGACGGCAAGTTCGTGCGCTGGGGCACGGCGCTGCACGACCGTTTCATGCTGCCTCACTTCATCTGGGAAGACTTTCTTGATGTGCTGGATGAGCTTCGCTCGTCCGGCTACGACTTCTCGCCGGAGTGGTATCAGGCACAGCTCGAGTTCCGTTTTCCGACCTTCGGCCGCGTGCAGCATGGCGGCGTGACCCTGGAGCTGCGCCAGGCGCTGGAGCCCTGGCACGTGCTGGGCGAGGAGGGCACTGCGGGCGGCACCGTGCGCTATGTCGATAGCTCGGTCGAACGACTTCAAGTGAAAGCTGAAGGCTTCATCGAAGGCCGCCATCTCATCACCTGCAATGGTAGGAGGATGCCGATGACCCCGACAGGCCGCTCCGCCGAGGCGGTCGCGGCGGTTCGCTTCAAGGCATGGCAGCCCGCGTCCGGCCTGCACCCGACCATTCCCGTGCATTCGCCGCTGACCTTCGACCTGATCGACACCTGGAACGGCCGTTCGCTCGGCGGCTGCGTCTATCACGTGGCCCATCCCGGCGGCCGCAACTACGACACCAAACCGATCAACTCCTATGAGGCTGAGGCGCGGCGGCTCGCGCGATTCCAGGATCACGGCCACACTCCCGGACGAATCGCACTGCCGCCGGAAGAACGCACAAATGAATTCCCCATGACCCTCGACTTGCGCAGGCCGCTCCGGCATTGATTGGGGAGAGTTTGTGCGGAGGAGCAGGGCATGGACGGCCCGAGCGGCCAGGACCAGGGAGCGACACCCGCCGCCGGTCGGCCGGCGGCGCGCCCTCCGCTGCGCCGCGCCGCCCAATGGGCCCGTGATTATGCCCGGCTGCCCGGCATTCCCGACGAATTCATCGGGGCTGACGGCCAGCCGCGCCCGGTCTGGACGCGCTTCGCCGACACCTTCGCCGCACTCGCGCCGACCGATATCGAGCGTCGCTTTGCCTCGGCCGACCGGCACCTGCGTGAGGCGGGAGTCACCTATCGCTCGCCCGGCGACAATGCCGAGCGCTCCTGGCCGCTGAGCCATCTGCCGCTGCTGATCGACGAGGCCGAGTGGGCGCAATTGTCCCAGGGCATCGTGCAGCGCGCCGAGCTCCTGGAGCGCGTGCTGCAGGACATCTATGGCGAGGGACGGCTGATCGCGAGCGGCGCGTTGCCCGCGGCCGCCGTCGCCGGCTCCAGCGAATATCTGCGCCCCGTCTGCGGCATCAAGCCGCCGGGCGGCCGCTTCCTCAGTATCTACGCCGCCGACATCGGCCGTGGCCCCGACGGCCGCTGGTGGGTGCTGAACGACCGCACGCAGGCGCCGTCGGGCATGGGCTATGCGCTCGAGAACCGGCTGGTGCTGTCGCGCGCGTTCTCATCGATCTACAAGTCGATGAATGCCGAGCGCCTCGCGCCGTTCTTCGAGACCTTCCGCGACGCGCTGCGCGCCAGCGCCGATCGCGACGAGCCGCGCATCGGCGTGCTCACGCCGGGCACCTTCAGCGAGACCTATTTCGAGCACGCTACGCTGGCGCGCTATCTCGGTTTCCTGCTGGTCGAAGGCGATGACCTCGCCGTCAGCGGCGACCGCGTGCACATCCGCACCGTGGCCGGGCTGAAGCGGCTCGACGTGCTGCTGCGGCGGCTGGATTCCAACTCGCTCGATCCGCTCGAGCTCGACGCCGCCTCGCGGCTCGGCGTCGCCGGCCTGATGGACGTCGTGCGCAAGGGCGGCGTCGTGCTCGCCAACATGCCGGGCTCCGGCGTGCTCGAGGCGCGCGCGCTGCTCGGCTTCCTGCCGAGCCTGTCGCGGCGCGTGCTCGGCGAGGATCTCAAGATCCCGCATATCGCGACCTGGTGGTGCGGACAGAAATCGGCGCGCGACGAGGTGCTGTCGCGGCTCGAGGATTTTGCCATCGAGGGCGCCTATGGCCGCGCGGTGCCGGGCATCGCGAGCAGCGGGCCCGTGCTGGCCGGCGAGCTTTCGGCGGCCGAACGCGATCGCCTGCGCGCGGCGATCAGCCAGCGCGGCATCGACTATGTCGGACAGGAGGTGGTGCGGCTGTCGACGACGCCGGTGTGGGAAGGCGGGCGGATCGCGCCACGGCCGTTCGTGCTGCGCGTGTTCGCGGCCGTGACGCCCGACGGCAGCTGGACCGTGATGCCCGGTGGTTTCTGCCGCATTGCCGACAAGCTCGATGCGCGCGCGATCTCGATGGGCGACGGCGCGCGCGCGGCCGACGTCTGGGTGGTCGGCGACAAGGCGGTGGCGGCACGCAGCCTGTTGCCCGGGTCCGACAATGTCCGCATCCGCCGCATCGCCGGCGTGCTGCCGAGCCGCGCCGCCGACAACCTGTTCTGGCTCGGCCGCTATCTCGAACGCACCGAGGCGACGTTGCGTCTGATCCGCGTGCTTGCCGCGCAGAACCGCGACCCCGGCAAGGATTCGCCGGCTCAGCTCAACACCGCCGAGCGTATCCAGCGGCTGCTGCTCGCCTGGGGCGCCATCTCGCAGACGTCCCGGATGCGGGGCGCGCAGGCGGCCGCCGAGGCGCTGCAATCGGAAGCGCGGTTCGGCTCCGCACTGTCGCTGCTCAGATCCGCCCAGCGCACCGCCACCTCGCTGCGCGAGCGGCTGTCGCCTGACGCCTGGCAGGTCATCACCGAGATGCCGGGACGGCTGGCGCAGGAGGCTGAGGACGAGGATGCTGTCGTCAGCACGGCCGAGTTCATTCTGGAGAAGCTTGCAAGCTTTGCCGGTCTTGCCCAGGAGAACATGAACCGCGCCGCCGGCTGGCGCTTCCTCGACATGGGGCGCCGCGCCGAGCGCGCCATCAACACCGCGCGCTTCGCGCGGCAGTTCGGCTATGACGAGGCGACGCCCGAGGATCTCGACGTCCTGCTGACCTTGGTCGACTGCCAGATCACCTATCGCTCGCGCTACCTGATCGGCCCCTCGCTGGCACCGATCCGCGATCTCGTCGTGCTCGATCTCTACAATCCGCGCTCGGTTGCCTTCCAGATCGAGACCTTGAACGAGCACATCGCGGGTCTCCCGATCCTGAAGGAGAACGGGTTGATCGAACGGCCGCAGCGGCTGTCGGTGTCGCTGGGCGCGCGGCTCACGGCGGCCGAAGCCGCGCATCTCGACGGCCGGACGCTGTTCGGTCTGGAGCAGGACCTGCTCAATCTGTCGGAGGCGATCGGACAGCATTACTTCCCGCACGGGCCGAATGCGACGCGGCCGGAAAAGCTCACGGGCCTCGCGTGATCTACGACATCCGGCATGTCACCACCTACGAGTATGAGAGCGCGGTCAGCTTCGCGCGCTGCTCGCTCCGGCTGGAGCCTCTGAGCGGCGATGGTCAGGAGCTGATCTCGCACAGCGTCGACATCCGGCCGCGTCCGTCGGAGCGCACCGCGCGGCGCGACTTCTTCGGCACGCTGACCGAGAGCATCGTCATCGACACCCAGCATCGCCATCTGCGCATCGATTCGCGCTCCCGCGTGAAGCTGTCGCGCAGCTCTCCGGACCGCGATGCGCCGAGCATGGCCTGGGAGCGTGTGCGCGACGCGGCGTTCGAGGCCACCAGCCTCGGCCCGTCATCGCCGATCGGCTACGTCTTCGCCAGCGCGCTGGTGCCGGTGCTGAAGCCGGTGACGGACTACGCGGCCGAGAGTTTTACGGCCGGCATCGGCATCGTGGCGGGCGCGGCCGACTTGATGAGGCGCATCCGCAAGCAGTTCAAATACGATCCCAAGGCCACGGTGATCTCGACGCCGCTTGCCGAGGTGTTCGACAATCGTCACGGTGTCTGCCAGGACTTCGCGCATGTCATGATCGCAGGCCTGCGCGGCCTCGGTTTGCCGGCCGCCTATGTCAGCGGTTATCTGCGGACCATTCCGCCGGAGGGCGAGCCTCCGCTGCAGGGCGCCGACGCCACGCATGCCTGGGTGTCGCTGTGGTGCGGTGAGACGCTCGGCTGGATCGGCTTCGATCCGACCAACGATCTCGTGGTCGGCAATGATCACATCATTCTCGGCATGGGCCGCGACTTCTCGGACGTCTCGCCGGTCGACGGCATCATCGTCGGCTCGCCCAAGCAGAAGCTGGGCGTCGCTGTGGACGTCGTCCTGGTCGAGTAGGACGGTTCCCGCCTTGGGAACCTCCGGAACATTTTTCCCGCATCTCACTTGATCCGCCCGAGGGGCCCGAACGGGGGCTGGACAACCCTTTCGAGCGATGGAGTGATCGATATGAAGCGTGTTGCAATCCTCATTGGCCTCGTCGGCGCCTGTGTCGCCGGCTCTGCCTCTGCCCAGCCGAGCGCGAACCTCACCGGCACCTACCGCTGCATCCAGATGTGCCGCGACGGCATGATCGGCGCGCCGGCCTTCGTGACCCAGAACGGCGATTCGGTGAACCTGACCACCGAGACCGGCGAGTCGCTTCAGGCTACGCCGGACTGGAATGCGCCGAACAGCCGGCTGTGGATCGACGCGCGCGACGAAAGCGCGGTGTATTCGCCGGACGGCATGCGCATCCAGTTCGACGACGGCCGCGTCTGGCAGCGCGACCTGCCGCCGCCGCTGATCGTCCAACGCGGGCCGGTGGTGTACGGGCGGTAAGCATTTCGCGATGACGCTCGGCCCATCCTAGTGGTTGCACGCATGCGCAGATGACGTCGTGCAGGCAAGGGTCGAGCAGTTTGCGTCATCATCGGTGTCGTCCCGGCGAAAGCCGGGACCCATAACCACCGCCGCCTATTGTGGGAAGTGCTGGGAACTCCGAATGTGCCTCGCACAACTGCCTGTGGGTATGGGTCCCGGATCGGCGCTGCACCAACGCTGTCGCGTTGGCGCAGCTTGTCCGGGACGACAGCGAGTGTGTTAGGCGACTTTCTACGACATCAGCTTTGAATTCTCTCCACGATTGCGCTGTGGCGTACGCCTCCGCTGTCATCGGCGGCGACGGCGGAGATCCAGTATTCGCAGGCAGAGGTGATAGTCGAGAAGTCGCGGCGTACTGGATGACCTGCGCGGGCATGACGGCGAGGGTGCGGTGGCGTGCTTGCGAAAAATCATCTGCCGGTCGCTCGCCAGCGTCAGCACACGTGTCGCTGCAGGCAATGCTCACGGCCTTCGACATCCGTGCGGAAGGATTCGATGAAGCCGCCCTGGCGCTGGGTCACATACACGGTCTTGCCGTCGCTGCCGCCGAAGGCGAGGTTGGTCGGCTCTTTGGCCTTGAGCGCGATGTCTCGGGTCACACGGCCATCGGGCGCGAGCACGGCGATCGTGCCCTTCAGGATGCGGGCGACGAGCAGGCGGCCGCTGACATCCGTGCGCAGGCCGTCGATCGTGTTCGGCTCGAACTTGGTGATCAGCTTTGGCCGCGTCAGCGCATCACCTTCAATGGCGTAGGACCAGATCTCGCCGCTGTTGGACTCGCCGACATAGAGCGTGCGGCCGTCGGGGCTGAGGTCGATGCCATTGGTCGTGCCCATCGCGCGCGGCGCGGTCATGGCCACGCCTTGCATCGCGCCGTCCGGGCCCTTCGCGATCCGCCAGATGCGGCCGCTGCGCGCCTTGAAGGCCGGATCGCTCGCATAGATCGTGCCGTCGCGCGCCAGCGTGATGTCGTTGGGCTGGCTCATCTCGTCGGCATGGAAGACGAGTTGCGGCTCGGTGGCGCCGGGGGCGATGGCGAAGATGTTGTGGCGCTTGTAGTCGGCGATGAACATCGTGCCCGCGGCATCGATGCGGATGGCGTTGCCGATGCTGCCTTCGGGCAGCTCGGTATACTTCTCCGACGCTGACGCTTCGGGCGCGAGTTTGCCGATGGTGCCGGCCTTGCCGAAATTGACGACGTAGAGATTGCCGTCGCGGTCGACGGCGGGGCCCTCGATGCCGAAGGTGTATTCGCCGGACGGCGTGAGCTGGGTGCTCTCGAACAGTTTGGGAGCGGCGAGGGCGGGGGTGATAGCAAGGACGAGAACAGCCGCCAAGCGCGAGATGCGTAGGGTGGGCAAAGGCGCGGGGCGCCGCCGCCTGCGCGGAAACGCGCTCGCGTGCGCGCCGTGCCCACCATCACGGGCGCCGGTGCTCGCGGCCGGTGGGCACGCATCGCCTTCGGCGGTCGCTTTGCCCACCCTACGGGCGCCGTGCTTGTCATGGACGGCGGTGCCCGGAGTGACCCCCACCCCCGACCCCTCCCCGCAAGGGGGAGGGGAGGGCAGCGTGCGCGTGGTGATGTCGAGTTTCAAATCCGGCGTCGCATCATCAGCCGCCTTGTCAGAGCGGCACCAGGAACTGCTGTTGGATGTAATAGCCATTGTCGTCCGTGCAGGTGCCGTTGAGGTAGGTGTCGGCGGGCCGGAAGAAACGGCTGAAGCCGGGCTTATTGACGGCAGAGCTTTCTGTCACGATGACAATCTTGCCGAACGGGATCTCGCCGCATTCGCGGCCATCCCGGGCGAAGAACTTGCGATGCGGCGGGCCGCCGGGCTTGATCCGCATCCGCCTGCCTGGAACCATGCGCGCGACGAGGTCGTCGGCGACATCAAGCAGTTTGGCGTAGCCTGGTTCCGTTTTGGGGAGGTTGGCCCCCGGCGGCATCTGCCGTTCGGCGCCGAGCCCGCGCAGCCGCTGGCGGAGGCGGCCGGACTCTGGATCGCCCGGATAGATCCAGCCGTCCTGAGCCAGCATGAAGCCGAGGGCCGCGCGGTCGCGGTCCTTGTCGGATTGTCCGGGCTTCAGGCCGAACTCCGAATGGCAGCCGCTGCAATGTTTCTCGATCAGGTTCTTGCGCACCCTCGTCAGCCGGGCGCGGCTTGCGGCATCGCCGTCGACGAACGCGACCAACTGCTCGATCTGCTGACTGCTCCTGGTGTCGCAGGGGAGCGGCTCGGGCGGCGGCTCGGTGGTGCGATCGATCCGGATCACGGTCTGGTTCTTGTCCTCGACCAGCCAGATGGCGCCATCGTCGGCGATGGTCATGCCGACCGGCGCGCCTTGCGGGCGGATACCGTTGACGCGATGCCAGCCGGAGATGATCTCGTCGAAGGCGGCAGCGGGCGCGGGACCCGCGGACGTCTGGAACGCGCGGGTCGGCTCGGCGGCGCAGCTGACGTGATAGCGCACCGGCGGCGGGCTGACCTTCGGGAAGCCGCGCTCGTCGACCTCATAGGCGAGCAGGCGGCTGCCCGTGGGACGATAGCCGTGGAGGCCGACCAGCAGCTTGCCTCTGAGGTCGTCGAAGCGCTCGCCGGTGTAGTAGAGCATGCCGAGCGGTGCGCCATGCGGCGGCAGCAGCGACCAGGGCTGCTTGTAGAGCGCGGTCGTCCTGCAGAAATCCTTGAGGGAGCCCGACTGTAGCACGCGCTTGAACTCCGGGCTCGCGGTCGAGAGGTCGTAGCAATAGGGCCAGCCATAGTGCCGGCCCTGCTCGATGGCGTTGATCTCCTCGTTCGGTGCGAACACGTCCTGCAGGTCGCGCGCGTTCTCGCCTTGCAGGAAGGCGGCGCCGGGATCGGGAAAGCGCGGATGCAGCGCCAGCGCCATCGAGTTGCGCAGGCCGCGCGCAAAGACTTGATGTGGCGGATTCGGATCGCCGGATTGCAGTGCCGGGAAAATGCCGCCCGCCGGTGGCATGTACAGCCAGATCGCAGCGAGCGGCGAGGCGCCTTCGGCGGCCGCGCACCGATCCGGCGCCGAGGACAGGCAGTTGTCGCTGTGCGAGCCGACATTGACGAACAGCCGCCCGGTCCGGTCGAACGCGAAGGCCTTCAACGGATGCGCGCTCTCGGTGAGGCGTGTGCCGTCCGGCAGCGTGAGCCTGCGTCCAGGCAGGTCGCGAATGATGGTCTCGATCGTCGCCTTCGGATTGGCGGCGAGGGCATCGAATCGAAAGATCGATGTGTCGGTCGATGCGTAGATCTTGCCCTCGGGACCGACGGCGAGACCGAACGGGTAGGACAGCCGCGTGATGATCTCGCGCACGCGCTGGCCCGCGGGCGCTGAGGGATCAAGCATCAGCAGCCGCCCGTCATCATGGCCCCAGCCGCCCATGTCGGCGACCACGAACAGCTGACGGCCTGGGATCTGCACGATGCTGCGGGGAAATCTCAGGCCATCGTCATGGCTGGCGACGAGGCCGGCGCAGAAGCCGGCCTTCATGTCGATCCTGAGCCGCGGAAAGGCGAGGGGTGCCTCGCCGCAGCTCGCTGCGCTCAATGCATAGCCGCTCCTGACCGTCACGTCGTCAGCGAGGACGCAGGTCGCGCCCAGCAGCACGGTCGCGACCACGGCAAGGATGCGCCACGACCAGTCCATGCGATCCGATCCGCTCAGTGCAGCAGATTGTATTGAATGATGTAGGCCGCAGCGCCGGCGAAATAGCCGAGCAGCGCAATGCCGCTGATGCGGCGGACATACCAGAAGAAGTGAATGTTCTCGAGCCCCATCGCGGCGACGCCCGCGGCCGAGCCGATGATCAGGATCGAGCCGCCGGTGCCGGCGCAATAGGCGACGAACTCCCACAGGAAGCTGTCCGGCGGATATTGGCTGAGGCTGTACATGCCCATGGAAGCGGCGACCAGCGGCACGTTGTCGATGACGGCGCTGGCGAGGCCCAGCACGATGACGATCAGGTCGAGCCGGCCGACGGTGCGGTCGAGCCATTGCGCCAGCGCCTGCAGGATGTGGGTGTGCTCGAGGGCGGCAACCGCCAGGAGGATGCCGATGAAGAACACGATCGACGGCATGTCGATCCGCGTCAGCGCATGCACCAAAGTGAGGCGCTGCTTCTGTTCGGAGGCCTTCTCGCGATGGATGATCTCGCCCACCATCCACAAGAGGCCAAGGCCGAACAGGATGCCCATGAACGGCGGCAGGTGGGTCACCGCCTTGAACAGCGGCACGGCGACCAGGATGCCGAGCCCCATGAAGAACATCAGGTTGCGCTCGAATGGGCGGATCGGGCTCATGGAGGCGAGGCCTGCGCTGGCTGGCGGCACCAGCTGCTTGCCGCGCAAACTGAAGCTCACGACGGCGAGCGGCACCAGCAGGTTCAACAGCGACGCGATGAACACCGACTTCATGATCGCGAGCGGCGTGATCTGGCCGCCGATCCACAGCATCGTGGTGGTGACGTCGCCGATCGCCGACCAGGCGCCGCCGGCATTGGCCGCGATCACGATGATCGCAGCGAACACCAGCCGGTCCTCGTCGCGGCCGGACAGCTTCTTCATCAGCGACACCATCACGATCGCGGTGGTGAGGTTGTCGAGCATGGCGCTGAGGAAGAAGGTGACGAAGCCGACGAGCCAGACCAGCGTGACCTGGTTGCGGGTGCCGATCATCGAGGTCACGACCTCGAAGCCGTTATGGGCGTCGATCACCTCGACGATGGTCATGGCGCCGATCAGGAAGAAGATGATCTGGGCGGTCGAGGCGACGGAGTCGTTGAGCTCGGCCGCGACCGTCTGGGTTGTGGCGCCCATCACCGCATAGATGGTCCACATCAGCCCGGCGCCGACCAGGGCGGTGGCGGCCTTGTTGATGCGGAACGGATGCTCCAGAGCCACCACGGCATAGGCGAGCGCGAAGACGGCGACGATGGCGGCGGTCATGCGGTATTCCAGGCTGGGATCGGCAGGGGCGGGAAGGAACTGCCCAAGATATGACCGATCGTCCGTCCGCCAGCAAGCCGCGAGCGTCGTTCAGGCGGGAGGACTCAGACCATCGCCGCCGTGATGGTGTCGGCGTGGCTGCGGATGGCCCGGATCTCCGCAGCGCTGCGGCGCTCGAGATTGACGTATTGGTTGCGCATCCGGCCGTTGTTGGCGAAGCGGCGGCGGTGCTTGGCGAGGAAGCTCCAATACAGCGTCGTGAACGGGCAGGCCTTGTCGCCGGTCGCCTGCTTCGGGTCGTAGCGGCAGTTGCGGCAATGGTCGCTCATGCGGTCGATGTAATGGCCCGAAGCCGCATAGGGCTTGGTGCCGACGACCCCGCCATCGCCATGCTGGCTCATGCCGAGCGTGTTGGGCAGCGACACCCAGTCGATGGCGTCGTGGAACATCGACATGTGCCAGAGATGCACGTCGTAGGGCCTGACGCCGAGCAGCATCGCGAACAGGCCGAGCACCATCAGCCGCTCGATGTGATGCGCATAGGCATGGTCGATGGTGTGGCCGATCGCCTGCGACAGGCAGCGCATCTCGGTCTCGCCGGTCCAGTAGAACCGCGGCATCGGCAGATTGGCGTCGAGCGCGTTCTCGTCGGCGTAATGGGGCATGCGCTGCCAGTAGATGCCGCGGACGAACTCGCGCCAGCCGATGATCTGGCGCACGAAGCCTTCGAGCGCGTTGAGCGGCGCGTTGCGGTTGGCGAGGGCGGCGTCGACCACCTCGCGCGGATTGAGCATATGCAGGTTCAGCGCGCCGGATAGCCGCGAGTGATACAGGAACGGCTCGTCGGTCAGCATCGCGTCCTGATAGGTGCCGAACAGCGACAGCCGCCAGGCGACGAAGTCCGACAACTCGGTCAGCGCGTCGACGCGCGACACCGGCAGATCAAAGCGCTCGAGCCTGCCGGGGCTGTTGGAGAAGCGGGATGCGACCAGCTTGATGACATCCTTGGTGATCGCATCGGGCGCGTAGGATCGCGGAACGGGGATCGGCGGCCGCGACTTGCCGAATCCCTTGCGATTCTCGGCGTCGAAATTCCAGCTGCCGCCGATCGGCCGGCCGCTGTCGTCGATCAGGAGCCCGGTCTTGCGCCGCATCGCGCGGTAGAACGTCTCCATGATCGGGCGCGGATGGCGCTCGGTGAAGGCGTCGAATTCGTCGGCGGTGCACAGGAAGTGGCGGTCGATGCGGAATTCCGGCCGCTGCGGCAGCTTGCGCAAGCTCCCGCGCACGCGGAAATCGCCGGGCTCCAGCATGATCGTCGCCTCGGGCTGCAGCAGAGCCTGGTGCCGCGCGATCTCGCTATCGAGCGCGCCGGTGTTGGCGGGATCGTCGAGCCGCACGTAATGCACGTTGCGGCCGCGGGATTCGAGATCGGCGTGGAAGTGGCGCATCGCTGCGAAGAAGAAGGCGATGCGCATCTTGTGCTGCGGGACGTAGGTCGCCTCGTCGGTAACCTCCATCTGGAGCACGACGTCCTGCTCCGGATCGAAGCCGTCGAACGCGGCCGAGTCCGCATCGAGCTGGTCGCCCAGCACGACGACGAGATGCCTGATCTTGATAGGATGCGCCTTGGCCATGCGGCAGATCAGGCCGCCGCGGCGGTGACGGGGGAGGCCTGGCCGAGGCAGTCCTTGCGCACCGTGATCAGGCTGCGATGCAGCCAGGTCTTGATGGTGCCGACCGGCACGCCAAACCGCTCCGATAGCCGCGTCCGGCTTTCGCCCTCGAGATAAGCAAGCGCGAGCAGCCGCCGGCGCTCCTCCGGTAGCCGCTTGAGCGCCTCGCGGGCGATCGGTTCCGCCTGCGCGTAGTCGAACTCGTCGTCGGTGTGGGCGGCGGCGGGATCGGCGACCGAAAGCGCCTCGTCGAGCTCCGAGGTCGGCATGCCGGTCGCCCGCAGGCTGTCGATCGCGGTGTTGCGCATGATCGTGCACATCCACGTAATCGGCGAGGCTCGCGCCGGATCGAAGCTCGCGGCATGACGCCAGATCTTCACATAGCCGTCCTGCAGGATGTCATCGAGGTCGGCCGAGGAGGGCAGCAGGGCACGCACGGTCTTGCGCATCTTCACGAGGGTTGCGGCATGGAGCTCGGCAAAAGCCTGTTCGTCGTTGCGTCCGGCGCGAGCCAGAAGGGCGCTGAGATGTGCGACGTAGCTCTTCCGGTCCGCGCTTGCTGATCGCATCCTTCTCCTCCATCCGCTTCCTCGATCGAAACGGGGCAGGAAGTGATGCGGATCACCGCCAACGTGCAGGCGTCATGCTGGGAGCGCAACTGGCGGATCATCCAGACGAGTGAGTTCGTCTGAATCACGTCATGGTGCTCGCAGCGATGGGCGAGGGGGTCAGAGCCGCACGAACGGGCTGATGATGCGGCCGAGCAGGCCGTGCATGCGCAGGTCGCCGGTCATGGCCACGAGGCACAGGCACGGGCCTTCGTCGCCGACCACGGGACGATGATCGACCTCGTCGTCGCCATAGTCGAAATCGCCGGGGCCGTAATAGCCGCCGAGATGGCTGAAGCTGCCCTTCAGCACGCAGGTCAGCTCGTTGCCGGAATGGGTATGCTCAAGCATCCGCGCGCCCGGCTCGGAGCGCAGCAGGAACGCGCGCGACTTGCCGGTGCCGGACAGCATGATCGGGCGCATGCTGATGCCCGGCGCGACGCGGCGGCGCTTGCCGATCTTGCAACGCTTGACCATCTCGGGCAGGTCGGCGAGCTCGGGGTCGATCTCGGCCACCTCGCTGACGCGGGGCGCCGGCTGCGGCCGGCGATCGATCCGCGCCAGCACGGCGTCGAACGCATCCGCGGCCATCGCGACCGGCTCGGCCTTGTCGAGCGACGCACCGGCCAGCTGCTCGATGGCGCGCACGAAGCGTCGGCACCTGCTGCACTCGGCGACATGGACTCCGACGACGAGCCGCTCGGCCTCGTCGAGTGCACCAGTGGCGAAGTCGGCCAGCAGGTCTTCCGGCGGGTGATGGCTGATCGTCATGTCGCGTCGTCCAACAGGTCTCGCAGGCGGTTCATCGCCAGTCTGATGCGTGATTTTACCGTACCGAGCGGCAGTCCGAGCACTGCCGCGATTTCCGAATGCGGTCGTTCCTCGATGAACGACAGGCGGATCACGGTGGATTGCTCCGCCGACAATCTTTCGATCGCAGCCGCCACCCGTGTGGCGTCTTCGACACGCGACACGATCTGGTCGGCGGCGAGCGTCGGGTCGGCTTCCTCGTCGAGGACGATCTCCTTGCTCAGCCGGCCCTCGCGGATCGCCTTGCGCGCGGCGTCGATACGCTGATTGCGGGCAATGGTGAAGATCCAGGCCGCAGCGCCCGCCGTCGACGGGTCGAACTGACCGGCCTTGGTCCACACCGCCACCATGGTCGATTGCGAGATCTCCTCGGCTTCATCGGCGTTGCAGCCGGTCTTGATGAGGAAGCCTTTGATGCGGGGCGCGAAATGCTCGAACAAGGCCCTAAATGCCTCCCGGTCGCCGCGCGCGGCGACGCGTCCGATCAATTCTGCCCAGTCCACAGTTGCCTTCGGCCCTCTGCTCGCACTCGCCATGACGCGGACACCAGGGGCCCGCGCAAATCTCTTGCGGGACGATGCCACGTTCCATGGCGCTAATCTAGCCGCTCTCAGTCGCGTGGTCATGGTCCCCGGCATGCCTTGTCGATACCGGGGAACGCACTGGATGCCAGGCTGGATCACAGCGAGACGAGATTTTTACGCGGTCAATCCTTGAGGTCAGAATTCACCATCGCCAGGAACTCCTGCCGGCTCATCGGGTCGTTGCGGAAGCAGCCGAGCATCCGGCTGGTGGTCAGGTCGACGCCGTGCTTCTTGACCCCGCGCGAGCTGATGCAATGGTGGGCCGCCTTGATCACGACGGCGACGCCCTCGGGCTGCAGCACCTCGTCGATGATGTTGGCGATCTCGGCCGTCATGCGCTCCTGGATCTGCAGCCGCGCCGCATAGGCCTCGACGACCCGGGCGAGCTTGGAGATGCCGACGACGCGGCTGCGCGGCACGTAGCCGACCCAGGCGCGGCCGATGATCGGCGCCATGTGGTGCTCGCAATGGCTCTGGAACGGGATGTTCCGCAGCAGCACCATCTCGTCGTAGCCGGCGGTCTCCTCGAACGTCTTGCGCAGATAGTCTTCCGGGTTCTGGTCGTAGCCGGCGAAGTAGCTCTTATAGGCGCGCGCGACCCGGGCCGGCGTCTCAGAGAGGCCCTCGCGCGAGGGATCCTCGCCGATCCAGGTCAGGATGGTGCGGATCGCATCCTCGACGTCGTCCTGGGTGACGGTGACGGGATCGCAGACGAAGGGGAGTTTCTTGGCTGTGTTGCGCACGGGGGGCTCTCCGAAAGCAGGGAAACGGAACCCCGGGCGCGGTGGATCACCGGGCGGCGGACATTTGCATGTCCGCCGCGCCGGCTTTGGTCATCAACTGAGGATTGCGCTCAGCTCGCCCTGCGCAGCCGCGCCTCAGTGGACGGGCCCGAGCGCAGGTTCTGGAAGAATTTCTCCACCTCGTCGGCCAGCGTCTGGGCCGTCGAATTGAGGTCGCCCGAGGCGGACAGCACGGAGGCGGCGGCCGTCGAGGTCTCGCCGATGGCATCGCGCAGCGAGCCGATGTTCATGACCAGCGTCTGGTTGCCATGCGCGGTCGATTGCGCATTGGCCGAGATCTCGCGGGTCGCCTGATCCTGCTGCTGGATGGCGTTGGAGATGTTGGAGGTGATCTCGTTGATGCCGCGGACGGCCTGGCCGATCTCCCGGACCGCGTCGACCGCCGTCTTGGTCGAAGCCTGGATCAGGCCGACATTCTGGCTGATCTCCTCGGTGGCCTTGGCGGTCTGCCCGGCCAGCGCCTTGACCTCGTGGGCGACGACGGCGAAGCCGCGGCCGGCCTCGCCGGCGCGGGCGGCCTCGATGGTGGCGTTCAGCGCCAGCAGGTTGGTCTGCTCGGCAATGGTCTGGATCAGGGTCAGCACGCCGTCGATGCGCTGGGTGGCGGCGGCGAGGCCCTCGATCTCGGTGATCGACTTCTCGGTGCGCTGGCCGGTCTGCTCGACGGCGCCGGCGGATTGCCGGATCTGGCGGCCGATCTCCTCGACCGAGGTCGACAATTCCTCGGCTGCGCTCGCCACCGCGGAGACGTTGGTCGACGCCTGCGAGGTCGCGCCGGCGGCCGTGACGGCCCGCTCGTTGGCGTCCGCAGTCAGCCGCGTGATCGTCTCGGCGGTGTTGCGCATCGCCGCCGCGTTCTCGGTGACGGTCCGCATCACGCTGCCGATCGCCGTGCGAAACTCTTCGACGGCGGACTCGATATGGCGGGCGCGGGCCTCGCGGATCTCCGAATCCTGCGACACCTGATTGTTGAGGTCGCGGTTGTGCGCCATTGCCTGCTGGAACACGCCGATGGCGCGGGCGAGCTCGCCGACCTCGTCGGCTCGGCCGGCGTGCGGAACCGCGACGTTCTCGGCGCCGGTGGCGACTTGGCGAATGGTCTCGGTGATCTGCGACAGCGGACGCGCGATCGAGCGGGCGATGATGACGACGCCGGCCACGACGAGCAGCAGCATCACGCCGCCGAGCAAGGTGAGCACGAGCGAGAGCTTGCGGTTGGTCTCGGTGTCCTCGCCGATTTTGCGGCCGCGCTCCAGATAGACTTTGGAGAGTTCGTCGAGGTCCTTGTTCAGGGCGGAGCGGACCGATCGGTTGGCATCGTTGTCGCCCCATTCGCGCCCCGCGGCGGGGCTGATCTCATTGGCGCGGCGCACCAGCTCCTTGCGGAAGTCCACGAACTGCTCGATGCGCTTCTTGAAGGTCGCGAATTGCTGCGCGTCGTCCACCTGCACGATGGACTGCCATTTGTCGACGACCTTGAGGATCTCGGCGTTGAACTTGAGCAGGCCCTCGCCGTATTTTTTGACGACCGCCGGATCAGTCGACATGTAGACGCCGCGCGATTCCATGACGACCGCGTAGACGAGGCCGTTGACCAGCTGCACGTTGAGCGCCGCGAGATTCGCCGTCTCGATCGCCTTGGTCAGGTCGCCCGAGCGTCGCGAGTTGTAGTCCGACAACCAGGTGATCGCAGCGGTCAGCAGCGCGAACAGCGCGAAGATCGCGTACAGCTTGACTGCGATGGAATGACGCGTGGCCGTCTTCGTTGACGTCTGACGTGAGGTCATGGAGTGGGATACCGCAGAGTTGGACTACGACGCAGGAACGCTTGTTTGTTAATAGTTATGCAAAACCTTCATGGAGAAAGCGTTAAGTGAGGGTGATCAGTATGATGCAACCCCTGCGTACTTCGTGTTGTTTTTCAATCGATTAGTATGGTCCTGGAACGCGGCTGAGACACGGTGACATCCGTTGGACTACGGACCAGATAGGGACCCTGCGGACAGCCCGTTGCCCTGCAAATGCATTGCAACTTGTGGCTTTCAGGTCTCGCATCGACGGCCTGGCTTCCGGTCGAGACCGCATCGCATCAGCAGCAACGATCGAGCACCCGCACTCCAGCTGGAGGCTGCCAGCAAACAGGGAGGCCGGAACTTCGGCTCGCGGTCCGCGTTGGAGCGAGTCGGACTGTCCGGCTGCCTTCGCAGCGGGTCCTTGCCAAGCCGCGCCTGTACGCCGCATCGGGCTGCGGCTCAACTTTTCCGGAAGGGGTGGCTAAGCTTCATCTTCAGCCGTAAGGTAACCCGATAGCGGGTTGTCGCGAGGGCAGTCGATGAGATTCGAAGGCATCGAAACAGTACGTCGCATTCTCTGTGTGTTTCCGCGCTACACGTCGTCGTTCGGAACCTTCGAGCATGCCTATCCGCTCACGGACGGCATCCAGGCCTTCATGCCGCCGCAGGGGCTGTTGCTGATCGCGGCTTAT
The DNA here is from genome assembly GCF_024586915.1 of Bradyrhizobium sp. SRS-191. Lineage (GTDB taxonomy): Bacteria > Pseudomonadota > Alphaproteobacteria > Rhizobiales > Xanthobacteraceae > Bradyrhizobium. The sequence continues at coordinate 143,669 of NZ_JANBVS010000016.1, forward strand.
CTTCCAAGCTCGTGGCAGGTGCGCTTCATCGACGAGAACATCCGCTCCGCGCAGGCGGAGGATTTTTCCTGGGCTGAAGCCGTGTTCGTCAGCGGTATGCACATCCAGCGCCAGCAGATGAACGACATCTGCCAGCGCGCGCACGCGTTCGATCTGCCGGTCGCGCTCGGCGGCCCTTCGGTCAGCGCCTGTCCCGATGATTATCCGAGCTTCGACTATCTGCATGTCGGCGAACTCGGCGATGCGACCGATGAGCTGATCAGGCGGCTGGCCCGCGATCCGTCGCGACCGGCCGAGCAGGTCGTGCTGCGCACCGGCGAGCGCGTGGCGATGACCGACTTTCCGGTCCCGGCCTATGAGCTCGCCGAGGTCAAGAAGTACTTCCTCGGCAGTATCCAGTATTCCAGCGGCTGCCCCTATCAATGCGAGTTCTGCGACATCCCCGGCCTCTATGGCCGCAACCCGCGCATCAAGAGCCCGCAGCAGATCATCGCCGAGCTCGACAAGCTCCGGGAATGCGGCGTCACCGGTTCGGTGTACTTCGTCGACGACAATTTCATCGGCAACCGCAAGGCGGCGATGGATCTGCTGCCGCATCTCATCGACTGGCAGAAGCGCACCGGCTACGTGATGCGGCTCGCCTGCGAGGCCACGCTCAACATCGCCAAGCGGCCCGAGATCCTGGAGAAGATGCGCGAGGCCTATTTCATCACGATCTTCTGTGGCATCGAGACGCCGGATCCGGATGCGCTGACGGCGATGCAGAAGGATCACAACATGATGGTGCCGATCCTGGAGGGGATCAGGACCATCAACAGCTACGGCATGGAGGTGGTCTCCGGCATCATCATGGGGCTGGACACCGACACGCCGCAGACCGCGGACGCGCTGCTGCAATTCGTCGAAGAGAGCCGGATCCCGCTGCTCACGATCAATCTGCTGCAGGCGCTACCGAAGACGCCGCTGTGGGATCGTCTGGAACGGGAGGGCCGGCTGGTGCTCGACGACAGCCGTGATTCCAACGTCAAGTTCCTGATGCCCTATGACGAGGTGGTCACCGCCTGGCGGCGCTGCATGGAGGTGGCCTATGAGCCCGAGCGGCTGTTCGCGCGCTTCAAGCATCAATGCGACAACACCTATTCCAACCGCATCAAGATGCCCGTCAGCGACGAGATGAAGAGCTGGCCGAACGTCAGGCGGGGCCTCGTGATGATGGCCAAGATCGTCTGGAAGGTCGGCGTGCTCGGCGACTACAAGCGGCCGTTCTGGCGTTTTGCCTGGAGCCAGCTCCGGCGCGGCGAGATCGAGAACTTCATCGCGGTTGCCCTGATCGCGCATCACCTGATCATGTTCGCGCGCGCTGCGTCTCGTGGCCATCAGAACGCGTCGAACTATTCGATTCGCCTCCGGGAGGCCGCCCTTCCGGCAGGGTGAAGGCCTGACGTCGATGGGGGGTCGTGGAGGGCCGTGCGGGCAGTGCCTCTGATGCCCATCCAGGGTGATGCCCCATCCCCCGGGGGATGCTTGAGTTCGTCAGGAGTCCGGCCGCCTCGGGCCGCCGCCCGAACTCTTTTCAAGCCGGATAGAATCGTGGCGTGATCGCATCCGGTGCAGGCTCTCCGTGTTGTGTGGCTCGCACGGTTGCGGCCGGGGCGTGAACCCTGCTAGACCCGGCCGGACAAATTTCTGCGTGTTTTCAAGGATTAGCTTCGGCTGTGGGCCACAATGCGGTCATGTCAGCTTCGCTGAGTGGCCTTATTTCTGCCCTATGCGCTCAGGCCTCCCCGAATGGGCCGCGCCGTAACCACTGGACCCCCCGTATGCTGGAAGTCAGGCACGACAACGAAGTCCATGTCGAGAAGGTCGAGCAGCGGCCGGCCGACAGCATCGCCTTCGGATTGGAGCGCGTCGGCCTCCTGGCGGTCAAGGTGCCGGTCCTGTCCTGCATCGTCCTGCTGGTCCTGATCGTTGCCGCCGTGTTCGGCATCAAGCGCATCCAGATCGACGATTCGCTGAGCCAGCTGTTCCGCTCGGACAGCAAGGAATTCCACCAGTACGAGGAGGTCACCAAGAAGTTCCCGGCTGAGGAATTCGATGTGCTCGTCGTGGTCGAGGGCAAGACGCTGCTGGCACGCCAGAACCTCGAGAAGCTCCGCGACTTCGTCACCGACCTCCAGCTGGTGGAGGGGACCCGCGGCCTGGTGTCGCTGTTCTCGGCCCGCCAGGCGCCGGCGCCCGGCAAGCTGCCGGCGGCGCTGTTTCCCTCCGAGCTTCCGGAGGGCGATGCCTATGACAAGTTCATCGAGACGGTGAAGTCCAACGAGATCATCCGCGGCAAGCTGTTATCGGAAGACGGGACGCTCGCGCTGATCGTGCTGTCGCTCGAGCCCAAGGTGGTCGCCTCGAACGACCTCGGCAAGGTGGTCGGCGATATCAGAAAGCTGATGACGGATGATCTCGGCGACACCGGTCTGAACGTGCAGCTCTCCGGCGTGCCGGTCATGCAGCTCGAGATCCGCAACGCGGTCGCGCGTGACGGACTGACCTACAACGTTCTCGGCATTCTCGCCGGCTGCATCATCGCCATCATCTTCTTCCGCAAGGTGTCCTTCATGATCGCGGCGGCGTTTCCGCCGCTGATCGCGATCCTGCTTGCGCTCGGCGCGCTCGGCTGGGCCAATTTCAATCTGAACATGTTCCTGAACGTGATGACGCCGCTCATCATGGTCATCAGCTTCTCGGATTCGATGCAGCTGACCTTCGCCGCGCGCGACCGGCTGATTGCCGGGCAGGACAAGTTCACAGCCTTCAAGAATGCGGTGCTGGTCGTCGGTCCCGCCTGCGTGCTGACCCACGCCACCGCGGGCATTTCCTTCATTGCCCTGCAGTTCTCCGACAGCGACCTGATCCGCAAGTTCGGCGAGGCGGGCCTCGCTGCCACCGTCATCGCGCTGATTGCGGTGCTGTCGCTGGTGCCGGTGTTCGGCGTGCTCCTGGTGCGCAACGAGAAGCTGTTCGCGGTGAAATTCCAGGGCGCCGATGCCGGCGTCCAGGCGCTGCGCAATTTCTGCTACTGGATCGCGGTGCGCATGGTCGGCCGGCCCGGCCTGTTCAGCCTGATCGCCGTGATCTTCGTCGGCGGCCTCGCGGTGGTCTATGCCAGCCTCGAGCCGCGCTACCGTCTCGCCGACCAGGTGCCGGACAAGCAGCAGGCGGTGGCGGCGAGCAACCGGCTCGATGCCAAGCTGACCGGCGCCAATCCGGTCAATGTGCTCATTCAATTCCCGAAGGGCGCCTCGCTCTACGCGCCGGAGACCCTGCAGACCATCGCCGACGTCCACGCCACCGTCGAGAAGACCGCCGGCGTCGGCAACGTCTGGTCGGTCGAGACGCTCAGGCGCTGGCTCGCCGAGAAGGCGCAATCGTCGGATACCGCGACCTTGCAGGAATACGTCAACCTGATCCCTGAGCACCTGGTGCGCCGCTTCATCGACAAGGAGCAGGACGCCGTGGTGGTCGCGGGCCGCGTCCCCGATCTCGATTCCAGCCAGCTGCTGCCGGTGGTCGACAAGCTCGACCACGAACTCGACGCAGTCAGGAAGAAGCACCCGGGCTATGAGGTCGCGGTGACCGGCCTTGCCGCGATTGCCGCGCGCAACTCGGCGAGCATGATCCAGAAGCTCAACCACGGACTGACCATCGAATTCGCTCTGGTGGCGATGTTCATCGGCCTCGCCTTCCGCTCATGGGTGGTGATGCTGGCCTGCATCCTGCCCGGCATCTTCCCGGTCGTGATGTCCGGCACCTTGCTGTGGGCCATGGGGGAGGGGCTGCAATTCGCCAGCGTGGTGGCGCTGACGGTGTCCTTCGGTCTCGGCCTGTCCGCGACCATTCACTTCCTCAACCGTCTCAGAATGGAGAGCGCGCCCGGTGTCAGCGCCGCCGTCGCGGTCGAGCGCGCCACCGTGCTGGTCGGCCCGGCCTTGATCCTCACCACGGTGGTGCTGGCCTGCGGCCTCGTCGTCACCGTGTTCTCGGATCTGCCGTCGCTGCGGCTGTTCGGCTGGCTCAGCGCGTTCTCGATGGTGGCGGCGCTGTTTGCCGACCTCTTCATCCTCCGGCCGACGGCGATGTTTTTGATCAACCTGTCGCAGAAGCTGAAGCGTAAGCCGGTGTGAGGAAAGGGGCTTGTCCAAGCCCCAACCACAACTGTCATCGCCCGGCTCGACCGGGCGATCCAGTACGCCGCGGCCTATCGGCCCTATCACGTCCGCCTCTGGAATACTGGATCGCCCGGTCAAGCCGGGCGATGACAGCGGGGGTTTCGATGGGCGTCCGATTCCTGCGGAGGCATCGCAAAACAAAACGGCCCTGACATCGTCAGGGCCGTTTGCTTATTCAGACGCTGAGCCGATCAGGTCTTCGACATCGTGATGTTGACGCCGCGGATCTCGCCCTTGGAGGAGATCTGCACGACCTGCTTGTTGCCGTTGGTCCTCAGGTTGATGCTGGCGGCGAAGCCGGCGGCCTGGACGAACACGTCGATCTGGCCGTTGCCGGCGGTGCCCTGCAGCTCACCGTTCACGTTGCGGCTCGATTCGCTCCAGTTGCCGGAGATGCGGTCACCCTGGCTGGTGACGTCGCTGGTCAGCAGGAACTTGTAGCTGTCGCTGGCGCATTGCAGGCTCTGCTTGAGATTGGCGCCGGCCACCTTGTAGCTGGCCTTGCAGCGGATGCGCTCGGTGGTGCCGTCGGACAGCGCGACCGTGCCGTTGCCGGACCACGAGCCGTCGAAGCCGGCGAACGGGCCCGACTGCGCATGAACGGCCGACGCCGAGACAATGAGCGCGACGCCGAGACCGGCGGCCTTGACGAGGCGTCCCGAGAGAGGTGAGCCGAACAGTTTCATATCGAGTTTCCCATCCAAAATGACACCGTTGTGCCGGCGTGTGTCGCCGCTTCGAACACTTGGTGTTCTCGCCGAACGTTAGGTTCAAATGACGACCAGTCCGGCGCTTTGCAAGACGGCATCACGTGCCTGCCGCACCCGCGCCCGCGCGAAAAGCGGCTGCAGAGCTCGCCCTCAAAGCTCCGACGGCGCTGCATCTAACGGTCCGCGCGGCATGCTTGCAACAGCCAAATGCGAAAAACGTGGCGTCAGAATAATGCCCTAGTATCAACGCCTTGTTTGTGCCAAAGCTGTGATCGCCGAGCTTGATCGCTCGGCAACATAGGGCGCGAATTTGGCCGCATTTGGCAGCGTAGCTCCGGCGCTGGGGGGCTTGCGGTCCTTGCCGAACCAAACAGGTGTTTCCCGGTCCGCATCGGCGATCCCCGGGAGGTTGCCTCTGCTGTCAAAATGAAGGAACACGATGCGTAAGATTTGCCTGGCACTTTCCCTGCTGTCGCTGACCATGTCCACCGGCGCCTTCGCACAAGGCGCGCGTGGCACCGCCGAGGAGCAGGCGGCCTGCACCCGTGACGTTCAGAAGTTCTGCCGTTCCGTGATCGATCAGGGCGACTTCACCATCCTGGCGTGCCTCAAGGAGAACCGCCCCAAGATCAGCGCCGACTGCGACAAGGTGCTCAAGAACCACAACCAGTAAGCGGTTGCCGTCCGGGAGGCTTGCTTCCGGATCGTGGTTAACGGTCGCCGGTCTGCCCCGTCAGGGGCGGACGGCGGCCTGTCTGTATTGGCGGTCCCCTATCGATTGCATTGGTTTTGGCTGGATCTTCGCCTATATGGAGGCCAGCAATCCGTTCGCATGAGCGAAGCGGCGGGCATTGTTTTCGGTAGCGCCCTTTCAACCTGATAGCTGTTTCGTCCATGACCACCGCGAGCGATTTGCGATCCGGCAAGACACACCGGGACGAGAACTTTCCGGTCGCCTCGTGGATCATCCGTCCCGAGCACCGGGCGTTGATTCTCGCGTTCTACAATTTCGTGCGCACCGCCGATGACATCGCCGATCACCCCAGCCTGCCGGGTGATGAGAAGCTGCGGCTGCTCGATCTGCTCGAGGCCGAGCTGACGGGAACAGGCGAGACCCAGGACGTCGCGGTCGGCTTGCGCCGGGCGCTGGCCGAGCGCGGCATGCCGCCGCGCCACGCGCTCGACCTGCTGGTCGCGTTCCGCATGGACGTGACCAAGCTGCGCTACGAGAACTGGGACGAGGTGATCCACTATTGCCGCTATTCGGCGATGCCGGTCGGCCGCTTCATGCTCGACGTGCACGGTGAATCCACCGCCACCTGGCCGGCCTCGGACGCGATCTGCGCCGGCCTGCAGATCAACAACCACCTGCAGGATTGCGGCAAGGACTATCGGGCGCTCAACCGCGTGTATCTGCCGCGCGACGCGCTGGCTGAGGCCGGCGCGACCGTCGAGATGCTCGGCGAGGCCAAGTCATCTCCTCAGCTCCTGAGCTGCCTGCAGAAGCTCGCGGTGCGCAACGCGGCGCTGCTCGAGGAGGGCAGGGACCTCAACAGCGGCGTCAAGGATTTCCGGTTCGGGCTGGAGATCGCGGTCATTCAGGCGTTTGCCGACCGTATCGTCGCGCTGCTCCAGGTGCGGGATCCGCTCAGCGAGCGCGTCCACCTTTCGCCGACTGGCATGCTCGGCCTCACCTTCACGTCGGTGGTGGGCGAGATCGGCCGCCGCGTCGCCGGTCGCCATCCCCAGACCAAATCGGCGGGCGCATGACCCTCGAAGCAACCGCAGAGAATATCGACCACGGCACGGCTGCCTCGGGCAGCTCGTTCTACGCGGCCATGCGCATCTTGCCGCGTGCGCAGCGCGACGCGATGTTCCAGGTCTACAGTTTCTGCCGCGAGGTCGACGACATCGCCGATTCCGACGGCCCGCGACCCGAGCGGCTGGCGGCCCTGCAGAAATGGCGTGACGACATCGACGCACTGTATCGGGGCAACCCGCCGGCGCGGCTGCACGACTACGTCAGTTCGGTGAAGACGTTCGGGCTCAAGCGCGAGGATTTCCTCGCCATCATCGACGGCATGGAGATGGACGTGCCGCAGGAGATCCGCGCGCCGGATCTGGCGACGCTCGATCTGTATTGCGACCGGGTGGCCAGCGCCGTCGGTCGCCTCTCGGTTCGCATCTTCGGCATGCCGGAGGAGGATGGCATCCTGCTCGCCCATCACCTCGGCCGTGCGCTGCAGCTCACCAACATCCTGCGCGACATCGATGAGGATGCCGGCATCGGCCGGCTCTATCTTCCCCGCGAGGCGCTGCTGTTCGCCGGCATCACCGGTGACGACCCGGCCAAGGTGATGCAGGAGCGCGCGCTGCCGAAGGTCTGCAACTCCGTTGCCGTCCGGGCGAAGACGCATTTCGAGAAGGCCGACGAGATCATGCGGCGCAATCGCCGCCGCGCGGTGCGCGCGCCTCGCATCATGTCGAAATACTACCGCGCCGTGTTCGATCTCCTGATGGACCGCGGCTTCGCGCTGCCGCGCGAGCCCGTCCGCGTGAGCAAGCTCACGAAGATCGGCATCATCCTCCGCTACGCTTTCATCTGATGACCAAGACCGCTCACATCATCGGCGCCGGGATCTCCGGCTTCTCCGCCGGCGTGCGGCTCGCCAATGCGGGCTACACCGTCCATGTCCACGAGGCGACGCAGCAGCTCGGCGGCCGTTGCCGCTCGTACTATGACGCCGCGACCGACCTCGTGATCGACAACGGCAATCATCTGTTGCTGTCGGCCAATCACCACGTGCTCACTTACGCCCGCACGATCGGCTCGGAGGCGGGGCTGGTCGGTCCGAAGGACGCGCAGTTCGCCTTCGTCGACATCAAGACCGGGCAGCGCTGGCTGCTCGATCTCGGCAGCGGCCGGCTGCCGCTGTGGGTGTTCGACGAAAGCCGCCGCGTACCCGATACCAAGCTCGGCGACTATCTGGCGCTGTCGCCGCTGATCTGGGCCGGCACCTCCAAGACCATCGGCAGCACCATCCCTTGCAAGGGGACGCTGTATGACCGCCTCGTGCAGCCGCTGCTGCTGGCGGCGCTGAACTGCGATCCGCCGGAAGGCTCGGCCGGGCTCGCCGGCGCCATCGTACGCGAGACCTTGCTGGCCGGCGGGCAGGCCTGCCGTCCCCTGATCGCGCGCGATGGCCTCTCGGGCGTGCTGATCGACCCGGCCGTGAAGTTCCTGGAAGGCAAGGGTGGCAGTGTCCGGATCGGCCGCGAGCTCCGCGGTCTCGAAAGTGCGGGCGGTCGCGTCACCGGCCTCAAGTTCGGCGACGACACCGTCGCGCTCGGGCCGTCTGATGTCGTCGTGCTGGCGGTGCCGCCGCGGCCGGCGATGGGGCTGCTGCCGGGCCTGACCGGGCCGACCAAATATCGCGCCATCGTCAATGCTCATTTCCGCATCACGCCGCCGAAGGACGCGCCGGCCTTGCTCGGCGTCGTGGGTGGCCTCGTCGAATGGCTGTTCGCCTTCCCGCAGCGGCTGTCGGTGACCATCAGCAATGGCGACCGGCTGGTCGACATGCCGCGCGAGGAACTCGCCACGGCGATCTGGGCCGACGTCTGCAAGGCCGCCGGCATCTCGGCCGCGCTGCCGCCCTGGCAGATCGTCCGCGAGCGCCGCGCCACCTTCGAGGCGACGCCCGAGCAGAACGCGCTGCGCCCGGGCGTGAAGACCGCCTTTGGCAATCTCGCTCTGGCCGGCGACTGGACCGACACCGGCCTGCCGGCGACGATCGAAGGCTCGGTACGCTCCGGCGACCGGGCCGCCGATCTGTTGCTGGGGCAGGGCTGACCTCGCCGGCTCGTCGGGGCGTCGTCGACCCCGCCACGCTTCGGAGATGCCGAGCAGGGCTTCCCACCACCGGTGTCGTCCCGGCCTCCGCGCCGGGACCCATACGCCGCGGCGGTCGTGGTGAGAACACGGTGCCGGTCGAGCGGGTTCAACCAACGGGCTTCACGGCGTATGGGTCCCGGATCGGCGCCCCAACGCTGCGCGTTGCCGGGCTTGTCCGGGACGACACCGGTGCGTTGGCGCGAGTCGGCTGCGGGCTTTCCTGTTTCGGCCGAATCCTGCCGGGACGACCGCGCTCCCGACGTGAGTCTCACATCTTCGTGGCGCAGTTTTTGCTTAAAGTTCCATCAGCGGTGATGCTTCGTCGCCTCTGTTCCACCGTGGAACAGCGGCCGGCGGGACTAAATGGCAACACCGGGTAAAAAAGACAGCGTGTGCGGGTGCAGTGCGGCGCAAACGGGGTTTCCTCGCGGATTTTTTCTGCGTAATCCTCAGTTTGTTAAGGTCTTTCCGCTCTGGCGCCGCCGCGGCTGAGGCTTTGGAACAAGAGACGGAGACGTCGGATTTTGCGACGTCCGAGAAGGTGTCAGGGGTCGGATTGTGAAGTTGGGGATGGGGGACGAAACGTCCACGGATCGCCCGATTGATCCGCGGCCGGTCTTGGTCGTGACGGGGCTTGTGCAGGAGGCTCGCATCGCTGCGGGGCCCGGCATGATGGTGATCTGCAGCTCGAGCGATCCCAAGCAATTGCGCTCGCTGCTGACAGTATTCGACCCGACCTCGATCCGCGGCGTCGTCAGCTTCGGCGTAGCCGGCGGTCTCGATCCGAGCCTGAAGGCCGGTGACATCGTCGTTGCCACCGAGGTCACTGCGGGTGATGCGCGCTGGCTGTCCGGACTGTCGCTGCGCGAGGAACACATCGCGCGCGCCGCGCTGAAGAAGCGCCGCGTCGTCCGCGGCGTGCTCGCCGGTGCAGAGGAAGTTGTGGTGGCGAAGGCCCGCAAGGCGGCGCTGCGCATGAAGACGGGCGCTGCCGCCGTCGACATGGAAAGCCACATCGCCGCCGCCTATGCCGCCGAATACGGTCTTCCCTTCGCCGCGCTGCGCGTCATCTCCGATCCCGCGCACCGCACGCTGCCGTCGCTCGCCAAGGACGCGATCAAGCCGAACGGCGATATCGACCTGCCGATGATCCTGCGCGGCATCGCCCGCAATCCGACCGTGCTGAGCGGCCTGGTGTCGACGGGCATCGAGTTCAACCGTGCCCTCCGCTCACTCCGCGGCGCCCGCGACCTGCTGCTGAGCGGCGTACTCGCAGCCGAGCATTTCCTCGAGACCGAGACGCTGGCTGCCGCAGAGGCGTGAGCGGTCGCGTCGAGCTTCTGAAAGCGGCAGGACCTATCGCGCATTGATATGCGTGCTGTCGAGACTAACGCCCCTACTCATCGGTGACTCCGTCATGCCCGGGCTTGTTCCGGGCATCCACGTCGTTCTCAGTGTGCCGGCCGACGTGGATGGCCGGACAAGCCCGGCCATGACGACGTCGAGAGTTGCTCGTGCAAAAAAAGGCCGCCGATTGCTCGGCGGCCTTTTTGCTGTCCATTGATCGACGCCTCAGGCCGCGGTCGAGGCTTTCTGCTGGGCTTCGATGGCCTCGTCCTTGCGGATCTCGGAGAGGCGCTTCTGCACCTCGGAGGAGAACACGTACTGCGCCGGGCGCTGCTTGGAGAGGTCGATCTCCGGCGCCATCGGGCCCTCGGTCTTGATGCCGCGCAGCGACACGGCCATCGCCTTGATCGGGTTGCTCAGCGCCGCATTGGCCGCGGTGGCCTCGTAGCCGCAATGCGCCATGCAGTCGGCGCATTTCTCGTACTTGCCGGTGCCGTAGGAGTCCCAGTCGGTGGTCTCCATCAGCTCCTTGAAGGTCTTGGTGTAGCCTTCACCGAGCAGATAGCAGGGCTTCTGCCAGCCGAAGATGTTGCGGGCGGGCATGCCCCAGGGCGTGCACTCGAACTCCTGGTTGCCGGCGAGGAAGTCGAGGAAGAGGCCGGAATGCATGAAGTTCCACTTCTTGCCCTTGCCGAGCGCGAAGACGTCGCGGAACAGCTGCTTGGTCTTGGTGCGGTTCAGGAAGTGCTCCTGGTCCGGCGCGCGCTCATAGGCATAGCCGGGGGACATGGTCACGCCGACGCCGAGCTCGGTGGTGAAGTCCAGGAACTTGGCGATCTCCTCGGCCGGGTGGCCGTCGAACACGGTGGCGTTGACGTTGACCGTGAAGCCGCGCGCCTTGGCGGCCTTGATCGCGGAGACGGCGCGGTCGAACACGCCCTTCTGCGACACGGCCTTGTCGTGGTGATCGCGCAGGCCGTCGAGATGCACCGAGAAGAACAGATAGGGCGACGGCTCGAACAGATCGAGCTTCTTCTCGAGCAGCAGCGCGTTGGTGCAGAGCGAGACGAACTTCTTGCGCTCGACCAGGCCGCGGACGATCTCGCCGATCTCCTTGTGGATCAGCGGCTCGCCGCCGGGAATCGCGACCATCGGCGCGCCGCATTCGTCGGCGGCGTCCCAGCATTCCTGCGCGCTCATGCGGCGGTTGAGGATCGCATCGGGATAATCGATCTTGCCGCAGCCGGCGCAGGCCAGGTTGCAGCGGAACAACGGCTCCAGCATCAGCACGAGCGGATAGCGTTTCCGGCCGAGAAGCTTCTGCTTCATCAGATAGGCCCCGATACGCAGTTCCTTATGGAAGGGGATTGCCATTACGTCTCTTCTTTCTGGACCAAACGAGGACCGATCAGCCCGCGACCAGCTCGGCCGGCAGGCGGAATTCGATGTTTTCTTCCCGCCCCGGGACCACCGCGACCTCGACCGGTCCGATGCGCCGCAGGGCTCTCATGACGTCGTCGACGAGCACTTCCGGAGCCGAGGCGCCGGCGGTGATGCCGACGGCCTTGGCCTGCTTCAGCCAGTCCGGGTTGAGCTCGCTGCCATCTGCGATCAGATAGCTGTCGACGCCGGCCTCGGTGCCGATTTCGCGCAGTCTGTTCGAGTTGGAGCTGTTGGCGGCGCCCACCACCAGGATGACGTCCACCAGCTTGCTTAAGTCCCTTACCGCAGATTGCCGGTTCTGTGTCGCATAGCAGATATCCCGGATATCGGGACCTTGAAGGTCTGTAAAGCGGGCTTGAAGGGCCGAAATGATGTCCCTGGTGTCGTCCACGCTGAGCGTGGTCTGGGTAATATAGGCCATTGGCGTGTTGAGCGGCAGGGGCAGGGCGGCCACATCGGCGGTATTCTGGACCAGATAGACCGGTCCGGGAACCTGGCCCATGGTTCCCTCGACCTCCGGATGGCCGGCATGGCCGATCAATACCAGGGTGCGGCCCTTCGATACATAGCGCTTGCCCTGGTTGTGGACCTTGGTCACCAGCGGACAGGTTGCGTTGAGCACGGGCAGGTCGCGGGCGGCAGCCTCTTCTTCCACCGTCCGCGCCACGCCATGGGCGCTGAACACGGTCACGGCACGCGGCGGCACTTCCGAAAGGTCCTCGACGAAAACAGCGCCCTTGGCCTTCAGGCTCTCGACCACGTGCTTGTTGTGAACGATCTCGTGGCGCACATAGACCGGCGGGCCATGCTTCTCCAGCGCGCGCTCGACGATCTCGATCGCGCGCACCACGCCGGCACAGAATCCGCGCGGTTGCGCGAGATACACCTGCAAGGGACGTCCGTCAGCCACGTTGCCTCACTTTCGACCTGGCACCTCCGTGCGTGCGATGGGGTTGCAATATCCGCACCAAGCGATTGCCCCATTTTGCCCGCCGATGAGCATGAAAGCGCAGGGCTTTGTGTCAAAAATCGAGCGGATAGGAAAGCCGGTTTGCAACTCGCTCTCATGTGACCGCCGACACACAAGCCGATCGGGCCCTGAGGTATTTTAGTAATGATAGATTAATCCAGTCAATTGAGTAGCTTATGATCTCACTCGTTCGTCACTTTACCGCCGAGAACAGCCGCTATATCAGCCGCCCCGACGGTTCCGTGCATCGTTCCACCTGATCCGCCGTCCAGGGACCATCCTCGTCTCCGAAGGCTGGGCCAGACCCGGCCGGGGCATGCTCCGAGCTTGGCGCTGGCCTGGGAACTCCGCCATGAAGCGGACGTTTCCGCCCAGCTCTTTAAACCTTAGAAAGTCACGAAGTGCTGACAACGTTTGTCGTCTCGATCGTCAAGGCCTGCACCCGGTTTGCGTGGCCGACGTTGATTGTGGGCCTGCTCTTGTCGGTGGGCGCGGGGGTCTACACGGCCGGCCATTTCTCCATCAATACCGACATCAACAAGCTGATTTCCCCCGATCTCGACTGGCGCAAGCGCGACCAGCAATACGAGCAGGCGTTCGATCGTGACCGCATGATCCTCGGCGTCGTCGAGGCGGCGACCCCGGAGCTGACCGGCGTGGCGGCGGACGCGCTCGCCAAGAAGCTCAAGGGCGATACCGCGAACTTCTCCTCGGTCGAGCTGCTCGGCGGCGGCGAGTTCTTCGCCAAGAACGGCCTCCTGTTCCTGCCGACCGAGGAAGTGAAGCAGCTCACCGGCCAGTTCGCCGCGGCTGCACCGCTGATCGAGATCATGGCCGGCGATCCCTCGATCCGCGGCCTGACAGGCGCGCTGGAGACCGGCCTTGCCGGCGTCAAGCGCGGCCAGGTGCAGCTCGACAACGCCGCCCGCCCGTTCGACTACATTTCGCAGACCGTCGAGACCGTGCTCGACAAGGGCGACGCGACCTTCTCCTGGCGGCAGCTGATCTCCGACAAGCCGCTCGAAGACAGCGACAAGCGCGCCTTCATCCAGTTCAAGCCGATCCTCGACTACCAGGCGCTGGAGCCGGGCAAGGCCGCCACCGACGCGATCCGCCAGGCGGCCGCCGAGCTCGATTTCCCGAACCGCTTCCACGCGCGCGTCCGGCTGACCGGTCCGGTGCCGATCGCCAACGAGGAATACGCCACCGTGCAGGAGGGCGCCGTGGTCAACGGCATCGGCACCGTGGTGGTCGTGCTGATCATCCTGTGGCTGGCGCTGCATTCGGCCAAGATCATCTCGGCCGTGTTCATCAACCTGTTCATCGGGCTCGCCCTCACCACGGCCGTCGGCCTGATGATGGTCGGCTCGCTGAACCTGCTGTCGGTTGCCTTCGCGGTCCTGTTCATCGGCCTCGGCGTCGATTTCGGCATCCAGTTCAGCGTCCGCTACCGCTCCGAGCGGTTCAAGAACGACAACCTGCCTGAAGCGCTCGCGGAAGCGGCGCGGCGCTCGGCGGTGCCGCTGTCGCTCGCGGCGATGGCAACGGCTGCCGGTTTCCTGTGCTTCCTGCCGACCGACTACAAGGGCATCTCCGAGCTCGGCGCCATCGCCGGCGCCGGCATGATCATCGCCTTCCTGTCGTCGATCACGGTGCTGCCGGCGCTGCTCAAGATCCTCAATCCGCCCGGCGAGAAGGAGCCGGTCGGCTACGCCTTCCTGGCGCCGGTCGATCATTTCCTCGAGAAGCACCGCGTGCCGATCATCGTCGGCACGCTGGGCCTCGTCATCGCCGGCCTGCCGCTGCTCTATTACATGAAGTTCGATTTCAACCCGATGAACCTGCGCAACCCGCACGCCGAATCGATCGCGACCTATCTGGACCTGCGCAAGGATCCGAACACCGGCGCCAACGCGATCGACGTGCTGACGCGCTCGGAAACCGAGGCGAAGGCGATCGAGGAGAAGCTCGCGAAGCTGCCGGAGGTGGCGCGGGTGATGTCGCTCGACAGCTTCGTCCCTGAGGACCAGCCAACCAAGCTGAAGCTGATCGCGCAGGGCGCCAAGGTGCTCGGGCCCGCACTCAATCCGGATCAGGTCGACGCCGCGCCGACCGACAAGGAGAATATCGACGCGCTGAACTCGACCGTGGACAATCTCCGCCGCACCGCCGGTGACGGCAAGGGTCCCGGCGCCGTGGCGTCGCGGCGTCTGGCCGACGCGCTCGCCAAGCTCGCCGGCGCCAGCGAGGCGATCCGCAATAAGGCCCAGGCGGTGTTCGTCGAGTCGTGGAAGATCACGCTGGAGCAGCTCGGCGCCACCCTGCAGGCGCAGCCGGTCACGCTTGCCAATCTGCCGCCCGAGCTGGTCTCGCAGTGGAAGAGCAAGGACGGACTGATTCGCGTCGAGGCGCAGCCGAAGGGCGACCCGAACGACAACGACAATCTGCGGCGGTTCGCCAATGCCGTGCTGAGCGCCGAGCCCAACGCGATCGGCGGTCCGGTGTCGATCCTGAAGTCCGGTGACACGATCGTGAAGGCGTTCATTCACGCCGGCATCTACTCGCTGGTCGTGATCAGCCTGCTGCTCTGGGTGACGCTGAAGCGCTTCTCCGACGTGCTGATGACCCTGGTGCCTCTGCTGGTTGCCGGTGCCGTCACGCTCGAGATCTGCGTTCTGATCAAGCTGCCGCTGAACTTCGCCAACATCGTCGCGCTGCCGCTGCTGCTCGGCATCGGTGTGGCGTTCAAGATCTACTACGTGGTGGCGTGGCGCGGCGGCCGCACCGATCTGCTGCAGACCAGCCTGACGCGGGCGATCTTCTTCAGCGCGCTGACCACGGCAACCGCGTTCGGCAGCCTGTGGCTGTCGAGCCATCCCGGCACATCCAGCATGGGCAAGCTGCTCGCGCTGTCGCTGGTGACGACCCTTGCCGCAGTGCTGCTGTTCCAGCCGGCGCTGATGGGCAAGCCCCGCGAGGTGCACGAATAGGGCGAACTATTCGCAACAAGAAAAAAGCGGCCGATGCAATCGGCCGCTTTTTTGTTTGGTGGAGCGTAAGCTGCGTCAGCGCGGGCGCGCGACCTCGGGCAGCAGGCAGATGTCGCCGACCTGATCGGCCGGCTTGCCTGCCGGCGGCTTGGCCGCTGCCGTCGCGCCGCTGCCGACACCGGTTGTAGTGGTAGCAGTCGTAGTGGATTTGGGCGCGGACGCGTGAGCAGGGGCGGGCGCAATTGGTTTTTGCGTACCTTTGGCCATGCTGTTGACCGGGCTCGACGGGATCGGAGGACCGACTCGCGTCCAGGTCTCGCCGCCGCACAGGAAGCCGAGCACGCAGCCCTGGATTTCCAGGTGATCCGGATCGGTCGGCGTGATCGTCGAGGCGTACAGCTTGCCGTCCTTGGCGTTGTAGACTTGGCCTTCCCAGGCTTCGGCGCCGGGCTTCTTCTTCATGTCGATCAGGATCGGCATGCCCAGCGTCGGCCGGCTCTGCCGGGAGGCGTCCGGATTGTTGACGTCGCGCCCGCCCGGGGTCTTCTCCCAGGCCACCACGCCCCACATGCTGCCATTGCATTGTGCGACTCGGATGTTCGCGACCCCGTCGGCCACCCGCCAGTCGCCGGTGGGATCGGCAGCGAGCGCAGAAGAAATTCCTGCTGCGAACACCACTGCGGAGTATGCTATCGTTGTCGACATGAGAGATTTAAGGCGATGCAACATTGGCAGAAACCCGTGCTTGCTTTGATGGTGCGAATGAGGGCAAAACGCCGCATTGCGCGTTTTCAGTTGACGTCACGTCCATCAACCGAAGTATGTAGCCGATGCTAAAGACCAATATAGACGTTTCCGAGATGTTTGTGGAGCGCCAGGCGCAGCGCAGCACCATGCATTCCCGGCATCTGAACGAGCAATTGGTCCGCGTCCTCAAGACGATTGGATACGATGTCGGGTTCCAAAAGGGACAGGGGCAGTATCTCTACGATCGCGACGGGGCCCGTTACCTCGATCTACTCAGCGGTTTTGGCGTCTTTGCAATCGGCCGCAATCATCCGACCCTGCGAGATGCGCTGAAAAGCGTTCTCGACAGCGACATGCCGAACCTCGTGCAGCTCGACGTCTCGACGCTCGCGGGCGTTCTTGCCGAGCGGCTGCTGGAATATGTCCCGTATCTGGACAAGGTGTTCTTTGCGAATTCCGGCGCGGAGACGGTCGAAGCGGCGATCAAATTCGCGCGTGGTGCCACGGGGCGGCCGGGTATCGTCTATTGCGGGCATTCTTATCATGGCCTCACCTACGGCGCGCTGTCGCTGACGGATGATTCGAACTTCCGCGCCGGCTTTGAGCCGCTGCTGCCGGGCTGCACGGCGATCCCGTTCAATGATCTCGCGGCGCTCGAGCAGGCGCTGTCATCACGCGAAATTGCAGCGTTTATCGTCGAGCCGATCCAGGGCAAGGGCGTCAACATGCCCTCCGACGAGTTCCTGCCGGGCGCAGCTGCGCTCTGCAAGAAATACGGTTCGATCTTCATTGCAGACGAGATCCAGACCGGCATGGGCCGCACCGGCCGGTTCCTGGCGGTGGAACACTGGAACGTCGAGCCGGACATGGTGCTGCTGTCGAAGGCGCTGTCGGGCGGTCATGTCCCCGTCGGCGCGCTGCTCACGCGCAAGGCGATCTTCGACAAGATCTTCAACCGCATGGACCGTGCTGTCGTGCACGGCTCGACCTTCGCCAAGAACGATCTCGCGATGGCGGCCGGTATCGCCACCCTCGAGGTCCTCAAGGCCGAGAAGCTGGTCGAGGCCGCCGCCAAGCGCGGCGCCGAGCTGCGTCTGGCGCTGACGCGGATGGTGCCCGGCTACGAGCTCCTCAAGGAAGTCCGCGGCAAGGGCCTGATGATCGGCGTCGAGTTCGGCGCCCCGACATCGCTGCGGCTGAAGGCGTCGTGGAACGTGCTGGAAAGTGCCAACAAGGGCCTGTTCGTCCAGCTGATCACGGTGCCGTTGTTCAGGGATCACAAGATTCTGACCCAGGTCGCCGGCCACGGCTTGCACACCGTCAAGCTGCTGCCGCCGCTGACCATCACCGAAGAAGACTGCAGCTGGATCGAACGCGCCTTCGACGACGTCATCGCCCAGAGCCACAAGGTCCCCGGCGCGATCTGGTCGCTCGGCAAGACCCTGGTCGACAACGCGATCCGCAAATCGGCCTGAGCCGGTAAATGTGTAGGGCGGGCAAAGGCGCGTAGCGCCGTGCCCACCGTCTGATCTCTCGTTGCCGTGGGCACGCTTCGCTTCGCCCATCCTAAGCGACAACAGCTGATAGCCAGCCGCGCTTGCGCTGCTCGATGCAGCGCCCTCTCCCCTTGCGGGAGAGGGCATCGACGCCCTGTCTGCGCATGCAGTTGGGTGAGGGGTATCTCTCCGCCGACGCCGCTCGCGGAGAGATACCCCTCACCCAACCGAGCTTGCTGCACTTTCCTACATGCCCTCTCCCGCAAGGGGAGAGGGCACATTCACTGAGACCGCGTCTGATCGTCTCCTTCACGCTTAGTGCGTCTCGACGACGAGTTGTCTCGGTACTGCCCATCCTTTTCTATTCACCCATCCATCGCGCGCTCGAACCGCTCGCCGAACTCATTGAGCTCCTCGACATTGATGTCGCTCACGGCCCAGTAGCTCAGCCCGCGCGCACGCCAGCTGCGGATGTTGAAGCCTTGCAGCGTGTCCAGCCTCGGTGCGCGGCGATCGGTCGAGGACGTCTGCGCTACGAACAGATTGATGACGTGCTGACGCCGGCGATAGACCACCGCGCCGATCGCGCGCGCGTCGACGTAGTCGAGGCGGCCGCCGATCAAGGTGAATCCCTCAGCGGTGAGATCGATCACCGGCGGCGCGACGTCGAGCTTGCCGTTGAACCAGGGCTTCACCGTGTGCTGGTCGGTCGAGATCACGTCGGTCAAATGGCCGGCCTGCAGCGAGCGCAGATGCGCCGAGACGATCTCGGCCTCGATGCGTTGCTGATCGTCGTTGCGCAACACGATCGCGACGAGGCCGGTGGCAGCCAGGGCCGACACCGCTGAGCCCATGGCGAAGCCTCTCAACAACGTGCGGCGGCTTGGCGCTGAGACAAGCGGTGTCACGTTGGACGATTGCGCAGGCGGCAGCGCCGCCTCGATGCGCTCGCGCAACGCGGCCGGCGCCTTGTAACGGAGGTCGGCACCGGCCAGCGCCTGCTTCATCTCTCGGACCGCAGCAAGCTCCGAAGCGCAGCGCGGGCAGGTCGCGACATGGGCCTCGACCTCAGTGCTGTGGCCGGCGTCGAGTTCGCCGTCGGCCAGCGCATGGATCAGGATCTCTGCTTCATCGCAGGTCATCGTGGTGGCTCCTCCTGCGCGAGCCAGGCGGCGCGCAGCATCGCGCGGGCGCGGGCGAGGCGGGACATCACGGTGCCGACCGGCACGCCGGCGGCCTCCGCAATCTCGCGATAGGACAAATTGTTGATCTCGCGCAGCACGAAAGTCTCGCGAAACGGCTCGGCCAACGCGGCGATCATCCGCTGGATCGCAGATGCATCGCGCTCGCGCAGGACGGCGCTCTCCGGCGTCTCGACGCTCTCCTGCCAGAGTGGCGCCTGTTCGGCAGTCTCGGGCGTATCCTCCAGGGCCTTGACCGGCGCGCCGGCGCGGCGGGTGAATTCTGCATGGCAGACATTGCGCAGGATCGCGAACAGCCATGGCTTCATCGCAGGTCCACGATAGGTGTGGAAGTGCTTCAGCGCGCGCAGATAGCATTCCTGCACGGCGTCCTCGGCGTCGGCGGGATTGCGCAGCAGATAGCGCGCCAGCGTGTAGACGTCGTCGAGATGGGGCAGCGCTGCCTCGCGGAAGTGCCGCGCCCTCTCGGGATCGTCAGGCGATGTGGTCACCGGCTGTCCTTCCGGTTCGGTTCGCGGCATCACGGTCGGAACGGCGGCTCGCTGCCGGTCCGGCCATGACGCTGTTCTCATGCCCTGGTTCGCGAGGCTACTCAACCTTCACCATCCCTGTCATGTGCGGATGCAGCGAGCAGAAATATTTGTAGTCACCGCTCGACGCGAAAGTGAACGAGAAGCTGTCATCGGTATCGAGCGTCTTGGACCTGTATTTTCCGGCCGACACCACCGTATGCGGAATGTCGTCGTGATTGGTCCAAGTCACGGTGTCGCCGATCTTCACCGTGACTTGCGCCGGCGTGAAGGTGAAGTTGTCGATCGTGACCTTGATGGTCTCGGCGTGCAGCGGCGCACTCCCGAGCATGGCGACGGCGAGGGCGAGGCGGATGCTTCGCCCCGACGAGGCAGGCTTGATCATGGCGCAGTCCCTCAGCCGGCCAGCGGCGTGTCGATGATCGCGAGGCGCTCATCGCCGACCCTGAAGTCGATGCTGGCGATGCCCAGCAGGCTGCGCAGCCTGGCATCCTCGACCTTCATCGGGCCGGGCGAGGGCGCCGTGCCCGGCGCGGGCTGCGGGAACGCGGTCGAGCGCGCGGTGTGGAAGGTGACGTTGCCCTCGACCTTCTGCATCACCTGATGGATGTGGCCGTTCAGCACCGTCACCGAGCCGAAGCCCTTGAGCATGTCGAGCGCGCGGCCGCCATCCTCGGTGCCCCAGCCCCATTGCGGATACACCGTCCACAACGGAATATGCGCGAACATAACAACAGGCTGCGATTTCGAGCGGCCCTTCAGATCCTGCTCGAGCCAGGCGAGTTGCTCGGCGCCGAGATTGCCGAGGCCACCGGCCTTGAGGTCGACGACGTTGACGAGGCCGACGAAGTGAACGCCATTGGCGTCGAACGAGTACCAGCCGGCGCCGCGCGTGCCCTTGCCGTAGCGCTCCCGGTAGAGCTTGACGTCCTCGTCGAGGAAATCATGCTCGCCCGGCACATAGTGCACGTCGAGCCTGGTCTGCGAGATGATGCGGTCGGCGTCGTCGAACTCGGCCGCCTTGGACAGATGCGAGATGTCGCCGGTATGGATCATGAAGGCCGGCTTCACCGGCATCGCCTTGATCCGGTTGACGGCCTCCTCCAACGTCCCGAGTGCATTGGGATTGGCCGGCTTGTCGAAGCCGACATGGCTGTCGCTGATCTGCAGGAAGGTGAGCCCGGAGGCCTGCTGCTCGGCGGCCTTGTCGGCGGCCTTGGCCGCATCGATCAGGCCGAGCGAGCGCGGCACGCCGCCGGACAACGTCCACAGCACGCCGGTGCCGGCCCATGTCATGCATTCCAGGACCTTGCGGCGGGTGTGGCCGCCGTCATCATGATTGTCGAAGCTCATCGTTCTCTCCCGTTGCCCTCATGGGCTTGCGGGTGAGGAGAGCGGTTCGGCGGCGGCTTTATTCCCGGCATCCCGCATCTGGCCCGGCATTGACGCGTTCGTGATCGCGCGGGGGCAGGGGCAAGGCTCGGATTGTTCAAGCAGGATGTCATCCGTCCTCGAGTCTGCACGGTATAAGGAGCCTCGTCGCATAGCTGACCACTGGACCCGATGTTGATGCATGAGCGCGTGAAGCTAACCCCGTCGCCAACCGAGGCGGCCGACGACCGGATCGCGGGGCTCGACCGTGCCCGCACCTTCATCACGCTCTCGGTCGTGCTGTATCATTCCGCGATCAATTACACTTATTTCGGCCAGGGCGGCGACCGCATGCACTGGCTCGGCTTTGATCTCGTCGCGCTGTTCAACGACAGCTACTTCATGTCGTGCATGTTCTTCATCTCGGGTCTGTTCGTGCCGGCGAGCCTGGCGAGCAGGGGCGCCTCCGACTATCTCGGGCGCCGCGCGTTGCGGCTCGGCGTGCCCTACATCGTCTCAATCCTGGTGATCATGCCGGTCGCTTACTATCGCTACTACGTGGCGGAAGATCAGTTCACCACTGTGTGGTGGCGGATGATCAGCGAAGGTCCGTGGCCGTCGGGCTCGGCGTGGTTTCTCGGCGTGCTCTTGATCTTCGATATCGTCGCCGCGCTCGTCGGGGCGCTCGCACCACGCCTGATCGATGGGCTCGGACGCTGGGCTGGCAATTTGCTGCGTGCTCCGCTCACGGGTTTTCTCGTGTTTCTTGTCATCGCCAACGCCGCCTATCTGCCGCTGCATCTCGGCTTCGGCGACGGGCTGTGGTTCATGCCCGGGCACTTCCCGCTGCCGCTGCAAGCGAGCCGCGCGCTGCTGTATCCGACGTTCTTCGTGGTCGGCATGGCGATCGGCGCTGCGGGCTTGCGGACCGGACCGTTCGCGCAGGACGGCGCGCCGGTGCAGCGCTGGCCGGTGTGGTTTGGTCTTTCATATGGCTGCTACGGCATGATCCTGCTGCTCGCCTATGCCCATCACAATTGGATCGCCGATTTCGATTCCCCGCCGCTGTGGTGGCGCGCCGCCTATGGCAGCGCCGTGGCAAGCTTCTGCGCGTCGATGGCGTTCGGCGTGCCGACCTTCTTCCTGCGCTTTGCGCGTGCGCCGCTCGCGCTGATGGATCGCATGCAGCCGTCGGCCTACGGCATCTATCTCCTGCACTTCCTGCCGCTGCTGTGGCTGCAATATCTGGTGTTCGATCCGGCATGGTCGGCCGCTGTGAAGTTCGCGATCGTGCTGGTGGGGACACTCTCGGTGAGCTGGCTGGCGGCCGCGCTGCTGCGGCGGATTCCGCTGGTGGCGCGGATCATCTAGGGTTGGCGATGGTCCGTAGGGTGGGCAAAGGCGCGCCCGTGATACCGGCGAGGATCCGAGCCTTCGCCGTGCCCACCACATCCTGGCGATGCCGTGGATGGACGGTGGGCACGCGCCGCCTCCGGCGCCGCTTTGCCCACCCTACGGAGTTGTCGTGTCGTAACGTGCGATCAAGAGGATGAGGATAGGCGTCGATGCGACCGCGGACGACGCCAGCCTTACCGCCCATCCTCCAGGATCATCGACGCCGCCTTCTCCGCGATCATCGCTGTCGGCGTGTTGGTGTTGCCCGAGGTAATCGTCGGCATGATCGAGGCATCGGCGATGCGCAGGCCCTCGAGGCCGCGGAAGCGCAGCCGCTCGTCGACCACGGCCATGGGATCATCGGCCGTGCCCATCTTCGCCGTGCCGACAGGATGGAAGATCGTGGTGCCGATGTCGCCGGCGGCCTTGGCGAGCGACGCGTCGTCATCGCCGACGGACGGGCCGGGCAGATATTCCTCCGGCTTGTAGGCGGCGAGCGCGCTCTGCTTCATCAGCCGTCGCGTCACGCGGATGGCATCGGCGGCGACCTGGCGGTCGTCCTCCGTCGCCAGATAGTTCGGCGCGATCGACGGCGCCTCATCGATCTTCGCGGAGCGGATGCGCACCGTGCCGCGTGAGCTCGGGCGCAGGTTGCAGGCGCTCACCGTGATCGCGGGGAAGCGGTGCAGCGGATCGCCGAATTTGTCCAGCGACAGCGGCTGCACGTGAAACTGGATATTGGCGCGATCGCGCCTTGGATCGGAACGGGTGAAGATGCCGAGCTGCGACGGCGCCATGGTCAGCGGTCCCCTGCGGCGGAACGCGTAGTCGAGCCCCATCAAGCCACGGCGGACAAGCGAGTAGTAGGTTTCGTTCAGCGTCTTCACGCCTGACACCTTGTAGATCGCGCGCTGCTGCAGATGGTCCTGCAGATTGCGCCCGACGCCCGGCTTGTCGAGGATGACATCGATACCGAGTTCGCCGAGCCACCCGGCGGGCCCGATGCCGGAGCGTTGCAGCACCTGCACCGAGCCGATCGAGCCGGCGCTCAGGATCACCTCGCCCTTGGTGCGCGCCTCGATGGTCTCGCCGTTCTGCTGGAAGCGGACGCCGACCGCACGGCCGTTCTCGACCATCAGCCGCTCGACCAGGACGTTGGTCTCGAGCCGGAGGTTTTGCCGGTTCAACGCCGGCTTGAGAAAGCCCCGCGCCGACGACCAGCGCCGGCCGCGCTTCTGGTTGACGTGGAAATAGCTGATGCCTTCATTGTCGCCGGTATTGAAATCGGGGATGCGGCGGATGCCCATCTGCTCGGCGGCATCACCGACGGCGTCCAGCACCGCCCAGGACAGCCGCGGCGCCTCGATCCGCCAGCCGCCGCCCACGCCGTGATGCTCGCTCTCGCCGAGGAAGTGATCCTCCAGCCGCCGGAACACCGGCAGCACGTCGGAATACGACCAGCCGGCCAGCCCAAGCTGCCGCCAATGGTCGTAGTCGGCGGCCTGGCCGCGCATCGAGATCATGGCGTTGATGGCCGAAGAGCCGCCGATCACCTTGCCGCGGGGGTAGGCGAGGGAGCGGCCGTTGAGGCCGGGCTCGGCCTCGGTGCGAAACATCCAATCGGAGCGGGGATTGCCGATCGCGAAGAGGTAGCCGACCGGAATATGGAACCAGATCCAATTGTCGCGGCCGCCGGCCTCCAGAATCAGGACGCGGTTCTTGGGATCAGCCGACAGCCGGTTGGCCAGGATGCAGCCGGCGGTGCCGGCGCCCACCACGATGTAGTCGTATTGCCCCTCGAGTTGGCGTCCCATCGGCATTCCCTTCCCATCTTTGGGAGGCTTTTAGTCAGCCGGGCTGGTCGCGGACAAGCGCCTCGTTCATGGCTGGTTGACCGAGCCATGAACGGGGCGCAGCCCAGGTCATGCTCAGATCTTGGGCGGTGCGACTTTTGCATGCTAGAACGGCTCAAATCCCTTCTGGAGTTACGAGATTTCCCATGCCCATCGTCAACCGCGTCGCCGATCTGCAGCCCGATATCCAGGCCTGGAGGCGTGACATCCATTCGCATCCGGAGCTGCTCTACGAGGTGCACCGGACCGCGGCCTTCGTCGCCGACCGGCTGCGCGAGTTCGGCTGTGATGAGGTGGTGACCGGGCTCGGCAAGACCGGCGTGGTCGGCGTCATCAAGGGCCGCAAGCCGGGCAATGGCGACGTCAAGGTCCTCGGCCTGCGCGCCGACATGGACGCGCTGCCGATCGAGGAGGCGACCGGACTGCCTTATGCCTCGAAAACCCCGGGCATGATGCACGCCTGTGGCCATGACGGCCACACCGCGATGCTCTTGGGCGCGGCGCGCTATCTCGCCGAGACCCGCAACTTCGCCGGCGAGGTCGCCGTGATCTTCCAGCCGGCCGAGGAGGGCGGCGGTGGTGCGGACGCGATGATCAAGGACGGGCTGATCGATCGCTTCAAGATCGACCAGGTCTACGGCATGCACAATGGGCCCGGCCTGCCGGTCGGCGCGTTCGCGATCCGTCAGGGGCCGCTGATGGCCTCGACGGACGCGGTCGACATCACCATCGAAGGTCATGGCGGCCACGCGGCCAAGCCGCATAATTGCATCGACTCGCTGATGGTCGGCGCCCAGCTCGTTACGGCGCTGCAGCAGGTCGTCGCGCGCAACGTCGATCCGCTGGAGGCGGCGGTGCTGTCGATCTGCGAGTTCCACGCCGGCAATGCCCGCAACGTCATCCCGCAGAGCGCGGTGCTGCGCGGCACCGTCCGCACGCTGACGCCGAAGGTCCGCGAGCTGATGGAGAAGCGGGTGCGCGAGGTCGTGGCCGGCGTCGCCCAGATGACCGGCGCCAAGATCGACCTGGCCTATACCCGCGGCTATCCCGTGGTGGTCAACCACGCCGAGCAGACCGACATTGCCATCCGCGCCGCCAAGGAGGTCGCGGGCGACGCCAACGTCCACGAGATGCCGCCGATGATGGGCGGCGAGGATTTCGCCTACATGCTCGAAGCCCGCCCCGGCGCCTTCATCTTCGTCGGCAACGGCGACAGCGCCGGCCTGCATCACCCCGCCTACAACTTCAACGACGAGGCGATCGTCTACGGCACCTCGTTCTTCATCAAGGTGGTGGAGAACACGCTGGCGGCGTGAGGCATCGGCAGCCTTCCGTCGAATGGCCGGGACTCGAGCCCGGCCATTTGCATTTTGGACGCCGCGTCAGGCCGCGTGCGCGCGCTTGAGCGCGGCCGCGGCGATCTTCAGGTCCTTGACGAAGAGCTCGTACTCCCGCGCCTTGGCCTCCGCATCGGGCAGCCGCAGCAGGTAGGACGGGTGCACCGTGATCATCGCCTGGGCGCCTTCGGGGAGGTCGACGATGTGGCCGCGGTTCTTGGTGACCTGCGTGATCTTGCCGAACACCGCCTGCGCGGCGGTCGCACCCATCGCCACGACCAGAGCAGGCCTGATAGCGGCGAGCTCGCGCTCGTACCATTGGCGGCAGGCCTTGATCTCCGGCGTCGCCGGCTTCTGGTGCAGCCGGATCTTGCCGCGCGGCACGAACTTGAAGTGCTTGACCGCATTGGTGACGTAGACCTTGGATCGGTCGATGCCGGCCTCCTCCAGCGCGCGGTCGAGCATCTGGCCGGCGGGGCCGACGAACGGATGGCCGGCGAGGTCCTCCTTGTCGCCGGGCTGCTCGCCGACCAGCATCAGCGGCGCATGCGCCGGGCCTTCGCCGAACACGGTTTGCGTGGCGTCCTTCCACAACGGGCAGGCGCGGCAGGAAGCGGCTTCTTCACGCAACGTCTGAAGATCGGCCGGCTCGACATCACGTGAGCTCTCAACAGCAGCATGCGCGTGCGCTTTCGGCTGGCGGGTCATCGCGGTCTCCTCGACGCGTTTCTGGGGCTTGTGCGGCTCCGTGCCTTCATCGGCGATCATCTCGGTGGTGCGTCTGGACGCGGCTGCGATCAGCGGCTGGATCAGCTTCGCCTCGGGCAGGTTCTGCCAGTATTTCTTCGGCATCTCCTTTTCCATCGCCTTCACTTTCAGCCGTGCCGGATTGAAAATGCTGGCGTAATAGCGAAGCCACACCTCTTCGAGTCGGTCTTCGGTCGGCGCTTCAGCCTTGCTCACACCCGGTGTGAACGACACGCGGCTGCCGTCCCAATGCGCCGAGAGTTCGGGTGTCAGGATCGACCAGGGCATGTCGGCGAAGCGGCGGGCGAAGAACGGTGCGGCGCGTTCGACGATGTGGTGCTCCGGCTCGAACCAGGCGACGTAGCGGCTCTCGCGCTCGCGGCCGACCTCGCGGAAGCGGACGAAGGCGTGCATCTTGTGGACGTCGCGGCGGACGGCGCGGGCGAGCGCATTGGCCTGGGCGACGTCGGGATCGGTCGCGATGTCCATCAGGTCGTGGTTGGTCCGCAGACGCCACAGCAGCCGGTAGAGCAGGGTGAAGCGGTTGGGATCGCTGTGCAGGATAGCGCTCTCGGCCAGCTCCATGAAGCTCGCAGGCACCGAGAAGGCGCCCTTGGGCACCTCGGGCAGCTGCGTGTCGGCCTGATCGTCGAACAGATCGGGCGCCGCGCCCTTCACCCGCCAGCTCACATCCGCCGGCCTGACGTCATTCATCGCCAGCGCCCGCGCCGCCTTGCGCCAGCCGTCGAAATCGGTGTCGCTGTCGAGGGTTACGACGTGCATTTATCTCCTCACGTCATTGCGAGCGAAGCGAAGCAATCCAGACTTTTCGTGCGGCCCCTGGATCGCTTCGCTGCGCTCGCGATGACGGCTTCCGTTAAAATCCAAATCCCAGCTGCTGCGGCTTGGGCCGCAGCCGGGCTCTGAGGCTGGCACCATCGAGCAAAGACGGTGACGGCCGGTGGTCGGAGAGAACGATGAACGGCAGCGCCTTGTTCCGGATGACGTTGAGCTGGGCGAGATCTGCAAAGCGGATCGTGGTGGTGCGCCGGGTGGCGAGGATGCGCTGCACGGTGCGGGTGCCGAAGCCGGGCACGCGCAGCAGCTCCTCGCGGCTGGCGGTGTTGATGTCGAGCGGGAAGCGGTCGCGGTGGCGCAGCGCCCAGGCGAGCTTGGGGTCGATGTCGAGCGGCAGCATGCCTTCGCCTTCCTCGACGATTTCATTGGCATCGAAGCCGTAGAACCGCATCAGCCAGTCGGCCTGGTACAGCCGGTGCTCGCGGACGAGGGGGGGGGCCTGCAGCGGCAGCGCGCGGCTGGCATCGGGGATCGGGCTGAAGGCCGAGTAATAGACGCGCTTGAGCTTGTAGGCGCCGTAGAGATTGGCCGAGGTCGACAGGATGGTGCGGTCGTTGGCAGCGTCCGCGCCGACGATCATCTGCGTGCTCTGGCCGGCCGGCGCGAAGCGCGGTGGCCTTGCGCGGCGCACGGTCTTCTTCGCCTCCGCCGTCTCGTCGAGCTTGAGCCGCAGGCGGCCCATGGTGCGGCGGATCGCGCGCTGGTCCTTTTCCGGCGCGAGCTTCGTGAGGCTGTCCTCGAGCGGCGTCTCGATGTTGATGCTGAGCCTATCGGCATATTTGCCGGCCTCCGCGATCAGCGCTTCGTCGGCTTCCGGAATCGTCTTCAGATGGATGTAGCCGCGAAAGCGATGCTCCTCGCGCAGCTTGCGCGCGACGGACACGACCTGCTCCATCGTGTAGTCCGGACTGCGGATGATGCCCGACGAGAGAAACAGTCCCTCGATGTAGTTGCGGCGATAGAAGTCGATGGTGAGCTTCACCACTTCGTCGACCGTGAAGCGCGCGCGCGGTACGTTGGAGGAGGCGCGGTTGACGCAATACAGGCAGTCGAAGTTGCAGGCGTTGGTCAGCAAAATCTTGAGCAGCGAGATGCAGCGTCCGTCCGGCGCATAGGAATGGCAGATGCCCATCCCCGGCGCGGTCGAGCCGAGCCCCTTGCCGTCGCGGGAATCCCGCATCTCCGTACCGCTGGAGGCGCAGGACGCATCGTACTTGGCGGCATCGGCCAGGATCTCGAGTTTGCGCAGCAGCTCCATGCTTTTGAATCCCTTTGATTCCACTCGTTGAATCCACACCGGGGCAATCCCGATTGACTCTCTGGGAGGCGTTAGCTTTATATTAGAACGTATCATGAACAAAGGAGATCGTCGCGGGTTCATTGCCTGCGTTCATAAAGAGAACGGCAGCACCCGCACGATGGATTGAAAGGAGCGGCGACGGATGACCGGCGCACGCATGGATACGCTCGCGCGTCTGCGCGGCCGCATAGCCCGGCTCGAAGCGACCGATGGCGCGCATGATCTGCGCCGGGTCGCGCTCGGCCATGACGAGGCCGATGCTGTCTTGCAGGGCGGGCTCGCCACCGGCGCGCTGCACGAGGTGTTCGCCGAGAGCGGCCGCCAGGCGGTGGCCGCCACCGGCTTCCTGTGCGGCCTTGCCGCGCGTGTCGCTGCACGCCGGCCGCTGATCTGGATCCGGCAGGATTTCGCCGAGCGCGAGATGGGCGCGCTGTCGATGAGCGGGCTCGCCGAGCTCGGCCTCGATCCGCGTCGCATCGTGGTCGTGCGCACGCCCGATCTCGATCATGCCCTGCGCACGGCCGCCGACGCGCTCGCCTGCGATGCGCTGGGTGGTGTGATGCTGGAGGTGTGGGGCGAGACGCAAAAGCTCGATCTCGTCGCCAGCCGCAAGCTGACCTTGGTCGCGCAGGAATCCGGCGTGACGGCGCTGCTGTTGCGCATCGCCGCCGCCCCAGAGCCCTCGACCGCGGAGACGCGCTGGATGGTGCGCAGCGCGCCGTCGCCTGCGGTCGCGCCGTGGATGGCGTGGGGCGCGCCGCGCCTCGATGCCGAGCTCATTCGCAACCGTCACGGCCAGACCGGACGATGGATCATGGAGTGGACCCCCGATGCGTGCCGTTTCAGCGAACCGGCGGCGGATCCTCAGCCTGTGGCTGCCGCGCCTGCCCATCGATCGCATCAAGCGTCAGCAGGCCCTCACAGGCGTTCCGCCTGAGGCCAAGCCGCAGGTCGTCGTCATCAAGGACGCCAATGCGCTCCTGATCCATTCGCTCGACGAGGCAGCAGTGCGCCACGGCGTGTCGCTCGGCCAGCCCTTGGCGAATGCCCGCGCCGTCTGTCCCGACCTCGTCGCGCATGAGGCCGATCTCGCCGCCGATGCCAAGCTGCTGGAGGATATCGCCGACTGGTGCGACCGCTTCACGCCGCTGGTGGCGCTCGATCCGCCGCATGGCCTGTCGCTCGACATCACCGGCTGCGTGCATCTGTTCGGCGGCGAAGCGAAGTTGATGCAGTCGGTGTGCGACGCGCTGACCGCGCATGGCCTTACCGTGTCGGCGGCGATCGCCTCCAATGCGGTGTGCGCGCGCACGCTGAACCGGCAGCTGCATGGCCGCATCGTGCCCGATGGCGAGGAGGCGGCCGCGGTGGCGCCGCTGCCGGTGGCCGCGCTCGGCGGCAGCGAGGCGATCACGCTCGGACTGCGTCGCGCCGGGCTCAAGACCATCGGCGACGTCGCCTCGCGCGGCCGCAACGAGATCACCGCGCGGTTCGGCGCCGCCTTCACCCGCGTGCTCGCGCAGGCGCTGGGCGAAGCCGATGCGCCGATCAGCCCCCGAAAAGTGCCGCCGGACTACATTGTCGACAAGCGTTTCGCCGAGCCGGTCGCGACCGACACCGTGATCGCAGCGAGCCTCTCCAGTCTCGCCACGATGCTGGTGGCGGCGATGGCGCAGCAGGGCAAGGGCGCGCGGCGGCTGGAAGCCTGCTTCTTCCGCACCGACGGATTGGTGCGCGTCATCGCCGTCGACACCGGCCAGCCGGTGACGGAAGCCGCCGTCATCGACCGTCTGTTCCGCGAGCGCCTGGAGGCGCTGAACGATCCGCTCGATCCCGGCTTCGGCTTCGACATGATCCGGCTCGCCGCGGGCCGCAGCGAGATCGTGGTGCAGCAGCAGCGCGATCTCGACGCGCATGTCCACGACAATGACGAACTGTCGGCCCTGATCGACCGCATCGCCGCGCGCATCGGCGGCAAGCGCGTGGTCGTGCATCTGCCGGTCGACACCCACATCCCCGAGCGCGCGGCGCTGCCGCTGCCGGCGCAGCAGCATCTAACAGCCACCAGCACCGCCGCCTGGCCCGAACGCCACGACGGCGAGCCGCCGCTGCGTCCCTTGCGGCTGTTCGCGCGCCCCGAGGCGATTCAAGTCATCGCCGGCGTCCCCGACGGCCCGCCCGCCCGCTTCGTCTGGCGCCGCGCCGCCCATGCGGTCGTGCGCGCCGAAGGCCCCGAGCGCATCGCGATGGAATGGTGGCGTCCGGACGGCCAGGGCCTCACCCGCGACTATTTCCGCGTCGAAGACGAACACGGCCTGCGCTTCTGGCTTTATCGCGATGGTTTGTATGACCGCGAGCTCGAGCAGCCGCAGAACGGTTTGCCGGTGCAGCCCGCCTGGTACATGCACGGGCTGTTCGCATGAGGGCAGGGGACCAGGATATTTGCAGCACGGACGGTGCGCTCCCTCTCCCCGTTCTTCACGGGGAGAGGGTTGGGGTGAGGGGCAACCACACGGGAAGTGCAGGCGGAGAGACCTGTACAGTCTCACCATGCACTGAGCTCGTGGGGAGCTTTACTCTCCTCGCAAACGCCAAAGCCGTCGCATATGAGGCTAGTGGTCTGAGGCAACGAGCAACCCAGTCAATGAGTTGCTCCGTCATGCCCGGGCTTGTCCCGGGCATCCACGTGGCTCCCAGGATGATGAACGACATGGATGGCCGGGACAGGCCCGGCCATGACGACAGAGCGGCGCGTGCCGCTGTCAGTCCAGCACTGGCAGCCCCGCCATGAATCCCGCTGCCTACGCCGAGATCGGCGTCACCACCAATTTCTCCTTCCTGCACGGCGGCTCGCATCCACAAGCCTATGTGCATCAGGCGGCTGCGTACGGCCTCACCGCCATCGGCATCGCTGACCACAACACGCTGGCCGGCATCGTCCGCGCCTATAGCGAGCTGAACAACGACCGGCTGAGCTACAAGCCGAAGCTGCTCTACGGCGCGCGGCTGGTCTTCACCTGCGGCACGCCTGATATCCTGGTCTATCCGCGCGATCGCGCGGCGTACGGCCGGCTGTGCCAGCTGCTGACCCGCGGCAAGCGCGGCAGCGATCTCGACAAGGTCGCCAAGGGCGATTGCCGTCTGACTTTTGAAGAGCTGTTCGACGTCATCGACGGCCAGCTCCTCGTCCTGATGCCGCCGCATCGCTTCGACGAGGACACCCTCAGCGCCATCCTGGCGCGGCTCAAGGACAGCGCCGCCGAAGGCGTGTGGCTCGCCGGCAGCCTGCTGTACCGCGGCGACGACCGCCGCCGGCTGACGCGGCTGGCGCGTCTCGCGGCATCAGCCAAGGTGCCGCTGATCGCCACCAACGACGTGCTGTATCATCACCCGGGACAGCGGATGCTGCAGGACATGCTGACCTGCATCCGCGAGAAGGCCTCGATCGAGAGCATCGGCCGGAGGCTTCAGGCCAATGCCGAACGCCATCTCAAGCCCGGCCATGAAATGGCGCGGCTATTCCGTGATCATCCCGACGCGATCACCGAGACGCTGCGCTTCACCGATCGCATCAGCTTCTCGCTCGACCAGCTCAAATACCAATATCCCGACGAGCCGGTGCCGCCCGGCAAGACCGCGCAGGGCCATCTGGCGGATCTGACCTGGGCCGGCGCGAAAAGCTATTTCGGCGACAAGCTCGATGACAGGCTGCGCGCCGTGCTCAACAAGGAGCTGGCGCTGATCGCCGAGCTCAACTACGCGCATTACTTTCTCACCGTCCACGATATCGTGCGTTACGCACGGAGCCAGGGCATCCTGTGCCAGGGCCGCGGCTCGGCGGCGAACTCGGCCGTGTGCTACGTGCTCGGCATCACCTCGGTCGATCCGACCAAGATCGACCTGCTGTTCGAGCGCTTCATCTCCAAGGAGCGGCTGGAGCCGCCGGACATCGACGTCGATTTCGAGCATTCGCGACGCGAGGAGGTGATGCAATATGTCTATCGCCGCTACGGCCGCCACCGCGCCGCCATCATCGCCACTGTCATCCATTATCGCCCGCGCAGCGCCATCCGCGATGTCGGCAAGGCGCTCGGCCTGACCGAGGACGTCACCTCCGTGCTCGCCGACACCGTGTGGGGCAGCTGGGGCGACGGCCTGTCCGACATGCAGGTGCGCCAGGCCGGGCTCGATCCCGCCAATCCGATGATCAGGCGCGCCGTCGAGCTGGCCTCGGAGCTGATCACCTTTCCGCGCCATCTGTCGCAGCATGTCGGCGGCTACGTGCTGACGCAGGATAGGCTCGACAGCTACGTGCCGATCGGCAACGCCGCGATGGACGATCGCACCTTCATCGAGTGGGACAAGGACGATGTCGACGCGCTCAGCATGATGAAGGTCGACGTGCTCGCGCTGGGCATGCTGACCTGCATCCGCAAGAGTTTCGATCTGATCGCCGATCACAAGGGCAGGCGCTACGTGCTCTCGGATATCAAGTCGGAGGACGATAACGAAGTCTACCAGATGCTGCAGCGAGGCGAGTCGCTCGGCGTATTCCAGGTCGAGAGCCGGGCGCAGATGAACATGCTGCCGCGGCTCAAGCCGCGCACCTTTTATGATCTCGTTATCGAGGTCGCGATCGTCCGGCCCGGACCGATCCAGGGCGACATGGTGCATCCCTATCTGCGCCGTCGCAACAGACTGGAGAAGGTGACCTATCCCTCGCCGTCGCCGGCTCACGGCCCTTCGGACGAACTCTACAAGGTGCTGCACAAGACGCTCGGCGTGCCACTGTTCCAGGAGCAGGCGATGCGGATCGCGATCGAGGCTGCGAAGTTTTCGCCCGAGGAGGCCAACGGCCTGCGTCGCGCGATGGCGACGTTCCGCAATGTCGGCACCATCGGCTCCTATGAGGAGAAGATGGTCTCGAACATGATCGCGCGCGGCTATGACCCGGCGTTCGCCAAGAGCTGCTTCGACCAGATCAAGGGCTTCGGCTCCTATGGTTTCCCGGAGAGCCACGCGGCGAGCTTCGCGCAACTGGTCTATGTCTCGTCCTGGCTGAAATACTTCCACCCCGATGCGTTCTGCTGCGCGCTGTTGAACTCACAGCCGATGGGATTCTACGCGCCGGCGCAGATCGTCGGCGACGCCCGCAAGAACGGCGTCGAGATCCGCAACATCGACGTGTCCCACAGCTTCGCCGACAACACGCTGGAGAACACCAACGACAAATACTGCGCCGTTCGCCTCGGCTTCCGCCAGATCGATGGGTTCCGCTGGATCGACCGCGACGAGGAGCGGATCAGGAAATTGTCGGAGAAGATGCGGAGAGAGGCGCAGGTTGCTTCTTCACGTTCATTGCCAGCCATCTCCTCAGTGTCATTCCGGGGCGCGCGCAGCGCGAGCCCGGAATCCATAACCACGATCGGGAGTATGGATTCTCCGATGCGCAATTGCGCATCGCAGTTCGCCCTCCGGGCGCCCCGGAATGACGACGGGGAGGGAGGCGTGTCAAACTCACAAGGCCCTGATGCGTTTCGAGAGCACGAAGCAAACGCTTCTCCCCGGAACGACAACGACAAACACGTTCCACTCCCGACCATCGACCGCGAGGACGACTGGGCCGACCGCATCATCCGCGCGCGCGAACGCCGTCCCTTCACCTCGCTCGAGGACTTCGCCCGCGACACTGCGCTGCCCAAGCGCGCGCTGCTGCTGCTGGCCGATGCCGATGCGTTCCGCTCGCTCGGGCTCGACCGCCGCGCAGCACTATGGGCCGTGCGCCGGCTCCCCGACGACGTGCCGCTGCCGCTGTTCGAGGCCGCCATCGCCCGCGAGCAGCCGGAAGAGGGCGCGCAGCCGCTGCCCGAGATGCCGCTGCCGGAGCACGTCGTCGCGGACTATCAGACCATCCGCCTGTCGCTGAAGGGCCATCCGATGGAGTTCCTGCGCCGACGCTTCACGGCTGAGGGCGTTCTGGCCTGCCGCGACGTCAACGACGCCAACGACCGCCGCCGTATCCGCTGCGCCGGCGTCGTACTGGTGCGGCAGCGGCCGGGCAGCGCCAAGGGCGTGGTGTTCATGACCCTGGAGGACGAGACCGGCATCGCCAACATCGTGGTGTGGCCGAAGGTGATGGAGACCTTCCGCAAGGAGGTAATGGGCGCGCGCCTCGTGTTGGTCGAAGGCCGCATCCAGAGTAGCCCGGAAAAGGTGGTGCATCTCGTCGCTGAGCGCCTGGTCGATCGCACCGCCGATCTCACCTTGCTATCCGACGACCGCCTCGGCGCCATCCCGCAAGGCGCCACCCCCGCCGAGCCGCTCAACGACGACCGCCGCGACCATCCCGACAATCCGTCTCAACGCGTCAGCCACCCCAGGAACGTCCGCATCCTGCCGCGGTCGAGGGATTTTCATTGAGACATGGCGAACATGTTAGACGGTCAGCACTTGTACCTTGCGCGAAACGTATTTGAAGATGTGTTCATGAACACTGCAATCATCGGACTTATCGTTGCAGCGCTTGAAGATGGGACATCGCGAGCGGTGCGGATGAATGCGCCCTCTCCCCTTGCGGGAGAGGGCATGTAGGACAGAGCAGCAAGCTCGGTTGGGTGAGGGGTATCTCTCCACGAACGCTACTCGCGGAGAGATACCCCTCACCGGACCGCATATGTGGATGGGCCGCACATGCCCTCTCCCGCAAGGGGAGAGGGCGCTGTATCTAACAGCGCATGCAACCGACCTAACTCAAGTGAGCGCCGTTTTTCTTGTGCTGTTTATCTCAGCATTATTGAATCCGGTCCGCGGACTTCAGACCAATCACTAACGCCCAACGCGTCCGAAAGAACCTTGAGGACTGAAGACTTGTTCAGTATGGTGCTTTCAGGGACGACAGCATTGAGGCCTGTCACTCCACTCTTCCATTTAAGCCCTTTCCATACACCGGGCTCTTTGGATCCCTTTCGGGAATGGGTAATGACAAACACCTCCCATTCACCTCCTTCGAGGCGATAGCAGCCTTCGACGAAGCTCATGTCTTCGTCCATGACAAGATCGTACGAAATTTCAGCTTTCATTTGAATGGCACTGCGCGGCAGTACCGATTTGGCGCGCAGATGCGTCGACCAAGGCTCGTAGGATAGCCAAGTTACGTGGCTCGAACAAGAGCGCGCGTGCCGACCTGCCGCATTCAGCATCACGAGATGCGCATCATTTGGATTCAGGAATCCGGAAAAATGTCCCTTTGACCCAAAAAATTCCATTTCATTTTTTCAGAAATCATGCTCTATTGCCGCCATCCCGCTCCATCGAGAAGGGGCGTAGCGCGCGATCGTCACGACACGCGGGGCGGGGAGCGATGGCCGTGGTCATGTCGCAACGTAGCTTGGCTGCGTGGACGAACGGCGTGACGCGGACGTGAAGGCGTGTGGTCCTGGCGCCCCGAAGCTGGCGTCAAGTCACGGGGGTGATGATCCCCGCTGATGACGGTGGCTATCAAGCCGGACACCGGGGAGAGCGCGCTATAAGCGTGAAAACCGTCGCGCAGGGAAGGCCGGG
>NZ_JANBVS010000017.1 GCF_024586915.1 Bradyrhizobium sp. SRS-191
ATACCCATCGCAACCTCCTCATCGAGTGTTGCGACGACCGATTGAATCCGCCTCCGGCCCTCCCTGCGCGATGGTCTTCACGCTTATGGCGTGCTCTCCCCGGTGTCCGGCCTTTAGCCACCGTCGCCTGCGGGCTCATCATCGCCCAAAGACTTGGCGCCAGCTTCGGGGCGCCAGAACCACACGCTTTCGCGTCCGCGCCGGACAGCGTTCGTCGCACGCTGCCGTTCACGGCCACCGCTCCCCACCTCCACGTATCGTGACGACGCGTACGTCCCTCTGCATGAGGCGGGATGGCGATAGACAACCACGTTTTCCGATAAAACGAAAGCGGAATATTTTTTGCCGGGGGACTGGACAGGCCAAATCAGGCTGAAGCGACTGACGAAATCAGTTTCTTCGCGCACGTAGCTGAGCATGCTCGCGAATGCATCCATCGTTCGGCCGCGGGTTGTCCCGGCGAGCGCGAAACACTTGCCGCGAACCTGCGATCGATCCGAATTGACGACTGCCCGACACCGCCGGTCCGGTGGCCATGAGCGTTCGCCGCGACGACACCAGCAAATGCGGTTGCAGGGATGCATCATCGTGAGCGCATCCCACACATTCAACATCCCGACGATGGCGCCTCTGCGCTCGCAACGATGATGCCGACATCCTCTGCGTGCAAACGCCGATCGGTTCTACGCGACGAATGCGCGAAGCACATGCGCGGACAACCGCATGATCGCAACGCGTAGTTGAAGCGTCGCTTGCCAAAATACGATCGATCGTCGGCGCGTTCGATTGTCGGCATCCGCTTGCGGCAAAATTTACCACCCATATGCACGCGACTTGGCGGAAGCCATGATCACGCTAGAGTGAGTTCAACAACCAGCTCTCAGCGAAACGCCCCATCATGTCGATCTCCGTCAAAGGCCGGCTGGCCATTGTCGCGCTCATCGCGCTTGCCTGTTTGGCAAGCTCGGTCCTGAAACTCTATCTCGGGCTGCTGTGCATTTCGCTGCTGGTGAGTTTCGCCATTGTGGGCGTGATCGCCTGGCTGGTGGACGGCATCGCCAGCAAGCGCCATCGCGGTCCGGAACGACGGCGCGGCCGGAGGCGCCGTTGTTCCGCTCTCGTCCAGGACCCGCGGCCGTTGCCGGTCACGAGCGTCGATCACATCGATACGCCGTCAGCTGCAGGGCAAGCGTGATGAGCAGGATGCACGCCGTCCGCTTCGCCACACTGCTTTGTCTCGTCACTTGCACGGGGGCGCAGGCCGAGCGGCCTGCCTTCGCCGTCGTAGATCGTCCGTCGCAGGACGGCCGCTGCATCGATGATCCCGGTCGCGGCGATCTCGACCGCTCGGAGGCGGCTTGCCTCGCCCAGCTGTCGGCATTCGCGCAACGCAGCGGCTCGTCGCTGAAGCTGACATTCCGCAACGGCCGCACCCGCATCTATCGCAATCAGGATGCCAGATGCGCCGAGGGCGACATCAAGACGTGCGTGAAGTTTCAACTGACCGGCTACTTCCCCGAGCATGAGCTGATCCTGATCGAATGCGGCCGCCTCGAAGGCGTCGACTGGATTCTGGTGCGCGCCGACATCGGTGACGAGATCGGCATCGTCGCTCCGCCGCACTACTCGCCGGAGAAGCGCTGGCTGGTTTCGGTCGTGGCACGGCGGAGCTCGTCGGGACCGCCCGAAGGCATCGATATCATCCCGACCAAACGCGATCGCATGTTGAAGGATTGGCACTATCGGACGCCGGAGGACAGCAAATGGCGCTACGAGTTCGAACGCTGGGACGGCGAGGACCAGATCGTCCTGTCAGCCAAGCCGACCGAGGACACGGCGATGCCGCGCCTGGTGGCGATCCATCGGAAGAAGAGCGAGTGGCTGTTCAAATAGCCGCGCTGATCGCTTCGATCCGCCGCCCGTATCTCAGTCCCTCGCCCGCTCCGCTTCGAGCGCAGCCAGATAGGCAGCCATCATCTCAGGCAGAGCAGCAACGACGACGTCGCGACTCCGCGGGTCCTGCTCGCGCGTGAACAGCAGCGTGCCGAGCGCGACGGCATCCAAGGTGGTGGCGGCCTTCGCCCCCAGCTCATCGCCGAGCTTGGCGCGCATGATCCGGTCGATGAGGCGGCGAAAATCGTCGTGCATGGTCTTGTCATGCAGATCGAGCGTGGCCAGCGCATCGGGGTGGCGCACGAAATAGCGGAGCGCCCAGCCGATCAGTTGCTCGATGATCTCCGGCGGCGACATCGCGCCCCACTCGGCGTCGCTTCGCTGCAGCACGCGGTCGAAGGCCGGCTGCAGCTCGGCGTCATGGCGCTCGGCCAGCGCATCGAGCATCTGATCCTTGTCGCGGAAGAAGTGATAGACCGAGCCGATCGACGCGCCCGC
The DNA here is from genome assembly GCF_024586915.1 of Bradyrhizobium sp. SRS-191. Lineage (GTDB taxonomy): Bacteria > Pseudomonadota > Alphaproteobacteria > Rhizobiales > Xanthobacteraceae > Bradyrhizobium. The sequence continues at coordinate 2,392 of NZ_JANBVS010000017.1, forward strand.
GCGTTCGGCGACCGCATGCATGCTGACGGCCGCGAGTCCGGACTCGGCGATGAGCGCCGCGGCAGCGTCGAGCAACTGCTCGCGCCGCTCCCGCCCGCGCGCCTGGCGCGGCGCCCGCGCCGAGCTGCGCGGGGAGGTCTCCGCAGGGGTCACATCTTTCCGTCGCACGTCCGAAGCAAACTTTCGTCTCTGACGGGTCGCCCGGCGGGACATCACCGGTCCCCGAGGCAGATCCGCTCATTCCAGAAGGACTTGCCCTGGGCCTACGCAATTCTAGACCGGGCAACGGGAATGTGACTAGACATTTTTTTCTAGAAATGTTTGTCTAATTCACGCGCCGTCAAGGGGAAGGTGCTTTGCTTGTTCCCTGGGCTGTCACCCTCTGCCAATGCCTAACGCCTGGCGCGGGTTCATCGGCCTGATGTGCGACTGCCTTGAATGCCGGATACGCGACGACCGGGGTCTTCGAGACCATCGTTGGCGCGGCCTGGATCAACCCCTGCCCTCGGGTTTCTGCGTGCAATCATGATGTCATCGACGCGATCTCTCCCTGCCTCTCGCGCCTCCGGCTTCCGCTTGCGGGCATTGGCCGGCTATGCGGCTCTCGGCCTGCTGCTCACGGGCTGCGACCAGAAGACGGCAGCGACCGCGCCGCCGTCGCGGCTGGTGCGAACCGAAGTGGTGAAGCTGTCCGAGCGGCGGCAATCGATCACGCTGACCGGCGACGTGCAGGCGCGCGTGCTGGCCGAGCTGTCGTTCCGCGTCAGCGGCCGCGTGACCGAGCGGCTCGTCGAGGTCGGCGCGCACGTCAAGGCCGGTCAATTGCTCGCCAAGATCGATCCGGCCGAGCAGCAGGCGGATCTCGATTCCGCGCAGGCCGCCGTGGTGGCCGCGGAGTCGCAGGTCAAGGTGGCGACCTCCAATTTCAACCGGCAGCAAACGTTGATCACGAGCGGTTTCACGACGCGCGCGTCGTTCGACCAGGCGCAGGAGACGCTGCGCACGGCGGAAGGCTCACTGGAAGCTGCGAAAGCGCAGCTCGGAACGGCCAAGGACGCTCTCACCTACACCGAGCTTCGCGCCGACGCCGACGGCACCATCACTGCACGCAACATCGAGGTCGGCCAGGTCGCGCAGGCGGCGCAATCCGTGTTCACGCTGGCGCATGACGGCAACCGCGATGCCGTCATCGACGTCTACGAAGCCGCCCTGTCGCTGAAGTTCGATGACAGCAAGGTCGCGCTGGCGCTGCTGTCGGATCCCTCGGTCACCGCCAAGGGCACGGTGCGCGAGGTGTCGCCGACCATCGATCCGAAGTCCGGCACCGTCCGCGTCAAGATCACGATCGAGAATCCGCCGCCGGAGATGGTGCTCGGCAGCGCCGTCAGCGCCACCGGCTTCATCAAGCCGGAGCAACGCATCATCCTGCCGTGGAGCGCGCTCAATGCGTCCGGCAAGACGCCGGCGGTGTGGCTGGTCGATGCCGCCAACAAGACCGTGTCGCTGAAACCGATCACGATCGAGGACTATGAGACCGGCGCCGTCGTCGTGTCCGCCGGGCTGAAGCCGGGTGATCGCATCGTCACCGAGGGCGGCAAGCTTCTGAGTGTCGGTCAACAGGTCAGCTTCAACGAGGAGACGCGGTCGTGACGATCTCGATGCGTTCCGTGCTTCCCCTTCTCGCGCTCTGCGTCCTCGCCGGCTGCAACGACAAGACCGAAGCGCCCGAGCCGGTCCGGCCGGTGCTGTCGATGAAGGTCGAGCCGCAGGCGGCCAACGCGTCCGCCGTCACCGGCACGATCGAGCCGCGCTACAAGGCCGACCTGAGCTTTCGCGTGCTCGGCCGCCTCATTGCGCGTCCCGTCTATGTCGGCGACAGCGTGAAGCAGGACCAGGTGGTGGCGGCGATCGACCCCGCCGCACTCGAACTCGCGGTGCGCGCCTCCGCCGCCGAGGTCTCGCGCAGCCAGGCGCAGCTGACCAATGCGACGGGCACCGAAGGCCGTCAGCGCACCTTGCTGGAGACCGACGCGACGACCAAGGCCACGCTGGAGAGCGCCGAACAGTCGCGCGCTGCGGCACAGGCCTCGGTCATCAAGGCGCAGTCCAATCTTGCCAAGGCGCGCGAGCAGCTCGGCTACGCCCAGCTCAAGGCGGATTTCGCCGGCATCGTCACCGCCGTTGGCGCGGAGGTCGGTCAGGTCGTGTCGCCCGGCGTCAGCGTGGTGACCGTGGCACGGCCCGACATCCGCGAGGCCGTCATCGATGTCGGCGACGACATCGCCGGCGGCTTGCAGGCGGGCACGCCGTTCACGGTTCGGCTGCAGGTCGATCCGAGCGTCAGCGCGACCGGCAAGGTGCGCGAGATCGCGCCGCGCGCCGACGCCACGACGCGCACGCGCCGCATCCGCATCACGCTCGACAATCCGCCGGAGATCATGCGCCTCGGCACCACCGTCACGGCGAGCATCGACGCCGAGCAGAAGATGGTCATTCGCCTGCCGCGCTCCGCCGTGCTGGAGCAGAACGACAAGCGCTTCGTCTGGCTGGTCGATGCCGCCAGCAAGACGGTGAAGCGGCAGGAAATCACGGTCGCCACCAACGAGGACGGCAGTCTTCGCGTGACCAGCGGCCTCGAGGCCGGGCAGCGTGTCGTCACCGCCGGCGTGAACAGTCTCAAGGATGGCCAGGCCATTCGCATCGATCAGGAAACTCAGCCGTGAAGTCCTTCAATCTCTCCGACTGGGCGCTCGAGCACCGCTCGCTGGTCTGGTACTTCATGATCGCCTTCATGGCGGCGGGTCTTTTCTCCTACATCCATCTCGGGCGCGAGGAGGATCCGTCCTTCACCATCAAGACGATGCTGATCCAGGCCAAGTGGCCCGGCGCCTCCGCCGAGGAGATGACGCGGCAGGTCACCGATCGCATCGAGAAGAAGCTCGAGGAGCTGCCGGCGCTCGACTACACCAAGAGCCTGACCGTGCCCGGCCAGACCACGGTGTTCGTCAATCTGCGCGACACCACCAAGGCGCGCGACGTCGTGCCGACCTGGCTGCAGGTGCGCAACCTCATCAACGACATCAAGGGCGACTTCCCCTCTGGCGTGGTCGGCCCCGGCTTCAACGACCGCTTCGGCGACGTGTTCGGCAACATCTATGCGTTCACCAGCGACGGCCTCAGCCAGCGCCAGCTGCGCGACCGCGTCGAGGAGGTCCGCGCCAAGGTGCTGACCGTGCCGAATGTCGGCCGCGTCGACATCGTCGGCGCGCAGAACGAGGTGATCTATCTCGAATTCTCGCCGCGCAAGGTCGCCGCGCTCGGCATTGACCAGCGCACCATCCTGAACGCGCTGCAGGCCCAGAATGCGGTGTCGCCGTCCGGCGTGCTGCAGGCCGGCCCCGAGCGCGTCGCGGTGCGTGTCTCCGGTCAGTTCAGCTCTGAGGAGAGCCTCAAGGCGATCAACCTGCGCATCAACGACCGCTTCTTCCCGCTCACCGACGTCGCCACCATCACGCGCGGCTATGAGGATCCGCCGACCTCGCTGTTCCGCTTCAACGGCCAGCCGGCGATCGGGCTTGCCATCGGCATGAAGGCCGGCGCCAATCTGCTCGACTTCGGCGAGGCGCTGAAGGAGGAGATGACCAAGGTCGTTGCCGACCTGCCGGTCGGCGTCGGCGTGCACCTCGTCTCGGATCAGCCGAAGATCGTCGAGGAAGCCGTCGGCGGCTTCACCAAGGCCTTGTATGAGGCCGTGATCATCGTGCTCGCGATCTCGTTCGTCAGCCTCGGCGTGCGCGCCGGACTCGTCGTGGCGATCTCGATCCCGCTGGTGCTCGCGATCACCTTCCTGTTCATGGCCTATACCGGCATCTCGCTGCAGCGCATCTCGCTGGGCGCACTGATCATCGCGCTCGGCCTGCTGGTCGACGACGCCATGATCGCGGTCGAGATGATGGTGGCGCGGCTCGAAGTGGGAGACTCGCTGCGCAAGGCTGCCACTTACGTCTACACATCCACCGCATTCCCGATGCTGACGGGCACGCTGGTCACCGTCGCCGGCTTCATTCCGATCGGTCTCAACAACAGCGCCGCCGGCGAGTTCACCTTCACGCTGTTCGTGGTGATCGCGGTGTCGCTGGTGGTGTCGTGGATCGTGGCCGTGCTGTTCACGCCGCTGCTCGGCGTCACCATCCTGCCCGCGTCGCTGCCGGCGCATCACGCCGAGGGCGGCCGTCTGACGCGGATGTTCCGCGCCATGCTGAATGCCTGCATGCGCAACCGCTGGACCACGATCATCGTCACCGTCCTGATCTTCGGACTGTCGGTGTTCGGCATGGGCTTCGTGCAGCAGCAGTTCTTCCCCTCTTCCGACCGCAACGAGCTGGTCATCGACTTCAACCTGCCGCAGAACTCCTCGATCGCCGAGACCAATGCGCAGATGGCGCAGTTCGAGCGGGAGGCATTGAAGGGAGACCCTGACATCGACCACTGGTCGACCTATGTCGGCTCCGGCGCGCAGCGTTTCGTGCTGTCGTTCGACGTGCAGCCGGCCGACGTGTCGTTCGGCCAGATCATCATCGTGACCAAGAGCCTGGAGGCGCGCGACCGCGCGCGCGGCAAGCTGCAGGCCTATCTGACCAAGACCTTCCCCGGCACCGACGCCTATGTGCATCTGCTCGACATCGGCCCACCGGTCGGCCGCCCCGTGCAGTACCGCGTCAGCGGGCCCGACGTGGCCAAGGTGCGCGAGATCGCGCAGGACTATGCCGGCGTGATGCGCGGCAACAGCCATCTCGGCGCCGTCATCTTCGACTGGATGGAGCCGTCGCGCGTCGTCAAGGTCGACGTGCTGCAGGACAAGGCGCGCCAGCTCGGCGTCACCTCCTCCGACATCGCCAACGCGCTGAACGGCGTGCTCGACGGCACCTCGATCACCCAGGTCCGCGACGACATCTATCTGATCGACGTGCGCGGCCGCGCCCAGGCCAAGGAGCGGCAGTCGCTGGAGACGTTGCGCGATCTGCAGCTGTCGGGCTCCAACGGCCAGTCGATCCCGCTCGCGGCGCTGGCGACCCTGCGCTACCAGATCGAGCAGCCGGAGATCTGGCGCCGCTCGCGGCTGCCGACGCTGACCCTGAAAGCCAGCGTGATCGACCAGGTGCAGCCGAACACGGTGGTCGATCAGCTCAAGCCGGCGCTCGCGTCCTTCAACGCCAAGCTTCCGGCCGGCTACAAGGTCGTCACCGGCGGCGCCGTCGAGGAGAGCGCCAAGAGCCAGGCGCCGATCATCGCGGTCGTGCCGATCATGCTGTTCACGATGGCCACCATCCTGATGCTGCAGCTGCAGAGCTTCCAGCGGCTGTTCCTGGTGTTCGCGGTGGCCCCGCTGGCGCTGATCGGCGTCGTCGCGGCGCTGCTGCCGAGCGGAGCGCCGCTCGGCTTCGTCGCCATCCTCGGCGTGCTCGCGCTGATCGGCATCCTGATCCGCAACTCCGTCATCCTGATCGTGCAGATCGAGCATCTGCGCGAGGAGGGACGGCCGCCTTGGGAAGCTGTGATGGAGGCGACCGAGCACCGCATGCGGCCGATCATGCTCACCGCCGCCGCGGCCTCGCTCGCCCTTATCCCGATCGCGCGCGAGGTGTTCTGGGGCCCGATGGCCTATGCGATGATGGGCGGCATCATCGTCGGCACCGTGCTGACCTTGCTGTTCCTGCCGGCGCTGTACGTCGCCTGGTTCCGCATCAAGGCGCCGGACGCAACGGCCGAGCCGGAGGCCAAGCCGCACGGCGCGTAGCGGCTTGGGAATCGCGGATATTTGCGTGGGATAAGCCGTCCGCGTGGGTTAAACGCCCCGCGGCGGCCGGTTAGATTCGGTCTCCATGGAGAGATGCGAATCATGACCGATCCTCAGATCGTCTGCCCCTCCTGCCGCACCGAGATCAAGCTCACCGAGCAGCTCGCAGCGCCCCTGATCGCGGAGACCCGCCGGCAGTTCGAGAAGCAGCTTGCCGCCAAGGAAGCCGATTTCGGCCGCCGCGAAGCCCAGCTCAAGGCCGCGCAGGAGCAGATCGCGCAGGCCAAGGCCGCGATCGACCAGCAGGTCGCCGCCAAGCTGAAGGCCGAGCGCGCCGCGATCGCGCAAGCCGAGGCCGAGCGGGCGCGCCAGGCCGTCGCCGACGAGATGGGCAATCGCGACCGCCAGCTCGCCGAGCTGCATCAGGTCATCGTCAGCAAGGATGCCAAGCTCGCGGACGCACAGAAGGCGCAGGCCGAGATGCTGCGCAAGCAGCGCGAGCTCGACGAGGCCCGCCGCGAGCTCGACCTCACCATCGAGACCAAGGTGCAGGAGTCGCTCGTCGCCGTGCGCGACAAGGCGCGGTTGGAAGCCGAGGACTCGCTGAAGGCCAAGGTCGCCGAGAAGGAGACTCAGATCGCCGGCATGCAGCGGCAGATCGAGGAGCTCAGGCGCAAGGCCGAACAGGGCTCGCAGCAGCTGCAGGGCGAGGCGCTGGAGATCGAGCTGGAATCGCAGTTGCGCGCGCGCTTTCCCCGCGACCTCGTCGAGCCCGTGCCGAAGGGCGAGTTCGGCGGCGACGTGATCCACCGCGTGGTCGGCCCGGGCGGCCAGGCCTGCGGCGCGATCCTGTGGGAATCCAAGCGCACCAAGAACTGGAGCGATGGCTGGCTGGTGAAGCTGCGCGACGATTTGCGCGCGGCCAAGGCCGACATCGCGCTGATCGTTTCGACCGCGCTGCCGAAGGGCGTCGACGGCTTCGACCTGATCGACGGCGTCTGGGTCGCCGAGCCGCGCTTCGCGCTGCCGCTGTCGCAGGCGCTGCGCCAGTCGCTGATCGACGTCGCCTGCAGCAAGCTCGCGCAGGAGGGCCAGCAGACCAAGATGGAAATGGTCTACGCCTATCTCACCGGCCCCCGCTTCCGCCACCGCATCGATGCCATCGTCGAGCGCTTCACCGAGATGCAGTCGGACCTCGACCGCGAGCGCAAGACCATGATGCGTCTCTGGGCCAAGCGCGAGGAGCAGCTGCGCGGCGTGCTGGATTCGACGGCTGGATTGTACGGCGATCTCCAGGGCATCGCGGGGCGCGCGATGCAGGAGATCGAGAGCCTGGATGTGTTGCTGATCGAGGGCAAGAGCGAGGCGGCGGAGTAGTCAGCGCGCCCGATATCAGCTGCGTTTCGCGGCTGTACCCTGACGGCTTAGGCCCCTCTTCGCGACGCTTGCACGGTGCACCCTCGAGGTCGGATTGCATCGCCAGATGCCATCCGGGTGAGGGGGACAGAACTCACCACACACACCACCTGCGCGGCTGCCCCTCACCCCAACCCTCTCCCCGTGAAGAACGGGGAGAGGGAGCGCACCGTCTGCGCGGCCAAAGCTTAGATCAGAAGATCGCTCAGGCCGCCGGGATGATCTTGCCGGGGTTGAAGATGTTCTGCGGGTCGAGCGCCTGCTTCACGGCGCGCATCGCATCCAGCGCCTCCTGGCCGAGCTCGGACTTCAGGTACTTCTGCTTGCCCTGGCCGATGCCGTGCTCGCCGGTGCAGGTGCCGCCCATCGCCTGGGCGCGCTCGACGAGGCGATGCATGAAGTCCTCGCCGCGGGCCATCTCGTCGGCGTCATCGACGTCGCACATCAGCGAGCAGTGGAAATTGCCGTCGCCGACATGGCCGACGATCGGCGAGGTCAGCTTGAGACGGGCGAGATCCTCCTCGGTCTCGCCGACGCAATCGGCGAGACGCGAGATCGGCACGCAGACGTCGGTCGCGACCACGCCGACACCGGGCCGGATCGCCTTGACGGACCAATAGGCATCATGGCGCGCCTGCCACAGCTTGGTGCGGTCCTCGGGCTTGGTGGTCCAGGCGAAGTCGCCGCCGCCGCACTCCCTGGCGATCTCGGCGAAGTTCTTCGACTGCTCGGCCACCTCGGCGTCGCTGCCGTGGAACTCCAGCAGCAGCAGCGGCGTCTCCGGCAGCGTCAGCTTCGAATAGGCGTTGCAGGCCCGCACCTGCGCGGCGTTGAGCAGCTCGATGCGCGCCATCGGGATGCCGGTCTGGATCGCGAGGATCGTCGCCTGGCAGGCGCCGCGGACGGTCTCGAACGAGCACGACGCCGCTGCAATGGTCTCGGGAATGCCGCGCAGGCGGATGGTCATCTCGCAGATGATGCCGAGCGTGCCTTCAGCGCCGATGAAAAGATGCGTCAGATCATAGCCCGCGGCGGACTTCTTGGCGCGCGTGCCGGTCTTGATGATCTCGCCGTCGCCGCGCACCACCTTCAGCGCCAGCACGTTCTCGCGGATGGTGCCGTAGCGCACCGCATTGGTGCCCGAGGCGCGCGTCGAGGCCATGCCGCCGAGCGAGGCGTCGGCGCCGGGATCGATCGGGAAGAACAGGCCTTGGTCGCGCAGATACTCGTTGAGCGTCTTGCGGGTGATGCCGGGCTGGATGACGCAGTCGAGATCCTCGGCATGCACCTCCAGCACCTTGTTCATGTCGCGCATGTCGATGCAGATGCCGCCGGCGGGCGCGTTGACCTGGCCCTCCAGCGAGGTGCCGGTGCCGAACGGAATGATCGGCACGCCGAGCGGCGCACAGATGCGGACGACGTCCTGGATGTCGGCGGTCTCCTGCGCCAGCACCACGCCATCCGGCGGCTGCGTCGGCAGCCAGGTCGTGGTATGGCCATGCTGCTCGCGCACGGCCTGCGAGGTGATGAGCTTGTTGCCGAAGCGGGCGGCGAGCGCGTCGAGCGCGCTCTTCAGCGCCTCCGGCGCGGGCCGCTTCAGGTCGTGATGAGGGATCGTCGTCGCCACTTTATCCTCCGGAAGTTGGGCGGACCGTGGCAAAGGACGCAACAGGGGTCAAGGGAGCAAACGGAAGAGCCGATGAGCGATAATGCAGTGCCCACAAAGGCCGCCAGCGGGCCGTTCCTGTCGTCCATCATGCAGATCGAGCCGCAATGGATCGACTATAACGGCCACCTCAACATGGCCTATTACAACGTGATGTTCGACCGCGCGATCGACCAGATCTGGGCCGAGCTCGGCATCGGCCCGGCCTACATGAAGGAGCGCCAGGGCTCGACCTTCACCGCCGAATGCCACGTGCGGTACCTGCGTGAGATCCATCTCGGCGATCCCGTGCAAATCGCGGTGTGGCTGATCGCCGCCGACGAGAAACGGCTGCACACTTTCGAGGAGCTGCGCCACGCGACCGAAGGCTGGATCTCCGCGACCTCCGAGAACATGTCGGTGCATATCGACATGACCAAGCGCAAGGTCGCGCCGTTTCCGGAGGACATCCAGGTCAATATCGCGCGCGTGCTGCAGGCGCACACAGCGCTGCCGCGGCCCGACGGGCTCGGCCGCGCCATCGGCATGCCGGCGAAACGATAGCTCAGTCCGCCCGTACCCACTCCGGCAACCGCTCGAACCAGGGCTGCGCCTGTTCGAGCTGTCGGGCGAGCTGCAGCAGCCGCGCCTCGTCGCCAAGCCGGCCGACGAACTGCACGCCGAGCGGCAGGCCGTCGGCGGTCCAGTGCAGCGGCACGCTCATCGCCGGCGTGCCCGTGAGATTGGCGAGCTGCGTGAACGGGACGTATTGCAGGCTGTCGCGGGCGATCTTGTCGATCATGCCGTCGAGCACGCCCCAGCGTGTCAGCAGTCCGAGCAGGCCGATCCGATCGAGCATGTCGAGCAGGGTCTGCTCGGCGCTCGACGGATCGCCCTCGCCATGCCGGACCGGCGGGTGCGCGAGCGTCGGCGTCAGCAGCATGTCGTAGCGGGCGTGGAAACGCGCGAGCGCGCGCGCGAAGCCGTTCCATTTGAGGAGTTGCGTGGTCAGCGCGCCCGCCGAGATCGCCCCTCCGAGCGTTGACAGCACCCGCGTCAACAGCTCGAACTCCTCGCGGCGCGCGCCCTTGGCGCGGGCCTCGCTCACCAGTGCCGCGACCTGACCGAAATAGATGTGCAGGAACGAGGTCGCGAGCACAGCGCCGTCGATGTCGGGCTTGGCCTCTTCCACCTCGTGACCGAGGCCTTGCAGCAGCTTCACCGCATTCTCAACCGCGAGCTTCGCCTCGGCGTGAACCTCGGTGCCGATCGGGGATACGGTGGTGGTGCCGATGCGCAGCTTGCCGGGATCGCGCGTCATCACGTTGGCGAAAACAACGCCCGGCTCGGCCACCAGGAACGGATCGCCGGGCTCGGCGCCCGCGATGACGTCGAGCGCCAGCGCCGTGTCGCGCACGCTGCGCGAGACCACACCTTCGCAGGACGCACCGAACCAATATTCGCCGAAGCCGGGCCCGGACGACACCAGCCCGCGCGACGGCTTCAGCCCGAACAGGCCGCAGCAGGCCGCGGGAATGCGGATCGAGCCGCCGCCATCATTGCCGGCCGCCATCGGCACTATCCCCGAGGCGACCGCAGCGGCAGCGCCGCCGCTGGAGCCGCCCGGCGTGTGCGCGCCATTCCAGGGATTGCTGACGCGACCTAAGGCGCGGGAGTCGCTGACGCCCTTGAGGGCGAGCTCCGGCAGATTGGTCTTGCCGAAGATCACGAGGCCTGCCTCGAGATAACGCCTGACCACCGCGGCATGCTCGGCTGCGACCACGCCCGACAGCGCCTTGCTGCCATAGGCCGTCGGCAGGCCCGCATAGTCCTGCGCGCAATCCTTGATCAGGAAGGGCACGCCGGTGAACGGGCCGGAGGCCGGCTTCGCCAGCTGTGCGCGCGCCTCGCGCTCCATCAGCCTGCAGACGGCGTTGGTCCGTGGCTGGGCCCGCTCGTTCTGCGTCAGCGCGAGCTGCAGCAGTTCGGCCGCGCTGGTCTCGCCCGCCTTCACCGCTGCGGCCAGCGCCGTCGCATCGCGCGGCAGGTAGTCCCGAACGTCCACGCTGCCCTCCCCGTGCGGCATCGGCTGCCGTCATCGTAGCTGATTCTGGCTGCAACAGAGGCCCACTCGCGCCAAACGCGGCGGCATCGCGGCACCACGAAGGCGACCTTGGCGGTATGATGCTCGGCCACGGTCGATTTGATGGCCGGATTGCGCGCTTCGCCCTGATTTTAGTTAATTTGATTCAGATCATTCGTCGCGTCCCTTGCGTCGGCCTAACCTTACGCATCGTTAGTTGCGTAGAGTTGACGAGAGAGCGATGGGACGCCTCGCAAGCCTACTGAGCAGAGCGCACGGGCCGCACGACGATGTCGCGGCGGTCCCGGTGACCACCGCCGACTACTTCATCCTGCTGTCGCGCGCGATGGAGAACCTCCCCGATTCCAGTCCCGAACGGCGGGCCGAAGTCTATCAGTCCGCACGCCAGGCGCTGGTGACGCAGCTTCAGGCGATGGATCCGCCCGTCTCGCGATCCCGCATCAAGGCCGAGCAGCGCGCGCTGGACGACGCGGTGGACACACTCGAAACCCGCGCACTGACCACGCCGGACGCGGCGGCAGAGCCCGAGACAAGTCCGGGTGAAGCCCATCCGGAGATTTCAAATGTTTCAATTGCACCGAGTGAAGACGACACCATGACCCAGCACCAGTTTCAATCCAGGTTTGCCCCCCGCCCCGCCGTCGAGGAGAAGCCGATGTCACGGCTCGATGAAATCAACCGCGTGCTGCGCAAGCTGCAGAGCGACTCCTTCGGCGTCGAGGCCTGCGCCTTGATCTCCGAAGACGGTCTGATGATCGCGAGCGTGCTCGCCGCCGACATGGAGGAGACGCGGGTCGCCGGCATGACCGCGACGTTGCTGTCGCTCGGCGGCCGCGCCGCCATGGAGCTCGGCCGCAGCCATCTGCAGGAGGTCATCATCCGCGGCGAGTCCGGATACGCGGTGCTGGTCAGCGCCGGCCGCGGTGCGCTGCTGCTCGCGCTGACCAACGAGAACAGCAAACTGGGCCTGACCTTCTTCGACATGCGCGAGGCCGTCCGCTCGCTGCAGAAGGTGCTGTAGCAGTCATACAAGGGAGGCCGGCGCGCCGCGCCGGCAGGAGTATCGTCAATGGCCAATACCGTCCTCTATGATGACGGCGTTCACAAGAACATTCTGCTGGAGGATTTCAGCGCCGGCGATCTCGCCGTGCAGGCGAACCAGCATCTGATCATTCACGACCGCGTCGGCATGCTGCTCGACCCCGGCGGCCACAAGGTCTACTCCAAGGTGCTCGGCGAGACCTTCAGCGAGCTCTCCGGCGGCCGGCTCAAATATCTGTTCCTGTCGCATCAGGACCCCGACATCGTCGCGGCCATCAATGGCTGGCTAATGACCACCGATGCCGACGCCTACATCTCCTCGCTGTGGACGCGCTTCGTGCCGCATTTCGGCTTCGACCATATCGTGGCCGACCGGCTGAAGCCGATCCCCGACGAAGGCATGGTGTTCGATCTCGCCGGCTGCAAGCTGTACGCCCTGCCCGCGCACTTTCTGCACAGCGAGGGCAATTTCCAGCTCTATGACCCCCACTCGAAGATCCTCTACAGCGGCGATCTCGGCGCCTCGCTCGGCGTCGACTACATCGTCACGCGCGACTTCAAGGCGCATATCCGCTTCATGGAGGGTTTTCACCGCCGCTACATGGTGTCGAACCGCGTCATGAAGGCGTGGGCCGACATGGTGCGGCCGCTCGACATCGAGATCATCGCCCCACAACACGGCGCGCTGTTTCCGGATCAGGCGATGTCGCGCCAGTTCATCGAATGGTGCGCGGGCCTCGAATGCGGCATCGACCTGATCACGCCGACGTTCAAGGTGCCGGCAGGCTGACATGCTGGCGCCCTCCCCCAACATCGTGTTTTCTCCGCCTGCGCCGCGCGCCGATGGGTATGTCGTAGCCGGCGAAGATGCGCCAGCTTGGCTTGCGGCTGCCTTTGCCGTAGCGGGGACGCTGGTCGCGATGATGTCGGCCGCGCTGTGGCAACAGGCACCGGCTGCCCCCGAGACCGTGGCCGCAGCCGCCGTGCCGCAGATGATGATCGCTCAACCAGTGCCGAAGCCGCAGGAAACGCCGGTGCCTCTTCCCGCACTAACCATGGCTCCGCCGATGCCATTGCCCTCGGCAACCCCGGTCGAGCCGCCAGCGCCGCCCACGTCATCGACAGCCCGCGCGGAGCCCCAGAGCGCCGCGAAGGCGCCTGCCGAATGCTTCGCACCGCTGGCCATCTCGTTCGAGCGCGGCAGCACGCGGCCTCATCCGGGCGACATGAAGCGCGCGCTGACTGTCCTGCAAAAGGCACTCTCGCGCCATGGCGACGCGGCCATCCTGATCGAGGGCCACGCCGACGCCAGCGGCAGCGAGGATCTCAACGTGCTCTTGAGCTATTCGCGCGCGAAGGCCGTCGCGGAGCTCTTGAAGAAGGACGGCATTTCGCCGCGGATGTCGGTGAGCGCAGCCGGCGCAGGCACCGCGCGCGGCGACTCCGAGGCGGCCGCGAACGATCGCAAGGCTGTTCTGCGCATCGCCGGCGTCGACGATTGCGATCACCTCACGGAAGCGAAGCGACCATGACCTTCTATGCCATCGTGAGCGGCGTTGGTGCCGCCATCCTGCTGTTGACCGCAGGCTATCTGTTCGGGGCGCGCCAGGGCGCGGTCGCCCGCGACCATCTGCGACGGCAGGTACAAGTCCAGGCGGCGAGCCTCAATCAGTTGCAAGACCAGAGCAGCCATGACGCCAGCGAGCGGGAAACAAGCCTGCGCAGCGCGATCCAAGACGTGCTGGCGCCGCTGGTCGAACGCGAGCGCATCTCGCTGGACCTCGCACATCTCGCAACGCGTCCGGGCCGACGGCGCGAGCTGGTGCCGCTGCTCGACAGGATCGCCGAGGTCGGCCGCTTCGAGACCGTGCTGTTGACGAACGAGGAAGGGCTGCCGCTGGCCGCCAACACCGCCGGCCATCACACCGAGCAATTGGCCGCGGCTGCGACGCGGCTGGCGCTGGTCGCCGAGAAGATCGCCGACGAGAACGACATCGCGCCGCTCTCGGTCATGCTGCGCGATGCGTCGGATACGACGACGCTGTGCCGCATCTTCCGGGTGCAGGATCAGACCTTGACGCTGACAGCCCTGTCCAACGATGCGCGGCTCGCCTCCGTCGCGCTCGATCCGGCGCTTGCGAAAGTTCAAGTAGCGCTGACCGCGCCGGCTTGAGGCGCCCAAACGCGCAAAGGGCGCAGTCCCTCTTGCGAGGCACTGCGCCCTTCGCCGACCTCATTGTCAGGGATGAGGCCGACTACACGCGGCTGCGACCGCGGGCGAGGCCCACGACGGCCGACACCAGGAACAGCACGATAGCGATGAAGAAGATGATCTTGGCGATCTCGATGGAGGCACCGGCGACGCCGCCGAAGCCGAGGATGCCGGCGATCAATGCGATAACCAGGAAGGTAACGACCCAGCTTAACATGACACGACCTCTGTCTCTCGATTGCGGTTCAAAGCGACGCGGAGCTTGCGCCGTTGCCAGGACAATCGAGGCCGGGAACAAAGGTTCCGGGCTCTTTCCGAGGTAAAAATTCGCGATTCGCCGGAACAAAGTCGGCGGAAACCGGCGCGCATCCGCACGGGCTGCCCCGATTTAGGGCTGTAAAACGCTCCCAGCGGCCCCATATCACCATCAATCCCTGCTATGAGGGCTCCTTCCTGCAGACCCCTTGATGTCGTCGTATGATGCCGTCAGAGGGACGAGATTGATTCGCCGATGACCGAGCCCAACCGCGTAAGCCGCTTTCCTGCACCCGACCACCAGCCCGTTGCCGGCGGCATCGCCGCGCGCGCACGCGCTGCCGCGAGCGGCGGTGCGCGTTATCTCTCAGGCCTCAACCCGGAGCAGCGCGACGCCGTCGAGACGCTCGACGGCCCGGTGCTGGTGCTGGCCGGCGCGGGCACCGGCAAGACCCGCGTGCTGACGACGCGCATCGCACATATCCTGAGCATGGGACGCGCCCGTCCGAGCGAAATTCTGTCGGTGACCTTCACCAACAAGGCCGCGCGCGAGATGAAGACGCGGCTCGCCGAGATGCTGGGACAGGCCGTCGAAGGCATGCCGTGGCTCGGCACCTTCCACTCGATCTCCGGCCGCATCCTGCGCAGCCATGCCGAGCTGGTGCAGCTCAAATCCAACTTCACGGTGCTCGACACCGATGATCAGATTCGCCTGCTCAAGCAGCTGCTGCAGGCCGAGAACATCGACGACAAGCGCTGGCCGGCGCGCATGCTGGCCGGCCTGATCGACGGCTGGAAGAACCGCGGGTTGGCGCCATCGCAGGTGCCCTCGGGCGAGGCCGCCGTGTTCGCCAACGGCAAGGGCGGCAAGCTCTATGCGAGCTATCAGGAGCGGTTGAAGATCCTCAACGCCGCGGATTTCGGCGACCTGCTGCTCGAGAGCATCCGGCTGTTTCGCGAAAACCCGGACGTGCTGCGGCAGTATCAGAGCCGCTTCAAGTTCATCCTGGTCGATGAGTACCAGGACACCAACGTCGCGCAATATCTGTGGCTGCGGCTGCTGTCGCAGGCGCCTACGCCTGCTGCCGCCACAGCCGCCGCTGCCCCCTCTCCCCTTGTGGGAGAGGGTGGATCAGTTGAGCGCAGCGAAACTGAGCCGGGTGAGGGGTTCTCTCCGCTTGCTCCTGCGCCTGCGGACAGAGACCCCTCACCCGCCTCGCTGCGCTCAGCCCCCTCTCCCTCAAGGGGAGAGGGGAACGACGTTTCCGCGGCCAAGACTGCCCTCAAGAACATCTGCTGCGTGGGCGACGACGATCAGTCGATCTATGGCTGGCGCGGCGCCGAGGTCGACAACATCCTGCGCTTCGAGCACGACTTCCCCGGCGCCAAGGTCATCCGCCTCGAACGCAACTACCGCTCGACGGGCCACATCCTCGCCGCCGCCTCGCATCTGATCACGCATAACGAAGGCCGGCTCGGCAAGACGCTGCACACCGAGGACGTCGAGGGCGAGAAGGTCACCGTGACCGGCGCATGGGACTCGGAAGAGGAAGCCCGCGGCATCGGCGAGGAGATCGAGGAGCTGCAGCGCAAGGGCGAGCATCTCAACGACGTCGCGATCCTGGTGCGGGCGTCCTACCAGATGCGCGAGTTCGAAGACCGCTTCGTCACGCTCGGCCTGCCCTATCGCGTCATCGGCGGCCCCAGATTCTACGAGCGCGCCGAGATCCGCGATGCGCTGGCTTATCTGCGCGTCATCAACTCGCCGGCCGACGACCTCGCCTTCGAGCGCATCGTGAACGTGCCGAAGCGCGGGCTCGGCGATGCCACCGTGCAGCTGCTGCACGACCATGCCCGCAAGCGCCGCATTCCGCTGTTCGAGGCGGCCCGCGCCGTGGTCGAGACCGACGAGCTGAAGCCGAAGGCGCGCGGTTCGCTGCGCGGGCTGGTTTTGCAATTCGAGCGCTGGCGCGCCCAGCGCGAGGTGACGCCGCACACCGAGCTCGCCGAGATCGTGCTCGACGAGAGCGGCTACACCGAGATGTGGCAGAAGGACCGCTCGGCCGACGCGGCAGGTCGCCTCGACAACCTGAAAGAGCTCATCCGCTCGATGGAGGAGTTCGAGAACCTGCACGGCTTCCTCGAGCACATCTCGCTGGTGATGGACCGCGAGGGCGCGGCCGACGAGGAAGCGGTGTCGCTGATGACCCTGCACTCGGCGAAGGGCCTGGAATTCGACAACGTGTTCCTGCCTGGCTGGGAGGAAGGCCTGTTCCCGAGCCAGCGGACGCTCGACGAGCAGGGCCGCGCGGGCCTCGAAGAAGAGCGGCGGCTCGCCCATGTCGGCCTGACGCGCGCCCGGCGTCGCGCCAAGATCTACTTTGCGACCAACCGCCGCATCCACGGCACCTGGACCACGACCATCCCGTCGCGGTTCCTGGACGAACTGCCGTCCGCGAGCGTCGAGATCACTGAATCCAAGGGCGGCTCGGGCTGGGGCGGCGCCGGCGGCTATGGCCCGTCGCGGTTCGACAATGTCGAGTCGTTCGGCTCGAGCTATTCGACGCCGGGCTGGCAGCGCGCCCAGGCGCGCCGTCCCGGCGCCGCGCGCGGTGGCTCGGAAGGCGGCTTCAAGGAGGAGCAATCTCCGTTCTCGGGTCACGATCCTTTCGGCGGTACATTCGGCCGCAACAAGCGCGGGCCGATGACGATCGAGGGCGAGCTGGTGGCGAAATCCACCGGCACCACGTCGGAGTTCGCGCCCGACGACCGCGTGTTTCACCAGAAGTTCGGCTATGGCCACGTCATCAAGGTCGACGGCAACAAGCTGACCATCGCCTTCGACAAGGCCGGCGAGAAGCACGTCGTCGACAGCTTCGTGCAGCGGGCGTGACCTCACGGCCGCGCGCCGCCGGTGGCGCGCGCTCGGCAAAAACGTCACCCGTCATCGAACTTCACACTTCGCCTTGGTTAGGCCTTGACCGTGGCGGCTCGCGTCGTATGAGATGCGTGCATGGTCCGGGGATACAATCTGTTCATTGTCGCGGTTGCGCTTTTGGTCCCGTCGCTTGCGACGGCGCAGACGATGAGCTTTGGCGACTCCGCCGGGCTGATCGCATCGAGCTGCGGCGCCGACATCACGGCCAATTGCCGCGGCGTCAATCTCGATTCCAACCGGCTCAAGGAATGCCTGTCGCGTAACCAGGACGTGGTGTCTGCGCAGTGCAAGGCGACCTATTTCAAGGCGTTCGAGGCGATCCAGAAGCGCATCTCGGCCCGCGTGACCGTGGCGAATGCCTGCCAGCGCGAGATCGTCAAGCTGTGCGGCGGCTCGACCAAGGAGACCAGCAAATCGATCCCCTGCCTGCTGACCACCAATGGCGTCAGCGCGCGCTGCCAGCAGTCGCTCGGCGAGGCGGGGTATCGCTGATGCGGAGGTCGACATCACTGCTGGGGATGATCGCCGCCTCGCTGCTGCTCGCAAGCCTCCCTGCGCGAGCGCAAGAGGTGACGCGCGAGGACATCGTGCGCCAGCTCAGCCGGTTCGAGACCGCACCCACGCTCGATCTGCCCGCGCTCAAGCAGCAGACCCAGGAACGCTCGAAGATCCGCAGCCGCAACGAGCCGCCGCCGCAGAAGCGGACGCCGATCGCGCCGGAGCTGATGAACCTGCCGGCCTTCAACGTCGACATCCAGTTCGACGTGGACACCCCGATCGTGCGACCGGAATCCTATCAGGCCGTCGGCCGGATCGCCGACGCGATGGTGTATGCGGACCTCCTGCCCTACACCTTCCTGATCGTTGGTCACATCGAAGCGAACGGCAAGCGCGAGTCCAACGTCCTCCTGAGCCAGCGCCGCGCCGACGCCATCCGCGACATTCTTGCGAATACCTTCAAGATCTCGGTCAAGCGGCTGCAGTCGGTCGGACTCGGCGAGGAGCAGCTGCTCGACCCCTCGAAGCCGACGGCGCCGGTCAATCAGCAGATCCAGATCATCACGGTCGCCAAGACCATCGAAGAGGCGGCTCCGCCGCCGCCGGCCCCGGCTGCCGCCGCGCCGGGCAAGCAGGCCCCACGCAAGCACCGCAATTGACGCAAGCGAGGTCTGCGCCGACGCCTTGAACCCGCGGCGTCACCGGCGCGACTGCCCTTCAGGGCCGCTCTCGGCGGCTGATGCCAATGGAACCCGTTCTCAGGCGGGCGCATTGGGCTTTTTGCGCAGCGAAGTCTGGAGAAGCGGGCTCTTGGAGCGGGCTCTTGGAGAAGCGGATCTGGGCATTATTGCCGGTTTGTCGATGCAGCCGCTTGATGGTATAGCCCCGTCTTTGCGGCCGTCGATTGAGCGGGGGTCGATCTCATTGACGAGCGAGCTAGCCATGAACGCCATGTTTCGACGCCAGATGATCGACTACGTCGAATACCATCGCGATCCGCGCAACGGCTTGATGCATGTGCTCGGAATCATCCTGCTGTTCCTCGGCGCCGTGCTCCCCCTGAGCTTGTGGCATTTCGACGCTCTCGGCATCCGGATCAGCCTGGGCGCCGTGCTGGCGCTGCCTGTGCTGGCCTATTGGCTGCTGCTCGATGCCGCACTCGGCGCCGGCATCCTGGCCTTCGCGGTGCTATTCCTTGGTGCGGCCATGATGATTGCCGATCACGTCCACGGATTGGCCCTGTGGGCCTTGTTTGCCGCGCTTGTGATCGTTGGCCTGGTATCGCAGGCCGTGGGCCACAAGGTCTTCGAGCGCAACAATCCGTCGCTGCTGGATCACCCGGCGCATCTGTTTCTTGGACCGATGTTCGTAATGGCGAAACTGTACATGGCGTTGGGTTTCCGGCCGTCGGTGGCCGACCTCATTGCGCCGAACTGGTCGCCTGATCGGCTGGCATCGGACCGTCTTCAAGGCGATCAACACTCGCGTCCCTGATGAAAGTCCTCGTTACCGGCGGCAGCGGTTTCATCGGCCACCACCTCGTTTCCGCGTTGGCGACGCGGGGCGCCGAGGTGCGCGTGCTCGACATCCGCTGTCCCAGCCACATGATCGCTGATGTGGAGTACATCGAAGGTTCGGTGCTCGATGCCGGCCTCGTGAAGCAGGCGATGGCCGGCGTCGATCAGGTCTATCACCTCGCCGGACTGCCGGGCATGTGGATGCCCGACCGTGAGGACTTCTACCGCGTCAACTGCGTCGGCACGGAGACGGTGCTGGCCGCGGCGCGCGCCGGCCGGGTCCGCCGCTTCCTGCATTGCTCGACCGAATCCATCCTGTTCGACTATCCGGGCTCGACGGGCGCGGCTGCTGCGCCGACGGCGCCGCCGGCGGAGGCCATGCCGGGCGCCTATACCCGCTCCAAGGCGCTGGCCGAGGCGCGCGCTATGGAAGCTGCCGCAGACGGCTTTCCCGTCGTCGTGGGCACGCCGACGATGCCGATCGGCCCGCATGACAGCAACCTGACACCACCGTCCCAGATGCTGCTGCACTTCCTGGACAGCCGGGTGCAGCTCTATCTCGATTTCATCGTCAACCTGGTCGACGTCCGCGACGTCGCCGCGGGCCTGATCCTGGCGATGGAACGCGGCAAGGTCGGCGGCCGCTACGTGTTCGGCGGCGAGAGCCTGCCGCTCAGCCGGATCCTGGAGCTGATGGCGGCGATCAGCGGCCGCAAGCATGTGACCGTCTCGGTGCCGGGACGGCTGGCGGAACTCTCGGCAGGCATGCTGGAGTTCATCTCCGATCACCTCACCAAGCGCTGCCCCTCCGGCACCGCCGAAGGCGTGCGGATCGCCCGCTCGGCCTCGGACCTGTCGATCGACAGGGCCAAGCGCGAGCTCGGCTATGCGCCGCGTCCGATCGAGCCCACTCTGCGCGAGACCATCGCCTTCCTGCTCGATTCCGAGCAGGCCAAGCGGCTCGACGAGAAACAACACCCTTTTCGCACCGCGGCCGAATAGCTAAGAGCGGCCGGTCCCACGTCTCATAACGGTTCCCAAGACATGTCCGGCGATGCCAGCCCCATTTCGTCAGTTGCGTTCAGCGGCTGGACCACCACCTGGCCCACCTCCCTGCTCGCCATCATCTGGCTGATCTGGCTCGCCAGCTGGGTCGGGGCCTCGTTCTGGTCCGGGCAGACGCGCAAGCATGTGACGGTCATCAAGACCAGCCGCTATCACGCGCTGATCGTGCTCGGCGGTATCCTGTTCACGCCCTGGACCTCGCGCCTCCTCGGCGAGACGCCGTTCTGGCACCCCGGCGAGACCGGCGTGTACCTGCTCACGATCGTGACCCTGGCCGGCATCGCCTTCACCTGGTGGGCGCGCATCCATCTCGGCCGGTTCTGGTCGAACGCGATCACCCACAAGGAAGGCCATAAGGTCATCGATACCGGCCCCTACGGCATGGTTCGGCACCCGATCTATACCGGCCTGATCCTCGGCATGATCGCCACGGGGATCGCGGTGGGGACGGTGACCGCCGTGCTCGGCGCCGTCCTGATCTCGCTCGGCATGGCCTGGAAGGCGAAGATGGAAGAAGGGTTCCTGGCGCAGGAGCTGGGACCCGACTACGTCGCCTACAGCCGGCGCGTGCCGATGATCATCCCGTTCCTGCCGGCCGGCTGAGCCCGGAGCAACTCACCGCCGCATTTGCGCTTCCGCCGGCGGCGGCGACGGCTGGTTGGCCGCCTGCGGCAGCAGATGGCGCGGCAGGATGATGCGCTGGCCCGGGACCAGCGGCTGAGCGGCGAGACCGCGATTGGACTGCTGCAGCGCCCAGAGCGGAATGCGATAGGTCGCGGCGATCTGGTCGAGGGTCTCGCCCGGGCGCACCGCGACTGCGGTGCCGCTGTCCCACAGCTCGACCGAGGTTTTAGGCGGGATCAGATAGCGCAGCGGCACGGGATCAGCGTCGGCGGTAGCGGAGGTCTGCGACAGCTGGCTGATCATGCTGACCAGCTGGGCGTGCACATCCTCCATCTTGTCGATGTTGATGTGCGTGACCTCGTCATGATCCTTCATGTCGAAGCTGGCGTAATGGCCGCGGAAGCCGGGCTCCGGCTTGACGTCGCCGCCGCCGAGAATGTTGTCCGACAGGAACAGGTTGATGAAGCGCTGCACGTTCGGCGGCACGCTCTTGGTGGCATGCGCGGGGTCGACGGTGACGACGAGCGCGACGGGGATGTTCTGCTCCTGCAGCGTGATCGCGATGCGGACGCTGCACAGCCCGCCCATGGAATGGCCGATCAGCACGATCGGCGCCTGATCCTGGCGGTAGTTCTTCGCCACCTGCAGCGCGATCAGATCGCACAGGGTGAATTCGTAGACGCTCGCCCAATATCCGGCCTTCTCGATCTTCTCGGCGAGGCGATCCATGCCGGTCGAGAACAGCGGGCCGAGCGCGCCGCGGAACAGATAGACCCGCGGCGGCGGCAGCGTCTGGACGGGCTCCGGCGGGCGCTCCGGAGCAGCGGGGCGGATGGCGGCCTGGGTCGGCGCCGTTGCGGTCTTGGCCGCCTTGCTGGGCGTGGTCGCGGCAGCGGCTCCTGCTTTGGCGGTCGCCGGCGCAGTCGTCGCGACAAGCCCGATGACCAGCAGCCCGGACACCCCGTGCCCGGCCACGGCCTGGGCGGCGTCGAGCCAGCCCCTCGCAATTCGCGCCAAACGGGTCATTCGCGCTCCCGGGAAAGCTCAAAGCTAGGATCAGGCAGGTCCATGTCCCCCCTGCCATACCGCTTGTCGTCGCCGAATGGGAGCATTTTGGGGCGCGCCGGGCGCCCCTCCGGGTGACTACCGGTATCCTGTAGCGCTGGCCGCGCGCTGCGGGGCGGCCATGCGGGTGGGCGGCCCGGCCGGCTGACGCCCCCTGCCGCCGAACACGACGCCATCGATCGCCCCGATCACCTTCTGCTGCATGATCTGGTTCTTCTCGATGGTGATGTGGCCGACGCCCGGAACCGCAGACCCCACGTCGACATTCTCGAGCTTGCCGTGAAAGCCGTCATCGCGGCGGACCGGCTCGCCGTTGCCGTTGGCGATGTAGAAGTTGATGTAGCGCTCGGCATTGCCGCCGACGAGCTTGGTCTTGAACACCGAGTCGAGACCGATGGCGAGCTTCACGGGCACGCCGAGCTGGCCGAGCTTGTTGATCATGTCCGGCAGCGCCGTGGCTCCGGAGGAATGGCCGACCAGGATGATGGTCTTGATCCGGCCGGCCTTGTAGGCCGTCGCCGCCTCGTCGGCCAGCGACGACCACGACACGAAATTGGCGACCGTGTTCGGGATGCCCTGCGAATCCAGCTTGGCGGCGATGTCGTCGAGCCCGAGCGAGAAGATGTTGAGCACGCCGCGCAGCAGATAGACATGCGTCGTGCCGGCAGCGCTCGCAGCCGCCGGGCTCGGCGCGGCACGGACCGATCCGGTTCCGAGCGGCAGGACCAGCGCAAGCGCCAAGGCGACCATGCCAAGCCAGCTGCCAAGCCAGCGCGCCGGAAGGCTGCGCGTCGAAATGGTGCGGGTCGTGCTGAAACGTGGCGTCATCGGTCCTTCTCCACGGCGGAAATGTCGAGACGGCGCGAACCGTACAAGAGATGCTCGCGGACGCAACATGGTGGAACGGCGTCCAGGGCGTTCATCGGGCCGACGTGGCCGCACGGCAACACTGGCCGAAATCGGCCATGAAAATGCCCGACCAGTGACACGATCAGTTCACGGACCTGCGATTGCGCGACCGCATCGCCGTTCCTATCTGTGCGCTTCCTTCCCTCTTCCTTCCCCTGCCTCTGCGCCATTCTTCTCCGCGCAGTTTGCGAATCGCAACGAACCCCCGTGATGGCTCCCGTCATTTCCGTTTCCGGCCTGTCGAAGACCTATCCGTCGGGCTTCACCTCGCTCAACAACGTCAACCTCGCGATCGAGCGGGGCGAGATCTTTGCCCTGCTCGGCCCGAACGGCGCCGGCAAGACGACGCTGATCAGCATCATCTGCGGCATCGTCAACGCCTCCACGGGCAAGGTCGCCGTCGGCGGCCATGACATCAACAATGACTACCGCGCCGCGCGATCGATGATCGGGCTGGTGCCGCAGGAGCTGCACACCGATTCGTTCGAGAGCGTGTGGGCGACGGTGAGCTTCAGCCGCGGCCTGTTCGGCAAGCCGAAGAACCCGGCCCTGATTGAGAAGATCCTCAAGGATCTGTCGCTGTGGGACAAGAAGGACGCCAAGATCATCACCCTGTCCGGCGGCATGAAGCGTCGCGTGATGATTGCGAAGGCGCTGTCGCATGAGCCGCAGGTGCTGTTCCTGGACGAGCCGACCGCGGGCGTCGACGTCGAGCTGCGCAAGGGCATGTGGGACGTCGTGCGCGAGCTGAAGGCCGCCGGCGTCACCATCATCCTGACCACGCATTACATCGAGGAAGCCGAGGAGATGGCCGACCGGGTCGGCGTCATCAACAAGGGCGAGATCGTGCTGGTCGAGGACAAGGCCAGGCTGATGGCAAAGCTCGGCCGCAAGCGGCTGAGCCTGCATCTGCAAAACCGGATCGACGCCATTCCCGAGACGCTGGCGCCGTATCATCTCACGTTGTCCGAGGACGGGTGGCGGCTCGCCTACGATTACGACACCAAGGGCGAGCGCACCGGCATCACCAGCCTGCTGGGCGATCTCCGCACCGCCGGCATCCGCTTTGTCGATCTCGAGACCAAGCAATCCTCCCTCGAAGACATCTTCGTCAGCCTGGTGAGCCAATGAACCTGCGAGCCGTCGCTGCAATCTACAAATTCGAGATGGCGCGCACCTGGCGCACGCTGTTGCAGAGCATCGTGTCGCCGGTCGTCTCGACGTCGCTCTACTTCGTGGTGTTCGGCGCCGCGATCGGCTCGCGCATCAGCGAGGTCCAGGGCGTCAGCTACGGCACCTTCATCGTGCCAGGATTGGTGATGCTGTCGGTGCTCACGCAGAGCATCGCCAATGCCTCGTTCGGGATCTACTTCCCGAAGTTCATCGGGACGATCTATGAGATCCTCTCGGCGCCGATCTCGCATGTCGAGATCGTGCTCGGCTATGTCGGCGCGGCCGCGACCAAGTCGATCATTCTCGGGCTGATCATCCTGGCCACTGCCGGGCTGTTCGTGCCGCTGCACATCCAGCATCCGGTCTGGATGCTGTCGTTCCTGGTGCTGACGGCGGTGACGTTCAGCCTGTTCGGCTTCATCATCGGCATCTGGGCCGACGGCTTCGAGAAGCTGCAGATGATCCCGATGCTGGTGGCGACGCCGCTGACGTTTCTCGGCGGCAGCTTCTACTCGGTCAACATGCTGCCGCCGACCTGGCACTCGATCGCGCTGCTCAATCCGGTCGTCTATCTGATCTCCGGCTTCCGCTGGAGCTTCTACGAGATCGCCGACGTCCGGGTGGAGATCAGCGTCGCGATGACGCTGGCCTTTCTCGCCATCTGCATGACGGCGATCTGGTGGATCTTCAAGACAGGCTACCGGCTCAAGCGCTGAGCCGGCAGCCCGTCACGCTGGGTTCAGCTCAGCGGTAGCAGTGGAAGCGACCGTAGCCGTCGCGGTAGCCGCGGCAGTGATAATGCCGGTGATAATAGGAGCGGTGCGGAATGCCGAGCGCGCCTTCGACGGCGCCCACTGCTCCGCCGACACCGGCGCCGACAGCACCTCCGACCACGCCGCCCACCGGCCCGCCGATGCGGTTGCCTTCGTGAGCGCCCTCATGGGCGCCGCGGATGATGCCTTGGGCATGCGCGACTGGCGGGAGCGCGAGCCACGCCAGCGCGAGGAAGAACAGTGCGAGCGCGGCGAGCAGATAGGTTAGGCGCTGCGGCGCGCGGTCATCGAGCACCGCCGTCTTGGCCTTCGTCGTGAGCATTTTGAATCCTGGGAACCGCATGGAGGAATGCTTGAAACGCCGATGCGGCCAAAAGGTTGCGCGCTGAGGGCAAATTGGACGGATTAGAGAAGTCCTAAACGTCGGCCCTTCGGCAACGAGATCAGTCGCGAAAATGTCAGTCGCGATGAACGGGCCGGAGCCTTTGCCTGCGACGTGCCTGCCATTAAGGTTGAGGCGTCCCTCGGCTGGAACAAAGCCTGGACTTCCGACATAGTGCAGGCCGATCGTGAGCCGCGGCATTTTGAAGTCTTGTTCTCAGGCTGTTTTGGAAGTCACGTTCTGACAGTCGTAGGCCCGGAGGCCAAAGGTTACATGCGTACCACTCTTTTTGCGGTTGCCGGCTTCGCCTTGCTGTCCGCCACGCCGGCGCTTGCCAAGGTCGACATCACCGTCGACAAGAACAATCAGATCATGACCGTGGCGGTCGACGGCGTCGAACGCTACCGCTGGCCGGTCTCGACCGGCATTCCATCACGCGAGACGCCGAACGGCACCTTCCGTGCATTCCGCATGGAAGCCGACCATTTCTCGAAGGAATTCGACGACGCGCCGATGCCGCATTCGATCTTCTTCACCAAGGTCGGGCATGCCATCCACGGCACCGATTCGGAAGGCCGGCTCGGCACGCCCGCCTCGCACGGCTGCGTCCGGCTGTCGAAGGCGAATGCCACGACCCTCTACGATCTCGTGCAGAAGGACGGCGTGCTCAACACCACGGTGACCCTGACCGGATCGGCGGAAGTGGCGCTGGCGCGCAATCCGCGCCGCGGCACCGCCGTGGCCCGCCGGGACACCCAGCCGCAGCAATATGACGACAATGGCGAGCCGGTGGTGCTGACGCCGCAGCCGCAATTGCTGCCGGGACGCCCAATCGTTCCGCAGCAGCAGCGCCCGGATGACGGCTACATCTACCCGGCGGACGGCAGCGACACCGGCGTGCGCTATCCGGCGCCGCGCGGCACCAGCCGTCAGGTGTATGGCGCGCAGGCCTATCCGCAGCAGCAGTATGACTACGACAGCGGCAATCCGAGTTATGCACAGCCGCGCTACTACCAGCCGCGATCCTATTATCAGCCGCGTGGCGGCTACTATACATACCAGGACTAATCAGACCCACTTCCAACCTGATTTGTGCAGCCGGATGCGCTCTGTCGCTCCGGCTGCATCCGTTTCAGGGGAGGCTCATGCGAGGCAAGCTCACTCGGCGCTCGCGCGCTCGAGCGTGGCCGGCGCGGGCTCGGCGGCGGCCTGCCCGCGAGCGGATGGCGCGCGTTTCCGGCGCTGCACCAGGTACTGATCCGCCAGCACACCGATCAGGATCACCGTGCCCATCACCGCGAAATTCAGCGAACTCGGGATACCCAGCAAGTTGACCAGGTTCTGCAGTACCTGCAGCAGGATCGTGCCGAGCACGACGCCGATGATCGAACCCTCGCCGCCGCGCAGTGAGCAGCCGCCGAGCACGGCTGCGGCGATCGCATAGAGCTCGTAGAACGAGCCGTGTACCGCCGGCGAGATCGAGCGGGTGTACATCGCGATCAGCACCGCTGACAGCGCGGTCAGGCCGCCGCAGATCACATAGGCCGAGATCGTGACGCGATCGGAGCGGATGCCGGAATAGCGTGCCGCCTCCTCATTCTTGCCGACGGCGTAGAAATAGCGGCCGTAGACGGACCGGTGCAGCACAAGCCAGGCGATGCCGGCGACGATCACCAGCGCGACGACACTGTGCGGCAAGGGAAAGCCGAGCACGTTGGTGCGGCCTGCCGTGAGCCATTCCAGCATCGGGAAGCTCGCGCCATAGCCGAAGCCGGCGGTGGCGTCCTCGGTGTAGTAGCGGGCGGCGCCGCGATAGATCAGCAGGCCGCACAGGGTCACCACGAACGGCTGAATCTTCATCTTGGTGACCAATGTGCCGTGGACGGTGCCGATCGCGACACCACCAAGGATGATGAGCGCAAAGGCCAGGATCCAGTCGACGTCGCGATTGACGATCAGGTCGATGAACAGCACGCCGAGCAAGGCGATCACCGATCCGACCGCCAGCTCGATGCCGCCGACGATGATGACGAAGGCCTCCGCGATCGAGAAGATGCCGAACATGCCGACCTGGTTGGCGGTGTTGGAGAGGTTGCCGACCAGGAGGAAGCGCGGGTTGATGAAGGCCACGACGGCGCCGACCACCAGGATCAGGACCAGCAGGCTGAGATCTTTCTTCTGCACAGGCGCCTCGCTCAGATGGTGTGACCGACGGCGAGCTGCAGCACATTGTGCTCGCTGAACGCGCCGCGCTCCAGGAAACCGGAAATCCGCCCTTCATGCATCACGGCGATGCGGTCGCTCACCCCGATCACCTCTTCCATGTCGCTCGAGATCATCAGGATGGCGACGCCGGCATCGGCGAGCCGCCGCAGCGTGTCGTAGATCTCCTGCTTGGCCCCGACATCGATGCCGCGCGTCGGCTCGTCGAAGATCAGGACCTTCGGCCGCATCGACAGCCATTTCGCGAGCACGACCTTCTGCTGGTTGCCACCGGACAAGGTGCCGACCTGCATCTTGACGTCGGGCGCCCGGATCTTGAGGCGTTCGCGCTGGCGGTCGGCGTTGTCGGTCTCGCGAGACCTGTCGACCAGCCCCAGGCTTGCATAGGACGCGAGATCCGGCAGCGAGATGTTCTCGGCGATCGGGAAGTCGAGCAGCAGGCCGCAGCCTTTGCGGTCTTCCGGAATGAGATAGATGCCTCGATCGATCGCCGCGCGCGGCGTCGAGATGCGGACGGGCTCGCCATCGAGACTGATGCCGCCGGCCAGCAGGGGTTCGACACCGAAAATGGCGCGCGCGAGCTCGGTCCGTCCGGAGCCGACGAGCCCGGCGAGACCGAGGATCTCGCCGCGTCGCAGTTGCAGGCTCACGGCCCGGCGCGGATAAGTGGACGTGACGGCATCGACGACATCGAGGACCGTGTCGCCGGGCGGCGCCGCCGGCGGCACGTAGCGCGACCGCAGGTCCCGGCCGATCATCAGCCGGATCATCGCCGCCGGATTGAGCTCGCCGCGCGTCAGCGTGCCGACCGTGCGGCCGTCGCGCAGCACGACGGCGCGGTCGGCGCATTGCACCACCTCGTTCAGGCGGTGGGTGATGAAGATGACGCTGACGCCGTCTGCCTTCAGGCCGGCGATGACCTGCATCAGCCGCGCGGTCTCCGACAAGGTCAGGCTCGAGGTCGGCTCATCCATGATGACGCAGCGCGCGTTCAACGACAGCGCCTTGATGATCTCGACCAGCTGGCGCTGCGCCAGCGACAGCTCCGCGAGCGGCGTGTCCGGCGCGAAGTCGGCTGCAAGGCGCGCGATCAGCGGCTGCACCTTGGCACGCAGCGTGGCGCGGTCGATCAGCCGGAGCGGCCCGCCAAACACCGGCTCGCGGCCGATGAAGACGTTCCCCGCGACATCGAGATTGTCGAACAGGTTCAGTTCCTGATGCACGAAGGCGATGCCGGCCGCGATCGCATCCGTCACGGTGTAGCTGGTGCGGTCGGCGCCATCGATGCGAATGGTGCCGCTGCTCGGCGCGACCACGCCGCCGAGCACGCGCATCAATGTCGACTTGCCGGCGCCGTTCTCGCCGAGCAGCGCGACAACTTCGCCGGGCGCAATCGACAAGCTGACGTGGTCGAGGGCGACCACGCCAGGATAGGTCTTGCCGATGTCGATCAGCTCGAGGAAAGGCCCGGACACGCCGGCCGCCGCATCACTTCTTGAGCATCGACTTCATCTGCGCCATGAAGTCCTCGACGTTGGACTTGTCGATGACCTTGCCGGGCACGATGATGATGCCGTTCGCCGGAACGCCGGACTTGTCGCCCTGCACGACCTTGGCCATCAGCTTCATGCCCTGATAGCCCCACTCATAGGGCTGCTGCACGACGGTGCCTTCGATCGCGCCGTCCTTGACGCCGCCGAGCGTGATCGGATCCTCGTCGAAGCCGATGATCTTGATCTTGCCGAGCTTGCCGGCTTCCTTCAGCACCTCATAGATGCGCGGGGTGTTGTAGGAGTAGAAGCCGACCAGGCAGCTGACATCCGGCATCGCCGCCAGAATGTCCTCGACGTTGCGCTTGGCGCGCGTCTGGTCGATCTCGTCGCCACGGACGTCGACCAGCTCGACCTTCGAGCCCTTGATCGTCTCCTTGACGCCCTCGATGCGCTCACGCGCATTGTCGGCGCCGAGCAGGCCGACGAAGCCGACGCACTTGCCGCCGTTCGGCAGCGCCTTCAGCATCAGCTTGCCGGCATCCTTGCCGAGCTCGGTGTTGGAGGAGCCGATATAGGCGATGCGCTTCGATTGCGGCGCGTCGCTGTCCGTGGTGAACAGCACCGTCTGGCCGGCGATCTTGTTGAGGTGCTCGGTCTGGTTCTTCGGATCGACCGCGCTCACCATGATGCCGGCAGCGCCGGCGGCGACGAGGTCATCCAGCATCCGCTGCTGCACGGCGGCGGCCGCCTGCTCCGGATATTTGAGCTGAAGGTTGTAGTCGGGCAGCTCGCCCTGCGCCTTCTTCACGCCGGCCTCGGCGATCTTCCAGAAGTCGGACGCGCCGTTGACCACGAACGCCAGGACCTTCTTGTCAGCGGCTCCTGCCGAGCCGACGCCGAGCGCCACCGCCAACAGAGCAGACGCACCAGCCATCCAAAGACGCTTCATCGAACCCCTCCCATGTCAGCCGGCCTGCTTGATGCGACCGGCATTTGTAATCACCACAAGAACTCATAGGCCCGAGCGGAAAGCGTCCGCCCGGTCGGGCCAAAGATCTCAGCTCGATCTCAGCAGCCCCGGCGTGCTCGTGCCGTTTGGCAAAGCGGCATCAGCCCGAAGGGGTCGTGGAGATTTGAATCGAAGATCGCCCGTCCGTGCCAGCTACTGGGCCCTTCGAACAGCATCGCCGTCGGGAACCAGATATGAGGCACGCACCTCAGGTAGCATGATCGGGGCAGCCACGCAACAAAGCCGGTGAGGAAAGCCGATATTCAAGCGTTTTGCGGCGCAATAGGTTTACATGCCCAACGACCGGCCGGGCGAGCTTCTACTGCAATGCAACTGAAAGGAGGGCGCATTGCGAGGTGCGCACCTCTTGCCGCTACGAGAGTCATCGGCGCCTTCCGCGAGACGGAGGGCCTCGCGAGCGAGCCGTTGGCTCGCGCTATTCGCCGTCGCGGAGGCGCCGATACACGGCGCCGAGGATGTTCGAATAATCGTCGGTCCAGACCCGCTCGCCATCCGTGGGCTCTGTCTCGGTCCATTTGTTCGACGAGGCGAGCTTGCCGACATCGGCCTCCTCGCGCGCGCTGACGACGACGTCGGTGGCGAAGATGTATTCGTCATCGCGGCCGGAGTCCTCGTTGTAGACCCAGCTCTTCATGTCGTTGGCATCGGCGATGCCGACGACGACGCTCTCGAGTTCGAGGTGGCGGTTGGAGACATGCATGACCACGGCGCCCTGCGGCGCCAGCTTGGCCTTGTAGATCGCCATCGCCTCTTCGGTGGCGAGGTGGATCGGGATCGCATCGGACGAATAGGCATCGACGATGATGAGGTCGTAGACGCCGTCCGGCTCCTTGGCGAAGGTCAGACGGGCATCGCCGATGACGGGCTTGAAGTCCGGCGCGCAGTTCTTGATGTAGCTGAAATATTTCGGATCGCTGGCGGTATCGACCATGGTCTGGTCGATCTCGAAATACTTCCAGTCCTCGCCGGGCTCGGCCGCGCAGGTCAGCGTGCCCGAGCCGACGCCGATCACGGCGACCTTGAGCGGCGCGCCCTTGCGCTCGCGGATCGCGGTGATGGCGCGGCCGATGCCGCCGTCCTTGTGATAATAGGTGATCGGCTCGGGACGGCCGGTGACCTTGGAACCGTCAGCGTTGAGATATTTCTGCGCGCCGTGGATCGTCGTGCCGTGCATCAGCACGTGATAGTGGCCATCGGAGGTAACCACGATCTTGTGCACGCCGAAGAAGCTGCGCACGGTCTCGATGCGGCCATCATCTGCGGGATAGGCGCGGATCAGCACCAGCGCGAGCGCGGCCGTCGCGAACACCTTCCAGCGGTCGCCGTTGAGCAGCAGCGCAAGCAGCGCCGCCAGCACGCCCACGGCGCCGGCGACATAGACGCGATGATCCTCGAGATAGGTGGTGACCTTGCCGGTCATCGCAGCTGGAACCAGAAGGGCGATGGCGATCGCGGCCAGCACGATCCAATACCAGCGCGTCAGCCGCGGCCATCGCTCGGTGACATCGGGGCGGCACAGCGCCGCCATCGCCAGCAGGATCGGATATTCAGCCACCCAGGAGAAGGTGAACGGCGCAATCAGCCCGGCGAACAGGCCGCCGACCATGCCGCCGAACGACAGCGCGACATAGAAGCCGGTGAGATATTTCGCAGGCGGCCGCGTGCGCGCGAGCTCGCCATGACAGGCCATCGCGATGATGAAGAAGCAGAGCTGGTGACCGCCCAGCGTCAGCGCGAGGTTCTGCTCGCCGCCGAACGCGAGCAGTACGACGACGCCCGCGATCGCGAGCGGCTGCAGTGCCAGCATCCATTTGTGCGGCAGCAGCGGCCGCGACTGGAACACCAGCACCCAGGTGAGCAGATAGAGCGACAGCGGCAGCACCCAGAGCAGCGGCGCGGCCGCGACGTCGGTCGAAATGTGCGCCGTCACCGCGATCAGCAGGCCCGAGGGTACGGCGGCGAGGAAGATCCAGCGCAGGCGCAGCAGCCAGCGCGGCGCGGGCGCGTCGGTCACATCATTCTGCAGCAGGCTCGCCACCGTCACGGGCGATCGCAACAGCAACACGCCGCAGCCGGCGATCAGCGCGATCAGCAGGCCATAGCCGCCGGTCCAGATCAGGTTCTGCATGCGCAGGCTGAAGATCGGCTCGATCAGAATGGGATACGACAACAGCGCCAGGAAGCTGCCGATGTTCGACGACGCGTAGAGGAAATAAGGATCGGGACCGGCGGGATGGCCCGTACGCACGAACCAGGCCTGGAGCAGCGGATTGTTGGCGGCGAGCGCGAAGAACGGCAGGCCGATCGAGGCCGCGAACAGGCCGAGCAGCCAGACCGCATAGCCCGATGTCGGCGGATCGCCCCAATGGCCCGCGATCGACAGCGGCAGGCTCAGCAGCGCGAAGCCGAGCAGCAGGAGATGAATCGCCACGGGGATCACCCGGCTGCGCAGCTGGGTGAGGAAATGGGCGTAGGCATAGCCGGCGAGCAGCAGCGCCTGGAAGAACACCATCGCCACCGACCACACCGCCGGCGAGCCGCCGAGCCGCGGCAGCACCATCTTGGTGAACAGCGGCTGCACCGAGAACAACAGCAGCGCGCTGACGAAGATCGCGGCGGTATAGACGACGAGGACCAGCCGGTTGCGGGCGGCGGAGGGCTGGGCGACGGCGGCGGGCGAGGCGATTGAGGTCATGACAACTCCAGCAGCAGCGCGGTCGGCATCAGGTGCGACGGCCAGACCGCGACGCGCAGACGACACATAGCGGATCGCAGGGCGGTATGGCGAGCAGCTGCGGCAAAACCGAGTTCCCCTTGACGCGGCGCCGATCCGGGGCGACAGCACGTTGCAGCGGTTCCCGGTGGACCGGCACTGCCGGTCATTAAGCAGGGCTATTTGAAGCGGACATGAACGAAACCGACGTCATCATCATCGGCGCGGGCCATAATGGCCTCACCTGTGCTGCCTATCTCGCCAAAGCGGGGCTGCGCGTGCATGTGGTCGAACGCCGCAAGGTGATCGGCGGCGCCGCCGTGACGGAGGAGTTTCATCCGGGGTTCCGCAACTCCGTCGCGTCCTACACGGTGAGCCTGCTCAATCCGCGCGTGATCTCCGACCTCAGGCTGCACGAGCACGGCCTCGAGATCGTCGAGCGCCGCGCGCAGAACTTCCTGCCCTCCCCTGATGGGCGCTATCTGCTGACCGGGGAGGGCCGCACGCAGGCGTCCGTTGCCCGCCTCAGCCCCGGTGATGCCGAGGCGATCGGCCCGTTCTCGGCGCGGCTGGAGGCGATCGCGGATGTGCTGCGCAGCCTCGTGCTGCGGGCGCCGCCGAATCTCGTGGCGCAGTTCGGGCTGCCGGCGATCCGCGAGGCGTTCAATGCACTCGGCACCGCCAACACGCTGCGCGCGCTGTCGCTGGAGCAGCAGCGCGACCTGCTCGATTTGTTCACGCGCTCGGCCGGCGAGATGCTGGACGAGATCTTCGAGACCGACCTGGTGAAGGCCCTGTTCGGCTTCGACGCCATCGTCGGCAACTATGCCAGTCCCTACGCGGCCGGCTCGGCCTATGTGATGCTGCACCACGCCTTCGGCGAGGTGAACGGCAAGAAGGGCGTCTGGGGCCACGCCATCGGCGGCATGGGCGCGATCACCCAGGCGATGGGCCGGGCGCTGAAGGAGCTGGGCACGCTGGTCGAGATCGACTGCGGCGTCCGCGAGGTGATCGTCGAGCGCGACCGCGCCGTCGGTGTCGTGCTCGAGGACGGCCGCGCGCTGCGCGCTCGCCACGTCGTCGCCAACGTCAATCCGAAGCTGCTTTACACCCGCCTGGTGCCGGCCGGCGCGCTGCCGGCGCCCTTCCTCAGCCGCATCCGCAACTGGCGCAACGGATCAGGCACGTTCCGGATGAACGTGGCGCTCAGCCGGCTGCCCTCGTTCAGCGCGCTGCCCGGCGAAGGCGACCATCTCTCGGCCGGCATCATCCTGGCCCCCAGCCTCGGCTATATGGACACGGCCTATCTCGATGCGCGGGCGCAGGGCTGGAGCCGTGATCCGGTCGTCGAGCTGCTGATCCCGTCCACGCTCGATGCGACGCTGGCGCCGGCGGGGCAGCACGTCGCCAGCCTGTTCTGCCAGCACGTCGCGCCGGAACTGCCGGACGGCCGCTCCTGGGACGATCATCGCGACGAGGTCGCCGATCTCATGATCGCGACCGTCGACCGCTACGCGCCGGGTTTCGCGGCCAGCGTCATCGGCCGGCAGGTGCTGTCCCCGCTCGATCTCGAGCGGCAGTTCGGATTGCTCGGGGGCGACATCTTCCACGGCGCCCTGACGCTGAACCAGCTGTTCTCGGCCCGGCCGATGCTGGGCTACGCCGACTATCGCTCGCCGCTGAAGGGCCTCTACCATTGCGGCTCGGGCAGCCATCCCGGCGGCGGCGTCACCGGCGCGCCCGGCCACAACGCGGCGCAGGCGATCCTGGCCGACCATCGCGCTTTGTTCGGTTGAGGACAGGCTGTGGACGGGCGGTGGAAGACCGGCCCGTCACCGCGTGAATTGGCGGTGCAACACAAGCGTTGGAGGGTGTGGATGGAGCGCCGCGAAGGCTGTGCACAACCCTGTGGGACGTTTGTGCCTGGGCTGTCGAAATCGCAGCTCAAAATGAAAAACCGGGCACTGAGGCCCGGTCCCTCGAGAACGCCGCAGCGTAGATTATTTCAACGACGAGTTGATGGAGTCGAACTTGCTGGTGAGCGAAGAGCCCAGCCCGTTCACGGCCGCGATGATCGCCAGGGAGATGCCGGCTGCGATCAGGCCGTATTCGATCGCGGTGGCACCGGATTCGTCGCGCAAGAACTTCAAAACAATGGTCTTCATCTCTACCTCGTTTCCCAACCCAGGAACCGAGGCTTTCCGGTTCCTATGACGGGAACATTAGGCGGAGAGAACCTAAGGTTGGTCTAACGGCGCTCGATCAACTCGTTACGATTTTTCTCGGCAATTGCGATGCAACTTTTAGGCAGCGGGCGGGCCTCGTGAGGACAACCGGAAGCTGCCCCCATTTCACGTCATTTTGGCCAAAGAGCTTGCGCCGGCGGCGAGATTGCTTAACCACAGCCCTCAAATCCTTCCCGGACCCATGCCCATGACCTCAGCCGCGACCCCTGCGACCTACAAGGCGACCTTCACGGTTGCGGACGAAGCCACCGCACGGCCGGCGGTCGACGTCCTGACCGAGGTGTTTTTCGAGGGCGACGCCGCGGTCGCTGCCTTCGAGCGGACGGACGGACAATGGGACGTCACGGTCCACTTCGCCGACCCGCCCGACCAGGCGCTGGTGCGCGAGCTCGTCGGCGGGGCGGCCGGAGCCTCCGTGGCCGAAAACCTGACCTTCGAGGCGGTCGAGGCCAAGGACTGGGTCAAGGCCAGCCTGGATGACCTCGTCCCCGTCCCGGCGGGCCGCTTCATGGTCCATGGCCACCATGACCGCGAACGGGTGCCCGGGAACAAGCTCGGCATCGAGATCGAGGCGGCGCTCGCCTTCGGCACCGGCCATCACGGCACCACGCGCGGCTGCCTGCTGCTGCTCGACCACGTTCTGAAGCGATGGGCGCCGCGACACGTGCTCGACCTCGGCACCGGCACCGGTGTGCTAGCGATCGCGGCCGCCAAGGCGACCCGCCGCTCCGTGCTGGCCAGCGACATCGATGCCCCCTCGGTCAGGGTCGCGCGGGACAATGCCCGGCACAACGGCGCCGGCCCGCTGGTTCAGGTGATCCGCGCCACCGGCTTTGCCGCGGCCGAATTTGCCGAAGCCGGGCCATTCGACCTGGTGCTGGCGAATATTCTTGCAAACCCGCTGCGGCAGCTGGCGGCGCCGATGCAGCGCCACCTCGCGCCCGGGGCCTTCGTAATTCTGTCAGGCCTGTTGACGCCGCAGGCGCGCGCCGTCCTCGCCGCGTATCGCGCGCGCGGCCTGGTTCCGGTCAAGCATCTCAGGATCGAGGGCTGGAGCAGCCTGTTGCTGCAAAAACAGTCGTGAGCGCGGATCAACTCGCGTCAGGACCGACGATGGCCGAGCGCGACGCCGTGAACACGGCGCAGCGAGCGGAAGGCAATTACGTCTTCGACTGACTCTGCTGCGAGACCGACTCGGAGTTCTTGCGAGACCCACGCCGGACACGAGGTTCAACGAGTCGGTGAACGAGATCGGCCAGCGCGCTGCGCGGCTTCTGGACGGGTGTGGCAGTCGGTGCGTGCGGCGTCGGCGCCGACAGTTTCTCGAAGGTAAAAGCAGGCATTGTGCATCCCCTCGCCATTGAGTTGAGGCACTCCCCGGATTGTGTGACCGTGGCTGATCTTTACGATCGTGGTCCCACATCCATCACGTTTCCTCGCCGCATCTCTTCCGGATGACCGGCATGCGACAGCAAATCTTTTTGCACAGGCGAATGCAAGGAGATTCTTCGTGCACTGCACGCCTAACTGGATGAGTATCTGTCGCAGTTAAGATCCACGCCTAAAGTATGAGACCGATGTTCGAAGCCCTGTTCCAGACGTTCGAAGAACCCGAAACCGGCGTCGCGCTGACGGCAAGGCTGGCCGCGCTCCGCGAGGAGCTGGCCCGGCGCAAGCTCGCAGGCTTCATCGTGCCGCGCGCGGACCAGCAGCAGAACGAATATGTGCCGCCCTCGGACGAGCGGCTGGCGTGGCTGACGGGCTTCACCGGCTCGGCGGGCCTTGCAATGGTGTTGCCGCAGCAGGCCGCGATCTTCGTCGACGGCCGCTACACCCTTCAGGCCGCCAAGCAGGTCGACGGCAAGGCGTGGACGGTGGAGTCGCTGATCGAGCCGCCGCCGGAGACCTGGCTCACCGCCCATCTGCAGAGTGGCGACCGCATCGGCTTCGATCCCTGGCTGCATACCACCGCGGCGGCCGAGCGCTTCGCGGCGGCCTGCGCCAAGGCCGGCGCCGAGCTGGTGCCGGTCGACAGCAATCCGATCGACAGCATCTGGACCGAACGTCCGCTGCCGCCGCTCGGTGCGGTCTCCATCCACGGCGCGGAATTATCCGGCGAGGCCGAGGCCGAGAAGCTCGGGCGCATCCGTCAGGAGATCGAGCGGCTCGGCGTCGAGGCGCTGGTGCTGTCCGACTCGCACAACGTCGCCTGGACCTTCAACATCCGCGGCGCCGACGTGTCGCACACGCCGCTGCCGCTGTCCTATGCGCTGGTGCCGAAGGCCGGACGGCCGACGATCTTCATCGACAGCCGCAAGCTCTCGAACCTCACGCGCGATCATCTCGAGCAGAGCGCCGAGGTGGCTGAGCCCGATGCGCTGACGACGCGGCTGACGGAGCTCGCGCAATCGGGCGCGGCGATCGCGCTCGACAGCGCGACGGCTGCGGATGCGCTGACACGGCTGGTCCAGGGCGCCGGCGGCAAGGCTGTGCGCGGCGCCGATCCGGTCAGCCTGCTGAAGGCCGCCAAGAACGGGGTGGAGATCGAAGGCACCCGCCGCGCGCACCGGCGCGACGCCGTCGCGCTGGCGCGCTTTCTCGCCTACATCGATCGCGAGGCGCCCAAGGGCAGCTTGACCGAGATCGACGCGGTCGAGGCGCTGGAGAGCTTCCGCCGCGACACCGGCGCGCTCAAGGACGTCTCGTTCCCCACCATCTCCGGTACCGGCCCAAACGGCGCGATCGTGCATTATCGCGTCACCCGCAAGAGCAACCGCCGCATCATGCCCGGGGATCTCCTGCTGATCGATTCCGGCGCGCAGTATCAGGACGGCACCACCGACGTCACCCGCACCATCGCGGTGGGCACTCCGACCGACGAGATGCGCGATCGCTTCACCCGGGTGTTGCGCGGCCATCTGGCGATCGCCCGCGCGCTGTTTCCCGACGGCACCACCGGCGCGCAGCTCGACACCTTGGCGCGGCAGTTCCTGTGGCAGGCCGGAATCGATTTCGAGCACGGCACCGGCCACGGCGTCGGCAGCTATCTGTCGGTGCACGAAGGTCCGGCGCGGATCTCCAAGCTCGGCACCACACCCTTGAAGCGCGGCATGATCCTGTCCAACGAGCCCGGCTACTACAAGACCGACGCCTTCGGCATCCGCATCGAGAACCTCGAGCTGGTGGTGGCCAAGGAGATCAATGGCGCGGAGAAGCCGATGAACGGCTTCGAGGCGCTGACGCTGGCGCCGATCGATCGCCGGCTGATCGATGTGGCGATGCTGAGCAACGACGAGCGCGCCTGGCTCGACACCTATCATGCCCGCGTCAGGGACGCCGTGCGCGCTGCGCTCGATGAGCCGGACCAGCTCTGGCTGGATCAGGCGACCGCGCCATTGTAGCCGCCCAACTATCAGGAAAGTAATTACAAGATTGTCACGGCAGTCCCTTGAACGACGAAGCTGAGCACCCTCAACAACGAGCGCGGTGCACATGACTGCGCCCTCTCCCCTTGCGGGAGAGGGCATGTCGGACAGTTCGGCGAGCTCGGTTGGGTGAGGGGTATCTCTCCACGCGTGCGCACGCGGAGAGATACCCCTCACCCAACCGAGAAATTGGATGGGCCGGCGATGCCCTCTCCCGCAAGGAGAGAGGGCACAGTCACGCACAGCGCCGAGTGACGTTCAAGCAGCCCGTCAGGCGCGTAGGGCACGGGGGACGCGACCACCGCCGGCTAGACCCCGGCACCCCGGCGGCAGGACTGAACGGATGGATCTCTCTAAGACTGTGGGCAAGCGCAACGTGCCCTCCGACAGATCGGGCCACGAACTACACCATCACCGTCGCAGCGCGGGTTGCAACTGTCCCGCTGCCGGCATGGGCGCATGCGGAAACAGGCGTTTCCGTGACGCGGAAGGCCGCTACAGTCGGGCCGTTCACCTGATTTGAGCGGCACGATGCATGGAATGATTAGCAGACCGCCGGGAGCGGCCGCGCAGCAGGCGGCGCCGTCGCGCACGATGCTGATCCTCCTGGTCGTGATGACCGGGCTGGCGCCGATCTCGCTGTATCTGCTGGTTCCGGCACTGCCGCTGCTCGCGACCACGTTCGGGCGCGACGCCTCGGTCGTGCAGATGACGGTGTCGTTCTACATGATCGGCATCGCGATCTCGCAGCTTCTACTCGGACCGCTGTCCGACCGTTTCGGCCGCCGCCCCGTGATGCTCGCGGGCCTCGCGCTCTCGATCGTGGCGAGCTTCGGCTGCATCTTTGCCGATACTCTGCCGCAGCTGATTGCGGCCCGCTTCTTCCAGGCCCTCGGCGGCGCCAGCGGCATGGTGATCAGCCGGGCCATCATCCGCGACCTCTATCCACGCGGGCGCATCGGCGCGATGATCAGCCTGGTCGTCGCCGTCATGATGATCGCGCAGATGCTGTCACCGTTGACGGGAGGCCTGATCGAAATCGCATTCGGCTGGCATGCGATCTTCTACGTCGTCGCAGCCGTATCGATTGCGGTCGGTGTCGCGGTCACCCTGGCGCTGCCGGAAACGCGCCCTGCCCGCGTCGAAGGCGCGAGCTTCCGGCGCGACGTCGTCATGCTCGTCAAGAGCCGCGCCTTTCTCGGCTACATGCTGTGCCAGGTGTTGGCGTCGCAGATCATCTTCGCCTTTGCCGGCGGCGGGCCCTACATCGTCGAGGTGCAGATGGGCCGCTCATCGGCGGAATATGGCGCGTGGTTCGCGACGACAGGCTTCGCCTACTTCGCCGGCAATCTGTTCTGCGTGCGCTATGCGCCGCGTCATTCGCTCGATCGGCTGATCTGGTTCGGATTGATCCTGCAGCTCACGAGCGCGGCGCTGAACTTCACGTGGAGCCTGTTCGGCTTCAACCAGATGCCGTCCGTGTTGTTCGGCACGCAGATGCTGCTGATGTTCGCCAACGCCTTCGTGATGGCGAACTCCGCGGCCGGCGCGATCAGCGTTAGGCCAGGCGCCGCCGGCACCGCCTCCGGCGCGATGGGTTTTCTGCAGATGGGGCTGGGCGCACTGACCTCGCAGCTCGGCGCTTATCTGGGCGGTCACTATGCGACGACGCTGCCGCTGACATCGGCGATGCTGACGCTCTCGCTGGCCTGCGCCGCCAGCATGATCTTCCTCGTGCCCCGCACGCCGCTAACGGTGACGAAGGAGCTGATCGAGCAGGCGGAAGAGGATGAGGCCGGGGTGATGTGAGGGGTTGTACGTACTCGCGTGGTTCTCGATATCAGTACGCCGAGGCCGATCAATTCCAGAACGGCCTCAGGACGACTGAATCCCCCAGCTTTCGCGGATGGCGATGGGTGTGAGTGTCGCCGTCGTCCCGGCCTCGAGCCGGGACCCATAACTACCGCCGGTCGGGGCTGGGAGAGCGCTATCCACCAGCCTGCCTCGAACATCTCCCTGGGGGTATGGGTCCCGGCTCAAGGCCGGGACGACAGCGAGGATGGCGCGCGTACTGTGGTGAACCATGCGGTCCACCTCGCACCTCGACTGCCCGGAACATGCACGTGAGATCGACGCCGAACAGCATCGGCGGCGACCGTCACCATGACCGGCTACTCCGCGATCAGCTGCAGCCACTCGTCCTCGGTGAGCACCTTCACGCCGTGCTTCTCGGCGTCCTTCAGCTTGGAGCCGGCCCCGGGACCGGCAACGACATAGTCCGTCTTCTTCGAGACCGAGCCCGACACCTTCGCACCGAGCCGCTCGGCCGTGGCCTTGGCCTCGTCGCGCGTCATCTTTTCCAAGGTGCCGGTGAAGACGACCGTCTTGGTCGCAATCGGCGAGTTGCGCTTGGGCTTTTCAGCATCGAGGATCTTCACCTCGCGCGTCAGCCGCTCGACGATGCCGCGATTATGGTCCTCGCGGAAATAGGCGGCGACGCTCTTGATCACGGTGTCGCCGATCTGGTCGAGCGCATCCATCTCGGCGATCGCCTCCTCGTCCTCGGCGGCGACCTTGAGACAGGCGTCGTGGAACGCCTCCCACGAGCCGTAGCCGCGCGCAAGTGCCAGCGCGGTGGTCTCGCCGACATGGCGCATGCCGAGCGCGTAGATGAAGCGCTCCAGCGCAATCTCGCGACGCGCATCGATGGCGTTGAACAGGTTGCGCACCGAGGTCTCGCCATAGCCCTCGACCTCCTCCAGCTTCAGCTTGGCGTTGCGCTGCTGCAAGGTGAAGATGTCGGCAGGCTCCTTCACCCAGCCTTCATCGAAGAAGAACTGGATCTGCTTCTCGCCGAGGCCGTCGATGTCGAAGGCGCGGCGTGAGGCGAACAGCTTGAGGTGTTCGATCTTCTGATAGGGACAGGCGAACTCGCCGGTGCAGCGCGCGCGCGAGCCCTCCTCGCCGGTCGCGATCTCCTCGCGCACGACGTCGGTGTGCAGCGGGCACGGGCACTTCTTCGGGAAATGGAATTCCTTGGCGTCATCGGGACGCTTGTCGATGAGGACGTCGACCACCTGCGGGATGACGTCGCCGGCGCGCTGGATCACGACGGTGTCGCCGATGCGGATGTCGCGGCCTTCGCGCAGCACCTCGCCCTTGTTGCCGATGCCCTTGATGTAGTCCTCATTGTGCAGCGTCACGTTCTGCACGATGACGCCGCCGACACCGACCGGCTCCAGCTTGCCGACCGGGGTGAACGAGCCGGTGCGGCCGACCTGGATCTCGATGTCCTTGAGCACGGTCATGGCGCGCTCGGCCGGGAATTTATGCGCGATGCCCCAGCGCGGGGTGCGCGAGACGAAGCCGAGCCGCTCCTGCCAATCGATCCGATCGACCTTGTAGACGACGCCGTCGATATCGTAGTCGAGCTCGGCGCGCTGCTCTTCGATCTGATGATGGAAGGCAATCAGTTCCTCGACCGAGTGGCAGAGCTTGGTCAGCGGGTTGGTGGTGAAGCCGCAACGCTCGAACCATTTGATCATGCCGCTCTGCGTCTCCGCCGGCATCGCGCTCATCTCGCCCCAGGCATAGGCGAAGAAGCCGAGCGGCCGTGACGCGGTGATGGTCGGATCCTTTTGGCGCAGAGAGCCAGCGGCGGAATTGCGCGGATTGGCGAAGATGGTGTCGCCGGCTTCCTTCTGGCGTTCGTTCAGCGCAAGGAACGCCTGCTTGGTCATGTAGACCTCGCCACGCACCTCGCAGACGTCAGGCAGGTTGCGGCCGTGCAGCTTCTGCGGCACGTCCTTGAGGGTGCGGATGTTGGCGGTGACGTCCTCGCCCTCGGCGCCGTCGCCGCGGGTCGCCGCGGTGACCAGCTCGCCGCCTTCATAGCGCAGCGACATCGACAGCCCGTCGATCTTCGGCTCGGCGGAGAAATCGATCCGGTCATCATCGGAAAGCTTGAGGAAGCGCGCGATGCGGCCCGCGAAGTCGCGCACGTCCTCCTCGGCGAAAGCGTTGTCGAGCGACAGCATCGGCACGGCGTGCCGCACCTTCTTGAAGCGGCCCGACGGCGCTGCGCCGACCTTCTGCGACGGCGATTCGCTGCTGACGAGTTCGGGAAAGCGGGTCTCGATGGCGTTGAAGCGACGGCGCAGCTCGTCATATTCCGCGTCCGAAATCTTCGGCGCGTCATCCTGGTAGTAGAGCCTGTCGTGGGTCTCG
Source organism: Bradyrhizobium sp. SRS-191 (assembly GCF_024586915.1). GTDB lineage: Bacteria > Pseudomonadota > Alphaproteobacteria > Rhizobiales > Xanthobacteraceae > Bradyrhizobium. The sequence goes on from NZ_JANBVS010000017.1 coordinate 45,163, forward strand.
AGCTCCAGCGCCAGCCGCTTCCATTCGACCTTGGCCTGGGCCTTGGTGAGGTCGGCGACATCGACGGGCTGCTTCGGTTTTGTTGTCGATTTTGCTGTCTTGGCCATGCTGCGGACTGTCTGCTCATCAAACCCGAGGCGGCCCAAAGGCCGCCCTGGGATGACGGTTTACACAATGCGCACGGCGGAGCCAAAAGCGTTCGGCCTGAACCCTCAACTTATGCCGCCGCGGCCTCCAGCAGGCGGTCGGCGGCGGCGCGGGCTTCGGCGGTGACCTCGGCGCCGGCCAGCATGCGGGCGATTTCCTCGCGGCGATGGAGGGTGGCGAGCGTGTTGACGCGGGTGACGACCCGTTTCCCGCGGTCGAGCGCGTCCTTGGAGATCAGGAGATGCTGATCCGCCCGGGCCGCGACCTGAGGGGCATGGGTGACAGCCATCACCTGAACCCCATGCGCGAGCCGCGCCAGCCGGGCGCCGATGGCATCCGCCACCGCGCCGCCCACACCGGTGTCGATCTCGTCGAACACCAGGGTCGGCGCCGAGCCGCGATCGGACAGCACCACCTTCAGCGCCAGCAGGAACCGCGACAGTTCGCCACCCGAGGCCACCTTCATCATCGGGCCCGGCCGTGTTCCCGGGTTGGTCTGGACCCAGAACTCGACACGATCGATGCCTTCCGGACCCGGCGCATCGGCGTCGCTGTCGACCTGGGTCATGAACTTGGCGCGCTCGAGCTTCAGCGGCCCCAGCTCGGCATGGACCGCGCGGTTCAGCTTCTCGGAGGCCTTGCTGCGCGCCGCCGACAGCTTGGCCGCAGCCGCGGCGTAGCGCCCGTCCGCCGCCGCGGCTGCCGCTTCGAGCTTCTTCAACTGCTCGGCCCCGGCATCGATCAGCACGACGTCGGCGGCGTATTTGGCGGCCAGCGCGGCAAGACCATCCACCGGGGTGGAGTATTTGCGCGCGGCCGCGCGCAGCGCGAACAGACGCTCCTCGATCCGCTCCAGCTCCAGCGGATCGAAATCGGTGGCCGCCAGCGCCGTGGTCAGATGCTGGTCGGCCTCCTCCAGCGCATTGATCGCGGCATCCATCGCCTTCACGGCCGGATCAACCAGCGCCGGCGAGCTGACCGCGCGCCGCTCCAGCCGTCGCACGGCCGCCGCCAGTGCCGCGATCGGCGACTGGTTACCGCTGACCGCATCCTGGGCGTCACGCAGATCGCCGGCGATCTTCTCGCCCTGCATCATGGCGGTGCGCCGGGCGGCAAGCTGCGTCTCCTCGCCCTCCTTCGGCGCCAGCTTCTTCAGCTCGTCCGAGGCATGCCGCAGATAATCGGCCTCGCGGGCCGCGCGCTCCATGCCGGCGCGATGCTGGTCGAGCGCCGTGACGGCGGTGCGCCGGGCGGCCCACAGCGCCTCGACGCCGGCGACATCTTTCTCCAGACCGGCGAAGGCATCCAGCAGGCGGCGGTGGGTGGCGGCATCGACCAGCGCGCGCTCATCATGCTGGCCATGAATCTCGACCAGCGTGGCGCCGATCGCCTTCAAGGTCTGCACGCTCACGGATTGGTCGTTGATGAAGGCCCGAGTGCGGCCGTCGCCATACTGAACGCGGCGCAGGATCATCTCGCCATCGGCATCCAGGCCGTTGGCGGCGAGGATCCGCGCGGCCGGGTGGTCCTTGCCGATCTCGAACACGGCTGTGACCTGGCCTTGGTCGGCGCCGTGCCGCACCAGGCTGGCGTCACCCCGGCCGCCAAGGGCCAGAGCAAAGGCATCGAGGAGGATCGACTTGCCTGCGCCGGTCTCGCCGGTCAGCACCGCAAGTCCCTCGGAGAATTCGAGATCGAGTCGTTCGATCAGGACGATGTCACGGATCGACAGTCGCGCCAGCATGGAACCGAAGTCCTTCGTAACGGGGCAGAATGCCCCTGAGCGAACGACTCGATGCTAGCAGCAAAATGAGAACAAAACAAGAATTGAGAACAAAGAGAGATCGCCCTCAGCCGGCGCCGTGCCCGTTCAGCCGAGACCCAGCTTCTTGAAGGCGCGCGAGATGTAGGAGCCCTTGTTCTCCTCCGGCTCGACGCCACCCGACTTCACGAGGTTATAAGCGTCCTTGTACCACTTGCTGTCCGGGAAGTTGTGGCCGAGCACGGCGGCCGCCGTCTGCGCCTCGCCGACGATGCCGATCGTCATGTAGGCCTCGGTCAGGCGATACAGGGCTTCCTCGACGTGGCGAGTCGTCTGGTACTGCGTCACCACCGTCTTGAAGCGATTGATGGCCGCAGTGTAGTCGCGCTTCTGCATGTAGTAGCGGCCGACGTCCATCTCCTTGCCGGCGAGCTGGTCGCGGGCGCCCTCCATCTTGGCCTTGGCGCTGGTCGCGTATTCGGAGGCCGGATATTTGCGCACGACCTCTTCGAGCGCCGCGATCGCCTTCTCGGTGCGGCCCTGGTCGCGGCTGATGTCCGGGATCTGGTCGTAATGCGAAGCGGCGATCAGGTATTGCGCGTAGGCGGCGTCCGGGCTGCCCGGATGCAGGGTCACGTAGCGCGTGGCAGCGCCGATGCAGCCGTCGTAATCGCCCGCCTGGTAGGAGGCGTAGGCCGACATCAACAGCGATTTCCGGGCCCAATCGGAATAAGGATGCTGGCGATCGACCTCCTCGAACTTCTTGGTCGCAGCCTTCACATCCTTCTTCTCGTTCATCAGGAACAAGCCCTCATTATAGAGCTTGTCTGCAGGCTCATCGACGAAGGTGTCGTCCTTGGCCAGAAACTTGTCCCAGAGACCGCCGGTGCCGCAGCCCGCCAGGGGCAGCGCGAGCATGAGCAGCGACGCTGCAAGCCGAGCGCCGCGAGCGGCCGATACGGGACGGGAGAATTCGCGCGTGAGACGCTGGTTCGACATGCTTCTCTGGAACCCGATGCCTGTGATCTGATCTACGCCGCGCACCATGACCATCGTCTCATGATCGCGAAGGAAAGAGCCCCGCTTGTGGCGCGCATCACGCTGCCACGGCCTCTCTAGCTGAAAACACTTCGTCAACCAACCGCATAGGCAGCCAATCCGTCCGGATTAAGGCGAGACCGAGGCTGCCGCCTCGCATCATGGTTACCGCTGCAAAAGCCTTTGGAAAACCCATAGAAATGGCGCGTCCCGAAACAGGCCGGGATCGCACGGCAACAATCGCTAACGAAAATGGTGAGGGCCTCTCGGTGCGCGAGCGCACGGGAAAGCCGAAGCGGCGGTCCCGACTCTCGACTCGTCAAGCGGTCACGACCTGACGATTCGCCGTTGTCCAATGAGCTCAGGACACGTCCGGGCCGAAGGCCGGGGCGATCATGCCACCGACCATGCCGCCGACGACCTCGGCCGCCACGCGGGGACGGCGCACCGTCTCGCCCTCGACAAGCCGCCAAGCGGTGCGGTCGGCCATCAGCGCGGTAAGGACGGCGTGGTTCAGCTTGTGGCCGCCGCGGACCGAGCGGTAGGTGCCGAGCAGCGGCAGGCCGGCCAGCGCCAGATCCCCGATCGCATCCAGCACCTTGTGGCGGGCGCATTCGTCGGCGTAGCGGAGACCTTCCGGATTGAGCAGACGCTCCTCGTCGAACACCAGCGTGTTGTCGAAAGACGAACCGAGTGCGAAGCCGGCGTTCCAGAGACGGGAGACATCGCTCATGAAGCCGAAGGTGCGGGCGCGCGCGATTTCGCGGCGGAAGCGTTCCGGATTGAGCTCGAAATGATAGGCCTGACGGCCGATGACGGAGTTGGCGAAGTCGACCTCGACCTCGACGCGGAAGCCTGAATTGTTCGGACGCAGTTCGCCCATCGAGGCGCCCATCGTCACCTGAACCGGCTTCAGCACCTGGATGTAACGGCGGGGGGCGGACTGATTGATGATGCCGGCCTGGTCGATCGCGGCAACGAACGGAGCGGCGCTGCCGTCCATGATCGGCACTTCGGGACCATCGACCTCGACAAGGGCGTTATCGACGCCCATGCCGCGCAGCGCGGCCAGAATGTGCTCAGCGGTGGAGACCAGCGGGCCGTTGCGGTCACCGAGCACCGTTGCCAGTTCGGTGGCGATCACCGATCCGAAGGACGCCTGGACCTCGCGGTCAGCGCCATCGAGACCCGTGCGAAGGAAGACGATACCGGCGTCGATCGGTGCGGGGCCGATCGTCAGGCTGACCGGCGCACCCGAATGGACGCCTACACCCGTGACGGTGGCTTGCGAACGAAGCGTTGTTTGCCGGCTGAATTTCATCGACGACCGCCCAAGACCCCGCCTGAACCCCCATCGGCCGCCCCTCGCGAACCGACTCATTTTCAGGCATCCCCAAGTCACGGCAGAACTTAACGAGAGCCCCAAAGAGCGCCAACTCACGCTTCTTTACGGATTGTTACCCCATCTCTGCCGTATTCGCGCCAACCCTTAACCAAACTGGAACGTGGCCTTAACCCTCCCCGTTCCGCATCCAAACACCGAAAGAATAATTAATCATTTAAAATCAGTTAGTTGAACGACCATTCACGGCTCCGGAATGCCCATTGAAAAGGCCCGGCTCTCGCGAGCCGGGCCTGTTCAGCACCATCGGGGCTGTAACAATTCTCAGGTTGCCTGCCGGCGCAGGAAGGCCGGGATATCCAAATGGTCGTCGCCCTGTGGCGCGGGGGCCACAGGCGCGGGACGGCCATGGACGTCCAGACCCTGCGGAGCGGGACGGCGGGCGTACTCAGAGACAGGCGATTCGTGGCTTGCGACCTGCTGGGCAACGTTCCGCTGCGGTTTGCGTTCCGGCAGCGGCGGCATCTGCGGCATGGCCGGAGCAGCGTTGCGGCCCGACATCGGCGGCTCGCTCTCCTCGTCACGACGGCCGAGGCCGACATTGGCGAGACGCTGCAGCAGCGACATGCGGGTCTTTTGCGGATGCTCCTCGCCCTCATCGCCCCTCGCCTGCCGGATCTCGGCCTGGGCCGGCATCGGCAGGTCCTCGAACTTCGGCATGCGCGGCGCGCGGGTGGGAACCCGCTCGGCGGCCTGCGGGATGAAGGTCTCCGGCGGAGCAGCCGGCTCGACCGGCGCGGCGCGCTGGGCTTCCGGCTCGGGGAACAGCGACGGCTTCTGAGCGATCGGACGCACGGTCACATCGCCATAGGACGCCGCGGTCGGGACCGGAGCGGGAGCCGGCGCCGGCTCGTTTGCCATGGCGGCAGCCACGGCAGCCAGGGTGTCGCGCTCGAGGTTCGGAGCCGGACGCGGCGCCGGAGCCACCGGCGCGGGCGCCGGTTGGGCCACGGCCGGAGCCACGGACGCCTGCTGCTCGAGCTTGGCAGCGCGTTCCGCCAGCCGCTGATTGTCGGCGCGCAGGCGCGCGGTCAGGTCGGCGAGACGGCTTTCAGGAAGACCCGCGTGAGCGGTCGGGGCGGCGGCAATCGGAGCGACAGCCGCCGCCGGCTGTGCAGTCGTCGTGACGCCGCGGTTGAACTGCGCCTGCTCGATGCCGGTGGCAACGACGGAGACGCGGATCAGGCCGTCGAGCGATTCGTCGAAGGTGGCGCCGACGATGATGTTGGCGTCCTGGTCGACCTCCTCGCGGATGCGGGTCGCGGCTTCGTCGACCTCGAACAGGGTCAGGTCCTTGCCGCCGGTGATCGAGATCAACAGGCCGCGGGCGCCCTTCATCGAGGAATCGTCGATCAGCGGGTTGGCGATCGCGGCTTCGGCAGCCGTCAGCGCGCGCTTCTCGCCCGACGCCTCGCCGGTGCCCATCATCGCCTTGCCCATCTCACGCATGACGGCGCGGACGTCGGCGAAGTCGAGGTTGATCAGGCCTTCCTTGACCATGAGGTCGGTGATGCAGGCCACGCCCGAATACAGCACCTGGTCGGCCATCGCGAACGCGTCGGCAAAGGTGGTCTTCTCGTTGGCGACCCGGAACAGGTTCTGGTTCGGGATGATCAGCAAGGTGTCGACCACCTTGTGCAGCTCGGAGATGCCGGACTCCGCGGTGCGCATGCGGCGCGCGCCTTCGAAGTGGAACGGCTTGGTGACGACACCCACGGTGAGGATGTTCATCTCGCGCGCGGTCTTGGCGATGACCGGAGCAGCACCCGTGCCGGTGCCGCCGCCCATGCCGGCGGTCACGAACACCATGTTGGCGCCCGAGAGATGATCGCGGATCTCGTCGATCACCTCCTGCGCGGCGGCAGCGCCGACGTCCGGCTGCGAGCCGGCGCCCAACCCTTGCGTCACCTGCGTGCCCATCTGGATGATGCGCTGCGCCTTCGACATGGTCAGCGCCTGCGCGTCGGTGTTGGCGACGACGAAGTCGACACCCTGCAGGCCGGCCGTGATCATGTTGTTGACGGCGTTGCCGCCCGCGCCGCCGACGCCGAACACCGTGATCCGGGGCTTCAGCTCGTGGATATCAGGAGGGGTAATAGTGAGTGCCATGATTGCCTCTCGATCACGCGCGCGTGGGTTCGCCCCGGCCGCCGGCCGTGGGTGGTGTTGTTGGAATTCGCATGGGGTGGAAAGCGGTCATCAGAAGCCCTCGCGTAGCCATCGTCCGACCTTTCCGAAATAGCCGTCGGTTCCTGTCCCGACCTGCCGCGTATGCCGCGGTTCGACGTGTTCGAGATGCGCGTATTGCGGATAGACCAGGAGCCCGGTGGGCACCGCGAAGGCGGCGTTCTTGGCCTCGCTGGGGAGACGGCCGAAGCCGAGCGGACGGCCGACGCGCACCGGGCGGTCGAGGATCCGGGTCGCAAGCTCGACCAGACCCGTCAGCTGGGAGGCGCCTCCGCTGAGGACGACGCGCGCCTTGGGTTCTGCCGCAAAGGGCGAATCCTTCAGCCGGTCGCGGACCATTTCAAAAATCTCCTCTGCGCGGTGCCTGACGATGTTCGCGATGGTGGCGCGGGACACGATCTGCGGAACATCCCGCTCGTTGTCACCGGCCGTCGGAACAGACATCAACTCACGCGCGTCGGACCCGCCAGTCAGCACCGTGCCATATAACGTCTTGATTCGCTCGGCATCTGCAATGCACGCTGATAGTCCGCGCGCAAGATCCATGGTCACGTGATGCCCGCCGAGCGCAAATCCGGAGGCATGGACGAAGCGCCCGCCCGAATAGATCGCGATCGTCGTGGTGCCCGCCCCCATCTCGACCACGGCCGCGCCGAGATCGGCCTCGTCGTCGGTCAGCACCGAGAGCCCGGCAACATACGGGCTCGCCGCCATCGCCTCGACGTTGAGATGGCAGCGCTCGACCACGAGCATCAGGTTCTTGGCGACGGTGGCGTCGGTCGTGACAACGTTCATGTCGACGCCGAACTGCCGCGCCAGCATGCCGCGGGGATCCCGGATGCCCTTCACGCCATCGAGCGTGTAGCCGACCGGCAAGGCGTGCAGCACCGCCCGCCCGTCACCGGTCGCATGGTGCATCCCGGTGGAGGTCACGCGGCTGACATCGGCCTGGGTCACGGCGCCGCCGCGAATGTCGGAGGTCGCTTCGATCAGATGGCCCATAACGCGGCCGCCGGCGACCGGCAGCAGCACGGACTCCACGCGCACTTTGGCCATGCGCTCGGCCAGCGCGACGGCCTGCCGCACAGCCTGCTCGCATTCGACGGGATCGACGACCGCGCCGGCCTTGACGCCGCGCGACTGGATCTGGCTGTAGCCGATCAGTTCCACGGCGTGCGTCCGGCCGCGTAGCGCGTCGCTCGGCGGCGCCGGCTTCAGCCGCGCGATCATGCAGGCGATCTTGCTGGTGCCGACGTCGAGCGAGGCCACCAGCGCGGTGCGCTTCTGGCCCATCGGGCGAGTCTTCGGAGTCTGGCGATCGAAGCCGGTCATGCGTCACCGGCTTTCTTCTTGGACTTCTTGTCCTTGAACAGATCATCGCGCGCCTTCGCGGCGTCGTCCGACAGCTGCACCGTCAGCCGGTCCGACAGCCGCATGTCGATGGCGACGATGTCGCGCGAGAACAGTCTGTCGTCCTGGTCGAGCTGGCTCAGCGTCGCCAGCGCATTGCCGACGTCGTTCTCAGGCAAACGAATGTCGAGGCCGTCCTTGGTGCGCAGGTTCCAGCGGCGCTCGCCGACGAAAACCGCGGCCTTGGTCACGGCACGCACCTGCGGATAGCGGGCGAGCAGCGCGAGGAAATCGCGCGCACGGCTCTCGGCGCCCTTGCCGACCACGAGCGGCAGAGTGAGGAAGCGGCGCGACACATATTGTTCGAGCACGGCGCCGTCATCGGCGATCACCGAGAGGCGGCCCTCCTGCTGCCAGAGCGCGAACGCCTTGCGCTCGACGATGTCGATCTGCAGCTGGTTCGGGAAGAACTTCTGCACCGTCGCTTCGGCGATCCAGGGGTTGGCCTTGAGCTTGTCGCGAACGGCGGCCGCATCCAGGAACAGCAGCGACGAGCGGCCGGAGACGCCACCGATCGCGAGGATCTCGTCCTGGGTCAGCTGCTTGCGGCCGTTGATCGCGACCGCGGTGATCCGGAAGCCGGCCGCGTTGGCCAGCGCGTTGCGGGTGTCGGACAGCGCCGCATTGACGTCCTGGGCGTGACCGCCCTTGACGATGCCGAGCCAGACGCTGCCGAACAGCAGGCCGACCGTCGCCACGGTGCCGAGCCGGCGCGGCAGATAGCGCTCGACGAACTCGACGATGCGGGGCGGCGCCTCGCGCTCGGCCATTGGCGCGAGCGCGGCCGACCGGTGATCTCTGGGGGCAGGCTGACCGCGGTGCGACTGCTTCTTGCCTGCGCGCGCGAACGTCAATCGCGGCAGACGGGCTGAGACATACTCGCGCAGCAGGATTGCCGCGCCAAGGGCAGCGGCTTTGAGGTTCGCTTGAGGCCTCTGCGATCGAGCGAGGCGTCCTGCACCATCCATTGCACGAGCTCATCAACTGTTGCGCCCGCAATACTCGCGGACCCACGCCACGGTCCCGGCGGCTGGCGACCATCGCAAGAGCGAGGTCACGACCCGGCAGCCGAGCACCACTGAGGCGCCAGCGTTAACCTTCGGACGTCCTGGTAAACAAAAAGTAAAATAGGTCCGGAGAGATGATTTTTTTCTCCGATTTATGAGGACCTTGCCCGGAATTCTTAAGCATTTTACGGGTTACAGGAACCACCGGGCGACGCCGGGCCGGGTTCCTCCGGTGCGACTACCGCACACTTTATGATCGGCGCACACGGCGGTCCGCCAAGTCGATCTGCTGCTGCAGGAAGTCGGCGAAGCCAATGCCCTGGGCCGCGAGCGCCTTCGGATAGAGCGAGGCGGCGGTCAGCCCGGGCAGCGTGTTGGTCTCCAAATAGACCGGGCCGCTGGCCGAGACGATGAAGTCGGTGCGTGAATAGCCGCCGCAGGACAAGGCGCGATGGGCCTTGATCGCCTCTCGCTGCAGCGACGCCGTCACCTCAGGACTGAAGCGCCCCGGACAGATCTCCTTCGTGGCCGCAGCGAGGTACTTCGCGAAATAGTTGAAGGCGCCGTCGGCCGGCAGGATCTCGATCGGCGGCAGCGCGATCAGCGATCCATCGGCCTGCTCGAGCACGCCGCAGGTCGCCTCCGTCCCGGTGACGAACGGCTCGAGGAGATACTCCTCGGTCGCGGCGGCCGCCTTCACGGCAATGAGGTCCTGCTTGGCGTTGACGAAGATCAGTCCGAAGCTGGAGCCGTCCTTGACGGGCTTGGCGATCAGGCGGCCATAGCGCGCCAGTGCAGACTCGGCGTCATCAAGCGCAACGCCTTCGGCCGCGGTGACACCGCCGAGCACAGCGAACCGCTTGGCTGCCACCTTGTCGAAGGCGAGATGGGACGATGCCGAACTCGAGCCGGTGAACGGCACGCCGCGCATCTCACACATCAGTTGAAGCTCGCCGTTCTCGGCGCGTCCGCCATGAAGCCCGAGCACCAGCAGTCGGTCTTCGGCGCTGGCACGATCGAGCGCCTCTGCCAGTGTCCCGATCCGGGCGCCGTCGGCGGTGAACGGCTCCTCGAACGGCTTGGCATGGGCGACCAGCGCCTGGCCGCTCGCGTGATGCACGGTATCGTCGGCGTCCCAGAACCAGAGGTCGGCTTGCGGCAACGCCGCGTGCAGCGCCTTGGCGCTGGCGACCGAGACGAGACGTTCCTTGTTGGTGCCGCCGAACAGAATCGTGGTGCGCATCAATGGCTTCTCGATTGATCTCAGAACGCGGTTGCGACACTGCGGACTTCACGTGAGCCGGCGGGTTGTCAGCTCGCCTTGATTCCGATCCGCTTGATTTCCCACTGCAGCTCGATGCCAGAGCTCGCCTTGACGCGTTCGCGCACGGTCTCACCCAGAGTCTCGATGTCGTCGGCGGTCGCGTTGCCAGTGTTGATCAGGAAATTGCAGTGCATCTCCGAGACCTGGGCGCTGCCGACCTTGAGGCCGCGGCAGCCCGCGGCATCGACCAGCTTCCAGGCCGAATGCCCCGGCGGGTTCTTGAAGGTCGAGCCGCCGGTCTTCTCGCGGATCGGCTGCGCCGTCTCGCGATGCGCCTGCACATCGGCCATGCGCGCCCGGATTGCCTCCGGCGCTGATGGCGTGCCGCGGAAACGCGCGGCCGTAAAGATCAGCGCGGGATCTGTGCCGCTCGCACGGTAGGTGAACTTCATGTCGGCATTGCTGAAGCGATGCGTCCTGCCCTGACGGTCTACCGCCGTCGCCTCGACGAGAATATCCTTGGTCTCGCCGCCATTGGCGCCGGCATTCATGCGGAGCGCGCCACCGATGGTGCCGGGAATGCCGAACAGGAATTCCAAGCCGGCGAGATTGGCTGACGCCGCGACCTCGGCGACACGCTTGTCGAGCACGGCTGTGCCGGCGGTGACGATATCGTCCTCCGCCTTGACCTCGCCGAACGCGCGCGGCGCCAAACGGATCACGACGCCCGGCACGCCGCCATCGCGTACGATCATGTTGGAGCCGACGCCGATGACGTAGACTGCAAGCTCATCCGGCAGGTGCTTCAGAAAGTAGGCGAGGTCGTCAGCGTCGGCCGGCGTGAAAAGCACTTGCGCCGGTCCGCCGACGCGAAACCAGGTGAGCGGCGCGAGACTCTCATTGGCGAGCAGCCGCCCGCGCAGCTCAGGCATGGCGGCTTTGAGATCGGGCGTGATGTCGGGGAAGCTCACTGCCCTACCCCAGCGCCTTCAATTCGTTCGGCAGCGCGTAAGCCCATTGCGTGATGTTGCCGGCGCCGAGGCACACGACGAGGTCGCCCGGCTTGGCGAGATCCTTGACGATGCCGGCAAGATCGGCGGACTTGGGGAGCGGCAGCACGTCGCGATGGCCGTGAGCGCGCAGGCCGAGCACGAAGCGATCGCGGTCGATGCCTTCGATCGGCGCTTCGCCCGCCGGATAGACATCGGCGACGATGACGGCATCGGCATCGTTGAAGCAGGTGCAGAACTCCTCGAACAGCGACTGCAGCCGGGTGTAGCGATGCGGCTGCACCACGGCGACGACCTTGCCGTTGGTCGATTCCCGCGCCGCCTTCAGCACGGCCGCGATCTCGACGGGGTGATGGCCGTAGTCGTCGATCACCGTGACGCCATTCCATTCGCCGGTGCGGGTGAAGCGGCGCTTCACGCCGCCAAAGCCGGCGATGGCCTTGCGGATCGCCTCGTCGGACAGGCCGAGCTCGCGGGCGACGGCAATCGCCGCCGTGGCGTTCGAGGCGTTGTGCCGGCCGGGCATCGGCAGCGCAATGTCGGCAATCTCGTGCGTCGCGCCGCTCTTGCGATCGCGGAACACGACCTTGAACGACGAGCCGCCGCCCATCGGCGTGAGATCGACGAGGCGGACATCGGCCTGCGGATTCACGCCGTAGGTGATGATGCGGCGGTCCTCGATCTTGCCGACCAAAGCCTGCACCACCGGGTGATCGATGCACATCACGGCGAAGCCGTAGAAAGGCACGTTCTCGACGAAGGCGCGGAACGCGTCCTGCACGGCATCGAACGTCTTGAAATGATCGAGATGCTCGGGATCGACATTGGTGACGATCGCGACGTCGGCCGGCAACTTGAGGAAAGTGCCGTCGCTCTCGTCGGCCTCGACCACCATCCACTCGCCGCCGCCGAGCCGCGCATTGGTGCCGTAGGCATTGATGATGCCGCCATTGATCACGGTCGGATCGAGCCCGCCGGCATCGAGCAGCGCCGCAACCATCGAGGTGGTCGTGGTCTTGCCGTGGGTGCCGGCGATCGCGACACAGCTCTTCAGCCGCATCAGCTCGGCCAGCATCTCGGCGCGGCGCACGACGGGGATACGCTGCGCGCGCGCCGCCATCAGTTCCGGATTGTCGCGCTTGATCGCGGTCGAGACGACGACGACGTCGGCGCCCGCCACGTTCTCCGCCTTGTGGCCGACGCTGACCGTGATGCCCTTCTCGCGCAGGCGCGCGACATTGGCGTTGTCGGAGGCATCCGAGCCCTGCACCGTGTAGCCGAGATTGCACAGCACCTCGGCGATGCCGCTCATGCCGATGCCGCCGATCCCGACGAAGTGGATGGGTCCAATCTCGCGCGGCAGTCTCATGGGGCGTCTCGTCTCAAGGGGGCTCCGCCGCGCCCTTCGGAGGGCGAGCGGCCGCGAATCACTGGCCCTTCTTGCAAGACATGGCTGACCGGGACAAGCCCGCTTCGACCGCAAAAATTGCCGAATTCAGGGTCAATCGCCTGACTTTGGGCGATTTTCCCGTTCCGATCACCAAAACCCTGGGAACTCCGGCCCCCGCCTTCCGACCTTTCACGGTTCCTTAAGTGCAACCTCAGCTCGGACCCGCGCAGTCTGATACCTGCAGTTTTTGCGCGTTCACTCCGCGCACAGCCGTGGCATGGCGGTATCCAGCCGCGGCCACACGCGCCGCGTGCAATGCCGATGGAGTGACCTCACGATGTGCGCGCTGTGTGAAACCGAATCTCCCCTCCTGTCCCGTCGCCGGCTGCTCGGCAGGGGCGCCGGCTTGCTGGCCGCAGCCACGCTCGGGCTCGGCACCGGCACCGCCTGGGCCAAGGATAAGAAAGAGACCGCGCCTGCGCCCAACGCCATCTCGGCCGACGAGGCGTTGAAGCGGATCATGGACGGCAATGCGCGCTACGCCGCCGGCAATCTGGACAACAAGGATTTCTCGGCCGGACGCGCCGCGCGCGCCACCGCGCAATATCCGATCGCGGCGATCGTGAGCTGCGCGGATTCCCGCGTCGCGCCTGAGCTGGTGTTCGATCAGGCTCCGGGCGAGCTGTTCGTGGTCCGCGTCGCCGGCAATTTCGTCAATGACGACGGTCTGGCCAGCCTCGAATATGGCGTGAAGTTCCTCGGCATTCCGCTCGTGCTCGTTCTCGGCCATAGCGGCTGCGGCGCCGTCGACGCCACCATCAAGGTGTTGAAGGACGGCACCAAGCTGCCGGGCCATCTGCCGGAGCTGGTGAACGCGCTGAAGCCGGGCGTGGAGGCCGCGATCGCCAAGAAGCCGCAGGATCTGCTGGCGGAAGCGACGAAGGAGAACGTCCGCCACAACGTCCAGCGCCTGGCGAAGGCCAAGCCGATCGTCAGCAAGATGGTTGGCGACGGCAGGGTGAAGATCCTCGGCGGCGTCTACGATATCGAGTCCGGCCGCGTCGTCACGCTCTGACGCTGGCAGACGACAGCGCGCGGTCGGCACGCTCGCCGGCCGCAGCGAGCCAGCAGATCTGATGACAGAACCAGGCCTCGACGGACTCCACGAACCCCGGCGTCAGCGACAATCGCTGGCGCCGCTCGTCGAAGCGCAGCAGACGTCGCTGTTCCATCGCCGCGAGCAGGTTGCGGATATGCGAGCGTGACACACCGAGCGAGGCTGCGAGCTCCGCGGTGGACACATCGACTGCGGTCCGGCCAGCAGCCGAGTGGGCGACGAGCGTCAGCGCCAGATGAATGCCGCTGTCGTGCTCGTCCGTCCAGGCGAGATCCGGAAAGCTCGTCAGCGGCCGGTTGGCGCGGCACAGCCAGGTCGCGCATTGCCGGATCATCTCGGAGAAGAAGGTATCGTCGCCGTGCAGGCGCCGGCTCAACTGCTCGCCCCGCGTCAGCTGGGCGTGGCAGTCGAGGTGAAGGGCGAGCCAGCCCCGGAGGCCATCGAGGATGACAGGCCCGGGTATCAAATAGCGGATGCGGGCATCGTCGGGATCGCGCTCCACCTTCACCAGCGACAGACCGCGCAGCATCGCCACGAAAACCGCCGTCTGCCGCGGCCCGGGCAGCCGGGCCTGCAACCGAGTCAAGGTCGGACGCTCGGTGGCGTCGCGGGCCGACACATGCATCATGACGATATGCGCCGCGATCTCGGTCGGGGCGCGCTGTCCGAACAGCTTGATCATTAGGCGCTGGCCGCGCAGCGGCGCGACCATCTGGTCGCAGAAGCTGACGAAGACCGGGACGAAGCACGGATGATCCCGCAGGCGCATCGGGTCGTGCTGCGGCTGCGCAAGTCCGCTCATGCCCGGCCTGCGCGCGCCCCGCTCACGGCGTAGCTGTCTTGATGACGAGATCGGCGAGACGCTCGGCGGCATCGAGCCGCCCGACGCCGCGCGCCGCCGCCGCCATCGCCGCCAGCCGGGCGGGCTCGGCGGCGAGCGCCGATATCTCCGAGGCCAGCCGGTCGGACGTGAAGTCGGTCTGCACGATCCGGATCGCGGCGTTGGCGTTCGACAGCACGCCGGCATTGGCGAACTGGTCCTGGTCGATGGCGCCGGGCAGCGGCACCAGGATCGAGGGCCGGCCGATCGCGGCGAGCTCGGCGACGGTGCCGGCGCCGGAGCGCGAGATCACGAGATGATTGGCGGCGAGCCGCGCCGGCAAGTCGGTGAAGAACGGCTGCAATTCGGCATTGATCTTGAGCCGGTCGTAGACCGCGCGCACCCGCGCCATGTCTTCCTGGCGGACCTGCTGGGTCAACACGAGCCGACTCCATAAAGCGGGCTCGAGCCGCTTGATCGCGCCGGGCACGACATCACTCATGACGCGCGCGCCCTGGCTGCCGCCGACCACGAGCAGCCGCAGCGGACCGGTGGTCTCTGGCGCGACATAGGGCACAGCCGCCGCCTCGAGGATGGCGGGTCGCATCGGCGTGCCGACCGTCGTGGTCTTGGCGGCAAGTGCCGGATCGCGGTCGAGCACGCCGGGCAGCGAGGTCGCGATCGCCTTCACATGCGAGGACAGGAAGCGGTTCGCGCGGCCGAGCACAGCGTTTGCGTCATGAATCAGGCTCGGCACGCCGGCGAGCCGTGCAGCCAAGAGCGGCGGCACGGTGGGATAGCCGCCGAAGCCGATCACCGCGGCGGGCTTCAACCGCCGCATCAGATTGAATGCAGCCAGGGTGCCGCTGCCGAGCAGCAGCGCGGTGCGTGCCAGCGCCACCGGCGAACGGCTGCGCACCGTCTCGCTCGGCACCACGTCGATCATGTCCTTGGTGAACAGGCCGCTGTAGCGCAACGCGCGGGCGTCGGTGACGAGGCGGACGCGATAGCCGCGCTTGATCAGCTCGACACCGAGTGCTTCGGCAGGAAACAGATGGCCGCCGGTGCCGCCGGCGGCCAGCAGAATGAGGGGCGCAGTTGATGTCATGCGGGCTTGTTTACAGGCAATGTGTCGTCATTGCGAGCCGGCCCGGCGTTCAGGCGTAGGTGCGCAGCGTTCCGGCCGCATCGGTGACCTCGGCCTCGATCCGCGGCCGCTGCCGCGTCAGCGCCAGCATCATGCCGACGCCATAGGCGAGCGACACGATCGAGGAGCCGCCATAGGAGATGAACGGCAGGGTCATGCCCTTGGCGGGGATCAGCTGCAAATTGACCGAGATGTTGATGGCCGCCTGGATGCCGAACAGGATCGCGAGCCCCGACGCCGCGAACCGCGAGAAGCCGTCCTCGCTGGCATAGGCGCGCGACAGGGTGCGGATGACGATGAAGCCGAACAGCGCGACCAGTGCCAGGCAGAGAATAATGCCGAACTCCTCGGCGGCGACCGCGAACACGAAGTCGGTGTGGCTATCCGGGAGACTGCGCTTGGCGATGCCCTCGCCCGGCCCGAGGCCGAACCAGCCGCCGTTGGAGAACGCTTCCATCGCGGTGTCGACCTGGAAGGTGTCGCCGGAAGCCGGATTCATGAAGCGCTTGATGCGCCCGGCGACGTGCGGGACCAGCAGATAGGCGCCGAACAGGCCGGCCGCCGCGGCGCCGGCGAGGCCCGCGACCCAGATCATGCGCATGCCGGCGATGAAGAACAGCGAGCCCCATACCATCAGGATCAGCATGGTCTGGCCGAAATCCGGCTCCATCACCAGGAGCGACACCAGCATCAACAGCAGCACCAGCGCCATCGTGGTCGCCGGCATGTCGGGACGCCGCGCCGACTCCGAGAACAGCCAGGCGGAGACGACGACGAAAGCCGGCTTGGCCGCTTCCGAGGCCTGGATGTTGACGCCGACGAGCGTGATCCAGCGACGCGAGCCCTTGACCTCGGGGCCGATCGCCAATGTCAGCACGATCAGCACGATGGCGATCGCGAACACCACCAGCGCGCTGCGCCGGATCTGCCGCGGCGACAGGAACGACACGCCGATCAGCACGATGAAGGACGGCAGCAGGAACAGGACGTGGCGGTTGAAGAAATGGAACGGGTCGAGCCCGATGCGTGTGGCGACCGGCGGACTGGCGGCCAGCGACAGGATCACCCCGCAGAGCATCAACGCCAGGATCGAGCCCAGCAACGGCTTGTCGACCGTCCACCACCAGTCGGACAGCGGATTGCGTTCTTCACGGGAGAGCATCGGGCCACCACCTGAGCCGAGGAATCAGCCCATTGGCGCCTAGGATGGTTATCGAAGGGTTAAGGTAGTCCCATCAATTGGAGCAGCCGGCTAATCCAGCAAACACTCGTCATTCCCCGCGAAAGCGGGGGATCCAGTACGCCGAGACAGCGCGGTGAAAGCACATCGGCCTCTGGAATACTGGGTCACCCGCTTTCGCGGGTGACGACAGGGGAGATTGGCGGGAGAGCGATCACACCACCGGCGTCACGCCCGGCAGCGCCTGCACGAGCTCGCGAAAACGCGTGCCGCGGATTTCGAAATTGCGGAACTGGTCGAACGAGGCGCAGGCCGGCGACAACAGGACGACCGCCTCTTTCAATCCCGACGCCTCCGCGTCCGCAGCGGCCTTAGCGACGGCGACTTCCAGCGTCCCGGACGTTTCGTGCAGCACCTTCTCCCCGAGCGTGCCGGCGAACTCCGCGGCCGCCTCGCCGATCAGATAGGCCTTGCGGATGCGCGGAAAGAAGCCGGTCAGGCTGGTGATGCCGCCCGCCTTCGGCTTGCCGCCGGCGATCCAGAAGATGTCGGCGAAGGACGACAGCGCATGCGCTGTCGCGTCCGCGTTGGTGCCCTTGGAGTCGTTGACGAACAGCACGTTGGCGCGCCGGCCGACCTGCTCCATGCGATGGGCGAGGCCGGGGAAGCTGCGCAGGCCCTGCTGCAGCACGTCCTGCTTCACGCCGATCGCAAGCGCGGCGGCCGCGGCGCAGCCCGCGTTCTGCGCGTTGTGCTGCCCGCGCAACGAGCCGATGCCGCCGAGCCGCGCGACCTCGCTGCGCGCGCCGCCGGCGCTGCGCACGATCGTCTCATGCTCGGTGTACAAGCCATCGGCCAGCGGGTTCTTCACCGAGATGCGCACGACGCGCTTGCCGGCCTGATCGAGGCGGTCGGCAATCGCCCGGCAAAAGCCGTCGTCGACGCCGACGATGGCCGTGCCCTGCGACTGCACTCCCGCCACCAGCCGCTCCTTCACCGCCGCGTAGTTCTCGATCGTCCCGTGGCGGTCGATATGGTCCTCGCTCACATTGATCAGGATGCCCACGCTCGGATCGAGCGAAGGCGTCAGGTCGATCTGGTAGGACGACATCTCGATCACATGCACGCGGCCCATCCGCGGCGGCTCCAACGACAGGATTGCGGTGCCGATATTGCCGCCCATCTGGGTGTCGTAGCCGGCCACCCGCATCAGATGCGCGATCAGCGCGGTCGTGGTGGACTTGCCGTTGGTCCCGGTGATCGCGACGAACGGCGCATCCGGCGCGTGGCGCCTGCGCTCGCGGCAGAACAGCTCGATATCGCCGATCACCTCGACGCCCGCCTCGCGCGCCCTCAGCACGCTCCAATGCGGCACGGGATGAGTCAGCGGCACGCCCGGCGCCAGCACAAGGGCGGCGAAGTTAGCCCAGGACACCGTGCGCAGATCGGCAGTGATGAACCCGGCTTTCGCCGCTTCGGTCATCCGGTCGGCGCCGTCATCGGCCGCGATCACTTCGGCGCCGCCCGCGCGCAGCGCGTGGCACGACGCCAACCCCGAGCCGCCGAGCCCGAACACGGCGACGGTCTTGCCGGCGAAAGAGGTGACGGGGATCATGTCAGCGCAGCTTCAGCGTCGAGAGGCCGACCAGGGCCAGCATCACCGAGATGATCCAGAACCGGATCACGATCTGCGGCTCGGTCCAGCCGAGCTGCTCGAAGTGATGATGAATCGGCGCCATCTTGAAGATGCGCTTTCCCGTCAGCTTGAACGAAGCCACCTGCACGATGACCGACACCGCTTCGAGCACGAACAGGCCGCCGATGACAGCCAGCACGATCTCGTGCTTCACCGCGACCGCGATCGAGCCGAGCATGCCGCCGAGCGCCAGCGAGCCGGTGTCACCCATGAAGATCGAGGCCGGCGGCGCGTTGAACCAAAGAAAACCTAAGCCTGCGCCGAGCACCGCGCCGCACAGCACCGCGAGCTCGCCGGTGCCGGCAACGTAGTGGATCTGCAGATAGTCGGAGAACACGGCGTTGCCGGCGAGATAGGCGATCAAGCCGAAGCTTGCGGACGCGATCATCACCGGAACGATCGCGAGGCCGTCGAGGCCGTCGGTCAGGTTGACGGCGTTGCCGGCGCCGACGATGACGAAGGCGCCGAAAATGACGTACATCCAGCCGAACTTGAAGACGAGGTCCTTGAAGAACGGAATCGCGAGCCCGGTGGAGGACGGATCGCGTCCGAGCCGCACCAGCGCATAGCAGGCGACCAGCGCGATCGCCGCCTCGATCAGGAGCCGCGCGCGTCCTGCAAAGCCGGAATGCGACTGCTTGGTCACCTTGAGATAATCGTCATAGAAGCCGACGAAGCCGAAGCCGAGCGTCACGGCCAGCACGATCCAGACGTAAGGGTTGAGCGGATTGGCCCACAGCACGGTGGAGACGACGAGGCCCGAGAGGATCATCAGGCCGCCCATCGTCGGCGTGCCCTTCTTGCTGATGATGTGCGATTGCGGTCCGTCGGTGCGGATCGGCTGGCCCTTGCCTTGGCGCAGGCGAAGATGATCGATGATCCAGGGACCGAACAGGAACACGAACAGCGCGCCCGTGACCACGGCGCCGCCAGTGCGGAAGGTGATGTAACGGAAGACGTTCAGCACCCCGCGAAATACCGACAGGCTCGGAAACGTATTCGTCAGCTCGATCAACCAGTAGAACATCCAACCCGCCTATGCCGTCTCACCGGGACCGGGCGTGCGACAGGACGTCCCGCGCACGAATCCAGCCTGCCTCTTTTAACCATGATCGGGGCCGGGTGCGAATCGTGGCCCGGCGGAACGATCCGTCCGGCATGACTGCTTCGACCACCAGTGGAAAAACATCGTTCTGCCGCGCCGCGATATCGCCCGATTGTTACGCGCGGCTCTGCAGGGCGGCGGCGAGCTTCGACACGAACTTGTTGACCCAGAAGATCTTCTTGCTGCCCTTGATGACGACGGCGTCGCCGGGCACCAGCAGCGCCGCGAGCGCTCCGGCATCCAGCGTCACCGGATCCTCATGCCAGCCGAGCCGCTTCGCCTCAGGCAGGTTGTCGAACAAATGACGCATCAACGGGCCGACGCAGTACACACCGTCGATTCCGGCAAGATGGCCGGCCATCTGGGCATGGTAGGCCGGCGCGTCGTCGCCGAGTTCGAGCATGTCGCCGATGATCGCGATCCGCCGCCCGCGCACCGGGCGCGCCTGCAGGCTGTCGAGCGCAGCGGCCATGCTCGCCGGGTTGCCGTTGAAGCTGTCGTCGATCAGCACGATGTCGCCGACGCTCTGCTCGACGCCGCGGCCGGTCATGATGCCGACATGGCCGAGCGCCGGCGCCAGCTGCGCTGGGTCGAGTCCGGCCGCGGCAACCGACGCGAGCGCCGCCAGCGCATTGTGCAGGCGATGCGGCGCGCCGGGCGTCAGCGCAAACGTGACCTGGCGACCGGCGATGTCGGCCGTCACGTCCCAGCTCTCGCCGCGCGAACTGTGCGACAGCTCGCGAACCTCGGCACCGCCGCCGAAGCGGATCGCCTTGCCGGTCCATTCGGGTGCCGCGAGATCAGCGGGAAGGACAAGGATGCCATCCGCGGGCAAGCCAATTGCGATCGAGACCTTCTCCTGCCGGATGGCTTCGAGGCTGCCGAGCTTCTCCAGATGCACCGGCTGCACGTTGACGACGAGTGCGACCGTCGGCTGGGACAGCTCGGTCAGCCGCGCGATCTCCCCCTTCTGGTTCATGCCCATCTCGACCACCCAGACCGAGGCCGAGGGATCGGCATTGCACAAGGTCAGCGGCACGCCCCAGAAATTGTTGAAGCTCGACGGACTGGCGGAGGCTCCGGGATAGGCGGCGATGAACTCCTTGGTGGAGGTCTTGCCGGCGCTGCCGGTGAGCCCGATCACCGGTCCATGAAAACGCGCCCGTGCCGCGCGGGCGAGCGCCCACAAGCCGTCGATCAAGGTATCCGGCACGACGAGCTGCGGAGCGGTGATGCCGTCGATCCTGTGCGGCACGATCATCGCGACGGCGCCAGCCTGCTCGGCATTCGCCGCAAACTCCCAGCCGTCGCGGCTCGACGCAAAGCTCGACACGAAGCCGCCGCTCGGCGTGCCGCTGAGCGCGACGAACAGACTGCCCGGCTTCACGGCGCGGCTGTCCTGCGTGACGAAATCGATCGGAGTGTCCGGATAGTCGCCGGTGAGGCCGAGCGCGCGCGCCGCCTCGGCCACGGTCCACAGCACCTTCGTCATCATGTCCTCGCTGCCAATGCGGCCGCGACCGCTTCATGATCGCTGAAATGCAGGGTGGTGCTGCCGATGATCTGGCCGACCTCATGTCCCTTGCCGGCGATGATCAGAGCATCGCCCGGCTGCAGCTCGCCGATCGCGACCCGGATCGCCTCGGCGCGGTCGCCGATCTCGCGCGCGCCGGGTGTGGCGGCCAGGATCGCGGCACGGATAGCGGCCGGGTCCTCGCTGCGCGGATTGTCGTCAGTGACGATGACGCTGTCAGCCCCGGCGGCGGCGATCTCGCCCATCAGCGGCCGCTTGCCGGTGTCACGGTCGCCGCCGGCGCCGAACACCACGACGAGCTTGCGCGGGGCATAGGGCCGCAACGCATGCAGCGCCTTGGCGAGCGCATCCGGCTTGTGGGCGTAGTCGATGAAGATGGGCGCGCCATTGTGCTCTCCGACCAGCTCGAGCCGCCCCTTGGCGCCTTCGAGCGTCTCCAGCGCCTCGAACACGGCTTGCGGATCGCACCCGGTCCCGATCGCGAGGCCAGCCGCGACCAATGCGTTCTCGATCTGGAAGGCGCCGACCAGCGGCAGCCGGACGAAATACATCCGTCCGCAATGCTGAATCTCGAGCTGCTGCGCAAAGCCGTCGATCGCGGCCGCCACGAGCCGGATGCCCGGCCCTGCGCCGTCGCCGCTCGTCCCCACGGTCATCAAGCGAAGGCCGCGCGCCTCCGCCGCAGCGATGACCTCCGGCGAGCAGTCATGATCGGCCGAGATCACTGCAGCCCCTCCGGGCGGCACGAGGTCGCGAAACAGCCGCAGCTTGGCGTTGAGGTAATGCGCGATGTCGGGGTGGTAGTCCATGTGGTCGCGCGACAGGTTGGTGAACCCGCCGGCCGAGACCTTCACGCCATCCAGCCTGAACTGATCGAGCCCGTGCGATGAGGCTTCGAACGCCAGATGCGTGACGCCATCCCCGGTGATCTCGTCGAGCTGCCGATGCAACGCGATCGGATCCGGCGTGGTCAGCGAGCCGTAGACGGTGCGCTTGTCCGACACCAGGCCGACCGTACCGATGCTGGCCGAACTGTGGCCGAGCCGCTGCCAGATCTGGCGGGTGAAGGCGGCGACCGAGGTCTTGCCGCTGGTGCCGGTGACCGCGGCAATCGTCGCCGGCTGCCTGGGGAACATACGCGACGCGGCCAGCGCCAAGGCGCGGCGCGGATTCGGCAGCACGACGAAGGGAACCGAGAGCCCCCCCTCCGGTGCCGAAGCACCGGCCACCGCGGCTGCGCCGGCTGCGATTGCGGCCGCGATAAAGCGGGCACCATCCGTCTTGGTTCCCGACAGCGCGAAGAACAGATCGCCTGGCCGGACGACGCGACTGTCCACGGCCAGTCCGGAGACTTCGACGGCGGCGATCTGCGGGTCGAGCCGCGCCATATCGCCGAGGAGATCGTGAAGTTTCATCCCGGTCCCGTACCAGTCCTGGCTCCCGCCCGGGCGGCGGCAGCTCCATAGCCTTGCGATTCGCGGACGGCTTACTGCGTCAACCGCGATGCCGCAAGAATTTGGCGGTCGGACGGCGGCAGGTCGAAACGGGGCTCGATCCCGAGCAACGGCCCGATCCGGGAGATCACATTGCCCGCGGTCGGCACCGCGTTCCAGCCGGAGGTGATGAAGCCGTAGGTCTCCTTCAGAGCCTGCGGCTCATCCAGCATGATCAGGAGCTGGTATTTCGGCTTGTCGGCCGGAATCACGGCCGTGAACAGGGTCAGCACCTTCTTCTTGGCGTAGCGGCCGTTGATCACCTTCTCGGCGGTGCCGGTCTTGCCGCCGATGTAATAGCCCTTGACGTCGGCCTTGCGCGCGGTGCCGATCTCGGCGTTCAGACGCATCAGGTACCGCATCTTCTCCGAAGTCTCCGGCTTGATCACGCGCTTGGCGACCTGCATCGCCTCGGCCTCGGTACGCTTCATGAAGGTCGGCGGAATCAGGTAGCCGCCATTGACCAGCGCGCTGACGCCCATCACGCCTTGCAGCGGCGCCACCGCCATGCCGTGACCGAACGCGATCGTGACCGTGTTCAACTCGGCCCAGCGCTTGGGCAGGATCGGCGAGGCACTCTCCGGCAACTCGGTGCGCAGCCGGTCGAACTGTCCCATCTTGCGCAGGAACGCCTTGTGCCCTTCCACACCCTGCGTCAGCGCGATCCTGGCGGCGCCGACGTTGGAGGAGAAGGTGAACACCTCTTTCATCGTGAGGAAGCGGCCCTTCGGCTCGTCGTCATGGATCGCGAACTTGCCGTAGTGCAGCGGTCCGCGCGCATCCCACAGCGAGTTCAGATCATATTTCCCGGTATCGAGCGCCATCGCCAGGGTGAACGCCTTGAAGGTCGATCCCATCTCGTACACGCCGGTGGTCAGGCGGTTGATCCGGTCCGGATCGTGCGCTTCCTTCGGGTTGTTGGGATCGAAATCAGGCAGCGACACCATCGCGATGATCTCGCCGGTCCGGACGTTGACGACCAGACCGGAGGCCGCCTTGGTCTTGAACTTCTCCTTGGCCTTGAGCAGTTCGTCGCGCAGCGCGTGCTCGACGCGCAAATCGACCGAGAGCTCGACCGGCTTCTGCAGGCGGTCGGTGGCGAAGCCGGCGCGATGCAGGTCGGCGAGGCCCTGATTGTCGAGCCACTTCTCCATGCCGGCGATGCCCTGGTTGTCGATGTTCACCAGACCGATCAGGTGGGCCACCTCGTTGCCCGTGGGATACACGCGCTTGTTCTCGCGCAGGAAGCCGACGCCCGGCAGGCCGAGGCGATGGATGTCCTGCTGCTGCTTCGGCGTCATTTCGCGCTTGAGCCAGACGAAGCCCTTGCGCGACATCATGCGCTCGCGCACCTCGTTCGTATCGAGATCGGGCAAGGTCGCGGTGAGCAGCTCGATCGCCTCGTCCTTGTCGATGAGGCGGCGCGGCTCGGCGAACAGGCTCGGCGTCTTGACGTCGGTCGCCAGCACGGCGCCGTTGCGGTCGACGATATCGGGCCGCGCGGTCGCAATGGCGTCCTGCTGCGCGGACCGCCGTGCGCTCGGCCCGTCTGAGCCCGCCGCGAACATCACGAGCCGGCCGCCGATGATGGCATAGACGGCGGCGAAGGCGATGATCGCAAGGCCGATGCGCGCCCGCGCCTTGGCGGTACGATCGACGTCGCGCCCGTACAGCAGCGTACGCACGAGGCGCTGTCGCCACGGCTCCTGCGGCTTCACATGCGGCCGAGGCTGGTCGGTCATTGCTGATCCTCCGGACGAGAGACCGATCCGGTCACGGGGGGTTCTTCGTTGATGGCATCGATCGTATCGATCATCGAGCCGATCGGATCCGGATTGTCCGGACGCGCGAAGCGCGGCGGCCGCTCCGGGAGATTCTTCAGGGTGTCGTACTGCGTGGCATTGAGCGGCTTCAGCGGCAGATGCCGCTCGACAAGCCCCTGCAGCCGCAGCGGCGCATCGAGCTTGGCCCATTCCGAGCGCAGGATCGCGATCGCCTCGCGCTGCTCGCGGATCTCGGCACGCAATTGCAGCACGCGCTCGACGCGCGCGGTCGACTCCATCTTGATGCGATAGACATAGGCGGCCGCAAAGATCAGCGAGCAGATCACCACGAGATGCAGGAGGCGCATTGGTCAGCCTCCCCGCAGGACGTCGGCCAGGCGCGGCCAGGGCGATGACGAGGACGGCGCATGCGCCGGCGCTGTCGTGCGCTCGGCACCGCGCAGCTTCGCGGACCGCGCACGTGGATTGGACTCGGTTTCGGCCTCTCCGGCCACCACCGGCTTGCGGTTCAGCGGTTTGAAGCTCGGCGTCTCCTGCGCGATCTCCGGCAGATGACGCGAGCCGCCGCCAGTCTTGCTGCGCTCGGCGAGGAAGGTCTTGACGATGCGGTCCTCGAGCGAATGGAACGAGACGACGGCGAGACGGCCGCCCGGGGCGAGGATGCGCTCGGCCGCCGACAACGCCTCTTCGAGCTCGTCCAGCTCCTCGTTCACGAGAATACGCAGCGCCTGGAACGTGCGCGTCGCCGGATGGATGTCGCCCGGCTTGGATCTCACCACGCGTGCCACGATATCGGCGAGCTGCCGTGTCGTCGTGATCGCCTGCTCCTTGCGCGCCGCCACGATGGCACGAGCCACCCCGCGGGAGTGACGTTCTTCGCCCAGGATGTAGATGACATCAGCCAGATCACGCTCGGTGGCCTGCGCAATGACGTCGGCGGCGGTCGGTCCCGTCGCGCCCATGCGCATGTCGAGCGGACCGTCGAAGCGGAACGAGAAGCCGCGCGCGGCGGAGTCGAGCTGCATCGACGACACGCCGACATCCATCACGATGCCGTCGACGTGGTCGAGCCCCTGCGCGGCGCAGATGTCGGAGAGGGCAGAGAAGCGATTCTCGACCAATGTGAGCCGGCCGCCTGCTTCGGCGACGAGGTCGGCACCGCCCGCAATCGCAGTGCTGTCGCGGTCGATCGCGATGACCCGCGTTCCCGGTGTTGCCAGGATCAGACGTGTGTAGCCGCCGGCGCCGAAAGTCGCATCGACATAGGTTCCGCCATCGCGCGGCGCCAGCATCTCGACCGCCTCAGGGCCGAGCACCGGGATATGGCGCTGGTCAGCCGTGCTCACGCGGCCGCTCCACGCGGATGCCGCCGACCCGGACTGACTATGCTCGGCTGCGAGCCCATCGCGCCTTCGATCCTCGCGCCTCGTCACTTTGCCAAGCCATCGCCCGGAACGGTCGACAGCCAGCCGCTCCAATACCCGAGCCCCGGCACGCGAACTCCGCGCCGGGGCGAGCGCCGGGCCGTCAACGATCGCGCGCTGCCGGATGCCCCCGACAGCGCTCGATACGGTGATATCCCGTGCAGGACCTTGCATATGGCGGCTTGCCGTCCCGAAAGCCGGCTTGGCTCTTCACCACTTAGTAACGGCCTTTAGCGTTAATAAATCGTTGACGGTCTGTGGCGGATCTTGGGCACTCGCTGGAAAGGCGAGTCGTGGAGCGAGAGCGGCTGGCTGCTCCTCGACACCCCCGCCGCCTTCGCGCAACGGTCTGATCAATACGAGGGGCTCGCATGCGATTTCGATTGCGGCTGGGACATGTAAAAGAGTAGTGCCTGCCCATATTCAATTTGATTCATTGCCGTCGCCGCCTCCGCTTCGAGTGCTTCATGACCGATTCAACCGACAAGTCCGAATCGAAGCGGCCACGCGCAGTGCCGATTCCCAAGGGCGTCTCAGACCTGCCGGTTTTCACGCCGGATTCGTCGATCGCGTCCGACGTGATCCCGTCTGCAAATTTTGGTGAGCGCAAGGGTGGCCGCCAACCGGACATGGTCATCCTCCACTACACCGGCATGCCGGACGTCGAGGGCGCGATCACCAAGCTGTGCACCGCCGGCACCGAGGTCTCGGCGCACTACATCGTGCTCGAGGATGGCCGCATCGTCCAATGCGTGCCGGAGGCGCTGCGTGCCTGGCATGCGGGACTGTCCTCCTGGGGCGGCGAGGAGGACATCAATTCCTGCTCGATCGGCATCGAGATCGTCAACCGCGGTCACGACTGGGGTTATCCGGACTTTCCGCCGCGGCAGATCGCAGCGGTCATCGCGCTGTGCCGCGGCATCATGCTCCGCCGCAATGTGCCGGCGCATCGCGTGCTCGGCCATTCCGACGTCGCGCCGTCGCGCAAGAAGGATCCGGGCGAGAAGTTTCCGTGGCACTCCCTGGCCAATTCCGGCGTCGGCCATTGGGTGCAGCCCGCGGCGATCACCAAGGGTGAGACCCTGAAGCTCGGCAGCATCGGCGACGACGTCAAGGGCCTGCAGAAGGCGCTCGCCAGATACGGCTATGGCGTGCCGATCACCGGCAAGTTCGACGGCCTCACGATGGAGGTGGTCACGGCCTTCCAGCGGCACTTCCGTCCCGAGAAGGTCGACGGCATCGCCGACCGCTCCACGCTTTGGACGCTGCATGCGCTGCTGACGAGCCTACCGGCGGAAGAGCCTGCGCCGCGCGCCTGATCCATCAAGACGGCGCATCGAGTTCCCCGAGCCGGCGCGCGTAGAGCCGCTTGAGCGGGACGAGTTGTGTTGCGTCGCTCGCCTCGCGATACGCTGCGCGAGCTTCATTGCGCCGGTCGAGCCGCCGCAATAGATCCGCGCGGACCGCGGGCAACAAGTCGTATTGCTTCAATCCTCCACGCGCCACCAGCGAATCGACCAGCGCAAGCGCTCGCGCCGGGCCATCGACCATCGACACCGCAGCCGCGTGATTGAGCTCGATCACTGGCGATGGCGCGATCCGCAGCAGCACCTCGTACAGGCCGACGATCTGGCGCCAGTCCGTGTGCTCATAGCTCGGCGCCTGCGCATGGAGCGCGGCGATCGCCGCCTGCACCGTATGGGGCTGCGGCCGGCCTTTGACGCTCAAGGCCTGTTCGACCAGCGCCAGCCCTTCGGCAATCTGCGCGCGATTCCAGGTTGAGCGGTCCTGCTCCTCGAGCAGAACGATGTCGCCCGCGGCATCGGTTCGCCCGGCGCGGCGCGCATCGTGCAGCAGCATCAAGGCGAGCAGGCCCTTGATGTCGCGCGCCTCCGGCATCAGGTCGAGCAAGAGACGGCCAAGCCGGATCGCCTCGCAGGCGAGATCATGTCGGATCAACTCTGCGCCGGAGGTCGCGAGATAGCCCTCGGTGAAGACGAGATAGATGACCGTCAACACGTCGCGCAGGCGCTCATCCAGAGCATCGCGTCCGGGCACCTCGTAGGGGATGCCGGCGAGACGGATCTTCTGCTTGGCGCGCACGAGACGCTGCGCCATCGCATCCTCGCTGATCAGAAAGGCGCGGGCGACCTCGGCCGTGGTCAGCCCGCAGACCGTGCGCAGCGTCAGCGCCACCTGCACCTCCGGCGCGAACGCCGGATGGCAGCAGGTGAACATCAGCCGCAGCATATCGTCGTCGAGAGCGGCCAACGGCTCGGCGTCATCGCTGGCCGCGTCGCGCTCGATGGCATGGACGATCTCGGCTTCCTTGTCGCGGAAGTTGCGCCGGCGCCTGATGCGGTCGATCGCCTTGTTGCGCGCGACATTGACCAGCCACGCCCGCGGATTGGCGGGGATCTCGGATCCCCGCCAGGCAAGAAGCGCCGCCGCGAACGCGTCCTGCAGCGCGTCCTCGGCCAGATCGAAATCGCCGACGAGCCTGATCAGGGTCGCGAGCGCCCGACCGGACTCGTCGCGGAACACTTGTTCGATCGCATCGGGCGTCATCGCATCGGCCGCAGCGCTGGGCTCAATGATTGTACTGCCACACCGGACGCACCTCGATCGAGCCGAAGCGGGCGCCGGGAATCCGGGCGGCGATGCCGATCGCCTCGTCGATGTTCTGCGCCTCGATCATGTAGTAGCCGCCGAGCTGCTCGCGTGTTTCAGCGAACGGACCGTCCGTGGTCAGGATCTTGCCGTCCCGCACCCGGACCGTCGTCGACGTCGTGGTCGGCTGCAGCCGGTCACCGCCCTTGAAATTGCCGCTGGCGATGATCGACTGGGTGAAGGTCTGGTATTCGGCCAGCATCTTGCCTTCCGCCTCCTTCTCGATCTTCGCGTAATCGGCCTCGTTCTGATAGATCATCAGCAGATATTGCATCGGACTTGCTCCTCGGTTGCGGCTGTTGCGCCAACATCCAGTCGAACGGTGCGCGGGCGGGACGACACTCCCGACATAATATTTTGCGCCGGCGCGGCGAGGCTTGACGCGCTGGTCGATAAGCCCCATTCAGGCCACGTCAGTCGGCCGGACGGCCGCTCCGGCAGGTGCCGAAAGGCCGCCGGGGAGGAAAGTCCGGGCTCCATCGACATGCGGTGCCGGATAACGTCCGGCGGGGGCGACCCCAGGGACAGTGCCACAGAGAACGAACCGCTTCCTCCTGCAAGGGAGGCAGCAAGGGTGAAAAGGTGCGGTAAGAGCGCACCGCGGGGCCGGCAACGGAACCGGCATGGTAAACCCCACCGGGAGCAAAACCGAATAGGGACGGCCACGCGGAGACAATCGCGTCAGCGATGACGTCCGCGGGAGCGATGTCAGGCTCGCCGTCCGGGTAGGTTGCCCGAGGTCTCGCGCAAGCGCGATCCCAGAGGAATGGCCGTCACGTATCGTCATGCGCAAGCATACGGTGCCCTACAGAACCCGGCTTACAGGCCGGCTGATATGTTCATGAGGGGCTCGACGCTCAAGCGTCGGGCCCCTCACCATTTTGATCATCCTGCGGCCGAGAGCTGGCCGAACTCGGTGGCCTGGCGCTCGAACAGGCTGCGATAGAGCCCGCCGGGCTTGCCGACGAGCATGGCATGGCTGCCCTGCTCGACGATGCGACCGCGGTCGAACACCAGGATGCGGTCGAGGCTGCGCACGGTCGCCAGCCGATGCGCGATCACGATCGCCGTCCTGCCCTTCATCAGCCGTTCCATCGCCTCCTGGATCAGTGCCTCCGATTCCGAATCGAGGCTCGACGTCGCCTCGTCCAGGATCAGCACGCGCGCATCCGCCAGGAACGCGCGCGCCAGCGCGACCCGCTGCCGCTCGCCGCCCGACAGTTTCACGCCGCGCTCGCCGACCAAGGTGCCGTAGCCCTTGGGCAGGCGCGTGATGAACTCGTGCGCATTGGCGAGCCGCGCCGCCTGCTCGATCTCCGCCTGGCTGGCGCCGGGGCGGCCATAGGCGATGTTCTCGGCGAGCGAGCGGTGGAACAGGATCGGCTCCTGCTGCACGATCGCGATCTGGCTGCGCAGCGAGTCCTGCTTCGCATGGGCGATGTCCTGCCCGTCGATCAGAATTCTCCCGCCGCTGACGTCGTAGAGCCGCTGCACCAGCTTGACGAACGTCGTCTTGCCGGAGCCGGAGCGCCCGACGAGGCCAATCCGCTCGCCCGGCCGGATGTCCACCGACAGCCGGTCGTAGAGCGGAACGCGATGGCCGCCATAGTGGAAGGTGACGCCATCGAACACGATGTGCCCGCCGCTCACCGTCATCGCCTTGGCATCGGCGGCATCGACGATGCCGATCGGCTCGCCATGGATCGCGACCAGCTCGTCCATGTCGTTGACCGCGCGCTGCAGGTTGTTGATGTGCATGCCGACGTCACGCAGATAGGCATGGATCACGTAGTAGCTCGTCAGCACGTAGGTGACGTCGCCGGGCGATGCCCGGCCCGCCATCCACAGCAGCACGGCGCCGCCGATCACCGACGAGCGCAGGCACAGCAGCACGCCGAGCTGCACGGCAGCGGTCGTGTTGTAGCGCAGCCAGGTACGGTTGACGCGCCGGGACCAGCGGCTGACGACGCGCATCAGCCGGCCGTCCTCGCGGGCCTCCGCCCCGAACGACTTCACCACCGCGTTGCAGCTCAGTGCATCCGCGAGCGTCCCGCCGACCTTGGTGTCCCAGGCATTGGAAATCCGCGCGGCCGGCGCGATGTAGCGGGTCGAGAACACGACCGTCATCGCGACGTACAGCAACGCACCGACAGCGATGACGCCGCCAAGCACGCCCCAATGCAGGCCGAGCAGCACCATCGAGCCGAGCAGCACCGACAGTGACGGCAGCAAGGCCAGCAGGATGGTGTCGTTGTAGAGATCGAGCGCCCACATGCCCCGGGTGATCTTGCGCACCGTGGAGCCGGCGAAGCTGTTGGCGTGCCAGTCGGTGGAGAAGCGCTGCACGCGCACGAAGGCGTCGCGCGCGACGTCCGACATGATGCGGAGCGTGAACGGCACGATCAGTTGCAGGCCCGACAGCCGCAGCACGATCGATGCGAAGCCGAGCGCGACGATGGCGGCGAACGCCACCAGCGCGCTATGCCGGGCGTCGGCATTGGCAGGACCGAGCGTCAGCGCATCGACGAGTTTGCCGGAGAACAGCGGCATGAACAGATCGGCGGCGGTGGCGCCGAGCAGGCACACCGCGATGCCGAGGGTCATGCGCGGCTGCTTCCGCCAATGGCGGGTCACGAACGGGATCACGACGCGAATCGCGGCGGGTCGCTTGTCGGCCTTCAGGCCGGAGACGTCGAGGGTCATGGCATCATCCGGTCGCGCTCGCGGGCGCAGGACCGGCTCCAAATGAAGCAGACGCGACGCGGCGCGGTCTGCGAATGAAGTATCAGGCGTTGGGAAGTGAGACGGTGGCGCTCAATACGAGCGACGGAACACCAGAACCGGCATCGACCGCGCGGATGTCGAGAGAATAGCGGTCGGCAATGCAGAGATCGGGAGCGCGAGCATCGACCGGGTGCATGCGGTCTGCAGATGCGATGTCGTCATGCAGATCTCCCCGGTTCGAGCGACAATTCGTGTTCCATACCATCGACGGTACGATTTGGCAACCCGCGGTCGTCCCGCGGGCGTCTCACGTCAATGTGCGTCGCCGCCGCCGGCCATCGGCGAGCTCGGCTTGTTGAGCAGCAGCACCATGAAACTGAGCGCGATGTAGAAGCAAGTCAGCATGAAGAACGCATCGCCATAGCCCATCACCACCGCCTGGCGGTGTACGATCTGCGACAGCTGCTTCATCGCCATCAGCGCCGAGTCGCCCATGCCCTGCAGCTTCTGCTGCAGCATGTTGAGCGTCTCGACCGCGGTGGCGTTACCCCAGGTGACGCGCTCATGCAGGCGGGAGATGTGCAGGTCGGTGCGGTCGTTCAGCACTTGGTTGATGATCGCAAGCCCCACCGCGCCGCCGAGATTGCGCATCAGGTTGAACAGGCCGGAGGCGTTCTTGACCCGGTCGGGCGCGAGCGTGCCGAGCGCGATGTTGTTGGTCGGAACCATCGCGCACATCATGCCCACGCCGCGCATCACCTGCGGCAGGAACAGCTCCCAGAAGTCGTAGTCGCGGGTAATGCCGGTCATCTGGTAGGAGCCGATCGCGAAGATGACGAGGCCGAAGGCGATGATCAGCCGCATGTCGATCTTCACCATCAGGCGGCCGACCACCGGCGCCATCAGGAACATCACCACGCCGGAGACGAACATGGTCTCGCCGATCATCAGCGCGCTGTAGCCGCGCACTTCGGCGAGGTAGCGCGGATAGATGTAGGTCAGGCCGTAGAGGCCGATGCCGATGCAGAATTGCAGGAGGCATCCCACGGCGAAATTGCGGTTGCCGAAGGCGAACAGATCGACGATCGGCTCGTCCGCCGTCAGCACGCGCCAGAAGAAGCCGATCGCGGACACCGCGCACACCGCGGCGAAGATCGCCACCGACGTGTCCTGCAGCCACTCATATTGCGGCCCCTCCTCCAGCACATATTCGAGCGAGCCGAGGAAGCCGGCCATGAACAACAGGCCCCACCAGTCGAAGCGCTCGAGCAGCTCGAAATGCGGCTCGTCGAAATCGACCAGCGCCAGCACGCCGATGGTGATCAGGATGCCCGGCGGGATGTTGACGAAGAACAGCCAGTGCCAGGACATCGCGTCGGTGATGTAGCCGCCGACGGTCGGGCCCACGGTCGGCGCGAGCGTGGCGACGAGGCCGATGATGGGACCGACGATGTGGAATTTGCTGCGCGGGAACACCGTATAGGCCGAGGCGAACACGGTCGGGATCATGCCTGCGCCGAGGAAGCCCTGCAGCGCGCGCCACAGGATCATCTGCTCGATCGACGAGGCGAAGCCGCACAGGAAGCTGGAGATGGTGAAGCCGGCGGCCGATATCGCGAACAACAGCCGCGTGCCGAGCGCGCGCGACAGGAAGCCGGACAGCGGGATCGCGATCACCTCGGCGATCAGGTAGGCGGTCTGCACCCACGACACTTCGCTGGAGCTCGCCGACAGTCCGGCCTGGATCTCGGTCAGCGAGGCCGACACGATCTGGATGTCCAGGATCGACATGAACATGCCGAACACCATGATCAGGAACGCGATCAGCCGGCGCGGCGCGATGCGATCCGACGGCGCGGCGGGCGCGCTCATGGTGGGGTCGGCTGTGGTGGCGGTGGCCATGGTCTCAGATGTCCGCGTAGGTCAGGGACCGCGCCGCTTGGACAGTGCACTCCCCTCCCCCTTGCGGGGAGGGGTCGGGGGTGGGGGTCCCCAACGGCGGTCTCGCCCGGAGACCCCCCACCCCAACCCTCCCCCGCAAGGGGGGAGGGAGCTCACTGCCGATGCCGAAGCATCTTGGTTCAACGCCGACTGCAGGATCAATCTTCCTGCAGCCATCCTCATTCGACGATCTAACTACTTCCCCTGCACCGTCGCCGGTGCATCGAGGTCGGCGTCGGTGTCGGCATCCTTGGCGCCGTCGGTGGTATCCACCGTCACGTAGACCGACATGCCGGCGCGCAGCAGGTTCTGGCGCGCGACGTCCTTCGGCACGCGGATGCGGACGGGCAGACGCTGCACGATCTTGGTGAAGTTGCCGGTGGCGTTGTCCGGCGGCAGCAAGGTGAACACCGAGCCCGCGGCCGGAGAGATGCTGTCGACCGCACCCTTGAAGCCGCGCGCGCCATAGGCATCAACCTTGATCGTGACCGGCTGGCCCGGACGGATACGCTTGAGCTGGGTTTCCTTGAAGTTGGCGTCGATGAAGACGTCGTCCAGCGGCACGACGTTGCCGAGCCGCTGGCCCACGGCGACGAAGTCGCCGGTATTGACCAGGCGGTTCGAGAACGTGCCGTCGACCGGCGCGCGGACGGTGGCGAATTCGAGATCGCGCTCGGCCTTGGCGAGCGAAGTCGTGAGCTCGGCGAGCTGCGCCTGCGCCTCGGCCTGCTGCGCCTTGGTCACCTCGACATTGTCGCGCGCCGCGTCGAATGCCGCACGCGCGGCGCGGACCGCGGCCATGCCCTGGTCGCGTGTGGCTTCCGACTGCTCGAAGGTCGCATGCGAGGCGAAGCCCTTGGTGCTCAGCGCCTGCTGGCGCTCATAGTCGAGCCCGGCGCGCTTCATCGCGGCCTCGGACGAGGTCAGGTTGGCCTGCGCCTGCTCGACTGCGCTCTGCTGCGCGGCGACCTGGCGGCCGATGCGGGCGATGGTCGCCTCCTGGGTGGCGATCTTGGCGCGTGCGGCATCGACCGCGATCTTGTAGTCGCCGTCGTCGATGCGGAAGATCACGTCGCCCTTGCGCACCACGGCATTGTCGCGCGGCACGATCTCCTGGATGTGGCCGGAGACGCGCGCGCCCAGCATGGTGTTGTTGGCGCGGACATAGGAATCGTCAGTCGACACCATGAAGCGGCCGACCATCCAATAATGCGTCCCATAGCCGGCGGCGGCGAGCGCCAGCAGCAGGCCGATGCCGGCGAGCACACGCTTGCGCTTGCCGGATTTGGGCGGCGCAGCCGGAGCCGCCTGGGGCTTCTCTCCGGCGGGAGCCGCGGCCGGCGGAGCCGCCGGCAGTTCGAGCGGGGCCTCGGGGGTAACGTCCGCTTTCGGCGCCTTCGACTCGATTGGGTTGCGCTGGGCGGCATCGCTGGCTTGCGGACGGGCCGCCTCGTGCTTGGCCTGGCCCGATGCCTCCTCGGCATCCGGACGGCGCACCCGCACAGCCTGTTCTCTCGCAGCAGCCATCAGCCACTCCCACCCATGACAGCGGGGCCGCGCGCCCCCAAAATTCCGACCGAACCGTTCGGTCAATCGACCTTTATCATTGACCGAACCGTTCGGTCAATTTATATCTTCGCTACCGCAACATATCTGCGCAGATGCTTTTGTGACGTTGGCACCGGCCAAATCTTCGGGAACAGCCTAAACCAATGATTGATCCGGCCGACAGCACTACCCAGGTGATGCAGGACGA
The DNA here is from genome assembly GCF_024586915.1 of Bradyrhizobium sp. SRS-191. Classification (GTDB taxonomy): domain Bacteria; phylum Pseudomonadota; class Alphaproteobacteria; order Rhizobiales; family Xanthobacteraceae; genus Bradyrhizobium. The sequence continues at coordinate 80,171 of NZ_JANBVS010000017.1, forward strand.
GGATTCCTCGAAACGGCGTCAGATCCTCGAAGGCGCCCGCAAGGTCTTCATGGACATGGGTTTCGATGGCGCCAGCATGGGCGAGATCGCGCGTGTCGCCGGTGTCTCCAAGGGCACGCTCTACGTCTACTTCGCCGACAAATTCCGCCTGTTCGAGGCGATCGTCGCCGAAGAGACCGTGCATCGGGGCGCCTCGAACTTCGATTTCGATCCCTCCCGTGATGCCGAGACCGTGCTGTATGAATTCGGCACGGCCTGGATTGCCGTGGTATGCCGTCCCGGCGGCGGATCGGCGATCCGCACGGTCATGGCGATCGCCGAGCGCATGCCGGAGGTCGGGCGCCGCTATTACGACTGCGTCATCGAAGGCACGATCGGCCGGCTCGCGGCTTATCTGCAGGCCCGCGTCGAGGCGAAGGAGCTCGCAATCGATGACTGTCATCTCGCGGCCTCGCAATTCCAGCTGATGTGCCAGGCGACGCTGTTCCTGCCCTTCATCTTCCAGGGCGCCCCCGCCCCCTCGCCGGACGAGGTGCACAAGGTGGTGGCCAGCGCCGTGCGCATGTTCCTCGCGACCTACGGCATCAGGTCCTGAGACCTCGCCGGCCGCGATGAGAACCGCGGCACGATCGGTCACAGCCAAGTCCGTCATAGCCAAGTCCGTCACAGCCAAATCCGTCCGGGACATGCGCTCTCCTTCTCGCGGCAGGTGACGCCCGAGCTTTGCAATCAGATCACCCTCGCTTCGATCGGAGGGCGCAGGGAAGGCCGGGCGCTGGCCGCGCCCGTGGCCCGCCTGCGGAAAAAAATGCAGGCGGCAGGTACCACAGGTTTGGCCGAGACGACCCGGCCTTCCCCGCGCGATGGGTTGACGGCTTATACGCAGTCTCCCCGGTGTCCGGCCTTGTAGCCACCGTCATCCGCGCGATGCTTTCAGCATCGGCCGCGAACTTGACGCCAGCGTCGGGGCGTCAGGACCCTACGACTTCACCGTCCTGCCGGTCGCGTTCGTCCGCTCGCGATTTTCAGCGCGCTGCGCGCCGACAGGCCACCACTCCCCGCCCCCAACGCTCGTGACGACCGCGAAACGTCCCTCTTCGATCGAGGCGGGATGGGGAGAGAGAACCATAAAATTCGGAAAAATGGAAGTTGAATATTTTTGGCGCGGGGACTGGACAGGGCAAATCAGCTTGATGGGATTGATGAAATGAGCTTCTGCGCGCAGGTTCGCGGCAGGCCAGACTCGTCAGAGGCCGCGAGGGTAGGGCAGCGCGACATAGTGATTCAGCGCCCCGACGATCTCGCATACCATTGTCTGTCTCAGGAGGCGGTCGCCCCGTTTTCAGCCGGACCACCTTTTGCTCTTAGCGAATACGTGCGACTTACTGGTTTCTATCGCTCAACTTGCTCAAGCTTGCATCATATTCACCGATTAGAATCTCAATGCACTCCGGGCAGAGCGATAGTTCGTAGGACGTCTGATTATCTTGAAACCCAAATGCAAAGGAAGGGAACGTTGCCATCATTTGAGCAAGCGTCACCGAACACAGCTTTGATTGATTGTTGCTGGTTGCCACAATATCCGCATCTCCTTTGAATGATCTATTCCCAGTGACCCCGCGCTCAACGATCCAGCCCTTAGCTTCCAGAAGAGCTTTAATTTGCACGGTGACGGAACTAGCCTTCTCGCTCTGAGGTTTGGAAAAGATAATTGCATGGCATGTTTTGACACCGGAGGGAAGGCTAGCTGTCAGCGCCTCTTTCATTTGCTCCAAATATGCTGGCATCATCGCACGCGGGATTGAGAGGAACGGCCTGTTATCACGATCAGGCCGGACGTTCTCAACTTGTAGTGCCTTCTCTGTAGGGGATACCTTCCACATCAAGACCATAAAGGATATGACGACAATCAACGGCGCCAGTATCAAGGTTAGACGTCCGGCGTCTCCCCGAAATCGAAGATGCATTGGCATACGATCGTTCGAGAGAGGCGCTCGGCGGAGAGCCTTCACTAGACCTTCTTGAAGGCTGTTTGACCACTTGGATACATAAAGAACTAAAGCTCCCAGAAACAGCGAAATACAGGCAACTATCCATCCGCGAATAGAAATTGTGTGCCCTTCTAGAAATCGGCGTCCTACCTCTTCCACCGGCATAAGGATCAAAGCTAACCCGACATAGTCTAAGAATGTAAACAGAGTCCGATCTTGTTCCTGACCATGGCTCATATACGAAATCTCCGAAGTCACCCGACTGTTCAGGGCGTCATCATACACGTTAGCCGTGTGGCCGCCTACGAAGCCATTTCGATTTATGTTCGTAATTCAGCGGACTGAGGGCAAAGCAGATGAGCGGTGGCCGGCTGCTTCTTACTTTTTCCCGCCCTTCGTCGCGTGCGGATGCGCATGCCCATCGCCATGCGCCGCCTCGATCGGCATCATCGCGACGTGGCCGTGGCGGACGCCGCGCTCGGCGATGACGTGGTCGGCGAAGGCCTTGACCTCCGCCCGCTCGCCCTTGAGCACGGTGACCTCGAGGCAGCTCTCCTGATCGATGTGGACGTGCAGGGTGGCCTGGGCGAGGCCGGAATGGTCGTGCGCCTCCTGCGTCAGCCGCTTGGGCAATTCGCGCGCGGCGTGATCGTAGACGTAGCTCAGGGTGGCGATGCACGGGCGGGTGTCGCTGGCGCCGGTGTCGGCGCTCTCCAGGCCGCTGCGCAAGAGGTCGCGAAACGCCTCCGAGCGATTGTCGTAGCCGCGCCGTTCCATGAAGGCGTCGACCTCCGCGAGCAGATCATCGTCGATGGTGATCGTCAGGCGCTGCATGCATCGTCTCCCGGCGGCAACACAGGCCTAGCAGTATGATGTTTGTCCGTTGACATCATACTGGTGTCACCTTAGCGTTCTTTAACACTCGACAGTGGGGCGATCCAAGCGCGCGTGCCGCCAGCCAATGAGGGCTCGCGGCCAACGATGATGCATGCACGTCCGATGGTGAGATCGAGGCGCGTGGCGACGATGCGGTGGCGTGGGGCGAGTGTGGGTGTACTGATGGCGGCACTGGCGCAGCAGGCGCAGGCCCATCCGGAGCGCGCCCCCGCCGAGTTGCCGACGGTCGATGTCGATGCGCCCAAGCGCACCACCAAGCCCAAGCCGCAGGTCCGGCGCGCGGCCCAACAGCCGAAACCGGGCGCACCACGCCCGCTTGTCGGAGCGGCGCCGACCGCGACGGCCGCAGCCGCCTCGGCGCTATCAGGCGCGCCCAGCGCCGGCACCGGCGCGGCGCGCCCGCAGGACATGGCGAGCGAGACGGTCGTCACCGGCGAGGAGATCAACGCGCGACCTGCGACGCGCCCCGGCGAGGTACTGGAGGCCGTGCCCGGGCTGATCGTCACGCAGCACTCCGGCGAAGGCAAAGCCAACCAGTATTTTCTGCGCGGCTATAATCTCGACCACGGCACCGACCTGGCGCTGTTCGTCGACGGCGTGCCGGTCAACATGCGCACCCATGCGCATGGCCAGGGCTATGCCGACCTCAACTGGCTGATGCCGGAGACGATCGGCCGTGTCGACGTGCGCAAGGGCCCTTATTTCGCAGATGAAGGTGATTTCGCCTCGGTCGGCAGCGTGCATATCGGCCTGGTCGACAGCGTGCCCAAGGCGATCGCGCAGATGACGGCGGGCAGCTTCGGCTATCGCCGCTTCTTCGGCATGGACTCCGTGCATGTCGGCGACGGCCACCTGCTGATCGCGGGCGAGGCGGGCCGCTATGACGGCCCATGGACCACGCCGGACGACGCCAAGAAGCTCAACGGACTGATGCGCTACTCGCAGGGCACCGCGACCGACGGCTTCTCGATCACCGGCATGGCCTATGCGAATCGCTGGACCTCGACGGACCAGGTGCCGGAGCGTGCGATCACGTCGGGCGAACTCGGCCGCTACGATGCGGTCGATCCGACCGACGGCGGCAAGACCAACCGCTTCGCGCTGTCGGGCCGCGTCGCCGGCACCGACGAGGCGGGCTCGTGGAAGGCGAATGCCTATCTGGTGAAGAGCCAGCTCGATCTCTACAACAATTTCACCTATGCGCTGCGCGACCCCGTCAATGGCGATCAGTTCCACCAGCATGACGACCGGCTGATGCTCGGCGCCAATGCCTCGCGGACGCTCAACGGCAGCTTTGCCGGCTTACCGATGGAGACGACCTTCGGCGTCCGGACGCGCTACGACGACATCGCGCTGGCGCTGAGCTACACCGCACAGCGCAACTATCTGACCACCGTTCGCGCCGACAAGGTCGGCGAAGGCAGCGTCGGGCTCTATGTCGAGAACACCGTGCGCTGGACCGACTGGCTGCGCACCACCGTCGGCTATCGCGGCGATTATTACCAGACGCATGTCTATTCGCTGACCAACGGCAACAACACCGGAGACGCGGCAGCCGGCCTCGGCAGTCCCAAGTTTCGCATGGTGGTCGGGCCGTTCAACCAGACGGAATTCTTCCTCGGCGCCGGCTATGGCATGCACAGCAATGATGCGCGCGGCGCGACGACGACCGAGGATCCGGCTAATGCGAACAACAAGCTCGCCTCGTCACCGCTGCTGGTGCGCACCAAGGGCGCCGAGGTCGGAATGCGTACCCGGATCATCCCCGGACTCGATTCCTCGCTGAGCGTCTTCATGCTCAACCAGGACTCCGAGATCCTGTTCTCGGGCGACGCCGGCGACACCTCGGCAAGCCGGCCGAGTCGGCGCTACGGCTTCGAGTTCACCAACCATTATCGCCCGGCGTCGTGGATCGACATCGATGCCGACCTCGCGATGACCCATGCGCGCTTCGTCGGCGAGGATACCGATCAGGCCGCGACCTATGCCCAGTTGATCGGTCTGGGCGCGCCGGCCGAGGTGTTGCGCGGCAACGCGCCCGGCAACTACATCCCCAATGCGCCGTCGATGATCGCCTCGGCGGGCATCACCCTCGGCGAGACGACCGGCTGGTTCGGCGGGGTGCGCTGGCGCTATCTGGGCGCAACGCCGCTGACCGAGGACAACTATTTCCGCTCCACCGCGACCAGCGTGTTCAACGGCCGCATCGGCTTCCGCGACGCCAATGGCTGGCGGATCCAGCTCGATGTGCTGAACCTGTTCAACACCAAGGCCAACCAGATCTCGTATGGATATGGCTCGCTGCTGCCGAGCGACGCGCTGTACCAGACTTGCTACCCCCGCGGGGGGACGTCGACCGTGCCCACGCAAGTCTGCCAAACCGGCGTGATGGACCGCGTGCTCCACCCGATCGAGCCGCTCACGTTCCGGGTGACGGTGGCGGGAACGTTTTAAAACTTGCTTGTCATACCGGCGGATCGTTTCCTCGGCTCAACATCGTTGCTTCGATCTTCAATAGAGGCACACGCCCGCCGCGCGAACAGTGCCCTCCCCTCCCCCTTGCGGGGAGGGGTCGGGGGTGGGGGTCCACGAACTCCGCTCCTCATGATGATTTCAAGACCTTGAAGAGCAGGACGCTTCTGGTTGCGCTCTCCGGTCGCTCATGGCTGATCGGGGCACTTACTGAGTTCAGCGCCCGGAGACCCCCACCCCCAACCCCTCCCCGCAAGGGGGAGGGGAGCTCACCGTCTTTTTGGCGAAGAGCTCGGCTCAATGAGTAGTGGAGTCTGGAAACCCCAAGCGACGCTGATGAGAGTCCCTGTCCACACCTCAGCGGCGGTGCGCTCCCTCTCCCCGTTCTTCACGGGGAGAGGGTCGGGGTGAGGGGCAGCGCCACGGGTGGTGTGAATAGTAAGCTACTCTCACCTTTGCCTGGCAAACAGATGCATCACCGAGGTCTCGAGTGTGAGAATCGAACTCATCAGTTGCTCTGCCCGTGTGGCTGCCCCTCACCCCAGCCCTCTCAGCGCGAACGAAGCTCGTCGCGGCCCCGTGAAGAACGGGGAAAGGGAGCGCAGCGTCCGCGCCGTTGGAGGGCAGCTCAACCAAGGCCTGACCGTACAACGCATCCCTCGTCACCCGCACAAAGGCGGACCATCAGCAACGATTGCGATCTCGAAATCCACATCGTCATCGCTGACCTCGTTGCAGCTCGCGCTCGGCGGCGGCACCCGCCACGGAATCGGCTTCGGCGGCATCAGCGCGAGACGCTGCGCATCGGCGACGGCGCGGCGGGCGATCTTCAGCGAGCGGCACACCAGGATCGGCTGCTCGCCGGTGCAGACCTCGAAGCCCGAGCCAATCGCCTTGATGCGATACAATGCCATCTCCACCACTCCCATCCGGCCAGCAACCAGAACCCCGCGCGCCTTGTTCCTGGCGAGTGTGGCAGGTCTAGTGTCGGCCAATGGCGGACGGCAAAATTGGTCAACGGACTCCTAATGCGCAACCCACGCTGCGGGCATTTGCGTTCCGGAGCGGAACAGGGCGTGCGCTCGAGTGCATCCTGCGGAAGAGAAATCCACAGACGCGCACAGGCGCGAGCGAGTGGCGAAGAGCGAATGGCGAATGGATGCAATGGCCTCGATTCGCTACTCGCCATTCGCTATTCGCCTCTTCTCAATAATCGCGGAACTCGTCTTCCTCGTTGATCAGCTGGCCGATCGACTTGGGCTGCTTGCGCGCCGGGATCGAGCTGGTCACGTCAGGGTCGCGCTGGCCGTAGCCATAGCGGCGCTGCTGGACGCGCGCGGCGACCGTCTCGCCGGATTGCGCAGCAGGCTGGCAGATCAGCCGGCGGCTGGCGCGGCGCATCAGGTCCACATGGATGTGGTCGTAGTGATAGACGTTGGAGCCGGGCGCGAGCACCGTGGTGAACTGCTGGCAGGCGCCACCCTGGACGTCACGCAGAAAGCCCTGCTCTTCCGGCACGCCGATCCAGCCGTCCTTGACGGTGATGCGGCGGCCGTCGGAGAGGATGAAGGCCGAGATGTCGAGCGCATTGCCGAAGGCGTGCTCGGAGATGTGCGCGCTCGGATTGCCGTTCATGCCGCGGCAGGAATAGGCCGAGATCTGCTTGATCTCGACGACGCGCTGGCCGAACCAGCGCTGCGCGGCCGGCTGCACCGACTCGGCGAGCCAGCGGTCCAGCGCGGAGACGATTGGACAGGCGAGCGTCGCGGTCGGCTTCACCGCCACCGGCCCGGTGGTGCCGACCGGATCGCGCGACGGCCCGAGCCGCGGCGGCGGCTCCTGCTGCTGCGGATAGGCGGTGCGCGGCGCGGGCTGGCCTCGATACGGCGCGGCGGGATACGACCTGTCGGCCGGCAGGTTGACGTCGTCCTCGCCTGCCGGCGGCTCGAGTTGCAGCGGCGCTCCCGGCGCGGCGCCGTAGCCCGGCTGGGCCGATGCAGCGTTCGGATAGCCTGCATTCGACGAGGGATAGGCCGGCTGAGGCTGGTAGGTCGACGGCGGATAGCTCGGCGGCTGTTTGTTGATCGGCCAGCGCGGCTGGCCGCCGATCGATCCCGGCGGGCGCAGGCTCTCGTCGGCGAAGCCATAGCTCGCGGTGGCCTCGCCGAGCGCGGCCACTTTCAAGGGATAGTCGGCGCCGCACATGCCGGGGCCTGAGATCGGATCGATGCGGACGATGTCCGCACTCTCCCTCACCGCGCCTGATTTCAGGCAGGCGATCTCGGCCTCGGCCCGCCACGGCTCGCGTTCCTGGAAAAATCCACGGCCGCAACCCGCAAGCGAGACAAGGACGATGGAGCCGACGAGATACAAACGAACTCCGCGCGTCATCTGCAGAGGTTTGCGGCAATTTGCTTAAGGACCTGTCAATGCCGTCCATTTACGGGACGCAAACCATGGAGACGCGACGACGGTCTTTTTACGGGGAAGTGACAGCCGCGCTGTCTTTTTTGCCGATGCCGATCGGGTATGTGTGGCGCGCTTTACGAAACGGCTGCGTCACGCGCACGCTGCATCGGGAGCGCCATCAGGAGAGAGCGCAGGTCAGCTGCGCGAGGAATGCGAAACGGGAGCCGTCCCATGAGCCTTGCCGATCGGCTGAGCATGGTGGTCACGTATGTCGTGTTTGCATTTGTCGGCGCGATCGTCGTCGGCTTGGTCTGATCGCCGCGCTTCGATCTCGATCAATTGATCCGTGACATCGGGTTGCCGTGCAAGCGTCAGGCTGCGCGCTTGGTGTCCGTCGTCCGAGGGACGACTGTGACCTTTGTCACAGATCAAAGCCGGGAGGCTCGCCTAAGAGGGTCCTCAGGTTCACGACGCGGACCTGAGGGAGCACTCCATGAAGACCGTCTTTCTGGCCGCAGCAGCCATTCTGATCGCGAGCAGCGCCGCGCAGGCCGGCAGCTCGATCGCCTTCGATTTCGACGGCCGCAAGATCCGCGTGACCATGCCGCGCAACTGCCAATCGCTGTCCTGCCTGCAGGTCTCCGGCGTCGATCTCAGCGGGCTGAAATCCAAGTTCGATGACGATGACACGCCGGCGAGCAAGGCGCCTGCGGCCGGCGCGGCCGCCGCACCGGCTCCGACGGCTGTCGCGCCTGCCGCCGCGCCCGTCGCGGCCCCGCAGGTCAATGCGCCCGCGGCCGTCGCCGCACCGACCGTTGCCGCAGCGGCCGCTCCTGTCGCGCCATCCTCGACGGTGCAGATGCCGGTGCCGCCGGCGCCCGTCGCCATGACCGCACCGGCGGTGCAGCCGGCGCCCGCCGCTGCTCCCGCGCCGACCACCGTTGCTGCCGCACCGGCCGTTGCTGCGCCCGCCCCCGCGCCGGCTGCCGATCCGAACTCGCCGCTCGGCCTGTGGGCCACCGAGGGCGGCAAGGGCAATGTCGTGATCGAGCCGTGCGGCCCCAACATCTGCGGCTTCGCCGAGAAGACGCGCGAGAAGATCCTGATCAACATGAAGCCGAAGGACAGCAAATGGGTCGGCCGCATCCATGATCCCGATGGCGGCGGCAACTACGACTCCACCGTCGTGCTGAAGAACCCGACCACCCTGCGAGTCCAGGGCTGCGCGTTCGGCGGCCTGTTCTGCGGCGGCCAGACCTGGAAACGCATCAGCTGACGCCGTCCCCCCGCCGTCAGCGGATGGGAGACCCCGCCGGGATCAGTCCCTCCGGCGGGGTCTTTTGTCTGATGGCTCTCACGCCACCTTGGCGGGGATCGCCGCGGCGGCGGGCAGCACCGCCCGCAGCGGCAGCGACAGCCGCACGCGCAGGCCGCGCGGCGTGTTCGGCATCAGCGCGATGCCACCGTCGTGCTTCTTCATGATCTCCTGCGCGATCGACAGGCCCAAGCCGAAGCCGCCGGCCGAGCGCGCCTGGTCGAGCTTGACGAACGGCTCCAGCGCGCGCGCCTGCAGCGCCTGCGGAATGCCCGGGCCGTCATCGGCGACCTCGATGGCGATGACGCCCTCCAACGTGGCATCGAGGCTGACGATCACCTCGCTGCCGTGCTTGACGGCGTTCTCGACCACGTTGGTCACCGCGCGCGACAGCGCCCGCGGCCGGCCCTCGCAGACCAGCCGCTGCGGGCCGCGATAGCTGACGGCGTGGCCGACATCGGCGAAATCGCAGCAGATGGTTTCCAACAGGCTCGACAGCTCGATGCGCGCCGGCTGCTCGGCCTTGGTGTCGTCGCGCAGGTAGTCGAGCGTCTCGTCGAGCATGCGGCTGACCTGGTCGATGTCGCGCAGCATCGCGCTGCGCATGTCGCCCTGCCCGATCCGCTCCGAGCGCAGCCGCAGCCGGGTCAGCGGCGTGCGCAGATCGTGGCTGATCGCCGCCAGCATCCGCGTGCGGTCGTCGAGCAGCGCGCGGATGCGGGCCTGCATCTCGTTCAACGCGTCGGCGACCTGGACGATCTCCTTCGGCCCGCGCCGGCCGAGCGGCTCCTGCGCGCCCGGCGAGCGGCCGAACGCTGACGCCGCGCGCGCCATGTCCGAGAGCGGCCGGATGATCGCCCGCGCCGCATAGATCGACAGCAGCACGCCGAGGATCAGGATGAGGAACAGGAATACGGCGGTCGGCTTGACCACGATCGACCAGAATTCCAGCCGCGGCACGTCGTCGAACACCAGCGCGTGCTCACTATCGACCTGAACGATGATCTGGGTCGGCGGCGCCGCGCCATAGCCGACGCCGTGCAGCAAGGTGACGTCGCGCAGCACACCGAGCTGGCGGCGCGCGAGCTTCGACGTCAGCGGCACGCTGCGTTCCGGCTTCGGCAACAAGGTGAGCGCGGTCAGCGGCACCAGCTCGACCTGGATACCCGAGCTGCGCAGGCTCGACAGGCTGCTCTCGACGGCGACGGGATCCTTGGCGGCGCGGACGAAATGCACGGCCTCGCCGACGCGGGCGACGCCATAGGCCGGCGATTCCTGCTCGTCCGGCGGATCGAAGAACAGCAGCACCGCCGCGATCATCAGTACCATGCCGAACAGCACCGAGAGCGACGCCAAGGTCACGATCTGCGTGGTGAGGCCGAGGCGCGGACACGTCTTGTTGTCAGGCTTCATCGAGGGTCTCGACTCTTGGCGTGAAGACGTAGCCGCCGAGGCGCACGGTCTTGATCATGCTCCAGCTCTTCGCGCCGGGCTCGATCTTCTGGCGGATGCGGCTGATGTGGACGTCCATGCTGCGCTCCACCGGACCGGCCTGGCCGCCATGCGCCAGCTCGATCAGCTGCTCGCGCGACAGCACGCGCCCGGCATTGCGGCAGAACGCCAGCAGGATGTCGAACTCGGCGCTGGTCAGGGTGATCTTGACGCGATCCGGATCGAACAGCGTGCGGGTCGCGGGCTCGATGCGCCAGCCGTCGAAACTCATCGGGGCCTGGCGCGCGGCGATCACGGCAGGATGGAGTTGCGAGCGGCGCAGCAGCGCGCGGATGCGCGCCACCAGCTCGCGCGGATTGAACGGCTTGACCACGTAGTCGTCGGCGCCGAGCTCGAGCCCGAGGATGCGATCGATGTCCTCGCCCTTGGCGGTCACCATGATGATCGGCACCGTCGAGATCTGGCGCAGGCGGCGGCAGATGCTCATGCCGTCTTCGTCCGGCAGCATCAGATCGAGCATGATGAGATCGACCTGCTCGCGCTGCAGGACGTCGTTCATCGCCGCCGCCGAGGCCACGAAGCGCGGCGCGAAGCCGTGCTCCTGCAGCAGCTCGGTGAGCAATGCTGCGATCTCGCGGTCGTCCTCGACGCAGAGGATGCGCGCGGCTGCCGGTATGTTTGCGTCTGCGGCCACGGCGGTATTGTGTGACGACATCATGTGCGGAACATGGTCGATTTTGGCCGAAAAGAACAGCCTGAAGCCGCGCCTGATCGTGGCGAAATCAAGCTGTATTGTTAAGGCGGAAACATTTCTTCACGCGACTTAACCCTGCGCAACGGCCACCGCGCCTAAGGCTTAGCCGATCAGACAATCAATCAACAGGGAAGTCCTGCGGCGAGGCTGATGCGGCCGGCGCGGCCTCCTTCCGAACCGCGATGCGCAGCCCCGTGAAGCCAGTCCTGCTCGCTCTTTGTTTCGCAACCCCGCTGCTCGCCGGCTGCGCCGTGGGTCCCGACTACATCACGCCGGACTTCGGCATGCCGGCGCGCTGGAGCAGCGACCGCACCCGGCCGGCGCCGGCGCTGAAGCTCGGGCAGTGGTGGCGCAATCTCGGCGATCCCCTGCTCGATCAGCTGATCGGCGAAGCCGTCGCCGGCAATCTCGATGTCGCCGCCGCAAAGGCCCGCATCCGCGAGGCGCGCGCCACCCAGCGCCAGGCGGTGGGCGCGCTGTTCCCCGCGGTGAGCGGCACCGGCTCGGCGACCGAGAGCCGCAGCGCCGGATCGACCACCAACGGGATTGCGATCGCGCCCACCACATTCAGCCAGTTCCAGGCCGGCTTCGATTCGAGCTGGGAGCTCGATCTGTTCGGCGCCAACCGCCGCGCCGTCGAGGCGGCCGGCTATGGCGTCGATGCCGCCGAGGACGATCTGCGCGCGACCTTGCTGACGCTGATCGGCGACGTCTGCTCCAACTACATCGATGCGCGCGCCTATCAGGCGCGGGTGGCGCTGGCGCGGCGGACCGCCGCCTCGCAGCGCGAGACCGCGGCGCTGACCCAGCGCAAGCAGGACGCCGGCTCGGCCTCGGCCGTCGACACCGCCAAGGCCGCAGCGCTTGCCGCCAGCACGGAAGCGACCATCCCGACCTATGAGAGCAGCTATCAGCAGGCGGTGCACCGGCTCGGCGTGCTGCTGGGACGTGATCCCAGCGCGCTCGGCCAGCGCCTGTCTCGCACCCTGCCGATCCCCTCGCCGCGCCTACCGCTGCCGAAGGGCATTCCGGCCGACGTGCTGGTGATGCGTCCTGACGTCCGCAAGGCCGAGCGACAGCTCGCGCAGTTCACCGCGAAGATCGGCCAGGCCACCGCCGCGCTTTATCCGGATGTCAGCCTCACAGGCACGGTCTCGACGACCGCGCTCAAGCTCGGTGATCTCGGCAAGACCTCGACCATCGGCTGGTCGGTCGGGCCGAGCGTCTCGGTGCCGATCTTCAATGCCGGCAAGCTGCAGGCCGCGGTCGAGATCGCCGAAGCCCAGCGCGACGAATACCACGTCGCGTGGCGCAGCGCCGTGCTGAGCGCGCTCGAAGATGTCGAGAACGCGATCGTCGGCCTCGGCCAGGAGCGTATCCGTATTCGCAGCCTGACGGAATCGGCGCGGCGCTATGGCGAGGCCGCGCGGCTGTCGCGCTCGCTCTATCAGACCGGATCCAGCACTTTCCTCGACGTGCTCGACGCCGAGCGCTCGCAGTTCACCGCCGAGGACAGCCTGCTCGCCAGCCGCGCCACGTTGGCAAAGAACTATGTGGCCCTGGCGAAGGCGCTCGGCGGTGGCTGGAGCGGCCCAATTGATAGCTCGGTGCCGGAGGTCGTCGACAGCGGCACCGGAGCGCATCTCGCGCAGGCCGTCGCTCCCAGATGATCCAACCTTGATCCACCAGCCTCCGAAGTCGCCTGATGAACGCACCACTGCCCCACCTGTCCCACCCGGTCGCGATCGAGGAACACGCCGTGCCGCCGTCCAAGCCGAAGCGAGGCCGGCGCTGGCCGCTGGCCGTCGCCGGCCTGGTGGTGCTTGCGGGGCTCGGGCTGGTCGTCAATCGCTATACGCGTGATCCAAACGCCAACCTCGCCACCGCGCCCGTCACGGTCGGCGACATCGAGCAGACCGTGCTCGCCACCGGCACGCTGAAGCCGGTGAAGCTGGTCGCGGTCGGCGCCCAGGCCTCGGGCCGGCTGGTCACGCTCAACGTCACGCTGGGCCAGAAGGTCAGAGCGGGCGATCTGATCGCGGAGATCGATTCGCTCACGCAGCAGAATACGCTGCGCACCAACGAGGCCGCCTTGCGCAACGTTCGCGCCCAGCGCGACGAGAAGCAGGCCACGCTGGCGCTCGCCGAGGCGAACCTGGCCCGCCAGCAGACGACGTTGGCGCAGAAGGCGTCGTCGCGCGCGGACTACGACAACGCCGAAGCCACCGTGAAGCAGACCCAGGCGCAGATCGCGCAGCTCGAGGCACAGATCATCGAGGCCGAGGTCGCGATCGAGACCGCGCGCGTCAATCTCGGCTACACCAGGATCACCGCGCCGATCGACGGCACCGTGCTGTCGATCGCCACCCCGCAGGGCCAGACCGTCAACGCCGTACAGTCGGCGCCGACCATCGTCGTGCTCGGCCAGGTCGAGACCATGACCGTGCGCGTCGAGATCTCCGAGGCCGACGTCGTCAGGGTGAGGCCGGGCCAGAACATCTACTTCACCATCCTCGGCGACCCCGACCGCCGCTATACGGCCACGCTCGGGACCATCGAGCCGGCGCCGGAATCCGTCAAGACCGACTCCAGCTTCTCCTCGACCACGACGACGTCGTCGTCGAGCAGCAGCACGTCGTCCTCCTCCAGCTCGACCGCGATCTACTACAACGGCGTCTTCGACGTCGCCAACCCCGACGGACGGCTGATGACCTACATGACCGCCGAGGTCCACATCCTGCTCGGCGAAGCCCGCAACGTGCTGACCATCCCGTCATCGGCGCTCGGCAACCCCAATGCCGACGGCAGCTATTCCGTGCGCGTGCTCGACGGCTCGGGCAAGCTCGAGAAGCGCAGCGTGCGGGTCGGCCTCAACAACAAGATCCGGGCCGAAGTGCAGTCAGGCCTGCGCGAAGGCGAGCGCGTCGTGACGTCCTCCCCCGACGAGGGTCCGAAGCGAACCGTCATGCCGCCGCCGCCATCCGCCGGAGGCCCATGATGGCCGAGATCCTGATCGACCTGCGCAACGTCGGGCGGCGCTATTCGTCCGGCGAAGGCACCGTGCACGCGCTGCGCGGCGTCGACATCGGAATCGCGCGCGGCGAGATGGTCGCCATCATCGGCCAGTCGGGCTCCGGCAAATCCACCTTGATGAACATCCTGGGCTGTCTCGACCGCCCGACCTCCGGCAGCTACAGGATCGCCGGGCGCGAGATGGGCTCGCTCGATCCGGACGAGCTCGCAGCGCTGCGGCGCGAGCATTTCGGTTTCATCTTCCAGCGCTATCATTTGCTCGGTGAGCTGACCGCCGCCGAGAATGCCGAGGTGCCTGCGGTCTATGCCGGCTTAAGTCCGGTGCAGCGGCGCGGCAAGGCCGAAGCTCTGCTGCAGCGGCTCGGCATGGGCAGCCGTACGGGTCACAGGCCGGGGCAACTCTCGGGCGGCCAGCAGCAGCGGGTGTCGATCGCACGCGCGCTGGTCAACGATCCCGATGTCATCCTCGCCGACGAGCCGACCGGTGCGCTCGACCGCGCCAGCGGCGAGGAGGTGCTGCGCATTCTCGACGAGATCAGTGCGTCCGGCCGCACCGTCATCATCGTCACGCATGATGCCGGCGTCGCCCAGCGCGCCCGGCGCATCATCGAGATCCAGGACGGCAGTGTCATCTCGGATCGGCTCAATCCGCGGCCGTCGCCGCCGCCAGGCATTGCGGCCGACGATCACCCCGCCTCCTCCTCGTCGTGGTGGCGCAGTCAGCTCGACCGCTTTCGTGAGGCCACGCGGATGGCGCTGCTCGCGATGAATGCGCACCGGATGCGCGCCTTCCTCACCATGCTCGGCATCATCATCGGCGTCGCCTCGGTGGTGCTGGTGCTGGCGCTGGGCAGCGGCTCGCAGGCCAGGGTGCTGAAGGACATCAACCGGCTCGGCACCAACACGCTGGAGTTCTTTCCGGGCAAGGATTTCGGCGACACCAAGGCCAGCAAGATCAGAACGCTGGTGCTCGCGGACGCCAAGGTGATGGCCCAGCAGCCCTATGTCGATGCGATCTCGCCGACGGTGTCGACCACGAGCACGCTTCGCTTCGGCGCGATTGAGGTCAGCGCCCAGGTCTCGGGCGTCGGCGAGCAGTATTTCCGCGTCAAGAACACCGAGCTCGCCGAAGGCAGCTATCTCGATGCGGATACTGTCCGCTCCTATGCGCAGGATGCCGTCATCGACGACAATGCGCGCAAGGCGCTGTTCCCCGACGCCGATGTCAGCCCGCTCGGCAGCGTGGTCCTGATCGGCAAGGTGCCGTGCCGGGTCGTCGGCGTCACCAAGCAGCAGCAGGCCGGCTTCGGCTCCAGCTCGACGCCGATCGTGTACCTCCCCTACACCACCGTGCAGGCCCGCTTCATCGGCAACCAGGTGCTGCGCAGCATCAGCGTCCGCGTCGACGAGGCGACGCCGATGGCGGACGCCGAGCGCGCCGCGACGGCGCTGTTGACGTCGCGGCACAACGCCAAGGACTTCTTCGTCCTCAACACCGACGACATCCGCAAGACCGTCGAGAGCACGACGCAGGTGCTGACCCTGCTGGTCGCGGCCATCGCCGTGATCTCGCTTCTGGTCGGCGGCATCGGCGTGATGAACATCATGCTGGTGTCGGTATCCGAGCGCGTCGGCGAGATCGGCGTGCGCATGGCGGTCGGCGCCCGGCGCAGCGACATCCTGATGCAGTTCCTGATCGAGGCGGTGCTGGTGTGTTTGTTGGGCGGCGCGCTGGGATTGTCGCTCGCGGTGGGCTTCGGCACGGTCTTCAACGCGCTCGATGTCGGCTTCCAGCTGATCTACTCGCCGCTCGCCATGGTCGGATCCGCAATCATCTCGATGGCCATCGGCATCGGCTTCGGCTACATGCCCGCCCGCAACGCCTCCCGGCTGGATCCGGCCACGGCGCTGGCGCGGGAGTAGTTGGTAGAACATCCGTACCGAACAGCAGAGCGGGGCCAAGCACCGGGCGGCAACGGCAGTATGCTCCCTCTCCCCGTTCTTACGGGGAGAGGGCTGGGGTGAGGGGCAGCCACACGGGAAGTCCAACTTCAGCATTCCCGCTCCCCCGAAACATTTCGAGACGCAGTCAAGAGAATTGAGCTCAACTACTCGCACCACCCGTGCGGCTACCCCTCACCCCGACCCTCTCCCCGTGAAGAACGGGGAGAGGGAGCGCAGCGGCGCTCGGGGCGAGCGCGGCTCTCTTCTCTCCTGGCTTCAACAGCCTCTCTCTATCTGCTGGCGCGGCCTGCCCTACCGCTTCGCGGCCATCTGCGTGCTCGCTTGTGCCTCGGACGCAGGCGCGCCCTTGTCGACCCATTCCGGCGGGGCGCCGAGGCGGTTGGCGACCATGCCGATGAGGCCGGGGTCGCGGCCGTAGGCCTCGCAGGCGTCGTTCTTCGGCTTGCCGCCGAGCGCGGCCCCGATGCGCTCGATCGAGGGGATCTTGGGCGGCTTGCCGAACGGCGTCTCGCCGGTCACCAGCAGCTGGCCGAAATCGGCGCTGAACGAGCCGGCGAGATCATAGGCGTCGCCGGCCTGCGAGATCACCGGCGAGTTGGTGAACGAGTTCGCGCCGCGCGCCCACACCATGGCGGCCTGCTGTCGCCCGCGGCGATCGACCGCCTCGGCTTCGATGCTGAGGCTGCCGAGTCCGATCGGCAACCGCGGCACCGGCACGGGAACGCCGAGCGCGCCGGGCACGGCGGAGACGACCTTCGAGGCACCAGCGGCCACCGGATCCGTCGCGGCTGCCTGCGTGATGAAGGTGCGCGTCGTCAGATCGGCCCGCTCGTTCGGCGGAACCACCGTGAAACGCTCACTGAGGTTGAGGCAGAGCGCGCGATCGACGGCGTTCGTCACCAGCCTTTGCTGCGGCTCGCTGAGCACCGAGCCGACATCGCCCGCGAACGTTGTCGGCATGATGCGCACGGTCGTCGCAGCCAGCACATTGTCCTTGTTGATGTTGAGCACCGACTTGGCGAGCAGGCCGTTCGACTCCTCCAGTGAGCGGTAAGAGGCGAGCGAGCCGCTCCGGGTGATTGGCGCCGAGGCGCAACCGGCGAGACCGAGCGCCGCGCACAGCACGGCAAAGTGCGAGAGTGACTGAGAGCTGCGTGACCTGACCAAACGCTCGATTTCGACCATGCCGGGATCGCCTCACGCTGACCGATTTGCGCCGGCTGTGGCGCCGCCTGCTTGTCCTCCGACAATCCGGACAGCATGGGGCGGAAGCGTGGAGAGATGTCACCCAGCGCCGCCAACCAAGGAGACAGTGCGGCGGGATTGGTCGGGTTACGATCGCGGGTTTCAAAATCCGCTGGTGATTGCGGCGATGCCCACGACCGCCAGCACAGCGCCGAGCCAGGCCGCCGCCGAGGGCCGGAGACCGGTGCTCCACCAGAGCAGCGGCAGGATCATGACCGGCGTCGTCGACGACAGGCTGGACACGATCCCGACCGGCCGGCTCGTCAACGCGAACAGCACGAGCGTCATGCCGACGCCCATCCCGAGCACCCCGCTGAGCGCGGACCGGATGACAACGGATGCATTCGCCGGGCTGGAGCTCCGGACGGCAGGCATGGCGGACAGACTCAACAAGGCGACCAATCCGATCGCGGCGCGGATCGAGGTGGCCAACGCCGGATCCAGTCCCATCGCCATGACCGGCCTCGCGATCAGAATGGCGGCAGCCGCGAACAACGCGGCCCCGAGACCGAACAGGAGACCCGAACGCAGCGAGCCGTGGGTCTCGTCCGCGATCGCGCCGGGTTGTCTGAAGATGATAGCCACGCAAACCCCCGCCATGATGCAGCAGATCCCGGCGATCTTGACCACCGAGAGGGTCTCACCGAGCAGCAGATAGCCGAGCATGGCGGCGAACCCTGCCCAGCTTGCATAGACGACGGCGGTCAGGCGCGGCCCGAGCCGCGCCAGCGCAGCATAGAAGCAGGAATCCGCAACGACGACGCCGAGGAGGCTCGAGCCTGCCAGCATCAGCAATTGAGTGCCGGACGGTGACGTCCAATGCCCCCGCAGCATGACGGTGATCAGCACCGTGAGGAGCGCGGCCGCCAGACGAATGGCGTTGAACACCACCGGGCCGAGATGACGAACGGCCGACGGTGCAATGACGTTGCTGACGGCGATGCTGAGCGCAGCTGCCAATGCAGCCAGATCGGAGACCATGACAATCGGCACGCGCCCGGAGTCGGGATGGTCAGGCGATCATGGTCCGCGCTCGGCACCGGGTCAAGCCATGCTCACCCCAGCAGCTTGTCCAAGGTGATCGGCAGATCGCGCACGCGCTTGCCGGTGGCGTGATAGACGGCATTGGCGATCGCGGCGGGGACGCCGACGATGCCGATCTCGCCGACGCCCTTGATGCCCATCTTGTTGATGATGCGATCCTCCTCGTCGACGAAGATCACCTGGATATCGTGGACATCTGCGTTCACCGGCATGTGATATTCGGCGATGTTGGCGTTCATGATCCGGCCGAAGCGATGGTCGATCTGCGCCTCCTCGTGCAGGGCCATGCCGATGCCCATGACCATGCCACCCATGATCTGGCTCGACGCTGTCTTGGTGTTGAGGATGCGGCCGGCGGCAACGGCGTTGACGATGCGTGTCACCCTGATGACACCGAGCTCCTCGTCGACCTTCACCTCCGCAAAGACCGCCGAATGGGTGTTGTGGGCGTGCTTGTCGTCGTCCTCGAACTCCGAGCCGCGCTCCTTCTCAATGCGGTCCTTGCCGCCGTGGCGCATGACCTCCGACATCGCCACCGCCCGGGTGCGATCGGCGATCCCTACGATGGCGCCGTTGGCCAAGGTCACCTCGTCAGCCGTCAGCCCCTGCAGCGGCGAGTCCGGCATGGTCTGCGCGATCTGCAGCAGCTCGGCGCGGATGTCGTCGGCGGCATTGACGATGGCGTGCGAGATCGAGGCGGCGGTCCATGAGCCGCCCTCGACAGGCGCCTTCGGGAGGGTGGAGTCGCCGAGCTTGACGGTGATGCTGTCGAGCGGCACGCCGAGCATGTCGGCGGCGACCTGCGCCATGATGGTGTAGGTGCCGGTGCCGATATCCGAGGTGGCGCTGGCGACCTCGACGTGGCCGTTGGCGGTCATCACGATGCGCGACGCGAACGGCATCTGCATCGCTTCCCAGGCGCCGCTCGCCATGCCCCAGCCGACCAGCTCGCGGCCATCGCGCATCGAGCGCGGCTCCGCACTGCGCTTCGACCAGCCGAACGCGCCAGCGCCCTGCTGGTAGCACTCCTTCAGCCGTTTGCTGGAGAACGGCAGGTCCTTGTCCTGGTCACGATCGGTGTAGCAGCGCAGCCGCAGCTCCAGCGGATCCATCTTCAGCGCGACGGCGAGCTCGTCCATCGCGCATTCCAGGCCATATACGCCGCTCGCCGCACCGGGCGCGCGCATATCGCCTGGCGTCGGCACGTCGAGCTTGGCAAGCCGGTGCGTGGCGCGCGAATTCTCCGAGGTGTAGAGCACCTCGCCCCAGCCGATGTCGTTGCGCGAGAACGCCTCGTGCTGCGAGGTCATCGCGATCGCCTCGTGGGTCAGCGCGGCCAGCGTGCCATCCGCCTTGGCGCCGAGTGCGAGGCGCTCGATGGTGGCCGGGCGATAGCACAACGCGTACATCTGGGCGCGGCTAAGCACGACGCGCACCGCGCGCTTGAGCTTGAGCGCCGCCATTGCCGCGAGCGCGACCTGGAACTGCGGCCGCAGGCCCGAGCCGAAGGCGCCGCCGACGAACGGCGACATCACCTGGACATCGTCCTCCTTCAGCTCGAACACGCTGCAGACATAGCGCTGCACGTTCTGCACGCCCTGGGTCTTGTCGTAGACCACGAGCTTGCCGCCATCCTTCCAGAGTACGGTGGAGCCGTAGAGCTCCATCGGATTGTGATACTCGACAGGCACGCCATACTCGGCATCGTGGCGCACCGGCGCGGACGCCAGCGCCTTGGTCGCGTCGCCGCGCGGCTTGACAGGCTTGTCGACCTTGAAGGCCTGCTCGCGCCTGGCATGCAGATCGGTCGCGAAGTCCTCGGTGTGATACCGGATATCGACCAGCGTCGCGGCGAAGCGGGCCGTGTCCTCGTCTTCGGCGACGACCAGCGCGACCGGCTGGAAGTTGAAATGCACGCGGTCGTCGTAGAGTGGCCGATAGGGCGAGCCGTCCTCGGGCGCGACCTCGTCGCGATAGCCGTCGTCCTTGTCGGCCATCTTGACGCGGTTGGTATGCGTCAGCACATCGATCACGCCATCGACGGCGCGGGCGCGGCTGGCATCGATGCTGACGATGCGCCCCTTCGGGATTGTAGAGCTGACGACAACACCGAAAGCGAGATCGGGCGCGGTAAACTCGGCGGCGTATTTGGCCGAACCCGTGACCTTGGCGCGGCCGTCGACGCGGGAGGTGGCGGTGCCGATGTGAGCGGTCATGAGATCACCGGATGGTCTTGATGGATTGGATCTGCGGCGTGCCGTCAGCGGCCTGCGTCAGGGTCCTGACGATGGCGCGGCGGGCGAGCGGAAGCTTGAAGGCGTTGTGTCGATGCGGCTTTGCCTCCGCGAGCAGGATATCTGCCGTGCGCTCGAAGGCGGCCCGCTCGGGTGCCTGGCCACGCAGCGCCGCCTCCGCGGCCTCGTTGCGCCACGGCTTGTGCGCGACGCCGCCGAGCGCGAGCCGTGCGTCGCGAATGACGCCATCGTCCAGCTCGAGCGCCGCAGCGACGGAGACCAATGCAAAGGCGTAGGAGAGCCGGTCGCGGATCTTGAGATAGCTGTAGTTGGCGGAAAAGCCCTGCGCAGGCAGCTCGATGGCGGTGATGATCTCGTCCGCGCGCAGCGTGTTGTCGAGCTCGGGCTGGTCGCCGGGCAGCCGGTGGAAGTCGGCGAAGGCAATCGTGCGCTCGCCCTCGGCACCCGCGACGTGAACCGTGGCTTCCAGCGCGGCCAGCGCCACGCACATGTCGGACGGGTGCGTCGCGATGCAGGACGCGCTGGTGCCGAGGATCGCATGATTGCGGTTGAGGCCCTGGATGGCCGAGCAGCCGTCCCCTGGCGTGCGCTTGTTGCAGGCGGTGGCGACGTCATAGAAATACGCGCAGCGCGTCCGCTGCAACAGGTTGCCGCCGGTCGAAGCCATGTTGCGCAGCTGCGCCGAGGCGCCGGCGAGGATCGCGCTCGCCAGCAGCGGATAGCGGCTCTCGATGACCGGGTGATAGGCCAGCGTGCTGTTCGGCACGAGCGCGCCGATCTTGACGCCGCCGGCGCGGGTCTCTTCCACCGCGTTCAGCGGCAGGCGGCTGATGTCGATCAGGCGGCGCGGCTGCTCGACGTGATACTTCATCAGGTCGATCAGATTGGTGCCGCCGGCGATGAACTTCGCATCCGGCGTACCGGCCTTCAGCCTGACGGCCTCCGCGACATCGCCGGCGCGTGCGTAATCGAAATTGTTCATCGGCCGCCTCCCATCGCCTGCTCGATCGCGCCGACGATGTTCGGATAGGCGCCGCAGCGGCAGATGTTGCCGCTCATCAGCTCGCGGATCTCATCCTTGGTCTTCGCCCTGCCCTCGGCGATCAGGCCGACGCCGGAGCAGATCTGGCCCGGCGTGCAATAGCCGCATTGGAAGGCATCGTGGTCGATGAAGGCCTGCTGCAGCGGATGCAGCTCGTCGTCCTTGGCGAGGCCCTCGATCGTGGTGATCTCGGCACCGTCCTTCATGACGGCGAGCGTCAGGCAGGACAGTGTGCGGCGGCCATCGATCAGCACGGTGCAGGCGCCGCACTGGCCGTGATCGCAGCCCTTCTTGGTGCCGGTGAGATCGAGATGATTGCGCAGGAGGTCGAGCAAGGTCGTCCAGGGCGCGACCGACAGCGTGCGGCTTTCGCCGTTGATCCGCAGCGTGACGGACAGCGGGGCGGGTTTGGTGAGAGATGCGGCACTCTCGCGCGACGGGCTCATGCGGGGGTCTCCGTTGACGGACCCGCATCAACCCGCAATGGCGCGAATGGTTCTCAGCAATTTTCGCGGGGCGCGGACGGCAGGAAGGGCTGCGCGCCGCCGAGCCCCTCGGGCTCAGGCCGCCCGGCCGAGCCAGGCCCGCATCTTCTGCGCCAGGCTGCGCCGGCTACGTCCGTCCGTCACGTCGCTTGCGGCTGAGGCGCTGTCCTGCGGCTCGGCCTCGGCGTCGGGCTTCGTGACGTCCTCGCTCGGCCTGCTGCCTTCGGCAGCAGTCTCAGCCGGCGCAGGCACCAGCGATTTGATCGCGGCGGCCACGGCCTCGATGCGTTCGAGATCCGCCGGCACACGCTCGGGGGCTGCAGCCTCTGGCGCGGCCACCGGCTCGGTTTGCGGCGGCAATGCCGCCTCGGCTCCGACCGGTTCGGCGGGATCCCGCTCGGGGCTCGCATCGCGCACGGGTTCACTTGCGATCTCCGGGATCGCCTCCACCATCTCGACAGCCGGCGCGATCTCGTCGACGGGCTCGACCGCGTCTGGCGGCAATGCAGGCAATTCGGACGGCACCGGCTGCGGCGCCGCCCGGCTGCGGCGCTTCTTGGCTGCCGCCGGCTTTTCGGTCGCCGGCTTTTCGACGGGGGCTTTTTCGACCCCAGCCTTTCCAATCAAGACCGTTTCAATCAACGCCCTTTCAACCGCGGCTTTGGGCTCCTGCGCCGGCTTCGCCTTCACCTTGCGGATCAGGCCGGCGAGCGCGTACGGCCCGACCGTCTCCAGGAACGTCTTCTCGTGATCGCGCGACAGGCGTTCGACCGCGGCGTCGAGCGGCAGCCAGTCGACGGCGCGGACGTCGTCCATCAGCGGTTGCGTCTGCGTGCCGGTGGCCTCCATGCGCCAGTAGTGCACGACCTTGGAGCGTGTGCCGGTTTCATGGACGAGAGTGCCGAGGAACTCGTGCACGGTCACCTTGTGACCGGTCTCCTCCAGCACCTCGCGCTTGGCCGCGTCGCGCGGCGTCTCGCCATCGTCGAGCTTGCCCTTCGGCAGCACCCATTCGTCCCGCTTGCGCAGGCGCACGACAGCGATCCGCGGCGGTTGCTCCCGCCGCAGCACAATGCCGCCTGCCGCCATGATCGGCGCTCTCGCCATCGCCTCTCCCACACCACGGGGTTGCAGCCCGTTGATTCGCCAGTTCAACGCCAGGATATGGCGACGCGCAACGGCGAAATCGAGATTGCCGTCGTGCACGTGTCACATTCAATCCGCGGCGACGCGCCTGCGCCACAGTGGCTGGCCGGCGCGGATGCGCGTGCCCTCGGTGATCCCCGGAGCGAAGGTGAAGTCGCCGGGTGCGAGCAGGATGATGGTCGAGCCATGCTCGAACCAGCCGAGCTCGTCGCCCTTCTTCACCGGGTTGTTACAGACATAGCTCAGCGGCCGTTCGGTCTGCGCATTCAACACGCGATCGAGCGCGTGCAGGCGGATGCTCGCGACCAGGATCGCGGCGACCGGGACGATCGTGAACGGCTCGCCTGACGCAAGATGGGTGCGGATCACCGCGCGCTCGTTCTTGCAGAACAGCCGCTCGACGCGCTTCAGCGCAATCGGATTGACGTTCCAGACGTCGCCATGGATCAGGCTGACATGCTCGAGCGTCATGTCATCAGGCGCGTGGAAACGGTGATACATGCTCGATGTCAGCCGGATCGTGACGAAGCTGCCGTTGCGGTGAGTCTTGACGACGGCAGGATCGGCGACCAGCTCCTTCAGAGAGTAAGGCGCGCCCTTGATCTGATACATCTCGCCGTCGCGGATCAGGCCGTGCGCGCCGATGATGCCGTCCGAGGGCGTCGTCACGACAGCGGAATCAGGATCGAACGGCCTCAAGCCGGGCTTCAGCTCACGCGTGAAGCAGGCGTGCAGGCTCTTGAACTCGGTCTCCTTGGCCTCCGAGAGATCGAGGTCGGAGAACAGCTTCCACAGTGCGATGGAGGCGTCCTTCACCAGCGGATTCTCGATTCTGGAGAACCAGCCCATGAAGCGGGTCAGCGCGGCGCGCGGCACGCGGTTGGTGAGCAGGAAATTGAGGCCTTCCTGTTGGGTGAAGGAGGCGATCAGGCTTTTGACTGTCATGAATCTGTCAGCAGGAGTGGTTAGCGCTTTTGGACATGATGGAAAACTCGATTCCTTATGTATCGCTCGCCGTTGGCGCTGCCGTGACAGCCGCCATCGCCCCGAAGGTCAAGGCCCGCATCGAATTGTCGCGCGCCAAGCACCGCTCGCTGGCCGGCCATTCCAAGATGTCCCGCCGGATCTCGAAGCTGATCCCGCGCTATGAGTTCGACATCGACGATTTCTTCCGCTCCGACGGCGCGCCCCAGGCGATCGCCACCCAGCGTCAGGACGGCTTCTTCCGGCTCGGCGCGCTGTTCCAGGAGAAATTCGCCAAGAGCCGGGCGCTGACCGCGGAGGCCGCGAGCCGCATCTCCGATTTGCAGTTCACCCAGGCCTACCGGGTGCCGTTCCAATACAGCAGGCTGGTCAAGGAGCAGCTCGGCGCCGGCTCGTTCATGCAGGCCTCGTCCGGCGTGACGATCACCGATCTCGACGGCAACCAGTTCTACGATCTCACCGGCTCCTACGGCGTCAACATCTTCGGCTACGATTTCTACAAGGAGTGCATCGCCGCCGCCGAGCGGCGCGCGCAGGCGCTCGGCCCGGTGCTCGGGCTCTATCATCCGGTCGTGGCTGACAATGTGAAGCGGCTGACCGAACTGTCGGGCATGGACGAGGTGTCGTTCCACATGTCCGGCACCGAGGCGGTCATGCAGGCGGTGCGGCTCGCCCGCTACCATACCGGCCGAAGCCATCTGGTGCGTTTCGCAGGCGCCTATCATGGCTGGTGGGGCGACGTGCAGCCCGGCGTCGGCAATCCGATCGCGCCGCATGAGACCTACACGCTGGCGGAGATGTCGGAGCGGACCCTGCACGTGCTGCGCACGCGGCGCGACATCGCCTGCGTGCTGGTCAATCCGCTGCAGGCGCTGCATCCGAACGGCAATGCGCCGGGCGATTCGGCGCTGGTCGATTCCTCGCGCAAGGGCCGTTACGACCGCGAGGCCTACACCGCGTGGCTGAAGCAGCTGCGCGAGGTGTGTACCGACTGCGGCATCGTCCTGCTGTTCGACGAGGTGTTTCTCGGCTTCCGACTCGCCCCGGGCGGCGCGCAGGAGTATTTCGGGGTCCAGGCCGATATGGTGACCTACGGCAAGAGCCTCGGCGGCGGCCTGCCGATCGGCGTTGTCTGCGGCAAGAAGGAGTATATGCGCCGCTTCCGCGACGATCGTCCCGCCGACATCTGCTTCGCCCGCGGCACCTTCAACTCGCATCCGTATGTCATGACGGCAATGGACGAGTTCCTGAGCCGGCTCGACAGCCCGAACTTCCGTGCTGTCTACAATGGCCTCGACGACACCTGGAACGGCCGCGCCGCGCAGCTCAATGCGGAGCTGACCGCCAAGGACCTGCCGGTGCGCGTCTCCAACATGCAGTCGATCTGGCTGGTCGAATACACCGTGCCGTCGCGCTACAATTGGATGCTGCAATACTATCTGCGCGCCGAAGGCCTGGCGCTGAGCTGGGTCGGCACCGGCCGCTTCATCTTCAGCCTGAACTACACCGACGCCGATTTCGCCGAAGTGACCAAGCGCATCGTCGCGGCCGCCGAGAAGATGAAGCAGGACAGCTGGTGGTGGAACGACGGCACCCTCACCAACAAGGCGATCAAGCGCCAGATCCTGAAGGAAATGCTGGGCGCGGTCATCAAGCGCTGAGGTCTGCGCCTCCCCCGCTTGCGGGGAAGTGCGCTCGTCTGTCTCACCGGCGTCATGGCCGGGCTTGTCCCGGCCATCCACGTCGTTCAGCAGCCTGGGAAAGACGTGGATGCCCGGGACAAGCCCGGGCATGACGGAGCAACTCACTGCCAGGGTTGCTCGTCGCGAGAGATCCAAACGCTCATATGCGATTGCCCTGCCCGCAAGCGGGAGAGGGAGCGCACGTCCCGCGTCGCGCACGTCTCCGTTCAACATCAGCCCTTCCCCACAAACACCGATGCCCGGGACTGGCCCGGGCATCATGCAGCTCAGATCGTCCATCCGTCTCAGGCGTGCTGCTCTTCGAGGCCTTCGTTCATCAGGTGAAGGCCCGGATCGATCAGCTCGCCGCGCAGCAGCGCCAGCGGGGCGGAGCGGTACTGCATGAAGTCGTTGAACGGGTCGGTGATGATCTTGGTCATCCACACGAGGCCGGTCTCGACGTCGCGGATGAAGAACAGCTGGATGGTGCGGAACATCAGGCCGCCGATGCCGATCACCAGCCACAGCTTGGCGGTCTCGCGGACGAAGTCCATCGCGGTCACCCAGGGCGACAGCAGGCCGAACAGCGTCGGCTGCAGATAGAGCACCACGGGAGCGGCGGCCCAGATCGACATCAGCACGACCTTGCGCTGCAGATTGTAGCCGACCTTGATCTCTTCCTTGTGCTCGTGGGTCGCCTGGTTGACGTGATCATAGCCCTTCGGCTCGAAGAAGAAGTGGCCCGCCTGGCGCGAGGTCATCGACACCAGCCAGCCGATCAGCGCCGACATCAAGGGATCGAACACCATCATGACATAGGCGATCATGAAGCTGAGCGCGCTGACGAAGTGCAGGCTCTGATTGATGCGGCTGTGGTGATAGTAGCGATGGTCGTCCCAGCGCTGGATCCGCAGCTGCTCCAGAAAGTTCTTGATCATGGTTGCTCCGAAGAATGAGTTGCAGGTCGTGTACAGGGATTCGATGTAGATCTCGTGACATCATCAAGATGTCACACGATCGGACGCAGGAGAACGTCGGAAACTATGGGAAAGGCCGCAAGCTGCGGTAGGAGGCTGCCGCGCCTCAGGCTGCGGCAGCGAGATCCATCTTGCGGAAGCGGACCAGCGAGAAGTGGCCGAGCGGCGGAATCAGGCGGCGCTCGACCAGCTCCATACGCTGCGCGCTGGCGAGCCAGCGCATGTAGCGCGACCAGCCGAACTCGGCGGTGCGGAAGCCGAGCCGGCGCACCACCGGCTGCAGCGCCTGCTCGATGACGCGGCGCAGGCCGTCATCGGCGCTGACGCGAGTCAGGATGATCAGCTCGCCGCCGGGACGCAGCACGCGGGCGAACTCGTCGAGCGCGACCTCCGGGTTCGGCACGGCGGTGACGACATATTGCGCCATCACGACGTCGAAGGAATCATCGGGGAAATCCAGGTTCTCGGCGTCCATCACCGCGAGGCCTTCGACGTTCTTCAGCCGCTGGTCTGCGACGCGGCGCATCGCCTTGCCGAGCATCGCCTCGGAGATGTCGGTGCCGAACACGCGGACATGCGGAGCATAGAGCGGCAGCGAGATGCCGGTGCCGACGCCGACCTCGAGCACGCGGCCGCCCATCTTGTTGGTGGCCGAAATCGCAGCCTTGCGGCCCTTCTCGAACACGCCGCCGAACACGAGATCGTAGATCGGCGCCCAACGATCATAGGCCTGCTCGACCTGCTCGCGATCGAAATCGAGCTCCCGCGCGCCGTCGAGCTTCATGGTTTCTGCCATCGTTACATCTCACTTGGTTTTGGAATTGATCGAGTGACGCGAAGTCTGCCGTCAGCCGCGCACGGCGCTCTGTCCGGCCAGCACCGGGGTGGGACGAAGGACGCGCGACGGCTGCAGCACGGCGAGATTACCGATGAACTGACGGGCGCTGTTCTCCCAGGAGCGGTCGAGCGCAAACGTCCGGCACGTGTCGCGGGACATCGTCAGCGCTTTCAGACACGCCGCGCGCAGATCCCGGTCGATCGCGCCGATCGGGTGATCGGCAATGACGTCGAGCGGGCCCGTCACCGGGAACGCCGCGACCGGCGTGCCGCAGGCGAGCGATTCCAGCTGCACCACGCCGAACGTGTCGGTCAGGCTCGGAAACACGAAGACATCGGCCGCCGCCATGTGCGCGGTCAGGTCCTTGCCCTTCTTCTCGCCGAGGAAATGCGCCGTCGGGAAGCGTCGCTCCAGATCCGCCTTCGCCGGACCGTCGCCGACCACGACCTTGGAGCCCGGCAGATCGAGCGACAGGAACGCCTCGAGATTCTTCTCGACCGCGACGCGGCCGACGGACAGGAAGATCGGCCGCGGCAGATCGAGCGCAGCCGGCTCATCGGGATTGAACAGCTTGGTATCGACACCGCGCGTCCAGAAGCCGAGCTTCTTGAAGCCGCGCCCTGCGAGCTCCTGCCGCAGCGAGTTGGTGGCGACCATGGTCATCGCGGCCGCATCGTGGAAGCGGCGCATCACCCAATAGCCGACCGCATCGGGAATGCCGGTGCGCACCGAGACATACTCAGGGAAGCGCGTCGTGTAGGACGTCGTGAACGGCAGGCCGTGGCGCAGGCAGTAGCGGCGCACCGCCCAGCCGATCGTGCCCTCGGTCGCGATGTGTATAGCATCCGGCGCGGCCGCCTCGATGCGGCGGGCGATCTCGCAGCCGTTGGTGACGGCGAGCCGCAGGCCCGGATAGGTCGGCACGCCGAACGACGGAAAGCCCTCCGGCGTGAGGAAGGTGATGTCGGCGCCGAGACCGGCAGCCGCCCGCGACAGCGAAGTGAGCGTGCGCACCACGCCATTGACCTGCGGGTGCCAGGCGTCGGTTGCGATTAAGATCCGCATAAGGCGATCCGGAAAGTTGCAGCGATTCTGAACAGCCGCAAATTCCGACATTGTTATTTCAGGCGTGTGACGTCATCGAACTGTCGAAGGTGTTTTTGCCTGCCGCCAGCCGTTTTCCCCGCGATCTGTGGCGTCGTCGCGCAGGCGCTGTCGTGAAACCGTCATGAAACAAACGGTTAAGCCGACGAAACCGTTTTGCCGGCAGCGCGCAAACGCACCGAAACTTTTCTCCCCTATGAGTTGCAGCATCAGGCGCCCGTTCAAGACGCCAACAACAATGATGACAGGCAGCTCATTTTCAACGGTGCCGATCGAGATCACGAACGGCACGCGTCAAATAATCAAACAGGGGACGTCCATGTTCGCCTCAGGCAAAATCCGTTCATCCTCCCATATCCTGTTCGGCGCGCTGGTTGCCGGCGCCATGATGGCCGCCACCCCGACGCAGGCCGCTTCGCCGGCGCCGCTCCCCTTCCCGTTTCTGCTGCCGCCGCCGGTCGCGACCTATGAACAGCCCGCGGCGCCGCAGATCATCAACCCGCGCGAGGACGAGGCGACGGCCTATGAGCTGCCGGCCCGCCTGCGCCGCCAGGTCGTGAGCTACGCGACCCGCGAGGCGCCCGGCACGATCGTGATCGATACGCCTAACAAGTACCTGTACTACATCACCGGCAACGGCCAGGCGATGCGCTACGGCATCGGCGTCGGCCGCGACGGCTTCACCTGGTCGGGCGTGCAGTCGGTGACCAGGAAGGCCGAATGGCCGGATTGGACGCCGCCGCCGGAGATGATCGCGCGCCAGCCTTATCTGCCGCGCCACATGGCCGGCGGCCCCGGCAATCCGCTCGGCGCCCGCGCGATGTATCTCGGCGGCACCGTCTATCGCATCCACGGCACCAACGCGCCCGAGACGATCGGCACTCATGTGTCATCCGGCTGCATCCGCCTGACCAACCAGGACGTCATCGACCTCTATTCCCGCGTCAATGTCGGCGCCAAGGTAATCGTGCTGCCGATGGAGCGCCGCGCCGATCTCGGCCGCGTCACGCGCTGAGCCCCTCTTTCTGATCCTCCCTGATTTCTGATCCTCCCTGACTGGACCGCCGTGGCGCAAAGCCCCGGCGGTCACTTCTTTGCGCGCCCTGCCCCGTTCACCTTCACGGCTGGTTGATGGCTGTCGACTTCGTTCGCTGCCCTGGCGCGCCTCCGTCCGGCCCTGTAAGCTCGGCAATCTTGTATTAACCGCGTTTTCGCCCGCGCCCGGCACGAGCCGGCATGCGGGCGGCTGGAGTCCGTGGAATCCGACATGAACCTTCCGACGCCCCGGCCGGATTGGCAGGGCAAGCCTCACCCGCTCGCCCCGAGAACGCAGCGTCCCCCGCGGCGCTCGCCGCCGCGGCTGCGGCTGATCCTGATCGGCGCGGCCGGCCTCGCGGCCGTCGTGCTCGTCGGCATCATCGCGTGGGAAGTGTTCCTGTTCTCGGGCAGCACGCCCACCCCGCAGATCGCCCAGTTGCCGCCGCTGCCGCCGGCCACGCGGAATTCGATCATGATGGCGCCGGTTTCGATCTCGCTCGGCGCGATCCGGGATGCCGCCGAGAAGGCGACCCCGCGCAATTTCTCCGGCAAGGCCGACAATCCCGTCAGCCAGATCCTGCAGAACGCCGACATCGGCTGGACGGTCAACCGCGGCGCCATCGCCGCGACCGGCAGCCAGGATACGCTGTCGCTGGCGACGCCGTTGTCAGGCCGGCTGAATGTCACGGGCTCGCTGTCCTCGAAGGCGACCGGCGCGATCGGCGATGCCCTCGGCGGCCTGCTCGGCTCCGACGCGGCCAAGCAGATCGGCGGCATCAACATCAAGAATCTGAACGCCACCGCCGACATCAAGGGCAACGTCCTGATCGCGATGCGGCCGCGTCTGGCGACCTCCTGGTATGTCGAGCCGAACTTCTCCGCCCAGGTCAATCTCGGCGACACCGCGCTCACGGTCGCCGGCGCCCGGGTCAACGTGCCGGCGCAGATGAAGCCGGTGATCGACAAGACCGTCAATGATCAGCTCGCCGCGCTCAGCGATCGGCTGCGCAAGGACCCGACGATGAAGCGCAACGCGCAGGCGCAGTGGGCCCGAGCCTGCCGCTCGGTGCCGCTCCAGGGCACCGCCCCCGGCCTGCCGGCCGTCTGGCTCGAGATCAAGCCGACGCGCGCGCTCGCGGCGCAGCCGGTCATCGACTCCAATATCGCCAGCATCACGATCGGCATCGAGGCGGAAACGAAGGTGACGGCGGCGGAGACCAAGCCGGTGTGTCCCTTCCCCGAGAAGCTCACGATCATTCCGCCGACGGCCGGCGGCATCAACATCGCGGTTCCGATCGACGTGCCCTTCACCGAGCTCAATAAGCTGGTCGACTCGCAGCTCGCGGGGAGGACTTTCCCCGAGGACGGCTCCGGCCCGGTCGCGGTCACCGTCAAGCATGCCACCGTCGTGCCCTCCGGCAACCGGCTGCTGATCTCGCTGCAGGTCAAGGGCAAGGAGAAAGAGAGCTTCTTCGGCCTCGGCGCCGATGCGACGGTGCATATCTGGGGGCGGCCGATGATCGACCAGGCGCAGCAGATCCTGCGTCTCTCCGACCTGCAGCTCGCCGTCGAATCGGATGCCGCCTTCGGCCTGCTCGGCGCCGCCGCGCGCGCCGCGGTGCCTCATCTGCAACGCGCCTTGATGGAACGATCCGTCATCGACCTCAAGCCGTTCGCCGACAACGTCCGCGACAAGATCGCCACGGCGATCGCCGAGCTGCAGAAGAACGAGAACGGCATTCGCGTCGATACCGACGTCAACAACCTAGCCCTGACCGACATCGCTTTCGATGCCACCACGCTGCGCGTGATCGCCACCGCCGAGGGCACCATGACGGTGCGCGTCAACTCGCTGCCGGCGCTGTAGACGAGCGCTTCCTTTGACCCGGCCGTTTCCGGGTCGAGTTCTCGCCATCTCCACCACTGTCATGCTTGGCGAAAGCGGGCGATGATAGTCGGGATTACATGATCCGTGTGCCAGGACTTCGCAAACGCTCGTCCAGTCCGAAGCGTTTCGCAACCGTCCCATGCGCCGGCTTGCTTTGCATGGCGCCACAAGGCGGCTAGAACTCTCCCATTAACAACAACAATCCAGGGAGAGACACATGAGACCTTCGGCGCAAGCCGCCGCTGCAGCCATCGCGCTCGCGGCCCTCTGCGGAACCGCATCTGCCCAGACGATCTCGGACGACGTCGTCAAGATCGGCGTGCTCACGGACATGTCGAGCCTCTATGCCGACGCCACCGGCAAGGGCTCGCTTGCGGCAGTGCAGATGGCCGTCGAGGATTACGGCGGCAAGGTCAAGGGCAAGAAGGTCGAGGTGGTCTCGGCCGATCACCAGAACAAGCCGGACGTCGGCGTCAACATCGCCCGCAACTGGTACGACAATGAGAAGGTCGATGCGATCTTCGACGTGCCGACCTCCTCGGTCGCGCTACCGATCTCGGCGCTGACGCGCGAGAAGAACAAGATCCACATCAATTCGGGCGGCGGCTCCTCCGACATCACCGGCACGCAGTGCTCGCCCAATACGGTGCACTGGACCTACGACACCTATGCGCTGTCCAACGTCGCCGGCAAGGCGATGGTAAAGCGCGGCGAGGACACCTGGTTCTTCATCACCGCCGACTACGCCTTCGGCCAGGCCTTGGAGCGCGATGCCGCCAACGTCGTCAAGGAGGCCGGCGGCAAGGTGCTCGGCGATGTCCGGCATCCGCTGAACTCGTCGGACTTCTCGTCCTTCGTGCTGCAGGCGCAGGCCTCCAAGGCCAAGGTCGTCGGCCTGGCGAACGCCGGCGGCGACACCCAGAACGCGCTGAAGCAGGCCGCCGAGTTCGGCCTGGCCCAGAGCGGCCAGAAGATGATCGCACTGCTGATGGAGATCACCGACGTGCATTCGCTGGGGATCAAGTCGACCTCCGGCCTGATCGTCACCGATGCGTTCTACTGGGACATGAACGACGAGACCCGCGCCTTCTCAAAACGCTTCAACGAGAGGGTCGGTCACATGCCGACCATGATCCAGGCGGGGCTCTACTCCGCGACCATGCATTACCTCAAGGCGATCGAGGCTGTTGGCACCGACGAGGCGCCGAAGGTGATGGAGCAGATGCGCGCCATGCCGGTGAACGACTTCTTCGCCAAGAACGGCAAGATCCGCATCGACGGCCGCATGGTCCACGACATGTATCTGTTCGAGGTCAAGAAGCCCGAGGAATCGAAGGGCGACTGGGACCTCTACAAGCTGATCGCCACCGTGCCCGGCGATGAAGCCTTCCGCCCGCTCGACAAGGGCGGCTGCCCGCTGGTGAAGTCGAACTGATCGAAGCCTCAACGAGGGTCCGCTCCCTCTTCCCGCTCTTGCGGGGAGAGGGTTGGGGTGAGGGGCAGCCACACGGGCAGGCTTAGTTATTAGCAGGCGTCCTTCTCAGCCGTAACGGCTCTCAGATGTCATCTGAGCTCCACGGCTCTATCGCCACAGTCATCGGCTGTGGATTCACACCACCCGTGCTGCCCCTCACCCCAGCCCTCTCCCCGTGAAGAACGGGGAGAGGGAGCGCACCGTCGCTTGGGTCGGCGGCCCTGCCTCGGTAGTCTGGTGCAGTCGAACCCACCGCAGCACCTCTCCCTCCGCCCCCGGCTTGACGTCCCCTCATGAAAGCCGCAACACGGTGCCAGACGGTGTCCAGGCCTTGCCGGGTGTTGCCCTTAGGAAACAATCCGTAACAAAAAATTTCGCAAATCGCCGCGATTCTAGGTCAATTGAAATCATGGCCCAGACACAACCCCACATCCTGGTCGTCGAGGACGACCGCGAGACGCGGACGCTGATCGCGAAATATCTGCGTAACAATGCCTGCAACGTCACCACCGCGACCGACGGCCGCGAGATGACCCGGATCATGGGTGACCACCGCATCGATCTGCTGATCCTCGACGTGATGCTGCCCGGCGAGGACGGCCTCACCCTTTGCCGCAAGCTGCGCGCGGAATCGCAGGTGCCGATCATCATGCTCACCGCACGCGGCGAGGATGTCGATCGCATTCTCGGCCTCGAGATGGGCGCCGACGACTATCTCCCGAAGCCGTTCAATCCGCGCGAGCTGCTCGCCCGCATCAATGCCGTGCTGCGCCGGCAAGCCGCGGCGATGACGGCGAGCGCCACCGAAGGCGCAAGCGCGCTGAGCTTCCTCGGCTGGAGGATCGACTTCCGCCTGCGCGAGCTGCGCAATCCCGAAGGCGCACGCGTCGCCATGACCAGCGCCGAGTTCGACCTGCTGCGCACGTTCTGCGAACGGCCGGGCCGCGTGCTGTCGCGCGACAGCCTGCTCGACCTGACGCAAGGCCGCAGCGCCGGCTCGTTCGAACGCTCGATCGACGTTCTCGTCAGCCGCATCCGCCGCAAGATCGAGCCTGATCCGCAGGAAGCGACGATGATCAAGACCGTGCGGTCCGGCGGCTATATGTTCACGCCCGTCGTCGAGGTGGTGACCGCGCCGCAGAGCCATTGACGGGCGGGGGTCGGTAGCGGTGATGACGTCGTTCGGCTTTCTCAACCTGAAGGGAATCCGCGGCCAGATCACGGCACTGGTGGCCATCTCGATCGTGGCGCTGCACGCCATCATCACGGCGACATTCCTGATCTATCGCGCCGAGCAGCCTCCAGGCGAGAACGAGGCCGGTCCTTTCCAGCTCGCCACCGTCATCCGTGTGCTCGGCCACGCTCCCGCCGACGAGCGCACGCGTCTGCTCGCCGACATCGCCCGGGCCTATCCCGAGTTCGACATCAGGCCGCAGTCCGCACCGCTGCCGCCGGAGTTGGCGATGCCGAGTCCGCCGCCGGGCAGAGACGGCCCGCCGCGCGGCGAGCCGGAGGGCGGGCGCGGGCCCGGCGGCTTTCGCGGTCTCGGCCCCGGCTACCGCGTCTTCATGCCGCCGCCCGGGTCGCCCGCACGCCGCGTGGTCTTCGCGCTGCCCGACGGTGATCTGATCTCGGCCAAGGCGCCCGACCGGCCGCACCGGCCGCCGTTCTGGGGCGCGCCGTGGATGACCACGATCCTGTTCGCGTTGATCAGCACGACGCTGCTCGGACTGTGGGCGGCCCGCGCGCTGACGTCGCCGCTGTCGAGCTTCGCCAAGGCGGCGGAGAATTTCAGCCTCGACGGCGAGGGGCCGGCGCTGCCCGAGCGCGGCCCGGAGGAGATCCGGTCGCTGGCGCGCGCGCTGAACCGGATGCGCCAACGTATCACCGCGCTGATGAACGACCGGACCAAGATGCTGGCGGCGATCAGCCATGACCTGCGAACACCGCTGACGCGCATGCGGCTGCGCTGCGAATTCGTCGAGGACGAGTTGCAGCGTAGCCGCATGCTCGCCGACCTCGATCAGATGCATGCGATGCTGGGCTCGGTGCTCTCGTTCCTCCGCAATGGCCGCAAGCTGGAGCCGATGACCTTGGTGGACATTGCGAGCATCCTTCAGCTCGTCGCCGATCAGTTCGCGGATGTCGGGCACAATGTCAGCTATGTCGGTCCGGCCCACGCCATGGCCACCGTGCGGCCCGACGATCTGATGCGCTCGGTCACCAACCTGGTGGAGAATGCCGTCAAATACGGGACCGAGACCAGCATCCGCCTGACCGTCCAAGGCCATCGGCTCACCATCGACGTCGAGGACAACGGACCCGGCATCAGCGACGCGCGCAAGCCCGACATGCTGGAGCCGTTCGTGCGGGGAGACGATGCCCGCAACATGGACGAGGCCACCGGCTTCGGCCTCGGCCTGTCGATTGCAAAGGCGATCGTGCAGGCCCATGGCGGCGAGTTGTCGCTGCACGACCGCAAGCCGAGCGGACTGATTGCGCGCATCGAGCTGCCGCTGAGCGAAACCCATCTTCGCCCTGCGGCATGACGCACGAACGCGCCCGGATGAAGCCGGGCGCGCCGTGATTGCGATACAGAGTGGCCGAGAGGCTGATTACTCCGAGTACTTGAACTCGGGCATCGACTTCAGCTGGTCCTTGGTCGCGTTTATCATCGCGTGGTCGGGATACCAGCGGCTCTTTGACGAGCTCATGGAGGACGACGACGAGGTGCCGGTGGCGGCGCCGGTCGTCGTGGTGGAGGCCGGCGGGTTGGTCGACGACGTCGTGCCCGAAGCCGGGGCGTTTGAGGCGGTGTTCGACTGGACCGGCTGATCCGAGAACTTCACCTGGTCGAACGACACGGCGACGAGGTGCTCGCCCATGCCGAGGAAGCCGCCGACGCCGATCACGACGCCCTTGACGTTGCCGGTCTTGTCGACCAGCAGGTCGTCGATCGAGCCGACATTCTCGTTGTTGTTGTTGTAGACCTTCACGCCGACCAGCTTCGAGCTGCGCCAGTCGCCCTGATAGGACGCCGCAGTGGTGTCGCTCTTGATGGTGGTGCTGGTCGTGGTGGTGGTGCTCTCGGCAGCGAAAGCCGCAGTCGCGAGCAGCAGGGAACCGGCGAGGCCGGCCGCAACAGTCTTCATCACCATGTGGTGTCTCCTCTCAGTGAATGGTGACGAGAGAACTGCAACGGCCATTCGGCGTTCCGCCGGAACCACGATTTCGTCACGCTGCGCGACAAGCGGTCTCAGTGCAGCGCGGCAGTGTTACTTTGTGACGTTTGAGGTGGATGTGTTGACGGAGCACGCAATCTGCTAACCGCGAGGACGGTTGGCTCCCTCTCCCCGTTCTTACGGGGTGAGGGGCAGCTGCACGGGAAGATTTTGTAGAGACACCTGTCCCGAAGCGCTCCAGCCTCACCAAAGGCGTTGAGATATCACCTCGAGACCAAGCATCAACCTAAAACCCCGCAGGAGGCGAACGTCCAGACGAACACGGCAGTAGCCCCGCCGTTGCAAGCGACCTGTGATGTCAATTCATGCTTGCGGACGATTTCGGATTTATTGAAGAGGCAAATCGCGCCCAGTGAAGGACCGGCGCTTCTGCTCAACAAGCAATTCCCGTGCAGCTGCCCCTCACCCCAGCCCTCTCCCCGTGAAGAACGGGGAGAGGGAGCCGACCGTCCGAGTGGCAAAGACCTCGCGGTCACCTACGCCGCCAGCGCGCCGTCCTCGTCGACGGCCTCCGCGTAGAACGCGATCGTCTCATAGCGGTAGTCGCAGAGCCGGCAGTGCCACAGATAGGCAGTGCGGCGGCCGTCCTTCTCGACCCATGAGGGCAGCGCGATCGGCTCGCTGCATTGGGCGCAGGGATTGTTGCGCGGCAGGTCCAGGACGCGCACGGCCGGTGGCGTGCTGTCGGGCCCGCGGAAGTGAATCTCGGTTGCCTTGATGTCGGTTGCCTTGATGTCGGTTACTTTGATGTCCGTCGTCGTCACGGCCATGACGCGCTCCCTCTCTGTTCAGGCTTCTTGAATGAGTCAGGCTTGCTGTCGAACTAACGAGATCGATGATAGCTGCGCGCCGACTGATTTGCACGGGCCCGGATGCCGCGCGACATCCGACCTCACGGAGTTGAGATCGGAGGCGTTTAAGTCGATTGCCGCTGATGACGAGAACCGGCGCAGCAACATGCCTCGCAGTGGTGAAGGCAGCAGTTGTCGCCGGCATGGATCCGGGACCGCCCGGAGCATTCTGCCTGATTTTTGCCACATTATCGCCCGGCGTTCGTACCAATTACGGTGTGCAAAGTGTCAACGCGTGTTTGGGGGGCTGCTCGGCACGCGCACGGTTCCCGGGGGATCCTGACACATGAAACGTCTCGTGCTGACGGCCTGCCTGGCAGGCTTTGCGATGGCTGGCCACCTGCCGTCCGTCATGGCGGCCGAAGATGCGAACACCGCTTCGGACAGCGCCAAATCGGACGGTACCAAGGCGCGGTCCGGCAAGGTCAAGCTGGCCCACGTCCGCGCCGACAGCATCAAGGAGCTGGCCGCGCGCGGCGCCGTCACCAGGACCGCGCGCGAGGTCGAGGCGATCGAGGCCGTCAGCAGCGCCGATACCGGCCAGCCGATGGATGCCAATGCCGCCGCGCCGGCCGACGATGCCATGCCGGCCGACACCGCCGCTCCGGAGCCGCGCGAGGGCGACCGCAAGGCCGCCGATGCCAAGCCCAAGCACATGAGCACCGGCCACCCGCATATCGATGCGCTGGTCGCCGTGCACGCCGCCGCCAACAACATTCCGGAAGCGCTGATCCACCGCGTGATCGTGCGCGAGAGCAAGTATCAGCCGAACCTGGTCGGCCGCTGCGGCTGCATCGGCCTGATGCAGATCAAGCTCGGCACCGCCCGCGGCCTCGGCTACACCGGCGATGCGGCCGGCCTGCACGATCCCAACACCAATCTCACCTATGGCGTGCGCTACCTCGCCGGCGCCTACCGCGCCGCCCGCGGCGATCACGACCGCGCCGTGGCCTATTTCGCCAAGGGCTATTACGAGGAGGCCAAGCGGCAGCGCGTCGCGGATGCCCGTCCCGCCGGCCGGCCGGACCGCGTGAGCGCGCCGCTCGACATCACGCCGAAGATCGCAACCTCGCGCCACGTCCGCGCGCACTGAGGCCGGTTGGTTCCTAAGCCGTCCCCGATGTCTTTCCGTGACACTCCGTTGACACCGGGGCGTATCGGTCTATTTTAAGCGCGTTCCGAGGGGAGCTCCGAGGGGGAGCTGAGATACCGCAGCGTGAATGCGGTGACCCTTTGAACCTGATCCGGGTCATGCCGGCGAAGGGACAGGGATGCAGCAGACAACGACCCGCGGGGATCGTCCCGTATCCATCATCGGCGCCGGTATTGCGGGCGCCTGGCAGGCCTTGCTGTTCGCGCGCGCCGGCCATGACGTGACGCTGCACGAGCGCAGCGACGCGGCGCTGATGCTCTCCACCAGCCATTGGGCCGGCGGCATGCTGGCGCCGTATTGCGAGAGCGAGATTTCCGAGCCCGTCATCAGCCGCCTCGGCCTCGCTTCGCTCGACATCTGGCGGCGCGAGATGCCGGAGACGCCGTTCAACGGCTCGCTGGTGATCGCGCATGCCCGCGACCGCGCCGATTACGACCGGTTCGCCCGCCGCACCTCCGGCTATCAGCGGCTCGATGCGGCCGGTCTCGCCGAGCTCGAGCCGTCGCTCGAGGGCCGCTTCCGCGAAGGCTTGTTCTATCCGACCGAAGGCCATGTCGAGCCGCGCCGCGTGCTGCCGAAGCTGCATCAGCGCATCATCGAAGCCGGCGGCCGCGTGCTGTTCGACAGCGACGTGAAGGCCGGTGATCTCGACGGCCTCGTGATCGACTGCCGCGGCCTGGAGGCGCGCGACGCCGAACCCGAGCTGCGCGGCGTCAAAGGCGAGATGATCCTGATCGAGACATCAGAGGTGCAGCTCGCGCGCCCCGTGCGGCTGATGCATCCGCGTTTCCCGCTGTATCTGATCCCGCGCGAGGACAATCTGTTCATGCTCGGCGCCACCTCGCTCGAGGCCGAGGACACCGGCGTCTCCTTGCGCTCGGCGCTGGAGCTGCTGGGCGCCGCCTACTCCGTGCATCCGGCATTTGGCGAAGCACGCATCCTCGAATTCGGCTCGGGCCTGCGGCCGGCCTATCCCGACAACCTGCCGCGCATCACGGTCAAGGGCGAGCGCGAGATCCGCGTCAACGGCCTCTACCGCCACGGCTTCCTGATTGCGCCGGCCCTGGCGCAGGCGACGCTCAACTACGTCGCGCATGGCCAGATCGACAATGAGGTGATGCGATGCGCGTGACCGTCAACGGCGAAGCGCGCGACATCAGCGCCACCGACGTCGCCGCGCTGCTCTCCGAGCTCGATTATGAAGGCACCCATTTCGCGATCGCGCTGAACTACGACGTGGTGCCGAAAAGCCGCTGGGCCGAGACGGCGCTCAAGACCGGCGACGAGATCGAGATCATCACGCCCCGGCAGGGAGGGTGATGATGCCGATGGAGCACTCGCTCTCACGACCCGCACAGCCGTCGTCCCTGCGAAAGCAGGGACCCATAACCACCGGCCGCGGTGATGGCGCTCGATCTCTCCAACCGTGCCTCAAGCGACATCACGCGGTATGGGTCCCGGCGTTCGCCGGGACGACAGCTGTATTCGTGGCGACCACCGTCCGACATGACGGAGACAATCGATGCTGAAATTCTACGACAAGACCTTCGCCTCGCGCCTGCTGATCGGCTCCGCCCTCTATCCCTCGCCCGCCATCATGCAGGACGCGATCCGCGCCTCGGGCGCCGAGATCGTCACCGTATCGCTGCGGCGCGAGGCCGCCGGCGGCAAGACCGGCGATGCGTTCTGGAAGCTGATCAACGAGCTCAATGTCACGGTGCTGCCGAACACGGCCGGCTGCCGCAGCGTGCGCGAGGCCGTCACCACGGCCAAGCTCGCACGCGAATTGTTCGGCACATCCTGGATCAAGCTCGAAGTCATCGGCGACAACGACACCTTGCAGCCTGACGTCGTAGGTCTGGTCGAGGCCGCCACCATCTTGGTCAAGGATGGCTTCGAGGTCTTCCCCTATTGCACCGAGGATCTCACCGTCGCGACGCGCCTGGTCGATGCCGGCTGCAAGGTGGTGATGCCCTGGGCCGCGCCGATCGGCAGCGCCAAAGGCATCATCAACCGCGACGCGCTGAAGCTCTTGCGCGACCGCCTGCCCGACATCACCCTCGTCGTCGACGCCGGTCTCGGCGCGCCCTCGCATGCCGCCGAAGCGCTCGAGCTCGGCTACGACGCCGTGCTGCTCAACACCGCGATCGCGAAAGCTGCGGACCCGATCGCGATGGCGCGCGCTTTCAAGCTCGGCGTCGAGTCCGGCCGCACCGCCTACGAGGCCGGGCTGATGGACGCCCGCGATTTCGCCTCGCCCTCCACCCCTGTCGTTGGGACCCCGTTCTGGCATGCCGTATCCTGATCGCTTCTATCCCGTCGTCGACAGCCTCGCCTGGGTCGAGCGCCTGACAAAACTCGGCGTCGGCACCGTGCAACTGCGCGCGAAGAATCTCGACGACGGCCAGGCGCTGCAGATCGTCACCGACGCGCTTGAAATCACCAAGGGCACAGCGACGAAGCTGATCGTCAACGACTACTGGCGCGCCGCTGTCGTCGCGGGCGCCGAGCATGTCCATCTCGGCCAGGAGGACTTTGCGGAGGCCGACGTCAAGGCGATCAAGGACGCCGGCCTGACGCTCGGCCTCTCCACCCATGACGATGCCGAGTTGGAGAATGCGCTCGCCGCCGAGCCCGACTACATCGCGCTCGGCCCGATCTTCCCGACCACCCTGAAGGCGATGCGCTTCGCGCCGCAGGGCATCCCGAAGATCACCGTGTGGAAGCAACGCATCGGCGATATCCCGCTGGTCGCGATCGGCGGCATCAAGCTCGAACAGGCTGCGGAGATCTTCGCCGCCGGCGCCGACTCCATTGCCGTGGTCAGCGATGTCACCCAGAATGCCGACCCGGACGCGCGCGTCCGCGCCTGGCTCGATGCGGCCAAGGAGCCGGCCTGATGCGCCCGCATTTTGCGAATGCGTCTGAGAGTCGTTGCACGAGCTCGCAGCTCCGAGCGCGGTGCGCTCCCCTCCCCCCTGCGGGGAGGGGTCGGGGGTGGGGGTCCACACGCGCGGCTGTCGGTGAGAGGTCAAATCCACTTTACAGCACAAACAAGCGCTCACTCATCAGCATCGAATTCCGGGCACCCCCACCCCCGACCCCGCCCCGCAAGGGGGGAGGGGAGCGCACTGAGATCGCCGCAACATCTCGCTTCAACACGTACATTCGCAACACCGGCCGCTTCGACAAATCCCGCTTCGCCCCCTCGCCTCTGAACTCCGCGCTCGCGTTCGGCCCGGCCGACAACAATTGACCAGGAGGATCCCATGAACATCCGCTCCAATCCCGACACCACCCTGCCCGCCGTCACGACCGGCCCGCTGCCGTCCTCGCGCAAGATCTATGCTGTGCCTGACTCCGCGCCCGACCTGCGCGTGCCGTTGCGCGAGATCATCCTGTCGGAAGCGGCCTCCGAGCCGAACCTGCCGGTCTACGACACCTCCGGCCCGTACACCGATTCGTCCGTCACGATCGACGTCAATGCCGGCCTGTCGCGCGCCCGCACCGCCTGGGTGCACGAGCGCGGCGGCGTCGAGGAATACGAAGGCCGCGTCATCAAGCCGGAGGACAACGGCAATGTCGGCGCCGACAAGGCGGCGAAGGCGTTCACCGCGCAT
Organism: Bradyrhizobium sp. SRS-191; assembly: GCF_024586915.1. Taxonomy (GTDB): domain Bacteria; phylum Pseudomonadota; class Alphaproteobacteria; order Rhizobiales; family Xanthobacteraceae; genus Bradyrhizobium. The sequence continues at coordinate 122,527 of NZ_JANBVS010000017.1, forward strand.
CACAAGCCGCTGCGCGGCCTCGACGGCCACAAGATCACCCAGTTCGAATTCGCCCGCGCCGGCATCGTCACCAAAGAGATGATCTACGTCGCCGAGCGTGAGAATCTCGGCCGCAAGACCCAGCTGGAGCGCGCCGAAGCCGCGCTCGCCGACGGCGAAAGTTTTGGCGCCGCCGTCCCCGCCTTCATCACCCCGGAGTTCGTCCGTGACGAGATCGCGCGCGGCCGCGCCATCATCCCCTGCAACATCAACCACGCCGAGTTGGAGCCGATGATCATCGGCCGCAACTTCCTCACCAAGATCAACGCCAATATCGGCAACTCGGCGGTGACCTCGTCGGTCGAGGAGGAAGTGGACAAGATGGTGTGGGCGATCCGCTGGGGCGCCGACACCGTGATGGACCTCTCGACCGGCCGCAACATCCACACCACCCGCGAATGGATCCTACGCAACTCGCCGGTGCCGATCGGCACCGTGCCGATCTACCAGGCGCTGGAGAAGTGCAACGGCGATCCGGTCGCACTGACCTGGGAGCTCTACAAGGACACCCTGATCGAGCAGTGCGAGCAGGGCGTCGACTACTTCACCATCCACGCCGGTGTGCGGCTGCAATACATCCACCTCACCGCGTCCCGCGTCACCGGCATCGTTTCGCGCGGCGGCTCGATCATGGCCAAGTGGTGCCTCGCGCATCACAAGGAGAGCTTCCTCTACACGCATTTCGATGAGATCTGCGACATCATGCGCAAGTATGACGTCTCGTTCTCGCTCGGCGACGGCCTGCGCCCCGGCTCGATCGCCGACGCCAACGACCGCGCACAGTTTGCCGAGTTGGAAACCCTGGGCGAGCTCACCAAGATCGCCTGGGACAAGGGCTGCCAGGTCATGATCGAGGGCCCCGGCCACGTGCCGATGCACAAGATCAAGATCAACATGGACAAGCAGCTCAAGGAGTGCGGCGAGGCGCCGTTCTACACGCTGGGACCGCTGACCACCGACATCGCGCCGGGCTACGACCACATCACCTCGGGGATTGGCGCAGCCATGATCGGCTGGTTCGGCTGCGCCATGCTCTGCTACGTGACGCCGAAAGAGCATCTGGGTCTTCCGGATCGCAACGACGTCAAGACCGGCGTCATCACCTACAAGATCGCCGCCCACGCCGCCGACCTCGCCAAGGGCCACCCGGCCGCGCAGCTGCGCGACGACGCCCTGTCGCGCGCCCGCTTCGAGTTCCGCTGGACCGACCAGTTCAACCTCGGCCTCGACCCGGACACCGCAAAGAGCTTCCACGACGAGACCCTGCCGAAGGAAGCCCACAAGGTCGCGCATTTCTGCTCGATGTGCGGCCCCAAATTCTGCTCGATGAAGATCACCCAGGACGTCCGCGACTACGCCGCCACGCTGAATGACCCGACCACGGTCGGCATGACCATCAGCGGCACCATCGAAGACGGCATGGCCCAGATGAGCGCCAAGTTCAAGGAAATGGGCGGGAGTGTGTATCTCAATGCGGAGAAGGTGAAGGAGAGCAATAGGGCGTTGTCCTGACGCGGCGCGCGTCTCCCTCGATCGTCATGGCCGGGCTTACCCCGGCCATCCATCAAAGCCGGGCGCAAGCCCGGCTTTGATTCCAATGTTCGACTCACATCAGCACGCATTTCGCTTCCAGCGACCACTCCGCTCAGTCACGACCCGACTTAGATGACCTACTCGTCTTCCGCTTCAATGCAACCGAACCTTTTGTCGCTTCCGTACGTCTCGATCTTCTTCTGGTAGCGACACTATAGCAGCAAGCGCCTTTGGCGTACTGAACTAAAGCGGCTATGTGTTGTAGTTCGTCGGAACCGCCGTCGTATGAAATGATCATCACGGGTCTCGGGAACACTAAACTAGGCTCTCTACGTTTTGCGAAAGCCTCAAAAACCTCTTTGCCGTAAAACACTGCATGAACGCCAGTATTCCGATCTTTACCCAGTATGACGTCACAGCCCGCCAAGAGCTCTCTCACTCCGCTTTGCGACAATTCACTCACATCAATACGAACTGCGCTATTGACTGCGATGAGCGTCTTTAACTCGTCAATACGTAACCGTTCTACGGTATCTTGCCGAACCACATCAGCTACCAAATTCTCTGGGCTGGACAATTCGCGATCATCCGGATCAAAGAGTTCTGTTGGATATCTCTCAACTTCGCTGCTCTCGATCGGGCGATCAATCGAAGAACGGTGAATAATCTCGTCCGAAACACCTTGTTCGATCCCCAATCCAATTGAACCGAAGACTTCTTCAAAAATTTTCTGCCGCTCAGCCGGCGCCCTCAAGTATGCACATTCGAGATATGTGGAAGCTATTCGCTCCCATATTGCGATCTCCCGATCAGGATTTGTGTCGCGCCTAAATCCATCAATCCAAGCCTCCATTGATAGCGGGTGAACCTCAAGGAGAGCAGCTCTTATTAGCCGCACACGGGACAACAATTCACTTGATAGACGAAGATGCCGAAAAGGAGATGGTTTCAGTTTTTTTGGATCAACCCTCTCCTTTCTCGCGATAGTCAGCAAGTTTGCCTCGGCCAAACGCCGATGTATCCTCTCGGAAAGATCTGGTCTAATTACCTGCAATAGCTTGTCCCCGACCGTTTCTATCGACAGACCCGTGGCAGCGATTGCAAGTTTATCTGCAAGCGGCGGACTAAAGGCTAGGATATCTGCCTTTGATACCCCCAACCAGACTGGTAGAATGACCTTATCGGCCTCCATCTCTTTAGCAACCAATCCGCGCAACTCATATTCTGGCCAACGTTTACCTAGAAATGCCTCCGAAAGAACGACTACACCGAATCGACTTTTGGCGAGACCTCTATCTATCGATCTTGAGAGACTATCTCCAACGCTCAATGTGAATTCATCATACCAGACAGCAACTCCCACTTCTTTGAGGAAGTCCGCAAGAGGCTTTACAAAAGCAGTTTTGTCCTCACTCGCATGACTAATGAACACGTCATAAGATTCAATATCCTTAATGGCCACAGCGCTCCCCCGCTAACAGCTATTCACGACTAACATTACGAATCCCCCTATTAACGCAATATAACTACGTCAACCTTAAATCGCCACTCAAACCTGGCTACTCTGTCACTGCGTCGGGGAGAATCTGCACTCTACCCATCACCTCAAAGGGTTCGCTACTCTCCTTCGGCACCCGCGTCGGCGATCTGCTCTTCATCTCCGGCATTCCCGGCTTCGACTCCCAGGGCAATTTGCCCGATGAGTTCGAGGCGCGGTTCGCCAATGTCGTGACCAACTTCACGCGCGTGCTGACCGAGGGCAGCGTGACCTTGCGCGATCTCGTTAAGGTCAACGTGCTGCTGACGCGCGCGGACGATGTGGCTGTCATGAACCGGCTCTACGCGGCGGCGTTCGGGCCGGCGCCGTATCCGGCGCGGACGACGTGCGTGGTGGTGGCGTTGCCGGATCCGAAGATGTTGATCGAGATCGAGGGGGTTGCGGCGGTGGGGAAGGCCTAACGCCGTAGCTGGCGTCGGCAAGGGCCTCCAGCTACTTGCGCGGTGCGCGTGACTGTGCCCTCTCCCCTTGTGGGAGAGGGCATGTAGGACAGTAAGGCAAGCTCGGTTGGGTGAGGGGTATGCTTCCGCGAGCGTTGCTCGTGGAGAAATACCCCTCACCCGACCGCGGGCGTTGAGAGGCCGTGCATGCCCTCTCCCGCAAGGGGCGAGGGCACTGTATCGCACGGCGCGGTGCTGGGCCGCGTTACGCACAATGGCTGTAGAACCAGTGACGCCCGTACCCGACCGCCCACCGACCTATGGCACGTTGATCTGCTTCCTGCTCGTGGCACCGATCACTTCGATTCCCTTTGTGCCGCGCACGTGGGTAATGTCGAGAACAACATGATACGGCGCCGTCTGCGGCAGGCCCGCGCCGCTTTGGCAACCGACCACCTCGATGCCCCAATATTCCGGTTGGCGGATGTAGATCAGCGGGTGCAATTCGACCTTCATCGTCACCCAGGGCTTGGTACCGGTGACGATCAGGAAGTAGGTGTTCGACACGATGCCCGGCACCACGGTCGCGCTGTCGAACGTGATGATCCTGCACGAGGTCGACTGAGGTAGAGCCTCAAATGCCTTGAGATGCGCCTCTTCCATGACAAGCTCCCTTGAAATGACACTCAAAAATTGACGGAATGAAACAGCCGCCGATCCTAAGCTCCAGACGACATGATTTACAACCATTGATTGCTCTATTATGTTGACGAGATCGATATCATCATTGTCGGAGGCCCCAATGACGACGCGTCGTGTCACGTGGATGCTGTGCACCCTGATAGGCTTTCCGGCGGTTACGCTTGCCGGTGAGGCGCCTCGATCGGCCGTCGACATGAGAGTGGCCCAGTCCACGTGCGAGCAGGTCATTTCCTGCGGCCTCAAAGACGGCAAGTGGAAGGAATATCCGACGCCTTGCGCGGCGAGAGATGACGGCGCAACCAATGTGAGGCCGAGGACAGGCCAGACCTGCGAGGCAGCAACGAAGTAGTCGCTTGAGTAGAACGAGGGGTAGCGAGTTTCAGTGCAGCGCAGCAGTGCTGACTGAGACTAACCCGCACGGCAGTCGCACAGATCATCTTTCGATTTAAAGATTGGAAGGTCTACTTGGAGGCGCATGGATGCGCCATCATCGCAGAGCGAAGCAGGGCCCTCGCAAGATGAAAGAGGGCATGTAGGACAGTGCGGCGGGCTCGGGTTGGGGGTATGCCTCCGCGAGTAGAGCTCGCGGAGGCATACCCCTCACCCAACCGTGCGCGTTGATAGGCCGTACATGCCCTCTCCCGCAGGGGGCGAGGGCGCTGTATCGGGCAGCGCCGTGCTCGGCGACAGCACCCATCAGGGAACGGTGGAGACGGCGGGCTGCCGCCGGCGGCCAGCAAATTGCACACCGAGGCCGATCAGCACCGAGCGCAGCTCAGATCACCAAGACCGACCCACCCCTGCTCATTCCCGTTGCAACCCTGCATCGTCCCGGTCCGCGCGGCTCTATTTCTCCTCTTGCGCCACATTTAATTTTTAAATATTATAAAATAACCCGAAACATTATATCCGAAAATCTCCCGATTAATGTTTTATCCTTGGCCGATCCATGCCCTGCCCGGCCTGCTCCGCGATGCCGCCGTGGCGTTGCGTGACGACGTCCGTGACGCGTTCCGGGCGCAGGTCTATCCGCTCGGCTACGTGCCCTCGCATGACGGCATGCGCGGGCTGATGACCCTGGGCGTGGTGACGGCGCATGTGTCGCACACGCTGGTGCCGGGCGCGGTGCTCTATATCGACCTGTTCTTCGTCGCCAGCGCCTATTACATCACCGGCCTGCTGCTGCGTGACATCGACAAGCACGGCCGCATCCGGTTCCGCGAATTCTACGCACGGCGCTTCGCACGGATCGTGCCACCGCTGCTCTTGATGCTCGCGGCTTATGTGTTGGTCACCTGGCTGCTGCGGCCACCGGTCCTGCCGGCGCTGGAGCGCGCCGCGATCGCGCTCGGCTACGTCGCCAACTATTGGTACGTGTTCGATCCCAAGACGATCGAAGACATCGGCCACACCTGGACCTTGTCGACCGAGGAGCAGTTCTATCTGCTGTGGCCGCTGACCTTCGCGCTACTGGTGAAGCGCTTCGGCGTAACGTGGCGGCTGGTCGGGGCCATCTGCGCCATCGCGGCCGCAATCTGGGCCTGGCGCGTGGCGCTGGTGCTCGATGGCGCGGAGTGGCGGCGGCTCTATACCGCGTTCGACACCCGCGCCGACGCGCTGATGGCGGGCTGCGCGATGGCGGTCGTGCTGCGGCTGGTGCCGCACGGCGCCTACCCCGCGCTCGACCGGCTCTGGCCGAATCTGGCGTGGCCGCTGCTGCTCTATTGGGGCACGGTCACCTTCCTATTCTGGCCGGCGGACGGGCCGAGCATGAACTATTATCTGTTCGGCAGCATGGTGTGCGGCGTGCTGCCCGGCATCCTCGTGCTGACCATGCTGGCGCGCAGCAGCGGCACTGTGCTCCACCGCGTCTTTGAATGGCCGGTCGCGATCCTGCTCGGCCGGATCTTCTACGGCATCTATCTCTGGCACCTGCCGATCCTGAACTTCCTCGACAGCTACGGCGTCTGGTGGCCGCTGCGGCTCGCGATCGGCCTGCCGCTGTCGATCATCGCCGCGACCTTGTCCTACGCCCTGCTGGAGCGGCACTTCCTGCGGCGGCGGTCACCGGCCGTGCAGCCGCAGGCGGCGCAGCCGAATGGCAATGCCGCGCAGATCCAGGTCGCGGCGCCGCGGTTCAGGCCCGAGCCGGCCGCCAAGCCGGACCTCGGCTTCGCTTCGCGCCAGGCAGCGCCACTCGACGCGGTCAACGGACCCGCGCGTCAGCGGTCCATGATCGGGCGCTGAGCGGGTTCCTCTGCCACACGTCGCGGCTGTCGCGTCGTCCGGCCTCCTTCGACGCGATCCCGATTGCGCCGCTCATCGCGCGGATTTGACGCATGATGCGGCCATGGTTGCCTTCAAAACGAACGACACCGCCGCGACAAGGCGCCCGCTGGCTGGGGCCTGTTTGTTGCCGGAGTTTTCCTGATGTCTCGTTTCACCACAATCGGTCTTGCGGGAGCCTGCGCCGTCGTGGCGCTCGTCGTCGCCGCCCCGGCGCAGGCCGGCTATTACATCCTGCGCTGGGAGAACACCGGCATCTGCCAGGTCTGGAGCGAGGCCCTCACCTTCAGGCCGCTGCAATGGCCCTCCCGCTACCAGGTCATCAGCCGTCCCGTGCCGACCTTCAACGATGCCGTCACCCTGCAGGTGAAGCTGCGCCGCCAGGGCCGCTGCACGCTATGACCGCCGAAGGGCACTGCGCCTCGCGCGATGGCCCGACACGTCCTCAACCACTGACATCGCTGTGAACGACAGCGCTCAGCGCCTTGCCTTGCGGGCGCTTTTGTCGCACCACTTCGGCCCGGCGGCTGCGCGTCCACCGCGCGTGCCGCCGCAGGTGATTTGGTTGGTTCGTTTCAGGAGATTGACGATGCGTCGCTTGACCTCTCTCGCCGCTGCCGCCGCGTTCGCCGCCGCCTCGGTCGCCGCCCCCGCTCTGGCCGCACCGGCGCCCAAAAGCGGCTACTACGTGATCCGCTGGGACAACACCGGCATCTGCCAGATCTGGAACACCGAGTTGCAGTCCAAGCCGGTGGAATGGCCGTCGACCTACAAGGTCGTCTCCAAGCCCGTGCCGACCTTCGTCGAAGCCACCAACATCCAGCTCAAGCTGCGCGACGAGCGCCGCTGCTTCCTGTAAGTCGCACCGGATGTGCCCGGCCTATGATCGAGGCCTCATGGTTCGAGACGCGCCGCGCGCGGCGCTCCTCACCATGAGGAGCAGGATGATCGATCTGAACGAGACCTCGTCCTGAGGAGCTCGCCGGAGGCGTGCGTCTCGAAGGACGGCAGCAATGCGTCGCCCTTGCCTGCGCTCCTCGCAATGCGCGGGTCAGGCCGCGCCGGCGACCGGGCTCGCCGGCATCGGCACGAAGCCGGGCAGCGCGGCGATCCGGGCCAGCCACGCGACGACATTGGGATAGGGCGCGAGCGACACGCCGCCTTCCGGCGCGTGCGCGGTGTAGCTGTACAGCGCGATGTCGGCGATGGTCGGCGTCTCGCCGGCGAGGAACGGCCGGGTCTCGAGCTCGCGCTCCATCACCGCGAACAGATTGTTGGCGATCTGATGCGCTTTGGCCATGTCGAGCGGGCCGCCGAACAGGGTCGCAATCCGCGCCGCCGCGGGGCCGAAGGCCAGCGGACCGGCCGCCGCCGACAACCAGCGCTGCACCTGCGCCTGGCCCGCGGGGTCGCGCGGCCACCATCTGCCGGAGCCGTCATAGCGACCGGCGAGATAGACCAGGATCGCATTGGAGTCGGGGATCACGGCGTCGCCGTCGACCAGCACCGGCACCTGGCCGAACGGATTGAGCGCGAGGAAATCCGGCCGCTTCTGCGCGCCGCCCTTGAGGTCGACGTCGATGAGCTCGCACGGCAGACCGAGCAGGCTCAGCATCAGCCGCGCGCGGTGCGCGTGGCCCGACAAGGCGAAATGATAGAGGCGTCGTTGCGACATCGGGTGCTCCCATTGCTGTGCCGCATGGTCTAGTTCGAGGCCACCCGATCAACAACGCCGCCCGGCATCAATGGCTTGTTGCAGACAATGCAACAATGCGACAAACGCGCATGGACCGCCTGCCCGATCAGCTCCAGCCCGGCCTGCGCCTCGTCTTCGTCGGCACCGCCGCCAGCGAGCGCTCGGCCGCGACCGGACACTACTACGCGCATCCCGGCAACCGCTTCTGGCGCACACTGCATGAGGTGGGCCTGACGCCGCGGCTGTATCTGCCGGAGCAGTTTCCGGCGCTGCTGTCGCTCGGCATCGGCTTCACCGACCTGTGCAAGCTGGGCGCGGGGATGGATCACGTCGCGTTGAAGGCGGGCGTCGACGTCGCGGGCTTCGTTGCCAAGATCCGGCAGCATCGCCCCGCGACGATCGCCTTCACCAGCAAGAAGGCCGCAAGCCTGTTCTACGGCCGGCCGACCAGCGCGATCGCGCTAGGGCGGCAGCCGCAGAAGGATGATTTTCCGATCGCGTTCGTGCTCGCCTCGCCGTCCGGCGCGGCCTCGGGTGCGTGGACCGTGCAGCCGTGGCGGGAGCTGGCGGAGCATGTCGCAGGGACGGTCTGATACATCGGATGTCGATGATGAGCGGTAGGGTGGGCAAAGCGGCCGCCCGCAGGGCGGTCGCGTGCCGACCATGCATTCCAGCACTCAGCAGCAAGGTGGTGGACACGGCGCGGGATGCCGCGCATCAAGCCACGCGCACGCGGGCGCGCCTTTGCCCACCCTACGGGCCTGACGCCCACAGCTGATTAGTAGAAAGCGTCATGATCATGGCGGCAGGCAATGATCTGAATATGATGCGAGCAATGCCAGTGACTGCGCCATCTCCCCCAAGGCGAAGCAAAGCTTCGCCAGGACGGGAGAGGGCATGTAGGACAGCGCGGCAAGCTCGCTTGGGTGAGGGGTATGGCTCGGCAAGCACAACTCGCGGAGAGATACCCCTCACCCAAGCGAGTACGTTGATAGGCCGGTGATGCCCTCTCCCGCCCTGGCGAAGCTTTGCTTCGCCTTGGGGGAGAGGGCACGATATCTGACAGCGCGATGCTCGGCGACAGGCGCTCACGCAACGTCAAACGAGGGGCCAGACGTAACTATCAATATCGGCCAGCCCGATGAGCCCCACCCGACGGGCAATCCCCGCATACATCCCATGCGCAAACTGCCCGTCGTGTTGGTTTGCCGCAGGCATCAGCGCTTGCCATGTCGGGCAAATCAGCACGATGCTCTCGCTCAACCCGCCTCATGCAGAGGGACGTACGCGTCGTCACGATACGTGGAGGTGGGCCGCGGTGGACGTGATCGCTGCGCCGGACGAGCGCAACGCGGTCACGTACGGCGAAGTCGTGATGTCCTGATACCCCGAAGCTGGTATCACGCGCGCGGGGATGCAGATTGCGTCCCGTGCGTCATGGTGGCCAACACGCCGGCGCACCAGGGAGACCACGTATAAGCCGTCAGACCATGCGCGCAGGGAAGGCCGGGATGTCCTAGCCGAGCCTGTGGTTCTGCCGCGTGCTTTCTTGTTGCACGCGGACCATGGGAGCGGCGAGCTCCCGGTCTTCCCTGCCCCTCTCGGTTGTCGATGGGGCGAAAACGAAGCATCCCTCGCGCACGATGTGCGGCGAGAACGCGGAGTCGTGAGCAGACAGTGGAGTGGCCGCGAACAAGATGCACGACGTTGGCCGGACGCCCGCGACAATCACAACTGTCATCGCCCGGCTTGACCGGGCGATCCGGTATTCCAGAGACAGTCGTGATTGAGCCGATAGGCCGCGGCGTACTGGATCGCCCGGTCAAGCCGGGCGATGACACCTGTTATGAGTTGAAGCGCCGTTGCTCGTTGTCAGGCGCCCCAACCATGCTGCAACTACCTGATCGTGATCGCCAGGCCCGACAGATCGACATTGGCCAGCAAGCCGATCTGCTCGCCCGACAACTCCAGCACCGCGCCCTTCTGGTTGGTCAGCACGATGCCGCGCACGCCGCGGCCCACCGCGAGGCCGGCGCCGGCGGCGCCGTAGACGCCCTCGACGTCGGACGGACGCCAGATGTTGCTGACCCGGCCGCGCAGCACCGTGCGCGAGCCGCCGAACACGAGACCCCAATCGAGCCCGCCGGTCGACAGCGGATAGGCGCGGCCGTGGAAGTTCAGCACGCCGCTGCCGCCGGAGCCGCCGATGATCCATCCGGCCTTGTAGATGGTCAGCGTGATGAAGCCGCCGTCCGCGCGCGCGGCGCCGGGCAGGACGGCGAAGGCTGCGGCCGTCAGCGCCACCGCGAGACCACGGACGAAGGATGCAATTTTCATGGATGAAGTCTCCAGCGAAGTGAACTTGAGGTAATTCGATGGCCACGTGTGACGATCGCGGCCCATCAAGCGAATCGATCCGGCCGAATTTAGCCCTTCGCGCGGCAGCGCGCATGCCGCGCCGCGACTGTGTTCGAAATGCCGCCCTCGCCGGACAGCGACGATCGCCCGCCGGCGTCCATCGTGGTCGCGCCGCCTCGCGCCGGCATGCGTGGCAAAAGGGCGGCAACGCCGGCGAAATGGGCCAAGACCTCAGCGAAAGCAAGGCCATTTCGGGGTATTCGCCCCTGTCCGGACGGCCGGAAGCGGATGTTAAGGCGCCGTTAACCTTGTCCGACCACGGTGATTTACGGGCTGGATGTTCAGTTGGTCTCGATGTTTTCGCGTCGTTTTCGGTTTCGGCGCGGGCGTTGATCGGGAGGAGTTATGTCACAAGAGTTGTCAGCCGATGCCGCAAGTCCTTCACTCGTACCCCTCGTCATGCCATCGCCGCCGTCCGCGGCGGAGGTTCTGCCGCTGTTGATCGGCACGCCCTTGTCCGAGATCGAGCGCGAGCTCATCGTTCAGACATTGGTCCGCTGCAACGGCAATCGCACCCACGCTGCACGGCTGCTCGGCATGCCCGTGCGCACCTTGCGGAACAAGATCCGCAGCTACACGGCCGACGGCATCGCGGTGCCGGCCTATTCGGCCTGAGAATGAGGGCGGCCACGCGGTATCCCATCGCGTGGAACTATCAGGATGCGGCGCCGATTGATGTTGATCAGTCGGCCTCGCAGCCTCCCTGCAATTGCTGCGATCATCACGGCTCTGTTAGGCTTTGCCGCGAATCAGGGATGTGGTGTGGAGTTGCGGTAGTGGCAAAGAATCCGGCCGGACGCGGCCTGCAGGGCCCCGTGGGTCCACGTGGCCCGCAGGGGCAGCCCGGACGGCGCGGGCCGGATGGTCAGCGTGGCAAGCCCGGTCCCGACGGCAAGGCAGGTCCGCAAGGCAAGCCCGGTCCGCAGGGGCCGCGCGGCGAGCAAGGCCCGCCCGGCAAGCCGGGCCCCGAGGGATCGCAGGGCCCGCGTGGCGAACAGGGACCGCCCGGCACGCTGCCGACCATCGATCAGCTGATGCCCTGGCTGGAGCAGATCTTCGCCGCCTATGACGACTACAAGCGCAACCGGGATCGCGAAGCGCATGAGCGCGACGCGCAGCTGATCGCGGTGCGCGACATCTTCGCCGCCACCGAGCATGACGAGGCGCTCGAAGAGGCGTTCGAGGACGACGATCCGCACGAGATCGAGGTCCCGAAGAAGAAAAAGAAGAAGCACAAGAAAAAGAAGAAGAAACACGGCAAGCATGCCGCCGCGGACCGTGGCGAAGATCACGGCGACGACGACGGGTTTTGAGCGTCTCCGTGCTGCGGAGCCGCGGCGGCTTCAGCCCTTGCCGAACCTGATCGCCGAGCGCTCGCGCGCCTTGGCCGCCTCGATCTCGCGGTCGCGTGGCGGCGCCTGGGTGTGCAGCGAGGTCAACAGCCGGCGCGCGGCGTCGGCGACCTCCGCGACCGCATGTGCGAAGGCGGCCTCGTTGGCCTGTGAGGGCGTGTTGAAGCCGGAGAGCTTGCGCACGAATTGCAGCGCGGAGGCCTGAATCTCGGCCTCGGTCGCCGGTGGCTCGAAGTTGAACAGCGTCTTGATGTTGCGGCACATGACGGGATCAATCCGGTGCTGAACCAGGTCTGGGATCGTGCTATCATGCCCCCGATGCGGCCGCAAAGAGCCGCGCTCTTGCAGGGGGATCCGATGCTTCGACCGTTTGCCGCCATCTTCGCCGCCGTCGTTATTCTTTGCTCAGCTCTTGGCACACCCACTGCTGCCGCCGACTACCCCGCCCCCAAGCAGGGCGACGTGATCGTCAAGGATTTCAAGTTTCACACCGGCGAGACGCTGCCCGAGCTGAAGCTGCACTACACCACCGTGGGCGAGCCGACCGGACAACCCGTTCTCGTCCTGCACGGCACCGGCGGCTCCGGCGCGAGCATGCTGGTGCCGACCTTCGCCGGCGAATTGTTCGGCAAGGACCAGCCGCTCGACGCGACCAAGTACTACATCATCATCCCCGACAGCATCGGGCACGGCAAATCCTCAAAACCGTCCGATGGGCTGAAGGCCAAGTTTCCGGCCTATGACTATGCCGACATGGTCGATGCGCAGCACCGGCTGCTGACCGAGGGCCTCGGCATCAAGCATGTGCGCTTGATCATCGGCAATTCGATGGGCGGCATGCACAGCTGGGTGTGGGCGACGCGCTATCCGGAGTTCATGGACATCGCGGTGCCGATGGCCTCGCAGCCGACCGAGATGGCCGCTCGCAACTGGATGCTTCGCCGGATCATGCTGGAGACGATCCGCAACGACCCCGACTACAATGGCGGCAACTACACCTCCCAGCCGCGGATGATGAAGTACGCCGTCACCGCCTATGGCACGGCGACCGCGGGCGGCACCCTCGCCTATCAGATCGCAGCCCCGACGGCCGCCAAGGCCGACAAGATGGTCGAGGAGCGGCTGGGCCAATCGGTCCCCACCGATGCGAACGACTTCATCTATCAGTGGGAGTCTTCGCACGACTACAATCCCTCCGCCGACCTCGAGAAGATCAAGGCCACGGTGATGCTGATCAACTCGGCCGACGACGAGCGCAATCCGCCGGAGACGGGCATCACCGCCGATGCGATGAAGCGCGTCGCGAACGGCAAGGTGCTGCTGATCCCCGCCTCCGCCGAGACGCGCGGTCACCTGACCACGGGCAATGCGAAGTTCTATCTTGAGCCGCTGCGCGAGCTGCTCGCCACGGCGCCGCAGCGGGGGATGTAGTCCGGGATGGAGCTTCGCATGCGCGCAATGATCCTGGCCGCTCTGGCGCTCGGTTCGCTGGCCTGCGCGCGCATCGCGCTGGCGGTCGACAACGGCCAGTTCGACAACGTTCCGCCTGACGTGCGTGCCTGGTTCAAGAGCGTGATCGCCCCCAACGGCGTGCCCTGCTGCGATATCTCAGACGGCCACCGCACCACCTACGACGTCCGCGACGGCATTTATTGGGTGCCGATCGAGGGACGCTGGATGGCGGTGCCGGAGCGCGCCATCATCCGCGACCGCGGCAACCCGATCGGCGAGGCCGTGGTCTGGTATGTCCATCATCGCGGCGACATCGTCATCAGCTGTTTCGTTCCCGCCGATGCCGTGTGACCCGAGCCCCACGAACTCGGCGCTCGGGACCGGCGCATCGCGCGACGATAGGGCACGCGCGGTCATGCGCTGGGTGATGGCGGCGTTCTACATGGCGGCTGGGATCGCGCATCTCGCGATCCCCGAACCGTTCCTGCGCATCACGCCCGCGATCGTTCCGTTTGCTCCGGAGGTCATCATGCTCACCGGGCTGTGCGAGATCGCCGGCGCGGTGGCGCTGGTCACGAGGCCGATGCGGCGTTGGGCCGGGATCGGGCTCGCGGCGTACGCCGTTTGCGTCTGGCCCGCGAATTTCAAGCATGCGCTCGACGGCATCGACCTGCCTGTTCTCGGCAGCAGCTGGCTCTACCATGGCCCGCGGCTGGCGTTTCAGCCGGTGCTGGTGTGGTGGGCGCTGTACAGCGCAACGCTGATCGATTGGCCATGGCGTCGCAAGGCCGAGCAGCAATAGGAGCACCGCCGTGAGCAACCCAGCCAATGCCGATCTCGCCGCGATCTATCCGAAGCCACAGGAGCGCGTGATCGCCAAGGTGCGTCCTGCGCTGGACGCTCACAGCCGGAGGTTCATTTCGCTCTCGCCGTTCTGCGTGATGGCGACGTCGGGCACGGACGGCAGCGTCGACGCCTCGCCGCGCGGTGGCCATCCGGGGTTCGTCCACATCGACGGCGACCATCGGCTGCTGCTGCCCGACCGGCCAGGCAACAACAGGCTCGACAGCCTGAGGAACGTCTCGGAGGGGTCGGGCCAGGTGCAACTGATCTTCTTCGTGCCGGGACTCAACGAGACGCTGCGGGTCGGCGGCACGGCCTCGGTGTCCGCCGATCCCGACCTGCTCGCCAAGCTCGAGGAGTTCGGCAAGCCGCCGCGAAGCGTCGTCAGCATCGACGTGCAGGAGGTGTACTTCCATTGCGGCAAGGCGATCATGCGCTCCAAGCTGTGGGCGCAGGACGCGCAGGTGCCGCGCTCGGCGATGCCGAGCATCAGCGAGATCATTCACGATCAGACCAGCCTCGGCGCGCCGGAGCCTCAGGAGATCACCGACGCGCGGTGGCGCGAGCAGCTTTGAGAATGCCATCCATTCGCAAACTCGCGTCAGCTTCGAGTCATCTTTCCTAGTCCATCAGTGGCGCGCCCGCAGTCGCGAGCCCACATGTTGATGCAGCTCAGCAGCCGCCCAAGCAGGCCGGCTAGTTCATGACGTGTCGTTTGAAAGCTGGAAACGAGCTCAGTCGATGCCCGCCCCCCGTGCTGCCCATCTTGCGCGACCTTGCCGTCTGGCAGGCGCGCTGCTCCTGATCGCCTCTTACGCGACGCCCTCGGCGGCGTCGGCCGAGGATGTGAAGCTTACGCCGGCGCAGGCGCAGAACCTCGGCATCCGCGTCACGCATCCGATATCGAGCCGGAGCGACAAGACGTTGCCCTACCCCGCGCAGATCGTGATACCGACCCCGCAATTGTGGGTCGTCAGCGCTCCGGTCGCCGGCATGGTCACCAACCTGGCGGTCGCGCGCGGCGATCGCGTCAGTGTCGGACAGCCGCTGCTGACGCTCGAGAGCCCGAGCTTCGTATCGCTGCAGCGCGAATATCTGCATGCTCTCGCGCAGGAGGTTCTCGCCGTCCAGCAGTTGAAGCGCAACGCCGACCTGTTCGAGGGCAAGGCAGTCCCGCAGCGTGTGCTGGAGTCCAGCCAGACTGAAGCCCGCCAGGCGAGCATCGTGGTCGCCGAGCGACGGCAGATGCTCCACCTCAGCGGCTTGTCGGATGATGCCATCGCGCGCCTGACCAATGAGGCCGCCATCAGCGCGACGCTGACCGTCAACGCGCCGCAGGTCGCGTCCGTCGTCGACATCGTGGTCTCGCCGGGCCAGCGGATGGAGCAGGCTGCACCGTTGGTGAAGCTCGCGCGCCTGTCGCCGCTCTGGGCCGAGATCGCCATACCTGCCACCAACATCGGCGCCATCAAGACCGGCGCACGCGTCGACATCGACGGCTACGCGACGCCGGGTCGCGTCATCCTGGTCTCCGAAACCACCGATGCCGCAACGCAGACCATCCTCGTCCGCGCCGAGATTCCGAACAACGGCGAACTGCACTCCGGCCAGACCGCCGCCGCGCGAATCGGCTTCATCTCCGCCGGCGAAAGCGCCTGGGAGATTCCCTACAGCGGCCTCGTCCGGCGCGGTGAGCAGACCTCGATCTTCGTGGCCACCGAAGGCGGCTTCCGCCAAGTTGCGGTGACACTGCTCGCCGAAGATCAGGATCACGTCGTCGTCGCCGGCCCGATCACCGATAAGGATGAGGTCGCCATCGGTGGCATCTCGGCCTTGCGCGGCATTCTCTCACGGCTCGGACAATGATGCTGCAGCGGCTGGTCGCCTTCGCGCTGTCGCAGCGGCTGTTCGTCATGCTGAGCGTGCTGCTGGTGCTCGGCGCGGCCGCCGTGTTCCTGCCGACCCTGCCCATCGATGCGTTTCCGGACGTCTCGCCCGTTCAGGTCAAGGTCATCATGAAGGCACCGGGCCTCACGCCCGAGGAGGTCGAGCAGCGCATCACCGTGCCGATCGAGCTCGAGCTGCTCGGCCTGCCCAACAAGAAGATCCTGCGCTCCACCACCAAATACGCGCTGGCCGACATCACCGTCGATTTCGAGGACGGCACCGACATCTATTGGGCGCGCAACCAGGTGTCCGAGCGGCTGTCGAACATCTCCCGCGACTTTCCCGAGGGCGTGAGCGGCGGCCTTGCGCCGATCACGTCTCCGCTCGGCGAGATGTTCATGTTCACGATCGAGAGCCCCGAGCTGTCGCTCGCCGAGCGGCGCAGCCTGCTCGACTGGGTGATCCGCCCGGCGCTGCGCACCGTGCCCGGTGTCGCCGACGTCAACGCGCTCGGCGGCTACGTCCGCGCCTTCGAGATCGTGCCGCGCAACGACGCGCTGGCGGCCCGCGGCATCTCCTCCGAGCTATTCCGCAAGGCGATCGAGGCCAACAGCCGCAATGACGGTGCCGGTCGCGTCAACCAGGGCGAGGATAGCGCGCTGGTGCGGATCGAGGGCAGCATTCGCGGCATCGACGACATCAAAGCCATCGTCATCGACACCCGCGACGGCGTTCCCATCCGGGTCAGCGACGTCGCGCGAGTCAAGATCGGCGCGCTCACGCGCTATGGCGCGGTGACCACCGACGGCAAGGGCGAGACGGTCGAGGGCCTCGTGCTCGGGCTGCGTGGCGCCAATGCCGGACAACTGGTGCGCGACGTGCGCGCGCGGCTGGAGGAGTTGAAGCCGTCGCTGCCCGCCAGCGTCAGCATCAACGTGTTCTATGACCGCAGCAGGCTGGTCAACCGCGCCGTCGGAACGGTGGTGCGGGCGCTCGGCGAGGCCACGGTGCTCGTCGTCGTGCTGCTGCTGCTGTTCCTCGGCAATTGGCGCGCCTCGCTGGTCATTGCGCTCAGCCTTCCCTTGGCGATCGTGATCGCACTGCTGGTCATGCGCGCGGTCGGCATGTCGGCCAACCTGATGAGTCTCGGCGGGCTGGCGATCGCCATCGGCATGCTGATCGATGCGCTCGTGGTCGTGGTCGAGAACATCGTCGGCAATCTCGGGAAGCACGATCCGGGGAGAACGACGCCCCTGATCCACATCGTCTACCGCTCGGTCTGCGAGGTGCTACAGCCGGTCGCCTCCGGCGTGCTGATCATCATCATCGTGTTCGTACCGCTGCTCACTTTGCAGGGCCTGGAGGGCAAGCTCTTCATCCCGGTGGCGCTCGCCATCATCTTCGCGCTGGCGGCCTCGCTGCTGCTCGCGCTGACGGTGATCCCGGTGGCAACCTCGTTCGCGCTCAAATCGGCTTCTCATGAAGATCCGCTGCTGATCCGCGCCGCCCAGCGTATCTATGGACCGGCGCTCGCATGGGCGCTCGACAATGAGCGCAAAGTCATCATCGCGGCCCTGCTCAGCCTCGTGGCGGCCGGCTTCGGCTACAGCCAGCTCGGCAAGACCTTCATGCCGACGATGGATGAAGGCGACGTCATCGTCAGCGTGGAAACTCTCCCGTCGGTCAATCTCGATGAATCCTTGGCTATCAACGCCCGGCTGCAGACGGCCTTGATGAAGGTCCCCGATATCGCAGGGATCATCGCGCGCACCGGCTCGGACGAGCTCGGTCTCGATCCGATGGGCCTCAATCAGACCGACACGTTCCTCGTGCTCAAGCCTGCCGACCAGCGCGAGAACGATAGCCGCGAAGCCTTGCTCCTGAAGCTCCGCGACGTGCTGGCGGACTTTCCCGGCATCTCGCTGAGCTTTACGCAACCGATCGACATGCGCGTGCAGGAGATGATCAGCGGCGTGCGCGGCGACGTCGCCGTGAAGATCTTCGGCCCCGATATCGCGAAGCTCAACGAGATCGCGGCCAAGCTGTCGGCGATCGTGTCGAGCGTCGATGGCGCGGAGGACGTCTACACCACGCTGAACGAAGGCGCGCAGTACTACACCGTGACCGTCAATCGCCTGGAAGCCGGCCGTCTCGGCCTTTCGGTGGATTCGATCGCCAACTCATTGCGCACCCAGATCGAGGGGCGAACCATCGGCACCGCGCTCGAAAGCGGACGACGGACGCCGATCCTGGTCCGCGGCAGCGAGACCACGCGCGAGGCGCCGACGCTGCTTTCGATGCTGCCGCTGACTTTGGCGGCCGGACAACACGTGGCGCTGTCGCAGGTCGCGCGAATTCAGCGGGTCGACGGCCCGGTCAAGATCGACCGCGAGGACGGCAACCGCATGAGCGTGGTGCGCAGCAATGTGCGTGGCCGCGACATGGTCGGCTTCGTTCAGGCCGCACAGCAGAAGGTGGCGGCCGAGCTGCCGCTCCCGGCCGGCTATCGGCTGACCTGGGGCGGGCAATTCGAGAACCAGCAACGGGCTGCGGCGCGGCTCTCCGTCGTGGTGCCCGTAGCGATCGGCCTGATCTTCGTGCTGCTGTTCACGACGTTCGGCTCGGTGCGTCAGGCCCTGCTGGTGCTGGTGAACATTCCCTTCGCGCTGATCGGCGGCGTGTTCGCGCTGGTCTCGACCGGAGAATACCTCTCCGTCCCCGCCTCCGTCGGCTTCATCGCCCTGCTCGGAATCGCCGTCCTGAACGGCGTGGTGCTTGTATCCTACTTCAACCAGCTCCGCGCGCACGGCGTGTCGGAGCAGCGCATCGTCGTCGAAGGCGCCAGGCGCCGGCTGCGTCCGGTGCTGATGACCGCCAGCATCACCGCGCTGGGCTTGATCCCGCTGCTGTTTGCCACCGGGCCGGGATCGGAGGTCCAGCGTCCGCTGGCGATCGTCGTGATCGGCGGCTTGTTGTCGTCGACCTTGCTGACCTTGATCCTGCTGCCGATCCTGTATCGCCGCTATGGCGCGGCGAAGAAGGAGGCGATGTGACGAGCCAAGCCTTGTGCCTGACGCTGATTGCGCCGCGCGAGCTGCGCGACGAGCTGTTCGACTTCATCAGTGAGCAGACGGATCTGGTTTCCGGATTCACGGCCTCCGATGCAGCCGGTCACGGCGCCCGCGTCCGGCTGCGCACGACGGCGGAGCGGGTCAAGGGCCATGCCGATGAGATCGTGGTGAGGATCGTGCTGCAGGAAACGGATAGCGAGCGGCTGCTGGAGCGGCTCAGGAGTGCGTTCGCGGGCACCAAGCTGGTCTATTGGGCGATGCCCGTGACGTCCTTCGGGGTCATCGACTGAACTTGTGCGATTCAGCCGATTGTCTCGCCTGGTCGATTCAAGGCCTGAAGATCCGCCTCGAATCGACCTGTTGCAGAGAGGAGTGCCGCAAGGCGGCGGGCATCAATGCTCGCTCTCGAGTCCGCCGACGTGCTTCTGGGTATAGAGTTCGAGTCCGATACGGCCGATCAGGTCGAGCTGCGTCTCGAGGAAGTCGATGTGATGCTCCTCGTCCTTCATCAGCTGCTCGAACAGATCGCGCGACACGTAGTCCTTCACGCCGTGGCAATAAGTGGCAGCTTCCTGATAGAGCGTCCGCGCGCCGATCTCCGCCGCGAGATCGCACTCGATGATCTCCCTAACGTTCTGGCCGATGCGCAACGGATCCAGCACCTGCATGTTCGGGAAGCCGTCGAGGAACAGGATCCGATCGGTGAACTTGTCGGCGTGCTCCATCTCCTCGATGGATTCCTTGCGCCAGACCTTGGCCATCTCCAGAAGGCCCCAGTTGTTGAGCAGGCGATAATGCAGCCAATACTGGTTGATGGCAGTCAGCTCGCTGCGCAATCCCTTGTTGAGATATTCGATGACCTTGGGGTCGCCCTGCATGGATAAGCTCCGAAAAAGTTAGAGGCCGCAGGCGCTCCATAACAGGTTCGAAGTTCGGAGACGACCCCCGTTCATGTGCATTTTTAGGGCGAACGGGACGAGATTGAGGGCAAACGCACGTCAGCAGGCAGCCAGCGCGAACCGGCTCTGAATGTCATCCTCGGCCACCTGCGCGGGTGCGCGGCCATGCGCATGGGCGTGCTGGCAACCCGACTGGCAGGCCCGCGCGCAAGGTCCCAGCGCCTCGTCGATGATGGTCTTGATCGTGCGCGCGCAACGGCCGCACTCCGCACTGCAACCAAGGCAGCCATAGACCTGCTTGGGGCTCCGCGGCAGTTCGTCCGCAGATGTCACCACCTTGCGGATGTCGTGATCGCTGATGACGTTGCAGGAACAAACAATCATGAGAAACCGGCCACTCGTCTTTGGTCAGCTATCGATAGTCATCCGCACCTCCCCGCGCAAAGGGAAACCGGCGCTTTTGAAGCTATTCCAATCTCGTAGTTGACCTAGAACGGATCTAAGAATGCGACCTTGTCGCAGATCAAACTGACAGCAAACAGGGGCCTCAATCGCCCCCGCCTCCGTCGCCGCCACCCCCGTCGCTACCGCTATCCGATCCGCCGCCGTCGATGGGATTTCCCATGACGTCCGTCGCGGTATTGCTGAACCAGCCGGAAGAGGTTCCGGATTCCCATGGCCACGACCCGCCCGTATCAGCCCCCGTGGTATCCACGCCGCTCCGTCGCCGTTTCCAATCCACCACGACCAGCAGCGCGTAGCAGGCGCCGGCGGCCAGGCAGACGGCAATCGCGATGATCAGGGCGCTGGGCATTCATGCTTCCGATCGTTGCGTTTTGTGCATTGCAGCATTGAACGCATCCTCCGGATGGGTCGTCCAATGGGGCGAGCCCGTTCATTGATCATTCAAGCGGGATGTGGGAACGTATGGCATGGCCCGATGCGCCATCTGCCGACCTGGAGTGAGAGAGGTTAAGGTCATGAAGAAGACTGTTGCGGTCCTGGCCGCCGTCGCGACTCTGTCGAGCGCCGCGCTGGCCCCTGCCCCGGCGGAAGCACGCAACGGTCGCGTTGCTGCAGGCGTCGCGGCTGGCTTGATCGGCGGCGCGCTCATTGGTGGCGCCATCGCCGCCGGCAGCAATCCCTATTACTACGGGCCCGGCTACTCCTATGGCCCCGGCTATTCCTACGGTCCGGGCTACTCGTATTACGGCGGCCCGGCTTACGTGTCCGACCCCGGCTATGCCTGCTACTGGCAGCGCCAGCGCTTCTGGGACGGCTATGGCTGGCGGATCCGCCGCGTGCGCGTGTGCGAGTGAGCGTTCACCTTCATTAATTCCATGACGTTGCACTGGAATTTCGAATGATCCTGGCTGGCATGGCCAGAAAAAACCGTTTTTCCGTCGCATCAGCTCAGAGAGAGTTTACGGAGGGTTGACGGATTATCGTGTTTTCTCACGATGCTGACCGCCCTTCGAGCGTGAATCACCAACCCGGCGCCTCCAGGGGCGCTCCTCCAGGAGATCTCGGAAGATGAAGAAGATCCTGACCGCCGTGCTCGCGGTTGCGACAATCGCCGGTTCGCTGAGCGTGACCGCACCGGCTGCGAAGGCTGGCGACGTCGGTGCCGGCGTGGCCGCAGGCCTGATCGGCGGCGCCCTGCTCGGTGGCGCGATCGCCTCCAGCCGTCCGGCCTATGGCGGGCCGGTCTATGTCGAAGCCCCCCCGCCGGGCCCGCCGCCGTGCGTGTGGCGCCGTGAGCGCTATTGGGACGGCTACGGCTGGGTGTCTCGCCCGGTTCGCGTCTGCTACTGATCAAGATCACGCATTCGATGCGGCACGAGCCCGGCCCCACGGCCGGGCTTTTTGCTGCCTGCATTCGGCTCCCGGACGCCGTCAGCGCGCGGCGTTGATCGCCTGCAGCACCGTTTCGCTTGGCCAGCAATCCACCTTGAGCCCGGCCTTCTTCTGGAACGTGCCGAGCGCCGCGCGGGTCTGCATCCCCGCCTTGCCGTCCAGCTTGTCTGCATAGAGTCCGAGGCGCGTGAGCCCCTTCTGCATCGCCTCGACGTCCTTGCTCCGCAACTGCTGGGACGCCGACCACGGCGTAGCGAAGCCGGCTGGGCTGGTCATGCGGTCGGCGAGATGGCCGACGAACAACACGTAGAGGTCGGAGAAATTGTATTCCTTGATGACGAAGTAGTTCGCCGTCGTCAGGAAGGCCGGGCCGTAGATGCCCTCGGGCTGCAGCAGGGACGCCGGCTGCTGCTGCTCGGCGGCGCTCAGCCGTTGGCCACGCACCGGCACGAAGCCCGCCCGCAGCCACTCCGCGATCGGCTTCTTCACCTCCGGCACGCCCATCGTGCAATCGACATTGGCCGGCGGCTTGACCTCGTAGGCCCAGCGCACGCCGCTCTGCCAGCCCTTGTTGGCGAGTTGCTTGGCCGCCGAGCCCAGCGCATCCGGCACCGAGTGCCAGAGATCGACCTTGCCGTCGCCATCGAGATCGACGCCATGCTTGTAGTACTCGGACGGCAGGAACTGGGTGAGGCCCACCGCCCCGCCCCACGACGCCCTGAGATCGCGGCGCGACACCACGCCGTCGCTGAGCATCTTCAGCGCCATGATGAACTCGGTGCGGTACTGGTCCTTGCGCCGGCCGACATAGGCCTGGGTCGCCAGCACGCGCAGCGCATCATAGGGCAGCGCGTAGCGGCCGAAATCGGTCTCGCGGCCCCAGATGGCAAGGACGATCGGACCGGGCACGCCGAAGCGGCGCTCGATCTCGGCCAGCGCCGGACGATATTGCTGGATCAGCTTCTGGCCGTGCGTCGCCAGCCTGGCGATCGAGGCTTCCTTGATGTAGTCGGCCGGCACCTGTACGAACTCGGCCTGCGCCGGAGCGCCGGTCGCGGGGCGGCCCGGCAGCAACAGGTCCGGGAGCTTGGTGTCGGGTTCGAGGCCGCGCGTCTCGGCGTCGAACGTCGCGCGCGAGACGCCCTGCTCCTTGGCTTCGGGCCAGAGCGAGGCAATGAATTGAGCGAAGGCGGCGTCGGCGGCAAGAGCGTGACTGCCACCGAGCGAACAAAGCGCAACACCGACGATGACGGAGGTGCGCAAGCGGAACAGCAGCTGTCGGACCATCCGGCAGGGCTATCACAGCCCACAGGTCTTGTGAACGTCGCCAGTCCACTGGAACTCAGCGCCTCAATGTCCCGCCGCCTGCTTCGCGTCCTCGATCGCGGCATTCGACAGCTTGTCTACGACGGCGATGCCGATCGCGGAGAGGATGAACACCGTGTGGATGATGGTCTGCCACATCACGCCGGTCTCGGTGTAGGTCGACTTGCCCGACGACAACGCGCCGGCTTCGATGAACGTCCGAAGCAGATGGATCGAGGAGATGCCGATGATGGCCATCGCGAGCTTGATCTTCAGCACGCTGGCATTGACGTGGCTGAGCCACTCCGGCTCGTCGGGATGGCCCTGCAGGTTGAGCCGCGACACGAACGTCTCGTAGCCGCCGACGATCACCATCACGAGCAGGTTCGAGATCATGACGACGTCGATCAAGCCGAGGACGGCCAGCATGATCTGCTGCTCGGAGAAGTCGAAGGCATGCGCGAACAGGTGCCAGAGCTCCTTCAGGAACAGCACGACGTAGACGCCCTGCGCGATGATCAGCCCGACATAGAGCGGCAGCTGCAGCCAGCGCGAGCCGAAGATCAGCATTGGGATGGGGCGCAGCGCACCGCCCTTGGAGGACAGGGTCGCGTCGGAGGAAGACATGATGAGGAATCTCGCGGCTGGGATGGATTGCGGAACGTCTATCTACGCAATCATGCCGCACATGGAAGCGACAACTGGCCGCAGGCTGGGCGCGACGCTTTGTCCCGGAGCAGAGACAGCGTCGCGCCGCGCGGTGGAGATCAGCGCGTCAGCTTCTTGTACTTGACCCGGTGCGGAATCACGCTGTCCTGGCCGAGCCGGCGCATCTTGTCCTTCTCGTAGTCCTGGAAGTTGCCCTCGAACCATTCGACATGGCTGTCGCCCTCGAAGGCCAGCATGTGGGTCGCGATGCGGTCCAGGAACCAGCGATCATGGCTGATGATGACGGCGCAGCCGGCGAAATCCTCCAGCGCCTCTTCGAGCGCGCGCAGCGTGTCAACGTCGAGATCGTTGGTCGGCTCGTCGAGCAGCAGGACGTTGGAGCCGGACTTCAGCATCTTGGCGAGATGCACGCGGTTGCGCTCACCGCCGGAGAGCGCGCCGACCTTCTTCTGCTGGTCCGCGCCCTTGAAGTTGAACGCCGAGCAGTAGCCGCGCGAGTTCACTTCCTTTTTGCCGAGCAGGATCAGCTCGTTGCCGCCGGAGATTTCCTCCCACACCGTCTTGTTGCCATCGAGCGCATCACGCGACTGGTCGACATAACCGAGATGCACGGTCTCGCCGACGGTGATCGTGCCGGCATCCGGCTTCTCCTGCCCCGTGATCATCCGGAACAGCGTCGTCTTGCCGGCGCCGTTCGGGCCGATCACGCCGACGATGCCGCCCGGCGGCAACTTGAAAGTGAGGTTGTCGATCAGCAGGCGGTCGCCGAAGCTCTTCGACAGGCCCTCGAAATCGACGACGTTGTTGCCGAGGCGCTCGGCCACCGGGATGATGATCTGCGCCGTCTGGGTCTGCTTCTCGCTGGCCTTCTTGAGCAGCTCCTCGTAGCGCTGGTAGCGCGCCTTGGACTTCGCCTGGCGCGCCTTGGGCGAAGCCGCGATCCACTCCTGCTCGCGCGCCAGCGTGCGCTGATGCGCGGCGTCCTCGCGGCCCTCCTGCTCCAGCCGCTTCTGCTTCTGCTGCAGCCAGGACGAGTAGTTCCCCTCGTAGGGGATGCCGCGGCCGCGATCGAGCTCCAGGATCCAGCTGGTGACGTTGTCGAGGAAGTAGCGGTCGTGGGTGACGATCAGGATCGCGCCGGGATAGTTGCGCAGATGGCCTTCCAGCCAGGACACCGATTCGGCGTCGAGATGGTTGGTCGGCTCGTCGAGCAGCAGCAGCTCGGGCTGGTCGAGCAGCAGCCGGCACAGCGCGACGCGGCGGCGTTCACCGCCCGAGAGCTTGCTCACATCGGAGTCGTCGGGCGGACAGCGCAGCGCGTCCATCGCCTGGTCGACCTTGCTGTCGAGATCCCACAGGCCCTGCGCCTCGATCTCGTCCTGCAGCTTGGTCATCTCGTCGGCGGTTTCCTCGGAGTAGTTCATCGCCAGCTCGTTGTAGCGATCCAGGATCGCCTTCTGCTTGGCGACACCGAGCATGACGTTCTCACGCACCGTGAGCTTGGGATCGAGCTGCGGCTCCTGCTCGAGATAGCCGACGCGGGCGCCTTCGGCGACCCACGCCTCGCCGGTGTAGTCCTTGTCGATGCCTGCCATGATCTTGAGCAGGGTCGACTTACCCGAGCCGTTGACACCGAGCACGCCGATCT
Source organism: Bradyrhizobium sp. SRS-191 (assembly GCF_024586915.1). Taxonomy (GTDB): domain Bacteria; phylum Pseudomonadota; class Alphaproteobacteria; order Rhizobiales; family Xanthobacteraceae; genus Bradyrhizobium. The sequence continues at coordinate 148,122 of NZ_JANBVS010000017.1, forward strand.
TGGCGTCGGGATAGAACGACAGGTGGATGTTATCGAGCACCTTGCGGGTCGGATAGGTCTTGGACAGACCCTGCATGAAGTAGACGAACTGGCGCGCCATCGCGTGTCCCTCGAAACCTGCCGGAATTTTAAGGAAAATGGTTGCCGCTGATGTAACCGCGCGGTCCCCAAAGGGCAACCGGCGAGGCGGTCTTTGGCCGGGACAATCACCGGGAGAATGATGGTCGGATCGTGCCCCCCGCCCGGCCCCAGACGAGTCCAGGATCACGCCACGGACGATTACGGGTCTTCACCATGTGTGCGGTCGATCACGACAATTGCAACCATCTTTTAATTAATTCGGCGGGACACTCAGTCTCGGCCCGCGAGAACCGCGCGCCCAAGCGGCGATAAGCCGAGACGACAACAGCGAGAGCCCGTCATGGCCACCTTCACGTCAGCCTCCCTGTCCGCCGCGGCGGCAGAACGCCCGCGCCGATCCGGCCTCCTCGATGACGCCAGGGGCTTCTGGCGCGAATTCGTCGCGCGTGCCTTCAACCCCTACCGGCCGGAATTGCATTACATGCGCGGCCCGGGCCCGGCTTGGCGCGCCAAATATGGCGATGGCGCCGCGTTCCGCATCAAGGCCGACCTCGACTGAGCGTCCGGCGCGCTCCCGCCTCCGAGGCGCGCCTTGCGCCTTCGCCGCTTTGCGCGCAAGCATGGCTCCATTCCTGACGGCGTTGATCGACGACGCCCTCTTCCGACGAATGGACTCTGCCGATGACGCGGCTGCGCTGTGCAATCCTCGACGACTATTACGATACGGCGCTGTCGCTGGCCGATTGGCCGCGACTGGCCGACAAGGTGGATGTAACCGCCTTCACCCATCCCTTCGCCACTGAAGACGCGACGGCCGCCGCCCTCGCCGACATCGACGTCGTCTGCGCCATGCGCGAGCGGACGCCGTTCCCGCGCACCTTGATCGAACGCCTGCCGAAGCTGAAACTCCTGATCACCTCGGGCATGCGCAATGCCGCGATCGACATGGAGGCCGCCAAGGCGCGCGGCATCGTCGTCTGTGGCACCCAATATGGCCGCGATCCCACGGCGCCTCTCACCATGGGCCTGATCCTGGAACTCACCCGCAAGATCGGCCAGGAGAATGCGCGCATGCATGCCGGTCTGCCTTGGCAGGCGCTCGGCGGCGTCGAGATCGAGGGCAAGACGCTCGGCATCATCGGCCTCGGCAAGCTCGGCACCAAGATCGCGGGTCTGGCCAAGGCCTTCGGCATGAATGTGATCGCCTGGAGCCCGAACCTGACGCCGGAGCGGTGCCAGGAGGCCGGAGTCGGCTATGCCGCCAAGGACGAGCTGTTTGCGACCGCGGACGTCATCACCATCCATGTCGTGCTCAGCGATCGCTCGCGCGGGCTGGTCGGCGCCGCCGACATCGCGCGGATGAAGCCGTCGGCCTATCTCGTCAACACCTCGCGCGCGCCGATCGTGGATGAGGCGGCACTGTTGCAGGCCCTGCGCGAGAAGCGCATCGCCGGAGCCGGCCTGGACGTCTTTCCGGTTGAGCCGCTGCCGGTCGCGCATCCTCTGCGCGGGCTCGACAATGTCGTGCTGACGCCGCATCTCGGCTACGTCACCGAGGAGAGCTTTCGCGCGCATTACGGCCAGATGGTCGAGTGCATCAGCGCCTGGCTCGGCGGCGCCGAGCCGCCGCGACGGATCGCCTGACAACGCCTCGAAAACAAAACACCCTCCGCAAGGAGGGTGTTCTGCGATCACATCGATCCAGGCCGCGTCAGCGGATGGTTACCGGCGGCGGCAGCGGCTGCATCGTGGCCGGCTGGGCGGGCGGCACGTTGGCCTGGGCCTGAACCGGGGCCGGCGCAGGAGTGCCGTTGGCCGCCGCAGCCATGTTCTTGGCCGATCCTGCCGGCGCGCCGCCGGGCATGACGACGACGCGGGTGCCGACCTTCACGCGCTCGAACAGGTCCGAGACGTCATCGTTCAGCATGCCGATGCAGCCGGACGAGACGAACTTGCCGATCGTCGAGGGCTGGTTGGTGCCGTGGATGCGGTACACGGTCGAACCGAGATACATCGCGCGCGCCCCCAGCGGATTGCCCGGGCCACCGGCCATGAAGCGGGGCAGATACGGCTGGCGCTCGATCATCTCGCTCGGCGGATACCAATCCGGCCACTCGGTCTTCTTGGTGATCTTCTGGACGCCGGTCCAGGTGAAGCCTTCGCGGCCGACGCGGACGCCGTAACGCATCGCGCGGCCGTTACCGAGCACCAGATAGAGATAGGTGTTCGGCGTATCGACGACGATCGTTCCCGGCGGCTCCTTGGTGACGAAGTCGACTTCCTGACGGCGCAGGTTGGCCGGCAGCGGCGCCGGCGCGGCATCCGGCTGCTCTTCCGGCGGCAGTGCGGCAACCGTCATCGGCCGGTCACCGGCCGGCGGCTGCACGGCTCCCGTAACGGCCGGAGCGCCAGCCACGGCGCCCGGCGGGCGCGGAGCGCCGGCGTCGCCACCCGGCGCGCCATTGCCATAGGCACCACCATAGGCCTGCTGACTGGAGGCCGGACGATCGCCATAGATCACCGCCGGCGGACCGGCCGGACGGCCATAGCGCGGATCATCCGGAGACATCACCGGACCATTCGAGGCCGCGCCATAGGTCGGCGCAGTCGCCGGACGTCCGTACCGTGGATCGTCGGGCGACATCACCGGGCCCGTCGGGGCGGCGCCATAGACCGGGCCATTCGCCGGACGGCGATAACGCGGATCATCCGGCGACAGCACCGGGCCGGGCGGCGGCAGAGCCGCCGAGTTGCCCGGGGTGTCCTCGTCGTCGAGCGCGTCGAAATCGGGACCCTGGCCCCGCGCGTCGGTCGGGTAAGGTGTCGGCGCAGGCGAATACGCACCGGGCGCCGTCTGATAGACTTGCTGTGCCTCAGCAAACGAAGCTGCCGCCGCGCTCGCTGCCGCGACCGCGCAAACCGTCAGGATTTGTCTGATCATCATTGCCCTTGCAGTATCCCCAAGCCGCCGATTGGGACCTTTGCCCCGCCAGATGGCCGAAGATAGCGGCGCATTCAAGACAATTCCGGCCAGCGCGGTCCCATTTCGGCAATTTGTGATCATGTCCCCGTCGTTGCACGGAAGTCTCACGCCGCTGAAAAAGTGCAATGCGGCCTTGGCAAGCCGCATCAACGCCGCGATTTGCCGAGCGGGCGGGAACACTTTCGGTATTCTGACTTCAGCCTGATTCGCGATGCTCGGCAGAAGCCGGCCCCGTCGCGAACGCGGCCATTCCCTGTGATCACCGCGTTCCCTACTGGCTCGAATGTCTCGGCAGTCCCGCTGCCGTGGCGGAGAGTTTCCGTCAATGCTTCCCGGCTTTCGTTTCCTCGTCGCCGCGATCGTCTGCTCCATTTCTCTCACCGTCTTCGGCATGGGCGCTGCTGCCCTGCTGCGCGCCGCCCATGAGCAGTTCGCCAGCAATTCGTCCTGGCGCTCGACGCAGGCGTCCGGCTTCACGACATTCCTGCCGCCGGCCGAGCCGGCGCCCGTTCTGGCCGTGCTGCGGGTCGAGCCGAGCCCGCCAGTGACGCCGCCGGCCGTCGCTGTCGAGACACCGGTGGCGACCGCGGCAACGCCGGTCGAACAGTCGAGCGCGCCGCAGACCGCGACATCGCTGCCTGAGAAGGTCGATGTCGCCGCTGTCACGGAAGCCGCCGCATTGCCGACACCCTCGCTGCCGGCAGAAACCGTCGACACCAGCAAAGCCTCCATTGCGCTGAGGCCGGCCGCCGCACTCGAGGTCGCCACCGAGAACGCCAAGCCGGATCCGGCGGTCGCGGAGGTCACTGTCGCCGCCGTCGAGAAGGCGACCGACAAACCGCGGATGGACATTGCGTCGGAGCCTGCGGCGCAATCGGCGCCCGCGGTCGCGAGCGATGCCGCGCCGGCGCCGATTCCATCGTCGCCGCGCGCTCCTCAAGTGCTGGCCAGCGCCGATCCGATGATGGCTGTGGTGACGCCGTCAGCCGCCATCCCCGCGCCGGCCGCGACCGTGCTCGATCCGATCGCCGCCAAGCTTGCGGCGCTCGCCGAGCAGCCGGTGCACCAGGAACGTCCCGCAGCGGCCGAGCATCGCGCCTCGGTGAAGATTGCGAGCGTCCAGCTGCGCCGGAGCATCTTGAAGAAGCGTCAGGCGCGCGAGAAGCAGCTTGCGACACGGCGCGCCAAACAGCGGCGCATCGCGCAGCGGGTCAGGGCGGCGCGGCAGGCGGCGGCCCAACAGCAGCAGCAACAGCAGGCGTTCCCCGATCCGTTCGGGCAGCCCTTCTCGCAGCCGCAAGCCATCAGCCAGCAGGCGGCCGCTCCGCGCACGCGATAGAGGCGTCGATCAGGCCGGCCCCGTCGCAACCGCCGGGCCGTTCTCGACACCCCATTCCGACCACGAGCCGTCATAGAGCGCGGTGTCACGGATGCCGAGGCGGTACAGCGCCAGCGTGAGCACCGCGGCCGAGACACCGGAGCCGCAGGAGGTGACGATCGGCTTGGCGAGATCGACGCCGGCCGCACCGAACGCCTTGCGCAGATCGTCGAGCGGCTTCATGACCCCGGTCGGGGCGTCGAACAGCTCCGAATAAGGCAGATTGCGGCTGCCGGGGATGTGACCGGAGCGCAGGCCGGCCCGGGGCTCGGCGACCTCGCCGGCGAAGCGCGGCGCCTGGCGGGCGTCGATCACCTGCTCGGCATGACCTGCGAGATTGGCCACCATCTGCTCGATCCTGCGCACGCGGGCGGAATCAAACGTGGCCTGATAGCTGCCGAGCGCCGGCGTCACCTGCCCGCCATCGACCGGCCGCCCCTCGGCGATCCACTTCTTCAACCCGCCGTCGAGCACGCGCACATCCTTGTGGCCGAACGACAGGAACATCCACCACGCCCGCGGCGCCGCGACCCAGCCGCCGGCATCATAGACCACCACCGTATCGCCATTGCTGACACCGAGCCGGCTCGCGTCACGGCCGAACTGCTCCGCGCCCGGATACATGTGCGGCAGAGGATTGGAATGATCGGAGACTTCGTCGACATCGAAGAACACGGCGCCGGGAATATGCGCCTTCAGATAGTCGTCCTTCGGCAAGGGCAGCACGCCGGGCATCTTGAAGGTCGCGTCGAGCACCTTGACCTTGGGGTCGCCGAGATGCGCCGCGAGCCAGTCGGTGGTGACGAGCGGGTCGTTGGGAGGGGTCATGGCTTGGCTCCAGCGTCACTTTCAAATCGTCATCGCCGGACGTGATCCGGCGATCCATCTTCTTGAAGCGATGGACACGCGGGTCAAGCCCGCGTGTGACGGGCAGGTTTCAATCCTTTTTCTTCGGCGCCCACGCCTCGACCGGACCGCCGGCCTCGCGCCACGCGGCAAAGCCACCGCCGATATGGGCGACGGGCTTCAGTCCCATGTCCTTCGCCGTCTTGGCCGCGAGCGCCGAGCGCAGGCCGCCGGCGCAGTGGAAGATGAACGTCTTGTCCTGCTGGAAGATCGGCTTGGCATAGGGGCTCTGCGGGTCGATCCAGAACTCCAGCATGCCGCGCGTGCATGAGAACGCCCCTGGGATCCTGCCTTCGCGCTCGATCTCGCGGGGATCGCGGATGTCGACGATCACGACATCGTCACGCTTGGCAGCCTCGACAGCCTCGGCTGCGGAGAGCGTCTCGATCTCGGCATTGGCCTCGTCGAGCAGCGCCTTGATGCCGCGGGTGATGGTCTGGGGCATTCTCGAACCTCCCTGCTCCGTCGTTGCGGAGCGCCGTCTTCTTCGCCGTCATTCCGGGGCGCGCGCAGAGCGAACCCGGAATCCAGAGCTTATCAGACAACCTCGAGATTCCGGGTTCGGTCGCTGTCGCGACCGCCCCGGAATGACGGTCATCGCACCAGCTCCTTCATCGCATTCTCCAGCCCTTCGATCGTGATCGGATACATGCGCTCGGAGAAGATGCGGCGGATGAGGGTGGTCGACTCCGAATAGTCCCAGTGCTTCTGCGCCACCGGATTGAGCCACACCGTATGCGGATAGGTGCGGATGACGCGATCCAGCCACACCGAGCCCGGCTCCTCGTTGACGTGCTCGACCGAGCCGCCGGGCACCATGATCTCGTAAGGCGACATCGAGGCGTCGCCGACGAACACGACCTTGTAGTCGTGCGGATATTTGTGCAGCACATCCCAGGTCGGCGTACGGTCGGTGAACCGCCGCTTGTTCTGCTTCCACACGCCCTCATAGAGGCAGTTGTGGAAATAGAAATATTCCATGTGCTTGAATTCGCTCTTCGCCGCCGAGAACAATTCCTCGACCTGGGCGACGTGCGAATCCATCGAGCCGCCGATGTCGAAGAACACCAGCACCTTCACCGCATTCCGCCGCTCGGGCCGCATGTGCACATCGAGATAGCCGTGATTGGCGGTCTCGCGGATCGTGGTGTCCAGATCGAGCTCGTCCGGAGCGCCGGTGCGGGCGAATTTCCGCAAGCGCCGCAGGGCCACCTTGATGTTGCGGATCCCGAGTTCGACATTGCCGTCGAGATCCTTGAACTCGCGACGGTCCCACACCTTCACGGCGCGGTTGTTGCGGTTCTTGTCCTGGCCGATGCGGACGCCTTCCGGATTGTAGCCGTAGGCCCCGAATGGCGACGTGCCGGCCGTGCCGATCCACTTGTTGCCGCCCTGGTGGCGGCCCTTCTGCTCTTCCAGCCGCTTCTTCAAGGTCTCCATGAGCTTGTCCCAGCCCATGGCCTCGATTTCCTTCTTCTCGTCCTCGGTGAGGTACTTCTCGGCCAGCTTCTTCAGCCACTCTTCGGGAATCTCAGCCTTCTCCATCGCATCCAGGAGATTTTCCAATCCCTTGAACACGCTGCCGAACACGCGATCAAACTTGTCGAGATTGCGCTCGTCCTTCACCAGTGCCGTGCGCGACAGGTAGTAGAAGTTCTCGACCGAATGCTCGGCGAGATCGGCGTCGATCGCCTCCATCAGCGTGAGATATTCACGTAAGGAGACCGGGACCTGCGCGTCGCGCAGTGCTGTGAAGAATTGCAGGAACATGCCCATTAGATCGCGCGGCCCGGCGGGCACGTCAAGGGCCGCTCCTGAGCGCCCGGCCTGGACCGGACGGCTTTTTGCTCTACAATCGCAGGAACCACAGATGGAATGGGGGTTTTCATGGGTATCATTGCAGCGCTGATCATCGGCGCCATCGCGGGCTGGCTCGCCGGGCTGATCGTGCGCGGCGCCGGTTTCGGCCTGATCGGCAACATGGTGGTCGGCATCATCGGCGCCCTGGTCGCGAGCTACGTGCTGCCGGCGCTGCACATTGCGCTCGCCAGCGGCACCTTGGGAGCGATCCTGGACGCCACGATCGGCGCGGTCATCGTGCTCGTGATCCTCTCGCTGATCCGGCGCGCTTGATTATTTCTGCTTCCGATGGCAGCCATCATTTCAAATGCCGCTGCCGCGGCGTAGCCACTCAACACAAGTTCGACCAACACAAGTTCGATCCGTAAGCGAGGCGCGATGAAATTTACCGGTACCCAGGACTACGTCGCCACCGACGACCTCAAAGTGGCCGTCAATGCGGCGATCGTGCTCGAGCGTCCGCTGCTGGTGAAGGGCGAGCCCGGGACCGGCAAGACCGTGCTGGCCGAGGAGGTCGCCAAGGCCGTCAACGCGCCGCTGCTCACCTGGCATATCAAGTCGACCACCAAGGCCCAGCAGGGCCTCTACGAATACGACGCCGTCTCCCGCCTGCGCGACAGCCAGCTCGGCGACAGCCGTGTGTCGGACATCAAGAACTACATCAAGCGCGGCAAGCTGTGGGAAGCGTTCACCGCCGAGCAGCGTCCCGTGCTGCTGATCGACGAGATCGACAAGGCGGACATCGAATTTCCCAACGACCTGCTGCTCGAACTCGACCGGATGGAATTCCACGTCTACGAGACCAACGAGACCATCAAGGCCAAGCTGCGCCCGATCGTCATCATCACCTCCAACAACGAGAAGGAGCTGCCCGACGCGTTCCTGCGCCGCTGCTTCTTCCACTACATCAAGTTCCCCGACGCGGACACGATGGGCCGGATCGTCGACGTGCACTTCCCGAACATCAAGAAGCGCCTGGTCGAGGAAGCGCTGCGGATCTTCTTCGAGGTGCGCGACGTGCCCGGCCTGAAGAAGAAGCCGTCGACCTCCGAGCTGCTCGACTGGCTCAAGCTGCTGCTCAACGAGGACATCGGCCCCGAGCAGCTGCGCGAGCGCGACCCGCGCAAGCTGATCCCGCCGCTGCACGGCGCGCTGCTCAAGAACGAGCAGGATGTGCATCTGTTCGAGCGGCTCGCCTTCCTCAGCCGCCGCGAGGTCTGAGGCTTCGGTCGATCGCACCGCAGAGCTGACGGGGCGAAGCATCCGCTTCCCCCGTTCAAGGTCCGACCATGCGCCCGAGCGCACGGACGATGCCGTCGACCGCGATCGGCTTCTCGCAGCGGAGAATGTTCGAGAACCGGTCGGGAATGATCGACTCGTCATAGCCGGTCGTGAACACGAAGGGGACGCCGCGTTCCACCAGCAGATCCGCCACCGGGAACGCCATCTCGCCGCGCAGATTGACGTCGAGCACGGCGCCTTCGATCCGCTGCTCTCGCTTGATCAGGTCGAGCGCGTCAGGAACCGTTCCGACCGGACCCAGGACGGTGCCGCCCGCGTCTCCGAAGGCGCAGCGCAGTTCGTCAGCCAGCATGTATTCGTCCTCGACGATGAGGATGTGTCGGTCGCGAAGCGAGCGTTCAGGCATGCTCCTCGAGCTCCAATGTCGTGAGCGAAACGGGGATCGATATCGTGCAACGGACGCCATCGGGCGCGAATGCGTAGGACGTCCTGGCGCTGAGCTGATAGGGCAAGGCCTGCTCGATCAGTTCGCGCCCCTGGCCGGTGCCGCCGGGCACGGCGCCTGGGGGCGGCATGTCGACGCCGCTTTCGCGCCAGTCGATGTGCAGCCAGGGTCTTTCGTCCGCGCCGTGACGCTCGAGCGACCAGGCCACCGCCAGACGGCCCGACGGCTGCGCCAGCGCACCATATTTGACCGCGTTGGTGGCAAGCTCATGCAGCGCCATCGCGAGCGTCTGCACGGTCGACGAGCGCAGCCGCACGCCTGAGGGGCCAGCGAGCTCGATGCGCTCAGAACCACCGGCCACCGCGGACAGCTCGCTGCGGATCAGGTCGTCGAAGGTGACGCGGTCGTGCTCATTGAGCCGCGATAGCAGCCCCTGAACGCGAGACAGAGTGTCCAGCCGATCGCGGTAGCGCGCGCGGAAATCGGCGAGGTCCGTGCTGGCGCGCGCGGTCTTGTCGGCCATCGCGCGGACGACGGCCAACAGGTTGCGGGTGCGATGCTGCAGCTCGGCCACCAGCACCTTCTGCCGTTCCTCCCATTCGCGCCGCCCGGTCACGTCGAGCATCGCCCCGGTCATGCGGATCGCATGCCCGGCCTGGTCATAGAAGAAGCGCCCGCGACCATAGAGATAGCGGATCGAGCCGTTCGGGTGCACGACGCGGAACTCGCGGACATATTCGTCGCGCGCCTCCATCGCCCGGCGCAACGCCGTCTCCGTCTCCGCGCGATCCTCGGGATGAAGCCGCACCGTCCAGGCCTCGTAGCTCGGCGTCACTTCGCCGACACCATAGCCTTCCATGCGGAAGTGCTCGTCCGACCAGTAGACTTCGCCGGTCACCACGTTCCAATCCCACAGGCCGAGCCGCCCGACCTCGACCGCGCTGCGCAGGCGCTCCTCGCTCTTGCGCAGTTCGTATTCGGCCTGCTTCTGCTCGGTAATATCGCGCGCGGCGCCGAACCACTCGACGATCTCGCCGTCACTGCCGAGCATGGGAATGGCACGCGAATGCGCCCAGCCCAGCGTGCCGTTGATGCGAATGACACGGTGCTCCAACTCGAAGACGCTCTTGGCCTCGATCGCCCTGGTGATGGCCGCCATGACCTGCGGCTGATCGTCCGGATGGATGTACTTGGCCAGCCAGCGCTGGTTCGGCGCCATCGTATCGGCGATGAAATCCTTGCCTTGGAGATAGCGCATCTCCGTCCAGTCGGGGCTCATGCGATAGACGATATCGGAGCTCGCGGTGACGAAGGCGCGAAAGCGCTCTTCACTGGCGCGCAGACGCTCGGTCGCTTCAGCACGCAGGCGCGCCATCTTGAGATGGGCTTCGACCCGCGCCAGCAGCTCACGCGCGCTGAAGGGCTTGATCAGATAGTCATCGGCGCCCGCCTGCATGCCCTCGACACGGCTCTCCTCACCGGCACGCGCCGACAGCAGGATGACGGGAATGGTGCTGACCTGCGCATCGGCACGCACGCGTGCGAGCAGCTGAACGCCGTCGAGCCGCGGCATCATCACGTCCGATAGGACAAGATCAGGCTTCGCCCTGGCGATGGCCGCGAGGGCCGCCTCGCCATCGCCGACCGCCTCGACATCGTAATGTGTCGCGAGCAATCGGCGGACATAGTCGCGCATGTCGGCGTTGTCGTCGGCCAGAAGGATGCGGGCGCGCGAGACGGTCCGCTGGCCGGAGGGGGCCGCGCCGTCCATGTCGGAAACGGGCGGCGCGACGAACGGAGGCGCGTCCGGCAGCCAGTGCAGGGCCTCCTCGATGAAGGCGCGCGCACCGAGCACGATCGGCTCCTGCGTTGCGGGCACATCGACCTGCCCGGGCGGAAGATGACTCCGCCCCTGCGTCACATGAACCGTGAAGATGCTGCCTCGTCCGAGTGCGCTGGTGACGCCGACCGATCCGCCGTGCAGCTTCGCGAGCTCCTGCACCAGCGCAAGCCCGATTCCCGAGCCTTCATGGGTTCGGCCATCCGCGCCCGCCACGCGATGGAAGCGCTCGAACAGCTTCGGCAATTCATGCTGCGGAATGCCCGTTCCGGTGTCGCGAACGGTGAGCTCGATCGTGTCGTCGACGGCGCGCAGCTTGACCTCGATCTCGCCTGTGAAGGTGAACTTGAACGCGTTGGAGAGCAGATTGAGGACGATCTTCTCCCACATCTCGCGATCGACATAAGCGGGCTCTTGGAGAGGCGGGCAATCGACGATCAGCTTCAGGCCCGCAGCCTCGATCGCAGAGCGGAATACGCTGGCGATCTCCTCCGTCAATCTCGCCAGATCGGTCGGCACGAAGGCGGCCTGCATCCGACCCGCCTCGATTCGCGAGAACTCCAACAGCGAATTGACCAGCTTGAGCAGCCGCAGGGCGTTGCGCTGTGCGATCTCCAGGCTGCCGCGGTCCGCGGGCGATGGTCCCTGCGGGCGCGACAGCACGTCTTCCAGCGGCCCTAGCATGAGCGTGAGCGGCGTTCGGAATTCGTGGCTGACATTGGCGAAGAACGCCGTCTTCGCCCGGTCGAGTTCGGCCAACGTCTCGGCGCGCCGCCGCTCGTCTTCATAGGCGAGCGTCTCGGCAAACGAGCTGCCGAGCTGGGTTGCCATCAGTTCGAAGAAGCCCTGGTGCTCGCCGTCCAGCGCACGGCGTGGGTTCGCGCCGCAGATCAGCATCGCCGTAGGCCGTTCGCGTCCCGTCGTGACCGGCAGCACCAGCGCCATCCGTGGCGGGTCCGGCCAGGCGCCTCTCGGCACATCGGGAAAGCTCGCGCTGTCGAGCGCGACGCGGATCGGCGCCACCGTGTGCGCCGCCGCCCGGATCGGCCAAAACGTGGCCCCACCATCATCGAGAGCGATATGCACTGGCGCGATGGCGCTGCCCGGCTGCACGCCGGCGGCGCCAAGCAGGTGCGCCGACCGCCCGTCCTCGCTGAGCTGGTAGATCAGCGCGAACGGCACGTCGTGTGGATTCTCGGCGAGAACATCGGCCACGCCGCGGCAGGCATGCTGCAAGCCTTCGGCGCGACCACGCGCGGCGAGATCGCGCAAGGTCCGCATGCGGCGCTCGCCGACGACCTTGGCGGTGGTCTCGATGACCGGCGTGAACACGCCACCGACGCCGCCGGTCTCGTCGCGAATCGGCGAATAGGAGAACGAGAAGTAGGTTTCTTCAAGATAGCCGTGACGATCCATGAACAGCGGCAGATCGCGGGATCGCGTCGCCTCGCCGCGCGCAATCACCTGCTCGAGCATCGGGCCGATGATGTCCCAGATCTCCGGCCACACGTCGCGTCCGGGCGCCCCCAATGCTGCCGGATGTTTTTGCGATCCCAGCAGCGAACGGTACTCGTCGTTGTAGAGCATGACGAGTTCGGGCCCCCACCAGATCAGGATGGGGAATGCACAGTCGAGGCAGGTGCTGACCGACGTGCGCAGCGATTGCGGCCAGCACTCCGGCGCGCCCAGCGGCGATCGCGACCAATCATGGGCGCGCATCAGCGCTCCCATCTGTCCGCCGCCCTGCAGGAAATCGGCTCCGCGGACGAGGACCTGAAACGTCCCACGGCTGGCGCCCGAGTGCTCGTTCACGCGTTGCCCCTTTTTCGCCGCACGATACCGTGAAACGCGCGAACTCGCCAAGTTCGGGGGCCGCTTTGCCCGAACGCGGAACCGGCCCGCAGGCTGTGGGTTCCATCTTTCGCGGCGCCATCCACAGCCGTTCTTGAACACGGGACAAGCTGCCGGGAATGCTCGACGTGCGCGTCCTGACTTGATATCCGCCACCCTCTGCGAGACGCGGGTTTGAGTCGGGGCACATGACGGTTGCGATCGAGATGGGGCAGACCGCGGCGGGATCGCCTGCGGCTCTCGACCTCGAAGAACTGCTTGCGACCCGCCTGCTGGTGCAGGGCAATTCCGGCTCCGGGAAATCGCATCTGCTGCGCCGGCTGCTCGAGCAGAGCGCGCCCTGGGTGCAGCAGACGATCATCGATCCCGAAGGCGACTTCGTCACCCTCGCCGAGCGATTCGGCCATCTCGTCATCGAGGCCGAGGACCACACCGAGCGCGCCCTCCAAGTCGCGGGCGAGCGGGCGCGCATCCACCGCGTCTCGACGGTGCTCAACCTCGAAGGTCTTGACGCCGAGAACCAGATGCGGCGCGCGGCGGCGTTCCTCAACGGCCTGTTCGAGATCTCGCGCGACCATTGGTACCCGATGCTCGTCGTCGTCGACGAGGCCCAGCTGTTTGCGCCGGCCGTGGCCGGCGAAGTCTCCGACGAGGCGCGCAAGGCCTCGCTGGGCGCGATGACCAATTTGATGTGCCGCGGCCGCAAGCGCGGGCTTGCGGGGGTGATTGCGACGCAGCGGCTGGCGAAGCTCGCCAAGAACGTCGCGGCCGAGGCCTCGAACTTTCTCATGGGCCGCACCTTCCTCGACATCGACATGGCCCGCGCCGCCGACCTGCTCGGCATGGAGCGGCGGCAGGCGGAGGCGTTCCGCGATCTCGAGCGCGGCCAGTTCATGGCGCTCGGCCCCGCGCTGTCGCGCCGGCCGCTGGGCCTGCGCATCGGTCCGACCGACACCAAGCCGCGCAATGCGACGCCGCGGCTGATGCCGCTGCCGGAGGCGTCGCTCGAGGACGCCCGCTCCGTCATCCTCGCAGCCCCGCCGCCGGAGACGAATGCGCGGCCGCAGCGCAAGCCGCAGCCGGAGCTGCTCGACCAGCTGATGGCGGCGAAGTCCGCCGCGCTGGAGTTTCGTCCCGAGCCGCCGCCGCCTGAAGTCAGCGAGGAGGAGCTGGCCGAGCGCAAAGCCCGCGTCGAGCGCGTGCTGCGCGCTGTCTTGGCCGAGCCCGACGCCGGCTTCCGCGCCGTCGGCGTGCTCTACCAGGAATTCGTCGTCCGCTGCCGGATCGAGGGGCTCGGCACCGCGGTACCCGACCTCAACGAATTCCGCCGCATGCTCACCCGCGCCCGCGCCGGGCTCGGCGGTGACGAGACCTCCGACGATGCGGGCTGGCAGGACGTCACCTTGCGCGCCTCGCTGCTCCCTGAGGACATGCAGGGCGTGTTCATGATGCTCGCCCGCGCCGCCAAGGACGGCCGCCCATGTCCGAGCGATGCCGCGATCGCCCGCGCCTACGGCTCGCATTCGCTGCGCCGGGCGCAGCGGCTGCTGACCTATATCGAGGACCAGGGCCTGATCGTCTGCCAGCTCGACGGCGCCGGCCGCCGCATCGTCACCCTGGTCGAGCTCGCATGGGCCACCGCTCCCGGTGATCCCAACGCGGACGACGCCGATCAAGCTCTCGTCCCCACTTCGTCTTGAGGATGCGCCCGGATCACTCCGGACGCATCCCTGTGTTGTCCGCGATCAGGTCGCGGCGATCTTGCCCATCGCCGGATCGCTGATGCTGGGCCGGCCATTCTCGACATGGCCCGCGAGCTGCCAATTGAAGTTCGCATCGCTGTCCGTCGTGACGGTCAGGTCGTACCAGCCGTGAGTCTGCTCCAGCCGCACCTGCGTCTCCAGCCGCTGGCCGCGCTGCAGGCGATGCCGCTCGCTGCGCCCCGTGTAGTTGTCGGCGAGCGTCACCACGCAGCTCGCGCCCTTGTTGGTCAGCGCGATCGCGAGGCTGCGCGTATCGTCGTCGTCGCCCCAATTGCAGAGATGAACGGTGTCGACGTCGACCAGCGCCGCCGTCGAGACGACGCCGCCCTTGAAGTGGCGATGGAAGCCGTTCGGGCCGTACACCGACAGGTCATACTGGCCGGCGCTGGCCGCGAGGTCCCACACGCCGTTGAGCGACTTGCCGGCCTCGACCGTGTAGCTCCACGGTCCCGTTGCGGTGTTGCCGGAACGGACGTGGAAGCAGACACCCGCCTGCCCCGGATTGACGAAGCGGATGCCGAACGTCTTGTGAGCCGCATCCGCATCGCCGTCGACGCGCAGATCATAGGGCAGCGCGCGCGCCGGACGGATGCCCGGCTCCTGCTGCGGCAGCACCTGCTTGGCCGGCGGCACCGGGTGATAGTCGTCGAAGCGCGCCCCCGAGGTGATGTCGGAGACCGGCGGCTTGAAACCGGCCGTGCTCGGCAGCGGCGCGAGACCTTCGTTCGGCGAGGTGAAGTTGAAGGCGGAGGTGAGATCGCCGCAGACGGCGCGACGCCAGGCCGGGATGTTGGTCTCGAACAGATCCTTGGAAAGATCCTTGGCATGACGATGGAAGCGGCGCTCGATGAAGCGGATCACCGAGGTGTGGTCGAAGACCTCCGAGCACACATAGCCGCCACGCGACCACGGCGACACCACCATCATCGGAACGCGTACGCCGAGACCGTAGGGGCCGGCGAGATGATTGGCGTCGCCGGCGAACAGGTCGGTGCTGACATCGACGGTGGACTGGCCCCAGGCCTGCGACATCGCGGGATACGGGCCGACGACGTGATCGAAGAAGCCGCCGCCCTCATCGTAGTTGATGAGCAGCGCGGTCTTGCTCCACAGCTCCGGATTCGAGGTCAGGATGTCCAACACCTTGGAGATGTACCAGGCGCCCGGACCCGGCAACCAGTTCGGATGCTCGCTGAAGGCCTCGGGCGCCGCGATCCACGATACCTGCGGCAGGGTACCGTTGCGGACGTCGTTGCGCAGGCCGTCGAACAGATTCTCGAACGTGCCGCCATTGGCGATGTTGCTGCCGCGCAACGCCTTCTCATACAGCGGGCTGCCCGGCTGCGAGTTCTGGTACTGGTGGAAGTACAGCAGCGAGTTGTCGCCGTAATTGCCGATCCAGGGATTCTGCGTCCAGCCCCAGGAGCCCGCGGCCGTCAGCCCGGTGCCGATGTCCTGATACACCTTCCAGGAGATGCCGGCCTTCTCCAGGCGCTCCGGGAACGTGGTCCAGTCATAGCCGGCCTCGGCATTGGTGATGACCGGGCCGCCGTTCTTGCCGTCATTGCCGTCCCAGCCTGTCCACAGATAATAGCGGTTCGGGTCGGTCGGCCCCATCACCGAGCAGAAATACTGGTCGCAGATCGTGAAGGCGTCGGCGAGCGCATAGTGCCAGGGCAGATCCTGCCGGTTCATGCAGGTCATCGTCGTGGTGCCCTTGTTGGCGATCCACTTGTCGTAGTTGCCGTTGTTCCAGGACCTCTGGCCGTCGTTCCAGCCATGCGCGACGTCCTCGACATAGACCTGGCCGGCATTGTCGACGCGGAACGGCATCACGGAGCCCGCGCCGTTCGGCTGCTGCCAGACCGGATTGCCGTTCGGAAGCTTCACGGCGCGCGGATCGTTGAAGCCGCGCACGCCCCGCATCGCACCGAAGTAGTGATCGAAGGCGCGGTTCTCCTGCATCAGCACCACGATGTGCTTGACGTCCTCGATGCTGCCATGACGGTTGAACGCCGGAATGGCGTGCGCGCGCTCGATGCTCTGGCCGAGGGCTGCGGTTGCGGCCGAGGCTCCGAGCAGCCGCAGGAACTCGCGACGGTTGTGCGCGATCGTGTTCGACATCTCGTTCAATCCCCTGGTGATGACGGTGTCGAGCGGCTTAGGTGGCGGCGTTAACAGCCGCGTGACCGGGCGGTTAAGGAAGTGTTGCAGGGTTTTGACAGCGGCCGCGGAAGCAGCGCCCGCGCTGCCGCCATGGGTCTTGCGCCAGAGCCGAAAAGCTGAATGATCCGTTCGGTTTGAGCGACGGGCAGGCGAAGCCCGGTCTCGCGGGCGACACGTTGCGTTGTTGAGGATGGTTTGCAAATGCCGACATTGACGACGCAAGCGGCGGGCCTGCCGGAGGCGCCGGGATGGTTCTGGCTGTACGTCGTGTCCAATGCGGTGATCGCGTGCGCCTTCTTCACGGTCTCCGCGGTCATCGCCCTGTACCTCCTGCGACGCTGGAAGGAGGTCATGTTCCGCGGCGCCCTCGCCGCGCTCGGGGTGTTCGTGGCGCTGTTCGGCCTCACGCGCCTGCTCGCGATCCTCGATCTCTGGGTGTCGGACGCGAGGATCGAGAGCCTCGTCTATGCCCTTCTGGCTCTGGTGTCCGTCGTGGTGATCGTGGCCATGGTCAAGATGCTGCGCCAGATCCTGGTGCTGCCGACCCGCATCGTGCTGCAGAAGGCCTACGAACGACTGGAGGAGGAGATCCGGCAGCGTCGCGCCGCCGAGGCGATGGTGCGGCGCTTCCAGGAGATCGAGGCCAACGAGGCGCAAGTCCGCCAGGCGCAGAAGATGGAAGCGATCGGCCAACTCACCGGCGGCGTCGCGCACGACTTCAACAACATCCTCACCGTGATCACCGGGACGATCGAGATCCTCGCCGACGCGGTCAAGGACAGGCCGCAACTGGCCGGCATCGCCAGCATGATCAGCGCCGCAGCCGAGCGCGGCGCCGACCTCACCCGGCATCTTCTGGCGTTCTCGCGCCGGCAGCCGCTGCAGCCGCGCGCGACCGACATCAACGCGCTGATGGTCGATGCCGCCCGCCTGCTGCGTCCGACGCTCGGCGAGCAGATCGAGATCGAATCGATGCTCGCGCATGACAGCGCCCCGGCGCTGATCGACCCGAGCCAGCTCTCGACCGCGATCCTCAACCTCGCGCTCAACGCGCGCGACGCCATGCCGGATGGCGGCAAGCTCACGCTGGAGACCAAGAACGTCACGCTGGACGAGGACTACGCGCGGCTGAATCGCGACGCCAAGCCTGGCAGCTACGTCCTGATCGCGGTCAGCGACACCGGTGAGGGCATTCCGGCCTCGCTGCTCGACAAGGTGTTCGAGCCGTTCTTCACCACCAAGGAGGTCGGCAAGGGATCGGGCCTCGGACTCAGCATGGTCTACGGCTTCGTCAAGCAGTCCAACGGCCACGTCAAGATCTACAGCGAGGAAGGCCACGGCACGGCGGTGAAGCTGTATCTGCCGCGCGCCACCAGCGCGCCGGAGCTGCCGGCCGCCGAGACCGGCCGCCCCGCCGTGGCCCGCGGCGACGAGACCATCCTGATCGTCGAGGACGACGCGCTGGTGCGCGACTACGTCGTCGCCCAGGTCCGCCGTCTCGGCTATCGCACGTTGTCGGCGAGCAACGCCGCCGAGGGGCTTGCGATCGTCGACAGCGCCGAGCGCATCGATCTGTTGTTCACGGACGTCATCATCCCCGGCGGCATGAACGGCCGCCAACTCGCGATCGAGGCGGAGAAGCGGCGGCCCGGGCTGAAGGTGCTGTACACGTCGGGCTACACGGAGAACGCGATCGTGCATCATGGGCGGCTCGATGCCGACGTGCTGCTGCTCGCCAAGCCCTATGTCAGCGCCGATCTCGCGCGCATGATCCGGACGGCGCTGGAGGCGTGAGGCGGCTTGCGTGGTTTGCCACCTCGCGCGCGTCATCCTCAGTGTCGTCCCGGCCTCGAGCCGGGACCCATAGCCACCGCCGGTCGTGGCTGGGAGAGCGCTATCCACTTGCGTGCCTCAAACATCTCCCTGGGGTTATGGGTCCCGGCTCGAGGCCGGGACGACAGCGGAGAGTTTGGCCGGCGCCTTGCCTCACATGGCTGACCTTGAGACAAGCCATCGTCTTCCCGCGGCACCGGATGCCCGAGTGATGCATCGCTCACATCCCTCTCGAAAGACGAGAGGGCGCGGAGAAGGCCGGGAGCCTGCCGCCCCCATGGCCCGCCTGCAGAAGAAAAGCAGGCGGCAGTCACCACAGGTTCGGCCAGAACATCCCGGCCTTCCCCGCGCGATT
>NZ_JANBVS010000018.1 GCF_024586915.1 Bradyrhizobium sp. SRS-191
AACCGCAGGCGGGGATGGGCCGGCGATGCCCTCTCCCGCAAGGGGAGAGGGCGCTGCATTTAGCAGCGCGCAGATCCTAGCATTCGGCCGTAGGGTGGGCAAAGGCGCCTGGGAGGTGTTCGTTGCGGCCCGCGCTGTCGCGCGCCGTGCCCACCGCCGTCGTTCGGCGAGGAACGGTGAGCACGCATCGCCTCCGGCGCCGCTTTGCCCATCCTACGCCTGCGCAACTAATACGCCTGCTTCGCGTCCGCCTCTTCGCTCGTCTGGATCAGATCCAAACTCGTCTCGATCTTGCCGATCAGGCGGTCGAACAGCTTGCGCTCCTCCGCCGACAGGCAGCCCATGATCTCGCGCTCGCGCTGCTGCAGCCGGGGGATCAGCTCCTCATACAGCGTCTTTCCCTTCCGCGTCAGCCGCAGCCGGAATTCGCGGCGGTCGTCGGCATTCTCGACGCGTTCGATCAGCCGCCGCTCCAGGAGCGACGTCACCGCGCGGCTGATGGTCGATTTGTGCGTGCGGGTGCACGCCGCGACATATTGCGCGCTGCAGGCCTCGCGGCGGAAGCCGAGCGTCGCGAGCACGCGCCATTCCGGAATGTCGAGGCGATAGCGCTCGCGATACTCGCTGGCGAGCGCGGCGCTGACCTCGGCAGCCAGACGGTTGAGCCTGAACGGCGCGAACTTGAACAAATCGAGCCGCTCGGCCTCCTGCGGCGCTGCGGCATTCTGACCGCCATTGGCCCCCTTCGCCGGACGCCGGGACTCCGCAGGTGAAGGGTTCGCCACGCTCGCGCTCCGATTTTTGAGTTGACGCCCACGAGGTCGTCCGGTGTAGAATAGTTGCAAGTGAGACTATCTGGCAAGATGGCCCGTTGGTCCCGCCCGAGGAAATGTCAAAGATCGAACGATCAACCCAAGCGACGCAACGAGCAGGGTAGACGCGCCATGGTGCAAGCCAATCCGGGGCAGGGCACGAGCCAAGCAAAAGTTCAGTTCGGCTATCATCGCCACCGCGATCAGGATCATGCCGCATCGGCCGAACATCCGGTCGTGGTCGTCGGCGCGGGTCCGGTCGGGCTGTCGTTCGCGATCGATCTCGCGCAGCGCGGCCATGCCGTCGTCGTGCTCGACGACGCCGACCGCATCGGCGAGGGCTCGCGCGCGATCTGCTTCTCCAAGCGTTCGCTGGATTATTGGGATCGCCTGGGCGTCGGCGACCGCATGGTCGAGAAGGGCGTGGTGTGGAACGTCGGCCGCATCTTCCACGGACCATCCGAGCTCTATCAGTTCAACCTGCTGCCGGAGCCGGGCCACAAGCGGCCGGCCTTCATCAACCTGCAGCAGTTCTATGCCGAGGCCTATCTGGTCGACCGCGTCAACGAGCTGCCGAGCATTTCGCTGCGCTGGCGCAACAAGGTGACGGCGCTGGAGCAGCGCAACGACCGCGCGGTGCTGACGATCGAGACGCCGGAGGGACCCTATCGCCTGTCGGCGCAGTATGTGATCGCCTGCGATGGCGCGCGCTCGTCGCTGCGCCAGATGGTCGGCGCCGGCTTCTCCGGAAAAGTGTTCGAGGATCAGTTCCTGATCGCCGACGTCAAGATGACCGCGGAGTTTCCGACCGAGCGCTGGTTCTGGTTCGATCCGCCGTTCCATGCGGGACGCTCGGCGCTGCTGCATCGCCAGCCCGACGACGTCTGGCGCATCGACCTGCAGCTGACGCCGGACTGCGATCCCCAGGTCGAGAAGAAGCCGGAGAACGTGCGGCCGCGCATCGCGCGCATGCTCGGCCACGACAAGTTCGAGTTCGAGTGGATCTCGCTGTACAAGTTCCAGTGCCGCCGCATGGAGCGCTTCATCCATGGCCGCGTGATCTTCGCCGGCGATTCCGCGCACCAGGTGTCGCCGTTCGGCGCGCGCGGCGCCAATTCGGGACTCGAGGACGCGGAGAACCTGGCGTGGAAGCTCGATCGCGTGCTGCGCGGCACCTCGCCGTCGGATCTGCTCGAAACCTATCACATCGAACGTAGCGCGGCGGCTGACGAGAACATCCGCGAATCGACGAGAGCCACCGACTTCATGGCGCCGGTCAGCGCCCAGGAGGCGCGGCTGCGCAAGGCGGTTCTGTCGCTTGCCAAGGAGACCGAGTTCGGCAAGCGCATGGTCAATGGCGGCCGGCTGTCGGTGCCCTCGGTGTATGAGACGCCGCTGTCGACGGTCGATGCCGAGGCGTGGGCGAGCGGACCGTGTCCGGGCACCTCGATGCTGGATGCGCCGCTCGCGACAGCCGAGGGACGGCACCTTCACCTCACCGATGCGTTCAACACCCAGGGCCGGCGCTTCACCCTGCTGTCGTTCGCCAATGGCGAGGCGATCGACGCGCCCGACGATATCGGCGTGATCAGGATCGGCGGCGACGGTTTTGCGGATGCAGAAGGCTTTGCCGGCAAACGCTATGGCGCGGAGCCGGGCACATCCTATCTGCTTCGTCCTGATGGTTACGTCGCCGCCCGCTTCCGGCATCCGACACGTCACGCAATTGCGGCCGCCATGGCGCGCGCGGCCGGGCTGAATTGAGGAAGCTGACGATGGCCCTCTCGACCGCATCCAACTTCGCCAAGCCCGATGACGCCTTTCGCGCCATCGTCGAGGCGCATCGCGGCCTCTCGGAGAAGGACAGCGCCGATCTCGACGCGGCGCTGGTCCTGATCCTCGCCAATCACATCGGCGACATCACCGTGTTGCGCGAGGCGATCACGCTCGCCAAGCGGCGCATGATCGATACGAGCCAGCAACAGCAACAACAGCAGCAATAGCTGCCGACACGGGGAATGAATTGATGGCGAAAGGTTTCGCATCCACCACTGATATGGCCGAGAAGAAGGTCACCTTCTCCGAGATCGGCCCCGATCTCTACGCCTTCACCGCGGAGGGCGATCCGAACTCGGCGGTGATCGTCGGCGACGACGGCTGCATCGTGTTCGATGCGCAGGCGACGCCGGCGATGGCGGGCAAGGTGATCGAGCGGGTCAAGACCGTGACCGACAAGCCGATCAAATATGTCGTGCTGTCGCATTATCACGCCGTGCGCGTGCTCGGCGCCTCGGCCTATCATGCGCAAGGCATCGTCGCCTCGCAGGAGACGCATCGGCTGATCGTCGAGCGCGGGCAGCAGGACTGGGATTCCGAGTATGGCCGCTTCCCGCGGCTGTTCCAGGACGCCGAGAGCATTCCCGGCCTGACCTGGCCGACGCTCACTTTCGAGGGCGAGATGACGATCCATCTCGGCAAGCGCGAGGTGCAGCTGATTCAGCTCGGCGCCGGCCACACCTCCGGCGACATCGTCGCCTGGGTGCCGGATGCCGAGGTGATGTTCTCCGGCGACCTCATCGAGTACCACTCGGCCTGCTATTGCGGCGATGCCTATTTGCGCGAATGGCCGTCGACCCTGAACGAGATCCGCGACTTCAATCCGAAGGCGATCGCGCCCGGCCGCGGCGACGCGCTGAAGGGCGAGGCGACGGTGCGCGAGGCGATCGCGATGACCCGCGATTTCGTCAGCTCGTTGTATGGCGCTGCCGAGATGTCGGTCGCCAAGGGGCGCAGCCTCAAGGAGTCGATGGCGGCGACGCGCGAGGTCATGGACCCCAAATTCTCAAGCTTCGCGATCTACGAGCACTGCCTGCCGTTCAACGTGTCGCGCGCCTATGACGAGGCCAGCGGCATCGACGATCCCGTGATCTGGACCGCCGAGCGCGACCGCGAGATGTGGGCCCGCCTGCAAGGAGAAGGATGATGAACGTCAACACATCGCCTGACCAGCTCAGCCGCGCGACCGGGCAGGTCACGCCCGGCTACATGTCCGGCTTCGGCAATTCGTTCGAGACCGAAGCGCTCCCCGGCGCACTGCCCATCGGCCGCAACTCGCCGCAGCGCTGCGCCTACGGCCTCTACGCCGAGCAGCTCTCCGGTTCACCGTTCACCGCGCCGCGTGGCTCCAACGAGCGCTCCTGGCTGTATCGCATCCGCCCCTCGGTGAAGCATTCCGGCCGCTTCACGAAGGTCGATGCCGGGCTGTGGCGCACGGCGCCGTGCCACGAGCAGGAGATCACGGTGCAGCAGCTGCGCTGGGATCCGACGCCGATGCCCTCGGGCGAGGTGACGTTCCTGCAGGGCGTGCAGACCATGACGACCGCCGGCGACGCTGCCACGCAGGCGGGCATGGCGACGCATGTCTATGTCATCACCAAGTCGATGGTCGACCAGCACTTCTACGATGCCGACGGCGAGCTGATGTTCGTGCTGCAGCAGGGCCGCCTGCTGTTCGTCACCGAGTTCGGCCGCATCGATGCGGAGCCCGGCGAGATCGTCGTGATTCCCCGCGGCGTCAAGTTCCGGGTCGAGATCCCTGCGGGGCCGGCGCGCGGCTATCTCTGCGAGAATTACGGCGGTGCGTTCACCTTGCCGGAGCGCGGCCCGATCGGCGCCAACTGCCTGGCCAACGCCCGCGACTTCCTGACGCCGGTGGCGTCCTACGAGGACAAGGACACGCCGACCGAGCTCTACGTGAAGTGGGGCGGCGCGCTGTTCAAGACCGAGCTCAAGCACTCGCCGATCGACGTCGTCGCCTGGCACGGCAACTACGCGCCCTACAAATACGACCTGCGCACCTTCTCGCCGGTCGGCGCCATCGGCTTCGATCATCCCGATCCGTCGATCTTCACGGTGCTGACATCGCCGTCGGAAACCGCCGGCACCGCCAACATCGACTTCGTGATCTTCCCCGAGCGCTGGATGGTGGCCGACAACACCTTCCGCCCGCCCTGGTATCACATGAACATCATGTCGGAGTTCATGGGCCTGATCTACGGGATCTATGACGCCAAGCCGCAAGGCTTCGTGCCCGGCGGCATGTCGCTGCACAACTGCATGCTGCCGCATGGCCCCGATCGCGAGGCGTTCGATCACGCCAGCAATGGTGAGCTGAAGCCGGTGAAGCTCACGGGCACCATGGCGTTCATGTTCGAGACCCGCTTCCCGCAGCGGATCACCAGGCACGCAGCGGAGTCCGGCACCTTGCAGCCTGACTATGCCGATTGCTGGAACGGACTGGAGAAGCGGTTCGATCCGAACAGGCCTTAGCGCGAACTATGTCAACGCCGTCATGGCCGGGCTTGACCCGGCCATCCACGTCTATCGTCCCGCCGGCTAGATGGATGCCCGGGTCAAGCCCGGGCATGACGACCCGGTTTGGAGAAGCATTTTGACCCACCCCAACGACCCCTCACTCCGCTCCTTCATTCCGGTCGATCCGGCCTCCGACTTCCCCATCCAGAACCTGCCTTACGGCGTGTTCTCCGCCGCCGACTCCCCGAAGCCCCGCGTCGGCGTCGCCATCGGCGACTACGTGCTCGACCTCGCCGTGCTCGAAGACGAAGGCCTGCTCGATCTCTCCCCAGCCTACGAGGTGTTCGCACAGCCCTCGCTGAACGCCTTCATGGCGCTCGGCCCTGCCGTGTGGTCGAAGACCCGCGCCGCGATCAGCGCGGTGTTGCGCGACGACAATCCGCGGCTGCGCGACGACAAGCCGCTGCGCAGCCGGGCGCTGCTGCCGCGGAAGAATGTCACGCTGCACCTGCCGTTCCACGTCGCCGGCTATACCGACTTCTACTCGTCGAAGGAGCATGCCACCAATGTCGGCGTGATGTTCCGCGGCAAGGACAATGCGCTGCAGCCGAACTGGCTGCACATGCCGATCGGCTACAACGGCCGCGCCTCGACGGTGGCCGTGTCGGGCACCAAAGTGCGCCGTCCCCGCGGTCAACTGAAGCCGCCCAGCGCCGACGTGCCGAGCTTCGGCCCGTGCAAGCGGCTCGACTTCGAGCTGGAGATGGGCGTCGTCATCGGCCAGTCCTCGCCGCTCGGCGAGATGCTGACGGAGACGCAGGCGGAAGCGATGATCTTCGGCTTCGTGCTGCTCAACGATTGGAGCGCGCGCGACATCCAGCAATGGGAATACGTCCCGCTCGGCCCGTTCCAGTCGAAGGCGTTCGTGACCTCGATCAGCCCGTGGGTCGTGACGCGAGACGCGCTGGAGCCGTTCCGCGTGGCCGGCCCGGTGCAGGATCCGACACCGCTGCCCTACCTGCAGCAGAAGGCCGCGCAGAACTACGACCTCGCGCTCGAGGTCTCGCTAAGCGCGGGCGCGGCCGCACAGACGATCTCGCAGACCAACTTCAAATACATGTACTGGTCGAGCGTGCAGCAGCTGATGCACCACGCCTCGAGCGGCTGCGCCATGAGCGTCGGCGATCTGCTGGGCAGCGGCACCATCTCCGGTCCCGAGACGCATCAGCGCGGCAGTCTGCTCGAGATCAGCTGGAACGGCACCGAGCCGGTGGAGCTTGCCGGCGGCGTGAAGCGCTCGTTCCTGGAGGATGGCGATTCGCTGGTGATCCGCGGCTGGTGCCAAGGCAACGGCTATCGCATCGGCTTCGGCGAGGTGGAGGGCACCATCGTTGCAGCCGGGTAGTCACCCGCCCCGGAATGACGAGGAGAGATCTCAGCGGTCCTGCGGTGCGATGCTTTTCACGCCCGCCACGAACCTCGAGACCTCCTCGGCCGCATATTTCAGATGCACGCGCTTATCCGAGGGCACTTGTTTCACTGTGCAGACCCCAGGCCGCCACTCCTGCGCCGGCCGGATCGGCCGCGGCGCGAAGCCGCCGCCGCAGTTCGGGCAGACGTTGAACAGCTTCGTCTCCACGCAGTCGGCGCAGAAGGTGCATTCGTACGAGCAGATCCGCGCATCCGATGCGGACGGCGGCAGGTCCTTGTCGCAATACTCGCAGTTCGGCCGAAGCTGCAGTGCCATGATCATCTCGCAGGTCTGGGAGCACGGTGATTGTTGCAGAAGCCTCGGCGAGGGGGAACGGCGCAATTCCCTCCTTTCGCGCCACGTCGGTCAGCCCGGCGACAGCGACGCCAGCGGCAGCTTGGCGCTCTCCTTGAGCCGGTCGAGCACGATCGAGGACCGCACATGGGCGACACTCTGATGCGGCATCAGCACGTTGTTGACGATGTCGGACAGGCTCTTGAGGTCGCGCAGCACCACCTTGAGCAGATAGTCGGAGTCGCCCGTCAGCGCATAGGCTTCCTGGATATCGTCGACGCGGTTGACCAGCGCGCGAAACCTCTGCGCGTTGTCGGGCGAATGCGTCGCCAAGGTGATCTGGATGAAGGCGATCAGCTCGAAGCCGAGCGCCTGGCTGGCGAGCTGGGCGCGGTAGCCGGCGATGACGCCGTCCTCCTCCAGCCGCATGCGGCGCCGCGAGCATTGCGAGGCGGAGAGGCCGGCGAGATCGGCCAGCTCCTGGTTGGTCAGCCGCCCGTCGTCCTGGAGGGCCGCCAAGATGCGGAGATCGAAGCTGTCGACAGAGATCATGCGTTATTCTCCAGGATTGTGCACGGATCGTGCATATCCCGGCGAAAATGACAATGGTTTGCATGCTCCATGCGCCCATTTGGGGAGATCATAGCCTCAATCAGCCAAGGAGCTTCCCATGGGTCCGTTTCCGCACGATGCGCCGCCTGCCACCATCTCCGCCGACAACCCGATGGGCACCGACGGCTTCGAGTTCGTCGAGTATGCGCATCCCGACGCCGGCGAGCTGCACGCGCTGTTCAAGCTGATGGGGTTTGCCGCGGTCGCCCGCCACAAGACCAAGGCGATCACGCTGTATCGCCAGGGCGACATCAACTATCTCGTCAACGAGGAGCCCGGCAGCCACGGCCACGACTTCGTCGCCGCGCACGGCCCCTGCGCGCCGTCGATGGCGTTCCGAGTCGTCGATGCCAGGAAGGCCTATGCCCGGGCGATCGCGCTCGGTGCCGAGCCGGCCGATCTGCCGCCGGAGCAGAAGACGCTCGACGTACCCGCGCTCAAGGGCATCGGTGGCAGCCTGTTGTATCTGGTCGATCGCTACGGCGCCAAGGGTTCGGCCTATGATCTCGAATTCGACTGGATCGGCGCCCGCGATCCGCGGCCCGCGGGCTCCGGCCTCTACTACATCGATCACCTGACCCACAACGTGCATCGCGGTCGCATGAACGTGTGGGCGGGGTTCTATGAGAAGCTGTTCAATTTCCGCCAGATCCGCTTCTTCGACATCGAGGGCCGCGCCTCCGGCCTGTTCTCGCGCGCGCTGACCAGCCCCGACGGCAAGATCCGGATTCCGATCAACGAAGACGCCGGCGATGCCGGCCAGATCGAGGAATATCTGAAGACCTATCGCGGCGAGGGCATTCAGCACATCGCCTGCGGCGCGCGCGACATCTACGCGACCGTCGAGGGCCTGCGCAGCGCCGGCCTGCCATTCATGCCGTCGCCGCCCGAGACCTATTTCGAGCGGATCGATTCCAGGCTGCCGCAGCACGGCGAGGATATCGCCCGGCTGAAGCGCAACGGCATCCTGATCGACGGCGAGGGCGTCGTCGACGGCGGCCAGACCAAGGTGCTGCTGCAGATCTTCTCGGCCAATGCCATCGGCCCGATCTTCTTCGAGTTCATCCAGCGCAAGGGCGACGACGGCTTCGGCGAAGGCAACTTCAAGGCGCTGTTCGAATCCATCGAGGAAGACCAGATCCGCCGCGGCGTGCTGAAGGTGGAGGCGGCGGAGTAGGGCGGTTTGATCGAAAGCCTACCGTCCTGCCTTCCACGCATTCACCAGCGCGCCGATCTCCGCGGCCTCCGGCTCCCTGATATTCGACGGCGTCCGCGAGAAACGCGGCGCTGGCGCCGGCTGCGTGATGCCGTGGCGCTCGACGAACACGCCGCGGGCGGCCATGTGGGCGTGCTTCGGCGCTTCCGACATGGTGAGCACCGGCGCGAAGCAGATGTCGGTGCCTTCCATGATCGTGCACCACTCTTCGCGGGTCTTGCTCTTGAACACCGCGACCAGCTTCTCCTTCAGCGCCGGCCAGGCGCGCGGGTCCATCTGGGCCTCGAAGGCCGGATCGGAGAGGTCGGCGTGCTGGCGCAGCAGCGCGTAGAACTGCGGCTCGATCGAGCCGATCGAGATGAAGTTGCCGCAGGCGCATTCGTAGACGCCGTAGAAATGCGCGCCGCCGTCGAGGAAGTTGCGCTCGCGTCCTTCGGTCCAGCGGCCCATCGCGGTGAGGTCGAAGAACATCGCCAGCAGTGAGGCGGCGCCGTCGCACATCGCCGTGTCCACCACCTGGCCCTTGCCGGACTTCGAGGCTTCCAACAACGCCGCGAGCACGCCGACCACGAGATACAGCGCGCCGCCGCCGAAATCGCCGACCAGGTTGAGCGGCGGCACCGGCCGCTCCTTCGGGCCGATCGCGGCGAGCGCGCCGGTGATCGAAATGTAGTTGATGTCGTGGCCCGCGGCCTGCGCCAGCGGTCCTTCCTGGCCCCAGCCGGTCATGCGGCCATAGACCAGCTTCGGATTGCGCGCCAGCACGACGTCGGGGCCGAGCCCGAGCCGTTCCATCACGCCGGGACGGAAGCCTTCGATCAGCGCGTCGGCGCCGGCGAGCAGGTCGAGCACTTCGGCAATGATAGCCTTGTCCTTGAGGTCGAGCTCGATCACCTTGCGGCCTCGGCCGGCTACGGACTTCATGGTCTTGCGCGCGCCGACACGATCCAGCGTCACCACTTCCGCGCCCATGTCGGCCAGCAGCATGCAGGCGAACGGCCCCGGCCCGATCCCGGCGAATTCGACGATGCGAAATCCTGCGAGCGGGCCGGTGGCGCGGGTCTGGCTATCGGGGGCGGTCTTGTCGAGCACGTCGTTGTGTCCTTGGCTTCGCGCGTCTTGTCGCTTGCGTTTCCTGATCCGCAATTGTCCCGCGTGCATCAGGCCAACGCAAGCGCGCCGTATGCCGCAAAGCAAAACGGCGCGCATCGCTGCGCGCCGTGGAATTTGTTGTGCCGTTTCGCGGAATGATCCGCGTCGCGAACTTAGCCTGCGGCCTGCACCGCGCGCTGCGCCATGACCTTCACAAGATTGGCGCGGTAATCGGCCGAGCCGTGGATGTCGCTCAGCAGGCCACTTGCCGACACGCTGACACCGTCGAGCGCCGAGGCCGACCAGTTCGCCTTCAGCGCCGCCTCGATCGCCGGGACCCGCATCACGCCGCTCTGCGAGGCGCCCGTCGCCGCGACGCGGACATCGCCCGCCTTGGTCTTGGTGACGAACACGCCGGTCAGCGCGAAGCGCGACGCCGGGTGGCGCATCTTGGCGTAACCCGCCTTCTCGGGCACCGGGAACGCCACCTCGGTGATGATCTCGCCATCCTCGAGCGCCGTGGTGAACAGGCCCTTGAAGAAATCATCCGCCGAGATCGACCGCTTGTTGGTCTTCACGGTCGCGCCGAGCGAAATCAGCGCCGCCGGGAAGTCCGCCGCCGGATCGTTGTTGGCGATCGAGCCGCCGATGGTGCCGCGCGAGCGCACGGCGGGATCGCCGAGCACCGAGGTGAGATGGGCGATCGCGGGGATCGCCTTCTTCACATCGGCATTGGTCATGATGTCGTAATAGGTCGTCGCCGCCTTGATGACGAGCGTGTCGCCCGAGAGCTGCACGCCGATCAGGTCCTTGATCTTGCCGATGTCGATGACATCGGACGGCGAGGCAAGGCGCTGCTTCATGACCGGGATCAGGGTGTGACCGCCAGCCAGGAACTTGGCCTCGCTGCCCTTGGAGAACAATGCTGCTGCCTCGTCGACCGAGGAGGCGCGATGATAGGTCGTCTCGTACATGGTTGCTCCTCCCGTTCGATCAGGCGTTGCCGTGGATCGCGTGCCAGACGCGGTCCGGGGTCGCCGGCATTTCCAGCTTGTTGTTGCCGATCGCATCGGTGATCGCATTGATCACGGCTGCAGATGCGCCGATCGCACCGGCCTCGCCGCAGCCCTTCACGCCGAGCGGATTGCCCGGGCAAAGCGTCGTGGTGTGGCTGAGCTTGAACGACGGCACGTCGTCGGCCCTGGGCATCGCGTAGTCCATGAACGACGCGGTGACCGGCTGGCCGTTGCCGTCATAGACGGCGTGCTCCAGCAGCGCCTGGCCGATGCCCTGGACGAGGCCGCCATGGACCTGGCCCTCGACGATCATCGGGTTGATCAGCCGGCCGAAATCGTCCGCCGCCACGAAGTTGACGAACGACGTCTTGCCGGTGGCCTGATCGACCTCGAGCTCGCAGATGTAGGTGCCGGCCGGGAAGGTGAAGTTGGTCGGATCGTAGAAGGCGCTCTCCTTCAATCCGGGCTCCATCCCGTCAGGCAGGTTGTGCGCGGTGTAGGCCGCCAGCGCGACCATCGGCAATGCGATGGACTTGTCGGTGCCGGTCACCTTGAACTCGCCGTTCTCGATGACGATGTCGCCCTCGGAAGCCTCGAGCGCGTGCGCCGCGATCTTCTTGGCCTTGGCCTCGACCTTCTCCATCGCCTTCAGGATCGCGGTGAGACCGACGGCCGCCGAGCGCGAGCCGTAAGTGCCCATCCCGAACTGCACCTTGTCGGTGTCGCCATGGACGATCGATACCTGGCTGATCGGCACGCCCAGGCGGTCGGCGATCAGCTGGCAGAAGGTGGTCTCGTGGCCCTGGCCGTGGCTGTGCGAGCCGGTGAGCACCTCGATGGTGCCGACCGGGTTGACGCGGATCTCCGCCGATTCCCACAGGCCGACGCCGGCCCCTAAGCTGCCGACCGCCTTCGACGGCGCAATGCCGCAGGCCTCGATGTAGCAGGACAGGCCGATGCCGCGCAGCTTGCCCTGCGCCTTGGCAGCTTCCTTGCGGGCCGGGAAGCCGGCATAGTCGATCGCCTTCATCGCCGCGTCGAGCGAGGCGTTGAAGTCGCCGGTGTCGTAGGCCATGATCACCGGGGTCTGGTGCGGGAACTGGGTGATGAAGTTCTTCCGCCGCAGCTCGGCCGGATCCATCTTGAACTGCCGCGCCGCGGTTTCGACCAGACGCTCCAGAAGATAGCTGGCTTCAGGACGGCCCGCGCCGCGATAGGCATCGACCGGCGTGGTGTTGGTGTAGACGCCCATCACCTCGGCATAGATCGCCGGGATGTTGTACTGGCCCGACAGCAGGGTCGCGTACAGATAGGTCGGCACCGACGACGAGAACAGCGACATGTAGGCGCCGAAATTGGCGTGGGTCTTGACCCGCAGGCCGAGCATCTTGTGGTCGGCGTCGAACGCCATCTCGGCCTTGGAGATGTGGTCGCGGCCGTGCGCGTCGGTCAGGAACGCCTCGGTGCGGTCGCCGGTCCACTTCACAGGACGGCCGACCTTCTTGGAGGCCCACAGCGCCACCATCTCTTCCGGATAGATGAAGATCTTGGAGCCGAAACCGCCGCCGACGTCGGGCGCGATCACGCGCAGCTTGTGCTCGGGCGCGATGTTGTAGAACGCCGACAGCACCAGGCGGGCGACGTGCGGGTTCTGCGAGGTCGTGTAGAGCGTGAAATGCTCCTCGGCGGCATCGTAATCGGCGATCGCCGCGCGCGGCTCCATCGCGTTCGGCGCCAGCCGGTTGTTGGTGAGCTCCAGGCTGACCACATGAGCGGCCTTGGAGAAGGCGGCACCGACCGCGGCCTCGTCGCCGATATGCCAGTCATAGACGACGTTGCCGGGGGCTTCCGGATGCAGCTGTGGCGCGCCGGGCTTCAGCGCGGAGGGCATGTCGGCGACCGCCGGCAGCTCCTCGTATTCGACGACGACGGCCTCGGCCGCGTCACGCGCCAGGTTCTTGCTGTCGGCGATCACGACCGCGACCGCCTGTCCGACAAAGCGCACGGTCTCCGGCGCCATCGCCGGCCATGCGCCCATCTTCATCGGTGAGCCGTCCTTGGAGGTGATGGCCCAGCCGCAGATCAGATTGCCGACCTTGTCGTCGACGATCTGCTTGCCGGTCAGCACCGCGACCACGCCCGGCATCGCCTCGGCGGCCGAGGAGTCGATGCTCTTGACCTTGGCGTGGGCGTGGGGGCTGCGGATGAAATGGGCATAGGTCATGCCCAGAAGCTTGATGTCGTCGACATACCGGCCCTTGCCGGTGATGAAACGCTTGTCCTCCTTGCGGACGACGCTTGCGCCAATGCCTTCCATACCCATGCGAATCTCTCCCCTACCGGAGTTTGTTGTCCCGCCGCGGGCCATCGCGCGCAGCGGTCGTGGTCTCGGTATTTTTCGAAAGACGTCGAAGTCCGACGGCAGCCTTTATTCGGCGGCCTGGGCGACCTTCATCCGGCCCGCGGCGTCGAGCACGGCCTTGACGATGTTGTGATAGCCGGTGCAGCGGCAGATGTTGCCTTCCAGCTCCTCACGTACCGTGGCCTCGTCGAGCTCGCCTCCGTGGCGGTGCACAATATCGATGGCCGACATGATCATGCCCGGGGTGCAATAGCCGCATTGCAGGCCATGATTATCGCGGAAGGCGGCCTGCATCGGGTGCAGCTCGTCGCCCCTGGCGATGCCTTCGATGGTGGTGACGTTGGCGCCGGCGGCCTGGCCGGCCAGCACGGTGCAGGACTTCACGGCCCGGCCGTCGATATGGACGACGCAGGCGCCGCATTGGCTGGTGTCACAGCCGACATGGGTGCCGGTGAGATTCAGATGATCCCGCAACAGGTGCACGAGCAGGGTGCGATCCTCGACCTCAGCCGAGACCGCCTTGCCGTTCACCGTCAATTTGACTGTCGACACGAGTAACCTCCCGATGAATTATTCTTATTCTGATTAGAAACAGCGCCCTCAAAACTTTGCAACTCGAATTTTCGTCTGAGATGTCATTGCGGCGTCGTGCGCGCGGCAGCGGCGATTCGGTCGCATCTGTCCTGCCGCTGACAGCGGCAACCCTCTGCCGGCAGCACCGGGCTGCGACCTCCGGCGCAGCTCCGCTGCGGCCTCGGGCGCAGCTCTCCTGCGACCTGCAGGCTGTATGCCAGTGCCCATCATTTACCGCGCCTTAGCCATTGTGACGTAGTTTTGATCACGCTTCGGTGCGTGCCGCCGGGCGGCTGTGCTGGGCTAATATTAAAGAACGTCGAGTCGGGGGTGGGAATGTCTGCGCAATTTGCGCTGCAGTCGCGGCGTGCCAATTTTCTGACCCTGCGCTTTCGTGGCAAGATCGTGCTCGGCTTTGCCGTCGTGCTGGCGATCTCGGCTGCCAGCATCGGCTTCTCCTATCTCGGCTTCGAGCGGGTCGCCGGGGCGGTGGCGACATATCGCAGCAGCGTTGCGGAAGCCGATGCCGCCCGCAACATCGACCGCGAGCTGATGTCATACCAGGCGCTCGCGCGCTATTTTGCGCTGACCGGAAAGCCGGAGGACGAGGCCGCCGCCACCGCAGCTCAGCAGTCGCTGCAGGCGGCCATCGACAAGTCGATGGCGGCGACCAGCGCGGCTGATCGCCGCGCGCAGCTCGGCAAATTGCAGGCGCAGTTTCAGACCTTCGCGAAGATCTTCTCCGACGTCCTCGCTTTGACCCGGGAGAATGCCAAGCTGGCGACCGACCAGATCGGAATCATCGGCAACAAGATCCGCTTCAAATTCGATGATCTGGCCGATACCGCCGCGCTGGCCGGTCTTCCGTCCGTACAGACCACGGCCAAGGACCTGACCGGCCAGTATCTGACCGCCTCGGCTCTGATCGGCACCTTCCTCGCCAAGCCGGATCCGAAGACGGCCGACGGCGCCATTGCCCGCACGCGCTTTCTCGAGACGTCGCTGGTCACGATCTACGCCAATGACGAGAAGATCACGCAGCGCGTCACCGAGCTCGGCGACCTCATCAAGCAGTACCGCGCCGCCTTCATCAAGTTCTCGGACAATTCCAAGGCGCTGGCGAAGCTGGTGCAGGACATGGGCAGTGCAGCCACGGAAATCCTCGCGCTCTCGAATGGCCTGAGGTCCGATCTGGCTGCCGACCAGCAGCGCATCGAGGCGTCCACCAATGCCACGATCGGCGAGATCGAGCGCCTGATCGCGATCCTGGCCGTCGGCGGCCTCGCGCTCGGTGCCGCGCTGGCGCTGATGCTGGGCAACGGCATCTCCAAGCCGATGATCTCGATGTGCAAGGCGATGCGCGAGCTCGCCTCGGGTCATTTCGACGTCCGCCTGCCGGGGCTTGGCCGCAGCGATGAGATCGGCGAGATGGCCGCGGCGGTGGAAGAGTTCAAGGTCCAGGCTGTGGCCAAGGCGGAACGCGATGCTGCAACGCAGGACGCCCAGAACAAGGCGGCCGGCGCGGCGCGCCGGACCGAGCTGATCCGGTTCGCCGACGAGTTCGAGCAGGCTGTGGGCTCGATCGTCTCCAATGTATCGAGCTCGGCCCAGCAGCTCGAACACGCCGCCTCGACGCTCACTCGGACCGCCGAGACCACGCAGTCGCTGGCGAGCCGCGTCAGCGGCACGTCCGACCAGGCCACCGGTCGCATCCAGTCGGTGGCGAGCGCGACCGACGAGCTGTCGGCCTCGGTCAACGAGATCGGCCGCCAGGTCCGCGAGTCCAGCCGCATCGCCGAATCGGCCGTGATGCAGGCCGAGGAAACCGACGGCCGCATCGGCAAGCTGTCGCGCGCCGCGCAGGAGATCGGCGACGTCGTCAAGCTGATCACGGCGATCGCGGAGCAGACCAACCTGCTGGCGCTGAACGCCACGATCGAGGCCGCCCGCGCCGGCGATGCCGGGCGTGGCTTCGCCGTGGTGGCCTCGGAGGTGAAGTCGCTGGCCGAGCAGACCGCCAAGGCGACCGACGACATCTCCAACCACATCTCCGGCATGCAGGCGGCGACCCAGGAGTCGGTTGCCGCGATCAAGCAGATCGGCGGCACCATCCGTCAGATCTCGACCATCGCCTCGTCGATCGCGACCGCGGTCGAGCAGCAGGGCGGGGCGACGCAGGAGATCGCCAGGAACGTGCAGAGCGTCTCCGCGGGCACGCAGGCCGCCGCGACCGACATCACCCAGGTCAATCGCGGCGCGACGCAGACCGGCGAGGCCTCCGAAGAAGTGCTGCGCTCGGCCCAGTCGCTGTCGTCGGAGAGCGCTAGGCTGCGCGAGGAGCTCAACCGGTTCATGGCGAATATTCGGGCGGCGTGAGGGCGAGCGCCCGCGGCGGCGTGCCCGCACGCGACATTGCCGGCCGATATTGGACGAGTGGCTGCGTCATTCTCCGCCGTCGTCCCCGCGAACGCGGGGACCCATACTCCGCGGCGGCTGTTTGACGGGTGGTAGCCATCGCGTGCCCCAATCGGGCATCACGCGCTATGGATCCCGGGTCGCACTCGCTGCGCTCGCTTGCCCGGGACGACATCTGAGAGTGTCGCGCTGTCCGGGCTCTCCCTAGCCGGACTGTGCCGCCGGAGCACTGAGCGCGCGGTTCCCATCTTCGTTCCGGGAACCCCCCGCCCACCGGGACGTTGGGTCGCAGCGGCAAACGTACGCTGCCGCATTTGCTCCACCCTCTCCGGTCAAGCTGTCGGTGCCGTCTCGCGCCGTCGCAGTGGGATTCCATGGCACCCCGGCAGGCATCGTTCCCGCATCTGCGCGTCATCACCTCAGAGCCGCCCGGCGAAGCCGGGCGCACGCCGCTGCCGGCCGACGACCGCATCATCGAGACCAACATTCCCGCGCGGCTCGACGACCTCCGCTGGAGCGCGTTCCACACCCGCGTGGTGCTGGCGCTCGGCATCACCTGGGTGCTCGACGGCCTCGAGGTGACGCTGGCCGGCGCGCTGTCAGGCGCGCTGAAGCAGAGCCCGAGCCTGCACTTCTCCAATCTCGACATCGGCCTCGCCAACAGCGCCTATCTCGCCGGCGCCGTGCTCGGCGCGCTCGGCTTCGGCTGGCTCACCGACCGCATCGGCCGCAGAAAACTGTTCTTCATCACGCTGGCGCTCTATCTCTCCGCGACCGCCGCCACCGCGCTGTCCTGGAATGTCGCGACCTACGCTCTGTTTCGCTTCCTCACCGGCGCCGGCATCGGCGGCGAATACACCGCGATCAACTCCACCATCCAGGAGCTGGTGCCCGCGCGCTATCGCGGCTGGACGGACCTGATGATCAACGGCAGCTTCTGGCTCGGCGCCGCGCTCGGGGCCGTGGGCGCCATCGTGCTGCTCGATCCCGCCTTCGCCGGCCCCGATGTCGGCTGGCGCCTTGCTTATGGCATCGGCGCCTGTCTCGGCCTGGTCGTGCTGATCATGCGGATGTGGATTCCGGAAAGCCCGCGCTGGCTGATGATTCATGGCCATCCCGAGCAGGCGCATGACATCGTCGTCGCGATCGAGCGCGAGGTCACCGGCCATGATCATGAGGAGCGCGCGAAGGCACTGCCCAAGATGAGGCTGCGCATGCGCGACCACACGCCGCTCGGCGAGGTCACGCGCACGCTGTTCTCGGTCTATCGCCAGCGCTCGCTGGTCGGCCTCACGCTGATGATCGCGCAGGCGTTCTTCTACAACGCGATCTTCTTCACCTTCGCGCTGGTGCTGACCGACTTCTACGGCATCAAGTCAGACCATGTCGGCTGGTACATCCTGCCCTTCGCGGCCGGCAACGTGCTCGGGCCGCTGCTGCTCGGCCGCCTGTTCGATACGCTCGGCCGCCGCGCGATGATCACCTTCACCTACGGTGTCTCCGGCGTGCTGCTGGCGCTGACCGGCTATCTGTTCTCGATCGGAGTCTTGAGCGCGCAGACACAGACGGCGGCCTGGATGGTCATCTTCTTCTTTGCTTCGCCCGCCGCCAGCGCCGCCTATCTCACCGTATCCGAGAATTTTCCGCTCGAGGTGCGTGCGCTCGCCATCGCATTGTTCTATGCGATCGGGACCGGCATCGGCGGCGTCGCCGGACCGGCGCTGTTCGGCGCGCTGCTCGACTCCGGCGCGCGCGGAGCGGTGTTCGCCGGTTATTTGTTTGGCGCGGCGCTGATGATCGTGGCGGCGCTGATCGCTTGGCGCTATGCGATTGCGGCGGAGCGCAAGTCGCTCGAGCAGGTCGCGCGCCCGCTGGCCGTGATGGAGTAGATGATGATGTCTGAGAATTCCGACCTGGTCGTCTCCGGCGTTTCCGAGCCGGCCGAGATCGTGCCGACGCCGTTCAGCCTCGTGCCGCATCTGCGCGACGTTGCGATCCTGCTCGACATCGACGGCACCTTGCTCGACCTGGCGCCGACGCCGCGCGAAGTATGGGTGCCGCCGGGCCTGATGGAGACGCTGAATACTCTACTGCAAAGAACCTCCGGCGCGCTGGCGCTGGTGTCCGGCCGCTCGCTGAACGATATCGATCTGATCTTTGCGCCCGAGGTCTACCCCGCCGTCGGCGGTCACGGCGCCGAGATGCGGCTCGCCGGCGGCAATGAGGCGGACTCGATCAAGGCGCCGCCGCTCGACAAGGAGTTGAAGCGCCGGCTTGCCGCGATCGCCAAGCTCAGTCCCGGCATTCTGCTGGAAGACAAGGGCTACTCGCTGGCGCTGCATTATCGCCTAGCGCCCCAGGCGGAGAAGGCGATCTACGAGGAGGTGTCGCGCATCCGCGCCGAGTTGCCCGGCGCGCCGATCGAGGTGCTGCCCGGCAAGAGTGTCTGCGAGATCAAGCATGCCGGCTTCACCAAGGCGAGCGGTGTGCGCGAACTGATGCGCCGCGCGCCGTTCGAAGGACGCAAGCCGTTCTTCATCGGCGACGACGTCACCGATGAAACGGTGTTCGCGATCATGCCGGACTATGCGGGCCTGTCGTTCTCGGTCGGCCGCCGGGCGCTCGGCGTCGACGGACATTTCGATGCGCCGGATGACGTGCGCGCGTTTCTCGCACGGCTCGCCGGAGATGGAACTAATAGGACTTCATCGCGGTGAGCGCTGCATGGGGCCGTAGGTCCATTTGTTAGTTCCATCTGCATGGCGCCTGCGATTGCCATGCGTTGTCATTGCTTAGAAATGTTCTGACCTGCTGCGCGCTGTGATTACACCGCGCGGTTGCCTGAATTTGGTTTCAATTGGTTGAAAGGGTGGCCCGGAACCATATTGATGAACGGTTGTTAACCGACATGACCAACAGGAGGGGAGCTGTGAACCTCGTCGTGGTTTCGAATCGGGTGGCCCGTGGCAAAGCCAATGAGCCAATGACCGGCGGACTTGCGGCAGCTCTGCTGCCCGTTGTGGAGAATTCAGGGGCAGTCTGGGTAGGTTCCTCCGGCCGTGTGCGCGATGGCGCACAGATGGAACCGATTGCGCAGGTCGAACAGCTGGGCGCCGGCGCGGTGGCGCTGCTGGACCTGCCGGCCGCGCATTATGCCGGCTACTACGAAGGCTTCGCCAATTCTGCGCTGTGGCCCGCGCTGCATTCGCGCAGCGACCTGATCAGCGTGTCGCATGACGACTATCGCTCCTACCGCGAGGTCAACGCATTCGTGGCGCGTGCGCTGCTGCGGTTCCAGAAGCCTGACACGCTGTTCTGGATTCAGGACTATCACTTCCTGTCGCTCGGCGAGGAGCTGCGCACGCTCGGCGTCCGGAGCCCGATCGGCTTCTTCCTGCATACGCCGTGGCCCGCGCGCAGCGTCATCGACAGCGTGCCGAATCACCGCGATCTCGTGACCGCGATGCTCGCCTACGATCTCATCGGCTTCCAGACCGAGGATGACCGCGACAATTTCATCGCGTGCCTGCGCACCGATCTCGGGCTGCAGGTTCGCGACGGTGTCGTCAGGTCGCTGCATGGCCGCACACGGCTCGCGGTGTTTCCGATCGGGATTGATGCCGACAAATTCGCGCAACAGGCGGCGAAGGCTGCTTCGCATCCCGACGTCTCGCGGCTGCGCCGCAGCCTGCACGGCGAGAAGCTCGCGATCGGCGTGGACCGGCTCGATTACTCCAAGGGCCTCGTCAACCGCATCAACGCCTTCGACCGGATGTGGACGATGCATCCGACGCTGCTGCGCGGCGCATCGCTGCTGCAGATCGCAACGCCATCGCGCGAGTCGATCGAGGCCTATGGCAACCTGCAGAGCGAGGTCGCCCGCCTCGTCAGCGAGGTCAATGGCCGCCATGGCGAGGTCGACTGGACGCCGATCCGCTATCTCAACAAGGGCTATGGCCAGGCCGTGCTGGCGGGTCTGTATCGCAGCGCGCAGGTCGGCGTCGTCACGCCGCTGCATGACGGCATGAACCTCGTCGCCAAGGAATATGTCGCGGCGCAGAGCCCGGCCGATCCCGGCGTACTGGTGCTGTCGAAGTTTGCCGGCGCCGCCAACGAGCTCGATGCCGCACTGCTGGTCAATCCGCACGACATCGACGGCATGGCGCGCACCATCGCGATGGCGCTGTCGATGCCGCTCAACGAGCGGCGCATGCGCTATGAGATCATGATGACCAAGCTGCGCCGGCATTCGATACAGCAGTGGTTTGCGGATTTCCTCGAAGGGCTGCAGGAGGGCGACACCCAGGACGCCGCCGAGATCGAACCCCTGCCTGCCGCGCCTGCGGGCTTCCTCGGCAGCCGTTTGATGTCGTCGACCGCCCGCTATCACTGAGCTGCACGGATCGCGGCGGCCGGCCGGCAGTCGCGATCGGCTCAGTGACAGTAGGAGACGCCGTCGAGAACGGCGCAGCGCAGCTTGTTCGGCGAGCTCGGATTGTCCATCGGGACCATGCCGTTGCCCTGGCCGACGAACACGCCGGGGCCGACCACGACCGACGCCTTGTTGCCGATGATCACCGACGGATGCGGCTTCAGGCTGGACTTGGTGCCATCAGGCCACAGGATCGCATCACCCTGCCAGATCCCCTTGCGGCCGTCGTCGCAGGTCACGTCGACGCCTTGCTTGGTGCACTGATCGGCCCGGGCCGCGCCGGCCGCGACGATGCTGAGCACGACGGTCAGGAGCAGAGCGAAGCGGGCACGGGCAGGCAACGAACGAGCAGGCAACGACATGGCAGGGTCCTCAAGAGACGGTCGGTCGGGGCATCACGGCGCAAATCAGTGGTCGTGGCGTGACGGGGTCCGGTTCACCGGGGCCGTGACGGCCTTGCGGACGGCGCTGACCCGGCCCCGGCGGGGCCGGATTGGTGATTTTTATCAGCCATTTGGGGGAAATTTGGCCCGGATGCCTCCGCCCCGCTTGCAAAACGCCCCCGACCCCGCCAAGAGAGGGCCGCCGGAGAGATGGCCGAGTGGCTTAAGGCGCACGCTTGGAAAGCGTGTGTGCGGGAAACCGTACCGTGGGTTCGAATCCCACTCTCTCCGCCAGCTCTGGGTCCTGTTCGCGGTCGTCTGACAGAGTCCGAAGCCGCGCCCGAAGGGCTCATCTGGACATTTTTCGGCCACACTGCGTCAGAGAGCGCCCAAGCTGGTCCGAATCGTCGACACAACATCCTCGGCCCCTGCCACGTCGTCCTGACGCGGGCCGTGCGACGCGATCCGGGCCTATTTGGTCCACGCAAGAATCTGGTCGTAGACTTCGGCCGTGATGCGGACGCCGCGATTGATGAAGTTGCCGGTGGTGTGAATTGCGACGACGTAGCGCTGATTGGCGGTGGAATCGAGCAGGAAGACGGGGCTGCCGCTGTCGCCTCCGGTCGTGTCGATCATGTATTCGAGGAAGCGGTCATCGCGAGGTGCGGTGTCCGGGATGTGCACGCGACCGGCGTTGAACCACAGCGTGCCATAGGGCTTGGTCGCTTCGTGCGGATAGCCCGCGTTGTTGACGATCGCCATGTCGAAAAGCTTCTCTTCGTCCTTGTCGTAGCTGCGCAGACCGAAATAGCCGATCCGCTCGCCGAACGGCGCCCGGTTGACCTCGTGATCGACGTAGATGACGCCGTAGTCGTAGGGCGCCGCGTCTTCGTCCTGCTTCTCGGACTCCCATTTCGCGTGCCATTCGAACTTGTCGGCGACGACATAGCCGTACGGCGCGAGCGTTCCGTTGCGACCGGGGATGACGCGGACCTGCCGTGCGCGCCGCGCCGGCTGGGTCGGTGTCGGCCGCGCATAGAGGCAATGGCCGGCCGTGATCACGGCTCGCTCTCCGGCGAACCATCCCGTGCCGAAGCCGACCTGGCCGGAGGTGTAGGTGATCTCGAGGTGGCAGATGCAGCGCCAGGGCGTCAGCGATGTGTCGGGGATGATCACCCG
The DNA here is from genome assembly GCF_024586915.1 of Bradyrhizobium sp. SRS-191. Classification (GTDB taxonomy): domain Bacteria; phylum Pseudomonadota; class Alphaproteobacteria; order Rhizobiales; family Xanthobacteraceae; genus Bradyrhizobium. The sequence continues at coordinate 22,172 of NZ_JANBVS010000018.1, forward strand.
GTCGTCGACGCCGATCACGTCCTCGGGCTTGCCGGTCGCTCCGTAGGCCGGCAGCGGCGGCGCGGTCCCGACGAGCGCTTGCGGGGCGATGGAGAAGAAGCCGCCGTCCGCGACCGACGCCAGCAGGGTCGGGCCTGACACGCGGGCCGTGTCAAAGCCGGCCGTCATCGGCCGCAACGCGTTGAAGCCCGGCACGCGTTCGATCGAGCTGCCGCCGTTCGTCTCCGTCATCCGGCCGTCGCGCCGCCGTCGCGTCGCGGCAGAAATGACGGCCATGGTGGACGTGACTGGAGGCGACGTGGCTGGAGAAGACGTGACTCCGGCGGGCGTGTCCGCTGTGGCGGCGTCCTTGGGCGGCGTCTTCGTGCTGCGGCTCTTCCTGGCCATCGTCAGCTGCCTTCCCACGCGCCCCATGAGACAGTGCGCAGGCCGAGCGGCACGGCTGCCTCCTCGTCGCTATGCCGGGTTCGCACCGGCTGACCCGGGCCGTGATCCGGTGCCACGCGGTCGGTTGCGACGTTGTTCCAGTCGAATTCGAAGATCTCGGCGAAATATTTGGCGGCTTCCTCGTCCTCGATCAGGAGGCTTGCATCGCGATTGAACTTCGTCCCGGATCCCGTCCAGTTTTGCGACCCGAGCAGCACCTTCTTGCGGTCGACGACGATACCCTTGGTGTGGCATGTGCTGAAGAAGCGCAGCTTGTCCTTGTCGAAGCCGAATTCCACCGCGTTGCGGAAGATGTCACGCTCCTTGCCGAACCCGCTGCGGAAGATGATGCGCACGTCGCGGATGGCCTGCTGCCGGTCCAGCAGGGTTTCGAGCAGCCTCTGATAGTGCGGCGGCATCTCGTCCTTCACGTCGAAGGACTGGTTGATGAACAGCACGCTGTCTCGCGCGCTCTTGATAAGCGGAACGACGACCTCCGGATAGTTGTCGGGCGTCAGCACGGGTTGAACGGTGATCTTCCTCTCGATCACCTTCGGCGCGAACGGCTTGTACGCCCTGACCGCGCGAGGCGCTTCGAGGAAGTAATCTTCCGGAACGACGAGCTCGGGGGCGAGCGCCGCGGCGGCTTCTTGTCCTTCCAAGGCCCGGCAATCGGCGAAGTCCTGCTTGAGATGATTCTGGAACGTCGTCGCCAGCCGCTCGCACTGGACCACGGCGTGCCAATCGCGGTCATAGCTCTTGACGTCCGACCATGTGAGATCGTCGAGAGGATGATCGGCGTCGTCGAACGGCGCTTGATTCGAAGAGGCCCAGTTGCCGCTCGAAAGCCAGAAGCTGCTAGCGGTCTCGTCCTTCCCGAACACCGCCACCTTGATGTGGTAGGACGTCGCGAACAGCCGGCCCGGACCGGACACCGATGCAGGGGTCCAATCGAAATGAGTCTTGGCATCCCGCTTCAGCGTCTTCATGACCTTTTCTTCGGGCCAGTCGTCCTTCTTGTTGCCCGTGCCGATATCGTCCGACTTGCGATCGAGGGTCAAGATCGTGTCGCGGCCGCTCGTCGTCACCGCGTCGCGGACTGCGCTGATGATGTGTGGCGCGGTGAAGTTGTACATCCCGATCGTCATGCGGTCGCCGTCGCCGTTCGCCAGGAATTTCGACAGCTCGCGCCAGCCGGCCTCGGGACTGACATGCAGGACGAGCTTCATGTCGGCGGTGACGGGATCGAGGTTGAATCGCTCATCGTTGAGATCGCGCGCGTAGGCCTGCATCGTCGCGGGCGCCTCGAGGCCCTGACCACGAGCGTCCTCCCCGGCGAGCTTGCCCGCGAGGGTGGGAAGGTCGACCAGTTCGAGCGAGACCGGCACACCGCCCAGCGCTTGCGGCAGCCCGTAATCCGCGGCATTGCGCGACGCCTCGGGGCGGACCTGCACCACGACGCCCTTCTTGTCCGTGAGTTTGCCGCTGGAGTCGAACAAATAGGTGCCGCGCACCCGCACGATGGCCGGGTGCTTGCCCACGAGCTCGCCGACCTGCTTGGCCGCAGCCTCGAGCGACAGCGGCGCGGCATCTGCCTTCGCTTGCGGTGCCGCGTCGCCGGAGGGGCGGCCGCCGATCCGCACTGTAATCTCGAGCGGCAACGTGACTGTCACGCCGCCGCTGCTCTCAACAATCGATGCCTTCATCGGCGAGGCTCCATCAAGATCCGGGCTGGGTCGGTTCGGCAGCGGCGCCTGCGCGTCGCTCGCATGTTCGGAAGGACGGTCCGTTCTCGCGACGATGCGCCAGGGGCGCTCGCGAATGAGCGTTCTCAGAGTCGCGACGGGCACCGCGTGATTGGAGCGGAATGGCGTGCCTTGAAAGTGCAGGCCGACGACATCGCCGGTGGCAAGGTCGATGATGGCCGAGCCCGAGCTGCCCGGCATCGCCGAGCAGTCATGGGTGAGACCTCGCGAATCCCGCCCCATGATCTTGCCAGGCGAACAGCGCTTGGTATCGAAGACATTGCCGAAGATGCGCATCAACGTTTCGACGTCATAGTTGCCGCGGTCTGTGCCCGGATAGCCGATCGTTGCGACCGGAAGCCCGTCTTTCGGATCGCCCGCTGCCAGGGCGAGCGGTCCCGCCAGCAGCCGATCCGCGTCGACGCTGGCTTGGCCCGTCTTCGCCACGCGCAGGAAGGCGACATCGAGCTGGTTCGGCGTCCCGATGTAGATCACCTCCCGAACGTCGAAGCGGCGCGGCGGCGCAGCGCTGCGCTCCCTGCGGAAATCGAGGATCGGCGCCTCGGGCTTGTCGGGCAGGAACGGGAGCTTTCGAAAGTCGATCCCGGAGGCGCTGGCCTCGGCAAACAACACCGCCACATGCGCATTGGTCACGATGATATCGCTGCCGAGCTCGCTGTCGACGAGCCAGCCGGTGCCCGCCCAAGGATAGACTTCGTCGCCGGGCAGATCGATGCGTCCGATGGCGCGAATGGTCTTGTTGATGCGCGCCGCGTTGGCCTCGACGAGCTTCTTCATCTCGGAGGTTTCGGGATCGAGGCCATTCGAGATCAGATCGGGCTGAACGAGATCGTTGCTGATCGGGAAGACCGGCCGGTGCAGGCTGATGATCGCCTCGAGCATCGCGCTCTCGGATCGTCCCGCCCCACCCGGCACCGGTTCGACACCCGGCACGGATTCGACGCCAGCGTGCGCCGGCGCAGCGCTGGCCGCCGATTTGACGGCCTCCAGATCGTGTCCGTCGCGGCTCAGGACGCCGTCGACAAAGTCACGCAGGTCGTTGAGGTCGGGCATGCATGTCATCCTCTGTCAAAAAGGATTTCGGGGCAGGCGCGAGACGATCTGGGAGGCGCGGTCGAGTTCTGCGATGCGGGATGAACAGGCGTCATCCGTCAAAAATCAAAAGGCGTATAAGTAAACGATCGACGGGCTTCTTATCTGCAAAGTATCTGGTCGTTGATCGCGGTTGTCAACACGAGTGGTATGTCAAAAAACCTTCAACCATCGGTGCGTCAGCCGTCGGGCCGCGGTTCTCGCGCGATCATGATCGCCATCGCAGATGGCCTTGGGCTTGCCTCGGATCCCCTCCGGATCCCTTTCGATGCGCCCTGGGGCGCATGTGTGCCGGGGTCATGAGCCTGTCATCTTCGCCGCCGGCGCCCGGCCTATGTGTCCGCCGGCGATACCACCTCGTGACGCGGTTACAATTCAATCCGCCGCGGCGCTGCGTCCAGACGCCCGGCGTTTGAGCATTCGCATGAACGACAAGCTACACGCGAGCCGACAGGGACGGCATCGGTCGTGATGCCATCGCCAATGCGCGGAGCGGCTTCGGAATCCCGGTCGCCTCGGCCGTTCGCAACCATGACCTGGCCGTACAGCCGGTTCCGGCCTCGGGATATCACTCGGCTGATTTGTTAACGTCTCCACCGTAGTTTTCCCGCTTGAACCGGGGAGAACGACATGGCGGGCCCATGCGCGGGATGCGCTGACGGAATCGAGCTGCCGTTTGCGTTCAAGATGGCGTTTCAGCCGATCGTCGATGTCAACGCGAACAGGATCTGGGGCTACGAGGCGCTGGTGCGCGGGCCCAATGGCGAGGGCGCGCACAGCGTCTTGTCGCAGCTCACCGAGGCGCAGCTTTATCGTTTCGACCAGTCGGCCCGCGTGCTGGCGATCGAGACCGCGGGACGCCTGTTCACCGACCACTCCGCGCGCCTGTCGATCAACTTCATGCCCAACGCGGTCTATGAGCCGCGCGCCTGCATCCAGAAATCGCTGGCGGCGGCGAAGCGCGCCGGCTTTCCGTCAGAGAACCTGATGTTCGAGTTCACCGAGAACGAGCGCATGGCGAGCCCCGACCATGTCGAGCGCATCGTCAAGAGCTACAAGGAGCTCGGCTTCTGGACTGCGCTCGACGATTTCGGCGCCGGCTATGCCGGTCTCAATCTGCTGGCGCGGTTGCAGCCGAACCTGATCAAGATCGACATGGAGCTGCTGCGCGACATCGATCGCGATCATGCCAAGCAGGTCATCGTGTCCGGCGTCGCCGCGATGGCGCGCCAGCTCGATATCGCCGTGCTAGCCGAGGGCGTCGAGAGCGCGGCCGAGTTCGCCGTGCTGCGCTCGGCCGGCATCAACCTGTTCCAGGGCTATTACTTCGCCAAGCCCGCGCTGATGGCGCTGCCCGAGGTGCCATGGCTGGCGGAGCCGGCGCGGGATCTGGCGGTCGGCTGATCGCCGTCCTCAGATATCCTTCGCGCTGTCGCCGGCCGTCACCTCATACTCCGCGCCGGTGACCATCGCCGCCGCATCGGAGGCGAGGAACACCGCGGCCGGTGAGATGTCGTCGGGCTGCAGCCAGCCGACCTTGAGCGCGACCGTCGGCGCGCGGGCGTCCCAGGCCTGCTGCGGCGTCGGGTTCGCCGGCGCCTCGCGGCCGGTCTCGCGGATCGCCTCGCTCAGCCGCGCCTCGTAGCGCGTCAGCGCGGTGTCGACGAGGCCGGGGATGACAGCATTGACGGTGATGTTGTGCTGGCCGAGCTCGAGGGCTGCGGATTTCATCAATCCGAGAATGCCCCATTTCGACGCCGAGTAGCTCGATGCGTCCCTGGTGCCGTGCTTGCCCTGCATCGACGACAGCACGATGATGCGGCCGCTCTTGCGCGCCACCATCTTCGGCGCGAAGGCGCGGATGGTGTTGGCGGTGCCGTTGAGGTTGTTGTCGATCACGTCGCGCCAGTCGGCGTCGTCCATCTCCAGCAGCGGCTTCCAGCGCTGGATCGCGGCATCGGCGACCACGATGTCGATCTTGCCATAGGTCTGCTCGACGTGATCGGCGGCGGCGCGCAGGGCGGCGATGTCCCTGATATCGGCCCGGATGCTCTCGCCGCGCCTTCCATAGGCCATGATCTGGCGCACCGTCTCGGCGAGATCCTCCGGCGTCGCGGGCGCCGCATTCGATGCCGTCGAGACCGGTCCCGCGATGTCGAGGGCGACGACGTCGGCGCCGTTCGCCGCCATCTCCACCGCGATCGACCGCCCGATGCCGCGCGCCGCACCGGTGACGACCGCGACCTTTCCAGCCAGGGACGAGCCGCGTCCGGGCCGGATCGGTCCGGCGCTCTTCTCCGGCGGCGGCTCCGGCACCGGCTGGCCGTGCAACTCGCGCGGGCCGGGGTCGGAGCGGCTGTCCCGATTGCCACCAGGGCCGGTCTGCGCGGTCGCCTGGTTGAGCATGGCAAAGGCCGTGGCGGCCGCGGTGCCCTTCAGGAGTCCGCGGCGAAAGATGTTGTAGGCAGGCATCGCGCCGCTCTCGTTGTGACGGTTGCTGTCAACCGCCGACCCGGAGCGCCGTTCCAGGCGAGCCTTGGCTCCCATTTCGCCGCGCGGCCCGTGAGGCGCCGTCCAGCACCCCATCCCCGGCAGGGGGCAATTCCGAAACAGCGGGGCTGGGGCAGTCCGAATGCATTAAAAGCGACGTCGCGCCCCGCCTCGCGCCCGACGCCGCCCTCCCAGCAATGCCCCTCATCCGCCGCATGCCCCCCGTCATCGCCGATCCTTCCATCCTGCGCGTCCTGGTCGTGCTCGCCGTCACCCAGCTGATCGCCTGGGGCACGCTCAGCCTGCCGGCGGTGATCGGCCGGGCGATGGCGGCGGATCTGGAGATGGATCTGACGGCGATCTTCGCCAGCACGACGGTGCTGTACATGTCGATGGGGCTGTGCTCGCCGCTGCTGGCCCGGCCGTTCGTCAAGCAGGGCGGCCGCCGCGTCATGATCGTCGGCACGGTGCTGGCGGCGCCCGGCTATGTGCTGCTGTCGGTCGCGCAGGGGCCGCTGACGTATTATGCCGCTTGGCTGCTGCTCGGCATCGCCGGGAGCGCGACGCTCTCGACCGCCTCTTACATCGTCCTCAACGAGATCGCCGGACGGCGCGCAGGCAGGGCCATCGGCGCGCTGATGCTGGTCACGGGCCTGTCCAGCAGCATCTTCTGGCCGGTGACGTCGGCGCTGTCGGCGCACATCGGCTGGCGCAGCACCTGCCTCGTCTATGCCGGCCTGCTGCTCCTGGTGTCGCTGCCGCTGATCGTGTTCCTTCTGCCGCGCCGGGTTCATGATCATCTGCCGGCTGACGCGGGCGCGGCCGCGGGCGCGCCTGCGGCCACGCCGGCGCGCAGCACCTTCTATCTGCTCGTCGGCGCCTCCGGCCTCAACGCCTTCGTCGCCTTCGGCATGGGCGCCGTGCTGATCGAGCTCTTGAAGGCCGAGGGCCTCTCGCCCGCGGAGGCGATCGCCTTCGGCTCGATGCTGGGCGTGATCCAGATCAGCGCCCGCGCGATCGACTTCCTCGGCGGCGGCCGCTGGGACGGCATCACCACCGCGATCGTCGCCGGCCTGGCGCTGCCGGCCGCGATGCTGCTGCTGATGCTCAGCCATGGCTCGCACGTCGCGATCGCGATGTTCATGCTGGTCTACGGCCTCGGCACCGGTGCGTTGGCCGTTGCGCGCGCGACCATGCCGCTGGTGTTTTACGACAAGGCCGCGTTCGCCAAGGCCGCGGCGCAGATCGGCCTGCCGATGAACCTGCTGTCGGCGGTGTCGGCACCGATCCTGGTGGAACTGCTGACCCGCTACGGCAGCAATGCGCCGCTGGCGCTCAGCCTCGTCTGCTCCTGTGCCGCGGTGGCGATGCTGCTGCTGTTGCGTCAGCGCCGGCCGGAGCAGGTCTCGGCCCCCTCGGAAGCAGCCTGAGTCGCCCGACGGGCAAAGCGCGGCCCCGATGGGCAAGCGCGGAAGCGTGCGATCGGCCTGCGCCGGACGACTAAGTTTGGCAGCGGAGTCAGAGGCATCGGAACAGTCGCCGCGGCCCGCGCAAATTTGTTCTTTCGCTTTATCGGAAATTGTGGTTCACTGTCTCAGTCCCGCCTCATCGACGAGGGGCGCTGCGCATCGTCAGGAGCGTTGAGGTGGGATGCGATGGACGTGCTGGCGCCGACTGACGAGTGGCGCAGGACGGACGGCGAAGTCGCGTGGTCCTGATACCCCGATGCTGGTATCCCCCGCGGCAGTGCGCCTTGAGCGCGCTGTCGCGGCACGGTGGCCAACAAGCCCGGTGCACCGAGGAGAGCGCGTATAAGCCGTAACACCGTTGCGCAGGGAAGGCCGGGTCGCGCTGGCTGAACCTGTGGTTCCTGCCCCGTGCATTCCTTTTCGCACGGGGGCCGCAGGAATCAGCCGAGGCCTGGTCTTCCCTGCGCCCTCGATCAGGTGAGGGCTTCGTTGCACAAAGCTTGGGCGCTCTGCGCGTCGCAAGGCCGAAGACGCGCGTGGGAGCCTGACGTGGGAGCTTGGCCCTGCGAACTCGTCCTGCAGGCAGGTCACAGAAGCATCACATGTTAGTTTCGGACGCGGATGAGTGCAGCGTTGTGGTTGTGCCGGCTTGTTGGCTCTCGCGATTGGATTGTGTCTGCTGCGAAAGACTAATTAGTTCGCCGGCGCGTGGGGTGCACGGATAGCAAACCATTAATGTGAGCTTGGTATCGTGCATACAGTCCTGGCAACGAGAATCAGAAAATGCGACACCTGACTGTCTATCAGCGTCTGGCGGCGATCATCGCCGTGATGTCGATCGCACTGTTCGCCGTCTCCGCCATGCAGATCCTGATGCTGCGTGGAACCGTCATCGAGGAGCGGCAGGCCATGGTCCGCAACCTCGTCGACTCAGCCGTCAAGGTTCTCAGCTATTACGACGCTGCCGCTGCTGCCGGAAAAGTCCCGGCGGATCAGGCGCGTCAGCAGGCCTTCGCCGCGATCGGCGCGATGCGCTGGGGGCCCTATAACGACTATCTCGGCGTCTATGGCACCGGACCGTCGGACGCGGGCGTGACCTATGTCCATGCCAACCCGAAATACATCAACGTCAATCGCTGGGACTACCAGGATTCGACCAAGAAATATCTGATCCAGGACATCGTGCGCGCCGCGCGCGCCGGCGGCGGCTTCGTCGAGTATCAGGTGCCGCGGGCCGGCGGAAAGGAAGAGCTGCCCAAGATGTCCTATGTCGGCGCCTATGGCAGCGGCGACAAGATGCTGGCGATCCAGGCCGGCGCCTATGTCGACGACATCGATGCCGTCGTCCATCAGCGCGCGCTGTGGGCCGGCCTCGGCGCCCTCGCCGGGCTGCTGGTCGCCGCCGTCACAGCCTTCTGGCTCGGACGCAGCGTCGTCGTTCCGCTCGACCAGACCTGCGCCGTCATGGACGAGCTGACCAAGGGCAATCTCGGCTTCGAGGTGCCGTTCACCGATCGCCGCAACGAGATCGGACGCATGGCGCGCAGCCTGCAGATCTTCAAGGACCATCTGGCCGAAAGCGAGCGCATCAGGGCCGAGCAGGAGGAGGCCAAGCAGCAGTCGGCCGAGGAGCGGCGTGCGGTGCTGGCGCGGATCGCCGACGAGTTCGAACGCTCGATCGGCGGCGTGATCCAGACCACGGCGAGCGCGGCCGGCGAGTTGCAGACCTCGGCACAGTCGATGTCGAGCATCGTCTCCGGTACGTCAGATCAGAGCGCGAAGGTGGCCGCAGCCGCCGAGCAGACCGCCAAGAACGTGCAGACGGTGTCGGCCTCGGCCGAGCAGCTGTCGTCGTCGATCCAGGAGATCGCCAAGCAGGTGACGCAGTCGTCCTCGATCGCGCAGAACGCGGTGGAGCAGGCGACCCGGACCGAATCCATGGTCACGCGTCTCGTCCATGCCTCGCAGAAGATCGGCGAGGTGATGGCGCTGATCCAGACGATCGCCGGCCAGACCAACCTGCTGGCGCTCAACGCCACCATCGAATCCGCCCGAGCGGGCGAGGCCGGCAAGGGCTTCGCGGTCGTCGCCAACGAGGTCAAGGCGCTGTCGGCGCAGACCGCCAAGGCGACCGAGGAGATCACCAGCCAGATCGAGGCGATCCGCGACGCGACGACGTCCACCGTGACCGCGATCCGCGACATCGGCACCACGATCGGCCAGATGAACGAGATCACCGAGACCATCGCCGCGGCCGTCGAGGAGCAGGGCGTCGCCACCAAGGAGATCGCGCGCAGCGTCCAGCAGGCGGCGCAGGGCACCCAGGGCGTGATGCAGCACATCGTCGGCGTGCGCGAGGCGTCGGGACAGGTCGGCGCGGCGGCGGCGCAGGTGCTGAGCGCGGCGGCGCAACTCGGCAGCCAGTCGGATCAATTGAAGAACCAGACCGGCCGCTTCCTCGGCAACGTCCGCGCGGCATGATCGCGGGCGGCGGATGGTGATCGCTCACCCTCCGCCGATCTCGACGAGACGATCGAGTAGCGCGGCCTGCGCCGGATTGATGCGGGTCCTCGCCTCAGCCAGATCGAACCAGGCAGCGCGATCCACCTCCGGAAAGTGCTGGAGACGGCCGCTGCGTGGCGGCCATTCGAGCTCGAAGGTGTTGCTGACGATGGCGTCGGCATGGAGATCGGTCTCGGCGGCAAACGCCTCGACCATCTTGCCGCCGCGCTGCCTGATCTCGCCGAGCGGAATGAGCGGCGCGGTCAGCTCCGTGCCGAGCTCCTCGGCGAATTCGCGTCGCGCCACCGCCTCGGCGGATTCATCGGCGCCGAACTCGCCCTTCGGGATCGACCAGGCGCCCGCGTCCTTGTTGCGCCAGAACGGTCCGCCCGGATGCACCAGCAGCACCTCGAGCGCGCCGCCACGACGGCGAAAGGCGAGCACGCCCGCGCTGCGCGCCGGCATGGTCTCACGCCTCGCCGGTGCGCTGGATGAGATCGCGCTCCCAGCCGAACACCGAGCGGCCGTCGAGCTCGGGCGAAGCCGCGCGTTCGGTGGCGATGAATGCGTCGAGCGAAGGGCCGGTCGCGCTGCGCTCCAGCCGCCGCGCCTGGTCGTCGAGCCGCTTCAGCGCCGCCAGCGTCTCGTCGCGGCCGAGCTTGGCATGGCCGACCGCAGATTTGAGCACGCGGATGGTCTCGTCATAGACCTTGATGGGCACGGGGTAGGGATGCCGATCCTTGCCGCCATGCGCCAGCGAGAACCGCGCCGGATCGGTGAACCGATAGGGCGCGCCATGCACGACCTCGGCGACCATGGCGAGCGATCGCACCGTGCGCGCGCCGACGCCGGGTGTCAGCAGCAGTTCGGGGAAATCGACCGGCCCGCGCTCCGCGGCGGCGGCCAAGGTGCCGTGCAGCCGCCGTGCGAACACGTCCTTCGGCCTGACGTCGTGATGATCCGGCATGATGAGATGCGGCAGCATCGCTTGCGCCTGTGCCGGCGCCGGCGCGCTCAGCCGCTCGAACTCGGTGACGAGGCGGTCGGGGCCGAGCTCGGTGAGCAGCTCGAGCTGCGCATGGCGCGATGGCGCGGCGCGCTTGTCGGTGAGGTTGACGATCTCGCCCTGCGCCGGACCGTCGATCGCGCTATGCGGCGCATCGACGAAGTCGGCGATTCCTGGCGAATGCCAGTGATAGCGCCGGGCCTGCCGCGCCTCGCCATTCATGCCCTGCTGCACGACGGTCCACTTGCCGTCGGCGGTGACGAAGAAGCCATGCAGATAAAGGTCGAAGCCGTCCTGCACGGCGGCGCTGTCGACCTTGGCGACCAGCTTGCTGGTGCGCACCAGGCCTTCGCCGTCGAGACCGAGCCGGTCGCTGAGCAGGCGCAGCTCGTCGGGCGTCTTGCGCGAATGCTCGCCGCGGCCGCCGCAGACGTAGATGCCGAGCTCTGGCGACAGCGGCTTCAGCCCGCGCTTGAGCGCGCCGATCACGCTGGTGGTGATCCCCGAGGAGTGCCAGTCCATCCCCATCACGGCCCCGAACGACTGGAACCAGAACGGATGCGACAACCGCGCCAGGAATTCGTCGCGGCCGTAATGATGCACGATCGCTTGCGTGATGATGGCGCCGAGCGAGGCCATACGCGTGCCGAGCCAGGCCGGGACGCGCCCGGAATGGAGCGGAAGATCGGCGCTGCCGGTGCGTCGGGCCATGGAATCCTTGCGCTGGGGAACTGCCGCGCCAATGTATCAGACCATGTGCGGCGATGGATCACAAAGTTGGACCCTGCGCGCACGCTCTCGGAGCACGACGCCTGATGGCCAACGCGCAGCCCGCCGAAACGGTCTTCTCACCTGCCTATGCCGAGGACGACGTCGCGATCGCCGACCGCCTGCTGCGCGCCCAGGACGGCGCCGATCTTCCGGCAGTGAAGGCTTTGGCGCGGCGGCTGATCGAGGGCCTCCGCGCCAAGGCGTCGCGCTTCGGCGGCATCGACGACTTCCTGCAGGAATATTCGCTGTCCACCAACGAGGGCCTCGCTCTGATGGTGCTGGCCGAGGCGCTGCTGCGGGTGCCCGGCGACGACACCGCGGACCGTCTGATCGAGGACAAGCTCGGCCGCAGCGACTTCCTGCATCACGAGGTCAAGTCGCACACGCCTTTGGTCACCGCCTCGGCCTGGGCGCTCGGCCTCGCCGCCCGCGTGATTGCGCCGGGCGAGACGCCGGAGAGCGTGGTGGCGGGCCTCGCCCGCCGCCTCGGTCTGCCGACGGTGCGCACCGCCGCGCGACAGGCGATGAAGCTGCTCGGCAGCCATTTCGTGCTCGGCGAGACCATCGCCCAGGCCCTCGACCGCGCCAATTCCGGCACCGGCCGCCTGTTCCGCTATTCCTTCGACATGCTCGGCGAAGGCGCCCGCACCGCCCCCGACGCCGAACGCTACCGGCAGTCCTACGCGGCGGCGATCGATGCGATCGGACGGGCCGCGGGCAATGCCGCGTTGCCGGAGCGGCCGGGTATCTCGGTCAAGCTGTCGGCGTTGCATCCGCGCTATGAGGAGATCAGCCGCGAGCGCGTGCTCCGCGAGCTGGTGCCGGTGGTCATCGATCTCGCGAGGCAGGCCAAGTCGTACGACTTGAACTTTACTGTCGATGCCGAGGAGGCCGACCGGCTCGATCTCTCGATGGCGGTGATCGCGAAGACCGTGGCCGATCCGGCGCTCGCCGGCTGGGACGGTTTCGGTCTGGCGATCCAGGCCTATCAGAAGCGGGCGGAGAAGGTCATCTCCTTCATCGCCGACCTCGCCGCAACGCACGACCGCCGCTTCATGGTCCGGCTGGTCAAGGGGGCCTATTGGGACACCGAGATCAAGCGCGCGCAGGAGCGCGGGCTCGACGACTATCCGGTGTTCACGCGCAAGGCGATGACCGATCTGAACTATCTCGCCTGTGCGCGGCAATTGCTGGCGCATCGCGGCCTCATCTTCCCGCAATTCGCGACCCACAACGCGTTGACCGTCGCGCACATCGTTCAAGATGCCGGCGGCAGCGGTGGCTACGAGTTCCAGCGCCTGCATGGCATGGGCGATCCGCTCTATGCGAGCTTGCGCGAGCTGCATCCCGACATCGCCTGCCGCACCTATGCGCCGGTCGGGCAGCATCGCGATCTCCTGGCCTACCTCGTCCGCCGCCTGCTCGAGAACGGGGCCAACTCCTCATTCGTCTCTGTGGCGGCCGATCCGAACGTTCCGATCGATCAGCTCGTGACCGGCGAGGCCGAGATCATCGGCAGGCCGGACGCCGCGCGCCATCCGCATATCCTGCGGCCGCGGGATCTCTACGGTCCGGCGCGTCGTAACTCGCAGGGCATCGAGCTCGGACATCATGCCTCGCTGACCTCCTTGCGTGCCGATATCGCGCGGGCCGGCGCCGCACCGGCTGCGGCTGCGCCGATCATCGACGGCGTCGCCCAGGACGGTCCGTCACGTCAGCTCACAAGTCCGTTCGATCCCCGCGTGAGTGCCGGCACGGTGGTCGAAGCCGATGCGGCGGACGTCGAACGGGCGGTTACGGCGGCCGTCGGCGGCTTGACGTCCTGGCGCATGATCACCGCTGCCGAGCGGGCCAAGGCGTTGCGTCGCGCGGCTGACATGATCGAGCAGCGCCGGGCGCGCCTCATCCATCTGCTCGCGGTCGAAGCCGGCAAGACCCTCGACGATGCCATTGCCGAGATCCGGGAGGCGGTGGACTTCTGCCGCTACTATGCCGCCGAAGGCGAGAAACTGTTCGGCGCCGAGCTCGGCCTGCCCGGACCGACCGGCGAGTCGAATGCATTGCGGCTGCGCCCACGCGGCGTCTTCGTCGCGATCTCGCCCTGGAATTTTCCGCTCGCCATATTCATCGGGCAGATCGCCGCGGCGCTGATGGCCGGCAATGCGGTCGTCGCCAAGCCGGCCGAGCAGACGCCGCTGATCGCAGCCGAAACGGTGCGGCTGCTGCACGAGGCTGGTATTTCCTCATCGGCTTTGCAGCTCGTGACAGGCGACGGTGCCGTTGGTGCTGGTCTCGTCAACCACCCGGCGATCGCCGGCGTCGTCTTCACCGGCTCCTATGACACCGCGCGCGCGATCAACATCGCGCTCGCCAACCGCAAGGGGCCGATTCTCCCGCTGATCGCCGAGACCGGCGGCATCAATGCGTTGCTCGTCGACTCCACCGCTTTGGCCGAGCAGGTCACGGACGACGTCGTCACCTCGGCGTTCCGTTCGGCCGGCCAGCGCTGCTCGGCGCTGCGGCTGTTGTGCGTGCAGGATGACGTCGCCGACGACATCATCGCGATGATCGTGGGCGCGGCGCGTGAGCTGCGCATCGGCGACCCCCGCGATGTGTCGACCCACATTGGCCCGGTGATCGACGCGGAGGCCAAGGCGCGGCTGGACCAGCACATCGCGCGCATGAAGGTCGGCGCTCGCGTGCACTACGCGGGATCTTCGCCGGACACCGGCTGCTTCGTGGCGCCGCATGTTTTCGAACTGCAGCGGCCCGAGCAGTTGGAGCAGGAGGTGTTCGGCCCTGTCCTCCACGTGGTGCGTTATCGCGGCGACGATCTCGATCGCGTGCTGCAGGCGATCGCCGCCTCCGGATATGGCCTGACCTTCGGCCTGCATTCGCGCATCAGCCAGCTCGCCGACCGTGTCGGTCAGCTGCCGATCGGCAACATCTACGTCAACCGCAACATGATCGGCGCCGTCGTCGGCGTGCAGCCGTTCGGCGGCTGCGGGCTGTCGGGCACGGGGCCGAAGGCCGGCGGGCCGCATTACCTCGCACGCTTCGCGACCGAGCAGACGATGACGATCAACACCGCAGCCGCCGGCGGCAATGCCGCGCTGGCATCGCTGGGAGAGAAAGGATGACGCGCGATGGCGCTAGCCGTCGGCGAGATAGCCGATCCAGTTCCTGAACAGGAGCTTGGCCGCGTGACCGGCCGCGAGATCGGGGCGAAGGGTCAGCCCCGGCAGCTCGGCGGCCGAGGTCGGATCGCGTCGGGCCTTGGCGCGCAGCTCGAACGCGTTCAGCACCGCCTCGGTCTCGGCGCTGAAATAGGATTTCGGCAGTCGCGGATAGTCGTCGCGCTGGCCGGCGAGATACCGCGCGATGTCCCGCATATATTCACGCTGCAGCGACAGCGCGTCATATTCGGGATGGCCCTGGAAGAACACGAAGCGGCTCGGCATCGCGCGCGCAAAGATGTCGACGCCGACCTCGGCCGACCGGGTCAGAATGTCGTAGCCGCGCTCCGCCAGCAGCGGCTCGTTGACGGCGTTGAGGCGCGAGTGCGGCACCTGCAGCGGGGCGTCGATGCCGCGGGTCAGCCAGTCGTCCCGGACCTTCACGCAGTCGAAGACGCCGGAGCACTTGCTGGCGAGCCGCTGCCGCTCGACATTGTCGAGATGCAGCACCGCCGCATGCGCGGCGAGACAGGACCAGATTGCCGTCTTCGTGTTGGTCCTGGCCCAGTCGATGATGGCGGTGAGGTCCGGCCAGTAAGGCTCGTCGCGCAGCCGCGCCGCGATCGGCTCGGCGCCGGTGACGATCAGTCCGTCGATGCCGAGGCCGTCGAGCCGGTCGATGTCGGTATAGGTCTGGGCGACGTGGCTGCTGGCCACAGGCGAACGTGCGATCGACGGCAGCGAGAAGCAGTGCAGACGGATGCGGACGTGCCACGGCGCCGATTGCTGCAGCAGCCGCGCGATCTGGACGTCGGTTGCCTTCAGCGCGCTGTCCGGCATGTTGTTGACGAGCCCGATCGTGAGCTCGATCGGGTCGCGCACGCGACGCTCGCCGCCGGCGGGCGCCAGGGCAGGGCTCGTGATCCTGCGATCTCCCTCGAACAGCAGGGTCATCGGCTGGCGGCTCTATTCCGCCGCGTCCAGCTGACGAGGACACGCCTGCGCCAGCGCCTGGTCGAGATCCTCGATGATATCGTTGATGTGCTCGATGCCGATCGACAGCCGGATCGCCTCCGGCAGAACGCCGGCCTTGCGCTGGTCGTCGGGCGGCATCTGCCGATGCGTCGTCGAGGCCGGATGACAGGCCAGCGATTTGGCATCGCCGATGTTGACCAGCCGCGTGATCAACTTGAGTGCGTCGTAGAACGCCTTGCCGGCCTCCATGCCGCCCTTAATGCCGAACGTGAACAGCGAGGAGGCGCGGCCGTCGAGATATTTCTGGACCAGCGGATAGTAGGGGCTATCCGGGAAGCCCGCGTAGTTGACCCAGGCGACGCGCGGGTCGTTGCGCAGGAAGTCCGCGACCTTGCGCGCGTTCTCGACGTGGCGCTCCATGCGCAGCGCGACCGTCTCGATGCCCTGCAGCAGGAGGAAGGCGTTGAAGGGCGACAACACCGCGCCCATCGTGCGTTGATAGACGCTGCGCGCGCGCTGGATGTAGGCGCTGCGGCCGAAATGGTCGGTGTAGACCATGCCGTGATAGGACGTGTCCGGCTGGCTGAAGGCCGGGAAGCGATCGGTGTGATCCTTCCAGGGGAAGTTGCCGCTGTCGACCAGCATGCCGCCCAGCGTCGTGCCATGGCCGCCGAGGAACTTGGTCAAGGAATGCACGGCAATGTCGGCGCCGTAGTCGAACGGTCGCAGCAGGATCGGCGTCGCGACCGTGTTGTCGACGATCAGCGGCACGCCGTTGCGATGCGCCACCTTGGCCAGCGCTTCGATGTCGCAGACATTCCCGGCGGGGTTGCCGATCGTCTCCGCGAATACGGCCTTGGTGTTTTCGTCGATCAGGCGTTCGATCGCGTCGGGCTGGTCGCTCTCGGCGAAGCGTCCGGTGATGCCCTGGCGCGGCAGGATGTGGCCGAGCAGCGTATGCGTGGTGCCATAGAGCTGCGGCACCGAGACGATGTTGCCGCCGCCATCGGCGAGATTGACGAAGGCGAAATGCAGCGCGGCCTGGCCGGTGCCGACGGCGAGCGCACCGACGCCGCCTTCGAGCTCGGCGACGCGCTTCTCGAGCACGTCCGTCGTCGGGTTGGAGATGCGGCTGTAGCGATAGCCCTCGACTTCGAGGTTGAACAGCGCGGCGCCGTGATCGGCGCTGTCGAACGCGTAGGCCGCGGTCTGATAGATCGGAACCGCGACGGCCTTGGTCGTGCCTTCAGGCTCATAGCCGGCGTGGATTGCAATCGTCTCATTGCGCATCGGCGATCTCCATCCCGCTTCGCTCAAAGAAGCGATCTGCACGTCATCCGCGAGTCCCGATGTTGTAGGAGCGCAGGCGTAAAGCGGTCCATAATTCGCGATAACAACGACGAAATAACCCTAACGAGATATGGCGGATAAGCCTCGAATTATTGCGCGGCCGGGGCATGCGGGAGAGACCGGATCTGGCGCCCGATCAGCTCGAGAGCCGATTTGGCCTGCGGAAGCAGCGTACCGAGGGCGTGGAAATTGTGCACCATGCCGTCGTGACAGACATGCGCGACTGTCACGCCGGCATCTGCGAGCCGTGCCGCATAGGCATTGCCCTCGTCACGCATTGGATCGAACTCCGCGGTATGGATGATGGCGGGCGGCAGGCCGGAAAGGTCAGCGAGGCACAAGGGCGAGATTCGCGGATCGTGGAGGTCAGTTGGTTCCGGAAGGCAGTCGGCGAGGTCGGCCTGCCACGTGGCGGCGTCGACCAGATATCCGGTTCCGAACAGCTCGCGCGACGGCCAGCTCCGCGAGAAGTCCAGCACGGGACAGATCAGGCACTGCGCCGCGATCCCGAAGCCCGTGGTGCCGCCGGGATGCTGGCACACGGCCGCAGCGAGCGTCGCGCCGGCGGAATCCCCTCCCACCACGATCCGGTTGCGGTCGATGCCGAGCGCGCTCGCGTGATCGATGGCGAAGCGGACAGCTGCCAGTGCGTCTTCGAATGCTGCCGGAAATTTGTGTTCTGGCGCCAGACGGTAGTCGATCGACACCAGACGGCATTTGCCGGCAGCAGCAAGCGCAGCCGCGACCCGGTCATGCGTGTCGATGCTTCCCGCCACGAGGCCGCCACCGTGAAAGTAAACGAAGCCGGCACCGGGAGCACCGGTGTCAACCGCCTCGTCGGTCGGCGTGTACAGGCGATAGCGGAGCGGACCCGCCGGCCCGCGAAAGTGGCCGTCCTGGATCGTCACCGCGCCGACATCGTTGCGCGCGAACTGCATCAGTTTCGCGAGCGACTGCCGGCGTTGCTCCACACTCGGGCGCTCCCGATCTGCCGAGCCGGCAGTGGCCAACATCGACAGCAGGCGCCGGGCACGAGGGTCGAGCGGCATCAGGGTTCCAGATTAACCAAGGTGGCGGTCAGTGTGCCAGCCAAGCGTGAATCGATCATGAGTGGCCGCGCGGCAAGCAGATCCTTAAAATATCCACGCCAGAACGGCAGGATCGATCTCTGTCGAACGGGAGCGCCGCCATGACCCACATCGTCAAGCCTGTCAGCTACTCGCAGACCTGGACGTTCTTCGACGGCGAATGGCACGAGGGCAATGCGCCGATCATGGGCGTACGAACCCATGCGACCTGGCTGGCATCGACCGTATTCGATGGCGCGCGCGCTTTCGAAGGCGTGGCGCCGGATCTCGAGCGCCACTGCGCGCGGGTCAATCAGTCTGCCGTCAATTTCCGGCTCAAGCCGGTGGTCGATGTGGCGACCTGGATGGGGCTGGCGCGTGAAGGTATCGCGCGGTTCGGCGCCGGCGCGGAGCTCTACATCCGCCCGATGTATTGGGCGCAGCATGGCGCCGGCGGCGGCGTGCTGTTCGATCCGGAGACCACCAACTGGTGCCTGTGCATCTACGAGGCGCCGATGCCGCAGCCGACCGGCAATGCGATCACCCTGTCGCCGTTCCGGCGGCCGACGGCGGAATGCGCGCCGGTCGACGCCAAGGCGGCGTGCCTCTATCCGAACAATTCGCGCGCGCTGACCGAGGCGGCCTCGCGCGGCTTCAACAATTGCCTGATGCTCGATCTGCTCGGCAACGTCGCCGAGTTCGGCAATGCCAACGTGTTCATGGCCAAGGACGGCGTCGTCTTCACGCCGGTGCCGAACGGGACATTCCTCAACGGCATCACCCGCCAGCGCGTCATCGATCTGCTGCGCGGCGACGGCGTCAGCGTGGTGGAGACCACCTTGCGCTACGATGATTTCCTGGCGGCAGACGAGATCTTCTCGTCCGGCAATTTCGCCAAGGTCGCTCCGGTCATCCGCATCGATGGTCGGACGTTGCCGATTGGCCCGGTGTTCAGCCGGGCGCGAAGGCTGTATTGGGACTACGCGCATGAGACCAGGGCGGCCGCCTGACCTAGGCGCCATACAGCGGCAGCTCGGTGTCGCTGAGATCGCCGAGCTGCGGCGGCTGCGCGCCCTTGATGTACTTCCGGCCGCGCCGTTCGGTGTAGACGCCGATGAGACCGTCGATCGATCCATTGGCGTCAGTCATCACGGAGATGCAGCCGTGGCGTAACAGCAGAAGCCGGCCGATGGCGCCGGCGCAGCCGACGTAGTCGGAGATGTCGCGGCAGTAGATCAGCTGCATCGCAGGCAATGCGAAGCGCCCCTGGCGGATGCGGACCTTCTGCAGAACCAACGGAATAGGACCTGTCTTCGATCGCACCACAACGCTGAGACAGCCATAGCGCGCGTGGCGGATGAGCAATTCGGCTTCGTCAGGCGGAATGCCGGCCACGGTCTCGGCGCTCGCCTCGATCCGGTCGATCGGCGAGCCGAGGCCGGCGATCGAAAGCATCGGCATCGAGAAGAACAGGCCGCGGCAATAGGCGCGAAAGCCTTGCGCCTCGATGATCGGCCAAGTCGGCCTGGCCGCGCTGATATTGACGTAAGTGACCTCGGGCCGCCGCTGCGCGATGCGCGTTAGCATCGTCGCATAATTGCGGAAGGCGGGCTCGACGTACCAGCTCGACAGGTTGCACCAGATCCGCGGCCCGGCGGGCGTGCCGCGATCGCTATAGATCACGAGCAGAACGCCGACAGCGATGCCGTCGTGGTCCAGCAGGTAACCGTAACGCGGATAACCGGCAGGTACGGCCCGGCTCGCTTGCCGCCGCAACCCGCTCGACCAATACTCGCGCGAGCGCCGCGGGAAGCCGCGCGCCAAGAGACCGGCCACCGCATCGAGATCGGCCTCTCCGATCTCGCGGCACCGGATCACTGGCTTGAGCGCGGTCATGAGCTGCTTTGCCGATCTCCGACGAGCGCCGTGCTAGCCGACGAGGTCGGCCTGTCGCTCCAGGCGCAGCATCTCGCGGACGCGCGCAGGCCAGCGCGCGAGATCGACGCCGTGGGTGTGGAACAGCGCGACAGCGAGCCGGTCCATGCCGAAGGCGACGCAGCCGGTGTGGGCCGGCGCGCCATCGGCGTCCGAGATGCCCCAGGTCGTGCCGAAATGCTCGCGGTGATAGTTGAAGCTCATGCAGGCCGTGGGCTGCTCCTCTGAGCGCAGCGGCACCAGCAGCTCGAACTTCAGCGACTGCTGCTTCTGGCTGACGGCCTTCATCTGGCCGACTCGCCCAAAGAACGGGTCGCTGGCGTGATCGACGCGGAACGACAAGCCGAGATCGGTGGCGATCGCCTGCGCCTTCGCCATCCAGCGGTCCCGGAAGGCGGAGACGTCATCGGGCGTTCCAATGCAGACATATTCGCGCATCCGGAACGACTGCAGCCGGTCGAGATGCCGCGACGGCTCACGGCGGAAGCAATCGGCGGCGACGTCGAAGCGGAGGCCACCGACCGGCAGCGCGCCGCGGCTGGCGGCAATGGGATAGACCGGATAACAGGCCGCTGGCGACAGCACGAGATCGGCGGGCGACAGCGACGTTGTCCAGTCGCCGCCTCGGTCGAAGCGGGCCACGGCCTCATGGATGTCGCGCTCGGTGCCATGCAGGCCGCAGACGCAGCCAAGCAGGTTGGGAAAGCTCTTGAGATAGCCCGACTTCTCGAGCTGCGCGCGGCTCATGACCGGCGGGAAGCGCATCACCTCGGTGCCGGGCTCGCGGTGACGCGTGATCAGCGCGGCGAGCTGCTCGACCACGCCTTCATACAGCGCGGTGCGCGCATAGACGCCGTCCGCTCCCATGCGGTGGAACAGGGCGTCGGTGAGATGATCCAGGGCGTCGACCGGCTGAGGGGCAATCTCGGGCGACTGCGGGAGAACGGGAATGGTCATGTCTCAAATCCCTAAATGGAAACAAGGCGTACGAGCGATGAGATCATTCGTAGAGCGAGTTCGGCACGGCGCTCATCAGATTGGCGGTCGCGATGTTGGTCAGGATGCGATCATTGTTGATCATGATCGGCGCCGACAGCACGTCGCGCAGATGCCGGCCGATCGAGAACTCGCCATCGTTGCGATAGCCCGACAAGCCGCAGGCGCGCATCGCATGCATGACGGTCTCGACCGCAAGCTCGGACGCCTGAACCTTGAGAAGGGTAATAGTGGACTGGAAATCGAGCGAGCTCAGCGCCCGCTCGTCATATTCGTGGGCCGCGAACGCATCCATGGTGGTGACGATCATCGCGCGCAGCCGCGCCAGCGCCATCTTCGCCGCGGTGTAATGCGCGGCAGCCGGCGGCATCTGTCCGCCGGCACCGCGGGCGGCCTTGCGGAGAAACTTCTGCGACCGCTGAACCGCTGCGGCGGCGATGCCCGCCCAGGCGGACGACCAGCAGAGATGCGCGAACGGGGTCATCGTCTGGGCGTGAATGCGGTCATAGGCCTCGGGGAACATCCGGTCCGACGGACAGTCCACCTTGAGCTCGAATCCGGTCGAACAGGTGCCGCGCATGCCGAGCGTCTCCCAGCCCTGCGTCCGCGCGATCGTGTAGTCGTCCCGGGTGAGCGCCAGCAAGACCTGGTCGGAAGCGGCAGCGCCGTCGGCGCGGCGCGCGATCGTGACGAGGCCGTCGGCCTCAGCGCCGTAGGAAATGACGGTGGCGTCGCGCAGCAGGGTGATGCGGTCACCCTCGTGGCCGACGGCTGCGGCGCTGGCGCGGATGTTGCCGCCATTCTGTCCTTCGGTGGTGGACGAGGCCATCAACAGCTGCTCGGATGCGATGCGGCGCATCAGCGATTCCATGTAGGCGTTGCCGCGGCCGTGACGCACGAGGCAGGCGACCTTGGTCTGATGCATGGCAAAGATCATGGCGCTGGAGGCGCAGGCGCGTCCTAGCGCGTAGCAGACGTCGGCGACGTCGTGGACCGATGCGCCGAAGCCGCCGAACTCGACCGGAATTTGCATGCCGAGCAGCCTGTGCTCGCGGGCGGCGTCGATTGCGGCCTTCGGAAAGCGTCCGTCACGATCGACCTCTTCGGCCTCTGCGGCGGCCTGAGCAGCAACGGCATTGCTACGCTGGACAAACAGGGAGCTGCGATCGAGCAGCAGGCTCTCACCATCCTCGGAGACGGGAGTACGAAGTGCGGTTCCCTGGAGTGTCATGACCGATCTGTGCTCCGGATTTTGCCTTGTTGAGAGCTCGGCCGCGCTTGTCAGCACGTACATCGATACCCTGCACTACAACGCAGGGTATGGATTTGATTCAAATGCGTCGACGAAATTCAGGGTAAACGCCGTGGAATCCCGGGGCAGGGGTTAATTCCTGGTTGTTCTGTTCGGGAGGATTCTCTCCATCGCGTTAGCGTTAAGGCGAATTCACCATTGCAACGAGCACGTCGCGTAACCTTTTCGGCAGCGGAATGCGTTAGGTCTCGTCGGTCGATCGACCGATGCGTCGGTGGATCATCTGCCGCTGTGAGCAAGAGAGTTTCGTATGTCGAGTTTCGAAGCCGATATCAGCAAGCGGGTTGTCGCGCTGGTCCGTGACATTCTCGCGCAGAATTCCATCTCCGCCGAGGTGGCGAGCGACGCGAAGCTCGTCGATGTCGGCCTGACCTCGATGGACATGGTCAACCTGATGCTGGCGATCGAGGCGGAGTTCGATTTCACGATTCCGCAGGAGCTCATCACGCCGGAGAACTTCCGGTCGGTGGCGACGCTCGAGCGTCTCGTGGCCGGTCAGTTGGCGGCTGCAAAGGCGGCCTGATCCCGTCCTGGATTTCGCCCGCGGCGGCCGGCACGGTTTCCAACGCGGTTCAAAACTGGCATTCTCATCTCGGCTGGAGATGGGGACGTCATGACGAAGGCTGTGCTTGGCATTATCGGCGGATCGGGCATCTATGATCTGCCGGGCTTGGAAGACGCGCGCGAGGAGGTGATCGCAAGCCCCTGGGGCGAGCCGTCCGCGCCGTTGCGCCGCGGAACCATTGCGGGCCTGCCGATCGTGTTCCTGCCGCGGCACGACAAGGGACACCGGCTGTCGCCGTCCGACATCAACTATCGCGCCAATATCGACGTGCTGAAGCGCGCCGGCGTCACCGACCTGGTGTCGCTGTCGGCCTGCGGCTCCTTCAAGGAGGAACTGCCGCCCGGCACATTCGTGCTGGTCGATCAGTTCGTCGACCGCACCTACAAGCGCGAGAGCTCGTTCTTCGGCAAGGGCTGCGTCGCCCATGTGTCGATGGCGCATCCGGTGTCGCCACGGCTGCGCATTCATCTGGCCGCAGCTGCAGAGGCGGAGGGCATCGCGGTTGCGCGCGGCGGCACCTATGTCTGCATGGAAGGGCCGCAATTCTCGACCTATGCCGAGAGCATGACCTACAAGGCGGCCGGCTATTCGGTCATCGGAATGACCAACATGCCGGAGGCGAAGCTCGCCCGCGAGGCCGAGATCTGCTACGCGACGGTCGCCATGGTGACCGACTTCGATTGCTGGCATCCTGACCATGACGCGGTGACGGTACAGGACATCATCCGCGTGCTCACCACCAATGCCGACAAGGCCAAGTCGCTGGTCGCGCGGCTCGCCCGCGAGTTCCCGCGTGAGCATGAGCCGTGTCCGATCGGTTCGGACCGTGCGCTCGACACCGCCCTGATCACCGCGCCCGATGCACGCGATCCCGAACTCCTCGAAAAGCTCGATGCGGTTGCGGGCCGCATTCTGCGTAGCTGAGCAGGAGACCGACGATGAAGGTGGACGGCAAGCATTATCGCAGCATCTGGCTCGATGCCGACGGCTGGTCGGTCTGTGCGATCGATCAGCGGCGGCTGCCGCACGAATTCGTGGTGGCGAAGATCACCACCTGCGAGGAGGCGGCGGACGCGATCCGCCATATGCTGGTTCGCGGCGCACCGCTGATCGGCGCCACGGCCGCGTTCGGCATGGCGCTGGCGATGCGCGACGACCGCTCGGATCCCGGCATCGACCGCGCTTACGAAATGCTGATCGCGACGCGGCCGACCGCGATCAATCTGAAATGGGCTCTCGATACCATGTCGACGATGCTGCGCCGGCTGGCGCCTTCGGAGCGACGCGATGCGGCCTATGCGCGCGCGGTCGACATCGCCGGCGAGGATGTCAACATCAATCAGGGCATCGCGGGCCATGGTCTCGCGCTGATCGAGGCGGCAGCGGCGCGCAAGAGGCCTGGTGAAGTCGTCAACGTGTTGACCCATTGCAACGCCGGCTGGCTGGCGACCGTCGATTGGGGCACGGCGACCGCGCCGATCTATCTCGCGCATGATCGCGGCATTCCGATCCATGTCTGGGTCGATGAGACGCGGCCGCGCAACCAGGGCGCCTCGCTCACGGCCTGGGAGCTCGGCCATCATGGCGTCGCGCACACCGTGATCCCCGACAACACCGGCGGCCACCTGATGCAGCACGGTATGGTCGACCTTGCCATTGTCGGCACCGATCGCGTGGCGGCCAATGGCGACGTCTGCAACAAGATCGGCACCTACCTGAAGGCGCTCGCGGCCCACGACAATGGCGTGCCGTTCTATGTCGCGCTGCCGTCGCCGACGATCGACTTCGCCGTCGCCGGAGGACGGCAGATTCCGATCGAGCAGCGCAGCGCGCAGGAGGTGACGGAGATGACCGGGCGCACTGCCGACGGCCGCATCGAGACCGTGCGCATCGTGCCGCCGGGATCTCCGGTGGCGAATTACGGGTTCGACGTGACGCCGGCGCGGCTGGTGAGCGGGCTGATCACCGAGCGTGGCGTGCTGCAGGCCGATGGCGCGGCGCTGGCAGCGGCGTTTCCAGAGCGGGCGAAGGCGACGAACTATTAGAACATCCGCGTCATTGCTATTGGAGCAAAGCAGTTCAGGCTTTGGCGGGATGCTGAACCGCGTTGCGCGCGCGGCTAGGTGAGCTTCAAGCCTGTCGCAGCCTCCAACTCCGTGATCGCCTGAGACGCACTGACAACCTTGATCGTGGTCATCCCCATCTCGCGCGCCGGCTTCAGGTTCACGCCGAGATCGTCGAGATAGACGCAGTCCGCCGGGCTGACATCGAGCGCCTCGGTCATCATCTGGTAGATTCGCGGGTCAGGCTTGCGCAGTCCGATCTTGGCGGATTCGATCACGTGATCGAACAGCGCCATCACCTCGGCAACATAGAACGAGCGGCCGCCCTGGCTGCCGATCGCATTGGCCGGCAGATTGTTGGTGATGCAGCCGGTCTTGCACTCGGACTTGATGCGGCGGAGCGCCTCCACCATGTCGGGCCGGAGATCGCCCGTCAGCAGCGGCAGGACCTCGCGGCCATTCACCGCGGCGCCGCCAAGCGCCAGGGATTCCTCGGCGAACAGCCGATCGAACGTGTCGAGGTCGATCTCGGCGCGCTCGAACTTGGCCCAGGCGTTTTCGAGATGATTGGCCGCGTTGGTGTTCCGAATGATGTCGGCGGGATAGCCGCGCTCTCTCTCGAACCGCGCGAACGCCTCGAACGGCGATGTCGTCATCACGCCGCCGAAATCAAAGATCACCGCCTCGACCATCACGCGTCCTGTCCTTCGTTCGCTTCCCCGTGTGTTCGCTAACACGAGACGCCTCACTTTGCGATTCTCTTGACGTTCTCTTGGCGATATCGGCGGCGGCCGCTATTGATGCGGCGATGAAGCTGTTCGTCTCGATCTCGATCGCCGCATTGCTGGCCGTTTCGCCGGCCCTTGCGATCGTCGGCAACGCGCCCGCGTTGAACGACGGTATCGGGCGATCCGTGGTCACGATCGTCGGCTCGCGCGGCAATTTCTGCAGCGGCGCGTTGATCGCTGCAAAGCTTGTCCTGACCGCCGGCCACTGCGTGCAGCCGGGCGTCGATTACCGCATCGTGGAATACGATCGCGACCGCAAGCCGGTGCTCAAGACGGTCCGGCGCGTGGCGGTGCATCCGAGCTTCAGCATGCAGTCCATCCTGGTTCATCGCGCCACTGCCGATGTGGCGCTCTTGGAGCTGGAGGCGCCGGCGAAGGAACGTGCGCCCGCCACGCTCGGCGTCCCACAGTCGCCGCTGGCCGCCGGCAATCCCTTCACAGCCGCAGGCATCGGCGTCGCGATCCCCGGCGATGGCAAGAGCGGCGGTGTGGTGCGCGCAGCGTCGCTTGTCGCGACCGGCAAGCCCGGAACGTTGCAGATCCGCCTCGTTGATCCCGCGACGCAGGGCGCGCGGGCCGGGCTCGGCGGTTGCACCGGTGATTCCGGCGGGCCTGCTTTCGAGAGGCAGGCGCAAGGCGAGGTGCTGATTGGCGTCATCTCATGGTCGACGGGGCCCAATCTCGGTGACGGCTGCGGCGGCATGACCGGCGTTACGCCGCTCACGCTGTATCGCGACTGGGTCGTGCAGACCGCGCGACAATGGGGCATGCCGCTCGGCGGAAATTGAGATTGCTCAGGGGTGGGTTGTGGCCCGCGCTCGCGGGTTGACCATCGTCGTGATCGGG
This sequence comes from Bradyrhizobium sp. SRS-191, assembly GCF_024586915.1. Taxonomy (GTDB): domain Bacteria; phylum Pseudomonadota; class Alphaproteobacteria; order Rhizobiales; family Xanthobacteraceae; genus Bradyrhizobium. The sequence continues at coordinate 48,767 of NZ_JANBVS010000018.1, forward strand.
TTCAGCCTGTCACGCGAGGAAACAACAAGACCAACGCCCAAGGACTCCCATGAACGTCATCGCGCCCATCCGGGAGGCCGCGTCCTCTCACGCGACCGAACATTTCGACGTACTCATCGTCGGCGCCGGCATCTCAGGCATCGGCAGCGCCTATCAGCTCGCCAGGCAGATGCCCGACACGCGCTTCGTGATCCTGGAAAGCCAGGACAGCTTTGGCGGTACGTGGCGGACGCATCGTTATCCCGGCATCCGCTCCGACAGCGACCTGCACACCTTCGGCTACAGCTTCAAGCCGTGGGTCGGTCCGCCGATCGCGACGGCGGATGAGATCCTGAAATACATGGGCGACGTGATCGAGGAGAACGATCTCGGCCGCCACATCCGCTATGGCCATCGCATCGTCTCAGCAAGCTGGTCGAGTGCGACCAATCTCTGGACGGTTCACGCGGTCAAGGGCGAGGCCCAGGAGCCCGTCACGATCACGGCGAATTTCCTCTGGATGTGCCAGGGCTACTACCGCCACTCCAAGGGCTACACGCCCGAGTGGCCCGATATGGCGAAGTTCAAGGGCCGTATCGTGCATCCGCAAGTGTGGCCCGACGATATCGATCTCACCGGCAAACAGGTCGTCGTCATCGGCTCCGGTGCGACCGCGGCGACGATCCTGCCGTCGATCGCCGGAAAATGCGCTCACGTCACCATGCTGCAGCGTTCGCCGACCTACTTCCGCATCGGCCGCAACGCCATCGAGCTGGCTGAGGAGCTGCGCCGGCTGCAGGTCAAGGAAGAATGGATCCACGAGATCGTCAGGCGCAAAATTCTGTTCGAGCAGGATTGGTTCACCAAGCGCTGCCTGACCGAGCCCGAGCAGGTGAAGAAGGAGCTGATCGGGCAGATCAGCGCCATTGTCGGCGCCGACTATGCAGCCAGGCACTTCACGCCGAGCTACCGGCCATGGCGCCAGCGCATCGCCTTCGTGCCCGACGCCGACCTGTTCGAGGGCATCAAGAGCGGCAAGGCCTCGGTCGTGACCGACGAGATCGAGCGCTTCACGGAAGGCGGCATCAAGCTGAAATCCGGCGATGAGCTCAAGGCCGATATCATCGTCACCGCGACCGGCTTCGATCTCTGCGTGCTCGGTGACATCGCCTTCACGATCGACGGCAAGCCACTCGATTTTGGCGACACCGTCACCTATCGCGGCATGATGTTCACGGGCGTTCCCAACCTCGCCTGGGTGTTCGGCTATTTCCGCGCCAGCTGGACGTTGCGCACGGATCTCGTGGCGGAGTTCGTGTGCCGGCTGCTCGCGCACATGAAGGCGAAGGGCGTGCAGAAGGTGACGCCGGCGCTACGCCCCGAGGACCACAACATGCCGCTGCTGCCCTGGATCGATCAGGAGAACTTCAACCCCGGCTACATGATGCGCAACATGCACCTGCTGCCCAAGCGCGGCGACAAGCCGGAATGGCAGCACAGCCAGGATTACTGGAGCGAGAAGGACCAGATCCCCGCGATCGATCTGGATGATCCGGCATTTGTGTATGGGTGAGCTTTGATCGTTGGGCCACGCTAGTGCTCCAACACGATATCATCCCCACGCACGCGGGGATCCATAACCACCGGCGGATGTGTTGGGCACGACGTCAGCTGACATCCTGCCCCAAGCGAGATCACGCGGTATGGGTCCCGGGTCGGCGCCCCATGACGCTGCGCGTCATGGGGCTTGCCCAGGACGACAGCCTTGGTTGGGACACCCGTCAGCTCGCCTCAGCTTTCCCGTCGAGCCAGCCCCGTCGCGACCGCAGCGGCCGCCGTGCGGTTCTCAACGCCCAGCTTGGCGTAGATCTGCTCCAGGTGCTTGTCGACGGTGCGCGGGCTCAGGCCGAGGATCTGTGCGATGTCGCGGTTGGTCTTGCCCTTGGAGAGCCAGGATAGCACCTCGCCTTCGCGCGTGGTGAGGCCGAACTCGCTTGAGAACTGCTTCGGCAGTTCGCCTGAGGTCTCCTTGGCCAGCCGCAGCAGCACCTCATTCGGTCCCGCGCCTCCGACGTAATACAGGCGCAGCTCGGGATGGTCCGGAATCGAAGCTGCGGATTTGGCCGCGGCCTTGCCGTTCTGCACCTGATCCAACCATTGGCGCAGAGCGTCCGGCAGCACGAGTTCCTCGGGGGTGCCGAAGCTGTCGGACAGCAGCTTCTGCGCTTGCGGCGTCGCCCACATCAGCCGGCCCTCGCGGTTGACCGCGAGCAGGAAGCGGCCGGAGACGTCGAGCGCGGCGCGTGCGCTCTGCGTCATCCGCGCGTTGGCGAGATGCACGCGGATGCGCGCCAGCATTTCCGAGACGGCGATGGGCTTGGTGACGTAGTCGACGCCGCCGGCTTCCAGACCTTTCACGATGTGCTCAGTGTCGGCGAGGCCCGTCATGAAGATGACGGGCACGTTGGAAAGGCCGGCCTCCCGCTTCAGCTTGCGGCAGGTCTCGAAGCCGTCCATGCCGGGCATGACGGCGTCGAGCAGGATGATATCCGGTGTGATCTGGTCGACGATGCGCATCGCGGCCGCGCCGTCGAGCGCGACCATGACGGTCATTCCCGCGCCGTCGAGTGCGTCCGTGAGCAGCCGCAGCGTCTCCGGCGAATCGTCGACCACCAGTGCCACATCGCGCTTTTTGCTCTCAGTGTTCATAGGCGTGCAAGGTCTTCAGAGTTGCCATGTACTGATCGAGATCGAAGCGATCGATCAGCATACGCATCTGGGCTACGAATTCGGCATGCTCGGGATGCGCGTTGCCGATTTCGTCGAGCTTCAGCTGGATCGCCCTGATGTAGCCGATTTGCCCGAGGCCCATCAGCTCCTCGACATATTTCAGCGGCGGGCGCGAGCCGCTATCGGGGCGCCAGCGTGGCGGAGCCACCGCATGCGCGGTCTGATAGCTCCATTCGAGCTTGAGCAATTGACGGATGGCCTCCAGCAGCCGGGGAATGTCGATCGGCTTCATCAGATAGCTGTCGTGGAACGGCTGCGCCAGCGGGCGCCCATGCGCTTCGAGCGCGCTCGCCGAGGTCATCAGGATGCGCGCATGGTGATGGCCACTGCTGCGCAGCGTCTCGGCCACCGTCCAGCCGTCCATGCCGGGCATCGAGATGTCCAGGATGAACAGGTCCGGCTGGCAATGCTGGGCCAGCGCGAGACAGGCTGCGCCGTCCGGCGCGCTGAGCAGAATGAAGCCGAGGGGTGTCAGCACCTCCCGGAGGAGATCGCGATGCACGGGATCATCGTCGGTGACGAGGATGGTCTTGCGCGGGCCGAGATAGCCCGCGACCGGCGCCTTCACCGGCGCATGCCGCGTCGGGTTGGTCACCTCCGACAGCAGGATCTTCACCTTGAAGGTGCTGCCGGTGCCGACCTTGCTCTCGACCTTGATGTCGCCGCCCATGACGCCGGCCAGCAGCCGGCTGATCGTGAGCCCAAGTCCCGTGCCGGTCTGCGGCTGCGCGACGCCGAGCGCGCCGCGTTCGAACGGCGCGAAGATGCGCTCGAGGTCGTCGGGCTGGATGCCCGGACCGGTGTCGATCACCTCGAACTCGGCGACCGGGCTGCGATAATGCACGACGAACTGGACGCTGCCGTCCTGCGTGAACTTGATGGCATTCGACAGCAGGTTGATCAGGATCTGCCGCAGCCGCTTCTCGTCGGCATAGACGACCAGCGGCAGCACCGCGGGCCGCTTGAACACGAAGTCGACGCCCTTGGCCGCGGCCTGCAGCCGGAACATGCCGACGAGCTGATCGAGGAACTCGCTCAGCCGAACCTCGTCGCGCGACAGATACAGCCGTCCCGCCTCGATCTTGGAGATGTCGAGAATGCCGTCGATCAGCCCCGACAGGTGGTCGGCGCTGCGGCGAACCACCCGTACTTGATCCTTCGGCTTCGGCGCGAGACTCGTGTCCTGCTCGAGCAGCTGCGCATATCCCGAGATCGCATTGAGCGGCGAGCGCAGCTCATGGCTGAGGCCGACGACATAACGGCTCTTGGCGAGGTTCGCCGACTCCGCCACCTCCTTGGCGCGCTGCAGTTCTGCGTCGGTGCGTTTGTGCGCCTCGATCTCCTGGATGAGGAGCTGGGTCTGCCGCCGCGTCTCGGCTTCGGCGGCGCGGCGGCTCTGCTGCGCCAGCACGAACAGCCAGGTGACGACACCGATGATGATGGACAGGGCAAAGAAGACCTTCCAGAGCACGTCGGAAATGATGCCCTTGAAGCCCGGCAATGCGGCTGATGTCTCCAGATAGATCATGCCAAGCGTCAGCGCGACGAGACCTGCTGACGTCAGGAATACGCCGACGTAATGTCCGAGCTGCGAGTTGATCTTCGACAGGACCGATTGCGGCAACATGCCGCTCAGCGCGGCCGACACCTGGGCCTGCGCTCGCGCGTGCGGCTTGCAGAGGTCATGGCAGCGGGCATCGAGCGAGCAGCACAGCGAGCAGATCGGACCGGAATAGGCGGGGCAGGAGGCGGTGTCCTCCGGCTCGAAATGATGCTCACAGATGCAGCATTTGATCTGCTCGATGTTCTGCCAGCTCCGCTTCGGCTTGCGGGCGAGATAATATTTGCCGTCGGTGAGATAGGCGATGGCCGGCGCGGTCACGAGGGCCACGGCCAGCGCGACGAAGGTCGACAGCGCCTTTCCAGTGGGGCCGAACAGACCGTAGAAGGCGCTGATCGAGACGATGGTGGCGATGGTCATCGAGCCGACACCGACCGGATTGATGTCGTAGAGATGGGCGCGCTTGAACTCCATCTGCGGCGGGCGCAGCCCCAGCGGCTTGTTGATCACGAGGTCCGCGACCAGCGCCCCGACCCAGGAAATCGCGATGTTCGAATACAGCGCCAATGTCTGCTCGAGCGCCTTGTAGACGCCGATCTCCATCAAGAGCAGCGCGACGGCGACGTTGAACACCAGCCAGACGACGCGGCCGGGATGGCTGTGGGTCAGGCGGGAGAAAAAGTTCGACCAGGCGATCGAGCCGGCATAGGCGTTGGTGACGTTGATCTTGATCTGGGACAGGATCACGAAGGTGCCGGTCAATGCCAGCGCCAGGTCCGGCCGCGCCAGCACGTAGCGGAACGCCTCGAGATACATGTGCGCCGGCTCGGCCGCGTGGTCGGCCGAGACACCGTGGCTCAGGGCAAAGAACGCGAGGAATGATCCCGCCATCAGCTTGAGCGCGCCGAGCACGATCCAGCCGGGCCCCGCCGACAACAGCGCGATCCACCAGGAGAGCTTCGACGTCCGGCGATCGCGCGGAAGGAAGCGCAGGAAGTCGACCTGCTCGCCGATCTGCGCGACCAGCGAGAACACGACGGCCGCGGCCGTGCCGAACAGCGCGAGATCGAGACCGCCGCTGAGATCGCCGTGCTCGCCGGGAAACTGGCGCCAGTCCGCGAAGGAATGCGGACTCGCGTAGGCGATGGCGGCAAACGGGAGAATGTGCAGCACGACCCAGAGCGGCTGCGTCCAGAGCTGGAAGCGGCTGATCAGGGTGATGCCGTAGGTCACGAGCGGGATGATGACGACGGCGCTGATCAGATAGCCGATCGGGCGCGGGATGCCGAAGCACATCTCCAGGGCGGAGGCCAGGATGACGGCCTCGATCGCGAAAAAGATGAAGGTGAAGGAGGCGTAGATCAGGGAGGTGATCGTCGAGCCGATGTAGCCGAAGCCGGCGCCGCGGGTCAGCAGGTCGATGTCGATGCCGCATTTGGCCGCATAATAGGCGATCGGCAGGCCGCAGCAGAAGATGATGATGCTCGCGATCAGGATCGCGGCGGTGGCGTTGGTGACGCCATAGTTCAGCGTGATGGTGCCGCCGATCGCCTCCAGCGCCAGGAACGAGATCGCGCCCAGCGCGGTGTTGGCGACGCGGGCGGCTGACCAGCGCCGGGCGCTCTTGGCGGTGAAACGAAGCGCGTAGTCCTCCAACGTCTGGTTGGCGACCCACTGGTTGTATTGGCGCCTGACGCGGTCGATCCGCTGCCGCCCTGCCACTCTCGAAACTCCCCCACGCGAAGCGCCTGCGCGCTTCGTCCTGCCCCTCGCGAGATCTGCGTAGAGCCTACGTCGCGCTTTTGCGGTGCAGTATACGCAATCTTGCGTATCCGTGCAGTGCACGAAGCGCGCCATCCTTGGTCCGAGCCAAAGCGTGTCCTCGAACCAATGAATGGGGTGCTCATGTCAGACGAAACCAAAAAAGGCTTGAAGTCGCCACTTCGGCGCCAATTGATGATGGGAATGGCCGCCATCCCGGCACTCGCCATGCTGCCGCGCCCGTCGTTCGGTGCGGGTCCCGCAACCTCTGCTGTCAACACCACCGGCCTTGCAGTCACCGATAGCGAAGTGACCGTCGGTATCCTGCACTCCGTCACCGGCACGATGGCCATCTCGGAGACCGGTTCGGTGCAGGCCGAGAAGCTCGCGATCGAGCAGATCAACGCCTCGGGCGGCGTGCTCGGCCGTAAGATCAAGTTCATCCAGGAAGACGGCGCCTCGGATTGGCCGACCTTCGCCGAAAAGGCCAAGAAGCTGCTGGTCAACGACAAGTGCGCCGCCGTCATGGGCTGCTGGACCTCGGCCTCGCGCAAGGCGGTGCTGCCGGTGTTCGAACAGTACAACGGCATGCTGTACTATCCGACCTTCTACGAAGGTCTGGAGCAGTCGAAGAACGTCATCTACACCGGCCAGGAGGCCACCCAGCAGATCATCGCCGGCCTCGACTGGGTCAACAAGACCAAGGGCGCGAAGACCTTCTACCTGCTCGGCTCCGACTACATCTGGCCGCGCACCTCGAACAAGATCGCCCGCAAGCACATCGAGGGCCATCTGCAGGGCGCCAAGGTCGTCGGCGAGGAGTACTTCCCGCTCGGCCACACCCAGTTCAACTCGGTCATCAACAAGATCAAGCTGACCAAGCCGGACGTGATCTACGCGATCATCGTCGGCGGCTCCAACGTCGCGTTCTACAAGCAGCTGAAGGCTGCCGGCATCGACATGTCGAAGCAGACGCTACTGACCATCTCCGTGACCGAGGACGAAATCGACGGTATCGGCGGTGAGAACATTGCGGGCGCCTATGCCTGCATGAAGTATTTCCAGTCGCTCGATAACGCCAACAACAAGGCCTTCGTCGCCGACTTCAAGAAGATGTGGGGCGAGAAGACCGTGATCGGCGACGTCACCCAGGCGGCCTATCTCGGCCCGTGGCTGTGGAAGTTGACCGTGGAGAAGGCCGGCAGCTTCGACATCGACAAGGTCGCGGCCGCCTCGCCCGGCATCGAGTTCAAGGGCGCGCCGGAGGGCTATGTCCGGATCCACGAGAACCACCATCTCTGGTCGAAGACCCGCGTCGGCCGCGCCAAGGCGGATGGTCAATACGAGCTGATCTACGAAACCGCCGACCTCGTCGAGCCAGATCCGTTCCCGAAGGGCTATCAGTAAGCGCTGCTGCGGCAGCGCGTCGATCATCACTTCGGTGATGATGGCGAGGCTGTAACGCCAGTGAAGGTGCGCTCCCTCCCCCCATGCGGGGGAGGGTCGGGGAGGGGGGTCCCCAGCAAAGACTGCCGTTGTGGACCCCCACCCCCGACCCCTCCCCGCAAGGGGGAGGGGAGACGAGCCAATCCTCGGAGAGATCAATTTCCAACAGCGGGCACTTCGCCCGAGAGGACGGATCATGTTCGGTGACTATTCCATCGGCGACCTCGGGGCCATCTTCGCGATGCAGGGCTTCGCGGGCCTCATCCTGTTTTCGGTCTACGTGCTGATGGCGCTGGGGCTTGCCATCATCTTCGGCCAGATGGGCGTCATCAACATGGCGCATGGCGAGTTCATGATCCTCGGGGCCTACGTCACCTGGATGACCTCGAACGCGTTCCAGCATTTCCTGCCGGCGCTGTTTCCCGGCTACTTCTTCGTCGCGATGGCGCTGGCTTTCATCGCCTCCGGCTCACTAGGCATGCTGGTCGAGTGGGCAATGATCAGCCGGCTCTACAAGCGTCCCCTCGATACGCTGCTCGCCACCTGGGGCCTCAGCCTGATCCTGCAGCAGGCCTACCGCTCGGTGTTCGGTGCGCGCGAGGTCGGCGTCGAGCTGCCGGACTGGATGATGGGCTCCTGGCAGGCGACCGACGCGATCCAGATTCCGATCAACGGCATGTTCGTGATGTGCCTGACCATCCTGATCACCATCGTCGTCGCCTACGTGCTGTTCCTGTCGCGCTGGGGCAAGCAGGTGCGCGCCGTGGTGCAGAACCGCGTGATGGCCGGCGCCGTCGGCATCAACACCGAGAAGGTCGACCGCTACACTTTCGGCCTCGGCTGCGGCATCGCCGGCGTCGCCGGCTCCGCCTTCACGATGATCGGCTCGACCGGTCCGACCGCCGGCCAGCTCTACATCGTCGACACCTTCCTGGTCGTCGTGTTCGGCGGCGCCGCCAGCCTTATCGGCACCATCGCGTCGGCCTTCACCATTTCCCAGGCGCAGTCGACCATGGAGTTCTTCATGTCGGGCTCGATGGCCAAGGTGCTCACGCTGCTGGCGATCGTTGCCATCCTGATGTTGCGGCCGCAGGGGCTGTTCGCCCTCAAGGTCCGCAAATGAGCCAGCTCCAGCAGTCCAACAAGAAAGCACGGCCATGATCAACTCGCGCTTCTTCAACCGATCGGAGCTCATCGGCTTCGTCTCCCTGCTGCTGCTGCTCGTCGTCATCCTGCCACTGGCACTCGACATCTTCCGTCTCAATCTGGTCGCGAAGTATCTGACGTACTCCTTCGTCGCCATCGGCCTGGTGCTGTGCTGGGGCTATGGCGGCATTCTCAGCCTGGGGCAGGGGGTGTTCTTCGGCCTCGGCGGCTACTGCATGGCGATGTTCCTGAAGCTGGAAGCGTCCAGCGTCGCCAACACCAAGATCCAGTCGACGCCCGGCATCCCGGACTTCATGGACTGGAATCAGCTGACCGCGCTGCCGTTCTTCTGGAAACCGTTCCAGAGCTTCCCGTTCGCGCTCGCCGCGATCATCCTGGTGCCCGCGATCTTCGCCTTCATCATCGGCGCCGCGATGTTCAAGCGCCGAGTCGGCGGCGTCTACTTCGCGATCATCACCCAGGCGATCGCGGCGATCATGACGATTCTGATCGTCGGGCAACAGGGCTACACCGGCGGCATCAACGGCATCACCGACCTGCGCACCTTGCACGGCTGGGACATCCGCACCGATCACGCCAAGTACATCCTCTACTTCGTCGAGGTGTTCTTCCTGTTCGCCGCGATCATGGTGGCGCAGTTCATCCGCCTGACCAAGCTCGGCCGCATCCTGGTTGCGATGCGTGAGCAGGAGGACCGCGTGCGCTTCTCCGGCTACAGCGTCGCCAACTTCAAGATCTTCGCCTTCTGCGCGGCGGCGGTGTTCGCCGCGGTCGGCGGTGCGCTGTTCACGCTTGAGGTCGGGTTCATGTCGCCGTCCTTCGTCGGCATCGTGCCGTCGATCGAGATGGTGATCTACACCGCGGTCGGCGGTCGTCTCTCGATCTTCGGCGCGGTCTATGGCTCGCTCCTCGTCAACTTCGCCAAGACCAGCCTGTCGGAGACTTTCCCGCAGCTCTGGCTGTTCGGCCTGGGTGCTCTGTTCATCGCAGTCGTGCTCGCTTTCCCGAATGGCCTCGCCGGCATCTGGGGCGACTACGTTCAGCCGCGCATCGACCGGCTGCTGGCCTCCCGCACGAAGAAATCCGGCAATGGCGGCCTGGTCGCCGACGGCGCCCCCGCAGAGTGAGGACACAGCGATGCTCATCGGTCATCAGCCCAAGGAATTCCTGCTCGCGGTCGAAGCGCTCACCGTCTCCTTCGACGGCTTCAAGGCGGTCAACGATCTCTCCTTCTACGTCGAGGAGAACGAGATCCGCGTCATCATCGGCCCGAATGGCGCCGGCAAAACCACGGTGCTCGACCTGATCTGCGGCAAGACCAAAGCGACCTCCGGCTCGATCCAGTTCCGCGGCAAGGAGCTGACCAAGCTGCGCGAGAACGAGATCGTCAAGGCCGGTGTCGGCCGCAAATTCCAGACGCCCTCGGTATTCGAGGATCTCAGCGTGTTCGAGAATCTGGAGATCTCGTTCCCGCGCGGCCGCACCGTGTTCGGCTCGCTCGCCTTCAAGCGCGACGCCGTGGTCAAGGACCGTGTCGAGGAGGTCGCCGAGATGATCTTTCTGAAAGATCGCCTCACGACCTCGGCGGCCGAGCTCAGCCACGGCCAGAAGCAGTGGCTCGAGATCGGCATGCTGCTGATCCAGAACCCCGACCTCCTGATGCTCGACGAGCCCGTCGCCGGCATGAGCGTCAGCGAGCGGGCGAAGACCGCCGAGCTGCTCAACCGCATCATCAAGGATCGCTCGGTGCTGGTCATCGAGCACGACATGAAGTTCGTCGAGGACATCGCCCACAAGGTCACGGTGCTGCACCAGGGACAGATCCTGTCCGAAGGCACGATGGACAAGGTCAAGAACGATCCGAAGGTCGTCGAAGTCTATCTGGGGCACTAATCCGATGCTGAGAACCTCACTGCATCCACGCCCTCGCTGCGCCCCCTCCCCGCAAGGGGGAGGGGAGCTTACCGCCATTGCCGCTCGATCGGCCGTCTCACTCCCTCTCGCATAGGAAGACATCCGATGCTCGCAATCTCCGATCTCCATGTCGCCTATGGCCAGAGCGAGGTGCTGCATGGCCTGAACGTCAAGGTCGCGCCCAATGAGATCGTTGCTATCATGGGACGCAACGGCATGGGCAAGACCACGCTGATGAAGTCGCTGATGGGCATCCTGCCGTCCAAGAGCGGCTCCATCGACATGAACGGCACCGAGCTGTCGGGCATGAAGAGCTACGAGCGCGTCGCCAAGGGGCTCGCTTATGTGCCACAGGGCCGCATGATCTTCTCGACCATGACGGTCAAGGAGAACATCGAGACCGGCCTCGTGGTCTCCGGCGAGTCCGAGGTGCCCGGCGACATCTACGAGCTGTTCCCGGTGCTGCTCGAGATGAAGGGCCGCCGCGGCGGCAATCTCTCCGGCGGCCAGCAGCAGCAGCTCGCGATCGCGCGTGCGCTCGCCACCAAGCCGAAGGTGCTGCTGCTCGACGAGCCGACCGAGGGCATCCAGCCGTCGATCATCAAGGAGATGGCGCGCACGCTCAAACGCATTCGCGACGAGAAGGGGCTGTCGATCGTCGTCTCCGAGCAGGTGCTGAGCTTCGCGCTCGATATCGCCGACCGCGTGCTGGTGATCGAGAACGGCGAGATCGTCCGCGACGATCCGCGCGAGTCCGTCGATGCCGCGCAGGTCTCGAAATATCTGTCCGTCTAACCACTCCGTCCAAGCAAAGGTAAAGGGGAGCTCTTGATGCCTGACACATTGATCAAGGTCGATCTGACCAAGTCGGCCTACGAGAACGACAAGGTGCACAACCGCTGGCACCCGGACATTCCGATGGTGGAGTGGGTCAACCCAGGCGACGACTTCATCATCGAGACCTATGACTGGACCGGCGGCTTCATCAAGAACAACGACTCCGCCGACGACGTGCGCGACATCGACCTGTCGATCGTGCATTTCCTCTCCGGCCCGATCGGCGTCAAGGGCGCCGAGCCCGGCGACCTCCTCGTCGTCGACCTGCTCGACGTCGGTCCGCTGAAGGAGAGCCTGTGGGGCTTCAACGGCTTTTTCTCCAAGCAGAATGGCGGCGGCTTCCTGACCGACCACTTCCCGCTGGCGCAGAAGTCGATCTGGGACATCAAGGGCCTCTACACCTCGTCGCGTCACGTGCCCGGCGTCAACTTCGCCGGCCTGATCCATCCCGGCCTGATCGGCTGTCTGCCTGATCCCAAGCTGCTCGCCACCTGGAATGAGCGCGAGACCGCGCTGATCGCCACCAACCCGACCCGCGTGCCGGGCCTTGCCAACCCGCCGTTCGCGCCGACCGCGCATGCCGGCCAGGCCAAGGGCGACGTCAAGGCCAAGATCGGGGCCGAGGGCGCCCGCACCGTGCCGCCGCGCGAGCATGGCGGCAATTGCGACATCAAGGACCTGTCGCGCGGCTCGAAGATCTACTTCCCGGTCTACGTGCCCGGCGGCGGCCTCTCGATGGGCGATCTGCACTTCAGCCAGGGCGACGGCGAGATCACCTTCTGCGGCGCCATCGAGATGGCGGGCTGGCTGCACATCAAGGTCGACATCATCAAGGACGGCGTCGCGAAATACGGCATCAAGAACCCGATCTTCAAGCCGTCGCCGATCACGCCGAACTATCGCGACTACCTGATCTTCGAGGGTATCTCGGTCGACGAGGCCGGCAAGCAGCATTATCTCGACGTCCACATCGCCTATCGGCAGGCCTGTCTCAACGCCATCGAGTACCTGAAGAAGTTTGGCTACTCCGGCGCCCAGGCCTATTCGATCCTCGGAACCGCGCCGGTGCAGGGCCACATCTCCGGCGTCGTCGACGTGCCCAATGCCTGCGCGACCTTGTGGCTGCCGACCGAGATCTTCGACTTCGACGTGATGCCGTCGTCGGCAGGTCCGATCAAGCACATCAAGGGCGATATCCAGATGCCGATCTCGCCGGACAAATAACGGTCTCCCTGTGCGACGGGGTGCGGGACGGCTGCGTCTTTGGCCGCCCCGCATCCGCCGCGCGGGAGGAGATGATGTTGCGCAGGAGACGAGACAATGCCGGTCTATGAATATCTTTGTGATGAATGCGGGCCGTTCACGGATATGCGCCCGATGGCGGAATGTGATGAGCCGCAGGTCTGCCCGCAATGCCAGGACATGGCGCCGCGCGTGATCCTCACCGCGCCCGCCTTCGCCTGCATGCCGGCGGAACGGCGCACGGCGCATGCCACCAACGAGCGCAGCCGCCACGCGCCGCAGGCGGTGGCCGAGTACAAGGCCAAGCACGGGGCGGGTTGCGGCTGCTGCTCGCCGAAGAAGTCGCCGCGGCTGATGACCAAATCCAAGAGCGGCGCCAAGGGCTTTCCGACGGCGCGACCGTGGATGATCAGCCACTGAACGAACGCGAGGGGCGGCGCGTCCGCCCCTCAGCGCGACGCCGGCACCCGGCGCGGTCCGGGGCCCGGCGGCTGGCCGCCGAACTTCGCGCTCATCGCGTTGGCGCCGTCGCTGATGTCGACCAGCGTCTTGCGGCTGTCGTCGATCACCTTGGCGGATTTGCGCCTGAAGCCGTCGACCAGCTCGCGCATCGACTTGATCTGATCGAACAGCTGGCCGGGATTGCCATCCGCGAAGCCAGGAATGGCGCCGTCGATCTTGGTGACCAGGGTATCGAAGCCCTTGAAGATGTCTTCGGCCTTGTCGATCGCGGAGTCGAAGGCTGCGGTCTTGTCCTGCAGCGCGGCGGTCTCGGTCTCGAAGCTCTGCAGCGCGTCCTTGATCGCCGGCGCGTTGCTGACGATGTATTTGTCGATGTTGTGCACCGTCTCGACCATCGTCTCCTGGTCCTTGAGATCGGCTGAAAGCACCGGCACCCCGTCGTGATCCAACGGCACCGGTGGGGCCGTCGGCGCGCCGCCCACCAGCGAGATCGCGGCGATGCCGGTGAGGCCCTGGAACTCGATGCCCGCGGTGGTGTCCTTGCGGATCGGCGCCGACTTGTCGAGCGTGATCATGGCGACGATCTTGCGCGGGCTTTCCAGATTGATCGACAGGATCTGTCCGGCCTGCACGCCGTCGAAATTGACCGGACCGCCCTTGCGCAGGCCCGCCGCCGAGCCGCCGTCGAACACCACGCGCATCGTGCTGCGTTGCTCGGCGATGCGGCGCTTCTGCTTGACCAGGACGCCGCTGATCCCGGCCGCCACGGCCGCGATCGTCAGGGTTCCCACGATGAGATTGATCGCGCGCATTCCGGGTCCGTGGCTGTCTCCGTGCGATTTTAGCGGCTAACGCGTCCGGTTGAAAGCTCAGCGCGCGAGGCCCGGGCGGGACGGGGCGGCGAGGCCCGCCAGCAGCACCGCGAGGATGCCGGTCAGGAAGACGCCGTCGAAGGTCCCGGCGCCGCCGATCGAGGCCACGGGCGCGCCGAGGCTGCCGATCTTGTCGAGGTTCATCAGGTCGGCGCCGACCAGCGTGCCCATCGAGCCGCCGATATAGGCCAATGGCGCAGCGTATTCGCGCGACAGCAGGAAGGCCAGGATCGCGGTGACGACCACGGGTGCGAACACCGGCACGGCGATGCCCACACCCTGCACCGGCGTCGCCATGGCATGGATGATCACGGCGATCACCAGCACAGCGATCGCGGCGCGCAGCCAGAGCTGGTAGCGCAGCACGAGATAGGTCGACATGATCGTCGGGATCACTGCACCGCCGACGTTCACGGCCAGCAGCGTGCCCGGCCATTGATGCACCAGCGGCACGACATATTGCATGCCGAAGAAGTCGATGACCTCGCCGGAGCGCGCCACTTGGCCGGGCAGCATCGTGATCGGGATGTTGAAATAGCTGCCGACCAGCGAGCCGAACAGCAGCAGCATTGCCGTGCCCGAGCTGACGCCGAGCTTCATGTAGGCATAGCGCAGGATGCCGAGCTGGATCAGGACGATCACGACGCCGAACGCCAGCACCAGGATGGCGAAGAAGGCGGGCGTAATCGGCAGATACTGGATCTGGGAATGCATCTCGGAAGCGCTTGGAATGTGAACCTTGCTGAACCCGTGGGATCATCCCACGAGAGCGGCAAGGTGACAAATGGGCATCCGGCGCTTGGTTCCCAAGGGGGCGATGGCTGGCGCGTCCTTCATTGATCGGCGATCAGCGTGGCGTGCAGGACGTAGCGCTCCGGCCCTTGTGTCAGCGCGTCGAACGGCCAGCACGTGGAGAGCACGAGCTCAGGGCGCTCGGTGCCCGGATCGATGCCGGACGCATCGAAGCGCACCACGCTGGTCCCGTCAGCGCGATAGCGGAAGGTCCTGCCGTCGCGCCCGACGACGTCGATCTCGTCGCCGATGCTGACGTCCTTCAGGAAACGGAAGTGCGTGTCGCGATGGGCCGAATAGACGGCGACGCCGGCCTCGCCCGGCTCGGCAGTCCCTTCGACATGCCCGGCGCCGAAGGCCAGTGCCTGGCCGCTGGAGCCGGCCAGCGCAATGGTGGAGACGCCGAGGCGTTTCACCTCGATGCGCGCCACCGGGACGGTGTCGGCCCAGGACCACGGCTTCACTGGCCGGCCAGTCGCGATGGTCTGGCTGAAGGCGCGGTCGAGCAGAACCTGCGCGACGATGGCCTTGGCGTGGATCAGGGCGCCGTGGCTGAACAGGATGAGGCCGACAAGCGCGACTGCGAGCGGGATGATAATTCGTGGCATTCTTCTCTCCTCCGTCATTGCGAGCGAAGCGTAGCAATCCAGAGTCGTCGTGCAGCCCCTGGATTGCTTCGTCGCTTCGCTCCTCGCAATGACGACATTGCTTAGTTGGCAGCTCGTCGCCTCAGTGCGACCAGCCAGATCAGTTCGAGCAGCAGCAGGCCCAGTCCCAGCAGCATGCTGAGCTCCGCGTCGGTCGCCGTCTTCGGCAGCGTGATCGTCGCGGGCGCCGTCGGCACCACGGGCCGCTTCAGCGCGGCAAGCTGGACGTCGCCGTCGGCCTCGGCGCGGCGTTCCTTCTGCGCAGCCGGCATCCGGGCGCGCTCGCCGAACACCTTCTCGAAATCCCAGCCGGCCGGCAGGTTGATCGGCAGCTCGGCGAGCCTGAGCGGCTCGCCGTCGGGGCGGCGCGGGGTCTTGTCGACCGCGACGAGGCTGGTCAGGCGGGTCACCAACTGATGCTCCAGCGCCAGCTTGAGGATTGCGCCGTCGGCTTCCTCCGGTGTCATCTGCCGCATCGTCTTCGCCACCTCGGCATCGCCGATCTTGCGTCGCGCCCACAGCTTCGACAGGCCCTTGCCTTCGGCGGCGCCGGACAGCGGCAGCGTGATGGTCCAGGGCTGGTCGCCGATGCGGCCCTTGAGCTGCAGCGATCCGGCGAGACGATCGATCTTCGCCGCCAGCACCAGTGGCTCGTTGCGATAGACGTCCGGCAGCACGGCGGGCGTGAGGTCGGCGGAGGCTTCC
Organism: Bradyrhizobium sp. SRS-191; assembly: GCF_024586915.1. Lineage (GTDB taxonomy): Bacteria > Pseudomonadota > Alphaproteobacteria > Rhizobiales > Xanthobacteraceae > Bradyrhizobium. The sequence goes on from NZ_JANBVS010000018.1 coordinate 64,942, forward strand.
GAGAACGTCGCGGTCAGCCCCGTCACGACCGGATTCTCCAGCTTGGCGAACAGGTCCCGCATCCGCTCCTCGACCTGCTCGACCGAGCCGATATGGGTGAAGGCGCCGCGGCCGAGCTCGGCGGCGCGGCTCATCAGGTAGGTGTTCGGCGCCGAGCCGATGCCGACCATGAAGATGCGCGAGCGGCCGCGCATCGCGGTGATGGTCTCGAACAACTGCTGCTCGTTGCCGATGGCGCCGTCGGTGAGGAACACCACCTGGCGCACGCGGTCTGAGTCGCTGCCATCGTCGGTGAGCGCCGCGCGCATCGCCGGCACCATCTCGGTGCCGCCGCGCGCGTCCAGCGAACTGACGTAGCTGGTGGCGCTGCCGACATGCTCGGCATCGGCGGGGACCGAGGAGGGAAACAGCACCGTCATGGTGTCGTCGAACCGGATGACGTTGAAACGGTCGCCCGGCTGCAGCCGTCCCAGCGCATAGATCAGGCTGGCCTTGGCCTGGCGGATCGAGGTGCCGCCCATCGAGCCGGAATTGTCGATCACGAAGATCACGTCGCGCGGCTGCGGCCGCTGCGTGGTCGTGGCCACCGCCGGCGGCGTCACGAAGGCGAGCAAATAGTCGGCATCGCCGACCTGCTCGTGAAACAGGCCGACCGACGGCATCTTCTCCGACGCCGGCTTCCAGGTCAGCTCGAAATCACGATCGGCCGGCACCACGCCCTCGGCCAAGGTGACGACCCGCGTCTTTGCATCGGGGCTGTCGATCGTCACTTGGTGATGATGGCTCTTGACCTCGCCGACGACGAAGCCCGCCTGCAGCCGCACGGTGATGCGGGTCGGATTGACCGGAGCATCCTTGGCGGGGTCGAGCACCTCAGGCGAGATGCGGTCGCGATCCGGCACCGGATCATTGCTCGCGGCACCCCAGCCATCGCTGCCGGGGCGGAGATCAACGCTCTGCACGATCGGCTTGGGATTGTAGCGCGGCGCGACCACCAGCGGCACGAGGAGCGAGAACTCGCCGGCGACCTGCGCCACCGGCTGCTGATATTCGATCTGCACCAGCACGGTCTCGCCGGGGCCGATATTGGCGAGCGAGTTGGTGAAGATGTTCGGTCGTTCCTGCTCGGTCAGCGCGGCCGTCTTGCCCTCGCGCTTGGCCTGCTCGTAGATCACCTTGGCTTGCTGGCGCGGCTTGATGTCGCCGACCACGATTCGGTCGCCGACGATCATCTTCAAGGTGTCGACCGCGCTGTCCGTCGGCAGCGGATAGACGTAGACCGCCTCCATCCATTGCGAGCTGGTGTTCTTGAACAACTGCGTCACGCGCGCCCGCGCGGTCGGGCCGGAGACGACGATATCGACATCGATGCCAAGCCGCGGCGCCTCGGCATAGCCCGCGTCGGATTTGAACAGCAGCGCGCCGGAGCGGGCGTCGGCCGGCTTGGTCAGCGGGGCCAGCGGGCCTTCGGCCGACCAGCCCGGCGTGATGCTGAGAAACAGCGCGGTGAAGCCGACCAGCGCCACGGCGGCGGCTTGCAGCAGCAGGAACAGCAGCATGGTCACGATCCAGGACCGGACCGGATGGCGGCTGCTGCGGATATCATAGTCGATGGTGTCGCTCATCAGAGGCTCCGCAACGAGAATGGGGCAGGCTGAGATTGAGCGGGTGCCGCTGTCGTCGCGAGCGGAATGGTCGGTCTTGTTCGGCCGTCGCGCGCCCGGCTCCGTCCGGTGGTGCGGGAGGAGGCGGCTGATCTGTCCGGGTTTGTGCTGATTTGTCCGTCTGCTAGAAGGGGGAGTGACGCGGCAGGGGACAGGATGTCGAACCCGGACAACAACGAGCTATCGGACGAGCAGAGCCGGCAGGTGGCCGAGGCCGTTCGCGAGGAGATCGCGCGGCGGCGGATGTCGCGGCAGACACTGGCGGAGCAGGCGAAGCTGAGCCTGTCGACCCTGGAGAAGGCACTCGGCGGCCGCCGCCCGTTCACGCTGGCGACCATTGTTCGGCTCGAGCAGGCGCTCGGCATGTCCTTGCGCAAGGCGCCGAGCATGCCGGCGCCTGTGGCTGCTGCGAACGCCGGCATCGCGCCGGACAGCCTCGGCTCCTATTCGCGCCGCGCGGTCGAATGGATCGAGGGCACCTACGTCACCCTGCGGCCCTCGTTCGGCGACAAGGAGGCGATCTATGCCTACCGCACCGACATCGTGTGGGACGATGCCGCCTCGTCGCTGGTGTTCCGCGAGGGCGCGCGGCTCGATGCCGCCTTCTCGCAGTTCGGCGAGGTCGCCGTGCCCAACCAGTCCGGCTTCGTCTATCTCGTCACCAATCGCCACGGCCAGCACCGCCTGATCACGGTATCGCGCCCGACCATCACCGGCGAGATGTACGGCATCATCACGACGCTGCTGGCAGGGCGCGGCTCGCTGCTCACCCCGATTGCGGCGCCGATCGCACTGCTGCCGCTGCGGAACGTGGCGGAGCCGAGTTTCGGACGGCTCGGGGCCGATGATCCGCATTATGGCCTCTATCGCGAGCACCTGCGCAAGACGATCGAGGAGCCGTTTGCGCTGTTCGTGCAGGGCGTGCCGTGAGTTGTCAGGCACACGGCTAACCACCGTCATTGCGAGGAGCCAACGGGTCCGCGCAAAGCGCGGCCCGATGACAGGCTCCGCGACGAAGCAATCCACAGTCGCGACCTCGGCCCTGGATTGCCGCGCCGCGCTCGCAATGACGGAGCTTATGGGAGCCACCGTGTTTCATCAAACACAGTGTCGTCCCGGCGAACGCCGGGATCCATAACCACAGGGAGAAGTTTGAGGCAGGCGGCGGGTGGTTGGCATCTCGCATCTCACAGCGGCTGCGGAGTATGGGTCCCGGATCGGCGCCGCGATGCGCTGCGCGCGTCGCGGCTTGTCCGGGACGACAGCGGAGGGGGAGGTGAATTCACGGTTCAAACAACCAGGAACGTTCAGAGGCACGGCACATACGCGCACGGTCTCGCTGCCGAAACGGCCCGAGTGATGCGATCAGTTCGTCCCTCGCAAATCGTGCAGAGGGCGCAGGGAATGCCGGGTGAGGGCCTCACCCATGGCCCGCCTGCGAAAAAATGCAGGCGGCAGGTACCACAGGTGCAGCCGACATTCCGGCATTCCCTGCGCGATGGGCTTCACGCTTATACGCAGTCTCCCTGGTGCGCCGAGCTTGTTGGCCACCATGCCGCCGCACTGCTTGCGCATTGCGCGGGAGACACCAGCTTCGGGGTGTCAGGACGCTGCGACTTCACGTCCGCGATCAATCGTTCGTCCGCGCCCTCGTTAAGAAGACGCTGCGATCTCTCGCGGCCATCGCTCCCCGCCTCGCGTGTCGTGACGATCGCGCGCAACGCCCCTCCGCAGTGAGGCGGGATGGAGAGAGATAATCATGAATTCGGTAAAATAGCAAGTGTTGTTTTCGGTTTTCAGAATTCTCGGTGGGGCTGGGGTCCGGGGCCGCGTTAGCAGTCTGCTCCCTCTCCCCGTTCTTCACGGGGAGAGGGAGCGCAGCGCCTTCGGAGCTTCGGGAGTGCTTCATTCGCCTGCAGGTTTGCCCTCAAGCCACGACGTCAAGTGCGCCGCCTCCTACCTACCCTCCGACGTCCGCGCTGATGATATCTCCGAACAGATCCCACTTGCCGCCCTTGAACTGCATCATCTTGAGCTGCTCGATGGGTGCGAAGTCGTTCGGGCCGGTGTTGACCTTGATGCCGGGGATCAGGGTGTCCGGCGCGAAGTCCTTCAGGCTGGCGGCCTGCTTCATGACGTTCTCGCGGGTGAGATTGTCGCCGCACTGCTTCAGGGTCTGCACCATGGTCTGCGCCGCGGCGTAGCCATAGGCGAGGTTGGCGTCGGAGATGTTGGCGCCGGGCATGTATTTGTCGATGAAGGCCATGAACTTCTTCATGCCCTCGTCATCCTTCCACTGCGGGTCCGACGGGTCCTTGAGATAGCCGGCGGAGAGCACGCCCTCGGAGGCTTCGAGGCCCGCCGGCTTCATCACGGCGCCGATCGAGATCGACACGTCGGTCATCAGGTGCATCGGCTTCCATTCCAGCTCGGCGATCTTCTTGATCGCTTGCGCTGCAAATTTCGGCGTGGCGATGTTGACGAACACGTCGGCGCCGGTGCCCTTGACCTTGACGATATGGGCATCGATCGACGGCTCCGAGGTCTCGTAGCTCTCCTCGGCGACGATCATGGTCTTGGCCTTGTCGCCGAGCACCTCCTTGATGCCGAGCAGGTAGTCCTTGCCGAAATCGTCATTGGCATAGAAGATCGCGATCTTCGCGTTCGGCTTCTCCTTCAGGATGTACTTGGCGAAGATCCGCGCCTCGACACGATAGCTGGGCTGGAAGCCCATCGTCCACGGGAATTCCTTCGGCTCGTTCCACTTGCTGGCGCCGGTGGCCAGGAACAGCTGCGGCACCTTCTTGGCGTTGTGATACTTCTGCACCGCGGTCTGCGTCGGCGTGCCCAGCGCGTTGAAGACGAGGAACACCTCGTCGCTCTCGATCAGCTTGCGCACCTGCTCGACGGTCTTCGGCGGGCTGTAGCCGTCGTCATAGGAGATGAAATTGATCTTGCGGCCGTTGATGCCGCCCTGGTCGTTGATCATCTTGAAATAGGCGTCCTCGGTTTTGCCGATGATGCCGTAGGCCGAGGCCGGGCCGCTATAGGCCTCGACATTGCCGATCTTGATCTCGGTGTCGGTGACGCCGGTGTCGTATTTCTTCTGCGCGAGCGCGCTGTGGCTCGCCAGAACGGAGAGTGCGGCGGCGGCCGCGAAAGACAGCAGAGTCCTGGTCGTCATCGGCAACATTCCCTGGGCTTCCTCTGGTTGGTCTTGTGGGTCTTGGTGGTCGGCGACGCGCGATGTCGGCCGCGCATTCGAAATCACGATGCCTGCTGGACCAGATCGACCGCCGATGCGGTCGCAAAGCTCTTGCGCAGGGTCGGCTTGTGGATCTTGCCGGTGGCGTTGCGCGGCAGCGCGTCGACGAAGCGCACCGTCCGCGGGCATTTGAAGCGGGCGAGGTTCGCCTGGCAGTGCGCGAATATCTCTGCCTCGCTCAGGCTGTGGCCGGGCTTGACGGCGATGATCGCCATGCCGGTCTCGCCCCATTGCGGATCGGCGATGCCGATCACGGCGGCCTCCGCCACTGCGCTCAGCTGGTGCAGCACGCTCTCGACCTCGGCCGGATAGACGTTCTCGCCGCCGGAGATGTACATGTCCTTCCAGCGATCGACGATGTAGTAGAAGCCCTCGTCGTCGACGCGGGTCGCATCACCGGTGTGCAGCCAGCCGTCGGTGAAGGAGGAGCGGTTGGCGTCGGGCCGGTTCCAATAGCCGGGCGTGACGTTGGGGCCGCGCACCCAGAGTTCTCCGAGTTCGCCGATAGCGGCATCGCTGCCGTCGGGGCGCACGATGCGCACCTCGGTATGCAGCACCGGCTTGCCGGCTGAGCCGGCCTTGCGCCCGGCATCCTCGCGGTCGAGCGCGAGCACCGCCGGCGAGGTCTCGGTCATGCCATAGCCCTGCTGGAGCGCGACGCCGCGCGCCTCCCATGTGGCGAGCAACGGCACCGGCATCGGCGCGCCACCGACGCCCCCGATCACCAGCCGGCTGAAATCGGCGGTCGCGAACGCCGGATGCTGCGCCATGAACTGATAGATCGCGGGCACGCCGAAGAACACGTTGATGCCGTGCGCAGGATCGCCGATGAGCTGCAGCGCCTGGCCGGGATCGAACGCGCGCATGATCAGCACGGTGGCGCCGACATGCAGCACGGGATTGGTGTAGCAGTTGAGGCCGCCGGTGTGGAACAGCGGCAGCACCGTCAGCAGCACCGAGGACGGCGTGATGTAAGCGGGGCCGCCGAGATTGACGCAATTGTAGAACGTCATGCCGTGGGTGATCATCGCCCCCTTCGGCTGCCCTGTCGTGCCCGACGTGTACATGATGGTCGAGACGTCATCGAGCGTGACCGGCTCGACCGCGGTCAGCGGCTTGGCCGTGGCGATCGCCTGCTCGTAGCTGCCGCCGGGTCCGTAGCGCAGCGCGGTGGCGACGCCGCACAGCCGGCTCACGGCCAGCGCGGTGTCGGCGAGGTCGTCATCATGGATCATGAGTTTCGGCGCGCAATCGCCGACGATGAACTGTAGCTCGGGAACGGTGAGGCGGGTATTGAGCGGCACGAAGATGGCGCCGACGCGGAAGCAGGCGAATTGCACTTCCAGGGTATCGGTGGCATTCAGCGCCAGCACGGTGACGCGGTCGCCCTTGCTGACGCCACACGCGTCGCGGAGATGCCCGGCTAGGCGGGCGACGCGAGCATCGAACTCGGCATAGCTGAAACGCCTGTTGCTGCCGAGATCGACCATGGCGGTCTTGGCCGGCGTCCTCCGCGCATGATGCGCAATCCAGTCGTAATACCGTACTGGCACGCGTTCCCTCCTCGTGTCAGGCGATCTGATGCCGCCTTGACCGTGATTGTGTAGCGCGCTTGTCCGGATCGAACCGCGCGGCATCGTTTTGTCGCGAGTGGGCCGGTGTGTGCATTGCACTGTCTTGCGTCAAGGCGCTGTTGCTGGGTAACAAGAGCGTCCGGGCGGTACGTGATTTCGGCCAGCAGCGCCTCGACGCAAGGCGATCCCCCTGGCGTCCGGCCATTCTGGCGAAGCAGCAACCAGAGCCCGGTGACGATGACGAAAAGTCCGTTCTACACGGCCGAGCACGAGGCCTTCCGCGACGTCGTCAGGCGCTTCGTCGACAAGGAGATCGCGCCGTTCGCGAGCGCGTGGGATGAGGCCGGAGAGTTTCCGCGTGCGCTGTATGCGAAGGCTGCGGAGATCGGCTTGCTGGGGCTCGGCTTCCCCGAGGAGTTCGGCGGCGTCGCGGCCGATCAGTTCATGAAGATCGTGTCGTCGCAGGAGCTGGCGCGCGCCGGCGCCGGCGGCGTCAGCGCCAGCCTGATGAGCCACAGCATCGGCGCACCGCCGATCGCGCGCGCGGCGCGGCCGGAGGTGAGAGCGCGGGTGCTGCCGGAGATTCTCTCAGGGCGAAAGATCTCGGCGCTCGCCATTACTGAGCCGAGCGGCGGCTCGGATGTTGCCAATCTCCGCACCAAGGCGGTCCGCGACGGCGATCACTACGTCGTCAGCGGCGAGAAGACCTTCATCACCTCGGGCATGCGCGCGGACTACATCACCGCCGCGGTGCGCACCGGGGGCCCCGGGCCGGCCGGCGTCAGCCTGCTGCTCATCCCCGGCGACACGCCGGGCCTGACGCGAACCAAGCTGAACAAGATGGGCTGGTGGGCGTCGGATACGGCGACCCTGCATTTCGACGGCTGTCGCGTGCCGGTCGAGAATTTGATCGGCGAGGAGGGGCAGGGCTTCAAGCTGATCATGCACAATTTCAACTCCGAGCGGATGGGCATGGCGGCGAGCTGCACGGCGTTCGCGCGGGTCTGCCTCGACGACGCGATCGCCTATGCGAAGGAGCGCCAGACCTTCGGCAAGCCACTGGCGCAGCACCAGGTGATCCGCCACAAGCTGGTCGACATGGCGCAACGCGTCGCGGCCTCGCAGGCGATGCTGGAAATGCTGGCGTGGCGGCTCGAACAAGGCGACAATCCGGTCGCCGAGATCTGCATGATGAAGAACCAGGCGACGCAGACGATGGCCTACTGCGCTTCCGAGGCGGTGCAGATCTTCGGCGGCGCCGGCTTCATGCGCGGCATTCGCGTCGAGCGGATCTATCGCGAGGTGAAGGTCAATGCGATCGGCGGCGGCACCGAGGAGATCATGAAGGACCTGGCCAGCCGGCAGATGGGATTGTGAGCCGCGCCCTCTGCTCGTCATGCCCGGGCTTGACCCGGGCATCCACGCTGTGCGCCACATCTGAACAACGACGTGGATGGCCGGGACAAGCCCGGCCATGACGTCAAAGAAAAACGACCGGAGCCCGAGGACGAATGCTCTTCACCGCCGACCACGACGAACCGCGCCGCATCCTGCAGAAGTTCATCGCTGCCGAGATCAATCCTCATGTCGACGAATGGGAGGAGGCCGGCATCTTTCCGGCGCATGAGCTGTTCAAGAAGCTCGGCGACCTCGGCTTTCTCGGCCTCAACAAGCCGGTCGAGTACGGCGGCCAGGGGCTGGATTATTCCTACGCGCTGATGATGGCGGAAGAGCTCGGCGCCATCAATTGCGGCGCCATCCCGATGGCGATCGGCGTGCAGACCGACATGGCGACGCCGGCGCTGGCGCGGTTCGGCTCCGACGAGGTGCGCAAGGAATTTCTCGCGCCGGCGATCTCCGGCGACTACGTGGCCTGCATCGGCGTCTCCGAGCCGGGCGCCGGCTCCGACGTCGCCTCGATCAGGACCCAGGCGCGCTCCGATGGCGACGACTACGTCATCAATGGCGGCAAGATGTGGATCACCAACGGCACGCAGGCGGATTTCATCTGCCTGCTCGCCAACACCAGCGATGGCCCGGTTCATCGCAACAAGTCGCTGATCTGCGTGCCGATGAAGAGCAAGGGCGTGCAGGTCGCGCGCAAGCTCGACAAGATGGGCATGCGCTCGTCCGACACCGCGCAGATCTTCTTCGACAATGTCCGCGTGCCCAAGCGCAACCGCGTCGGCGAAGAGGGCATGGGCTTCACCTACCAGATGATGCAGTTCCAGGAGGAGCGGCTGTGGGCCGGCGCCGCCTGCCTGAAGGCGCATGAGGCGATCATCAACGCGACCATCGAGTACACCCGCAACCGGAAAGCCTTCGGCCGCTCGATCCTCGACAACCAGGTCGTCCACTTCCGTCTCGCCGAGCTGCAGACCGAGGTCGAACTGCTGCGCGCGCTGACCTATCAGGCGGCGGAGGCGATGATCGCGGGCGAGGACATGACGCGGCAGGCGACGATGGTGAAACTGAAGACCGGCCGGCTCGGGCGCGAGCTCACCGACGCCTGCCTGCAATATTGGGGCGGCATGGGCTTCATGAACGAGACGCCGGTCAGCCGCGCCTATCGTGATTCGCGGCTGAGCTCGATCGGCGGCGGCGCCGACGAGGTGATGCTGACGATCCTGTGCAAGATGATGGGCACCTTGCCGGGCATGGCCAAAGCGGGGAACGCCTGATGATCACGCTGTATCATTGCGACGGCGCCCGCTCGTTCCGCCCGCTGTGGATGCTGGAGGAGCTTGGAGCTGACTACGAGTTGAAGATGCTGCCGTTCCCGCCGCGGGTGCTGGCGAAGGAGTATCTCGCGATCAATCCGCTGGGGACGATTCCTTATCTGATCGATGGCGAGACGAAGATGACGGAGTCGTCCGGCATCTGTCACTATCTCGGCATCAGGCACGGCCCGACGCCGCTGATGGTCGGGCCTGAGGAGCGCGACTACGGCGCGTTCCTGAACTGGATGTATTTCTCCGACGCGACGCTGACGTTCCCGCAGACGTTGGTATTGCGATACACTCAGCTCGAGCCTGAGGAGCGGCGCTCACCGCAGGTCGCCGCCGACTATGCCAAATGGTTTCTGGGCCGGCTGCGCGCTGTGGAGGCAGCTACGGCCAATGCCGAATTCCTGAGCGGCGGACGTTTCACCGCTGCGGATATCGTGATCGGCTATGCGCTGCGGCTCGCCGACACGCTCGGGCTCGCCAAGGACTTCGGGCCGAATGTGGCCGCCTATTGGGCGCGCCTGCAGCAGCGCGATGGCTACCTCAGGGCGCGCGCCGCCGAGCAGCGTGCAGGCGTCGAGCAGGGCATCAAGCCGCGTGTCAGGCCATGAGTTGCGTACGTCATTCCGGGTTCGATGCTGGCGTATCGCCCCGGAATGACGATCTCTCAAAGCAGTGAGTTAACCGCGACAAAATTCGGCAGTCGTCACCGATGACAGCGGCGCGAATTGCGCTATGGTTCTCGTCCAAAGAAGCGGCCGACAGAGCCGCGCCTCAGGAGGAAGACCATGGATGTGACCCGCCGGGACTCCGGCCATCTCATGCTGATCACGCCCGAGCGCGTCTTCTACGCCGGGCTGCTCGGCCGACCGCGCCAGCGCTGCTCTGGCGCGTTCCATATCTATGTCGCGCTGACCGGCAGCCTGCGGCTGATCCCCGATGGCGGCGAGGCACGCTCCGGCGAGTTGCTCGTCGTGCCGCCGAACAAGCAGCACACGATCGAGAGCGACTATCGTACCGTCATCGTCGTGACGATGGAGCCGGAGAGCGTGCCGATCGGCACCCTCGATCGTTTCGCAGCCAAGGTCGCGCGCGAGGCGGAGGCCTATGCCTGCCGCATCCGTGCCGCCTATGAGGAGCTGGTGCAGCGGCCGCTCTCCGGCGACGTCACCAGCGCGGTGTTCGATCGTCTCTGCTTCGGCGAGGTCCTGCCGCAGCGGACGCTCGATCCACGCGTCGTCAAGGCGATCGGCCTGATCAGCCGCTTCTCCGGCGAGCCCGCCACCGCCGAGAGCTGCGCCGCCGCGGTCGGCTTGTCGACCTCGCGCTTCCTGCATCTGTTCAAGGAGGAGACCGACATCTCCTTCCGCTCGTTCCGCGCCTGGAAGCGCGCGCGGCATCTGCTCAACTATGCCAACCAGGATCTCAACCTCGCGCATCTCGCGCAGGACATCGGCTATCCCGATTCGACGCATTTCAGTCATTCGATCCGCCGCTTTTACGGCCTGAAGCCGCGCGCGATCTTCTCCGGCTCGCGTGATCTCGCGATCTATCGTGCCGGCGAGGCCGCGTTGACCTGATCATGTCCTGCTGCGCGCCGTGTCAGCGCCGCGCGCAGCGGGAACTTCGACAATTCGAGCACGATCAGCGTCGCGATGGCGGCCCCGGCCGTCAGCGCGAGATCGTCGGCGTGCAGCGGGCCGAACTTGAACAGCGCCGCGACCGGCGGCACGGTGAGGCTGGTCGCGAGCACCGCGATGACGATCGCGATCACCAGCAGCAGCACGCGATTCGGCCGCAGCAGCGCGTCGCGCAGCGAGCTTGAGAACGAGCGGTTGACGAAGATCAGGCTGACGATCACCGACACCAGGGTGAAGAACACCAGCGCGCGCAGCTCGTCGTCGGGCAGGCCGTTGCGATGCGCCAACAGCAGCACGCCGCCGGTGGTGATCACGGCGAGAACGCCCTGCAGCGCGCCCCACAGCACCAGCGGGCGCGGCAGCAGTGCTTCCTGCGGATCACGCGGCGGCCGTTGCATGATGTCGTCTTCCTCGGTCTCGGCCTCGAACACCAGCGAGCAGACGGGATCGATGATCATCTCCAGGAACGCGATGTGCACCGGGCCGAGCAGCAGCGGCAGGCCGGTGAGGAGCGGCAGCAAAGCGAGGCCGGCGATCGGGAAATGCACCGCGAGGATGAAGCTCATCGCCTTGCGCAGATTGTCGTAGATCCGCCGGCCCAGCCGGATCGCCTTGACGATCGAGCCGAAATCATCGTCGAGCAGCACGATCGCGGCGGCCTCGCGCGCGACGTCGGTGCCGCGGCCGCCCATGGCAATGCCGATATGCGCGGCCTTCAAGGACGGCGCATCGTTGACGCCGTCGCCGGTCATCGCGACGATCTCGCCATCGGTCTTGAGCGCCGAGACGATGCGCAGCTTCTGCTCCGGCATGATGCGTGCGAACGCGGTCGGCGTGCGCGCGGCCCGCGCCAGTGCGTCGTCGTCGAGATCGGACAGCTCGGCGCCGGTGATGACGCGTTCGGGATCGAGCCCGGCCTGCCGGGCAATCGCAGCTGCCGTGGCCGGATAGTCGCCGGTGATCATCAGCACGCGGATGCCGGCGGAACGGCATTCCGCGACGGCACTCGGCACCTCCGCGCGCAGCGGATCGGCGAAGCCGACCAGGCCGCAGAACGTGGTGGCGAAGCCCTGTTGTGTCTCGGGGAGCGCGCCGCCGCTCCAGCGCGCCTCGGCGACGCCGAGCACGCGCAGGCCTTCGGCGGCGAGCGTCTCGATGCGTGCCTTCAACGCGGCCATCTCGGTATCGTCGAGGCCGCACAGCTTGGCGATCGCTTCAGGCGCGCCCTTGGCCGCGACCATGCTGACACCGTCACGCGACCAGACGTTGGTCATGGCAAGCAGATCGGGCCGCAGGCCGTAGCGCCGTTGCAGGATGGCGCCGGTGGCCGCTCCCGGATCGAGGGCCTGCAGCGCCTTCTCCATCGGGTCGTGCGACTGCGGGTCGCAGGCCAGCACGGCGGTCGTGACGAGATCGCGAACATCCGCCGTCACCGCATGGGGCGATGCCGTGGCGGGTTGCAGCACCGTGCCATCGGCGCGCACCAGCCGCGCCACCATCATGCGGTTCTGCGTCAGGGTGCCGGTCTTGTCGGTACACAGCACGGTGGCGGCGCCGAGCGATTCGATCGCCGCAGCGCGCCGCGTCAGCACGCGTGCCTGCGAGATGCGCCAGGCGCCCATCGCCAGGAACACCGTCAGCACGACCGGGAATTCTTCCGGCAACATCGACATGCCCAACGCGATGCCCGCGAGGAGGCCTTCGAGCCAGCCGCCACGGTACAGCGCATACAGCACGACCGTGATGGCCACGACGATGGCGCCGCCGATCGCGAAAGCCATGACCAGCCGTTGCGTCTGCTGCCGCAGGCGCGGCGTCTCGGTCTCCAGCGCGCTGACCGACTGGCCGATCCTGCCGATCGCGGTGCGCGGCCCCGTCGTCACCACCTCGGCGATGCCGCCGCCGCGCACCACGAGACTGCCGGAGAACACGAACGGCAGATCGTCGCCGCCCGCTGTCGTCGTCGGGTCCATCGCCTCGCCGGCCGCCGGCCGCTTGCGCACCGGCACGGATTCGCCTGAGAGCAGCGATTCATCCGTCAGCAGATCATCGCATTCGCGCAGGACCGCATCCGCTGCAACACGATCGCCTTCGGCCAGCACGATGAGATCGCCACGGACGACCTCGCGGCCGGCAATGCGGATGCGCTCGCCGTCGCGGATCACCAGCGCACGTGGGCTGGAGAGATCGCGCAGCGATTCCAAGACGCGCTCGGTGCGCGCCTCCTGCACGATGGTGATGAACACGGAGGCCGAGGCGAACATGCCGAGCAGCACGGCTTCGGCCATGTCGCCCAATGCGAGATAGATGCCGGCGCCCGCGAGCAGCAGGAGCAGCATCGGTTCCTTCAGCACGTCCGCGATCAGCCGGATGATCGAGCGCGCGCCTGCCTGCGGCAGCTCGTTGAAGCCCTCCGCCTGCAGCCGGCGCGCCGCCTCGGCGGCGCTCAGCCCATTCGGAAAAGTCGGCGCGGGTTGTGTATCGCTTGACATTGCACGCTCGGTGAGGAGGCCGGACAGGAACCGCTTAGCGTCGATGGCAGGTCGCAGGCTTGATGCAAAGCAATAACGGGAAAGCGCCGTTCCAACCAGCGAGTCAACGCAAGCAGATGACGCCGCGACATCATCATATGGGCCGACATCTGCACAGCGCTGCTTGCGCGCAGGCCTTCATCGAACGAGTGCCAGCACTGCCATGAGCGACAAAGCCGTCATCACCTGCGCGCTGAACGGCGTGCTTACCGACCCCAGGCAGCATCACGTGCCGGTCACTCCGGAGGAGATGGCGCGCGAGGCGCGCCGCGCCTATGACGCGGGGGCGGCGATCATGCACATCCATCTGCGCCAGCAGGCGCCGGGCAAGGGCCACCTGCCGTCCTGGGAGGTGAACGTCTCGCGCGAGATCCAGCAGGCGATCCGCGAGGCCTGCCCCGGCGTCATCATCAATCACACCTCGGGCGTGTCGGGCCCAAACTATCAGGGCGCGCTCGACTGCATCCGGGAGACCCGGCCGGAGATCGCGGCCTGCAATGCCGGCTCGCTGAACTACCTCAAAGTCAAGGCCGACAACAGCTGGGCCTGGCCGCCGATGATGTTCGACAATTCGGTGGAGAAGATCGGGGATTATCTCGCCGTCATGAAGGGCGTGAACACGATCCCGGAGTTCGAGTGCTTCGACGTCGGCATCGTGCGCTGCGTCGGCATGTATCGCCAGACCGGCATGTATGCGGGGCCGCTCGAATACAACTTCGTGATGGGCGTGGCCTCGGGCATGCCGGCGGATCCCGAGCTGCTGCCGATCCTGCTCAAGCTGAAGCTGCCGGAGGCGAACTGGCAGGTCACGGCGATCGGCCGTGCCGAGATCTGGCCGCTGCACCAGCGCTGCGCCGAGCTCGGCGGTCATCTGCGCACCGGGCTGGAGGATACGTTCTATCTCGCTGATGGCGCCAAGGTGACCTCGAACGGCCAGCTGATCGAGGCGATCGCCGCCTGCGCACGGCGGGCCGGCCGCGACATCGCGAGCCCCGCCGAGGCGCGGCAGATGTTCGGCACGGTGAACTGAACACCAGTCACCGTCATTCCGGGGCGCGCGTGAGCGCGAACCCGGAATCTCGCAAGGCAATCTCTGGATTCCGGGTTCGCGACTGCGTCGCGCCCCGGAATGACGAGCATGAGGATGAAGATGACCTACCTCGACGCCACCGGCGGCGTAGCCGGGCCGGGCCGCATCGGCCGGGTCGCGATCGGCGATCTCCTGAGGCGTGCCGCGCGCCGGTTCCCGGAACGCGTTGCGATCACCGATGGCAGCCGACAGGTCACCTTCACCGAGCTCGAGCGCGACGCCAACCGGTTCGCGAACTATCTCGTTGCCAAGGGGCTGAAGCCGGGCGAGAAGATCTCCACGGTCTGCAACAATTCGATCGATTTCGTCAAAGCGCTGTTCGGTATCCATCGCGCCGGGCTGGTCTGGGTGCCGATCAACACAATGCTCGGACCAATCGATATGGATTACATCCTCGGCCATGCCGAGGTACGTTTCGCGATCATCGATGACAATCTTTACGCGCAGCCGGAGCGCCGCGCGGTGCTGGAGAAGCGCGGTGTCGCGCTGGTCGCCGTCGACCTCATCGGCACGGCGAAAGCTGCCGGGCTCGCGAGCTTCAATGACCTGATCCAAGGCTGCTCCGACGTCGAGCCGGAGATCGAGATCCACGATCGCGATCTCGCGATGATCATCTACACGTCCGGCACGACGTCGCGGCCGAAGGGCGCGATGCACTGCCATCTCGCTGTCGTCATGGCCGTGATGAGCAATTGCATCGAGATGCAGCTGTCGCGCGACGACGGCATCACCGGGCAGTTTCCGCTGTTCCACTGCGCCGGCCATGTGCTGCTCTTGAGCTATCTCTCGGTCGGCGGCCGCATGGCGCTGATGCGCGGCTTCGATCCGGTCGCCTGCATGGAGGCGATCGTACGCGATCGCCTCACCGTGTTCGTGGGCCTGCCGCTGATGTATCAGGCGATCCTCGATCACCCCAGGCGCAAGGAGTTCGATCTGTCGCATCTGCGCACCTGCCTCTACACCATGGCGCCGATGAGCCGGCCTTTGCTGGAGCGGGCGATCAAGGAGCTGTGCCCGAACTTCGTGCTGACCAGCGGCCAGACCGAGATGTATCCGGCGACGACGATGTCGCGGCCCGAGGTGCAGCTGAACAGGTTCGGCAATTACTGGGGCGAGTCGCTGTTCGTGAACGAGACCGCCATCATGGATGACGCCGGCAATCTGCTGCCTCCGGGCGAGATCGGCGAACTCGTGCATCGCGGACCCAATGTGATGATGGGCTACTACAAGGATCCGAAATCGACCGAGGACGCCCGCAAGTTCGGCTGGCACCATACCGGCGATCTTGCCGTCATCGACAACGGCGAGGTGCTGTTCCTCGACCGTAAGAAGGACATGATCAAGTCCGGCGGCGAGAATGTCGCCTCGGTCAAGATCGAGGAGACCTTGCTGGCGCATCCGGCGGTGCAGAACGCCGCCGTCGTCGGCCTGCCGCATCCGCAATGGGGCGAGGCTGTCTCGGCCTTCGTCAAGCTGAAGCCAGGCGCTGACGCGAGCGAGAGCGAGCTGCTGGAGCATTGCCGCAAATCGCTCGGCGGCTTCCAGGTGCCGAAGCTGGTGCGCGTGCTCGAGGAAATGCCGATGACCGCCACCGGCAAGCTGCGCAAGGTCGAGCTGCGCCAGGCCTATGGCGAGCATTTTGCTGCGAACAGCGCGTGAGTCGTCCGTTGACGTCCGGCGTCATTCCGGGATGGCCCGCGCGACAAACCAGCAAAGCTGGTTTGCGCGGAGGGCCGGCCCCGGAATCCATACTCCCGGTCGTGGTTATGGATTCCGGGCTCGCGCTTCGCGCGCCCGGGAATGACGAATAACGAAGAGATCGTTCGCTTATGGCCATCATCGACAACACCATCTCTCCCACCGGCGCCGCGTTCCAGGCCAACCGTGACGGCATGCTCGGGCTGATCGCGCGGATGCGCGATCTCGAGGCGCGGACGCGCAATGCGTCGGCGGCGGCGAAGGATCGCTTCCATCAGCGCGGCCAGCTGCTGCCGCGCGAGCGGGTGGCGCTGGTGCTCGATCCCGGCGCGCCGTTCCTGGAGCTGTCGACGCTTGCCGGCTACATGTTCGATACGCCGGATCCGGCCAAGAGCGTGCCGGGCGGCGGCGTCATCGCCGGCATCGGCTTCGTCTCCGGCGTGCGCTGCATGGTCTCGGCGAACGACGCCGCCATCGATGCCGGCGCGCTGCAACCCTACGGCCTAGACAAGACCTTGCGGGTGCAGGAGTTGGCGCTGGAGAACAAGCTGCCCTATGTGCAACTGGTCGAGAGCGCCGGCGCCAACCTGTTGCGCTACCGCGTCGAGGACTTCGTCCGCGGCGGCAACATCTTTCGCAACTTGGCGCGGCTGTCGGCGGCGGGCCTGCCCGTGGTCACGGTCACGCACGGCTCGTCGACTGCCGGCGGCGCCTACCAGACCGGCCTGTCGGACTACATCGTCATGGTCCGCGGCCGCACCCGCGCGTTCCTCGCCGGGCCGCCGCTGCTGAAGGCTGCCACCGGCGAGATCGCGACCGAGGAGGAACTCGGCGGCGCCGAGATGCACACCGCGATCTCCGGACTGGGCGACTACCTCGCCGAGGACGACCGCGATGCCCTGCGCATCGCACGCGAGATCATGGGCAAGCTGAACTGGGACCGGCCCTCGCATGTGGCGTCGCCGGCGAAGCCGCCGCGCTATGACCAGGAGGAGCTGCTCGGCATCATGCCGCTCGATCACAAGCGCCCCGTCGACATGCGCCAGGTGATCGCGCGGATCGTCGACGACAGCGACTTCGTCGAGATGTCGCCGAGCTACGGCCCGGCCACCGTCTGCGGCCACGCCCGCATCGAGGGCCAGGCGATCGGCATCGTCACCAACAACGGCCCGCTCGATCCGGCCGGCGCCAACAAGGCGACGCATTTCATCCAGGCCTGCTGCCAGAGCCGCACGCCGATCCTCTATCTCAACAACACCACCGGCTACATGGTCGGCCGCGCCTATGAGGAGGCCGGCATGATCAAGCACGGCTCCAAGATGATCCAGGCGGTGACCTCGGCGACCGTGCCGCAGATCACGATCTATTGCGGCGCCTCATTCGGCGCCGGCAATTACGGCATGTGCGGCCGCGGCTTCCATCCGCGCTTCTGCTTCTCCTGGCCGAACGCCAAGACCGCCGTGATGGGCGGCGAGCAGGCCGCCGAGACGATGGCGATCGTCACCGAGGCCGCCGCGGCGCGCCGCGGCAAGCCGGTGGAGCGCGAGAAGTTGGAGGCGATGAAGGCGCAGATCATCGGCGTGTTCGACAGCCAGATGGACGTGTTCGCGACCTCCGCGCGCGTCCTCGACGACGGCGTCATCGATCCGCGCGACACCCGGGCGGTGCTGTCCGAGGTGCTTTCGATCTGCCGCGAGGCCGAGGCGCGCGAGCCGCAGCGGATGCAGTTCTCGGTGGCCAGGCCATGACCGAAGCCGTGACCGAAGCCATGAGCGGAGAGCAGACGATGTCGCGCAGGCCGTTCCACAAGGTGCTGATCGCCAATCGCGGCGAGATCGCGCTGCGCGTGATGCGCACTGCGCGCCGGCTCGGTTACGGCGTGGTGGCGGTCTATTCCGACGCCGACGCCGGCGCGCCTCATGTGCGGCTCGCCGACCAGGCTGTCCGCATCGGCGCGCCGCCGCCTGCGCAATCCTATCTCGACATTCCCGCGATCATTGTCGCGGCCAAGGCGACCGGCGCGGATGCCGTGCATCCCGGCTACGGCTTCCTCGCGGAGAACGAGGATTTCGCACAGGCCTGCAAGGAGGCCGGTCTCGTCTTCATCGGACCATCGCCCGAAGCGATCCAGGCGATGGGCAACAAGGCCGGTGCCAAGGCGATCATGCAACGCGCCGGCGTGCCCTGCGTGCCCGGCTATCAGGGCGAGGACCAGGGCGACGAGGCGATGCTGCGCGAAGCCCGGCGCATCGGCTTTCCCGTGATGATCAAGGCGGTCGCAGGTGGCGGTGGTCGCGGCATGCGGCTCGTGAGCGATGCCGATGCATTCCCGGATCTGCTGCGCAGCGCGCGCTCGGAGGCCGCTGCGGCGTTCGGAGACGGCACCGTCATCCTGGAGAAGGCGATCGCCAACCCGCGCCACATCGAGATCCAGGTGTTCGGCGACAGCAGTGGCAACGCCGTGCATCTCGGCGAGCGCGACTGCTCGGTGCAGCGGCGGCACCAGAAGCTGATCGAGGAGGCTCCGTCGCCGGCCGTCAACGCGGAGCTGCGCGCGCGCATGGGCGCGGTCGCGGTGCAGGCCGTGAAGGCGCTGGGTTACGAAGGCGCCGGCACCTTGGAATTTCTGCTCGACGGAGATGGCCAGTTCTACTTCATGGAAATGAACACGCGGCTGCAGGTCGAGCATCCCGTCACCGAGGCGCTGACCGGGCTCGACCTCGTCGAATGGCAGCTCCGTGTGGCCGCCGGCGAGCCGCTGCCGCTGCGCCAGGAGCAGATCAGCTTCACCGGCCACGCCATCGAGGTTCGGCTGTGCTCGGAGGACGCCGCGCAGGACTTCATGCCGCAGTCCGGGCGGATGGCGCTGTGGCAGATGCCGGATGCGATTCGTGTCGAGCATGCGCTGGAGTCGGCAGCGGAGGTACCGCCCTATTACGACTCGATGATCGCCAAGCTGATCAGTCACGGCGCGACCCGCGAGGAGGCGCGGGCGAGGCTGATCGCCGGGCTGGAGCAGACGGTTGCGCTGGGTGTCGCAACAAATCAATCGTTCCTGCTGTCATGCCTGCGGCATCCGGCCTTTGCCGCCGGCAAGGCGACCACCGGCTTCATCGCGGCGCATCGTGACGAACTGCGCCCACCTCCGGCGACTGCCGGCGATGTGGCGCTTGCTGCCCTGCTGCTTTCCGTCAGCCATCCGCTTGCGCATCCCGTCCGCCGGGGACGCTCGCTCGCGGCCGCCTTTGCGACGCCGCTTCGCTTCGAACTCGACGGCGAGGTGTGCGACTGCGAGCTGCTGCGCGAACGCGACGGCAGCTACCGCGTGATGCAGGGCGGTGCCGAGCAGCGCTGCGAGATCGTCTGGATGGATGGTGACACGATCCGCATCCGCCGCGCCGACATCATCGACGGCGCCCGCTTCGTGCGCGACGGTGATCGCCTGTTCGTGCAGCATCGTGGCCGGGTGCTGGGGCTGCGTGACCTCACGCTGGCAGCGCCGCACTCCACCGCGGCCGCCGGCGGCGACGGCAAGGTTCGCGCCGCGTTGAACGGCCGCGTCGTCGCGGTGCTGGTCAGGCCGGGCGATCGCGTCGCACTGGGGCAGCCGGTCGTGACGCTGGAAGCGATGAAGATGGAGCATGTCCACACGGCCGGCCTCGCCGGCACGGTGAGCGCGATCGAGGTTGCCGAGGGCGATCAGGTGACGACGGGACGGATCGTGGTGGAGATCGGGGGTGAGTAGCTGGCCGGGGCGCATTGTCGTTGGGCAAGGTCATGAGGCCCTGACACATAGACTTCCCGTGCGGCTGCCCCTCACCCCGACCCTCTCCCGGTAAGAACGGGGCGAGGGAGCGCACCGACTTTGTGGCGAATGGCTCGTGTTGTGTTGACGATCCGAGCCTAAATCATTGAGGCAATCTCTTTCGGCATTGGCGGTGCAACCTCTCCCCGCTCTTTGCGGGGAGAGGTCGGATTGCGCAGCAATCCGGGTGAGGGGCATGGCACTCACATAGCCACGTCGGAGGTTTATCGGAGTCGTAGGTCGACACCACACACAAGCGCCGTCCGCAGCTGCCGCCACGCCTCAGTGCGCTCACTGCGCCACAGCCTCACCGCGGCAGTTGCCGCCGTAGCGTTGCAACCAGCCGCGATGTCTGAAACGGCTTCGATAGCAGCGGGGCGGTGGCGAATTCTTCCGGGCATTGGTCGAGGGAATAGCCGGTGACGGCGACGAAGGGGACGCCGGCAGCGCTGAGCGCGCGCGCGATCGGGGCCGAGGTCTCAAGACCGAGATTGACGTCGAGGACGGCGAGATCGCAGCGGTGACGCTGCAGCAGATGCAGCGCCTTGCTCACCGTGGGCGCCACGCCGACGATGGCAAAGCCTGCTTCCTCGAGCTCGATGGACAGATCGAAGCCGATCATGGGATCGTCCTCGACGATCAGAACGTTGATCTTGTCAGCGACGGGCATAGTTGCTGCTGCGGCTGAGGCGTTGCAGGGGGCACCGCAAGTGCCAGCGTAGTCCAGTTGGTGCGAAGTCGACCTCCACCTCCCCGTCGAGCCCGGCACGGACCATGTCCGAGATCACGCGGCTGCCAAAGCCCCTATGCTCGGGGACAGTGACCGGTGGTCCGCCACTCTCGCGCCAGCTCATGTCGAAATCGTCGCCGTCGCAAGACCAGCTGAGGGCGATCCGTCCTTCGTCGCCCGACAGCGCGCCGTATTTTGCAGCGTTGGTGGCGAGCTCATGCACAGCCATGCCGATCGCCTGAGCGGCCTCCGGCGTCAGCTCGATCTGCGGCCCCGCGATGGCGATGCGGTTGCCGATTAGGTCGCGGAAGGCGCCGAGTTGCGAGCGCACGAGGTCGGCGATCGGAATGAAGCGCCAGTCGTTCTGGATCAGCAGATCCTGGTTGCCAGCGATGGCCTGGAGCCGCTCGAGAAAGCGGTTCAGATCGAGCTGCCGGCCATGCCGCGTCATCTGCCGCGCGATGGCCTGCACCAGCGACAGCATGTTCTTGCTGCGATGATTCACCTCGGCGAGCAGGGTGCGCAGCTGTTCCCGCGTCTGGCGCTTGTCGGTGATGTCGCGCACGATCTTCGACGCGCCGATGATGCGGCCGGCGGAATCACGCACCGGCGAGACCGTCACCGAGACATCGATCAGCGCGCCGTCCTTGCGCAGGCGGACCGTCTCGAAATTGTCGATCATCTCGCCCGACACGACGGTGGCGAGGATGCGGTCCTCCTCGGCCTGGCGCTCCCCGGGAATGATCGTGCGGATCGAGCGGTTGATCATCTCGGCTTCCGAGAAGCCGAAGATGCGCTCGGCGCTCTTGTTCCAGCTGGTGACGGTGCCGTCCAGCGTCTTGCTGACGACGCCGTCCGACGATGAGGCGACGATCGCGGCGAGCATCGCCGCGCTGCGCTGCGCCGCCTTGATCGTGGTGACGTCGCGCATGATCCCGGAAACGCCGATGACCTGGCCGTGCCCGTCACGGATCGGCGAGTAGGTGATGGCGACTTCGATCGGACGGCCGTCCTTGGCCAGCCGCACCGTTTCGAAGCTCTCGACCGGATCGCCGCTGCTGACGCGATCGCGGATCGCCAATGCCTCATGCTTCAGCTCGGCAGGCACGATGTCCAGAATCGACTGTCCGATCATCTCTTCGGCGCTGTAGCCCAACATCCGTTCGCACGCCGTATTCCAGCTGCGAATGATTCCGTCCGTGGTCGTGCCGAAGATCGCGTCGGCCGACGCGTTCACGATCGCGGCGAGATAGGCCGTATCGTCATCGGTCACGTGGGGGGCGCCGGGCATTCCGTGCACGTCGCACGCTCCTTGCTAGCAGTTCGGCAGAGAAGATGCCGCGCACCGGATTACCAACTCGTTTGTGTGCGAATGCAAGTTCTATCTCGTTCGCTGCTTGTTGTTGGCTTTTTCGGCAACGAGGACAAGGAGCCCCGCCGTCGGCACACCGCGACGGGTCGTGCGACGTGCTCCAGCTCACGGCGGCGAGTACACGAAACGTCGACTTGACGGTTTTGTTCCAAAGGATCGCGCGGAAGACGGCGGAGGCTCTCCACGGCGCATCCACGTACCGGGTGCGGCGTACAGGGCCGTCGATCAGCGTGCTCGAGATGCGACCGATCACCTCCCCAGACTGAGGATGTAGCCGGCCAGATCGTTGGCGTCGGCGGCGCTCAGGGGGCTGTTCGCCATCGTGGCGTGCGGAAGCAGCAGAAACTTCACCAGCATCTCCCGGGTCAGGCCTTCCTTGGCGGCGATGGCCATGAACGGCCGGGCGCGACGGAATCGCGGCGTCTCGGCGCCGACCACATGGCACTCGGCGCACCAGCGTTCCGCGAGCCGGCGGCCATGGTCGAGATCATCAGCCGCCGCCGGTGTCAGGGGCAAGAGCAGCAACAGCGATATGGCCAGGAGCGGGCGCACGGCAAGGACTCCTCACAGCGGCTGGTCGTCGTCCGTCGAGGGCTGCTCCTGCAGCGAAACGATGTCGCCGCCGCCCAGTTCCTCTTCCGGGGGCGGGTAGACCCACATGTGGTCGCGGACGTCCCGGACACCCTGCACGCTCTTGGCCGCCACGATCGCCGTGGCCCGTTCCTTGTCATCGTGCACCGCGCCGGTGAGATGCGCGACGCCGTTGCGGACGACGACGTTGAAGCGGCAGTGCTTGCAGGCGGCGTGGTCGAGGGCATCGAGGATGGCGCTGCGGATCGCGTCGTCATCGCGGCTGGGCGCCGGCACGGCGTTGGCGAGATCGGCCAGGGTCTGGACGAAATCCGTGTGCGTCACCATGCCGGCCAGCTGGTCACCATTCATGACCGGCAGCCGCTTGATGCTGCGCTTCTCCATGATCTCGGCGAGTTCGGCCAGGCTGGCATCCGTGCCGACGGTCACCGCAGGCCGGCTCATGATGTCGCCGACCGTGCGGCCGTGGGAATGGACGAAGTCGGCGGCGATGCGGCCGCGCCCGACCAGCAGGTCGAGCCAGCGGCCCTGCTTGCGCTCGGTGCCGAGCTCGGCGCGGCGCAGGAAATCGCCATCGGTGACCATGCCGACAAGCCGGCCGGAGGCGTCGACCACGGGCAGGCCGCCGATGTGGTTGCGCAGCATGATCCGGGCTGCCTCGGCCACCGGGGTCCCCGGCGTCACCGTGATCACGGACCTGGTCATGATTTGATGAGCGCGCATGTCGTGTCTCGCGAAATCGCTGCGGTCGCAATTGACGAAGCATAGCGACGCGCCGCTGCGCGCGCTTGACCAGGATCAACGCCGGCCGCGCCGGCCTACACGATCCGCGAGGTCTTGTTGCCCCAATAGCGGTCGCGCAGCAGGCGCTTGTAGAGTTTGCCGGTCGGCAGCCGCGGCAGCTCCTTCTCGAAATCGATCGAGCGCGGCACCTTCTGCCGCGACAGCGACTGCCGGCAGAACGCGATCAGCTCCTCTTCCAGCGCCGGGCCCGGCGTGATTCCCGGCATCGGCTGGATCACCGCCTTCACCTCCTCGCCGAGATCGGCATTGGGCACGCCGAACACGGCGGCATCAGCGACCTTCGGGTGAGTGATAAGGAGGTTCTCGCATTCCTGCGGATAGATGTTCACTCCGCCGGAGATGATCATGAACGTCGCGCGATCGGTGAGATAGAGATAGCCGTCGGCATCGACATAGCCGACATCGCCGACCGTGCTCATCGTGCCGTCGGCCGAGCGCGCCTCCTTGGTGCGCTCGGGGTCGTTGAAGTACTCGAACGGCGATCCCGTCTTGAACCACACCGTGCCGGCGGTGCCGATGGGACACGGCTGCATGGTCTCGTCGAGGATATGCAGGTCGCCGAACAGCACCTTGCCGACGGTGCCGCGATGCGACAGCCATTGCTCGCTGTCGCAGGCGGTGAAACCGAGGCCTTCGGTGGCGCCGTAATATTCGTGGATGATCGGCCCCCACCATCGGATCATGTCCTCCTTGACCTGCGCGGGGCAGGGCGCGGCGGCGTGGATCGCGACCTCCAGCGAGGACAGGTCGTAGCGACTGCGGATCTCCTGCGGCAGCTTCAGCATGCGCGAGAACATCGTGGGCACGAGCTGGCTATGCGTGATGCCCCATTGCTCGACCAGCTGGAGATAGCGCTCGGGATCGAACGTCTCCATGATGATGACGGTGCCGCCGGAGCGGATGGCGAGGTTGACGGCCGCCTGCGGCGCCGAGTGATAGAGCGGCGCCGGCGACAGGTAGACCATGCCCTCGCGACAGCGCCACAGCTTCTCCAGAAAGTCGAAGATCGGCAGCTGCTGCACCGGCGGCTGCTCCGGCAGCGGACGCAGGATGCCTTTCGGACGTCCTGTCGTGCCGGAGGAATACAGCATCGCGGTGCCGACGCTTTCGTCTTCGACCGGCGTATCCGGCAGGCCCGCCGTGGCCTCTTGCAGGCCTATGATGCGCTCGCTCTCGCCCGGCGCGTCGGCAACGATGCAAAGCTCGATTCCGGGCGCCTCCTTCAGCGCCTCGCGCACGATGTCGAGCTTGGCGGTCGAGGTGATCAGCAGCCGGGACTGGCTGTTGTTGAGGATGTAGGCGAGCTCGCCGGGCGTCAGGTAGGAGTTCACGCAGGTGAAATAGAGCCCGGAGCGTTCGCCGGCGCCGCAGGCTTCGAGATAGCGGCTGTTGTTCTCCATGAAGATCGAATAGTGATCGAGCCGCTTCAGGCCGCGCTTGCGGAACAGATGTGCCAGGCGGTTCGAGCGCGCCTCCAGCTCGCGATACGTCACCGCCTCGCCGGTCGCGGCCATGATGAAGGCGGGCTGCAACGGGCGCAGCCTCGCGTGCCTGCCGGTGTACATGTCTGCTCCTCCCACGGCTGCCGTCCGGCGGAAGCTCGGGTGCACGGGAGGAAGAGAGGGCGAAGCGCGGACGATGCTCGCGTCACGTGCTCAGGCGGTTTCCGTCCCACAGCACCATCCTCGGGGGACGGCAGCTTGTTATTTGCCGGCCAGTCTAGCGGACGGGTTCCACGCTGATCAACCGTCGTCTCCGTCCTTTGGCTGAGGCGGGAAGGGATGGGCGCGGCCGGGGTTCTGGCATAACATGACCAAGGCATTCCAAAGCGAATGACGGCTCAAAACCAAGAAACTCCGGGAGAGATGATATGAAATCGCGCTTGTTGGCCTTTGCTGCTGTCGGTGCGTTGTTCGCGGCAGCGCCGGCCTCGGCACAGGTCAAGATCGGCATTCTCAACGACCAGTCCGGCGTCTATGCCGATTACGGCGGCAAATATTCCGTCGAGGCCGCCAAGATGGCGATCGAGGATTTCGGCGGCGAGGTGCTGGGCCAGAAGGTCGAGCTGGTCACCGCCGACCACCAGAACAAGCCGGATCTCGCGTCGTCCATCGCGCGGCGCTGGTACGACACCGAGGGTGTCGACATGATCACGGAGCTGACGACCTCTTCGGTCGCGCTGGCGGTGCAGGAGCTGTCCGCCGAGAAGAAGAAGATCGACATCGTCGTCGGCGCGGCGACCTCGCGCATCACCGGTGATGCCTGCACGCCCTACGGCTTCCATTGGGCGTTCGACACCCATGCGCTCGCGGTCGGCACCGGCGGCGCGCTGGTCGAAGCCGGCGGCAACACCTGGTTCTTCCTGACCGCGGACTACGCGTTCGGCTATGCGCTGGAAAAGGACACCAGCGACATCGTCACTGCCAAGGGCGGCAAGGTGCTGGGTTCGGTGCGCATTCCCCTGAACTCCTCGGACTTCTCGTCCTTCCTGCTGCAAGCGCAGAGCTCCAAGGCCAAGATCATCGGTCTCGCCAATGCCGGCCTCGACACCACCAACTCGATCAAGCAGGCGGCCGAGTTCGGTATCGTCAAGGGCGGCCAGAAGCTCGCCGGGCTCCTGATGACGCTGGCCGAAGTCAACGGCCTCGGGCTCGAGGCGGCTCAGGGGCTGATCCTGACCGAGGGCTTCTACTGGGACCGCGACGACAAGTCGCGCGCCTTCGGTGAGCGCTTCATGAAGCGCACGGGGCGCATGCCGAGCATGATCCACGCCGGCACCTATTCGGCGACGCTGTCCTATCTCAAGGCGGTGAAGGCGGCAGGCACCAAGGATTCAGACGCCGTGGCCAAGAAGCTGAAGGAGCTGCCGGTCGACGACGCGTTCGCGCAAGGAAAGGTGCAGACCAACGGCCGCATGGTCCACGACATGTACCTGTTCGAGGTCAAGTCGCCGGCCGAATCGAAGAAGCCCTGGGACTACTACAAGCTGCTCGCCACCGTGCCCGGCGACAAGGCGTTCTTCACGCCCAAGGAGAGCGGCTGCCCGCTGACGAAGTAGGCCCGCTCCACAACAGGTGTCGTCCCGGCCTTGCGCCGGGACCCATACCGCGTGATCTGTCACGGGGCACGCTGCGCGTTTAACAGTGGCGTGCGCAACGCCCGCCGGTGGTTATGGGTCCCGGCGCAAGGCCGGGACGACAGCGGAAGTCTGGGTTGTCAGCCGTGCAGCATCCGCCAGAGAATGGCGACGAGTGAGCCGACGAGCAGGGTGGAGGCGGCCAGCGCCTGGATGCCGAAGCCGGGGCCGCGCTTCTCCGCGGCCTTGGCGTAGGAGACCATGTACAGGGCGCGTCCGACGATCCAGACAAGGCCGATCAACGCCGCGATGGCGTCGCTGACATAGATCGCGAACAGCCACAGCGCCGGCAGGAAGATCGGCATCCATTCCAGCGTGTTCACCTGCACGCGATAGGTGCGCTCGAAATCGGCATTGCCGGTCACGGCCGGAGCCTTCACGCCGAAGCGGGCGCGCGCCTTCGCGACGCGGACGGCCATGTAGAAATACAGCATGAGCGCAAGCACAGTGACGAGCGCGGTGAAGTGATACATGCGTGGTCCCCCCTTGTATGCGCTTCTAATACCCCGTCAGCTCCAGATAGCCTACCCCGCTATGGCTGCCCTTGAAGCTGATCGGTCCTTCCCAGTAGGGCACACGGGTGCCCATCCAGGCGTTCGGATTGAGAGGCGCACTGTCGATCGCGATGCCAAGTGCTGATATCTCGACGTGCCAGCCGACCGGCAGCCTGCGCTCGCCGATTGCGACAATGTTCGTCGGCGTCATCGCGATGTCGCCGGGGCCGAGCGGGCGCGCGGCGCCGTCGGCCGTGATCCAGGTGCCCGAGGTGTAGTCGCCATTGCCCTGGCGCATCCGGTACAGCATCAGTTTCTCGCCGCCCGAAAAATGCAGCGCGAACCAGTCCCAGCCGCTCTGGTCGGAGGCCAGCGGCTGGCTGCTCCATTCGCGGTCGAGCCAAGCCATGCCGGTCACCTCGACCGGCTTGTCGTCGAAACTGATGCGCCCGCGCGCGCGGTAGAACGGCTGGCTGTAGTAGTAGGATGCCTGGCCGCGCTCCGACTTGCGGCTGTAGCCGCCGACGCCCTGCAGCACCACCGGACGATCCGCCTCCAAATGCAGCGCATAGGAGAAATCGGCGGCGCTCGCGCTCATGTCGAGCGGCGCCAGCGATTGATCGTCGATCGCTGCCGAGCCGCGCAGCTGCCAATCATCGATCCAGGCCTGGAACGGCTTGGCTTCGACGCCGGCCTGGCCGACGCCGCCACGCGCGAACTTCTCGGTCGAGCGATGGCTGTCGGCGCGGGTGACGGCGGCATGCGCCATCCAGAGCTGCTGATTGTCGAAGCCTTGCGCTTGCGGCCCCGGCCGCGCCGCCGATCGGAACAGCGTCCATTGCAGGCCGTAGGCCCTGCCGCCGGCGTCGCTGAGATTGGCGGTGATGTACCACCATTCGATGCGGAAATCGTCGTGCGGCCCATGGTCGGCCGGGAAGCTGAAGCTCTTGCCCGGCGTCACCGGCGTGAAGCCGTCGGCGTTGTCGGCGAGACCCGCAAAGCCCTGCGCCTGCGCGAGCCGCGGCAGCGCCAGCAGGCCGAGCCCGCCGATCAGGCCGCGCCGCGTGAGGAGGGCTCTAGCGCTCAATGGTGAAGGTCCTGACCAATTGTGCCGGCTGCATCCGCGCCAGCCGCAGCACGGGGAGCAGCGAGGCGATGAGCGCGGCGACGAGCGTGACGATCAACAGCCTTATCAGCTGCAGCGGAAACACGTCGAACGGCAGCCGCCAGCCGAACGCTTTCACATTGACGATTGCGATCAGGCACCACGCCACGACGAGCCCGAGCGGCAGGGCCAGCAGCGCGGTGAGGCCCGCGAGCGACAGGGTCTTCAGCAGCTCGACCTCGGCGAGCCGCCGCCGCGTCAGACCGATCGCCCAGAGCGGCGCAAGCTGCGGCAGCCGTGAATTGGCCAAGGTCAGCAGGCTCGTCAGCAGCGCGATCGCGGCGACGCCCAGCGTGAAGGTGTTGAGCGCGCCGGTCACCGCAAAGGTGCGGTTGAAGATCTGCTTGGATTCCTGCTTCACGGTCGCCTGGTCGATCACGTTGCGGCCGTCGAGCCCGAACTTGTCGGTGAGATCAGCGATCAGCTTGGGGACGTCGGCGGGAGCGGCGCGCACGGCCATCCGTGTGATCGGCGTCGCCGGGAAACGCTGCGTCAGCGCGGCGACGTTGACGGTGACCTGCCCCTTCGGATTGCCGTAGTCGGCATAGATGCCGGCCACCGTGATGCGCCAGTCGCCGGTCGGCGCAGGAATGTCGATGCTGTCACCGAGCGAGAGGTTGAGCCGTCGCGCCAGCTGCTCGCTGACGAAGCCGGCATCGCCGCGCACCAGCTGCTTCCAGGCGTCCGGTCCCGCCTGCAGCAGCGGCCAATGCTCGCGATAGGTGTCGTGATCGGGCAGGCCGAGCACGTCGATCGGCGCACCCGCCAACTGCGTCTCGGCGCGGCCGCCCGGCAGCACGGCCTGCGCCTCGGGCCGCGTCCGCAGCCAGCCTTGAATTTCGCGCGCCTGCGCCTCGTCGGCGGCGCTGATGTAGACGTCGGCCGCAAGCCGGCCGTCGAGCCAGACCAGGAAGGTGCGGCTGAACGTCTCCACCATGGTCGCGACGCCGACATTGACGGCGAGCGCCAGCAGCAGCGCCATCAGCGCCAGCGACAGGCCCGAGATCTGCTGCCGGCTGTCGGCCCAGAACCATTGCGCCAGCGCCGCCCGCGCGCCGCGTTCGCCGAGCCGCAACACGAGCTCGAGAATCGCCGGCAGCAGCAGCGCCGCGCCCAGCATCATCGCCGCGAGCACGCCGAAGCCGGCGAGCAGCGATTGCCCGAGCCACAGCAGCAGGCCGGCGGCGACGAAGAAGGCGAGCGCGACGGCGCTCTGCAGCCGCAGCCAGCGCCTCTGTGCTTCCTGCCACGCATAGGGCTGCGCGGTCGACAGGATCGGCAGCCGCATCGACTTGATCAGGCTGGTCGTGGCGGCCGCCAACGCGCCGGCGACGCTGATCACGAGTCCGGCCAGCCACCATTCCGGACGCAAGCTCAGTTCGCCCGGCACCTGCGCGCCATACAGGCCGCGCAGCGATGCGGCGACGTTGGGCAGCAGCGTCGCTGCGATGACATAGCCGCAGACCAGGCCGACGAACCCGGCGACCAGCGCGAAGGCGATGAGTTCACCGATCAGCACGGCGTTGAGCTGGCGCGCCGACACGCCGCAGGCGCGCAAGGTGCGCAGCACCGGCAGCCGCTGCTCGAAGGCGAGGCCGATGGCGGAGTTGACGATGAACAGGCCGACGACGAAGGACAACAGGCCGAACGCCGTGAGATTGAGATGGAAGCTGTCGGTCAGCCGCTCCAGATCGGTCTCGGCTTCGGGCTGGACCAGTTGCAGCCGGCCGCCGGCGAAGCTCTGCAATGGCTCTCGCGCGCCCGGCGTCTTGCCGACCAGGAGTCGCGAGATCTGGCCGGGCTTGTCGAGCAGCCGCTGCGCGTCGCTGATGTCGACCACGAGCACGCCGGGCGCGAGCTGCTGCTGCGCCATCAGCGGCGGCATCACGGCATCGTTGCTGAGCCGCGGCGTCGCGCCGTCCTTCAATCCGAAGTCCGCCAGCGTCTCCGGTGAAATCAAGGTGCGATGAGGCGGGGTGAGAAACGCCTCGAGCTCGCTGCGCCCGACCATCGGCGCATCGCCCACTTCGCGGGGGATGCTGAACGGCTCGATGCCGAGCAGCCGGATCGCGCGG
Organism: Bradyrhizobium sp. SRS-191; assembly: GCF_024586915.1. GTDB lineage: Bacteria > Pseudomonadota > Alphaproteobacteria > Rhizobiales > Xanthobacteraceae > Bradyrhizobium. Next base: position 95,302 of record NZ_JANBVS010000018.1, read on the forward strand.
CCGTCGATCTGCACGCGGCCTTCGACGACCGGCGACACCGGCCAGCCGGCGCGGCGCAGTTGCGCGAACACGCTCTGCGGCAGCATCTTGCCGTCCTTGGCAACCAGCATCGGCGTACGCGCGCCGCCGAAGATCGCGGCGGCGCGATCATAGGAGCTGCGCGCCCGCTGGTTCAGCGCCTGCACGCCGCTCCACAGCGCCGTCGCCGAGATCAGGCCGATCAGCAGGGTCGCGAGTTGCATCGGATGCCGCCGCCAATGGCTGAGCAGCACGGCGAGAATCCACAGCACGCGCCTCATGCGACACGGCCCGCATGCAGATGCACATGGCGGTCGAGCATCGCGGCGAGACGTGCGCTATGCGTCACCATCAGGAAGCCGCAGCCGGTGCGCGCGACGAGATCGCGCGTCAGCGCCATCACCTCGTCGGCGGTGTCCTCGTCGAGATTGCCGGTCGGCTCGTCCGCGAGCAGCAGCGCCGGCTTGATCGCCAGCGCGCGACCGATCGCGACGCGTTGCTGCTGACCACCGGAGAGCTGCTCGGGATAGCGCTTGAGCAGCGGCTTCAACCCGAGCCGCTCCACCAGCTCGGTGTGCCAGGCTGGATCATGCCGCCCGGCGAGCCGCGCCTGGAAGCTGAGATTGTCCTGCACCGACAGGCTCGGCACCAGGTTGAACTGCTGGAACACGAGGCCGAGCCGCTCGCGCCGGATCGCGGCGCGGCCGGCATCGTCGAGCGCACCCACGGCAGCGCCATCGAGCAGGATGTCGCCACCATCAGCGGCGTCGAGACCGGCAATGAGATGCAGCAGCGTGCTCTTGCCGGAGCCGGATTCGCCGGTCAGCGCCACGCGCTCGCCGGGGGCCACGTCGAGGTCGACACCGCGGAGGACTTTGATCGGCTCGCCGCCGGATCGGTAGGATTTGGTGAGATGACGAACGCTGAGCACGAGCATGTCTTGAGGTTGTTGCATCACAACATATCAAGCGCCAACGCGAACAGCACGTGCTCGTTCTTCGCAAAGCTCATGATGTGAAGACCGTTCGCTCGTGATCAGGTTGCGCGCATGTCGCCGTGCAGCCTTGAAGGGCAGATTCTCGCGTTGCAGCAATAACTTAGCCGTCAAGCCGGTTGCCTGCGGAGCCGCATCATGGGTAGCATTGTCGAAACGCCCGAACGATAGAGGCGGATCAAAACAGACGACGGGGAAGGACGATGGCCGCGCCCATGACGCTCACGAGCAAATCCCGCGCAAGCACCACGCCGACGCCGAAGGGCGCCTGGAAGATCACCTTCCTGCTGTTCCTGTTCATGCTGGTGAACTTCGCCGACAAGATCGTCGTCGGGCTCGCCGGCGTCCCGATCATGACCGAGCTCAATCTCACCGCCGAGCAGTTCGGCCTGCTCGGCTCGTCCTTCTTCTTCCTGTTCTCGATCTCCGCCATCGTGGTCGGCTTCGTCGTGAACAAGGTGCCGACCCGCTGGGTGCTGTTGGTGCTGGCGCTGATCTGGGCGGTGGCGCAATTCCCGATGGTCGGCACCATCGGCTTCACCACGCTGCTGATCTGCCGGATCGTCCTCGGCGCCGGTGAAGGGCCCGCGGCGTCGGTCGCCGTCCACGCGGTCTACAAGTGGTTTCCCGACGAGAAGCGGGCGATGCCCACGGCGATCCTCTCGCAGGGCTCTGCCTTCGGCGTGATTCTGGCCGTGCCTGCGCTGAACTTCATCATCGTCAGCTACGGCTGGCACTATGCCTTCGGCGCGCTCGGCGTGGTCGGGCTGATGTGGAGCGCGGCGTGGCTTTGGCTTGGCCGGGAAGGGCCGCTGGCCGAGGTCGAGTCCGCCGCCTTGCGCGAGCAGCGCGTGCCCTATCTGCAGCTGCTGACGTCGCGCACCTTCGTCGGTTGCGTCGCCGCGACCTTCGGCGCCTATTGGGCGCTGTCGCTCGGGCTGACCTGGTTCACGCCATTCCTGGTCAAGGGGCTCGGTTTCTCGCAAGCGCAGGCCGGCTTCATCTCGATTCTGCCCTGGATCTTCGGCGCCTGCGTCGTGCTGACCACGGGCTTCGTGTCACAGATGCTGATGGCGCGCGGCCTCTCCACGCGCATGGCGCGCGGCGTGCTCGGCGCCACGCCGCTCGTGATCGGCGGCGGTCTGATGGCGGCGATGGCGCATGTCGACGGCGCGGCGCCGCGGATCGCGTTGCTGGTGGTCGGATCGGGCTTGTGCGGATCGATCTACGTCGTCTGTCCGCCGATGATCGGTGAGTTCACACCGGTGGCGCAGCGCGGCGCGGTCATGGCGATCTACGGCGCGCTGTACACGCTCGCGGGCATCATTGCGCCGGTCGTGATGGGCAAGATGATCCAGGCCTCGGGCAGCATGGTCGAAGGCTACATGTCCGGCTTCACCATCAACGCGGTGATCATGGTGATCTCCGGCCTGCTCGGCCTGGCACTGCTCTGGCCGAACAGCGAACGCGCCCGCCTGCAGGCGCATCAGGCTGTCGCGCCGGAGTTTGCGTGATAGCGGGGAGCGCAACGCGAGCTGCCGGCACTCTGATCTTCGCGGCTCCAAGCGCCGCATGGCTTTGTCCGATGCGCGCCACACATTCGGTGTCGTCCCGGCCTCGCGCCGGGACCCATAGCCACCATTGGTAGTTTGCTGGGCGAGGTGGGACGGCGTTCGTGCCTAAAGCAACTTCCTGGGGGTATGGGTCCCGGATCGGCGCGCGCGTTGCGCGCTTGTCCGGGACGACACCGAGGATGTCGCTGGCGTCTCAAGGCATGGCGACGACGGCCCTATTGTACGCCAGCCCGCGCCCCCCTCACCAGCCGTCCCGGCCGCGCGCCGGTGGCTTCGCCGTGGCGGCGCGTGACCACGCCGGACACGATCGTCGCCTCATAGCCGTCCACCTCCTGCATCAGCCGGCGGCCACCGACTGGCAGGTCGTAATGCACCTTGGGCGGATGCAGGTGCAGCCGGTCGTAGTCGATGACGTTGATATCAGCCTTGTAGCCGGGAGCGATCAGGCCGCGATCGTCGAGGCCGACGGAGAGTGCGGTCTTGCGCGACTGCGCCGCGACCACGAAGGGGATGGACAGCTTGTCGCCGCGCTTGCGGTCGCGCGTCCAATGCGTCAGCAGATAGGTCGGAAAGCTGGCGTCGCAGATGATGCCGCAATGCGCGCCGCCGTCGCTGAGGCCCGGCACGCTTCTGGGGTCGCGCAGCATCTCGTAGGTGGCGTCGAGATTGCCGTCCGAATAGTTGAGGAACGGCACGTAGAGCATGCCACGCCCGCCCTCCGTGAGCATCGCGTCATAGGCCAGCTCCTCCGGCCGGCAGCCGCGCGCGCGGGCCTGGGAACCGAGCGATTGCTCCGGCGGCTGCTCGTAATCAGGCGGATCGCCGAGCAGGTACATCTTGTCGTAGTTCGGCTTGAAGAAAAGCGGATCGTCGGTCGCGCTGGCCTGCTCGCTGAGGATCGCCGCGCGCACCTGCGGGTCGCGCATCCGCGTGACGCGCTCTGCGAGCGGGAGATGCGCGATCGCCTGGTAGCTCGGATGCGTCTGCAGCGGATTGCGCGACAATTCGAGCCCGAGCAGCAGACCGACCGGGCGCGCCGCGATCTGCGCCGTCACCGACAGGCCGCGCTCAGCAGCCGCGTTGATCTCCGCGAGCGTCTGCCGCCAGCGCTGCGGCGCACGGTCGTTCTGCGTAACCGAGAACGAGATCGGGCACTTCGTCTGCTCGGCGATCCGCAGCATCATCGGCAGGTCTTCGTGGATGGTCGAGATGTCCAGCACGAATTGCAGCACGCTGCGGCCCGCGCCGTGCATCGCGCTTGCGATGGTCGTCAGCTCGTCCTCGCCGGCCTTTAGGGTCGGCGTGTAGTCGCCGGTCGATGTCCGGTGATTGAGCGTGCGCGAGGTGGAAAAGCCGAGTGCGCCGGACTTGACGGCATCGCGTGCTAGCGCGGCCATCGCGCGATTGTCGTCGGCCGTGGCCGGATCGCGCCGCGCGCCGCGCTCGCCCATCACATAGACGCGCAACGCCGCATGCGGCAGCTGCGCGCCGATGTCGAGATCGAAATTGCGCCGGCCCAGCCACTCCATGTAGTCCGGAAAGCTTTCCCATTCCCAGGGAATGCCGGCCTCGAGCACCGGCTCGGGAATGTCCTCGACACCCTCCATCAGCTGGATCAGCCGCTGGTGATCGGCCGGCCGGCACGGCGCGAAACCGACGCCGCAATTGCCCATGATCGCGGTCGTGACGCCGTTCTGCGAGGAGGGCGAGATGTCGTGGCTCCAGGTGACCTGGCCGTCATAATGGGTGTGGACGTCGACGAATCCGGGCGTGACGAGCTTGCCGCGCGCGTCGATTTCCTCGCGGCCGGAGATGGCGACCTTGCCGACCGCGACGATGCGGCCGTCGGCGATCGCGACATCGGCCTCATAGAGCTCGCCGCCCGAACCATCGGCAACGGTCCCGCCGCGAATCACGAGATCAGGCTGCGTCATGGCGTGTCTTCCCCGGATATGTTGTTGTTGGGGGCATCATCGGCCAGCAGGCGATGATGTCAACACGCGGGACGTGAGGGCAGCGTTGCGACAGCAGCCGATGGGAGTAAGCCGCAGCCATCGCGGTGCCGATGACTGCGCCCTCTCCCCTTGTGGGAGAGGGCATGCATGAGGGTTCGGCAAGCTCGGTTGGGTGAGGGGTATGTCTCCACGAGCGCCGCGTTCGGATAGATACCCCTCACCCAACCGAGCAATTGGATGAGCCGGTGATGCCCTCTCCCGCAAGGGGAGAGGGCGCTGCATCTGGCAGCGCTGACGAACTAACAATCGGTTGTCCGTAGGGCGGGCAAAGCGAAGCGTGCCCACCGTTCACGGCGGCGGTCTGAGTGACAATGGTGGGCACGCTTCGCTTTGCCCACCCTACGACGATAACTACGCCGTCTTCTTCTTCGGTTCGGTGAAGAACGCCAGCACGATGGTCAGCAGCATGAACACGACGGACGCGCCGAACACCCAGCGCGGCGCGTTCATGTCCATGATCCAGCCGAACAGCAGCGGGCTGACCACGCCGGCGAAGTTGAAGCCGGTGGAGACGATGCCGAAGGCGCGGCCGGCGGCGCCGGCGGGAGCGGCGTTGCGGACCAGCATGTCGCGCGACGGCGCGATGACGCCGCTCATGAAGCCGGCGGTCAGCATGATCGCGACCAGCAGCACGGGATGCAGGCTGACGAAGGTGATGATCAGCACAAGGACGGCGTTGATCGCGTAGGCGACTGCTGCAACCAGATTGTGATGCCGGATGCGATCGGCGAGCTGGCCGCCGGCGAGCACGCCGACCGCGCTGGCGCCGAGGAAGGCAGTGAGCGCGATGTTGGCGGTCGAGAACGAGATGCCGTAGCCGTTCATGAAGGCGACGACGCCGAAAGAGGAGATGCCGGCGTTGGACAGGCTGAGCAGCATGAAGAACACGGTCAGCAGCATCAGCATCGGCGTCAGCAGGCTCGGCTGCTTGACCCTGGTGCCGTCGGCCTTGGTCTGGTGCGGATGCGGCGGCACCTCCGGCACGTTGCCGACGAGCAGCAGCAGCGCCGCGAGCGGCCCGACGAAGCCGGCCGCGATCAGCGCGCCGGAGCCGCCGACGGTGGTGACCAGCGCCGCCATCACGGCCGGTGCGACCGCGCCGCCGAGATAGCCGGCGAAGGTGTGCACGCCGAACGCACGGCCCATCCGGCTCTCTTCCATATGCGCCGACAGCAGCGCGTAGTCGGAGGGGTGATAGACCGCGTTCGCAAGGCCGAGCAGCACCGCCGAGACGACGAGGCTGGTATAGGTGAGGTAGACGCCGAGCATCGCGAGCGAGAGACCGCCGAGCGTCAGGCCGAGCAGCAGGATGCGGCGCGCGCCGGCGCGGTCGACGAGATAGCCCACCGGGGCCTGGGTCAGCGCCGAGACGACTGCGAACACGGTCAGCGGAAAGCCGAGCTCGATATAGCCGACGCCGAGCTTCTCCTTCAGGTAGGGAAACAGCATCGGCAGCACCAGCATGTGCAGGTGGCTGACCCAATGCGCCAGCGAGACCAGCGCCAAGGTGCGCAGCGAAGAGGCGGCCCGGACCGGAGCGGCGGGGTGTTGCGATGCGGCGAGAACGTCAGCCATGCTCGATCCGTGTGGCTCCGGGCGTCAGTGATGAAACTGGAGAGCGCGTTGCCGGCAAACCGCCGGGACTCCCGCAATGAGGGCGCGCGACACAACGCCACACTATCGGATTGCGGTTCATTGTCCATGAACGCAGGCGCATGGCACCTGCGCGGACGGGCCGGCGGATGGGGCTACGGTGATGCTTAAGCCCGGCCTCCGGCCGTCGTGCATGGTGAGGCTCGGTGGCGCCACATCCAACAGTGTCGTCCCCGCGAAAGCGGGGACCCATAACCACCGTTGCCCGTGGCGAGATGCGATGCCGCTCCAGCGTGCTCAGGCCGTGCCTGCGGTGGTTATGGGTCCCCGCGTTCGCGGGGACGACAGCTGAGATTGACGCAGCTCCTGGGCACGTCGGCCAGCCAAACGAGGCTACTTACCCTCACGACTGCGACGCAAACCCCGGATTGCCGTCGACGCCGGAGAGCGTGACCTTGTTGGTTCCCGTCAGCACCAGCTGGCCGTTGCGCAGGTGGTTGGCGACGACGTCCCACACCGGCTTGCCGTCCTGCGCGTTCATCGAGGCCCAGCCTGCGACCTTGTAGGTCTTGTGGGCCTGCAACGGATGGCCGTCGTCGCGCGTGAGGTCGGTGATGCGGCGGCCGATCGGCTCCGACGGTGCGCAGCGATAGGAGAAGCCCCCGGTGCGGACCATATCGCCGCCCTGCTGCAGATAGGGATCGGCATTGAAAAGGTTGTCGCAGACGTCCTCGAGCACGTTCTTGATGTCGGCGCCGGTCATCCGCTGCACGTAGGTTTCCGGGTAAGTGATCGCGGTCTGCGCCAGCACGTCCTCCAGCATGATCGACTGGCCGGCGAGCACGGAGGGGCCCCAGCGGAAGCCCGGCGACAGCGCGAGCTCGGCATCGAGCTCACGGCGCAGCGCGGCGCAGATCAGGTCGTCGGTGGTGCCTTCGAAATTGCCGCGGCGATACAGCAGCCGGTCGGAGGTCGCGAGCTTCTCGCTCCAGGCCGCGACCTGCGGCTGTTGCGTCTGGTCGATCAGCGCCTGCATCGCCGGATCCGGCTTCAGAAGCTCCGAATAGACCGGCAGCAGCCGGTAGCGCGCATCTGCGATGCGGCCCTTGCCGACGTCGAGATCGAGCACGCCGACGAATTTGCCGTTCGAGCCGGCATTGGTCACCAGCGTCGTGCCCTTGGCGTTGCTGACGGCGACCGGCTGCGGGATCGCGTCATGGGTGTGGCCGCCGAGGATCACGTCGATGCCGGTGACGCGGCTTGCGAGCTTGAGGTCGACATCCATGCCGTTGTGCGACAGCAGGATCACCGCATCGACCTTGTCGGCGCCGCGCAGGGCATCGACCAGCTTCTGCAGCTCCTCCTCGCGGATGCCGAACGTCCAGTCCGGCGTGAAGCGGCGCGGATGGGCGATCGGCACGTAGGGGAAGGCCTGGCCGATGATGGCGATGCGCGCGCCGCCGATCTCCTTGATGGTCGCCGGCTTGAACACCCGGCCCGATCCGCGGTCGAACGCCTTGGCGTCGTTGAACGCGGCCTCCTCGGTCAGGAACACGTTCTGCGCCAGGAACTCGCCCTTGAAACGCGCGAGGTTGGCGCGTAGCGCCTCCTCGCCATAGGTGAATTCCCAATGCCCGGTCATCGCGTCGATGCCGAGCAGATTGGCCGCGCTGACCATGTCGGCGCCGCGCATCGCGTTGGCGAGCCCGGTGCCCTGCCAGAGATCGCCGCCGTCGAGCAGCAGCGAGCGATGGTCGCCGGCATCCGTGCGCAGCTTGTCGATCAGCGTCTTCAGTTGCGCGAAGCCGCCCATCTTGCCGAACCGGCCGGCGAATTTCTCGAACTCGAACGAGGTGAAGGCATAGGCCTCGGCGCTGTCGGGGCGGATGCCGTAACGGTCGAGGAAGGCGCGCTCGACCAGATGCGGCGGCTTGCCCCACATCTCGCCGATGCCGAGATTGACGCTGGGCTCGCGGAAATACACCGGCCGCAGCTGTGCATGCGTGTCCGTGATGTGCAGGATGCGCGCGTTGCCGAACTTCTCGACGTCGTAGAGGCTGACGGTGTCGGCGGCGCGGGCGTCACGCAGCAGCGCCGGCGCGGCGAGCACGACGGCACCTGATGCTTTGAGAAAATCCCGGCGCCGAATCATGCCACGCGTCCTACCGGATCTCCATGTCCTTCCAGCGCTGCTTCTCGCTGGTGGCCTGGACGATCGAGGCCTTGGCGAGCGCCTCGGCCTCCTGCGCCGACTTCAGTGCCTGGTCGAAATTGCCGGACTCCGCCGCCTTCTTCGCAGCATTCAGTGCGGCCTGGGTCACGGTCCATTGGTTGCGCAGACGTCCGGCTTCCTTGTTGGCGCTCTCGGCCGCCGCGAATGCCGTGATGTAGTCGGCTTCCGACGCGGCCCGCGCGGAGCCGGCGCAGACCGCAGACACCATCATGGCGAACACGATCTTTTTCATGACGTTTGTTGTTGCGATATGTCTTGCGACATTTCTCATGGCCGCGCTCCCGGACCTGAAACCGGCAGGCCATTCGACACGTAGGACAGATAGTATTCGAGGTTGCGATACTCGTCCGACTGCGGCTCCAGCGGCACGGCGCGGGTCTGGCTGTTGCAAGTGACGATGCGGCGGCTGATCGTGCCCATGCCGCTCCATTCGGAGCGGTAGATCGGCATCGCGTTGAGAATGCCGAGCGCCGGCGCCAGGATCTCGGCGCGGATGCGCTCGCCCGGGCTCTGCACGTGGCAGCTCGCGCAGGAGAAGTTCAGCTGGCCGCGGCGGGTGTAGAAATACTCCTTGCCCTTCTCATAGGCGTCCAGCGCGCGCGGATCGTCGGGGATCTTGATGTCGAAGCGCTTGCCGCGCGAGGTGAACGCCATGTAGGCGGTCAGCGAGGCCATCTCGTCCTTGACATAGGAATAGGGCGGCTCGCCATTGGCCTCGCGGCAGCGGTTCAGCGCCAGCTCGAGCGTGATGACCTTGCCTTCCTTGTCGTCGAAATAAGGATAGTTCTGCCGGATGCCGACGCCGCCATTGGGAAAGCAGTCGGCATAGGTCTTGCCGTTCTTGAACGGCTTGGCGAACATCTCCTTGCCGGCCTCGAGTGCGAACTCGTAAGGCGGAAACTGCTCCTTCTCCTCCCACTGCCGGCGCATGTCGGCGTTCATCGAATAGGGGCCGTTGACGAAGTCGTCGTACGCCACCTTCGGGAACTTCTTGACGAAGTAGTCCTGGAACGCCTTGGCGTCGGCGGCCGGGTTCGGCTTGTCCGCGGCAACTGCGGATGCGCCCAGACCAAACGCCGCCGTGACTGCGAGGAGCAGGCGCGCCGCGCTCATTGGATCGTCGCCGTCAGGCTGTCGGTCGCGCCCTTGTTGTCGACCCAGCTCACCTTGAGCTCGTCGCCCTTGGCCGCGCCCTTGAAGCCGAACTTGACGTAGGGATCCTTGGAGACCGCGGTGCCCCAATCCGCCAGGAACACGGTCTTGTCCTTGTGGGTGAAGGTGATCTGCTGGATGTAGTGCGCCGGGATGATCTCGCCCTTGGCGTCCTTGACCAGGCCGGTATCCATCGGGTGCTGGATGAGCGTCTGCACCTCGGTGATGTCGCCGTTCAGGATCGCGCGGACGCGAATGCTCGATGCCATGGTCGCTCTCCCCTTAGCCGCCGCAGCCGCCGACGGTGACCTTCACTTCCTTTGTCGCGCTGTAGAGCTTGCCGCCGGATTCGACGAGCGCGATGACGCTGGACGTCTTGGCCATCTTCAGCCGGTTCGCCACCGCCGGCACCGTGCCCTCGGGGATCTTGTAGGATGCCGCGAGCGCGTTCGGGTTCTCGGCGACGATGAAGGAAATCGAGGTGACGTTCGGCAGCGTCGTCGTGACCGCGATCGGCACCACGCCGCCGTTCTCGGCGATCTCCGGCGCGTCGAGCTTGATCTTGTCGGACGCCTCGTGGTCGCGGCCGTACAACGCCTTGATCGCGTCGCCGGCGTTCTTCTGCTTGAAGGCGTCGTCGGGATATTTGTTGTCGTTGGTCGCGGCATAAACCGACGCGGCGTGCAGCACGGCATTGCCGAGGCCGATCAGCGCGACGAGGCCGGCGCCTTTCAGGAACACGCGGCGGTTGGCCAACGGGCCGGACGAGGCAGTCATGAGGGTCTCCAAAACGGAATCAGAGGGTCTGCAGGAAATCGACGATGGCGCTGATTTCCTGCTCGGTCAGGATGCGGTTGCGGCCGAACGGCGGCATCACCGTCAGCGGGTTGCGGACCGTCTCGTCGTTGAGGATCGCGGTCAGCTCGGCACGGTCATACCGGCCTTTGAGGTTCTCCAGCTTCGGCCCGATCGAGCCGGGCAGGTCGCCGCCCTTGATCTCGTGGCAGGTCAGGCAGTTGCCCTTGCCGCGGTCGAAGGCCAGCTTCTGGCCCTCGGCGGCGCCGGACTGGGCCTGGGCGGCTGCCGACATGACAAACGAAGACGCGACAAGCGAAGGCATGGCGAGCGAAAGCCCCAGCGCCAGGGCGGTACGCATGACGGATGTGATCAAGATGAAGTTCCGACGTCTCGGTGATGTCAGCAATATAGGGGCTGCAAAGCATAAAGACCATCGGCTGACAATGCAGCTATGGTGGCCGGCGCAACGCGGTTAACGAGGGCCGTTCAGCGGCGGCCGGGAGAGTTGGAATGGCGGAGTATGTCGTGGAGTTCGGCCGGGATGGCCGGCGCGTGGAACCGGATGGACGGCTGGATGCGGCCGCGTTCCACCGCAACCATCAGCCGATCTGGGCCGTGCTGGCCCGGCTGCTTGACGGCCGCTCCGGCGACGTATTGGAGGCGGGCAGCGGCACCGGCCAGCATGTCGTTCATTTCGCCACGCAGCGGCCCGATCTCATCTGGTGGCCGAGCGATCTCAACGACAATCACCTCGCCAGCATCGCTGCGTGGCGCAAGCACTCGGGGCTGTCCAACATCCGCGACGCCCGGCGCATCGACCTGTCCGATCCGGCCTGGGTCGCCGGGTTCACCGCCGCCGGCGGACCGGCGGAGCTGACTGCGATCTTCTGCGCCAACGTCATCCACATCGCGCCCTGGCCGGTGGCGGAGGGATTGTTCGCCGGCGCCGGGCAGGTGCTGTCACAGGGTGGACTGCTGGTGCTCTACGGCCCGTTCAAGCGCGACGGCAAGCACACCGCCGTCAGCAACGCCGTGTTCGACACCTCGCTGCGCGAGGGCAATCCCGACTGGGGCGTGCGCGACATCACCGATCTCGAAGCGTTGGCCTCGCGCAATGGCCTCGTGTTGCGCGAAACAGTGGAGATGCCCGCCAACAACATGATCCTGGTGTTCGCGCGAGGCGCGTGAGTTTGCGGCGGCTGCGCGTAGGTTTGCGACCCGCCGAGTGAGTTGCCGATGACGCCGCGCCAACCTCCCGTGTCGTCCCGGCCTTGAGCCGGGACCCATAACCACAGGATTCGGTTGTGACGCGAGATCGTCGTGACAATCGTCATCGCCCCAAACTCCTGCCGCGGAGTATGGGTCCCGGCTCAAGGCCGGGACGACGGCGGTGGGTGTGGGGGGCGGACTGCCTGACGGCTGAAGGCCGCTACTCCATCTCCAGCCCCACATGCCGCGCCAGAAACCGCGTGCCCAGCGTGATGAAGCTGGCGCGCTCGCGGTTGTCGGTGCCGTAGCCGTGGCCGCCGGCAGCGGGCTCGTAGAACCAGCTGTCGTAACCCATGGCCTGCAGCTTGGCCGTCATCTTGCGCGCGTGGCCGGGATGCACGCGGTCGTCGCGGCGGGTCGTGGCGATCAGGATCGGCGGATAAGGCTGGCCGGGCTTGGCGGTGTGATAGGCCGAGTAGGTCGAAAGCCAGCCCCAATCCTCGTCCTTGTCTGGATCGCCATATTCGGCGATCCAGCTCGCGCCGGCGAGCAGCTTGGTGTAGCGGCGCATGTCGATCAGCGGGATGGTGCAGAACAGCGCGCCGAAGCGCTCGGGATAGCGCACCAGCATGTTGGTGATCAGGATGCCGCCATTCGAGCCGCCTTGCGCGGCGATGCGCTTCGGCACGGTGACGCCGCGCCGGACGAGATCGGCGGCCACGGCCGCGAAATCATCATGCGCGAGCCGCTTGCCGGCATAGCGGCCGGCATCGTGCCAGGCGGTGCCGAACTCGCCGCCGCCGCGGATGTTGGCCTCGACCAGGCTGCCGCCGCGCTCCAGCCAGAGCTTGCCGAGCGCTGCATTGTAACTGGGGCGAATGGTGTGGCCGAAGCCGCCATAGGCGCTCATATACACCGGCGCGTCGCCGGTGAGCTCGGCCGGGCCGGTCAGCGTGTAGGGAATGCTGGTGCCGTCGACCGAGATCGCCTCGTGCCGGGACACGACATAGCCCTCGGCGGTGAAGGTGCGCGGCGCCCGCTTCAGGATGACCGGCGCGCCGAACCCCTCGATGAGCTGGAGCGACGGCGGCGTCAGCGGATCCTGGACATTGGCGAGCAGGTCGCCATTGCTCTCGGTGTCCTCGATGTCGAGCCGCCAGACGTCCACGGTCGCAATCCCCGGCAATCCCGGCAGCCGCTCGCAATTCCATCCCTGTGGTGATGGCGTCCACAGCTCGAATTGCGGCCGGAGCTCGTCGAGGATCGACAGCACCAGCCGGCCACCGGCCCAATACAGGCCCTGTAGCGCGCGGCGTGGGCCTGGCTCGAACAGGCGAGCGAAATCGCGGGAGCCGGCAAGAAACGCCGACAGCCGGATGCCCAAGACGACATCGGCGGGATAGGTCGTCTCGCCGACCCTCCACGGCTGACGCAGCTTCACGGCCATCCAGTCGCCATCCGCCGTCATCCAGCAATCGGTCGGCAGATCGAGCCTGATGCGCGCGCCCTGGGCATCGCCGAGCCAGAGATGATGGTTGAAGAAGTCGAGCCCTTCGGTGAACCACACCCGCGCCGGCGTCACGCTGCGATCGATTCCGGCGCGCACCCAGACCGACTGGTCGTTCTCGACGGTGAAGATCACCTTCGCTGCCTCGACCGGCTCGCCCCGCCGCCACAGCCGCACCGTGCGTGCATAGCCCGACGGCGTCGCCATGCCCTGGCCGAACGCGCTCGACAGCAGCAGCGTGTTCTGGTCGAGCCAATCGACACTGCCCTTGGCCTCGGTGAGCGTGAAGCCGCCTTCGACGAAGCGCTTCGTTCCGAGATCGAATTCGCGCAGCACCACCGCGTCGCTGCCGCCGCGCGACAGCGACAGGATCGCGCGCTCATGCATCGGCGGCAGGGTCGAGACCCAGTTCAACGCCCAGTCCTCGCCTTCGTCGGCCGCGAGACGGTCGATGTCGAGCAGCACGTCCCATTTCGGCTCCGCTTTGCGGAACTCGTCCAGCCTGGTCCGGCGCCACAACCCGCGCGGATGCGCCGCGTCCTTCCATTGATTGTAGAGGCGACCGCCGCGCCGGCTGACGAACGGGATGTTGTCCGGGCGATCGAAGATCGCGGCCAGGGTGTCGCGATCCCTTTCGAAGCCGGCGCCGCCGAACGCGGCGAGCGTGCGCTGGTTCTGCGCCGCGACGAAGGCGAGCGCGCGCTCACCCTCGATGTCCTCGAGCCACAGATGCGGATCGTCGTCGGGGGCGGCGAGGGTCGGACGATCATCGATTGACATGGCTCAAGCTCCGCAGCCGCCGTTGACGCGAGAATACCACAGGCCGGATTAGCCGGGCCGGCCCGGCCTGTCGAATCACGCATCGCGCATGGCTTGTTTCCGTTGCGGCCGGTTGCCTCGATCGCAGGCATCCCGCAATAGTGCTGCGACTGCAGAGCAATGAGGCCGCGCGGGCACGCGCCGTCCGGATGACCCATGATCGATGTGACCGTGACCGAAGACACTTCCGATGATGCCCGCGCGCGCCGCAACGTCGCCCGCCTCGCCGCCGCGCAGGCGCTGACCGGCGCCAACTCGGCCGTGATCTTCGCCACCGGCGCGATCGTCGGCGTCACCATCGCGCCGAACATCGGGCTCGCGACCGTGCCGATCTCGATGTACGTCGTCGGGCTGGCCGCGGGCACCTTGCCCACGGGCGCGATCTCCCGCCGCTACGGCCGCCGCGTGGCGTTTCTCATGGGCACCGGCTGCGGCGCCGTCACCGGCGTGCTCGGCTGCCTCGCCATCCTGCGCGGCTCGTTCGCGCTGTTCTGCCTCGCGACCTTCCTCGGCGGCCTCTACGGCGCCGTCGCGCAGTCCTACCGTTTCGCGGCCGCCGACGGCGCCAGCGCCGCGTTCCGGCCGAAGGCGGTGTCCTGGGTGATGGCGGGCGGCATCTTCGCCGGCCTGCTCGGTCCGCAGCTCGTGCAATGGACCATGGACGTCTGGCAGCCTTATCTGTTCGCGTTCAGCTACCTGATCCAGGCCGCGGTGGCGCTGATCGCGATGGGCATCGTGGCCGGCGTCGATCTGCCGAAGCCCGCGGCCGCCGATCTGCATGGCGGCCGGCCGCTATCCGAGATCGTGCGCCAGCCACGCTTCATCGCCGCTGCGCTGTGCGGCACCATCGCCTATCCCGTGATGAACCTGGTGATGACCTCGGCGCCGCTCGCGATGCAGATGTGCGGCCTCACCGTGTCGGATTCCAATTTCGGCCTGCAATGGCACATCGTCGCGATGTACGGCCCGAGCTTCTTCACGGGATCGCTGATCGCCCGCTTCGGCGCGCCGGTCATCGTCGCGCTCGGCCTCGGGCTCGAAGCGGTCGCCGCGATCATCGGCCTCTCAGGCCTCACCGCGATGCATTTCTGGGCCACGCTGGTCATGCTCGGCGTCGGCTGGAATTTCGGCTTCGTCGGCGCCTCCGCTTTGGTGCTGGAGACGCATACCTCGGCCGAGCGCAACAAGGTGCAGGCGTTCAACGATTTCCTGATCTTCGGCCTGATGGCGCTGGGCTCGTTCTCGTCCGGCCAGTTGCTCGCCCATTTCGGTTGGTCGGCCGTGAACCTGGTGGTGTTCCCCCCGGTGCTGCTGGGGCTGTGCGTGCTCGCGCTGGTGTGGTCGTCGAAGCGGCGGGTGGCGGCGGATATCGTGGAGCGGGGATAGAAGCCGCGGGTTCGGTGAGCTCCCCTCCCCCTTGCGGGGAGGGGAGTGCACCGGTGTCGTGGCGACAGCGGCGCATCGCAGCTCACGCGCTGGCTACTTCAACTCCGACACCTCGCCCTCCGGCAGATCGAACTCGAACGCGTTCAGCGTCATCGAGACCATCGTGTAGTAGCCGCACAAGCCGATGATCTCGACCAGGCCGCGCTCGCCGAGCGTCGCGATCGCCTCTGCATAGAGCGCATCCGTCAGCCCGTGCCCCTCGTGCAGCGACTTCGCGACGTCGTAGATCATCTGCGCCTTGGGATCGGAAAACTCAGGCGTGCGGCGGTCGCGAATGTCGTCGATGATCTTGATGTCCAGCCCGCCCGCCAGCGCGAGGCGCTTATGCGCGTACCATTCGTAGTGTGCGGTCCAGTGCCGCGCCGTCACCAGGATCGCGATCTCGGAGAGCGCCGCCGGAAACACCGTGTCGTAGCGCAGGAAGGCGCCGAGCCGGGTCGCGTGCCGCGCCATCTCCGGGCTGTTCAGCCAGGCCATCATCGGCGGCGGCGGGGAGCCGCGCTTGCTGGCGATCGACTCGTCGTAGGTCTGGCGCTGGTCGGCGCTCATTTCGCCAGGCGAAAGAAGTTTCAGGCGCATGGTCGTTTCCTCGTATTTTCACGCGGCGGCATCATGACCATAGATCGCCTGATATAGCGAGGGCGCAGCCCGCGGCGGCGACATCGATGTTGAATTCCGGCTAGCGCTGAGGTTAGGTCGTTGCAACGACAGCAAACATGGAAACGCGCGAGGACTGGGCATGGCCGATCTCGACACATTCCGCCGCGAAACGAGGGCTTGGCTCGAGGCGAACTGCCCGCCCGAAATGCGCCGGCCGATGACCTCTGACGAGGACACGTTCTGGGGCGGCCGCAACGCCAAATTCTCTTCCGAGCCGCAGCGCATCTGGTTCGAGCGCATGCGCGACAAGGGTTGGACGGTGCCGCACTGGCCCAGGGAATATGGCGGCGGCGGCCTGGACGGCGAGCAGGCCAAGATCGTGCGCCAGGAGATGGCCGCGATCGGCGCCCGCGCCCCGATCACGTCCTTCGGCATCTCGATGCTCGGACCGGCGCTGCTGAAATACGGCACCGACGAACAGAAGCGCGAGCACCTGCCGAAGATCACCGCCGGTCTCATTCGCTGGTGCCAGGGCTATTCCGAGCCGAATGCCGGCTCCGACCTCGCCTCGCTGCAGACGCGCGCCGAGAGCGACGGCGACGACTACATCATCAACGGCCAGAAGATCTGGACGTCCTACGCCAATTACGCCGACTGGATCTTCTGCCTGGTGCGCACCGATCCCGCGGCGAAGAAGCATGACGGCATCAGCTTCATCCTGTTCGACATGACGTCGAAGGGCGTGTCGACCAAACCGATCCTGTTGATCTCCGGCCGCTCGCCGTTCTGCGAGACGTTCTTCGACAATGTCCGCGTGCCCAAGGCCAATGTGCTCGGCACCGTCAACCGCGGCTGGGACGTCGCGAAATATCTGCTGCAGCACGAGCGCGCGATGATCTCCGGCATGGGCGAGCGCGGCGGCAGCCGTCCGCTCGGCCAGGTCGCGGCCGACAGCGTCGGCAGCGATGCGCAAGGCCGGCTCGACGATGCGCTGCTGCGCGCCGAGATCGCCACCTTCGATGTGGACGAGGCCGCGCTTGCCGCGGCCGCGGAGCGCATGGTCGATCTTGCCAAGGCGGAGCAGGGCCATCCCGCATTCTCGTCGGCGATGAAGTACTACGGCACCGAGCTCAACAAGCGCCGCCACGAGCTGTTGATGTCATCGGGCGGCATTGATGCGCTGGAATGGGAGAGCGAACGCTCAAGCGAAGGCGCGCGTCCCCGCGCCTGGCTGCGCACCAAAGCCAATTCGATCGAAGGCGGCACCTCCGAAGTCATGCTCGGCATCGTTGCCAAGCGCATCCTCGATCTGCCGGGGGCGTAGTCCCGCCCCTCATCCTGAGGAGCGCGCTCTCTTGGCGCGCGTCTCGAAGGATGAGGCCCCACTGGCGGCCTCATGGTTCGAGACGGCGCAAGGGCGCCTCCTCACCATGAGGGTTGAGAGCGACCGGTCAGACGCAGTTTTCAAGGAGTTCGTCACATGCCTCTCCTCCTCACCGAAGAACAATCCATGCTGCGCGATAGCGCGCGCGGGCTGATCAGCGATCACGCGCCGGTCGCTCACTTGCGCAAGCTGCGCGACAGCAGAGACGAAGCCGGCTTCTCGCGCGAGCTCTGGGCGACCTTCGCCGAGATGGGCTTTGCCGGCCTGCTGGTGCCGGAGACGCATGGCGGCTCCGGTCTCGGCGCCGTCGAAGCCGGCGTTGTGATGGAGGAGATCGGCCGCACCTTGATGCCGTCGCCGTTTCTCGCGACGGCGGTGCTGTCGGCTGCCGCGCTGACCCGCGCCGGCTCGGCGGCGCAGCAGTCGGAATATCTGCCAAAGATCGCCGGCGGCGCGCTGCTCGCTGCGCTGGCGCTGGATGAAGGCGCCAAGCATCGGCCGCTGCACACCGCACTTCAGGCCGCGCGATCCGGCAACGGCTTCAAGCTCAACGGCGCCAAGGCGATGGTGGTCGACGGCCACGTCGCCGATCTCCTGCTGGTGGTCGCCCGCAGCGCCGGCGCGGCCGGCGAGCGTGATGGCCTGACGCTGTTCCTGGTCGATCCCAAGGCCAAGGGCATCGCGATCGAGCGCACCATCATGGTCGACGCGCACAACGCCGCGCGCATCACCTTCGACAACGTCGAGGTCACCGCGGATCACGTGCTGGGCGACGTCGATGGCGGCGCGGCCGTGCTCGGCGGCGTGCTCGATCTCGGCCGCGGCGCGGTGGCCTCCGAGATGGTGGGCCTGAGCGAAGAGGTGTTCGGCCGCACGGTCGCGTACCTGAAGGAGCGCAAGCAGTTCGGCAAGGCGATCGGCGAATTCCAGGCGCTGCAGCATCGCGCCGCGCACCTCTACATCGAGATCGAGATCACCCGCGCCGCCGTGCTGAAGGCGCTGCAGGCGCTCGATGCCGATCCCGCGGGCGCGGCTGCTGCCGTTGCCGTAGCGAAAGCCCGCGCCGGCGCCACCGCGACCCGCGCCGTGCAGGAGGGCGTGCAGATGCATGGCGGCATGGGCATGACCGATCAGTTCGACATCGGCTTCTTCATGAAGCGCGCGCGGGTGTGCGAGGAGCTGCTGGGTGATGCGAACTATCACGCGGCGCAGTTGGCGCAGCTGAGGGGATATTGAGTTAGGCTGCGCTCGCGAGACGTCACTCTCTTCGCAGGTCCTGCCCAGCGCCACACCCACGCCGTCGTCCCGGCGAACGCCGGGACCCATAACCAGAGGACGATGTGGTGGGCAGCGCAGGTAGCTCCAGTCTTCGCCAAATTCCGTACGGTGGTTATGGGTCCCGGCTCAAGGCCGGGACGACACCGGACTTGTTGCGCCGCCGTCGGCTTCAAGCAAGATCGAGGTGATGCTGCGACTCGCCCCTCAACGATGACGATCGCCGTCTTCAAGGTCGTAGCTTAGTACGTGACGACAAAGAGCGCGCCGTCATCGACGGCGCGCTCTCGCCTGATCAGTGATGCATCGGCGCCTTGGCCGGCGGCAGCAGCACCTTGTCGATGACGTGGATGACGCCGTTCGAGGCCATCACGTCGGCCTGCACGACATGCGCGTCGTTGACCTGCACGCCGAAGAAGGTGCCGTCGACGTCGACCTTCTGGCCCTGCGCGGTCTTGACGCTGAGTTTCTTGCCGGCGACGTCGCCTGCCTTCACCGCGCCCGGGATCACGTGATACTTCAGGATCGCGGCGAGCTTGGCCTTGTTCTTCGGCTTGAGGAGATCCTCGACGGTGCCCGGCGGCAGCGCGGCGAACGCAGCATCCGTCGGCGCGAACACGGTGAACGGACCCTTGCTCTTCAGCACCGGCACGACACCCGCGGCCTTGGCGGCGGCGACCAGCGTCTTGAACTGGCCCGCGCCAACGGCGGTATCGACGATATCGGCGGCGCGAGCGGCCGTGGCGGACATGGAGAGCGCGCCCAGCATCAACGCGCCGGCAACGAACGAACGGAATCCCAGCGTCATTCGAGTTTTTCCTTGTGAACTGAACTGATGAGTTGGCTGATGCGCAAACAGGATTTGCGGCCCTTGTTCTCCCCTGTGGTCCAGGGTCGCATCGCCCCGACCGGATTGGTCGAGATCGTTACGACCGCCATGATCGGATGGATTTGAAAGCGTGTTCACGAACTCGTGAGCATCGAATGCGGTCCTCCATGTGGATCGCGCAGGGCGCATGAATCCGCTGAACTAATCGCGCGGTATTCGCAGACGCCTGGCCCGTCGTGCCATTTTGTCGCAACCCGACGGGCGTTGTGTCGTCGGGCAAATCAGCTGCACAGTCCCGCTCGTCTTGGCCCACAAGAGGGACGCTTCGCGGTCGTCACGAGTGTCGGGCTGATGATGCGATGGCCGCATCGGATCGCAGCGCGCGTGATCGCGCCGACGAACGTTTCCGATGCGGACGTGAAAGCGCGTGGTCCCGGCATCCCGATGCCGATGCCAAGCCGGCGGGGATGATGATCCCGCCGGTGACGGTGGCTAACAAGCCGGACACCGAGGAGAGCGCGCCATAAGCGTTCACCCATCGCGCAGGGAAGGCCGGGCTGCTCCGGCTGAGCCTGTGGTTCTGCCGCCTGCATTTTTTTTGCAGGCGGACCGCAGGTGCCAGTCGGCACCTGGCCTTCCCTGCGCCCTCGATTTGGAGAGGGTGGAGAATTTTGGCATAGCTCGGGCGCGGATGGCGTCGCGAGAAGGAGATGGCTGCGTGCTTGCAATACTGAAGGTGCAGCAGGCGCGGTGCTCATGAATGTGCCCTCTCCCCCAATGCGAAGCGAAGCTTCGCCAGGGTGGGAGAGGGCTACACGAAAGCCAACTACGAGCTCACTCGGGTGAGGGGTTGGCTCAACACATTCAGGTCCGAGCCCGGGGCAACCCCTCACCCGGTTTCGATGCTGCGCATCGAAACCACCCTCTCCCACAAGGGGAGAGGGTGCACCGAGTTCTGCGTGAAATGGAGCAACGATAGGCGGAGATCGGATGAAGAGAGCCGGTTCCTACCTGATCGGCGGCGCGTACTGAATCCCGCCCGCGTTCCACAGCTGGTTCATGCCGCGCGGGATCTTCAGCTTGGACTCGCTGCCGACGTTGCGCTCGTAGACCTCGCCGTAATTGCCGACGTGGCGGATGACGCGCGCCGCCCAGTCCTTGTTGAGGCCGAGATCCTGGCCGTAGGTACCTTCGTTGCCGACCAGGCGCATCACGTCCGGCTTCTTCGACTTCAGCGCCTCGTCGATGTTCTTGGAGGTGATGCCGAGCTCCTCGGCATTGATCATCGCATACAGCGTCCACTTCACGATCATCATCCAGTCGTCGTCGCGCTGCCGCACCACGGGAGCGAGCGGCTCCTTGGAGATCAGATCGGGCAGGATGTCGTGATCGCCCGGCTTGGTCAGCACCAAGCGAAGGGCGTAGAGCTGCGAGACGTCGGCGGTGAAGGTGTCGCACTTGCCGCTGTCATAGGCCTTGAGGACATCGTCGAGCTTCGGCAGCTTGACCTCTTCGTACTTCATGTTGTTGGCACGGAAGTAGTCCGATACATTGAGCGCGTTGGTCGTCGAATCCTGCACGCAGACCTTGCTGCCGTTGAGGTCGAGCGCGGTCTCGAGCTTGCGCGCGCGCGGCACCATGAAGCCCTGGCCGTCGTAATAGGCGACCGCCGGGAAATACAGATCGTAGTTCTGCTCGCGCGCCATCGACCAGGTGGTGTTGCGCGAGAGGATGTCGACCTTGCGGCTCTGCAGCTCCTTGAAGCGCTCATTGGCGTCGAGCGGCACGAACCTCGCCTTCTTCGGATCGTCGAAGATCGCGGCGGCCACCGCGCGGCAGAAGTCGACGTCGAAGCCGGTCCAGTTGCCCTTGTCGTCGGGAATCGAGAAGCCCGGCAGGCCGGCATTGACGCCGCACAGCACCTCGCCGCGGCGGACGGTGCGCTTCAGGGTGCGGGTGTCGTACATCTCATAGGTGACGGCGAGCGCCGCGACGAGCACAGCAACGGCGAGCCCGATCAGCAGGCCGCCTCGGAAAGTGCGCATGATGAATCTCTTTCGGAAAATGTCAGAACAAAGCGATGGCTGAATGTCCGGCGGCAGGCGCCGCCGTCACAGTTCCGGCTTCTGCCGCACCACGACCTTGGTGCCGACGGGCACGCGATCGAACAGGTCGGCGACATCGGCATTCACCAGGCGGAAGCAGCCGGAGGAAATCTTGCTGCCGATGGTCCAGGGCTGGTTGGTGCCGTGAATGCGGTACACGGTGGTGCCCAGATACATCGCGCGCGCGCCCAAGGGATTGCCGGGACCGCCGGCCATGAAGCGCGGCAGATAAGGCTGGCGCTGGATCATCTCCGGCGGCGGCGTCCAGTCCGGCCACTCCGCCTTCTTGGTGATCGACAGCAGGCCCTGCCACTGGAATCCGTCACGGCCGACGCCGATGCCGTAGCGGATGGCGCGGCCGCCCGGCTGCACCAGATAGAGGTGACGCTCGGCTGTGGAGACGATGATCGTGCCCGGCGGCTCATTGGTGCGGAAATAGACGACCTGCTTGCGCCATTCCGGGTCGAGCTCGTAGCCGTCGTCGGCGACGAGACCGGGCTGGTCACCAGGATCCTCGGACTGGGCGAAGCTGTGCGATGTGGACAGCGCCAGCGCGATGATGGCGCTGGTCGCACACAGCAGGCGACGGAAACTCGGCATTCAAAGCTCTCCTCAACGGACCCCTGCGAAGCTTGCCCGATCAAATCCACCCGCCAAATTTCAGGGGCATATTCGACGCAAAGTCAAGCTGAGCGCGGGTCGTCCGCTGTCATCCGAGCTTCATCCAGAGTCGCAACAGGAAGGCGACGGTCCCGACCGTCGCGACGCCGGCCAGCCACAGCGCCACGAACCAGGCGAGGCGCCTGGCGAGTGGCGCGGGCTCGGGAGCGGCCATCAATGATAGCCGGCGTCGTGGCCGACCTTGCCGCGAAACACCCAATACGCCCAGGCGGTGTAGCCGAGGATCAGCGGCACCAGCACCAGCACGCCGGGCAGCATGATCAGCTGGCTGCGCTCGGGGGCGGCCGCCTGCCAGATCGTGATGCTCTGCGGCACGATGTAGGGATACATGCTGATGCCGAGGCCGGCATAGGACAGGAAGAACAGCGCGAGCGCGAGGACAAACGGCCAGACGTCGTGCTTCTGGGCCAGGTTCTTCATCAGCAGCACGGTGACGCCGATGACGGCGAGCGGCACCGGCGCGGTCAGGACGATCGCCGGCCAACTGAACCAGCGCTGCGCATATTGGATCGTCAGCAGCGGCGTCGCCAGGCTGACGGCGGCGATCGCGAGCAGCATCATGAACAACAGCACCCAGCTGATGCGATAGGCCTTGTCGCGCAGGTCGCCTTCGGTCTTGAGGATCAGCCAGGTCGCGCCGAGCAGCGCGTAGCCTGTCACCAGCGACACGCCGGTGAGGATGGAGAACGGCGTCAGCCAGTCCCACCAGCCGCCGGCATAGTGCCGGCCCTCGACATGCACGCCCTGCAGGATGGCGCCGAGCGCGATGCCTTGCGCCAGCGCCGCGACCCAGGAGCCGCCGGCAAACGCAATGTCCCAGAGATTGCGTTGTGCCCGGGTGCGCCAGCGGAATTCGAAGGCGACGCCGCGGAAGATCAGCCCGACCAGCATTGCAATCAGCGGCGCATACAGGGCAGGCAGCAGGACCGAATAGGCCAGCGGAAACGCCGCCATCAGCCCGCCGCCGCCGAGCACCAGCCAGGTCTCGTTACCGTCCCACACCGGCGCCACGGTGTTGGTGATGACGTCGCGATCATGCTTGCCCGGAAACAGCGGGAAGAGGATGCCGAGGCCGAGATCGAAGCCGTCCATCACGACATAGATGAACACGGCGAGCGCGATGATGAACGCCCAGAGGGTGGCGAGATCGACGGCGACGCTCATGATCCCGCTCCCTGCACGACGCCCGCGGCCGGGGTGACGCCGGCCGTGCGGATCGGCGGTTCGCTGCTCGGCCCCCGCTCGCCGGGATGCGGCGGTTCGGCCATCAGGCGCAGGATATACGCCACGCCGGCGGCGAAGATGATGAAATACACGATGATGAAGGCGAGCAGCGAGGTGCCGACCGCGGGCGCAGCCAGTGGCGAGACGGAATCGGCGGTGCGCAGCAGCCCGTACACGGTGAACGGCTGGCGGCCGGTTTCGGTGGTGATCCAGCCGGCCATGACGGCGATGAATCCCGCCGGTCCCATCGCGATCGCGAAGCGGTGCAGGCCGCGATTGATGTACAGCCTCCCGCGCCAGCGCTCCCACAGGCTGAACAGGCCGAGCGCCAGCATCAGCATTCCCAGCCCGACCATGATGCGGAACGACCAGAAGGTGATCGGCACCGGCGGCCAGTCCTGCCGCGGCACGGTGTCGAGCCCGGCCATCGGCGCGTCGATCTGGTGCTTGAGAATCAGGGAGCCGAATTTGGGAATGCCGAGCGCATATTTCAGCTCGCCCTTCTCCTGGTCGGGCCAGCCGAACAGGTACAGCGGCGCGCCGTCCTTGTGGCTCTCGAAATGGCCTTCCATGGCCATGATCTTCACCGGCTGGTGTTCGAGGGTGTTGAGGCCATGCTGATCACCGACCAGGATCTGGAGCGGGGCCACCAGCGCGGCCATCCACATCGCCATCGAGAACATCACCCGCGGTCCCGGCAGATGCGGATTGCGCAGGAGATGCCAGGCGCCGACCGCGCCGACCACCAGCGAGGTCGTGAGATAGGCCGCCAGCACCATGTGGACGAGACGGTAGGGGAAGGACGGGTTGAAGATCACCTTGAGCCAGTCGACCGAGACGAATTGGCCGTCAGCGTTGACGGCGTAGCCGGCGGGGGTCTGCATCCACGAATTGGCGGAGAGGATCCAGAATGCCGAGATCAGCGTGCCCACGGCGACCATGAGCGTGGCGAGGAAATGCAGCTTCGGGCCGACGCGCTTCAGCCCGAACAGCATGACGCCGAGGAAGCCGGCTTCGAGGAAGAAGGCCGTCAGCACCTCATAGGCCATCAGCGGACCGATCACCGGGCCGACCTTGTCGGAATAGACCGACCAGTTGGTGCCGAACTGGTAGGACATCACGATGCCGGAGACGACGCCCATCGCGAAGGCGATGGCGAAGATCTTGAGCCAGTAATTGAAGACATTCAGGTAGACGTCGCGCCCGGTCCACAGCCACAGCGCCTCGAGCACCGCGAGGTAGGAAGCGAGCCCGATCGAGAAGGCGGGGAAGATGATGTGGAAGGTGACCGTGAAGGCGAACTGCGCGCGCGCCAGCTCCACCGCATCCAAACCGAACATCGGCACCGTCCGTCATTGCGGGGCGCTCTGCCCCTCTCGCGCGGACCATTGCACCGGGACAAGGCGATATCAAATGGTCAAATCGCCCTACGCGGTCCCCACAAAAGACGAAGACCCGGCGGGGGCATCCGCCGGGTCTTCGGAGCAACCTTGGAGGTGGGAATTTGCTCGCTCGAAACCGAGTTCAGCTGGGGGACTGAGGCTCGGTCGATGGGGAAAGTTATAGAGGTCGAAGTTTTCGAGGTGATTTCGCCGATCGTTTCAATTGTTTCATTCAGCGAATTTCGTGCGTCGTCGTCTCGTGGAACCCGCCGGGACACCGGCCCCGACGAGGAAGAATGGCGATCAGGCCGCCAGGCTATGAACGCCGGCGCCGCGCAGCAGTTCCGCGAGATGCTTGCGGGCATAGAACATGCGGGTCTTCACCGTCGACTGCGGGATGCCGATGATCTGGCCGACCTCTTCCACGGACTTCTCGTGGTAGTAGATCAGGGTGATGATCTCGCGATGCGCCGGCGACAGCTTGGCGACGCAGGCGCGCAGGATGGCGCTGGTGGTGGAACGCTCCAACGAGGTCTCCGGCGTATCGGAGTCGTCGGCGATCTCGCGGACCTCGTCCTGATCGATGTCCTCGAAACGGCGCTGGCGCAGCGCGGTCAGCGCCTTGAAGCGGGCGATCGACAGCAGCCAGGTCGACACCTGGGAGCGGCCCTCGAACTGCTTGGCAGTACGCCACACGTCCAGGAACACCTGGCTGACGAGGTCCTCGGCGATCGTGGTGTCGCGGACGATGCGCAGGATGAAGCGATAGACCCGCACATTGTGGCGCGCATAAAGCGTGTGCATCGCGGTGCGATCGCCATCGGAAATGCTCTCCAGGAGCATGTCGTCCGTGGTCGCCTGGGCCGCGATGATGCCCTGGCTGGCTGCGGAATTGATGGCAACGACGTTCTGCATGGCACTCTCCCGTTCCGCCGCCCCCTTGCGGCGCTTCGACGGGTGGGATTGTTACGGAGTGCCCGTTTCGGGACGTCTGCACGAAAACAGGAAAATGGTTTCGTCGGACTGCAGAAATGTTTCGTCGGACCGCACATCGCGAAACACTCGTGGCGGAATTGTGCCTTATTCCAAAATGCGGAACTGAATCAGCGGCAAAGGCGCCTCCGGCCGCTCCGCAAGCCCTGTCGGGAAGGTGGTTCAGGCCTTCTCGCCGGCCGGGGAAAACAGGTACCCGCCGCCACGAATGGTGCGGATCACGGCCGGTTTCGTCGGGTCCGGCTCGATCTTGCGGCGGATGCGCATGATCCTGAGGTCCACCGCGCGGTCGAATGCCTCCGCGTCCCGAGCGTTGGCCAGCTCCAACAGCCGCTCCCGCGACAGCACCCGCTTCGGGTTGGCGGCGAACACCTTCAGCAGTCCGAATTCGGAAGCCGTCAGCGGATGCTCGTTGCCTTCGTCGTCGCGCAGCGCCTGGGCGTCGAGATCGAGCCATTTGGTGCCGAACCGCACCAGCTGCGGGTCCGGGGCCTTGGCCGGGGCCGGCTCAGCGACAGCCGCAGCGGCAGCCTTGGCCGGGACGCTGCGGCGCAGCACCGAGCGGATTCGGGCCATCAATTCGCGCAGCTCGCAGGGCTTGGCGACATAATCGTCGGCACCGAGCTCGAGCCCGACGACACGATCGATCGGGCTGGCGGTCGCCGTCAGCATGATGACGGGAATGTTGGTGCGGCCCTTGAGGTCACGGATGATCGAGAGGCCGTCCTCTTCTGGCATGTTGAGGTCGAGCACGACGAGATCGGCGGGGCCGGTCTCGATGGCGCTGCGCAGGCTCTTGCCGCCGTCGCACAAGGTCACGGTGAAGCCGTGCATCTTGAGGTAATCGCCCACCATCTCGCGGGCGGGGGCCTCGTCGTCGACGATGATGATGTGCTGGCTCTGACTCATGACAACTCGGCCGCCGGCAGTGTGATGGTGAAGGTTGACCCCGATCCCGGCCCATCGCTCCTGGCCGTCACCTCGCCACCATGCATGTCGACGATGCGTTTGACAATCGACAGGCCGAGCCCGGTCGAGCTCTCGCCGGCGGTCGGTTTGGCCGACAGCCGCTGGAAGCGGCCGAACAGACGGCCGAGATCCTCCGGCGACAGACCGGCGCCCTGGTCGGTGATGCCGATGATCGTGTTGTCGCCGTCACCGCCGACCTCGACACTGATGCGGCCGCCGATCGGGCTGTACTTGATGGCGTTGCTGAGCAGATTGTCGATCGCCTCGCGAATGCGGTCGATGTCGCACATGGTGGAGAGCTGCGGCGGCGCCGACACCGCGATGACCTGCTGCTTGTTGAGGGCCAGCGGCTGGTTGGCCTCCACGACCTCGTGGATCAGGGCGGCGACGTCGACCGGCTCACGGCGGATGGTGATGTCGAAGGCGTCAGCCATGGCATCCGAGATCAGATGGTCGACCATCGAGGTCAGCCGCTTGGCGGCATCCCTGATATGTCCGATCTGGCTGGTGATGCCGTCAGCCGAAGCGCCCGTCGCGATCAGCTCGGTCAGCATCTCCGTGCGGCCGAGGATGACGCCGAGTGGGTTCTTCAAATCGTGGGCGACGGTGCCCAAAATCTCGTTCTTGAATCCGTTGGCGCGCTGCAGCCGCAGCCATTGCGCCGATAGCCGCCGGTTGGCCTGCATCAGCGCGCGGGTGCGCTGGGCGACGCGGTCCTCGAGCTGGGTGTTGGCCTCATGCAGCTGCTGATAGAGGATCACATTGTCGAAGGCGATCGACAGGCGGCTGGAGAAGATCTCGACCAGCGAGCGGTCGGTCTCGGACAGCGGCCGCTCGGCCTGCAGCAGCACCACGACCTCGCGGCCGGAGCCGGTCCGCAGATACAGCACCGTCTTGTGGTCGGCGAATTCGTTGCTGCGCTGCCTGAAGGCGGCTTCGACCATGTCGCGCAGGTCGGGATCGAGCGATCGCGAGGTGACGGCGCCGGAGAAGCGGCTGTAGCAGCCGGAGCCGGCCAGCACCGAGAAATCCTCGCTCGGGCTGCCGTCGTCGCGCAGCACGAGAATTCCGGCGCAATCGACATTCAGCAGCGAGGCGATCTGCGTCAGCACGCCCTCGGCGAGCCGCTGCATCGACTTGAAGTCATACAGCGTGGAGGCCGCGTCGATGATGATCTCGAGGCCGCGCCGTGTCTGCACCATCCGCTCGAGCTGCTGATAGCTGCGCAGCGCCGCCGTGAGCGAGGTGAACAGCTTGTCGGCCGTGAGCTCGGTCTTGGCCTTGTAGTCGTTGATGTCGTACTGGACGATGACCCGCCGCTCCGGCGCCTGGCCGGGCTGTCCGGTGCGCAGGATGATGCGGACGGTCTCGTTCTTGATCTCGTTGCGGATGTATTCGACGAGCTCGAGGCCGGCGACATCGGTCTCCATGATGACGTCGAGCAGTACCGCGGCGATGTCGCTATGCTCCCGCATCAAGGTGCGGCCCTCGGCCGCCGAATAGGCCGAGAGGATCTCGAGCCCCTGGCCGTTCAGGCTGTAGTCCGACAGCGCAAAGCGGGTGCCCTCATGCACGGCATGATCGTCGTCGATGACGGCGATCTTCCATTTCCGGGCCGGTTTGGCGTCCTCGTCGAAGCCGGTGTCGTCGATCAGGTGGAGGACATCGTCCTGTTCGGCCATTGCGTCGTTCCGTCACCCATTGCTGTCTCGGTGCCGCCCTTGGCGACCCGTGGCATGATAATCCGAAAGGTGGTGCCTTGTCCCTCGCGGGATTCCAGCATCATGCGGCCGCCGAGCTGCTGCGTCACGAGATTGTAGACGATATGCAGCCCCAATCCCGTCCCGCCTTCGTTGCGCCGCGTCGTAAAGAACGGATCGAAGGCCTGACGCTGCACATCCGGGGTCATGCCGGCGCCGTTATCGGCGAAAATGATCTCGATGTCATCCGCGCCGCGCGCCCGTGCCGTGATCGAGATGGTGCCCGCGCGGCCGTCGGCAAAGGCATGGTTGACGGCATTCAGGAACAGGTTGGTCAGGATCTGGCCGTAGAAGCCGGGATAGCCGTCGATGAAGAGGCCCTCGGGGACATCGACCGCAAGCGTGATCGGGGCGCGCTTGAGCACCGGCTTGAGGCTGGTGATGATCTGGTCGGTGGCCTCGCTCAGCACGAAGGTCCGCCGCTCCGCATGCGAGCGGTCGACGGCGACCTGCTTGAACGACTGGATCAGCTCACCGGCACGCTGCAGATTGGCCACCAGCTGCTCGGAGGCGTCGCGCGAGGAGCGCACGAATTCCTCCAGCTGCGACCGGCGCAGGCCACCTTCGGGCGAGCGCAGCGCCGCCTCGAACATCTCGACCCGGCGCGCGAAGCTGGACGCGACCGTCAGGCTGATGCCGATCGGGTTGTTGACCTCGTGCGCGACGCCGGCGACGAGGCCACCCAGCGCCGCGAGCCGCTCGGCGTCGATGAGATTCCGCTGCGCGGCATTGAGCTCGAGCAGCGCGCTCTCGGCCTTTTCCTTTGCCGTGCGCAATTCGTCCTCGGTCTTGCGCTTGGCGATCGCGTTCTCGCGGAAGGTCTCGACTGCGCGAGCCATCGCGCCGACTTCGTCGCGCGCTTCGGTACCCTGGACCTCGCGGTCGTAGTCGCCCAGCATGATCGCGCGCATCGCGGCCATGATCTGCTGCAGCGGCAGCCGGATCGACAAGGCGATCAGCACACCGGCGGACAGAATGATGCCGAGGAAGATCACCGCGATCGAGAGCACGCGGCGGGAAATGTCGCGCAGCGTCTTGTCGAAGGTGGCCTGCGCCTTCTGCTCATGCTGGCGCATCTTCACCGACAGCCCGTCGATCGCGGCGATGGTTTCGGCCTGGCTGGCGTCGATGGTGTTGCGCAGCAGCTCGGTGCGGTTGGTCAGCTGGTCGGTCAGCTTCGAGAAGCCCGCGCGCAGCGCTGCGGTTCGCGCCGACAATCGCTGCAACGCCATGCGTTGCAGATCATTGTCGGCGAGGCCGGACATCACGGGAATGGTCTTTTCGATCGTCTCGATGTTGCGACGGGCGTCATCCGCGGAGGCGGGGGCCAGCGACAGATAATAGGAATTCGCCGCTACCAGCATCGCCGTGAAGGCTTCGCGCGACTTGCCGAGCGAGGGCCAGATCTCCGCATCGCGATGGCCGGTCGCACCCTCGATCACCGAATAGAGCGCGGCGATGTCGCGGCCGGGGCCGAGCACTTCCTCTTCGTAAGTCTTG
The DNA here is from genome assembly GCF_024586915.1 of Bradyrhizobium sp. SRS-191. Classification (GTDB taxonomy): domain Bacteria; phylum Pseudomonadota; class Alphaproteobacteria; order Rhizobiales; family Xanthobacteraceae; genus Bradyrhizobium. Next base: position 125,362 of record NZ_JANBVS010000018.1, read on the forward strand.
GAGATCGTCGCCTGCAGGCCGCGCAACTCGCCGAAGCCGTCGAGGAAGCGGACGGTGACGCGCTCGAGCTCCTCGACCGATCCGGACAGCATCGGGTCGGTCGAAGCACGCGTCGTCAGCGTGCCGAGCACGGCTTCACGCAGCAGCAGGATTTCGGCGAACAGCTCCGGGCTCGGCTGATTGATGTAACGGTGGATCAGGTTCTGCAGCCGGCTGGTCTCGCTTTCCAGGAGCGCCAGCACCTTGTCGGACTCGCGCACCTGGCGGACGTCATCCCAGGCGGTTCCCAGCACCTGAGCGCCGTTCCAGATGAGTGCCGCCAGCACGATCACGACGGCCGAGTTCAGTGCGGCGATCGACAGAATGCGCCAGCGGATCGGCACGGCCCGCAGCACGCGGACGATCCGCGCTCGGCCGAGTGTAGCCAGGCTCAGCGGCCGCCCGACGGATCCGCGCTGCTTGGATCCCGCCACGATCGCTACCTCGAGACCGTGGCAGGGAACCATCCGGCCCGCGGGCCATCGCGCCCCGGCCGAGCTGGATGGTGCGGCGCATCGAACCCCGCCGGGACTCCCAGGGCGAGGCTTGAACGGCACGACAATGGCGAGTGGCATCCGACGCCTGCCACGGCCTGCGTCAGCACCGGCGTGGCGTCCACTCTCGAGCTTGACGAAAGACGGGCGCGGTACACAGGCAACAACTTTCCCCTTGATGATGAGGTCGGCCCGGAAACGAAAAGGTTCAACGCAATCCCAGTCAGGTGCTATAAGGCTATTCTGACGCCAAAGCGATACGCGTCAATGGTTTGCCCCAAAGTTGTTGCAGCCATGGGTTGCTGGGCCATGACGGCGGTCCGATTGCGATTTCAGCCCAGACGAATTCTTTGATCGATTTTGGAGACGGCCCGGTGATGGTCTTCTTGCGTTGCCTTTGGATTGCAGTTCTCGTCTGCGCGGCGTTGCCGGCCCACGCTGCGACCGAGATCATGTGGTGGCATGCGATGTCCGGCGAGCTCGGGCGACAGGTCGACAAGCTTGCCGCCGATTTCAATGCCTCGCAATCCGACTATCGCATCGTGCCGAGCTACAAGGGCAGCTACACGGAGACGGTCACGGCCGCGATCTTCGCGTTCCGCTCGCGCAGCCAGCCGGCCATCGTGCAGGTCAACGAGATCGCCACCGCGACGATGACGGCGGCGAAAGGGGCGATGTATCCGGTCTACGAGCTGATGCGTGACGAGAAGGAGAGCTTTTCGCCCTCGGCCTATCTGCCCGCCGTCACCGGCTACTATGCGGATGCCGACGGCAACATGCTGTCGTTCCCGTTCAACGCATCGACCCCGATCCTCTACTACAACAAGGATCGGTTCCGTGCGGCCGGACTCGATCCCGCCGTTGCGCCGAAGACCTGGCCGGAGCTCGGACAGGCCGCCAAGCGGCTGCGTGACCATGGCATGGCCTGCGGCTTCACCACGTCCTGGCCGTCCTGGGTCAACATCGAGAATTTCTCCGCCTTCCACAATCTGCCGATCGCGACGCGTGCCAACGGCTTCGCCGGGCTCGATGCCGTCCTGACCTTCAACAATCCGCAGGTGACGCGCCACATCGCCCAGCTCGCGGAGTGGCAGAAGAGCAAGGTGTTCGACTATGGCGGTCGCGGGCAGGCCGCCGAGCCGCGCTTCCAGAAAGGGGAGTGCGGGATCTTCATCGGATCTTCGGCGACGCGCGCCGACATCAAGGCGAACTCGAAGTTCGAGATCGGCTACGGGATGATGCCGTATTGGCCTGACGTCGCGGGGGCGCCGCAGAATTCCATCATCGGCGGCGCGACGCTGTGGGTGCTGCGTGACCGTCCTGCGGCCGAGTACAAGGGCGTCGCAAAGTTCTTCGCCTACCTGTCGCGGCCCGACATCCAGGCGGCCTGGCACCAGAACACGGGCTACCTGCCGATTACCCAGGCGGCGTTCGACCTGACCCGCGCGCAGGGCTTCTATGACCGCAATCCGGGAACGGCGATCTCGATCGAGCAGGTGACGCTGCATCCGCCGACGGAAAACTCACGCGGACTGCGGCTCGGCTCTTTCGTGCTGATCCGCGATACCATCGAGGACGAGATGGAGCAGGCGTTCAGCGGCCGCAAGCCGGCGCAGGCGGCGCTCGATGCTGCGGCCGAACGCGGCAATCGCCTGCTGCGGCAATTCGAGCGCGCGAGCCCGGACCGCTGATGGCAGGGTTGCCGGATGTCGCCGATGCCGCGCAGTTGCGGCGCCTGCGTTCTGATTCGGCAAGCTGGCTGCTGGCCGCGTCAGATATCGTCAGGTCCCATGGCTATGGCGCAACGCGGCTCGTGCCGTTCGATGCAGGCACAAATCTGGTCGCCTCGCTCGGCGACCGTGCGATCCTGAAGATCTTTCCTGCTCTCCTGCGTGGTCAGTTCTTGTCCGAGCGGGCGACGCTGCCGGCGGTTTTCCGGCGCCTTGCCGACGTCGCGACGCCCGAATTGCTTCACGAGGGCGAGCGCGACGGGTGGTCCTATCTGATCATGACGCGGCTCGACGGTATTCCTGCATCCGATGTCTGGCCGCAACTGGGGGAGCCTGGCAAGGAGGATCTGCTCCGGCAGCTCGGCCGCCTGATCGCCGATGTGCAGCGTGTGCCGTCGGGCAGTCTGCTGGAGCTCGGCCCGAGCTGGTCCGACTTCCTGCAGACGCAACTCACCGGAGCTCGTGATCGCCATCAACGGCTCGGCCTGCCGCCGCCGCTGCTGGCGCGACTGGATGATCTGCTGCAGGAGGCCGCCGTTCTGCTGCCTCGCAATCCCGATCCGGTCATCCTGACCGGCGAGTACATTCCGGAGAATTTCCTCGTCGCCCGCGACGGTGAGGGCTGGCGCGTGAGCGGGCTGTTCGACTTCGGCGACGTGATGACCGGGTTCGGCGAATACGACCTGCTCGGCCCCAGCGCGTTCATGGCCGCGGGTCATCCCGGACGCGTGCGCGCGTTGTTCGACGGCTACGGCCTCTCGCCTCGGGATATCGCCTGGCAGCTGAAGCGCCGGCTGCTCGCGCTGATGCTGTTGCACCGGGCCAGCGACCCCGTTCGGCACATCTGCATTCCGGACTGGCCGGCCAGAGTCCGCAGCTTCGACGAGCTGCAGGCGCTGATCTGGCCGGATTGAAACGCGGCTCAGCCTTTGGCCTGGATCAGCTTGGCGGCGCGCGCCAGCACGTCCGACACGGCCGCCAGGCCCGATCCACCGCCGGCGCCGCCGCCCCAGCCCGTGAGGTAGCCGCCACCGAGTGCACGAACCTTCGCGAGCGCGCCGGACACCAACGCCCGGCACTGCGTGACCGCCGACAAAGCCTGAGCCTTCGTCGTTGCCGCACGCAGCCCGGCTGCGGCATTGCTGAGCGCCCGGCGCGTCTCAGCTACACCGGGCGCAGTGATCTCGCTGCTCAGCCTGTCGAGCACGTTGGCGATGCAATCATACAATGCCTTTCCCGTGTTGGCGGAGCAGGCCGCGAGACCCCCATTCGCAGACACCGCTGCCGCGGCCATGCCGGCGTCGGCGCGCGCAGGCGTGCCGGCGACAGAGCTGAGCACCAGCAATGCCGCGATCACCGTCAGCAGGTGGAGAGGGGATAATCGTCGCAGAGCGGGCATGTTCGTTTCTCTGCTGCGTCAGCCTTTGCTCTGGATGAGCTGGATCGCGCGCGACAGCACGCTGGAGATCGAGGTCAGGCCAGTGTCACCCCACCCGGGGACATAGCGGTCGCCGGCCGCACGCACCTGTTTCAGGGCTCCCGATATCACCGACTGGCAACGCGCGATTGCAGAGATCGCCTGACTCTTGGAGGTCGCCGCGCGCAAGCCGGCGGCGGCGGTCTGTAACGCGCGCTGCGTTTCCGGCACGTTGGCGGCACCGATGCTGGAGGCCATGCGGTCGAGCACGTCGGCGACGCAGTTGTAGAGGTCCTTGCCCTTGTTGCTGCTGCAGGCCCCGAGACCGCCGACCGCCGTCGTCGACGCTGCATTGAGGATGGCCGACGCCATGACCGGCCGCAGCGGCAGGGAGCCGATGAGCATCGCGAGCGCCAGCGTCGCCATCAGCAGCCAGCGTCGCGGTCGCACCATGGACCTGCCGAGCGCTTCGTCGAAAACATTCCCGATCGTCATATCGTGCCCCTCACATGATGGCTCAGCCGCTCAGCTTCAGCCCTTGCTCTGAACGAGCTGGATCGCGCGCGACAGCACGCCCGAAATCGCGCTCAAGCCGGCATATTCGCCACCGGAGGCGCGCAGCCGTTGGATCACGGCGGATATGGCTGCCTTGCAGCGCGATAGAGCCGAGATGGCCTGCGGCCTCGACGTGGCGGCGCGCAGTCCCTCGGACGCCGCCTGCAATGCGCGATGGGTCTCGGGGACGTTGATGGATGCAATGCGTGAGTTCAGCCGATCGAGGACGTCGGCAACGCAGTTGTAGAGATCCTTGCCCTTGTTGCTGCTGCAGGCATTGAGCCCGCCGACGGCCTCGTTGGACGCCGCGATCAAGGCGCCCGACGCAGCCGCCGGCCGCACGGGCAGGGAGCCAACGAGCATGATCAGCGCCAGCATCGCCATGAAAAGCCAGCGTCCCGGTCGCGTCGCGGACCTGCCGGGCATCGTCTCGGAAATACCGGTGATCGTCATGTCGTCCCCCTGCTTTGCCGCTCAAGGAGCGGCTGATGGCATGATGGCGTTGCCCACGATGAATTCGCATGGCACCGTCATCATCTTCGGGTCACCCTTGAGCGCAAACAGCCTCTCCCAATGTGACTTGCGGCACACGACGCCGCTTGGTGCGTCCTCGACGATGACGACGGCATAGAGCCGGTCGCGCTTCTCGAAGGCCTTGAGGCTGGTGTCGTCGGGAAACGTCTGCAGCAATGTCAGGATGCCGTGGCCGCTGTCGCTGTCGGCGGCGATGCCGGCAATGCCGCTGACCATGCGCGGCTTGCCGTTCTCGATGGAAGCGCTGATGAAAACGCCCTCGACCATCGTGCTGCGCAGGATCTTCTGCTTGATGAAATCGGTACCCAGCTCCGGGCTCGCGCGCAATCTGTTCTTCAACGCAGGGGAGAAGAACAGTTTGTCCGTTCCTCCTCGGAAGACGATGGTCGTACCCTCCGGGCCGCCGGCCAGCAGGTTCTGGAATTCGCGACCGCTCAAGACCTCGGCGGTTGCCGAGGCACTCCACAGCAGGAAACTGATCGACAATATGATGGCAGATCGCGACATCGGGGCGCTGCGAAAAGGAAAGACCGAAGCGGATCATACGTGCCGTCTGCCGTCAATTCGATGATGGTGGTGGGCTGCCGGCGCTTCGGTATAATGCGAACATGCGAACAACATTTTTCCGGCAGCCGGTCCGGCTTCTCCTGTCTCTCGCTTTGTTGCTCGTCTTTCACGGGCTGGCGTCCGGCCTTGCTGCGGAAGCTCCGCGCAAGGCGATACCGGGTTCGGCGCCGCGCGTGGCGCTCGTCATCGGCAATGCCGCCTACGCCCGGCTGAGGCCACTCGACAATCCGGGCAAGGACGCCGACCTGATCGCAGACAAGCTGCGAAAGCTTGGCTTCGAGGTGACCCTGAAGGCCGATCGCGAGCTGAAAGCCATGGGCGAGGATGTCGAGGCGTTTGCGCAGGCGATCAAGCAGCGCGGGCCGGACGTTGTGTCGGTCTTCTACTATGCCGGCCACGGCCTGGAGAGCGATGGCATCAACTACCTGGTGCCGGTGGATGCGGAGATCAAGCGTAAGGCCGACATTGCGGGCCACGCCGTCAGCGTCAAGCGGATCGCGGACCGGCTGTCCTCAGCCGGCAATCGCGTGAACATTCTGATCCTCGATGCGTGCCGCGACAATCCGTTCCCTGAAGGCGCTGCGCCGGCCAGTGCCCTGCTCGGGCTGGCGCCGATGGGGGCGGTCTACGGCGCCTTCATCGCGTCGGCCACCGGCTCCGGCAAGGCCGCCTTCGACGGCGAGAATGGCCACAGCCCCTACACGCTCGCGCTCGCGCAGGCGATCGGCGCTCCCGGCGAAAAGCTGGAGGACGTCTTCAAGAGCGTCCGGCGCCAGGTGCGTCTGGCAACCGCCGAGCAGCAGATCCCCTGGGAGTCGACCTCGATCGAGGCGGACTTCTACTTCGTGCCGCCGGCGCCGCCGCCGAGCCCTGCAGCGCAGCTGTTCGCGGCGGCAACCGAGACGGACAACCCGGCCTTGTTCGAGTTGCTGGTCGACCGCTTTCCCGGGAGTGAGGAGGCCGCGCGGGCGCGTAACGTTCTGGCAAAACGCCAAGCGGCGCGCGCCGATCAGAAGCAGGCAGGGACATCCTCCGCGGCTGAGGTGCTGGCGAGGGCCCGACAGGTCCGAAGCCCGGATGCGTTCGACCTCGTGGCGTCGCTGTTTCCCGATTCGCCCGAAGCGGCCGAGGCCCGCGCTTCAGCGTCTCGGCTCCGCGAAGCGGCCGTGCTGGACAGCGCCGGACCGACATTCGACGGGCGCGAGCTGATTTCCCGCCTGCAGGAGGAGCTGACCCGGCTCGCCTGCGCTGGCGCCCCGGCGAGCGGGGTCTTCGACGCGCCGACGGTGAGCGGCCTGCGGCGGGCGTCACTGCTGACTGATGAGCACTATCTCTGGCATCGGCCGACAATGGCGGCGCTGCGCGCGCTGAGAAAGATCGATACCGTGGACGGTTGCGCGCGCCAAAAGGTCGCGGCGAGCCCGCGGTGCTCACGGATCAACAATGAGGACTTCTGTCCGTAGCGTCGCCGTGATGCCGACAGCGGGGACTGCTGCTCATAAGATAATCAAATCTCGCCATCTGTATGCAATGGGGCGGCGGGCCCACGTCGGCCATTTCTGAAAATAGCGGCATCTTCAAAGGCTTGGCTCCCCAGCGCGGTTTGGCACGAAGCTTGCGAAATCACCTCCTGCCGGTCGTACTCCGTGGGAGCATTTGATGAAGCGTCGCGATTTTCTGAAATCCGTCTCTGGTCTGGCCGCCGGCGCCGCGCTGCCGATGGCGCCGGCGGTGATGTCCTCCGCCAAGGCCGATGCGCGGTCCGAGACGCTGCTGATCGTGTCCGAAGGCGGGCCGAACAATCTCGACATCCATGGCGTCGGCACCAACGTGCCCGGCTACGAGGTGTCCTGGAATTGCTATGACCGCCTGATCGGCCACGAGATGAAGAGCGGCCCGGGCGGCGTGCCGTACTACGACCGCGACAAGTTCAGGCCCGAGCTCGCCGAGGACATGACCATCGGCGACATGTCCGCGACCTTCAAGCTGCGCAAGAACGCCAAATTCCACGACGGTACGCCGGTCACGGCCAAGGACGTCAAATGGTCGCTCGACCGCGCCGTCAGCGTCGGCGGCTTCCCGACCTTTCAGATGAGCGCGGGATCGCTGACCAAGCCGGAGCAGTTCGTCGTCGTCGATGACTACACCGTGCGGGTCGACTTCCTGAAGAAGGACCGCCTGACGATCCCAGACTTGGCCGTCATCGTGCCCTGCGTCGTCAATTCCGAGCTGGTGAAGAAGAACGCAAGCGAGAAGGACCCCTGGGGCCTCGAATACACCAAGCAGCAGACGGCGGGCTCCGGCGCCTACAAGGTGACGAAGTGGACCGCCGGCACCGAAGTCATCATGGAGCGCAATGACGACTGGGTGTGCGGGCCGCTGCCGAAGATCAAGCGGGTGATCTGGCGCATGGTGCCGCAGGCCGGCAACCGCCGCGCGCTGCTGGAGCGCGGCGATGCCGACATCTCCTATGAGCTGCCGAACAAGGACTTCCAGGAGATGAAGTCGAACGGCAAGCACACCGTGATCTCGCTGCCGATCTCGAACGGCATCCAATACATCGGCATGAACGTCACCAAGCCGCCGTTCGACAATCCCAAGGTCAGGCAGGCGCTCGCCTATGCGATGCCGTATCAGAAGATCATCGACGCGGTGATGTTCGGCCTCGCCAACCCCATGTTCGGCGCGCCCGCCGACAAGGCCACGGAAGTCGCATGGCCGCAGCCGACGAAGTACTTCACCGACATGGAGAAGGCCAAGGCGCTGCTGGCCGAGGCCGGCTACGCCCAGGGCTTCGAGACCACGATCTCCTTCGATCTGAACTTCGCGCAGGTCAACGAGCCCTTGTGCGTGCTGGTGCAGGAGAGCCTTGCCCAGCTCGGCATCAAGACCACCATCAACAAGGTGCCCGGCGCCAACTGGCGCACCGAGCTCAACAAGAAGGAGATGCCGCTCTTCACCAACATCTTCTCAGGCTGGCTCGATTACCCCGAATACTTCTTCTACTGGTGCTATCACGGCAACAATTCCGTGTTCAACACGATGAGCTACAAGTCGCCGGAGATGGACAAGCTCATCAACGGCGCCCGCGACGCCGCCGCGACCGGCGACAAGGCGGCGTACGATGCCGACGTGAAGGGGTTCGTCGACCTCGCCTTCGCCGATGTACCGCGCATCCCGCTGTATCAGCCGTTCGTCAACGTCGCGATGCAGAAGAACATCTCCGGCTATCAATACTGGTTCCATCGCCGGCTGGACTATCGCGCGCTGGTGAAGGGATGAGAACGGCGAGTGGCGAATGGGGAGTAGGGGAATGGTGAAAGACGGGGCGGAGCTCAGGCGGGGAAGCCGCTATTCGCCATTCGCTGTTCGCTATTCGCCGGCGCGCCACGCGGAGGGTCCGGCATGATCGCCCTCATCGCCAAGCGCCTCGCCTTCGCTATCCCCTCGCTGATCGGCGTGGTAATCGTCACCTTCCTGCTCACCCGCGCGCTGCCCGGCGATCCCGCTGCGTATTTCGCCGGTCCGGCCGCGACAAAAGAGGCGGTGGAGCAGATCCGCAAGAAGCTCGGCTTCGACAAGCCGCTGGTCGAGCAATTCTTCCGCTACACCGTCGATCTCGCGCATGGCGATCTCGGCAGCTCGCTCACGACGGGGCAACCGGTCGCCACCGAGATCCGCAACCGTCTGCCGGCTTCTGCGGAGCTGACGCTGCTCGGGCTCCTCGTCTCGGTCGCGATCGCGCTGCCGCTCGGCGTGCTCGCGGCGACGCGGCCGGGATCATGGATCGATCACACCTGCCGCGTTGTCACCACGGCAGGCGTCTCGCTGCCGGTGTTCTTTACCGGCCTGGTGCTGGTCTATGTGTTCTACTTCCGGCTCGGCTGGTCGCCGGCGCCGCTCGGCCGGCTCGACGTGTTCTACAGCGCGCCGAACAACGTGACCGGATTCTATCTGATCGACGCGCTGATCGCGGGTGACGGCGAGGCGTTCCGCTCGGCGCTGAGCCAGCTGATCCTGCCGGCGGCGACGCTCGCGATCTTCTCGCTGGCGCCGATCGCGCGCATGACGCGGGCCTCGATGCTTTCGGTGCTGTCGTCGGAGTTCGTCCGCACGGCGCGCGCCTCCGGCCTGTCGCCCTCGACGGTCACGGTGACCTACGCGTTTCGTAACGCGATGCTGCCGGTCATCACGACGCTGTCGATGGTGTTTTCCTTTCTGCTCGGCGCCAACGTGCTGGTGGAGAAGGTGTTCGCCTGGCCGGGCATCGGCTCCTACGCGGTCGAGGCGCTGATCGCCTCCGACTTCGCGCCGGTGCAGGGCTTCGTGCTGACCATGGCCGTGATGTACGTCGTCCTCAACCTCGTCATCGACATTCTCTATGGCGTCATCGACCCCCGTGTGAGGCTGGAAGGATGAGCACTGTCGCGCCGACTCTCGAACCCGCCGCCAACAGCACGTCCGGCGTGATGGCCCTGATCGGGCACACGCGTTATGTGCTCGCCGAAAACAAGGTCACGGGCTTTGCCTTCGGGCTGCTGGTGATCATCCTGTTCGCGGCGATCTTCGGGCCCTGGATCGTGCCGTATGATCCACTGGCCAGCGACACCGCGTCCGCACTGAAGCCGCCCTCGGCGGCGCACTGGTTCGGCACCGACCAGCTCGGCCGCGACATCTTCAGCCGCGTCGTCGTCGCGGCCCGGCTCGACACTTTCATCGCGGTCGCCTCGGTCGCGCTCGTGTTCTTCATGGGCGGGCTCGCGGGCGTCGCCGCCGGCTTCTTCGGCGGTTGGACCGACCGCATCGTCGGCCGTATCGCCGATACCATCATGGCGTTCCCTCTGTTCGTGCTGGCCATGGGCATCGTCGCCGCGCTCGGTAACACCGTGCAGAACATCATCATCGCCACCGCGATCGTGAACTTCCCGTTGTATGCCCGCGTCGCGCGGGCGGAAGCCAATGTCCGCCGCAATGCCGGCTTCGTGCAGGCCGCGCGGCTCTCGGGCAACAGCGAGCTGCGCATCCTGCTCGGCCACATCCTGCCCAACATCATGCCGATCATGATCGTGCAGATGTCGCTGACCATGGGCTACGCGATCCTCAATGCCGCCGGCCTGTCCTTCATCGGCCTCGGCGTCCGGCCGCCGACGGCGGAATGGGGCATCATGGTCGCCGAGGGCGCGTCCTTCATGGTGTCGGGCGAATGGTGGATCGCGCTGTTTCCCGGCCTCGCGCTGATGATCGCCGTGTTCTGCTTCAACCTGCTCGGCGACGGCCTGCGCGACATCGTCGATCCGCAGCGCAGGACGTGAGGCGATGGACGCGAGCTGCGCGGCTGGATCCTCCTTAACCTCTCCCGGCTTGCGGGGGCGCGACGAGCTGCGCTCGCGCTGTGAGGTCGGATTGCATCGGAGATGCAATCCGGGTGAGGGGGTACAGGTCTCTCAACACGCATCACTGGGTGTGGCAGCCCCTCACGCCAGCCCTCTCAGCGCGAGCGCAGCTCGTCGCGTCCCTGTAAGAACGGGGAGAGGGAGCGCACCAGACATGCGGAGCCGTTCATGACCGCCCAGCCGCTGCTCGACGTTCGCGATCTCACCGTCGAATTTTCCACCAGGCGCGGCATCGTCAAGGCGGTGCAGCATGTCGACATCTCCGTCGCCAAGGGCGAGACGCTGGCGATCGTCGGCGAGTCCGGCTCGGGCAAGTCGGTGACGTCCTACGCGGTCATGCGCATCCTCGATCGCGCTGGCCGTATCGCCGAGGGCTCGGTGATGTTCTCCGGCGTCGACGTCAAGGCGGCCGAGGAAAGCACGATGCGCGACCTCCGCGGGCGCGAGATTTCGATGATCTTCCAGAATCCACGCGCGGCGCTCAACCCGATCCGCAAGGTCGGCCAGCAGATCGAGGACGTGCTGAAGCAGCACGCGCAGGCCGCTGCCAGCGATCGCGCCGAGAAGGCGATCGCCGCGCTGGAGCAGGTCAAGATCGCGCGCCCGCGCGAGCGCTATCACGCCTATCCGTTCGAACTGTCCGGCGGCATGTGCCAGCGCGTGGTCATCGCACTGGCGCTCGCCTGCAATCCGCAGCTCCTGATCGCGGACGAGCCGACCACGGGTCTCGACGTCACCACGCAGAAGGCGGTGATGGATCTCGTCGTCGAGCTGACCAAGAGCCGGGGCATGTCGACGATCCTGATCACGCATGATCTGGGTCTGGCGGCCGCCTATTGCGACCGCGTCGTCGTCATGGAGAAGGGCCGGGTGGTCGAGACCGCCAAGGCCGCCGACATCTTCGCCAACCCGCAGCATCCGTATACGCGCAAGTTGATGCGCGCGACGCCGCGGCTCGGCGTCTCGCTGCGTGAGTTGCTGCCGGAGGAGGAGGCGTCTGCATCAACTCACACAGCTTCCGTCATGGCCGGGCTTGACCCGGCCATCCATCCGCTCGCGCAAGAGTCGTCCGGGAAGATGGACCCCCGGGTCAAGCCCGGGGGTGACGAGCGGAGGGGGGACGACGAGCGGAGTGCGAGCAGCAGCAGGCCACTTCTCCTCGTCGACAAGCTCGTCAAGGAATATCCTCGCCAGGGCGCCTCCGCGACCTTGTCGAAACTGTTCGGCCGCAAGCCGGCGATCGAACCCGAGATGTTTCGCGCCGTCGACGGCATCAGCTTCACGGTCGGCCATGGCGAGAGCGTCGGCCTCGTCGGCGAGTCCGGCTGCGGCAAGTCGACGACGTCGATGATGGTGATGCGTCTGCTCGACCAGACCTCGGGCCGCATCAGCTTCGACGGCGAGGAGATCGGCAACATCCTGCCGCAGGCGTTCGCGCGGCTGCCGCTGCGCAGCCACATCCAGATGGTGTTCCAGGATCCGACCGACAGCCTCAACCCGCGCTTCACGGCGGCGCGCGCCATCGCCGATCCGATCCTGCAGCTCGGCGAGATCAGAGGCCGTAACGCGCTGCGTGCGCGCTGCGAGGAGCTCGCGACCATGGTCGGCCTGCCGCTGAACCTGCTCGACCGTTTTCCGCACCAATTGTCGGGCGGCCAGAAGGCCCGCGTCGGCATCGCGCGCGCCATTGCGCTGCACCCGAAGCTCGTCATCCTCGATGAGCCGACGGCCGCGCTGGATGTCTCGGTGCAGGCGGTCGTGCTCAACCTGCTGCAGGACCTCAAGCAGAAATTGGGCATGAGCTATCTGTTCGTGTCGCATGATTTGAACGTGGTGCGGCTGTTGTGCGATCGTGTGATCGTGATGCGGTCGGGTCGAATCGTCGAGGAGGGCACGTCCGAACGTGTGCTAGGTGATCCACAGGACGCCTATACGCGTGAGCTGCTGACGGCGATTCCGCATCCGCCGCTACCGGCGCATTGAGGAGGAGATGCATGGCCGAGCCATCGCATGAGGACTGGGACGACTACATCGACGCCGTCGGGCGCGCGCTTGGCCTGCCCATCGAGGAGGCCTGGCGTCCGGCCATCCGTGCCAATCTCGCAGTCTCGCTGAAAATGGCGAAGCTGGTCGATGAATTTTCCCTTCCTGACGAAGCCGAGCCCGCCAGTGTCTTCACCGCTTGATCCCGCCGACCAGACCGCCGGTGCCATTGCCGCCGCGGTTGCCGCCGGCAAGCTCTCCGCCGTCGAGGCCACCGATGCCGTGCTGGCGCGGATCGCCGCACGCGATGGTGTGCTCAATGCGTTTACCGACGTCACCGCCGAGCGTGCGCGTGCGAAAGCGCGCGCCGTGGACGCGGACATCGCCGCCGGCAAGCCGGCCGGTCCGCTCGCCGGCGTGCCGTTCGCGGTGAAGAATCTGTTCGATGTCGAAGGGCTGCCGACGCGCGCAGGCTCCAAGATCAATCGTGACCGCGCACCTGCGGCGCGCGACGCCACGCTGATCGAGCGCATGGAGGCCGCCGGCGCCGTTCTCATCGGCGCGCTCAACATGGGCGAATACGCCTATGACTTCACCGGCGAGAACGTGCACGACGGTCCGTCGCGCAATCCGCATGATCCGACGCGGATGAGCGGCGGCTCGTCGGGCGGCTCGGGCAGCGCCGTCGGCGGCGGCCTAGTGCCGATCGCGCTCGGCTCCGACACCAACGGTTCGATCCGCGTGCCCTCGTCATTCTGCGGCATCTTCGGGCTGAAGCCGACCTATGGCCGGCTGTCGCGCGCGCGCTCGTTCCCGTTCGTGATGAGCCTCGACCACCTCGGTCCGTTCGCACGCTCGGTCGAGGATCTCGCGCTCGCTTACGATGTCATGCAAGGACCTGACGCAGGTGATGCCGCGTGCACGACGCGCGCGCCGGAGCCGGTCTCCGCAATGCTGTCGCAAGGGCTCGACGGCCTGCGCATCGCGATCGCCGGCGGTCACTTTCAGAAGAACCTGTTTCCTGAAGCGGCCGAAGCCGTCAGCCGCGTCGTCGCCGCTTTGAAGGTGACGCAGGTCATCGACGTGCCGGAAGCCGCGCGCGCCCGCGCCGCGGCTTATGTCATCAGCACGACCGAAGGTGCTTCGCTGCATCTCGATCGCCTGCGCACGCGTCCGCAGGATTTCGATCCCGCTGTGCGCGATCGCCTCATCGCAGGTGCGATGATTCCGGCGCCGATGGTCGACCGCGCGCAGAAATTCCGCCGCTGGTACCGCTCGCGCGTGCTCGACATCTTCAAGTCCGTCGACGTGCTGATCGCGCCTGCGACACCGTGCATCGCGCCGAAGCTCGGACAGGCGACGTTCGTGCTCGACGGCGTAGAGCTGCCGGTGCGCGCGAATATCGGCATTCACACCCAGCCGATCTCGTTCATCGGACTTCCCGTCGTCGCCGTTCCGATTCCGTTGGAGCCGATGCCCATCGGCGTGCAGATCATCGCCGCGCCCTGGTGCGAACACGTCGCATTGCGTGTGGCCCACGCCTTGCAACAGCTTGGCGTCGCCGCTGCGCCGGCCCCGAGAGGAGTTCTGGAGAATGGAAGTCGATCTGCCTGACGTCGTTGCGGAGGTGACCGCGCAGTTCCAGCGTTATGAACAGGCGCTGGTCAGCAACGACGTCGCCGTGCTCGATGAGCTGTTCAAGCAGGACTCGCGCACGCTGCGCTACGGCATCGGCGAGAATCTCTATGGCTATAGCGAGATCGCGGCGTTTCGCTCCGCACGCTCGCCGGTCGGACTGATGCGGCGCACCGCACGCACCGTGATCACGGCCTATGGCCGCGACACCGCGGTCGCCTCGACGCTGTTCTACCGCGACAGCGCACCGGGCAAGGTCGGACGTCAGATGCAGACCTGGGTCCGGTTTCCCGAGGGCTGGAGAATCGTTGCCGCCCATGTCAGCGTCATCGACGAAGCAAAGGGCGGCTGAGGCATGAGTCTGGACGATCTTCCGCCGCGGACGCATCAGCGGCTCCCGCGCGATTCCGAGATGCCGCGCAGCGATCGTGCACCACCCGCCGTGGCGAAGATCACGCGCGCGGAGGAATTGCGGCTCCAGCTCGCCGACGACATCGTGCGCGGCGCGTTGGCGCCCGGCGCTTCTTTGGACGAGACCGAGATTGCCAAGCGCTTCAACGTGTCGCGCACGCCGGTGCGCGAGGCGCTGCGCCAGCTCGCGGCATCCGGACTGATCGAGGCGCGCGCGCATCGCGGCGCGGTGGTGGCGCGGCCCTCGGTCGACCGCCTCACCGGCATGTTCGAGGCGATGGCCGAGCTCGAAGGCCTCTGCGCCGGCCTCGCCGCGCAGCGCATGACGCCGGTCGAGCGGCAACGGCTGGAGGCCATTCACGAGGAGTTGCGCAATCTCAGCCACGCCGGCAATCCCGAGCGTTTCCACGAGGTGAACGAGCGCTTCCACAACGCGATCTACGCCGGCGCGCACAACGCCTACATCGCCGAGATCACCCTGGCGACGCGGGTCCGCGTGCAGCCGTTCCGCCGCGCCCAGTTCCGCAATCTCGGCCGCCTCGCCAAGTCGCACGCCGAGCACGACCGCGTCGTCGTTGCCATCCTGCGCGGTGACAAGGCCGGCGCGGCCAATGCCATGAAGGCTCACATCGAGCTGGTGCGCGGCGAGTATGAGATCTACGCGGTGTCGGTGTAGATGGAGCCGCCGCCCGTAGGGACGGCAAAGCGGCCGCCGTCAGGCGGCAGCGTCCCCACCGTGGTACGGCGGGCGGATCAGCCGGCGGCACGGCGCCACTGCTGTCTCATTGTGCGATAGGGCTCGGATGCGCCTTTGCCCACCCTACGTTCTCGAACGAGGTCAGGTCTTCCGCGCCATGTAGGCGCGCCAGCCGCCGAACTCCGAGATGTCGCGCGCGCCATCGAGCGCGGCCGGCTCGACGAGGAAGCCCTTGGCGCTGCGGCCGTCAGCCAACCGGATCGTGCCGATCGACAGCGGCGGCGGGATGAGGTTGACGAACTTTCCGAAACTCGCGGCCGACAGCGCCCAGAGCTCCACCGCCATTGCGGTGCCCTTGCCGTCCTCGATACGCAGCATGCCAGGCTTCGGCGGCGTCGTCGACAGCGCATAGAGCTTGTAGTCCGGCGCGGTCGATGCCGCCTCCAGCAGCCGGCCGCCGAGACCAGTCAGCTCGTGATTCAGCGCCATGCCGGAGAGATGCGCACCGACCACGACGATGGCGATCTCGTCGCCATGCAGCGCGGGTGACACCGGCGCGAGCGGCGGCTGCGCGATCGATTTCGCGCCGACCGGCAGCGCCGTGTCGGCATGGAACGCGCGGCCGAGGCTGGCGAGGGCGGCGTCGCGTCCGGCGGGCGCCAGCAGCGTGATTCCGAACGGAATGCCGTCGCTACGCATCGCGGCCGGCACCGCCAGTCCGCACATGTCGAGCAGGTTGACGAAGTTGGTGTAGGTGCCGAGCCGGCTGTTGAGCAGGATCGGGTCGGCCAGCACCTCGGCGGTCGTGTAGGCGGTCGGCGCCGTCGGCAACACCATCGCATCGATCTCGCCAAAAGTGCGCTCGGCCACCTTGCGCAGCGCCTGCAGGCGATACAGCGCCGCGAACGCATCTGCCGCGCTGCCGCGCGCGCCGCCGATGGTGATCTCGCGCGTCACCGGATGGATGGCGTCGGGATCCGACGCCAGCAGATCGCGGATGACGAGGTAGCGTTCGGCGACCCACGGGCCTTCATAGAGCAGCCGCGCCGTCTCGTAGAACGGCTCGAGGTCGAACTCGACGAGCTCCGCGCCGAGCTTGACGAAGCGCGCGACGGCGGCGCCGTAGGCCGCCTCCGCCGCCTTGTCGCCGAAGAAGATCAGTTGTCCAGAGCGGGGAATGCCGAGCTTCACCCCCTTGGGAAACGCGGTCACCGCCTCCAATGGCCGGTCGCGCGAAAATGCATCGAGCGGATCGGGCGCGGCCATCACCGAAAGTGCGGCGACGGCATCATCGACCGTGAGCGAGAACACAGAGATGCAGTCGAGCGTGCGGCACGCCGGCACCAGCCCCGCCGTCGAGATCATGCCGAGGCTCGGCTTAAGCCCGACGATGTTGTTGAGCATGGCCGGCACGCGGCCGGAGCCCGCGGTATCCGTCCCGAGCGACAACGGCACGAGACCGGCCGAGACCGCGACCGCCGAGCCCGAGCTCGATCCGCCCGGCACGAGATCGCCGTGAACCGGATTCTTCGGGATGCCGTAGGGCGAGCGCACGCCCACCAGGCCGGTGGCGAATTGGTCGAGATTCGTCTTGCCGATGACGATGGCTCCGGCCGCGCGCAGCCGTGCCACGGCGGTCGAATCCCGCGTCGGCGTGGAGGCGAAGGCCGGGCAGGCGGCCGTGGTCGGCAGGCCCGCGACGTCGATATTGTCTTTGACCGCGATCGGCACGCCGTACAGCGGCAGGGCCGCGGGATCCTTGCCCGCGAGCGCCTCGGCCTCGGCGAGCGCATCCGCTTCGTCGCGCAGGCTGATGAAGATGGCGGAGTCGCCGTGCGCGCGGATCCGGTCGAACGTCCGCGCGACCGTCTGCTTCGGCGTCATCAGGCCGGCACGGTGGGCGGCAACGATCTCGGCGACGGTCTCAGTCACGCGGCGCTCCGGATCTGTCCTGAGCCTGATGTCTGGGGTGCCATGTCGTCGTGCTCCGCTTCGCCGATCTGCTGCTGGTGTAGCAAGGCACGTGCCATTGTGTACACGATAGCTGCCCGGCGCTGTGACCGAAAAATATTGCATATCAGAGGCTTGGGCCGCGATTTGCCCCGTGTTGCGGGAGTTGGGCGTCAAACTGCTCAGCATTTTGCCTGATTTGTAGGCAGGCGAGATAGCGGCTGGCGACGCAAGCAAGGCCGATGACCGCTGGACGTCTCCTCTCACCATTGCCTGCGCCAAAGCGTCGTCGGTCGGGGCCGTCGAACCAGGGCTGAGGTCGAGGTTGCGAACGGCAAAGGTGTCGAGTTGCGACGAGCTGCGCGCGCCCCGAAGACGGCAGCCGGATTTATGGTTGCCAGAGCAACTAATCTATGGAACGATGGTCTCGTGAAAAATGAAGGCGCAGGATGGCTTGCGCTCTGCATGGGATGGAAACGCTATGCGCAGCCTGCTTGCCGCGGGCGCGGCCGTTTGCGCGCGCGCGAGCACGTGGTCTCTTCGACTTGGTCAGCCGTTCCGCGGAGCGCGTTGCCTGGCCTCAGCTCGCGCCGGTGACGGCGTCGAGATTGTCGTGGATGCGGCGCAGCAGCGTGATCAGAACTTCCTGCTCGTCCTTGTCGAGACACGCCAGGAGTCGCCGCTCACGCTCGAACGCGGCGATGATGACCTTGTCGTGCGTCGCGCGCCCCTTCGCCGTCAGCGAGATCGAATGGCTGCGGCCATCCTCCGGATCGTTGCGGATCGCGATCAGGCCGCGGCTCTTCATCAGCGCCAAGGTGCGGCTGACCGGGCCCTTGTCGAAGCCGATCACGCTGCAGATGCGCGAGGCCGGAATACCCGGCTCGATCGCCAGCAGCGACATGATCCGCCATTCCGTGACGTTGACGCCGAAATTGCGCTGATAGAACGCGGTGGCGCTGTTCGACAGCTTGTTGGCTATGAAGGTGATGAAGGCCGGCACATAGCGGTCGAGATCGAGCGTGAGGCCGTGGGCCCGATCTTGGGCCTCAGGCTCGCGCGGCGGTGCTTTGCGCGGCGTTCCCTTGGTCTCGCTCATGATCCCCAGCATCCATGCATCGCCACTCATACGGATACGAAAAGCCGCATGACAAGGTCAAACTTCGGGAGGGCCGCGTGAACCCAACAAATCATTCCCAGAATTCCGGCGTAGCGCCGGGCATCCCGCATCTCGCGATCGATCCGTTCTCCTACGACTTCTTCGACGATCCCTATCCGGCGCACCAGGAGATGCGCGAGGCCGGTCCCGTCGTCTATCTCGATCAGTGGAACGTCTACGGCGTCGCCCGCTACGCCGAGGTCTACGCCGTCTTCAACGATCCCCAGACCTTCTGTTCCAGCCGCGGCGTGGGCCTGAGCGACTTCGCCAAGGAGAAGCCGTGGCGGCCGCCGAGCCTGATCCTCGAGGCCGATCCGCCGGCGCATACGCGGACACGCGCGGTGCTGAGCAAGGTACTGTCGCCCGCGGTCATGAAGCGGCTGCGCGACGGCTTCATGGTCGCGGCCGAAGCCAAGATCGACGAGCTGTTGGCGCGCGGGTCGTTCGACGCGATCCCTCATCTCGCCGAGGCCTATCCGCTGTCTGTGTTTCCCGACGCCCTCGGGTTGCAGGCCGCGGGGCGCGAGCATCTCATTCCCTATGCGAGCCTCGTCTTCAACGCGTTCGGTCCGCCGAACGAGCTGCGCCAGCAAGCGATCGAACGCTCGGCGCCGCATCAGGCCTATGTCACCGCGCAATGCCAGCGCGACAACCTGACGCCCGGCGGCTTCGGCGCCTGCATCCATGCCTTCAGCGATACCGGTGAGATCACGCCGGCCGAAGCACCTTTGCTGGTGCGCTCGCTGTTGTCCGCCGGGCTCGACACGACCGTTTATGGCATCGGTGCTGCGGTCTACTGCCTCGCGCGCTTCCCCGATCAATGGGCGCGGCTGCGCGACGATCCTTCGCTCGCCCGCAACGCGTTCGAGGAGGCGGTGCGGTTCGAGAGTCCGGTGCAGACCTTTTTCCGCACCACGACCGTTGACGTCGAACTCGGCGGCGTCGTCATCCCCGAGGGCGAGAAGGTGCTGATGTTCTTGGGGGCCGCCAATCGCGATCCGCGCCGCTGGGAGCAGCCGGACAGCTACGACATCACGCGAAAAGTCTCCGGCCATGTCGGCTTCGGCTCGGGCATCCACATGTGCGTCGGCCAGCTCGTCGCCCGGCTCGAAGGCGAGGCGGTGCTGACCGCGCTCGCGCGCAAGGTCGGCGCCATCACGATGAGCGGCGAGCCGACGCGCCGCTACAACAATACGCTGCGCGGACTCGAGAGCCTGCCGGTCACATTCACTCCAGCCTGAGCGCGCCATGACAACGATCACCTTCATTCATCACGACAACCGCAGCCAAAGCGTGGAGGCGGCGGACGGCGACAGCCTCATGCTCGCTGCGCTCACCCACGGCGTCGACGGCATCACCGCCGAATGCGGCGGCAACGCCGTCTGCGCCACCTGCCACGTCTATGTCGACGAGGCCTGGACGGCGAAGCTCGATCCGGTTTCCGACGACGAGGATGCGCTGCTCGACGGGACCGCCGCCGAACGGCTGCCGAACAGCCGGCTGTCCTGCCAGATCAAGGTGCAGCCGGCGCTGGCCGGGCTGGTGGTGCGCATCCCGGACAAGCAGAGCTGACGGCTTCGACGACAATCAGAACAAGAACGACACGGGGAGGAATTTCATGAGAAAGCTCAATACAAGCGTCATCGCGATCGCCACGTCGCTCGGTTTCGCCGCCACGGCGTCCGCCGGCGAGATCTCCGACAATGTCGTGCGCGTCGGCGTGCTCAACGACATCTCCGGCATCTTCCAGGACACCAACGGCATGGGCTCGGTCGAGGCCGCGCGCATGGCTGCGGAGGATTTCAACGGCGGGGCTAAGGGCATCAAGGTCGAGATCGTCTATGCCGACCACCAGAACAAGGCCGACGTCGGCTCGGCCATCGCGCGAAAATGGCTCGATGTCGACAAGGTCGATGCCATCGTCGACGTGCCGAATTCGGCCGTGGGCCTGACCATCAACGAGCTCTTGCGCAACAGCCGGATGACGTTCCTGGCCTCATCCACCGCAAGCTCCGATCTCACCGGCAAGGCCTGCTCGCCGAACACCATTCAATGGGTCAACGATGCCTGGGCGACCGGCAACACCACGGCCGCCGCGATGATGGGCCGCGGCGGCAAGGACTGGTACTTCATCACGGTCAACTACGCGCTGGGACAGGGCATCGAGGCCGAGGCTACCAACTACATCGAGAAGCATGGCGGCAAGGTGCTTGGCTCGGCCAAGCATCCGCTGGGGACCACCGACTTCGCCTCGTTCCTGCTGCAGGCACAGGGCTCCAAGGCCAAGGTGATCGGGCTCGCCAATGCCGGCGGCGACACCATCAACGCGGTCAAGCAGGCCGCCGAGTTCGGCATTCAGCAGGGCGGCCAGTCGCTGGTCGCGTTCCTGCTGTTCATCAACGACATCCACGGCATGGGCCTGAAGGCGGCGCAGGGCCTGCAACTGCTCGAAGCCTTCTATTGGGACATGGACGACGACACCCGCGCCTTCGCCAAACGCTTCGCGGCGCGTCCCGGCATGAACGGCAAGATGCCGAGCGGCAACCAGGCCGGCGTCTACGCCTCCACGCTCGCCTATCTCAACGCGGTCGCGGCGACCGGCAGTGACGACGCCAAGGACGTCGTGCCGCAGATGAAGACGGTGAAGGGCAAGGACCGGCTGTTCGGCGACGTCACCATCCGCGCCGACGGCCGCGTGGTGCATCCGATGTATCTGTTCGAGGTGAAGAAGCCCGAGGAGTCGAAGTACCCTTACGACTATTATCGCTTGGTCTCGACGATCCCGGCCGAGCAGGCGTTTCGGCCGATGGCTGACGGTGGTTGCGCGCTGGTGAAGTAACGCCGTCCGGGTGATACGCACGAGCGCGAGCGGGCGGTGTCACATTGACACGGCCCGCTTGTGCTGTGCTGCGGTATCGTTAACAGGCACTATAGTTCTTGCCTTTGCCCGTTTCCGGGAATTATGGTGCATGGGTCGATGGTGCGCGGAATGTCATTCGCGCGATGGCGTGCTGCGGCGAAACGCCGCCGCTCGCCGTGCTGCTGCGCGCCGGTTAAGAAACAACGATAAGAACTGACCGTGATCAGGGGAGGGACGACCATGAAGACGAGCTTCTGGCTGGCAGGCGCGGCGGCGCTGCTGTTTTCGAGCACGGCCTTTGCCGGCGACACCATCAAGATCGGCTTCGTCTCGACGTTCAGCGGCCCGACCGCCGTGATCGGCAACGACATGCGCAACTCGTTCGAGCTCGCGCTGGACCATCTCGGCCGCAAGATGGACGGCAAGCCGGTCGAGGTGATCTACGAGGACGACCAGCAGAAGCCTGACGTGGGCAAGCAGAAGACCGAGAAGCTGGTGCAGTCCGACAAGGTCGATTTCATCGTCGGCTACATCTGGTCGAACGTGCTGCTGGCCTCGCTGAAGACCGCGGTCGACTCACAGACCTTCCTGGTCTCCGCCAATGCCGGCCCGTCGCAGCTCGCCGGCGAATTGTGCTCGCCTTACGTGTTCTCGACCTCCTGGCAGAACGACCAGACGCCCGCCGCCATGGGCCTCTATATGAACCAGAAGGGCGTCAAGTCGGTGTTCCTGATCGGCCCGAACTATGCGGCCGGCAAGGACATGCTGGCGGGCGTCAAGAGCACCTTCAAGGGCCAGGTCGTCGGCGAGGAATACACGGTCTGGCCGAGCCAGCTCGACTTCTCCGCCGAACTCTCCAAGGCGCGCGCCTCCGGCGCCGAGTCGATCTTCGTGTTCTATCCGGGCGCTGCCGGCGTGCAGTTCCTCAATCAATACGCGCAGGCCGGCCTCAAGGAGAAGATGCCGCTCTACACCGCCTTCACCGTCGACGAATTGTCGCTGCCGCTGCAGAAGGACAATGCGATCGGCGTTCCCGGCGCCCAGGAATGGGTCAACGACCTGCCGAACGAGCAGAACAAGACCTTCGTTGCCGACTACCGCAAGAAGTACACCGGCCTGCGTCCGACCTATTACGGCGCTCAGGCCTATGACGCGGCGCAGCTGATCAATAGCGCGGTGGTCGCGGTCAAGGGCGACACCTCCAAGAAGGACGCGATGAAGGCCGAGATGGAGAAGGCCAACTTCAAGTCGCTGCGCGGCGCGTTCAAGTTCGGCAACAACCACATCCCGATCCAGAGCTTCTACCTCCAGGACGTGGTCAAGGACGCCGACGGCCAGCTCTCGCTCAAGACGGTGGCCACGATCGTCGAGAACGACCAGGACCGCTTCCACGACAAGTGCCCGATGAAATGAGCGGAAAGAATCCAGGCCGGGCGCGGACCGGCCTGGAATTTGCTTGAAGCTTAAAACATCTTCGTCCTAAGATCGGGGGCGGACATGGCGGCAGCGCCTGCAACGGTTCTGCCGCCGTCTTTTTGAGCGTGAAGTGAGGGGCATGCTTCTCGTCGTCGAACAATTCCTGAACGGGCTGCAGTTCGGACTGCTGCTGTTCCTGCTGGCTGCCGGCCTCACGCTGGTGTTCGGCATCATGGACCTCGTCAATCTGGCCCATGGCTCGCTCTACATGATGGGCGCCTATTTCGCTGCGACCTTCGTGGCCTGGACCGGCAGCTTCGTGCTCGGCGGCGTCCTGGCGCTGGGTGCCACGCTTCTGCTCGGCATAGTGCTCGAATTCACGGCACTGCGCCATCTCTATGGGCGCGACCACCTCGACCACGTGCTGGCGACCTTCGGCCTGATCCTGTTCTTCAACGAAGCGGTCAGGCTGATCTGGGGTCCCGCAGGCCTCGCGCTGCCGCTGCCGTCCTGGCTCGCCTTTCCGGTCACGATCCTGCCGGGCATCCAATATCCAGCCTATCGCCTCGCGATCATCGTCGTGGCTCTGCTGGTCGCGCTGCTGCTCTATCTCGGCGTGATGCGCACGCGGATCGGCATGCTGATCCGCGCTGGCGCCTCCAACCGCGAAATGATCGGCGCGCTCGGCATCAACATCAAGCTGCTCTACACATTGGTGTTCGGCCTCGGCGCCGCGCTCGCCGGCCTCGCCGGGCTGATGCAGGCGCCGATCCTCACCGTGCAGATCGGCATGGGCGAGAACATCCTGATCCTCGCCTTCGTCGTCATCGTGATCGGCGGCATCGGCTCGATCCGCGGCGCCTTCATCGCCGCGATCATGATCGGCCTGATCGACACCATGGGCCGCGCCTTCCTGCCCAATCTGCTGCGCCAGGTGCTGAACTCCGCGTCGGCCTCCACCGCGGCGCCGGCGCTGTCCTCGATGCTGATCTATCTCCTGATGGCGATCGTGCTGGTGGCGCGGCCTGAAGGTCTGTTTCCGGCCAACCGCAGATGAAATTCTCACTCAACGTCTCAAGCCTCGTCGCTGCGCTCGTCGTGGCCGGCCTCGTGCTGCTGCCGGTCTACTCGAACCTGAGCGGCAACATCTTCATTCTCACGCTGTTCACGCGCATCGTGATCCTGGCGCTCGCGGCGGTCAGCCTGAATTTGCTGATGGGCTATGGCGGCATGATGAGCTTCGGCCATGCCGCCTATCTCGGCATCGGCGGCTACGCCGTCGGCATCCTGGCGCAGGAGGGCATCGGCTCCGGCTGGGCACAGTTCGCCGTCGCGATCGCGGTGTCGGCGCTGTATGCGCTCGTGATCGGCGCGCTCTCGCTGCGCACGCGCGGCGTCTACTTCATCATGATCACCTTGGCCTTTGCACAGATGGCCTATTACGTCGCCTCGGGCCTCGCCCGCTACGGCGGCGATGACGGTCTCACCGTCTACAAGCGCAGCGATTTCGGCGGCCTGATCTATCTCGGCAACCGCGTGCAGTTCTATTATCTCTGCCTGTTCTGCCTACTCGCCGTCGTCGCGCTGGTCTGGCGCATCGTCAATTCGCGCTTCGGGCTGGTGCTGCAGGGCCTGCGCTCCAACGAGCAGCGCATGCAGGCGATCGGCTTTCCGTCGAAGCGCTACAAGCTCGCCTGCTTCGCCATCGCCGGCATGCTGTGCGGACTGTCAGGGGCGCTGCTCGCCAACAACACCGATTTCGTCAGCCCGGCCGTGATGTACTGGACCCGCTCCGGCGACCTGATGGTGATGGTGATCCTCGGCGGCATGGGCACCCTGATGGGTCCGGTCGTCGGCTCCGTGGTGTTCCTGGTGCTGGAGGAGGTGCTGTCGCAGCTCACCGAATATTGGGCGCTGATCATGGGGCCGCTGTTGCTCCTGATCGTGCTGTTCGGCCGCGGCGGCATCATGGGCATGCTCGGGAGGTTGAACCGTGGCTGAACCGCTGCTTCGCGTCGACAATCTCGTGCGCCGCTTCGGCGGCATCATCGCGACAGATCACGTCTGCCTGGATGTCTCCAAGGGCGAGATCCACGCCATCATCGGCCCGAACGGCGCCGGCAAGACCACGCTGATCAGCCAGCTCACCGGTCATCTCGCGCCGCATGGCGGACGCATCTTCCTCGGCGGACGCGACATCTCGCACTTCCCGGCCTACAAGCGGAGCGCGCTGGGGCTCGCGCGCTCCTTCCAGATCACCTCGCTGCTGACCGACTTCACCGCGGCCGACAATGTCGCGCTCGCGGCCCAGGCCCATGACGGCCGGCATTCGTTCCGCTTCTTCGCCAATGCGCGCAAGGACAAGCCGCTGCGCGATGCCGCGCGTGCCGCGCTGGAGCGCGTCGGCCTCGGCCATCGCGCCGACGTGCTGGTGTCGCGGCTCAGCCATGGCGAGCAGCGCGAGCTGGAGCTCGCCGTCGCGCTCGCGACCAAGCCGCAGATCCTGCTGCTCGACGAGCCGATGGCCGGCCTCGGCGTGACGGAATCCCAGCGCATGGTGAAGCTGCTCGCCGAGCTGCGCAACGAGGTCTCCATCGTGCTGGTCGAGCACGACATGGAAGCGGTGTTCGCGCTCGCCGATCGCATCTCCGTGCTGGTCTATGGCCGCATCATCGCTTCGGGCAAGCCGGACGAGATCCGGCAGAACGAGGAGGTCAAGCGCGCCTATCTCGGTGATCAGCACGTGGTGGTCGGCCATGGTTGATCAGGGGACAAGCGCCATGCTGCTGGAGGTCGATGGCATCGAGACCTGCTACGGTCTGAGCCAGGTTCTGTTCGGGTTGTCCCTGGCGATCCGTCCCGGCGAGATGGTCTCGCTGATGGGCCGCAACGGCATGGGCAAGACCACCACGATCCGCTCGATCATGGGCCTGACCCAGGCGCGTGCCGGCCAGATCCGCTTCAGCGGCCACGAAACCCGCAAGCTGCCGTCCTACCGGATCGCGCAACTCGGCATCGGCCTGGTGCCGGAGGGACGGCAGATCTTCCCGAACCTCACCGTCACCGAGAATCTCGTGGCCGCCTCGACCAACCGGCTCGGCGCGTCCGATCCATGGACGCTCGACAAGATCCACGCGCTGTTTCCGCGGCTCGCCGAGCGCGGCGGCAACATGGGCAATCAGCTCTCCGGCGGCGAGCAGCAGATGCTGGCGATCGGCCGGGCGCTGATGACCAATCCGAAACTGCTCATCCTCGACGAGGCGACCGAAGGCCTGGCGCCGCTGATCCGCGAGGAGATATGGAACTGTCTGTCGCTCTTGAAGTCGCGCGGGCAGTCGATCCTGGTGATCGACAAGAACGTCGAGCATCTCACCCGCATCTGCGACCGCCACTACATCATCGAGCGCGGCCGCACGGTGTGGCACGGCACGTCGGAGCAACTGATGGCCGAGCCGGCGCTGCAGCACCGCTATCTCGGGATTTGATGCCAGCGCGCTGTCGGCTATAACGCCGTGGACCCGGATTGACTCACATCAAGATGGTGTGCCGCGCGATGCGTAGATTTGGCAGTGATACTGACATGCGCCGATTTTTCGCATTGAGGCGCAGCTCGGATGGGACTATCGTCACAGGTAGTAGTTTGTTTTGCCTTTTATCAAAGGTTGAGCAAATGCGTACGCCTCATATCCGCCTCGAAGCACCGAAGAAGGCCGCGGCGAGTCTGCGCGGTTTCTGGTCTGAGCATTCCGACCTCGAGACCGCGTTGTGTCTCGCTTTCATGTTGATCGTCGCGTTCGTCGTCAAGCTGACGCCGCCAACCTAGGCGCCGTCGATCACCGCACTCGCGCTCAGCGATCGAACGGAATGTACTTCTGGTACTCCTTCGGCACCCGGCTGCGATAGCGCGAGGGCACCTTGCCGCTGCGCAGGGAGTCCTCGACTTCCTGCCGGGTGGTCTTCGTTCGCTTCTTCTTTTTTGTCCCCGCCGCGTCGGCCGCGGGCTTCGTCTCGGCCGGTTTTTCGGCGGCGGACGCCGGTGCTGAAGCGGGGGTTGCCGTTGCGGGAGAGGGATTCGGCGTCGGGGAGGGCGTGGCGGCCGGCGCGGGCTGGGCTGGCGTATCCGCCGCGGGTGCGCTTTGCGCGAGCGCCGTTGCGGACATCAGGCCAACAGCCAGCAGGCTTGCCGCTGCGATCCCGGACAGCTTGATCATGACGAAGAGACTCCAAACCACGGTCACGTTTGTGCCGGCCTGATGAGGTCTCCGGCGTGCGCCAACCGGTTCATGCTTTCGATGCATGGCCGTTGCCCCCGCCATCAGCCTATCGCCCAAGATGAATTCGGACTGCCAGCTTTTTGAGCACAGGCTGCCGTGCGATCCGTTGAATCGCAAGCATTTTCCTCTGGCACGCGGCTTGCTCACCCCATTGCTCAGAGTTGGCAGCTAGGGTTCCGGTTCTCGATCGAGAATGCTGGTCCGAGAGCAGCCGCCAGGGGAGAGCCCTGGTGCACGGCGGGATAAAAACCCGGGAGACCTCAGTGGCCGCGCTTGGCAGGCTCGAGGTTGTTTTTGCCAGTCCGCAGGTCACAAAACCGATGAGGGACTGGATATGGGAAAAGCACGAAATCTGTTTGTTGCCCTGCTCGCGGCATCCACGCTGGCGACCGCTTCGCTGTCGCCGGCTCTCGCCGAGAAGAAGAAGGAATTCAACATCGCCTGGACGATCTATGTCGGCTGGATGCCGTGGCCCTATGCCGCGGAATCCGGGATCGTCAAGAAATGGGCCGACAAATACGGCATCTCGATCAAGGTCACGCAGATCAACGACTACGTCGAGTCGATCAATCAGTACACCGCCGGCAAGTTCGACGGCGTGACCGTCACCAACATGGATGCGCTGACGATTCCCGCCGCCGGTGGCGTCGACACGTCGGCCATCATCATGGGCGACTACTCCAACGGTAATGACGGCGTGGTGCTGAAGAAGGGCAAGACGCTGGCCGACATCAAGGGCCAGAAGGTCAATCTCGTCGAGCTGTCGGTGTCGCATTATCTGCTGGCGCGCGGGCTTGAAACCGTGAAGCTCTCCGAGAAGAGCATCAAGACGGTCAACACCTCGGACGCCGATATCGTCGCCGCCGCGAAGTCGCCGGACACGACGGCCGTGGTCACCTGGAATCCGCAGCTGCTCGAAGTGAAGGCCGAGCCGGGCGCGAGCCTGGTGTTCGACTCCAGCAAGATCCCCGGCGAGATCGAGGATCTGCTGGTCGTCAACAGCGCGACGCTGAAGGATAATCCCGAGCTCGGCAAGGCGCTGACCGGCATCTGGTACGAGACCATCGCGCTGATGAAGGACCAGAGCGAGAAGGGCAAGGCTGCGCGCGAGGCGATGGCGAAGCTATCCGGCACCGATCTCGCGGGCTTCGAGACCCAGCTCAAGACCACCTTCATGTATTACGAGCCGAAGGACGCGCTCGCCTTCATGACGGGGCCGGAGCTGCCGAAGATCATGGACCATGTCCGCACCTTCTGCTTCGACCACAATCTGCTCGGCGAGAACGTCAAGTCGAAGGATGCGGTCGGGATCTCCACGCCGTCGAAGGCCTTGGGCTCCACGACGAACGTGAAGCTGCGCTTCGACCCCACCTACATGAAGATGGCGGCCGACGGGAAGCTGTGACGTTGGGTCTGCTGAGCAACCAGCATCTCCCCTCGTCCTGAGGAGCTTGCGCAGCAAGCGTCTCGAAGGAGAAGGCCCCAGTTCGGGCCTCATGGTTCGAGACGGCGCTTTCGCGCCTCCTCACCATGAGGGTCAAAAGCCGAAGGCGGCACTGCACACCGACCATGAACACGCCGAGAGGCGTGTTCATGGAGAGGTTCAGCTCTGAAGCCGGCGCTAGACGTTGATCATGGGAGTGTCGCAATGCCGCGTGCGATGAACGTCGTTCCGAACCGGGGCAGCCGGCTGCTGCTGGCGTTGCTGCCGTTCCTGCTGATCGCGCTGATCTACGTGGTCGGCTCGGCGCAGCGGCGCGCTGACAATCCGGACGACAAGCTGCTGCCGCCGGTCTCGGAAATGGTCGCAACGTCGAAGCGGCTCGCGACCGAGCCGGATCGCCGCTCGGGCGACTACGTGTTGTGGGCCGACACGGCGGCGAGCCTGCAACGGCTCGCCCTCGGGCTCGGCATTTCCGCCGTCATCGGCCTCACGCTCGGCCTCGCCATCGGATTGCTTCCGATCGCCGGCGCGGGCTTCGGCACCTTGGTCGCGGTATTGTCCATGATCCCGCCGATGGCGGTGCTGCCGGTGCTGTTCATCGTGTTCGGCCTCGGCGAATTGTCCAAGGTCGTGCTGATCGTCATCGGCGTCACGCCGACCCTGGTGCGCGATCTCTCGCTGGAAGTGCAGAACATGCCGCGCGAGCAGCTGATCAAGGCGCAGACATTGGGCGGCTCGACCTGGCAGGTCGCGATCCGCGTGGTGCTGCCGCAGATCATGCCGCGGCTGATCCAGGGGCTGCGGCTGATGATCGGGCCGGCCTTCTTGTTCCTGATCTCGGCGGAGGCGATCGCCTCGGACGTCGGGCTTGGCTATCGCATCTTTCTCGTCCGCCGCTATCTGTCGATGGACGTGATCCTGCCCTACGTCGTCTGGATCACCTTGCTCGCCTACGTCTTCGACTATGCGCTCGTCTGGTTCGGCCGGCGCGCGTTTCCCTGGGCCTATGCGCAAGGGAGTCGCTGATGAGCACGCTGTCCTTCCGCAACGTCTGGGTCGAGTACGGCAACCAGTTCGTGCTCGAGCGCATCAATCTCGAGATCGCCTCCGGCACGTTCCTGTCGATCGTCGGTCCCTCCGGGGCCGGCAAGAGCACGTTCCTGCGCCTGATCCTCGGCCAGGAGAAGCCGAGCCAGGGCGCGGTGCTGCTCGACGGCCAGCCGTTTCCAGCGGAGCCCGGTCCCGACCGCGGCATCGTGTTCCAGCGCTACTCGGTGTTTCCGCATCTGACCGTGCTGGGCAACGTGCTGCTCGGCTATGAGATGACTGCTAGTCCTCTCACGGCGCGTCTGTTCGGCACGGCGCGCAAGGAGGCGATCGAGAAGAGCCGCGCGCTGATCGAGGCCGTCGGTCTCGGACCTCACGCCGACAAATATCCGAGCGCGCTGTCCGGAGGCATGCAGCAACGGCTGGCAATCGCTCAGGCGCTGGCGAAACAGCCGCGCGTGCTCTTGCTCGACGAGCCCTTTGGCGCGCTCGACCCGGGCACCCGCGCGCAGATGCATGCGCTGATCAAGCCGCTGTGGCGCGAGCACAAGATGACCATCGTGATGGTCACCCATGACATCAAGGAGGCGTTCGGCCTCGCGACGCGGCTGATCGCGCTCGACCGCCCGCGCAAGGATCCGCAGGCGCCGGAGCGGTTCGGAGCGCGCATCACCTACGATCTCGATCTCACCCGCGACAGCGCGGTGCCCGTGCTCGGCTTCATCCGCGCCAGCGTCCACGTGGCGCAATAGCAAAACCCAGAAGAAACGAAGGAGAACTCCATGTCATTCCCCGCCATGCGGCGCACGCGCCGTGCCGGATTGCAGCCGCGGCGCCAGGCCCTGCGCCGTCACCATCCGGACTTCGACAAGATGGCCACCCAGGGCTGGCAGGCGCTGGAGGCCGAGGGCAAGCTGCCGACCAATGGCTGGCGCAAGGAGCGGCAATGGGCGCTCGACATGGGCCTGCCCGGCGCCGACACCCTGACCGATCGCGACATCCCGACCTTTGCACGCGGCGAGCTGCCGCATTTCGCGGGCATCAACACCTTCATGAAGGCGCCCTATGTCGAGAACGTGCGTGACGTCGGCAAATACGATGCCGCCGTGATCGGCATCCCCTTTGATTCCGGCACCACCTATCGTCCCGGCACCCGCTTCGGGCCGCAGGGCATCCGCCGCATCTCCGCGCTCTACACGCCCTACAACTACGAGCTCGGCGTCGACCTGCGCGAGCAGATGACCCTGTGCGATGCCGGCGACGTCTTCACCATCCCCGCCAATCTGGAGAAAAGTTTCGACCAGATCAGCCGCGGCGTGGCGCATGTGGCCTCGTCCGGCGCGCTGCCGATCATGCTCGGCGGCGACCATTCGATCGGCTTCCCCTGCGTGCGCGGCATCGCGCAATGCACCGACAAGCGCATCGGCATCATCCATTTCGATCGCCACATCGACATCCAGGAGAAGGATCTCGACGAGCGCATGCACACCACGCCCTGGTACTGGGCGACCAATCTGCCGAACGTCTCGCCGACCAACCTGGTGCAGCTCGGCATCGGCGGCTGGCAGGTCCCGCGCGAGGGCGTCGAGGTCGCGCGCAAGCGCAACACCAACGTGCTGACGATCGCCGACATCGAGAAGATCGGCCTGGAGAAGACCGCCGAGATCGCGCTGGAGCTGGCATGGAAGGATGCCGACGCCGTCTACATCTCGTTCGACGTCGACTCCATCGATTGCGGCTTCGTGCCCGGCACCGGCTGGCCGGAGCCCGGCGGCTTCCTGCCGCGCGAGGCCTTGAAGCTGCTTGGCCTCGTCGCCGCCGAGGGCCTGTGCGGGCTCGAGGTCGTCGAGGTCTCGCCGCCCTACGATACGTCTGATATCACCGCGCTGATCGGCGTCCGCGTCGTCGTCGAGGCGCTGGGCTCGATGGTCGCGCATGGCAAGCTCGGCAGCCACAAGCACATCATCAACAAGCCGGTCAGCTTCTGAGGCCCGCGATGCGACATCATCACCACCATCACGGCCATCATCATCACGATCACCACCACGATCACGGTCATGATCATCACCATGATCACGACCATCCGCCGCATGGCCCCGGCCACAACCATCCGCATGGCGGCCGCTCTCCGGTCCAGTGGCAGACGCCGCATCAGCCGGAGGGCGCCAAACCCGCGCCGGTGGTCGAGCCCGATCTCGACAAGGTCGAGGCCGCCTTCGTCGACGGCTTCATCGCCGCGCCCGACCCGACCAGCTTCCTGCGGCTGGCCCGGGTCCCGTTCGAGATCCTGCGCGACGGCGAGAGCCTGAAGCTGCTGCGCGTCGAGATCGATGCGCTCACCGACGTCGGCAGCCTGACCCCGCATCTCGGCGGCAGCACCTTCCGCTACGATCCCTTGCCGTCGAACTTCATCTCCCGCCGGCGCCGCCTGCGCTTCATCTATTTCGACGGCGCCGGCCTGACGCCACTGACTTACGCGGAGCTGCGGGAGATCGAGACCGAGCGCTGATCCTCTCCGTCATCTCGTTCCACACGGCCGGCCCGCTTGCGCGAGGCCGGCCGTTGTCGTTGGATCATCTCTCAATCAGGGGGCGAACCGGCTGGGGAGAGAACGATGGCAGACGGGCATGGGCAGGAGACCGGCGCGGACTTCGTGGCGCGCACGCTGAACGACGCGCTGCGCTGGAGCGGCCGGGGGCAGAAGTGGTGGAGCTTCGCCAACCACGGCTCCACTGTCTGCGTCGTTGTGTTCAGTGCAACGGCCGCGGTGCTGTCGCAGACCAGCAGCGCCATCGTCGGCTTTGATCCAAAGACCGTCGCGACGGTGCTGTCGCTCTGCGTCACGATCATTTCGACGGTGCAATCCAAGCTCGGCTTCGAGCGCAAATGGGTCGCCAACCGGCTGACTCACAGCGCGCTCAACGGCCTGCTGCTCGATGAGAAAACCGGCGCCGACGTGCAGGACACCAAGGATAAGCTGAAGACGATTTTGGAGGCTCACGATCGCGCCATCGCCGCAACCGGCGGTTAGCTCACCCGCGCGCGAACATCCGCGCTTCGTTGGCGATGACCGGCTTCACCGCCTCGCCGAGCCGCGCGGCCGCCGCGTCCACTGACAGTCCCGCGGTGTCCACCACCGCATTGGCCCGCGCGTAGAGCGGCTCGCGGCTTGCCAGGATGTTGCGCAGCTCGGCCATTGCCGAGCGGTCGTCGGCCATCGGGCGGAGGTCGCCCTGCTTGCGCACGCGCCCCATGTGCTCCTCGGGCTCGGCCTTCAGCCAGATCGTGTAGAACGCATTCAGGATGAGATCGAAGGTCACCGGCTCGGAGACGATGCCGCCGCCGGTTGCCAGCACCATCAGCTCCTTCCGTGCCAGCAGCTCCACCAGCGCGGCCTGCTCCATGCGGCGAAAGCCTTCCTGGCCGTAGAGCGCGATGATCTCGGCGACCGACAAGCCGTTCTGCCGCTCGATCTCCTTGTTGAGCTCGACGAAGCTCCAGCCGATGCGTTCGGCGAGCATCCGGCCCAGCGTCGACTTGCCGGCGCCGCGCAGGCCGATCAGCGCAATCCCCGAGAACGCGCGGCGCAGCGGCGCCGAGCCGCCGCCGGCGAGCAGCTCCTTGACCTGCGCGATCTGGCTCGGGCTCGCCTTCTTCAGGAGATCGCGGATGACCGGCCAGTCCGGCGACGGCTCGCCGCCGGGAATGATGTCGTCGAGCGGTGCGTTGATGGCGTTGGCGATGCGGCGCAGCAGCACGATCGATACGTTGCCCTTGCCGCTCTCGAGCTGGGCGATGTAGCGCTCGGAAATCCCGGAGACCTCGGCCAGCACCTTGCGCGACATGCCTGCGAGGCCGCGCATCCGCCGCACCCGCTGCCCCAGCTGGTCGAGGAAATCGGTCTCGGCCGCCGACTGGCCGGCATCATCCCTGGCAGCGTCGTTCTCTGGCGCCATGTCCCTCTGACTTCTTTTGAAGCGGAAACATAATGCCGAGAAGGATTGACAGCAAGCGATGTTGGTGGCCTTCTATGAATTATAATTCAAAAATCCGGGGAGAATGCCGTGAAGTCGTACAATGCGGTGTCGTGGCTGCTCGACCGCAATGTCGAGGCGGGCCGCGGCGACAAGCTCGCCTACACGGACACGATCTCCGAGCTGACCTATCGCGGGCTGCAACAGCAGACCTGCCGCGTTGCGAACATGCTGCGCCGCCTCGGCGTCCGCCGCGAGGAACGCGTGGCGATGATCATGCTCGACACGGTGGATTTCCCCGCGGTGTTTCTAGGCAGCATGCGCGCCGGCATCGTCCCGGTGCCGCTCAATACGCTGCTGACCTCGGAGCAATATGCCTACGTGCTGGCCGATTGCCGCGCCCGCGTGCTGTTCGTCTCCGAGGCGCTGTATCCGGCGGTGAAGGACATCGTCGGGCGGATGTCCGATCTGGACTGCGTGGTCGTCTCCGGCGGCAACGCGTTCGGCCACAAGCTGCTGTCGGAAGAGCTCGCGCGCGAGAGCGATCAGTTCGAGACCGTCGCGACGCATGAGGACGAGCCGGCGTTCTGGCTGTATTCGTCCGGCTCCACCGGCATGCCCAAGGGCGTCCGCCATCTCCACGGCAACCTTGCCGCCACAGCTGAGACCTACGCCAAGCAGGTGCTCGGCATCCGCGAAGACGATGTCTGCCTGTCCGCTGCAAAATTGTTCTTCGCCTATGGTCTCGGCAACGCGCTGACCTTCCCGCTGTCGGTCGGCGCCACCACCATCCTCAACTCCGAGCGCCCGACGCCGGCGCTGATGTTCAAGCTGCTCAACCGCTACAACCCGACCATCTTCTACGGCGTACCGACCCTGTTCGCCGCCATGCTGCACGATGAATCGCTGCGTCACGAGAAGGCCGGCTCCGCTTTGCGTATCTGCACCTCGGCCGGCGAGGCGCTGCCGGAATCGGTCGGCAATGCCTGGAGGGCGCGCTTCGGTGTCGACATTCTCGACGGCGTCGGCTCGACCGAGCTGTTGCACATCTTCCTGTCGAACGCGCCCGGTGACATCAAATACGGTTCCTCCGGCCGTCCCGTGCCGGGGTATCAGGTCCGTCTCGTCAACGAGGCCGGTGAGGGCGTTCCGGACGGCGAAGTCGGCGAGATGCTGGTGCATGCGCCCTCGGCCGGTGAGGGCTACTGGAATCAGCGCCACAAGACCCGCTCGACCTTCGAGGGCTACTGGACGCGCACCGGCGACAAATATGTCCGCGACGCCGAGGGCCGGTACACCTTCTGCGGCCGCTCCGACGACATGTTCAAGGTCTCCGGCATCTGGGTGTCGCCGTTCGAGGTCGAGAGCGCGCTGATCACGCATCCATCTGTGCTGGAAGCCGCTGTCGTGCCGGAGTCCGATCCGGAAGGATTGCTGAAGCCGAAAGCCTATGTCGTGCTGCGCCCGAGCGTCGATCGCTCGACCCTGCATGATCAGCTGAAGGATCACGTCAAGCAGAAGATCGGCCCGTGGAAATATCCGCGCTGGATCGAAGTGGTGGAGTCCTTGCCGAAAACCGCAACCGGCAAGATCCAGCGCTTCAAGCTGCGCGAGGGGACTAATTAGTAATTGGTTCGGCGCGGCATGGCATCGCCGCCAGGAGATGGACCCCATCTCTCGCCCAGTCGGCAGTGCGCTCCCTCTCCCCGTTCTTCACGGGGAGAGGGGTGGGGTGAGGGGCAGCCGCACGAGTGGTGTAAGTGCTGAGACCTGTACCCCCTCACCCGGATTGCATCTGGCGATGCAATCCGACCTCTCCCCGCAAGCGGGGCGAGGTACACCGCGCGCGCCGCAAGGACGTCGGATAACACTTTTTTCAGCGCGGAGATCGCGATGACCCTGGCTGCATCTGGCTTCCTCACCATCGACTCCGTCCAGCTCGAATATCGTCTCATCGGCCCGCAGCCGTCGGACGCCCCGTGCATCGTGCTGCTGCATGAAGGCCTCGGCTCGGTCGGCCTGTGGGGCGACTTTCCCGACAAGCTCCAGCAGGCGACCGGTGCCTCCGTGTTCGCCTATTCCCGCGCCGGCTACGGCGCCTCCAGCCCCGTCACGCTGCCGCGCCCGCTCGACTACATGCAGCGCGAGGCGAACGACGTGCTGCCGAAGCTGCTCGATGCGATCGGCTTCCAGCGCGGCATCCTCGTCGGCCATTCCGACGGTGCGTCGATCGCCGCGATCTATGCCGGCAGCCATGCCGATCATCGCCTCCAAGGCCTCGTGCTGATCGCGCCGCATGTCGTCGTCGAGGATGTGTCGGTGTCGTCGATCGCCGCCATCAAGACCGCCTACGAGACGACAGAGCTGCGCGCCAAGCTCGCGCGCTGGCACAAGGACGTCGACAACGCGTTTGATGGTTGGAACGGCGCCTGGCTCGATCCAGCGTTCCGGACCTGGGACATCACCGCCGACCTCGCCTACATCCGCGTCCCCGTCGCCGTGATCCAGGGCGTCGACGACCAGTACGGCACCGTCCGCCAGGTCGAGATCATCCAGGAGGAGTGCTACTGCCCGGTCGAAGTGACGATGCTGCTCCGGACCGGCCATTCCCCGCATCGCGAGGCGCCCGAGGCCAGCTTGCGGGTCATTGCCGAGTTCGCGGCGGCGATCCTGCCGGGGCGCCCATCAC
Source organism: Bradyrhizobium sp. SRS-191 (assembly GCF_024586915.1). GTDB lineage: Bacteria > Pseudomonadota > Alphaproteobacteria > Rhizobiales > Xanthobacteraceae > Bradyrhizobium. The sequence goes on from NZ_JANBVS010000018.1 coordinate 161,630, forward strand.
AAACATGAAATAAAATGCATGTTTCGGCTTTTCGCCGTAGACGTCTGCCAGAACATGCACTATTTTACATCTCAACGATAAGCACTCCAACGAAGGGTGACTCATGGCCGGGGAAGACCGCGTACTCGCGGGAGGCAAGACGTTCATCGATTTCCAGACCGATCCCTCCCGCTACAAGCATTGGAAGCTCTCGATCGACGGCGACGTGGCGACACTCGCCATGGACGTCGACGAGAATGGCGGCCTGTTCGAGGGCTACCAGCTCAAGCTCAATTCGTATGATCTCGGCGTCGACATCGAGCTCGCCGACGCCGTGCAGCGGCTGCGCTTCGAGCATCCCGAGGTCAAGGTCGTGGTGTTGCGCTCGGCCAAGCCGCGCGTGTTCTGCGCCGGCGCCAACATCCGCATGCTCGCGGGCGCCACCCATGCGCACAAGGTGAACTTCTGCAAGTTCACCAACGAGACCCGCAACGGCTTCGAGGACTCGTCCGAGAATTCCGGCCAGCGCTTCATCACCGTGGTGAACGGCACCGCGGCCGGTGGCGGTTATGAGCTCGCGCTCGCTACCGATCACATCATCCTCGCCGACGACGGCTCGTCCTCGGTGTCGCTGCCGGAGGTGCCCCTGCTCGCGGTTCTGCCGGGCACCGGCGGGCTCACCCGCGTCGTCGACAAGCGCAAGGTACGCCGCGATCGTGCGGACGCGTTCTGCACGACGGAAGAGGGCGTCAAGGGCAAGCGCGCCGTGCAATGGCGCCTGGTTGACGAGATCGCCCCGAACTCCAAGGTCGATGCCAAGGTCGCCGAGCGCGCCAAGGAGTTCGCGGCAGCCTCCAAGCGCAACGGCAGCGGCAAGGGCGTGCAGCTCACGCCGCTCAAGCGCGTGATCGACGCCTCGAGCGTCCGCTACGGCTTCGTCAATGTTGACATCGATCGCGCCTCCCGCATCGCCACCATCACGATCTCAGCGCCGGAAGCCGCGCCGCCGGCCGACATCGACGGCGTGATCGGGCAGGGCGCTTCGTTCTGGCCGCTGCAGGTCGCGCGCGAGCTCGACGACGCCATCCTGCATCTGCGCATCAACGAACTCGGCATCGCGATGCTGGTGTTCAAGTCGCAGGGCGAGAACTCCCAGGTCCTGGCCTACGACGCGTTCCTCGAAGCCCACAAGGCGCATTGGCTGGTCAACGAGATCAGGCACTATTGGAAGCGCGTGCTCAAGCGCATCGACGTCACGTCGCGCACGCTGGTGACCCTGGTCGAGCCCGGCTCCTGCTTCGCGGGCACCTTGGCCGAACTCGTGTTCGCCTCGGACCGCTCCTACATGCTGATCGGCACCATCCAGGGCGACAACCGCCCGGCGCCGGCGATCGAATTGTCGGCGATGAATTTCGGCCCGTATCCGATGAGCCACGGCCTGACCCGGCTGCAGTCGCGCTTCCTCGACGATCCCAATGGACTCGAGCGCGTGCACGCGCAGGTCGGCAAGCCGCTCGAGGCCGACGAAGCCGAGGAGCTCGGCCTCGTCACCTTCGCGCTGGATGACATCGACTGGGAGGACGAGATCCGCGTCTTCCTCGAGGAGCGCGCGAGCTTCTCTCCCGACAGCCTCACCGGTCTCGAAGCCAATCTGCGCTTCGCCGGTCCCGAGACGATGGAGTCGAAGATCTTCGCGCGCCTTACCGCGTGGCAGAACTGGATCTTCCAGCGCCCCAACGCGGTCGGCGAGGAGGGCGCACTCCGGCGCTACGGCACCGGCGAGCGGCCGCAATACGACATGACGCGCGTTTAATTCTCATCCGTCATGGCCGGGCTTGACCCGGCCATCCACGAGCGACGCAGCTCGAACGAATTCAGGGAGGCACGCCATGAACATGAACATCATGAACGTCGACTACTCGACCAAGATTCCCAACAATGTGAATCTCGCCGAGGATCGTCAGGTCCTCAAGGCGCTGGAAGGCTGGCATCCCGGCTATGTCGACTGGTGGAACGACATGGGCCCGGAGGGCTTCCAGCAGTCGCTGGTTTACTTGCGCACGGCCTATTCGGTCGATCCGCGCGGCTGGGCCAAGTTCGACTACGTCAAGATGCCCGACTATCGTTGGGGCATCCTGCTGGCTCCGCAGGAAGAAGACCGCAAGATCCCGTTCGGCGAGCATTACGGCGAGCCGGCGTGGCAGGAGGTCCCCGGTGAATATCGCGCGCTGATGCGCCGCCTGATCGTGATCCAGGGCGACACCGAGCCGGCCTCGGTGGAGCAGCAGCGCCATCTCGGCAAGACCGCGCCGTCGCTCTACGACATGCGCAACCTGTTCCAGGTCAACGTCGA
>NZ_JANBVS010000019.1 GCF_024586915.1 Bradyrhizobium sp. SRS-191
GTCATCCATGAAACTGGCCTTCGCACGCAACGGAGCGCGACATGCCGCGCCCTTCAAACCGTGGCCAGTTTCGGTCCAAAGCGTTTAATATTAGTTGAGTAAGCGCAAATGAACGGACTCAACAAAGAGATAAGATGTCTCCGGACAAATCCGGAGACATCATCAAGACTTGCTTAACCATGGTAAACGGTTTCAGGCGTCCATCGACGACAAGACGTCGCAGGATGGACGCGTGATGATCGCGGCGATCGAGATCGGACAGCGCGATCAGGCGATGTGATCAGGCCGCCTGCACCACCATCGCGGCGCCATCGGCCGCCAGGGTCACCTTGAGGCCGCAGGCCTCGGCGAGCAGACGGGTGTAGTAAGGCTGCACCGCGTGGGCGTCGATCACGGCCTGCAGCTCGCCACCGAGGATGTTGACGATGTTCTGCGGCAGCCGCGCGTTCAGCCCGGTGGCGGCGACGCGGAAGCTCATGGTCTCGCCGTCGCCGATGGGATCGACGGTCAGCATGCCGCCGCGGGGGATCGTCTGCTGGGCCACCACCATCATGTTGAGCAGCAGCTTGACCCGGTTCTTCGGCAGCAGCAGCCGCGGCAGATTCCAGGTGATCGAGGTCTTGGCGTCCTCGATGTGGCCGCGCGCCATGTTCTGGGCATCGCCGAGATCGATCTGCGCGCCGGCCGAGCCGGCCGCGCCGAACGCGAGGCGGCAGAACTGCAGCCGGGCCGAAGCGGTCTTGGCGCTCTTGCGGATCAGCTCCAGCGCGAAATCGCGGTCTTCCGGCTTCGGATTGTCGTCGAGCACTTCGAGGCCGTTGACGATGGCGCCGACCGGACTAATCAGGTCGTGACAGACCTTCGAGCAGAGCAGAGCGGCAAGTTCGAGCGTATCGGGAGCGGGAATCGGATTGGCGATCTCGGAAGAGGACGTGCCGGACATTCGATGTTCCTGAAATCCGCGAACTTGGACGAATCATGCTTGCGTTAACGCTTGATACACTGCGAAAGCAGGGACCGCCACCGAGCTGAGGCCGGGACACGGGAAAGTACGTGGCGGTTTTCCCGGCCGCCCCTGCTCAAGGACCAAGCGAACCGCCGTATCCGGATGCGCCCGGGCCGGCACAGAACGGGGACTCGATGATGCAAGCTGCGTGCGGAACGGCGGAAGGGAGCGCGTGGTCATGACGACGGGCGAGACTGCAGGAACCATCGGCGTCGAGACAGCCGCGGCGCTGATGACGCCTTTGACCGAACTCGTCGTGCAGGCGGCGCATGCGATCCTGGCGGTGAACCGGCGCGCGATGGCCGTCACCGACAAGTCCGACGGCTCGCCGGTCACCGAGGCCGATCTCGCCGCCGACCGCGTCATCGCCGAGGGGCTGGCGCGGCTGGCGCCGGAAATCCCCGCTCTGTCCGAGGAGCGGGTCGGGCACAGCGCGGCGCCGTTCAAAGGGAGCTTCTTCCTGATCGACCCGCTCGACGGCACCAAGGAGTTCGTCGCCGGCCGCGGCGAGTTCACGGTCAATCTGGCGCTGGTCAGCAACGCGAGCCCCCTGCTCGGCATCGTCTGCGCGCCCGCCATCGGCCTGATCTGGCGCGGCCTGGTCGGCCGTGGCGCGGAGCGGCTGTCGTTCTCCGAAGCGGGCTTGAGCGAGCCCGTGCCGATCCGCACCCGCCCGATGCCCGCGCCGGGCGAGCCATGGGTCGCCGCGGTCAGCCGTTCGCATGGCGATGCCCGCAGCGAGGCCTTGATCGCGGCGCGTCCGGGAGCCGAGCGGCTGGCGCTCGGCTCGGCGGTGAAATTCGGCCGTCTTGCCGAGGGCTTGGCGGACATCTATCCCCGGCTCGGCCCGACCTCGGAATGGGACGTCGCGGCGGGTCATGCCGTTGTGGTGGCCGCGGGCGGCACCGTGACCAGCGAGGCCGGCGTGCCGCTGCGCTATGGCGAGCGGACCGACAGCTTCATCGTGCCATCGTTCATCGCCTGGGGTGATCCCGGCGCGGTGACAGCGGTCTGAAACGGATCTATTGCGGCAGATCCTCCTGCAGCGCCGGCCAGCGCGCTTCTGCCTTGGCGAGATAGCGCTCGGGATCGGCCTTGAAGGCATCCCGGCTCTCCTCGCGGCTGAACAGGAACAGCCGGTCCTCGACCACCGCGAACAGGCGCGGATTGCCGGCCACGGTGATCCCGCGCGCAACGTCGGTCGGGTCATAGCCGCCGAATTGCGGGCCATAGACCTCCGGATGAGCCAGGAAGGAGGCGCGGTTGCCCTCGTTGCGGAACCGCCAGACCACCCCGCCCTGGGCGGCCTCGAAGTCGGCCTCGCCCACCAGGGCCTGGCCGTCGACGAAATAGGAGACCGGGTCGAAACCGTCGATCGCGAGCCCGCTGTAGCGGTTGGCGATGATCCGCTGGGTCGTCGCGGCCGGCGCGGCCGAGGGCAGCAGCAGCAGCGAAATGATGGCGATGACGGCAAATGCGCGGCGAAAGCGCGGCTTTGAGCCGTTTTGGTGTCCTTGTTGCCGTTGTGCGGTCATAGTTCGTGCCGATAACATGGGAATGGCAGGGGCCGGGCCCCTCGTCCGACCATCGCCGGCTGTGGTTGGCGTCTGGTTAAGGCTGTTGTTAAGGCCGTCGTCGTTAAGGCCGTCGTCTAAGGCTTGGGTCGGGCCGCCGTTAGCAGGGGATTTTCCATCGATGAGTTTCGCAATCCGCCTCGCCGCCACGACGCTCGCGGCCTTGATGGCCCTGACCGCGACGGTTGCCGCGCAGCAGGCTCCCCCGCCGGCGCAGCCCTATCAGGGCGCGCCGCCCTACCAGGCCGCGCCGCCGCCGTATCAGCAGCCCGCGCCACCGCCGGCACGCCCGGCGCCGAGCCCTGACAGCTTCAATCCGGACGAGCTGGTCAATGCCGGCCACCGCTTCTTCGGCAACGTCTCGCGCGGCCTCGCCTCGGTGATCGAACGCGCCGTCAGCCAATGGGGCCTGCCGAACGGCTACATCCTCGGCGAGGAAGGGGCCGGCGCGTTCGTGGCCGGTCTGCGCTACGGCGAGGGCACGCTCTACACCAAGAATGCCGGTGACCTCCGCGTGTTCTGGCAGGGCCCCTCGCTCGGCTTCGACTGGGGCGGCGACGGCGCCCGCACCATGACCTTGGTCTACAATCTGCCGGCCACCAGCGCGATCTATCAGCGCTTCGTCGGCATCGACGGCTCGGCCTACATCGTCGGCGGCTTCGGCATGACGGCGCTGACCGCCAACAACATCGTGCTGGTGCCGATCCGGTCCGGCATCGGCCTGCGGCTCGGCGCCAATGTCGGCTATCTCAAGTTCACCCCGAGCGCGACCTGGAACCCGTTCTGATACGGGCCGAGCCCGCCAACTGGTACCGTTGAGACACGCTCTCCCGTGACGGATCAAGGTTAACACGGCATTGGGCTGGCAATGAATCAGCCCGCCGTGCATTGTGATTCCGTTAATCATTTCGGACCGGGAGTTGTGCGTCATGGTCGAGCCGATCATGTATTTTGCGATCGGTTTTCTGATCGCCATGCTCTGTGCCCTCATGGTCGTGCCGCTGGTGCACAATCGTGCGGTGCGGCTGACGACGCGCCGGCTGGAAGCGGCGACGCCGCTGTCGATGGCCGAGATCCAGGCCGACAAGGACCAGCTGCGCGCGGAGTTCGCGATGTCGGCGCGGCGGCTGGAGATGAGCGTCGACGCGCTCAAGAACAAGGCCACCGGCCAGCTCGCCGATCTCGGCAAGAAGACCGACGCCATCAACCGCATGAAGATCGAGCTCGGCGAAAAGAACGCCGCGATCTTCGCGCTGGAGGCGCGCGAGAAGGCGCTGAAGGACCAGCTGCGCGCGACGGAAGAAGAGTTCGCCGCCAAGACCGAGGCGCTGCGCGCCGCCGAGCAGGCGCTGAAGGAGAAGCAGGCCGAGCTGGTCCGCCTCACCGCCGAGCTGAACGACAAGTCCATGCTCGCCGACAGCCGCCAGGTCGAGCTGGTGACGGTGAAGACCCAGGTCGAGGAGCTGCGCAGCCGCGTCTCCGACGCCGAGAAGGAATTCTCCGCCACCCAGGCCCGCCTGGCGCTGGAGCGCGACGAATCCGACACCGCCACCAAGGCGCTCAACGACGCCCGCGCGCGGGTGGAAAATCTCAGCCAGCGCGTCACCGAGCTCGACCGCCAGCTGATCGTCCAGGTCAAGGAAGCCGAGATGCTGGCGAGCCGTGTCGCCGACCTCGAAGGCCGGCTGTCGACCCAGGGCAAGCTGCTCGCCGAGCGCGAGTTCGAGAACAACCAGCTGCGCGAGGCCAATGCCGCCGCCGACCGCGCCCTGAAGGAGCTGCGCGAGGAGCTGGCCGGAATGGGCAGCGGCAAGTCCGCCGCCTTCGACCGGCTCAAGTCCGAGAAGGCCGCGCTCGAAGAGCAGCTGCAAGCCGCCCGCGACGAGCGCACCAAGCTGCAGCGCGAGATGAACGCGATCCAGCAACAGGCCGAGAGCACCTGGGCCCAGGAGCGCATGGAGAACGCGCTGCTGCGCGAACGCATCAACGACATCGCCGCCGAAGTGGCCAAGCTCGCGATGCAGATCGAGGGCCCGAACTCGACCATCGAGGCGATGCTGGCCGCCGAACCCGCCGCCAAGCCGGCGAATGCCAACGGCGCTCCCGCAGCCCCGGCTGCCGCCGGCGCGCCCCAGGGCGGCACCCTCGCCGACCGCATCCGCGCGCTGCAGTCGCACGCCTCGCGGGCGCGGCAGATCGGAGCTTGAGACGGGTCGGGTCTCCTGCCCCTGACCTTGGGCAGGGCCGACGAAACAGCCGATTTCGGCCCAATCGCAAACCGCGCGGCACCCCCGCGCAGTTTTCCTCACCAACACCGCCGCAAATCCTTGACACCCCCCGCCCGCGCTTCGTAAATCGCGGGCTCCGACGGACTGCTTCGGCAGCTGCCCAAAGGCCTCACGGCCGGCAGCCACCAGGATCCGGGCGCATAGCTCAGCGGGAGAGCGTTCCCTTCACACGGGAGAGGTCCAAGGTTCGATCCCTTGTGCGCCCACCATTCAGTCAAATATTTCAATAGCTTAGCAGACCGCTTCCCTACCAATGTGCCCCCAGTTTGCCGGGGCACAATCTGGGCACACAATAAATTTCAGCGATCAGCATCATCTCGCTGGCCTCAACTCACGAGAGGCAACTACTGGAGAATCATTCAGAGCCGCTCCGCGAACGCTGAAGCGTGCGGCTGGGGGCGGCGACGCAATGAAGTTGTGGCTGTTCAGGTCGCCAGCCACGAGAGGGATCTCGATCCTGGCCGTCTGGCCATAGAGCTCGCAGCCATCGTTCGGCACGGGCAAGCTCGAACAGCGGTAGAAGCCCGATGCCCCTGCAAGCGCGCACAGTCACTCGAGAGGAACTCTATCGGATGGTCTGGGACAGATCGCTGACCCGACTTGCCGAGGAATTTGGCATCACCGGACACGACATGGCCAACTTCTGCAAGAGGCTGAACGTGCCGTATCCTCCGCGCGGCCATTGGGCCAAGAAGGAGGCTGGCAAGCCGGTCGTTCAACCTGCCCTTTCACCTGGCCCGGATGGGGCCCCCAGCGCGATCGACATCCGAGCTAAGCTCCCAAAGCCTGACCGTTCTCCGCAGGTTGATAAGTCGGTGACGACCGCGGCCCAGCACGTTCCTGACTTTACGAAACCTGAAGAAGATCACAGACTTCACCCGCGGGTACAGGCTTGGATAACCGATCACAAAAAACGGCAAAGAGAACGCCAACTCGAAAAGCTGGCACGCGGCCGAGGAATCAATTGGGGCCCGGCCCTCGTCCCCGATCTGACGGAGCGCTATCTCTATCGATTCCGAGCCACTAGCGCGATTTTTCAGGCAGTGGAGAGGGCCGGAGGCAGAATCGAGACATCCTTGCCTTCTGGCAAAGTGACGTTTGTTGTCGATGGCCACCACCTAGAGTGTTCGATCGTCGAAAAGATGGTGCAGTCTCTCAAGCAACGTGACGAACAATACAAATGGACTGCGCTTTCCCAGTATTCCAAGTACGGATTGGAGTCCTCAGGCTTTCTGCGGGTAGGCATCATCACCTACTTGAACGGCCGACGACATGAATGGGTTGAAACGAAGAAAGTCAAAATTGGACAGCTGATGTCGACCATCGTCGGCGCGATACTGGCGGCAGGGCCCATTCTTGAGGATATGAAGCGCGACCGTGAAGAGCAGAGTAGGCGTTTTCGTCAAGAGGAAACGCGCCGCTACGAAGCCCAACGGTTGCGCGAGCTTGAAGGCAAGCGTTGGACCAAGTTCCGCGAGTATGCAGCAGACTGGGATGAACGGACAAAGCTGTTGCGCTTTCTCAAAGAAATCGAAAATCGACTACATACCGAGGGCGACCTCATCATCTCAGACCGGCCTGCAAGCGCATGGGTGGAGTGGGCTAAGGCAAAGATTGAGTTACTCGATCCATTTGGTTCAGGCGCCACTGGATTGTTAGACGCCATCGCGAGCTTGCGATAGTTATCAAGCATATCGCGAGGGAGAGTGTCCGCCATACTCAATACCATATCCCACTGGAATCATTTTGTTTTTAATCCATCAAATCGGCCGAGTACCCGCTTTTCTACCCGGGGGTTGTCCACCATTGAGAGCTTGGCTCACCACCCAATCTTGGGTCGACACCACCTACGGGGAGGTGTGGCAGCAAGGGTGCCTCGTCTCCGTCGCAATTATCGGCGCGATCGGCGCCACCGGCCTGTCAAAGGTACACTCCCGCCATCAACTTCGTTACGGCCTCGAGGAGTACCTCGGCGAAATCAAGTCTCCTTGGCTGTAGCGGGCAACGCCGCCACTGGTGCGGTGATGCCATATGTGGGACAAATCTCCAGGTTGAAACTTCGTTTGGCGGACCTTCATGCGCGCATTTCGCCTGGTGGGCTTTCTCTTGCTAGTTCTGCTGCTCTGTTGGATCGCGTCCGCCGTCATCTTACAGACGGGCTATCAGAAGCCGCCGTCGTTCCTTGGCTTAGGCAGCGCATTCGAAGGCAGTCTTCAACTGCCAGCGGAAAAGATTGCGGCCGCCTTCGAAGCAGCCCGCTCGCGGATGCTCGCCGTAAACGAACTTGGGACCGAGTTCAGGATAATCGGCGACGTCGCAGGATGGCTGAGCTTCGCCGCAACGGCGGCCATCACATTGATTGTTGGCTTTTACGGCCGGCCGGTTCCTGCGGCCGGAGCCGCTCCTGACACGGAGGGACTTCCGGCCAGGAGCGTCCGTCTCATCGGCGTGCTGGCCGCGCTCGCGGCCATTTTGACGGGGTTCGGCAATCTAGCCAACGTCAAATCCGGCGACTACTACAAGCGCGCCGACGCGATCCGCGATCTGATCGTCAGGTCCCGCGCCGAAGTCATCGACGCGAAGACCGCTGAAGCGGCGCAAGCCGTTTTGGACGAGCTCGCCCTTCAGGCTTCTCGATGACCAGCGTCGCATCACTTCTCTGCGCGATCCTCGGACTGGCGTGCAACGATCCCTCGCCGTCCTGGGACGTAGCTCGATACGGGTTGGTGGAGGCGCCGTCGGGGCGGCCGACCGTCCGGGTCGCGATCGGGTTGGTCCGGAAGATTCTCCCGGATCCTCCGCCGCTTGTCATCGAAGCCGGATGGAGCTCGAACAGACCCGACCGCGCGGTGCCGGTGCACGCCGTCGGCGGGCAGGGACTCGGACGCGGCGAACTCGTGTCGATCTATTCGGATTGCCGATGCATTCTCGTCAAAACCGGCGATCTGGATCGATGGTTGCAGGAAAAGGTCGGATCCGGATCCGCCCTGATGAGCGTCGATCCGGGCGCTCTCCTCGCCTACATGCTCCTCCACGAGATCGGACATTTTATCGACAGGGATGAAAGCGGGGCGATGTCGGCGCCGGGCGGGGTCGGATCGCTGAACCGCGACGACACCGCCCAAAAGGATCGCGAGACAGCCGCGGATCGGTTTGCCGCCACCTCCCTAAAGGACGCTCTTCAGTCCAGCGGGGCGCGCGGCCTCTCCGCGGGAGAGGTGACGATGGCGCTGTCCAATCTTTCGTGGAATCTGTCCGCGCATCGCCTGCTGGACGACTTCGGAGCGACGTCGCTAGGCAAGCCGCAGGCATTCTGGGATAGGGGCTACTCGCATCCGAACATCGAGCTCCGGATCCTGACCGTGAATGCGCTCGTCAGTGGCTCCGATGTAGCGCAGCAGTTGCCGGATGACTTCCTCAATCGCCGGAAGCAAGGTCCGACGATCCTTTTCCGCAAGCAGGACGAATAGCACGTCGGTCGCGCGCATGAGCGCCTGGTATTGTCTCCTTCCGTTGATCGGATCCTTGTCCGCGGCCTGTCAGGCCCCAGGGCCGCCCGACGTTCCGGCGCGATACGGGCTCGCGCAGACCACCGAGAACCGGGAGATCATCGAGCGCGCGATTGTGCTGGTGAACGAGGTGCTCCCACGGGACATGCCGCTGCGGCTCCGTCCCACGTGGCCGCAATCCGGCTTCTATCCGACTCTCTATTTCGAAGAGAAGCGCAACACCGCCTTCGCGATGGAAGACGTCATCGACAGGGAATTCGACAACGGATGGCGGTTTCGTAACGCGGACGAGATACCCGTCTTCATCGTCGATGCGACATCGCTGGGACAGGTCGAGACCGCATTCGTGCCGGAGGGGGCGCGCACGATATTCATCAGCGGCCGCAATCTCGAGCGGCAGTTCGACACCTTCTACCTACGCGGAGAGAAGGCGTGGGAACAGTACAGTTCGTTCGAAAAGTCATTGGTGACGGCTGTCATTCTCCTTCACGAACTCGGACATGTACATTTCGACGATGCGGGCAGCTACGGTCATTCGGCACGACTTGCACTCGAAGACCTCACCAAGCCGAGTTCCACCATCGCGAACAAGGAGGTGCGCGCAGACAGGTTCGCGTCCGAGATCATTTCGGACGCTTGGAATGCAGACGAGATGAAGGGACGGTTTTCTGGAGCGATGGGACGCTCCAGCATCGCGAGCAATCTCTATCGGGTGGTCGCGATCGCCTCGAACACAAACGACCTCGTCGAGGATCCGACGGGCGCATTTGACAAGGTCGAAAAGCTAGGACTGTTCCGGGCTTCGGGCTACTCGCATCTGAACCTTTATCTCCGCCTTCTCGTGATCCTGTATCAGCTGGAGCCCACCGACGAGCGGTTGAAGCTCCTGCAGCGCATCGACCAAGCATTCGCCCACGCTTCCGCTTCCGGACCGCATTGACGGACGGGTCGGTCCTCCCCGACATACACCTATCTGGGTGGTTGACTGCCCCCGTAATTGCCACCATTTGGTCGAACATGGGGCAGTCGCTTTCAAGAAATGAAACGGCTTATCTCGCATCCGCGAAACGAAAGCGTCGCGGAACGGCCGGGTGTTGCCGCCATCCCTCCTTCGATCGCACGCCCGCGAAGTCCGCCGCGACCTCCAGTCGCATCTCCCGTCGATCGGAGAAACGGACGGCATGAGCGATCTGTTCGGTTGCGTTCCCCCGGAAGCTTTCAAGATTTTCACCGGCCGCCACGCCCTGGCGGCAGAATCTGCTCTGCTACGTCTGTGTGCCACCCATTTCGGCGAGATGGCTCTGGAAAACCCCGAGCGCGATCAGGTCAAGAACTCGATCGCAGCAGCGATCGAGGGCATGCCGGCGCCTCCGGTGGCCAGCGGCGAGAACGATGGCGACGAGCCGGAGGCTGCGTCGTCGGACTACCTTTATCTGAAGATGCGGGAGGGCGGCTGGCTGGTTGAGGAGTCGGACCGCTGGCTGATCCGGGTGACGATGCCGGAGGGGTATCGGCGACTGATGACGGTCCTTCGCGATCTGAAAGAGAACGTTGCGAAGAGCTTCACCGGACTGGTGTCCCAAGTCTCTTCCCTGATCGGCGCGGCCGCCGAAGATCCGATGATGCATGCCACCAACATCGACGCGGCGTGGCAGACGGCGGTCGGCTTCCGGCGCCATATGGCCGGCATCGACGCAGCGCTGCTGTCGGTGACGCGCAGGCTGAACTCGGCCGAAGGAATGGACGATTCCGTCGACGTGTTCTTCGCGGAATTCGTCAACAGGATCCTGATCCGCGACTGGACCAAGATCCTGTCGCAAAACAATCCGTGGCGATCCCGCCACCATGTCACCCGCGCCGTGCGCGAGATACTCGGCTCGTCAACGGCGATTGGGCAGGCGATGGCCGCCTATGTCGAGGCGGGACATGCCGCCACGGAGAGCGAGGCCGAGGCTCTGATCCGCAGAAGGCTCGCCGAGATATCGACCTCGTTCGACGACATCGAGCGTCTGCGCGTCCGCATCGATCAGGGGCAGGTCGGCATCGAAGGACGCATCCGGGATATCCTCAGGTTCATCGGCCGCAATCCGGCGACCATACGCGAGCGCGTCGAGTCGTGCCTGGAGGAACTGGCCCATCTCGATGATCATGTCGAGCTGCCTTGCGTCCTGCCACTTCTGAACTCCCTTGAGCCGGTGGGCGAATCCCGCTTCCCTGAGGCCCGGGAGCCCCTGCCTCCGCCAGAGCCCCGCGTCCTCCGCCGGCCACCCGAAGATCCCTACCGGAAGCGGTTCATCAAGGATTGCCGCGCGTTCGATCTCGCATCCGAACCGACCACCGGACACGCGCTCGCCTACCTGAGCTCGACGGGCGGCGGAGACGCGGTCGCGCTCGCACCGGCGAACGCCAAGGACTGGTTCACCTGGCGGTACATCGCCCTTCTCGCGCTTACCGGCCGCGGTCGTCGCATTAAGGGTTGGCTTCTCGAGCCGGCCGGCGGCGTCGCCGTATGCCGATACGGCGAACTTCCTAACTTCACCGCCACCAGAATCACGGAGGCTGAGCGATGAACGCGCTGTCGGGATTGCAGGAATACGAGGAAGTGCTCGCCAGAACGCGCTATCCGAAGGTCGCCCTCCAGCGGGCCTTCCGCATGCTGATGCAGCGGCAGTTCATCTTCGGCAATGACTTCGGCTCTAAGGACATCTACGAGCTTCTGAACGACGATCAGGTCCGGCCCTTCGCCGAGCGGCTGTTCGACGTGTTCGGTTGGCGACTCCAGTTCAACACTTCGGGCAACATCCGGATGGTCTGCCTGATGCCGCCGATCGCGGAGGCGCCCGACACGCCGCGCGACAAGCGGGAGGCTCACCAGGCACCTGCGTTGCGCGTCGATGAGGCCATCGCGATCCTGCTGTTGCGTGCGTATTACGACAAGGCGATCCAAAGCACCGGACTCGTGAACGGCCATGCCGAGTGGCACACCGATGGCCTGTACGACCTTTGGAAGGAGAAGACCAGGAAGGAACCACCCGGCAAGGTCAGGACGCTCGACATCCTCCGGTTCCTTAAGAACCACGGACTCATCCAGGCATCGCTGCCACCGACCTTCCACGAGGGAATGCCGTTCACCGTGCGACCGTCGATCAGTCTCGTCGCCGTTTCTGAGCCGCTCGCAGCGCTGAAGCGCTATGCCCGCGAAGCTCGCCCCGATTCCGATTCCGACAATACCGATCCGAGGAAGGTCGAGGCATGAGCGCGACGCATTTCGGGACGCCGCAGATCGTCCGCCTTTCACTCATCGACTTCTACCTGATCGAACGTGAGGACATCGAGCTCTCCGGCAACACCGTGTTCCTGGGGCCGAACCGGAGCGGCAAGAGCTCGTGCATCGACGCGATCCAGACGGGACTGACTGGCGGTGCCGGCGACCTCGTCGTCTACAACGCGGCGGCCGTCCGCCAGAACCGGCCGGACGCGCATAGATCGCTTCAGGAATACTGCCTCGGCGTCGTACGGCACGACGAGAACGAGAAGGCCAAGGTCGTGCGCAAGAGTTCGCAGACATGGATTGGCCTGTCCTTCCGGACCCGCGAGAGCGGAGAAGTCGCGGGCGTCGTGCACGTCGTGGCGCACGAACACCGCGAGCGGCCCAACACGCGCTTCATGATCGTGACCGGCGGCGGCGTGACCACGGCCGATCTTGTATTCGCGACCGAAGAAGGCGACATGGCGAAAGGCTTCGACCAGGCTGTCGACGGCCTGCGCGCGAGCGGCCGAAAGGTCGAGGAATGCGACAGCGCCTCGGACTACTCGACCTACCTGCTCAACTTGCTCACCTACGGTTCATGGCACGCGGACGCGCATTCCTATTACAAGGCGGTCAAGCGCGCCCTGGTTTTCCAGCCCGTCGGCGACATCACCGCCTTCATGCGCACCCATGTCCTCGAAACCGAGATCATCGACATCGGACGGATGCGCGAACGTCTGGCGTTCTATCGCGAGATAGTACGCACCATCGACAGCATCAATCGGCAGATCAACTCGCTAGGAATCGTCGTCGGTCACTATTCGAAGGCCGCCGAGGACGACCGCGAGGCCCGCGGCCGCGTGGCGGCGGCGACGGAGGCCGCCGTGAACCAACGCCAGTCCGAGATCGACGCCATTGAGGAGAAACTGGTCGGGCTGCGGGCTACGGTCGACGTCGCCGTGGAAGACGAGAAGAAAGCGGACGAGCGAAAGAAAGAAGCCGCCCGGCGCGTCGAGGAGGCGCGCAACTCCGGCGGCACCCAAGCGCTGGAAACCAGCATCCGACATGCCGAGCGTGACCTTTCCGGCGAAGAGTCGAAGATGCGTGACGTGCGAAGGGAGCTCAAGCGCCGCGCAGAAGCGATCGACGCGATCCGCACGGCGGTGGGCTATATGAAGGACGCCGAGAGTCGCAACGTCCGACGCGTCGCGGATGCGGGCGCCGACTTCCGCCGGGCTCAGGACGACGTCGAGATCGAATCGATGGCTTCCGACGCCGAACTATTGCAACGCGTCGTCGACGAGGTCGGAGCGAACGCGGTCCGCGAGCTCAACCGTGCCCACAGCGCCGCGGCGGCCCGCGAGGATCGAATCAACCGGGTACGCGATGAACTGATACGGAGGGCACGCTCGGAAGCCATCGACAAGGCCGACTTGCGACAGGAGGCGAAGAATCTCCGCGAAGATCTCGCCGACGCCAAAATCGTCGCGACGCCGCTCTGCGATCTGATCGAAATCAAGGAAGACAAAGAAGACTGGCGGCAGGCGGTTGAATCCGTCCTCGACAACGCGCGCGAAGCCATGATCCTGCAGAACGCCGCCCAGTACATCGATGCGGTCCGGGTGCAAAGGCGTTCGACCCGCAGCGACGGCGGCGAGATCGTCAAGCCTTCGGTACTGACCGCGGTCGCACAAGCGCCGGCTGCGGACTCGTTGGCCGCCGTCGTCGAGGCCGAGAACGCCACCGCGGGCGCGTACATCAACGCCCTGTTGGGACGTATCAAGCGCGTGCGAACCGAGGCCGAGATCGAGCGAGAGCCGAACGCCGTAACCGTCGATCTCATGCGCGCCACCCGTTTTTCGTCCTACAAGATGCGGCCGCCACGCTATCTGCTAGTCGGACGCCGGGGCCGTGCTCAGGCGGCTCAGAACGCGGTGGCCGAGCTTCAGCGCTTGCACGGGGAATTGAAGGAGGCCGAGACCGAAAGACGAATCCTCGAAACCGCCAAGGACGCCTATCGGACACTTACCGGGCAATCAAGTAGTTCGCAGACTACGCTGGGTTCGGTCGTCGACGACCTGCGGCGCGCCAAGATGGCAGTAGAGGATACCCGTAGCAGGCTGCAGAACCTGCGTGGACAACGCGACCCCGAGAAGGAACAGCAGATACGCGAGCTCGAAGCCGAACAGACGAAAGTAGAAAAGCATTGGTCTGCCGCTCTCCAAGCCGCCACCGATGCGCGCGATGCGGTCACGCGCACGGAAGTGGAGTTGGAGGTCGCGGGTAAACAATTCGCCGCTGCCGTTCTCGATCGCGACGCAAAGGCGTTGGACCAATACGATGCTGCGCAGGTAGTCCGACGTCGCGTTCTCGGTATTCTGACTGAAGCCAAGGACTTCTGGCGCGAGCACAAGCAAACGCTCGAGACGGCCGAGACCCGCGCCGAGGAGAGCCGCGCCGGGGTCGCGCGCGGGCACGAAGCGTGGGGCCAGCACAGTGCCGACTTCCCGGAGGTGCCGATGCCGGTGCTCAGCGTAGAAGCTTGGCGTGAGCGGCTCGGCGAGGCGCGGGCGATGCGCGATCTGCTACAGAACTCGACGTTGCTCGACAAGACCGCGGAAGCGGAAGAAGCGGGCCGTCAGCTCTCCGATGCGTTCCGCAACGAGTTCGTCAGCCTGCTCGTCCATGCGTTCTCGAAGATCCGCGACACACGCGATGACCTCAACCGCGAGATGGAACGGCATGAGTTCTACGGTGAGAAGTACGTGTTCAGGATGAACCATGTCGAAAAGTTCGGAGCGATCGTCGATCTGGTCGACCGCGCAACGGAGGATCCGAATTGGGCGATGCCCGCCCTCCTTGCGCTCGACGCCGACACCGAGCAGGCGCGCGCGGTCCGCTCCATAGCCGACATGATCGAGAGCGACGACCAGAGCGCGCTGAACGATCTGCGCGACCCGAAGGCATACTGGACGTTCGACGTGCTGGTGAAGGACGCCGGCACCGGCGAGGTCGTCTCGACGCTGCGCCAGCGCATGAAGAAGGGTTCGATCGGAGAAGGCGTGGTTCCGCAGTACATTGCGATGGCAGCCGCGGTGTCGGCCAAATCGTCGTCGCCGGACCGCAGGAACGGGTCGCTCGGCATCATCCTGTTGGACGACGCGCTCGACGGACTAGACACCGAGCACACGGTGAAGATGCTGAAGTTCATGAGCGACACCAATCTGCAGATCGTCGCCGCGGCTCCCGACACGAAGTCCCGCGTGCTCGCGCACGGGATGGAGACGTTCATCAACGTCGCACGGGACGAAGAGTACATCCACATAGTTCCTGAAAAGGTCTCCGACGCCCTGCGCGACGATCTCGCCAACGAAGACCCGCGCGTCAAGGGATACGACGCATACCGCGAACGTACCGTATCCGCGGACGAGGCGGCCTCGCTCGAGGCCGCGCAATGACGATTTCCGGCGGCGAGTCTGCGCGCAAGGTGCTCGTCAAGCTGCTGGAATCAGCGGACCGCAACGCGAAGGCAACCCGCACGTTGTCGGTCGCCGCAGGATCTCCGAAGGATCCCTCTCCCGCCTCGCAGCGGGCCTGGAGGGAAAGGCTGGAAGGAGCCGAGCGAGCCGGGGCGGTTGCGCTCGCCCGCGGAGCCGGAAACCGGCGCGAAGTCATCGAGCGCGTGCGTCTCGTCGACGCCGACCTTCTGGCGCGCGAGCTTGGCATCACGCGGGCCGGCGCGCGCGCAGCGGCCGCGATCGCCGCTGCACGCGGGGCGGCGGCCTGCCGCGACGGTCTCGATCAGGCTATCGAGGACGCCGGCACCAAATGGGCCAAGGGCGCTGATTGGTACCGCCTTCCGCCGGATCCAGAGCTCGTCCGCAACGTGTTCGCCGCCGCCGCCGGCTTGCTTGACATCGCCTTCGGTACGCATTTTCGCACCGCTTCCGTCCAGACATCCGGGTCCTCTAAATTCTTGGAGCGCCACGGCGCGGCGGTCTGCGCCATTCTGCGTGGCGCACTGGCTCTTCCCGACGACACCAGACAGGACGAGATCTGGGAGACGCTGGGTCTCGTCAGGTTCGGGCATCCCGTCTGCCTACGTGCCCCGGTCCGCTTCGCCGATCCGGCGGGCATCCCGGTGTCCGGTCGCGCCGCCCCCTGGAGCGCCGTGAACCCCGACCTGATCGTTGGCTGCAATGCGGACGGAGACGCGCCCCAGTTCATCATGACGGTCGAGAACTGGACCAGCTTCAACGGCCAATGCCGAGAGATCGGCCGCGGCGCCGTGATCTACACCCACGGCTTTCCGCCGCCGCCCGTCCGCAAGCTGGTCGGTCGGGTGGCAGCGCTATGGCCGAACGCCCCGATCTACCATTGGGGAGACGTCGATGCTGGAGGTCTGCTGATAGCTGACTCGATACGTGAAGCCGCTGGCCGCACCGTCAGGCTGCACCTCATGTCACCCACGCTCGCTGAACGTCACGGTGCCAAACGCCGCCCCCTAACCCGGGTCGCCGGGATCGCCGCAAGAGACGACGACTTCGGCGAGCTCGCACGGTATCTTTCGGGCGATTCCTGCCGCACCTTCGAGCAGGAGATATTGAGACCCGTGGACCCCCTGGAGGCGGCGTAGTGAGCAGACAATTCACCGACGGAGAGATCGTCGCCGCGATCAAGTCGCTCGCCGCCGAGGGGCAGGCTCTGACACGCGCGTCGGTCCGCGACCGTCTCGGCGGCGGCGGTTCGACCCGGATCTCCGCGCTCCTCAAAGAGCATTCTGACGGACAACAGGCAGGAGTGCCACAACAGTCCGGACCGACCGTGGTCCGAAGTTCACGGTCCGGACCGCAGAAGTCCGGACTGGCCTCCGGCCGGGGCGTGCCGCCCGCCGCGCCAGCAAAGCCAGCCGATCGGACCACGGCTTCGAACCCCGTCGCGGGCCAAGCCACGGACCCCGTGCCGGAAGGCGGGCTTCCCCAACTTCAGAGCGAGATACGGGTGCTCAAAATACTTCTGGAGGAGGAGCGGAGCGCCCGGCGCGAAGACGAGGCCCGACACCGCCGGACAGTCGAAGCCCTGCAGAACGAGATCATCATCGCCGGCCGCGGAGGGGCAAAGTAGCCGCGCCGTGCGGCCCGCGCCGCCGCGTGGCGCCCGCGCGACTTCGGTCTCCGGCGAGGTCGAAGGCGGCGCCTCTTACGGCTTATGTTCCTTACCCGGCACGGACTAAATGGACGGCATCAAGTCGTTGTCGCCAACCCGCTCTCGAGTGACTTTTAATTATCGTATGCTTTCAACTCGACCGTTGCGGACGACAGCCGGCGGTACAAATCACGTCTGCGGGCGAGCGGTAGCCAATCATACAGAAATATTTCAAGGGGCCGCCAATTCGCTACCCACCCGAGAATCAAGAAACTCTCCTCGACCAGGCGCCTGAACGGACTATCAATCAGATCCTTGCCAGCGAAATGCGCCGAGACGAGACATATGATCAGAATCGTGATTCCGATCGCCAGGGACCGCCGACCGACACGGAACAGCTCCTTGATCTCGCGTTGAATGGTCAAGGCGTGCTCAGAAAAATAGCGATTGAACGCCTCGCTGAGCTCCGACGCCGCGCTTGTCTGGATCTCGGACTCAGGAGCATGAACTACAATTTTTATCGATCGATCCCCGGGTAATTCGCGGGCCCAACCGACGATGAACTCTTCTGCTTCCTTGTCGAGATCGCGCTCCCGGAACGGGAATGGATCCAGTGTGTGAAACAGCTGCGCGACCCTATGGACACGCAATTCGATCAAATGGCCGCAGGCGCCGTCCGTCATGCTCGATCCGGTTTGAGATCGCTTTAGCCAACTCAGGCGATCCGTTACCACTCAAGCTGCCGCGGTTCTTGCGCTGGCTCAATATGCGGCCGCACTTGTGATGATACTGGCAAGTGCTCAAGCTTCTGCTCCTCTCCGCCCGCTCGCGATCCAGTGTTCCAGCCAGCTTGCCCATCGGAGTTGTCCTCGCGGTTCGCCGCGCTGCCAGATCTCCGCTTTATCAGTTGGTGAACAACATCCTCACGCACGTCTTGTTTTTTGTTCACGTCGTCTCGGGCTTGATCTTGGTTGCTTTCGCGGCAGCGGCTGGTGCACTTTACGGCTCATCCATCTGCTGAGAGCAAGACCACTCCACGCAAGCCTTCCTCGATCGGCTTGCAGTTGCGACCATTTTTGCCCTGATCACGTGCGGGGTGCACGTGTCATTCCAAGCGAGGAGAACGTCGAATGTCTATCGAGGCTGCTGGCTCGCAGGCCGAGTCGCAGCGCCTGTTGCGGTCACTGTCCCTGACCCATGCGGTGCTTTATGGCCTTGGCGTCACCATTGGCGCAGGAATCTACGTCCTGGTCGGGATCGCCGCAGCACGCAGTGGTATGCATGCGCCACTCGCCTTCATCGGTGCAGCCCTTGTGATGGCGTTCAGTGCAGCATCATTTGCCGAACTGGGAACGCGCATGCCAGTCAGCGCCAGCGAGGCAGCCTATGTGCAGGCCGCTTTTGGTCGCGAATGGCTCAGCCTCGGGGTCGGGCTTCTTGTGGTTGCGACTGCAACAATCTCCGCCGCAACCATCAGTGTTGGGAGCGCGGGTTATGTCGCGGTGTTTCTGCCCGTTTCGGCTCCGTGGATCATCTCGGGCGTCGTTCTCGCGATGGGAGTCGTCGCATGTCTCGCAACGGTGCAGTCGGTCACCTTCGCAGGGATCATGACGCTGGTCGAGGTGGGCGGCCTCGTTCTGATCATTGTTACTGGTTTGGGTCACGGAACGGATGTCGTCACCCGCCTTCCGGAACTGTGGCCTTCGACGCGCGATTCGACGGCCTGGATCGGATTGGGCGGCACGGCCCTCATCGCGGTCTTTTCCTACATCGGCTTCGAGCACGTGGTCAACGTTGCGGAAGAAATGAAGGAGCCGAGCCGAACCCTGCCCCGCGCGCTGTTCCTGACCCTCGGTTTGACGGCGCTGATCTACGCGCTGGTGGTGTGGATCGCCGTAACCGCGGTGCCCCCGCAAGAGCTCGCGCGCTCGTCGGCGCCGCTAGCCCTTGTCTTCGAGCGACTGACGGGCCTGCCGCTCGTCACCATGAGCGCAATCGCCGTTGTGGCCACCCTCAACGGCGTCATTGTTCACATGATCATGATCGGCCGCGTGATCTACGGTCTCGCCGACCAGGGCAACCTGCCAAAGGTCTTTGCGCGGTTGAACGCGGTGACGCACACACCGCTTCTTGCCACGGCGTTCGGCATTGGAGCGATCCTGGTGCTCGCACTGGCCGTCCCGCTTGGTGGCCTTGCAGATCTTACGGCGCGCTTCACTCTCGTTGTTTTCGCAGTCGTTAATGTCGCGCTAATCCGAATCAAAATTAGGAATGAGGCGTCGCCTTCTGGGGCGTTCATCTGCCCAATGTGGGTGCCCTTCTTTGGCCTCGTCTCCAGCCTTCTACTTCTAGTTGTCGATGTTATCGTGTGAAGAATGGCGCGGTTAGCCCGCTAATTTCGGTGTCATGACAACTCCCCGCTCCGCGCCCGGCACTGTGGAGACGTCGAGGGCTCAAGAGCTGGCTGGCTCCGCCCGAAGAGACCGACGCGTCTTATGCTTTTAGCGAGGAGCTCGGGCGTCGTTGGCCTACCGATCCGTCTGGAGCGCCCGCGTCAGCGGCCACACCTTGGTCGACCAACAGGTCCGGCGGCCCACCTTGACCCGGATAGGGTACCCCCCTATCTTATCGTCATGTCCCACACCATCAAGCACAAGTCGAAGCTCCTGGCGCGCGTGAAACGCATCAAAGGGCAGCTGGATGCGGTCGAGCGTGCGCTGGATGCCGAACTCGGCTGCACGGACGTGCTGATGCTCGTCGCGTCGGTCCGCGGCGCCGTCAGCGGGCTCACCACCGAATTGATCGAGGACCACATCCGCCATCACGTCGTGGACCCAGATCACGAAACGGATTCCGAGAAGGCAAAGGGCGCGGCCGACCTGATCGACGTCGTCAGAACCTACCTGAAGTGAGGCCATGACCGATCTGTCTCAACTGCTGCAGCAGAGCAGCGCGCACGCATGGTTCTTCGTACCGAGCGCAATCCTTCTCGGAGCGCTGCATGGTCTCGAGCCCGGCCATTCCAAGACCATGATGGCTGCGTTCATCGTGGCGATCCGCGGCACGGTTTTCCAGGCCGTGCTTCTCGGACTGTCGGCGACGGTGTCGCACACGGCGGTGGTTTGGGCTGTCGCCCTTCTCGGCCTCTACTTCGGCCACGATCTCTCCGGGGAGCGCAGCGAAGCCTATCTCCAGATCGCGTCCGCACTGATCATCCTCGGCGTCGCCGCGTGGATGGTCTGGCGCACCTGGCGCGAGCAAACCGAGGAGCACGATCACGATCATCACCATGACGAACGACAAGTCGTCTCGCTCGCAGGTAGGATGCTGTCGATCGAGATCTTCGAGACCGGCGTTCCGCCACGCTGGCGGATCCGGAGCGACGCGGGCGGCCTCCCCTCCGCCACGGATATCCGGGTGACGACTGTCCGCGCCGACGGCCGCGAACAGAGGTTCGCGCTCGCCGAACGTGACGGGTATTTGGAGAGTATAGACGAGATTCCTGAACCGCACGCCTTCAAGGCGCGGGTCTCGTTCGCGGGCGATGTCGCCGAAATTCGCTTCGAGGAGCACGATCACGACCACATGGACCTCGGGGAACAGGATGACGCGCACGCTCGCGCTCACGCCGCCGACATCCGAAAGCGCTTCGCTGGACGCAACGTCACCACGCCGCAGATCGTCCTGTTCGGTCTCACCGGCGGCCTGATCCCCTGCCCTGCTGCCATAACAGTTCTCCTGCTCTGCATTCAGTTGAAGCAGTTCAGCCTCGGCTTCGTGCTGGTGCTCTGCTTCGGCATAGGCCTGGCCATCACAATGGTATCCGCAGGCGTTGCGGCGGCTCTCAGCATCAGGCACGTCGAACGTCACTGGAGCGGCTTCAGCCGCTTCGCGCATCGCGCGCCCTACGTCTCTGCGGCGTTGATTGTCCTGGTCGGTCTCTACACGGGTTGGTCGGGCCTGCACGAATTGATGATCTGAATCACCGGCCGCGTCGATTTGCCGTAGCGCGCGGCCACACGGGCCGTTGATGGAACGGATAGATGGGCGTATCCCCTCCCCCAGGATAGGATAAGGGGATCATGAGCAAGGACCACGTCCACGAAAGCCACAAGGACATCGTCAAACGGCTGAAGCGGGCCGACGGGCATCTTCAAAAGGTCATCGCGATGCTCGCCGAAGGCCGACCATGTCTCGACTTGGCTCAGCAGCTGCACGCCGTTGAGAAGGCGATCTCAGAGGCGAAGAAGACCCTGATCCACGATCACGTCGACAACTGCCTGGACGCTGCCGCCAACGGCGGAGCGGGCAAGTCGACGAAAAACGTACTCGCCGAGTTCAAGGCGATCTCGCGCTACCTATAGAAAGCAAAAGATGGTCCCGGTTATTCGGACGGCATCCATGATCCTCGTCGCGACGCTTGCGGCGATGGCGGGAGCCATCGTGCCAGCAACCGCGGAGTTGAACTCCGCGAAGCCGGCGGTCATCGTCATGGACGACGAACGCATCCGGCTCTCGGGCATCGAGCTCCGCGAGGCAGGGCCTAGCTCGATCGCAAAGCGGCTCACGGTGCCGGGCACCATCGTCCCCGACGCAGACCGGGTCGCGCACGTTTCGATCAAGGTCGCAGGAACCGTCGCTGATCTGCGGAAGAACATCGGCGACGACGTCGTCAAAGACGAAGTCCTGGGCGTCCTGGAAAGTCGCGAGGTCGCCGACGCCAAGAGCGAGTATCTCTCCGCCAAACTCTCGAACGAACTGCAGCAAGACCTCACGACGCGCGACAAGTCGCTATGGGACGGCCGCGCCGTCCCTGAACAGCAGTACATCAAGTCGCGCAACGCAGCGGCGCAGACCGAAATGCGCTTCGGCATCGCTCGCCAGAAGCTGATGGCGCTCGGCGTCAGCGACGCGGAGATCGCCGGGTTGCCACAGGCGCCGGATGGGACGCTGCGCAGTCAGAACGTCCGCGCGCCCATCTCCGGACGCATCGTCGAGCGAAAGGTGGAGCTCGGCACTGCGGTCGGACGGGACAGCCTCGAAACCGAGCTCTTCGTCATCGTCGACCTGAACCGCGTCTGGGTGGACCTGGCGGTCTCGTCGACCGATCTGCCCCTGGTCAGGGAGGGTCAGGAGGTCACCGTGGCCGTACGTGGGATCTCCGAGACCGGCTCGGGCAAGATCACGTTTGTCAGCCCGCTCCTGGACAAGGAGACCCGCACGGCCCGCGTCGTGGTTTCGCTCGACAATGCCGGCGGCAGATGGCGTCCCGGCTCCTTCGTAACCGCGAACATCGCCGTCGAGAGGCACGACGCGGCAGTCACCGTTCCGTTCGCCGCGGTCCAGACCGTCGATGGACGAAAAGCGGTCTTCGTCCGGACC
This sequence comes from Bradyrhizobium sp. SRS-191, assembly GCF_024586915.1. Taxonomy (GTDB): domain Bacteria; phylum Pseudomonadota; class Alphaproteobacteria; order Rhizobiales; family Xanthobacteraceae; genus Bradyrhizobium. Next base: position 22,155 of record NZ_JANBVS010000019.1, read on the forward strand.
AAGGACGGTTTCGAAGCGCGCAATGTCGTGCTCGGCGGACGGGACGGACCGGTCGTCGAGATCGTCTCAGGCCTAACCGCCGGTGAGACCGTCGCCGCCTCGAACACGTTCCCGCTCAAGGCGGAGGTCTCCAAGCCCGGCGACGAGGACTGAGCGATGATCGAACGCATCGTAGAATTCTCAGTGCGCCGAAGATGGCTGGTCGTGCTGATCGCGCTAGCCGCCGCTGTATCCGGCATCTGGTCGCTGACGAAGCTTCCCATCGACGCCGTGCCCGACGTCACGAACGTCCAGGTGCAGGTCAACGCCGTGGCGCCGGCCATGACGCCTGTCGAGATCGAAAAACAGGTCACCGTCGCCTTGGAGACGGCGCTAGCCGGCATTCCCGGCCTGGAATCGACGCGATCGTTCTCTCGCAATGGCTTCGCGCAGATCACCGCGGTATTCGCCGATCGGACCAACATCTATTTCGCGCGGCAACTCGTCTCCGAGCGCGTCAACGAAGCCAAGTCCAATATGCCCCCGGGCGTCGACATCCGGATGGGGCCGGTCTCGACGGGCCTCGGCGAGATCTACTGGTGGGCCGTGGAATACGAAAGGCCCGGCACTTCCGCACCAATTCGCGACGGCAAGCCCGGCTGGCAGACCGACGGGAGCTACCTCACTCCGGAAGGCGATCGGCTGATAGACGACTTCCAGCGCACCGTCTACCTCCGGACGGTGCAGGACTGGATCGTCCGGCCGCAGATGAAGACCGTGCCCGGCGTCGCCGGCGCGGACGCCATCGGTGGCTTCGTCAAGCAGTACCAGGTGCAGCCGGATCCGGCGAAGCTCGTCGGCTACGGATTGTCCTTGAAGCAGGTCATCGAGGCGATCGAGGCCAATAACGCGAACCGCGGCGCAAACTACATCGAGCAGAACGGCGAAGGATATGTGGTACGCTCCGCCGGCCGCCTCGAGAACCTCGGAGACATCGAGAACGTCGTCGTCGCGACGCGAGGCGGCGTACCGGTCCGCGTCAAGGATCTCGCCGAGGTCGCGATCGGGAGGGAGCTTCGGACCGGCAGCGCAAGCGTCGACGGACGCGAGGTCGTACTCGGAACCGCGCTGATGCTGATCGGTGGCAACAGCCGGACGGTAGCGGCCGCGGCGGACGCCAAGATCAAGGAAATCGGCAGGACGCTACCGCCGGGCATCTACGCTCACACGGTTCTCAATCGTACTCAACTGGTCGACGCCACGGTCTACACGGTCGCCAAGAATCTCGCCGAAGGCGCGCTCCTGGTCATCGCCGTGCTCTTCGTCATGCTCGGCAACTTCCGCGCGGCGCTGGTCACCGCCCTCGTCATCCCGGTCACGATGCTTGTCACCGCGAGCGGCATGCTGCAGGGACGGATCAGCGCGAACCTGATGAGCCTCGGTGCGTTAGACTTCGGCCTCATCGTCGACGGCGCCGTCATCATCGCGGAAAACAGCCTTCGGCACCTCGCGGAGCGCCAGCGCGAGTTCGGCCGCGCTCTGTCGTTGCAGGAGCGCCTGGACACCGTGACGACGTCCACCGTCGAGATGATCCGCCCCACCGTATTCGGCCAGATCATCATCATCCTGGTCTACACGCCCCTGCTCGCCTTCTCCGGCGTTGAGGGAAAGACCTTCGAACCCATGGCGCTCACCGTGATGATCGCCCTTGCCGTGGCCTTCGTGGTTTCTCTGACGTTCGTCCCCGCGGCGATCGCCATCGCGATACGCGGGCGCGTCACCGAGCACGAGAACATCATCGTCCGGACACTGAAGCGCTGGTACGCCCCGCTCCTTGCCGGATCAGTCGCAAGACCGCTCCCTGTCGTCGCTGCTGCAGGCCTTCTCTTCGTCGGCGCCACCCTGCTCTTCACACGTCTCGGCCAGGAATTCACCCCCACGCTCGACGAGAAGAACATCGTCATGGAGGTGAAACGCGTGCCGTCCACGGCGCTCGAACAGTCGCAGAGGATGCAGCTTCTTATCGAGCGTCAGATCAGCGCTCTGGACGAAGTCTCGTTCGTCTTCTCGCGCACCGGCACGCCCGACCTCGCCGCAGACCCGATGCCGCCGTCCTCGTCCGACACCTACATCATCGTCAAACCGCAGGAAGAATGGCCCGATCCTTCGATGACGAAGGAAGATCTGATCAAGAAGATCGAGGAGGTGACCGCAAAGCTGCCCGGCAACAAGATCGGCTTCTCGCAGCCGATCGAGATGCGGTTCAACGAGCTCATCGCCGGCGTGCGCGAGGATCTTGCAGTCAAGGTCTTCGGCGACGACTTCGAGCGCATGCAGAAGACCGCCGGACAGATCGCCGACGTCATCCGCAAGATCGACGGCGCCCAGAGCGTCAAGACGGAGGAGACGACCGGCCTCCCCTTCCTGGACATCAATATCGACAAGGGCGAGATCGCGCGGCGGGGCCTGAGCCTCGCCTCGGTGCAGGACCTGATCGCCACCGCCATCGGAGGCACCGACGCTGGCCTGGTCTTTGAGGGCGACCGGCGCTTCAAGATCGTGGTGCGGCTTCCGGACGGGCTCCGGGACAGCATTCCTGCACTCGAGGAACTGCCGGTCCCGCTCCCGCATGCGAACCCGAACGCGCCGGGGGCATCAATTCCGCTCCGGAACGTCGCCTCTTTTGAGCAGACCGTTGGCTACAATCAGATCAGTCGCGAGAACGGCAAGCGCCGGGTGGTGGCGACCGCCGAGATCCGAGGTCGAGACATCGGCTCCCTGGTGACTGAGGCGCAGACGAAGGTCGCCGAACAGGTAAAGCTGCCGGCGGGCAGTTACCTCGCCTGGGGCGGTCAGTTCGAAAATTTCGCGGTCGCGCGCCAGCGCCTCGTCTTCGTCGTACCTGGCGTGTTCGCACTGATTTTCATGCTGCTGTTCGGGGCGCTGGGCTCAGCGCGGGACGCGGCGCTCGTCTTCAGCGCGGTTCCACTCGCCCTGACCGGCGGCATAGCTGCGCTTTGGCTTCGCGGCATGCCCTTCTCCATCTCGGCGGCCGTGGGCTTCATCGCGCTGTCGGGCGTAGCCGTGCTGAATGGTCTGGTCATGCTGACACAGATCAGGCGGCTGATCGTCGAGGGGGTGGATCCCGGACCTGCGATCCGCGAGGGGGCGCAGACCCGCTTTCGACCCGTCGCAATGACCGCGCTCGTCGCCTCGCTCGGATTCGTGCCGATGGCGCTGGCGACCGGCACAGGTGCCGAGGTCCAGAAGCCGCTGGCGACCGTCGTGATCGGTGGGCTCCTGACCGCGACCCTGCTCACACTGGTCGTTCTACCCGCGTTGTATGCCCGCTTCGCCGCCCCGGCTCCGACGCAGCGGCGCAGCAGTGCGGTTGCTCCGCTCGTCCACGACCGTGCAGCGGAATAGCGGCTCCTGTTGTCAGTTCTGGCCGATTGCACCTACCGCCATCTGTCTGCCGCCGGGGTGATTGCGTTGATCGGAACGGGACTGATGACCACCGCTCTCTTGTGCTCGCAGCCCTGATGTCGAGTAGCCTCGTGCTGGCATTCCATGTTTGGCCGCGAGGCCATGCGGACCTCATTCGTCACGACTATCCCGATCTACCGCCCGCTCACCCGCATTTTGAGCAGTCAGCAATCGGAGCATGCGCACGCCCATGTGCTTGATGACCTGCATTCACGGTGGCCCTGAGACCTGCGCAACGACCTCTATCTGCGCGGGCTTCACCTCAGGGACGCCGATCTATTCGATCATCGTGCTCGCCCTCAGACCACAGAACGATCGACTCAGGCTGTGAGAGGAACGTTAGAACGGATGCGGACGTTTGCGAAGGCCACGCTGCCGGTATGCACCTGCAGGCCGATGAAGCCCGAATCCTCGCTCTTCATGCGTCAGAGCGCTTCTTTTGGACAGGGCGATTAAGCGACCTTGGGGACAGGCAGCTCAGTGACGCCCGGCAACACCGTCTTTATGCGGATGTTGCGGAATTGCACCTTCGATCCATCGTGATGGTTCTGCAGCGCGAGATGGCCACGAAGCGACCGGGACTTCGGATCGGTGAAGTCGTTCACCAGCACGTCGTTGAGCGTCACTCTGATGCGGTTTCCGACAGCCTCGATCACGAACTTGTTCCATTGCCAGGGGCCTTTCGCAACATCGGTGCGGATCGGCGCGTTGATGTTGTAAATGGCACCGGTGCTCCGCAGAGGATCGTTCTCCATGTTGGTTTCGGAGTTGTAGCCGCGTGGATCGATTTGGATCTCGTAGCTCTGGTCGATCGCAGCCGTCCAATCATTCGGATTCGAGCTGTTCAGGTTGGGAACGCGGATGAAAATGCCAGAGTTGTCCGTCCGGTTCGCGTATTGCCATTCGAGCTCGAGCACGAAGTCGGAAAAGCTTTCGCGCGTGTACCAGAGCAATCCGGGTCCGCCGACGGATTCGAGAATGTCATACACCTGCAGGAAGCCTCCGGCTCCCGACATTTGCCAGTCTGCCAGACTCCCGGTGTACAGCGGCGTGAAGCGCGCCAATGGCGTCGGTGCCAAGGCCGAAATCACAGCCGCGCTGGTTCGACGGGCGAGCGTAAGCCCCGTCAAGGACGGATTGGCCGAGCCGACGGTGGGGAATAGAGCCGGGCCGGCCACATAGGCATTCGAGATGTGATGGAAACGCCCGTTGGTGTCGGTGATCGACGTGGCCGGATCCTCTCCCATCCATAGCGTGCCGGCTTCGTGATGGGTGTTACCCAACTGGTCCTTCGTGGCAGCAAACGGATCGGAAGGCGGTGCGCTTTGCCAGCCGCCGTTGTACAGGTACTGGACGTCACCGGGGTTCTTACCGAGGCGCTCCGCCAGCTTGACGGCCGCGGCCGCGAGTTCGCGCCATGCCGCGTAGTCATTAGATGTCGGCGTGAAATTGACCCACGCGCGGGCGCTCATGCCGTCGTTTTGAAGCGGATCGGCTGCATTGGTGAGGTTCACGAAGCTCGTGACACCGCCCGGGCCGGCTCTCTTGTCGCCATCCATTTCGCCGAGGCCGCGAAACACGATTGCCACCCAATCCGGGTCCTCATTGGAAAGCAGGTTTCGGAGCAGGTCGATGTCGGGCACCATCGTCCACATCGTCGCTTCCGGATTCTGTCCCTTCTCGGCTGATGCGAGCACCTGGATGTGATAGCGGCGTTTGCTGCCGCCGGGGTCGGTGATCTCGCCCCGCACGATGGCGCCGCCCTGCTCGAGTGTCGTGGGCGCGCCGAGCCCAAGCGCGCTGCGTTTGACGCGCACGGTGAGATTGGTGCGCAAATGGGCCATGAAGTTGGCGCCCATGCCATATGCGCTTCGCGTGATCGGGAACGACTCGAGTGCCAGCCGTGTCGATTCGATCGTGCCCGCTGCCAGGATCACCCGGCAATCGGGACTGAGGTTTGCCGGAAGGGACAGCGATCTAAACTGACCATTGTAGGTGAGATCGATGCCGGTGACGCTGCCGGCGGTGGTCTTCAGGCGGATCACGTGGCAGCGCGGAACAAGGAAGAAGCGGCGCCGCGAGTTGTCGTTCAACGTCCATCGTTTCGCGATGTCGTCCCGGATGCTTTCAAGCAGCATGGGTCCGCTGCTGAACTTGTCGAAGGAAAACAGTCCGGGACCCGGTGCGCTCGCCTGCACCGCGATCGGTGCCTCTTCGACCATGTCCACCGTCACATTGGGAATGACCGGGTTCGCGCCGGTCGTCACGGCTTGCAGATTCGCATTGATCGCCGCATTGAGCGGACCCGACAGATAGTCCGCCTTGTCCTGAACTCCGATCTCGGCCTCGACGTCCGGGTAATTCGCGGTCAGAAAATCGCGCGCGCCTTTCGGCCATGCCGCCAGGTCAGCCGGCGTGAGCCGTGGCGACCAGCCGCCCCAGAACAGCGACCGGCCTCCCGGGCAATAGGCCAGCCCGGTGAACGGCTCGTTGCTGTGCCAGGGATTGCCCCAGACACCGTTGCGCCCGCCGGGATCCTGATCGTTACGCGTGACCAGCGCGCTGTCGGGCGGGTTCAGTCCGAGATGCGGCAGGTTCTGCACGTGCGTTGAAACGAGATAGCCTCCTGCGTCGAGCAGGAGTATCCGGAGGTTCTGGTCGGCTCCGCCGCGATAGATCTTGTCGGCGACATAGGCGCCGAACATGCCCGCACCGATGACCACGACGTCGAACGGCCTGCCGCCGTTGTTCGCGGCCTCGTCGAAAGTGCTGCACACGTATCTGCCGAGCAGATCACCCGTGAACTCGGTGTTCTGAATCTCGACCTGATTGGAAGGGTCCTGTCGCAGAAAGGGTAGCATCGGAGAGCTCCTTTCGAGGCGTTATCGCCACAGCCCGCGAAACGCTCGGCCCCGCTGCATCCGTTCGATTGGAAGGGCGCCAGAGGACGCTCCTCAGCGTGAACGGAGCAGCTTTCAAAAACCCGCCTCGCGTGGGCGCGGTCGAAAGATAAGAGAAAACCTATGCTAGGTTGTGTGATCCGGTTCACACGCCCGGATGATTTTCTCCTTGCGATCGGCCGGGCATTGGAGGCGACGAAGCAATAGCGCGAAGCGGCAATTAGGTCGATCCACCCAAGTGACTAGCAAGCGGCGGCGCGATTTCCCGCCGGGACTGCCCGATTGTCGGCCATGGATTTCAGGCGAAGCGTGAACGTGGCACCGCCACCGGATGTTTCTTTGAATTCAACCGAGCCACCATGCGCCGCGGCAATCTGGGCGACGATGGCAAGTCGCAAGCCCGCCCCTGCTCCTCGGGCGCCACGCCCCCGCCAGAACCGCTCGAAACTACTCCGTCTGTACTGTTCGGGAATTCCAGGCCCGTGGTCCGAGATGCTGACGGCGCCTTCCGGCAGCACTGCTACAGTGACTTCGGTCTGCGGCGGCGAATAGATAATGGCATTCTCGATCAGGTTGCGCAAAGCGTCTTCAACCGCATCGGACTGACCCGACACCCAGACCGGCTGTTCCGGACCGTCGAAGTCAATCATGCGCTTGCGCCCGATCGCCCAAGGCGCCAACCAGGGACGGCTGTTGCTGCAAGGGCGTTCAGTTCGACGGCGGTGTGCGACGGGGATAGGTTGTCCAGGCGCGCAACACGTAGCAATTGCTCCACGAGCCGATTCATTCGCGCCGCATCGCCGCGCAGAAGCTGCACGGAGGATTGGACGACCGTCTTCTCGCGGATATGGGTCTATCGAGAACAATCGTTGGGGAAGCTCGACGGTGTTACTTCTCAGACTGGCGCGACAATTTGGAGATTGTCACATTCTATCGATGAGCGCCCGCACCTGAGCGTACGGGGGGCGGCGCGTCTGTTTATCTCTGCGCATCAGGCGGCCGCCAAGCTCGCGAAAGGGCTGGTAGACGTTCCAGTCGGGATCTTGACGCCTCGTTAAAATTCCAACTTGTCACGTATGGCGTCAATTCCGGCTCTCGCGCATGTTTCGTCTGCGTCGCCGCCCGGAGCGCCGGATACGCCGACCGCTCCGACCAGAGAGCCTCCTGCATCGACGATCAGCCCTCCTCCGATGATGACCGTTCCGGGAAGATCACGAATGCCCGCCTGCATCATGCCCGGCTGGCTGATCGCATTCAGCTCAGTCGTGCTGGTTTTGAACGTCGCAGCGGTCCACGCCTTGCCGGTAGCCGTTGACGGCGTGTGGGGGCCTGCAAAGCGGTCGCGCAACATCACTTGCGTGACGCCGAAGCGATCGACAACAGCGACTGCAACTTGGTATCCGCGGGTGCGGCAGCTATCCAATGCAGCACGCGCTAGATCGAGCGCCAGTTCCGGGCTAAGTGATTTGTAGGCCACCAAACCTTCCTCCGCCCGCAGTGGGCAGATGGACCCAATCAACAGGGCGGTCGCGATCGACAGGCGTCGAAAGTTCATGGCCATCTCCGAAAAAGGTGGGCAAACGGCTATTTGATCTCACCATATGTCAGATCGTCGAACAGGGTGACGCTATCCGCCTTGGTCCACAGGCCGATCATCCCGGCGTCCGTAATGCTGGCGTCTTCCACCTCGAACAATTCTTTTCCGTCATAGGTCACCTTGAACCGAGGCCCTGCGAAGTCGCAACGCAGCGCATGCCATTGCCCGGACGGCACCGGCGTGCTGACGCCGTAGCCGCCTCTGCGACCCAGGATCCCCAAAGACGTTCGAACGCCCTTGATCGTCTTGTAAAGTACGACATTGTCCTCCAGCGCGTTGGCTCGAACGACGTGGTAATTGTCGGCATCCTTCGCCCGCCAGATGACTCCCGCCGCGCGATCCTCCGCCCCAGTGACTGCCTTGAACTTTACCTCGACGAAGCCGTCGCGGATGCTGGTATCGCTTTTGATGGCCAACGGAAATGTCGCCCGTCCGGATTGCTTGAGGACGTTGGGCTTGCTTGGCGCCGTGGGTTCGGCCTCGACGGTCCATTTAGCTTCTCCCTTCCCGGTTATCGTGAAGGTCCACCCTGCCGGCGATGTTCCGGCAGCAGCGTCGTCAAAGTTCAGGGTCTCAGCCATGACATTCCCTCCCATTAACAAAACCAGCATGGACGCCAGCCCAAGCCTGACCCATGCAGAAGATCGCAACGGAAAGTTTTCGGGGGTGCAGATCATCAATTGTCCCATCATCGACGTTCGGGCGACCGAATCGGTATGCGGCTCGCCTCGCTTGATCAGCAGTCATCGCTCGTCCGAGAATACCAGAAGGCCGCCGTGCACCGGAGAAATCACATAGAGCCGGTCCGGTACGACGATCGCGGTCGTATGGGCCCTGGCGCCCGTCGGGGTCCGGACGCAGTCGCCCGTCTCCGGATGGATGGTATCGATTACCCCGGGCCCGCCGATTGCCACATGCACTCGGCCCGTGGCGGGATTGAAGAAACGTGACATCGGGCGGGCCAGCGATCGGCCAGATATTCATCACCTTCCCCGAGGTGCTGTCGACTTCGACCAGGTCGCCATCGTCGCAGGCAGCGTAAAGCCGATGGCGGGAATGATCTATGTCCAGTCCGTGCGCGCCGCCGCACGGTAGCGGCCAGTGGAGCACGTCGGCGAGATCTGGCAGCAGAGCCGTCAAAATCATCGAGGGCTCGCGAATGCAGACGAAGATCCTCTCTCCCGCGGCATCAGTGACACACCAACGTGGCCGGCCCGGCAGGTCGATCGCGCGCTGGCTTATTTGCTTCAGATCGATGACCTGCAGCGTTGGGCCTTGTTGCGCATCGCCGATACATGCGACAATGCCAATTCCCCTCTGCTTGAGGATAGCTGCGCCATTCGGCCGCGGTCCAGACGGGAAGACGCCCTTGATGTTGTAGGTTGCGGCGTCGAGCCAGGTGATCGTCGCCGCGCCCCGATTGGTCGTAAGGACTTGCCCATCGTCAGAAGCCGCACCGGCCACACCGGGGAAGCCAGGCAGGGTCGCAACGTGTGTCTGACGATCGTGATCGATCACCTCCAGGCAGTCGCGCGCGGTGTGCGCAATGAAGATACGGCGCGTCTTTGGATCGAAGGCGGCGTGGTCGAAGTCGCTGTTCAGGCCGTTCGGGATGGTGATAACGCCGAGGCTTGTCAGTGGCATGATGCCCTCATCGAAAGCGGGAGGAGAACGACAGCGTCGGGACGACCGGCGGCAACAGTGCTCTCTTGGTGTGATGCTGCTCCGGCCTATTTTCCGTCGTCTCGATATGCCGGCTGCAATATGCCATCAAGCGACCCACCCAGATCCGTCGGCTGTCGCGGTCTGCGGCCGGCTCGCTCTCGTCGCCAAGTCCATCAAAGAACACCTCCTGGTTGTGTCGCCTGAAAGCGTCCGCCCGGTAACATCTACAGATTGCCTTTCCGCGGGAACGTAATGATGTTGAGTCAATGCGACACGCGCCCTGCAATATTTGACAACGGAAAGCTGAAGGTCAGACCGGCCCGGACCTCATTCACGGGGTGCCCGTTCGTCGATGCGTGACGGAAACCCACGTCGAAGTTGAGAGTCTCGCTCACCCGATAGATCACCCCCACGAGGCCGGAGACGGTCGCCGTCTTGCTCAATTCGTTTTCATAGAAGACCTCCGCGACCGGACGGACCGTCCAGTCCGATGGACCCTCAAGGATCGCGCCAACGAAGACATCGGCGTGATGATCGCGGGTCAACGCAGTTTCAAGGTTGAGATGGATCGTTCCCCAGTCCCAACGCTGCGACACAATGCCGGCCAAGCTTACGCCCAGACCCGACGCTCCGTTACTGTCGGGCAGCAGGACACCGAATTCGGACGCAACACTCGGGCCGGCCTTATCTTGCAGGCTTCCCGGGACCAGCACGTGCTTCAAGAGCGCTGCTCCGGCGGTCATACTCGTCGATCCAGGCGGCGAAAGCGGGGTCTGGCCGACACCTTCAAGCACAGCCTCCCAGTCAGCGGCTAGGCCATAGTTGATGACGGTCGCCGGTGCGATCAGGCTGGTGCCGCTTTCGTCACGTAATCGGCCGGCGGGCTGAAGCTCGATCTCCACTTCGCCCTTTGCGGCGACCGCGGCATCGGTGCCATCGAATGGCCGATACCCCGCAGCGGCCCTCGGCCATACTGTTAGGCACAGCGCGATCATGCATACCGTTTCAAGTTCTTTGGAGCATTGAACACTTCGACTACGCGTGGACATGCCGAACTCCCGGCTGTCTGCTTCAGGGTACAGGTTTGAAAATCCATATGGCAGCCGGTCCCGCGGGCCCCTCGCGGACTGCCACCATCAACCGGTCCAGCTCCGGAACAAAAAGCGAGGTGCGCGCGCCCGCTGCGGTCGGAACGCGCGAAATTCTCTGATAAGTCGTCCCTTGGGTCTCAAACACGTCGACGTAACCCTGACCGCAACTGACGTATGTGCGCTTGCGCCTGGAATCCACGAAGAGGTCATCGACATCATCGCATGTGTCGACAGTCGAGATCGCTCTGCCATCGGCGAGTTCGAGAACAACGAGTGCTGGAGGATTGCGAAATGCCAACAAGAGCCGATTGCGATTGAGATCGATCGCCATTGCAAAGTTGCCGCCCTTCTCCATCGGCCAGGTGGAGAGCAGTTTCCCGGACGCACCATCTAACACCGCGACTGCGCGAGAATTGGGAACGTTCACGAAAATCCGGCCGGAATTCGGATCGATTTGGAAGCTCTCCGGATGCGCCTTCAGCGACGCGCTCTGAACCGTGTTGAGGGTCGCCGGATCGAGATATGCCAATGAGCCGCCGCCATGGCCAACGATGACCCGTTGCGCGCCAGCATCGACGCGAATGTTGTCTGCATCGCTGCCCAGCTCAATTTGTCTCCGCAGCGCGTAGGTGTTGCCGTCAAACACGCGGAGAGAGCCGTCACCGGCATTAGCCACATAAAGCGCGTCGGTAGACGGTTCGTAGCCGACGCCTTGCGGTTCGTGAAGTCCAGACAGGGTGCGCACCACGCTACGGTTGGCCAGATCGACCACTCCTACAGCGTCATTGCCGAGCTCGGCCACGAACAGCCGCTGCCGTTTTAGATCAACCGCCATGTGATCGATGCGTCCACGCACCTGGCCGAGCGGGATCTTCGCCTCGAGTTGCAGATGACCGCCGCCATCCGATTGAGCGGACGCCGCACCAGCGAGAGAAATGCTGGTGAGCACCGTTAGCCATAGCCGAAACGAGTGAGACATCTGCGCACTCCCCTGCGCTTACCCAGGACGCTACCGACTCGCCGCGATTGCGGCGCCTGCAATGCGATCAGCCGACCGCCTGGTGGATCGGGATTGCCTCGCGGGTCTGCGCCTCGGACGTTGCTGTATCGTCCACGACCTTCCGCTCATTCGGCTTACCCGAACCATTCGACTGCCACCCACACAGCCAGGGTAGACGGAGATAGCAGAGACTCGTCCCCTCCCGCGCTCGATGCGCGTCGCCATCACTTGTCACCATCACCATGAAATGCGGGCTCCAAGATACCGTCGATCGATCCGCCAAGGCCGGTTGGCGTCAATTCGAAGCGACTGCCGTACTGCGAAACGCGATAGCAGCCATTTTCCGATTCTTCGAACATGAGGCAGAGTTCATCGCTCTCGACCCGCCATTTGCCAACCTGCTTCACGCCCATCGAGTAACTTCGCAGGGTCCCATCACTCTCATAGACGAACCGATAGTGAACCTCGTCCGTAAGCTGCTTTCCTGCGAATGCCTTGCGGATCTGCGCCCCTTTCAACGCCCGAGCAGACGCGGCCGCTGCATAGTCAGCGTCGAGATTAGCCACGCCTCCGGCGCTGAAGGCTAGTGCCACTAAGATTGATCTCGCAGGGATGTTGCTTACGATGTTCATTGTTTGCATGCCCGGCGACACATCTGGTATTCGGTCTTGCACGCCGCGCCAGCATAGTTCTTCATGCAGGCGGCCTTCTGCTCTGCACACACTTTGCAGGTCTGGGCCTCGACGGCATGCCCACCTGTGAATACAGCTGCCAACGCAAACAGCCATACAACCCGATTTCGCATCGGTGATCTCCCATCAATTTTGCTCTACCGGGTGTAACGACGTAACGCGCCGCAGAAGCCCCGAAATCCATGTGATAAGCGTGCTCATACATGTCGAGCACCAGCACGGGCCGGCCTCCGGCGAGCGTGGTCGTATGATCGGCGGCCCCATGATTCCGGAGCCGTCCGTCTCGCGGCGAGAAGGAAAGAATCACCCGCCCCGATCCTCCGCCTTCCGCCCTTCCGATCGCAGAAAATTCCGCGCGCCACCGCGCCATGCTGCCGAAATCCCGCGCAATCGCCTCGGCGAGAGCGCCTCGAGGGCCTTCCGTGCCGCCAAGGCCATTGAAGTAGATCTCATGCAAGATCATCGAATTGGATGCGACCAGTTCTTCGCGCTTCAATCCGTTGATCACGAAGTTGGGAGCCTGGGCGAAGTCCAGGTCAGCGAGCTGTGCCGCAATTGAATTGAGCCGTTTGACGGCGCTGACGTAGTTGTTTTCATAGTGACTAACCAGCACCTTCTCCGAAATGCCGCCGATCGATTTCGGATCGAGCGGCATTGGCTTGGTTTGGTAGAGCATCGTTCGGTTCTCCCTTGGCATCGGCTCAGCTCTTCGTGCTGGCGGTCTTGTCGAGCGCCGCGCGCAGGCCTTCCGCGAGCCTGACGGCATCATCGTTCGCCCAGAAAGGCATGAAGAAGAGCCGCGGCTGCTCGTCGAGCATGTGACTGTGCAGGGCCGTTACCTCGATGCCGTGTTCCCGTAACGCGACGATCACTGGATTGACCTCGTCGCCGGTCAGAACGAAGTCACCGGTAATTGCAGCCTTGCCCCCTCCGGTCGGCCGAAAGTTGATTCCGTTGGCCACGCCCATCGCACCGACGGGCGCCAGCGGCATACCCTCCTGCGTAATCGGATCGCGCCGCTTCACATTGTACTGGTCCACGCCTCCATTGGCCTGACCGTTAACACCCATGATCTGGTCGAGCTTCGCCGTATCGAGGTCCACGACGGGCGGCGGCCCCGCCGGCGCCGGGAGCGTCAATGGCGTCTTGCTTTCGGCAAGCGCGTCGTGGATCGCTGCCGCCAGCTTGATCGGATCTCCATGTCCGGTGACATGCATGTAGAAGGTCGCAGGGGTCGCGCGCAGCAGGTGATTGTGCACAGCGGTGATTTCAAGTCCGCTTGCGACCATCTTGGTCATGACAGGAGTGATCTCGGTCTCGAGGAGCACGAGGTCTCCCATGACCATTGCGCCACCATGCGCGGGCTTGAATGCGATCCAGCCACCGAGCGCCAGCGCCGGCTTGACGGCCACTCCGTCCAGCGTCACCGCGAGATCCGTGCGCGGGAAGCCATAGCGGTGAACGTCGTCCGAGACAGCTGGTTTACGGCCGAGCGTCTCGTCGACCTTCTGCCAGTCGAGTTCCTGCGCATGAGCCTCCGACATGAGCCATTGCGAAGCCGGCGACAGGATGCAGGTGCCAATGCTGATCACGGCCAAGATTGCTGCTTTCATCGCGATACTCCTTCCTCAGTCATTCTGTTCTTTGATCTGACCGCTGCTATCGACCACCAGCCGCACTTCCTTGCCGTTCCTCATCGCCTTTGCCGTGGTGCCTTCCGCGGTCGACTTGATGTCGTGAACTTGCGAATAGCCAGCCGCTTGAATCTTGGCGACGAGCTCTTCCTGGGTCAGCGCGTGGGCAGGTGACAGCCCTGCCGTTAGCGTCAGCAAGGTGACAATCTGAAATATCTTCGGTGTCCGCATGTCCATTCTCCTGGTCGTATCCCAGCCCCAGGTGAGGTCGCGCGTGATGCTCCTAGATAATGCCCGTCAATCGCAGCAGGAGGCCCGTGATGCACGAAGCGGCCAAGACGACGAGCATGCCGATCTTGAAGCGAAAGATCGCAGTGGCTGCCGCAACCGACAGGGCAAGCGCCGGCAGGTCCACGCTGGACGGCACCGGCGCGTCGAACGACAGCCCGAATTCGTGCACCGGAAAAGTCTCTCGGAAGAGAGTGTGCAGCGCGAACCAGATCGACAAATTGAGGATCACGCCGACCACAGCCGCGGTGATTGCGGAGAGAATGCCGGCGAGCGCCTTGTTGCCCCGCAGCGCCTCGATGTACGGCGCCCCGACGAAGATCCAGAGGAAGCAGGGCGCAAACGTCACCCAAGTCGCCAGAAGCCCACCGAGAGTTCCAGCGAGCATCGGAGACATCCCGCTCGCCTCCCGGAACGCAGCCATGAAGCCCACGAATTGAACGACCATGATGAGGGGCCCCGGGGTCGTCTCCGCCATGCCGAGACCGTCTAGCATTTCCGGCGGAGTCACCCAGTGATAGTATTCCGCGGCCTGCTGAGCGACATAGGCGAGCACAGCATAGGCCCCGCCGAACGTCACCATCGCCATCTTGCTGAAGAAGATCGCAACTTGGCTGAAGACGTCGTTCGGCCCTAGCGTGACGAGGATCGCGAACACTGGAACCAGCCAGATCGCAAGCCAGACGCTGCCGACCCGGAGTGTACGACCGGTGTTCGGCCTGACGTGATCAGGCATCCCTTCGCCGAGCATGCTGTCGATCGCGGCGGAGTTCTTGCTGCCGTGTTCGAGGGCGGCAAACTCCGGCCGGCCGAGCCGGGCTCCGACGAAGCCCACAAAAGCTGCGAAGGCAATGATCAACGGAAACGGCGCGCCGAAGAAGAAGATGGCAACGAAGGCGAGCGCGGCCAGAGTGACCATGATCGGATTGCGAAGGGCTCTCTTGCCGACGCGAACGACGGCCTGAATCACGATGGCTAGCACCGCCGCTTTGAGCCCAAAGAACAGGGCCTCGACGAAGCCGACACTGCCGTAGGCGGCGTAGATGTAGCTGAGCCCCATGATCGCGAAGATGCCGGGCAGGATGAACAGACCTCCCGCGATGATGCCGCCGACCGTCCGGTGCAGCAGCCAGCCGATGTAGGTGGCGAGCTGCTGCGCCTCAGGACCAGGCAAAAGCATGCAGTAGTTCAGTGCGTGAAGAAACCGGCCTTCTGAAATCCAGTTCTTCTCCTCCACCAGAATGCGATGCATGACCGCGATCTGACCCGCCGGGCCACCAAAGCTCAGGATCGCAACTCGCATCCAGACGAAAACGGCCTCGCCAAGGGAGATTCCGTGTGCCGGCTCTTGTGCAACGACCTTCTGGCTTGCTGCGAGGTCGGTCATGGCTTCACCTTGTTGGTCGGCCAGTTGTGGGTCTCCTTCGTGGCGTCGCGGCACCATCTGTAGAAGGCGTCGTATAGGAGGAAGCCGGCATTCAACTGTTCGAGGTCGTCGTCGAACATACGGGATAGGCCGAGGGAGGCCGCGAGCAAGCCCGGCGCCTCAGGAGAGAGCTCGAGACGGCCCGTATCGGCGGCACGGACCATGGCTGCGAGCCGCTCCATCCGCGGCGTCGAAAGCCCGAACTCCCTGACCATCACGTCGAAAGTGCAGAGCTCGCCGCGATGGCTCCAGAACACGTTTTCGATATCGAAGGGCGTAGCGTCGAACCGCGCGGCCACGCTTTCGACTTCGGCCGGCGTCACGAAAAGAAAAACAGCCGCAGGATCTATGAAGCGGCGGATCAGCCAGGGACAGGCAATACGATCGATCTTGGGACGCGCTCTCGTCACCCAGACCGTGCGGCCGCGCCCGTCGCGCTTGGGGATCTTGTCGGCAGGGACGGTCGGAAGGTTCTCTTCCTTCCAGCCGACATGGCCACCTTCGAGAACCTCAGCGGCGATATTGCTGCACCTGAGCCAAGCCGCGGTTCCCTCGCTAAGTTTCTGTCCCTTTTGGCAGACCACGACGACCGACTGTCCCGTGAACCCAGTGGCCCAATCCTGAACATCGCGGTGCGACCGTCGCACGGCACCAGGGATGAGGCGCGGGTCGGCGGAAAAATCCTCATCGACGCGGACGTCAACAAGCATCGGCGCTGCCGCCGTACCCATTAGTCTGGACAATTTTTCGGGTGAAATTGAAGTATATGATGATGACATGCTGCGCCCTTGGTGATCCAGGACGCGATACTTGGGCATGTCGCCTCGCGGGGAGATCGCACATCCCCGTGCCCCGAATAAAATCCCAGATGAGCGGACTGTCAACCCGCGTCTTCGCGAGCATTCTGAGAATCATCGCGGCGACGTCGCGAATCTCGGTCCTTGGCGAAACCGCATTTCGGAACAGTTCCTTGGTGCCATCCCTGCCACCTGGGCTCGCTCGGGGCGGACATCTTGAAACGTCCTGACGGACTCACGTAGAGTGTATCCGAGGGGAAATGCAGACTCCCCGTGAGACCTCGGTCCAAGCTCTGCGCAGCACGCAATTTGTGGAGCTAGCGCATGGACACCGAAAAACGCCCCTCGCCCCGACCTACCATCGCCATCCTCTCGCGAGGAGACGCCGTCGCGCGTCGAGATACGTCTCTGAAAAATAGCCGCTTTGCCGACGTCTTCGAAGCGCTCGCCGCCGTGGGCGTCGACGCGCGCCCTATTGTCTACGACGAGAGTTTCGCGGACACCGTCCGCGAACAACTGCTCGCAGTCGATGGGGTGCTGGTCTGGGTCAACCCGATTCAAGACGGCCGAAACCGCACCGGTCTCGACGCCCTGCTACGGGACGTCGCAGCGCGTGCAGTGTGGGTAAGTGCCCATCCCGACGTCATACTCAAAATGGGAACCAAGGAGGTTCTGTATCGCACCCGCTCGATGGGATGGGGAAGCGACACAGCGTTATATCAAACCGCTGCGGCAATGCGCGCCGAGTTGCCAGCGCGGCTCGCCGCCGGTCCGCGCGTGATCAAGCGTAACCGGGGGAATGGCGGCCAAGGCGTCTGGAAGGTCGAGAGTCTGCCGACCTCCTCTTTGATAAAGGTCCTGGACGCGACCAAGGACGCGCCCGAGGAAGTGACGCTGGATGACTTTTTCAGTCGCTGCGCTGAATATTTCGAGAACGGCAGCGTGATCGACCAACCATACGAGCCTCGACTGAACGAGGGCATCGTGCGTTGCTACATGGCAGGCGATCGCTGCGCGGGCTTCGGCTACCACAAAGTCAAAGCCTTGGTCGATTCGCCGGCCGCGCGCGCGGAGGCTGAACCACGGCTCTACTCGTCCAATGCAGACCCCCGCTTCCAGCGGCTACGCCGGCTGATGGAGGACGAGTGGACGCCACAG
Source organism: Bradyrhizobium sp. SRS-191 (assembly GCF_024586915.1). Lineage (GTDB taxonomy): Bacteria > Pseudomonadota > Alphaproteobacteria > Rhizobiales > Xanthobacteraceae > Bradyrhizobium. Next base: position 39,868 of record NZ_JANBVS010000019.1, read on the forward strand.
CTGACTTCGGTGCTCGAAATCGCGCGAGACGACTTGCCTATGATCTGGGACGCCGACTTCATGCTCGGCCCAGTCCAGGCCGATGGAAGCGATAGCTACGTGCTCGGTGAGATCAATGTCAGCTCGGTGCATCCCTACCCGGAGGAAGCGCCGGCAGCGATCGCCAAGCAGGTCTTCGATCGGCTGCAGCACAAGCTTTGACGCCATGCTGACAGTCAGCGGCCTCAAGCGCCTGCACATCGCCGCGTCATTCGACTTGCAGGACGGCGAATGCGTCGCCCTGCAAGGACCCTCTGGGGTTGGAAAGACCCTGCTGCTTCGCGCCATCGCCGATCTTGATCCCAACGAGGGAACGGTCAAGCTGGACGGAGCGCTCAGGGAGGCGATTCCCGCACCCGCCTGGCGAAAGCAAGTGACCTACCTCGCCGCCGAGCCTGGCTGGTGGTCCGACATCGTGCAGGAGCACTTCACGGCCTGGAATGATGCTCTACCTCTGGTCAAACGCCTAGGGCTGCCGGACGACTGCGGACCTTGGCCGATCCAGCGACTTTCGACCGGCGAGAGACAGCGATTGGGGCTCGTGCGGGCGCTCATGCTGCGATCGCGCGTGCTTCTGCTGGACGAGCCGACGTCGGCGCTCGACTCCGCATCCGCTACGGCCGTGGAATGCCTGATCGCCGAACGCGTTGCGAACGGAACGAGCGTCGTTTGGAGCACCCACGACAACGCTCAAGCCCGCCGCATCGGGTCAAGGATATTCGCGATGAGCGCCGATGGCAGGATCGAGGAAGATCGACCGTGACTTATATCCAACTGTCGTACGGTGATTTGGTACTTCCCGCCCTTCTTGTCGTGATGGACGGCGCTCTCTCGCTTGTCCTCCGCCTCAAGCTCGAAAGACAACTGGCAATCGCGACGGTGCGGATGGTGCTCCAGCTCGTTCTCGTTGGATACGTGCTGACGTTCTTATTTGCTGCTGTGTCGCCGCTCTGGACCGCCCTCGCCGCCTCAATAATGGTTCTCTTCGCCTCGCGGGAGATCGTCGCGCGACAGAAGCGGCGCCTACCGGCCGTCTGGAGCTACGGCTTGGGCGCGGGATGCACCCTGCTCGCCGCAGGTACCGTCACGATGTTTGCGCTCTTGACGGAACTGCGTCCGGATCCCTGGTATCACCCGCGCTACGCGCTGCCTTTGTTGGGCATGATGTTGGGCAACACCATGACAGGTATAAGCCTGGGTCTGGACGCGCTGACAAATGGCCTAGTCCGCGAACGAGCGGCTGTAGAAGCGTGTCTCGCACTGGGCGGCTCGCGGTATCAGGCCGTGCTACCAATCATACGGGACGCGTTGAGAACCGGCTTCATGCCGATCATGAACAGCATGGCGGCGATCGGTCTTGTTTCTCTTCCGGGGATGATGACCGGTCAAATCCTTGCCGGCGTTGAGCCAATAGACGCGGCTAAATACCAGCTCTTGATCATGTTTTTGATTACCGGCGGGACAGGTTTGGGGACGCTCACGGCCGTACTGGGTGGCGCACGCCTGCTCACGGATCATAGACATCGACTACGCCTCGATCGAATTCCCGCTGAAAAGTCCACTTAGACGGCTTACAGGCTTCCGAGACTCTCGGGGGCGGTAAAGGCATTGTTGGACGCCCCTCGATTCTTTCGAGGCAAACCCTGTTCTGTCAACGCTCCTCCCTTGCGCGACCCTGCTTCCGTTGCTTGCCCGGTCGGGCGTCCGTCGTATGCGCTCGCATACTTCAGTCCCGACTCACGGCCTTCCCGATTGCGCCGCCGTCTCCTTGAGCACGGGACGTCCCAGGCAACCTGCTTTCAGCTCAGTTCCGAACTAGGAACCGAGCTTCTGACATGGTAGAGGCAAACGCATTGTGATGCGTTGAGTCGCTCCTGAGCTGCCTGTCCAGCAAATCGAACAGCAGCTGTTGCTCGCAAGCTTCGCGCGCTGAAACTCTTCGGCGCCACGCCGTTCCAGGCCGCACGCGCCTCCCTGAATCGGGTTTGAGCTTCAGCCGCGTTGCCTGACGCGTACGCCGTATCAACCCCGCGCAACGAGCTCACGATGCGATCGACCAACCGCACCGGACCTCTTCTGAGCGATTGCGGCGCTGCGCCAGCCTGCAATGTCAATACCGAGGCCGATCGTGACCACGCCGGCCGCCAGCATCGCGCTAATCCACATCGGGGCACTTCTCATGTCATCCTCCTATAGTCGCCTCGACTTCTAATCGAGCCGTTCAGAAGCAGTGGAAAACTTCTTTCCTTGCAGCAGAAGGATTGTGGCCTCCGGACGATCGTCCTTCAGCTCTGGCATGACGCTTACGACGGCTACGTCCGCCGCCTCTCCCTTGTCCTGTCCTTTTGCCTTGTTCGCGGCATCTGCTAGCTTGACCTTGGCCCTGTCCATCGCAGCCTTCTGTGCTTTGGCGTGAGCAAGATCATCGCCCTCGGTAATCGGCTCGACCTTCGCGATGGTCCCCGTCATGGGATCGACAACGACCTCGAAGAACTTTCCCTCTTTCACCGTATAGACGGAAAGCTGGACTTTGCCCTCATCGATCTCGAATTTTCCGGAGATCGGCAGGCCCTCTCGTTCGCTCGCGGAGAATCCCTGCTGCAAGCTAACCTTTACGCCGCTCAACGCGTTCACCAACTCCGCCTGTTCTTGGTCGGGGCCTATCGCAAGCGCAGGCGGCTGCGCGGCTAAGGATATCGCCAAGGCGACAGCGAACCCGAGTGCGGACGTAAGTAAAATCTTGCGTCTAGTCATGAGATCCCTCCTACATTGATCGACATCGTGAAACTTTCCCGCGCCGCCTGTCGGATGAGCGATCAGGCCGACTACAGCTGTCGCGGCACCTTTTACGTACCGTGCCGGTCGCAATTGTTCCCGCGTGTCCCTGCGTCGCTGCTATTCGAGACCGCGCCGGAGCCGGCCCGGTCCCTCGATCCACGACTTGATCTTGGTGGCCTTCCAGCTACGCCACCACTGAATAGTTCCTTAAATTGCTGTCAGGATCGCCGCGGCAGCACGGAACCGGTCTATACTGCCGGTGCGAAAGCAGCTTTCGAAGCGGAGCACATAGGTGCATATTCTGATCATTGAGGACGAAAAGAAGGTTGCGAACGCCCTGCGCGAGGGCCTTGAAAAGGAGCGCTACGAAGTCACAATCGCCCGGACGGGAGAGGAAGGCTTCTTTCTCGCGAGCCAGCGCTCGTTCGATCTTCTATTGCTCGATCTCATGTTGCCGCGGCGCGACGGCATCGATGTCCTCGCGACGTTGCGCAAGTGCGGCAATCAGACGCCGATATTGGTCGTTACGGCCAAAGACGCGGTCGAGGATAGGGTAATTGGCCTTGATCAAGGCGCTGACGACTACCTCACAAAGCCGTTTGCGTTCTCGGAACTGCTCGCACGCATCCGCGCGCTGCTCCGCCGCGGCCGCATGGACCAGATCCTCAAGTTGCGGCACGAGGATCTTGAGATGGATCTCGTCACGCACAAGGTCACGAGAGGGGTTCGGTCTCTCGACCTGACTAGCAAGGAGTTCGACTTGCTCGAATATCTCTTGCGCCATAGTGACCGCGTTGTGTCGCGGGAGATGCTTGCACGAGATGTGTGGCACGCGACTGCCAGGGCGACACCGCTCGACAACGTCATCGACGTTACCATGGCGCGGCTGCGTCGTAAGGTCGACGAGCCGTACGAAAGAAAGTTGCTGCACACGGTCCGCGGTCTTGGATATCTTTTGAGCGGGAGGCAAGGATGAGATTCCGCCCGCCAAGCGTGCGCGCACGGCTTACACTCTGGCACGCGGGGGTGTTAACGCTGATTGTGTGTGTTTTTTCCGCAGCCATTCTCGTTTTTGTCGAGGCTCGCCTCTACGGGGGCTTGGACGCGCAACTCGACAGAGAGGTCGCAACCATCGCTAAGATCTATCGCGATGAGCCGGACGAACTTAGGGATTTGGCTCCCGACTGGGGCATCACATTATTCGAAGTTGATGACGGTAACGTCCCTCGTCAGAGCGAGGCTTGGGAACGAGAAGGACTGTCGCGTGCGCTGCAAACAGGCCGGTCGACATCACCGCTGTCTTGGACGTCGCCAGACGGTCGTCGCTATCGTGTCCATAGCGTTTCTGAACGTTCTTATCGCGTTGCCGCGGCAGTTAACGAAGCCTCTCTGCACAGCACGCTCTGGACGTTAGCGGTGATCCTCGCGATTGGCATACCCTTCGCCGCCGGTCTTGCGATCGCGGGAGGTTACTTCCTTGCCGGCCGTGTCCTCTCTCCTGTCGGCACCATGGCAAAAAGGGCCCGGGAGATTACCGCGGAATCGCGCGCCAAACGGCTTCCCGTCGAGAACGCCCAGGACGAGTTCGGGCAGCTCGCGACGGTCTTCAACGACACGCTGTCCCGTCTGCAAGATGCGTTCGAACGAATGCGCCGTTTCACGGCCGATGCTTCGCACGAGCTGCGTACTCCTCTCACTGCGATGCGCAGCGTGGGAGAGGTGGCATTGCAGCACACACTTGACGCCGCCGCCTATCGTGACGTCATCGGTAGCATGCTGGAGGAGGTTGACAGGCTCACGCGGCTCGTCGAGAGCCTTCTGATCCTCACGCGCGCCGATTCGGGAAAAGTGCATCTGGCAGCAGAGGCCCTCGACGTGGGAGGGTTGGCGGGCCATGTCATCGACCAGCTCCGCGTGCTGGCCGACGAAAAGCAGCAGGAGCTCACGCTCCGAGCTCCGATCCGAGTTCACGCTGCGGGAGACGCCGCGCTGATCCGGCAGGCGCTTATGAACTTGATACACAATGCGATAAAATATACCCCAGATGGCGGCGCGATCACTGTCGAAGTGAGGGAGACGGGCGGCCAGGTGATGATCGAGGTACGAGACACGGGATCGGGAATTCCTGCCACGCACCGGGATCGCATTTTCGATCGCTTCTATCGCGTCGACCCCGGCCGATCGAGGGAGGAGGGCGGAGTCGGGCTCGGGCTCGCAATCGCTCGTTGGGCGGTTGAGGCGAACGGCGGAAAACTCGAGCTCGCGGGCGGTAAGACGGAGGGAAGCTCGTTCCTGGTCCTTCTACCATCTGCGGACGACTCATCCGCATTCGCAGCGGATCGGAAGTTGCCGTATGAAACCCGCAGGGGAACAGAGGGGGCCGTATCATCGTGAAGTGGGTTGCGTTGCCTGTGGCTTTGAGCAGCAATTCATGCGCCCGCAGCCCCGATGAGAAACGATTCGTAATTCCTACCTTAGAGTGTGACCAGAACGTGGTTCATAACGCAACGACCTTCGGCGGCGGAACAGGCTCCTGCACCCTTGCCTTTGGCACCTTACCTCAAAGAATACCGATTTCCCTTTTCGGTCCTCGCTTCAGATACCTTTCGGCCTGCTTGGTCTAGCAATGACTTCCTCCGGATCGCACGCAGTAGCAAGCTCATCTATAGTGGGCGCCGTCGAAGCGGAACGGACGGCAAACGTTAGTCCCGCGCGGAGTTCATTGACGGCATGACCATTGGTAAGCGCGTGGTGGGAGGCGGCATCGAAGGAGAGCTTGTCGTTCACTTGCCAGATCAGTCCAGCCAACCCAGAAGCCGTTTCTTCGAGATCAACCTCCTTCTCATAGAAACAACTCCGCTGTCGCAGTCCGCACTGCGGCTATAAACCCTTCGCCGACCAACTCCCTGAAGCGCCTCTCGCCTTTGCCAGGCCCTCGACATCGCCGACGTCGAATTCATGGCTGGAATGGCCGGTGTGATCCATCACGATTTGGGTCGCCATAAAACGCTCCCTACATAGAAGCGACACGCAGTTTACGGGCCAATCTGAAGCCGGCGCCGATCTGCCAAGTCTCGCCGGCTCATCCCTCGCTCCGCTTCAATTCCCGGATGTACTTGATGATTTGGTCGATCTGCGCGTCGCTGAACGTGGTACCGAACGCAGGCATCGCGCCCGGCTTACCGTTCTTGATACGGTTGCGTATGAACTCGTCATCTCGTTTTGTATCCATGAGCTGTGGCCCCTTGCCGGCAGCGCGGCCACCATCGGAGTGGCACCACCCGCAGGTCGTTGCGAACAACTGGTGGACATCGACTTGGGTATCGTCTGGCGCGGCGGTGGCAGGCTGCGCTTGAGCCGGCGCGCCGCATCCCAACGAGCCGGCTAACATCACCGGCAGCAAACTCATGATACCATTGTTCAATTTCATTACACTCAACTCCAATTCGATCGAGATGCCCTCCTGCCCTCTCGTCGTTGCTATTTCACCATCACCCACGCCGGCTGCAGCCACGGATAGGCGATTAGCCCCACAACGGCTGTCGCAGCAATCAGGACAGGATTGCTCACCTTCCAGCGGAACAAGATGGCGAGTGAAACCACGCCAATTGCGATCGTGAGCCAGTCACCAATTGCGATCTTTCCGAGCAGGATGCACGCTCCCAGAATCGTACCGATCGCAGCGGCATAAGCGCCTTTGACAAACCCCTGGACGTTCGCGTTTCCCCGGTGCCTGGCCAATATCGGCGCGACGATCAGCACAAGAAGGAATGACGGCAGAAAGATGCCTATGGTGGAAACCAGCGAGCCCCAGAACCCCGCCACGAGATAGCCGACGAAGGTCGCAGTGATCACGACGGGTCCCGGACTGATCATCCCGATCGCGACTGCGATGAGAAATTGCCGCTGATCGAGCCAACCATATTGCTGAACGAGCCCCTGCTCGAGAAACGGGACGATAACGAGGCCGCTGCCGAAGGTCAGCGAGCCCGCTTTCAAGAAAAACAGGAGAAGCTTACCAAGCGTGGAGCCGGTCGCGACCGGCGCGATCGGTGCCACCGCGGCCGGAACGACCACAATTGGCAGGGTCGCGGGCGTGCGCTTAAAGATGCTGCCGTAATAGAGAATTCCGACAATCCCCGCACCGATGAACAACAGCGCGACCTCGGCCTGCAGGATTACCGTGACGACGAGGCAGAAGCCCGCGATGGCCCACTGCAGCCAGTCTTCCATGCCGAGCTTGGCCAGCCGATAGCAGGAATGCAGAATGAGCGCGATGACCGCCGGACTGACGCCGTAGAAGATTGCAGTCACCGGCTGCAGATCGCCGAGATAGACGTAGAGCGCCCCCAACGCGGCGACGATGACGAAGTTGGGCAGAATGAAGCACCATCCGCCCACCCACGCACCCCAAAAGCCGCCACGAAGCCAAGAAACGTAAATGCCGACCTGGATGGCAAGCGGTCCGGGCAGTGATTGGCAGATGGCAATGGATTCGCGCATCTCCTCCTTGCTCAGCCACTTCTTATCGTTCACCAGCTCCCGCTCCATCTGCCCGACGAGCGCGACCGGGCCGCCGAAGCCGAGAAAGCCGAGACGCAAGAAATATAGGGCAAGCTCTGCCATGCTATCGCGTTTGGACTCTGTCGTCGTTGTCATTTCAAAGTCCTTCAAGGATTCGGTTGTTGGTCACCGAGGCGGCCTAACAGTCAAGTCGTCGCAGAGCCAGTCTCTGGCAACACGGGTTGGCTGATGCTGCTCGGGAGTGCGCGTGGGCGTTCGATCCTGGCTACAAGAGGCAAAACCGCGAAGAAGTGGGCAAAATAGTATGCGGCTCCAATCCTGCTCACGATCAGCCATGTGCCCTCAGGGGGCTGCCCGCCGGCATAGGTCAGCAACACGCAGTCTGCGACCAGGACCCAATAGAATTGCTTGAACATAGGCCTGAACCGCCCTGAGCGAACCGGACTGGTGTCGAGCCACGGCAACGCGAACAGAACGAGGATCGAGGTCAGCATGGCAGTGACCCCCAGAATCTTGTTCGGGATCGATCGAAGGATTGCGTAGTAAGGGAGCAGGTACCACTCGGGCACAATGTGGGGCGGTGTGAGTCCCGGGTTCGCCGGAACGTAGTTGTCTGAATTGAGAAGTGCGCTCGGTTCATAGAACGTGAACCACGCAAAGACCATAAGGAAGACGACAAGCCCGAGCAGATCTTTGATCGTGTAATAGGGATGAACCGGGATCGTGTCGCCACTATCCTGGATATCGACACCGGTCGGATTATTTGACCCGAAACGATGCAATGCAACGAGATGGAGACCGACAACGCCGACGATCACAAATGGCAAGAGGTAGTGCAAGGCATAGAACCGATTGAGAGTCGGATCTCCCACTGCGAATCCCCCCCAGAGCCAGGTCACGATGCTATCTCCGACCACTGGGATCGCGGAAAACAGGTTTGTAATAACGGTCGCTCCCCAAAAACTCATCTGCCCCCACGGCAGGGTATAGCCAAAGAAAGCGGTTGCCATCATCAAGAGCAGGATGACGACTCCGAGCCACCAGAGCAGCTCTCGTGGCGCCTTGTACGATCCGTAGTAAAGCCCACGAAAACTGTGAATGTAAACCACGGCAAAGAACATGGATGCACCAGTCGTGTGAATGTACCGGATCAGCCATCCGTAGTTCACGTCGCGCATGATGTGCTCGACCGACTTGAATGCGCCTTCACCGGTCGGAACGTAGTGCATGGCGAGCACGATACCGGTCGCGATCATGATCACGAGCGCCATGCCCGCAAGTGACCCAAAATTCCAGAGATAGTTCAGGTTTCGAGGCGTCGGATAGACGTTCAACTCGTGGTGGAGGAACGTGAAGACAGGAAGCCGATAATCGATCCAGCGGATCACCGGGTTCGAGAAATCGCTGTTATCTTGCGAGACCTTTTCGGCGATCTGCGATGACATCGTCGTTCTCACTGTGGATCGGAAATAGGCTGGAGGATGCCGTCCACGGCCGATCCCAATCCAGTAGGTGTCAGGGTAAAGGTCTTGCCGGAAAGCGCCACGTCATAGCAACCATCGTCCGGCTCCTGCAGATAGAGGCAAAGCTGGTCCTTATCGATAACCCACTTGCCGCGCTTCTTCACTCCGAGCGCAACGCTTCTTAGCGTTCCATTTCGTTCATAAACAAAGCGGTAGTGAACCTCGTCGGTCAGCTGCATCCCTGCAAATTTCGCCCGAATTTGCCTGCCGGACAATTTCTGCAAGGTCTCCGCAGCGACAAAGCCGGCACCGAGGGCAACTAGGCCCCCGATGCCGGAGGCGAGTGCCGCGATGAGGCACTTCCTACGCAGGTTGCTCAATTCAGGCGTTCCTATTTTTTGCAGGACTTTAAACACATCTGATACTCGGTTTTGCACGCGGGTCCGGCGTAGTTCTTCATACACGCGGCCCGTTGTTCGGCGCAGACCTTGCAAGTTTGCGCCTGGACCGCATGTTGGTCGGCAACGAGGGCGGCGAGCGCTGACAAGGCAATAACAAGCTTTCTCATTCTGGTCTTTTCCTCTCCGGGTAAGTTTGATTGCGCCGCGAACGCCGACGCGCACATTGAGTTCATTCCTTAGCTCTTCGTGCTCGCCGTCTTGTCGAGCGCTACGCGAAGGCCTTTCGCCAGTTTCTGAGCATCGTTATTGGCCCAGAAGTGGAGAAAGAAGAGCCGCGGCTGCTCGTCCAGCATATGACTGTGGACTGCCGTCACCTCGATCCCGTTTTCCAGCAGCGCTTTGATCACGGGGTTGACTTCGTTGCTGGTCAGCACAAAGTCTCCCGTAATCGCCGCCTTGCCGCCGCCGGTCGGCTGGAAGTTGATGGCCTGTGCCACACCCATCGGCCCGACAGGCGCCATTTCCATCCCATCTTCGTTGACCGGATCGCGGCGCGGAACGGCAAACGCGTATACCCCGCCGTTGTTTTGTCCCTTCACGCCGATTATCTGATCGAGCTGCGCGGTGTCGAGGTCGACTGCGGGTGGCGGCGCGGCAGGAGCGGCCGTGAGCGGCGTCTTGCTGGCCGCGAGCCCATCGTGGACGGCGCTGGCAAGTTTCTCGGGATCGCCATGACCCAAGACGTGGACGTAGAACGTCGCCGGATTGGCGCGCAGCAGATGATTGTGAATGGCGGTGATCTCGAAGCCGCCCTCAGTGAGTTTGGCGACGACTGGAGCGACTTCGGTTTCGAGCAGCACGAGGTCACCCATTGCCATTGCACCGCCGTGCGCAGGCTTGAAGGCGATCCAACCACCCAACGCCAAGGAGGGTTTGATGGTAACTCCGTCCAGCGTCACGTTCAGATCGCTGCGGGGAAATCCATAGCGGCGCACGTCACCTGAAACCGCCGGTTTGCGGCCAAGTGCTTCGTCGACCTTCTGCCAATCGGTGCCCTGAGCTTGAGCAGAGGAGATGAGCGAACCGATGAGAGGCAACGATCCCGCCACTTGGCCACCCGCCGCGGCAATTAACAATGCTGCGACGGCTGGAACACCTATTGTGAGTTTAATGCTCATTGTATCCTCCTTTGTCAGCTTCACGCTCTTGGCCTGGATTGGCTCTTACGTCACTTGCGTCGATGGGCCGCGACCATCGCGTCAAACGTCTCCTCGTCCTTGCCTGCACGCATTCTGATAGTCGTCCCCGATATCCAGACTTCACTGCACTCGGCTGAGGTCGTGGCCGGAAGCGCAAGACACAGCCTGTCATTCCTGATCTTCCAGCTACCCGTCCAAGAGCTCCCCGACTCTTCACCAATAAGAAGTCCGTCTGGACGTACATACATCGACCAATGCGATCCGTCGGTGATGTCCTGACCAACGATACGCGTATGGATCTGCTTCCCATCCAACATTCTGAATTGGTCTCCCGCTTGCGCGCGAAATCCAACCGTCAGCATGGTCATGCATGTCATCGATGCGACTAGATACCGTAAGCTCGGCATCACTTCTGCACCTCGTGTAAAGCACGTTGAACAGCCGGCCAATTGATCGCCGCCATAAAGGCGTCCACGTAGTTCGCGGCCTTGGCGCCATAGTCGATGTGGTAAGAATGCTCGTACATGTCGAGCGCCAAAATGGGTGTGCCGCCAGCCATTGTGTGGCAGTGATCGGACGCCCATTGGTTGGTGAGCTTTCGATCCCGCGGCGACCAGGTCAGCAGCACCCAGCCAGAGCCGCCGCCGAGCGCCTTGCCGATGGCGATAAATTCGGCTCGCCAGCGCTCGTATGAACCAAAATCGCGCGACAGCGCCTCCTTCAGATTTGCTCCCGGTTCGCTTTCGTCGCCGAGACTGTCGAAGAACGCTTCATGTAAGATCATCGAATTTGTCGCGATGAGTTGTTCGCGTTTCAGCCCGTTCATCAGAAACCCGGGCACACTTGCATAATCGAGCTCGGCAAGCTTCTCCTCGATGAGATTCAGCCGCTTCACCGCACCGCCATAGTTGTTCTCGTAATGACTGACGATCATGCGCTCCGACATGCCGCGGATGCGGTTCGGATCGCAGGACAACGGCTTCACGACATAGGTCATGGCAGCCCTCCCTAAGTGATGAATGGTAAGCGACGCCCGCTGTTATGCCGGGCCGGCCGAAGCCAAGCTTTGTGTGCAACACAGAGGGGCACCGACGTGCACAGGCATCGCGGCGCCACGACGAGGAATCGTTCGAAAATGTGCGGGCAAGCGGCAGACATGCGGCGTCCTTCTCGGAAAAGACCGGACGCGATTCTTGGGCATGTCGCCTCGCGGGGAGATCGCTTCCCCGTACGCGCAAATATTGCGAGAAAATTGGATTTGTCAACGGTTCCGAAGCTTTGGTTTCCATCGCCGGCGAATGCTCTTTGGCAGCCGGTCGGGATCGCAGGCACGAGCCACCGCTGTCCCGGCGAGAGACGCTTCCAGCCTCACCTAGCCTATCGCGAGAACGTTGCCGCACACCGGCGGCAATCGGGTCTTAATCAGTCATCATCGTCGTCATCGGCGGCGCGCAACCGACCGGTCTGCGCGTCGACTGCAACCCTCGTGGTTTGGTCGTTCTTTGAGCCGATCGCTTCGAGGTATCGTCCGTCACGAACGACTTGTACGTTCGACCAGCCGTCAGATTGCAGTTTCTGGCGCACTTGATCCTCAGTAACGGGTTGATCTCCCGCGATGAAGACTGGGCCTTTGCTCGGCTCCGCGAAAACCATGGCCGCTCCGGCTATGCCCAAGAGGAAGACGCCGCCACCAGCCAATATCCATCTTCGATCCATCGCTTACTCCTCTTCGCGGCTTCAATTGGACGAACTGGCCACCGACAATTATTGTGCTCGATGCCTCCTCAGGTCCCCTTCGCGATTGCTTTGCCGAGGCCTGGATCACATTGATCTTGCCTGCCCTCTCAGCGAACCACCACTGACGACTTTCTGAAATCCTTGTCAGGAAGCTGCGCCGCATCGAATCGCCGGCAACAGCGTCCTGGGAGACGAGCTTGCCACTACCGCTAGACGTAGGCCCCCTCCTCCGCAATTGTGAGGCAGGCCAGGGACGTGCGGAGCAGGAGAATACGCCGCATCGGGCGGTATCATCTGAGTGTGTCAGCCGGAAGCTGTCACACCTCTAATTGCCCGTCTCACAGTTGAGGCGGGGCTCATTTACGACAGGCGATCACCGGATTTAATTCTCGCGCCCGGAACTTCACTCCGGACGCGCCAGTTCGGCGCGAATCGGCCACCAGCTGTTAACGCACGCAGTTCTTCAACTGAGCCGGATCGGGGTTCGCGGTCAGCAAGTCCGCATTGGACTCCATCACACTGAGCGCAAGCATGAAGCCGGCACTTACCTGCTCCGCGTCGCCGCCGAAGACCATCATGCGCTCCTCGTCCGAACTCACCAGGGATTGTTGTCGCAGAGCTTCCTGTCGCGGCAGGATCCCGTCAGACGCTGCCCTTCGGGACGAGTCGTTTAACTGTCGCTTTCGTCCTCTCATGATCATGTTCTCTTTCTACGCCTCTCGGCTATATTGCTCGTAAAGCTTGATCGCGTTGTCCCAACGAATAGCTTCCATATAGATATCGACGTAGCGCGCCGCCGCGGCGCCGTAGTCCATATGATAAGCGTGCTCATACATATCGAGCACCAGGACCGGACGCCCTCCCGCGAGCGTCGTCGTATGGTCCGCGGCCCACTGATTGACGAGTCGTTTGTCGCGCGGCGAATAGGCAAGGATCACCCAACCCGAGCCGCCGCCTTCCGCTTTGCCCATGGCCGCAAACTCCGCGCGCCAACGCTCGACGCTGCCAAAATCGCGGGCGATAGCATCTGCCAGCGTGCCACTTGGCTTCGAGGCGCCACCTAGCCCGTCGAAATAGATTTCGTGCAGAATCATCGAATTCGAGGCGATCAGTTCTTCGCGCTTCAATCCGTTGATCACGAAGTTGGGCGCCTTGGCGAAGTCAAGCTCAGCCAATTGCGTGCCGATCGCGTTAAGGCGCTTCACCGCACCAACGTAGTTGTTTTCGTAGTGGCTGACGAGCACCTTTTCTGAGATTCCCGTGATGGATTTTGGATCAAACGGCATCGGCTTGGCCTGATAAGGCAGAGCCTTACCTCCAGCCTGGTTGCTACCTTGGGCAAAAGCCTGAGTGCTCGCAAGCACAGCCGTCGATGCAGCGGTAACGCCAACACCTGCGATGAAGTTTCGTCGCTCGGTATTCATGGTCATCAAGTCTCTCCTCGTGTTGAACTATCCCCGCACAATAGAGACCGCATGTTGCAGCCTCATGGCACAGCAGTGCCATAAATCTGGCGCTTGTTGCCTGCTCCACGTCAGGTCTCAATTGGTCGACGTCACCGTATAATCAGAGAAATACATGTGACTGTCCGCTTTCGACCATAGCCCGATGCGCCCTGAAACCGGCTGCGCGAGCGTGTGTTCCAGATACAGTTTTCCATCGAGATAAGCCTCAACCTTGGTTCCGCTGATACGAACCTTCAGATCGTGCCACTCGTGCGTCGCGGTCGGCGTGTTTCGTACCCATTTGACTGACGAGCGCTTGCCCTTCTCAACCTTCCAGAGGACGAGATTGTCCTCAAGACAGTTGGCGCGGATGGTGAGGTAATCGCCATTTGGCTTCAGATTGAACAAGATGCCGGCGCCCTGATCGATGCGGCCGGACAGTCCCTGGAAGCGTACCGTGATCTCGCCGTCGGTGAAATCTTGTATGTCCGGCGCGACAACATAAGGGTAATAGGCATAAGCCTGCACGCGATCGAGGAACTCCGCGTAGCGTTCGCCATAGAGGGCGCGGGCCTTGTCGGCGATACCGGCCGAGGATTGCCCCTCCTTCCATTGGCGGCCGTCCACGACGAGAACCTTCTTTCCGTCGTCTTGCTCAATCCGCCAGAAGCCGACGACCGGCACAAACGATTTCGGTTCGGCGCCGACGGTTTCGCCGGATAGGTCGATAGTCGTTGGCTGGGCGGCCAAGCCCGGCAAAGCCAGTGCCGCAAAGCCGATTGCGGCCACGATGGCAGATCTCGTGCCCCTGTTCGTCCTCATGATTGGCCTCCTTCGAATGCGGCGAGCTTGACCGCGCGTGGGTGACGGCTTCTCCACCAAGCGAATGCAATCAGCAGCGGCAGGCCGCCGAAAAACCAAAACAGCGACGCGTCAGCGCTCGTGACCAGCGGATAGCCGGGATAGTCCACTCCCAGAGCGGCCTGGGGCGGCTGCACCCCGGCCAAACCATACAAGAGTGGTAGTATCTCGCGTGGACTGGTTGAGCGGCTCACATCGGAGCGATTGCGGTACACATATTCGATCTGGCCGTAGTCATCTGATCTGCCCGCGAAATCCTGCCGGCTGCCCGCGACCTCGATTGATACGTTCGGCACCGCGCGCTCGAGCTTGCCGAGCACATTGCGCTTAAGGTCTATGTAGCGCGGGTCCTCGGGAACGAGATTGACTATGATAACCAACGGAAGCCGAAGCGTAGTGAGCAATTGCTGATCGGCCGAAGGAAACGAGTTTCTTCGATCCTCGCTGAGGTCAAAGGATCTTCCGATCTGTGTCGCGATACCCAGCGCGGCAATCATCATGAGCACGCACAGGACCGAGCGGGTGAATTTTCCCCGCATTGCGGTACCGGGTCGCAGCCAGACGGTGGAGAGTGCGGCAAGACCGCAAATCACGGTCGAAATCCCGAGCACGAGTCCGACTGACAGCAGTCCCTGCTCGAAGGTGCGCAGCGTTTGAGTTAGTGACAATTCCGCGATCCACGCTGACCAACCAGAGCGGCCAGCCAGTGTGAAATCGAGCACCAATGAACCAATTGTTGCTGCAAGCGCGATAATTGCGGCGGTTGCAGCGTTATCGGATATCGTTGTCGCGAACAACGCAATGCTTCCCACCAACAACCCGTACAGTACATGACCGAACACAAGGTTCAGTGTCTCAGTTGGTGCCAGGTGTCCGCCGAGAAGGAGCCAGACTCCCAGCGCGGAAAGCGCGGGAATGCTGACGAAAACCCACGCAGCGAGGACGGCGGCAAGCTTCATCACAATGATCGTCGAGGAGCGATAAGGGAGTTGGACGAGAAGGCGCAACGAGCCGGATTCCTTCTCCTGCCCGAGCACCCGGATGGCCACAAAAGGAAACAACAACGTGACTGCAACGTAAAAAGATCCGAACGTCGGAAGCAGGATCCCGTCCAGCGGTGATAGGCTTGTCGCTGCCGCTGGCGACTGCAATGCCGCGGCGCTGGCATCGCTGTATAGCGATACGGCCTGAACGAAGCTGTATCCAACCAGCGGGCAGACCAAGAGCAGCATAGTCCATAGCGCCCGGCCGCTCATGATCTCCGCCAGCTCCTTTTCCAGGAGCGGGTACAGCCGCGCGTTGTGCAATCGGTTCGCGTCAAGTAAGCGCAAGAAAGATGTCCTCCAGTGATCCCTCTGGCAGCGCGGTTTGCGTCCGCAACTCTTGGAGTGTGCCGATGCCCCGCACCTTTCCTCCGGCAAGAAGCAGGAATCGATCGCAGACGCGCTCTGCATCCGCGAGCTGGTGAATGGCCAAAACCAGGGTGCGGCCTCCGGCAGCCGAGTTGCGGAGCACCTGGATGATGTTGCGGCTCTGCCTGATATCGAAGCCGTCGAAAGGCTCGTCCATCAGAAGCACATCCTGAGGTGTCAGCAGCCCAATTGCGAGAAGCAGTCGTCGATTGTAACCTTTCGACAGCGCGCTTACGCGTTTTCGCAGCACGGGAGCAAGCTCCACCGCAGTGATGACGTTGCTTACGACTGTTCGAGATCGCTCGTAGACGCCAGAAACGAAACGCAGCACGTCGCCGGCGAACCGGTCCTGATAAGGTCTTATCCCGTCGGGCATATAGAAGATCGCCTCCTTCCGGCGCGGCGCCGGCAGCGCCTGGCCACGCCACACAACGTTTCCCGAATCCAAGGCTATCTGCCCAGCGAGGACTTCGAGCAATGTGGTCTTGCCCGCGCCATTCGGACCTACGATGCCTATGATCTCACCAGCGGCGACCGAAAACGAGACATTCGCAATCGCGACCTCATCGCCATAACGCTTGGTGAGGTCGTTCGCGTGCAGGACCTCCACGAATGGCTTGTCCTCATTGAAGTTGAAGTGCGCGGACGTCATTGTCTTGCCCGCTGGCGCGAAAGGTAGTTAGCCAGGGCCGCAAGATGCTCCTTGCTTAGTGAATACCCCACGTCGGCCATGCCCGCGACGCCGCCGCCAACCGGCTGCCCCGACCCGCAATCATGCAGCGCCTTGTTGAGATAATCCTCACGCTGCCTGGCAATGCGGACGACAGCCTCGCTGCCTGTAAGATTATCGCCGTGACAGGAGGCGCACCTTCCGGCGGCGATCGCTTTCCTGGCGGCCTCGGTCAGTTCCGGACTATCATCGCGCGCGCTGCTAGAGACGCCCTGAGCTTTGAAAGCACCGAAGTAGGCGGCGAAATCACGAATATCCGTGTTGCTGAGCTGCTCCGCGATCGGACCCATGAGTTCATTCTTGCGGGCTCCACTGCGGAAGTAGACCAGTTGCCATTGCAGGAACCGATCGGGTTGCGCCGCGAGCGAGGGCGTGTTCTCCGCCTGGGAAATTCCACTCTCGCCATGACAAGACAGACATGCCTCGGCCCTACCGTTCCCCGTTTCTGCGGCATCTGCTGAAGTGGCGATGGTTATCGCGCGCGCGACCATGACCCGTGGCAACGACGCTGGTCGCAAGATCGCAGTGCATTCAGTGGCGTTTGTGCGGTGAAAAACGGGCATGCAGCGTCCATCTCGGAAAACCGGACGCGATGCTTGGGCATGTCGCCTCGTGGGGAGATCGCTATCCCCAAGGTCGGGATAGTGCCAAAGGGATTCGACCTGTCAATTCGAAAGCAGGTTCCGCGATCGCCGGTTTGGCCCAAAGAATTGCTTGATCAAGTCCATTTGATCAAGCGCCCGATTGAGCTCCGCAAAGCCGCGCAGCCGATCGACTGATGAGGAGCGACCCAGGTCGGCGGCCCTTGCATTGATCGACATCGCCGAGCTCCGGCATGAGCATAGATCAGTGTGCCGAGGACGGTACCTGGGCAAAAAACTGCAGCACCGCGACCGCGGTAAGCGCTGCATAGATGCAGAAGCCCGGCGGCAGCCGCGGCAGAGAGCCCGGTTACGCCCAGCTGCTGGCTTAGCCAAGGCGTAGCTTTCGAATTTGATCAGCCATTTCTTGCTGTTTGTTCTTCGCCGCACTGGATATGGAGGGACGGTATTAGATCTCATCATCCGGGCGACGCATTGTTCGGCGCACTGTCCGTCGATTGGTTCAAGTTTAGTCTAACTTTACATCGGCTACTGCGCGTTCTGCGCCGATGGATCGATGCCATATCGTCACGGCCTTGCGAGACAAGCGCGCCGCGGAAGCCGTTTGATTGCAATCGAATACTTAGTGCCGCCGACGAACTCGCATCGCGGTGCATTCCTCCCTCGCATACGCTGCTCTCTCAACGTTCATCCCGCTGCGCAATCCGGCTTCCATCTGTAATCCGGTCGCTGGGGTGGAGCACGACCCGATCGCCTGCAGCGAGCCCGGAGATGACCTCTGCCAACCGGCTGTTTCGATGGCCTATGCTTGCGAGGGCGACTTTGGCCCGGCCGTTGTCATCGGCAAAAACGGCCCACTGGTCGCCCTTTCGGAACAAGGCGCTTATTGGCACGGTCAGTGCCTCCGAAGCGCTCCACGTGGTGACGCGGACGACGACCCGGTAGTCGTGGCCAAGCGAGCTCCAGGTTTCCGGTGGATCCGCGAAATCGATCGTCACGCGGACCCGCTGCTCCTCGATGCCCAAGGCTGAGACCTTCAGGAAGCCGGCGGGGTCAACGCGCACCACCTTCCCCTTGATGGGCTGTCCGCCCCAGCCGTCGATCCGGACAGGCGCTCCCGCCTTGATCTGGACCGCATCGGTCGACAGCAAGTCGGCCACGACCTCCAGATCGAGGGGGTTCCCTATGTCGACCAGCGGTGTCCCGGGCAGAACCGTCGCTTCGCTGTCCTGAATGATCTTCAGCACCCGTCCGCTCGCTGGCGCGAGCACCCGAACGCAGCACGTCAGCTCCGCGGCCGGCACGGCGTTGGCGGGGTCCATCAACCGGGCCGCCAGGCTGGTTCGCACCGCGCGGCGCATATCGACCTGAGCCTGCGCGCTGGCCAGGGCGGCCTCGTTGGTGGCCACATCGAATTTTGCCTTGTCGAAGGCCTGTGCCGAGGTGGACTGCGTGCGCAGGAGCGCCTGGGCCCGCTGGAATTCAGTCCGGGAGAAGTCCAGCGCGGCTTCGATCCGTTTCACCTCAGCTTCCTGCTGCTGAATTGCGGCGTCCGCAGCCAGCACCTCGGCCTGAAGTTGGTCGCGCGAGCGCACGTCGATGAAGCCCGGAAGCGTCGGCTGCATCAGGGCGACGACGGTCTGATTGGCTACGACCTCGTCGCCGACGTGAAGGGATGGACCCTGCTCGCCGAGCGGATGCGAAATCCTGAGGACCTTGCCTGCGATCGGTGCAGAAACCGTATAGACGTGACGGACGCGGGTCTTCCCGTCATCCTCGGCGGTGACTTCGATCGGCCCTTTCGTGACGGTCGCAAGATCCACCAGCACCGGTCGGGGCCAGCCGAACCAGATGAGTCCAGTTGCGATCGCGCCCATAGCCGCAGCACCGACGATACGTTTGGTCCACCTTGCTGGCATGGCTAATCTCGTGTCTTGAGGACCGCGACGAGGTCCAGTTTATCGATGCGATGGCGGATCACCGCTGCGGAGGCGACCGCAGCCAATACAACCACGGACGTGGCGATGACGTAGGTCGAATGCTCCACCACCAGCCGGACGCGCATCAGCTCGCCGGCAAGGTTTGTCTTCATGACCCATGCGAGGCCATAACCCATCACCCACCCTGGCGGCTGCGCGATCAGCGTGAGGATCGCGAGCTCGAGCAGCAGGATGCGCAGAACCTCGCCGCGCGTGAAGCCCAGCACCCGCAGGCTCGCCAGCTCACGGGCGCGTTCGGAGAGCGAAATCCGCGCATTGTTGTAGACAACGCCGAACGCGATCACGGCGGCGAGCCCAGTGTAGATGCTCGCCATGGTCGTGATGAGCAGTGCGACCGTTTTGCGGAAATTGGCAAGGGACACGCGCTGCAGCGCCACGCCGCCGACCGTCGGCATGGACTTCACCGCCGCGTAGAAGTCCTCTTTCCGGTTCTCGTCGAGGCTGAGGTTCACGCTGTTCACCACGGGCGCCTCGCGCATCAGCTTCCGAAGCGCCTCGATGTCCATCATTCCCCTGATGCCGAAATAGTCCTCGACTGTAGCCACGATCGGCATCGTCACGGTGCGACGGGCGCCCTCGAGCAGATCGAGCTCGACGGTGTCGCCGGCCCCGACTCCGAGGATTTGACCGAGCATGCTGGAGATCGCGAGGCCCGTCTCAGGAAGCACGACGGGCCGGAGGTCGGCGTCGATGATGCGCCTGAGGTCGGCATTCACGGGCCGGCCGCTGATCGTGATCCGCCGTTCGACGTTGCCATGGCGGATTCGGACGGGCACTTCCCGGAACGGCTCTGCGGCGAGAACGCCCGGAAGCCGGCTCACCTGCTCCACAACGTTCTCGATCCGCTTCTCCGAAAAGCCTATGGTCGCGTCCTGCCGGTCGGCGAGGAAGTAAGTTACGTCGATCAGTTGCTCCATGGTGTCCCGCGTGAACAGCGAGACGACCAGGATCGCGGTGGCGAGCGCCATACCAAGCGTCGTGAACGCGGCCCGGACGGGATGCCGCGCGATGTTGCGGATCATAATCAGTGTCGGCTGCGATACGAATTGGTCGAGCTGGATGCTCGCCGGCAGCAGCCGCCGATAGACCGGCGGGGCCAGCGGCTGCATGCCGACGGCGGGCGGCAGCTTCACCACTTCCCGCAGCGCCCGCAGCGCGCCTATCCCAGCGGCGCTCGCGCTGAGCGCGCCTGCTGTGATGTAAAGGTCCGGCGACTTCGCGAACACCAGGAACGGGAAGTGGAAGAACTCGCCGAATAGCGCGGTGACGCGAAGTCCGAGCCAAGTGCCGGCGATACCGCCCAGGGTCACTCCGATCACGACGATCAGCGCCACGAACTTGAAATAGTGAAGCACGATGCTGCCATCGGAATAGCCCAGCGCCTTCAGGAGACCGATCTGCTCGCGCTCGAGCGCGACCAGCCTGTTCAAGGTGAGATTGACCAGGAACGCGGCCACCAGCAGAAAGATCGGCGGCAGCGTCCGGCTCATGTTGTTGAGCATGTCGAGCTCATGATCGAGCCAGGCGTGCGAGGTCTGGTCCTTCCGGCCGTGGGCCGCCTGCCCGCCGTATGGGTCGAGCAAAGCGTCGAGCCGCGCGATCACCTCGCGCTCGGATGCGCCGGGCTGCAGCTTGACCGACACCGCCGAGAAGGCGCCGTCGAGATCGTAGACGCCGGCGAGCGCCTTCTCCGACATCCATACGATGGCGTAGCGACGGTCATCCGGCATCAGATCGCCCGGCCCAACGGTATAGACGAACTCCGGTGACAGCGCCGTGCCGACGATGACCAGCTCGCGCTTCTTCCCGTTCAGGATGGCCGAGAACCGCGCCCCTTCCGAGAAACGGTGGGCCCGGGCGAAGGGTTCATTGACCACCACTTCTTCCGTCCGTCCCGGCTCGGGAAGGCGCCCGGAGCGTATGTAGAGCCGGTTGAGATGCGGCTCGCCACTGTCGGGGAGCGAAACGAACTGCGCGCTGGCGGGCTCCGAGAAGCCGGGAATGTCCAGCAATGCGAGCCTGGCGATCCTGGTGTCGACGGCGGCGACGCCGGGTATCTCGCCGATACTGCCGGCGAGCGCCTTGGGGGCGCGCTTGGCCTGAGCGAATACGTCGCCGAAGCCGTAGCGTTCGTAGTACGCGACCCGGGTCTCCTCCAACGATCGATGGGAGCCAACCGCGAGCACGAGCGTCGCCACGCCCCCTGCGACGACCAGCGCTACGGCGAGCACCTGCGCCCAGAGCCGCCCGACGTCCCGGAACAGCTTGATGTCGAGCGCCGTCATGCCGTCACCACGTGAGCTCGGTCGCTTCCTGCCGTGTCTCGTTCTTCTGGATCCTGGAGATCCGGCCGTCGGCGAAGAACAGCACCCGGTCGGCGACCTCCTGAATGCTGGCGTTGTGCGTAATGATGACTGTCGTGGTGCCGAGCTGCTTGTTCACACCCAGCAGCGCCTCGATGACGCGAATGCCGGTCTTCGAATCCAGCGCGCCGGTCGGCTCGTCGCAGAGCAGCACCGCCGGGCGCTTCGCGATCGCGCGGGCGATCGCCACGCGCTGCTGCTCGCCGCCGGATAGCTGGGCCGGAAAGTGGTGCATGCGCTCCTCCAGGCCCACCAAAGCCAAAGCGTCCGCGGGTCGCATCGGCTGGTTGGAAACCTCCGTCACCAGGGCCACATTTTCGTAGGCGGTGAGGCTCGGCACCAGATTGTAGAACTGGAAGACGAAGCCGACGTGGTCGCGGCGATACTTCGTGAGCTCGCGGTCTTCGAGATCTGTCAGATCAAGCTCGCGGAAGAACAGCCGACCGCTGGTCGGCCGGTCGAGACCGCCCATGATGTTGAGCAACGTCGTCTTGCCACTGCCGGACGGCCCGAGCAGGACGACCACCTCCTTCTCGGCGATCTCGAGATGGACATCGTTCAGGGCATGCACCTTCACTTCGCCGGAGACATAGGTCTTGGTCAGTCCTTTCGCGGTGAAGACAGGTTGTGTCATGAACGGGCTGCCTCCCACGCAAAGGCTGCCAGGCTGAGCGCCCATACCAAGGCCATTCCCAGCAAAACCCACTTGAAATCGGAAGCGATCATGAAGTTGACGGCCGCCATCAGGCCGATCGAGGCTGCACCGGCGACCATGGAGCCGATTGCAGCAATTGGATGGTGATCGCGGAGGGACGTGGTCGCCAAGGTGACCGCGAGAACGCCCGTGGCGACGATGTAGCCGCCCATCACGCGAAACACGTGAAGGAGCCACGATCCTAGTCTGTCCCCGACCAGTTGCAGCTCGGCGGGGGTCAGTTTCATGAACCTGACGTCCTCGGGTAGCAGCGACGGCCGGACGAACAGGAAGTAGAGGCCGACGCCGATCAGCAGGACTCCCGATCCGACGAGCAGGAGGGAGGAAAGCGTCCACCGAGCTGCTTCCTTGCGCATCGGGACATCTCCATCAGCCGTGGCGGTAGTCGCTCGAGGGCGCCCGCCCCAGAACACGGCCGATCTTCGGAATGAATCCCGGCACCTCGGCGGCGTAGAGGTCGTATGCTGCGCCGAATTGCGCTCGCGCATCCCGCTCCTCGCCGCGCGCCAGCTTCACGTACATGACGGTCAGCACCGGAAACATCGCCAGCGTCAGAATCGTCGGCCACTGCAGCAGGAAGCCGAACATGACGAGGATGAAGCCGACATACTGCGGGTGCCGGACGTAGCTGTAGGGACGGGTGGTCGCAAGGCTGCGGGTCTGCTGCGCATCGTACAGCACCCGCCAGGCGGCGGAGATCAACAGAAAGCCCGCACCGATAAAGATGAAGCTCAGGATATGGAACGGTCCGGCATGCGGATTGGTCTTCCAGCCGAACAGCATCTCAAGGAGGTGACCCGCGTCGTGCGAGAACCAATCAACATTCGGATAGTGCGACTGTAGCCAGCCCGACAGGAAGTAGATGGTGAGCGGGAAGCCGTACATCTCCACGAACAGCGCCACCAGGAAGGCGCTGAAAGCGCTGAAGGAGCGCCAGTCACGCGACGTCTGCGGCTTGAAAAAGCTGTAGGCAAACAGGATGAAGACCACCGAGTTGACGATGACCAGGCTCCAAAGGCCGTAGGCCGGCGCTGTGTCGTGCATCACTGCCTCCTTCCGTCAGGCGGCTGGGGCTCGGCGTGATGGTGGCCGTGGCCGCCGTGATGCATGAACAAGTGCATCAGCGGGCAGGCAAGCAGCGGCGCCCAGATCAGAACCCCGAGCACGTGCGCCCTGTGCTCGGTGAACAAGAGCGCGCCGGCGATGATGAGGAACCCGATCAGAACAAAGCCGGCCTTGGATTTCGTGGACATGCCCCGATGAGGGCGCTCTCGATACGCGGGATGGTCCTGCACCGACATGGGCTGGCTCCTCTCGTTGATGAGGCTTAGCGGCGCCGTTGCCATCATTGTTGCGCGCGATCAGCAGCGGCAGGCCGCAAGACTCACTGGCCCTTGTTCGTTGGCGCCCTCCAACGGGGACCGCCGGAGCAAATCCTGCCCTTGCAGGTTATTGCATCGGCTTGCCGCGCTGCATGCCCATGCCCATTGTCGCCCCGCCCCGCATTGCGGACATCATCGGCATCATGCCCATCTGCGGCGCGAGCAGCTCGTCAGCCGCCTTCTTCTGCTCGTCGGAAAACGCCGAGACCAGGTTCGTAAGCGTCGATTTCATCGCGCGGGTGCCTTCGAGCCGAGCCGCGAGCCATTTCTCCTGGAACGCGAGCTTTTCCACCAGACCAGCAGCACCGGCGCCCTGCTGCGACATCATCGAGCCGCGCATCTCCCCCAACGTCTTGGCATTGGTCCGCAGCGCATCGGCGAAGGCGTTCCAGGTGGGCTGCTGCGCATCGGTGATCTTGAGCTCGGTCCGAAGGAACGCGATCCGACCCTCGATGTGATCGATACTATCCATGCCCATTCCGTCGCCGGACGGACGCATCATCTCCATCATCTTCGCCATGTCCATCATGGGCATCCTCCCGCCCATCATCCCACCGCCATTCATGCTCGGAGAGCCCGTCGGCGCAGGCTGATCCGCCTTTGCCTTCGCCTGTTCCTGCTTCTGGTCGGGATGATGCCCTTCGTGTTCGGCGGCCGATTGCGCCCAGGCGGCGTGTCCGAGTGTCGTGACGAGGAGTGCAGCAGCAAAGGTCAAAGCACGCATGGCAAACTCCTGGATGAGGATGGTCAGTCCTCAGGATGACTGCATTCAGCGTCGATCCATTGATTCACGTCAATGTGTCGAGCTGCGGGGGCCAACTGATTTGAACTTGTGCTGCAACAAAGTTCCGCTCGCGCACTCTGCTTCGATCGCGGATCATTCACCGGGAGAACTGAGATGATCACCAGAACATTAATTGCCCTCGTCGCCGGCGCCGCACTTGCCGTACCCGCCATGGCGCAAAGCGCTGACACGGAGAAGAACGGTCACCACTACAACGGCGGTCCGAAGACTGAAGTCCCTCATCACATGGGGAAGAAGGACACGGGTGGGTCCACCAAGGACGGAGCGTCCGGAGGTCATCACTACACGGGCGGCCCGACCAGTTCGCAGCCGCACCACATGGGCGACAAGAAGTAGCGTATTCCTCCGTCCGTGACGGCAACGAACCATCGCGGACGGAGCGCGGCAGTAAACCGGTCGGCATCGGCACGCCCACCATGGCGTCAGCCGACCGCCCGGTCTCCGACAAAGCGCATGAACGGCCGCTGTCCGTCCGCCCCGAACAGCACGACCGAATAGGGTACGGGGCGACCGCCCTCCATGCCGGGTGATCCGGTCGGCATGCCGGGTACGGCGACTCCCAGCGCATTTGGGCGCTCAAGGAGCAGGCGACGGATGGCCGCGGCAGGCACGTGCCCTTCGACAACGTAGCCTGCGACCTCGGCCGTGTGACATGCCGCCAAGTTCGCGGGAACATGAAGATGTGCCCTGACCGACTCCAGGTCGGAGGTCTCGTCTACCTTTACGGCATATCCGGCGTCGCGCAGATGTTGCACCCAGCCTGAACAGCAGCCGCAGTTCGGGTCCTTGTGCACCCTGACGATCACCTCCTCAGCAAATGCCGCGGCCACAGGCACCGCCAGCATTCCGGCCGTGACAAGCGACAGGACCGACCGGCGGGTGAGCGGATAGGCTTCATGTTTCATCGCGCGCTCCGTTTACTTGACCGTCACATGTCCCGTCATCCCGAACTCCCGATGGTTCGGAATGAGGCACGAAAATTCGAATGTCCCGGGCTTCGTGAACTTCCACAGCACCTCCGCGGTCTTCTTCGGCCCGACGCGGACACCGTTCGGCTCGTCGTGCTCCATGTGCGGATGCTTCCTCATCACGGCCGCGTGTTTCAAATTCTCCTTTGTGGTCGCCAGCAGGAATTCATGATCCTCAGTCCCCACGTTGCGCAGCACGAACCTGATCTGCTCGCCCCGCTTCACCTCGATGCGGCTCGGCGCGTAATCCATCTCATTCATCGCGATCTCGATGGTACGCGCGGGCTGCGCCGGATCGCCTGGCTCTCCGGCCGAGTAGGATGCGTGATTGCCGTGCTCATGGGCGCGTGAGGCCGTAGCGGTCGCTAGACAGACAGCGACAGCGAGCGTTCCGATACGAGAGATCCTATTCAAGACTCAATCTCCTAGTTGTCGTGGTGATAAAAGACACAGATTCGGCCTACTCGGCCGCTTGCGGAACGGGCGCCGGTCTCGTGGTTTGGTTGGGAAGCCCCTCAAGGGCGACGTCGCCCGCCCCGCCGGGCGGGAGGCCCCGGCCCTTCACGAGGCCGAAGATGGCCGGGATGACGATCAATGTCAGCAGAGTCGACGAGATCATGCCGCCGATCATCGGCACCGCGATGCGCTGCATGATCTCGGAGCCCGTGCCGGTGCTCCACATGATCGGCAGCAGGCCCGCCATGATGGCCACCACCGTCATCATCTTCGGACGCACGCGCTCGACAGCTCCTACCATGATCGCCGCATGGAGATCCTGCCGGGTGAGCGCGCGGCTCTCGGCAGCTCGCGACGCCCTGACCTCGGCGAGCGCGTGATCAAGATAGATCAGCATCACCACGCCGGTCTCGGCGGCGACACCTGCGAGCGCGATGAATCCGACAGCGACGGCAACCGACAGATTGAAGCCGAGCCACCACATCATCCAGATGCCGCCCACCAGCGCGAACGGAAGCGAGAGCATGACGATCATCGTCTCTGTCAGAGCCCTGAAATTGAGGTACAATAGCAGGAAGATGATTGTCAGCGTCACGGGCACGACGATCTTCAGACGGGCCGCGGCGCGCTGCAGATATTCATACTGACCGCTCCAGACCACGTAGTATCCGGCCGGAAACTGAATGCTTTCGGTCACGGCGCGCTGCGCGTCGGCGACGTAGCTCCCGATGTCCCGATCCCTGATGTCGACGTAGATGTAGGTCGCCAGCTGCCCATTCTCGGTGCGGATAGAGGTCGGTCCGCGCGCCGGCTCGACCGTTGCCACCTCGCCCAGCGGCACAGCACCGCCCGCCGGCATCGGCACCAGAATGTCGCTGGCGATGGCCTTGGGATTGTCGCGGAGGTCGCGGGGGTAGCGCATGTTGACCGTAAACCGCTGCCGGCCTTCGACCGTCGTGGTCACCGTCTGGCCACCCAATGCCGCGGCGATCGTGTCCTGGACATCCTGGATCAGGATGCCGTAGCGGGCGAGCGCCTCGCGATCGGGCGCAATCTCCAGATAGTAGCCGCCGATGCCGCGCTCGGCGTAGGCGGACGACGTCCCGGGGACCGCCTTGATGACACGCTCGATCTGCTTGGCCAGCCTATCGATCTCGACCAAATCTGTACCCATCACCTTGACGCCGATCGGCGTTCGGATCCCGGTCGAGAGCATGTCGATGCGCGCCTTGATCGGCATGGTCCAGGCGTTCGACACGCCGGGGAATTGCAGCGCTTTATCCATCTCCGCGATCAGCCCATCGACGGTGAGGCCAGGGCGCCACTGTTCCTTCGGCTTCAGGTTGACTACGGTTTCGAACATCTCGGTGGGAGCAGGATCGGTCGCGGTCGCCGCTCGTCCCGCCTTGCCGTAGACCGAGGCGACCTCCGGGAACGACTTGATGATCCGGTCCTGCGTCTGCATCAGTTCGGCCGCCTTGGTGACCGAGATGCCCGGCAACGTGGTCGGCATATAGAGCAGCGTGCCCTCGTTCAGCGATGGCATGAACTCGGTCCCGAGCTGGCGCGCGGGCCATATCGAAATGGCCAGCACGGCCAGCGAGGCCAGGATGACCAACGTCTTCGCCCGTAGCACACCCTTGATGACCGGCCGGTAGATCCAGATCAGGAAGCGGTTGATGGGGTTGCGGTGCTCTGGAACGATCCTGCCGCGAACGAAGATGATCATCAGCGCGGGCACAAGGGTCACCGACAACAAAGCGGCTGCAGCCATCGAGAACGTCTTGGTGAACGCGAGCGGGCTGAACAGACGCCCCTCCTGCGACTCCAGCGTGAAGATCGGCATAAACGATACGGTGATGATGAGCAGACTGAAGAACAGCGCCGGCCCGACCTCCGAGGCCGCATCGATCAGCACCTGGACGCGCGACTGACCGGGCTTGGCCCGCTCCAGATGCTTGTGGGCGTTCTCGATCATGACGATGGCCGCATCCACCATGGCGCCGATCGCGATCGCGATGCCGCCGAGGCTCATGATGTTGGAGCCGAGGCCCAGCAGCTTCATCGCGCCGAATGCCATCAGTACGCCGACCGGCAGCATCAGGATGGCGACGAGCGCGCTGCGGACATGGAGCAGGAAGACCACGCAGACCATCGCCACGACGATGCTTTCCTCGAGCAGGGTGTGCTTCAGGGTGTCGATCGCGGCGTAGATCAGGTTAGAGCGGTCGTAGACCGGCACGATCTCGACCGAACTCGGCAAGCTGCTGGCGATCTCCTTGAACCGCGCCTTGACGTTCTCGATGACGTCCAGCGCGTTGACACCGAACCGCTGCAGCACGATGCCGCTGGCAACCTCCCCCTCGCCGTTCAGCTCGGCGATGCCGCGCCGCTCGTCGGGCCCGAGCTCGACGCTGGCAACGTCGCGCAACAGCACAGGCGTGCCGCCGGAGGTCTTCAGGACGATGTTGCCGAGATCGTTGATGCTCTTGAGGTAGCCCTTGCCGCGGATGACGTATTCGAACTCGGAGAGCTCCACGGTCCGACCACCGACGTCGGCGTTCGAAGCCCGGATCGCATCCCGAACCTTCTGCATGCTGATGCCGCGGTCGCGCATCCGCTGCGGATCGAGGATCACGTTGTACTGCTTGACGAAGCCGCCGATACTGGCGACCTCGGCGACGCCGCCCGCCTTGGCCAGCGCGAATTTGAGATTCCAGTCCTGGATCGTGCGCGTGTCAGCGAGGTTCAGCTCCTTGGACATCACAGCGTACTGGTAGACCCAGCCGACACCGGTGGCGTCGGGACCGATCGTCGGTGTAACGCCGGCAGGCAAACGCGAGGTGGCGCTGTTCAGGAACTCCATGACCCGCGAGCGCGCCCAGTAGATGTCGGTGCCGTCCTCGAAGATCACATAGACGAACGACACGCCGAAGAACGAGAATCCACGCACCACCTTCGACTTCGGCACCGTCAGCATGGCCGTGGTCAGGGGATAAGTGACCTGATCCTCGATCACCTGCGGTGCCTGGCCGGGATACTCGGTATAGACGATCACTTGCGTATCGGAGAGATCCGGGATGGCATCGAGCGGGAGATGGACCAACGCGTAGAGTCCAGCGGCCGCCGCGAAGCCGGTGCCGAACAGGACGAGCAGCAGGTTGCGCGCCGACCAGGAGATGATGCGGGCGATCATTTGTGCTCTCCATGGGCATGTCCACCCGTGGCATCCGATGACGGGCTCCCGTCGGCGAAGCCCTTCAGGGCGGCTTTGAGGTTGCTTTCTGCATCGATCAGGAAGTTCGCGGAGGTGACGACCGTCTCACCTTCCTTGAGACCGTCACGGATTTCGATGTAGCCGCCGCCCCGGCGTCCAAGCTTCACGTCCCGCGGCTCGAACTTGCCTTCGCCCTTGTCGACGAGAACGGCCTGCCGAGCGCCGGTGTCGAGCACCGCACTCTCCGGCACCGCAACGACCGGAGAGGCATCGGCCGTATTGATCTCGGCATCGACATACATGTCCGGCAGCAAGGCTACGTCCGGATTGGAAAGCTCGATCCGAACGCGAGCGGTGCGGGTGTCCTTGTTCACCTGCGGATAGATCACGGCGATCTTTCCGGAGAACGTCCGGCCCGCAAAGCTGCGAGCTCGGATCGAGACGGGTTGTCCCACCGCGATGGTGCCGAGGTCGCGCTCGGCGACGTCGACCAGCGCCCACACCAGCGAAATGTCCGCGATCCGGAACAGCACGTCGCCGGGATTGGCACGCATGCCCTCCACCGCGTTGCGTTCGAGCACGATTCCGTCGCGCGGCGCGGTCCATTGCACGGTCACGGGCGCGACATGGGACTTCTCCATGGCGGTGATCACGGGCTCAGGAACGTCCAGATTGGTCAAGCGCTGGCGCGAACCGCGGCCGTAGGACTCCACGCCCCCCACGATTTTCGAGTTGATCGTGGAGAGGTATTCCGCCGCGGCGGCCGCGATTGCAGAACTGTAGATCTCCATCAGCGGCTGCCCGGCCTTCACGCGGGTGCCGGTCGTGACGTCAGCAACCTTCTGAACGAAGCTCTCCGAGCGCATCGCGATCACCGAGATTCGCCGCTCGTCGAGCTGGATCGTGCCGGGCGCCTTCACCGCCACGCTGATGCTGCGCCGTTCGGCGGGCTCGGATTTCACGCCGGTGCGCTGGATCTTGCCCGGCGATAGCTTCACCGTGCCGTCGTCGGTCTCGTCGCCTTCGTACACAGGGACGTAGTCCATCCCCATGGGATCCTTCTTCGGCACCGCCGAGGTATCCGGCAGTCCCATGGGATTGCGGTAGTACAGGATCTTTCGCGAGGCATTCGCCTGCGGCTGCGACTTCGCCTTCGGCTGCTCGAACGCCGGTCCATCTTCGTAGACCGGCAGATAGTCGCGCCCTTGCGCGTCCTTCTTCGGCACCGCCGACCAAGCCGGAGCTCCACCGGGATCCCGGTAGTAAAGTGGACTTCCGTCCGCGGCAGCCGCTGGAGAAGTCAGGTCGGCGTGTGCAGGCCAGGGCCCGCCGTTCAGATGCCAGGAGCCGACCAGAGCCAAGGCCCCGCCCAGCGCCAGGGCCGTCGTCAGGAGACGCAGCGTCTTCATGGCGTGTTCCGCGCGCGATCAAGCGCGTCCATGTGATCGTGAATTGGGGATGTCGGGGCGCCGCCGAGCGGCGCCCCAGCGCTCACTTGGTCGCCTTGACGATGACCTTCCCGGTGACCGTCTCCGGCTCACCCTGCACCTTCGCCGACAGCGTCACCTGATAGCGGCCGGCCATCGGCAGGTCCGTCTTGAAGGCGTAAACGCCCGGCTCTTTCGAGGGCAGCGGAGAAACCGGCGACTCCATATCGGCCATGCCGTCGGGCGCCATGTCGACGCGGGTCTTGAAGATGACCGCATCCGACACCGGCTTGCCGGTCCGCTTGTTCATCAATCGAACGGCGAGCGTGACGTCGTCGCCCTTTTTCATCTCCGGACTAACGGGCTCGAAAGCGAAGTCGCCGGCGCCGGCCATGGCGACCGAAGCGGCAAGCGAAAGGGTGGCGGCAAGGGCCGCGGTGGTGAGCTTGGAAAGCATTGTTCTGTCCTCATGAATTGATCTCGGCCGTGGCGCTGCAGGCGCACACGTCAGATTCGTCGCGAGCAAGCGTGCTGCCCGGCGGATTCTGCGAGATCAGATTCGTGGGGGTCGGAACGGAGGACTGGCGCCGCGAACGTTGGCGACCTGGTCCGAGGGGATTGCAAGCTTCTTTGCTGATACGGCAGCAACACCGAAAGCGATCGGCGTCACGTCGCCAAGTGCGATGGCGCCGCCGATACAGCAGAAGCCCATTCCGCACTTGTGACTGTCGGTGTGAGAGGCCTTTGCGTCCATGTCATCCGGACAGCATTCGTCCATCGACATATCGGCATGATCCGCCATCTTCATGCCGTCCGACGACATCGCATGCGCGCCGGCCGTGGCGCCGAGCGGCAGCACCGCCAGCGAGACGGCGATCGCGAATGCGAGGATGGTACGGACGAGCCGCATGGAAATGTACTGACCTTACCTTTCGGCCGCAGTGCGGCTCCCATTATCATACCTCGGCATTCCACGCAGTCCTTGATCCGGGTCAAGCATTCGTGAGCGCCGTCGGCTACCGTTGGTGCATCTGGTCTAGGACATCCACCAGTTCGGCGATTTTACGGCACTGACAGGCAGCACGGACCGCCGGACCCCGTGAACTCGGCCTTTGATCCGGTCGAAGCGCTTCTGACCGAAAGTCTTGATGTCCTCCCGCACGGCCAACATATACCCCCCCAGGGTAATTCCTGCAAGGCACGGAGCGAGCAATGGTTAAGCAAGACGCCGCAATGACCGGTACGAACCACGGACGTGGTCGTGCGCACTCCCACTCCTCTGCCGATGCGCGCCCTCTCGACCATTCCCACCATCGACACGGTCACGCCGATGGTACGGTGTTGGACCCCGTCTGCGGGATGCAGGTCGATCCCGCGACCGCTCGCCGCAAGCTCGAGCACGCTGGAGAGACTTTCTATTTTTGCTCGGAGCGGTGTCAGACGAAATTCGAAAGTGATCCTGCGAAGTACGCCCACGGGAAGGCGCAGCAGGCGCCGCCGGACGTGCCGGACGGCACGATCTACACGTGTCCCATGCATCCGCAGATCCGTCAGGTCCGGCCGGGCAATTGTCCCATCTGCGGCATGACGCTCGAGCCCGAACTCGCCAGCGCAGACGCCGGGCCGAATCCCGAACTGATCGACATGACTCGCCGGTTCTGGGCGGGTCTCGTGCTTGCCGTCCCCGTCGTGATCCTCGAAATGGGCGGTCACCTCATCGGCGGACACAGCTGGCTCGATCAGTCGCTCTCGAACTGGATCCAGCTCCTTCTCGCCACGCCTGTCGTGTTGTGGGCCGGTTGGCCGTTCTTCGTCCGCGGCTGGCAATCGGTTCTGACCCGCAATCTCAACATGTTCACGCTGATCGCCATGGGCACTGGCGTTGCGTGGGTCTACAGCGTGGTGGCCACCGTCGTGCCGGGCGCTTTCCCCGCCACCTTCAGAGCGCATGAAGGAGCCGTCGCGGTCTACTTCGAAGCCGCGGCCGTGATCACGGTGCTCGTCCTCCTCGGCCAGGTACTCGAACTGCGAGCACGAGAGGCGACATCGGGCGCGATCAAAGCACTTCTCGACCTCGCGCCGAAAACGGCACGCCGCATCGGCGCCGACGGCTCCGATGAAGAAGTGCAGATTGCGGCGCTTCAGGTCGGCGACAGGCTGCGGGTGCGGCCAGGAGAGAAAGTCCCCGTCGACGGCGCGATCATCGAGGGGGGTTCGTCTCTCGACGAATCGATGGTGACCGGCGAATCCATGCCCGTCAGCAAAGAGGTCGGCGGCAAGGTGATTGCCGGTACGCTCAACCGCTCGGGTGGTTTTGTCATGCGCGCGGAGAAAGTTGGCAGTGATACGATGCTGTCCCAGATCGTGCAGATGGTGGCGCAAGCACAGCGCTCCCGCGCGCCGATCCAGCGCCTCGCGGATCAAGTCGCCGGCTGGTTCGTGCCAGCGGTCATCGTGATTGCGTTCGCTGCGTTCACCGCCTGGGCGGCGTATGGTCCCGAGCCGCGTCTCACGTTCGGGCTCGTCGCCGCCGTCAGCGTCCTCATCATCGCCTGCCCTTGTGCGCTCGGGCTCGCCACTCCGATGTCGATCATGGTCGGCGTGGGACGGGGTGCCCAGGCCGGCGTCCTGATCAAGAACGCCGAGGCTCTCGAACGGATGGAGCGGATCGACACCCTCGTCGTGGACAAGACGGGCACCCTGACGGAAGGCAAGCCGAAGGTCGTCGCCGTGATCCCAGCCAAAGATTACTCGGAAGCCGAGGTTCTGCGGCTCGCCGCCAGTGTCGAGCGCGCCAGCGAGCATCCTCTCGCCGATGCGATCGTGAACGCAGCCAAAGAGCGAGGCATCCAGACGGCCGAGGTGCAGGAATTCGATTCACCGGTCGGCAAGGGGGCACTCGGAACGGTCGACGGCAAGAAAGTGCTGCTCGGCAACGCCGCCTTCATGCGCTCGCAAGGAGTGGACGTCTCATCGATGGAATCAGAGGCCGAGCGCCAGCGCGGCGAAGGTGCGACCGTCATCAACATGGCGGTGGACGGCAAACTCGCAGGCATCATGGCGATCGCCGATCCGGTCAAGAGCTCCACACCAGAAGCGCTGCGTGACCTCGCAGCAGAAGGCGTCAAGGTCATCATGCTCACCGGCGACAACCGGACCACCGCCGAGGCCGTGGCGCGCCGGCTCGGGATCGCCGACGTGGAAGCCGAGGTCCTGCCCGATCAGAAGAGCGCCGTGGTCGCCAAGCTGCAGAAGCAAGGGCGGATCGTCGCGATGGCGGGCGACGGCGTCAACGACGCGCCGGCCTTGGCCGCCGCCGAGGTCGGCATCGCGATGGGCACCGGGACGGACGTCGCAATGGAAAGCGCCGGCGTCACCCTCCTGAAGGGTGACCTCACCGGCATCATCCGCGCCCGGCGCCTGTCGCGCGCAACGATGAGCAACATTCGGCAGAACCTCTTCTTTGCCTTCGCCTACAACGCGGCCGGAATCCCTATTGCCGCCGGCGTGCTCTACCCTACGTTCGGGCTTCTGCTGTCGCCCATTGTCGCGGCAGCGGCGATGGCGCTGTCTTCGGTGAGCGTGGTCGGCAACGCACTACGCCTGAGGACAGTACGGATTTGAAGCGACTGCTCGAGGCGCGACCAGGACGCATGTCATTTTGCGCACGGTGCTCCAAACGGCTCCGTGCGCAGCTAATTCGATGAACGAGTGGATTGCTTGTTGAGGGAGGGCTCTGTCGACCGGCTCTTCAACTTCAAGAATGTACGATCCGCCCCCATGAAGCGCCTGGCCATGGCGACCATCAAGCGGCCGGGATCTACAACCTCTTGACTGGACTGAGATGCAATGAGCTCGGCATAAATCAGCAGGTCGCGATGTACTCCCGCTGGGATCTCCACCGTGATCTTGACCGGCCTCTCGTCCGGCAACGCTGTTATCTTCAGCTTCATGCGCTGTTTCCTATCCACGATACGGCTCGAGCACGAGATCCCGGTTGACGATGACCCGCACCGGAAATCCCGGTCTCACCGTCAGGGTCGGCTGGGTGTTGATCTGCTGCCGCACGAACTGCTGGCCAGTCTGGCTCATGGCATTGCCAAAGCCCTGGCGCAGCGCCTGGATGATCGCGGCGTTATTGGTGTTCTGGTTCGCGCCGCCATTCACCTCGCTCCCGACCGAAAGCAACGTCGACAGCAGTGCAGCACCAACGAGCTGCTTCCAATGATTATCTACCTCGTCGGACAGACCTGAGTAGCCGCCCGCATCAGCCCCCGGCTGCCGTTCAAGTACGATCGAGCGGCCATTGGGCATGATCAACCTTGTCCAAACGAGCAGTACGCGCGATTGCCCGGCGGTCACCTGGCTATCGTAAACTCCGATCAACCGCGCTCCCTGAGGCACCAAGAGGACACGTCCCGACGGAGTATCGAAGACGTTCTCGGTGACCTGGGCGGTGATCTGTCCCGGCAGATCGGACTGGATGCCGGTGATCAGAGCGCCGGGAATGAGGGTGCCGGCCTGGATCACGTAAGGAGAAGCCGGCCGCGTGATGCGGTCCGGACTCGTTGTCCGGCGATCGACCGGCGCATTGACAAAGGCGAGCTTCCGATCCTGCCCGTTTTGGGCAAATGGATCCTCCATCGTGGGCGGAATACCCGGCCGATCAGCGGCCGGCGTCGGATTCACCGGCGGCTGCGTCTCTCGGACGGTGGTCGTTGCAAACAGCCGGCTGACGCGCGCCGCCTCCGTCTCCTGATCGCGACGTTGCTGATCTTGATCCGGAACGGCGGATGCCTGCCCTTGCGCTGCGAGCATTGGTCGGCCGAGATCACCGGGAAGCGGCGGCCCCAAGCTGGGAACATCTTTCGGAACGCTGGCGTAGTCGCGCGGCAACCCCGAGATCCCATCGGCCATTTCGTGATGATCGGTGCTATAAAGCTCGTCGGGACCGGCCTGTCGCGGCTTGTTGGCCTGCAACCCCCAAATGACGGCCCCTGCGATCAATAGCAGGGCCAGCGCGCTCCCGCCCGCCAGGACCTTGCGTGACAGACGGGTGATCGGTGGCGGATCTCCCTTCAGGCGCATCGCCGTTGCGCGCTGCCCCGCCTGGTCCGTTGCCGACGTCACGGGCGAGGCCGGCGCCGCCTCGTTCTCGCCGGTCACTGGGACGCTCCATCAGTCCTGACGATCCTGACCTTCTGCTGCGACTCGCCACCGAGGCGCAATTCAGCCGCGGCGAACAGCCGATCGACGATGATCACGTTGCGGAAGGTCCGGTAGTTGACGAGCTCGGGCGATCCGTCAGCACCAACGATGAACAACGGCGGCAACTCGCCCTGCACGATGCCGCGGGCAAATTCGATATAGACCTTGCGGCCGTCGTCATAAGCATTGACCGGCTTCCAAGGCGGGTCGTCGCCCTCGATCCGATATCGGAAACGCCGTTGCGCCGGATCGGGCAGCTCTGGCCTCAGCATCGCCTGCCGCGCTCTGGTCTCCGTATTCTGCGGATAGTACCAGGCGACGGCTGGCATGTAGGGCTTTTCACGGGACCGCAGCTCGATCAGATAGGTTCGCCGGTCGGTGTTGACGACGAGATTGGTCTCGATGGCCGCACGCGTCGGCTTGACCAGAATGTGGACGCGGCGAGTGTCGCCTGCCCCGCTTTCGGTATCGCCAACGACCCAGCGTACCGTGTCACCGGCGGAGACCGGACCGGAGCCCGTGAGCTGCTCACCTTCCTCGAGCATGATATCGGTGATCTGCCCTGGCGCTGCATAGACCTGATAGAGCGCGCCGGGACTGTAGGCATAGATCTGCGCCGCGTTGAAATACCCCCGCTTCCTTGGCTCCGCACGCGCGGCGCTATTGGCCATCTCGACCCGATCCAGCGGATCCGTCTCTTCCTTGGCGCCGCTCCTGCCGCCCAAGGACACTTTCCACGGCGGCGGCAGATGCAGAGGCTTGATCCTGTCGTCCACAACGGCAGGCGGTGCAGGCAGAGCGGGTACGTCGCTGTCGTAGCTGATCTTGGGCGGCGAGGTCGTTGCGCAGCCACTCAACGGAATGATGATCGCAACCGCAGTCATCCATCGCGCGCGTGATGGCCCGGCGATCGGCTTGGTCATTGCGACAGTTCCTTCGACCAGTTGATGGCATGGACATAGACACCGAGCGGGTTCTTGCGCAGCCGGTCGGTATTGTCAGGCATGGCGAGCACGATCGTGAGGATCGCGGTCCAGCGCTCTGTCGCGCTCTGCGCGCTGTTCTCGTAGCGGCGCTCCACCCAGGCGACCCGGAAGCTGTCGGGCGAAGCCCGGATCACACTGGAGACCTCGACCGAGACCTGGATCTTGCCGAGCCTCGTGAACGGATCGTTGGACCGGGCGTAGTCGTTAAGTGCGGCCGCGCCGCGATCAGTCGCGAAGTCATAGGCGCGCAGCCAGTTCTGGCGCAGCACGATGCCGTCGGCGGGCAGGCCGCGGACATCCTCGATGAAACGGGCGAGATGGAAGGCCACCTGCGGATCCGTCGGCTTGTAATCCGCAATGGCGGGCGCCACGCGCTGGACCTCGCCCAGATGACCAACTTCGACCACCCAAGGCGTCACCGTGCCGCGGGTGGACTGCCAGATCAGGGCCGATGCAAATCCTGCGGCGAGCCCCAGACAGCCGAACGCCATCAGCCGCCAATTCTTGGCCTGCACGCGCGCCGAGCCGATACGCTCGTCCCAAACTTGCGCAGCCCTTTGATAGGGCGTAACCGGCTCCGGCGTGCTGCCATAATGAACAGACGGACGCTTGAACATGTCAGGATTTCCCCTCGGAGAGATCGACCGAGCCGCCCTGTCCGCCTTGCTCGGCGTTGCGTACGGCCTGCGTCGTCGTTGAAGCGCCCTGGTGAATGGCGCGCGCAGCCTTCACCCGCTGCGCCCATCGCGGCGACGTGGCGCTCGTGCCGTGGCTCTCGGCCTGGCCGGAGATGGCGGTGCCGGCGCTCTCGGCCGCTGTCCGCTGACGGAGCGGGCTCGCAACAGACCCCGCCTCCTCAGTTCCGCCTGCACTTCCTCCGCGCAAGGCGGACGCTCCAGAGCGGAGAGCAGTCGCGGCACGGCCAGAGCCCGCGATGGCGCCGCCCGCGAGTCCAACGGTCCCCGCTGCGGCACCGGCAGCCGCAATAACGAGGCCGCCCGCGGCCAGCGACGTGCCGGCGGCGCTCCCTGCCCCGAGCTGGGGTCCGCCGGAGACGAGACCATTGGCAATGCCGGGCCCGAACAGCCCGAGGCCGAGCAGCGACAGCGAGGCCAGCACCAGGGTCATGGCGCTCTCGATCGTCGGCTGATCACCCGCTGCGGCCTGCGTGATCTGGGCGAACAGGGTCGAGCCGATGCCGGAGATGACAGCGAGCACCAGAACCTTGATGCCGGAGGACATCACGTTGCCGAGCACGCGCTCGGCAGCAAACGCGGTCTTGCCGAACAGGCCGAACGGGATCAGCACGAAACCGGCGAGCGTCGTCAGCTTGAACTCGATCAGGGTGACGAAGAGCTGGATCGCCAGGATGAAGAAGGCGAGCAGCACCACCATCCAGGCAAACAGGAGAACCGCGATCTGGACGAAGTTCTCGAAGAAGCTGACATAGCCCATCAGGCTCGAGATCGCCTGCAGCAGCGGCCGCCCGGCATCGAGGCCGACTTGGGCGATCTTGCCCGGCCGCAGGAACTCGGCCGTCGACAGCGCCGAGCCCGACGCCTTCAAGCCGAGCGCAGCGAAGCTCTCGAAGACGATGCGGGCAAGGCTGTTCCAGTTGCCGATGAGATAGGCGAAGACACCGACGAACAGGGTCTTCTTCACCAGGCGGGCGATGACGTCGTCCTCGCCAGCCCACGCCCAGAACAGCGCCGCCAATGTGATATCGATCGCAACCAGCGTGGTCGCGAGATAGCCGACCTCGCCGCCGAGCAGGCCGAAGCCGGAGTCGATCGCTCGGGTAAAGGTCTCCAGAAACTGGTCGATCACCCCCGTCCCGGTCATCGCCCGCTCTCCCCGACCTGTGGCAGAGAGAGCCGCTGCGCTTCATCAAAGGAGCGAGGCTGGTTCTCCGGCACGAGCGCAGCGTTGTGCCGTCTCGACGCACCGTGCGCACCGCCGTCTCCCCGGAGCGGGATGACGCAAGATGCGAGACTGATCGAAGCGCCAGCAGCAACCACGGCCGCCACCAGCCATCGGCATCGAAGGTCTGCCATCAGTGAAACATCTGCACGTTCGAGGGTTGGTAGCCCTGCCCTGGCGCCAGGAAGCGCCGCAGTTGCTCGCGTCCCTGATCCTGGGCAGCCGCGCGCTGCGCCGTATCTAGGCTCTGTGCGCGGCCCTGTGCCGCAACCGCAGCCGTAAGGTCTGCGAGCTGCTGCGCCTGCAATGCCAGGATCTGGTTGCCGGCCTGGGTTACTTGCAGCGCACCGGTCGCGCCTTGGCTCGCCGTCACCAGAGCCGCTGACTGGCTCCTGATAACATCGAGATTCCCGACAACGCCGGCCTGCACCTTCAGCGCATCCTGCAGCGCAGCCACCGAGGTCTGCCACCGCGACTGGGCGTTGTTGACGAGGTCCTGGGCGGTCGCATTGCTCGTCGCCGGCGCATAAGTCGTCGCAAACGCGCGATCGATCTGCTGCACGTCGTAGGCCAGCCGCTGTGCCTGTTTGAGCAGATCCTGCGTGCGCTGGATCGACTGCTGCAGCTGCGCCAGCGAGGAGTATGGCAGGCTCGCCAGGTTCTTCGCCTGGTTGATCAGCATCTGCGCCTGGTTCTGCAGCGACAGGATCTGATTGTTGATCTGCTGCAGCTCACGCGCGGCTGTCAGCACGTTCTGCGCATAATTGTTGGGGTCGAACACAACCAGCTGCGCCCGCAGCGGCGTGGCCGAGACCAGGAGCACCACCGCGGCGGATGCCGCCCATCTGACGGACCGGATCATGAGCGGGCCTCCAGATTGTCGAGACTTGGAATGAGATCCGCAGCCCAGCCCGCATTGCGGTACCGGAGCCAGCCGGATGCGAACTCCTCCTTCCCGGCGGTGGCGCAGACCTCCGAGACGGCCGCCTGATCCGCCTTGGACGAGGCGGCCACAAAGGCCAGCGCGATCTCACCAAGGCCGAGCTCGAACATCCGGTTGCCCCGACGCGACTGGCAGTAATAGTCGCGCTTCGGCACCGCACGGCTGACGAGCTCGATCTGCCGATCGTTCAGTCCGAAGCGGCGATAGATCGCGGTGATCTGCGGCTCGATCGCCCGCTCATTCGGCAACATGATCCGGGTCGGGCAGCTCTCGATGATCGCAGGCGCTATCGGGGAGCCATCGATGTCGGAGAGCGACTGGGTAGCGAAGACAACGGAGGCGTTCTTCTTGCGCAGCGTCTTCAGCCACTCCCGCAACTGCCCGGCGAAGTCGGCGTCATCCAGCGCGAGCCAGCCCTCATCGATGATCAAAAGCGTCGGGCGGCCGTCCAGCCGCCGCGCGATCCGGTGGAAAAGATAAGCGAGCACCGCAGGTGCGGCCGCGGTCCCGATCAGCCCCTCGGTCTCGAACGCCTGGACCGATCCGTTACCGAGCGCCTCATGGTCGGCATCCAGCAGGCGTCCATGCGCGCCATCGAGGCAATACGGCTTGAGCGCCCGCTTCAGACTGTTCGACTGCAGCAGGACCGACAGACCGGTCAAAGTCCGCTCTGCTAGAGGCGCCGACGCCAGCGAGGTCAGAGCGGACCACAGATGTTCCTTGGCTTCGGGCGTCACAACGATCTTCTCGCGCACCAGGAGGCCCGCGATCCAATCCGTCGCCCAGGCGCGCTCCCCCACATCGTCAATGCCAGCCAAGGGCTGCAGCGCCACGGCCGTCTCTGTCTCGACCGACAGAGCGCCGCCAAGATCGTGCCAGTCCCCACCCATCGCGAGCGTCGCAACCCGCATGGAGCCGCCAAAGTCGAAGGCGAAGATCTGCGCGCCGGGATAACGGCGGAACTGCAACGCCATCAGCGCCAGCAGCACCGACTTGCCGGCGCCGGTCGGTCCGACCACTAGCGTATGACCGACATCGCCGACATGCAGCGAGAACCGGAACGGAGTTGCACCTTCGGTGCGGCCAAACAACAGCGGCGGCGCCTTCAGATGATGATCGCGGGTCTCGCCGGCCCAGACCGCTGACAGCGGGATCATGTGCGCGAGATTCAACGTCGAAAGCGGCGGCTGCCGGACGTTGGCATAGACATGCCCCGGCAGGCCCCCCAGCCAAGCCTCGACGGCATTCACGCTCTCCGCCATGCAGGTGAAGTCGCGGCCCTGGATGACCTTCTCGACCTGCCGGAGTTTCTCGTCCGCTCTTGCCGGGTCAGGATCCCAGACCGTCACCGTTGCCGTGACATAGGCCTGCCCGATCTCGTCGGAGCCGAGGTCCTGCAGCGCCGCATCGGCATCAACAGCCTTGTTGTGGGCGTCGGTATCGACGAGGCTAGCGGCCTCGTTGGTCATGACCTCCTTCAGGATCGCCGCCAGAGATTTGCGCTTGGCGAACCATTGCCGGCGAATGCGAGTGATCAGCTTCACGGCATCCTGCTTGTCCAGCATGATCGCGCGCGTCGACCAGCGGTAGGCGAAGGCAAGGCCGTTCAATTCGTCGAGGATTCCCGGCGTGGTGGCAGAGGGAAAGCCGACGATGGTCAGGACGCGCAGATGAACCGATCCCAGCATCGGCTCGAGCCCGCATGTGAGCGGCTGGTCCGCGAGCAGCCCATCCAGATGCATCGGGATTTCTGGAACACGAACCCGCTGACGCTGGGTCGAGATGGTCGAATGCAGATAGCTCAGCACGGCGTCATCACCGAGCCAGCCGCATTCCGGCATAAAACCCGCGATCAGCTGCAGGATGCGATCGGTTCGGTCAATGAAGCTGCGGAGGATCTCCCGGCCATTGACGCCATCGGATTGCGGCCGGCCCTCGTACAGCACGCGTTCGGAAAGGGCCACGTCCTCACGCGGCGGCAGATACAGAAACGTCAGATAATAGCTCGACTCGTAGTGGGCGCCCTCCTCCTCGAACTGCGCCTTGCGCTCGGCATCGACCAGGGCGGAAGCAGCATCCGGGAACATGCAAGGCGGATAGGCTCCCGCCGAATGCCGCTGCGCCTCGACGAAGACAGCCCAGCCCGATCCGAGCCGGCGCAGTGCGTTGTTGAGACGAGCAGCGACTGCGGCCAGCTCGGATTCGACCGAGCTCTCTAGATCCGGTCCCCGGAACCGCGCTGTCCGCTGCAGCGAGCCATCCTTGTTGAGAACGACACCCTCATCGACCAGAGCCGCCCAAGGCAGAAAATCCGCAAGGCGGATGTTAGTACGGCGATATTCGGCAAGATTGAACATAGCAGGCCTCACTGACCGAGATGACCGGGAATACGCAGGTGACGGCGGACGACTTCGACAAAGGACGGATCGCGCTTGGTGGCCCACACCGCGATCATGTGACCGACGAGCCAGAGCAGCAGACCGAAGAACCAGAGCCGCAGCCCGAGGCCGAGCGCGGCCGACAGCGTGCCGTTGACGATCGCAACCGAGCGCGGCGCACCACCGAGCAGGACCGGCTCGGTCAAAGAGCGATGGACAGGAGCTGCGAATCCTTTGACCTCGTCATCCATTAGATCACCACCCCGCCGCCGAACGAGAAGAACGACAGGAAGAAGCTCGAGGCGGCGAAGGCGATGGAGAGCCCGAACACGATCTGGATCAGCCGGCGGAAGCCGCCCGACGTCTCGCCGAATGCCAGTGACAAGCCCGTCGTGATGATGATGATCACGGCGATGATCTTGGCGACCGGTCCCTCGACCGAGAGCAGGATCTGATTGAGCGGCTGCTCCCAAGGCATGTTTGATCCTGCCGCGTGGGCCGGAGCATCGATCAGCAGTGCGAGCGCCGCCGCTACAGCAAAACGCGCCGATTGTGGTCTCATCTGCATCGTCACCAGTGATCTCCCAGGGGTGCGAAAATGTAGTCTCCGGATTCAGAGAGCCCCTCGACGCGCACGAGCTCGCTCAGCCGCCGCTCCGAACCACGGCCTGTCAGCACAGCGATGACGTCGATGGTCTCGGCGATCAGGGGGCGCGGCACAGTCACCACGGCCTCTTGGATGAGTTGCTCCATCCGCCGGAGCGCGCCCAGCGCAGAGCCTGCGTGAATGGTTCCGATGCCGCCCGGATGCCCAGTGCCCCAGGCCTTCAGCAGGTCGAGGGCCTCAGGACCTCGCACCTCTCCGATCGGAATGCGATCAGGACGCAGACGAAGCGACGAGCGCACCAGATCGGACAACGACGCCACGCCGTCCTTAGTCCGAAGCGCCACCAGATTGGGCGCGCGGCACTGC
The DNA here is from genome assembly GCF_024586915.1 of Bradyrhizobium sp. SRS-191. Lineage (GTDB taxonomy): Bacteria > Pseudomonadota > Alphaproteobacteria > Rhizobiales > Xanthobacteraceae > Bradyrhizobium. The sequence continues at coordinate 82,800 of NZ_JANBVS010000019.1, forward strand.
AGCTCACGGGTATCCTCGATCAGCACAACGCGATCTGAGGTGCCGGCGACCACGTCCAGCAGCGCATTCGTCAGCGTCGTCTTGCCTGTCGACGTGCCGCCAGCGACCAGGATGTTGCAGCGATCGAGGACAGCTTTCCGCAATCCTCTAGCCTGCACCAAGCTCATGATCCCATCAGCGACGTAATGGCCGAGGGTAAAGACCGCCACGGCCGGCTTGCGGATGGAGAAGGTCGGTGCAGCGACAACAGGCGGAAGCAGCCCCTCGAACCGCTCGCCCGTCTCCGGCAATTCCGCCGACACACGGGGCGATCCGGCATGGACCTCGAGCCCGACATGGTGAGCCACGAGACGGATGATCCGCTCACCGTCGGCGGCGGACACTGTCTCGCCCGTATCAGCCAGGCCCGATGCAAGGCGATCGATCCAAAGCCGGCCATCCGGATTGAGCATCACCTCGACAACGGCCGCGTCGTCGAGAAGAAGCTCGATCGCGGGGCCCAAGGCGGTCCGCAGCATCCGTGCGCCACGCGAAGCGAACTGCGTTTGAACGATGTTGGCCACCCCTGATCTCCAACTCGTGACGCGTGCCCACGTCACCGCGCGAACGGGACGATCAAAGAATGCAGGATCTCCAACCGAGCAAGGCCGTGTCTGCTATCTGCGTATCCTGGCGAAGAAAAGCGTAGATCAGGCCACCGAGTGCCCGACAGACGCGCGCATTGCTCCGTGCATGCCGCCGCCGCATTTCGTCCCCATGGAGAGCGGACGCTTGTGCAATCCGAGTTTGATGCGCTGTAGCCTTCAGAGGTGCTGAAGACGAATTCTAGCCCGTGGTGCTCACCACCTGCCATGAGTTGCCGGATCCTCGGTCAGAACCGGCAATTCGAAAGCCGATGCGGACTCGCGTAGATCCTCTTCAACTACAAAGCTTTGTGGATCATCTGACAACTCCGGCTTCCTACTTCCGGATGGAATCGTGAACCAAACAAATGCGGCTGCCTGTAGCGCAACATTCACACCGAACGCGACCTGATAGGCAACGACGGGGTAGTGGCCGTTTTGTTGAGACCACTGCGCCACCAACAAGCCGGTCCCGTATTGAGCGAAGAAGCCCCACCCAAAATGCACGACGTTCAAAACGCCGTTGGCCCTCCCGGCCATCTCCTTCGGAAAGTAATCCGAGATGATCGCAAAGCTCAGTACGGTCGCCGAACCAACAATGGCGATCATCAACCACGGACCGATCGACGGAATGGGCAGTCGGAACACCAGCGTCAGTTGAGCCAGGATGAAGAGGACCGCCACGAACGCCAGCAATGTCTCCGGCTTGATCCCTTTCCGGCGCGTCCAACTCGCGATCATGCCAAGCAGCCAGGCACCGAGACTCAGCGCGATTGCCGTCGCACAGAGCGCCGTCACCACCTCCGTCCGTGTCATGCCCTCCACGTCCTTCAGCCAGGCAGGCGCCCAGAGGCCTTGCATCGACCACGCAGATCCGATGCAGGCCCCCGAGAGCGGCGCGATCTTCCAGAACCGCCTATCGGTCAGAATATCGCGCAGACCACCTGCAGCTGTTGCGGAGGGACCTTCGACGCCGCGCTCCGGGACCAGGAAGAAAATCAGGATTGCCGTGCCCGCTGTGGTCACCGCCAGGATATCGAACAGATCTCGCCATCCGGTCCGAGCCAAAACGGCTTCGGCCGGCAGCGTGGCGGCGACGGCGCCGAGCGCACCGAGCATGACCATGTACCCGTTCACGAGCGCCACACGCTCGCGCGGGAACCAGAGAACGATCGCCTTCAGGCCTGCCGTGAGAGCCGCCGCGACGCCCAACCCGATCACAGCGCGCGACATGAGCAGAGAGAGCGGTCCGGTCGACCGCGCGAACGCGGCTGCGCCCAATGCAGCCACCAGAAGCAAAGCGCTTTGAACCCGCCGCGGACCGTAGCGATCAAGCATGACACCGACAGGAATCTGGGCAGCCGCAAGCACAAGGAAGTAGACCGCCGTGATCAAACCGAGGTCGGCCGCATTCAGCCCAAGCTCGGAGGCGAGGCGCTCGGAGACCACACCATTGATCGTCCGAAACAGGTACGACAGGAAATAACCAGCCGCGAATGGCATGAACACCAGAGCCACGAGGGCCCAGCCGGGGATTGCGGCACCACAGACCTTGGCGTCAGCGCCTCTCCTGCCGAACATGTAGTCCGGTTTAATCTCCCGGGACTCTCTTCCATGCTGGTGCTCAGCGCATTGATTCCTGCGCAAGGCGAAAGGGATCCTCGCCGCCCTCCCCGGCGGCAGGCATGCCCCAGGACACTTCGGCGATCGGAGCAGCGGTCCGAGCGTGGCTTGCGCGCCGGCTCGGAGCACCGAACGGCAAGTCCTCGTCTTCCTGCTGGAAGGAATGACCAACCGTTACATGCTCGCGAACCTCGACCTCACCGAGCCGAGTATGACGTGCCTCGCCAACACCATCAGGCGAAGCTGGAGCAGCTCCGTCGCGCGCAATCGACGTCAACGCCAGGTGATAGCGGGCGTGAAGGGCGACCGTGTCATTGAGCGCCCTCAAATCGCGCTGAATTCCCTCGAGCTGTTGTTCCAAGCCGGCAAGACGGTCCTGCGGCGGCGCTCCGCCATCCATCGGCTCGGCGAGGAAGCGATCCAGCGCCTTCTCGACGAGGATCGCGCGGTTCACGCATCGCTCGCCGGCGGCGCTCTTGAGGCGTTCGAGAATGTCGTCGGAGAGCTGCAGAGTGATCTTTTTCTTCATCGTTCGGACCCCATTTGGTCCGTCGATAGATCACCGCTCCCTTGATCGCACGCATGAGCCGCCGACTGTCGCAGTAAGGCGAATGAAAAGAAGCTCTGGCGCAGATGCACCGTCGGCCAGGCCCGCAGCCTCCGCGGCAAACGACACTTGGAATCAAGCCCCCTGCTCCTCCGACGGCTTCCTGACAAAATCCTCCGGGATATCCCGCAAAAAGCTCTGCCCCTTCTGCAGGCGCCGGCCGAGCGCCTCGACGAAGCCTTCGAACCGCTCACGTCCCTTGAGTTGCGCCGCAGACTGCGCCTCGTTCGGCAGCGGCGGCGTCACGGTCAGCCAGAAGCGGACGAACAGCGCGAGCGTCTCGGCGAGAATGCCGACGTCGCGCTCGAGGCGCTGTATCTGCCGAGACATCCGGTCGAGCCTGCGGGTGAACGCCGCCTCGCGCCGGTCAGCCCCGTCGGGCGACAGGAACGACAGCACCGCTGCCTCCACGATCGCCGAGCGCGACAGCTTCTTGCGATCGGCGAGCTCCGTGATCTGCTTCAGCAGCTCGGGCGGGAAGTAGACATTCATGCGATCGCGCATCGGACTGTCCTCATAGACCGAGGTCGTCGCCGGGATCGAGCGCGGCTTGCCGCGCAACACCCGCCATCGTGGAATCACGCCCGCCGCTCGAAGGTGGCATCTGGTCGTCGTCATCGAGCACGAGAGAGAACTCGTCTGCGGGATCGACGCTTGTCGCTTCACTCGCGATCGCGACGTGCTCCGGCAACTCCGGCTCCCGGCGCAAGCCACCATTGGCCTGATCCGCGCCGACGGCAGATCTCTCCTCGGACTTGGACAGCCCCGACGCGACCGGCACCAGAGCCGACCAGTCGTCTACCCGCCGCAACGTCTCTGATCGGACGATGGCCGGCGGCGGCAGGATCCGTGAGACCAGCCGCTGGTCCTCGAAGTAGCGAACCTTCTTCGCCCGGATCGGCGGTGCGCCGGCGACCATCACAATCTCGTCCGCAGGCGGCAGCTGCATCACTTCCCCCGGCGTCAAAAGCGCCCGTGGAGTTTCCTGACGGGAGACCATGAGGTGACCGAGCCAAGGCGCCAGACGGTGACCGGCATAGTTCTTCATCGCGCGCATTTCGGTGGCGGTGCCAAGCGCATCCGAGACGCGTTTGGCGGTCCGCTCATCGTTGGTCGCGAAGCTCACACGGACGTGGCAGTTGTCCAGGATCGCATTGTTCGGCCCATAGGCCTTTTCGATCTGATTGAGCGACTGCGCGATCAGAAAGCTCTTGATCCCGTAGCCCGCCATGAACGCCAGCGCAGACTCGAAGAAGTCGAGCCGACCGAGCGCCGGAAACTCGTCCAGCATCATCAGCACGCGATGGCGCCGCTCCCGCGCCTGCAAATCTTCCGTCAGCCTACGACCGATCTGGTTCAGCACCAGACGAATGAGCGGCTTGGTGCGGGAGATGTCCGAGGGCGGGACCACCAGATACAGGGTGGCCGGCTCCTCGCCCGCGATCAAGTCCGCGATACGCCAATCGCAGCGGCCGGTGACCTCGGCCACGACAGGATCGCGGTAGAGCCCCAGGAACGACATCGCGGTCGACAGCACGCCCGATCGTTCATTCTCCGATTTGTTCAGGAGCTCGCGCGCGGTCGACGCGATCACCGGATGCGGCCCCGCCTCGCCCAGATGGGGCGTCACCATCATGACCATGAGCGTGGCCTCTATCGGCCGCTTCGGATCAGACAGGAAGGCAGCGACCCCGGCCAAGGTCTTGTCGGCCTCGGCATAGAGCACGTGCAGGATGGCGCCCACCAGCAGCGAGTGACTGGTCTTTTCCCAATGGTTGCGCTTGTCGAGCGACCCTTCGGGATCGACCAGCACGTCAGCAACGTTCTGGACGTCGCGCACCTCGAAGGCTCCGCGCCGAACCTCCAGCAGGGGATTGTAGGCCGAGGCATTCGGATTGGTCGGGTCGAACAGCAGGACACGGCCATGACGCGCGCGGAAGCCGGCTGTCAGCTGCCAGTTCTCGCCCTTGATGTCGTGCACGATGGCAGATCCTGACCAGGTCAGCAACGAGGGCACCACGAGTCCTACGCCCTTGCCGGATCGCGTCGGCGCAAAGCACAGCACATGCTCTGGTCCATCGTGACGCAGATAGCGTGGCCCGAGCCGCCCCAGCACGACACCGTCGTCACCGAGCAGCCCCGCTTTCTCCACCTCCCCCGGCTCGGCCCATCGCGCCGAACCGTAGGTCGCAACGATACGTGCCTCCCGCGCCCGCCACACCGACATGCCGATCGCGGCCGCGACCGCCATGAGGCTCCCGAGCGCGGCAATGGCCGCGCCCTCGGTGAACACACCCGGCGCGTAAGCGTCATAGACGAACCACCACCAGAAGAACGCGGGCGGCCAATAGACCGGCCATCCCGCAAGGGTGAACCACGCCGGTCCCAGTCGCGGCTGGAACGCAAGCCGCCACGCCGTCCATTCGGTCGCGCCCCAAATCGCGACGAGAACGATCAACGTGACCGCAAGCAGTTGCCCCCAGAGGATCTTGGTCGCAGGCATGTATCCCTCCCGATTGGACTAGAGACCGAGGTCGCGCTTACGACCAAGCTGCCACTCGATGCCGCCGGCCTTGGCGAGCCCCGTGACGGACTTGCCGAGCCGGTGATCGATCTCGCGCGACCACGGCACGAGGTAGAAGCCGAGACCATTGTCGACCATGGCAAAGCGACCGGAGGCGAGTACGAGCCGCTGGCGGTAGGTCCCGGCGATCGGCGCACCGGCCGCGACCGGCAGATGCGGGACCTTGAGCTCGGCCGACAATTTGGCGCCGACAGCGTCAAGCTCTCGCTGCCGCAACGTCTTCAAGAGATCCCGCTGGACGACGATCCGCTGACCTAACCGCCTGGCCAAGCCTTGATCTGCGAGATGCTCGGCCCTGGCCCGGAGCGCGTCCCTCGTCTCGGCCCCGAAGCCACCATGGGCCAGCGGCATGGGCTCCCGCTCGACCAGCCGATGATCGAGCCAGGTCGCGCCCTCGGCCGTGACCTGATCGGCCAGGCTGAGATCCGACCGCGTCGCCAGCACCAGAGTGGGCCGTGCCTCGTCCGGTCCACCGAAGCGACGGACCTCGACAATGCCTCCGACCGCCGGCGCCTGCGCAAAGGCTTCAACCCCGCGGAAGCGGACATGGTGCGCCCGGCCATCGACGCCATCGATCACGGCATAGGCTTCGCCCGTCAGTTCATCATGCAGCCCACGGTCGACCAGCCGGCCGACGATCGGCGATCGGTCATCAAAGCCATCGATCGCGAAATCCGCGATAGCCCGCTCTTCGCCGCGGACAGCGAACGCCCGATGCATGGTCTTGATGATGTCGCCGCGCGTGCTGAGCTCCCGGAGCTTCCGCTCGGCCCCGAGCTCGACCAGCCACTCGTTCGAGCCGGCCGCCGTCGCGAGCCCCAGGCGCTCGAGATATTGCAGACGTCCGCGCATCAGTCCGACGACTTGCCGATCCGGAAGACCAGGAACGTCTTGACGAAGATCGATGGCGCCGACCTCGTCGGCCGCCATCCGGATCTCGCGATCGAGCCGCGTCCAGCGATCGGCCGTGATCTCCGTCTCCAGCGCGTGGCGGATCTCGTGTTCCGGCTTCGGCCCGAGCTCGAGCGCAACCAGTTCCTCGGCGCGAGAGCGCAGGCCGCGGCTGATATAGTCGCGGGAGATGACGAGATCCGCGCCCGTCTCGTCGACGCCGCGGACGAGCACATGGATGTGCGGGTTATCCGTGTTCCAATGGTCGACGGCTATCCACTCCAGCCGGCTCGAGAGATCGGCCTCCATCTGCCGCATCAGGTCGCGGGTGAACGCTCGGAGGTCCACCATGTCGGCCGCGTCCTCGGGCGAGACAATGAACCGGAAATGATGCCGGTCACCCCTGCCGTGCGCCTCGAAGCCGGCTTCATCCGCCTGATCACCCGCGGCATCGAACATCCTTGCCGGCTCGCCACTGCGCGTCACCCCGTCCCGCTTGAGATAGGCCAGATGCGTCGCCAGAGGTGCTGACCGAAACGCCCGGCCCTTGTGCCTTGCGATGCGGGCCTTGACCGTGACGCGACGCGCGGGGGCGAACAGACGCTCACGGCTGAAGCTGATCCGGCCGCGTCCAAAGGTCGAATGGGCGCGCACTGCATGGCGGCCATTGATCACCGAGAACGGAGCGACGTGACCCGACGCATTCGCTGCGCGCAGCACGCGGTTGATGAAGCTCTTCGCCTTAGGGTTACGCCCCTGGCGAATGCGCCCCGGACGGATGCGGAACTCGCGCTCGTGCGTGCTCATGCGCGGTGCCTCACGGCGGAGGCTTCAGCTACGGTGCCGAAAACAACATTGATCTCGCTACTGAAAACACAGAGCGCGGCACGCGCTCCGACCGACCGGCACGGTTGAACGCAAGCCATGTCAATGGCTTGCTGTTCAACCGGCGAGCCGTTTTTATCTTGCCCTGAAACGTCGGCCGCTTCCGCCCGCCCCCCTTCGACCCTATTAGTTCGCAGGTTCGCGCCTTGTGTCGTAGTCCCGGATAGCCCGGAGAAGCAACGGCGGCCACGAAACAAGTCGCGAACGATCGCTGCCACCGATATGTGAAGCGTCCAGTCGTTCCGTTCGCACACCGTGACGTTGGAAGCCCATACATTCGTCAGCTGTCGCGCATCGGGGATATCGCGGCGCTGTTCAACATTGCGCGGACGGTTGACGGGAGAACGACGTCCAACCGTGCAGAAAACATGCAGAAATCGGCGCAAACGAAAAGCCGAAACGAGAAGGCTACCCCGTAGAAGAGGTGCTGTCCCAGCGTCACCCGCGAGACCGCCGTACCGCGCCACTCGGTCATCTCCATCGTGCGGGTAACGACCAACTATGCAGGCGGACGCGGCGCCAAAAGCGCACGCGAGATGCACTGCGGCAGCGCTCCGAGTTCTCGATCGCCTGATCAACTCGTCGAGCGGCAGCCGGCATATAGGCGCATCAACTCCGCCGGATACGATGCCGGAATGGGCGATAGCACTAGTGCTAACACTGGTGCTAGCAGCGCTGCTAAGAGCGCGCGCACCGCGGTGCCAGTGCTCCAGATCAGGCAGTTCCTTTGCAAGCCGAGCGCAGACCGAGTGCATCATCACGGCTCCCTGGTCCACACGGGAACTGCACGTCCGATGACGTCCGACGTCGCAGTCAGACCAAAATATCGGCCGTCCAACGAGCTGTCCGACTGCCAGTTCATGAGGAAGAGCTGGCCATCGCCAATGATCCAGCAGCCCTGCCAATCCGGCAGCGGCTGACCACGGCTGTCGCTTTCTCGCGCGATGCCGACCTCGACGTCATCGACCGCGATTGCATGGTCGCGACGACAGACGGTCTGGCCGGGAATAGCAAGAACGCGCTTCAACATCGGCACGCCATTCGGCAGATAGCCACCATCAGCCAGCCATTCGGCGAGTGCCGCCCGCGGCAGAACTACGACGAGCTCGGTGACGTACCATTGACGGACCGGCTGCACCGCATAGAGCCCAATCGGCACGCTTTCGGACGCGTTCCAGATCAACAGCGGACGCGGTCCGAGCTGCCCAGCACTGGCCAAGAGCGACGCCCCGGCAAACATGGCGATGACGATCGGGAGCCGCTTTGTCATGGCATCACGCTCCGGCGGTGGAGCCAGGCGCGATGCCGCAGCGGCGTGTACGGACGCGGCGGCTCGTTGCTCGCCAGCCGGTTCTGAACGTGCCGCCAATGATCTGGTGCAACGTCAGCCGGATCGATACCGAGCGCCTCGATCGCGTCGATGTGCTGCAGCACCCGCTCGACCTTCGGCCAGCCAAACGTCTGCAGCAGAATGGCCGCTCCAGGACCGACGAAGGGCACGGTCGCGCACGCCTCGCCGGCCCGCACGGCCTGCAGAATGTCGATCCGCGACAGCACCGTGCCATAGGCGTTCGACGACCAGCGAACGAACGCAAACACGCTACCGGGCGTGAACGAGACCACCCGGCGATAGTGATCGAGCCGCAGCTCTTGCGCCGTTCGGCCAAAGCGGATGCGGTTCTCGATCTTGCCCTGCAGCCATAGCAGCTGGACGCGCGTCAGCTCGCTCATCGGCGCACCTCTCGGCTCGAGGGGACACGGACGGCGCTGATCGCCCTGCACGAGCCCGCAAGGCCAGCCTCAGAGGTCTCCGAGGACCTCCAGCGCCAGGAGCTTGCGCGTCCGCAGATGGGCCGCGGACGGGGTCCGTTAGACAAAATCCGAAGGATTTTGCAGTTAGGTAAGTTAGAGGGCCGAAAACGCGCGACAAGCCAAACACTTAAGGCCGGTTTTGGTCCCCGATAGCACGAGGATCCGGTCCCCGATAGCACGAGCCTTGCGGTCCCCGATAGCACGAGACAATTCACAGCTTGTCCACCGCGGGGCTCGAGGGATGATGCCTGGCGAAGCGCCGCGCGACGGGGTCCGTAACCACGGCCGTGAAGTTCAGCCGCTCGGTTCCGTTCGGATCCCGCGTGAGCACGAGCTCGTAGCCGGGCAATGTCTGGCGGCGGACGATCTCGCGCAGGTCATAGGCAAAATGCTTGAGCGGCGAGAGGCTGCCGGACTTGGCGTGGAGATAACCGAGATCGAAGCTCCAGCCGCCGTCCTGGTGACCACCATGCTTGCGCACGAGGCGATAAAGCCAGCGCTCCAAACCGCCCGTCAGCGCGAAATATTGGCGGTCGATCGTCAGCACGAGCGCGTCGTCGACGACGCCCGAGTAGAACCAATCCGGCAGGATCAGCTGCAGCCCGGACGGCTTTCCGTGCGCGTCTGCTGTCTCTTTCCACTCGTTGATCCAGGAGAAGCGATGCCGCCGCCGCTCTGTCGGCTGACGGATCGAAGTCAGCACGGTCGTCGACTGCAGACGGTCGAGACCCGCTTTCAGACGGTCGTAATCGCGCACGCCTGTGCCACGCCCGACGAAGTTCAGGATCTCATATGGCGTGGCCGCCATCAGGCGCGACGTCTTCAGTCCGGCGTCACGCGCTTCGACGATTTGCGACGCCGCCCAGATCAGAACGTCGGCGTCCCATATCGTCGCCATCCCGTGTTCCGGGACCGCCTCGACGCGGATCGCGACGGATCCCGCGCGGAAATCGATCGGCACCACGCGCTTGCTCTTTGCGAGCGAGAAGAACGGATAGGCCATCAGATCCTGCGCATCACGTGGCGCCAGATCGCCCGGAAGAGCGCGGAACAGATCAAGCTGCGCGCGCTCGGATTTGCGCAAACCTCGCACGTTCAAGCCCGCCCTGCCCGCGACGCGCGACGCACCTGCCCTGCATAGGGAATGAGACCCGGATGCCTCTTGGCCGGCAGCACGGTCCCCTGTCCGGGATCGGCGGTCGACGTCTTGGTGCCGCGGTCGGCCCAGGCTTTCAGGTCATCGATCGCGTAGACGACGCGGCCGCCGATCTTGCGATAGGCCGGCCCCGTGCCGTAGGTCCGGTGCTTTTCCAAGGTGCGGCCGGACAGGCCGAGATAGCGCGCAGCCTCGGGCGTACGAAGAAAGCGCGGCGGCAGGCCGGCCAGGGTCTCGGGCATTTGGCAACCTCCAGGACAATCGAGCGCGCTGTCGCGTAGGTCAGCGCGTCGACGGTCATGATGGAGGCGTAGGCCAGCGAAGGGGGATGCCGCAGATCGAGGGTGCCAGTTCCGGCACCCTTCGATCGAGTATCGATCTATTCGTCCTTGCGTGGTGGACGCAGCAGCTGGTGATAGCCGCCGCGCATCAGCTTTAGGCCGTTCTTCACCAAACGAATGGTGCGGCTGCGTACGTCATGCGTCTTCCAGCTGCGCGCGGAAATGCGCGCCGCGCCGAACAGCACTTCCGCGATCGCGCGATAGCTGTTGCCCTGCTGCCAGCCATCGAGCGCGCGTAACGTCAGCACGAGGCGCGTTCGGCGCTGCTCGGACAAGCCATCCGAGGCAGGACCAGGCGGCCGCGCCCGAAGCGCACGCCAGAGCCGGTTGGCGGCTTCATTGCGCGCCTTGAAGTCCTGGTCATACGGCAGCAGCACGGCATAGGACACCGTCGTGAGCGGCTTCCTCTGCAGCCAAACGCGATGCTCATTTGCACCTATGCGCACGACGACATGCCAGCCGTCCGGCGCAAGCCGGAGCTGCTCCGGCGCAAACGACGGAAGCTTCACCGTCGGCGTGACGACCGGCATGCGCTTGTCGAGTTCAGTCAGCGCCAGCACGGTCGACAACCGCTCGGGTGCCCAGAAGATGATCTGAGCGTCGAAGGAGAGGGCGGGGTCAGCTGCGAAATATCAACCCCCAGTGTTTTCGGAATCTGGCTGAGGGATTGCGATCAGGATGAACTATCGACGAGAATTGCGCACGATAGTTCGGTGATCGGCGAACGTATTCCCAAGCAAATCCTGGACGGTCCGCGCGGTGCATGTTCGCGTAGGCCTTGGGTGCACGCCAATCGAATTCCGACATCGTTCAGTCCTCATCAGGTTAGGACTGCAACGCAATATCCCAATGATGGCACCATTTATGATTGCAGTGCAGATTTCGGACTCGTATCGGTAAAGTAGTGCGGACTATCGATTGAATCTAACTACACGATTGCTTGAAACGACTGAGTTCCGCACTGGTTGCACAACGTCAGGTCTCAGGAGACCCTCGCAGCAAGTGATTGTAGCCCTCCTCCGACATCCACTTGGCGCGCGCCAGATGGGTGTCATACGCGCGCCGCGCTCGCTCGGGTTCCTTGCTCGGATCGATGTGTAAAACGATCTGGGCGACCTCCTCCCAGTCCGCATTGTCCGCCTCCGCGTCGAGGAGGCGCAGATACGTGACGAGGTGCTCCTCGTCATAGGGCGTCAGAAAGGGATCGGTCGGCGCCGTGTCGGCGACATCGGGATCGAGCGGGGGAAAGGGCATCGGTCAGAAACCTACTAAGGCAAAACACAACGATCGTACTTGGCCGAGCGGAGAAGCGAGACGAGACCTGCCCGAGATCTAAGCCGGCCACCATTAGCCAACGGATTCAATCATTTGGTCTCGTTTTGTAGAAAATACTCCGTGGTGAAATACTCGACAAGCCTGTGCTGTCTTGGAGATGAACATCCGAGACGTCCTGGCCGCCAACTTGAAGCGCCTGCGCCGAAGCAAAGGCGTTTCGCAGGAAGAGCTCGCCCATCGCGCCGATATCGATCGGACCTATATCAGCATGATTGAAAGAAGCCGTAATGCCGTCTCGATCGACGTGCTCGCCGCTCTCGCGGGTGGCCTCGGCGTCGAGCCGGCAGACCTATTGAAGCCGGCGCCGCCTGCTGTTGATTCCAAGAAGAAAGCGCGCCGTATTCAGAACCGGTAATGCCAAAGGGTGCTCAAAATTTGGCGCCGCAATCCTCTGTAAACGTTGCCCTAAGAGGCACGGCCGGGTTCCGCATCGATCTCCGACGAGAGCTTGGGGGATAGGCTGGCCCCCACTCCAGACGTAGCGGCTTCCTTTTCAGCCAGTGGGCTGGAATCAATGGGGCATGACCGCCCTCACCCGCCGCCGCGATCCTGAAGCGCCAGACGAGACTTGGCGCATCTATTTTGGCGACATCGAAGCGGGCACCATCGCCAGGAACAAGGGCTCTTTTGGATCACCGGCCTGGCAATGGTTCTGCGGCTTCTACCCGGGTAGCCGTCCTGGTGAGCAGACGATCGGCACGGCGCCGTCCTTCACGGAAGCACGCTCGGCCTTTGAGCTCGCATGGAGCGCCTTCGTCTCCCGCCGCTCTCCGGAAGACTTCGACGAGTGGCGCCGACATCGCGCATTCACAGCCTGGAAATACGCGATGTGGGACGCTGGCTGCCGCTTGCCAACGCAGAACCGATCAGGCCGATCACGGTGCTTCTGCGGTGCAGAGATCGATCTCAGGACGACCGAGCGTCACATCTATTCGAGCCATATGGCCACAGAGCGATGATCGCACCAGGAGAGCGTTGAACGCCGATGTGCAATCTCTACAGCATCACGACCAACCAAGCCGCCATCGCCCAGCTGTTCCGCGTCGTTCGCCGCTACGAGGGCAATCTCGCCCCGATGCCGGGCGTCTTCCCGGACTACCCGGCGCCCGTGATCCGGGGCGCCGATGCAGACCGGGAGATGGTGCTCATGCGCTGGGGTATGCCGCCGCCCCCGCGCACCGGCGGCCCTCCGGTGACTAATATTCGCAACACGTCCTCACCTCACTGGCGCGGTTGGCTGAAGCCGGAAAACCGTTGTCTGGTCCCCTTCAATAGCTTCGCCGAATTCGCGCCACAGCCGAACCCGGACACGAAGAAGAAGGACGTGGTCTGGTTCGCGCTGTCCGAAGGGCGCCCATTGACCTGCTTCGCCGGGATCTGGACCGAGTTCAAAGGCGAGCGCGGAACGAAGTCGAAGCCGATCCCCGGACCTCACCTGGTCTATGGATTCCTGACCACCGAGCCCAATGTGGTCGTCGCCCAGATCCACCCGAAGGCGATGCCGGTTATTCTGCTGACCGATGAAGAGCGCGACGTGTGGCTGCGAGCGCCCTGGGATGAGGCCAAGGCGTTGCAGCGCCCACTCGGAGGTGATGCGCTCGAGATCGTGGCGCGTGGCTCCGCTAAGGAAGATCCGTCCGCGATCTGATCCCAGCCAAAGAATGAACCGGGCAAATATCCGGCTGCTCCTAGCTGCTCACAGCCTCGCAACTGCTCAGGGCTCTTTCCAATCTCACGGCAAGAAGCAAAGGTGAGCGATTGCTTGTCAATATAGCTGCTTGCAGCTCACTGCGTACCGGCGAACGCCGCTGGCGATGTCCAATATTCGACCAGCAGTCTGTCTTTGCTCTTCGGAGGGACGCCTGCAGCATCGTCATGCTTAAGCTTTTCGATGCAAGTCGCCAACGATTAGATCGGACTGGCCTGAGCATTGAGGATCTGTCCGAAGTTGCCGTGCTGGCCAAGACTCCAAGATTCACAGGGATACTTTGGCCGCCGGGTTCCTGAACCATCGAAACGATTGTATTGTGCCCGCTTTCAACGAGAGCGAGCGGGTCTATGCGTCTCCAGTCTATGTCACTTGCCGGCTTCCGCTGTTTCGGCTCCAACCCGCACACGATTGAATTCGGAAGCGACCTACTGGCCATAGTCGGCCCAAACGCCTCGGGTAAGACGACCGTCCTTCAGGCGCTGTGCAAGCTGTTCGGAGTGACGCGCGCGCAGCGAACGGTGCGACGTTCCGACTTTCATCTGCCGCACGATGTTCCCCCAGATGATCGGACAACTCGAGCCATGTTCATTGACGTGATCATAGCGCTCCCCGAACTCGCCAAAGGACCGGCGACCGCACACACCGTAGCGCCTGCGTTCAAGCACATGCAATTGGCAGGGCCCGGCACAACGCCTGTGTGCCGGATGCGCCTCGAAGCGCAATGGGAAGATGACGGAACGGCCGAGGGCGAAGTTACTCAGAATCTCTACTGGGTCGATAAACTCGACGAAAAGATCACCGATGCGGACAGGCGTGTCGTCGCGCCTCTCGATCGCGGCAATATCCAGGTGTACTACACACCCGCCGCACGTGACGCCCAAGCCCAAATTCGCGCCTCGACGGGCGCGCTCGCCGCCCGGCTACTGCGGGCCATTGAGTGGTCGGCAAAAACCAAGGGAACGGTCGAGTCCGCGACGAAGACTCTCTCCGTCGCTTTTGGCGGCGAAGCAGCGATCAAGGCAATCAGCAGCGCACTATCCGAACGTTGGAAAGAGCTTCACGACGAGAAGACCGACACCGATCCGGCGCTGACGCTCACCAGCCAGCGCTTCGAGGAAGTCATCGCGCGCATTCAGGTGCTTTTCAATAAGGGACCGGCATCGATCCAGCGCGGCTTGGACGCACTCAGTGATGGTCAGCAGTCGCTGTTCTATTTCGCATTGGCCGCGGCCGTATTCGATCTAGAGAAGGACGCTGTCGCCGGAAAGATCAAAGGCTTCCGCACGGATGATTTGCGAATTCCGGCGCTTAGCATCTTTGCGATGGAGGAGCCAGAAAACCACCTTTCACCGTATTACCTCTCCCGCATCGTGAGCCAGACCCGGTCGATCATTGGAGGTAACACGGCTCAAGCCATTATTACGAGCCATTCGCCCGCCGTGCTGAGCCGCGTTGATCCAACTGAGGTCCGATACTGCCGCTGCGACGAGAAGACCCGGCTCACCACGGTAAAGACCGTGACGCTGCCGGAAAAAGACGAAGAAGCCATCAAATTCGTACGTGGCGCTATGCTCGCGTTTCCGGAGCTCTATTTCGCGCGCTTTGTGCTGCTGGTTGAAGGCGATTCCGAGCGGCTAGTTCTTCCGAAGCTTGCCGAAGCCGACGGATTTTTGTTCGACCCGTCGTTCGTCGCAATCGCGCCGCTCGGCGGTCGGCACGTTCAGCACTTCTGGCGCTTGTTGAAAGGGCTCGACATCCCGTTCGCAACGCTGCTCGACCTCGACCTCGGCCGCGAAGGCGGCGGCTTCGGCCGCATCAAGACTGCTCTTGGGTACCTGATCGAGAACGGCGCTGATCGCACTGAGCTCTTGAAACTCGATAATGGTTCCGTGCTGACACCCGCAGAGTTTGAGGAAATGCACGAATGGGACGCATACGAGAGCCTTCCTGGGTGGATTGAATTCATTGCTTCCTACGGCGTCTATTTCTCCACACCACTCGATCTCGACATGGCCATGCTGAAAGCCTATCCCGATGCCTATAAGGCCGCGATTCCGAAGGGCGGCGGCCCGAAGATGACGCCCGAGAATGCCGCCAAGGTTGTGCTCGGCGAGAACGGGCCTGGGCTCGACGCCTACAAGACCGTCTATCCTGGCTACGACGCACACATGCCAGCGTACCGCTATCACTTCCTCACACACAGCAAACCGGCGACCCACTTGCGGGCTTTCGCGCACCTCGATGAAGAAAAGCTGGAGACGGCGATGCCGGAAACCTATCGCAATCTGCTGAACCACATCAGCGACAACCTCAAGCGAGACTGATATGACACTGCTGCGTCGTCACGTCCGTCCCGAGGACTGGACGCCTGCCGGCATCGATTCGCTGGAGGACAACGCGTTCGAGGTAGTGCGGTCTTGCAACCATCGGTCTGTCATTGCGGGACCTGGCTCGGGCAAGACTGAACTCCTTGCGCAACGCGCGTCCTACCTTCTTCAATGCGGCGTGTCGCCCCGACCTCAGCGCATTCTCGCATTGAGCTACAAGCGCGACGCCGCGTTCAACATTGCCAAACGTGTTTCGGCGCGCTGCCATCCGGAACAGGCACATCGGTTTGATTCATTCACCATTGACGCTTTCGCCAAAAGCCTTGTCGACCGGTTCGGGCAAGCGCTTCCGCCAGACTGGCGGCCAACGCCGGACTATGACGTGGTGACCCAAAGCCGCGACTCCATTCTTCGCGACTTTTTTCGCTCACTTTCGCCACCCGCCTCGGTCGGGACCGTGACCGACATCATGGCGCTCTCGGTCAAGACGTTCGAGAAGCGCTGGATCGTGTCGCGCCCGCTATCGTCCCGTCCGGTGGCAAACCCATCACCGGGCGAATGGGCGGCGGATCAGTTCTGGCAGGCATGGCTTCATGGCGACCCGCGCAGCTACCTGACCTTCGCCATGATCGGTCGGCTTGCAGCTCACCTTGTCCACACGAATCCAATGGTGCGGCAGGCTGTCCAGCTGACCTACTCCCACCTCTTCATGGACGAGTTTCAGGACACCACGCAGGTTCAATACGACCTCGTGAAGGCGCTATTCCTTGGATCGAATACGCTCGTAACGGCGGTCGGCGACAACAAGCAGCAGATTATGCGCTTTGCGATGGCGATGGACGATCCCTTCACGGCGTTCGAGGCTGATTTCAAAGCGCAGCGCACGCCGCTTCAAAATAACTATCGTTCGTCGCCTGACCTCGTTCGCATTCAAGAAGTTTTGGCGCGTGCCATCGACACTAAGACCATCAAGCCATCCTCAAAGACGGCCGCATCCGTCACAGGAAGCAGTTGCGAGGTGTGGGACTTCCCCAGTGTGGCAGCTGAGGCTGCAGCGCTTGCAGCATATGTCGCGAGCGAGATGAAGACGTACGCCCTGAAGCAGAGAGACTTCTGCATTCTGGTACGCGTCCGCGCAGCGAACTATATGAAGATTTTGGCCCCAAGCTTCGCTGCCGTGGGAATTCAGCTGCGCAACGAAGCGGAGACGGTCGGTGAGGTTGCGTTGCAGGAGCTGCTGGGAGAGCCGGTATCGGAAATGGTCATCGATTTGCTGCGCCTTGTGAGCGCGAGGCGGGCAGGCCGCTTCTGGACGGACTGCCTCGACGCTGTGTGTTTCATGCGTGCCCTCGCGCTAGACGACGACGATGCGCGCGCCAAGGTCGCCTCGGGTCTCGACAAGCTATCAACGGTCTTTGCCGCGACGCATCCAAATCCGCCCGCAGCGCATGCCGAAGCGGAAGCGATCGTGATGACGCTTTTGGATTTCGTTGGCCGCCAGCACATCGTCGCGTCGTCACCGGACTATCGGCAAGGCGATTGGCTGCTCAAGGTAATTGACGCCGTGACGCGTCACCTTGAAACGTCGTGCAAGGCAGCCAAGAACTGGACGGACGCACTGGACGCCTATGAGGGCGAACACGCTGTGCCGCTCATGACCATCCACAAGAGTAAGGGTCTCGAATATCACACGGTAATCTTTGTCGGCCTCGATGATGATGCATGGTTTGCATTTAGGTCGCAGACCAAGGAAGAAATGTGCGGATTCTTCGTCGCGTTCACGCGCGCAAAGCAGCGCGTCATTTTCTCTTACTGCGCTGCGCGGGGAAATCGCGCCGCAATCGCTCCGCTCTATACGCTGCTGGGCAACGCAGGCGTCAAGACCATCTCAAAGAAGACGCCCTAAGCGCGGCATCATCGCCGCCTTCGACCTTGTTGAATTCGCTGAGCGGATTGAACCGGACAATGCACAGCGATCTTCTGATTAATTTGCCAAGATGGCGTTTGCGTTCTCACCGGTCGGAAACTTGGCTGCGGCGCGGCGCCGCCTCTGGCCCATCTCAGATCTTTCCGTTTGATTGGGCCGCGTCCGCTGTGAATCTCGACTGGCCAAGAGCAGCTAGCTCGACAAATGTCCGATAGAGGTCGGACGTGCCCCGCCCGGACGATCCGAGCGGGGCGCGATCGCCTCACTCCGCCGTCTTGCGCGGCCGCGACCACAGGAGCGTGTAGCCTTCGCCGCCCTCGTCGTCGAACAGGTTGGCGTAGATCGGGGCGTTGAACGAGGGGTCGTCGAGCTTGAGCGAGAGATAGTCGCGTCCCTCCTCGGAGCGGCGGGCCCAGGCGGCACCGATCTCGACCCGGCCGGCGTAGACGCGGTGGCTCGGCGCGTTCTCACTGGAGCGGTTGGCTTCGGGGACGATGCGCACGCCCTTGGCCTTGAGGCTCAGGGTGATGATCTCGCCCTGGAAATCGTCGCCGACCTTCTTGAAGGAACCGATGGAAGCCATGTTGTCTCTCCTTGGCTGGTTCGGGCCGCGACCACCGCGGCCTCGATGGCGCATCTCGGGCGAACGGCGATCGACGGCGCACCCGAAGGGCTGAAGCGGCAGCGGAGGACGCAGCCGAAGAACTTTCTTGTCCCGCGAGGAATGGGCGGCTCCGCCCAGGGGAAGAAAGTTGGCCGGCGGCGTTGCGCTCAGGCGATCGAGGCGTAGCCGGTCTTCGGCCAGTTCAAGCCATCACGAGGCAAGGTGCGTCGCCGCCCCGATCAGCTTCTAGGAGAGACATGGCGGGCTTCGTCCGCACAAGACGTCCGATGAACCAGGCGTACGATCAGAAACCGCCGACAAGAAAAGCGAGTGTCGATCTCAGTCCCGCGTCAACGAATTTGCCATACGCCAGTCAGCCGATTCCCCGCGATGTAAGGATCGCTCAGCAGTGGGTCGCTAGCTCCAGAACGTCGTAGCTCGCTTTCGCCCAGCACGAGCGCATCCCTGCCCCCGAACTCCATCGTCGCCGACCGTTCGAGCCGCAGGTAGCTCTGCTCGGTCCAGGTTCACAGCCGCGAGGAGTGGAGAGACCGAGCGCCGTCCTGCTCAGGCTGTAACGGGCGGGGCAGATCGTGACTAAGCAACCGGTGCAGAGCGCATCCGGCGACCAGGAGTGCACCCGACCATCCGATGATCTCGCACCAGAATGGTGAAGGCCCTGCAAGCAATGCAACTCCCAACGCCGTGTAGCGGCCGGCCATCGCCGCCGGGACGAGAAAGGCAGCTGCCACGAAGGCGCGCATCAGCAGGGATCGCGAAGTTGCAAACAGAACCCGGCCGCCCGTCAGGGTGAGGGCCGCCGCGGTGAGGCCGGCCAAAAATACCCAGCCGATCCCGACGCCGGCATTCAGGACCACCATGCCGGTGCTGACCGCAGCGAAGAACGGGAGGGCGTGAACGGCAAGCTTCAACAGCGCACGGCACAATAGTCCGACGCTGAACAGTCCAAGGATGAGAGCAATCGCAAGCATGGTGGTGGCCTCCGTGCAAAGCTATGACGGGATGCGCCTTCCACCACCACCGCGGCGCGATCCGAATAATATGCGTCCTGATTTGGACAAAGTTGCGGAGAGTCGAGCCGGCGCTCGATCAGCGTTCGACGCGTTGTGAGATCGGCGGAGCGTTGAGGGGTTGACGGCGCTCACGCGCCGCCCTTCCCGAAGGTCCAGACGGGAATACCGAGGCGACGGGCCTTGTCGGCAAGGTTGCCCTGGATCCCCGAACCGGGGAAGACCATGACGCCGATGGGAAGCGTCTCCAGCATGGCGTCGTTGCGCTTGAACGGGGCGGCCTTGTTGTGCCTCGTCCAGTCGGGCTTGAAGGCGATCTGCGGCACCTTCCGGTTCGCTGCCCATTTGGAGGCGATCAGTTCGGCGCCTTTTGGCGAGCCGCCGTGCAGGAGGACCATGTCGGGATGCTTGGCGTGGACCTTGTCGAGCCGGTCCCAGATGAGTGCGACGTCGTTGAAGTCCGGCCCGCCGGTGAGTGCGATCTTTGGCCCCTGCGGCAGCATGACCTCGGTCTCGGCGCGGCGCTTGGCGGCGAGAAAGTCGCGGGAGTCGATCATGGCGGCTGTCAGCGTGCGATGGTTGACCTGCGAACCCGATCGCGGGCGCCAGGGTGATCGCGTATGCAGTTCAAAGGCCTCGGTAGCGAGATCACGGAACAGCTCCATGATGTTGCGGCGCTCGACCAGTGACAGCCCTTCCGTCGTCAGGCGCTCGAGCTCGACCGAGCGGACCTCCGAGCCATTCTGCTCACGCTGGCTCGAACGCTGCGCCTGCTCGTTGTCGTCGAGCTCACGCTCGATGCGCATCGTCGCGCGGTGGAACAGGTTGACCGTCGACCACAAGAGATCCTTCAGCTCAGGCTCGAGGCGAGTGTCGGAGAGCGTCGCCACCAGGGCGTCGAAGATGTCGGCGATTGCGCCGGTGATGGCCCTGCCCTCCGGCAGCGGCCGCGGATCAGGCTCGTCGTCGAACGGCCGGTAGCCATGGAGCTGGAGTTCGGCCAAGGCGTCGTCGGTCGTCGACCGGGTGTCATGCGGCTCACGCATCTCGTGCTGGTCGGACATGGGGACCTCGTCTGTGATCGTAAGAGCCGCGCCGATCGCGGCCTTCCATAGCGATCTCCAAGACGGTGGGCGGACCGGACCAGAACCCGCTGATCCCTTCGAGCAGCGGGCCGGAGCGACAGCGGAGGATGGCGGTTTGCGGCTATTTTGCTTCGCGATGCAAAGGCCCGCGCGCGGGCCGGCGGAAAATAGCCGCGAACCGCCATTGCCGGACCGGACCGCCTGCCGTCCGATCGCGCTCTCAGAAGGCCTAGGTGCGGCTTTCACGAGCCACAGAAGAAGTCCTCTTGCTCGTACCCACGTGTCATGAGCACAGGGCAGCCCGCATCGAGCCGACGACTAGGCCGGGATCACGTCCCTGAACCGCGCGACGTCCTCAGGCAGTAACTGGTGGCGTAGCATGTCCCGGAGCTGGGCTTTCCCGAACACACGCAGGTCTTCGTTGAAGTCCTCCAAGCGCGGGCACACGACGATCGCCTCGATGCCGGCGTCGAGCGCACGTGCGCTCAACGCTTCTGCAGCCGTGATACCAGCATGGTCAGCGTCGATAGCGACATAGAGCCGGCGCAGCGTCGCCGGCCAGAGCAGAGTGGCGAGATGATTGGCCGAGAGTGCTGCGGCAACGGGCAAGGACGGCAGCACGGTCCGCAATGACAGCATGGTCTCGATGCCCTCGCCAGCCGCCAGGACATCGTCGGCAAGACCAAAGCGAACGGCGTTGCCAAGCAGATCGCCCATCGCCCGCCGTGGCGTCTCGATCGGCGCCTTGCCGAGCCGCCGATCATCAAAGCCGTCGGGATCGAGCCAGGTGCGATGAACGCCGGTGATGCGGTCATCAAGGTCGGTCACGGCGGCAATCAGGGCCGGCCAGGTCTCGACAATCGTCGCGTCCTCCGGCCGATAGAAGCATTGCGGATGGAACCGGAGTGCCGCAGCATTGACAGGCGGATCGATGCCACGATTGAGCAGATAAGCTTCGCCAAGCGTCGCGGTCAGCGACTGAGACATCGCAAAGAGCCGGCGAGCCGCCTTGATCGGGTCGCGCGAACGCCGGGGAAACTTGGCTTCAATCGGCGGCTCCCGCTGCCAGCGAGGCAGTTTCAGGAAGCGCCGCGCCTCCTCAGCAATCTCGCGGAAGCTGCGCAGTGCGCATGTCGTCCCGATAACGTCGAGCAGATCGCCGTGCTCGCCGGTCGCGGCATCAGTCCATTTGCCGGCCGGCCCCTTCGACGACGCATGCAGCCGCACGAACAGCGAGCGGCCGGGCGTATTGTTGATGTCGCCGACCAGCCAATAGCGCCCCTCGCGCCGGCCATTGGAGAGATAGTGGCGACAGACCGCCTCGGCCTCACACGCGAGGCGGCGCGCCAATTCGGATGCGTCGCCGGTCATCATGGCTGCTCCCGCCCACGGACCTGCGCAATCGGAAACCGTTCCAGAACCCTGGCCAGGATCGCCGCGCCACCCGCATCGGTCGGCACGAACATCCGCAGCTTCCAGGAGATGATCTCGCCGAACAGCCCGTAGGCCCTGAGACGGTCCCGCAGCGCCTCAGAGAAGCCCGACAGTTCGATTCTGTTGGCGCCCATGACGCGGACGCGCCGCAGCTGCAGGCCTTCAGCAAGCTCGAGCACATAGCCGTCGCGCAGCACGGCTGAAAACCCCTCCTCAGCTGCGAGGACCCGTCTCTCCGCCGACATTGCGGCCACCCAACTGAGCGGGACCTTGCGGCCGATGATGCGCTCGCCAGCATCAGTCTGCAGGCGGTAGACCCGCGTCGACTCCTGAGGGAGGCGCTTCCAAATCGGCAATAGGAGCCCCGTGACGAGGTAGATCTTGCTGTTCGTGAACTCCGGAATCGACGCGAGCTGCGCACTCCAGCCCGTCTCGAACTGCTCACGATCGGCCTGCACCCAACCCTGCTCCGCGAGCCTGGCAAGCGGCAGCGTCTGGCGGCCCATCGGTCCGATCAAGTGGACGCGCTGTTCGATCTCGCCGTCGTCCAGCAACAAGCTCGGCGCCGGCACCTGGATCGCCGTCCGCCCCGAGCGAACATTGCGCAGCGGAACGGCGCGGCGCTGCAGGAGCCGCTCCAAGGCCTCGTTCAACGGCATCGGCCGGTTGCGGTCACGCTGCGTGATGGTGACGAGATGAGTCTCGGCGCCGGTTGCTGGATGGCTGTAGATCGTGCGCCGCTCCGTGACGACGAAGCTCTCGGCACGCAGCGTCTCCAAGCCGGCATCGTAAGTCCCGGACGCGATCGCACCCTCGATCCGCGCAGCCAGCAACTGCTCGAACACCGTGAACAGGATGTTCTGCAGCTCGATCGTCAGCGCCAGCAGCCGGTTCAGGAACGTCGTGATCGGCGGCAGCTCATCGCGAAGGCCATTGTCGTCCGTCAGCTTCAAGCCCGTCGCCTGCTCGAACCGCTGCAGCGAACAGCTGCCGACTTGGCCACGAACCAGAAGCCCGTAGAGCTGACGCAGGGCATCGCGGGCGTGCGGGCTTTCGAGATTATCCTCGGGCCGGAACAACCCCTGCCCGCCGGTCTGGCGCTGGCCGCGGGTGATGGCGCCCAATGTGTCGAGCCGGCGCGCGATGGTCGAGAGAAAGCGCTTCTCCGCCTTCACGTCGGTCGCGATGGGGCGAAACAGCGGCGGCTGCACCTGGTTGGTGCGGTTGGTCCGCCCGAGCCCCTGGATCGCGGCATCCGCCTTCCAGCCCGGCTCCAGCAGATAGTGCACCCGCAACCGCCTGTTCTTGGCCGAGAGCTCGGCGTGATAGCTGCGCCCGGTGCCGCCGGCATCCGAGAACACAAGGATGCGCTTCTGGTCATCCATGAAGGCGGCAGCCTCCGCGAGGTTGGCCGATGCCGCTCTGGTCTCGACGGCGAGCCGATCCCGGATTCGGACGATCCGCCGCGATCGTCCCGTGACCTCGGCGACCACATCGGTGCCGAACCGCTGGACGATCTGGTCGAGTGCACCGGGCACCGGAGCAAGCGAGGCAAGATGCTCGATCATCTGGTCGCGACGCACGACCGTTTCGCGGCTCTCGACCGGCTGGCCGTCACGGTAGACGGGACGCGACGAGAGATTGCCCTCGCCGTCGGTGAACGGCTCGTAGAGCTGGACCGGAAAGGAATGGGCGAGATAGTCCAGAACATACTCGCGCGGCGTGATGTCGACCTGGACATCGCCCCAATCTTCGGTCGGGATCTCGGCCAGCCGTCGCTCCATCAGCGCTTCGCCGGTTGAGACGATCTGGATGACCGCAGCATGGCCGGCGTCGAGATCGCGCTTGATCGCGTTGATCAGCGTCGGCGTCTTCATCGAGGTCAGCAGATGCCCGAAGAAGCGCTGCTTGGCGGATTCGAAGGCCGAACGCGCCGCAGACTTGGCCTGCGCATTCAGCGTGCCGGTTGCGCCGGTGATATTGGCCGCGCGCATCGCGGCTTCGAGATTGTTGTGAATGACCGCGAATGCCTCGGCGTAGGCGTCGTAGATCCTGACCTGCTCCTCCGTCAGCCTGTGCTCAAGGAGCTCGTACTCGATTCCTTCGAAGGAAAGCGACCGCGCGGTGTAGAGGCCGAGCGCCTTGAGATCCCTGGCCATCACCTCCATGGCGGCGACCCCGCCCTCCTCGATCGCCGCCACAAAATCCGCCCGCGTCGCAAACGGGAAGTCCGCGCCGCCCCACAGGCCGAGCCGCTGGGCGTAAGCGAGATTGTGGACGGTGGTCGCCCCGGTGGCCGAGACATAGACGATGCGGGCATTGGGCAGTGCGTGCTGCAGCCGCAAGCCAGCGCGGCCCTGCTGTGAGGCCGCCTGCTCGCCTCGGTCGCCTTTGTTGCCCGCGGCGTTCTGCATCGCATGGCTCTCATCGAAGATGATCACACCGTCGAAATCCCGCCCCACCCAGTCGACGATCTGGCGGATGCGCGAAAGCTTCTCGGCCTTCTCGTCGGTCCGTAGCGTGGCGTAGGTCGTAAAAAGGATGGCTTGATCGAGCCGGATCGGCGTGCCTTGGCGGAAGCGCGACAGCGGCGTGACCAGCAAACGCTCCATGCCGAGCGCCGCCCAGTCGCGCTGCGCGTCCTCGATCAGCTTGTCTGACTTGCTGATCCAGATCGCCCTGCGTCGACCTTTCAGCCAATTGTCGAGCAGGATGCCCGCGACCTGGCGGCCCTTCCCGGCACCCGTGCCATCTCCAAGGAACCAGCCGCGCCGGAAGCGCACCGCGCCCTCGGCATCCTCGCTGGTCGCACGGACCTGGTCAAAGGTCTCGTCGACAGCCCACGAGCCCGCCAGGAAGCCATCATGCGCCTCGCCGGCATAGATGATGCTCTCCAGCTGAGCGTCCGACAGCACGCCATCGGTGACGAGCCTTGGCAACACATGCGGCCGATAAGTCGGCTTGGGCGGCGCAACGGACGCCATGGCCGCGGATTGCACGAGCTTCGTTGGGTGAGGCTTCGCGCCGGGAATCCGGATCGACTGCAGCTGATATCCCTCGTATAGCGCGTCAGTCAGACGGATTTCCTGCTCCGGCGCGTCTTTCACGAACTCATAGACGAGCTCGCTTCCGTCTGGCTCCAAGCTCGCGGACGACGGTGGAGAGGACCGAGGGACCGTTGCTCGGCTCTCCCTCGGGCGGAGCATCGCGCGCTCGCTGACCTCAGCCACGAAACGGCCTGCCATGGGCAGCCGCGGAGGCACGAGCGCGGTGATCCAATCAAGCAAGATCCTGACGTCAGAGGCCATGCCGGCCGATTGCGGAAAGACACGAGGATCCAGCGCCGGCTGCTTGTCGATCACCAGCAGCCGCGTCGTGGTTGTGGTCCCCTGCCGCGCGTAAACAGCGCGATCGATCGCAGCGGAGAACACCAGACGGCCGCGCTGCTGCAGGTGCATAAAGGCGTCGGCCCATGTCGGATTGTCCGGCGCAAATCCGGCGGCGGTGATAGCGACCAGTCGCCCACCATCTCCGAGCCGCGCCAGCGCCGAAGACAGATGGCGCAACGTTGTATCCGTCAGAGGGCGATCCACATTGGCGGTCGCCGAGAACGGCGGGTTCATTAGGACGACACTTGGAACCCAGGCGCGATCGAGATGGTCATCGATCTGCGCAGCGTCGAAGCGCGTCACGCTCACGCCCGGAAACACCAGATCGAGCAAAGCGGCGCGGCTTGCAGCGAGCTCGTTGAGCAGCAGCGAGCCACCCGCCAGCTCGGCGAAGATGGCGAGACTCCCCGTCCCTGCGGATGGCTCGAGCACGCGATCGGCCGACGTCACTTGCGCAGCAGCGGCCGCGGCGAGCGCCAGCGGCAGCGGCGTCGAGAACTGCTGGAAGCTCTGGCTCTCCAGCGAACGCCTGGTATGGCTTGGCAGCAGCGCTGCGATCTTGGCAACCATCGGCAGCATGGCGGAGGGCACGCCATTGCTGGCCTTGATCATTGCCGGACCATATTTGGCCAGGAACAGGACAGCAGCGATCTCGCAGGCCTCGTACGCCGTCTTCCAGTCCCAGCTCCCATCGGCATCACTGCTGCCGAACGCGCGCTGCATGATCAGGCGGAGACACCTTGCATCGATCCGCTCACCGCGGGTGAGGCTTGGCAGCAGCAACTGGGCAGCACGGAGGACGGCTTGGGCGCGTGCAAGGAGCGCAAAGGATGCCGTAGGGCAGCTCGCGTTGGTAACCATCTCGGAGGACCTTCAAGGAGAGCAGAGGAAGCGGAGGGACGCCGCCGAAGCTCTCTCTTGTCCGGCGACCTCACCCGCGCGCCTCCCCCTCTCTCACTCTCGGCCGCTCTCAGAGAGATCACGGCCTAGATGACAAAAGCCCGGCCGATCTGGCCGGGCTTCCATCATCGATGTCTTCGCGAATGGCGATCAGCCCTACGGAATGTGCATCATTCCGCGGCGACGATCTCCTCGACTTCGTCAGCGCCTTCCACCGCCTCCTCATCCTCGCTGAGGAACGCCGGCAGGCTTTCGGCATCGCCGCGTTCAGACTCGGCGGTCACCTCGGTCTCCGCTCCACGCAGCGGCTCCGGCAGCCAGCGGCTGCCTTCGAGCAGCCGCTCGGCTTCGCGCGCCATGTCCGGCTTTTTCAGGTGGTCGACGAGTTGCGCCGCGGCCTCGCCCTTGGCCTCGCGGACCGCCTGCAGGATGCGGTGCTTGGTGACGCGGCCGAGATAATTGTCCACGGTCGGCTTCCAGCCGGCGCTGATCATGTCGAGCCCGACGGCGCGCGACAGCCGGTCCGCCTGTTCGAGACGGCCGCGAACACCATGCGCCGACAGCCGTCCCTGCTGCACCCTGTTGGCCGGCTCGGAAATGGCGTTCACCGCCTGCGCGGCGCAATGGGCGAAGAGCTCGGCCTGAGCCGTCCCGTCCATCACCGTCAGCGCCGCCCAGAGATCCTCATCGCTGGCCGGCAGCTTCGCCTTCCAGGCCGCATGTCGGGCGGCGATCGCCTTGGCCGGAATGCTGTCCTGCAGGCCAGGCGGCTGTGCCGGAAAGCTCGGGGTGCGCAGCGAGATCTCCAGGCAATTGAGCGCCGAGCCGAACGGATAGAACGTCGCCAGCACAAAACTGTGCAGCACGGCCTGGAATGCGATGGACGGCTCTCGGCCGAGCGCATCGCGAAGGGCGAGCGTGCGATACGCCGACAGCTCGGTGATCAGGCGATCCGGCAAAGGACGCTCAAGATCCTCCCCGTCCTCATCCGCCGCCTCCGCATCGGTGTTGCCGATCTCGATCGCAGGCGAACCGGTGCGGGCTTTCGCATCGGGAATGCCGAGCCGGTCGTCGCCGTCTGCGCCGGCTCCGGCATCCGTCTGATCGCTGGACGCCACGACCTCATCCTCGGGGCGGACGAAGCCCCGCGCGACGCGGAGCCGGCCTTCCGAGTCGATGCTGACGAAGGCTCCGGACCGCGCCATCTCGGCGGAATCGTAGATCACCGGCCGCTCATCGAACGACTGCAGCGCCGCCTCGATCTCGCCGAGACGCTGATCGACGTCGTCGGGCAGTTCGTCAGCCTGACCATAGTCCGCCTCGATCTTGGCCAGTTCGGTCTTCAGCGCCTCGATCGAGGCCAGCTCGTCTGCGGCGAGCGGGGCCGGCTCTCCATCAAGTTCGCGCAAGCCATGGGTGTGTCCGAACGGGAAGTCGACGGCGGCCGAGATCCACTTCCAGCCCTCGGCGCCAACCCGCTCGGCTTCGGCCTGCAGCTTCTCTGCCACGAGCCGATCGAGCAGCGCGACATCCTGCAGCCAGCCTCCGTCATCCGCTTCGAACAGATCGCGCAGCACCATCCCGCCGGCCGCCTCGTAGGACGCAAGCCCGACGAACTGAGCCCTGCGATCGGACGCCCGCACCGTCTGCTCCGTCAGCTGACGGCGGATCTGATACGGCTCGTCGCAGCCGGAGCGGCTGACCTTGTCCCAGACCTCCTGCTGGCGGCCATGATCCGCAGTCACCGTGAACGCCATCAGTTGCTCGAGCGTCATGCCGTCGGCGGCGTAGACATCGAGCAGCGCCGGCGAGACCGCAGCCAGCCGCAGCCGCTGCTTGACGACCGCAACCGCCACGAAATGCCGCGCCGCGATCTCCTCCTCGCTCATGCCGCCCTTACGCAGCGCCTGGAATGCACGGAACTGGTCGAGGGGATGCAGGCCGACCCGCTGGTCGTTTTCGGCGAGCGAGTCGTCCAGAGCAGAGCCCTGGTCCCGTACCACGCAAGGTACAGCTTGCGTCTTCGTCATCCGCTTCTGTTTGACCAGGAGTTCGAGGGCGCGGTAGCGACGGCCGCCCGCCGGCACCTCGAACATCCCGGTTTCCTTGCCCTCCGCATCGACGACGGCCCGGACGTTCAGGCTTTGCAGCAGCGTCCGCTCGGCAATGCTCTCCGCCAACTGCTCGATGGAAATGCCGCCCTTGATGCGACGTACGTTGGACTGGCTCAGGACCAGCTTGTTGAAGGGAATGTCGCGCGAGGGCGACAGCGTGATCTTCTGGGCGACTCTGGTCATGTCTTGGTTCTCCGCGACGGGCGGCCCGGAGCCTCTCTCTCAGGCCTTCACCCGTCGCAGAGCACCTCTCGCCCTCTTCCTCTGCTCTGCTCGCAGAGCACGATGCTCAGGCCGCGGCGCAGTCCGGTTTGATCGCCTCAACGACGCCAGCCGCTCCGGGTGCAAAGCCGAGGAGATAATCGGCCACACGGCTCGCTTGGCTCGCCGCACGGACGATGGCGCGATTGTCCTCGCGCAGGACATCGAGCCAGCAGCCGATATAGTCGGCATGACGCACGGTCGGCACGATACCGAGCGCGGCGCAGCTGAAGGCGGACGCGATCTCGGCAATCAGCTCCTCGAACGCGTATTTGCGGCTGCCGAACCGGCCCGAAAGATCACGGTCCAGCCGCGACGAATGACCGCTGGCATGCGCGAGCTCATGCAAGGCCGTGCGGTGCCAGTTGATCGGCTCGAAGAACGCCGCAGGCGGCGGCACCTGCACAAAATCTTCTGCCGGCACATAGAACGCGCGGTCACCGCCAATCCGGAAGTCGACGCCACTGTTCGCAATCAGCGACTCCACCACGGGCTGGATCGCACCGGCCGGCCGTGGCGCCGCCGCCGTCACGATATCCTCCGGCAGACCGTCGCATTGGTCGGAGTTGAAGACCGTAAACCGCTTCAGGAACGGAATGGCCTGTGCCTCGCCGCCAGTCTCGCGAGCGCGCTGCCGCTCATCTGAAGGAATGAAGCGGTCAGCATAGACGACCGTGATCCCGCACTCACCCTTCCGAACATGGCCGCCTAGAGACAGCGCCTGCCGGAACGTCAGCCAGTTCTGTCCGGCAAACCCGTGCTCGATGACGGCTCCCCAAAGGATCAGAACGTTGATCCCGGAGTAGGGCCTCCAGGTCACAGCATTCCTCGGCAAGGCGAGTTGCGCCTTCGCCGCCTGTGTTCCCCATGGCTGAACCCAGGGCAGCCGGCCCGCCTCCAACTCGGCAGCGATCTTGTTTGTGATCTCCTCATAAAGGCTCGCCCGGCCTTGGCCGGCACGCACCCCAACCTTCTGTCCCTGCATCGCGGACCTCCGCGACGGGCACAGCGAGCCTCTCTCGCCGTCTCCAACCCGTCACGGCAAAAGCGGCCCGCACTCCCCCTCTACGACGATGTCGCTGGATCTTCGAAGCCAGCAGCGGGCTTCCCAGCCCGCGGCATTCGCCAGCGCCAGGGATAGAAGCTCATGCCGAGTGCTCGATTATGCCGAGCACCCAGCTTTGAGGCGTCGATTCGTTAGAGGAGCCGAACAGCTTGGTACGCGCGGCTCGCCGCATAATCATAGGGTGGCGAGAAACGCGATAAACCTGTCTGTGGGTCTGTAGCGAGAGAATCTTCCGGTTACGGGATCGAGCCTTTCAAGAGCCTTTTCCTTGGAAGCCAAATCGGCAGTTAGGTAGATGTTCGTCGTCTGGATGCTCTCGTGGCCGAGCCACAAGCGATGACAGCAAGATCGACCCCGGACTGGAGCAGATGCATCGCGGTGCTATGGCAGATGACGTGTGGCGATACCGAATTCTTCGCCAAACTTGAACAACATGCCGTCGCTTTGACGACAGCTCGGCGTAGAATATAGTTTGCTCCATCGCATGACGGTTGCTGGCTCCGAGCGCTTGGGAAGATGATTGCATTCGGCGCGTCGTCGATCTCGCGAAACCATCCACGCAAAACGCGGGCTGTTTCGTTCCAGAGTGGGATGACGCGCTCCTTCCGACCCTTTCCCAACAACTGGATGTTTGCGTGGCCGCCATCGAGATTAGATCATCGAATTCCATCCCGTTCCCCGCCCACCGCCGCAGCTACAATTTCAAGACAATCATAGCTTTACTATATCAGAATTTGTATCTCGAATTGTATCCTAGTTTTGGTGGGCAATCCGCACACTGCCCTCGGCCCACTCCGGTCACATTTCGGGTGGAGCTAGCGCTAACTCTGTCGTCCCGTGCTTTTGATCAGTTGGGACCAGATCAGTCGGAATATCTCCGCCTGATACAGCGCATCGTGCAAGGCATCGTGCGTCCCGATCAAAGCCGGCTTGACCATTTCGGCAATCTTGCTCGAACGCGTGTCGGCCCAGCGGCAGCCGGTCGCCCCCATGTAGAACGCCTTGATGTCGAGCGCGGTGAAGCCGAAAGGATTACCATCGCCAAAGCGATGGAAATAGTAGTTCACAAACGACCAGTCGAACGGCGCGTTGAAGCCTACGAACACCGGCGTTCCGGCGGAATCGGATAACGTGGAGAGCCATTTGGCAAAGCCTTGCATGGCTCTGGAAGGGGTAAGCCCCGTCCGCGCCAGCTCGTCCAAGGAAAAGCCGGTCACCTCCAATGCCTTCGGATCGAAATTTCTGTTGATCGGCTTCAGTTCGCACGCGAACGTCTTTTCCGGCTCGAAGACGGCGCAGGCCCCGATCGACAGCAGGCTGTATTCCCCCGGGATCGGACCTGCTGCCTCGACATCGACCGAGACAAAGACTTCGCGTTTGCTGCTCATGAGATGAGTGACTCCGTCGGCACAAGAGATGGCCTGTTGCGGATCGCCTGCCAATGCTCGCGAAAGGCCCGACGCCTGTCCTCTACGGTGCCGGTTGTCTTCCAATGTAATCCGGAAAGGGTCGTAATGTCGAAGGGCAGGCTCGATCCCTCACGCACCATGACCATGGTGGGCAGGCTGCGGCCGAGAGCATAACCAAGTTCGAGGAAGCAGTTGGGTCGTGCGCCGGTGATGTCGGCCAGGACAACGCTGCTGCGATGAAGCTTGGCAAATATCTCCTGGTCGATCCTCGAATGCTCATAGGCCTGACGGCCGTCGATCACGACGAGACGATAGCCGAGCTCTCCCTCGATCACGGGCTGGACCACGGTGTCGAAAAAATACTGAACGTCGTTGTAGTCGGGCAGGTCCGGATTGAGGAGGCGCACGGCAAACGCTTTGGGTTTCTCCAAGGACTCCAGCAGTTCGATCAGCACAGAAACGCGGTCCGCGATCACCTGCCGGGGTGGAAACCGGATCTTGTTGATCCAGTCGTGGGCGTCGCCGTCGTCCGCGATCTGGAACAACCGCCGGCTCTGGTTGGTCGTCAGCCCAAGATTGTAGAGCCGCCGCGCCCCGGTTGCTTCAGGACACAGCGGAAGATTGAGGGGGATAACGGGCTTGCCTGCGTCATGATAGAGGTTAGCAAGAAACAACACGCCCTCCCCGCCGCCCAGTACGAGGAGAATGTCGCCGAACCGCGCCTGCGCCTCCATGCGCTTGCTGGCCATGTTCCAGTGTGCTGCATTCTCGATCTTGACCAACGTCGACGCCCGGAGCTCATCCCAGAGCTTGATGTAGGCTTGCGGAATCTGGTCTTCCGTCTTGTGGTGTTGCACGGCGACCGCAAGCGGTCCCGGCAAGTTCCGCGGGCGCAGCGTCAAATTATCCTTGATAGCCTCCCAGACCAGCCAGTCGAAGCAAATCGGCAGGCCGTCGACCTTGCGAACCGGCTCGGCATCAACCGGCACGACAAAATTGGCGCCGCGTTTGACGAGTTCCTTGACCAAGCTGGCGATCAGCTCCCTCGCCGCGTTGACATCGGCCGAGGCAGCGATGGCTGCGTTGTCAACGACGCTGCCGCTGATATGGATGCGACGGCCCCAAAGGGGAGAACGCGCCATCATTTATCCTCCATCACCGGCGAGGCCTGAATCGCCGCGGCCGCGGACTTTAGGTGCTCGAAGCGCAGCGGCTGCTGCGGGTAAGCCTTGGCGAGCGCGGCCGGATAGAGGCGCGTGCGAATATCCGAATAGGTCCAGGCCGGATGGCTCCCGCGCGCGCCGGTCGCCGCCACAAGTTCTGCAATTTGCGAGGCGGGCAGGCTCAGGCCCGCCAGGTCCATCTGGAAGAGCTGGCGCCGCTCGTCGTCCGATGGGCGCTTGAATTCTTCGGTGATGGCCGCGCGCCGCCGAAGCGCCGGGTCGAGGACCGAGAGCCTGTTGGTGCAGAGGATGACGACAATGCGGCCGCCATACTGTCTGAGATCGTCGACACCCTGGATCAGCGTATTGACCGCGACTTTGTCTTCGTGATGGCTGTGGTCCTGCGCGCGGGATGCCCCGAGGCTGTCGCCCTCGTCGATGATCAGGATGGCGCGCCGGCTCTTGCCGGCAGACTGGATCACCTTGCGGAAGGCCTCGGCGATCAGCGTTCCCATCTCGCCGACCATGCCGCCGCCGCGCACGCGGTTCGACAGTTTGAAGAGGATCGAATCTTCGCTTCTGGCTTCCGAGATGAGCTTGTTGGCGATGCACTCGGCCATTGCGGTCTTGCCGGTTCCGACATCGCCGTGGAAGATGACGAGCGGGTACTGCTCGGCGACAAGGTCGCAGATCGCGAGCTTGCCGCCATGATGTTTTCGGTTCCAATCAGCCAGTCCGCCGACATTGAGCAGGAGGCGAAGCTGGTCATAGACGCGGGCGTATCGGGCGGCAAAGCCCAGCAAGATGTTTTCACGCTTGACCAACGCCTCGCTGGGAAGCGGTATTTCGG
Source organism: Bradyrhizobium sp. SRS-191 (assembly GCF_024586915.1). GTDB lineage: Bacteria > Pseudomonadota > Alphaproteobacteria > Rhizobiales > Xanthobacteraceae > Bradyrhizobium. The sequence goes on from NZ_JANBVS010000019.1 coordinate 115,928, forward strand.
AGTCAAAAATGCTCGGCTGGCTCACGCGGCCCAATCCTTTCTCTGCACGCCATAGGCGCTGCTGACGTAGTTGCGGCTGCCCGACGACATCAGCGAGGTGTGGCTGGTGTCGTCGTAGGAAGGCACCCAACCGATTTTAAGCTTGCCCTTTATCGCTTCGCGGGCGGTGTTGGTGTAGTCATCGGTATAGCCGAGAATCATGCGCAAGCTGGCCCCTGCCACCTTCGGCCACAGCACGCCGCCCGGACGGCTCGTGGTCAGCGACCCGGCGTCGGTGTCGACATCGAAACGGACAGCCTTCTGCTCAACGCCGTAGCTCAGCAGCGTCACGTCGACAAAGGCGAGGTATCCGGCCTTGGCCAGCACCTCGATATCATGGGCGTAGTCGGCGGCCTCGGCCGGCGTCCATGCGCCGGTGCTGTCCGCGATCATGATGAGGTCAGCCGTCACGCGATGGACCACGTTTTCGATGTCGACGACCGTGTAGGTCGCACTGGTGGTGGCGCTTCTGGTCTGGCTCATCTCAATCCTCCGTCTTGAAGCGAGGACCGAAGATCTCCTTCCAGACCTCATTGTCGTTTTCGGCCGATGCGAAATTGGCCGCCTCCCACGCCGTCTCGGCTGCCGCGACGATCTCCTTGCGCTCGGCTTCGGAGATGCGGCTGGTCACGTTGTTGAGGCTGTAGACCGGGTCGAGGATCACCACCGGATCGGTAAACTGACCGAACGGCGCCGTGTTCTCGGGAAAGCTGATCTGCTCCTTGAGCCCGGACTGGGCGACATAAAGAAGAAAGTTCCGGAAGCGCTGCTCGATGCTGCCGGAATTGCCCTGGGCCTCCAGCACATGAGCCAAGATGAGCTCGATCGCGAACGACTTGAGCGGCTTGAGTTCAGCATGGTTGCGCCATTTCTTCGCCAAGCGCACCAGGGTGCGGAAATCGGTGTCTTGGCTCTTGCGGTCGCGGACAAACTTGATCTGGCAGGGAGCGCAGGTCTGGATCTTCGATCGGTCGTTGATGTCGAACTGCCAACCGTAGCCGGGTCGGTTCTCGTCCTCGATGACCGGAACTATGTCGACGCTCAGGCCGGTGCCGACGAAGGTCACGGTCGCGGCCTTGCGCTGGATCTGGAAGTCTTCGACCGACTTGTTGGGGTAGATCTTCGTCAGCAGGTCGTAGATCGTGTCGTTCAGACTTTCGAGCGTTTCCTGGTCGACATCGCGGCCGGAGATGTAGAAGACGACGTCGACATCCACCGGATCGGCGCTGGTCTTGCGGAGGATCGTGTATTTTGCAAACGAGCCCGCCTTCACGACCTTGGTGATCTTGATTTCGGTCTTGTCGCGGACGCTCTTGCGCAATTCAGCGATCAGGCGGTCGACCTGCTCGTGATACTCTGTCCGCTTGTCGGCAGGCAGGCGCAGGACATTGCTGTCGTAGTAGCGCAGTTCGGTATTGTTCAACGCCATTGCCCCCGCCCCTTTCGCGTTCGGCTTGTGTCCTGTGCCGGCCCGAATGGCCGCCCCAACATCTTGCGGCTCGCCCGGCCCGGTTTACAAGATTGGCCTGTGTATGGTGAACCAATCACTATGTGGCGAGTTTCTTAATATTTTTCAAGGGATATCGGTTTACAGATTTATCCCCAAATCATATGGTCGGAAACCCGGATCGTCAGGAGGCTGCCATGATCGGAAACAAGCTCAAGATCGCCCGGTCGGCGTCGGGCCTGTCGCTGCGCGCGCTGGCGGCCGCAATGGACGATCTCGTTTCAGCGCAAGCCATTGGAAAATATGAGAGAAACGAGGATATGCCGAGCTCGCGCGTGCTGATGGCGCTGGCCCGGGCGCTCGACGTCACGGAGGAATACCTTCTCAGCGAGGACGAAATTGCCCTTGAAGGGGTGGATTTCCGGAAGAAGGTCGGGACGTCCTCTAGGGAAGAAGCCGTCCTCCAGGCGCGCGCGATTCACATGCTCGAGCGCTATCTCGCCGTTGAGGACCTGTTACAGTTGCGTAGCGTCGAATGGGAGCAGCCCCGAAGCGCTCCGCATCCCGTTGCAGACATCCGCGACGCCGAGGATGCTGCCCGGTCGGTGCGGGACGATTGGGGTCTCGGCAACGATCCAATCCCACAGCTCGCCGAATTGCTGGAGGAGCGTGGCATCAAGATTCTGTCGCTCGACCTAGACGAGATCGATGGTCTTGCGGCCAAGGTCCGGCGCAGGGACCGTGCGGCCGCGCGCGTCATCGTCGTCAAGCGCAGCACGTGGTCGGAGCGCAAGCGGTTCAATCTCGCCCATGAACTCGGCCACATGGTGATTGCTCCCTGCGGCGGGGTCGATGAAGAGAAAGCCGCGCATCGTTTCGCCGGAGCATTCCTGGTGCCGGCCGACGTCCTGCGGGCGGAGGTCGGCGTTCATCGTTCGTCGATCAGCCTTGGGGAGCTGGTGGCGCTCAAAAAACGCTTCGGCGTCAGCGTCCAGGCCCTCGCCTATCGCTGCAAGGATCTCAGCATCATCAACCAGGCCGCGTTCGGCCGGTTGTTCAAGATCTTTGCCGAGCGAGGATGGAGGACGGCGCCTTTCAAGGAACCGGAGACGATGGAGCCCGCGCTCGAAGAGCCGAAGCGGTTCGAGCGATTGTGCTACAGGGCGCTCGCCGAGGGCCTAATCGGAGAATCCCGTGCGGCGGAGCTGCTTGGCATTTCCGTGCGCGAGCTTGATGCCAGACTGGATCAGGTGGCGGCTTGACAAGTGACGATCCTCGTCTCCGACACGTCGGTTCTGATTGATCTCGAGCGGGGGAAGCTGCTTGAGGAGATGTTCCACCTGCCCTTCGAATTCGCCGTGCCGGACCTGCTCTATGCCAGGGAATTGGTCGGTCCCCTTGGAGACCGGCTGGTGGCGCTAGGACTTCGCGTCGAGGTTCTCACCCCACCCGAAGTCAGCCGGGCGACGGCGGTGCGGCGGCAGAATGCACGTCTTTCCGTGCCTGACACATTTGCATTCGCTATTGCCGAGGCACGACGGTGGACGTTGCTCACGGGCGATGGCTCGCTGCGTAATCTCGCCATCGCCGAGCAAGTTGAAATGCACGGCGTGCTATGGCTGCTCGACCAGCTCGCAGACGGAAACCATGTTTCAGTCGAGCAGCTTCATGATGGGCTTAGCGCAATCTGCGCCCACCCTCGCTGTCGCCTTCCGACCGAGGAAGTGCAGCGGCGGTTGGCTCAGTTTGCTGAGCAGCTCCGGCGGAATTAGATGGTGTCTTCCGTTTGGAGCGGTCGCCGCTGTGGCTGTGAAATCGCAAGGCAAGCCTCACGCAGCCCTTCGACAACGTTCTTGGACAGCATCGCTTCGTCCTTGGATGACAGTCCATGTGGAGGCCTTTGCCATATGCTGCGCGTGGCGCTGCCGCCCCGGCTCCTCGATCGCAAGGCCGAGGCGTACAAACTCATCCCATCGGGTCAAAAGTGGCAGACAGCAGACGCGATAAAGCAGCCAGCGGGCGTAGATGACGTCCGGTCCCGCTTAACCGGGTCGCTTCCTCGTTAGGGACGTCTTTGCGCAAGATTCGAAATTTAATTTCGCGCGACGCCGGACGCACCATTTGGCCCTCCCTGTTAACGAATGTAGCGAGCAGCGGCGGAAAAGGTCAATTTATACGAGCACGGACTATTCCCGAGCCTCTGCCCGCCCTACCGTATCGGTCTGCGCATCCATCCGTGACGATCTTGACGCCCATGCCCCTCTATCACACGACGCTCTTCGCAAACGACCCGCCCGGTGACCCCTTCGTCTCGCGCGGCGCCGCCTGGTCCTTCGAAAAGGAGTCGGGCTTGTACCGTGGGCCGCTCAAGGAGATGCATGATTTTTCCATGAAACTGTTCGAGGAGCGGGGCCACGCGGCGACCGGCAACTACGTGTCGGACGACGTGCCAGTGTTCTTCGATATGGAGATCATGATCCGGGCGCCCGGACCGGCGCAGGCGCAACGTGCGGTAAACTTGCTGATATCAGCGATGGCGGTACTCGAAGGATCGATCACCTTTGGTCCGGAGCCCTTCAGCATCGAACTGCGTGAGGCCGGAGCGTCGGCCGGCACGAGGTCGTACATGAGCAAGTCGGGGCTTCTAGCCGCCTGCAGTCTTGCGAACAGCGCCAGCCGGATGCGGTCGTCCAGCTACGCGCTGCACAAGCTCGCGTTGAGCTACCAATCATCGTCGCCACATCTGATGGACCTTCATCCGGGCGAGTCGCCGCGAAGATTTCAGGTGCAGACCGATCCAGTCTACCACGTGTACCTCGCCAACGCCGTCACCCTCGCCTATTCCGCTATCGAGGAGCTTGGCCTCGAAATTCGCGCGAACCAAAAGAACCCGTCTAAGATGCCAGACGGTACTTGGAATCCGTCTGTGAAGGCCGATCTCGAGGAGCGCCTGCAGGAATCTGGCATCGACATCGCGGATACCCATATATGGACGTTGCGCGGACCTCAGACCCGCATTGAGAAAAAGCGCCCGCCGCCTTCAGCGGGAAAGCCGAACTGGTCGCGCGGCAATGTGCGCGACGTGAACGTCCACCTCATCGATGCGCTGGCGCTCGCAAGCTGGCTGCGAAGCACGACGACAACCCACCGCTTTTCCGATACCGCACGTAGCCTGACAGTTTACGATGCGCACAACGTCCAATCGCTCGCGCGCCATCTCATCATGGACAAGTTCGGATTCCGGCAGCTGCGTACGAAGCCGGGCTTGCGCCAACGAACCGAGGCTAAGGAAAGCTAGTGAGTGACAATCGGCTGCAACGGAAGGCTACGAGAATCCTGCACCGTAACAACGCGCAAGAGATCAAGAAGGCTCTTGCCGACCTCGAAGAACACCGATCAGAATTCGCGACACGGTGGCTATGGGAGCTGATTCAGAACGCGCGGGATTTTCCTGACGAGTCGCGACCGATGACGATACGCGTCACGGTCTCGCCGAAGCAGATTACGTTCGCGCACAACGGGCGGGATTTCACGGAAGAAGAAATCCTGAGCCTGATCCTGCATGGCTCGACGAAGCAATCAAACCCGGAGCAGCTTGGAAAATTCGGCAGCGGCTTTCTGTCGACGCACCTCATCTCAAAGAAGGTCCGGATTAAGGGGACCCTGCGCGACGATGACGGCGTGCGCAAGGGCTTTGAATTCGAGCTGGACCGCTCCGGCGAAAGCGCCGAAGCGATTGGAGCGGCAATGCAGAGTTCGCTCGACGCTTTGATTCAAATCCTCGATCAAAAACGGTTCAAGCCGACCGATTGGACGGAGTACGTCTACCAAGCCGATGGGTCACTTGACGCCGGCGAGCTTGAGACCGATTTTCCGTTCGACGCCGTTCCTTACATTCTTGTTTTCGATAACAACGTTGATGCGATTGAGCTCCGATTGCAGGATAAGCGCTACAGCTATACGCGCGCAGGCACTGAGGAGCTTGATGCGGGCGGCTATGTCACGGTGATCGAAGGAATTGACTCGTCCGACCGCTTCTTCGTCGTCGAAGAGGATGGGATTTGGGCGGCGGTTCCAGTCTCGGAGCGCGAGGACGAAGGCTACGAGCTGTGGCTGCCGGGCGACGTGCCGCGGCTGTTTAAGTTTCTGCCGCTCGTGAACTCCGTCACTCTCGGCCTGCCCGCCGTGTTTCACAGTCCGTTGTTCGCGACCACAGAGAACCGGGATGGCCTGGTGTTCTCGGCCGGCGGTCCGAATAGCGATGTCAATAAGGGACTCCTGACCAAGGCTGCGGCGTGCTTTCTCCTGCTGGCGCGAAACTGCGCCGAAGAAGGCTTTGACGATTTGCATCTGCTGCTCAATGTGAGCGAGGTGTCTGATTTTCCGGCCTGGCTGGAGGACAGGCCTTGGTATGCCGATTGGCAGCGCTCCCTGATCCGGCAATTTGCGGCCATCCCGCTCGTGCGGATGGAAAACGGGGACCCCGAGCCAGCCTCCGACGCACACCTCCCGCTCGGCGACGCGACCATGACGTGGGAGAGCGTTTATCGGCTTGGGACGAACTTGGCTGAGGCTTGGGCGCCAGCCGCGGCGGTCGCCGAGGGCTGCTCTGTCGTCGCTGCCGCATGGATTGGCCTCTTGGGCGACAACGATCCGCTGATTGAATCCTGCGTCCTCACGCCGGAGCGGCTGATCGCGAATGTGAAAGAGATCGGAAGCCTCAAAAATCTAGGCGAACGCCTCGAACTTGAGCGAGCCGAAACCATCGCGTGGCTGAATGGGCTGATTTCCGCCGTGGCCGAGCCGCACAGGGCCACTTGCCTCGATGGCTTGATCCCCGATCAGACTCCCGAAGGCACCTTCCGCTCCAGCGTCGAGCTCAGCCGCGACACGGAGATCGACGACGACCTCAAGAATGTACTGGAGACGCTGGATGATCCCATTCGTAAGCGGCTCGTCCATGAGGACATCATCGGCGCGGAGAGCATCATCAAGCGGGTTCAGCCGCGTGAGCCGCTGGTATCGAACGCCAAGGACCGCCTCAAGAGACAAGCGCAGGCGACGTCCGACGCGCCGGAATACCGTGCAGCCTGCTTGACGATGTTTCAGTGGCTCGCGGTCGAGGGGCGCTGGGACGACTTGAAGGATGGCATTCCCGTTTACACGCTGGACAACGACGAATCCGAAATGGTCAGCAAGACCTCGTCGCGCGGAACCCTTTTGGCGCCGCGGGAACTGTGGCCCGACGAAGCGCGCCCGTACTGGGACGCGTTTCCGAGGGGTTCGGTCCTAAGCGACGATTACGCCCCCCTGCTGGACAGCAGTTCGTGGAGCGAGGCGGCGGCGAACGGGGTCCTCGTCATTGAGTTGCTGTCGTCAGAAGACCAAGAGCTGGCCGAGCTCGAAAACTATATGCTCGCTCTCGAACTTGAAGGCTATGGGCACAGCGCCGCTGCGCCGGTCGAAGTCGGCAAGCTGGCGTTCATCGGCACGGAATTTCAGGAAGCGCTGCGCAGCCGCGAGCGCGCCGTAAGATTTCTTCAGTTCATTCTAGATTACGTGATTGGTGCCGACAAATCGTGGAAAAAGCGCGTCGCGGTCGAATGCGAATGCGGCGCTGAACATGAGATCATTCCGTGTCAATGGCTCGCCTTCATTCGCGAGCGAGAGTGGGTGCCGCGGTCAAAGGTCCAGGAACGCCTGACGGACGTCAGCCTCGCTCGCCTCACGCGTCACGACCCTCGCCTCGCCGATGCTGTGACCAGCGAGGAGCATACGGACTTCCTGACTCTGATCGGCATCAACGTGCTCGAACAGGCTGTGCTTGCAGCGGGCGAGTCGCAGAGCACCGAACTTCGAAGAAGGCTTGCCCAACTTGCCCGATTGGCGGCTCAGCATCCGGGCGCCGTCGCGCGGCTGATCGAAGACATCGAAGCGCACCATGAAGCCGACCAACGCTGGAGGCAAAATCAGAAGCTCGGCAAGATCGTCGAGGAATTGATCGGCGCGCGGCTCAAATCGCGCTTGTTATTGCTGCGCATGCGCGTGAAGCCCCAGTTCAAAGGCTATGACCTCGGCGCTTATGTTGATGAAGCTTCCTATGCCGATGTCGGCTGGATCGAGATGCAGCAGGCCGAAACGCTGGTCGCCAAGATCGAGATCAAGGCGACACGTGGCGGCAGCGTGAGCATGAGCAATCGTCAGGGCGAGGAAGCGAGCGGCGATCAAGCCCGGTTCTGGCTTTGCGTGGTCCCTCTCGATGCCAACGAAGACATTGACGAACTCACGCCCGAAAGGGTCGAAGAGCTCGCGCGCTTCGTGTCCAGCATCGGCAACCGGTTGGCGCCTGCGCGCGAGGGCATTCAGGAGGCGGTCGAGAGCGCCGATAAGAGCGGGTTCGATCTCGAACATGTCGACGACATCCGCTACGGCATCCGCTCGGAGGTATGGGAGAGCGAAGCCGTTTCGTTGACCGATTTTGTTGACTGGATCAAACAACTGCCGGCGATGAGACGTTGAAGGTGACGCGTACGAGGTGGGCCAGTACCCGAAGATTGACACTGAAGGGCTCGAGCCAACGCGCTCGGCTCGCCTTGCGGTAGCGATGGGCGTGCCGACGCATGCCGTTCAAAACGCAGCGAAAACGCGCTAGGGTCGCCGGCCTTCCAAGAGTCGCATTGGTGGCGAAAGGCAGGGGCCGTGGACGCAAAGACACACCGCAGCACCGCAATCGTCGAAGGGCCGCTCGCATTCCAGATGCGGCGGGTCCTGGCCGCGCGCGCGGGCGAAAACGGGCTGCAGATTCTCACCTGGCCCCAACTTGCCGCGCATTTGGTCGGCGGGTTCGTCCAACCTGTGCAGGTGGAACATCTAGAGCCGGCGATCCAAGCGGCGATCGCTGCGAAGGGATTCAAGGAGCTGGATCCGGTCGCGGAGCTGCCCGGCATGACGCGAGCGGTCGCGCGCAGCCTGCAGAAAGCATGGAACGCCGACATTGATCTGGCGGCGGCCGCCAAGCGCAACGCTGTGCCGCGTCTCCTCGACCTGGCGGTCATCGAAGAGCGTGTGCGCGCGCAACTTTCTCCGGCAACTCTGCTGCCACGCGACCTGCGCTCGGCGGCGCTCGCGCGCGTAGAGCGCGCGCCGGTGCTCGTGGGGCCGGTCCGCATTGAGCGGGTCCCGTGGATCGCGCCCGTGTGGCGACCTCTGGTCAAAGCACTCGGCAAGGTCGTCCCGGTTGAATGGGAGACGCCAGCGTCCGCGGAAACCTCGTGGTTTGGCGAGGTGAAGCCGGTTCCGCTACATGGGACTCCCGATAAGGCAGACATTGTCTCCTGCGCCGATCCGCATCACGAGGCGGTCGAGGCTCTTCGCTGGGTTCGCAAGCTGTTGAGCATGAAGCTTGCGAAACCGTTTGAGATCGCGGTGGCGGCGGCGGCGCCGGGATCATGGGATGAACACATTCTCGCGCTCGCCGCGGACACGGGCCTGCGAATTCATTTCACGCACGGCATCCCGGCTCTCAGCGTCCGGGACGGCCAGCGTTGCGCGGCCGTAGCGGACGTGCTGGTGCGCGGTTTGAGCGAACAGCGCGTCAGGCGGCTGATTGCGCTCTGCTCCGGAGAAGGCACGCAACTGGACCGGCTTCCGCCCGGCTGGCTTGCGGCTCTGCCGCGCGGCGCCTCGCTCTTCGGACTGGAGGATTGGGAGCGCGCGCTCCGCGGTTTGCAAGTCAATGGAAATCCGATCGAGGTTGGGTCGCTGCTGCCCATTCTCGGTGCGCTCGCAAAAGGACCGTTGGCGGCGCTGGAAGCGGAGACCCTGCTGCTGCGGGGACGCTCGAAGACCATTTGGCAGACGGCGCTGCGTGCGGCGCCCGCGCACGCCATCGAGCTTACGCTGCAGAACATTCGTCTTGCGGACGATAACGATCCGGGCGATTCCGTCGTATGGGGTCCGGCCGCGCATCTCGCGGCGTGGCCTCGCCCCTATGTGCGGCTCCTCGGCCTGACCAGCGGACGTTGGCCGCGCGGCGAAACCGACGACGCCATCTTGCCGGACCACATCGTTGCGGCGAAAGAGCTTGATCCCGATCCGATGCCGCAAGCCGATCGACGTTGCTTTGCAATCGTCGTCGGCAGCGCGAGCGGCGCCCTCTCCATGTCGCGCAGCCGCCGCAACGCGCAGGGAAACCGCCTCGGCGCTAGTCCGCTGATCGCAGAGGGGCCAAAGGAACGCGCGCTCGCCCGCGCGCGCGTTCCCGAGCATGCGTTCAGCGAAGCGGATCGGCTGATGGCACGCCGGGACGAAGCAGCGACGCTCGATGGCATCAAGTCGGCATCGCAATGCTGGCGGAACTGGCATGTGACCGGCCTGACCGACCATGACGGCCGTTTCCGCGCCAACCATCCAGCGATCGCGCGTGCGCTCGGCCGCACGCAATCACCAACCTCGCTGCAACTGCTTCTCCGTGCCCCGCTTGGCTTCGTCTGGAAATACGGTCTTGGCTGGTGGGCGCCGACAGAGCCCGAACAGCCGCTTACGATCGCGCCGGAGGCGCTTGGCAAGCTTGTCCACGAGCTGCTGCGGCGAGCCGTTGACGCGCTCGAACCCGCGCCAGGTCTCGTAGCGGCCAGCGCCGAGCAAATCGAGGCCGCGATCAAAGGTACCGCCGAGATTGTTCGCGATACTTGGCCGCTCCAGCAGCCGGTACCGCCGCGGCTCCTCTGGACCAACACGGTGCGTCACGCGGCGGAGATTGCGGCGGCCGCCCTGCGGTTCGGCGAAACCAGGGAAGCCGATACGCAAAGCTGGACGGAAGTGCCGTTCGGCGGCTTGATCCCGCTTGGCGTGGAACGGCCGCTACCGTGGGACCCGGCGCTCCCCGTGGAGATCCCGAGCACGGGCGTTCGCATTCAGGGAACGATCGATCGGCTCGATCTACGCCGCGTCAAGCAAGCGGTGCGGGTGACGGATTACAAGACCGGATCAAGCCCGCCGAAAGCGGAGTTGATTGTCATTCGCGGCGGCGCTGAGCTGCAGCGGTCGCTCTATGCTCTGGCCTGCCGGCAACTTCTACCCGATTGTAACCACGTCGTGGCGCGGCTTCTCTATCTGGCCGGCGAGCCGCGCGAAGTCCGGTTGCAAGACCTCGATGGCGCGCTGAAGCTGATCAGCGAGTTCGTCGCTCTCGCCTCTGAATTCCTGACGCGGGGCGCCGCCCTTCCGGGCCAGGACGCGGATGCGGCCGAGAATGATCTCCGGCTCGCGATGCCGGCCTCGCCCTCCTATCTGCGCCGCAAGAGATCGGCGCTGGCGAAGGCATCGGGACGCCTTGCAAAATTCTGGGACGCACGATGACGAATCTGCCGGACGAAGCCGAACGCCTTCGCGCGCTGATGGAGCTGGCATCGACGTTGCTGGTCGAGGCCGCTGCGGGGACGGGCAAGACATCGCTCTTGGCGGGGCGCGTGCTGTGCCTGTTGGCGTCCGGCGTACCCCCGCGCGAGATCGCGGCGATCACCTTCACGGAATTTGCCGCTGGTGAATTGCGGGAGCGCATTGCGCGCTTTCTCCAAGAAATTTTGTCCGGGCACGTGCCGGAAGAGTTACGGCTCGCCTTTCCGAGCGGACCGACGCGCGAGCAGATTCAAGCGCTGCAGGAAGTCGCCAAGCGCTTCGACGAGCTAACCTGCACCACGATTCACGGCTTCTGCCATGTGCTGCTACGCATCTACGCGGTCGAGGCGGGAATCGATCCGGGCGCCGAGATTATCGACCGCGGGCAAGCCGACCTCGCCTTCGCAAACATCTTTGAGCGCTGGTTGCGGGACCGTCTGTCGGGAATGAGGGCGGCCAGCGATCCGATCGCGCAAACCGCCGAGAGGAATCCGATCCACGCCGAGGAGCTGTTGCGCGAGCTTGCCGAATTCCGGAGGGCGCACCGGACTGCGCGGCCGCTGCCGGCGCGGGTCGAAACCGACTCGGACCTGGCGTTCAGCGAGGCCGTGGCGGAATTCCGCCGGTGGTTCAACTCCGTAGGCGCACCCGCCGAGGCCGAGCAGGACCTGCTCGATCTGGAGCAATTAGCGCGGCACTTTCGCGGCAAGTTCGCGCCGGTTCCCGATTTTGAGGGCTTGTGGGAATTGGCGCATCCAGCTCGCGTCGCCATCATGCGGAAAAGCGGCCTCGATCTCTTAGACTATCGCCGCCTCGGGGTCTGGCGGGGCGCAGCTGGAAAAGCCGAAGGCGAGCGGCTCGCTGCTATGGCAAGCGAGCACTACGAGGCTTGCGCCACCGCGTTTCGCGAAATCATGGGACAGCTCGCGACGGCGATCGTCAGCGTCTTCTCGGCCGAGCTTGATGAGCTGATCCGGCGCTTCGAGAGCTTCAAGCGCAGCGCCGCCGTGCTTGATTTCGACGATCTGCTGCATCTGACGCGCGAGGTTTTTCGTACCCAAACGACGGTTCGCGCCGCGGCCGCCAAGCGGTTTACTCGCGTGCTCGTCGACGAGTTTCAGGACACCGACCCGATCCAAGCCGAGATCATTTTCCTTTTGACGAGCGTTGATGCGCCGGCGCCGCAATGGCACGAGCGGCGGCTGGTGCCCGGTCGCCTCTTCATGGTCGGCGATCCGAAACAGGCGATCTATAGGTTCCGCGGCGCCGATATCGCGACCTACCGCCTGGCGCGCGCCGCGATCGAGCGTCAGTTCCCCGGCAATCTGGTGCCCGTAGCGGCGAATTTTCGCTCCTGCGACGGCATCTTGCGCCACATCAATCAGTGCTTTCAGACGCCACTCCAGGGTCAGGAGTCGGGCTACGTCGCGCTCGAACCGACGCGCAAAGGCGCGGAGCATGGCCTGCCCGGCGTGGTCAAGGTCAAAGTCGAGGTGATTCCGCAGTCGCGCGTCGACGACATTCGCGACGAGGAAGCGAAGATTGTCGCCGAGACCTGCGCGCGTCTGATCGGCAACTTGAAAATCCGGCGGGCGGATCGCGGCGTTCATCTCCTGTCCCCGGGCGACATTGCGCTGCTCGCGCCAACCGGGCGGGAGCTATGGCGTTACGAACGTGCCTTGGAGGAAGCCGAGCTGCCCTTCAGCTCGCAAGCGGGCAAGAATTTCTATCGGCGGCAAGAGGTACAGGACCTGGTCGCGCTCGTGCGCGCGCTTGGCGATTCCCGCGACACCATCGCCTTGGGTGCACTCATGCGAGGGCCGCTGGTCGGACTGACCGAAGAAGAATTGCTCGATCTGTCCGAAGCCCTGGCCTCAAAAGCCAACGGCGACGGTCCGCCGCTGCGCCTGAGCCTACTCACCGACCCGGACATCGTTTCGCACCCCGTCGCGCGTGAAACGCTGACGATCCTTCGCGACCTGCAACGACGGGTCCGCAGCACCGCGCCTGCGTTGCTCCTCGGCGAAGCGGTCGAGCGTCTGCGGGTTCGCGCCATTCTGATGACGAGAAGCCCTGACCAGGCGTCGCGGGCACTCGCCAATGTCGATGCGCTGCTGGAGAAGGCTCGCGCGTATGGGGTGCGCGGATTTCGGCAGTTTGCGCGCGATGTCGACGAGGAATGGTCATGCCGTTTTGCCCACGATGAGGGCGTGATCGACGCCGATGAGCATTCGATCAAGATCGTGACGATCCACAGCTCGAAGGGTCTGGAGTGGCCCGTCGTCATCCCGATCAACACCGCGTCGGGCGCACGGCCGCCCGAGCAGTTCGTGCACCGGCGCAGCGACGATACGCTGCACTGGATGCTGGGCGACGTCGTCCCGCCCGCGCTTGCCGATGCGATGACCTCGCAAGCGCAGGAGGAAGCCGAGGAGCGCCTGCGGCTCCTCTATGTCGCCTGCACGCGGGCGATGGACCTCTTGGTCTTGCCGGCCTTGTCGTGGAGCGCGAATGCCTCGTGGGCGCGCACCGTTGATTTGCAGCTCGACCAGGTGGCCGACCTCAACATTGCGAATTTGGCGAGGAAGCCGTTCGCGAGGCCGATCGAGACGGCGAACACGCAGACTCGCCCGCAATTCGAGACGGAGCAAGCGGTTGTCGAGCGCGCCTTCGCACGCATCCGCTGGATTCGCCCGAGCGATGCAGACCCCGACCTAGTCACCTTTGACAGGCCGGCCGCCACGGCATGGGATCAGCCCGCCGAGCCGATCACCGTGCAAGGGGCCGGTTCGGCGCGCGGCATCGTGCTGCACAAGATCATGGAAGAACTTGTCACGGGGGAAGTCGAAGCCAGCGCCAAGGCGATCCGCCAACGGTCGACGCTGCTCGTGCAGCAACTCTATGGCGCCGCCGCGCCAGAGAGTGCACTCGATGCCGATGAGTTGGCACACACGGCGCTCCGCACCTGGTCGCTGCCGGAGCTGGCCTCGAGCCGGGAGGGGTTGATGGCCGAGGTGCCGGTCTATGGACGGCTCGCCGAGGACGGCGAGCGGCTTGTAGCGGGGCGCGCCGACGCGGTTCGCTACGTCGCGGGGCGGCCACAGATCGTGTTCGATTGGAAGAGCGATGTCGATCCCGACGCCGCCTCGCGCGCCGACTACGCCAACCAGCTTGGCCAGTATGTCCATATGCTTGGCGCCGAACGCGGCGCGGTCGTCTACATGACGGCGGGGCGCATCGAATGGGTCGAGAAGCCGCGCTGAACCGACGACTGCCCATCGGCCCGAACTCTGACCAGCTAGTTCTTGTCCAACCGGCATCGTACGCGTCGTAGGAATCCGAACGCATTCCAAAGCATATTGAAGGCCGGGCGCAACACCGTGGGCACATCCGAGTCGAAGTTCTCGACGTAGACGTCAGGCAAGGCGACGAGCTCGCGCCCGAGCGGGCCGTCATCGACCCAGGCGATGCGCTCGGGGCTGCGGCGGTAATAGCATTGCGCCACGTTGCAGAGCGACAGGGGAAGAACATCGGCAGGCCGGCGTCATAGGATATCAGCACGCAGAGATATTGACGAACGGCGAAGACGATCGTGGCGGTGATCTTGTGGCCGCGCAGTAGCCTTCACCAGGGCCTTCAAAAACTTCCCCAGACTAGACAGGAATTTTGGTCTGGGGACATTTTTGAACAAAGCAGAAACTGATGATTTTTCTACTAGGTTAGCTGGCGCGCCCGGAACTATTCGAACGTCCGACCCTCAGATTCGTGGTCAGCCGGCCTATTATGTCCACGGTCTCGTTCCTGACCGCAGCAGCCCGCCAACTGCATGATCCAGTCTGCTGCCGGCCTATCGCGCTGGTTTTGTGATACCACCTACCCTCTCCATCCATCCTTTTGCACGCCAAGGCCGCCGCCAGCCCTACGTCAAACGCTCACTTCTATGCTCTCCAAGCGGCCTACGATCATATCGGCCGCATCGATTGCAGCTGTGGAAAATGGTATGGGCGGCAAGACGGACGTGACCTCCTCTGTCGACGCAACTGGATCGACGAGCTCCGATCAAATCGCGACCACCACCAAGCGGCCGCGCAAGAACCGTGGCGTTCCCCCACCGGCTCGCTTCGATATCGACGCCTTGCCGGGCAGCTCGAACCTCACGGCTCTGGAGACCGCGGCGGCGATCCGGCGCACGCCAGGCGCACTGGAGCAGTGGCGGCGCAATCCGGATCATCCGCTCAAATGGCGTTACGTCGACGGCCGCCCGCTTTATCGAGTCGATGCGGTGCGCGAGTATCTATCCGGGCGCACGGAGGCTAAACACCCCCAGCCGCAAAATGCTCGCGAAGACGGCCAAGCAGCTCAGCCTTGATGGGATCGAGCGGATTCGTCCTCTGAAGACGCACGACCTTGCCGGCACGCTCTGCTCCGACCAATTCCGCGATGTAGTCGTGTGCCGCCTCGAACGCCATCTTACGGATGATCCACTGCTCATCGTGATTGTACACTTGGTCGATGCCGCCAGGTTTCTGCCCGACGCAGAGCCGCTGGATCTCGTTGTCGTAGCCGCAGCGTGACATGATGGTGCGCAGGCTGCGCCTCAGGTCATGCATGGTGAACTTATCTACTTCCGCTTCCTTGACGAGGCGCTTCACCATCTTGGTAAAGCCCGACATCTGCCCGCCGGTCTTAGGCGAGGGAAACACATAATCCGAGGTCGCCCGCTGGAAATGCTTGGCGGCCGTCAGTACTTCGTCGACCAGATGAGTGCGCGGCACGTCGTGGTGCAAGCCCATCTTTGTCCAGGCGCCATCGAAGGTTATGCGGTCCTGCATGACGTGCCTCCTCCACTCGATCATCGTTGGCTCGCTGCGACGCGCGCCTCCGAGCAGGCACATGCGCGTCAGAAGCCCGAATGTCCCGAGCTTGCCGCATGCCCACCAGACCTTGACGATCTCGGCGTCGGTCAGTGCCCGCCCTTTCATGCGCCGCCCGACCCGCTGCGCCCGGGTTTCCTTCGGCGCGCGATAGCCGGCCAGCACATTGTGCTCGACGTAACCTTCGCCGACACACCATTCTAGGAACGTGTGCACGTGCTTGCGGAAGTCCTTGGCGGCTCCGCGCTTGCCGGTCCTGGCGATCTTGTCGACAGCCGCCATGATCTCTCGGCGGGTAAGATCCGCGGCGCTGCTGTCGAAATGCCCCTTGAGCCCCCGTCTCAACGCAGACATTGCCGGTCGCCAATTGACGACCTGCCGCCCGGTCAACGACGTCTCATAGGGTCCCTCTTCAGCGATCAGGTTTGCCAGGGTGGTCCGCTGCTTCTCTTCAGCCTGCAGCCGCCTCGCCTCACGCCTGTCGTCATTCGGATCAACGCCTCTGATGACCTCGCCCGCCGCGATTGTCGCCGCCTTGCGCGCAGCCTTCTCATTGAACTTGGGCCAAGGACCAAGGGTCTTGCGCTGTGTCCCCCTCACGCCCGGCTTGGTGAAAAGATACACCCAGGTTCGGGCGCCGGTGGCGCGCATGCGGAGGGCCAGACCAGGCAGCTTGTCGTCGTGGAGGTAATGCTGCGCCTTCCCAGGGGGCAACGAGGCGGCGCGAATGAGAGCGTCCGTGAGTGTCAGCTGGCTTGCTGCTTTTGCCATGAATCCCTGTCCTTCCGACGTCTCGTCGTGTGCCCCGCGAGACCGCCAAACAGCCCCAGAACAAACCGGGTCTGAAACTCTCCCTCTCTTGTGTGCCCCCGGGGAAAATCCTCAGGGGGCACAACAGGGGCACACAAAATGCAGTAAGGCGCGCTATGGCCTACTGTGGTCAAAACCGCCACAAGCCATTGCCATTACGTGCATTTTCTAGATTTTGACTGTGGCGGGATTGGGTTGGCCGCGGTCTAGAGATTGTGGTTCACACGGGAGAGGTCCAAGGTTCGATCCCTTGTGCGCCCACCATCGAAGCCAGTCGGCGCTCAATTCTCAGCCCCCTCGATCTCTGCGGCCGGCTTCGAGGAGAGTGCAACGAATGGACGCTAAATCCGCCCATTCTTCCTCTCCGCATTTTCTGGAGAAAAAGAACATAAAGAGAACAAAGAGTCGAGCTAAAGAGGGCATGCCGCTTGGTCCGGAAGGGCGGCCGGCTGCTCCCGCTGGGTCGCACCTTTGATCCACTGACCCCGATGCGTAGACCGCGAGAACGAGCTACCGGGCGAGTTCCTTTCAGCGGACCCGCTGGGAAAGTGATTGAAATCACTGATTTTACGAAGAAATTTGCCGTACACACATCCATCAGAGCACAATGACCGGCCACCATCACAACGTAGTAACCATCTCACCACATCGAGGAACCATCGCTCGCGCTATTGGTTTTACGTATTGACGATGTATATACGATATGAGCTTATACACACGTTGTGAATACAGGAAACCGTACACGTACTCCGAACATCAAGAAGCCCAACCACAACCAAAGATCCAAGAAAAAGCAACCCGCCACGCACCAGAGGACGAAGCCAATGTCAGCCGCCGGAGCAGCCCGCCAACGCTCGGCAGACACGGAGACCACAACCCGATCCATCACCATAAACCTGCGAGTGCCTCAGAATACCCGCCAGTTGATTGACACGGCAGCCGCCGCAATCGGTAAGTCCCGTACTGAGTTCATGTTGGAGAGCGCAAGGCAACATGCGATCGACGTACTTTTGGATCAGCGCTTGTTTGTGCTGAATCCTGAACAGCACGACGCCTTCATGGAAGCCTTGAACAACCCACCAAAGCCGAACGCCGCACTTAAAAAACTCTTATCGAGTAAGGCTCCATGGGAGAAGTAACAGATATATCTGACGCGCTCGGGGGAAGAATCTCTCCCCCGAGTGCGATATCGTCGGTTCATGACCTCAGCCAATTCCGCTGTGGGAATGAAGCACTAGACGACTGGCTGAAGTTTCGAGCGCTGAAAAGCGAGGGCAAATCTGCCAGAACCTACGTCGTCGCCCAGGGACGCCAGGTGATTTCCTATTATGCGATGTCGACCGGCGCCGCGGTCCGCAAGGACGTTCCACCTAGGCTCGGCCGCAATATGCCAGAGTCCGTGCCATTGATTCTCTTGGGCCGGCTCGCCGTCGACGCCAATCACCAAGGAACCGGCCTAGGCGGCAACATGTTACGAGACGCACTACAAAGAAGCGCGCAGCTCTCTCAAATTGCTGGCGCTCGCGGTGTATTAGTGCATGCCATCGACCGCAACGCTATGGCATTTTATGTTAAGTATGGCTTTTTGGAATTTCCAGGCGGCTCGAAAACGATGTTTCTGCCGATGGAGACCATAATAAAGGGTCTAGGCTAACGTCCACGACCCGTGATGACCAAACCCCCGCAAGGCGATGACATCGTCATCTTGTCCCGAAAGGAATACGATCAACCGGTCGCCGCAGCTAATGAAGACACCGCCAACGCCGAAACCCTGCGCCACTCGATCGCTCGCGTGGAGAGCGGCGAGGAAGAAACCTTTAGCAGCGACGAATTTGATGCATTCCTTGCAGCGAAAAGGCCGCTCGCATTCCCCCGTCAGAAGCGCGGCTTGAGCCAAGATAAACTTGCCAAGCGCGCTGGTACTACGCAAGGCTACCTGCCCGAGATCGAGGTAGGCGCAAAAGCGGCGACGTTCCAACGTTGCGCAAGCTTGCGGACGCGCTGAAAGTGACACTAGATATTTTGGTGCAGGCCGGGCCGAGCGGGGACGACGCACCCCAACCGCGCGCGAAGAAACGCAAGGCGTCATGAACCAACGGAATGGGCGCCCCGGGGCGAGAAAGCTGGCCTAGCGAGATGCTAGTCAACCGACCTAGCTCAGTTTGGAATACGGCCAAACGGATCTCCGTAAAGCATCGCCGTAAGAGAGCGGCATCAGAGGCAAGAGGTGGAAAACCTCCACTTCTCCTAAGCATCACAACTCTTGCGGTAGCCATTTCGAGCGCATTCGTGTCGCTCCTTCAATACAATGCTGCCAAAAGAGCATACAGCGCACAAAGCCGCGCTTTCATTCTGTCGAATAGCCTTCAACTGATTACCTACGGCGGTAAGGGACCCAACGATGAAGAGACTCCTAGGTGGCTGATCAATCCAATCATTGAGAACGTAGGGAATACCCCGACGAGCCAACTTAAATTCTCGATTGATATGCTCATCGGGGGTTATGCGACTAGCGAAACGTTCGAACAAAGAAATCCGTATAAACTAAGCTTTACGCAGGGTGTAATCGGACCGCGATCACAGATGGCCTCAGGATGGCTTATCATGGGACCGCTGAACTTGACACCATTGAGCGGCAGGAAAGCCCCGATCGGCGCGATGGGAGTCATCAAATACACGGACGTTTTTGGTGATCGACACCTAACTGAGTACTGCTATTCAGCCAACATTCCTCCGCTCGACGTAAAGGAGTTTCCGAGAGGTCAACCGATTCGAATCTATGGCTCTTACTGTGAAAGGCACAACTGCGCTGACGCTGAATGTGGTCCCGATTGGGAAAAGCGCGCGAGCGAATAGTGAGAAGGATTGGCATCATTTGGCGCAGTCAATTTCTATTGGACGAATCATGAGGGCATGACAGATAAAACAACGGTGCGGCTCATTCTCATCATTAATGGTCCGCTGCTCGAATTGCTGAAGGACTGCCAGAATCCCATGCTCTGGCTGATGCCTTTGTTGAGCTGTCTTCCGCCGCTGTTTACGATCGGCATCGCCCGTTTCGGGCGCTGGCTCTCGTCCAGCGACGAGAATTGGGCCATCGGCGCGATCAAGCATGCCCTCATCAAGCCGAGCCGCACGGGTGTTGCCTGATCGAATTGCTGATCAGGAGATCGAGCCGCCGCCGACCGGAAGCGAAGCGCCCTGAGCCCGGCAGAGAAGCAGCTACACGGTCACTCGATCGAAGTCCGACGCGATGCGCGTGGCCGGAAATACCGCCCTCGCCTCGTCCAGGATCTCCTCGTCTGTGTACCGGCCCGAGATGTGGTTCAGCACGAGTTGACCGACGTTGCCGGATGCCGCAAGCGCAGCGGCCTCTGAAGCCGTCAGGTGACCGTAGTCGCGCGCGGTCGCGGCATCGCGCTGGAGAAAGGTCGCCTCGATCACCAGCAGATCTGCGTCGCGGACATGCTCCTGCAGACCATCGGTGGTCTCGGTGTCGCCGACGATGACGAGCTTCCTGCCGCCGCGCGGGGGGCCGAGGACATCCTCCGGATTGATGCTGCGACCATCGTCGAGCGTGATCGTCTGCCCCTCCGCCAGCGTCTTCCGCAGCGGACCATCCGGCACGGCGAGATCTGCGAGGCGCTCCGGCAGGAGGTGACGGCGCGCTCGGCTGACGAATGCGAAGCCGAGGCTGTCGGTGTCGCGATGCCGGACCGGGAAGCAGTTGATCTCGAACGTCCCGGTGTCGAGGACCTGCCCGGCCGTGAGCGGAACGAGTTGCAGCGGGATCGGCGCGCGGCCCTCGCCCCACAACCCTGCGAGCATGCGGATGACGATATCGAGCGTGCCCGGGCCGCCGTGGACGTGCATAATGTCCGCGCTGCTGCGCAGCCGCAGGGTCGAGAACAATCCGGGAACACCGAGGATGTGGTCGAGATGCCCGTGGGTCAGCAGGATGCGGTCGAGCCGCCGAAAGCCCGCCCCGCTCGCCAGCAGCTGCCGCTGAATGCCCTCGCCACAATCGATCAGGATCCGCTGTCCGCCGGCCTGGACCAGAAGGCCCGGATGATTGCGGTCCTGCGACGGAACGCTCGCCGAGGTTCCGAGGAAGGTCAGCTCGAACATGGGCGTCCTGTCATTCCGGCCGGCTGCAGGCGCATCAGCGGTTCTGTCCACGGCACCTGCGCCGGCTGTCTCATCGGGATCAATTCGAAGCTCCACTTCTCCGCTTGGCAACTCAAGCGCGCCGGCGGCCTGACGCCACCAGCCTGCCCCAAACTGCTCCCTGGGGGTATGGGTCCCGGCTCGAGGCCGGGACGACGGCGGAGATTGGAGCGGCGATAGCGGCACAGCCGGACAAACGACCGGGTCAAATGGACGTTCGTTCCAGGCGACGCTCGTTCGACAGGCCGGTTGAGCGCCGGCCGCTCCTGCTGACAGACTTCGGCGCGGGGCTCTGATACATCTCGGCCATGCCAAGCTCCGGTCCGGATCCGGATGCCGCGCCGACGGTCATCCGCAAGATCATCCACATCGACATGGATGCATTCTATGCGTCGGTCGAGCAGCGGGACAATGCCGAGCTGCGCGGCAGGCCCGTGGCCGTCGGCGGCTCGCGCGAGCGCGGCGTGGTGGCGGCCGCGAGCTATGAGGCGCGCAAATTCGGCGTGCGCTCGGCGATGCCGTCGGTGACCGCCAAGCGCTTGTGCCCGGACCTGATCTTCGTCAAGCCGCGCTTCGAGGTCTACAAGGCGATCAGCCAGCAGATCCGCGCGATTTTCGCCGAGCACACGCCGATCATCGAGCCGCTGTCGCTCGACGAGGCCTATCTCGACGTAACCGACAATCTGCAGGGCATTCCGCTGGCGCGCGACATCGCGTTGCAGATCCGCGCCAGGATCAAGGAAGAGACCGACCTCAATGCCTCCGCCGGCATCTCCTACAACAAGTTTCTGGCGAAGCTCGCTTCCGACCATCGCAAGCCGAACGGACAATACGTGATCTCCCCCGAGATGGGCGCGGCGTTCGTGGAGGAGCTGCCGGTCGGCAAGTTTCACGGCATCGGTCCGGCAACAGCTGCCAGGTTCAACGCGCTGGGAATCCATACCGGCCTGGACATCCGCAACCAGAGCCTACCCTTTCTGCAGCAGCACTTCGGCAAAGCAGGCAACTACTACTACTGGATCTCGCGCGGGATCGATCATCGCCCGGTCAGGGCCAATCGCATCCGCAAATCCATCGGTGCGGAAAACACCTTTGCGGCCGACCTGACGGAGTTCGAGCCGATGGCGGCCGAGTTGCAGCCGCTGATCGACAAGGTCTGGCGCCACTGCGAGGCGACCGGCAACAGGGGCCGGACGATCACGCTGAAGGTCAAGTTCGCCGATTTCGACATCATCACCCGCAGCAGGTCGGTTGCCGCGGCGGTCGCCAGCCGCGACGAACTGGAGCGCCTGTCCCTGGCGCTGCTCCAGGCCGAGATGCCGCTGCCCAAGCCGGTGCGGCTGCTCGGCGTGTCGCTGTCGTCGCTGCAGGAGCCTGATGCCGGTGTTGCGACGCAGCTCGCGATGCCGATCTGAGCGATGGACTGCAAAAAGACCCTCGCAGCGCCAAGCTCGATCCTGATGTCTCAGCTGAAGGGCGGCACCCGGCCATTTTGACCTCGCTCGTCCGCGCATGACCTCCCTGCGTCCAGCACATTCGTCACAGAATGCCCCCGCCACGCCCGCAGCGGCGGCTCAAGGCGACTTTTGCGGGGCGGAACTCTCACGTTTTCCTGATTCCTGCGTCAGAACGCCGCGGCGCAAATTCGCCTAAGGTCCTGGCGTTTCCAACCCACGGAGGTTTTCCGCATGCGTAAACTGATCATCGCCACCGCCGCCCTCGCGTTCGTCTCGTCGGCTGCTCTTGCCCAGTCGACCGAGAAGCCGATGACGACCGGCCAGGCGGCCAAGAGCGGCGACGCCATGGGCGGAGGCGACGACATGAAGATGAGCAAGACGAAGAAGAAGTCGTCGAAGAAGTCGTCCGGCGACGCGATGTCGAAGTAAGGCACCGCACACGAGGCACGGCCTGTTCGCAGGCGCGCCGCTTCGTCGCGAGATCGGGCCGCTCCTTCGGGGGCGGCCCTTGTTCATTTGGACCGGGCCAAACCATCTCAGCCCGGGGCCAGGCCCATCTGCTGCAATCGCCCGGCGAACCAGGCCGACAGCACAGGATCGATCCGCGCCCCGACATAAACCTCCGGCGTGATCACGCTGCGCCGGTCGAGAATCACCAGCACGCCGATCCAATAGGCAAACCACAGATGCGGGTCGGTCAGCGCCATCAGCTTGTGGCGGTCATGCGCCAGCGGCTGGTGGTTGCTGGCCTTGCGGACCTCGATCGCCAGCAGATTGTCGGGCACCGCGCGCTTGTGGACGACGATGTCGGGATAGATCGATTTCGCGAGATCGTCGTCGGTCGAGACGATCGAGCCGCGCGGCAGCAGCATCGTGCGGTCGTCGAGCCGGTTGTAGTCGCAATCGACGTCCCAGCCGAGGAAGTTGCGCTCCAGGTGCACGGACAGCCGGTGCGTCAAGGCGCGCTCACCGAGATCACGGTCAAGGATGTAGCGTTCGCGCGCGTAAAACTCCTGCAGCGCGGAGATCAGCCGGTTCAATTCGCTGTGCATGCCGCCCAAACAAAACAGACGATGGAGACGTCACCATCAACACGCGATCGCGCTGAGTCGCCAACCAGAAATGCGGGCGATGACGCTGCCACCGGCCGGCGGCCGATTTGCGGCCGCCGGGTTGCGGGCGGAACGGCTTACATCTGCACTTCGATCAGGCGAGGGCCGTATTCGGCATTGGCCTCGGCCAGCGCGACGTTGAACTCGTCGGCGGAGGTGACGGCGCGGGCCGGCACGCCCATGCCCTTGGCCATGGCGACGAAGTCGAGCGTCGGGCGGTCGATCTTGAGCATGTCCTGGGCGCGCTGGCCGGGCTCTCCGGCGCCGACGCCATCGAACTCGCCGCGCAGGATCTGGTAGATCCTGTTGGCGAACACCACGGTGACGACGTTGAGGTTCTCGCGCGCCTGGGTCCACAGCGACTGGATCGTGTACATCGCGCTGCCGTCGCCGACGAGGCACATCACCTTGCGATCCGGGCAGGCCACCGCGGCGCCGGTCGCCACGGGGGTCGAGAAGCCGATCGAGCCGCCCATGTTCTGCAGCCAGTCATGCGGCTTGGCGGCGGCCGTCGGCGGGAAGAAGCCGCGGCCGGTGGTGATGGATTCGTCGACGATGATCGCATTCTCGGGGATCGCATAGGCGATCGCCTGGGCGATGGTGGCGTGGTTGAGCGCGCCGGTGGGCTTGATCAGCTCGGCGAGCGGCTGCGGCTTGACGTCGGCGGGCTTGGCGCCGAGATGGCCGGCCAGCGCCTCGAGCGCGGCGGCCGAGTTCTCGCCCCAGGCGGTCATGCGGTGCACCTCGGTGCCCTCCGCCTTCAGCATGCTCGGCTTGTTCGGATAGGCGAAGAAGGCAACGGGGTCGTTGGCCTCGACCAGCACGATGTGCTTGTAGTTCTTCAGGATCGGCAGCGCCTGCTCGATCACGTAGGGGATGCGGTCGATCGAGAAGCGGCCGGCGCCGCGCGCCATGCGCGGGTGATAGGTCTGGCCCATCACACGGCATCCGGTCTTGCCGGCGATCTGCTGGGCGAAGGTCAGCGCCTGCTCGGTCAGCGCGCCCGCGGTCATCAGCACCAGGGTCTCGGGACCGTGCGCGTGCAGGATCTTCGCGGCCTTCTCGACCGCATCGTCCGAATAGCTCGGGCGCTGCGCGTCAGTGGGAACCTGGGCGATGCCGTCGGCCTCGTTCCAGGCGGTGTCGGCGGGCAGGATGAGCGTGGCGATCTGCGGCGGTGCGCTCTTGGCGGCGGCAATCGCGGCAGCGCCGTCGGCGGCGACCGCCTTGGCGCTCGGCGAGGTCCGCACCCAGTCGGACATCGGCCGCGCCAGGCCCTCGATGTCCGAGGTCAGCGGCGCGTTGAAGCCGATGTGGTAGGTGGCGTGCTGGCCGACGATGTTGACGATGCCCGAGCGCGCCTTCTTGGCGTTGTGCAGATTGGCGAGACCGTTGGCGAGGCCGGGGCCGAGATGCAGCAGCGTCGAGGCCGGCGTGCCCTTCATGCGGAAATAGCCGTCGGCGGCGCCGGTGACCACGCCCTCGAACAGGCCGAGCACGCAGCGCATGCCCTCGACCCGGTCGAGCGCTGCGACGAAGTGCATCTCGGAGGTGCCCGGATTGGTAAAGCAGACGTCAACGCCCCCCGCGACCAGGGTCCGTACCAGGCTTTCCGCACCGTTCATCATGTTCTCCCGTTTGAATCCGCGCGCCATTTGCAATGGTCGTCAGATCAATCATTGTTCGCCTGCGGCGTCAAAGGGGCTGGCCGCATTGCTGCCATCACGGCGCGGCCGATGCGCCGAATTGGCTAACAGAATGCTGGGCGCGGGAGGTGCGGGATATTCCGTGGGATTTGGGCCACGGACCGCCGCCACATACCGGCCTCACGGCGCCGTGGGTTGCGAAGTGCAACCGTTTATGGCCTGTCTGCGAACGGAATTTGATGTTTGCCAGGGGATGGAAATGAAGCGCTGTTTTGCTTTGGGAATTGCTGCGGTCGCGTCAGTGGTCAGCGCCGGGATGGCGCGGGCGGAAATGTTCGACACCAGGGACATCTTCGGCGGCGGGCCGAACTTCTATCAGAGCAGCGTCAGCCCGATCCCGCGCGAGACCGTGATGTTCCAGAGCCAGTATGCGCCGGGCACGATCGTGGTGAACACGTCCGAGCGCCGGCTGTATCTGGTGCTGCAGGGCGGCCAGGCGCTGCGCTACGGCATCGGCGTCGGCCGCGACGGGTTCCGTTGGAGCGGCGTGCACCGCATCACCGCCAAGAAGGAATGGCCGGCCTGGACGCCGCCGTCGCAGATGCTGCGCCGCCGCCCGGACCTGCCGCGCCACATGGCCGGCGGCATCGAGAACCCGCTTGGTGCGCGGGCGATGTATCTCGGTTCCACGCTGTACCGCATCCACGGCTCCAACGAGCCGGAGACGATCGGCCAGGCGGTGTCGTCGGGCTGCTTCCGCATGACCAATGACGACGTCGCCGATCTCTACGACCGCGTTTCGGTCGGCACCACTGTGATCGTGAAGAACTGACAATTCTGCACGAGATGATGCCGCGACGACGGACCGCTCTCGCCGATCATGGACCAGCCGGTTCTCGGCGGCGATCCGTGCGGCTGGCCGCCGTCGCGCTTGGCTGGCTTGCGGTCATGACGATCCCGCTGCCGGCCACGACGGCCGAAATCCCGGCCATCGCGGCGCGCCAGCGCGCCGAGAAGAAGAGCTTCACCGACGCCGAGATCATCGACGGATTCTTCAAGACCGCGTTCGGCGCCGAGTATCACCTCGCCGGCCGCGTCGACCGCATCCGGAAATACAGCGGCCCGGTGCGGGTCTACGCCGACGGCCGCCGGGCCGACCGCAAGGCGCAGCTCACCAAGGTGGTCGGCGACATCGGCGCCCGCATCCGCAACCTCGACATCGCGATGACCGACAGCGACGGCGACGCCAATGTCCGCGTCAAGCTGGTGCGCGACCGCGACCTCTACCATACCATCAGCCAGGCCTATGGCAGCGAGCGCGCCCGCGAGATCAAGACCTCGCTCGATCCGCAATGCCTGTCCGGCTTCCGCAAGAACGAGGCCTTCGAGATCGAACATTCCGACGTCATCCTGACCGTCGACAATGGCGACTTCGTCTTCCTCGACTGCGCCTATGAGGAGCTGTTGCAGTCGCTCGGGCCGATCAACGACACGTCGAGCGTGCCCTGGACGATGTTCAACGACAACGTCTCGATGGGCTATTTCGACGTCTACGACCAGTACATCCTCAACCTGCTCTACGACCCCCGCGTCAAGCCGGGCATGACGCTCGCCGAGGTCAAGGCCGTGCTGCCGGACGTCCTGACGGACGTCCGCGCCTGGGTGAAGAAGACGAACAATCTGGCGGAGTGAGTGGGAGGCGGTTGATCGACAAAGTCGGCAATAGCTCCACTGGGAGCCCGTGACGCCGCCTCAAACTCCGCTGTCGTCCCTGCGAACGCAGGGACCCATACCGCGGATGCTATCGAGGGACGTGGCTGCCAGTCGCCTGCCTCGACAGGGCCGGTGGTTATGGGTCCCTGCGTTCGCAGGGACGACACCGGTTTTGCCGAAACGGGCCGGCAACTCAGCAGCGGCATCGCCAACTCAGCTACTTGCAGATCCCCTTCAGCGCCTTCCACTCCTCCGTGCTCAACAGCGGCGGGCCGCTGGCGGGGCGATCGGCGGCGCGCATGCGGGCGAGGCGGTCCTCGGTGAGCGGATGGCTCGACCACAGCGCGGGCTGCTTTCCCGCCTCCTTGCCGGTGATGCGGAACAACAATTCGCCCATCGGCCGCGTCGGCCGTCCGAGCTTGTGCATCACCTCGATCGCAAAGCTGTCGGCCGCCTCCTCCGCCTCGCGCGAGTAGGACGCGTTGATCATGGAACGGGAGGCGAAGACCGCCGCACCTGCACCCGTGATATCACCGAACAGAAGCCCGATCAGGAACGAGCTCGAGCCGTTGTGGATGAGCTGCCGCAGATTGTCGCGATGCTTCAAATGGCCGAGCTCATGCGCCAGCACGCCCGCGACCTCGTCGGGGTCGTTCGCCTTGTCGAGCAGCCCGCGAAACAGGAAGAAGCGCCCGCCCGGCAGCGCGAACGCGTTGGGGATCGGCGTATCCAGCACCTGCGAGCCGATGCCGTCGTCGAGGTCCGCTGGCCGGCGCAGCGCCGTGACCAGCTTGGCAAACGCCGCCTGCCCGGCAGCCGCGCTGCACTCCTTGTCGCCGAACAGGGAATGGATCTGCACCACGGCGGCATCGCCGAGATGCTTCTCCATGCTCGGCGGAACGAGCGGCGTCAGCCGCTCCGCGGCGAACGGGATCACGAACAGCACGACCGCAATGATCGAGGCCGCGGCCGCCAGCGACCAGCCGACGATCCGGGCGATGCCGCCGCGCGTCAGCCGGTGCTGGTCGATATGGCTGCAGCGCGCGATCAGTTCGGCCGACAGCGCTGCGTCGCGGATCTCCAGCCGCGCCAGCGGCGAGGCCGAGAGGCAGCTGACCCTGAGCGTGCCGCTGGGGCCATCGACACGGCGGATGTCCTCATAGGGCCACGACACGAAGTTGTCGGCGCTGCGCATCACGAGCTGATTGGCAAAGCCGATCATGACGTTCTGGCGCCGGTTCGACAGCCCGTCGAAATAGACGGCGGGACCGCCGGGCGCAGCAGCCTGCGCAGCCGGCGCCGCTTGAGCCTCGCCCGGCGCGTCGAGCCGAGGATCAGAACCAGGATCAGAATCCGGCGACGTCGAGTCCATCGGCAAACCCTTCGCCGAGCGCGCTGGCCAGGTCGCCCTTGGCGGCGACGTCAGCCATGGCCTCGATACCGTGCACCTGGACCGAGGCGAGCACCGTCGCCCAGACGTCACGCACCAGATAAAGCCGCATCACGACGTTGGCCGCCAGAATGATCGCGACGTAGCCGATCCCCAGCGGCACGAGGAGGCCGATATGATTGGCGACGGCCTGCATCTGCTTCGCACCGGTGCCGCCGCCGAGCAGGGTCGCGACCAGCGCGAACGCCCCGACCACGTAGAGGACGAAGACCACGACCAGCAGCATCATCCAGCCGATGATCTTCCAATACAGGCCGTAGAAGGCGCTGTTCGGCAGCGTCGAATCCAGGCGGACGCCGCCGAAGCGGATGCCCGAGACCCACCAGCGCCACTCGACCGCTTTGAGCTGGGCATAGACGAACGGATACAGCGGAAACAGCACCATCGCGAACGGCGCGATCAACCACAGATACCAGACCTGCTTGAACAGCTCCCAGCCGCGGCCTTCGAAGTCGCCTTGCAGATTGCCGTAATGCGAATGCCGCATCTTGTAGCGCTCGAGCGCCGCGGTCCGCCACGGCCAGGCGATACCGAGCGTGACGACGGCGAGCAGCGTCCACAGCATCGCGCGTCCGGCATAGGCCCAGCCGGAGCCGTCCATCCAGAACCGGATGCCGCGCCACACCGTGCGCGTCAGCCGGTAGCGTCGCGCGCGATAGATCGCGAACTGGCCGAACGCGTAGAACGAGATCAGCAGCGGCACGCTGGCGAACGCCTTGAAGCGCTCGGCCTCGACGGTGATGAGGAAATAGGCAAGGTAGATCGGGACCAGGATCGCCATCGCGAACAGGAAGCCGATCAGGAGCTCCTTGCCACGCCCGGTATATTCGGCGGCATCACCGTCCACGGCGGTGTTGACCCATAGATGCCGGCGGATGTCGGTCGCCAGCCAGAACCGGTAGAAGCCGAGCGTGATCAACTCGATGGCCGCGCCACGGCTGACCAGCCGGAAGAACTCGCTGCGAGCTCCGGAAAAAGTAGCGGGCAAAGACGGCAGCGGCGGAGGCTGCTGCGGAACATAACTCATCTGGTTCACGGCTTACGCCCCCGAACTACGCAAAAACATACAAATTGACCCGGTTATTCGTCGCCGGGACGACTCCAAGGTTCGACTCCTTTTGTACGCAAGTCGGCCGGAAAAAAACACCGGCCTGGGCGGCGTGGCGCAAAATATCTGCATCCGGCCGGTGTGCGAACGCAATGCCGGCCGGCGCGAGCCCGTCTGAGCTTTATGACGTCTTCTCGAACAATTCCCGCCCGATCAGCATGCGCCGGATCTCGCTGGTGCCCGCGCCGATCTCGTAGAGCTTGGCGTCACGCAGCAGCCGTCCGGTCGGATAATCGTTGATGTAGCCGTTGCCGCCGAGCAGCTGGATCGCGTCGAGCGCGCATTGCGTCGCCTTCTCCGCTGCAAATAGAATGGCGCCGGCGGCATCCTCGCGCGTGGTCTCGCCGCGATCGCACGCCTTGGCCACGGCGTAGACATAGGCGCGCGCGGCATTCATCGTGGTGTACATGTCGGCGACCTTGCCCTGCACCAGCTGGAAGGTGCCGATCGGCTGGCCGAACTGCTTGCGCTCGTGCACGTAAGGCAGCACCGCGTCCATGCAGGCCTGCATGATACCGAGGGGACCGGCCGCGAGCACCGCGCGCTCGTAGTCGAGGCCCGACATCAGCACGTTGACGCCGCGGCCGACCTGGCCCAGCACGTTCTCCTCCGGCACCTCGCAATCCTCGAACACGAGTTCGCAGGTATCGGAGCCGCGCATGCCGAGCTTGTCGAGCTTCTGCGCGGTCGAGAACCCCTTCATGCCCTTCTCGATCAGGAAGGCGGTGATGCCGCGCGGGCCGCCCTGCGGATCGGTCTTGGCATACACGACCAGCGTCTCGGCGACCGGTCCGTTGGTGATCCACATCTTGTTGCCGTTGAGGACGAAACGGTCGCCGCGTCTGTCGGCGCGGGTCTTCATCGACACCACGTCGGAGCCGGCCTGCGGCTCGGACATCGCCAGCGAGCCGACATGCTCGCCCGAGATCAGCTTGGGCAGATATTTCTGCTTCTGCGCCGCGTTGCCGTTGCGGCGGATCTGGTTGACGCAGAGGTTGGAGTGCGCGCCGTACGACAGGCCGACGGAAGCCGAGGCGCGTGAAATCTCCTCCATGGCGATGCAGTGCTCGAGATAGCCGAGGCCGGCACCACCATACTCCTCCTCGACCGTGATGCCGTGCAGGCCGAGCTCGCCGAGCTTGGGCCACAGGTCGCGCGGAAACTGATTGGAGCGGTCGATCTCGGCGGCACGCGGCGCGATCTGCTCCTGCGAGAAGCTCGCCACCGTCTCGCGGATCGCATCCGCCGTCTCGCCAAGGTCGAAGTTGAACATGCGCTGCGCGTTGGCGATCATGATGGCGGCCTCCTGCTAGTCTTCTGCTTTGCAACAATTGCTCAAAGCCTTATTCCGTGCCGTGGCGCTTGTCACGCCCTCCATCCGGCCGAATGCCAGCTTTGCGACACAAGACCGGAGGGCTCGGCACCGGTCAAACTCCGCGCTTGCCCATCGCTCCCGGGCAGGATGTAATCGCGTGAAACATCGCCGGACGCGTCAAGAAGCCGGCCTGAGGGAGACGTCCATGCACGGGACCGCCAAACCGGCCGAAGCACGCCGGCACGACGCCGCAGCCACGCCAGAGATCGACGAAGCAGCCCGGCGCGCCGCCACGCTGCCGCTGGCCGAATTCGATCCCGGCAATCCCGAGCTGTTCCGCACCGACACGCATTGGCCCTATTTCGACCGGCTGCGTCGCGAGGACCCGGTGCACTATTGCCGGGATTCGATGTTCGGTCCGTACTGGTCGATCACTCGCTACGACGACATCATGGAGATCGAGACCAACCACGCGGTGTTCTCATCGGCGTCTGCGCTCGGCGGCATCACGATCCGCGACGTGCCGCCCGATCTGCGCCGCGAGAGCTTCATCGCGATGGACCCGCCGCGTCATGCCGCGCAACGCAAGACGGTGGCGCCGATGTTCACGCCGACGCATCTCGACGAGCTCGCGATCAACATCCGCAAGCGCTCCGCCGAATGCCTCGACAACCTGCCGGTCGGCGAGGTGTTCGACTGGGTCGATCGCGTCTCGATCGAGCTGACCACGCAGATGCTGGCGGTGCTGTTCGACTTCCCCTGGGAGGACCGCCGCAAGCTGACGCGCTGGTCCGACATCGCCACCACACTGCCCGGCCCCGGCGGCCTGGTCGCAACCGAGGACGAGCGGCAGGCCGAGCTGATGGACTGCGCGCGCTATTTCGCGCGGCTGTGGCAGGAGCGGCAGAACCAGCCGCCCAAAAGCGACCTGCTCTCGATGATGGCGCACAGCGAAGCCACGCGGAACATGGACCCGAAGAACTTCCTCGGCAATCTCGTGCTCTTGATCGTCGGCGGCAACGACACCACGCGCAACACGATGTCCGGCAGCATCTATGCGCTGACCCAGCACCCGGATCAGTACCGCAAGCTCAAGGACAATCCGGCGTTGCTTGACAGCTTCGTGCCGGAAGTGATCCGCTGGCAGACGCCGCTCGCCCACATGCGCCGCACCGCGCTCGCGGATATCGAGTTCCGCGGCAAGCAGATCAGGAAGGGCGACAAGGTCGTGATGTGGTACGTCTCGGGCAACCGTGACGAGAGCGCGATCGAACGCCCCTACGACTTCATCATCGATCGCGCCCGCCCCCGAACCCACCTGTCGTTCGGCTTCGGCATCCACCGCTGCGTCGGCCTGCGGCTCGCCGAGCTGCAGCTCAAGATCATCTGGGAAGAGATCCTGAAGCGCTTCGATCATATCGACGTGATGGACGAGCCGAAGCGCGTCTATTCCAGCTTCGTGAAGGGATACGAGACATTGCCGGTGCGGATTGCGGCGTAAGTTGTATTTGGAGACCAATCGAATCGGGGGCGACTCGAACCGCGCAATGGCTGAGCGATACAGTGCCCTCTCCCCTTGCGGGAGAGGGCATCTCCGGCCCATCCACGCATGCGGTCGGGTGAGGGGTATCTCTCCGCGAGCGACGCTTGTGGAGAGATACCCCTCACCTAACCGAGTTCGCGGCACCGTCCTACATGCCCTCTCCCGCAAGGGGAGAGGGCACATTCACGTGCACCGTGCCTGCCGATCCAGGGGGACGCGGAGACGAGCGCAACGGTGGCGGCGCCTCCGGCTCTTACCATCGAGATAGATCAGACTTAATTGCGAGAAGACGTCATTCGATTTTTGAGCGACTGTTCAGAAAAGGACCACCCCATGACCGCCCAGGCCGCGCTTCGTTCCGACCATGCCGATCTGCTGCGCCAGGCGCGGCTGGAGGCCTATTCGACGCCGATCGAGGACTTTCATCCCGGCGCGCCCCGGCTGTTCCAGAGCGACACGATATGGCCGTGGTTCGAGCGGCTGCGCAAGGAAGCGCCGGTGCATTACTGCACCAAGGCGCCGATCGAGCCGTATTGGTCGGTGACGCGCTATCACGACATCATGCATGTCGACACCAGCCACGCGCTGTTCTCGTCCGATGTCAGCAATGGCGGCATCATGATCCGCGACGTGCCGCCCGGCTACGAGTGGCCGAGCTTCATTGCGATGGACGAGCCCCGCCATGGCGAGCAGCGCAAGACGGTGCAGCCGATGTTCACGCCTGAGCATCTCGACGAGATGGCGGTGCTGATCCGGCAGCGCTCGGCCAAGGTGCTGGACTCGCTGCCGCGCAACGAGACCTTCAACTGGGTCGAGAAGGTCTCGATCGAGCTGACGACGCAGATGCTGGCGACCCTATTCGACTTCCCGTTCGAGGAGCGGCGCAAGCTGACGCGCTGGTCGGACGTCTCGACCGCTTTGCCCAAGAGCGGCATCGTCTCCTCCGAGGAGGAGCGCCGGCGCGAGCTGGCCGACTGCGCCGAGACGTTCGGCCGGATGTGGAAGGAGCGCCAGGCCAATCCCGGCCGCGACCTGATCTCGATGATGGCGCACAGCGAGGCGACGCGGCACATGACGCCGGAC
Organism: Bradyrhizobium sp. SRS-191; assembly: GCF_024586915.1. Classification (GTDB taxonomy): domain Bacteria; phylum Pseudomonadota; class Alphaproteobacteria; order Rhizobiales; family Xanthobacteraceae; genus Bradyrhizobium. The sequence continues at coordinate 149,091 of NZ_JANBVS010000019.1, forward strand.
AACCTGATGGGCAATCTGATCCTGCTCATCGTCGGCGGCAACGACACCACGCGCAACACCATGACCGCGTCGGTGCTGGCGCTGAACGAGAATCCGGCCGAGTACCAGAAGCTGCGCGACAATCCGGCGCTGATCGAGACCATGGTGCCCGAGGTGATCCGCTGGCAGACGCCGCTGGCGCATATGCGCCGCACCGCGCTGGTCGACACCGAGCTGGGCGGCCAGAAGATCAGGAAGGGCGACCGCGTCGTGATGTGGTACGTCTCGGGCAACCGTGACGGCGAGGTGATCGAGAATCCCGACGCCTTCATCATCGACCGCAAGCGGCCGCGCATCCACCTCTCCTTCGGCTTCGGCATCCACCGCTGCGTCGGCATGCGGCTGGCCGAGCTGCAGCTGCGCATCGTCTGGCAGGAGATCCTCAAACGCTTCGACCGCATTGAGGTCGTGGGCGAGCCGAAGCGCGTCTATTCCAGCTTCGTCCGCGGCTACGAGTCGCTGCCGGTGCGGATTCCCGGGTGAAATAAAGGGCGCGGCCCCACGCCGGGCCTCATGGTTCGAGACGCGCCTGCGGCGCTCCTCACCAAGAGGGGCGGGTTCCGAACCCGGAGCGGCACGTGAACCAGGCGGCAGGTGCGCCGATCTCAACCCCTCATGGTGAGGAGCCGCGCAGCGGCGTCTCGAACCATGAGGCCCGGAACGACCATCAAGTTGACAGCTGCCTATAATAATCCGGCATGGCCGGGTGAACCAAATTCAATGGGCCACCGCCGCCGTTTCTGGCTAAATCATCCGCTGCACCATCGGTGCTCACCAACTGCAGGACGCCATGGCCGCTTCCGACACGCCGACGACAGCTCCCGACTGGCCGCTCGCCATCTACGCAGCGTTGAAGGCGGCCGATGTCCGGCAGCTGTGCTACGTGCCCGACGCTGGCCATTCCCGCCTCATCCGCCTCGCGCATGACGATCCCGCGATCGCCACCACCGTGCTGACCACCGAGGAGGAAGGCGTCGCGCTGTCGGCCGGCGCCTGGCTCGGCGGCCAGCGCGCGGTGCTGCTGATGCAGTCGAGCGGCGTCGGCAATTGCGTCAACATGCTGTCGCTGCTGGCGAGCTGCCGGTTCCCGTTCCTCACCTTCGTGACCATGCGCGGCGAGTGGGCCGAGTTCAATCCGTGGCAGGTGCCGATGGGCAAGGCGACGCAGGCGGCGTTCGAGATCATGGGCGTCACGGTGTTCCGGCTGGAACGCCCTGAAGATGCCGGCGAGCTGGCGGCAGCAGCGGCAAAGCTCGCCTTCGACAGCGATCAGCCGATCGCGGTGCTGATCTCCCAGCGCATGATCGGCGCCAAGAAGTGGACGGAGGGCAAGTGACGAAATCAGCTCTCGACCGTCGCGCCGTCGTGCAGGCGCTGCTCAGAGATCGCGGACACCTACTGGTCGTCAGCGGCCTCGGCTCGTCGTCCTACGACGTGTTCGCCGCCGGCGATCATCCTGCGAATTTCTATCTCTGGGGTGCAATGGGAGGCGCCCTCATGATCGGACTCGGCCTCGCGTTGGCGCAGCCATCGCGCCCGGTCGTGGTCATCACCGGCGACGGCGAGCAACTGATGGGGCTCGGCAGCCTCGCAACATCAGCCGCGAAGAAGCCGAACAACCTTTCGGTGGTGGTGCTCGATAACGCGCATTTCGGCGAAACGGGAATGCAGATGAGCCACTCGGGTCTCGGCGCCAATCTGGAGCTGATGGCCACGGGCGCCGGCTTCCCCTCGGTCAGCACGATTGCGGATCATGCGACGCTCGATGCCTTCAGGCCGAAGCTGCACGATCGCGCCGGTCCGCATTTCGCCCGCGTCGTCATTTCGACAGATCATGTCGACCGCGCTTTGCCGCCGCGCGACGGCGTGTTCCTCAAGAACCGCTTCCGCGGCCATCTCGGCTATCCCGTCAGCTAGAGCATGGATGCGCCTCTCCATCCCCATACCGCGGCGGGGACCACCCGCTGCAACGCTGGCATGCCACGCTTGCCAAGCGCCGCGTGCTTCGTCATAGGCTATCAGCAACAAACCTAGGGAGACCACAGGCGGTGTGACAGCGGCCTGGGGAACAAGGACATGACAGACCAGCATCAGCACGACGACTACGCCGACATCCGCGACGCGGTGGCCAAGCTCTGCGCCCAGTTCCCCGGCGAATATTGGCGCAAGCTGGATCGCGAGATGGCCTACCCCTCCGCCTTCGTCGATGCGCTGACGCAGGCCGGCTATCTCTCCGTGCTAATCCCCGAGGAATATGGCGGCGCCGGGCTGAAGCTGTCGGCAGCGGCCGCGATCCTGGAGGAAATCCAGCGCGCCGGCGGCAATGGCGGCGGCTGCCACGCGCAGATGTACACGATGGGCACGGTGCTGCGGCACGGCTCGGCCGAGCAGAAGGCCAAATGGCTGCCGAAGATCGCGAGCGGCGAATTGCGGCTACAGGCGTTCGGCGTCACCGAACCCACGTCGGGCACCGACACCACGTCGCTGAAGACCACGGCCAAGCGGGACGGCGACAGCTACGTCGTCAACGGCCAGAAGATCTGGACCAGCCGCGCCGAATATTCCGATCTGATGCTGCTGCTGGCGCGCACCACGCCGAAGGATCAGGTGCAGAAGCGCACCGACGGTCTATCGGTGTTTCTCGTCGACATGCGCGAGGCGAAGAAGGCCGGGCTGACCATCCGTCCGATCCGCACCATGATGAACCATGCCACGACGGAAGTGTTCTTCACCGACATGCGCGTGCCCGCCGAGAACCTGATCGGCGAGGAAGGCAAGGGTTTCCGCTACATCCTCTCCGGCATGAACGCCGAGCGCATTTTGATCGCAGCCGAATGCGTCGGCGACGCGAAATGGTTCATTGCGAAAGCGACCAACTACGCCAAGGAGCGCGTCGTGTTCGGCCGTCCCATCGGCCAGAATCAGGGCATCCAGTTCCCGATCGCCAAGGCCTATGCGTCTATGCGCGCGGCCGAGCTGATGGTGAGGGAAGCCACCCGCAAATACGAGGCCGGGCAGGATTGCGGCGCCGAGGCCAACATGGCCAAGATGCTCGCCGCCGACGCCTCGTTCGAGGCGGCCAATGCCTGCATCCAGACCCATGGCGGCTTCGGCTTCGCCGAGGAGTACGACGTCGAGCGAAAGTTCCGCGAGACCCGGCTGTATCAGGTCGCGCCGATCTCGACCAATCTGATCCTGTCATATGTTGCCGAGCACGTGCTCGGCATGCCGCGCTCGTACTAAGGATCTCTGATGCTGCCGCTTGAAGGGATCACCGTCGTCGCCGTCGAGCAGGCGGTGGCCGCGCCGTTCTGCTCGTCGCGCCTCGCCGATGCGGGCGCTCATGTCATCAAGATCGAACGGCCCGAGGGCGATTTCGCCCGGGGTTATGACGCCGCCGCGAAGGGGCAGAGCAGCTACTTCGTCTGGCTCAACCGCGGCAAGGATTCGCGCATCGTCGATCTCGCCAAACCCGACGGCCGCGCCGAGCTGGAGAAGCTCATCGCCGGCGCCGACGTGCTCTTGCAGAACCTCAAGCCCGGTTCGATGGACAAGATGGGTTTTGCCCGCGAGCGGCTGCGCAAGGACTATCCGAAGCTGATCTGCTGCACCATCACCGGCTATGGCGACACCGGTCCCTACGCCGATCGCAAGGCCTATGATCTGCTGATCCAGGCCGAGAGCGGGCTCGCCTCGATCACCGGCGGCCCCGAGGGCCCGTCGCGCGTCGGCATGTCGATCGTCGACGTCGCCACCGGCGCCACCGCGCATGCGGCGATCCTGGAGGCGCTGATCAGGCGCGGCCGGACAGGCGAAGGCGCCGACATCCGGATCTCGATGTTCGACGTCATGGCCGACTGGCTCACGGTGCCCCTGCTCAACGCGGAAGCCGGCAATGCGCCGAAGCGCATCGGCCTCGCCCATCCCTCGATCGCGCCCTATGGCGTGTTCACCTCGAAGGACGGCAAGGACATCCTGATCTCGATCCAGAGCGAGCGCGAGTGGAAGACACTGTGCGCCAAGGTGCTGGAGCAGCCGGCGCTGCCCGACGATCCGCGTTTCGCCAACATGGTCGAGCGCGTCCGCAACCGCACCCTCACCGACAAGATCGTCGCCGATCGCTTCGCCGCGCTGTCGCGCGACGAACTGCTGGCGAAACTCGCGGCGGCGGACATTGCCTTCGCCGAGGTCAACAGCATGGCGGATCTCGCAACGCATCCGCATCTCAGGCGTATCCAAGTTGAAACACCGAACGGCGTTGTCAGCTACCCGGCGCCGGCGGCGATCGTAGTCGGCGACGACAGATCGTATGGTGCCGTGCCGGCGATCGGCGAAGCCGCCTCGCCCCATCCGCGAAAGGGATGATCATGACGGACACGCTCGATCTCGATCACCTCAAGCAATGGGTCGGCCGCAGCGCCGAGGCCACCGACATCGTCACCGCGCAACTCACCAAGGGGCTGCGCGCGACCTTGTTCCAGGACATCGGCGAGCCGGTCACCGGCGACATCGCGCCCTACACGGTGCATTGGTGCCTGGGCCAGCCGGTGTTTCCGCATGATCAGCTCGGCCCCGACGGCCACCCGACCCGCGGCGGCTTCCTGCCGCCGGTGCCGTTGCCGCGGCGGATGTGGGCCGGCGGCGAGGTGCAGGTCATCGATCCCCTGCGCGTCGGCGACGTCGCCACGCGCGTCTCCACCATCACCGATGTCAGCTTGAAGAGCGGCTCGACCGGCCAGCTCTGCTTCGTCGCGGTCGAGCATGTGGTGTCGACGCCGCGCGGTGTCGCGATCCGCGAGCGCCAGGACATCGTCTATCGCGACATGGGCGGCGCGCCGGCCGCCTCACCCAAGGCGCCGCCACCTCCGCCGGTCGCGCAGCACAGCGAGACGCACGTCTCCGATCCCGTGCTGCTGTTTCGCTATTCCGCGCTGACCTTCAACGGCCACCGCATCCATTACGACCGCGACTACGTCACCAAGGTCGAAGGCTATCCGGGCCTCGTCTTCCACGGCCCGCTGCAGGCCGCGCTGCTGGTCGAGTTCGCCGCCAAGCTCAGGGGCAAGCCGCCCGCCAAATTCGCCTATCGCGGCCTCCAGCCGCTGTTCGAAGGCAGCGAATTCTCCGTCAACGCCACCGACAAGGACGGCGGCCTCGAGCTGTGGACCGCCAACGCCGAGCGCCGGCCGACGATGAAGGGCACCGCGACGTGGTGATATAAGCCCGTCGTTCCGGGGCGACGCGCCGCGACACAATGGCGAAGCCATTTGGCGCGGAGCGTCGAACCCGGAACCTCGAGATGAGGGAAAAGAACCGCTCGAGATTCCGGGTTCGATGCTGCGCATCGCCCCGGAATGACGACGCACAAAGACACTCGGGGAAACGCCTTTGGCCAAGACAACGAAAACAACAACCAAGCCCATCACCGTCAAGCAGGCCACCTTCGAACTGCTGCGGGCCTTCGGCATCAAAAAAGTGTTCGGCAATCCCGGCTCCACCGAGCTGCCGTTCCTCAGCGACTGGCCCGACGATATCGACTACGTGCTCGGCCTGCAGGAGGCCTCCGTGGTCGGCATGGCCGACGGCTATGCGCAGGCGACGCGCAATGCCGGCTTCGTCAATCTGCATTCGGCCGCCGGCGTCGGCAACGCGCTCGGCAACATCTACACCGCGCATCGCAACCAGACGCCGCTGGTCATCACCGCCGGCCAGCAGGCGCGCTCGATCCTGCCGCTGCAGGCGTTCCTCTATGCCGAGCGCCCGTCGGAGTTTCCGCGCCCTTACGTCAAATACAGCGTCGAGCCGGCTCGGCCCGAGGACGTACCCGGCGCGATCGCGCGCGCCTACTACACCGCGATGCAGCCGCCCTGCGGCCCGACCTTCGTGTCGATCCCGATCGACGACTGGATGCATCCCGCGCAGCCGATCGCGGCACGCAAGTTGAGCCGCGAGCTCGGCCCGGATCGCACGGCAATGGACGACCTGGTGAGCGCGCTCACCACGGCGAAAAATCCCGCCCTCGTCGTCGGCCCCGGCATCGACCGCGCCGGCTGCGTCGAGCTGATGGTGCAGGTCGCCGAGAAGACCAAGGCCGGCGTCTGGGTCAGCCCGTTCTCGGCGCGCTGCTCGTTCCCGGAGCGGCATCCGCTATTCCAGGGTTTTCTGCACGCCTCGCCGGGGCAGCTCTCCGATGCGCTCAAGCCGCACGATCTCGTCGTCGTGATCGGCGCGCCGGTGTTCACCTTCCATGTCGAGGGCCACGCCGCGATCTTCGACGGCGCCACCACGCTCTATCAGATCACCGACGACGCCGAGGGCGCGGCCGTGCCGCCGATCGGCACCAGCATCATCGCGACGATGCGCCCCGCCCTCTCTTTGCTGCTCGAGCTGCTGCCGGACACGAAGCGCGCCGCGCCGAACGGCCGCGTGCTGCCGGAGGCGCCGAAGCCTGCTGATCCTATCCCTGTCGACTATCTTCTGCACACGCTGTCGCAGGCCCTGCCCGCCCGGACCGCGCTGGTCGAAGAGATTCCCTCGCATCGCCCCGTCATGCATAAATACATGCCGATGCCGGGCGCGGACTCGTTCTACACGATGTCGAGCGGCGGCCTCGGTTACAGCCTGCCCGCGGCAGTCGGCATGGCGCTGGGGCGTCCCAAGGATCGCACCATCTGCCTGATCGGCGACGGCTCGGCGATGTATTCGCTGCAGGCGCTGTGGACGGCGGCCCAGCGCAAGCTGCCGGTGACGGTCGTGGTGATCAACAATTCCGGCTACGGCGCGATGCGCTCGTTCAGCCAGGTCATGCAGGTGCGCAACGTGCCGGGGCTCGAATTACCCGGCCTCGATTTCGTCAAGCTCGCCGAGGGCATGGGCTGCGATGCCGTGCGCGTCAGCCGCGCGGCCGATCTGCCCGCCGCGCTCGCGCGCAGCCTGGCGCATGACGGCACCAGCCTCGTCGAGGTGATGGTCGATTCCGCGGTGCCGCTGCTCTACGCCAAGAGCTAGCCCCTGTTCGTTCAGCGGACGCGCTGTCAACTGCTGTCGATGCGATAATACGTCGCATCTTCAATGGCGACGGCGTGATCTGCCGCGAAATGCCCACGGCCCCGCCGCATCGGTGCAACCGCCGGTTTCAGCCGCAAGCGTTTGTTTCGAAAGCCTTCTGCGCCCCTGCGCCATCGCGACGCAGCCGCTCCGCCGCAAACACCGCGAAATCCTGCCGTCAGGTTGCGGGCCGGCGCCATGCTGCTTGCAAGGTCCGACCATTCTGCAAGCCAAAATCATTATCAAAAGGTTCCACCATCCAATCCAGCGTACCAATGGAGTTGAGCTGATGGCGGACAAGAAGAACCTTCAAACGGCGACATCGAGAACCGACCTCTATCGCCACGTCAGCGCGCTTGCCCTCATGTCTGCGCTCGCAGTCGCGGCCTTGCCGCATCAGGCCAATGCCCAGGCGATGGCGCTCGCCACCTCGGCCACCACCAACTCAGCCGCGAAGGCGGCCCAGGACGCTGCAGCGAAGGCGGCGGCGCAGGCGGCCGCCAAGGCTGCGCAGGACGCCGCCGCGAAGGCTGCAGCCAAGGCGGCCCAGGACGCGGCCGCCAAGGCCGCAGCGAAGGCGGCAAGCGACGCCGCCGCGAAGGCCGCCGCCAATGCCGCTGCGAACTCGGCCGCCAAGGCGGCAGCCAACGCCGCCGCGAAGGCCGCGACCACCGCCGCCACTGCGGCTGCGAGCACCGCGGCCAAGACCGCCGCCGCCGCAGCTGCGACTACTACGACGGGCACCGCGACCAAGCCCACCACCGTTGCCACCGCCGCAACCCCAACCCCGGTCGCCAAGCCGGCGGCCGCCGCCGCCGCGGCCGCAACGACGACCACCGGTACCGCCAAGGCCGCTGCTGCGGCGACCACCACCACGACCACCACCGCCAAGCCGGCCGCGGCGACGACCACCGTCGCCGTTGCCAAGGCCGCCGCGGCGCCGGCGGCTGCCGCTGCCGCAACCCCGGCCAAGGCTGCCGCTGCTGCGGGGGCGGCGAACAATGACGCCGTCGCTAAGGCCAACGCCGCCGCGGCAGCCGCAGCCCAGAAGGCCGCTGCCGCCGAGGCTCAGGTCGCCGCCGACCGCAAGGCCATCGATGCCGCGCGTCAGGCCGAGCAGACCGCGAAGGGCGCAGCCATCGAGGCGCAGGAGCAGGCCGAGAAGAATCCGACGGCCGCCAACAAGGCTGCGGCGGCCGCCAACGCCGCCAAGCTGACGACCGCCTCAGCCGCGCTGCAGGCCGCCTTCCAGAAGCTCGACAAGGACATCGACGTGTCCAACGAGGCCAAGGAAGCCGCCAACGCCGCCAAGGACACCGCGCGCGAAACGGCGGAAGCCGCGGCCAAGGCTGGTCAGCAGGCCGGTCAGGCCGCCGGCAACGCCAATAACGGCGGCGGCGCAGCCGCGGGCAATGGCGGCAATGCCAACAATGGCGGCGGCGCAGCGGCCGGCAACGGCAACAACAATAACAACAACAACCAGCAGGCCAATGAAGCGGCCGAGCAGGCCGCATTGCAGGCTGCGCTGAAGACCGGCGAGCAGGCGCGCGCGGTCGCCCAGCAGAAGACCCAGGCCGCCAACGCCGCCGCGTCGGCGAACCAGAAGACAGTCGAGGCTGCACTGAACCAGAAGATCGGCGTGATCGATGCGACGGTCGAGGCGGCCGAGCAGAAGGTCAATGCCGACCGTCAGGCGCTGGAGCAGGCGCGGCAGGCCGCGCAGCAGGCCAAGCAGGATGCGCAGGAGGCCGCCGAAGTGCTCGAGCGCGCCAACAACGCCGCCAACCAGGCCGCGCTGGCGGCCGCGCAGGCGAAGGCGCAGACCACCGCCAACGCGTTCAACGCCGCCAACGCGACGCTCAACGCGGACAACCAGGCGCTGACTCAGGCGCGCGCCACCGGCGAGCAGCAGGAGGGAGCGCTGCGGGAGGCTGCCGAGCAGCAGATCCAGGCCGGCTACGCCGCCGCACAGCAGGCGACGCAGGCCGCCTGGGCCGAGGCGCAGAAGATCGGCAACGCAGCGCTCGCCGCGCTCGAACAATAAGGCCCCGGCGCTCCGCGCCGCTCTCCCGGTTGCTCCCGGGGGGCGGCGCGGACCCGACAACGACAACAAGGCCATCACCAGCCGCATGCCGACCGGCCGGGGATCACGGATCATGAGACGGGACTTGACCTCACCCCGTCGCGGGACCCGCCCCGGCCCCCATCCGCCGACATGCATTGCCTCCAGCCCCGTCCCCTGCGGGGCTTTTTTTTGCTTGCGTCGCGCTCGCCGAACTGGCGGTGCGCCCCCTCTCCCCGTTCTTCACGGGGCCGCGACGAGTTTAGCGCGCGCTGAGAGGGTCGGGGTGAGGGGCAGCCGCGAGGGCGGTGCCGCTTCTCTGCTACGAACTACTTCTACCAGCTCCGCGCTTGCCGTCCGATGAGGAGCCATTGTGCTCGTCCGACGAACCTCGCTCTGAGCTCCTTACCTGCCA
>NZ_JANBVS010000002.1 GCF_024586915.1 Bradyrhizobium sp. SRS-191
GCGTGTCCGGCTGCACCTGTGGTACCTGCCGCCTGCATTCTTTTCGCAGGCGGGCCGCAGGCGTCAGTCGGCGCCTGGCCTTCCCTGCGCCCTCCTCACGAGAGGGTGAAATGATCAGCACAACTCGGACGCATCTGCGCCGCGAGGCAGCTTTCCTCTGTTCGTCTCGCAGGCGTTGATGTCGGAGATCCGCAACGAACAGGCTCAGCGCGTCGCAAGGCTCAGCGGCCAGTCAGATCCCAGCGCATCTATGGAACATGGTCGGCTGGAGCAGGTGCATACCCGCGCAGGTTGGCCTGGAACGCCGCGACATCGTCCCGGCGATTCATTACGGCAGGATGACGTCATGGTGCGGCGCCGAAGAAAATCACGCTTGCGCAAAATGAGCTGAATGCAAGCTGAACGGCTGTCGTTCAACTTTCAAATTTTTAAAGCAAGACAGAGGCGAGTTTGGCGATTTTTAGGTTGTTTAAAGCTCCAGTTCCGCACTATTAGCGCAACGATGAGCCCGCCAATGCCGGAATCGTCGACGGATCAAACGAGCCAGTCATAAACAGCCATGGCGCCTGATACGAACCCACTTCCGCGGATGATCAGCACCAAGCGGCTGGTCATGGGCTTGGCCGTGCTGGCAATCGCAGGCGCAGGCGCCTACGGCTACACCCAGCTGGGATCCTCGACGGCGTCCAAGGACAATATCGAGCTGTCCAGCCAGTCCAAGCGCAACGGCACGACCTTCACGCCCTCGGCCGCGGAATGGGCGACTCTGACGATCGAGCCGGTGTGTGAAAAGATATTCCGTGCCGAGCACATCACCGAGGGCAAGGTGGCCGTCGACGAGGATCGCTCGACACCGGTGTTCTCGCCCTATGCCGGCCGCGTGACCAAGCTGCTGGCGCGTCCGGGCGAGACCGTCCGCCAGGGGCAGCCGCTGTTCGTGATCGAGGCGGCCGACACCGTGCAGGCCCAGAACGATTTCATCGCCGCCATCACATCGATGAACAAGGCGAAGTCGGCGCTCGACCTTGCCGACATCCAGTACAAGCGCGCCAAGGACCTGTTCGAAGGCCGGGCGATCCCGCTGAAGGATTTCCAGCAGGCGGAGGCGACCTCCGTTCAGGCCCAGAACGACATGCGGTCGTCGCAGACCGCGCTGGAGGCCGCGCGCAACAAGCTGCGCATCCTCGGCTTTACCGATGCGGCCATCTCCGACTTCCAGAACAAGGGTGTGATCGACCGCGAGATCACGATCTATGCGCCGATCGGCGGCACCGTCGTGCAGCGCAAGGTCGGCCCCGGCCAGTACGTGAACTCCGGCGCGAGCGATCCCGTTTTCGTGATCGGCGATCTCTCCACCGTCTGGCTGACCGCCTTCGTGCGCGAGAGCGACGCGGCGCTGGTGAATATCGGCGAGGAGATCCTGGTCAACGTGCTCGCTCTGCCGGGCCGTCCGCTGAAGGCGAGCATCAACTACGTCGCGGCCTCGATCGACCCCGCGACGCGGCGGCTGCTGGTCCGCGCGACCATCGACAACAAGGACGGCCAGCTCAAGCCCGAGATGTTCGCAAACGTGACGATCTACTCGCCGGGCGAACAGCCCGCGGTGGCGGTGCCGCGGCAGGCCTTGATCTACGAAGGTAATCAGGTCCGTGTCTGGGTCGCCCGTCCCGACAAATCGATCGAGCTGCGCAAGATCAAGACCGGGTTGATCAACGGTGATCAGGTCGCGGTCGAAAGCAACCTGAACTCGGGCGAGCAGATCGTGACCAAGGGCAGCCTGTTCATCGATCGCGCTGCCTCCGGCAGCTGAATTGGTTCTCGTCCTGCCGTGCTGAAAGCTCCGATCTGAATGGACCGCCTCGTTTCCATCGCCGTCCAGCGGCGCTTCCTGATGGTTGGAATGTTCGTCGCCGTCCTGATCGGCGGCCTGATCGCCTTCCGCCAGCTCAACATCGAAGCCTATCCTGATCCGACCCCGCCGATGGTCGACATCGTGACCCAGAGCCCCGGGCTCTCGGCCGAGGAGATCGAGCGCTACATCACCATCCCGATCGAGACCCAGGTCGCCGGCATCAAGAACCTGCGCACCATCCGGACGATCTCGCTGTACGGCCTGTCCGACGTCAAGCTGCAGTTCTCGTTCGACTACACCTACGACGAAGCCTTGCAGCAGGTGCTGAACCGCCTGTCGCAATTGTCGCCGCTGCCCGGCAACGTGACGCCGCAGATCTCGCCTTTGAGCGCCGTCGGCGAAATCTATCGCTACCGGCTGCGCGGTCCGCCCGGTTACAGCGTGCTCGACCTCAAGACCCTGCAGGATTGGGTGCTGCAGCGGCGCTTCCGCGCCGTGCCCGGCGTCATCGACGTCACCGGCTGGGGCGGCAAGACCAAGACCTACGAGATCCAGGTCGATTTCAACAAGCTCGTCGCCAACGGCCTGACCCTGCCGCAGCTGCTGCAGGCGGTCGGAAACTCCAACATCAATGTCGGCGGCAACACGGTCGAGATCGGCACGCAGTCGGCCGTGGTGCGCGGCGTCGGCCTGATCCGCTCGATGGACGACCTCGCCAACACCATGGTGTCGCAGAGCGGCGGCAATCCGGTGCTGGTGAAGGACGTCGCCAACGTCACGGTGGCGGAGAAGCCGCGGCTCGGCATCGCCGGCCTCAACAACAATGACGACATCGTTCAGGGCATCGTGCTGATGCGGCGGGGTGAGCAGAGCTCGCCGACGATCGCGCGCGTCGAGCAACTGGTCGATCAGATCAACAGCTCCACGATCCTGCCGCCGGGCGTGCGCATCGAGCGGATCTACGACCGCAAGGACCTGATCGACACCACGACCCACACCGTGCTACACAACATGGTGGTGGGCATCGGCCTCATCGTGCTGCTGCAGTGGGTGTTCCTCGGCAATCTCAGGAGCGCGCTGATCGTCGGCGCCACGATTCCGTTCGCGCTGTTCTTTGCCGTCATCATCCTGGTGCTGCGCGGCGAGTCCGCCAACCTGCTGTCGGTCGGCGCGATCGATTTCGGCCTGATCGTCGACGCGACAGTGATCATGGTCGAGGCGATCTTCCGCCGCCTGACACAGACCACGCCGCTGTCCGAGGCGGAGGAGAGCCACATCTCGCCAGAGACGATGATGGGCATGAAGAGCCACGCGATCCTGTCGGCCGCAGCCGACGTGTCGCGCTCGATCTTCTTCGCCGCGGCCATCATCATTGCGGCCTTCCTGCCGCTGTTCACGCTCAGCGGCGTCGAGGGCAACATCTTCGGGCCGATGGCCCGCACCTATGCCTATGCGCTGGCCGGCGGCCTGCTCGCGACCTTCACGGTGACGCCGGCGCTGAGCGCCATCATCCTCCCGGCGCATGTCGAAGAGACCGAGACCCGGCTGATGCGGTTCTTGCACGCGATCTACGCGCCGGTGCTGCGCTGGGCGGTCGGCAACCGCAATCTGGTGATGGCGGGCGCGATCGGCCTCGTGCTTTTGACCGTGGTGGTCGGCCGGCTGCTCGGCCTCGAGTTCCTGCCGAAGCTGGAAGAGGGCAACCTCTGGATCCGCGCGACCTTGCCGCCGACGATCTCGCTGCAGGAAGGCAATTCCTACGTCAACGAGATGCGCAAGATGATCCGCGCCCGTCCTGAGGTCGAAGCCGTGGTCTCGCAGCATGGCCGTCCCGACGACGGCACCGACGCCGCCGGATTCTTCAACGCCGAGTTCTTCGCGCCGCTGAAGCCGGTCAAGGACTGGCCCGGCACCAAGGACAAGGATCAGCTCACGGCCGAGCTGTTGAAACAGCTCGACGACCGCTTCCCCGGCGTGGAGTTCAATTTCTCGCAATATCTGCAGGACAATGTCTCGGAAGCCGTGTCCGGCGTGAAGGGCGAGAACTCGATCAAGCTGTATGGCAACGATCTGCAGGCGCTGACCGACACGGCCAACAAGATCAAGCAGGTGCTCTCGACCGTGCAGGGCGTCACCGATCTTGCGGTGTTCACCTCGCTCGGCCAGCCGACGGTGCAGATCGACATCGACCGCGCCAAGGCCGCGCGCTATGGGCTGGCGCCCGGCGACATCAACGCCACCATCAAGGTCGCGATCGGCGGCGACACCGCGGGCGACCTTTATGAACCGGGCAGCGACCGGCATTTCCCGATCATCGTTCGCCTCGCGCCCGAATATCGCAAGAGCGCCGAGGCGATCGAGAATCTCCGGATCGGTGCGCAGGGGCCGAACGGCATCACGCAGATCCCGCTGAGCGAGGTCGCGACCATCAAGCTGGTGTCCGGCGCGGCCTATATCTATCGCGAGCAGCAGGAGCGTTATCTTCCGATCAAGTTCTCCGTGCGCGAGCGCGACCTCGGCAGCGCCATCCAGGAGGCGCAGCAGAAAGTGGCCGACCAGGTGCAACTGCCGGCCGGCTCGCGCGTGGAATGGGTCGGTGAATTCGGCAACCTGCAGGATGCGATCAAGCGGCTGTCGATCGTGGTGCCGATCAGCCTTGCTTTGATCGGCGTCCTGCTGTGGTTCAATTTCGGCTCGATGGCCGACACCTTGCTCGCCATGAGCGTGATCCCGATGGCGATCTTCGGCGGTGTCGTCGGTCTCGTGCTCACGGGCATTCCATTCAGCGTGTCGGCCGCGATCGGCTTCATCGCGCTGTTCGGCATTGCCGTGATGGACGGCATCATCATCCTGTCGCAGTTCAACCAGCTGATCGACGAGGGCGTCGATCGCATCGAAGCGGTCATCCGCACCGGCGAATTGCAGCTTCGCCCGGTGCTGATGACCTGCGTCGTTGCCGGCATCGGCCTGTTTCCCGCGGCACTGTCGACCGGCATCGGCTCGCAGGTGCAGAAGCCGCTCGCGATCGTCGTCGTGACCGGGATGATGCTGGCGCCTGTCGTCATCCTGATCACGCTCCCGGTCCTGATCTCGCTGTTCTCCCGCCGGAGGGTCCGCTAGATCCGCATGTGCTCGTCGATGCGCGCGGCTGCATCTGCATCGACCGCGGCGGCATCGACGATCTCACCGCGCTTGAACACGAGGTAACGGTCACTGATGGAGAGTGCGAACGGCAGATGCTGCTCCACCACGATCATCGAGGTGCCGATCTCGCGCCGGACGCGTACCAGCACCTCGGAGAGACGATCGACGACGGAGGGCTGAAGACCTTCGGTGACCTCGTCGAGCAGCAGCACGTCGGGCTTGGCCATCAGCGCGCGGGCCACGATCAGCATCTTCTGCTCGCCGCCGGACAACGTTCCCGCGCGCTGGCCGAGCCGCCTGGTCAGAACCGGAAACCAGCCGCCGACCTGCTCGAACAGCGCGTCGATGTCCTTGTCAGAGAGCAGGCCAAGCCGGAGATTGTCGCGCACCGACAGGTCCTGGAACAGCGCATGCTCCTGCGGCACATAGACCAGCCCCATCTTGCGCTTCAGGTGCGGCGCCACCCGCGTCACGTCCTTGCCCGCGAGCCTCACGCTGCCGCGCCAGGCCGGCAGGAAGCCGAGGATGGCCTTGAGCAGCGAGGTCTTGCCCATGCCGTTCTTGCCGACGATCGCCAGCGTTTCGGCCTTCGCCAGCGCGAACCCGACATTGCTGATCACCTCCGACGAGCCATAGCCGCTCGCGAGTTCTTTGACTTCCAGCGTCGTGCTCATGCCGGCACCTCCGCATGCGACACGTGCTGGCCCGTATAGATCTCGCGGACCAGCTCGCTGTTGACGACCTCGTCGACCGAGCCGTCGAGCGCGAGGCGGCCCTGATGCAGCACGATGATGCGCGAGGAGATCTCGCGGACGAAATCGAGATCGTGCTCGACCAGGAGAATGCAGAGCCGGTCACGGCGGGCGAGGGTGGTCAGGATGTCGGCAAAGCCCTGCCGCTCGGCGCGGGTGAGCCCGGCGGTCGGCTCGTCGAGCAACAGCACGTCGGGCTCGAGCGACAGCACCATGGCGAGTTCGAGCGCCTGCTTCAGGCCATGGCTGAGATTGCGCGCCTCCTCGTCGAGCCGCTCGCCGAGGCCGGAACGTTCGACGACGGACATGGCTGCGGGCGGCAGCGCCAGCGAGGCAGAGCGCGAGGTCAGCGCGGGCGGATCGGCATGCGTCCGCGCGACGCGCAGGCACTCGGCGACGGTCAGCGTTTCGAACACCGACGCCGTCTGGAACTTGCGTCCCAGGCCGAAGCGCACCACGCGATCCGGCGGCAGCCGCGCGATGTCGTGGCCGGCGATCGCGACCTCGCCGGTCGAGCGTTCGCGTCCATCGGACAGGCAACGGATCAACGTTGTCTTGCCGGCGCCGTTGGGACCGACCAGGCTCAGCAGCTCGCCGCGATAGGCCGTGAATTGCACGCCGTCCAGCACCGCGAGACTGCCGTAATGCTTGCCGAGTGCGCGCACTTCGATCGCGATGGCATCGGGATTGCTGACCGCAGCGACGGCCGCCGCCGGTTGCAGGATCGTCGCAGCCCCTGTCGCCGAACGTCCGCGTTTGAGGAGGCGCATCACCGCGCCGAGCAGGCCATCGGGGAACACCAGGATCACCACGATCAGCGCGAGGCCGACGATCAGCTCCCAAACGTAGGGCAGGCTGTTGGCGAGATAGGCGCTCGCGACCTCGATGCACAGCGCGCCGATCACAGGACCGATCACGGTGCCGCGGCCGCCGAGCGCGACCATGATCACGAGGTTGGTGCCGAAGGTGAAGCTGGCATTTTCCGGCGCCGCCACCGCTCCGAAGCCGGCATAGAAGAAGCCGGCCAAGGCGGAGACGATCGCCGACAGCACCAGCACGACGATGCGCAGGCGCGACGTGTCGATGCCGAGATAGGTGCAGCGCGCATCGTTGTCGCGCAGCGCCGACAGCAGCCGCCCGGTGTCGCTGCGCATCACGATCAGCGCGAGCACGGCCGTGGCGAGCAGTCCGAGGCCGGCGAGGCGCAGCCAGGTCTCGATCTCCAGATCAAAACTCTCGAAGCCGACGAGGCCGCTCGAGGAGCCGGTGAAGGTGCCGCCCGAATAAAGGATCTGCACCAGCACGATCGGCACCACCAGCGAGATCACGGAGGCGTAGAGCGGCGTGGAGCCGGGATAGAACGACAGCCAGCCGGTGAAGGCAGCAACGGCCGCAGCAACGGCGACCGCGGCGCCGATCGCTGCGCAAATCTGCCAAGGGCCGAAGCCATATTCGGTGAACATGATGGCGAGCGCATAGGCGCCGATGCCGAAGAAGGCGGACTGGCCGAAGGTCAGCGTGCCGCAATAACCCCACATGATGTCGACGGTGATCGCCGCGATCGCGACGAAGCAGGCGCGCACCAGGATGTTCACGAGGTAGGTGTCGAGCAGCAGCGGCGCGACGATGATCACGCCGGCGGCGAGCGCCACCAGCAACGCGGGGACGATCAGGCGCGGCATGGCTCGCTTCGTTGGCGACGTCGCGGGAGAGGCGAGGGGGCGCGCATCAGGCACGGGCAAACCCCTCCGGCCGGATCCGCAGCACGATGGCGGCGCAGATCGCGATGGTGAGACCGCCGAGGATCGGATTGACGAAGGTGGAGACGAGAACCTGCAAGGTGCCGAGCACGGCGCAGGAGCCGGCCAGCGCCAGCAGCGAGCCGCCGGACACCATGACCAGCATGAACGCGCCGATCAGCCAGGGCACGCCCATGTTGGGATCGACGCTCGACAGCGGCGTGATCAGCGCGCCCGACAGTGCGGCGAGTCCGCTGCCCAGCGCGAAGGTGATGAGCCTGACGCGCGAGGAGTCGACGCCGAGGCCCTGGGCCAGCATCTCGTTCATGATCACGGCCTTGGTCGACAGACCAAGCCGGGTGCCGTTGAGCAGGGCTGTGAAGAGCAAGCCTACAATGATCGCCGCGACGATCATCACCAGCCGATAGGCGGAATAGTCGGCGCCGAACAGATGCACGGTGCCCGAAATCGGCGCCTGCACGAACTGCACCTCGCGGCCGAACATCAGCGTGATGAGTTGTCCGAGCACGATGCCGAGGCCCCAGGTGGCGAGGATCGCATCGAGCGGGCGCTTGTAGAGACGGCGGACGATCACGATCTCGGTGACGGCGCCGCAGACCGCGCCGGCGACGAAGGCCAGCGGCAGGATCAGGAACCAAGGCAGACCCAGTTGCGCGCCGACCAGGGCGGCATAGGCGCCGACGGTCAGGAAGGCGGCGTGGGCGAAGTTGATGATCTTCATCACGCCGAACACGATCAGCAGACCGGCGGCGATGATGAAGAGCATGGCGGCCGTCGTGACGGCATCGAGGGCGACGGTCAGCATGGTCACTTCCACATGAGAGAAGCGGGGCGGGCTAAAGTCCGCCCCGCGGGATCATACGCGATCAGGTCCTCATCGGTCAGGATTTGCCCGGGCACTGCGCGCCGGGGTCGACGTTCGCAAAGCTTTGGATCACCTTCACGCTGCCGTCGGCCTGGACCTGGCCGAGATACATGGTCAGCGGCGCGTGACGCTGCTTGTCCATCTTGATCGTGCCGCGCGGGCCGTCGACCGAGACCTCGGCGAGCGCCTTCAGCACCTTGTCCTGGTCGGTGCCGCCGGCCTTCTCGACCGCGGCCTTGTAGGCGTAGACGGCTTCATACTGCGGGACCGAGAGGTCGTTCGGGGTCTTCAGCTCGGCGCCGAACTTCTTGGCCATCGATGCCAGGAAGGTCTTGTTGGCCGGCGTGTCGATGCCCGTGACGTAGGAGGCGGACAGATAGATGCCCGCGGCATCGGCGCCCATGCCCTTGGCAGTGCCTTCGTCGACGGCGAGGTTGCCGTAAGGAAGGTTCACGCCAGCCGCGCGCAACTGCTTGGTCAGGGTGACGTTCGGCGCGCCGCCCGCCGTCGAGGTGATCAGCGCATCGGCGCCGGAGGCCTTGAGCTTTGAGATGATCGAGGTCCAGTCGGAGCCGTCCATCGGCAGGTATTCCTCGCCGACGACCTTTCCGCCCGTCTTCTCGATGTACATTTTCGTGAAGGCCAGCATGCCGCGGCCGAAGGCGTAGTCGGAGCCGATCAGGAAGTAGCTCTTCGCCTTCTTCTCCTTGTTGAAGTAGTCGACGATCGGCGGCACCTGCTGGTCCGGCACCCAGGCGTTGACGTACAGATACGGGCTGCAGGACTTGCCCTCGTAGAACGAGGTGTAGATGTAGGGCGTCTTGCCGCGGGCAACGATGGGCAGGCCGGCGTTGCGGGCCGCGCTGGTCTCCATCGAGATCAGCACGTTGACCTTCTTCTGGAAGATCAGCGCGTCGAACGCCTTCTGCGCGCCGGCGGCGCCCGAGGCGTCATCGGCAACTTCCAGCTCCAGCTTGCGGCCGAGCACGCCGCCCTTGGCGTTGATTTCTTCGACCGCGAGCTCGGCGGATTGCACCACCGACGGCGCGACGACGGAGTTGGCGCCGGACAGGCCGACGGGGACGCCGATCTTGATCGGATCGGCGGCCAGGGCAGGCGAGAGTGCTGTTGCCGCCAGAGCGAGCGCCAGCGAGGTGGTCAGAAAACGCGATGTCATCGTTTGTCCTCCGTGAATGGTCGAATGAAAAGAGTGTCAGTACCAGCCGCGCTTGACGTCGCTGCCGAGCATCTCGTCGTAGACGTCGGAGCGGCGGTCGCGCAGGACCTGGTTGAAGGCGTTCCAGTTGCGGGCGCGGCGGGCCTCGCCGAGCGCCACATCGGCAATCACGATCTCCTCCTTGTCGCGGCTCGCGGGGCCGGCGACCGGCCAGCCGGTGTAGCTGACGATCAGGCTCTGGCCTTCGAACGGCTGGCCGCGCTCGACGCCGACGCGGTCGGCGCAGGCGATGAAGATCGAGTTGGAATGGGCGGCCGCCATCGCCAGGATGTTGGCCATCGCTTCACGGCCCTCGGCCTGGCCGGGGATCGGCACCCAGTTGGTCGGCACGCAGACGATGTCGGCACCCTGCAGCGCGTTGAGGCGGTAGCTCTCCGGGAACCAGCCGTCGTAGCAGATCGCCATGCCGATGCGGCCGATCTCGGTGTGGTAGACGGGGAAGCCGAGATTGCCGGGCTCGAAATAGAGGTTCTCCTCGTTCCACAGGTGCACCTTGCGGAACGTGCCGATGTAGCCCTTCGGCCCGATCAGCACGGCGCTGTTGTAGAGCTTCGTCCCCTCGCGCTCGCAAATGCCGGCGACGAGATGCAAGCCATGCCTGGCCGCGATCTCGCTCCACGCCGTCACCGCGGGACCGCCGGGGATCGTCTCCGAGGCGGCGAAGGCCTCCTCGCGCGATTTGAACACGTAGCCCGAGGAGGCGAGCTCGGGGAGCACCACGAGCTTGGCGCCTTGGGCTACCGCCTGTTGGATCAGGTCGAGGCTGTGGGCGAGGTTGGTTTCCAACTCGCCGACCATCGGCTGCATCTGGATGCAGGCGATCCGCAGTTTGCTGTCGTCATCCGTCGTCAAGGCACGAGTCTCCGTTGCGTTCGCGAGGGTCGCGCGCGCCAAACAAAAAGCCCCCGACTGCGCCTTGCGACGCAATACGAGGGCTGCATAGCCTGATGTGAAATGGCCGACCGGCCATTGGCGGACATCCGATGTCCGCGCTGGCCTCAAGTAACTCAAATGCGCGAAGCGAAGTCAACGCCGTCGCTTGCAAAAATTTGAGGCCGCCGCTGCCCAACGCATGGGCGCGGCAACGCACGTTCAGCGCGAGGCCGGCGCATCGAGCACTCCCAACCCTCCCAGCGTTTCCTGCGCATTGATGATGGAAATCGCGATGTCGGCCATCGCGACGCGCTTCTGCGTCGCCTGCGCGCGGATCAGCTCATAGGCCTCGACCTCGCCGACCTGTTTCAAGCCCATCAGGATCTTCACCGCCTTGTCGACGTCGCGCCGCGCCTTCAAGGTCTCCTCGAGCTTCTGCACCTTGCCTTCGAGCCTGCGCGTGTAGCCGCGCAGCGAGCGCGCCAGCACCAGCGACGAGAGAATGCCGAACGAGCGGATCGGCTTGTTGACGACACCATGCGCATTGCTGTCGAGCAGCCGCTTGAGGATGGTCGGGTTCTCGTAGTCAACGATGGCGATGAAGGTGAGGGGATGATCGGTGGTGCCTTCCGGGAAGATCATCTCCTCCGAGGTCTCGATCAGCTGGAACACCGTGTCGATGTCGTGCGGGATCGCGGCCGGCGGCGGCCACACGCCGCGCACATTGCAGCCGATGCGCTTGAGCTGGTCGATCAGCGCATCGCCCTCGGCGTCGCGCGGATGGATCACCAGCACGCGGGCGCCGCGCAGCTCGTCGATGAGGCGGCGCACGCCGGGCTTCATGCGGTCATCCGGCCTCATGCTGACAGCGCCTCTTCGCTCAGCCAGCGGCCGCCGATCGGCGATAACGACAGATACGGGTCCGGCTTGATCGGGCTCTTGCTCTCCCAGACGATGTCGAATTGGCCGTCGGCCCGCACGCGTCCGATGCGCGGCGTCGTCCAGACATGGTTGTTGTCGGGATCGATCCGCATCGGTCCCTCCGGCGCCTCCAGGCTGAGGCCGAGCGCGGCCTCGACCAGCTTCTGGGTGTCGAGGCTGCCGGCCTGCTCGAGCGCCAGCGCGAACAGTTTTATTTGGGCATAGGCCGAGGCGCTCCACATGCTGACCGGCGTATCGGCGCCGAAAGTTGCTGCAAACGCTGCCTTGAAGCGCGCGTTGCTGTCGCGCGCAAGCGTGCCGAAATAACTCGCGGCGGTGAGGTGGCCGGCACAATATTCGGCGCCGATGGCGCGCACCTCGCCCTCCGCCATGGTGAGGCTGGCGATCGGCAGCCGCTTCGGATCGAAGCCTGACTTCGCATACATGCGGTAGAAACGCTGCGCGGTGCGGCCGACGATGGTCGAGAACACGACGTCGGGCGCGGCGTCCCTGATCGCATCGAGGCCGCGCGTCAGCTCGGCGTCGGTGGCCTCCATCGTCACATACTGCTCGCCGACGACCCGGCCCGCATAGGACTCGACGAGGTCGCGCATGATGCGGTTGGATTCGCGCGGATAGATGTAGTCGGAGCCAATCAAATAAACGCGCGGACCATGCTTGCGCACGATGTATTCGGCGAGCTGGAATGCGTTCTGGTTCGGCGCCGGCCCCGTGTAGATCACGTTCGGCGAATACTCGAAGCCCTCGTAGAGCGAGGGATACCAGAGCAGGCCGTTGCGGCGTTCGATCGCCGGGAGCACCGCCTTGCGCTCCGCCGAGGTCGAGCAGCCGAAGATGACGGAGGCGCCGTCCTCGGTGAGCAGGCGGTCGGCGAGCTTGCGGAAGGTTTCCGGCTGCGATCCCGGATCATAGGCGATGACCTCGATCTCGCGGCCGAGCACGCCACCCGCCTTGTTGATCTCCTGGATGGCCAGCGCCGTGCCGAAGAAGTGCTCGGACTCCGTGACCTCCATCAGGCCGCTGCGCGAGAACAGCACGCCGACGCGCCAGACATCCTTGTCGGATGATTTTGCGGTCGGTCTCGTCGTCATCATCATGCCTCCAGGTCGACGGGCCGGTCGGGCCGGCCCGGAAAGCGCGGACTATTGCGGCTCGGCGCGCGGTTGGCAACGGGGCGAAGTGGGCAGAGAAGGTTCCAGATCAGGACGAGCCGTAGCATCGCCGCGACGCCTGGGCGTCCGGATGATGCGATCGGCGGGCCCTCGTCAATGATGAGGGCGCAGGGAATGCCGGGCGCTGGCCGCACCCATGGCCCGCCTGCAGAAAGAAAAGCAGGCGGCAGTCACCACAGGTCAGCCGAGACATCCCGGCATTCCCTGCGCGATGGGCTTTACGCTTATACGCGCTCTCCTCGGGGACCGGCTGGTTGACCCCGTCGGCCGCAGAGCTCGTCAGACCTCCGCAAACCTTGACCTCGGCATCGGGAGGCCAGGACCACGCGATTTCACGTACGCCAGGACATCGCTCGTCCGCACATCACGCGCGCCGAGGCCCTGACGTCCACCGCATTGCCGGTCCAACGTGTCGTGACGACGCGTACGCCCCTCATCCGGACCGGAACGCGAGACTTATAAGCATGATTTGCTGATTTTCGGAAATGTTTTATTTTTCGTCGGGGCTCTTGAAACGGGCTTTGTGGTTGATCGAGTGGACGAAATTGGTGTTTTGGCGCACGCCTATTCAATTCATTGGCGCCGTCGTCATGGCCGGGCATCCACGTCGTTTCGAGCGCGCAGCACGACGTGGATGGCCGGGACTGGCCCGGCCATGACGACGTGGAAGCAGAGGGGCTCAACATTGCGACCCAATGGAAGCCCGAATGGCGCGTTCGCGCGTTGGCCGCTATTGAGTTCGAAGATAGGGGGCATCGTAATGCCGGGAGCCTCCGGCATTTTCGATGTCGCTGCCAGATGAAGGACTGACATGCGCAGTTTCGAAGACCGGGTCCTGCTGTTTCTGCTCGCCGTGATCACGCTCGCGCTCGGCTGGATCCTGCTGCCGTTCTACGGCGCGCTGCTGTGGGGCGTCGTCGGCGCGATCGTGTTCGCGCCGCTGCGTCGCCGGCTGTCACGGTCGATGCACGGTCGCGATGGGCTCGCGGCGGCGATCGTCGTGCTGCTGGTCATCCTGATCGTGATCATTCCGCTGTCGCTGATCGGCACGGCGCTGGCGCAGCAGGCGGCCGGTGTCTACGGACAGATGCAGGGCGGCCAGCTCGACGTCGGCCAGTATTTCCAGAAGATGCTGGACGCGCTGCCCGCGTGGATCGTCGATCTGCTCAACCGGTTCGGGCTCGGCAGCCTGGCGGGGCTAAAGGACCGGCTGTCCGCGCTGCTGCTGCGAGGCAGCCAGGTGATCGCAGGCCAGGCGCTGAACATCGGGCAGGGCACGTTCGAGTTTTTCGTCAGCCTGTTTCTCATGCTCTATCTGCTGTTCTTCCTGCTGCGCGATGAGGAGACGCTGTCGCGGCGCATCGCGGACGCCATCCCTTTGCGCGACGAGCAACGCGGCGCGCTGCTCTCAAAATTCATCATCGTCATTCGCGCGACGGTGAAGGGCAATCTGGTGGTCGCTCTGTCGCAGGGTGCCCTGGGTGGCTTGATCTTCTGGTTCCTCGGCATCACCGCGCCGCTGCTGTGGGCGGTCGTGATGGCGTTCATGTCGCTACTCCCCGCGGTGGGCGCGGGCATCGTCTGGTTTCCGGTCGCGTTGTATCTGCTGGCGACCGGCTCGATCTGGCAGGGCGTGATCCTGATCGCCTATGGCGCGCTCGTCATCGGTCTCGTCGACAATCTGCTGCGTCCGATCCTGGTCGGGCAGGATACCAAGATGCCGGATTATGTGGTACTGCTGTCGACCTTGGGCGGCATCGAGGTGTTCGGGCTGAACGGTTTCATCATCGGCCCCGTCATCGCGGCGATGTTCATCGCGATCTGGGACATGTTCACGACGGTGCGGCACGAAGAGCGCGCGGTCGCTGACGTGACAGGTAGTCCTCGTAGGGCGGATTAGCGCAGCGTAATCCGCCGTGACGTCGAGGAGAGTGTTGCGGCGGGTTACGCTGCGCTAACCCGCCCTACGAACTGGGCTCGTGGATGGAATACGTCTCAAAATCCGTAGAGCCTCGCCGGATTGTCCACCAGGATCTTCTTCCTGGTCGCGGCGTCCGGTGCCCACACCGGGAGCTGGTTCATCAGGCGGCCGTCGTCGATCGGATAGAACGGCCTGACGTCGGTCACTTTCAGCTCGGGATGCGGCGAGGAGTCCGGATGCGGCCAGTCGGTGCCCCAGACGATGCGGTCCGGGTTCGCGGCGATGAGGGCTTTCGCGAACGGGATGACGTCCGTGTAATCAGGGCCTTTCGTGGAGGCGCGGTAGGCGCCGGAGATCTTCACATAGGCCTTGCCGCTGCGGACGAGCTCGACGAGGTCGGCGAAGCCCGGCTGCTCGAGGCCGAGATCGGCCTGGGCGCCGCCGAAATGATCGAACACGGCCGGCACTGGCGACTGCATCACGAGGTCCTTGATGGCCGCGATCATCGGCGTGTTGGTGTAGAGCTGGATGTGCCAGCCGCGCGCTTTCATGCGTTCGACGGCTGCCTGGAAGCGGGCGCGGCCGACCTTGGGATCGTTGATGCCGCCGGTCGCGAGATTGAGGCGGATGCCGCGGAAGCCGTCGGCGTTCATCATGTCGAGCTGTGCGTCGGTGGTCTTGTCATCGATGACGGCGACGCCGCGGGCGTCGTTGCCCCTGGCCTTCATGCCGTACAGCGTCGCGGAATTGTCGGTGCCGTAGACGCTCGGCGTCACGATCACCACGCGCTTGATGTGCAGCGCCTTGTGCAGGGCGGCCATCTCCTCCGGCAGCGCCGGCTCCGGCGTGTAGACGCGAGTGGCGGCGAAGGGAAATTTTTCGGGATCGCCGTGGATGTGGGTGTGGCAGTCGCAGGCGTCGGCGGGGACGTCGAAGTCGACCGGCGTGGCCGGTTGTGAGGGCTTGGCGCGGGCTGTCGTCGTCATCGTCACTCCGGCGGCGAGCGAGGCCAGCAGCAGGCTGCGGCGGTTCAACATGATGGTTCTCCCCGGATGTCGCGTGTGCGTTGAGGGTGACGCGCGTGGTTGTGGCCATCAGCGTGAACCCGCGCGGGGCAGGGGGCAAGGGCCAACAGCGCCGCAAAAAACTCGGTGTCATCCCGGCGAACGCCGGGATCCATAACCACAGGCGGTCGTGTGGCGGCAGGCCCGTGACTCCGATCTCATCCCGCCACATCGCCCTGTGGCTATGGGTCCCGGGTCGCCGCCTCCACGGCGCGTACGCGCCGTGGAGGCTTGCCCGGGACGACAGCGGAGGTGGAGGCCGCGCTCTGTCAACTCACCGCGATCGTCAGGAGACCGGCGGCATTGGTCCTTCTGGACGTAGCTCACCTCGGCTTGTTCAGCCCACACCTCGGCGATTTACTGCCCCGACGGCGTGCGCAGGCCGTGCCAGGCGTCGCGGACCTGGTGGTAGTGGACTTCGGGCAGATAGTCCGGCGTGTTCAGATTGAGGTTCTTGACGTCGAGGCGGCCGACGGCGCTGAGCAGGGTGTAGGAGGCGATGACGCGGTCGCGCTGGGCGCCGATCAGCCGGGCCTTGGCCTGGATCAGGTCGGCCTGCGAGTTCAGCACGTCGACGGTGGTGCGCTGGCCGCCTTGCGCCTCGCGCGAGACGCCTTGCAGCGCCACGGTCGCGGCCTTCACCTCGGATTCGGAGGCGCTGACGGCGACCTTGGCGCCTTCATTGGCGACCCACGCGCTGACCACCGCGGTGCGCGCCTGGTTGCGGACCTGGTCGAGCACGAGGCGGCTCTGCGCCGCGACCTCCTTGGCCTGGCGGGTCTGCGACGCCGCGGTGCCGCCATCATAGATCGGCGCGGTGACGCTGCCGACGACCGAGGCCTGGTCGGTGCCGAAGGTGCCGAGCGTCTGATCCGAATCACGGCTGCGGCTGACGCCGGCCTGCAAGGTCACGCTCGGCAGCAGCGCTCCCTCGGCGACCTTGATCGAGGTCGAGGCGACGTCGACGTCGAAGCTTGCCGCGGCCACCGCCGGGTTCTCCTTGTTGGCCAGGGCGATCGCGTCCTCGCGCGAGCGCGGCAGCAGGCGGTCGACCGGATCTGCGGCGCGGAGCTGGCTCGGTGTCATGCCGATCACCTGCGCGTAGGTGGCCTGGCTGATGGCGAGGTTGACCTCGGCGGCATTGAGGTCGGACAGGCCGCGCGCCAGCCTCGCCTCGGCCTGCGAGGCGTCGGTCGGCGTGACGTCGCCGGCGTTGAGGCGGCGCTGCGTCACCGACAGCGTCTCGCGCAGGAACGCGACGTTGGAGCGCTGCGCCTCGACCAGCGACTGGTTGGCGAGCACGTTGGTATAGGCGGTCACGGCGTCGAGCAGAACGCCCTGGCCGACATTGCGCAGCGCCTCGCGGCCCGACTGCACCTGCAGCTCGGCAACGCGGACGCTGTTGGCGGTGCGAAAGCCATTGAACAGGGTCTGGCTGACGGTGAGACCAATGGTCCAGGGCTTCAGCGTCTGGCTCTGGATCGCATTGGTCGGCAGCAGATTGCGCACGGCCTGCAGGCCGGCGCTGAGGCTGGCGATGAGCTGCGGACGATAGCCGGCCAGCGCCTGCGGCACGTTCTCGTCGGTGGCGCGCTGGCGGGCGCGCTCGGCGTTGAGCGCCGGGTTGGTCTGATAGGCTTTGGCCAGCGCGGCGGCGAGATCCTCGGCGCGCGCCGGTGAACAGACAGCGGCAAGGCCGGCGGCGAGGATCAGGCCAGAGCCGATCCGCCGTGCATGCACCTTGCCGACGCCAAATGTCTTGGCTCGACCCACCATCCGACTCCGCCGCGTCTCACTGTCTTAACCAATCGTTTACCTGTTTACGGCGGAGGGCGGCCACACACAAACCGCGGATGTGGAATTGGGCCGGCTTTTCCATGGTTTGTTGTGGCTGCCGCGCCACAGGCGCATCGCGGCGGGTGCAGCGGCATCGCCGCGCGGTAGGCGGGTGAGTGAGGGAGCAATGCAGTGCGCCAAGCTGCGCCCGCGAATCATCTCATCTGTTAGCGAGCTATTCGCGACCCGCTCGGTGCACCTCGCCCCGCTTGCGGGGAGAGGTCGGATTGCATCGAAAGATGCAATCCGGGTGAGGGGGTACAGGTCTCTCGGCGCACACTCCCGGTGCGCAGGCCCCTTACTGATACCAACCGTGCGGCTGCCCCTCACCCCAACCCTCTCCCCGTGAAGAACGGGGAGAGGGAGCGGACCGGCTGTAGAGAAACAGGTCGGCTCTCATGACGAAGAATGCTCAGCCCAATCGGAGTGCGCGCAAGCTCACCGGTTCTTGTTCACCGGCTTGCGCTTCTCGATGAACGCCGCCATGCCCTCGGCGCGGTCTTCCAGCGCGAAGGTGGCGTGGAAGAGGTTGCGCTCGACGTTCATGCCCTCGGAGAGCGGGGTCTCGAAGGCGCGGTTGACGGCCTCCTTGGCCATCGCGGCGGCGGGGCGCGACATCGATGCGATCTTCTCGGCCGCAGCCATCGTCTCTTCCATCAGCTTGTCGGCGGGCACGATGCGGCTGACGAGGCCGGCGCGCTCGGCTTCCGCGGCATCCATCATGCGGCCGGTGAGGCAGAGGTCCATCGCCTTGGCCTTGCCGATCGCGCGGGTCAGGCGCTGCGTGCCGCCGATGCCGGGAATGGTGCCGAGCGTGATTTCCGGCTGGCCGAACTTGGCGGTGTCCGAGCAGATGATGAAGTCGCACATCATCGCGAGCTCGCAGCCGCCGCCGAGCGCATAGCCCGAGACCGCAGCGATGGTCGGCTTGCGGCAGCGCGCGACGCGGTCGCCGCCGATCGCGGTGAAGTCGCTCGAGAACATGTCGATGAAGCTCTTCGGCTGCATCTCCTTGATGTCGGCGCCGGCGGCGAAGGCCTTCTCGCTGCCGGTGATGACGATGCAGCCGATGGCGTCGTCGGCCTCGAGATCGTCGACGGCTGCTGCGATCTCGCGGAAGACGCCGAACGACAATGCGTTGAGCATCTTCGGCCGGTTCAAGGTGATGACGCCGACCGCGCCTTTGCCCTCGACGATGATGTGCTCGTAAACGCTCATGTTTCCTGCCCCCAAATCAAACAGCGGGCAATCTGCCCGCTGCTCGGCTTCGCATCAAGTAGGGGCGGGGACGCCGCGCGTCAGATCATGAACATCCGCGCGGCCGAGCCCAAGGTGAGCAGGGTGCCGCAGGCGATGAAGATCTTGCCGATGATCGAGGCCTTGTCCCAGCCGGAGCCGTCGTCATTGCTGACGGTGACGAGGTTGACGGTGGCGGGCTCGGCCGGCGCCGATTCGGTTTCGGCTGTTTGAGCCGCGGGCGCCGCCTGCGCCTCGGTCGCCATCGGTGCCGGAAACACGTCCTGCTTGGCAGCCTGCGCGGTGTCGGAGCCGACCGGCAGGAACGGACTGTAGGTCTGCTGTTCGGCCGCGCGTACGAAACCAGTCCCGGCAAGGCTCAGGACGAACGCGGCGGCGATGATGAATGCTGTACGTCCACTGGCTTGGATCGTCATATTGGCCTTCTCCCCACCCTGCCAGCCCATGACGGAGTGAGACCCCGACAGATGTCGAGAACGGGGCAGAAAATAGGTATCTTCCGGCCGCTCACGGCAAAACGGAGGCGACGCCGAGCGCGTCGGCGGCGGCCTTGACGGTGCAGTCCACAAACCGATCTTGCGCGGATCGATTTGGTGCTATGGAGCGGTTCCGAGATTTGCCCGCTGGCGTGCTCTCCGTGTGGCGCAACTCGGATTGTTCCGAGGCCGAGCGAGTGATCACGAATTTGTGATCAGTTCGTTCTTCGAGTAACAAATTGCGGGGCCAGGGCGAACTGTCGGGTGGGAGCGCAGGTGCGCGAGCGTGACGACGAGTGGACGGGCTGGATGCGCCAGGCCGTCGCCGGAGACGACGAGGCCTATCATCGTCTGCTGAAGGCGATCACGCCGGTGCTGCGCGCAGCATCGCGGCGGGGCCTCGCGCGCGCCGGCCAGCCGCCCGACCAGGCCGAGGACATCGTGCAGGAAATTCTGTTGGCGGTTCATCTCAAGCGGCACACCTGGGACGTCAATGCGCCGTTCGCGCCCTGGCTGTTCGCGATCGCCCGCAACAAGCTGATCGACATGCTGCGCCGGCGCGGCCGGCGGGTGTTCGTCGATATCGACGATTTCTCGGAGACGCTGGCCGACGAGCCGCCGGCGCCGAGCCTCCCGGCGAGCGAGGTCGAAGCGCAGCTGAAGACCCTGCCGCAGCGTCAGCGCGACGTGCTGCAGTCGATCGCGGTCGAGGCCGCCTCGATCAAGCAGACGGCGCAGAAGTTTTCGATGAGCGAGGGCGCGGTCCGGGTGGCGCTGCACCGGGCGCTAGCGACGCTCACGGCCAAGCTACGGGACACATGATCATGGACACCGATCAGCTCATCCGCACCCTTGCCGCCGACAATGCGCAGCGCGTGCTGCCGGTCGGCATCATCATGGCGCTGGCCCTGATGGCGGCGACGCCGGTATCGACCGCGATGCTGCTGATCGGGCTCGGCATCCGCCCGGACATCTGGCTCGCGGTGCGCAATCCGTTCTTCGACCTGAAGTTCGTCGTCACCACGGCGCTGGCGATCCCGGCGCTGATCATCAGCGTGCATCTGTCGCGGCCCGAAGCCTCGCTGCACGGCTGGGGCTGGCTGCTGGTCGCGCCGATCGTCGTCCTGATCGGCGGCATCGCGGCCGAGATGATGCTGCCGCAGCGGGCGCCGATGATGGCGCGGCTGGTCGGCCATAATTCGATGCTGTGCGTCAGCGCGATCCCGGTGCTGTCGCTGCCGATGCTGGGCGCGGCGCTGTTCGGCCTGCGCCACGGCGCCCCGTCGCGCCCGGCGGTCGCGGGAGGCATCGCGGGGCTGGTGTCTGCGGGGATTGCCGCAACGCTCTATGCCGCGCATTGCACCGACGATTCACCGCTGTTCGTTGCGACCTGGTACACGATCGCTGCGCTCGTCGTGGCCGGGCTCGGCGCGCTGATCGGCCGGCGGGTGCTGCGTTATTGAGATTGCGCTCGGCGATCGATCAGGCCGGCGCCGCTGTATCCTGCACGCGATGGAAGCGCAGCACCTGCTGCGCCGTGGAGCGCCGCAGCCGCTCATAGGTCGCCTTGGAGGCGACGAGGTCGGTCGCGGCGCTGCCGGCCAGCTCATCGCGCATCCGGATGATCGATTCGACCGCCGGCCAGGCCAGGCCTGCGACCTTGGCGAGGATCATGACGCCCTCGGCACGGCTCTCGATCATGATGCTCTCGGCGACCGCGACCGGCACGTTGGCCATGGCGGCGACCGCGGCATTGGCCTCGTCGAACTTGCGCTGCTCGGTGAACTGAACCAGGAGGCGATCGTCGAGCCGGCCATCGGCATGCAGGGAGCGCACCAGCGCATGCGCGATCTCGGTCTGGCTCGTCAGCGCCACCGCGCTCGATCGCGCCCGCCTTCCGGCAGTCCGCACGGCGGAGGAGACCTCCTGCGCGAGCTTGGGATTGGCCGCCTCGAGCCGCGTCCGCACCGTGGCCGAGGCCTTTGCGACGAGCTTCAGATAGAGATGGCGGGGCAGGTTGGGCTGCAAAGCGAGGCATGCGGCGAGGTTCTCGTCGAGCGCCGCGCGATCGACCAGCGCATCGAAGCTGCGCTCCGAGAGGTCGGCGCCGGGATTGCTGACCGTGCTGTGCACGACCGCGTCATTGCCGCGCCGGAGCAGGATGTCGGTGACGGCGCGGCTGAGCACGCGGCGGATCGAGATCGCGAGCAGATGCGCCTGGCTCTTGGTCTCGGCGGTGCGGATCAGCGCGGCTTCGTCGAGCCGTTCGGATTTCGACAGCACGGGACCGGCGACCTCGATGGCGTCGTCATCGGCGAGCCGGTGCAAGGTCCGCGGCGGGGCGCGGTCGAGCGGCGCGAGCCGGCTCGCGAGCAGGGCGCGCGCCGAGGTCTCGATGTGGTCGATCAGGCATTCGAACACGTCGTCGAACAGCGCCACCTGGTCGTCGGCAAAATCCGCCGTGCCCTCCACGAACAGGTCGGTCACCTTGCGCAGGGTCTCCACCCGCCGCGCCACGGTGCCATGCGCGAGCGTGTCCTCGAGCTCGTCCAGCAGGCTCTCATTGGGCTTGGGCTTCGTCGTCATGCCGGATCGCTCAGGCGCGGGTGACGCGATTGCGTCCCTGCGCCTTCGAGTCGTAGAGCGCGCGATCGGCGCGCGACAGCAGCGATTCCGTGGTCTCGTCGCCGCGCGCGGTGGCGACGCCGGCGGAGAAGGTGACCTGCAGGCCGGTCGAGAACGCGCTCCAGTCGAGGTCGGCGATGATCTGGCGCAGCCGCTCGGCGAGCCGGCAGGCCGGATCCTGCGGCGCGCCCGGCAGCACCAGCAGAAACTCCTCGCCGCCGTAGCGGCCGAAGCGGTCGCTGCCGCGGATGTTGGCGAACATCGTGATGGCGAAGGTGCGCAGCACGTCGTCGCCGGTCGGGTGACCGTGCTCGTCATTGATGTGCTTGAACCAGTCGAGATCGATCAGCACGACCGAGCAGGGCCTGCCGGCCTGGCGCGATCGTGTCAATTCCTCCTCCAGCACTTGCATGATCGAGCGCCGGTTCAGCGCGCCGGTCAGCTCGTCGAGCTCGGCCAGCTCCTCGATGCGGCGATAGGCTTCCTTCAGCTTCAGGCCGCGCTGATACAACGTCTCGCGCAAGGCGCTGGAGAAGATGCCGAGGAACATGCAGCCGGCGATGGTCAGCACGAACACCAGAAGCGTCGCGAGCCGCTCCAGGGCGTTGCCGGTGGGCATGCCGAGCGGCTTGTCCGTCAGCAGGAACAGGCCGGCGAGCCCGAGCGCCAGGAACGTCCAGCAGATCGCGGTCTGGCGCGGCGTGGCGCGCAGCGAGCTGAAGCCGACGACCAGATACAGCGTGCACAGGAAGACGATGCTGACTTCCGGCGCGATGTAGCAGAACGCGACCGTCAGCATCATGCTGATGATCGACTGCGGCACGACCAGATAGTGGTCATGGAAGCGGTCGTTGAATCCGCTCTCCGACAGCACCGTCCACAGAGCGACGGTGAGGACGCCGATCGCCGCATAGGACGGGGCGATCGTGGCCGGCACGGTGCCGGCCTGGGCGTAGATGAACAGGATGACCGCGTCGATCAGGTAGCATGCGGCGATCATCGCCAGGATCTGCCGGCGCCGGCCGGCGCGACGAACGCGCAGCTCGCGCGCCGGGGGCGAGCGAGAGCCGTCAGCATCGGCAACGGTGGGAATCGAATAAGGCGGTGCCGTGGTGCCCATGCGCGCGCAATTTGTTCCGGTTCAACTGAAAATCTACGTGGGAAAGCCTTTAACTTTGGTATCTAGGGGAACTGGGACAACGTGACGCCGCGGCATGCCGCGGCAGGGAATTTACGGCTTTCGGGCGCAGTTGGTCAGGAACGTAACATGGCAGGCGGGACCCCGCCGGGCGCGACCGCCCCGGGCGATGCAGCAAAATTG
Source organism: Bradyrhizobium sp. SRS-191 (assembly GCF_024586915.1). GTDB lineage: Bacteria > Pseudomonadota > Alphaproteobacteria > Rhizobiales > Xanthobacteraceae > Bradyrhizobium. The sequence goes on from NZ_JANBVS010000002.1 coordinate 23,098, forward strand.
GCGTGTCTGTGCGCCAGCTCACACGTGGGGACGTGTCTTTCCGGTATTTTCAAGAATTTTGCGGTTGTATTCGAACCGCAATCTCATTCCTCCAGACCAATCTTGCGAGACGGCCATTGAGCGTGACAGCAGCGGCGTCAGACGAAACCCTGATTGCCCGGATCGCTCAAGGCGACCGGCTCGCCATGCAGGTGCTGTATGGGCGGCACCATGTCAGGGTGTACCGTTTCGGGCTCCGGCTCGTGCGGGACGAACAGGCCGCGGAAGACCTCATCAGCGAGGTCTTTCTCGACGTGTGGCGTCAGGCCGGCAAGTTCGAGGGCCGCTCTGCCGTCTCCACCTGGCTGCTGGCCATCACGCGGTTCAAGGCGCTCTCGGCACTTCGGCGCCGCAAGGACGTTGAGCTCGAGGACGACGCCGCCAACGCGATCGAGGACACGTCCGACGATCCGGAAGTGGCGGTGCAGAAGAAGAATACCGGGGAAGCCCTGCGCAAGTGCCTGACCGCGCTTTCGCCTGACCACCGGGAGATCGTCGATCTGGTCTACTACCACGAGAAGTCCGTGGAGGAGGTGGCCGAGATCGTCGGAATTCCGGAAAACACCGTCAAGACGCGCCTGTTCTATGCGCGCAAGAAATTGGCCGAACTCCTGAAGGCGGCCGGCATTGAAAGAGGCTGGCCATGATGGCTTTGAGCAAGAAGATGCTGGAGCAAGAGCCCGGTGACGTCGAGCTGCTGTTGCCGTGGTACGCCGCCGGCACGCTGAATGCGCGCGACATGCGCCGTGTCGAGGAGGCGCTGGCGCAGGACGCCGATCTCGCCCGGCAATATGCCGAGATCCAGAAGGAATATGCCGAGACCATCGCGCTGAACGAAAGCCTCGGCGCGCCGTCGATGCGCGCGATGCAGAAGCTGTTCGCCGCGATCGAGGCCGAGCCGGAGCAGGCGCCCAAGGCGCAGCCCGGCGCCGGCGCGCGCATCATGGCGTTCTTCGAGAGCCTGTCGCCGCGCACCCTGGTCTGGACCGTGAGCCTCGGCGCGCTCCTGGTGGTGGCGCAGGCCGGCATCATCGGCGCCGTGCTGATGCGCTCGCAGACCGCGACCTACCAGACCGCTTCGGTCGCCGAGGACAAGCCTGCGCAAGAGAAGCTCGCTCAGGACAAGAGCGTTGCTCCTGCACCCGTGAGCAGGCCGATGGCAGCGGCGCCGCCGCCGCCCAGCGCGGCCGCGCCGGCTCTGGCCGAACGGGCGCCTGATAACAGTATGGCACGTCAGCGCATCGCCGAAGCTCCGGCCCCGGCTGCGCCGCTGATCCGCGGTCTCGGCCCGCAGGTCGCCGGATCGACCGCGCCGGTCTACGCGCTGGTGCGCTTCGCGCCCGATGCGCGCATGGCCGACATCACCGCGCTGCTCGACAGCTATCAGGCCTCGATCGTCGAGGGCGCCAAGGGCGGGCTGTTCAAGTTGCAACTCGGCACCCAGCCGTTGTCGCGGGCCGATGCCGACGGCCTGATCGGCCGGCTGTCGCGGGAGAAGATCGTCAGCCTCGCGGTGGCTGCTCAATAGGCTGCGCCGTCCGAGGCGTCGTTCGGAGGCTCCATGTCGCTGCGCGCATTGCTGCGGTCCGCAAGACATCTCGCCGCGCTGACCGCAGGCGTGGTTCTCGGCATGGCGGGCGGCGACATGAGCGCCTCGGCGCAGGCGATGATGCGCTCGCCCAACATCAACATCCCGAGCCGGGTGCCGAGCATCAATCCAGGCGCGGCGATGCGCGCGCCGCCGAGTCCGGGCATTGCCATCCGGCCTGCGCTGCCGACCGCGCGCTTCTCACCGAACCTGCAGTCCTCCTGCAGCCCGCCCGACCGCACGGCGTCAGGGGAATGCCTGAGGCGGCCGTCGGCGACCGCCGAAGGCGGATCAGACAAGGCGATGTCGGCGAATGGGAACTCGGGCAAGGGCAGGTCGGCGAAGTCGGCGCAACGGCGCGAGCCCGCCGCCGCAGGGACGAGCGATCCGCGCAGCATCGCCAATGAGCTCGTCGCCGAGATCGACGGCAGCCTGTCCGCCGATCAGGCCGACGCGCTCGCGCGGCGCCACCGCCTGCAGCGCATCAGCTCGCAGAATTTTCCTTTGATCGGGGCGACCATCGGCCTGTTCAGGATCACCGACCGCCGCTCCGTCGAGGCGGTCAGGCGCGCCTTTGCGGCAGATCGCAGCGTCCGCTCGGTGCAGCCGAACTATCGCTACACCCTGCAGCAAAGCGCTCCACCTGCGGAGGGCGATCCGGCGCAATACGCTCTGGCGAAGCTTCGGCTGCCTGAAGCGCATCGGCTGGCGCAAGGCTCCAACGTCACCATCGCGGTGATCGATTCCGGGGTCGACCTCAAGCATCCCGAATTCGCCGATGCGTCGTTCGATGCGTATGACGCGCTCGGCGGCGACGAGGGGCCGCATGTGCACGGCACCGGCATTGCCGGCGTGATCGTCTCGCACAAGCGGCTGATGGGCAGCGCGCCCTATGCGCGGATCATTGCCATCCGTGCGTTCGGCGTGGGCAAGAAGGGCGGCGGCCCGGAGAGCAGCTCCTATGTGATCCTCAAGGCGCTGGACTACGCGGCGCTGCATGGCGCGCAGATCATCAACATGAGCTTCGCCGGCCCGAAGGACGCCGTGATCGAGCGGGCCATCGCGGCGGTCGCGGCCAAGGACGTCGTCATGGTCGCCGCCGCCGGCAATGCCGGCGCGAAATCGCCGCCGCTCTATCCCGCCGCCAATCCGAACGTCATTGCCGTCAGCGCGACCGATACACGGGACCAGCTGCTGCCGGCGTCCAATCGCGGCAACTACATCGCGCTCGCCGCGCCCGGCGCCGACATCTTCCTGCCGGCGCCGGACGGCAAGTATCAGATCATTTCGGGCACCTCGTTCTCCGCAGCCTATGTCAGCGGCCTCGCGGCGCTGGTGCTGGAGCGCAATCCGGCGCTGAAGCCGGAGACCGTGCGCACGGTGCTGACCAAGACCGCGCGCGATCTCGGCTCGCCCGGGCAGGACGAATTGTTCGGAGCAGGGGAGGCGGACGCGCTGGCCGCAGTGCAGGCCGTGCTGTCGCCGCAGGATAGGCCCGCGGTGTCGGCCGCACCTGCGGCCGGGCCTGCCGGCGACAGGGGACAAGACCTGGCGCCCGCACGCGAGCTGCGCCCGGCTTCGGCCATGGGACTCAATATGGGAACCGGCGACGCGCCGCCTGCCGATGCGGTTCGGCCGGCCCAGCAGTAGCGTCAACGTTTTCGTGAATGGTCCGAAATTCCCGCTGTCGCTTTGAACGTGCGCTAGGGCGGTCACGACAGAAGGTATGTGGGAGCGGTGATCCCCTCCCCAAAAGCTATATCAGGCGCGAGCGCCCATCCACCCCAAGCGCCCATATGGCTCGAGCCGTCCGGTTGTCCCCCCGGACGGCTCTTTCATTTTGGGATGCGCGAATACCGTGACGAGCTCGCCACTGTCGGCTCCGGGGGACAGCTTCGGGTTGCTCGATGATCTCAGCGGACGCGCCAGCGTTGTTTCGATGCGGCGGAGCCCGCGAAACCACGGGCAAAATTCCGCACGACTACGGTTTGGCGGCCAAAGAAGATGGCGTTAGCTAGACTTTGTTAACCTTTTCCACAAAATATTCACGTCACGTTGCGTTGATTCGTGCCGAGTGCGTCCGTCCCCTTTTTTCGGGCTCCCCTATGACACATCGACTGGACGTGGCTTGCAGCCGCGAACTGGCTGCGCGCTGGTGCGCGCTTGCCGAACGGCGTCTCGATCATCTCACCGAGCTGTTCGATAGCGGCCGCTGGCGGCGCTATTACACCGAGCAGGCATTCCTCGACGACCTTCGGCACGCCAAGGCTGCGGTGCAGACCTGGAAGGTGCTGTCCCGTGCCGAGCCGGAGCAGGTGAGCATCGTGCCGCGCCAAAGGCCGGCTGCGACACTGGCCGTGTCGCCAGCTCCTTCACGCCGCGCCGAGCCGGAGCCGATGAGCATCGTGCCGAGCCAAAGGCCGGCCGCGACGCTGGCCGTGTCGCCGGCTCCCGTGCGCCTCGCCGAGCCGGAGCCGATCACGCTTCATCACATCCAGCAGCCGCCGGTCGAAACGCCAATAATCGTGACGCCAAGGATCGAAACGCCAAGGGTCGCGGCGCCGATCGTCGAGCATCGCCCGATCGCGCTGCCGCGCTCGCTCGAGACCATCCTTGCGGAGTCCGAGATCGTGGTCGAGCCGGAGATCGAGCTGGCCGCGGATGATCCGGAGCCCGACTTCGTCATCGAACCGGACGATGTGGAAGACGAGATCGCAGTCGATCTGACCGTCGCGCCGGCGCGGATCGATATGTCCGCGTTGGAGCAGGCCTTGAGTATCGGCATGGACGAGTCCGACGCCGAGTACGACGAGCCGGTGGTCGACCTCGATGCCATCGAGCGCCGCTATCCGGCGCTGGCCGTGGCCTATTAGATCATGACGCGTTTCGGCGGAAACGCATCATGATCTGATCTCTCTGTTTGAGCATTATCTTTTCGGAAAACCGGTTCCCACTTTTCCGGATCATGCTCGAGATCTTCATCGGACCACGGCGTTGCCGCTGACGTTCAGTTGCGCAAACCGCTGCGCGCCGTCCTGCGTGAGATCTGACGTCACCGGCTTGATGTGATCGAGCCCGATCACCGCGCCGCGCGGCGTGCCGGAGATCATGTTGCCGCTGACGATCGCCGTGCCCGCGCCCGGCACCACCGAGACCCCGATGCCGGCGAGCGCGTTGCGGACCACGTTGCTTGAAATGACGACGTCGCGCAGATAACGGCCCCAGCCGGCGACGATGCCGTAGGCGGGGGCGTTCTCGACCACGTTGCCGGTCACCGACGAATCCGCCTCGACATAGATGCCGATGCCGGCATCGTCGTCGGGAGCCGTGCCGATCGGGCGCTTCGGAATCAGGTTGCGGATGATGTTGCCCTGGACGACCGCGATGCGGCCGCCCTCGTTGAAGTTGCAGACGGAGACGCCGAACGCGGCGCCGTCCACCGTATTGCCTGATATCACGGCGCCTTCGAACGAGAACTCCGAATAGAGCGCGACCTCGCGCACGTCGGTCACGCTGTTGCCGACGATCTGGATGTTGGAGGCCGAGTTGCCGCGCACGGCGGAGTAGTCGCAGTTCCTGATGCGGTTGCCTCTGACGATGACGTTGCCGGCGCGGAAAGCGTTGATGGCGTTGCCGTACTGGCCCGAGCCGCCGGGGCCCGCCTTGATGTCCTCGACATGATTGTCGAGCACCATCGTGCCGTCGTCGCCGATCGCGGTGCGCAGGATCTCGATGCCGTTGTCGCGCGCGCCCTTGATGGTGTTGCGCGACACGACCAATCCGAGCGCATCGAACGACACGATTGCGGTGACCGCGATGTCGGTGATCACGTTGCCCGTGACGTCGCCCGAGACCTGCTCCAGCCAGAGGCCGCTGCCGCCGGAGCGCGTGATCTCGCAGTCGATGACCCTGACATCTTTGGCGGCGGCGACGTGGAGCAGGCCTCGGCGCTGGGGCAGGGCGATGCCGTTGCCGTCGAGCGACAGACCGCTGATGCCGAGACCGTCGGCGCCTTCGCCGGAAAGCAGCGACGGGCCGCCGCCGGTGAAGACCAGCTTGGTGGCGCCGCGGACACCGACCAACTGGCTGCCCTTGGTGAGCCGCAGCATCGACGTCTTGTAGGTGCCCGGTGGCAGCGCCAACGGCGCCTGCGCGCGCGTGGCCTCATCGATCGCGCGCTGCAGCGTGCGCGTCTGGTCGTCCGGACTGTTCGGCTTGACGCCGTATTGCGTGGCGTCGCGGCCGAGCGCGGAGATCAAGGGAACGGCTTGTGCCGTCTCAGTTGGCAAGGCCAATGCGCCGGCGGCACCGGCGGCCGAGCCGGCGAGAAGCCGGCGGCGATCCAAATCCATGTCAGCGTCCCGCGAAAGATGACTTGCCGCCACGACTTAAGCCGAAAGCCTCAATGCTGATGCTGAGGATGAGCGCCGGCGCCGGGGATTGTTGCCGGTACGGTTAAAGCTTCCCCTCAGGTCGTCACAGCGCCCCCCGGAACCAATCGGACTGCCCGAGCTTGTTCCGGCGACGGATCAAGGAGGAGAGGGTCGTGCATCTATCCAATGAGAGTCTGCTGGTAATTCTGTTCGTCGGCATCGTCGCCGGGTGGCTCGCGGGCCGCGTCATGGATGGTGGCGGCTTTGGCCTGATCGGCGATCTGGTCGTCGGCCTGCTCGGCGCCTTCGTCGGCAATTGGCTGCTGCCCCGGCTCGGCATTCATCTCGGTGTCGGGCTGGTCGCCGCGATCATCAACGCCTTCATCGGCGCCGTGGTCCTGCTGCTCGTGCTGCGCCTGATCGGTGGCGGATTTGGCGGTCGACGGCGCTGGAGCGTCTGACCTCAGGCGAAGAGGGCCCGCCTGCTCACGCTGGCCGCGTTCATCGCATCCATGTCAGCTCGTGCGACGGGATTCCTGTCGCGCGAGCTTGACCAGCTCCATCAGCATCGCTTCGCCGGCGTCGACCAGTGCGTCGAGCGTGATCCGCGGACTGCCCTGCGGCAACGTCGTGCCGCTCCGCGGCAGCGGCGGGATGTGGATGAAGGCGGCGAGGCGCGGGCCGCTTGCGGTCCGTGTCGCCTCGATCGCACGCCAGCTCAGATAGTTGCAGAGGTAGCTGCCGGCGTCGCGCGACGATCTTGCGTCGATGCCGGTGGCGCGGGCGGCGCGCAGCAGGCGCGCAATGTGCGGGCCGAACGACACGGCATGTGCGCCCGGGACGATCACGCCCTTGCGCGCGATCTGGCGATCAGCATCGGGGAAGGTGGTCGTGATGGCGTTGCGGGCGCGGGTCTCGATGCGCAGATAGGACGTTCGCCCCGCAAGTCCGAACATCAGCAGCGCGTGCGGACGGCGCTCGGCGATCAGTTGCGGCAGCTCGCGATCGACGGTGGCACACGTCACGTGAAAGATGTGGCTGGAGATGTCGACGCCCTCCAGCGCCGGCCGGCGCAGCTCCGAGAGGCGTTTCACCAGCGGCATGGTCGGGTTGGACGGCGCGCCGGGGAACGGGCCGAAGCCGGTGATCAGAAGGCGCGGCCGCTCGCTCAACTCAGCATCTCCGCCAGTTGTTCGGCCGCCAGCGCCGGCGCCACGCGGCCCTCGGCGACGTCGGTCTCCAGCTTCTTCACCTTGGTGCGGATGGAGGGATCGGTGCGCAGCCGCGCCATCAGGCGCTGCTCCAGCATGGTCCACATCCATTTTACCTGCTGGTCGCGGCGGCGGGCCGCGAACTCGCCGGAGGCGATCATCGCCTTGCGATGATTGAGCACCTTCTGCCACAGCTCGGCGATCCCCGTGCCGGCCATCGCCGAATAGGTCACGACCGGCGGATGCCAGTGTTCGGAGCGCGGGCTGAGCAGATGCAGCGCGCCGCGATAGTCGGCGGCGGTGATGTTGGCGCGCTTGACGTTGTCGCCATCGGCCTTGTTGATCGCGATCATGTCGGCGAGCTCGACCAGGCCCTTCTTGATGCCCTGCAACTCGTCGCCGCCGCCCGGCAGCATCAGCGCAAGGAAGAAGTCGGTCATGTCGCAGACCGCGGTCTCGGACTGGCCGATGCCGACGGTCTCGACCAGCACGACGTCGAAGCCCGCGGCCTCGCACAACAGCATCGCCTCGCGCGTCTTGGCGGCGACACCTCCCAGCGTGCCCGAGGAAGGCGAGGGGCGGATGAAGGCATGCTCGTGATGCGACAGCCGCGCCATCCGCGTCTTGTCGCCGAGGATGGAGCCGCCGGTGCGCGCCGAGGAGGGATCGACCGCGAGCACCGCGACCTTCTGGCCCTGTTCGATCAGGTACATGCCGAGCGCATCGATCGTGGTCGACTTGCCGACGCCGGGCGAGCCGGTGATGCCGACGCGAATTGCGTTACCGGTCTGCGGCAGCAGCGCCTGCACCAGCTCCCGCGCCGCCGCCTGATGATCTGCCCGCCGGCTCTCGACCAAGGTGATCGCACGCGCCAGCGCGGCGCGGCTGCCGGCGCGCAAGTCGCGGGCGAGGGGAAGGATATCAGCGGGGGATCTCGGCTGGCTCATGGCTTGGTTTACAATGGTCGTGCCGAGGTGGCGAGGGGATCGCGGTTGCGTCCACCACTGTTGTCGATCGGAAACCGGGTGGGTTTCGCCGCCGTGTGGCGCGATGATTGGGGCGCCCTGCAACGGACACATGAGACCATGACAACAGCCACTTACAGCGCGGTCCTCGACCATCCCCTGACGACCGTCTGGTCGTTGATCCGCGACTTCAACAACTACCCAGTCTACATCGAAGGCGTCAGCGAAAGCATGATCGAGGACGACAGGCGCGGTGACGATGTCGGCGCGATCAGGCGCTTCTGCTATCTCGGCCATTGGATCAGGCAGCGCCTGGTGGCGCATTCCGACCTCTCGCATTCGCTGATCTATGCGGGCCTCGAGCCGATGCCGTTCCCGGCCGAACTGGCGTCGCAGCCGGTGTCATCAGCGCGATATGAAGGGACGATGAGTCTGCGGGAGATCACCCAGGGCAATCGCACCTTTATCGAATGGTCGGTGACGATCGAAACCGCGCCGGAAGATGCTGACCGTTGGCACGCACTGTTGCGGACCTGGATTCCGGATTGGACCCGTTCGCTGGAACGAACACTGGCGCGATCGGCCTGAGTACCCGCTTTGACCACAGAATGGCCTGCGGGCCGCGCCATTCCGGGGCTTGCGCGAGATCAGTTCTCTTCCGCGTCCCCCTTCGGCCTGGCGCCGCCGAAGATCGCCTGACCTTCGGAGCTGAGATAGGGCTTGAGCGTTTCCCAGGGCACGAACGCGACATACTGGCCTTCGGCGTAGGAGCCGACCGCGTAAGGCGGATAGTGGAAGGTCAGGCCGGAGCTCTTGCCGGCCTGCGTGGAGGGGGCGAGGGTGACAGCGCCGATCTTCAGGAGCCTCGGCTCCAGGTCCTTGAACCATTCGGCGGTGGCCATCTCCTCGGCGCCGCGCTTCTTCTTCTCGGCCTTGAGCGAGGTGATCACCGCGGCCAGCATCGCCTTCATCGCCGGGCCGTTGTCGGCGGTCTCGGTGAAGAACGGGCGGATGCTGATCGCCTTGGCGGACGCCTTGTCCCACAGGATGGTGTTGACGTCGCTGTTCGGATGCGCGCCGCCGGTGTTCATGTAGTCGTCCCTGACGATGCTGACGTAGCGATCGGCGACGACGGAGCGGACGGAATATTTGCGCTCGAACGACCATTTGCCGTCGCGGAAGGCCTGCGGATCCTCCTTGCGCTCCCGGGCGGCATCAGCCGCGTTCTTGTCGATCCACTTCTTGCCGTCGGCGAGGCAATAGGCTGACAGCGGCGCGTCCGCCTTGATTTGGGAATCGAGCGTGACATTGGCCTCGATCGCCTTGGTGTTGATGCTCGCGTCGGGCTTGGGATCGGCGGCGAGGGCCGGCGTGACTGCGAGCAGGCCGAGAAGGGCGGCAATGCGAAGCGTGGAAAGGCTCATGGCAATTGGAATCCAGTGTGTGGAAATGCGTATCGCTTGGGGGCACGCAGGTTCAGGACCGCAAACGAACGGCGCGCGATTCGATGACCGCGCGCCGTAAGAATGTTTTGCGGCTTCGAATGCCTATTCCGCCGCCTCGCTGTGGCCGAGCCGCGCATTGAGCTTGTGGATCAGCTCTTCGGCGGCATCGGCGATGACGGTGCCCGGCGGGAAGATCGCCTCGGCGCCGGACTTGTACAGTGCCTCATAGTCCTGTGGCGGCACCACGCCGCCGACGATGATCATGATGTCCTCGCGGCCTTGGCTTTTCAGCGCGGCCTTCAGCTCCGGCACCGCGGTGAGATGCGCGGCTGCGAGCGACGAGACGCCGAGAATGTGCACGTCGTTCTCGACCGCCTGCCGCGCCGCCTCGTCGGCGGTGGCGAACAAGGGCCCGATGTCGACGTCGAAGCCGATGTCGGCGAAGGCGGATGCGATCACCTTCTGGCCGCGGTCGTGGCCGTCCTGGCCGATCTTGGCGACCAGGATGCGCGGCCTGCGGCCCTCGGCTTCCTCGAAGGCCTCGATCAGGGTCTGCAGCTTCTCGGCCTTGCCGGACATGGCGGCGATCTCCCGCTTGTAGACGCCGGTGATGGACTTGATCTCGGCGCGGTGGCGGCCGAACACTTTTTCCAGCGCGTCCGAGATCTCGCCGACGGTGGCTTTGGCGCGCGCGGCATCGATCGCCAGCGCCAGCAGATTGCCGTTGCCGTCGCCGGCCGACCGCGTCAGCGCGGCCAACGCTGCATCGACCTCGGCCTGCTTGCGCTCGGATTTCAGCCTTGAGAGCTTGTCGATCTGCAGCCGGCGCACGGTGGAATTGTCGACCTTGAGGACGTCGAGCGGCGGCTCGTCGGTCGGCTTGTATTTGTTGACGCCGATCACCGACTGGCGGCCGGTGTCGATGCGCGCCTGGGTCTTGGCCGAGGCCTCCTCGATGCGCAGCTTGGGCACGCCGGCCTCGATCGCCTTGGCCATGCCGCCGAGCTCCTCGATCTCCTGGATGTGGCCCCAGGCCTTGGCGGCGAGATCGCGGGTGAGGCGCTCGACATAGTACGAGCCGCCCCAGGGATCGATGATGCGGGTGGTGCCGCTCTCCTGTTGCAGGAACAATTGCGTGTTGCGGGCGATGCGCGCGGAAAAGTCGGTCGGCAGCGCCAAGGCCTCGTCAAGTGCGTTGGTGTGCAGCGACTGCGTATGGCCCTGCGTCGCGGCCATCGCCTCGACCGCGGTGCGCACCACGTTGTTGTAGACGTCCTGCGCGGTCAGCGACCAGCCCGAGGTCTGGCTGTGCGTGCGCAAGGACAGCGAGCGTGGGTCCTTCGGGTTGAACGGCTTGAGGAGTTTGGCCCACAGCAGTCGCGCCGCACGCAGCTTCGCGACTTCCATGAAGAAGTTCATGCCGATCGCCCAGAAGAACGACAGTCGCGGGGCGAAGCGATCGACATCGAGGCCCGCGGCAATCCCGGCGCGCAAGTACTCCACGCCGTCGGCGAGCGTGTAGGCGAGCTCGAGGTCCTGCGTCGCGCCGGCCTCCTGCATGTGATAGCCGGAGATCGAGATCGAGTTGAACTTCGGCATCCGCTGCGAGGTGAAGGCGAAGATGTCGGAGATGATCCGCATCGAGGGCGTCGGCGGATAGATGTAGGTGTTGCGCACCATGAACTCTTTCAGAATGTCGTTCTGAATGGTGCCCGAGAGCTTCTCCGGCGGCACTCCCTGTTCTTCGGCGGCAACGACGAACAGCGCGAGGATCGGCAGCACCGCGCCGTTCATGGTCATCGACACGCTCATCTGGTCGAGCGGGATGCCGGCGAACAAGGTGCGCATGTCGTAGATCGAGTCGATCGCAACGCCGGCCATGCCGACGTCGCCGCCGACGCGCGGATGATCGGAATCATAGCCACGGTGGGTGGCGAGATCGAACGCGACGGACAGGCCCTTCTGTCCGGCCGCGAGATTGCGCCGGTAGAATGCGTTGGAGTCTTCGGCGGTGGAGAATCCGGCATATTGCCGGACCGTCCAGGGCTGGTTGACATACATGGTCGGGTAGGGGCCGCGCAGATACGGCGCGGTGCCCGGCCATGTCTCCAGGAAATCGATGCCGGCAAGATCGGCCTCGGCATAAGCGGGCTTGACCGGAATGCCTTCCGGCGTCAGCCACGGCTCGGCGGTGCCTGCAGGCGCGGGGGCGGCGGTCGGTTCAAAGGCGATGTCGGCGAAATTTGGAATGCGGGTCATTCCCGGGCGTCCTCAAACCTGCGGTTTCTCTCGATGAGCTCGTTTAGTTTCATCTTGTAGACCGGATCATTGCGTGGATCCGCCGTCATGTTCCGCGTCCAGACGGTGTGGATCGCAGTTTCGATGAGTGCGGCCAGCCAACTGAACATGGTCGATCCTGATCCGTCGGTCAGCGTTCAATCATGATCCGGATGCTGATGGCTCGTGATGGTCGCCATCTTGTCCGGTCCGTAATTCTGCTGCGTGGTCTGGCTCGGAAGATTGGCGATCGCGACCACCCAGCCGAGCCGGGATTCCGAGCCGAACTGCCGCGTCGGCACGACGCGGTCGGGCCGGTCGAAAGTGCCTGTCATGATCTCGATCCGCGGCCCGTCGATGGCGCCGAAGCCGAGCGGCGTGCCGCAGGCGGCGCAGAAATAGCGGTCGGCGATCGAGGACGAGCGGAACGTTCCCGGCGTGCCGCGGGTCCAGGCGAAATTCTCACGGTTGACGTCGGCGAAGGACGCGAACGGTGCGCCCGACGCCTTCTGGCACATCCGGCAATGGCAGATGCTCACGCGCGTAGGTGCCGACATCAGCGCGTAGCGGACCGCGCCGCATTGGCAGCCGCCCGTGAGGACGGGTTTGCTGGCTTCGGTCATGCTCACTCCAGATGCGTATAGGCGTCTTCGAGCGTCTTCAGCGCGTCACCGCCGGCGAACACGAAGCTGCCGATCCCGGCCTCGCGCAGCGCAGCCTCCTGCTCGCCGCTGCGGCCTGCCAAATAGATATGGTGCGCGCCGGCCGCCTGCAGGGCCTTGGCTGCGGGAACCGCGGCGTCGGCATAGACCTTGTCCGAGGAGCACAGGCAGGCGATTGCGGCGCCGGATGCGCGGTAGGCTTCCGCAAGCGCGGCTGGATCCGAGCCGCCCTGGCCATCGACCGCGGCAATGCCGCCGGCTTCGAAGAAGCTGCGGGCGAAGGTCGCGCGCGCGGTGTAGTCCGCAGCCGAGCCGAGATTGGCGAGGAACACTTGGGGTCGCCGGCCCTTGCTCTTCAGAAGCGCGTCCGAGTGGTCGCGCAGCGTCTCGAACGCATCCGCAAGACGGATCGGTGTCAGCGGCGCGAAGCTGAGCGCAGCCTTGGCCAGGGGGAGCGGAGCCTGCGGCGCGACGGCCTCGACGGCGACCTCGGCCTCGTTCAAATTCGGAAACTCGCTGGCGCCGGTCAGGACGTCGCGCCGCTTGGCGATGTTGGCGTCGCGCGCCTGCTTGACCGCGGCGACCTTGGACTGGATCAGGCCGGCCTGCAGCGCGGCGACGATGCCGCCGGTCTTCTCGATGTCCTGGAACAGCGTCCAGGCGGTGCCGGACAATTCGTTCGTGAGCGCCTCGATGCCGCCGGCGCCTGCGGCGGGGTCGGCGACGCGGGCAAGATTGCTTTCCTCCACCAGCACCAGCTGCGTGTTGCGCGCGACCCGGCGCGCGAAGGCATCGGGCAGGCCGAGCGCGGCGGTGTGCGGCAGGACGGTCACGGCATTGGCACCGCCAAGACCGGCGGCAAAGGTCGCGATGGTGGCGCGCAGCATGTTCACATAGGGATCGCGCCGGGTGAGCATGCGCCATGCCGTCTCACCGGAGATGAAGAGCGGCTTCGCCTCAAGACCGCAGGCCTGCTCGATGCGCGCCCACAGCCGGCGCAGGCTGCGGAATTTCGCCAGCGTGAGAAATTGATCGGTGTCGGCCGCAAGGCGCGCGAAGATCATGTCGCGCGCGGTCTCGAGTGCGAGGCCGCTGGTCTCGAGCGCGCGCAGATAGGCGACGCCGGAGGCGAGCACGAAAGCGAGCTCCTGGGCTTCCGAGCCGCCGGCGTCGTGTACGACGCGGCCATCCGCGGCGAGGAAGGGGCCCTTGAAGCCGGCCTCGTGCAGCTGCTTGACGAGCGCGCCCGAGTTGCCGCCGAGCGTCGACGCATCATGGGCGCTCGCGCCGCGGCTCGCCGCATCGCCGATCGGATCGAGGCCGAACCGAATGTCGCAAGCCGCCGGCTTCACTCCGCGCTGCTTGATGGTGTCCGCGAGCAGTGCGGCAGCCGAAGCGTCACCGGCCTGCAATTCGATCGCAATCGCAGCGTCGAGATGCACGCCATTGAGCGCGCGCGCCACCGCGTCGGACGTGGCGGCGAGGCCGAAGCCATGCGCCGCGCTCGATCCGGCGAACACCAGCGTCAGCCCGGTCGCGCCGTTCTCGAGATCGAGCAGAGCTTGTGCATTGGCCTTGGCTGGATCGGGATGATCGACGCGCTGCATGATCTGCCACGCTGCCGCGGGGGCGCGGCCGGCCACGGCTGCGGCGCCCTTGGCGCGCGGATAGATCGGCTGAATTCTCAGGCCGTCATAGGTCTTGCCGACCAGCCTCTCGAACGCCGCGCCCTTCAACACGCCATCGACCAGCTTGCGCCAGTCCGCCTCGCTGGCCGGCGCGAAATCGGCGGCCAGTCGCAGCTGTTCGGTGTCGGTGGTCATGCGGCCCGTGTCTCCCCAAACGTCTGTTATCGCGATGATTGTGGCGCAAAATGCCACGTCGGGAACGCGAAGCCAAACGGTTGTTTGGCCGGGAATGTCAGCTATTCGGCTGAGGGCAGCGGCCGGATTCCGTCGCGCGAAACCGCGCCAAGGGCCTCGTCGACCCGGCGGCCCGAAATTCTGCGATCCCCGGCGATCTCCGCCAGCGGCACCAGCACGAAGCCGCGCTCGAACAGGCGCGGGTGGGGCAGCGTGAGATCGGGCGTGCCCAGGCTCACATCGTCATAGGCGATGAGATCGAGGTCGAGCGTGCGCGGGCCCCATCGCGTCTCCTGCGATCGATTGCGGCCGAACATGCGCTCGACCTCGTGCAGGATGGCGAGCAGGGGACGCGGCGCCGTCGCGGTGTCGATCGCGATGCAGGCATTGATGAAGGGCGGCTGCTGCTCCTCGCCCCAGGGCGGGGTGATGTAGTCCGAGGAGCGCGCCGTGAGCGTGGCCTGGGCGCGCCGGACGATCTCGGGAATGGCGTGCTGAAAGGTCGTCCTGACGTCGCCGACATTGCCGCCGAGGGCGATCAGCGCGCTGGCCATGGCGTCACGGATGTCGCGAGCGGGTCAGGACGATGCCGACATCCTCGAAGATCGCGGCGATCGGCGCATGCGGCTTG
The DNA here is from genome assembly GCF_024586915.1 of Bradyrhizobium sp. SRS-191. Lineage (GTDB taxonomy): Bacteria > Pseudomonadota > Alphaproteobacteria > Rhizobiales > Xanthobacteraceae > Bradyrhizobium. Next base: position 38,151 of record NZ_JANBVS010000002.1, read on the forward strand.
TGAACGGTGACCTTCAGCGCGCGGATGCGGGCGAAGTTTGCCAGGATCGCATCGGCCACCGCGCCGGCCGCGCGTTCGAGCAGCCGGTAGTTCGTATCCTTGAAGGCGGCGGTCGCCGTCTCCACCACGTCGGAATAGGAGACGGTGTCGGCGAGGCGGTCGCTGCGGGAGGAGTCCGACAGGTCCGTATAGAGCTCGAGATCGATGACGAAGCGCTGGCCGACCTCGCTCTCATGCTCCATCACGCCGTGACGGGCATGAATGAGGACGCCTTTGATGAAAATCGTATCGGTCATCCCAGTGCCTCGATGCTTGCGGCCACGCGCACGGCCTGAACCGTCTCGGCGACGTCATGCGCCCGGATGATCGCAGCCCCGTGCCGAGCCGCGATCAGATGCGCCGCGATCGATCCTCCGAGCCGCTCTCGCGGCTCGGATGCAACCACGGTGCTGATGAAGCGCTTGCGCGAGGCGCCGACCAGGAGCGGCAGGCCGAAGCGCGCGAAGGCATCGAGCCTGGCAAGCGCCGTCATGCTCTGCTGTGGCGTCTTGCCGAAGCCGATGCCGGGATCGAGCACGACATTCCCTACGGGAATGCCGGCCTTGGCGGCGATGTCGAGCGAGCGTGCGAAGAAGCGGAGCATGTCGTCGATGATGTCGATCTCCGGATCGACGGCATCGCGGTTGTGCATGACCACGACCGGAGCGCCGTGCGCGGCGACCACCTCGGCCATCGCCGGATCGCGCTGCAGGCCCCAGACATCGTTGGCGATGCGCGCGCCATGATCGAGCGCGAAGTCCACAACTCGAGATTTCATGCTGTCGATCGACACGGGCACGTCGAGTGCGACGATCTCGGCCAGCACCGGCCGCAGCCGCGCCAGTTCCTCGTCGGCGCTCACCGGCTCCGCGCCCTTGTAGGGGCGGGTCGATTCGGCGCCGATATCGATGATGTCGGCGCCGGCCGCGATCATGGCCTTGGCCTGTTCGATCGCGCGGTCCGGCGCATTGAAACGGCCGCCATCGGAGAAGGAATCCGGCGTGACGTTCAGGATGCCCATGACCGCGGGATAGGGCCGCGCCAGCCACGGCCGCAGCAGCGGGTGGCTCGCGATGAGGTCCGTAGCGGGGTGCGGCAAAATTGCGCTCATGGCCGCCGCTTTGCGCGGTTGCCACCCCCAAGTCAAGGTGTCGCGCTGCACAAGGCTGTTGCAGCCGGCCGGAGGCCGCTCAATAGCTGATTTTCGGCTCCAGCCGGCGCGCCTTCTCGATCAGTTGGCCGACGGATTTTTCCGAGGGCAGGATGCGAACCAGTTGCCGCCGCGTGTTCACTTCCTTGATGTTCTGCGCCAGCCGCGCCGGGTTGCGATGCGCCAGCTCGCGAACGGTGGTGACGCCGGCGGCGCGGACCAGGCAAACCTTGGCCTTTCCCATGCCGGGAATGCGCATGTAGTCGGCGCCATTGGCCCAATCGAGCAGCTGCTGTTCGCTGATCCCGGTCTTGGCGGCGAGCGCCTTGCGTCCCTTCACGGTGCGGGCAGCCTCGAGGAATGCGTCGGTGGTGCGGATGCCCAAAGCTTTCAGCTTGGAGGCATAGAAGGTCGTCATGCCTTCGAGTTCGGTGATCGGATATGTCATGATACTCGGCGCGCGAAGGTGCTTCAAACAAACTGGTTCAGGCCTCGCGTGCCCAACCGCATCCTGATCATCTGGTCCGTTCCGGTTTGGTCGTGGTCGAACCGGGAAAGTTCAAGGGCGAGCCGGTCGTCTGCGGCAAAATCGTCTGCCGCCATGTCGTTGGCGGGGATGTCGTTGGCCGGTATGTCGTTGGCCGGGATCGTCCCGGTGACAAACCGCAGCTCTGGCTTGTCGTTGCAAAGGACCTGAGCAAGAAGATGGTCGATGAAAAGATGCTCCGAGAAAAAACATCTTGTCTGTCCAGCCACGGCTCCATCGATGCCGGCCGTTCTGGCCAGCGGCTCAATCAGCTCGTTCATGTGAACCCCGTCTTCATCCGGTCCCCCACGACCGGACGTCCTCGCTGAATTCATCTTGATCGGGCGATCCGTGAATTACAAGCGACGAGCAAGCTCGGCGCGCGAATCGATTCGCGATCGCGGATGAACTGTTGCAGCGATGCAAGACCCGATGTTGAATCTACCGATCAAAACTGCACGTTGCACCGATGATAGGGTGACTTCGCAAAGAGGTGAGGCACCCTGGCGCTGGTTCCAGCCGGTGAAACTAAAGTATGTTACCCCGTACGCGATGCGCGGCACCTCGTGCGATGCGAAACAATCATTCTCGAGAGACGGATCCACATGGCACCATCCGGAAAATCACTGGCTGATACCGACGACAAGATCCTCGTAGGTGCCGGCGAGCAGCCGGCCTGGTTGACGCTTGCACTCGCCAACCGTCATGGACTGGTGACGGGAGCAACCGGCACCGGCAAGACGGTGTCGCTGCAGGTGATGGCCGAGGGCTTCGCCCGCGCCGGTGTTCCGGTCTTCGCGTCCGACATCAAAGGTGATCTCTCCGGCATTTCGCAGACCGGCGAGGCCAAGGACTTCATCGTCAAGCGAGCGCAGGAACTCGGACTGACCTATCAGCCCGATCAGTTCTCGACGGTATTTTGGGACGTGTTCGGCGAGCAGGGTCATCCGGTGCGCGCCACCGTGACCGAGATGGGGCCGCTGCTGCTGGCACGCATGCTCGACCTGAATGACGTTCAGGAAGGCGTGCTCAACGTCGCGTTTCGTGTCGCCGACGAGAATGGGCTTGCGCTGATCGACATGAAGGATCTCCGCGCGCTGCTCGACGCCATCATTCCCGAAGCCAAGAAGGGCGCGGATGGGGAGGCTGATCCGCTGGCGCCGATCCGCAAGGCCGCGCAATCGTTCGGCAACGTCACGCGCGCCACCGTCGGCACCATCCAGCGCCAGCTGCTCGTGCTGGAGAACCAGGGCGGCACCAAGTTCTTCGGCGAGCCGGCGCTGACCTTGACGGACTTCATGAAGACCGACCGCGACGGCCGCGGCATGATCAACATCCTCGTTGCCGACAAGCTGCTGCAGAACCCGCGGCTCTACGCGACCTTCCTGTTGTGGATGCTGTCCGAGCTGTTCGAGGAGCTGCCGGAGGTCGGCGACGTCACCAAGCCGAAGCTGGTGTTCTTCTTCGACGAGGCGCATCTGCTGTTTAACGACGCGCCGAAGGCGCTGCTGGACAAGATCGAGCAGGTCGTGCGCCTGATCCGGTCGAAGGGGGTCGGCGTGTATTTCGTCACGCAGAACCCGCTCGACGTTCCCGATCGCGTGCTCGGTCAGTTGGGCAATCGCGTGCAGCACGCGCTGCGCGCGTTCACGCCGCGCGATCAGAAGGCTGTCGCTGCGGCTGCCGACACGTTCCGTCCGAATCCAAAGCTCGACACCGCCAAGGTGATCACGGAGCTCGGCAAGGGCGAAGCCTTGGTGTCCTTCCTCGAAGGCAACGGCACGCCCGCGATGGTGGAACGTGTCTTGATCCGGCCGCCGTCGGCGCGGATCGGGCCGGTCACGCCGGAGGAGCGCAAGGCGATCATCGCGGCGAGCCCGGTCAAGGGGAAGTACGATACCGAGATCGACGCCGAATCTGCCTACGAGATCCTGCAGAAGCGGATCGCTGGAACGGCGACGGCGGAGCCCGGCTCCGGCAGCGTGCTCGGCAAGATCGGCGACATCGCCGCGACGATCTTCGGCACCAACGTCAAGCGCGGCCAGCTGTCGACCACGCAGGTCATCGCGCGCAACGTTGCCCGCCAGGTCACCGACAAGGTGGTGGGCGGCATTGCGGCCGATCTCGGCAAGCAGGTCGGCGGCTCGCTGGGCGGCTCGATCGGCCGTTCCCTGGTGCGCGGCGCGCTCGGCGGATTGCTGCGGCGCTGAGCCATCCCGTCATCGCCAGCGTGATGCTCGCGGCATCACGCTGGTCCCGACCGCGCAACGGGGCTACAAGCGAGCCAACACGCGTCAATAGCGAAGGGATCTCTTGGTCATGGCCAATGCGCAGCTTCAATCCGTTCTCGATCACATCGATGGCGATTTCGACAACAGCCTGGACCGCCTGTTCCAGCTGATCCGTATCAAGTCGATCTCGGCCGATCCGGCCTTCGCTGACGATTGCAAGCAGGCGGCCGATCATCTCGCCAAGGATCTCGCGACGCTCGGCTTCGCCACCGAGGTGCGTCCGACGGCCGGTCATCCCGCTGTCGTCGGCAAGAGCAACGGTCATGGCGCGGCCAAGCCGCACGTGCTGTTTTATGGCCATTACGACGTGCAGCCGGTCGATCCGCTCGACCTGTGGCACCGCCCGCCGTTCGAGCCGGTCGTGACCGATCACGCTGACGGCCGCAAGATCATCGTCGCGCGCGGCGCCGAGGACGACAAGGGCCAGCTGATGACCTTCGTCGAGGCCTGCCGCGCCTGGAAGAAGGTGACGGGGTCGCTGCCGCTCGACATCACCGTGGTGATCGAAGGCGAGGAGGAGGTCGGCTCGAAGAACTTCGTGCCGTTCCTCGAAGCCAACAAGGATGAGTTCAAGGCCGACTTCGCGCTGGTCTGCGACACCGGCATGTGGGACCCGAACACGCCGGCGATTACGACATCGTTGCGTGGTCTTCTCTACGAAGAGATCAAGATCAAGGCCGCCAATCGCGACCTGCATTCGGGCGTGTTCGGCGGCGGTGCGCGCAATCCGATCCGCGTGCTGACCGAGGTGCTCGGCGGTCTGTTCGATGCCGACGGCCGCATCACCATCCCTGGCTTCTATGACGGCGTGAAGGATGTGCCGGCGGAAGTGCTGGAGCAGTGGAAGAAGCTGAACCTGACGCCGGAGAGCTTCCTCAAGCCGATCGGTCTGTCGATCCCCGCCGGCGAAAAGGATCGCCTGCTGATCGAGCAGATCTCGTCGCGCCCGACCTGCGACATCAACGGCATCTGGGGCGGCTATATCGGCGAGGGCTCGAAGACGGTGATCCCGTCGCTGGCCCATGCCAAGGTCTCGTTCCGGCTCGTCGAAGGCCAGGATCCGCTCAGGATTCGCAAGGCATTCCGCGACTACGTGTCGGCGCGCATTCCCGCTGACTGCTCGGTGGAGTTCGGCGATCATTCGGCAGGCGCCGCGATCGCGCTCGACTGGACCATGAAGCCGCTCGCCGCCGCCAAGCAGGCGCTGACCGAGGAGTGGGGCAAGGAGACGATCCTGATGGGCTCGGGCGCCTCGATCCCGATCGTCACCGACTTCAAGAAGACGCTCGGCCTGGACTCGCTACTGGTGGGCTTCGGCCTCGACGACGACAACATCCATTCGCCGAATGAGAAGTACGACCTCAAGAGCTACCACAAGGGCATCCGCTCCTGGGCCCGCATCCTCGCGGCGCTCGCGGAGATGCCGCGGTAGTCATGGAACTCCAGCGGCTGCGTTCCTGCAAACAGCCGCTGTGACCGTCTGATGGTGCTGATCGACCGGTAGCAATGCCGTGAGCGGCGGCGTCCGGGTGCGACAGAGAGTCCCTTCCTCGTCCGATTGGGGTACAATGCAACCTTGATCGGCAGGGAAGGGGCCATGGTCGAAACTGAGACTTTTGGCAAGCGATTGAAGGTAGGCCTGCGACTCGAACAGGCACCGACACTCGTCACTCGGGCATTCGCCGATAGTGCATTGGTCGCCGCGGAATGCCGGTCGGACCATCCGCAGAAGGGCCTGTCGAATCCGCTTCCGCCTGACGACGCCTACATGGTCAGCGTCAAGTTTCGCGACTATCCCGAATGCGAATGCTGGGAAAATGGGCGTGCGGTTGCCAAGAAGGACATCTTCGCCGGCGGCACCTACCTCTACGACATGAAGCGCGCGCCCTGCTACGTGATCGACAAGCCGTTTCATTCGATCTTCTTTCGTCTGTCGCGCGAGGTCATCGATGTCACGGCCCGCGAGATGTTCATGGCCTCCGTCGGCGAGCTGTCCTACGAGCCCGCCGTGGGTGTCGACGACCCGATCATGCGACATCTCAGCAATGCGATGGGTGAGGCACTGGGACGGCCGTCGGAGGCCAATCGGCTGTTTGTCGATCATTTGTCGATGACGATCGCCGCTCATGTGGTGCGCACATATGGCCGCTGCGGCGAACCGGCAGCCCTGTTGCCGGGCGGCCTTGCGCCATGGCAGGTGCGCCGCGCCTGCGGTCTGATCGAGGCGAGGCTCTCCGGCAACATCCTGCTCGAGGACATCTCGTCGGAGTTGGACCTGTCGCCGAGCTACTTCGCGCGGGCCTTCAAGAAGTCGGTCGGCGTGGCTCCACATCAATGGCTGCTGCAACGCCGGGTCGCGCGGGCTCGCGATCTTCTTGTCCGTGGCGAGCTCAGCTTGGGAATGATTGCGCTCGAGGTCGGCTTTGCCGACCAGAGCCATTTCACACGGACGTTCACGCGGCTGGTCGGGATCAGTCCGAGCCGCTGGCGCCGGTCGAACGGCGATACGACGAGCAGACGCATCCCGGCGCAGGATACTCACTGACATCCAGGGCGGTTTTCGACAATTCGCGCCGGTCCGAGGCAAGAGCGCAAGCGCCGTCCAGGCAACACTCCCGTCGCCGCGCTCGCCTTCGTGCGAGTGTGAGATTTGAGCCATCAGGAGATGAACCCATGAAGATCGTTGTTATTGGCGGCACGGGGCTGATCGGATCGAAGCTGGTGGCGCGGCTTGTGGCGCAAGGTCATGACGCCGTATCGGCGTCACCGAAATCAGGTGTCAACAGCGTGACGGGCGAGGGCCTTGATCGCGCACTCCAGGGCGCTGATGTCGTCGTCGACGTCTCGAATGCGCCCGATTGGAGTCCCGAAGCGGTGCTCGCGTTCTTCGAGCGTTCGAGCCGCAATCTGGTTGCCGCCGGCAAAGCCGCCGGTGTCAAGCACCACGTCGCGCTCTCGATCGTCGGCACCGACCGCATGTCCGATCTGGCTTATTTCCACGCCAAGGTCGCTCAGGAGCAGGTGATCAAGACCTCCGGCGTGCCATACACGATCGTGCGGGCCACGCAGTTCTTCGAGTTCGTGCGCAGCATCGCCGATGCCGGCGCGGTCGACGGAAAGGTCGTCGTGCCCTCGGCGTTGTTCCAGCCGATGGCCGCCGCCGATGTCGCGGCGGCGCTCGCGGATGTCGCCACACAGGCGCTACTGAATGCGACGATCGACATTGCCGGCCCTGACAAGGAGCCTTTTGCCAGCTTCGTCTCGCGCTGTTTGAAAGCAGCAGGGGATGTCCGGGAGGTGGTTGCCGATCCCAAGGCCGGCTATTTCGGCGCCGTCATCGACGACCAGTCGCTCACGCCGCTTGGACAGGCACGGCTCGGCGCAATCCACTTCGATCGTTGGCTCACCTCGGCCGCATAGATCCGATGTCAGGCCGCCGTCATCACTGGCCTTGTCGTGAGATCGCCGCCTGTGACCTTACGCAACGCCGCGAGGTTGGCCTCCGCGGAGGCCAGCCTCCAGCACGACTTGCCGCTCGCCTTGGCCTCGTACAGCGCCGCGTCCGCGGCAAACAACAGGGCTTCCGGATCGCTCCCGTGATCGGGCGCGGCGGCGATGCCGATGCTCATGCCGATGTTGACGCGCACGCCGCCGGGCAGCGCGATCGGCGCCGTCATGACGTCGATCAGGCGCTCGCCGAGCGCCAGGGCGTGATCGATCGCCGGGTCGCTGGTGACGACCACGAACTCGTCGCCGCCGATCCGGGCGATGACATCAGCCGGCGAGACGACGTCCTGCAGCGTTCGGCCGACGATCTTCAAAAGTCCGTCGCCGGCGGCGTGACCGAACGTGTCGTTGACGGGCTTGAAGCCGTCGAGATCGAGATAGAGGACGGCGAACCTGCCCTGTCCGGAGCGCTTGCTGTCGAGCCGGCTCTGCAGCGCGTCGATCAGGCCGGCGCGATTGTTCAAACCCGTGAGCGGATCGCGCCGCGCCTGCTCGTCGCTCTCGCGCTTGGCATGCATGACGGCGACCAGCATCTTGTTCAGGCGGAAGGCGGCGCCGGTCATCGCCAGGAAATACACCGGCATCTGCAGATACATCGCATACAGCAGCGGCGCGTGGGACAACGCCACGCCGGGGATGACGGGGCCGATGCTGAACAGGATCATCGTGCCGACGAGGCGCGGTGCGCTGAAATTACGGAAGCAGATGCCGCCGACCATGGCGGCCGACGAGATGCAGGTCAGCGAAGCCGCGATCCAGTCACCGGCTCCCAGCGTGATGCCGACGCCGAAGCCGACGCTGGCGCTCCAGGCAACCGCGAGCAGGATATGGATATCGGTCGGCGTTGATAGCTGCGCGCGCGCACGGCGATAGGCGATGATCATCACGACCAGCCGGGACAGGCAGATCACGACTTCGAGCACGAACCAGCTGATGAAGGGGGCGGTCGGCGTGCGCAGTGCCAGCGCGGCAGCGACCGCAACGGTGTTGACGGCGCCGCCCGCGAATACGGACCAGCAGCCGTAGAGTTCGCCGGTCAACGCGACACGGATGTCCGATGACACCGGATGTCCCGGGTCGGCCAGCCAGCGCGTCACACGCCAGCGTGGCAGACTGAAAGCCAGACCATCACCCCGCATTTCAATACCTCCGCGGGGTTGCAATAAGCGGAATGGCACTTAACAGGGCTTTAGGACGGTATTTAAGTCTAGTTCCATGATTGACGAGCGGTAAAAATTTACTCTACGTGGCGGGCGTGCGCCAGCGCGCTGGGAAGTTGAATCCGCCGCTCATCCCGACGTCCGGACGCGTGCGCGCTCTTCGGCGATCGGAGCCACCTCGACGGTGGCGTTGCCGAGCGCACGGTCGCGCTCGAACACGAGGCGGACGCGCTGGCCGACGGGAGTAAGACCGATCAGGTTGCGCACCTGCGTGGCGCTGCGCACCGGCATGTCGTTGGCCTTCACGATGATGTCGCCCTTGCGAATGCCTGCCCGCTCGGCCGGTGAGCCCGCGGCCACATCGGCCACGCGGGCACCGACGACGCGCCCATCGGCCCCCGAGTCGAGATCGAGCAGGGTGACGCCGATGCGCCCCCGATCGACGCGGCCGTTGGCGACCAGTTGCTCCATCACCCGCCGCGCCATGTTGATCGGCACGGCGAAGCCGATGCCGACATTGCCGCCGCCCGGCGAGATGATGGCGGTGTTGATGCCGACCAGCTCGCCGCGCAGGTTGATCAGCGCGCCGCCGGAATTGCCGGGATTGATCGCGGCATCGGTCTGGATGAAATCCTCATAGCCCTGCTTGCCGAGGCCGGTGCGGCCGAGCGCGCTGACGAGGCCGGAGGTGACGGTCTGTCCGAGGCCGAAGGGATTGCCGACCGCGATCACGAAGTCGCCGACCTCGAGCGCGTCGCTGTCGCCGAGCGCGATCGCCTTCAGCTCGGTCGGGTCCTTGATCTGCAGCAGCGCGATGTCGGTGGCGGGATCGCGTCCGACCAGGCGCGCGGAGAATTTGCGGCCGTCCTTGGTGCGGATCTGCGCGGTGGTGACGTGCTCGACGACGTGGTTGGCCGTCATCACGTAGCCGCGCTGGGCGTCGACGATCACGCCGGAGCCGGTGGCGCTGATCTGCTTCTCGACCTGCTTGGGCACATCGAAGAAGTCGCGGAACAGCGGGTCCTGATAGAGCGGGTTGTCCTGCCGGACCTTGCCTTCGACCGAGATGTTGACGACGGCGGGCGTCACCTCCTTGACCAGCGGGGCCAGGGTCGGCACGCGGCCGAGCTTGAGGTCGGGGATCTGGGCCAGGGCAGGGGCAGACAGGAGGGAGAGCACGATCGCCGGCAGCAGGACCAAAGGCCGGACACAACGCAGAATCTGCATCGTTTTTTTCCTCGACGGACGGGGGGCGGATTTGGCGCTGAGAGAACTGGTCAGGACGATCGCACTGGTCAAGGGTCGTCCTGGCAATCGTTCCCACCGAGTGCCAAAAATTTTTCGTGCCCCTCTTGAACGAAAAGTTCGGCTTTCCTAGGTCGTTCGTCGCCCGGGGGCCTCATGGGACCCGAGGCTTATGACATCGCTGATCTGTAAAGGAGGATGTGCATGCATTTCCGTCCATTGCACGACCGCGTGCTCGTGCGCCGCATCGATGCCGAGGAGAAGACCAAGGGCGGCATCATCATTCCTGACACCGCCAAGGAGAAGCCGCAGGAGGGCGAGATCGTCGCCGCGGGTCCTGGCGCGCGGAATGAGCGGGGGCAGCAGGTCGCCCTCGACGTCAAGCCGGGCGACCGCGTGCTGTTCGGCAAGTGGTCCGGCACCGAGGTGAAGATCGACGGCAAGGATCTCCTGATCATGAAGGAGAGCGACCTGCTGGGCATCATCGACACGCCCGTCGCGGCGAAGAAGGCCGCCTGATCCCAACTGACAGTCATTCGAGAAAGGAGACGACGAACATGGCTGCCAAGGACGTGAAGTTTTCCACCGACGCGCGCGACCGCATGCTGCGCGGCGTCGACATCCTCGCCAATGCCGTGAAGGTCACGCTCGGTCCCAAGGGCCGCAATGTCGTGATCGAGAAATCGTTCGGCGCGCCGCGCATCACCAAGGACGGCGTGACGGTCGCCAAGGAGATCGAGCTGGAGGACAAGTTCGAGAACATGGGCGCGCAGATGGTGCGCGAAGTGGCCTCGAAGACCGCCGATCTCGCCGGCGACGGCACCACCACCGCCACCGTGCTCGCCCAGGCCATCGTGAAGGAAGGCGCCAAGTCCGTCGCCGCCGGCATGAACCCGATGGACCTCAAGCGCGGCATCGATCTCGCCGTCGACGCGATCGTGAAGGACCTCAAGGCGCACGCCAAGAAGATCACCAGCAATGACGAGATCGCCCAGGTTGGCACCATCTCGGCCAATGGCGACAACGAGATCGGCCGCTTCCTCGCCGAGGCCATGCAGAAGGTCGGCAATGAGGGCGTGATCACTGTGGAGGAGGCCAAGAGCCTCGACACCGAACTCGAAGTGGTCGAGGGCATGCAGTTCGACCGCGGCTACGTCTCGCCGTATTTCGTCACCAACTCCGAGAAGATGCGGGTCGAGCTCGAGGACCCCTACATCCTGATCCACGAGAAGAAGCTGTCCGGCCTTCAGACCATGCTGCCGCTGCTGGAAGCCGTGGTGCAGTCCGGCAAGCCGCTGCTGATCGTCGCCGAGGACGTGGAGGGCGAGGCGCTGGCCACGCTCGTCGTCAACAAGCTGCGCGGCGGCCTGAAGATCGCAGCGGTCAAGGCGCCGGGCTTCGGCGATCGCCGCAAGGCGATGCTGGAGGACATCGCGATCCTCACCGGCGGCACCACGATCTCCGAGGACCTCGGCATCAAGCTGGAGAACGTGACCTTGTCGATGCTCGGCAGCGCCAAGAAGGTCGTGATCGACAAGGAGAACACCACCATCGTCGACGGCGCCGGCAAGAAGGCCGACATCGAGGCCCGCGCGCAGCAGATCAAGCTGCAGATCGAGGAGACCACCTCCGACTACGACCGCGAGAAGCTGCAGGAGCGGCTGGCCAAGCTCGCGGGCGGCGTCGCGGTGATCCGGGTCGGCGGCGCCACCGAGGTCGAGGTCAAGGAACGCAAGGACCGCGTCGACGATGCGCTGCACGCCACCCGCGCTGCGGTGGAGGAGGGCATTCTGCCCGGCGGCGGCGTCGCGCTGCTGCGCGCCACCAAGGTGCTCGACGGTGTCAAGACCGCCAACTCCGACCAGAAGGCCGGCGTCGATATCGTCCGCCGTGCCATCCAGGTGCCGGTGCGGCAGATCGTCCAGAACGCGGGCGAGGACGGCTCACTCGTGGTCGGCAAGCTGCTGGAGAAGGATACCTATAGCTGGGGCTTCAACGCCGCGACCGGCGAGTACCAGGATCTGGTGCAGGCCGGCGTGATCGATCCGGCCAAGGTCGTCCGCACCGCGCTGCAGGATGCGGCCTCGGTCGCCTCGCTGCTGATTACCACCGAGGCGCTGGTGGCCGACAAGCCGAAGAAGGCGGAGGCAGCCGCGGCCGCGCCGTCGATGGACTTCTGATCGCGATCCGCCGTGACGGGCTGCGGAAGCGCAGCCCGTCACGGTCGTTCAAAAGAAAGTCAGTTGCCGTCGCGGCCGGCCGTGGATCGGCCACAACGCGCGGCTATTAGTCGGAGCTACGACCGCAATTCGTCCAGAGCCGGCCACAATCGCCAGAGTGCGGCCGGCTGATCGACGGACCGACGGTCGACGGGAGGTGCGGTTGGGGCGCTGTCGCGCCGCCCGGTCTCAGTGCAGCGCAAAGCGCGTTCGCAGGGGCGATCATGCCTGCCTGGCAGTACAATCATCCGCCGCCGAACCCGACCTCCGTCATGGCCGTCGCTGACCCCAGGCGGCTGACGCGATTTCTGATCGAAAGCGAGCAGCGCGTGGTGGCGCATTGCCAGGCCGTGCTGTCGCGCGGCGACATTGATCCGCGCGAGCGCGAGCGGCTGGTCAGCGTGTTGCGCGAGGCCACCATGCGGCTGCAGCGGCTCTCCGCCGTGGCAGCGTGACGTCCGGAGAGCCCATCCGGACCGTGTCAAAAAATCTGATGGGAGGCTCTTGAAAGCGGTCTTCATCGTTCTAAGTCGTTCGTCGCCGCTTCGGCGGCGCCGGGTGCCCTCGGGGCCCGGCTGCACTCTGGGCGCTGACCGGTTGTCTGGTCCTCGCGTAGTCCTGCATCGGCTCGGCGCTCCTTCGTATCCATCTTGCTCTCAGGAGGACTTGGTTATGAGGACGTATGATTTCAGCCCGCTGTGGCGTTCGACCATCGGCTTCGACCGGCTGTTCAACCTGCTCGACGAGACCCAGCGCGCTGTCGAGGACAACTATCCCCCCTGCAACATCGAGCGGATCGGAGACGACCGCTATCAGATCTCGCTGGCGCTGGCCGGCTTCGCGCCGCATGAGCTCGCCATCACGGCCGAGCACAACGTGCTGACGGTGGAGGGCCGCAAGCCCGACAAGGAGAGCCGCGAGTACCTGTATCAGGGCATCTCGTCGCGCCCCTTCAAGCGGCAGTTCAACCTCGCGGACTACGTGCAGGTGACCAACGCCGCGTTCGACAATGGCCTGTTGCGGATCGAGTTGGTGCGCGAGATCCCCGAGGCCATGAAGCCGCGCCGTATCGCCATCGGCACCGCGCCGGTCGAGCAGATCGCACCGCAAAGGGCGGCCTGACGTTTCTTGACCTGCGGCGCGGGCGCATCGTCGCCCGCGTCGTTGCATGATCTGTCTCTTGTGAAAGGAGTGGAGAAGGAGACACGCCATGAGGTCTTGGCACCCAAACGAGTCCTGTACATCAACCATGAACTCGCCAAGAGGCGCGTTCATGGAGACTGAGCACCGTGTTTCGATCATCGCAGGCGGCGCCGGTTTCCATCCGGTCTCGCATTATGCGTCGCCGACGGACCTGTTGAACGACACCAAATTGTCACGTGCCGAGAAGCGGCTGATCCTGTCGTCCTGGGCGTCCGACATGTACGCCGTCGAGTCGCAGCCCGGCCTGCGCAAGATCCCGGGCCTCGCCCGGCCGCTCCGTCTGTCCGACATCCTCGGCGCACTGCGTCGGCTGGATCGTGAGGATCAGCCGCCGCGCCCGCGCGGCGGCGCAGCGATGCGGATCGTTCCGCGCGTCGATGTCGAGGCCGACGGTGCCGCGCCGGACAACGCGCTCGGGATGGCAGGCCGGATGCGCTCCGCCGCGCGGCTGCGGTTTTCCCGCGAAGCGAATGTGCGGCGCTATCGCAAGCTGCTGGCCACCCGGCTCGCGGAGCATGAGCGGCGGTTCGTCGAGCGCCGGCTGGCTGAGGAGCTGCGGCAGCTGCATGCGCCGCCGGAGCGGCAGAGCCCGGCGCGGGCGGCCTGCTGCTGACGGACCAAACAAAAACGCCGCCCGGAATTGGGCGGCGTTTCATTCCAATTAGCGTAGAGGGTGATGGCTCTTTATAGCCGATCAGCGCGCGACGATCAATTCCGGTAGCCCGGATTGACCCGGTCGAGCCGGCGCAGCAGCGGCGGCCAGACCAGCTGGTTGGAGCGGAGCTCCACGCGTTCCTCGTTTTCGAACAGCTTGGCGTTCTTGTCGACGACCTCGTCGCGCACCGGATAGGCCGTGGGCCCCAGCGTGCGGGTGCGGACCTGGATCGAGCAGGCACGCTCCAAATGATACATCCGCTCGAACGCCGAGGCGACGGAGCGGCCGACGGTCAGCGTGCCGTGATTGCGCAGCAGCATGTGGTTCTTGGTGCCGAGGTCGCGCTGCAGCCGCGGCCGCTCGTCATGGTCCAGCGCCACGCCTTCGTAGTCGTGATAGGCGAGGTCGTGGGTGACGTATTGCGCGATCTGGTTCAGCGGCAGCAGGCCGTCGGCGCAGCTCGACACCGCGACGCCGTCGAGCGTGTGCAGATGGATGACGCAGCCGGCATCCTCGCGCACTTCGTGGATCGCCGAATGGATGGTGAAGCCGGCGGGGTTGATGCTGTACTCGCTCTCGGAGAGCTGGTTGCCGTAGAGGTCGACCTTGATCAGGCTGGAGGCCGTGATCTCCTCGAACAGCAGGCCGTAGGGGTTGATCAGGAAGTGATGTTCGGGGCCGGGCACGCGGGCCGAGATGTGGGTGTCGACCAGATCATCCCAGCCGAACATCGCGACCAGGCGGTAGGCGGCAGCGAGGTTGACGCGCTGCGACCACTCCGCCTCCGTCATGTTGGACGGCACTTCCTTCAGGCGCGCTTCGGCTGGCGACATGGCATTCTCCGATCTCGAAATCCCTGCCCGAAGCCTAGGCGCCCCGAGTGACCCCGGCAAGTCGCGCAGCCAGAGGGCCGCCATGCGCGCCTCGCGGCCGTCTGCCCCGGGCGTGACGATGCCGTGCGGCCGCTGAGCCGGGCTGGTGCCGGCGCCCCTCATCACGGTCGCGTTAGGCGGGCGCTGCTCTTGATGCCCATCAAGATGCGCAGCGAGGTGCCCAGTTAGGTCAGGCACCGCATGCTGATGCCGTGGCTCCCAGGCGCTCCCGTGGAAGGCCGCCGCAAAGGCATGTGTCGCGGGCGCGAGGGCTCCACGGAGAATGACCAATGACCTACCAGACCATCAATCCATATACGGGGGAGACACTCGCCTCGTTTCCCGATGCCAGTGATGACGAGGTGCGCGCGGCGATCACTGCCGCGCACGAGGCGTTTCTGGCCTGGCGACAGACATCCTTTGCCGAGCGCGGCCGGATTCTGCAGGCCGCGGCCGACATTCTGCGCCGGGACAGCGACGCCTATGCCCGCCTGCTGACCTTGGAAATGGGCAAGCTGTTCGGCGAAGCCAAGGCCGAGGTCGAGCTGTCGGCGAAGATCCTCGAATATTACACCCGCCATGCCGAGGCGCTGCTGGCTCCGGAGAAGCTGCCGGTGCTCGATCCGGCCGAAGGCGAGGCCGTTCTGGTCTGCGAGCCGCTCGGAGTTCTGCTGGCGATCGAGCCGTGGAATTTTCCCTACTATCAGATTGCACGCATCCTCGCGCCGCAACTGTCGGCCGGCAACACGCTGCTGCTGAAGCATGCCTCGAACGTCCCGCAATCGGCGGCTGCGTTCGAGAAGCTGATGGCCGAGGCCGGATTGCCGCGGGGCGCGTTCAAGAACCTCTACGCCACCCGGTCGCAGGTCGAGCTGATCCTCAATGACGACAGGGTTCACGGCGTGGCGCTCACGGGCTCGGAGGGCGCGGGATCGGTGGTGGCTGCGCAGGCCGGCAAGGCGTTGAAGAAGTCGACGATGGAGCTCGGCGGCGCCGACGCCTTCATCGTGCTCGCGGATGCCGATCTTGAGAAGACCACGCGGTGGGCGGTGTTCGGCCGCCACTGGAACGGCGGCCAGGTCTGCGTCTCGTCCAAGCGCATGATCATCGTCGATCCCGTCTATGACGAATTTCTCAGCCGCTATCGCAAGGGTGTCGCGGGTCTCGTCGCCGGCGATCCGCTCGATCCGAAAACGACCCTGGCGCCGCTGTCGTCGCAGGGGGCGGCGGACGAGGTGAAGGAGAAGATCCGCGCCGCCGTCCAGCTGGGGGCGAAGGCGGAGGAGGTCGGTCCTCCCGTGCCCAATCGCGGCGCTTTCGTGCAGCCCACGATCCTCACCGATGTCGGTGACGACAATCCGGCGCGTCATTGGGAGTTCTTCGGGCCGGTGTCCATGTTGTTCCGGGCCAAGAACGAGGACGATGCCGTTCGCATTGCCAACGACTCACCGTTCGGTCTCGGGGGATCGGTGTTCACCGGAAATCCGGCCCACGGAGTCGAGGTCGCCAAACGGATCTCGACCGGCATGGTGTTCGTGAACCATCCGACCAAGGTCGAGGCCGATCTGCCGTTCGGAGGTATCAGGCGATCCGGCTATGGCCGTGAGCTGATCGGGCTTGGCTTGAAGGAGTTCGTCAATCACAAGCTGATCGACGTGGTCGACATCGACGCGCACTTCTGAGTGCCGTCTTTCGAAGGTCGTGGCCGCATGGGGCCGCGACCTTCGTGAGGCCGGCGCTCAGGGCGCCGGGATCGAGAGCAGGCTGGAGATGCTGCGGCCGCGGATGTCGTAGACCCGGGCGAACACGACGTCGTCGCGCTTGATCTCGACCATCACGGGGGCGGTCAGTCCCTTGCAGTAGAACTCGCCGAGCGTCATGGCGAAGTCCGCCGCATGGCTGTCCCAGCCGATGGTGAAGTCCGGGCCGAGCGCGACCTGGGCCGGGCGCTGCGGACCGCAAACGGCGACCTTCCATTTGTGCCCGATCGGCGGCACCTCCTGGCGTTCGTCGAGCTGCTCCTTGAGCCCGTCCGAGGCCTGCTTCAGCGCCAGGCCCCAATAGTCGAGCATGAAGCGCGTATCGGCTTCGCGCACGGTGCCGGCGATGTAGTTGAAGTGGGTGTATTGATAGGGGTGCAGCCGGATCATCTCGGCCAGCGGCAGCAGCAGGCCGAAGCAGAAGGCGGCGATCGCGACCGGCTGCCAGCTGCGGCGCTCGTCATTGTTGAGCCACGACAACAGCCACGCGAAGGCGACGCCGCCGAGCAGCGCCATCGGCGGAATCACGAACACGAAGTGGCGGATGCCGTTGTACAGCGCCGGACGTTTGACGATCGCGATCAGGATCGGCAGCGTCGCCGCCAAGGTCAGCATCAGGAGGATGCTCTTCTGCCGCGCCGGCATGTCAGGCCGCGACAGCGACATCAGCGTGGCCACCACGCCGGCCACGAACAGCGCGATCATCAACTCGGGCAGCTGCAGCGCGAACAGGGTCGGCAGATACGACCACGGCATGTCCGGCACCGACACCAGCGCGCCGTCGAACATCTCCTTCCACGGCTTCTCGAAGAAGTGCGAGAAGTAGGTCAGCGCGCGGAACGGATTGGCCGGCTCGATGATCGACCACGGCCAGATCAGGCCCATGATCAGATAGCCCAGGATGAGGCCGGGGATCAGCATGTAGAGCACGTTGGCGAAGCGTCGGACCGCCTCGCGGGCGCCCTGCGTGCGGTACTCCTCGACGAACAGCGGCATGAAACCGACGATGGCGTAGACCACCGCCATGCCGCCGAGGATGCGCGAGCCGATCGAGAAGCCGGCACCCAAACCGAGGATCAGGATGGTGCGCGGCGAGGGGTAGGGGTACTCGTCGGCCAAGCGCACGAGTCCCATCAGCAGCACCACCATGGCGACCGCGAAGGGGGCATCCTTCGGGTTCATGAACATGTGGCCGTAGAAGATCGGGCACAGCGCCAGCAGCAGCAGGGCGGCCAGGCCGGCCACCGCGCCGCCGATCCGCCGCGCCAGGCGCCAGGTCACGGCGAGGCCGATGAGGCCGACGATCGCGCCGACCAGCCGGCGTGTCTCGAACAATTCCAGCGGCAGGATCTTGTGCAGCAGGGCTGCAACCATGTCGAACCCGCCGCCGTACATATAGAGATTGGCGAACGACAGTGCCGCCTGGTCCCTGAAACCGGAACCGTACATGCGCAGCAACAGATCGGCGTATTCGGCGTGGGTGTAGTCATCCCAGCCGAGGCCATAATCGCGGAATGTCAGTCCGGCCACCACCGCGACGGCGGCGAGCGCGAACATGGCAAGATCGTCACAAGTCCGCTCGAGGGTCCGCCGCGTCGGCGTCTCGAGGACCGAAGTGGTTATCGATGTCATGGCTGAGTGTGACCCGGCGTCCCCTAACGACCCCGCTTCCGCGCTTCAGGCTGTGTTCCCCGGCTGCGTATAGCGCGTCCCGGTTTCCGAGGTGTTGGAAATATGAACGTCACGCTTCCATCGCAGTGCGGCAGGAGCCCGAATTTCGGCTGCTTGGCGCCATATTGGCACAGTGACATGAACGCGTCCTGAACCATGGGCCTCGGGACAAACCCGGAGGAACCCTAGCCGGTTCCGTGGGTTGGCGGGGCGGAATGTGGCGCCATCGTGGCGGGTGAGGCCCCGCGATCGGGGTGAGACAATGGTCTAGCCGAAGTTCTGCTGCAAATTGTCGCGGATTTCGACTAGAACCAGCCGGGGACGCGGGGGCAACCGCTGCTAGCTAGTGTGATATCGGTCGGGACGCCGTCCGGAACCGACGCATTAGGGGATAGGTTCGAATGATGAGTGCTATGTTGGCCGCTGGGGCCCTGGCCGTGCTGGCGGGGCTCGGAGCGATCGCCTGGGGAATTCCGGTCAAGGAGTTCAGTGTCGGCAACACGCTGATCCTGTCGGGCACCCTCGGCGTCTGCAGCGGGCTCATCCTGTTCGGCCTGTCGGCCGTGCTGAGCGAGCTGAAGGTCATTTCTCACCGGCTGCGGACGCGCAATCCGTCCGAGACCGAGGCCAGGACGCTGCAATTGCCGGGCGCTCTGACCAAGCCTGAGCTCGACACGCCGCCGGTCCCGCCGTCCGAGGACATGTGGCGCGAGGGCGGTTCGCCGCGGCCGAGGCCGCGGATGCCGGACCTTTCGGGACCTTTGTCGTCTGCGCCGCTGTCGCCGCCTCCGATGTCGTCGGCTCTGTCGGCGACACTGCGCGCCGCGAGCGTGGAGGAGGACGCGGACGAGCCGCCGGCGCAGCCCGCCGAACGGCCCAGGCGCAACCTGCTGTTCGCCTCGAGCTCGCGACGCGAGCGGGAGCGTGCGGACAAACGCGCCGCAGAGCCGATGCCGACGGATTTCCGCTCGCCGTCGCTCAGCGAGCCGCCTGCCATGCCGATCGATGAGCCCGCGCCGGAGCCTGCTCCGCCAGCTCTCGACGACAACTGGTCGCGACCCGAGCGGACGCGCGCCTCGGACTCCTTGCGGCCGCCATTCCCGCGCCGCCTGACGCGCGCTGCGCCGGCCTTTGTGGAGCCTGAGCCCGCACCGGTACCTGAGCCGCAGGAAACGGAGGCGCCGGCAGCGAGCATCATCAAGTCGGGCGTGGTCGACGGAATGGCCTATTCGCTCTATTCCGACGGCTCGATCGAAGCCCAGATGCCCGAGGGCATGATGCGCTTCGCCTCGATCGACGAGCTGCGCACCCATCTGGAAGGTCGCGCCTGACGCACGTCAGGGTGCTTAGACTGGCATATCGGACACAGTACTGAGGCGAGGACAGACTTCTCAAGAAGAAGTCCTCACCTTATTGTCATTTTGCCAGTCATTCGCCCATATTGCTTGGAGAATTGACAGACGACGCCGGGCACTCGCACGGGTGATACTTGCGAGTGAAAGTCAGTGCGCGACAGGGGGAGTTGGGGTTTCCATGACCGAAGGGGCCGGCAAGAGCTTTATCGATCTGACGGCCGACATCGTGTCGGCCTATCTCAGCAACAATCCGACGCCAGCGGCCGAGATCCCCTCGCTGATCAGCCAGGTGCATGCGGCGCTGACCCGCGTGGCCGCCGGACGCAGCGAGCCGGCGCCTGAGCCGGCGCGGCCCGCCGTGCCCGTGAAGAAGTCGATCCATCCGGACTATCTGGTCTGCCTCGAGGACGGCAAGCGCTTCAAATCGCTGCGCCGGCACCTGCGCACGCAGTACAACATGACGCCGGAGCAATATCGGGACAAATGGAACCTGCCGCCCGACTACCCCATGGTGGCACCGAACTACGCGGTGACACGTTCGCAGCTCGCGAAGAAGATGGGCCTGGGCCAGCAGCGTCCCGAGCGCGAGAAGTAGCTGAAGAGATCAGGACGCCGCTGCGAGCGCCTCGCGGGCGTCCGAGCGGATGCGTTCGACCATCGAGCGCAGGCCGTTGGAACGCTGCGGCGTGAGGTGCTCGCGGAACCCGAGCTCATCGAACACGGCAGGCGCATCGATGGTCAGGATTTCCTGCGGCGTGCGCCCGGAATACAGCGTCAGCAGGATCGCGATCAGGCCGCGCACGATGTGCGCGTCGCTGTCGCCGAGATATTTCAGCACCGGAACGGCGCCGCTGTGATCAGGATGTTTGGACAGCCAGACCTGGCTTGCGCAGCCCTGAACCTTGTTGGCGGCGGAGTGCTCGTCCTCCGGCATCGGCGCCAAGGTGCGGCCGAGCTCGATCACATAGCGGTAGCGGTCGTCCCAGTCGTCCAGCAGGGCGAAATTGTCGCGGATATCGTCGATCGTCATGATGCTCTTCAGTCCCGTCCGAGCCCCTCATATAGGCGTTCGGCGCGACGAAAGCGACAGCCGGTTCCGGCCATCAGGGCGTCGGCGGCAGCTGCCACTCGGTGCTGAGGTCGTCCGCGGAGAGCGTGTCGGCAGGAGCCTCGTTGGCGGGAACCTGCTCGGGGATTGCGGCGTCGATCGAGCCGGTATGGTCGTTGCGGCGCTTGTCGAGGCTGGCCGGCTTCACCGGACCGATGAACTTGTCGGCGGCGCTCGGCTTCTCGGCTGTCTCGGGCTTGTCCGTGATGATCTGATAGATCTTGCGCGCGCCTTCCTCGGCGCGGTGGCCGATCACCGTGGCGGCCTGGCCGCCGACCTCGCAGGCCTGTGGCTGGCGCTTGCAGAACTGGCTCATGTCGGAGACGGCCGCGGTCGCGGCCTGCACGGCTTCGTGCGCATTGATCTGCGGCAGCTTGTCGGTGTCAGGACTCTTCTCGCGCGGCAGCAGCACCAGCACGAGCCCGAGCCAGAATGCCATGCGAAGCAGAAAGAACATCACGCAACCCCGACCGTGCTGCTGACCCCGCGTCCGTCCTCATTCGCGCAACCGGGATCGCACCTCTCTTGTTCTATGTCGCGACTGCTTGCTGTGGGCTTAATTGGTTGAGAATTAGCAAAGCGGACTCCCGAACTTTTTTCGGCGTAAATTTTTGGTTGGCGCGAACCGCATGCGGCGTGCAACCGGCTGTAGATCGCCGCGCTTTCGCAACTGCAGGCGCGGCCTGAAACGATGCATTCACCATCCCGCCCGAATGCCGTGCCTGCCGCAGTCTGGCCCTTAGCGTTCGCTTAATGCGAGTCTGACACGGTGGCCTTCGACGACAGGGGGCGTCCCGGCGCGTTCTCTCTCTTTGTTGAGAACGACCGACAGGCCGAGGCGCGAGAGCCGTGAGTGTGTTGAGTATCATCCGCGATTGTCTTGATGCGTTGCTGCATCCATCGGCTCGAACTGATGCGATGACGCGCGCGCGCCATCGCGCCTTCATCGCGCCACGGCTGCTCGGCAGCCTCGCCGCGTTCGCCGTGTTTCCCGCCTATCTGGCGATGCGCGGCGCACCGAGCGCGCTCGAGGTCGGCGCGCTGACCTGGCTGATCGCACCCATTCTGTTGTCCTGGTATCTGTCGCGCACCGGACGCTACGAGAGCGCCTGCGCGCTGTCGTCGTTGGCGCTGTCGGCTCTGATCATGGCGGTGTCGATCGAGACCGGCGGTATCGAATCCTTCGCCGCGGTGTGGCTGATCGTCGTGCCGCTGGAGGCTGCGTTCTCGGCCTCGCGCCGCGTCGTCGTGTTCTCTGCCGCGCTCGCACTGTCCTGCGCGCTGCTGTTGATCCTGATCGGCCATCTCGGCTGGCTGCCGAAGCCCGAGACGAACCCCGCCTTGCGGACCGCGCTGCTCGCCTTCGGCGTTGCCTCGGCCACGCTCTACGCGGCCGTGCTCGCCTTCGCCGCCGACACGCTCGCACGCACCAGCGTGACGTTGCTGTCGATGGAGGAGGAGCGTTATCGGCTGCTCGCGCGCAACATGAGCGATGTGATCTCGCGCCATCGCCGCAATGGCGCGGTCATGTTCATTTCTCCCGCGGCGGAGGCGCTGCTCGGAACACCGATGGCGCAACTCCATGGTCACGGCCTGTTCGAGCGCGTTCACGTCGCCGACCGGCCGGCCTATCTCACGGCGCTATCGCAGGCGGCCGGGGGCAGTGAAGCCTCGAGCGTCGAATTCCGGCTGCGGCGCGATGCGCCCGGCGAAGGCCGCGGCTCTCATCACGGCGCCGACTTCATCTGGGTCGAAATGCGCTGCCGGCCGCTCGACTATGCCGCTCAGACGCCGGCCGGGCCGGAGCATGAGGTGGTCGCGGTCATGCGTGACGTGACCGATCGCAAATTGCAGGAGCAGGCCCTCGAGCTGGCGCGAAGCGCAGCCGAGCGCGCCGACGCCGCCAAGACGCGATTCCTCGCGACGATGAGCCATGAGCTGCGTACCCCGCTCAACGCCATCATCGGCTTCTCGGAAATGCTGATGCAGGAGCAGGTGCTGGTGCTCAACGCGGCGAGGCGCCGCGAATACGCGCAGCTGATCAATGATTCCGGCCAGCATCTGTTGTCGGTCGTGAACGGCATCCTCGACATGTCGAAGATGGAGTCCGGCAATTTCGAGCTGACGCCGGAGCCGTTCGCGCCGCGTGCCGCGCTGTTCAACTGCTGCAATCTGCTGGCGCTGCGGGCGCGGGAAAACGGCGTCGATCTCTCGGCGGATGCGCCGCACGATCTGCCGCTCATCACCGGCGATCCGCGCGCCTTCAAGCAGATCGTGCTCAACCTCGTCTCCAACGCCATCAAGTTCACCGAGCGCGGCGGCCGCGTCGCGGTGTCCGCCGGTGTCGATGGCGCGCGGCTGCTGTTGCGAATCACCGACACCGGTGTCGGCATCGCCGCTGACGATCTCAAGCGCATCGGCGATCCATTCTTCCAGGCGGGCAAGACCTACCAGCGTCGTCACGAGGGAACCGGGCTCGGGCTTTCGATCGTCAAGAGCCTCGTGAACTTGCACGGCGGCGAAATGTCGATAGAAAGCAAGCTCGACGAGGGAACGACGGTCACGATCGCTCTGCCGATCAATTGCGTCGCCGAGGCGAGCACTGGCGCCACTGTCACGCCGCTGTCGCCCTCGCGGTCCGCCCAGGCCGGGCAGGTGATTCAGGTGAAGAAGAGTGCCTAGACGAGCTGCAGAGGATGATTCGGCGCCGCCGCGCCGCCGCAAGCGTGCTGCTGCCGCTGCCGCGGTGGTCGAAGCTGCCGACGAGCGCGGATTTCTGATGCGCGCCATGCTCTACAGCCCCAAGGATCTCCTGGCTGGTCTTTTGGCCTGCGCAGCGGCCAGCGCGATCATCGTCAACGCCGTGTTCCTGCAATCGGGGCCGCATCCGGCGCCGATGTTCGGTTCCATCGTGACCATTCCGCCGGTCCTCACCAGTTCCAATCCGATGCCGCGCCCACGGCCGGCGGAGGCGATCTCGCCGTTCGATCCGAAGGTGATCGAGACCCGGCCGCCTGAGACCCGCGCGACGGAGCCGAAGGTGCCCGAACAGCGAACGGCTGATGCGCGGACCGACCAGAAATACGCGGATCCCCTAGCTGATCTGGTCCGATCGGTCAGCGGCGGCCAAGGCAACACGCCGCGGCCGCAGCCCACGCAGCAGGGCGGCAATGCCCGCCGGGTCGCGGCCGTTCAGCGCGCGCTGACCGAATATGGCTATGGCCAGCTGAAGCCGACGGGCATGATCGGCTCCGACACGCAGACCGCGATCCAGAAGTTCGAACGCGAACGCAAGCTGCCGGTGACGGGCCAGGTGTCGGATCGCCTGGTGCGCGAGCTCGCAATTGTCATCGGTCACCCGATCGAATAGAGCAGGCCGGCGGCTGCGCTTGGCAGCACGCATTCACCTGGCTGAACCATCATGCGGTTGAAGACGAGCATCTGGGTCAGCGCCTATCTGCGCCGCTGCCAGTCGGCCGGCGTGTTCGGCGCCATCAGCCATCGCGGCGCGGAGGAGGCGGGCGCCGTCTTCATCAAGGTCGCGCTGATGGATCGGACCGCTCAGCTCTACGTTCCGGCGCCGCAGACCGTCTATGAGGACAGCCGGCCGTTCGAACGGCTGTTCGTTGCCGCCTCGCCGCAGCCGATGCCGGAGTTCGAGGTCGACGAACGGCTGCGCAAGGAGCTGCGTTTCGATCCCGACGCCTGGATCGTCGAGACCGAGGACAAGCAGGGCCGCCACTTTCTCGATCTCGCGCCGGAGCAGCTCTAGAGCATGATCCGGAAAACCGGAAACCGGTTCTCCGAAAAGATCATCTTCCAACACTAGCGCGCGTCAGCGTTTGAAGCCGTCCGTGCCGGTGCGCACGATCGGCTTGGCCGGCGAGGGCGTGCCGGTCCGCGCGCTGCCGCCGCGCACATGCTGCCGCTCATCGTCGTACAGCGCCGCGCGATGTTTCGCGCGCATCGCCGCGACGGCCGAGCCGCGCCACGCCGCCAGCATGACCAGCGCCGCGCGCTCGCTCAGGCGCTCGTAGAAGCGCGACAGCCGGAACACCGTCTGAACGGATTGGCCCATCTCGGGCTTCAGGAACAGCAGCACGCGCTCGAACACCGGCGCGGGCATGCCCAGCGCCTTCGCGGCGCAGGCGAGCGGCTCACCGCCTGAATCGTTCATCACCTCATGGGTGATGCGCGCGGGCAGGATCAGGCTCTCGCCGAGCTCGATGGTGAAAGTCTCGACGTCGGCGTTGAAGGCGGCCATCTCCAGTGCCTCGATCGCGTGCCGGGCGCGATGCTGCGGGATCGGCGCGGCCGGCTTCAGCGGCGCGGTGGCGAGGTTCTCCAGGATGGCGATACGCTCCTTCGAGGCGGCGCGCAGGAACATCTCGCTGAGCTCGGCCGCGTCCTTCGGCTGCATCGCGAGCCCTGCAGGCGCAGCCTCGCCGCGCGCGGGCGCCTGGGGGCGAAGGGCAGGCGGGATCAAACCGGCGAGCGGCAGCATCGCTTCGTCCTGCGCAGGACGCAGCCCGAGCCTTCTCAGGATCTCGATCGGTGTGCCCGGATAGATCGCAAGACGCGCACGAACAGCCGCGCGGGTCGTGTCGTCGACATCGTCGATGAGCCGCGACACCAGCTCGACGAATTGCCGCTCCTCATCGGCCGAATGCGTGCTCGCCTGGACGTAGAGGTCGGTCAGCACGCGCAGCAAGGTCGGCTTGATGTCGACGCCTTCGCGACGCGAGAGCGTCAACAGCCCGTCGAAGCCGGGAAACAGCGATGATCTTGTCATGTCGGGTACGCAACTTCGGCAATCGTTGCGCCGATTAGACTCCAGTTGTTTTAATGGGCCGTTAAGGAAAACAATCGGTGAAGATCGGCCGAATTTTCCCGGTGAGACAAAGGCGCAACGCCAGCGTGCCATTTGCGCGACGTCTGCACGCGATCCGTGTTCCATGGCGCTGCATTAAGATCCTCTTAACCACGTCCTGATCTTAATCGACCCGTTCGATGATCTCGCCTTGGCCTCGTCACGCCGCCGGCCTGATCTTCGCCGCGTTGGATGCCGCGTCGTCTGTCAGTGCGCTGGGCATTCGTGATCGTCAGTTTTGCGTGCTCTCTTGCCTGCGAAGTTCGGGCAACGGGGAGTTGGGGGGTAAGAACTTCGGGCACGAAAGAGAGTAGACATGGCGACCATCATTGAATTTCCGGCGGACATTGCGCGTCGCGCGCGGCCTGCCGTGACCGGCGCGCCGCAGGAGGGCATGGGAACGATCCTGATTCTTCCCGTCGTTCGGATCGAGCGCGAGAGCACGACCGACGATCGCGACCCCCGCGAGGGCGCCGCTCCGAGCCGACGCCGACGTCGCCGCTGACCTCAGGGGAATGGGAATGCCGGACGTGATGGTTCGGGTCCGGCGAGCCGCTCCGGCCGTCGCACTCATTCTTTCCAGCGGACTGCTCTGCGCCTGCAGCGGCGGCGATTTCGGCCGCACCCGCGCCGACATGCGCAACGACGACATGCACAAATGGATCGGGGCGGAAGCCACCGCCAGCGTGGGCGTCGCGCCATCGCAGTTCCAGCTGACCGACAACGAACGCCAGCTGCGCGATCTCGCTTATCCGCTGATCGAGCCGCCGCATTCGCGTCCCGCCTGGAAGGCCGTGTTCGGCGACTATCAGCCGTCGGCCTCGCCGTGGCGCCAGAAGGTCGTGTTCGATCGCACCGCCTATGGCCGCGCCCTGATCGACGAGCCGCACCGCTCGCATGCCTCGCGTTATGCGCAACTGACCGACGACGTCCGCGACGACCTCACGCGTTTCGAGCCGTTCTTTGCATCCGCCATCCGCGTGATCGATCTCGATCGCAAGCGCGACGCCAGCATGAAATTCATGACCGAGCTGTCGCCGCGCGAAAAGGCCGACGCGGTCGCCCGCATGCAGGAGAACTCGCTGATCGTGCAATGGGTGCAGATCTGCCTGGAGCAGCGCGTCTCGTCCTACCGCTGGGCCCTGGAGCGCCTGGTGCTGCAGGCGCCGGACGGAATGGCCGCCGAGGCCGATCGCCTGATCAATGAGCTTGCCGCCCAGACCGCCAATCCGCCGGTCGCCGCGCGTCCCTACATCCAGCGGCCGCTGACGACTCGTGGATGATTGCAGGCCTATTGGCAGTCACTCCGGCCTGAGCAGGCGGAAGGCCTCCTCGAGCAGATGCGGCGTGTGCTTGCCGGTCGCATCGCGACAGGCGCGCTCGAAATAGTCGTCGAGCGCCGGCCGGAAGCGTGGATGCGCCGTGTTCTCGATGATGACCCGCGCGCGCTGCTTCGGCGACAGGCCGCGGAGGTCGGCGAGCCCGCGCTCGGTCACCAGGATCTGCACGTCGTGCTCGGTGTGGTCGACATGCGTCACCATCGGCACGATGCAGGAGATGGTGCCGTTCTTGGCGGTCGACGGCGTCATGAAGATCGACAGATAGGCATTGCGGGCGAAGTCGCCGGAGCCGCCGATGCCGTTCATGATGCTGCTGCCGCGGACATGCGTGGAGTTGACGTTGCCGTAGATGTCGGCCTCGATCATGCCGTTCATCGCGATCACGCCGAGCCGCCGGATCACCTCGGGATGGTTGGAGATCTCCTGCGGCCGCAGCACGATGCGGTCGCGCAGGAATTCGATCTCGCGGTTGAACTCGATTGCGGCCTCCGAGCTCAACGACAACGCCGTCGCGGAGGCCAGATCCATCCGGCCGGAGCGGAGCAGGTTGAGCATGCCGTCCTGGAGGACCTCGGTGTAGGCGGTCAGATGCGGGAAGGGGCCTTCGTCGAGCCCGGCCATCACGGCATTGGCGACGTTGCCGACACCGGATTGCAGCGGCAGCAAATTGCGCGGTAGGCGGCCCTGCTTCACCTCGTGCGCGAAGAATTCGAGGATATGCCCGGCGATCGCGTTGGAGATCTCGTCCGGCGCGGCGAAGGTCGTGTTGCGGTCCGGTGCATGGGTTTCGACGATTGCGATCACCTTGTCCGGATCGCAGCGATAGGTGGTCTCGCCGATGCGGTCGCCCGGCGCCACGATCGGGATCGGCTTGCGGTGCGGCGGCAGGCGGGTGCCGTAATAGACGTCGTGCATGCCGAGCAGCGCCGGGTTCATCCACGAATTGACTTCGATGACGACGCGGTCTGCCAGATCGAGCCAGGTCTTGTTGTTACCGATCGAGGTCGATGGGATCAGCCGCCCGTCGGGCATGATGCCGGAGCATTCGATGACCGCGACGTCGAGATGGCCGAGAAAGCCGAACCACACGAACTGCGCGACATGGCTGAGATGGAGGTCGATGTAGTCGATGCTGCCGGCGTTGATGCGCTGGCGTGTGATCGGATCGGACTGATAGGGCAGGCGAAGGTCGATGCCGTTGGCCTTGGCGAGCGCGCCGTCGAGCTCGGGGGCGGTCGAGGCGCCGGTCCACACGCCGATGCGAAACGGCTCGCCGCGCCCATGCGCCGCTTCGATGCGGCGCGCCAGCGCCAGCGGCACGGCCTTCGGATAGCCGGAGCCGGTGAAGCCGCTCATGCCGACATGGCTGCCGGGCTTCACCAGCGCGGCGGCGTCGTCCGCCGACATGATCTTGGCGCGCAGCGCCTGCGACATCACTTGCGATGAACTCATTCTGCCAACTCCGTGCGCGATCGGTCAGACCGCAAGTCCCGCGCTGTTTAAGCTGGGCCTCCCGACGGCGGTTTGACAGGGGTCAAGGCCCGGCGTGCCTCTGTGCGGGTTACGGCCCTGCAAGGCAGGCGCGACGCAGCTCCCGGACCTTGGCGGCGCGCAGACGCTCGCTCAGCAGGTTGGCCTTGCTGTAGCGGGGATCGCCGGTGACCTCGTCGCCGACCCAGTCTGGCAGCGTCACGACCGCCGTTTCGCTCGCCAGCTCGATCTCGGCGATGACGATGCCTTCGAGTTCGCCGTGATAGACGTCGACCTCCCAGATGCCGCTCTCGCCCGGCACATAGTGGCGCGTCTTCTCCATGATGCGCCCTTCGCAATGCGCGAAGATCGCCTCCGCATGATCGCGCGGGATGTCGTATTCGAACTCTTCGCGGGACAGCCCGCGCCGGCCGCTCTTCACGCAGAGCGTCGTTCGATTGCCGTAGCAGCGCACGCGAACCTTGAGGCCGTCCTGACGCGCGACGAGACCGTCGCGAAGGTGCTCATTGTGTGTCGCCTGATCCCGCCAGGAGTCGGTCCTGACGAGAAACTTCCGTTCGATTTCGAGGGGCATGACCTGATGTTGAGCGAAGCGCCGCCGTCCTGAACCATCATAGCAACGGAGCGCGACGAACACTATGCCACGAAGGATGAAGAGCGCGTTGTTGAATTGATCGAAGGTCGCTTAACGACTTACCATTCAGCGTTTGCCGCGCGGCTTTTCAGCCTTGGCAGGCGCCTCCGCCTGCACGCCGCAGGTGGCCGACGCAAGGGAGGCCTGCGCCTGGGGCATGAGGCCGGGTTCGGCTGCGAGCGCCTTCAACACGATCAGTCCCGTCGTCGTCGGCGAATCGATGATCAGCCGGTCGGCGGCGGTCACTTCTTCGTCCTCGGGCAGATCCTCGTGCTGGGCTTCGGTCATCAGGTCGAGCTCGATGACGCGCTTGCCCGCCGAACGGTCGTTGATGGCGTAATAGGCGATCTCGTTGCGCGTGTAGAACGACACCGACGTGTAGGCCTGGCTCACGGGCACCGTCAGCTTGATCGGCCCGTCCGAGAGGTCGTAGCGGCAGATCGCCATCGCGAAGGCCGGATCCATGAACGGCATCGGCGAGTTGTTGGGATCGGCCAGCGGCAGCGGCGTGACGGCGTTGAGCTTGGTCATCGGCGTCAGCCGCGAATAGGCGTCCTGGGTCGAGATGCGCGGCAACGCCAACACGCTGACGAGATGGACCACGCCGCCGAGCAGAACGCCGACCAGGATCGTGAACAGCAGCCGGATCATGACGGGCAGCCCACGGTGGTGATCGAGGGCATCGGCGCGTCGCGCTGGGTGCGCGTCGCGACTCCGACCGGCGTGTCGTAGAGCCGCAGCATCAGCGAATAGCGCTCGATGCCGCCGGTCGGCAGCCAGTTGCCGGCGCGCGAGCGCGCGGCGACCCGGATCTCGAACGAGCCGTCAGCGCCGCGCACCAGCTCCTGGCTGGTGAAGCCGTAGCGCTGCAGCGTGTTGGCGACGAGATGGCCTTTGCGATCATACAGCGTGATCGTCCAGAAGCGCGCCGGCGGCGTCACGCCGCTGACCAGGATGTCGCAGCGGCCATCGAGCGGCTTCTTCGTGTCGTCGCTGGTGGCGGTGAAGGCGACACCGTCGCCGGTGCCGATCGGCAGCTCGCCGTTGCGGGTGATGGTCGCGCGCGCATAGGGGTCGACATCGGCGGTGCCGGTCTTCGGACGCGCGGTCCAGGCGCCGATCGTCAGCGTGCCGAACTCGGTGCCGCGGGTGGTGGTGATCCAGGTCGCGCCGACGCCGACGCCGGTGGCGATCAGCAGCGCGAGCAAGGTGATGAAGAGCAGCCGCACGGGAATTCGCTGTCGTCAGTTCTTGCGCAAGGCAGGGGTGGTCACGCTGTCGGCTGTCGCCGTGGCGTAGTTCTCAGGGAAGGCGAGCGCGCTGGAGGAGACCGGCTTGCCGGCCTTCTTCGGATCGGCAGGCGCTGCCTTTTCAGCGACGCGCGCGGCATCGTCCAGCATCTTCTCGACCTGGACCAGCACCTCGGCGCCGCGTCGCGTCAGGATCGGCGGCGGACCCGGCTTGATCTCCAGCGTTTTCGGCTGGCCGGCCTGGGCCATCGCCGCGGATGGCGGCTGCGGCAGCTTCTCGCCCATGCCGACGCCCGGCAATTCCTTGACCTCGACGCCCTGATGCGCGGCCAGCATGATGTCGTGCCACGTCTGCGCCGGCAGCGATCCGCCGGTCATGCGGTTGGTCGGAGAGTAGTCGTCGTTGCCGTACCAGACCGCGCAGGTGAAGTTGCCAGTGTAGCCGACGAACCAGGCGTCGCGATAGGCATTGGTGGTGCCGGTCTTGCCGGCGGTCGGGATGCCGTCGAGCGCGGCGCGCCGCGCGGTGCCTTCGCTGACGACGTGGCTCATCATGCCCGCCATGTCGGCGGCGACGGAGGCGGGGATCGCTTGCTTCGGCTTCGGACCGTCGCGGTCCCAGCGCCACACCAGGTCGCCGGCGCCGGTACGCACCTCGAGCACGGAGTGCGGCGTCACCGCCTTGCCCTTGTTCGGGAAGGTCGCATAGGCAACGGCATGCTCCAGCACGGTCACCTCGTCCGAGCCGATCGGCATTGACGGCGTATCGGGCAGCGGCGCCTTGAGGCCGAAACGACGGGCGACATCGACGATCTTGGCGCGGCCGGCCTTCGGGCCGTCCTTGCCGCCGAGCGCGATCGACAGCTTCACCGGCACGACGTTGATGGACCGCGTGATCGCCTGGGTGAGGGTCACCGAGCCGGAATAGGAGTGGCCATAATTCTGCGGGCACCAATTGCCGATGCAGACGGGCCCGTCGACCACGATCGAGGTCGGCTTGAAGCCGTTGAGCAGGGCGGTGGTGTAGACATATGGCTTGAACGACGAGCCCGGCTGCCGGTAGGCGTCGGTGGCGCGGTTGAACTGGCTGGCGCCGTAGTCGCGGCCGCCGACCATGGCGCGGATGCCGCCATCGAGGTCGGACACGACGGTCGCGGCCTGGGTGGCGTGATAGTCGCGGCCGAACTGGCGCAGCTGGTTCTCGATCGCCTCATCCGCCGCGTGCTGCACGGTCATGTCGATCGAGGTCCGGACCACGAACACGCGCTCGGTGTAGGACTTCGGAAACGTGTCGACCAGCTTGCGCATCTCGTCGAAGGCATAGTCGAGGAAGTAGTTGGGCGAGCTCTCGTCACGGCGGTCGACCGCGAAAGCCGGATTGCGGCGGGCGCCGAACACCTGGCCCTCGGTCATGAAGCCGGCGTCCACGAGATTGTCGAGCACGACGTTGGCGCGGGCACGCGCCGCGGGCAGGTTGATGTGGGGGGCGAACTTGGTCGGCGCCTTGAACAGGCCGGCCAGCATCGCCGCTTCCGACAGGTTGATGTCGCGCACCGACTTGTTGAAATAGAAATGCGCCGCGCCGTCGACGCCGAAGGTACCGCCGCCCATATAGGCGCGGTCGAGATAGAGCTTGAGGATCTCGTTCTTGGTCAGGCGGGTCTCGAGCCAGATGGCCAGGAACGCCTCGTTGACCTTGCGCTCGATGGTGCGCTCGTTCGACAGGAACAGGTTCTTGGCGAGCTGCTGGCTGATCGAGGAGCCGCCTTGGCGGACGCCGCCAGCCTGGGCATTGGTGACGAGTGCGCGGGCAAGGCCGGGGAAGTCGATGCCGAAATGATCGTAGAAGCGGCGGTCCTCGGTCGCGAGCGTCGCCTTGATCAGATTGTCCGGAAAGTCTTCCAGCGGGATCGAGTCGTTGTGCTTGATGCCGCGGCTGCCGATCGGGTTGCCGTAACGATCGAGGAAGGTGACGGCGAGGTCGGACTTCTTCAGCCAGTCCTCGTCGGCCGTCTCCCGGAAGGCGGGGATGGCCAGCGCCAGCATCAGTACCAGGCCGCCGAGGCCGATCGTGGCCGCTTCCGACAGCGGCTCGACGAACACCCAGCGCTTCCAGCCGCCGACATAGAAGCGGTCCATGAACGCCGAGTAGCGCTCGTAGAGTTCGCGGGTGCCGCGCAGCGAGGAGAACAGCGCCGAATCGAATCGGGCGTCGAGATCCAGGCGGAAATTGTTGATCCGCTTCTTCCAATCGTCTGGAATGATCTGCCGCACGGGAACCCTGGTCGTTTCGAAAGCGTGTCAGCGGGCTTCGAAAGCACTCAGCAAGCCGGCTGGAGCCTTCGAAGGGTCTTGCGCGTATGTTGCGGCAAACCCAAGGCACTGCAAAGTCTGAGGCCTCGACCGGAAGCGCCAGGACCCAAGCCGCTTTGCCGGCGCCGCCGCCGGAGTGACTCGTTTCTATCTAGCCGAGCGGGGGGCATAAACCAATGGTTCCCCTCAGAATTTGATCCACAAAGCTAACGTGCCGCTTGAACCGGAGAGCCGCCCCTTGCGCCGGTCGGGGCGCGCCCCCTAGATGGCCCCCATGCCGCGCCCCCTTGGAATCGCCCGATGACCGCACCGCTCAAACGTCCCTCGGGCCAGGAGGGAATGTTCTGGAAAACCAAGACCTTGGAGGAGATGTCCGAGGCGGAATGGGAAAGCCTGTGCGACGGCTGCGGGCGCTGCTGCCTCGAGAAGCTCGAGGACGAGGATACCGGCGACATCTACTTCACGCACATTTCCTGCAAGCTTCTGGACGCCGGCCTATGTGCCTGCAAGGACTACCCGAACCGCTCGGAACAGGTGCCGGACTGTGTTCGCCTGACGCCTGAGAATGTCCGCACCATCACCTGGCTGCCGCCTAGCTGCGGCTACAGGCTGGCGGCGGAGGGACGCGATCTCTATTGGTGGCATCCGCTGATCTCGGGCGATCCTCAGACGGTGCATGAAGCCGGCGTGTCCGTGCGCGGCCGGGTCGAGGGCACCGAGGACGACGTTCCGGACGACCAGCTCGAGGATCACATCGTGCAGTGGCCGGTGCTGCTGCCCAAGCGCGCCAAGCTCAGGCACCGGCCGAAATAGCGCGATCACTTCGCACTCGCACCAAGTCACGATGGTGCGACCGGTCCTGTGCTGTCGGGATACGCCCATGCGCGCGGCCCGCTGCCGCAAGGGAAAATTATGCCTTAAGTAGTTCGCTATCTGGCGAATCTGCGCGGCGCCGGCCGCGCGCGGCATAGCAATTATCCCCATGAACAAGTTTGATCGGCAGAGCCATTACCCTGCCGCGTCCCAATCCTTGCCCGAAGAGCTCGCCGCCGAGCTGCCGGCGATCCCGCCGCAGGTGCAGGCCATCGAGGATGCGCCGCCGCTCGCGGCCCAGGTGCCGCTGACCCAGGCCGAGGTCCGCACCATCCTGATGAGCCTGCTGCTGACGATGTTCCTGGCCGCGCTCGACCAGACCATCGTCGCCACGGCGCTGCCGACGATCGGTCGCGAGTTCCAGGACGTCACCAATCTCTCCTGGGTGATCACGGCCTACCTGCTGGCCTCGACCGCGGTCGCGCCGGTGTTCGGGACGCTCTGCGACATCTATGGCCGGCGCTCGATGATCATCACCGCGCTCAGCCTGTTCGTGGTCGGCTCGGTGGTCTGCGCACTGGCGCCGAACATGCCGGTGCTGATCCTCGCCCGCGGTCTGCAGGGGCTCGGCGGCGGCGGCATCATGCCTGTCGTGCAGACGGTGATCTCCGACGTCGTCAGCCCGCGCGAGCGCGGCCAGTACCAGGCCTATTTCAGCGGCGTCTGGCTGCTGGCGGGATTGCTTGGCCCCGTCATCGGCGGCTTCTTCGCCGACCACCTGCACTGGTCGATGATCTTCTGGATCAACGTTCCCCTGGCGATCGCGGCGCTCGCATTGCTGCTGCCCAAAATGGGCCGGCTGCCGGTCTATCACCGGCTGCGCAAGGTCGACTGGGCCGGCGGCCTGCTGCTGATGGCCTCGGCGGTCGTCTTCATGCTGGTGCTGACCTGGGGTGGGCACAAGCTGGCGTGGCTGTCGCCGACGCTGCTGGCGATGATCGGCAGTGCCGTGGCGCTGGGGCTCGCCTTCGTCTGGCACGCCAAGCGGGCGGATGAGCCGTTCCTGCCGCTGTCGCTGATGGGCGGCACGGTGGTGCCCTACGGCATGCTGGCGAGCGGCTGCGCGCTCGGCGCCCTGATCGGTCTGACCGTTCACCTGCCGCTGTATTACGAGCTGGTCTATCATTTGACGCCGAGCCAGGCCGGTCTCGGCCTGATCCCGATCGCGGCGATCTCGACCTTCGGCGCGGCGATCGCCGGCCGTACGATGGCCCGGGTGAAGCACTACAAGCGCGTCGCCATTGTCGGAACGCTGATCGGCACCGTCGCCGCCGCCGTGATGACGGTCACGACACCATCGCTTTGGGTGCTGATGGCGCTGCTGTCGATCTTCGGCATCGGGCTCGGCACCGCATTTCCGATCTCGGTGGTGTCGCTGCAGAACGCGGTCGACCGTTCGCAGATCGGCACCATCACCGGCGCGATGAACTTCTTCCGCTCGATGATGTCCTCGTTCACGGTCGCAGCCTTCAGCGCCATTCTCTTGATGGTGCTTGGCGCGGACATCTCGCTCGCCGAGGGCGCCCACGGCGCGGTCAGCGGCATTGCGGAGGCCGACATGATCCACGCCTTCCGCTTCGTCTACGCCGCGGCGACCGCGATGCTCGCCTGCGCCTCCGTCTGCATGATCCTGATGGAAGAGCGCCCGCTGGCCGGCCCGTCGCGCAACGAGCCGGTGGAGCTGGCGGAGTAGCAAAGTTGCAAACATCAAGCCCATTTCGGCAGTGAACGTCGGAAGATGAGCCGGTGCTTGTGAATGTGCCCTCTCCCCTTGCGGGAGAGGGCATGCACGAAAGTGCGGCGATGTCGGTCGGGTGGAGGGGTATCTCTCCGCGCACATCGCTCGCGGAGAGATACCCCTCACCCAATCTCCCGCGCGGACCGACCGGAGATGCCCTCTCCCGCAAGGGGAGAGGGCGCTGTATCTGGCAGCACGCTGGAACTTAGCTGATCGTCATCCTACTCGCGCGGCTGCACCACCTCGATGTTGTCCTGTCCGCGAGAGCCGTCGTCGAGCGACGATTTGACGAGACCTGCCTCGGCTCGACGGGAGAACTCCGTCGTGCCGCCGCTCGCCAGCTCCTTGGCCTGGCTGATCCATTGCTCGCGCTCGATCCGGCCTGCAAAGGCCAGATAGGAGCCCACCCATTTGGCGTGTTCGGCCGTCCAGGCCGCGACCTGGTCGAAGTGCCAGATGCCGAGGCCATGCAGCCGCGCCTCGTTCTGCTTGCCGATGCCCTTGATCAGCTTGAGATCGTCGGCTTGCCCGCCACGTGGAGCGGCGAGGCCGAGCGGCCGGGTGCCGGCGTGGGCCTCCTCGTTCTCGACCGGCGGCATCAGCGCCGGCAGGTGGGCCAGGAGGTAGCTGGCCTCGTCCTCGCTCAGCGGCGCATCGGCCTGGTCGTCGATGGTGATCGCGCCCGATTTCACCGCCGTCGAGTGGGCAGTGTCCAGGCCGGCGGCGAGCAGCTTGGCCTGCGCGATCCAGTGCTCGCGCTCGATGCGGCCCGGGAAAGCCATGTGGTGGCCGACCCACTCGGCATGCGGCGGCGCCCACTCGGCGATCTGGCTGAAATGATGCACGCCGATGTCGTTGAGGATGGCCTCGTTCTTCGGTCCGATGCCCTTGATGAGCTTGAGATCGTCGGCCGCGCCGTCGGGCGCAAGCAGGGACGGGGGGCGGCCATCATCGGCGCCATTGCCGTCGCTCGGCGGAGGTTCGGCCGCCGATGCCGCAACTTCGGCGGCGAGGCGATCGGCTTCCGCGTTGGCTGCGGCGTCCGCGGCGAGACGCTCGGCCTCGGCCTTGGCGGCCGCTTCGGCGGCCAGTCGATCCGCTTCGGCTTTGGCCGTGGCCTCCGCGGCCAGGCGGGCAGCCTCCGCCTCCGCCTTCGCGACGGCCTCAGCGGCAAGACGCTCAGCTTCCGCCTTCGCGGCAGCTTCCGCCGCAACACGATCGGCTTCGGCCTTTGCGGCAACTTCCGCCGCGAGACGATCGGCCTCGGCCTTTGCAGCCGCTTCAGCGGCGAGCCGATCAGCCTCAGCCTTTGCAGCCGCTTCAGCGGCGAGCCGATCAGCTTCTGCTTTTGCGGCCGCCTCCGCGGCGAGCCGATCGGCTTCTGCTTTTGCGGCCGCCTCCGCGGCGAGCCGATTGGCCTCGGCCTTCGCAGCCGCTTCCGCGGCGAGGCGATCGGCCTCGGCCTCTGCTGCGGCTTCAGCAGCGAGGCGATCGGCCTCGGCCTTTGCTGCGGCCTCCGCAGCAAGGCGATCGGCCTCGACTTGGGCCGCGGCCTGCGCGGCCGGCGACGGGCTGTCCGCCCATGGACGCGCGGGGGCCGGCGCCGTGAACGCTGCGACATTGCCAGGGCCGCCCGGGGACATCGCGCTTGAGTCACCGATCCCGACATAGTCCTTCAGCTGTCCGCCGACGAAGCAGCCGACGACGTAGCCGCCGACCATCAGCAGCGCCACCTCGAGCCACAGGCCGGCGCGGCCCGGCAGCACGCTCAGCATCGCCATCAGGGCGCCGATCAGGAAGGCCAGAATGGCCGGCAACAGCCAGGTCCGCATCCAGTCCGGCTGCTTCGCATCCGACCAGGTGCGCCAGCCGACGAAGCCGCCGATGACGATGGCGAGGAGGATCCAGAAAAAGAACGTCGTCAGGTCGTACATCATGATGTCAGCGCCTCACTTCACGACGAATTCGATGCGGCGGTTCTGCGCGCGGCCGTCAGGCGTGTCGTTGGAGGCGACCGGTCGGTTCTGGCCGTAGCCTTCCGAAGTCATCCGCGAGGTGTCGATGCCGGCCTCGCTGATGTAGCCGACCACGGCCTCCGCCCGCCGCTTCGAGAGATCCATGTTGTCGGCTTCGTCGCCGACATTGTCGGTGTGGCCTCCGATCGCGATCTCGGCGTCTTTGCAGCGCTGCGCCACGTCGACGATGTGGTCCAGCAGCGCCAGCGACTCGCGGCTGAGCTCGGCGCTGCCGGTCGCAAAGCGGATGCGCCCCTTGGCGAGCAGGCCCTCGAACGCCGGCTGGCATTCGGCCACGGGGAGCGGCGGGCTCTCCGGCTTCACCCCGATCTTGACCTCGTCGAGCTTGAGATCGCCGCCGGCGTCGGCAAGCTCCTTGCGCACCTGCTCGGCTGATTTGTCGTAGATGGCGAGCGCGTCGACCGAGACGGTCGCGTCCTTCGCCGTCAGAGATCCGGACCACAGCCGCGCCAGGGCCGGGAATGTCGCCGTCAGCGATTTGACGAAATCCTTCGGCGCGCCGTCGGCGATCTTCAAACCGTCCTCGACCGTTTCGGTGACGAAGGCCGATGTGGCCGCGCCGACGAGATCGCGGCGTGCGGCATCATCTGGCACATAGCCGCTCAGCTGGACGCGGCCGTCCTGCTTCTGCAGGCTGAAGGTGTAAGGCGAGACCGGGCCGTCGCGCACGTCCACGGCAGCGAGCGTGAACGGCGCGGGCAGCGCGCCGGCCAGTTGCTCGCGCACCGCAGCGCCGGTGACGTTGGCGAGCCCGACCCCGCTGATCGAGACCTGCGTGTCGTTGATATCGGCGCGGCCGTCCGAAAGCTTGGCGAGCTGTTGCAGCAGGCCGGCACCGACCTTGGCGACATCGCCGTCGGGCGCGCCGCGCGCGATGCCGATCTGGCTGTTGATCGGCTTGCCGTCGAACTGTCCGGTCGCCGCGCCCATGATCGCCTCGCGAGAGGCTGTGCTGGGCGCGAGACCCGACAGGCTCAGCCCGGTGCCGTTGAACTCTGCCGTCCAGCGGTACGGCTTGATCTCCGGCGGCAGAATGTCCGCCTTGGCAAGCGTCAGGCCGGCCGGCAACTTGCCGACGCCGGCCATGGCCTCGTCGTAGGCGGCAGAGGAGGGCGCCTCGCCGGAGATCGTGTAGGAGGCGTCGGTGATGACGACACGGCCCGTGCTCAGCCGCGCCAGCTCGGCCAGCGCGTACGTGGCAAAGGCATTGAAATCACCAGCGGGCGCGCCGCGCGCGATCTGCATCTGATGCATCACGGATGACCCCGGCCACGCCTTGGCCGCGGCAGTCTCGAGCGCGCGCCTGAGATCGTCGGTCGGAACGACGCCGGATAAGACGACCGATTTGTCGTCCCGCACCGCGCTCCAGATGAAGGGCTTTGCCTCCGGCGGCAGGATGGCGACCTTGTCGAGCACCGCGCCGCTCGGCAGCTGCCGCGTCGCCGCAACAGCCGCCTCATACACATCGGACGAGGCGGCCGTGCCCGCGATCGAATAGGACTTGTCCGCGAGCGCGAAGGCGCCGCCATTGAGCTTGGCGGCCTGGGCCAGGCCATGGCCGGCGATGGCGGCAAAGTTGACGGGAGCCCCCAGAGCATAGCCGAGCCGATCGACGACTCCGCCGCCGCCCGCGGAGCGGGCCGCGTTGAGAATGGCTTCGCGGACCGCGGGCGTCGGCACGCCGCCTTCGAGCACGAGCTGGTTGCCGTTGCGTGCGGCGCGGAATGCGTAGGGTTTCGGTGTCGGCAGCTTGTCGTAG
This sequence comes from Bradyrhizobium sp. SRS-191, assembly GCF_024586915.1. GTDB lineage: Bacteria > Pseudomonadota > Alphaproteobacteria > Rhizobiales > Xanthobacteraceae > Bradyrhizobium. The sequence goes on from NZ_JANBVS010000002.1 coordinate 77,216, forward strand.
CTGTCATCGACCAGGCGGACGCCGTTCACTGCTGCGGCTTCGCTCAGCCGCTCCGGCTGATCGGCGCTGAACTCGGGCCCCTCGATGCGAACGTCGCGGCCGGCGACTGACACCTTCAGCGCAGCAGTGGTATCCGGTGCGGCCGCCGCGACGGCGGCGCGCGCTCGCGGCGCAATATCGTCTTCGACGTCAGCTGTCTTGAAGCTCACCGCCGCCAGCCAGAGCACGGCGACAGCGATCAGTCCCGTCCACCATTTCGATGGTTGATGCATGTGAGAGCCCCCCGTTTCCCCACCTGCGCCGGGTTCACCCGGATCGTGCCGTTGTCGTGAACCACCCGTCGAGCGTAGCAGAATAGTTCCCGGAGACCAGCCGTCTGCGCGTTGTGTCGTTTCCTATTCACAAGCGCAGATGGCGTCGTCTTCGGCAGCCGCGCTCCGCGCGTCATCGATCTTTGTCCGATGCGACGAGGGTGCGATCGAACTGTGACCGTTCGACGACGAAGCTCTTGCCTCGTCTTCACGCCGCCGTGCGGAGCTTCACTCCTCCAGCGCCCGCCTGAGGCGGCGGATGATGACGCCGCGGGCGCGATCGTCCGCGGCCTGCTCGATGCGCGCGTGGATGTCGAGCAGCAGGCCCGACATATCATTATGCCAGTCGAGCCGGGTGACGGCCTCCGGCGCGAGCCGTCGCCTTCGTGCGGCGTCGAGCAGCGTCGGCGCGGCGCTGGTGAGCTCATAGACGTCGTCGAGCAGGGGAGAGAACACCTTGGCCGCCGGCACGATCCGCTCGCCGACGCGCGTCGCCAATGCGGCGATCGCCGCCTCCTCGCCATGCGACAGGAACAGCCCGCGCGCGATCGGCCGGCGCGCCGCGATCCAGCGCGCGATCTCGGCGCCGTCGGCGTGACCCGAATAGTCGTCGATCATGCGGATGCGGGCGCTGACCTTGATCTCCTCGCCCTGGATGCGCACCGCCTTGACGCCGTCCTGCAGGAAGCGGCCGAGCGTGCCGTTGGCCTGGTAGCCGACCAGCAGCACCGTGGCGCGGCTGTTCCACAGCCAGCGCTTGAGATGATGGCGGATGCGGCCGGCATCGCACATGCCGCTGGCGGCGATGATGATGTGAAAGCCGGTCAGCTTGGCGATCGCCTTGCTCTCGTCGACGGTTTCGGTGAAGCGCAGATGCGGCGAGGACAGCAGGCGGCCGATATCGCTGCCGCCGTCGAGGCTCTCGGTGTGCGCGCGAAACACCTCGGTGGCGTGGATGGCGAGCGGCGAGTCCAGGAAGATCGGCGCGGCCGGAATCGCGCCATGCTCCATCAGCCCGACCAGATCGACGATCAGCTCCTGCGTCCGCTCCACTGCGAAAGCCGGGATCAGCAGCGCGCCTCTGGCGGTCGCGGCGTCGCGCACCTCGCCGGCGAGACGGTCGCGGCGTTGCTCCGGCGTGATCGGCTCGCGAATGCGATCGCCGTAAGTGGCTTCCGAGATCACGTAGTCGAAGCCTTCCGGCGCCTTCGGATCAGGCTGCAGAAGCTTGGCGTCCGGGCCGACGTCACCTGAGGCGAGCAGGCGCAGCGGCGCGCCGTCGGCGCCTTGTCCGGCAAATTCGATCTCGATCGAGGCCGAGCCCAGGAGGTGTCCGGCATTCCAGTAGCGGGCGCGGACGCCCGGCATGATGTCGGTCCAGGTCTCGTAGGGCACGGCTTGAAAATATTGCAGCGACGCGATCGCATCGGCCTGGGTGTAGATCGGGCTGACCTCGTCGCGGCCGCGCGCGATGTTACGCCGGTTCAACGCCAGCACTTCCTGCTCCTGGATGTTGCCGGCGTCCGGCAGCATCCAGGAGCACAGATCGATAGTGCCGCGCGTGGCGAAGATCTTGCCGTCGAAGCCCATCCGCACCAGCTTCGGCAGCAGGCCGCTGTGGTCGATATGCGCATGCGTCAGCAGCACGGCCTCGATGTCTTCAGGCCGGAACGGGAAGTCGCCGTAGTTCAGCTCCTTCAGCGTCTTCTGGCCCTGGAACAGGCCGCAATCGATGAGGATCTGGCCCTGGTCGGTGCGGACCAGATAGCAGGACCCGGTCACGGTATGCGCGGCGCCGCAGAAGCGAAGGCTGACACTCATGCGGCAATCTCCAGACAATGAGACGAACCATGACGACGGCTCATCACGGCCGTCCGTCCGGGCCTTCGGCAAAGGCATAGCCGTGGTTGGCGCCGGCGGCCGCGAGGGCCAGATCATGCTCCGACGGATCGCAGGTGAACACGCGATACAGTGGCTCACCCTGGTCGACGCGGTCGCCGATCTTCTTGAACAGGCGGATGCCGGAGCCCTTGTTGACCGGAGCGCCGGCCGTGCGCGCCAGGCGATTCAGCCGCAGGCAGTCGATGGCGGACACGATGCCGTCGTGCTCGGCCCTGACGTCGAAAGCGAGATCGCCGAGCTCGCTGCGGCACTCCGACGGCCCCTGCGCATCGATGATCTTCAGCATCTGCTTCAGCGCCGCGCCGCTGTCGAGCAGCTCGCGCGCCCGTGCATAGCCGGCGCCGCCGCGCAGCTTCGGATCATATTCGAGCAGATGCGCCGCGAGCCGCAGCGACTTCTCGCGCAGGTCCGCCGGCGCCGTGGGCTCGTTGCCGAGCACGGCCATGACGTCTCGTGCTTCCAGCACCGGGCCGATGCCGTTGCCGATCGGCTGGCGCCCGTCGGTCGTGATCACCTCGACCTTGAGCCCGAATCGGTCGCCGACGAACTCGAACAGCTTGCGCAGCCGCATCGCCTCCGCGCCGCTGGTGAGTTTGGCCGTCGGTCCGACCGGCAGGTCGAGCAGCAGATGCGTCGAGCCGGCGGCAAGCTTCTTGGAGAGGATCGAGGCCACCATCTGCTCGCGGGTGTCGAGGCTGAGCGGCCGCTCGACCGAGATCAGGATGTCGTCGGCCGGCGACAGATTGACGTGGCCGCCCCAGATCACGCAGCCATTGCAGGCCGCGACGATCGACTTCATCTCCTCGGCGCCGACATTGACCCGCGCCAGCACCTCCATCGTATCGGCGGTGCCAGCCGGCGAGGTGATCGCGCGCGACGAGGTCTTCGGGATGGTCAGGCCATGCGCCGCGACGATCGGCACCACCACCATCGAGGTCCGGTTGCCGGGAATGCCGCCGATGCAGTGCTTGTCGACGACCACGGGCTCAGGCCATTTGAGCTGGGTGCCGGCATTGGCCATCGCGCGGGTCAGCGCCAGCAACTCGCCCGAGGTCATGAAGCTCGCGGAGCCGATCAGGAAGGCCGCGATCTCCATGTCCGAGTAGCGGTAATGGGCGAGGTCGTCGATCACGGCGGCGATCGCCTGGTCGCTCAAGGTCTCGCCGCGGATCTTGGCGCGGACGGATTCCAGGCTCTCGGGCGGGGTGGCCGGCGACACCGTGGCGAGCGTCCCTTCCGGCTCGGCGAATCGCCGCAGCGCCGGCTCCGACAGGCCGATCTCGTTGGGTCCCACCAGGGCGTCGTCGTCGGTGATCAGCAGGGTGGCGAGCAGGGTTCGCGAATTGCAGCGCAGCTCGACCCGGCTGAAGCCGCTGAACACCTCGGGCCGCAGCGCACGCGAGCGCCGTGAGATCACGACGACGTTCTCGCGCCCGGTATCGAGCGCGACGCTGCGGATCTTGAGCTGGGGGCGGGTGGTGTCTGATGCGGCGGTCATGGCGTTCAGGATAAACCCTATGCGGTGCGCCGCCAGGGCCGTTGACCCAGATCATGCCATGGAATCCCCAGGTGGGATCTTCGGGTGCATCTTGAGATGCCATCTGCCGGACAAGCCGAATTTTTTCTAAATGTATCGCATGAGAATTCGGAAGCAGCGAAGAGGTTCGGCCGATCCCCCAGGGCCGGCGAGCCGAAAACAAAACGCAATGAAGTCAGCTGCTTGTGATGTCTTTTGAGCATGCCGGGACAACGCAGGCGCGAGCTCGCCTTGGCCTCGCGCGTTGATGTCCGGACGCCGCGGCTCCCTTGTCGGGTTAACCCATTGTTCAAGCCGATGACGCAGGGTTTCCGCGGGGCGTCCGTCCCGGCCTTGGCGCGCCCTTCCGGCGCATCAGATGATCGAGCCCGACCGGAGTGGTAGATGCGGCAGTTGATTGCGAGCTTTCTCAAAGATCAGGCCGGTGCGACGTCGATCGAATACGCCATCATTGCCGGCGGCCTCAGCATCGTGATCCTGGCGGCGGTCAACGGCCTGGGGTCCGGCCTCAGCAGCAAGTTCACGTCGATCAACAGCTCGATCAAGTAATCGACCTCGCTGCCGGAACGCACGCGCCTGCTCATAATATCCTGATGTGATCGATCCCTTGGTGCGATCGATCCGGTGTCCGAATGAAGCACGAGCTTCCGGCGGGGCATCGCCGGAAGCTCGTGGCCTGTTCGGAGGTTCGATCGTCCAGCGTCAGAAGTTGCGCTGGGCGCGCAGCAGCATGCTCACGGTGTCCTGGTCCTTGAGCTGGTAGATCGCGGCCGGCTTCGCCGTGCTGGCGACGGTCGGAGCGTTCGCCGTTCCCGAGAACTTCTGGTCGAGATGGCTGTAGGTCACGTCGGCCGAGAAGGTCAGGTTCTTGACCGGCACCCAGCGCGTGATCAGGCCGATCTGCGACAGGTTGAAGTCTGGGTTGCAGGTCGAGCCCGCCGTGAGCAGTCCGGTCGCCGCGATCCGCGTGCAGATCAGATCCGAGCCGGTCTGGCCGTAGCGGACCTGGGCGTAGGCGCCGTACAGCGCCGTGTTCCAGTGCGGATCCCAGTTATGGGTGAAGGCGCCGCGCATGCCCCAGGTCTGCACGGTCGACAGGCCCGTGCCGTTGCCGAACACCGCATCGGCAACGCCGGCAAAGCCGATGCTCTGGTAGGCGCCGGCGACGCCGGTGCTGCCGTACATCGAGTAGGACGTCGAAGCCAAGCTCTGGAAGTTGTAGCGGCTGGCGCCGTCGGTATAGACCGCCTGCAGGTTCAGGACGTCGCCTGGACCGGTCGGGATGTTCTTGATCGACAGCGACAGCTGGCCGGCCCAGCCCCATTTGTCCGACGGATGACCGGCGGTCTCGACGCCCGGAGAGTAGTAGCCGGCGTGGTTGTCATGCGCAGCGAACGACGCCTGGAACAGGCCCCAGGCCTGATCGACGCGCACCATGCCGATGATGTCGGGCGCCACGTTGCCGCCGATGCTGTTCGTGCCATAGGCGCCGCCCAGCACGCCGGACGAGGTGATGCCGGACGTGTTCCAGATGTTGCTGGTGAAGAACTGGCTCTGGTCCTCGACCGAGACCGCAGCCGTGATGCCCTGGCCGAAATCGGCGGTGTAGGTGAACTGGTTGACGCCGTTGTTCGAGCCGCTGCCGCCGACCAGGCCGTCGAAATTGTTGCCGGGGTAGTTGGTCCACGGCGCGTCGAACGTCGACACCGCCTTGCCCATGGTGAAGCCGGCGAACTGGATGAAGGCGTAGTAGACGCCGAGCGAGCCGCCCGAGATGCCGTCATTGCTGAGACCGTTGACGGAGGTCAGGGCGGTCGTGCTGGCGGAGCCGGTGTTGTACTGGGTGCCGCCATTGCCGACGCCGGCATAGGTGCCCGACGTCCAAGTCAACACCGCGTCGAAATAGGTGCGGACCACGCCGTACTCGGTCGCGGTGCGCGTATCGATGTTCAGATCCTGGCGTGCGCGGGTCTGAAGCCGGTTGCTGAGGCGATTGTCCGCGCCGCCCTGGGCGGAATAGGCGCCGCCATAATTGCTGTTGGTCCACATCGCGGTTTCCGCGCGCACATAGCCACCCAGCTTGATGCAGGTGTCGGTGCCGGGAATGTAGTAGAAGCCCGTGCCGTAGAGCGAGCAGACCTTCACGTACTCGACGGCCTTGGCCTTGATCGGAAGATCCGCGGCCTGAGCCGCTGCGGCTGACAAAATCACTGCTCCCGTTCCGAGAAGCAGGCCCCTCATCGTCTTCATTCTATGTCTCCGGTTGATCGGCGCCCACACGGCCCCCCGCGTGTCGCCCCTGGCGTCGCCAGACTTCATGTCCCCACACCGATACGCTCGGCTCTCGGATCGCGTGAACGAATTGTCCACGAGCCCATTTCAATTTGATGAAAGTTGCTCGTTTGCTCGGGTTCCGCTCGATCGTCGTTAACGCGCTCTTCGTTCGCACGCGCTTCGACGCGATCACGCCATCCTTCTGACCTGTCGATGGCAATCTGTTAATGATGTTATTCGTGAATAGGGTAGATGGGAATCCCGAACAATCCCGGTGGTGATGCTCTGCACGTCATCGTGCTTCGGCAAGTCCCTGACCCACCCGCAGAAACGCTCTTCTCGCGCGACGTCTCATCGGCCCGACTCGATCTGAGCCGATACCCGATGTGACGGTGTGACGACAAGCGCGTTGCCGCCTAGTCTCGTGATGGATGCGATCGGCTGTCGCATGGCGTCGCCTCGCCAACGCTTCACGAAGTCGAGAAACACCTGCAAAGGCATCGGCGGCTGTCGCCGACTCGGATGATACAGAAACAGTCCTGGAGTCGCGTAGTTCCAGTCGGGCAGCAGACGCACCAGGCGTCCGTCCGCCAGATGCGGATCGACCATCGGCTCGACGAGATAGGCGACACCGACGCCGTCCAGCGCGGCATTCAGGGCCAGATCAAAATCGTTGACGATCAGCGAGCCGTCCACGGCGATCTCCGCCCGCTGCTCGCCCTTGTCGAAGATCCACGGCTGCAGCGTGTCATCGGCCGGAAAGCGATGCCGGATGCAGTTGTGTGTCTGAAGCTCTTCCGGATGGGACGGCGCCGGACGGCTCGCGAGATAGTCCGGCGAGGCGACGGCGATGAAATTGCAGTCGTCGAACACGCGGATCACCTTCATGTCGCGCTCGACCCGATGACCGGATCGGATACCGGCATCGAAGCGATTGCGGACGATGTCGCTGTTCGTATCGTCGACGGCGAGCTCGAGCTGAATGGACGGATATTCGGCGAGGAACGACCTGATCAGCGGCCCAAGGCCTCTGAGGGCGAACACGCGCGACACCGCCAGCCGGAGCGTGCCCACGGGCTTGTCTCGGAAGGCGTTGATGCTCTCGATCGCCTGATCGACACGTTCGAGAGCCGGCTGGATCTCCGCGAGCAGCCGTACGCCGGCTTCGGTCAGCGCGACGCTGCGCGTGGTCCGGTTGAACAGCCTGACGTCGAGCCGCTCCTCGAGACTCTTGATCGTCTGGCTGATGGTCGGCAGCGAGCAGCCGATGTGAGCGGCAGCCTTGGTGAAGCTCAACGTGTCCGCGACGGCCGCGAACGCCGAGAGCTCGGACAATTGGACTCGCGCCATGCCCTAGTCCAGCCGCGCCTGATCCTGTCTCTCATCGCGCTGAAACATGCACACCCCCTGACACACTGCGTCGTGCAGCCGGAACGACTCCGCCAAGATCGTTCCACCATCCGGACCAGATGCACCGACTCGACGCGCGCCCGATCATTCACCCGCGCCGCAGAGCTAGGCGCGACGTGCTCATTCCGCAAGCATCGACGCCGCCTCATCGTGATCACAAATCCGCGTCTGACAATGGCAAATGGCTGACCGACTCAGCTGATTCCGAGGGCCAGGCGGGGATCGCTGCTGCTCGCAGATGAGTGCGAGGCGTCGCCTGGGTTGTGGCCGATAGGGATGGGGAAGGGCCTGGACCTTCGCGAGACCGAGCTCGTCAAGCTCCGCGGCGACCTCGGAGAGCGTGCCGCGTGTTTCGAAGACGGTGGATCGTCTCGGCGTGTCAGCTCGCCTTGCGCGAGCGCGCGGTCGTCCGAACCGGCTTCTCGGCCTTCTTCGGCTCCTCCGCCTTCTTCGGCTCGTCCTTGGCCTTCTTGCCGCTGATCGGCAGCAGCATCTCGCGCTGGCCCTCGACCCGCTTCTTCGGCTTCTTGGCCTTGGTCTTCGGAGCAGGGGCCGACGCGGCGGGCGCCTTGTCGCCTTCGTTGGCCAGGCTGCGCTTCAGCGCATCCATCAGGTTGATGACGTTGCCGCTCGACTTCGGCGCCGCCTTGGCGGTGATGGTCACGCCGTTGCGCTTCTTGTTGATGAGTTCGACCAGCGCGGCCTCGTAATGGTCTTCGAAGTTCTCCGGCTGGAAGTCGGCGGATTTCTTCTCGACGATGTGCTTGGCGAGATCCAGCATGTCGCCCGTGATCTTCACGTCCTGGATGTCGTCGAAATATTCGTCCTCGTTGCGGACCTCGTAGGGATAGCGCAGCAGCGTGCCCATCAGGCCTTTGCCGAGCGGCTCCAGCGCAATGATGTGCTCGCGGTTCGTCAGCACCACGCGGCCGATCGCAACCTTGTCCATGCTGCGGATCGTCTCGCGGATGACTGCGAAGGCGTCATGGCCGACCTTGCCGTCGGGGACGAGATAATAGGGGCGGATCAGATAGCGGCTGTCGATGTCGGCGCGCGGGACGAACTCGTCGATCTCGATCGTATGCGTCGAGTCGAGCGCGATGTCCTCGAGCTCGTCCTTGGTGACCTCGATGTAGGTGTCGGTGTCGACCTTGTAGCCCTTGACGATGTCCTCGTTGGCCACTTCCTCGCCGGTCTCGGCGTCGACCCGGCTGTATTTGATACGATGACCGGTCTTGCGGTTGATCTGGTTGAAGGAGACCTTCTCGGACTCCGACGTCGCCGGATAGAGCGCGACCGGACAGGTCACGAGCGACAGCCGCAGAAAACCCTTCCAATTGGCGCGCGGGGCCATTCCTCAACTCCACTCAACTGCGAACTGACGGGCGGACTCTCCGGGGACCGGGCTGCTGCGGACGTAGTTGTCGCCAGCGGCCGCGAGGATAACATCGCAGGCCCTGGATTCAACAAGCGTAGCTGCAGATTCTGAGAGCGGCGTTAACTGGTCGCAGCCGTGCCGGTCCCCGGAACATCATCTGGCGGTCGACGTTGCCAACGGGAGCAACTGAGGGAGCGCGATACCGCGCTCGATATCGAAATAGCAGCGAGCTGAGGGCGCCATGGCAACAAGACGAGGGTCGCAGATCGTCGAAACTCCCACCGAAGCGCGGCAGGGTGAACCCGGCCCGTCGGTCCTGGCCATGCTGGCCATCTCCACGGGGCTGGCGCTGCTGGTCCTGGGCCTCGTGTGGTTCGTGTTCTTCCATACCTGAAGGCGCATCGGCCGACCGCGGGACGCAGCAGTCGCCACCCATCACCAGCTCCAGCCCGGCCATCCCCATGGCCGGGCTTTTCATCGTGGTGTCCCAGAGCTTATATCCGCCCCAATTCTGTCGGCCCTTGCCGACGGTCCGGGCCGAGATGACCAAAAAGTAACCCCATCGGTCGGGTTCCGTTCATGCGCGGTTCACGGCCTTCCGGTTCATCTTGAGGGCGGAAATCGTGCAGTTCAGCTTTGGAGGCAAGCGTGCGTCTGCTCGTTGTCGAGGACGATCCGGATCTCAACCGTCAGCTCACCACGGCCCTGAGCGACGCCGGCTACGTCGTGGACCGTGCGTTCGATGGTGAGGAGGGGCATTATCTTGGCGACAGCGAGCCGTACGACGCGGTCGTGCTGGATATCGGCCTGCCCAAGATGGACGGCATCTCGGTGCTGGAAGCGTGGCGGCGCAATGGCCGCGCGATGCCGGTCCTGATCCTGACCGCACGGGATCGCTGGAGCGACAAGGTGCAGGGCTTCGATGCCGGCGCCGACGACTACGTCGCCAAGCCGTTTCACCTCGAAGAGGTGCTGGCGCGCATCCGCGCGTTGCTGCGCCGCTCTGCCGGCCATGCCCAGAGTGAGCTGACATGCGGACCGGTCACGCTCGATACCCGCACGGGTAAGGTCAGCGTGTCGGGCAATCCCGTCAAGATGACCTCACATGAATACCGCCTGCTGTCCTACCTGATGCATCATTCCGGCCGCGTCGTGTCGCGCAGCGAGCTGGTCGAGCATCTCTACGACCAGGACTTCGACCGCGACTCGAATACGATCGAGGTGTTCGTCGGCCGAATCAGGAAGAAGCTCGACTGCGACGTCATCCAGACCGTGCGCGGCCTCGGCTATCTCTTGACTCCCCCGCCGGCCGCCGGCGCCTGATCCGAGCTCGGCGCCCGCCATTGATGTGGCCGGGCGCCGGCCGTTTCGCTAATTTGCGGTCATGCGCCAGAGTTCACTTGCCACCCGGTTGTTCCTGTCCGCGACCGCGTGGCTCGTGGTCATCCTCGCCATCACCGGCATCGTGCTGTCCTCGGTCTATCGCAATGCGACCGAGCGCGCCTTCGATCGCCGGCTCAACCTCTATCTCCGCACATTGATTGCCGAGGTCGCCACGCCTGACGACCCGCCGGACCGGCAATTCCAGTCGCTCGGCGAACCCTTGTTCGAGCTGCCATTGTCCGGCTGGTACTGGCAGATCACCCGCACCGATACCGAGAAGCCGGAGGTGCGGGCCTCGCGCTCGCTCTGGGACAAGAAGCTGCCCAAGCTGGAGGAGCAGGGGATCGAGCTGACCGCGGCTGGTATCCGGATCGGCTACGTCGAGGGACCGGAGAATCAGGATCTGCGCATGGTCGAGCGCCCGGTCGATCTCGGCTCCGACGGCAAATTCCTGGTCAGCGTCGCCGGCGATGCGTCGGAGATTTTCGACGAGACCCGCAGCTTCGACTATTACCTCGGCGGCACCTTCACCGCGCTCGGCATCGTGCTGCTGCTCACCACGGTCTTCCAGGTCAATTATGGTCTGGCGCCGTTGAAGCGCATCTCCGAATCGATCGCCGACATCCGCTCCGGCCGCGCCGAGCGGCTCGAAGGCGAGTTTCCGGTCGAGATCGCGCCGCTGGCGCGCGAGACCAATGCGCTGATCGACGCCAATCGCGAGATCGTGGAGCGGGCGCGCACCCATGTCGGCAATCTGGCCCATGCCATCAAGACGCCGCTGTCGGTCATCGTCAACGAAGCGACCACCCATGCGGCAGATCCGTTCGCGGCGAAGGTGATGGAGCAGGCGGATGTGATGCGCGACCAGGTCGCCCATCATCTCGAGCGGGCGCGGATCGCGGCCCGCGTCACCATCGTGTCGACGGTCACCGAGGTCGCGCCGGCGATCGAGGCGCTGCGCCGCACCATGGAAAAGATCTACCGCGAGCGCAGCATCGCGGTCGAGGCGACCGCGGATGCCGCCGCTCGGTTTCGCGGCGAGCGCCAGGACCTGGAGGAGATGGTCGGCAATCTCGTCGACAATGCCTGCAAATGGGCGGCGTCGCGGGTGTCGGTGGAGGTCGCGGTGCAGCCGCCGGCCCAGGCGGGGGCGTCGCCGATGCTCCGTATCGTCGTCGATGACGACGGCCGTGGCCTGTCGGCGGCCGAGCGCGCCCAGGTGTTGCGGCGCGGTCAGCGGCTGGATGAGTCCAAACCCGGCTCAGGGCTCGGCCTGTCGATCGTGAGCGATCTGGCTGCGCTGTATGGTGGCCGCCTGACCCTGGGCGATGCCCCGATCGGGGGCTTGCGGGCGGAGCTGGTCCTGCCCGGCGTTTGACGGGCCGGCGAATTCCGCCATCCTAAAGGTGTTCTTAATACCGCGGCGGCTATGGTGGGGGCCGGGGTGCGCGATGTGCGCTCTCGCCGTGGAAATTTGCACGTCGGCGCATGGGTCAGACAGCTCACGAACGGTTGAGGGAATATCTCGGGCAGCTGCCGCCGAGCGCGCAGTCGCTCTTGATGCGCGAGTTCGAGCGCGCGATCGAGCGCGGCCAGGACGTGGCCGTGGCCACCATGGTGCTCGAGCAGTTGCGCAAAGTTGTGCGTCCCCCGGCACCCGCTGTCGCTCCGCCCGCCGCAGCCGAACCGGTTCGTCCGCCAGCAGCCGTCGAGGTCGCCCGTCCGCAGGCGCGCGAGGAGCGCCGCCAGAGCGGCGATGGCCCGCGCCGGCTGTTCCGACCGCTCGAGCCGTTCCTCACCGATTCCACCGGCTCTCTCCGTCCCGGCCAGATCCGCCGCGCCTCGCTGCTGGCGGTCTGGCAGTGGCTTGGCCGCGAAGGCGCGCCGGAGCGCTATGCCGAGTTCGACGCCGCGATGTCGGCGGGCGGCGACAGCACGCGCGAGGTCGACATGGCCGCTCGCAAGCTGCAGCTCGCCGCCGCAGAGGCCTTGATGAAGCTGGTCGGTCCCAATGCGACCGGCGACCGCCAGCGCCTGCTCGCCCGCATCGGTGCGCCCAGCGTGATCGAGGACCTGCTGCCGATCGCGCTAGTGCTGCAGAATCGCGAGGCGCTCGACGGCCTCAACGGCCGGCTGCCCGGCATCATCCGCGTGCTCGGCGATTCGCAGATCGCCTCGGTCACCGAGGCCATCAACGTGCCGTCGCTGCAGACGCCCGCGATGCTGCCGTTTGCGCTGTCGCTGGTGATGCAGCGCCTCGCCGCGCCCTGGCAGATCATCCGCCTGGCCACCAAGATCGCGGCATCCGACGACGAAATCCGCGTGGCTGCGACCCCATTCGGCGTCGCCGTCACCATTGCGCTCAACGATCTCGCGAACCTCGCCTCGGTGCTGCGCGCCGACATTCGGCGCGGGCACTTTTCCAATCTCGGCGACACGCTGAAGACGCTGCATGACGGCGTCCGCGGCCTGCGCACAGAGCTCGACCTGCGGTCGGAGTCGAACTGGGGCAAGCAGCTCACGGCCATCCGCGCCGACATCTCCAACGCCTTGCAATCTGAGATTGATAGCGTGCCGGGCCGGGCCCGCCGCATCCTCCGCCAGCGCGCCGACAAGGACATTCCGGCCGGCGCGGGCGTCGATGCCGGCGAGGTTGAGGAGGTGGCGGCGCTGATCGAGTTCGTCGCGGTGTGCCGCAACTATGCCAGCGAGCTCGCGATCAACGAGGTCACGCTGCGCACCTATACCGACCTGCAGCAATATGTCGAAAAGGCCACCGAAGCGCTGGTGCAGTCGCTGCGCTCGGGCGATGCGCGGGCGCGCGCCTATCGGCAGTCCCAGGTGTCGGCGGCGATCCGCTTCTGCCATGTTCTGTTCGGTAACGACTACGCCCAATTGATGAGCCGGTCGGCCGACAATGCCATGAACGGCGAGCGAAAATCCTCGCGCGCCGGCTGAGTTTTTCTGCTATTCTGTCTACGTTTTTGATTGTGCAATTTTAGGTTGACCCCACGCCGGGGCGTGCATAGGTTCCCGCCGGTTCCATCTTTTCATCAAGACCATGATTTCCGTCATCAGATTCGTCGAAGTCGAGAATCGCGTGGTCAGCGCGACCTATCGCAACCTCATGATCAAGGCCAAGGTCGTGCTCGTCGACAAGACGAGCGGGACGCAACTGCCTGATCCCGTCACGACCATCGCCTCGCCGGTCCCGGCGGGCTCGCTGCGGATCCGGCTGAGCCAGGAGGTTCGGCCGGGCACCTATTTCCTGGTGGCGTTCAACGGCCACGGCAGCTACCTGGCCAAGAGTGCGGAGTTCGAGGTCCGCTAATTACGTAATCCTCCTGAGTTTTTCGGCGGGGGCGGCTGGGGTACCAGGGCGGCAATTGTGAATTGCCGCCGGGAACGGTGCTGGTTAAAAGCTCCCGCAACCCGCGTCCGCCGGTGGGCGCTGCCTGGAACTCTCTCCGATGACGCGTTGGGTCCGATGACGCTGTGGTTCGTGTTCGCCGTGATGACGGCTGCGGCGATCTTCGCCGTGCTGCTGCCGCTCGGGCTCGGCGCGCGCTCGCCGTCGGACGGCCGCGAAGCCGCCGTCTACAAGGACCAACTGGCCGAGATCGAGCGCGACGTCGAAACCGGCCTGATTGGCAAGGTCGAGGCCGAGGCGGCCAGGGTCGAGATTGGCCGCCGCCTTCTGGCTGCCGCCGATCAGGAGAGCGAGCCATCGGCCAAGCCGCGCGTCGGCCTGCGCCGGGTTGCCGCGGTGCTGGCGCTGATCGGCGTGCCGATCGTGGCGCTCGCGGTGTACCTGCCGCTCGGCTCGCCGCAACTGCCTGATTTTCCGCTCACCGCCCGCGCCAAGCCGGCCGACGGCTCGCAGCCGCTGGAGAACCTCGTCTCCCAGGTCGAGCAGCATCTGCAGAAGAACCCGACCGACGGCCGCGGCTGGAGCGTGCTCGCCCCGGTGCTGGCGCGGCTCGGCCGCACCGAGGACGCGATCCGCGCCTATCGCAACATGATCAATTATGCCGGGGACGGCGCCGCCAAGCGGGCCGATCTCGGCGAGGTCATCACGGCTGCCGCGGGCGGCGTGGTCACCGCCGAGGCCAAGGCCGAGTTCGAGCGCGGCCATGCCCTCGATGCCGACGAGCCCAAGGCTAATTACTATCTCGGGCTGGCCGCCGAGCAGGACGGCCGCAAGGACGACGCCGCCAACATCTGGCGCGCCATGCTCAGCAAGGGCCCGGCGGATGCGCCGTGGCGGCCGCTGGTGGTTGCCGCGCTCGCCCGCGTCGGCGGCGGTGAGGCGCCGGCGTTGCCGAACGAGGCGATGGCCGCCGCCAAGGACATGAACGACGGTGACCGCGAGGCGATGATCCGCGGCATGGTCGACCGGCTCGCGACCCGGCTGAAGCAGAACGGCGACGATGTCGAGGGCTGGCTGCGTCTGGTGCGCGCTTATGTCGTGATGGGTGATCTCGACAAGGCCAGATCGGCGTTATCCGATGCGCGGCAGGCCGTGAAGGATGCCGATCGGTTGCGCCAGCTCAACGAGGGCGTGAAGACCTTCGGGCTGGATGGATAGATGAGCGGCGCGTCGGCCGCGAACGGGATAATGGGATGACACGCAAGCAGAGGCGTTTGACGATCATCGGCGGGGCGCTGTTCGTGCTCGCGGTCGCAGCCGGGCTGGTGCTGAATGCGCTGCGCGACTCCATCGTGTTCTTCTCGACGCCGACCATGGTCGCCGAAAAGCACGTCGCGCCGGGCAAGCGCTTCCGCCTCGGCGGCCTGGTGCAGCCGGGCTCGCTGAAGAAGGGCGACGATCTCGCCGTCACCTTCGAAGTGGCCGACGGCGGCGCCAAGCTGCCGGTCGCCTACAAGGGCATCCTGCCGGACCTGTTCCGCGAAGGGCAGGGCGTCGTCGCCGAGGGCGCGCTCGATGCTAACGGCGTGTTCAAGGCCGACACCGTGCTCGCGAAGCATGACGAGACCTACATGCCGAAGGAAGTCGCCGACAGCTTGAAGAAGCAGGGCCACTGGAAGGACGATTACGGCAAGCCGCAAGGCGGCGCCAAACCGGGGCCCGTGTCGATGCGCGAGGGCGAGAAGACGGCGGCAGGAGCGACGCAGTGATTGCAGAAAGCGGACATTATGCCCTGGTGCTGGCGCTCGCGCTGGCGCTGATCCAGTCGACCGTGCCGATGCTCGGCGCCGCGCAACGCGACGTCGCGCTGATGAATGTCGGCCGCTCGGCGGCGCTGGCGCAATTGCTGTTCGCCGGCCTCTCCTTCATCGCGCTGATCACCTTGCACGTGACCTCGGATTTCTCCGTCGCCAACGTGTTCGAGAACTCGCACTCGATGAAGCCGCTGCTCTACAAGATCACCGGCGTATGGGGTAACCACGAAGGCTCGATGCTGCTGTGGGTGTCGATCCTGGCGCTGTTCGGCGCCATGGTCGCAGCCTTCGGCAACAATCTGCCGCTGTCGCTGCGTGCCCGCGTGCTCGCGGTGCAGGCCTGGGTCGCGAGCGCGTTCTATCTGTTCATCCTGACCACCTCGAATCCGTTCGCGCGCCTCGCCACGCCGCCGATCGAGGGCCGCGACCTCAATCCGGTGTTGCAGGACATCGGGCTGGCCGTGCATCCGCCGATGCTCTATCTCGGCTATGTCGGCTTCTCGATCTCGTTCTCGTTCGCCATCGCCGCTTTGATCGAGGGCCGCATCGATGCGGCCTGGGCGCGCTGGGTGCGGCCGTGGACCCTGATGGCCTGGATATTCCTCACGCTCGGCATCGCCATGGGCTCGTACTGGGCCTATTACGAGCTCGGCTGGGGCGGCTGGTGGTTCTGGGACCCGGTCGAGAACGCCTCGCTGATGCCCTGGCTCGCCGGCACCGCGCTCTTGCACTCCGCGCTCGTGATGGAGAAGCGCAACGCGCTCAAGGTCTGGACCATCCTGCTCTCGATCCTGACCTTCTCGCTGTCGTTGCTCGGCACCTTCCTGGTGCGCTCCGGCGTCATCACCTCGGTGCATGCGTTCGCCAGCGATCCGACGCGCGGCGTCTTCATCCTCGGCATTCTCGTGCTGTTCATCGGCGGCAGCCTGACGCTGTTCGCCGGCCGCGCCACCGCGCTGAAGCAGGGCGGGCTGTTCGCGCCGATCTCGCGCGAGGGCGCGCTGGTGCTGAACAATCTCTTGCTCACCGTGTCCTGCGCCACCGTGCTGTTCGGCACGCTCTATCCCGTGATCATGGAAGCGCTCGACTTCAAGCTCTCGGTCGGCGCTCCCTTCTACAACCTCACCTTCGGCCCGCTGTTCGCGCTGCTGCTGCTGATGGTGCCGTTCGGCCCGATGCTGGCGTGGAAGCGCGGCGATCTCTTAGCTGCCACGCAACGGCTGCTCGCCGCCGGTGTCGCCTCGCTGGTGGCGATCGCGATCGCCTGGGCCTGGGCGCGTGGCGGCAGCGCGCTGGCGCCGCTCGGCATTGGCCTGGGCGTGTTCGTCATATCAGGCGCCATCGTCGATCTGGTCGAGCGCAGCGGCATCACCCGCGTGCCGTTCAAGACCGCGCTGCATCGGACTAAGGGTCTGCCACGCTCGGTGTGGGGCACGGCCTTTGCCCATGCCGGCCTGGGCGTGGCGCTGCTCGGCATCGTCTGTGAGACCACCTGGAACAGCGAGCTGATCTCGACGCTCCGTCCCGGCGACGTCCGCGGTCTCGCCGGCTATGAGATCAAGTTCGACGGCATGACCCAGCGCCAGGGGCCGAACTTCACCGAGGTCGTCAGCACCTTCGTGATCAGCGAGGACGGCAAGCAGCTCGCGGTGATGACGCCGAGCAAGCGCAGCTTCTCCACGCGCGGCATGTCGACCACCGAAGCGGCGCTGCTGACGCGCGGCGTCAGCCAGCTCTACGTCTCGCTGGGCGACACCACCCCGGATGGCGGCCTCGCCGTGCGCATCTATCACAAGCCGCTGGTGCTGCTGATCTGGTTCGGCCCGGTGCTGATGGCGTTCGGCGGCTTGCTGTCGCTGTCCGATCGCCGCCTGCGCGTCGGCGCCCCGCGCCCGGCGCGGGCGGCGCGCGCGCTGCAGCCGGCGGAGTAGGGCGGATGCGACGTCGTCTCAGCTCGCTGATGCTCGTGCTAGTGCTGCTCGCGGCCCCCATGGCGCATGCGGTGCAGCCCGACGAGGTGATGTCGGACACCGCCAAGGAGCAGCGCGCCCGGGCGCTGTCGCGCGAGCTGCGCTGCATGGTCTGCCAGAACCAGTCGATCGACGATTCCGACGCGCCGCTGGCCCGCGACCTGCGCCTGCTGGTGCGCGAGCGCCTCGCCGCTGGTGACAGTGACAATCAGGTGCTCGATTTCCTGGTCGCCCGCTACGGCCAGTTCGTGCTGCTCAAGCCGCGGTTCGAGCGCCAGACCTGGCTGCTCTGGCTGTTGCCTCCGGTGCTGCTGCTCGGCGGCGGCCTGGCGCTGTGGTGGCAGGTCCGCCGCCGCGGCCAGCGCGGCACGGACGCCACGCCGAAGCTGACGGCCGAGGAGGAGGCGCGGCTGGCCGCGCTGATGGCGGCGGAGAAGCAGCCGCCGGCGGCGTGACGCGCTCGGCCTAGGGTTGATGTGCCGCGCCAAGATCGGAGCTTCCCTCTCCATGAACACGCCTCTCGGCGCGTTCATGGTCGGTGTGCAGGACCCCCTTAGGTGCCAACCCCTCATGGTGAGGAGGCGCGCAGCGCCGTCTCGAACCATGAGGCCACCGCGCGGGCCTCGCCCTTCGGGACGCCCGCCTGCGGCGGGCTCCTCAGGGTGAGGGGCGGGAGCGGTGCTGTGTCTTGCTAAGCGTTAGCGACGGCGACTGGGATCAAACAAACATCCCAGCTCGCAACTCGCGCCCCCCCCGTAAAATCCCGTGCTCTCCCGTGCTCCACCCGTCCTCCGGCTTTCATCTTATTTTACCATTGTCTGGAAGGTTGCACAGGACATTCCGTCTGACGCGTCCGGGCAAGCTCCATGTTCTCCAACAGCAATCTGACGATCCGCTTCCTCGTGGGGGGCGTCGTGGCCGCGCTCCTGATGCTGCTGGCGATCGGCGGCGGCACCGGCTTCATTGCGGTGCTCTATCTCAACAACCAGATCACCAGCCTGTCGTCGGACTTCGCCAGCCTCAGCGGCCCGGCGCGCGACCATGCGACCCTGATTTATCAGCAGGCGCAGTCGGCGTTCTCCTGGTTCCTGATCGCCTGCGTCGCCATCGCGGTGTTCGCCAGCGCGGTCTGCCTGATGACCTACGCCGCCGTGCAGAACGGCATTCTGCGTCCGCTCGCTGCGATGGTCTCGGCCATGCGCGACGTCGCCGACCAGAAATACGCCACGCGCATTCCCGGCCTCGGCCTCTCCAACGAGATCGGGCAGCTCGCCGGCGCGCTGGAGGTGTTCAAGACCAACGGCATCGAGCGCCAGCGCCTCACCGAGCGCGAATTGCAGGAGGCGCAGCGCCAGGGCGAGCGCTCGCGCTTCCTCGACGGCCGCATCCACTCCTTCAACGAGCTCGTCGCCAGCGTCGTCAGCAGCGTGGCGTCGTCGGCGGTCCGCCTGAAGAGCAACGCCGAGACGCTGTCGCGCGCCGCCAACGACACCTCGGCGAAGGCGAATGCGGTCGAGGCCGCCGCCAACCACGCCAATCGCAGCGTGCAGACGGTGGCGGGCTCCACGGAGGAGATGACCAGCTCGATCGGCACCATCAGCCGCCGCGTCTCCGACGCCACCCAGCGCGCCGAGGGCGCGGCCTCGCAGGCCGAGAAGAGCAAGAACACCATCCATTCGCTGTCGGATGCCGCCGAGAAGATCGGCACCGTCGTGCAGCTGGTGCAGGCGATCGCCGCGCAGACCAACCTGCTGGCGCTCAACGCCACCATCGAGGCGGCGCGTGCGGGCGAAGCCGGCAAGGGCTTCTCGGTCGTGGCCTCGGAGGTGAAGAACCTCGCCGACCAGACCAGCAAGGCGACCGACGAGATCTCGGCCCATGTCGCCAGCATCCAGGGCATCACCGCGGAGACCCGCGGCGCCATCGACGGCATCTCGACGACGCTCTCCGAGATCAGCGCCATCATGTCCGGCATCGAGGTCGACACCTCGCAGCAGCGCAACGCCACCCAGGACATCTCCAAGAGCGTCCAGGAAGCCGCCCGCGGCACCCTCGACGTCTCCAACCACATCGCCCAGATCACCTCCACCTCGGCCGAAACCGGCCGCCTCGCCACCGACGCCCGCGACGCCGCCGGCGATCTCTCGCAGCAGGCCGAGACGCTGAAGCGCGAGGTGGATGCATTCATCGTCAGCGTAAAGGCGAGCTGAGGGCAGGCGCGCCGCTCCTCAGCCAGCCGAATGACGGCGGCGAGAGGCTTCGCCGTCCACCGTCCATCGTCGCGCGACGTCCCCGCCCAGTCCTCCGCTGTCGTCCCTGCGAACGCAGGGACCCATAACCACAGGGAGAGGTTGTTGTGCGGGATGTGGGACCAGTCATGTCTCACGACAACCGCCGCGGAGTATGGGTCCCTGCGTTCGCAGGGACGACAGCGGAGTCTGCCGAGGCCGCTCGCGCGATACGGGCGGAAAGTAGGGCGGATGAGCGCAGCGTCATCCGCCATTCCCTCACGATGGACAGCAACTGCCGCGCGGCGGCTTACGCCTGCGGCTAAGCCGCCCTACAAGCTTTCGTCATGAGGCACGCTCCTACCCAGTCCTCCGGCGTCGTCCCGGCGAACGCCGGGACCCATAACCCCAGGGAGAGGTTGTCGGGCGGGATGTGGGCCCAGTTGTGTCTCACAATAACCGCCGGGGAGTATGGGTCCCTGCGTTCGCAGGGATGACAGCGGAGCATGTCGAGGCCGCTCGAGCGACACGTGCAAAGGGGAGGGCGGACGAGCGCAGCGTCATCCGTCATTCCCTCACGACCAACCGCGATTTGCCGTGCGCCGGCATATGCCTCCGGCCCAAGCTGCCCAACGATCCCGCATCCCGAGCTGCGACGGTCGACCACGCAACTCATCGCAACTACGTAGCTCCGCAAACGCCATCATCCCCGGAACTTCACGGGCCTCTCTAACCGGCTATTAGCAAATACCCTTCATCGTGCACATGCTCTGCTGGGAGGAGTCGTCGCGCATGCGGCGGATGCTGTGCGGGCAGGCGCCGTGACATCGGACGCCCGTTGACCGCACAAGGGAAGGGGCCAACGGGAATGATGAGCTTCGGGTTGAAGATCAGGGGTCGTCTCTACGCCGGTTTCGCGGCGCTGGTGGCGGTGGGCATGATCATGGCGGCGGTCGCGGTGTGGAATCTCCGCGCCGTCAGCGACCAGGTCGCGAGCATGTCGGCGCTGTCGGACGCAACCGCGCGCATCCTGCAGATCTCCAACCACCTCCAGGCGATCCAGCGCGCCAACCTGCGCTACATCCACGACGCCAACGAGCCCGCGCTGAAGGAGGCCGCCGACCGCGAGGCCGCCGCGACCGAGCTGCTGCAGGCCGCCGGCAACGGCCCGCTCTCCGCCGAGCGCCGCAAGGCCTTTGCCGATCTGCTGACCGACATCGCGCAGATGAAGACGCTGCGCGATCAGTTGCAGGACGCCGTCAGGCAGATCAAGTCCGGCCGCGCCGCGCTGCTGCCGGGCGGCGAGGACCTCGCCGCCAAGACCGCCAAGCTCTCGATCTCCGCGCGCATCTCCAAGGAGCCGGAGGTGATGACCGCGGTCGCCGACATCGACACCCGCCTGCAGCTGGTGCGCATCGCGACCTGGCGCTTCCTGGCGCTGCGCGACGCCAAGGCCGCGTCCGCCTTCCGCGCCGGCGTCGACAATGTCGAGCAGCGCCTCGCCACCTTGGAGGGCAACTCGCCGCCGGCCAGCGTGCTCGCGGCGATCGCGCCGGTGAAGGCCTCGCTCGACCTCAACAAGAACGCATTCGAGGCCACCGCCGCCGCGACCTTGAAGTCGGAGGAGGTCTACGCCAACGCGATCGAGCCGCTGATCGCAAGGAGCATCGAGACCCTCAAAGCCGCCGAAGCAAGCATCAACTCCGACTATCACGCCGCGCGCACGACCGCGGAAGGCGCGATCGGCCACACCATCTCGTTGCAGATGCAGGTCGGCGCCGCTGCCGTGCTGTTCGGCTGCCTCGTCGCGTTCCTGATCGCGCGCGGCATCGTCGGCCCGCTCGCCGCGATGACGCGGGCGATGGGGCGGCTGGCGAGCGGCGAGGTCGCCGTCGAGATCCCCGGCCGCGGCGCCCGTGACGAGATCGGCGCCATGGCCACGGCGATCCAGGTGTTCAAGGACAACATGGCCGAGACCGAGCGCCTCCGTGCCGAGCATGCGGACGCCGAGGCGCGGCAGGAGCACGCGCGCAAGGCCGACATGGCCCGGCTCGCCCATCAGTTCGAGCAGGCCATAGGCGAGATCATCGATGCGGTGTCGCATGCGTCCGCCGAGTTAGAGGCCTCCGCCGGCACGCTGACCAGCACCGCCGCGCGCGGCCAGGACCTGTCGACCGAGGTCGCCGCCGCCTCGCAGGAGGCCTCGTCCAACGTGCAGACGGTGGCCTCCGCCGCCGAGGAGCTGTCCTCTTCAGTGAGCGAGATCTCCCGCCAGGTGCAGGAATCCGCGCGCATCGCCGGCGAAGCCGTGGCGCAGGCCAACCGCACCAATGAGCGCGTCGGCACGCTGTCGAAGCAGGCCGCGCGCATCGGCGACGTGCTCGAGCTGATCTCGAGCATCGCCGGCCAGACCAATTTGCTGGCGCTCAACGCCACCATCGAGGCTGCCCGCGCCGGCGAAGCCGGCCGCGGCTTCGCCGTGGTCGCCGCCGAGGTCAAGGCGCTGGCCGAGCAGACGGCGAAAGCCACCGGCGAGATCGCCCAGCAGGTCTCCGGCATCCAGGCCGCCACCGAGGAGTCGGTCGGCTCGATCCAGGAGATCGGCAACACCATCGGCCGCCTGTCCGAAATCTCCGCCGCCGTCTCCGCCGCCGTGGAAGAGCAGGGCGCCGCCACCCAGGAAATTTCCCGCAACGTCCAACACGCCGCCAACGGCACTCAGCGCGTCTCGCGCAACATCGACGACGTGCAACGGGGAGCATCGGAGACGGGGTCAGCGTCGGCCCAGGTGCTGACGGCGGCACGTTCGCTGTCGGCGGAGAGCGGGCGGTTGAAGCGAGAGGTAAGCCGGTTCCTGGGCTCGCTGCAGGCGGCGTGAGGCAGGGCGAGGTGTTGCGCTAACCGCCGACGCGTAGGGCGGATTAGCGCAGCGTAATCCGCCATCCCCGCCCAACAAAGAGCGGCGGCTTACGCCTCCGGCTAAGCCGCCCTACGGACCGCCGATTGGGCGGGCCGTCCCTGTAGCCCTGATGAGCGCAGCGACATCCGAGTCACACGAGCTTTAGAGATGCCCCCGGATGTCGCTGCGCTCATCCGTGCTACCCCGCTAGTCACCCGCCGTCGTATTGTGCCGACCCAAATCAATACCCTCGTGGACCGCACGTAAGCGCACATAGCCCCGCATGATATTTTCGCGAAAGGCGTACCATCCGGAGCCGAACCCAACGACAATACGGCCGTGCGTATCCTTTCGAAGGGCCAAGTAACGTTGATTAAGTCTATCGCGCGGCAAACGTACACGTGCGCGTTTGGCTACAATCCACGTGTACGAACTTTCATAGATCTGTGCGATCTGCCGGCTGTCGGCTGTGCTATCAGCAAGCGCCCAAAGCGCATCCTCATAGTCGGCTGTATTGCGCGTCTTTCGCGTAGCTTTTTCATATTGCGCTCTTAGCATCGCCTCGGTTCGTTGAAGCGCGCCCTCGATTCCTGTCTTGAAGTGGGAGGCGTTAGATATTGTTACTAGTTCTGGATCGTCGAACATGCTCCAGAATAGGGACTCACCAATCAGGTGAACGTAATGGGGAAAACCGTCGCTGATTTGCCCTATCCGAATGAGCGCGTCTCGTTGGATTTTAACTTTAAGCCTGTCAGCAACGACCGTAATAATTTGCCATAGATCACTATGGTTCAAGCGCTCAAGTTTTATCGTTTCCAGTATCCTGCCAGCGGAGGCATGTGCCTGTAGAAGCTCCGTAAGGTCATGTCCAATACCGCAGAAGATGAAACGAAGGTTGTCCGGCATCTCTTGGAGATTCTTGATAAACTCCGCAAATTTTTCTCGCTCATCGGCCGAGCTTACACGCTCCATCTCATCGATGATTACGACTTGCTTCCCTTTGGCGACCTGAGCCACATAACGAACGATGTCCAACGCCTCGTTGAGCGACTTAGGCGCTTCCATGGAGCCAGTACTGACCGTTGGTCGGGTGAAGCCCACTCCACCAATTCCGCCCGGTAGGTTGAAGTTAAAGCCGCCGCCTGTTGCTCGCTCTCCAAGCCGACGCTCCACTGGAACTGTTGCAGCTCCAATCGCATGGATGACTTCGGCGAAGGTGCTATGTGCACCGCACATTACATGTATCGGTTTTAATGTGCTATCTGTGTGCAGGTTTGCTGCAGTGAGCGCCAATGACGTCTTTCCTACGCCTCGATCTCCGTGAATGAAGATTTGCCGCCCGGGAGAACTCAGCGCCCGATCGATAGTGCGAAGGTTTTTGGTTCGACCGAACAGCCGCTCCGGCGTTTGGATTGACTTAGAAGGTGTCAGGTGCTCGGCGAGCAGCTCTTTTAGTAGCTCGTCACTGATGCCGTTAAGCGACATTACGTTCGGCTCCCAGATCTATCCAGAGGCTAACCTAAAGGCGACTCACACGCATGGCCCATGACTATAGCTGCCTCGCTCTACTCGAGCGCGGCTAGAAGCGAAATTGCTGGATTCCACATAATACCGAGCTCACGAAGATCGCTCCCCCAGATCACATCACCTTCCAAATCCGACGAAATATTCCGAAAATCAAAAATCCTCTTGCCTGCCACCCCAAATCACCCGTATCTTCCGCCTCGTTCCGTTCCACCGAGGGGGCGTATCGCGATCGTCACGGACGTCGGATGCGGAATGCGATGGACGCGGGCTGCTGCATGCGGGGCTTTGGCCTCGCCGACGAACGGCGGCGTGCGGACGTGAAATCGTGTGGTCCTGGTCGCCCGGTGCTGCGGCCAAGCCGGCGGGGATGATCCGCCAGGCGACGGGGTCAAGAGCCGGTCCCCGGGGAGAGCACGTATAAGCGTTAACACCATCGCACAGGGAGGGCCGGGCGTGTTCGGCCAGACCTGTGGTGACTGCCGCCTGCTTTTTGTTTGCAGGCGGGCCACGGGCGCGGCCAGCGCCCGGCCTTCCCTGTGCCCTCGCTGTGAGGGTGCGAGTTTGACGGGCATGACTCGGGCGCGGGATGCGCGGCGAGGATGTGGAGGCGCGACTCAGTGTTGGGTGTGTCCGGCCGCTGTTAGGTGTCTCCAAAGGCTGTTTGACAATGTAGATCGCGATGTTGTCTCGCGCTTCATCTCCAGCAAGGCGCGCTTCGCTCGCAATGACGCAGCTTGTTGGAGGCGGGGCATTCAACAAACACAGTGTCGTCCCGGCGAACGCCGGGACCCATACCCCAGGGAGCGGTTTGAGGCAGGCTGGTCATTGGCTTTTTCGCCCACATGACGGCTGCGGCGTATGGGTCCCTTATCGGCGCCGTGCCGCGCTTTGCGCGTCACGGCTTGTCCGGGACGACGACGATGGGTGCGGCGGCTTGCGCGACAACGGCAGGGGCGGGAAACCGCATGTCGCTTCGCTCATGCGGGCGACGGGGACGGTGGCTCTGGGGCCGTTGAGGGGTGGCGGGTTACGCCTGCGGCTAACCCGCCCTACGGGAGTTCATACTTTTGGATGGATGGTCATAAACATGGCCGGCCTCGGGCACAGGAGAATCCCCCAACCCATTGTCTGGAAATGCCTTTTCCCCGCCGCTCTGCCATCTGCGCCATTCTGCCGCAGTCTGTGTGTCCGTCCATTACAGAAGTTTAACGCCGCAGCCAGCACGCCGTAAGGCGGCGCGCCCCATGTTCACTGGCGAACGGGGCGAACAGCCCGGGACACACGATTTAGACCTTGACCAAAATCACTTGCGGAGAAAACCGTATGACTGACCGTCCGACCGACCTGTCCTCGCTTCCCTCCTATCGCCAGCCCCGGCGTGGCCTGTTCTCGGCGCGCAAGTTTGCGCTGATGGCCTCCGTCGTCGCGGGCCTCGGCGTCGCCGCCTATGGGCTGTCGCCGCAGGGCGCGCCGCTGAACCTGTTCTCGACCTCGGCGCATGCGCAGGTCGCCAACGAAGTCAGCAAGGTCGCGCGCCCGGTCGGCTTTGCCGACATCGTGGAGCGGGTGAAGCCGTCGGTGATTTCGGTCAAGGTCAACATCGCCGAGAAGGTCGCCAAGAACGACAATGACGACGACACGCCGTTCCAGCCGGGCTCGCCGATGGAGCGCTTCTTCCGCCGCTTCGGCGGTGAGAACGGCATTCCCGGCATGCCCGGCCGCGGCGGCCGTGGTGGCGGTCGCGCCGTGACCGGGCAGGGCTCCGGCTTCTTCATCTCCGCCGACGGCTATGCCGTGACCAACAATCACGTGGTCGACGGCGCCGACAAGGTCGAGGTGACGACCGACGACGGCAAGACCTACAGCGCCAAGGTGATCGGCACCGACCAGCGCACCGATCTCGCGCTGATCAAGGTCGAGGGCGGCTCGAACTTCCCGTTCGCGAAACTCGCCGACGGCAAGCCGCGCATCGGCGACTGGGTGCTGGCGGTCGGCAATCCCTTCGGTCTCGGCGGCACCGTGACAGCGGGCATCGTCTCGGCCGTGGGCCGCGACATCGGCAACGGCCCGTATGACGATTTCATCCAGATCGACGCGCCCGTGAACAAGGGCAACTCCGGCGGTCCGGCGTTCGATGTCGACGGCAACGTGGTCGGCGTGAACACCGCGATCTATTCGCCGTCCGGCGGCAGCGTCGGCATCGCGTTCTCGATCCCGGCCTCCACGGTGAAGAGCGTGGTGGCGCAGCTCAAGGACAACGGCTCGGTCAGCCGCGGCTGGATCGGCGTGCAGATCCAGCCGGTGACGCAGGACATCGCCGACAGCCTCGGCATGAAGAAGGCCGAGGGCGCCCTGGTTGCCGAGCCGCAGGCCAACGGCCCGGCGGCCAAGGCGGGCATCGTGTCCGGCGACGTCATCACGGCCGTCAACGGCGAGCCGGTGAAGGACGCGCGTGAGCTCGCCCGCACCATCGGCGGCATCGCGCCGGGCGCGGCGGTCAAGCTCAACGTGCTGTCGAAGGGCCAGGACAAGACCGTCAACCTCACGCTCGGCAAGCTGCCGAACACCATCGAGGCCAAGGCCGACACCGGCGGTGACAACGACAACGCGAATCCTACTCGCGGCGCCGATGTGCCGAAGCTCGGCATGACCGTCGCTCCCGCGTCGAGCGTGGCCGGCGCCGGCAAGGACGGCGTCATCGTCACCCAGGTCGACCCCAAGAGCGCCGCAGCCGACCGCGGCTTCAAGGAAGGCGACGTGATCCTCGAAGTCGCCGGCAAGTCGGTGACCTCGGCCGGTGACGTCCGCGAGGCGATTAATGCCGCCAAGGCCGACAACAAGAACAGCGTGCTGATGCGCGTGAAGAGCGGCGGCCAGTCGCGCTTCGTCGCGGTGCCGCTGGCGAAAGGCTAAAGGCGTTCACGAGATGGAGGGTCGCCGGCCTGTTGCCCCCGCGCCGGCGGCTCTTCCTGGGGGCGGGCTTCAAGTCCCGCTCCCGCAACCCTTCCGTCAGGAACAATGCCCCCCTCCGTCGGAAGGAACTCGGGCGGTGAAGTCCCCCAGCTTCACCGCCCACTTTCCTGTCGATCGCCCCCGCGCTGACGCCGCCTTGCACGGAAACGGCAGCCGGGCCATGTAGATGGACATCCAACCGTGACCGTCGCCCCCGTTTCCGCAATGCGCCTCCTGATCATCGAAGACGACCGCGAGTCCGCCGACTATCTGGTCAAGGCGTTCCGCGAGGTCGGACATGTCGCAGACCTCGCCAGTGACGGCGAGGAGGGGCTCGCCATGGCCGAAAGCGGCGATTACGACGTGCTGGTGGTCGACCGCATGCTGCCCAAGCGCGACGGCCTGTCGCTGATCGGCGCGCTGCGCGACAAGGGCAACCGCTCGCCGGTGTTGATTCTGTCCGCGCTCGGCCAGGTCGATGACCGCATCAAGGGCCTGCGCGCCGGCGGCGACGACTATCTGCCCAAGCCTTACGCCTTTGCCGAGCTGCTCGCCCGCGTCGAGGTGCTGTCGCGCCGCCATGGCGGGCCGGCTGAGGAGACGACCTACAAGGTCGGCGATCTCGAGCTCGACCGTCTGTCGCATCGCGTCGCCCGCGGCAAGGACGAATTGACCCTGCAGCCGCGCGAGTTTCGCCTGCTCGAATATCTGATGAAGCATGCGGGGCAGGTTGTCACGCGCACGATGCTGCTGGAGAACGTCTGGGACTATCACTTCGATCCGCAGACCAACGTGATCGACGTCCACATCTCGCGGCTGCGCTCCAAGATCGACAAGGGTTTTGACCGTCCGCTGCTCCACACCATCCGCGGCGCGGGGTACATGATCCGTGACGGGCTTCGCTAGACCATGGCGACCGACCGCGGGGTCGGCCGCCAGCCTCGCTGATCGGAGCGCCTTAGCTGGCGCGCGCGAGCTGAGCGTCGGCCGTTTCGGACTTGAGCTGACTGCCGGAGACCATGCCGGCGGCGTCGACCGTGACCTGGATGTGCAGGATGCCGCTGCCGCTCACCGGCACCGCGACCTGCTGCCCGGTCTGCACATTCTGGAAAAAGATCGTCCAGTTGTTATCCCAGACCCACCACTCGCCGGCCGATGTGAGGAGCGCCTGGTCCTTGAAGTTGCCCGTGACGTCCCAGCCGAAGCCCTGGTCGGGGGCGTTGGGCGCGAAGGCCCAGGAGGCCCAGCCGGTCGGCGTTCCGCCCTTCTTGCCGACGTAGGCCACAGGAGCCGCGGATTGATTGGTGATCTTGTCGATCGTGGTCGTCATTCTCAATTCTTCCCTTCTGAAATGATGGTCTGCGACAATGAAGGTCCAACGTTTGCGTCGGACGTGAACTCAGTAGACGTTGGTTCCGGCGCAGTCGGTGAACCCGTTCACAAAGCCGGCGATCGGCACTTCAAACGTTCGTGAGGCTTGCTATGCACCTTGAGATAGAGAGCGACGCAGGCGGTCCGGTGAAGGAATCCGGATCGTGGAGCGCCGCGCGCCTCGGCGGGGCGAGGACGTTTCCGTGACGGCCTTCGGCAAGCTGATCCGCACCACGGCCTTCCGGCTGACGCTGGTCTATCTGTTGTTGTTTGCGCTGTTTGCCGCCTCGCTGCTCGGCTATTTCGCCTGGAACACCCGCCGCCTCATCACCGAGCAGATCTCGACCACGGTCAGCTCTGAGATTGGCGAGATGACCGATATCTACACCCGCGGTGGCCTGCGCTGGATCGTCGGCACGATCCAGAGCCGCGCGCTGCGCCCCGGCGCCAATCTCTATTTGCTCACGACGCCCACCGGGCAACAGGTCGCCGGCAATGTCGACGCTCTGGCGCCGGGCGTGATGGGCAGCTCCGGCTGGTCGGAGACGTTCTACCGGCGGCTGGATGATTCCAGCGAGCAGAACCATCGCGCGCTGGTCTATGTCACGCAACTGTCGAGCGGCTTTCGGCTTTTGATCGGCCGTGATCTCGAGGAGCGGCGGCGGCTGTTCGGCATCGTCGCCAAGGCGGCGCAATGGTCGGTGCTCGTGGTCATCGTGCTCGGCATCGGCGGCGGCATCTTCGTGGCGCGGCGTGTGCTGGTCCGGATCGACGCGATGACCGGCACGACGCGGCGGATCATGGACGGCGATCTGTCGGGCCGTCTGCCGGTCGGCCGCAGCGGCGACGAGCTCGATCGTCTCGCCGAAAATCTCAATGCGATGCTGGAGCGCATCGAGGCGCTGATGACCGGCCTCAAGGAGGTCTCCGACAACATCGCGCATGACCTCAAGACGCCGCTGACGCGGCTGCGCAACCGCGCCGAGGAGGCGCTGTCGAAGTCGCGCTCGGAGGAGGAGTATCGCGGCGCGCTGGAGCGGACGATCGAGGAATCCGATGGCCTGATCCGGACCTTCAATGCGCTGTTGATGATCGCGCGCGCGGAATCGGGGCAGGCGCGCGGTGACATGGTCGAGTTCGACGCCGCAGAGGTCGCCGGCGGCATCCACGAGCTGTATGAGCCGCTCGCCGAGGACAACGAGATGACCCTGCGCGTCAAGGCGGCGGCTGCGCCGGTGCATGGCAATCGCGAGCTGATCAGCCAGGCGCTCGCCAATCTCGTCGAGAACGCGATCAAATACGGCAAGCCGGCGGCGCTGCCGCTCGATGCCAGCGCCGCGGCGGCGAGTCGCGAGATCCTGATCGAGGCGCGGCGCGAGGGCTCCCAGGTGCTGCTCAGCGTCACCGACCACGGCGAGGGCATCCCCGAGGCCGAGCGCAAGCACGCGGTCGAGCGCTTCGTGCGGCTTGAGGCGAGCCGGACCTTGCCCGGTTCCGGCCTCGGCCTCAGTCTCGCCTCCGCGGTGGCGACGTTGCATGGCGGCGAGCTCCGGCTCGGCGATGCCAGACCCGGGCTGATCGCGACGCTCGTTCTGCCCGCCGGCGCAGGCGTGCCCGCGAAGCTTGCGGCGCCGACACAGGATGTGCCACAGAAGGCCGCATGACCTCATCCGCGCCGGGAAACGCGGACGGGCAGAATCTGGCCGGGCGTTTCGTTGCCGGCCCGCATGTCCGTGCGCCCGACAAAGCCGAACACCGTCTGCAAGACTGGCTCGCCGAGCTCGAGCCCTCCCTGGCCGCCTCGCTCGGTGCGCTGCTCGGAGAAGGCTGGGCGCGCACGATCCTGCTCGGCATCGCCGAATGCTCGCCCTATCTCTCCGATCTCGTCCGCGCCGACGGGCAACGTCTCGACCGCCTCTTGCGCTGCGAGCCGCAGGCGCATCTCGACGAGCTGATCGCCCGCACCGGCCGCGAGGTGTTCGCCGCGACCAGCGAAGCCGACGTCATGCGCCTGCTGCGGCAGTTGAAGGCGGAGGCGGCGCTGCTGATCGCGCTGTGCGACATCGGCGGCGTCTGGCCGGTGATGCAGGTGACGGCAGGGCTGACCGATGTCGCCGTGTCCTCGGTGCAGATGGCGCTGCGCTATCTGCTGCGGCAGGAGACCGCACGCGGCCGGCTCGCCCCACCGGATGTCGAGCGGCCGGAGCAGGGCATCGGGCTGTTCGTGCTGGCGATGGGCAAAATGGGCGCGGGCGAGCTGAACTATTCCAGCGACATCGACCTGATCGTGTTCTTCGATCCCGAGGCGAATTCCCTCGCACGCGACATCGAGCCGCAGCCGTTCTTCGTCCGCGTCACCCAGGCCATGGCGCGGCTGCTGCAGAGCCGGACCGCGGACGGCTATGTGTTCCGCGTCGACCTCCGGCTGCGGCCGGATCCCGCCTCGACGCAGGTGGCGATGTCGACCGAGGCGGCGCTGCATTACTACGAGCGGGAGGGCCGCACCTGGGAACGTGCCGCGATGATCAAGGCCCGCATCTGCGCCGGCGACGTCGCGGCGGGCGAGGCGATGCTGGCCGAGCTGTCGCCGTTCGTCTGGCGCAAGCATCTCGACTTCCAGGCGCTGACCGACGTGCACGACATGAAGCGGCAGATGCAGGTCTATCGCGGCCAGAGCGAGATTGCGGTCGAAGGCCACAACGTCAAGGTCGGCCGCGGCGGCATCCGCGAGATCGAGTTCTTCGCCCAGACCCAGCAGCTGATCGCCGGCGGCCGTCACCCGGAGCTGCGCGTGCGCCCGACCTTGCAGGCGCTCGATGTGCTGACCGCGAGCAAATGGATCACCGAGCAGGCGCGCGACGAGCTCACCGCGGCCTATGAGTTCCTGCGCCGCGTCGAGCACCGGCTGCAGATGATGGCCGATGAGCAGATCCACAGTCTTCCCGACGACGTCGAGGGTGTGAGCCGCTTCGCCTGCTTCTTCGGCTACGACAGTCGCGAGCGCTTTGCGACCGACCTGCTGTTCCACCTCAACATCGTGCAGGGACACTACGCGCGGCTGTTCGAGGGCGATCCCACCGGCACCGTGAGCCTGCCGCCGGTGAACTACGGCGCCGGTCCCGACGAGCCGCGCCTGATGGAGCATCTCGCAGGCCTCGGCTTCCGCGATCCGGTCATGGTCGCCAAGACGCTGCAGCAATGGCTCGCCGGCGAGTACCGCGTGTTCCGCACCGACACGACGCGCACAGCGTTCAACGAGTTCCTGCCGGCGCTGATCGTCGGGCTCGCTCATGCCGACGAGCCCGATCGCGCCGTCGTCGCGTTCGACCGCTTCCTGCAGGCGCTGCAGCTCGGCGGCCGGCTCATCACCCTGCTCGGACAGAACCGCGATCTCGTCGCGCTCGTAGCCCTCGTGCTTGGCGCGGCCCCCCGGCTCGGCGACATGCTGGCGCGGCAGCCGCGGCTGATGGACGGCCTGATCGATCCGCGCTTTTTCGGCGCGATCCCCGACAAGCGCGAATTGTCGGAACGTCTGGCCGCGACCCTGCAGGATGCCGGCACCTATGAGGAGTTTCTCGACCGCCTCCGGCTGTTCGGCCAGGAGAGCCTGTTCCTGATCGGCACGCGCATTCTCTCGGGCACGGTGTCGGCCCAGCAGGCCGGCACGGCCTTCGCCGACGTTGCCGAGGGCATCGCGCACACGGTGCACGGCCTCGTCACCGATCGCTTCGCCGCGCAGCACGGCCGCATCAAGGGCCAGGAGACCGCGATCATCGCCATGGGCCGGCTCGGCGCGCGCGAGATGACGGCGTCGTCCGATCTCGACCTGATCCTGCTGTATGACTTCGACGCCGACGCGCCCGACTCCGACGGTGAGCGGCCGCTGCAGGGCGCGCATTACTTCGCCCGTTTCACGCAGCGGCTGATCTCCGCCTTCACCTCGCGCACCAATTACGGCGTGCTCTACGACATCGACATGCGGCTGCGTCCCTCGGGGCGCGCCGGCCCGCTCGCCTCGCACATCGATTCCTTCGCGCATTATCAGGAGCAGGAGGCCTGGACCTGGGAGCACATGGCGCTGACGCGCGCGCGCGTGATCTCGGCCTCGCCGGCGTTCCGCGCCCGCATCGAGGAGATCATCCAGACCGCGCTGCGCCGCAGCCGCGATGCCCAGGCGATCGCGCGCGATGTCGCGGACATGCGCCGCGCCATCGCTGCAGAGAAGGGCGAGACCGATCTGTGGGACCTCAAGCACGCCGCCGGCGGCATGGTCGATATCGATTTCGTCGCGCAATATCTGCAACTCGTCCATGCCGCGACGACGCCCGAGATTCTCGACGTCAGCTCGCTGACGGTGCTCGACAATGCCGAACGGCTCGGCGTGTTGGCGCGCGCGGAAGCCGTGATCCTGCGCCAGGCGGCGCGGCTCTATCATGACCTCACGCAGATCCTGCGCCTGTGCGTCAGCGACAAGTTCAAGCCAGACCAAGCCGGCGAGGATCTGTTGCGGGTGCTGGCGCGGGCCGGCGACGCGCCGGATTTCTCGGCGCTGGAGGCGCGCGTGCGCGAGACGCAGAGCGAGGTGCGGCGGGTGTTCACGGCGCTGCTCGAAGGCTGACCGCTGCATCGAAAGCGGCGCTCACTTTCGATGCGTGCGACATCGGCATGCTCCGTCCATCATCTTCAACCGGTCAAACAGCAAAGCAAGCAACAACGCATCCGCGGCGCGATCGCGCCCGGAGGATGCGGAAGGCGTCCGCCCTCGAACGATGATGAGGGCGCAGGGAATGCCGGGTGAAGGCCTCACCCATGGCCCGCCTGCAGCAAGAAAAGCAGGCGGCAGTCACCACAGGTGCAGCCGATTCGACCCGGCATTCCCTGCGCGATGGTTTTAACGCTTATACGCGATCTCCTCGGTGCACCGGCTTGTTGGCCACCGTTCGCCGCACTGCGCTTGCGCGCATTGCGCGGGGGACACCAGCTTCGGGGTGTCAGGACCACGCGACTTCACGTCCGCGAGCCCATCATTCGTCCGCGCCGTAAAGCGCGCTGATGCCCTCACGTCCACCGCATTGCCGGCCCAACGTGTCGTGACGACGCGTACGTCCCTCATCCGGACCGGAACGGGGAGAGAATAGACATGACTTGCTGATTTTCGGAAGCCCTTTGTTTTGCGCGATCCTCTTGAAAGCAGCGATGTGACTGAGGCGGATGGCGAATTAAGTTTTTTGGCGCAGGCGACTTCGATAGCAGGATGATGGCCGTCGGGCCGCGTCTGCGTCACGAACGCTGCTCGTCGGGCAAATCAACGAGCCTCCGCCAAGGATGTCGAAACTAGGCGCGCCGCGACGGCGACTCTCTCCTTTGCCGTTGTCTGCCGGAATCGGAGCGGTGGGCGTCAGCATGCCCACACGCAGCGGCTTAAGCCTTGCGGACCTCATGCCTGAGGGTGTGCCGCAATTGCAGGCAACGGATGCCTCGCGCGTGAGTGTATATTTCGCAATGCGGTATGTGACACTCATGTCACAGTTACGCATATACCGACTCCAAGATATAATATGACTATTCAAAGGCACCCGAGCGCTTGCTAGGCTGACCATCCAATCTCAGGTTGACAAATTCGCCTAACAAATGGGCGGCGACTGGGGTTGAGCCGTGGGGAAGCGCGTGCCGGGCGGAGGCTCTGGACCGGACGCGTCAGATAACAGCCAGAGCCTGGGGCGCTGCGAGGAGCAGGAAAATGAGTGGGTTTGTGACGACCGCGCGCATGTGCGGCGCAGGGGTCGCGTTGTCTTGTTTGATGGGGAGTGGGGCTGTCGCGGCAGATCTGCCGACGAAGGCACCGGCACCGGTCCCCTATACCGATGATTTTTGGACGCGGCCGTATCTGTTCGGCGATCTCGGCCGGACCAAGCTGAAGGAGCAGGGCATCTCGCTCGCGCTCACGCTGGGTGACGAAGCTGTCACCAATCTGTCGGGCGGATCCCGCAAGACGTCAGCGAATGCCGGGCAATTGTGGTTCGAGGCCAAGTTCGACATGGCCAAGCTCGCCGGCATTCCGGGCGGCCTGATCGGCGTGACGTTGGTCGATCGCTTCGGCAAGAATCTCAACAGCGAAGCCGGCATTCCGGCGCTGATGCTGACCAACGAGGTGTTCGGCCGCGGCAACATCCTGCGCCTCACCGAGCTCTACTATCAGCAGAAGCTTTTCGATGACCGCCTCGTGCTGAAGGGCGGCCGGCTGCCGGTCGGCTCGGACTTCTTCTTCGGCCAGTGCGAGTTCATCAACCTGACCTTCTGCGGCGGCCAGCCCGGCAACATCCAGGGTGGCTACATCTACAACTGGCCGGTCAGCCAGTGGGCCGGCGTGGCGCACTACAACTTCACCAAGGAGTGGAAGCTGTCGGTCGGTGTCTACGACGCCAATCCGAACTACCTGACCACATCCGACGCCGGCGTCTATCTCGCGCCGGGCATTGCGCGCTCCAATCCGGCCTCGGGCGTCCTGGTGCCGGTCGAGGTGGTGTATGAGCCGAGCGGTCCGCTCAACGGCACCTGGCGCTTCGGCGGCTGGTATGACAGCGCTTCGACCATCGATGGCGGCCTGCCTGGCATCACCGGCGTCTACGTCGGCGGTCCGGGCGTGGGCGACCAGAACCTCAGCAGCTCGCGCGGTCGCTATGGGATCTACGAATCGATCCTGCAGCGCTTGACCGTCGAGGGGCCGAAGGCGCAGGGCTGGTACACCTTCCTCAACACCAGCGTCGCCGATCACCGCACCGCGTATCAGGACTACCAGGTCTCCTGGGGCATCAAGCACACCGGAACATTCTCGTTCCGGCCTGAGGACGAGGTCGGCTTCGCGGTCGGCACCACGCATGTCAACTCGGCGGCGCTGACGCCGAATGCCGGCGGCAACGAAGTCCCGCTCGAGGCCTGGTACGGCTGGCAGGCGACCGGCTGGATGAACCTGAAGTTCGACGCCCAGTACGTGATCAATCCGGGCGGCCGCGGCTTCAATGCCGCCGGTGTGAAGACCGGCAATGCCGTCGTCCTCGGCCTCCGCACCGTGGTCCACTTCTGAGCTGCAAATCAGGCGAGGGGCGGATGTCCAGCATCCGCCCCTCTTCGTTTGCCGATGCGCGCGCTCAGTCCGCCCCTACCCATCCGGGTGGGGGCGCGATGCGTTGGTATCGGTTGACTCTTTTGCGCTGCGACACGACATCTCCCGGGGCATTGCCGAGCCCGCCCAGGAGACCGCCATGACCGCAACCGACGCCCATCTCGCCCCCGGCCAGCGCCTTGGCGACGAGGTCGTGGACTGGCTCACCAACGGCACCCACGACGAACGCTTCATCGACAACATCTTCGCGCAGATGTGTCTTCGGCTGCAGCGCGCCGGCATCCCGGTGAAGCGGGCATCCTTGCATGTGCAGATCAATCATCCGCAATGGCTCGGCGCGCGCATCCTGTGGAGCGACGGGATGGAGAGCTCCGAGATCAACCGCGTCGACTACGACGTCGGCGAGCGGGCCGAATTCATCGGCAGCCCGGTGAGCGAGGTCTATCACGGGGCGGACGAAATCCGCGAGAATCTGGCTGGTGATGCCGCGCTGGGCCGGCAGCACGGCGTCTATGACGACATGCGGGCGCAGGGCCTGACCGACTATGTCGCCTGGCCGATCCTCCACACCCTCGGCAAGCGGCACTGCGTCACTTTCGCGACCGATAGTGAGGGCGGTTTCGATGATGCCGAGATCGATGCGCTGAAGCGGCTGTTGCCGGTGCTGGCGCTGGTCAGCGAGATCCGCATCAAGAACCGGCTGGCGCGCACATTGCTCGAAACCTATGTCGGGCCCCATGCCGGCGAGATGGTGCTGGCCGGCGCGACCCGGCGCGGCAGCGGCGAGACCGTACGCGCCGCGATCATGATCTGCGATCTCCGCGACTTCACCAAGATCTCCGACAACTGGCCGCGCGATGACGTCATCGATCTGCTCAACGGCTATTTCGACGCGATGGTCGAGCCGATCACCCAGCATGGCGGTGAGATCCTGAAATTCATCGGTGACGGCCTGCTGGCGATCTTCCCGCTCAGCCAGCCCGGCGCTTGCGAGAACCTGCTGCACGCCGTCACCGGTGCCAGGCAGGCCATGGCGGAGCTGAACGAGCGTCATGCCGAAGGCGGCCGTGCGCCGCTGCGCTACGGCATCGGCATCCATGTCGGCGACGTCATGTACGGCAATATCGGCTCGCGCACGCGGCTGGATTTCACCGTCATCGGACCGGCGGTCAACATGGCCTCGCGGATGGAGGCGCTGACCAAGCAGGTCGGCCGCCCGGTGCTGATGTCACGCGCCTTCGCCGAACTCGTCGAAGGGCCGTTCGCGCTCGAGCGTGTCGGCGAATTTCCGGTGCGCGGCTTCAGCGACCCGATCGAGCTGTTTGCGTTCGAAGGGTAGGGGCGCGGCGTTCTTGTAGGGCGTGGAGAGCGGCCGCCGCCAGGCGGACGCGTGCCCACCGTCGATCGCAATTCGCGGTGAGACGGTGGGCACGGCGTCACGGCGATCTCATATGACGAGATGGCGCGGCCGCGCCTTTGCCCACCCTACGCGTCCTCGCGCTGGTCGAAGATGGTGAACACGCTGCCCCGTGCACACCGTATCGCTCAGCTGCCGAACTCTCGCTGCAGCCTCAGGAATGTTTCGGTCGGTCGATCATAGCTGACGAGCCTGACGTCGAGGTCGAAGCCGGACGCCAGCGACAGCGCGCGGCGCAGCGCGTCTTCGATCCAGGTTTCCTCATTGCCGAATGCGCCGCCGCCGACGCTGGTGAGCAGCACGATGTTCGAGCCGCTGATGGCGTTGAGGACTGCCGCCCAGATCGTTGCCTCGTAGGTGGCCTCCAGGATGAGGCGAGCGAATGACTCCCAATATCGAGGGGCGGGCGAGCCATAGGCCACGGGGAGCGCGGAGCAGAACGCCTGCGACACCGTCGGCATCGGCTCGGTTGCGTCGGTCAGTTCGACATCGCTGTGAATGCCGATCCGGAGATGTCCGCGCAGCGCATCGATCTCCTCGGGGCTGCTTACTCCAAGGAGCGCTGCAACGGTGTCGAGGCCGTTTCGCGTACACAGCGCGTAGCCGTTGGTCATCGCCCAGAGTTCGCCGGTGTTGCCGGGCAGGCGGCTCCTGAGCGCCGCACCGAGATCTGCGAGCGCATCGAGTTGCCGGTCGCAGGTCTGACCCGTTTCCTCTCCGACCGGGACAAAGTAGTTCCGGTAGATCGTCGCGGCGCCTGCGGCGATGGCGCAGGCAGGTCCCTGCGTCGGATCGGACTGATAGATCGTCACGCCGTCTTCGGGGGTGGCGTGCGGTCCGATCATCTCCAGCAGATTGAACTGCGACGCGACCTGGAACAGGGCGCCCGCGAACTCCGGAAATAGATGCAGGGTGCGGACGTCGCCGCTGACGAGGCTCACGCGAAGTCGCCCGCTGCGATACGCCGAGCCTTGAACCATGGTCCGGAGCTCCGACAATCTCGGCAGCTCCAGCCGTCCGGTAAGATAGGTCTTGCCGTTGACCAGAGACGTCAGCCGTCCATCTTCGCAGGCGAGCCTCGCGCGCGTGGAGGCATAGTCGGTCTCCTTGAAGCCGGTCAATCGTTCGAACCAGTCCACGACGTCAGCCTTTCATCATTGGCAATCAGATGAGGCGCCATCGCCTCGGCGCCTGCCGATCGCACGTGACCAAAGTGTAGATCATCGCAGCTCACCGCAGCAATGAACGACGCTGTCTCGCACCTAGAGGATCCGCAGCGGCCGCCAGTAGACGAGGCTCGGCGCGAACACGAGGATGGCAAGCGCAGCTGCGCTCCCGGCGAGACATACCAGGACGACGGCCCGCGGCGACAGGCTGCGGGCCTGCGGCAAGAATGTGAGCGCCCGAACGATGGCTCCGGTGATGAAGCCGGCTCTTGCGATCGGCAGCAACGGGATGTCGAGCAGATCTTCGAGCGTACAAGCGTTGCTGCAGCCGCCTTGCGCTGGCGTCCACCAGTCGCGCAGGGCGCCGATCGTGGTCGCCAGCGCGAGCAGCAGCGTTGCCACCGCCAGCGCCCGCCACGATGGCATCAGCACCGCGATTGCATAGGAGATCAGGCAGACCCCGAGAAGCTGCGTCGGATAATCGAACACGATCCGCTCGCGCCTCAGCTTTGATCCAGAAACGGCGCCACCACCTCGCGCGTCTCGGCGCTGGTCACCACCGGCACGATTTCGAAGGTCATGCCGGTGTCGCGGGCGTTGGCCAGGATCCATTGCTGCAGCAGCCGCGCATCGTCGCATTCCATCAGCTGGAAGCAGCGGTCGAAATTCGGCTCGATCCAGCTGCCGATGTATTTCAAGCCATCCGGAAAAATGATGCCGGGGTCGCGGACGCGGCGGTAGACGGGGATCGGGTCGCGGTCCTTGAAACGTTCGATGACCATGAACAGCATGCGCGCCTCATCTCGATGCGTCGGTATTATGAGCTGGGTCGCGCCGTCGCGCCAGCGCCGCAAGAAGTCAGCCCGTCGCGGATGTTGCTCCAGCCAAGCCGTGAAGGGCGCGGATGCAGGAGCCGTGGCCCGCTCCTTGCTTTTGCCGGGCTACCCGTATCCAAAGCCAAGGGAAGCCAATGAACAAGGCACGTCTCGTCGCGTATGCTCTGGTCGCAACGGTGCTGGTTGCACCCGCGGTTGCCGAGGAGCTGACCGGCACGCTGCAGAAGGTCAAGGAGACCGGCGCGATCACGGTCGGCTACCGCGAAACCTCGCTGCCGTTCTCCTACATCGATGACAACCAGAAGCCGCTCGGCTTCGCGCTCGACATCTGCGGCAAGATCGTCGACGAGATCAAGACGACGCTGAAGCTCGACAAGCTCGACGTCAAGCTGACGCCGGTGTCGTCGGCGACCCGCATTCCGCTGATGGCCAACGGCACCATCGATCTGGAATGCGCCTCGACCACCAACAACCTCGACCGGCAGCGGCTGGTGTCGTTCTCCCACACTTATTTCCTCACCGCCAATCGCTTCGTCGCCAAGGCCGCGAGCGGCCTGAAGACGATCGACGATCTCAAGGGCAAGACGGTGGCCTCGACGTCGGGCACCACCAACATCAAGCAGCTCTACGAGGCCAATACATCCCGCCAGCTCGGCCTCAACATCGTCGCGGCGAAGGACAATGCCGAGGGATTCCTGATGGTCGAGAACGGCCGCGCCGACGCCTATGTGATGGACGACATCCTGCTCGCAGGCCTCGTCGCCAGCGCCAAGGCGCCGGCGGACTTCGCGATCTCGACAGATCAGTTCTCGATGCCCGAGCCCTACGGCATCATGCTGCGCAAGGACGATCCCGCCTTCAAGGCCGTCGTCGACCGCGCGACGACCAAGCTCTACACCAGTCCGGAGATCGCGACGTTGTATGCGAAGTGGTTCATGAGCCCGGTGCCGCCCAAGGGCGTGAACTTCAACTTCCCCATGACGGCGGTGCTGCAAAAGGCGTTCGCGCAGCCGAACGACAGCGGCGATCCGAAGGCGTATTGAGGGATGAACGGAAGAAATTCTACCGAGCCTTTCGTTAGCTGAGGCTCGATGAATAGCCGCGCAAGCGGTGCGCTCCCTCTTCCCGTTCTTCACGGGGAGAGGGTCGGGGTGAGGGGCAGCCGTACGGGTGGTGCTGCTATCGAAGGACGCCTTACGAATCCGATGGAGCTGCGATGAGGCTTCGTCAGTGCCATGCCCCTCACCCGGATTGCTTCGCAATCCGACCTCTCCCCGCAAAGGGCGGGGAGAGGTTGCACCGTCGACGCCGACAGATTACTGCCTCAAGACAATGAGCTTGCCGTCCATGATGAGCTTCGCATCGCCGACGCGATTCGAGGCATCCACACGAACGGTGCGCTCCCTCTCCGGGTTCTTCACGGGGAGAAGGGCAGCCTTACTTACTTCACGATACGCACCGCGCCCTTGGCGGCGCTGCTCGCGAACGCTGCGTAGGCCTTGAGCGCGGTCGAGACCTTGCGGGCGCGGGTCTTCGGCTTCCAGGCCTGGTCGCCCTTCGCTTCCATCGCAGCGCGCCGCTTCGCGAGCTCCTCGTCCGACACCGCCAGGTGAATGGTGCGGTTGGGGATGTCGATCTCGATGCGGTCGCCTTCCTGCACCAGGCCGATCAGTCCGCCCTCGGCGGCTTCCGGCGAGACGTGGCCGATCGACAGGCCCGAGGTGCCGCCGGAGAAGCGGCCGTCGGTGATCAGCGCGCAGGCTTTGCCGAGGCCTTTCGACTTCAGATAGCTGGTCGGATACAGCATCTCCTGCATGCCGGGGCCGCCGCGCGGGCCTTCATAGATGATGACGACGATGTCGCCTTCCTTGATCTTGTTGGTGAGGATCGCCTCGACCGCCGCGTCCTGGCTCTCCATGACGCGCGCGGGACCTGCGAATTTCAGGATCGAGGCATCGACGCCAGCGGTCTTCACGATGCAGCCGTCCTGGGCGATGTTGCCGGTGAGAACGGCGAGGCCGCCGTCCTTGGAGTAGGCGTGCTCCATGTCGCGGATGCAGCCCTTCTCGCGGTCGAGATCGAGCTCCTGGTAGCGGCGGTCCTGGCTGAAGGCGACCTGTGTCGGCACGCCACCCGGTGCGGCCATGTAGAAGTTCTTGACGCTTTCGCTCGACGTCTGGCGGATATCCCAGCGCTCCAGCGCTGATGCCAGCGAGGCCGAATGCACGCTCGGCAGCTCCGTGTGCAGCAGGCCGGCGCGGGCGAGCTCGCCGAGGATGCCCATCACGCCGCCGGCGCGATGCACGTCCTCCATGTGCACGTCGGCCACGGCCGGCGCGACCTTGCACAGGCAGGGGACCTTGCGCGACAGGCGGTCGATGTCGGTCATCGTGAAGGGGATCTCGCCCTCATGCGCGGCGGCGAGCAGATGCAGCACGGTGTTGGTCGAGCCGCCCATCGCGATGTCCATGCTCATGGCGTTCTCGAACGCCTTGAAGTTGGCGATCGAGCGCGGCAGCACGGAGGCGTCGTCCTGCTCGTAGTAGCGGCGGGCGAGATCGACGATCAGATGTCCGGCCTCGACGAACAGGCCGCGGCGGTCGGCATGCGTCGCGAGCACCGAGCCGTTGCCGGGCAGGGACAGGCCGAGCGCCTCGGTCAGGCAGTTCATCGAATTGGCCGTGAACATGCCGGAGCAGGAGCCGCAGGTCGGGCAGGCCGAGCGCTCCATCACCTCGACATCTGCGTCCGAAACCTTGTCGTCGGCGGCCGTGATCATCGCGTCGATCAGGTCGACCTTGCGCAGCTTGCCCTGGATGTTGACCTTGCCGGCCTCCATCGGGCCGCCCGAGACGAACACCGCGGGGATGTTGAGCCGCATCGCGGCCATCAGCATGCCGGGGGTGATCTTGTCGCAATTGGAGATGCAGACCATGGCGTCGGCGCAATGCGCGTTGACCATGTATTCGGTGCTGTCGGCGATCAGCTCGCGCGACGGCAGGCTGTAGAGCATGCCGTCATGGCCCATCGCGATGCCGTCGTCGACGGCGATGGTGTTGAATTCCTTGGCAACGCCGCCGGCTTTCTCGATCTCGCGGGCGACCAGCTGACCGAGGTCCTTGAGGTGGACGTGGCCGGGCACGAACTGGGTGAAGGAGTTGACCACGGCGATGATCGGCTTGCCGAAATCCTCGTTGGTCATGCCGGTGGCGCGCCACAGGCCGCGGGCGCCGGCCATGTTGCGGCCATGGGTGGAGGTGCGGGAGCGATAGGCGGGCATGACGGTGTCCTCAAGCGTTCCTCAGGGAAGGCAATGTTGGTCCGGCGGGCGGGGCGGCTGGCCGCGACGGCCGGACGGGCGGCAAAACGTGCCGGAGGCATACAGCGAAGTCCTTGACGATTCGACCCTAAATTTCGCCGCAGCGGGGATGCGGGAGGGGCAGGGCAGGTGTCGGAGGGCTGCGTGCAAAAGGAACTGTCCACAGCTCAGCTCACGGCATTGTGGTGAGGTGTGGAACGGGCGGCTGCCATAGATTAGAACGGAATCGTTCTTTTCCGGGCGCAGCTCTTGCTTGCGGGATGCTGTGCATCCTCAGATGTCGGCCATCGATCCCATGCTCGCCCTGCGACTTCGCCTCCTGCTGCCCCTGGCCGCTCTCGCCTTGCCCGGCGCCGCCTCGGCCCACGCCATCATCGTCTCCTCGCAGCCCGCCTCGGGCGCGACCATCGACAAGGACGCGCTCGCGATCCGGCTGCGCTTCAACAGCCGCATCGATCACACGAGGTCGCGGTTGAAGCTGAAGGCGCCTGACGGAGCCGAGCAGGCGCTGAGCCCCGCCGCGGATGCGCCGGCCGATGAGATCGACGCGCAGGCGAGGGCGCTCAGCCCCGGCGCTTGGCACCTGCAATGGCAGGTGCTCAGCGTCGACGGCCACATCACCCGCGGCGACATCCCGTTCACCGTGCGCTAGCCGTCTTGCTGTCATGGCGCTGTTCCTCGACATCTTCGGCTATCTCT
Organism: Bradyrhizobium sp. SRS-191; assembly: GCF_024586915.1. Lineage (GTDB taxonomy): Bacteria > Pseudomonadota > Alphaproteobacteria > Rhizobiales > Xanthobacteraceae > Bradyrhizobium. The sequence continues at coordinate 120,102 of NZ_JANBVS010000002.1, forward strand.
CGGTGGTGCTGCGCGGGCTGACCCTGCTGGCGCAGTCGTTCACCATCGGCGGCATCGCGTTCCAGCTCCTGCTGATGCGGCCGATGCAGGACAAACTGTCAGCGGATGCGCTGGTGGTGGGGAAGCGGGCACAGCGGTTCCTGCGCCGCAGCGCTACCGGCTGGTTCGCCGTGGTGATGGTCTCGCTGGCCGTCAACATGGCGGCGCTCACCGGCACGCTCGATTTGTCGCTGTGGGAGGCCATCGGCGCGGACTTCGTCCGCTCGGGCGTCGTCGTTGCCGCCTGCGCCCTTGGCATCGCCGTGCTGGCGCGGACCGGCACCTGGGTGACGTGGCGCGCCGCGGCGCTGGTGGCGCTGACGGGGCTTGCGCTGGCCATGCAGCTCAACCTCACCCACGCAGCCAGCCGGCTCGACGTGCGCTGGCCGCTGCTCGCGGCCGATTTCCTGCACATGTTCGGCGCGGGCGTGTGGATCGGCGGACTGCCGTATTTCCTGATGGCGCTGAACGGCTGCCCGTTGGAGGACGATCAGCGCCGTATCGGCCGGCGCTATTCGCTGATGTCGATGGCTTCCGTCGCGGCCATCGTGACGGGCGGCACGATCATGGCCGTCGCCTATCTCGGCTCGTTCGAGGCGATCTACGGCACGGCCTATGGCGTGATGACCTCGGCCAAGGTCGCGATGCTGCTGATGCTGCTCGCGCTCGGCGCCGGCAATTTCCTCGCCGTCGAGCGCCTGCGTCGCGGCGATCCCTCAGCGCCGCTCTCGCGGATGAAGCGCTTCGTCGAGGTCGAGCTCGGCATCGGGCTGACGGTGCTGCTCACCGCGGGCTCGCTGACCTCGCTGCCGCCCGGCATCGATCTCAGCCAGGACCGGCTGAGCTGGTCGGAGATCGTCGAGCGCGCCGCGCCGCAATGGCCGCGGCTGACCAGCCCCTCGGTGGACCAGCTCACGGTCTCCCAGCTCCAGGCCAAGATCGATGCCGCCGATGCGCAGCGCGTGACCGCGCCGCAGGCCTATGTGCCGGGCGAGGGCGTGATCCTGCCGCGTAGCGCGGCTGATATCGCCTGGTCGGAATACAACCACCATTGGGCGGGCATCTTCGTCGTGCTGATCGGCGTGCTCGCGCTGATCGAGCGCTTCTCCTGGGGCCGATGGGCGCGGCACTGGCCGCTGCTGTTCCTGGTGATGGCGGCGTTCCTGTTCCTGCGCGCCGACGAGATGGCCTGGCCGCTCGGCCCGATCGGCTTCTGGGCCTCGTGGCGCGATCCGGAAGTGGCGCAGCACCGGCTGTTCGTGGTGCTGATCATCCTGTTCGGCCTGTTCGAATGGCGGGTGCGGCTGCGCGGGCAGCAGGCGGGACGCGCGGCGCTGGTGTTTCCGCTGACGGTCGCCGCCGGCGGCGCGCTGCTGATGACGCATTCGCACGCCATCGCCAACATCAAGGACCAACTGCTGATTGAGGTGAGCCACACGCCGCTGGCCTTGTGCGGCATCACCGCCGGCTGGGCGCGCTGGCTGGAGCTGCGCATGGATGGCAAGATCAGCCGTGTCGCGGCCTGGGTGTGGCCGGTGGCGTTCGTGCTGGTCGGGCTGATCCTGCTGGACTATCGCGAGGCGTGAGATGCGCCCGTCAAGGCCGCGAGGCGTGCCGATCAGGGGTACAGCTCTTGCGTGTGTGCGATCTGTCAATATCGAGATAATTCGTCGATAGGCTTTAGAGAGTTCTTATAAAATTCACCCTTAGGTAGCGAACGCGTTGGTGTCAGGAGAGACCACAATGACGTTCGGCAAACGCCAGTCCGGTGTTGGCGCCTCGGCGCAGACGTTCAGTGCCGAGATGGCCACTGTAAGACCGGATACTGCAAGGACCGATACTGCAAGAAGCGACGTCGCGACCGAGGACCGTCCAGTCAAGGGCGGTCCGATCCGCTGGGCCATTGCCACGCTGGTCTGTGGCGCGTTCCTCTATGGATTTCTCACCAGCTACGGCCCGGATCTCCGGCGCGATCGGCATCTGGTTGGCACGTGGCAACCAGCCTACGACCTGCGGGCGACCGAGGGAAAGTGCAAGCGAACGAACTTCGTGATCACCAACTGCACCGCCACCATCGTCTCCGTTGCCCAGCCTGATCGAGCGCCGATCAAGGTCGACTTCTTCATGCTTTTCGCGGGCGGCGGCGGCGAGGCGATCGTGCCGGTGCGCTCGACGGCGGATCGTGCGGCGGTCTCGATCCACTACGCGGTGGAAACGAAGCTCTGGAACCGGACGCTGACGTTCGTCTTCGGGACGGTCATCCTGGCCCTGATGACGGCAGCTGCGGCGCTCACCTTCTGGAAGAAGGTCAATTCCTGACAACGCGGTGCAGGTTCACTCCTGCCTGGATTGTGTAGGCCACCGTGCCCCTGTTGAAATCACTCGGCATCATCTGCGGCGTCCTGCTGCTCTGGGGCTCCTTCCAATTGCCGTCCGGCTCGGGAGACGTCGCGTCCCGGCAGATCCTGTCGGTCAAGGAAGAGCCGGACCGCATCGTGCTCGGCTGGAGCGGGCCGGTGGAGCCGCCGATGAGCGAGCGCGTCGGCGCGGCGCTGGATCGCTACCGGGCCGACCCGCGCCGGCTGGTGCTGCTGCTGAATTCGCCGGGCGGCTCGATCCAGCATGGCCGCGACGTCGTCGCCGTGATCCGCGGACGCGATCGAACGGTCGACACGCTCGTCGAAAGAGCAGGGGTCTGCGCCTCGATGTGTGTGCCGATCTTCCTCGCCGGCGCCAGGCGCATGGCTGACCCCGAAGCCAACTTCATGTTTCACGAGGCCAGCCTGAACAGCAGTGCACGCGATGAGCTGAAGCGCCGGGAGATCGGCGCCGCCGAGGAGGCGGCGTTGTCGACGCTCGTCAAGACCACGGTCACCGACGAGATGTTCCGTCACGACATGGGCATTCGCGGCGTCAGCGCGCTCTGGCTTGCGGGCTTGCGGAAGAAGATCGCGGGGCGCGATGTATGGATGAGCGCTCAGCAACTCGTTGATGAGGGCTCCGGCATCGTCGATGGTCTCGTGCGTGCATCGGGCCGATAGCCGCCGCAGCCGCCGCGGCCGGTAGCGTTCTTGGTCAGGCCGATCCTGCTGGATGATCGCGCGGCGTGAGATCGTTCACGTTACGCAATTGACCCAAAGCACGACGGCTTTGGCGTCGTCGGACGGATTGGAGAAGCGGTGCGGCCGTCGGCTGGCGAAGCGGAAGCTGTCGCCGGTCTTGAGCGACCAGGTCTCGGCATCGACCGTCAGCATCATCTCGCCGTCGAGCACCAGGCCCGCTTCCTCGCCGTCATGCGTGTAGAGCTCGTCGCCGGTCGAGCCGCCGGGCTCCAGATGCACCAGGAACAGGTTGAGCTTGTTGTCGGCGCCGGCCGCGCTCAGCAGCTGCTTCGAGACGCCGGTGCGCCACAGCTTCAGCTCCGGGCGCTGCGCGCCGCGCGTGACCACGGAGTCGGACGCCGCATCGCCGCCCGGGCTGGAGCCGAACAGCGCGGCAATGCCGACGCCGAGCACATCGGCCAGCGTCGCCAGCACGCGCAGCGATGGTGACGACAGGCCGCGCTCGATCTGGCTGAGAAAGCCGATCGATAGCGCGGTCTCCGCCGCGACGGTCTCGAGCGACAATTTCCTGTCGCGCCTGAGATCGCGGATGCGCCTGCCCACCGCAACGTCCATCGCCGGCTCGCCCCCCGGCGCGGCCGACGGCGCCTTGCGTTTCCGGGAAGGCTCGGCTGCGCCCGGTTTGCGCAATCTCCTGCCACCACTCACGTCAGTCCGCTTCCTTCATGTGCATGAAAACCGCTTGCATGATCAGGCGAAGTATGGCCAAATTTTCATATTGGTGAAAATAGGCCGAAACGGCGCGGCCCGCAACGGTCGCCGTGCGCGACCGGTGAGACGCACCGGGTCCAAAGGGGGATGCGATGCTGTTGAAGCGTTTGGTTCAGGCCGCCTGTGCGGCGCTCGTCGTGGCCGCGGTGACGCCAGCCTCTGCGCAGCAGGTGCTCAAGGTTGGCTCGACCCCGACCGGCATTCCCTTCACCTTCCTCGACACCAAGACCAACCAGATCCAGGGCGTGATGGTCGATCTCATGACCGAGATCGGCAAGGACGCCGGCTTCAACGTGCAGATCGAGCCGATGCAGTTCTCGGCGCTGATCCCCTCTCTCACCTCCAGCAAGATCGACATCATCGCCGCGGCGATGTTCATCACGCCGCCGCGCAAGGAGGTCGTCGATTTCTCCGATCCGATCTACACCTATGGCGAGGGCCTGATCGTGCCCAAGGCCGACACCAAGGCCTATGCCTCGCAGGAGGATCTCAAGGGCGAGGTGGTCGGCGCGCAGGTCGGTACCGCCTTCGTCGATGCGCTGAAGAAGTCCGGCCTGTTCTCGGACGTGAAGGCCTACGACACCATTCCCGACATCCTGCGTGATGTGAACACCGGCCGCCTCAAGGCCGGCTTCGCCGACTATCCGATCCTCGCCTACAATCTCAAGCAGGGGGCCTTTCCCGATGCGCGGCTCGTCGCCAGCTACAAGCCCGTCACGGTCGGCTCGGTCGGCATCGCCGTGCGCAAGGGCGAGGCCGAGCTGCTCGGCAAGATCAACGCTTCGCTGGCCAAGCTGAAGGCGAACGGGACGGTAGACAAGATCCTCGACAAATGGGGCCTGAAGGGCTGACCCGACAATGAGCAGGTTCTGGCACGACGCCGTCGAGTTCTTTCCGATCCTGCTCAACGGCGTGGTGCTGACGATCGTCGTCACCCTGGGATCGCTGCTGCTCTCCACGGTGCTGGGCCTGGTCTGGGCGATGATGCGGGTGTCCGGCATCCGCGTCCTCTCGGGCGTGAGCGCCGGCCTGATCAATTTGATCCGCGGCATCCCGATCATCGTGCTGCTGTTCTATCTGTACTTCGTGATGCCCGATCTCGGCGTCACTCTGTCAGCGCTGCAGGCGGCCATCCTCGGCCTCGGCATCGCCTATTCGGCCTATCAGGCCGAGAACTTCCGCGCCGGCATGGAGGCCATCGACAAGGGGCAGATCGAGGCCGCGCAATCGATCGGCATGGGCTGGTGGATGACGATGCGCCGCGTGGTGCTGCCGCAGGCGGTGCGCATCGTGCTGCCGCCCTACGGCAACGTCATGATCATGATGCTGAAGGATTCCTCGCAGGCCTCCACCATCACGGTCGCCGAGCTGGCGCTGCAGGGCAAGCTGATCGCATCCTCGACCTTCAAGAACTCCAGCGTCTTCACGCTGGTCGCGCTGATGTATCTCACCATGAGCGTGCCGCTGATCCTGCTGGTCAGGCACTTCGAGAAGCGAGCGGCGCGGAGATGATCGAGCTCGTCGACGTCCACAAGAGTTTTGGCAAGGTCGAGGTGCTGAAGGGCATCACGGCCTCGGTCGAGAAGGGCGAGGTGGTCTGCATCATCGGCCCGTCAGGCTCCGGCAAGTCGACCATCCTCCGCTGCATCAACGGGCTGGAAAACTACGATCGCGGCACGATCAGCGTCGAGGGGCTGCGCGTGGACCGCGCTGCGCCGTCGATCGTGGCGATCCGCACCCAGGTCTCCATGGTGTTCCAGCGCTTCAACCTGTTCCCGCATCGCACCGCGCTCGACAATGTCATCGAAGGGCCGCTGTACGTGAAGAAGGAGCCGCGCGCGGCGACGCTGGAGCGCGGCCGGGCGCTGCTCGCCCAGGTCGGGCTGGCCGACAAGGCCGACATGCATCCGCCGCAGCTCTCCGGCGGTCAGCAGCAGCGTGTCGCGATCGCCCGCGCGCTGGCGATGCAGCCCAAGGCGATCCTGTTCGACGAGCCGACCTCGGCGCTCGACCCGGAGCTGGTCGGCGACGTGCTCGGCGTGATGCGCAAGCTTGCCGATGACGGCATGACCATGGTCGTTGTCACCCATGAGATCGGCTTTGCCCGCGAGGTCGCCGACCGCGTGCTGTTCATCGACTGCGGCGTCATCGTTGAGCAGGGGCCCGCGAAGGCGATGCTCAATCAACCGCAGCACCCGCGCACGCAGGACTTCCTGCGCCGCGTGCTGCATCCGATGTGATGTTCGAAAGATCCGCCATGACGACTCCTGATCGCCTTCCGCTGCCGCCATCGGTCTATGCCGTGACGGCGGTTGAGCCTGTGGCGACCCCACCGCTCGACGTCGACCGCAGCGTCTCGGTCGCGATCATCGGCGGCGGCTTCACCGGCCTGTCGACGGCGCTGCATCTGGCGGAGCAGGGCACCGACTGCGTCGTGCTCGAGGCGCAGGAGCCCGGCTGGGGCGCCTCCGGCAACAATGGCGGCCACACCAATCCCGGCATGAAGCATGATCCGGATCAGATCGAGGCCGATTTCGGCGCCGAGCTCGGCCGTCGCATGATCGACTTCGCCTATGGCACGACAAACTTCACCCACGACCTGATCCGCCGCTACCAGATCCCCTGCGAGGCGCGGCAGCAGGGCACGCTGCGAGCCGCCTATCATCCCGCGAGCGCCACGGCGATCGAGCGCACCGCCGAGCAGTGCATCCGCCGCGGCATGCCGGTTGAGCTGTACGACCGCGCAAAGCTGCGCGAGGTCACCGGCAGCGACCGATATGTCTGTGCGATGTTCGACGCGCGCGGCGGCGACCTGCATCCGCTGAACTACGCGCGCGGGCTGGCGCGGGCGGCGGTCTCGGCCGGCGCCGCCGTCCATGGCGACACGCCGGCGCTGTCCTTGCGCCGCGATGGCGCGCGCTGGCGGATCGAGACGCCGCGCGCGGTGGTGCATGCCGACAAGGTGCTGATCGCCACCAACGGCTTCACCGGCGATCTCTGGCCGGAGCTGCGCCAGACCGTGATCCCGGTGTTCTCCTCGATCGCCGCGACGGCGCCGCTGCCCGACGACATCGTGCGCGCGATCATGCCGACGCGCTCGGTGCTGTATGAGAGCGGCCACATCACCGTCTACTACCGTATCGACCAGAACAACCGCCTGCTGATGGGCGGCCGCGGGCCGATGCGCTGGATCAATTCGCCGGGCGACGTCGCCTATCTCATGCGCTATGCCGAGCAGCTCTGGCCGCAGCTCAAGGGCGTCGCCTGGACCCATGGCTGGAACAGCCGGCTCGCCATCACCAAGGACCACTATCCGCATGTGCACGAGCCGGCCGAGAGTGTGCTGATCTCGCTCGGCTGCAACGGCCGCGGCGTCGCGCTGTCCACGGCGATGGGCGCGCAACTGGCGCGCCGGCTGATCGGCGGCACGACTGCCGAGATCGACATGCCCGTCACCGGCATCACGCCGATCCCGCTGCATGCCCTCTGGCCCATCGCCGTGACCAGCGCCGTCATCGCCGGCCGGGTGCGCGACCGGCTGGGGCTCTGACGGCTTCGCCAGCCGTGACGATGCCGCCGGGCGCTCGCAGCAGGCTCAGGCCGGCTGCGCGCCAGGCCACAGGATCTCGATGTGCTCGTTGTTGAAATGCGGATCGTCGTCGGCGCCTCTGCGCCAGCACGTCATGCCGTCCGGCAGCGTGTTCATCCGGATGTCCTGACCGTCCGGCACCAATCCTCCCAACGCGAGCAGGTCGATGAACCGGTTGATGAGGTCGAAGACGGCGTCCCGGTGCTCGGCGCGGACCCGGTGGATGCTGAGGTCCGGACGGCCGAACTTGCGCATGCCCCTGGTGTGGATCCACTCGGTGCCGTCGGCTTCCTGTGAGATCAGGGTGATGACGTGCTGCCGTGGCGTGCAATGGCCGACGTTGAAAATGCGTGCGCGCCATTCCGGCGGGGTCCACCATTTCAGGATCAGCGGGTCGTAGATCGCGACCCCGCCGGCATCGAGGCAGAAGGTCAGCAGGCCGACCATGTCGCGAAGATAGCCCAATGTCGGGGGATCGCTCACCTCGCCTCTGATGACGAGGCAAAAGTCCTGTGCCGCGACCACGGCCGCCAGATCCGGGTCCTCGGTCGTGAGCCTGGTCCAGGCATGGCCGGTCCGGAAGCGCGTGACCACCGTGGGATTGGCTTCCGGGCCGAAGGCCAGCAGGTCGAAGCCCTCAGGGACGCCGCGCGAACGATAGATGCTCCGGGACAGCGGCCGATCGATGTCCACCCAGCCATAGACGATGTACATCAGGCAGGGATTCCTGCCTCCGGCGGCGAAGTAGGGGCGGGGCCAGTCGATGAGGGGGAGGGGGGCGTTCATCCGCCTGGCTCCGACGATTGCCGAGACCCGACCTCACGGGTTGGCGATATCCAGATTCGAATGGCGGGCGCGACGGCCTGGCCGCCCCGTGTCGGAGCTCCCGGCAACAACAGCGACAGAATCGGGATCGGACGCACGGCTGGCTCTCCGACGGCGGCACAACGAAGACGGGCCACGCCAATGGCGTAGTCCGCTGATCGTTGGCGACAGCGAAGGCGGAAATGAGATCAATTTCGATTCTCAGACGACCGCTGGCGTCTTTCGGCTTGCGGCATGATCTGGGCGTCGGACACAACCGGCGCGGATGGGGTCAGGGGTGGCCGACCTGGCTGTCGGGCCAAACGATCTCGATGTGCTCGTTGTTGAAATCGGGATCGTCGCTGCTGCCCTTGCGCCAGCAGGTCATCCCGGCCGGCAAGGCGTGCATCCGGATCTCCTGACCGTCAGGGACCCGTCCGCCCGAAGCGAGCAGCTCGATGAAGCGATTGATGAGCTCGACAATGGCCGTGCGATGCTCTGCGCGGACCCGGTGCACGCTGATGTCCGGGCGTCCAAACTTGCGCAGGCCGCGCGTGTGATACCATTCGGTGCCATCGGCATCCTCGGAGACCAGCGTGACGACGTGCTCATGCAGCGCCGACTGGCCGCTATCAAACGCTCGCGCGCGCCACTCCGACGGACGCCACCATTTGAACATCTGTGGGTCGTAAATGGCGACGCCGCCGGCATCGAGGCAAAAAGTCAGCAGACCACTGACGTCGCGAAAGTAGTTCAGCGTCGGCGGATCGTCGACCTCGCCTCGAATGACCAGACAGGAATCCTGCGCCGCAATCTGTGCCGCGAGCTCGGGGTCTGTGCTGATAAGACGGTCCCAGAGGAAGCCGCTCCGAAAGCCGCTCACGACATCAGGATGAACGGTCGGGCTGTAGCCCATGAGCTCGACTCCCTCCGGGATCCCTTCCGTCCGGTAGGCGATGCGGGACAGCGGCTGCGCGAAATCGACTCTGCCGAAGACCACATAAAATAGAAAGGGATTGTTGCCACCGGCAGCGAATTGCGGTCGCGGCCAGTCAGCCAAGGGCAAGCTCGTCTCGTTCTCCATGCCTCGTCACCCCGCGTATCCGGTTGTGCACCTCACTCCTTCTTCAGGAACACGTAATCCGCCGCGTAGGCCACGCTGCGAAACTGTCCGGCGGTCTCGCAGGCGCCTTCCAGCTTGCCGCCCGCCGTATTGATCCGCTGCACCGTGGTCACGTCCGACAGCACGCCCTGGCCACCGCGGTGGGAGACGACGGTGAGCTTCAGCCAGGGGATGTCGGCCTCGGTGGCGCCGATGGCGGTCCCCACGACGCGGCCGGTCACGATCGAGCCGTCCTGGTGCTCCCAATTCGGTCCGGCGTAGTGCCGGCCGACGGTCTTGCCATCCGCGGACAAAGTGGCGATCGGCTCGCGGAACGCCCAGGCGAGCTTGCCGTCCTTGTCCGTCTTGCATTCGTAGACCTGCGCGCCCTCGGCATGCAGTGTCAGCACCGGCTTCTCGCCGGCGGCCACCAGAGCGTCGGGGATCGTGGTCTCGGCGGCATGAGCCGGGATGGTCAGGGCGCCCAGCAGCACCAGCGACAAGGTCGGGATCACGCGCATGGTCTAGTCCTCAGGTGACAGCGGAAAATGAAACGGGCCACGCTTGTGGCGCGGCCCGTTGATAGGTGACGTCAGCGAAAGGCGAAAGTGGGGAAACTTACGCCGCCATCGCCTTGGTCAGGTTCTCGGCGATCTTGTCGAGGAACCCGGTGGTGGACAGCCAGCGCTGGTCGGCGCCGACCAGCAGCGCGAGGTCCTTGGTCATGTAGCCGGCCTCGACGGTGTCGACGCAGACCTTCTCCAGGGTCGAGGCGAACTTTGCCAGCTCGGCATTGTTGTCGAGCTTGGCGCGGTGCGACAGGCCACGGGTCCAGGCGAAGATCGAGGCGATCGAGTTGGTCGAGGTCTCCTTGCCCTTCTGGTGCTCGCGGTAGTGGCGGGTCACCGTGCCGTGGGCGGCCTCAGCCTCCATTGTCTGGCCGTCCGGGGTCATCAGCACCGAGGTCATCAGGCCGAGCGAGCCGTAGCCCTGCGCCACGGTGTCGGACTGCACGTCGCCGTCATAGTTCTTACAGGCCCAGACGTAACCGCCCGACCACTTCAGCGCCGCGGCGACCATGTCGTCGATCAGGCGGTGCTCGTAGGTGATCTTCTTGGCCTCGAACTTGTCCTTGAACTCCTTCTCATACACCTCCTGGAAGATGTCCTTGAAGCGGCCGTCATAGACCTTCAAAATCGTGTTTTTGGTCGAGAGATAGACCGAATAGTTCTTGGAGAGGCCCATGTTGAGCGAGGCGCGGGCGAAGTCGTAGATCGACTCGTCGAGGTTGTACATCTCCATGGCGATGCCCGGGCCGGGCGCCTTGAAGACTTCCTTCTCGATCACGGTGCCGTCGTCACCGACGAACTTCATCGTCAGCACGCCCTTGCCGGGGAACTTGAAGTCGGTGGCGCGGTACTGGTCGCCATAGGCGTGGCGGCCGATGATGATCGGCTTGGTCCAGCCGGGGACGAGCCGCGGCACGTTCTTGCAGATGATCGGCTCGCGGAACACAACGCCGCCAAGGATGTTGCGGATGGTGCCGTTCGGCGACTTCCACATCTCCTTGAGGCCGAATTCCTTCACCCGGGCTTCGTCGGGGGTGATGGTCGCGCACTTGACGCCGACGCCGACCTTCTTGATCGCGTTGGCCGCATCGATCGTGATCTGGTCGTTGGTCTTGTCGCGGCTCTCCATCCCCAGGTCGTAATACTGCAGCTCGATGTCAAGGAACGGGTTGATCAGCTTGTCCTTGATGTACTGCCAGATGATCCGGGTCATCTCGTCGCCGTCGAGCTCGACGACCGGGTTGGTCACCTTGATTTTTGCCATGATCGATGGGGCCTTCTTGGAAACAGCGCGCCAGGAATGGAAAGCGCTTGTGAAATCAAGCGCGTCATAGCACTGCTGCACCGCATGCGGAAGCGCACCCGGTAGGCTCACGGTGCTGATTTTCGCAGCCCGCTCATGCGGTGGGCAAAGCCGGCAAGGCGACGGCCTGCGATTTCGAGCAAACTGCAAATTTCTTGGCTAAGCCGATTATTTTGCTTGAGAATTCTGGCCAGCCGGGCCAACGGAGCGGGCAGGGCGCCGCAGCGGCGCTTCATCTGACATGGAAGTTGAGGATCGACCGGTGTCGGGCACCGACAAGACCAAGGCAGGAATGGAGATCGCCGGCCCAGTGGTGATCCTTGTCGAGCCGCAGCTCGGCGAGAACATCGGCATGGCTGCGCGCGCCATGGGCAACTTTGCGCTGACCGAGCTGCGCCTGGTGAACCCGCGCGACGGCTGGCCGAACATCGCGGCCGAGCGGGCAGCCGCCGGCGCCGATCACATCATCGACCATGTCCGCCTCTTCGACACGCTGCCGGAGGCGATCGCCGATCTCGACCTGGTGTTCGCCACCACCGCGCGCTCCCACGACCAGGCCAAGCCGGTGATGGGCCCGGAGGGGGCGGCGCGGGAGATGCAGGGCCAGATCGCCGCCGGCGGCCGGGCCGGCATCCTGTTCGGCCGCGAGCGGGCCGGCCTCACCAACGAGGAGGTCGCCCGGGCCAACCGCATCATCACGTACCCGGTCAATCCGGGCTTCGCCTCGCTCAACCTCGCCCAGGCCGTGCTGCTGATGGGCTATGAATGGTTCAAGCTGGTCACCTCGGGCTCGCTGCCGTTCGAGATGCCCGAGCGCTCCGAGCGCGCCAGCCAGGGGCAGATGGAGGCCTTCTTCGAGAACCTCGTGCGCGAGCTCGACCGGGTCGAATTTCTGCGGCCTGCCGAGAAGCGCGAGACCATGCTGGTCAATCTGCGCAACATCTTCTTCCGCATGGAGCCGAGCCGGCAGGACATTCATACGTTGCACGGCATCGTCATGGCGATCGCCGAGGGGCGCAAGGGGCCGGCCAAGGGCGGCGTGCTCGACAGCGAACAGGCGATGCGCTTGCGGGCGCTGATCGCGGAGCAGGGCACAATCGCCAACCTGCCGGATTCCCGCGGCTCGCTGCGTGGGCTGGCGCGGCTGCTCCGCCGCAACCCGACCGATGCCGAGCGCGCGCTGTGGCATGCGCTGTCGCGCGACCGGCGCTTCGCCGGCCAGTTCAAGCGCCAGACCCCGGTCGGCCGCCACATCCCGGATTTCGTCTCCTTCATCCACCGCCTTGCGATCGAGCTGGTGGGGACCGACGAGAGCGAAGGCGTGGTCGCAGACCGTGCGCAGCGCCGGGCTTGGCTGGAGAGCCGCGACTACCGCGTCACCGAGGTGAGGACGGCGGATGTCGAGGCGGATCTGGAAGCCGAGCTGGTCAGGCTGCAGGCGCTGATTGCGCAGACGAAGTAGCGATCGCGCAGCTCGATCCGCTCGACGGCGAACGCTGCGTTTGTCGTCCCATCGTCTTGTGCCGCTAACGGCTTGCAATCTCACAACGCCGACGGCGAGGTGCCGTTCAATGCAGCCGAGTCCGCGATCCCGTTTACACCGGCTGAACGATGATTCCCGAATGCAATTGCCGATTGTGGTCCACCCCGCCGGCATCGGTAACATCAGTGCACCACAACGATAACAGGGGGACACACATGGCGATGCGACGATGGTGCCTGCTCGCAGGTCAGGCGCTGATCATCGGTTTGATCTTCAACTCATCAGTGACAGCGGCACCGGCAGACGCGGCGCGCTGCACGAGCGGGGCCGACGCCCAGGCGCGCATTGCCGGCTGCACTCTCGTGATGGAGCAGAGAAGGCCGGCGCCCCCGCAGGTGATCAAAGCTCATCTGGCGCGCGCCAGCGCGCAGTTTCACCGCGGCGATCTGGACCATGCGATCGATGACTACAAGTGGGTGATCGCGCATGTCTCGGCCGATCCTCTCGCTGCCTACAATCGCGCACCTGACTTACGCGCAGGGGAGCCTCTGTCACTCTCCAGCGCCGAGCCGGTGCTTGGACGCGACAGCGACCGCGCCCGAGCCTATCGCGGGCTGGGAATTGCGAGCTTTCAGGCCGGCCTCCTGGAGCAATCTCAGCATGAGTTCAAACAGCTCACCGCGATGGATCCAGGCAATGCCGATGCGGCCTTGTGGCTCGATCTAGCCCGCCGGCGTGCCGGACAGGCCAGCGAACTCGCCAACGAGGCTAAGCGTCTCGACATGCGCAAATGGCCGGCTCCGCTGGTCCGTCTCTTCCTTGGGCGAGAAACGGTCGACGGCGTGCTCGCGGCGGCCGACCGCAGCGGCCCGGCTCTGCGCGGCATACGGCGCTGCGAGGCAAGCTTCTTCGCCGGCGAGCTGATGCTGCAGCAAAGCCGTGACGCTGAGGCTGTCAGGTTGATCGACAAGGCACTCGCCGAATGCCCGGTCGGATCGGACATGCGATCGGTCGCCAGCGCGGAGGGGCGCGTTCTCAGCGTGATCCCGTAATCCCAAAGCGGCGAACTCCTCCGGGAAGCGTTCGCCGCTGCGGACAACCCGCCGGTCTTCAAGAAGCGTGGGCAGATCTGCGAGGTCAATTCCCATGCAGGCGAGCTCGCACTCGCGCAGCATGAACCAGCCAAGGGCATCAGTTTTGCTCGAGGCCGCAGCTCAGGATTGCCCCAAGAGCTATCTCGCAAGAGCTATCTTGAATGGCTCGTCGCTCAGGCCGAGCTCCGAGCGCTCGACGCCAAGCGGTGACACGACCCTGCGCGACTGAGGAGCCGCGCGGATGCCGGCACGTGGTGCCCGTACGACTACGGCCTTCGCATCATTTGTCGTCGATCCGTAAATCCCTACCGACCGAACGGCCGTGGGATACAGCTGATCGAGACAAATTTCTAAAATTTGAACGGATCGCGCAGCTTTGCCGCAACGGCTGATGCGAACGATGGCGGGCCGGTCGCACATGCGATCAGGACCAGTCACATCGTTCACGGAGAGCCTCGACCAATGCCGATCCAGCCGCAGGGCCTACGCAAGCCGCAGACCGACCGGAACAGCGACCAGACCGGATTCTTCGAGAACGACAGCTGGTTCACATCCGACCTCGCCCCGTTGTGGCTGCCGAACCAGGCCCCTGCGGCCCCCGCAGCGCCCGCGGCTCCGCCGGCAGCAGCAACGGCGGATACGTCGGCAGCCATCGCGATCTACGGCAATTTCTGCAGCGTCGCTGCGACCGTGACCACGACGCCCGGCACGACCTCGGGCGTGAGCTCGACGACGTCGACCTCGACGGTTGCGGCAACGTCCACGACCAAGACCCCCGCGCCGGCCTGGGTGAATACCCTCACCAACGCCCAGATCAAGGCCGACATGACGGCCGCGATCACCAATGGCACGGTCACCTATGCCGGCCTGCTGAAGATCTTCACCGATATCGATGCGACGCTCGCCGCGACCAAGACCAAGCTGAGCGCGAGCCAGTTTGCCGATCTCAAGACGATCGCCGCCAATCTCAACAACGGCGTATCGACCTCGAGCTATCTCACCTACATCACCCAGGCGTTCGTCAACGGCAATGCCGCGAACGCGACCTGGACCGGCGGCGCGGCGAGCTCGGTTGCGCTCGGCAATCTCGCTAGCGGCTCGACCGAGCTGCAATTCGCCGAGCTGATCGGCAAGTGGTTCCTCGGCACCGACCTGCCGTCGTCGAAGGTGATCCTCGGCAGCACGCAATTCTCGGTGTCCTATTCGAACTCGACCAAGCCGCTGTTCTCCGCCGCCGGCGCCAGCATGAACGACATCAACCAGGGCTATCTGGGTGATTGCTACCTGCTCGCCGGGCTCGCCGAGGTCGCCTACAAGGAGCAGTCGGTGATCTCCTCGATGTTCACGACCAACGGCAACGGCAGCTATGGCGTGCGCTTCTACGTCAATGGCACGGCGCGCTACGTGACCGTCAACAGCGCGCTTGCCAATGGCGGCAACATCTTCAACAATGGCGGCGCTGCGATCTGGGCGAGTCTCGCCGAAAAGGGCTATGCCGAGCTGCAGGCCAGCGGCGTCTACACCGGCAACTCCATCAACTACGGCAATTCCTACACCACGATCGGCAATGGCGGCGCGCCCGAGATCGCGCTGGAGGCGATCACCGGCGCGACCCAGATCACCGACTTCCGCGCCATGGGCGGCTCCTGGGGCAAGGTGGTCTACAATTCGTCGTTCGGCGTGACGAACTATACCACGGGCAATTCGACGTCGGGCGTGCTGTCGACCATCGCGGCCAGTCTCGCGGCCGGCGACGACGTCATCCTCTCGTCCTACACCAACGCCAAGGATGCGACCGGCAAGACGACGCTGGTCGCCAACCACGCGATGTCGATCTACGGCTACAACAGCGCCAACTGCATGCTGCAGATCCGCAATCCCTGGGGCTCGGCGGCCGGCCAGTACTGGCAGACCACCTTCGAGGTCAGCCTCGCGACCCTGCTCGCCGCCGGCGACACCATCACGATCGACAATGTCGGCGACGCCAAGAAGCTGGCGGCGGCAACGATCACCACGTCATCGGGACTGAAGCTGACGTCCGATGTCAACGACCTCGCGGGCGCGGCCTCCGGCTTCGTCCAGGCGATCGCATCGCTGACCGATGGCGGTGCGTCGAACGTGGCGTTCACGCAGGGCCTGGCCTCGCAGCAGCATACGCTGGCAATGCCGCTGGCGGCGTGATCCCGCGTTCCAGCGACTGAGAATGGACCGCCCCCGCGCAGCGGGGGCGGTCGTGTCGTATCAGCCGATTCCTGCTGCATCCATACCCACCGTCATTCCGGGGCAAGGCCGCAGGCCTTGAGCCGGGAATGACGAGGCAAGCCGCGACTGACCCGCATGTTGTGACGCGGATCGTGGAGTGCCCCGGATGCGGCCGGCAACGCCGTACGTCACCTGTTAATCATCCGATTTAACGCCATGCGAACGCAGGTCCCGGAGGGTGTCGGCGGGGACGTCGGACCAAGAGGCGGGATCGATCGATGCAGGCGTGTACGGATCAGGGCGCATGGGCGCTGGCGCTGTCGCTGCATTTGCTCGGCATCGTCGCCGATCCCGGCCGCATCCAGCACGAGGCCGGCCGCAGCGATGCGCTCACGATCGATGATCTCCTGCGCGCCACAGCGCGCTTTCCGGTCAAGGCCAAGCTCGTCACGTCCAAGGCCGCGCGGCTGAAGAGCACGCCGCTGCCGACGGTCGCCGTGCTCAAGGATGGCGGCTTCGCCGTGATCGGCAAGGTCACCGAGACCGGCGTCCTCGTTCAAGGGCTGAACGATTCGGGGCCGCGTCTCCTGACCTTTGCTGAATTCGACGCGATCTGGTCCGGTCAGCTGATCCTGATCGCCAAGCGCGCGGAGCTGTCCGACACGGCGCGGCGGTTCAATTTGGGCTGGTTCGTCGCGGCGATCGGAAAATATCGCCGCATCCTGATCGAGGTGCTGCTGGCCTCGTTCGTGATCCAGCTGTTCGGCCTGGCGACCCCGATGATCTTCCAGGTCGTGATCGACAAGGTGCTGGTGCATCGCGGCCTGTCGACGCTGGAGGTGATGGTCGCGGGCCTCGCGCTGATCGCGCTGTTCGAGGCGGTGCTGTCGGGCCTGCGCACCTACCTGTTCACCCATACGTCGAACCGCATCGACGTCGAGCTCGGCGCGCGGCTGTTCCGGCACCTGATGCGGTTGCCGCTGGCCTATTTCGAGAGCCGCCGCGTCGGCGACAGCGTCGCGCGCGTGCGCGAGCTGGAGACGATCCGGCAGTTCATCACCTCATCCTCGATCACGCTGGTGCTCGATCTCGCCTTCGCCGCGGTCTTCATCGGCGTGATGTTTCTCTACAGCGCCACGCTGGCCTGGATCGTCTGCGCCACGCTGCCGGTTTATGCGCTGCTGTCGCTCGCAACGACGCCGGCATTCCGGACGCGACTGGACGAGAAATTCCGCCGCGGCGCCGAGAACCAGGCGTTCCTGGTCGAGAGCGTCACCGGGGTCGAGACCATCAAGGCGATGGCGGTCGAGCCGCTGATGCAGCGGCGCTGGGAGGAGCAGCTCGCGAGCTATGTCGGCGCCTCGTTCTCGGCCTCGCAGATCGGCAATTGGGCGAGCCAGGCCGCGAGCCTGCTGAACAAGGGCGTCGGCGCGCTGACGCTGTTCGTGGGCGCAGGCCTCGTGATCGCCAACAAGATGACGGTCGGCGAGCTCGTCGCCTTCAACATGCTCGCAAACCAGGTCTCCGGCCCGGTGCTGCGGCTGGTGCAGGTCTGGCAGGATTTCCACCAGGTGCGGCTGTCGGTCGAGCGGCTCGGCGACATCCTCAACACGCCGGTGGAGGCGCAGAGTGGCGGCGCCGAGCAGAACCTTCCGCCGGTCGAAGGCGCCATCGAGTTCGAGCGCGTGACCTTTCGTTACGGCCTCAACACCCAGCCGGTGCTGCGCGAGGTGTCGCTCAGTATCGGGGCAGGGCAGGTGGTCGGCATCGTCGGACCGTCCGGGTCCGGCAAGAGCACGATCGCCAAGCTGGCGCAGCGGCTGTACCAGCCGGAAGCAGGACGCGTGCTGGTCGACGGCGTGGACACCGCCGTGCTCGATCCGTCCTGGCTGCGGCGGCAGATCGGCGTGGTGCTGCAGGAGAACGTGCTGTTCAACCGCTCGGTGCGCGACAACATCGCGCTCGCCGATCCCGCGCTGCCGATGGAGCGGATCGTCGAGGCCGCGAGGCTCGCCGGCGCGCATGAGTTCATCTGCCGGATGCCGCAGGGCTATGACACGGTCATCGGCGAGCGCGGCGTGTCGCTGTCCGGCGGCCAGCGCCAGCGTATCGCGATCGCGCGCGCGCTGGTCGGCGATCCCCGCATCCTGATTTTCGACGAGGCGACGTCGGCGCTCGACTACGAGTCCGAGAGCATCATCCAGGCCAACATGCGCGACATCGTGCGCGGCCGCACCGTGCTGATCATCGCGCACCGGCTGTCGACGGTGCGCCATGCCGACCGCATCCTGACGATCGAGAGCGGCGTGATCGTCGAGGACGGCACGCATGAGCAATTGGTAGCCGGCGGCGGCCGCTATGCCACGCTGCACCGGATCCAGTCCGCAGGCCGTTGAGGAGAAGGCGATGAGTACACCTGCTGGCCTTCTGCGTGGCTTTTCGTTCGGCGGCACGACGTCGGAGCGCGAGTTCCTTCCCGCCGCGCTGGAGATCACGCAGACGCCGCCCAATCCGCTCGGACGCATCACGGCGCTGGCGCTGTGCACCGTCACCTTTGCGGCGCTCGGCTGGGCCGTTTTCGGCAAGGTCGACATCGTCGCGGTCGCCAGCGGCAAGGTGATCTCGCATACCCGCACACAGGTGGTGCAGCCGTTCGAGACCGCGAGCGTGAAGGCGGTGCTGGTGCAGCCCGGCCAGCGCGTAAGCGCGGGTGATCCGCTGATCGAGCTCGACAAGACCGCTGTCACCGCCGAGGCTGATCGCGCCCGCAGCGATCTGATCGCGAGCCTGCTCGACGAGGTCCGGCTGGCGGCGTTCCTCGATGGCGTCGCGAACGGACCGTTCGATCTGGTGGTCGGCGCCGAGCCGCTGGACCGCGCTCGCGCGCAGGCGCAACTCACGGCACAGCTGGCGATGCGCGCCAGCCAGCTGGCGGCGCTGGCGCAGGAGCGAGCGCAGCACATTGCCGAGCGCGAGGCGCTGCAGCAGACGGTGGCCAAATACGAGCAGACGCTGCCGATGGTGACGCAGCGCGCCGACATCCGCACCAAGGCGAGCGAGATCGGCAACGCTTCGATCATCGCCCGGCTGGAGAGCCAACAGCTGCTGGTCGAGACCCGCTCCGAGCTGGAGATCAACAAGGCCAAGATCATCGCGTTGGATGCCACCGTCGCAGGACTCGATCAGAAGATCGCGGCGACCGAGGCCGACATGCGCGACAAGGCGATGCGTGACCTCGCCACCGCGCGCGAGCGCGCCCGCGCGGCCGGAGAGGCGCTGACCAAGGCCACCCGCCGCGCCGAGCTGCAGACCTTGCGCGCGCCGATCGACGGTACGGTGCAGCAGATGCACGTCGCCGCCGCCGGCGCGGTCGTGACACCGGCGCAGCAGCTGTTGTCCGTGGTGCCCGACGACGACAGGATCGAGGTCGAGGCGGTGGTGGAGAACCGCGACGTCGGCTTCGTCGAAGCCGGGCAGCGCGTCGAGCTCAAGGTCGACGCCTTCCCGTTCACGCGTTACGGCCTGCTCGGCGGCAAGGTGACCTCGGTCGATCGCGACGCCGAGGCCGCGCCCGTCAATCCCCAGGGCGTGCAAGGTGCCGAGCGGCAGGCCGACCAGACCGACCGCGTCGAGGCCAGCGAGCGGCTGCGCTACATGGTGCACATCGCGCTCGACCGAGCGACGCTCGACGTCGACGGCCGGATGGCAACGCTCGTGCCGGGCATGTCGGTGAAGGCGGAGATTCTCACCGGCAAGCGCCGCATCGTCGACTTCCTGCTGGCGCCGCTGCGCGAGCATGTTCACGACGCCATGCGCGAGCGCTGATCGACCGGCATGCTTAACGTGCTCCCGCGCATTTGAGCAAAAACGTAACCTCAAATCCGTACGCGAACGCTTACGGAACGCTCGCGTTCGGACGGTATGTTTCGCGCATTCGCTTTCCTCATTGCGGTGTTGTGGCTTCTCATCATGAACGAGACAAAATCGGTATTGCGCGAGCTGGAAGACGCGATTGCGCGGGGCACGGCCGACAGCCGCGAGCGCGCGCTGTGGCACGCGACCGACCTGCTGCTCGCCGGCCGCTATTGCGAGGAGGAGATCGCGACGTTCGGCGAGGTGATCAACCGGCTCGCCGACGAGATCGAGGTCGAGGCCCGCGCCAAGCTCGCCGACCGTCTCGCCAAGATCGAATATTCGCCGGCCAGCGTCATCCGCAAGCTCGCCTTCGATGACGAGATCTGGGTCGCCGGTCCGGTGCTGCGCGAGTCCGAACGCCTCGACGACGCTGCGCTGGTCGAGAATGCCAGCACCAAGAGCCAAGCCCATCTGCTCGCCATCGCCGAGCGCAAGACGCTGAGCCCGGAGGTGACGGACGTGCTGGCGCGGCGCGGTGACCGCGATGTCGCGACCGCAGTGGCGCGCAATCACGGCGCGCAGTTCTCCGGCGCCGGCTTCCTGCACATGGTGAAACGCGCCGAGAACGACTCCATCCTGGCCGAGCATCTCGGCCGTCGGCTCGACATCCCGCGCCACCTGTTCCAGCAATTGATCGCCAAGGCGTCCGACGAGGTCGGCAAGCGGCTGGCGAGCGAGCGCCCTGAGCTGCTCGGCGAGATCGAGAGCTCGGTCGCCAACATCGCCGGCGATCTGCAATCGAAATTCGGGCCCGGCTCGCGCAACTACTTCGTCGCCAAGCGCACCGTGACGATCCAGCACCGCCTCGGCAATCTGCACGAGAGCACCATTGCCGGCTATGCGACGTCGCACAAGGTCGACGAGGTGACGATCGGTCTGTCGCTGCTCTCGGGACTGCCGGTCGACGTGGTCGATCGGGCGCTGTTCGATCGCAATCGCGAGATGCTGTTGATGCTGGCGAAGGCGCTCGGCTTCAGCTGGGACACGATGATGGCATTGGCCTTCCTCGGCGCCCGCGAGCATCGGATCACCGCGGGCGAACTGGACGAGCTGGAGCGGAGCTACGTCCGGCTGCAGACGCAGACTTCGCGGAGCGTCCTCGAATTCTACCAGTCGCGCAAGAATGCCGGGAAGGCTGGCGGCACACACGCGCCGCGCGCGGTAGCGCATTGAGTGTCAGCGAGAAGAGGTGAGCGCGGATGATCGGCATGGGACGTCATCTCCACGCCGCGCAGCGGCGGGGCAGCCGACACGCCGCGGTGGACCGCGCCGCCGTCGATGCCGCCTGGCACGTTCTCGAAGCCGCCAATGAGCTCGGCGACGAAACCACCGTCGCCGCCTGCCGCCGCATCATCGACGCGAGCCTCAATGGGGCGGGGGCCGACGAGGCCGACCTGCAGCGAGTGGCAGACTATTTCCGCTAGGTCTGTTGGCGCCTAGGTCGCGCAGTCGGCTCAAACCGCCGCAAGCTGCGGATCCGCCTTGCTGCCGCGCTTGCCGGCTTTCCCCTTCGCCGGCTCGAACAGGGCGCTCGCCGCGATGCCGGCCGTATCAGCGACCTCCGGATTGCGCGACACCATGGCGGCGACGATCGCGCCGTCGATCAGCAGCGCCAGCTGATGCGCAAAACTCTCCGGCTCCGCCGCGCCCATCTCGCGCGCCAGCTTCTCGATATGCGCCAGCACCACCTTCTTATGGCGCAGCGCGATGGTGCGGAACTGCTTCTGATCCTTGTCGTGCTCGCCGACCGCGTTGATGAAGGGGCAGCCGTAGAAGCGCTCCTCGCTGAACCAGCTCTTCAGCGCCGGGAAGATGCGCGTGAGCTTGGTCTCGGCGTCGCCGCCGCCGCTTTCCATCGCAGCGATGAACCATTCCCGCCACTGCTTGCCCTCGCTTTCGAGCACGGCGGTGACGAGCGCGGTCTTCGAACCGAATAGTTTGTACAGCGTCGTCTTTGCGGTGCCGGCCTCGCTGATGATCGCGTCGATGCCGGTGGCGTTGATGCCGTTCTTGCAGAACAGGTGCGTCGCCGCGCCGAGCAGGCGGCCGCGCGCCGACTCGTCGTCACCAGCGGCGATCGGTCGCGCGAGCGCCTTCTTGGCTGACGGTTTGCCCGCGGCGGACTTGATCTCTTTCTTGCCCATGCGCGCAAGCTTAATCGCGGTGCGCGTGAGTCAGCAAGACCGCTGATGCGTATGAGGCAGCGGTGCGCTCAATTTCATCGCCGAGAGCAGCACTCTGCATCGCACGTGGGCAGGCGAGGGGAGGCCAAATCCCGCCTTCTTCTTCTAAGCCGCGAAGATCATTCCGCCTTTTGATTTCCTGGGTCCCTGGCACGCTTCGTGCAGGAAACAGACCGTTCGGTATCCTCGATCCCAGGGAGAGAAATGAGATGACCGCTGTGGTTCAGAAGACGGCCCTCACGGGCTGCCTCGCACCCATCGACAAAAACGGGCTCGAACAGCTCATCATCAACGGCAAGGCCAACCCCAAGGTCATCAAGACCCTGAAGTGCAAGACCGTCGCGGAGGGCAAGTTCCGCCACGCCAACTACATCCGCAACCTCGCTCCTTATATCGTCGACGAGCCGCCGGGCCTGCTCGGCGACGACACCGCGCCGAACCCGTCGGAGGCCTCGCTCGCCGCGCTCGGTTCGTGCCTGGCGGTCGGCCTGCACGCCAATGCCGTGCATCGCGGCTGGATCGTCAACAAGCTCGAGCTGGAGCTCGAGGGCGACCTCAACATCACCGCGGTCTGGGGCACGGGCGACGTCTCCGAGAAGCCGGTCGGCTTCACCGATGTGCGCGTCAAGGTCGACATGGAGTGCGAGGGCATTTCGAAGGACGAGGTCCAGGCGCTGATCGATCACGTCAAGAAGTGGTCGCCGGTCGCCAACACCTTCACGCGCCCCGTCAATCTTGAGGTCGGACTCTGATCTGACCACGACGCGCAGCGGAGGGCTTCATCATGGGTTCACTCGGACAGCATCTGGCGGTCGATGGGGCGGGCGTGATGCCTGTCGCGTCGACCGTGGAGCAGGTGGCGGCGATTGCGCGCAACGAGCTTGCGCCGCTCGCCTCTGGCATCGACGCCGGCACGGTGTACCCGGCTGACGTGCTCCGCCGCTTCGGCGAAGTCGGCGCGTGGAGCAGCCATGTGCCGGAGGATGGCGCAGCCGATCTCAACTGCGCCATCGACTCGATTGCCGCGATCGGCGAGGTCTGCGGCGCCTCGGCCTTCATGGCGTGGTGCCAGAACACGCTGGTCTGGTACATCGCCAACTCCGGCAACACGGCGCTGGTCGATCGTCTGCTCGACGATGCGTCGAGTGGCCGGCTGCTCGGCGGCACCGGGCTCTCGAATCCGATGAAGAGCTTCTTCGGCATCGAGAAGCTCAAGCTCAAGGGGCGCAAGGTCGAGGGCGGCTACGTCGTGCGCGGCGTGCTGCCCTGGGTCTCCAATCTCGGGCCGGACCACATGTTCGGCACGATCTTCGAGCGCGAGGATGCGCCCGGCGAGATCGTCATGTTCGTCGCCGATTGCGCTGATCCGGCGGTGACGCTGTCGACGTGCCAGCCGTTCCTCGCCATGGATGGCACCGGCACCTACGGCATCCAGTTCCGTGACCTGTTCGTCCCGGACGAGCTGATCCTGGCCGATCCCGCGGGTCCCTTCGTCAAGAAGATCCGGGCCGGCTTCATCCTGCTGCAGGCCGGCATGGCGCTCGGCCTGATCAAGGACTGCATCAAGATCATGCAGGAGGTCGCGACGCCGCTCGGCCACGTCAATCGCTATCTGCCGCAACAGCCGGTCGATTTCAGCGCGCTTGCCGACGAACTCGCTCGGGAGACGGCCGAGCTCGCCCGCGATCCCTACAACACGGACGAGACCTACTGGCGCAAGGTCGTCGCGCTGCGCTTGCGCGCAGGCGAAGCCAGCGTCGCAGCGGCTCACGCCGCGATGCTCCATTGCGGAGCGCGCGGCTACATCAAGGGCAATCGCGCCGAACGTCGCCTGCGCGAGGCCTATTTCGTCGCGATCGTCACCCCCGCGACCAAGCAGCTCCGCAAGATGCTCGCCGACGGCTGACGCCGGCGAGAACGGCAAACAACGAAGTTTAGACCAGGAGAGGCCTGCCATGACGGACGTTCTGATTACTGCCGGCGAACTCGCTGACTTCATCAAGACCGAGCCGTGTGTCGTCATCGACACCCGCAATCCCGATGCCTACGGTGCGGGACATCTTCCCGGCGCCGTCAACGTCCACGAGATCTTCACCTATCTCGCGACCTCGACGCCGGAGGGCATCGCGGAGCTGAAGACGAAATTCGCCGACGCGTTCGGCGCGGCCGGCCTGTCCGGCGCTGAGACCGCCGTGGTCTACGAGCAGTCGATGAACTCCGGCTTCGGCCAGTCGTGCCGCGGCTATTTCCTGCTGACGATGCTCGGCTATCCCAAGGTGAAGGTGCTGCATGGCGGCTACGACGCCTGGGTCGCGGCTGGTCTGCCGGTCACGACCGACGCGCCGACGCCGGCCAAGGCTTCGTTCGCGATCGTGCCGGAGGCTGGCAGCATCCTGATCGACGCCAAGGCGATGCTCGCGGCGGTCGGCAATCCCGCGATCGCGATCCTCGACGTCCGCGACGTCGACGAATGGATCGGCGACTCGTCCTCGCCCTACGGCAAGGATTTCTGCCCGCGCAAGGGCCGCATCCCGGGCGCCGTCTGGCTCGAATGGTACCGCATGATGAAGCCGACCGGCGAAGGCCCGCGCTTCAAGTCGAAGGACGAGATCCTCGCCGAATGCGCCACCGTCGGCATCACGGTCGATACACCGGTCTATCTCTATTGCTTCAAGGGCGCGCGTGCGTCGAACACGTTCCTGGCGCTGAAGAACGCCGGGGTGAAGGATGTGCGGATGTATTTCGGCTCGTGGAACGAGTGGTCGCGCGACCCGTCGCTGCCGATCGAGGAAGGCCTGCCGATGCCGGCGATGACCAGCAAAGCGGCATAGAAGCTGCATGAGATGCACGTCCGGCCGCTGAAAAATGCGGCCGGATGAGCAGTTTGAAGGCGCAGTTAGCGCAGGTGTGACAAAGGGGCGCAGCACATGTCGATTTTCGATGATCCGTTCGATGCCGATTCCCGCGTGAATGCCGGTTGTATTTGCGGCCAGCATCGCAGCCCGGCCGAACATGAGCACGCGATGTCGGCGCTGCGCTGTGAGCCGGTCGTGGAGTCCCAAGAGAAGCGCTACGAGAACGTCGTGGCGTCGGCTGTGCTGCGCGCTGTTTTCCCCGAGGCCACGACGCGCCGCGCGTTTCTGAAAACCGTCGGAGCCGCGACGGCGCTTGCGGCGGTGTCGCAGTTCTTCCCGTTGAAGACGGCGACGGAAGCCTTTGCCGAAGCGGGCACGCCGGAGAAGAAGGATCTGAAGGTCGGCTTCATCCCGATCACCTGCGCGACGCCGATCATCATGGCTGCGCCGCTGGGCTTCTATGCGAAGGCCGGCCTGAACGTCGAGGTCGTCAAGACCGCCGGCTGGGCTGTCATCCGCGACAAGACCATCAACAAGGAATACGACGCCGCCCACATGCTGGCGCCGATGCCGATCGCAATCTCGCTGGGCCTCGGCGCGCAGCCGATCCCGTTCACGGTACCCGCGATCGAGAACATCAACGGGCAGGGCATCGTGCTGTCGATGAAGCACAAGGACAAGCGCGATCCGAAGGACTGGAAGGGGCTGAAATTCGCCATTCCATTCGACTATTCGATGCACAATTATCTGCTACGCTATTATCTGGCCGAGCACGGTATCGACCCGGATACCGACGTGCAGCTGCGCTCGGTGCCGCCGCCGGAGATGGTCGCCAATCTCAGGGCCGACAACATCGACGGCTTCCTGGCGCCCGACAACATCTGCCAGCGCGCGATCTATGACGGCGTCGGCTTCCTGCACATTCTCTCCAAGGAGATCTGGGACGGCCATCCCTGCTGCAGCTTTGCCGCCAGCCGCGAGTTCATCACGTCAGCTCCGAACAGCTTCGCCGCGCTAACCCGCGCCATCGTCGACGCGACCGCTTATGCGTCCAAGGCCGAGAACCGCAAGCAGATTGCTGAAGCCATCGCCCCGGCCAATTACATCAACGCGCCGGTGACGGTGCTGGAGCAGGTGCTGACCGGCACCTATGCCGACGGTCTCGGCGGCGTGAAGACCGACCCGAAGCGCGTCGATTTCGATCCGTTCCCGTGGCAGTCTTTCGCGGTGTGGATGCTGACCCAGATGAAGCGCTGGGGCCAGATCAAGGGCGACGTCGACTACAAGGCGGTGGCCGAGCAGATCTACCTCGCCACCGACACCCGCAAGGTCATGATCGAGATGGGGCTGACGCCGCCGAAGGACTCCTACAAGTCGTTCTCGGTGATGGGCAAGAGCTTCGATCCGACCAAGCCGGACGATTATGTTGCGAGCTTCAAGATCAAGAAGGCGTCGTGATGGGAGCGATGGGCGCGACGTTGCTTGCCAAGCCGACGGTGACGAATACGACGCAGTCGACCAGACCAACAGTGTCGTCCCCGCGAACGCGGGGACCCGTACGCCGTGACCTCGCTGGGGGCAGGGCTGGTCGCGAGGATCTTTTCCACCAACACCCGCCTGGGGTTATGGGTCCCTGCGTTCGCAGGGACGACACCGGCGGTGGAGCGACGGCATGATTGCCTCACTTCGCCTGCGCGCCGCCGTCGTCTCCATCGTGCTGCTCGCCGTGTTCCTCGGCGCATGGCATCTGGCCACGCGCAGCACGGGCACGGCGGCCAACATGAGCCCCGAATACGCCAAGCTGATGGGCATGACCGCCACGCAAGGCAAATCCGCCATGCCAGGGCCGCTTGATGTTGGCGCCAAGCTGTGGGAGCATTTGCGGCGGCCGTTCTACGACAATGGCCCGAACGATAAGGGTCTCGGAATCCAGCTCGCCTTTTCGCTCGGGCGGGTGATGCTCGGCTATCTGATCGCGGTTGCGATCGCGATTCCCCTGGGCTTCCTGATCGGCATGTCGCCCCTGATGAGCAAGGCGCTCGATCCATTCATCCAGATCCTCAAACCGATCTCGCCGCTCGCGTGGATGCCGCTGGCGCTCTACACCATCAAGGATTCCAGCCTGTCGGCGATCTTCGTGATCTTCATCTGCTCGGTCTGGCCGATGCTGATCAACACCGCATTCGGCGTCGCCAGCGTGCGGAAGGAGTGGATTAACGTCGCGCGCACGCTCGAGGTCGGTAATTTCAGGCGCGCCTTTACGGTGATCCTGCCGGCGGCCGCGCCGACGATCCTCACGGGCATGCGGATCTCGATCGGCATCGCCTGGCTCGTGATCGTGGCGGCCGAGATGCTCGTCGGCGGCACCGGTATCGGTTACTTCGTCTGGAACGAGTGGAACAACCTCTCGATCACCAACGTGATCATCGCGATCCTGCTGATCGGCCTTGTCGGAATGGTGCTGGATCAGATCCTGGCCCGCGTCTCGCGGCTCGTGACGTTTCCGGAGTAGGAGCGTGATGTCAGCTCAGAACGGCGCTGCTTACTTACCTCGCCCCGCTTGCGGGGAGAGGTCGGATTGCATCGAAGATGCAATCCGGGTGAGGGGGTACAGGTCTCTCGACACACACAGCTGGCGCGTGTGCCTCGCAGGACCTTTTTCGACGCGCACCTCCCGTGCAGCTGCCCCTCACCCCGACCCTCTCCCCGTGAAGGACGGGGAGAGGGAGCGCACCGTGCCCGGAGAGCCTGCTCGATGACATCGGACAAATTCATCTCCATCGAGGGGATCGCCAAGCGCTACGACGGCGCGCGGAGCACGACGATCTTCGAGAACCTCTGGCTCGCGATGGCCCGGGGTGAGTTCGTTTGCGTGATCGGGCATTCCGGCTGTGGCAAGACCACTGTGCTCAACATTCTCGCCGGGCTCGACGTGCCGAGCGAGGGGGCCGTGATCGTCGACGGCCAGGCCATCGAGGGGCCGAGCCTCGACCGTGCCGTGATCTTCCAGAGCCACGCGCTGCTGCCGTGGCGGACGGTGCTTGGCAACGTGGCCTATGCGGTCTCGTCAAAGTGGCGCAAATGGGATCGCGCCAAGGTCAAGGCGCATGCGCTGAAATACATCGAACTCGTCGGTCTCGGCGGCTCCGAGCACAAGCGGCCGTCGGAGCTGTCCGGCGGCATGAAGCAGCGGGTCGGCATTGCGCGGGCGCTGTCGATCACGCCGAAGATCATGCTGATGGACGAGCCGTTTTCGGCGCTGGACGCGCTGACCCGCGGCACGCTGCAGGACGAGGTCCGGCGCATCTGCGTCGAGACCGGGCAGACCGTGTTCATGATCACCCACGACGTCGACGAAGCGATCTATCTCGCCGACAAGATCGTGCTGATGACCAACGGCCCGGGCGCGGTGCTGGCGGAGATCGTCGAGAACCCGCTGCCGAAGGACCGGCTGCGCGGCGATCTGCATCGCCATCCGCTGTACTACGCGCTGCGCAACCACATCATCGATTTCCTGGTCAGCCGCAGCAAGACCTTCACCGCGGAGACGCCGGAGCATGATCCGCGCAAGGTGGCCGTGGTGAAGATCGGCCGGACCGAGCCGATCATCGTCGCATCCAAGCCGGCCGAGAGCGACGCACCGCAGGCGCTCGCGCGCTGAGCTCAAAAGAAACCCATCAACGAAGGCCCATCAAGGGAGACCAAGCATGAAGCGATCCGACCTCACCGAGAAGCTGCTCGACATCAAGCGCGAGAAGGGCTGGAGCTGGAAGTACATCTGCGAAAAGATCGGCGGCTACTCCGAGGTGCTGATCGTCGGCGCCATTCTCGGCCAGATGAAGCTGACCAAGCCGCAGGCCGCCAATGCCGGCGAGCTGTTCGGTCTGTCCAAGAGCGAAATCTCGATGCTGAACGAGACGCCGATGCGTGGCGAGGGCGTGCAGATGCCGCCGACCGATCCCTTGATCTACCGTTTTTATGAGCTCGTCATGATCAACGGGCCGGCGTGGAAGGAGCTGATCCAGGAGGAGTTCGGCGACGGCATCATGTCGGCGATCGACTTCGACATGGTGATGGAGCGCCTGCCCAATCCGAAGGGCGATCGCGTCAAGATCTCGATGTCGGGCAAGTTCCTGCCGTACAAATATTACGGCGCCAGCGGCAATGTGCCGGAGTATGGATTTAAAGAAGAATAAGCGAATAGCGAATTGCGAGTAGCGAATAGGGGAAGGACATCCCTATTCGCCACTCCCTATTCGCTATTCGCCCTATTTCACTGTCCCGCCTTGACCTGCGCCACCGCGGTGGCCAGCAGCTCGCTCATCTTGGCGCGAATCTCGGCCTCGGTGACGCCCTTGGCGGAGAGGTCGCCCAGCACCTTGCGCACCACGTCGGCGTCGCCGGCTTCCTCGAAATCGGACGCCACCACTTCCTTGGCATAGGCGTCGGCATCGGCGCCGGCTTTGCCGAGCTTTTCGGCCGCCCACAGACCGAGGAGCTTGTTGCGGCGGGCTTCCGCCTTGAATTTCAATTCCTCGTCATGAGCGAACTGCTTCTCGAACGCGTCCTCGCGCTTGTCGAACGTGGTCATAGCCGGAACTTCCAGTGTTGCCGAAAAGGGTTAACCGCGCAGGCGGTTGCGGGGTGATGGTCGCATGCCTAAATAATTGGAACACAAAGCCAATACAACGGGCACGAGGCCGCAGGAAGGCCGGTAAAACTAAGGTCTGGAGATCCGGATCGATTGTGCTCGGGACACCAATGGGATAGGTTTCCCACAGGCCCGGTTCTTGTTCTGTTTCCATTCAGGTCCAGGCCCTCGCGGCAGCTCCGTCGTGGTCCTGTCCAAAGTCATCCGGAGCCCACCATTTCATGGATTTCAACAAAACACGGTACATCCCAATGAGCCGTCGGCGTCGCATTTATGAAGGCAAGGCCAAGGTCCTTTACGAAGGTCCCGAGCCGGGCACCCTGATCCAGCACTTCAAGGACGACGCCACCGCCTTCAATGCCAAGAAACACCAGGTGATCGAAGGCAAGGGCGTCCTCAACAACCGCATCTCGGAGTACCTGTTTCAGCACCTCAACGACATCGGGGTGCCGACCCACTTCATCCGCCGCCTCAACATGCGCGAGCAGCTGATTCGCGAGGTCGAGATCGTCCCGCTCGAGGTCGTGGTGCGCAATGTGGCGGCGGGCTCGCTGTCGCAGCGCCTCGGCATCGAAGAGGGCACCCAGCTGCCGCGTTCGATCATCGAATTCTATTACAAGAACGACCAGCTCAACGACCCCATGGTGTCGGAGGAGCACATCACCGCGTTCGGCTGGGCGACCCCCCAGGAGATCGACGACATCATGGCGCTGGCCATCCGCGTCAACGACTTCCTGACCGGTCTCTTCCTCGGCATCGGCATCCGTCTGGTCGATTTCAAGATGGAATGCGGCCGGCTGTTCGAGAACGAGATGATGCGGATCATCGTCGCCGACGAGATTTCCCCCGATTCCTGCCGGCTGTGGGACATCAAGTCGAACGAGAAGCTCGACAAGGACCGCTTCCGTCGTGATCTTGGCGGCCTTCTGGAGGCCTATACCGAGGTCGCCAAGCGGCTCGGCATCCTCATGGAGAACGAGCGTCCGGCGGGCTCCGGCCCGGTTCTGGTCAAGAGCTAAGGGAATCACAGACGTGAAAGCGCGTGTCACGGTGACACTGAAAACCGGCATCCTCGATCCCCAGGGCAAGGCGATCGAGGGCGCCCTCAAATCGCTCGGCGTCGACGGCGTCGCCAGCGTGCGTCAGGGCAAGGTGTTCGACATCGAGCTCGCGGGCGCCGACAAGGCCCAGGCGGAGGCGGCGCTGAAGGCCGCCGCCGACAAGCTGCTCGCCAACACGGTGATCGAGAATTACCGGGTGGAGTTGTTGGGGTAGGGCGAAGCGGAGCGATGGCGTCCGATCTCGAAGCGATTGATGCTTGTGAAGTCAGACTTGCATTGTCTGCGACATGACCCTGCTTAAGGAAATTGGAAAACTCGGGTCTTTGGCCGTTGTTTTCGCGGCGGCGCTATCCGCCGCCAAAGCTGCGGCGCCTGTCACCTTGGATGGCTGGCGCTACATTGATGGCGGCGACAGTCTGCACGTGTTTGTCTGCGAACGCGGAGACTGCGTGCCGGGATCACGGGTGTTCTGCCATGTTGGGCAACGTGGTTCAGCGGTCGCTCCGGGTATTTTGAGGACCGAAGAGAGGAGAGCAGCGGCGCTGGCAGGCGAGCAATCTAGGCCGCCAACGAACGCACCGAGCGTCGGTCTTGATCTGTCCGGAGGCTCGCGCATCATCGAGACCGTCGACGATGTGATTTCAAGGTATAGAACATCCGGCGTCGTCAACAACGAGACCTCGCAGTTCATTTTGGTCAGTTCCGCGACAGACGAACAAGCCAGCCGAGCCAATCTCGCGCGTTTTGAGAAGGCTCTGCAGGAAATCAGCAAATAGGCCGCAAGCATGAAATCCGCCGTCCTCGTCTTCCCCGGCATCAATCGCGAGCGCGACATGGCGCGCGCGCTGCGCATGATCTCTGGCCATGAGCCGGCGATGGTCTGGCACGCCGAGACGGCGCTGCCCAAGGGCACCGATCTCGTCGTCGTCCCCGGCGGCTTCTCCTATGGCGATTATCTGCGCTGTGGCGCGATCGCCGCGCGAGCGCCAGTCATGGATGCGGTGCGCGATCACGCAGCCCGAGGCGGGCTCGTGCTTGGCGTCTGCAACGGCTTCCAGATCCTGTGCGAATCGGGTCTGCTGCCGGGCGTGCTGATGCGCAACGACCGGCTGAAGTTCATCTGCAAGGACGTGCATCTGCGCGTCGAGCGCTCGGACTCGCCGTTCACCCGCGGCTACAATGCGGGGCAGGTCATCCGCGTGCCCGTCGCCCATGGCGAGGGCAACTACGCGGCCGACGAGGAGACCTTGAAGCGGCTGAATGGCGACGGGCGCGTGCTCTATCGCTACTGCTCGGCCGACGGCGAGGTCGGCGACCTCAGCAACATCAACGGCGCGGCGCATTCGATCGCCGGCATCGTCAACGAGAGCGGGAATGTGCTCGGCATGATGCCGCATCCCGAGAATCACGTCGAGGACATCATGGGCTGCACTGACGGCCGCGGCCTGTTCGCCGGCCTTGTCGCGCATCTCGACCGCGCCGCCTGATCGCTTCGCTGCGCATGTTCAGCCGGGCTCGCCCGGCGGACCCACGACCGACTGGTGATCGAGGGGGCCGGGACGTTCCTCAATCTCCCGGGATCGTCCATGACGTCCGCCCTTGTCTCGATCCCGACGGTGCCTTGATGTCGACGCTGCCTCTCACTCAGCGCGCTCTGCGCTTGCTCCTCTTGTCCGCGCTGCTCTCGGTCGGCGTCGGCACGGCGCAGGCCGAGACCCCGGCGGCTGCACCCACGGCCGCCGCTGCGCCGTTCGCTGTGAGCGGCTGGAAGCCGCAGCGGCCGAACGGCACCGACGTAACCTTCTTCCTCTGCGAGGACGCCAAGTGCGGCCCCGGCTCGAAGGTCAGCTATCGGCTCTACCCGCCGAACACGACGATGACGATCGAGCAATTCCGAGCCTCCCAGGAACAGACCATCAAGCTGCTGGACCAGCGCGTGCCCGGCCAGACCACCACGATCCTGGGCGTCGACGGCGACAAGGGCACCAAGTTGCCGCGTGTATTTCGTGTGCGGCGCCTGAAGGTGGCGCCTGATGGGACCAAGGAATATCAGGTCAGCGGCGTGCTGTTCGGGCTGAAGGGCAGCGCGAGCCTGATCAGTTCGGCGGACAGCGAGAAAGGCAGCACCACCAACTTCGCGCAGTTCGCGATTCCCGTCATGGTCCTGCTCGGCCTGCCGCCGCGACAATGATAGTGAGCGCGGCAATCTGAGAGGGCGACGCCTCGCGCCTTCGCCTCCCGCGAATATCGGCTTCGATGAAGAGGCCGTTCATCGAAATCGTTCCGCGCGATTTTTATCCGGCTTCCGGCAACGCCGGGCGGCTGTTCGCGTTGTCCGCCCGCGAATGGGGCAGGGAACCAAGGAGGTTCTCTCATGACGACGAAACATTGGCTGGGAACGGCCGCAATCATCCTGGCGATCGGCACGGCATCAGGTGCTGCATCGGCCCAGGGCGACATGAAGCGTGAGGGCGGGGCGGCTGCTCCGACGGCCCGCGAGGCCACACGGCCTGCCGGCGAGGCTAAGAGTGAGGTCAAGGGTGGTGCCGCAGCGGCCGAGCGCGGCGCGTCTGAGACGCGGCAGAGCGCGCAGGAGCGCCGGAGCGAACCGGCAGCCGGTGGGCGCGAGCAGGCACAGGAACGGGCCGCCGAGCGGCCGGCGCGCGACGCCAAGCAGAGCGCCGAAAGCAAGGGCGGTGCAGCCGCCGAGCGCGGCCGCGACGCGAAGGAGAGCGCAAAGGAAAGCGCTGAGACGAAGTCGGCCACCGACAGCAAGCAGGCCGACAAGCAGTCGGATAGCAAACAGTCGGAGAGCAGGACCAAGGCTGAGTCCAAGCAGGAGCAGGACCGCGCCGCCGAGTCCAAGTCGGGCGCGACGGACCGGAAGTCCGACCGCGAGGCCGATCGCAACGCGCCTGACAAGGACAAGACCCGGCAGAGCCAGGACGAGCGCAAGACCGGCACGTCCGACAAGGCCGCGGACAAGGCTGGCGACAAGCAGGACAGCGACCGCAGCAAACAGGCCAATCAGCCCGGCGGCACCGACACCAAGAGCTCGACCGCGCAGCAGAACCAGCAGACCGGTCCGGCCGGCGCTGGTCCGCAGACGGGGCAGGCCAGCACCCAGACACAACCCAACGGCAACCGCACCAACGCCCAGGTCCAGGTCAACGATCAGCAGAAGACCCGCGTGGTCGATCAGCTGCGCCGCGATCACGACTTCGACCGCGCGCGCACCGACATCAACATCAACGTCAATATCGGCGAGCGCCTGCCGGAGCGTGTCCGGCCGCGTCCGCTGCCGTCGGATATCGTGACCATCGTGCCGGAATATCGCGGCTACGAATACACCGTCGTGCATGACGAGATCGCGATCGTCGACCCGCGCAGCCGCGAGATCATCGACGTCATCTCGCCGGACGGCAGGCGTGCCGACCGTGGCTATGACCGAGGCGGGTATGGCGTAAGCTCGACCCGCATCGTGCTCTCGGACGACCAGCGACAGATCCTGCGCCGTGCGGCCACCGAGACCGGCACGGTCGGTTCGACGACGTCTTCGTCCTCGACCGGCTCGAGCTGCCTGAGCCTGCGCCGCGTGCCTGATGAGCTCGCTCGCGCCAATCCGGAGCTGGCCAACTACCAGTATCTGGCGATCGGCGAGCAGGTCATCCTGGTCGATCCGCGCGATCAGAAGGTGGTGCAGGTCATCGATCAGCAGCAGTAATGCCGCAGTCATAGATTTGTCACGGAAGGGGCGGGAGCGCGGAGCGCTTCCGCCCTTTGTCTTGTCCGGTCGTGATGCGGGAGGTCGCCGTACGCCCAGCGAACTTGATCTCGAGACGGCTTGAACCCGCCGTTGCAGCCATGCGTCAAAGCAGCAGGACTGGCGAGCCAGCGCCGGCCACAGGATTGTCCATCGCGCATGGCCACGCTATCAACGCCGGCGTGTAACGTTGTTGGCTGTGGGGTGGGGGTCTGCCGTGCCGATTGCACTTGTCGTTCTGTTGCTCGACATCTCGCTGATCTATCATGCCTCCCGCACCGGCCGCCTGCAGCCCTGGGCTTTCATCATCCTGATGGTCCCGATGATCGGCGCGCTGGCCTATATCGTCGTCGAGCTGGTGCCGGAATGGCTGGGGAGCCACGACGTGCAAAAGGCGCGCAAGCGCGTCGCCAACAAGCTCGATCCCGAGAAATACTACCGCGAGTTGTCGGATCGCGTTGCGGTGACGGATACGATCGCCAACCGCGCCGCGCTCGCGGAGGAGTGCGTCGTCGTCGGTCGCTATGACGAGGCCGAGCAGCACTACGACCACATCCTGAGCCTGCCGATGGGTCACGAAGCGATCTTCGCGCTCGGCAAGGCCAAGGCGCAGTTCGCGCGGCGCCGTCCGGCCGACGCGCTGGCGACGCTCGACGAGCTGCAGAAGACGTGGCCGGACTACAATTCGGCCGAGGCGCATCTGTTGTATGCGCGGGCGTTGCAGGACGCCGGACGTACCGACGAGGCGCTGGAGGAGTACCAGGCGCTCTTGGACTACGCGCCGAGCAGCGAGGCCAAGGCGCGCTACGGCACGCTGCTCAAGCTGGTCGGGCGCGTCGACGAGGCCAAGGTGGTCTTCACCGAGCTCCTGATCCAGATGAAGCGCTCACCCCGTCACGTCCGCAAGGCCCAGGCCGAGTGGATCGCGATCGCCGAGAAGCAGATCGCGGGGTAGCTGTTGGACGGGCACCGTGAGCGGCGAGCGAGGTCTTCGCCTCTCCCGCGTGCGGGGAGAGGCCGGATTGCATCGATAGATGCAATCCGGGTGAGGGGGCTATCCGCGAGTCTGATGCGCGTGCCCCTCACTCCGACCCGCTCCCCCGTAAAGAACGGGGAGAGGGAGCACACCGCCTTCGCCGCTCTATCTCGAGTGCAATTCCGTGTAAGAGCCGCCTACGGCGAGCTCGCCGCCTCCGGCGTTCGCCGCCTGACGCGCTTGATGGTGCCCGAAAACGAGAACAGCGGCTTCGTCCCGGAATGCAGCATGCCGCGCAGGAAGATCAGCGAGGCGCCGGAGCGGGTGACCTCGCCGGTGGCTTCGATCAATTCGCCCTCGCGCGCGGCATCGAGGAATTCGGACGAGAACGAGACCGTGACGCCCGGGCCCTGCAGAATCGGGGCGGCGAAGGCGAACAGGCAATAGTCGGCGAAGGTCATCAGGCAGCCGCCATGGACGTTGCCGGCGCCGTTGAGGTGCTTCCTCTCGACCCGGAAGGCGCAGCGGATCGAGCCGTCCTCCTCCATCCGGTGCCAGAACGGCCCGGTATGGGATTCGTAGCTGTCGCGCATCCAGGTGCGCCAGCCGGCGAATTCGCCATCGGAGGCGATGTGGATGCCGGGGCGGTTCTCGAAGGCGGAACGGGACAGATCGTGCACGTGACGGGGCCTTTAACTGTTGATTGACCGTCTTAAATCCGATCAGTGGTCAATCTGCAAATATCCCGCCAGGCGGTCCGGGCCAAAGCTCTGGACAGGGCGGATGAGGGCCGTAAAAGGCCTTTTCGCATCAGGCCCGGCTTTCTATGAAGCAGGGTTTAAGGGACCAGCGGCCCACGGGGCAAAGGCATTTCTCCATGCGCAATGAACCGCAGATCACCCCCGAGCTCGTCGCCGCCCACGGCCTGAAGCCCGACGAATATGAGCGCATCCTGAAGCTGATCGGCCGGGTGCCGACCTTCACCGAGCTCGGCATCTTCTCGGCGATGTGGAACGAGCACTGCTCGTACAAATCGTCGCGCATCCATCTCAAGGGCCTGCCGACCAAGGCGCCCTGGGTGATCCAGGGCCCGGGCGAGAACGCCGGCGTGATCGACATCGGCGACGGCCAGGCCGTCGTGTTCAAGATGGAGAGCCACAACCACCCGAGCTACATCGAGCCGTACCAGGGTGCCACCACCGGCGTCGGCGGTATTCTGCGCGACGTGTTCACGATGGGCGCCCGTCCGATCGCCTGCCTGAACGCCCTGTCGTTCGGCGCGCCCGAACACCCCAAGACCAAGCACCTCGTGTCCGGCGTCGTCGCCGGCATCGGCGGCTACGGCAACTCGTTCGGCGTGCCCACGGTGGGCGGCCAGACCCGCTTCCACACCCGCTATGACGGCAACATCCTGGTCAACGCTATGGCGGTCGGCCTCGCCGACGCCGACAAGATCTTCTATGCGGCGGCCTCCGGCGTGAACATGCCGATCGTCTATTTGGGCTCCAAGACCGGCCGCGACGGCATCCATGGCGCCTCGATGGCCTCGGCCGAATTCGACGACTCGTCCGAGGAGAAGCGCCCGACCGTGCAGGTCGGCGACCCCTTCGCCGAGAAGCTGCTGCTGGAGGCGTGCCTCGAGATCATGGCCGCCGACTGCGTGATCGCGATCCAGGACATGGGCGCGGCCGGCCTGACCTGCTCGGCGGTCGAGATGGGCGCCAAGGGCGACCTCGGCGTCGACCTCGATCTCGATTCCGTGCCGACCCGCGAGACCGGCATGAGCGCCTATGAGATGATGCTCTCCGAGAGCCAGGAGCGGATGCTCATGGTGCTCAAGCCGGAGAAGGAAAAGGAAGCCGAGGCGATCTTCCGCAAATGGGGCCTCGATTTCGCTGTGGTCGGCTACACCACGCCCAGCAAGCGCTTCGTGGTCAAGCATGGCGGCGACGTCATGGCCGACCTGCCGATCAAGGAGCTTGGCGACGAGGCGCCGCTCTATGACCGCCCGCATGTCGCGTCATCAGCTCTGCCGGTGATCCATGCCCGCGAGGTCAAGCCGCCCCTGGACATCATCCCGGCGCTGGAGAAGCTGATCGCGACGCCCGACCTGTGCTCCAAGCGCTGGATCTGGGAGCAGTACGACCACGTCATCCTCGGCAACACCGTGCAGCGTCCGGGTGGCGATGC
The DNA here is from genome assembly GCF_024586915.1 of Bradyrhizobium sp. SRS-191. Taxonomy (GTDB): domain Bacteria; phylum Pseudomonadota; class Alphaproteobacteria; order Rhizobiales; family Xanthobacteraceae; genus Bradyrhizobium. The sequence goes on from NZ_JANBVS010000002.1 coordinate 157,714, forward strand.
CGCCGTCGTGCGCGTGCAGGACGGGCCGAAGGGCCTGGCGATGACCGTCGACGTCACGCCGCGCTATTGCGAGGCCGATCCTTATCAGGGGGGCATGCAGGCCGTCGCCGAGGCCTGGCGCAACATCACCGCTGTGGGCGGCCGGCCGCTCGCCATCACCGACAATCTCAACTTCGGCAATCCGGAGCGGCCCGAGATCATGGGCCAGTTCGTCGGCTGCCTGAAGGGCATCTCGGAGGCCTGCCGCGCGCTCGACTTCCCGGTCGTGTCCGGCAACGTCTCGCTCTACAACGAGACCAACGGCCGCGCGATCCTGCCGACGCCCTCGATCGGCGGCGTCGGCCTGCTCGATGACTTCACCAAGTCCGCCAGTATCGCCTTCAAGGCCGAGGGCGAGGCGATCCTGTTGATCGGCGAGACCCATGGCTGGCTCGGCCAGTCGGTGTACCTGCGCGACATCTGCGGCCGCGAGGAGGGCGCTCCGCCGCCGGTCGATCTCGCCGCCGAGAAGCGCATCGGCGATGTCGTGCGCGGCATGATCCATGCGGGCACCGCGACGGCCGCGCATGATTTGTCCGACGGCGGTCTCCTGGTGGCGCTCGCCGAGATGGCGATGGCCTCGGGCATCGGCGCGCGCCTCTTGGCCGCGCCGGGGTCGATCGTGCCGCATGCCTATTGGTTCGGCGAGGATCAGGCGCGCTATCTCGTGACGGTGCCGGAGACCGAAGCCGGCCGCGTGCTCGCGAAAATGCGCGGCGCCAACGTGCCGTGCACGCGCATCGGCACGACGGGTGGCACGGCCCTGGCGATCGCGGGAGAGGCCTCGGTCGAGGTCGCCACGCTCAAGAGCCGGTTCGAAAGCTGGCTGCCGAGCTACATGGGCGGTAGCGCCGCATAACCCCCCGCTGTCGTCCCGGACAAGCTACGGCGGCGCACCGCGCCGCCGTAGCGCCGATCCGGGACCCATACTCCGTGTACGGAGTCGTCGGGCAGGCTGGTCATCGACCTGCGCCAACAACAACAGCCTGTGGTTATGGTCCCTGCGTTCGCAGTGACGACAGCGGAGTTTGTCGTCTGAGCATCGGTCCCGCTCGGCCAGTGAGAGCCTACAGCACGTTCTTCGCGCCCGGGATCTGCCTGAGCACCCATGTCGCGCCCCAGCTCAGCAGAACGGTGCCGACGAACGCAATCGTCGCCTTGGCGATCGCCGGCAGATTGAGGTCGAACAGCCAGTATTGAAGCCACAGCACGATCGGATAGTGCACCAGGAACATGCCGTAGGCGTCGGCCTGAAGGCGGTCGAGCACGGAGAATTCAGAGCGGCGGTGGTTGAGGAAGTAGGACAGGATCGCGAACATCATCGCGGTGCTGAAGATCACGAAGAAGAAGCCGTAGGCTCCCTCATACCAATGCGGCAGGTCAGGCGGATTGCCGAGCACCTGGCGCTTGATCGTGATCAGCACCCACAGCAGCGCGTAGGGCACGAGCGTCACCACAATCCACGCGCCGAGTCCGCGCTGTGACATCTGGCCTTCCGCCGCCAGCAGCCCGCGCTCGAAATTCGCCGCGCCGATGCCGGCCCCGACGTAGAAATAGGCGGCGTAGAGCAGGACGCGGCTGGCCTGCACTGAGAATGGCCCGGCTTCGAACCAGTAGGTCGGTCCGAAGAACAGCCGCGAGGGAATGTAGAGCAGGCCGGTGATCAACAGGAAGACGAAGAAGAAGTCGCGTGGATGCTCGAAGCCGCGCAGCGACAGCCGGTTGATCGGACCGAGCAGGCCGGGCGAGATGCGGTACAGCAGGGCCGCCGATGCGTCGAACGCCAGCAGCACCCAGATGAACCAGATCGGCCCGCTCGGCCAGGGACCGACGGTCACGGTCTTCCACCAGAAGGCGGAGAAGCTGGCGTCGGGATTGGCGCGCAGCTCGATCGCATAATAAGCGATCGGAATCAGCGTCAGCGCGGCGATGACGAAGGGCAGGCCGAGCCGCAGCAGACGATCGCGCAGGTGCTGCCAGGTCGACTTGTGCGCAAGGCCGGACCACGCGAACAGGCCCGACAGGAAGAAGAACATGGCCATGAAGAAGCTGTCGGTGGCCAGCACGATGCCGTCGAAGCCGAGGAAGGAGGTCGGGTCGGTGTGCCCGAAATAGGTGTAGGGAATCACGGCGTGATGCAGCAGCACCACCAGCGTGAGAAAAGTGCGGGCGTGATCGAGCGCGGCGTTTCGCGCTCGCGCCTTTGGCCGGACCTGAAGCTCGACCTTGGCGGCCGCCGCCGATTGCGTAACCGATATGACCATGTGCCCCAAGCCCCGCTGTCGTCTCGCTCGATTTTGACCGGTGCTGCAAATCAGTTGCCGAAGCCGCCCGCAACCCGATTTCTCACACCTCCCGCTACTTTGTCGTCATCTCCAGCTTACGAAGCAGCAGCCGCGAAAGTTACGAGCCGGCCTGCTCGAAGTTGCGGATGTTCTCCGGCTGGCTCGATCTCTGAAGGAACCGGTTCCCGGCAGCGTCGTTAGTGAGGCGAATGCGCCGGCACGGCGCCTGACCGGAGGACCATACCGTGACTATTCTCAAATGGGCGCTGCTGTTTTTCTTGATCTCGGTCGTCGCCGGTGTTCTCGGCTTCACGGGAATCTCGGCGGCTTCCGCAGACATAGCGCGGATCCTGTTCTACATCTTCCTGGTGATCTTCCTCGTGCTTCTGATCCTCGGCCTGACGATCTTCAGGGTGTAGCAGGCCGCGAACCAAACTCCCGCCGCACCGGTACCCACCGGGCGGCGGCGATCAGCCGGCCGCAACTTCCTCGATCCGCACCTTGTCGGGATAGAACGCCAGATGGCCCGAAATCTCGGCCATCGCCGGGAAGGGCGCTTCATAGCTCCATATCGCGTTGTCCAGCGTCTTGCCGCCCACGGCGATGCTGAAATAGCTGGCATCGCCCTTGTAGGGACAATGGGTGACGCGATCGGTTTTCTGCAGCGCCGTCATGTTGGCATCGGCCCGCGGCACGTAGTGGACGGCCGGGTAGCTCGCCTCCTTCAAGGTCAGCGCGTGCGTGGTATCCGCGATGACGACGCCGTGGGCGATGACGCGCACCCGTCTCGGATTTGGGGTGATGGTGATCGGGTGATCCGGCCCTGGAAGCTTCATGTCGTCTCCCTCGCGATCAGACCCGGGTGCGTCACCCGGTCCAGCGCATTGTATGTGAGCCGGATATATAGTGGTTCCGGGCGTGACCCCGAAACCGGTTCACGTTAAATTCCGCCATCACGGTCGCGCGAGAGCGCCTTGATTCGTGCCGTTCGACGGGCCACACAGGGGAGCTGCGGCCGGCAGCTCTTCGGCCGCTCGCTGCTACAGAAGGAGATGGACTGGGATGCCCATGGATGCCCACGTGATCGAGCAGATGATCAAGGCCGCCATTCCCGACGCCCAGGTGACGATTCGTGATCTCGCCGGCGACGGCGACCACTACGCTGCGACCGTCATCTCCGAGGCTTTCCGCGGCAAGTCCCGCGTGCAACAGCATCAGCTCGTCTATCAGTCGCTGCGCGGCCAGATGGGCGACGTCCTGCACGCGCTGGCCCTTCAGACCGGGGTGCCGGACCAGCGCTGACGCCGGTATCGGCCGTTTTCATCCCGGTTGATCGCATCCGCGCCGGGCGGGCGCGGATGCCTGTATTCCAGCAATCGCAGTGCCGTGGGGACGCTATCCCATCCAGCGAAGCCGGAGCCTCATGCTTCGGCCACCAGCGCCTGAACCGAGAACATCTTCTCGGCATCGGTCCAGACGGTCTGGACCTTCCAGCCTGAGCCGCGGGCCAGCGCCCCGAAGCGTTCGATGCTGTATTTGTAGCTGTTCTCGGTGTGGATGCTCTCGCCGGCACGGAAGGAGATCGTGCTGCCGAGCAGACGAACCGTTTGCGGCTTCCGCGCCACCAGATGCATTTCGATCCTGTGCTGCTCGCGATTATAGATCGCACGGTGGACGAAGGCGGAGAGGTCGAAATTGCCGCCGAGCTCGCGGTTGATCCGTAGCAGCAGATTGAGATTGAAGCGCGCGGTGACGCCGGCTGCGTCGTTGTAGGCAGCGTGCAGAGCGCGCTCGTCCTTCTCCAGGTCGACGCCGACGATCATCAGCGCGCCGACGCCGAGGATCTCCCGCGCCGAACGCAGGAAGCGGCAGGCCTCGTGCGGCTCGAAATTGCCGATCGTCGATCCCGGGAAGAAGCCGACCTTCGGCTTGCCTGCGATCGCCTCGGGCAGCCTGAAGGCGGTGGTGAAGTCCGCAATGACGGGATGCACGGCCAGATCGGGAAAATCGTGGCGCAGAGCATCGGCCTGTGCGGTGAGGAAGTCGCCGGAGATGTCGACCGGAACGTAAGCTGCAAAACGGCAGCTCTCCAGCAGCAGTCGCACCTTGGTCGTCGCGCCGGCGCCGAACTCGATCAGCGCCGCATCCTCGGGGATGATCGCGGCAATTTCGGTACCGCGGTCTCGGAGAATGCCGAGTTCGGTCCGCGTCGGATAGTATTCCGGCAGCCGCGTGATCTGCTCGAACAGGTCCGATCCGGCGGCGTCATAGAAGTATTTCGGCGATAGCTGCTTGGGCTGCTGGCTGAGACCTGCGACCGCCTCCTGCGCGAAGGCCGACGTCTTGTCGTCGGGAAGATGGGCATCGACCAGAGCGTTGACGTGCACGTTCATGATACTCTCCTGGACGCGCAAGAGGCGCGATGATCGGCAACAATGTTCGCGACTCTCTCAGACGTAGTCGGCGAGACGCAGCCCCGTGAATTGCCAGCGGTGATGCGGATAGAAGAAGTTGCGGTAGGTGACGCGGCTGTGGTCCGCCGGCGTGGCAAGCGATGAGCCGCGCAGCACGAGCTGGTTGACCATGAACTTGCCGTTGTACTCGCCGAGCGCACCTTCCGTGGCACGGTAGCCGGGATAGGGGCTGTAGGCGCTGCGGGTCCACTGCCAGACGATGCCGAAGGCGTCATGCAGCTGGTTAGCGCGCGCGGCGACCTCCCATTCCATCTCGGTCGGCAGGTGCTTGCCGGACCAGCGCGCGAATGCGTCGGCCTCGTAATAGCTGACGTGGCAGACCGGAGCATCGGGATCGACCGGCTGAAGGCCGCCGAGCGTCATGATGCGCCATTCGCCCTCGACCTCATACCAATGGCCAGGCGCCTGCCAGCCTTCGCGGCTGGCTGCGGCGAAGCCGTCCATCAGCCACAGCGTGGCGGTGCGGTAGCTGCCGTCGGCCATGAAGGCGAGCCACTCGGCATTGGTGACGAGGTTGCGCGCCAGTTTCACCGGCCCGACGAGCGCGCGATGCGCCGGTCGCTCATTGTCGAAATGATAGCCGTCACCGGCGTGACCGACGGTGTGAATGCCCTCGGGGAGGCTGATCCAATCCTCGCCGCGGCTGGCCGGGACGGGGAAGCGCCATGAGGGATCATAGGCCGGCGCCGTCGGGTTCTGGGCGAAGGCATGCAGGATGTCGGTCAGCATCAGCTCCTGATGCTGCTGCTCATGGTTGAGCCCGACTTCCACCAGCGGGGCTACGGCTTCCAAAGTCGCGACATCGGCGCGGCCTAGGAAGTCGACAACGGCCTCATCGACGTGGCGGCGATAGGCGGTGATGTCGGCCATTCCCGGGCGGGTGATCAGGCCGCGCTCGCCACGCGTGTGGCGCGGACCGGCGCTGACGTAATAGGAATTGAACAGGAAGGCATAGTCCGGATGGAAAGGCTGATATCCTCGGCAATGCGCGCCGAGCACGAACTGCTCGAAAAACCACGTCGTATGGGCCCGATGCCATTTCGTTGGACTGGCATCCGGCATCGACTGGATGACCTGGTCCTCCGGACTGAGCGGCGCGGCCCGGCGCTCGGTCTCGCCGCGGACCACCAGAAACGCATCGATCAGGCTCCCGGCGAGAGGGCCGAGCCTCGGGGTCTGCGTGGCGGTGACGGGAAACGAGGCTGTGGCGGAGGCTGAACTGGTCACGCGGGTCTCCGTTTGGGTGGAGAGAACGATTTTCGACGGAACAAGTTCCTTCGGACAGTTCGTCCTAGATGGGGGCTTGGTGACGGGATGAAACCCTCGCCGCGGCGATAATATTGCCGTCATCAGCCCATGGCCCGCGCGGGGGCCTGCCTTGCGGGCCGATCGTTGGCATTTTACTTTGGCACACCAACGGTTTGCGCTACATATAGGGGAAGTGACGGTCGTCCCCGGGCGAAATCGGCCCGACGCGACCGGAGCGGCACCGAGCCCCAGGCGTTCCTTGAGGCGCCCTAGAGGAAGCGAAGATGAGCATCGAGCAATTCATTGACAATGAAGTGAAGTCGAACGACGTCGTCCTGTTCATGAAGGGGACGCCGCAGTTTCCGCAGTGCGGATTTTCCGGCCAGGTCGTGCAGATCCTCGACCATGTCGGCGTCGGCTATAAGGGCCTGAACGTCCTGGAATCGGCCGAGCTGCGCAACGGCATCAAGACGTTCTCCAACTGGCCGACCATTCCGCAGCTCTACGTGAAGGGCGAGTTCGTCGGCGGCTGTGACATCGTGCGTGAGATGTTCCAGAGCGGCGAGCTGCAGCAGCTGTTCACCGACAAGGGCATCCCGGTCGGCACGGCGGCCTCAGCCTGAGCTACCCTGTCCGCGAGATCGGCGCGACCCGCTTCGAGGTCATCAAGGCCGACATCACCAAGCTCGGCGTTGACGCCATCGTCAACGCCGCGAATTCGTCTTTGCTTGGCGGTGGCGGCGTCGATGGCGCCATCCACCGCGCCGCCGGTCCCGACCTCGTCATGGAGTGCCGCATGCTCCATGGCTGCAAGACCGGCGAGGCCAAGATCACCAAGGGCTATCGGCTGCCCGCGCGCCATGTGATCCACACCGTCGGCCCGGTCTGGCAAGGCGGCGAGCGCGGCGAGCCGGAGCTTTTGGCCTCGTGCTATCGGCGCTCGATCGAGCTGTGCCACAAGCATCTCTTGGACTCCGTCGCCTTTCCCGCGATCTCGACCGGGATCTTTCGGTTTCCCGCGGATCGCGCCGCATCCATTGCGGTCGCGACCTCCATCGCGGCCGTCAGCGAGGAGACCTCGCTGTCGCAGATCGTGTTCTGCTGCTTCTCCGATCAGAGCGCCGAGCTGCACGATCACGCGCTCAGTGAAGCGATCGCCAGTCGCGCTCGTGCGGGTTCGCCGCGGTGACAGCGATCTCTCTGCAGCGAAGCAGCTAACGTGGATCGGCCGGTCTCGCGACGGACGCTGCTCGGCGCCATGCTCACGGCGCCGATACTGCCGGCTCTGGCTCGCGCCGATGTCACATCGCGGCGCAATCTCGATCGGCAGCGCCTCGATCAGGTCTCGGCCTACTTCCGCAACGAGGTTGCCGCCGGCAACATTCCCGGCTCCGTCGTCCTGGTCCAGCAGCACGGCAGTTCGGTCCTGCTGCAGAGCTTCGGCTTTCGCGATCCCGCGACCCGCGCGGCGATGACGGAGGATGCGATCTTCCGGATCTACTCGATGTCGAAGCCGATCACGTCGGTGGCTGCGATGATGCTGATCGACGACGGCGGTCTGAGGCTCGATGACCCCTTGGCCAAGTTCATCCCGGCCTTCGCTGACGTGAAGGCCGCCGGCGGACCGCTCGCGCGTCCGATCACCATTCTCGACCTGCTGCGCCATACCTCGGGCATCACCTACGGCTTCTACGGCGAGACGGCCGTGCGGAGGCTCTATGCGCATGCGCCGCTGTTCGATGGCGATATCGACAACGCCGCTTTCGTCGAGCGTCTTGCCAGGCTGCCGCTGGCCGAGCAGCCTGGCACGCTGTGGGACTACGGCCACTCCACCGACGTGCTCGGCCGGGTGATCGAAATCGTCTCGGGCCGCTCGCTTTATCAGTTCGAGCAGGAGCGGCTGCTCGGTCCGCTCGGCATGGCCGAGACGAGGTTCTTCCTCGCCGACCAGAGCCAGCGCGGCCGCGTCGCCGAGCCGTCGCCACGCGACTGGTTCGATCGTCCGATCGCCGGCCTCGATGATCCCATTCGGCCGCGGCGCTGGCAGTCGGGCGGGGCGGGGATGATCAGCACGATCTCCGACTACGCGCGGTTCGCGCAGATGCTGCTGAACGGCGGCGAGCTCGACGGGCGCCGCTATCTCAAGCCCGAAACCGTCGCGCTGATGACGCGGGATCATGTCGTGGGGGCGGGGATACGTCGTGACGACCTCTACTTTCCGGGCGCCGAGCACGGCTTCGGCTTGGGTTTCTCCGTACGTCTCGCGGCGAAGCCCCCGCTGCCGGCAGGCGAATATGGCTGGGATGGCGTCGGCGGGACGTTCTTCTTCATCGATCCCACCGACGATCTCTTCGTCATCGTCATGATGCAGGCGCCGTCGCAGCGCGGCCGTATCGCGAGCGATGTGCGGCAGCTGGTCTACTCGGCGCTCGTGCCATGATCCTCATGCGCCGCGAACGATCTCTCTGACGTGGCCGACCATCTCCTCGATCATCGCGGCTGACACATCGAGATGCGTGCAGGCGCGGATGCGGCCGTCCATCATCGCGAGCAGCACGCCGCGCTTGCGCAGCTCGCGCACCATCTTTTCGCCGGGGACGCCCGCGCCATCAGGCTTGAAGAACACGAGATTGGTCTCGGGCTCCTGCACCTCGATGCCTTGGATCTGCGACAGACCGCGCGCCAGCGCGCGCGCATTGGCGTGATCGTCGGCGAGACGGTCGACGTGATGATCGAGCGCGTAGATGCAGGCGGCGGCGACCACGCCGGCCTGGCGCATCGCGCCGCCGAGGCGCTGCTTCCAGCGCCAGACCTCGTCGATGAAGGCGGCGCTGCCGGCAAGCACGCCGCCGATCGGTGCGCCCAGGCCCTTGGAAAAGTCGATCCAGGCGGAATCCCAGCCGGCCGTCATCTCGGCCGCCGAGATGCCGGTCGCCACGGTGGCATTCAGCAGCCGCGCGCCATCCATGTGCGTCGCCATGCCATTCGCCTTGGCGATCTCGACGATTGCGTCGAGGTCAGCCTTCTTCCAGATCGTGCCGCCGCCGATATTGGCGGTCTGCTCGACGCTGACGACGGTCTGCGGCGGCTGGTAGCGGCTGCGCGGATGCAGCGCGGCGCGGAAGGTCTCGGGCGTGAACTGGCCGTCGGGACCCTTGAGCTGCGTCACCTGAAAACCGCCGAGCGCGGCATGCGCGCCGCCCTCGCGCGAGATGATGTGCGCGGTTTCGTGCGCCAGGATCTCGTCGCCCGGGCGGCAATGCACCAACGTGGCGGCGACGTTGCACATCGTGCCAGAGGGCATCAGCACCGCGGCTTCCTTGCCGAGCAGGGCGGCGACCCGGGCGGTGAGCTCGTGCACGGTCGGATCGTCGCCAATCTGCTCGTCGCCGACCTCGGCCCGCGCCATGGCTTCGCGCATCGCGGCTGTGGGGCGGGTCTGCGTGTCCGACAGCAGGTTGACGCGCACGGGCGGCGCCTTGGGATCGCGCGGGGGCGGGGTGTAATACATCGGCAGTCCTCGTTCGGCTTTCATTTGAGGACCTTACCCAACTCGGACCGCTCCCGCAAAACGCGCCTCCGTTGCAATCACGCCGCGAGCCAGATGTCGGGCCGCAGCGGCCTGGAGATATCGATCGGCCGGCTCACCAGCAGCGGCGCCTCCGCGCAATCGAACACCCACGACTCCAGCGGGCTGCGCCGCGAGGGTGAAAGAAGCAGTGCGGCGCCCGGGCGCTGGCGCTTGATGTTCCAGCCCATGTTCACCGCCGCCCAGCCGACCAGCATGGTCTGCCATTCGTCGAGGGGCTCGGGCGATTCGTCGAAACAATGGAGAAGTTCGAGCGCGAACGGATCGTAGCCGAGCTGCGCGTCGGCAAAGGTGAGCCCTGTTCCGACGTGACGGATCACATGGGCTGTCGCATCGGACTGGACGTGCCAGCAGGAGCGTTCGAGAAGGTCGAAGACGGTCGAAGGATAGAGGCCGTCGTTGAAGCGGTAGCGGATCCCGGAGGGTCGCGCGCGTAACGGAGAAGCATCGAGGGGCGGCGGCCGCAACGGCGGCAGAGGTGGAGCGCCGACCGCCTCGGTCGGCAACGCACCGAAGATGATATTGCGCCTGTTGAACTCCATGGCGAACGCCCCGCTACTTTACAACTGACGGCAGTGAATCACGGGACGGATTCGCTGTCAGCCCAGGTTGGGGCGAATTCGTGGCAAGTGTGGCATTCGGGAATCGGTTTGCCGCATCCGAAACAAATCCAAAAAACAAAGGCCCCGGCGCGTGCCAGGGCCTTCGGATTATCAGATGTGGACGGAGCGGCGCTCCGTCAAGATCAGCGCGAGTAGAACTCGACGATCAGATGCGGCTCCATCTGCACCGCGAACGGCACGTCCGACAGCGCGGGAATGCGGATGAACTTCGCGGTCATCTTGGAGTGATCGACCTCGATGTAGTCGGGCACGTCGCGCTCTGCGAGCTGGCTGGCCTCGAGCACCACGGCGAGCTGCTTCGAGGCTTCCTTGACCTCGATCACGTCGCCCGGCTTGACCTGATAGCTCGAGATGTTGACCTTGCGGCCGTTCACCTTGATGTGGCCGTGGTTGATGAACTGGCGCGCGGCGAACATCGTCGAGACGAACTTGGCGCGGAACACCACGGTGTCGAGACGGCGCTCGAGAATGCCGATCAGGTTCTCGCCGGTGTCACCCTTGATGCGGCCGGCCTCGACATAGATGCCGTGGAACTGGCGCTCGGAGATGTTGGCGTAGTAGCCCTTCAGCTTCTGCTTGGCGCGCAGCTGCACGCCGAAGTCGGAGAGCTTGCCTTTGCGGCGCTGGCCGTGCTGGCCGGGGCCGTATTCGCGGCGGTTGACGGGGCTCTTCGGGCGGCCCCAGATGTTCTGGCCCATGCGGCGATCGATCTTGTACTTCGCCTCACTGCGCTTAGTCATCGCGTCCTCTTTAAGTCTTTCGTTCGGGGTTGAGGAAACGCGCCCTCCTGTGTGTCCGGGAAACCCGGTCCACCGACAGGCCGATCCCCAAAGCGTGAGGGGACGAGGCCACGGGTCGCGAAACGCAACGCGGGCCGAAAGCGGCCCGCGAGCAGGGCGGTTCTTAAGGGAGAAACCGCTGGTCTGTCAAACTGTAACCGCCGATTTGACGGCAAATCACCCCTGCGGCCCCCCGATCGCGGTGATTTTCGGCCGGTTCGCCTCGCACGCCCGGTCGGTCACTGCCAATCCCGGCGGTAAAGCCCTGAGCTCGGCCGCGATCTCCCCGTTCAGCACCTCCTCGAGCCGTATCGCAGTCCTGGCGATCATGGCGCCGTCGGTAACCCGGTGATCCCAGCGGATCAGGATGGAAATCGTCTGGTCCGGCCGGACGACGTCGTAATTGAGGATGAATGGCCCCGGACTCAAAGCGAGCAGCTGGCCGCCGCCGCAGGCGGCCACGCTGGTGACCGAGAAATTGCCGAACCAGTTGGCGCGCTGGCGGCCGAAATTCAGCCCGACCCACCAGGCGAACCGGCGCAAGGGAAGCGGCAGCCGGGTCGCCCGCATCATCTTGCGGAACATGGCGACGTCCTCGATCGGCGCCTCCTTGCCCTCCCGGATCACGGCATCGATCTCCGCCAGCGACATGGCGTCCGGCCGGGAGACGCGCTGCGGCAGCACGCAATCCTCGCCATTCTCGACCCTGGCGATGGTGACGGTGGCGACGCTGCGCGGCAGCTCGTAGAGGCAGCGCTGCGGCCAGCCGGTGTAGAGCGTGCGCAGCACCGGCTCGTCACGGGCGACCAGCGCGAACGCCTTGACGAAAATGGCGGCAAAACCGGGCGGCCGGACGGCCGCGGCGCGCGCCTCCAGCAACGGGCCGATCTCGATCATGCGCGCCAGCGAGACGAACGGCACGTCGCGCGAGGCGTGCATCAGATCGATGATCAGACGGCGGTGCAGCGAGATCGGCCTGGTCTTTCCGCGCATTCTGAACCCGTCACTCCCGATCTATCATTGGTGGCCTGCCGGTCTCCGGCGGCGGCTGCTGTTAGCACCGCCTGCCGGTCCGGCGAAAGCCCCCCTCTATGGCGCCGGCGAGGCCAGCGGCTTGGTCTTGTCGACGACGTAGACGCCGAGCACCTTCAGCCCCTTGTCGCCATGAACCTTCGCGTCGTGAACGACGCCGGCCGGGATCTGGAACGAGTCGCCAGGTTTCAGGTGCCGGTCGGGCTGGCCCTCGACGATCAGCTCGGCCTCGCCCTCGAGGATATAGGCCGTCTCCACGCCCGGGTGGGTATGCCGGCCCGCGGCACCGCCGGCCGGGACCTCGGCGATCGCCTGCACGATGGTATGGCCGTCCGGAAAATCGGTCTTGTTCAACAGCGTGCGCTTGATTGCCGGCTGCTGCGCCAGGGCGGCGCCGAGTCCGAGCACGGCCAGCGTCAGGCCGAAAATCGTCTTCTTCATCATGAGCTTCTCCCCCAATGTTGTTTTTCGTTTGGAACGTGAAGTTCGGCGTGTTCTCGGTTTAGCGCTTGATCCCCTCGAAGCTCGCAGCAATGCCGCGCTGGAACAAGGACCAGTCGAAGCCGAGCGCGAGTGCGAGGTAGCCGCGTTCGATCATCGCATTGGCCTGCTCGGCCGACCGGGCCGCGCCGCCGATCGGCACGCCGGATTTGAGGATGCCGGCCTCGGCGCGGGCGATCAGGGATTTGACTTGGGGATCATCGAGTTGGCCGCGCTTGTTGATCGAGGTGGCGAGATCGCCGGGGCCGATCACCGCGATGTCGATGCCGGGCGTGGCCATGATCTCGTCGATGCGTTCGACGGCCTCGACATGCTCGATCGTGACCATGCAGATCATGTCGTCGTCGGCGGTCGCCATGTAATCGGCCATCGACACGTTCCAGTGGAACGGCGCATGGAACGGGCCCCACAGCCGGTCGCCGCGGGGCGGATAGCGCACGGCGCGCACCGCCTTCTCGGCATCCGCGCGGCTGGAGATCATCGGGAAGTTGATGCCGAGCGCGCCGAGATCCATCGGTGCTTTCGCCAGATGCGGCTCGTTGGCGGCGATGCGCACCAGCGGCACGCAGGGGGTGCCCGCAGTCGCCGTGATCATCGCATGCGCGGTGGAGAGATCGATCGGCCCGTGCTCGAGGTCGACGATGATCCAGTCGAGCGACTGCGCCATGATGCGCACAGTCTGGATGCTCGGGATGGTGGCGATGGCGCCGAAGGTCGGCCGCTTGTCGCGCCAGGCCTGCTTGAGGCGGTTGAGCGGTTTGGGTGTCGCAGACATCCTGGGCCTCCGTCAGGCCGGCACGCGGCCGCCGAAATAGGGCGTCAGCGCGCGGCTGAGCTGATGCGGCTTGTTCGAGGTGAAGATCATGCTGGCGGCGCCGTCGCCGGCGCTCGTGGTCGACGGCCCCAGGAGATCGACGACGCGGCGCGCGATCGCCGGCGCGGGATCGATCCATGCGACCGGCCAGGGTGCCAGCCTCTGCAGGCGGTCGAGCAGCAGCGGATAATGCGTGCAGGCGAGCACCACCGTGTCGGTGCGGGTGCCGGCGTTGTCGGCATCGCCGGTGAAGCAAGGCGCGATCTCGGCCGCGATTGCGGCATCGCCGACGCTGGTTCCGCTGAGCGCGGCTTCGGCCAGCGAAGCCAGGTCCGGCGAGCCGACCAGCGTGACCGCGCAGCCTTGCGCGAAGTCGCGGATGAGGGCGTGGGTGTATTCGCGCTGCACGGTGGCCTTGGTGCCGAGCACGGAGACGCGCTTGGTGTGCGACTGCGCGCAGGCCGGCTTGATCGCCGGCACGGTGCCGACGAACGGCGTCGCATAGGCGGCGCGCAGCGGCGCCAGCGTCTGCACCGAGGCGGTGTTGCACGCGATCACGATCAGGTCCGGCCGGTGCGCTGATATCAGTTCGCCCATCAGCGGCACCACGCGCGCGATCAGCGCCGGCTCGCTGTGATGGCCATAGGGAAAGAAGGCGTCGTCGGCGACGTAGACGTAATGCGCATCGGGCCGCGCGCCCACCACCTCGCGCAAAACGCTGAGGCCGCCGAGGCCGGAGTCGAACACGAGAATCGTCGGGCGGTGGGTCACGTCGCGAGTGTACCGGATCGGGGAGGGTTCAGTCGGTTTTTCTGCCGGGTTTGGCGGGAGTAGGGCGTCTCGGTGTGTTCCGTGGCGGAGGCGAAGGTTCAAACATGTATCCGTAAGCCCCCGCAGCCGCCAAACATTCAGTGTCATCCCGGCGTACGCCGGGATCCATAACCACCGGCTTGCATGGGCGCAAAGGCTGCCAGCTCCATCCTGCCTTACACGACCGCCGCGGAGTCCGGGTCCCGGGTCGGCGCCGCGCCGCCGCTGTCGCGTCGTCGCGGCTTGCCCGGGACGACAACTCAGTGTGGAGGCACAGCATCTCATCCTCGCACCCGCTTTCGCGTCCGAGTGTTGCTCGTCTCATCGCCCTCTCGACAATGAGGGCGCGGGGAAGGCCGGGTGCCGGTCGCACCCATGGCCCGCCTGCAGAAAAAAAGCAGGCGGCAGTCACCACAGGTACGGGCCGGATCATCCGGCCTTCCCCGCGCGATGGCGCTACGGCTTATACGTGCTCTCCCCGGGGACCGGCTTTTGACCCCGTCGCCTTGCGCGCTCGTCCAGACTTGGCAGCGCAGGCTTGATCTCAGCACCGGGAGACCAGGACCACACGATTTCGCCGTGCGCATCGGATCGTTCGTCGGCATGATCGCTCACGCTGCAACCCGACACGCCCACCGCATCCCGCACTCCACGCTCGTGACGATCGCGATGCGCCCCTCAAGTGAGGCGGGATGCAGCAACATAGCATGTTCTTCTGAAAAACGGAAGAAGAAAGATTCGGATTTTCGGATGAGGCCGGCGCGCCGGAAGAGCGCAGGGAGGGGACGAGTTCCCGGAATAATTAGCATTGACTAATTCATTAGTGAGCGCTATTGTTTCTGCATGATCGAAGCAGCCGAACCCATTACTGCCGTCATGCGCGCCTTGGCGGATCCGACGCGGCGGGCCGTGTTCGAGCGCATCGTCGACGCTGACGAGATCACCGTGGTCGAGCTGACCCGCGGCAGCAGCGTCACGCAGGGCGCGATCTCGCAGCATTTGAAAGCCTTGAAGCAGGCGGGCCTCGTCTGCGAGCGTCCGGAGGGGCGCAAGGTCTACTACCGCGCCGAGCCACGCGGCCTGGAGCCGCTGGCGAACTGGATGAGCCATTACGGCGTGTTCTGGCGCGACCGCTTCGCCGATCTGAGAAAACTGCTGAAGGACATCGATCCATGACTCAAATCGTGAAGCCGGACACGCACGCCATCGTGGTGGAGGAGGTCTTCCCGCATGCGCCTGATGTCATCTGGAAGGTGCTGACGAATGGCGATCTGATCGGCCGCTGGCTGATGGCGCCGAAGGGGTTTGAAGCCGTGGTGGGGACGCGCTTCACCTTCCAGACCACGCCGGCCGGGGAATGGGACGGCACCATTCATTGCGAGGTGCGGGAGGTCGTGCCGAACGAGCGGCTGTCCTATGCGTGGAAAGGCGGCCATGCCGGCAATGTCGGCTACGGCGCGCCGTTGGAGACCTTGGTCACCTTCACCCTTGCAACAGCGGACAAGGGCACGCGCCTGCGCCTCGTCCATTCCGGGTTCGTGCTGCCGGCCAACGAGACCGCGTATCGCAAGATGGGCGAGGGCTGGAAGACGGTGGTCAAGAAGCTCGATCAGCTCGTCACCGACGAGACATCGCTGCAGCGGCCGCATTGACGCCGAGGGAGAGCCACCATGACGAATGTCTATGCCGGCGGTTGCGCCTGCGGCGCGGTGCGCTACGAAATCAAGGGAGAGCCGGCTGTGATGCTGGACTGCCAATGCCGGCAGTGCCAGCGCGACAGCGGCACCGGCCATCAGTCGCACCTCACCTTCGTCGCGGCGGAGGTGAAGGTCGACGGCGAGGTGTCGCATTGGCAGACGACCGGCGACGGCGGCACCGTGAAGCGGCGCGCCTTCTGCCCGACCTGCGGCTCGTCGATGCACATGACGTTCCCGGCGATGCCCGATGTGTTCATCGTCACCCCGGCAAGCCTCGACGATCCCAGCCGTTACCGGCCGCAACTGGTGTCCTGGACGGCGGCCGGATATGCCTGGGATCACCTCGATCCGGCGCTGCCGGCATTCGAGAAGATGCCGCCGCGATGAGTAGGGCGGCGCGGTGACAGTTCTGGATTGTCACCGCAGGCCGATCGCGTACGGCGCTCCATCTCGGGCTGGACTGTTTCCACGTCGTCATGGCCGGGACAAGCCCGGGCATGACGGAGTCACTAATTGGGAGTCGTTTTGCCGCGATGGGCGCATTCTCCAATGCGATAGCCGTGTCTGTGGGCGTCCTCCCAAAGAAACTTAGAGAGCCACAGACCCAAAACCCTCGCGCGGACGTTTAAGCTCCGGGACCGGTGTCGGTGTCTTGGAGATCCGCATGGCGCCAGAGTCTGCACAATCGACCGTCTACTTCGACGGCTCCTGCCCGCTGTGCCGGGCGGAGATCGGCTACTACGGCCGGACGGACCAGGCCGGCGCGCTGTGTTTCGTCGACGTCTCCCAACCGGGTGCCGAGACGCCGGAGGGCTTGACGCAGGGGCAGGCGATGGCGCGGTTTCATGTGCGCGCCAGAGACGGGCGGCTGTTGTCCGGCGCCGCCGCGTTCGTCGAGGTCTGGCGCCGTCTGCCGCGCTGGCGCTGGGCGGCGCGTGTGGCCTCGCTGCCTGGGGCGCTGGCGGTGCTCGAGCTTGGCTACAGGCTGTTTCTTCCCGTGCGGCCGTTGATCTCCCGCAAGCTGGGACGCATCCTGCAGCGTCAGGGGCAGGAGGGACGCCGAGCGTGACCGGGCAAGCTGGCGGTGTGATGTCGCGTTTTATCGACTGGTTCTTCCGCAATCGCGAAACCGGCGAGATCACCATCGCGCAGATGCCGAACCCGGCGCTATGGATCGCGCTGGTGGGGAGCCTCATAGGCTGGGTCTGGCACCCGCAGGGCCCAACCGGCGACAAGCTGGATGGCCTCGTCAAGGCCAGTCTCGTCGTCTGGGCCGTCGATGAGCTCGCGCGGCGTCAATCCGTGGCGGCGCTGCCTCGGGGCGGCCGTGCTGATCTATGAGGTCGCGACCTTGGTGTAATCGATTTGCGCTGGGAACGTGAGCAGTGGTCCGTCGCTCCATGCCATCCTGCTATTGAGAGCAAAGCCTTCAGCAGTTTGCGAGCTACGCGGTCGTCTGGCCTCGCTGCGCCACCTGGTAGCGCTCGTCCCGGCAGTGCTGCCATCATTTGCGAACAGGAGCGCGGTGGCTGCAACTGTGCCCTCTCCCCTTGTGGGAGAGGGCATGTAGGTGGCGCGGCATATTCACTTGGGTGAGGGATATGTCTCCGCGAATGATACTTGAGGAGACATACCCCTCACCCAACCGCGCATGCGGATCGGCCGTACATGCCCTCTCCCACAAGGGGAGAGGGCGCTGCATCTGGCGGCGTCGTTGGCTCATGACATCGCTCGTGAGAGGTCGGCAAAAACCCGTCGGCGGCGCATTCTGCCCTGAGATGGGGGGCACGGCGGCATGACGAGCTCGGGATGACACGACGGGCGGCTGCGCCTTTTGCCCACGCACAGACTGATCCATCGTCGCCGGATCCTCGATCGCCGCGACACCGGGCTAGTAGATCTCTGAGGAAGGTCGGTTCAGCATGCCACGGCCTGACCGCGCCCAGCGCTTCAGTCCTCGTCGTGCTCGCTTTCGTCGAGCTCCTCCAGCTCCTCGCTCGCGTGGTCGATCACGTCGATGGCTTGCTGGACCTCGACGAGGCTCTTGACCGCAATTTCGGTTTCGCCCTTCTTGTAACCGGCCGAAACGGCCTTGGCCAAATTCAGGCGCATTTCGACCAGCACGTTGCGCGCGGTCAGGAAGATTTCGAGGTCGTTGTCGGCCATGGTGCTCCTCGTCAAGGCTGTGCGTTCGATTGGTAGCCGCGGCGTATGGCGGGCGTATGTCGGATCGGGCGTCAATCGGCATGACGCCGTTGTGTTTCGCCCCCGAGCTCGCTCGATCGGCGTTGGGCCGAAGGCAGCATCACTGAAGTTGCTCGCGTGTAGGCCAGGGCGGCGCGGTCCATAACGTCTTCCATGCACCCGCTCCACAATTGTCCAGCCGGAAGTCGACCCTTATCAGTGACAGCCCTTTGTCATAGGGCGCGATCTTGTAGATGTGTCTGAGTGCTCCCGTACACATGTCGTTTCCCCCGGTGGCCTCGAACACCTGGTCATCCCTGTTCCAGGTGACGAAGCCGGCACTGTCGGCTGCCACCAAGCCGCGTTCGGGGGCCATCTTCGCGAGCGGCAGCAACCGGGGCCGTCGGCGGTCCTGAAGGTCGAAGATCTCGTGCCACGTGGTAGCCATGCCGAAACAGGGAACGAGCACGAACGGCTTGGTTTCGACGACAAGGAAGCGGACTGGCACCGTCTTGAGGTCCTCCTTGTAGCGGCAGTTGGTCAGCTCGATCGCCCTCACGAGCTGCTTCGGTAAGAGGTCTGGATCGTGAATTTCGAATTCGCTTTGTCCCTTGAAGTCGATGCCGTCGAACTCACTTTTCTCGAATTTCTTGATGTGCGAGGCTTCGTCCTCGCCCCGCGCGGGTGCGCCAATCGCAGCGACCAGACAGAGCGCGATCAGCAAGGTCCTGAGGATAGAGGCGCGGTGTCTGCTCAATTGATATCCTTGCCATGATCGCGATTGCTTAGGTCAACCCGTGGACCTGAGGCGACGACGTGCTGGCCGGATATAGGCGCTCTGCGCTGCGGCGCCAGTTCCGTAACCACGAATGCCGTGCCGGGCTTGGGCGATCAGGCGGTCGATCAGCGCGGGGGCGTGAGGGCGGGTGGTTTCGCCCATCCTCGTGGGACATGCTGGGTGGCGGCACTCCTCGGCGGCGTGCTGATTGACGTAGTCGTAGCCGTGGAATGGACATGAGCCGGTGTGAGGTCAGGCCCTGGCGCCGGTGATGCCGCGCGCTTGACCTGCATCAACTGGCGCGGGCGGCTGCAGACCGATGGTCAGAGATGTGGTCCAGTGCCACGGGAACAGGCATGGAAGGCGTGCCTCCACGGCAGGAATGACGGTTTGACGAGTCCGGCCACCACCAACGACGCGAGTGCTGCCGCACCTCCGGAGCCACCGGGCGCCGCGCCGGTGTTTCGTGCCCGTAAGCTATCCAAGACCTATCGCATGGGCGAGGTCGAGGTACATGCGTTACGGGATGTCGATCTCGACATCTACGAGGGCGAGTTCGTCGTGCTGCTCGGGCCGTCGGGGTCCGGCAAGTCGACCTTGCTGAACATCCTCGGCGGGCTCGACAGTCCGACGTCGGGCGATGCGCAATGGCGGGATCACCAGCTGGTCGGGGCCGATGATGCCGAGCTCACGCGCTACCGGCGTGAGCATGTCGGCTTCGTGTTCCAGTTCTACAATCTGATCCCGAGCCTGACCGTGCTCGAAAACGTCCAACTGGTCACCGAGATCGCCGAGAGGCCGCTCGATGCCCTGGAGGTACTCAAGCTCGTCGGCCTCGAGAAGCGGATGGAGCATTTTCCCTCGCAACTGTCCGGCGGCGAGCAGCAGCGGGTGGCCGTGGCCCGCGCCATCGTCAAGGCGCCGGACGTGCTGTTGTGTGACGAGCCGACCGGCGCGCTCGACTACGAGACCGGCAAGGTCGTGCTGGCCGCGATCGCGCGGGCCAATGAGCGGCTCGGCACCACCACGGTCGTGATCACCCACAATGCGGCGATCGCCGGCATGGCCGATCGCGTGCTGCGGCTCGGCGGCGGCCGCATCGTCGGCGAGACGCGCAATCCGCGACGGCTCTCGGCCGAGGAGGTGACGTGGTGAGCCTGCTCACCCGCAAGCTCTGGCGCGACATCGGCGCCATGCGCGGGCAGGTGATCACGATCGCGCTGCTGGTCGCCGCCGGTGTCGCCGTGTTCGTGGGCTCGGTCTCGACCTATCAATCGCTGCGCGCCGGCTGCGAGCAGTTCTATGCGGAGGCGCGGTTTCCCCAGGTTTTCGTCACCCTGAAGCGCGCGCCGCTGGCGCTGGTCGCGCGGCTCAACGCCATCGCCGGCATCCTGGCGGTCGAGCCGCGCATCGTGCGCGAGGTCATCGTCGACGCGCCCGCCGCGTCGCAGCCGGTCTCCGCGCGCCTGGTCTCGCTCAGTCGCGGAGGCGACGAGCCGCTGGCCCGGTTGCATCTGCGCCGCGGCACGGCGCCCGCGCCCGGCGATGCGCGCAGCGCCGCCGTCAACGAGGCCTTTGCGGAGGCGAATGGCGTGAAGCCGGGCGACGAGATCCGGGTGCTGCTCAACGGCCGGCTGCAGGCGTTCCGGGTCTCGGGCATCGCACTGTCCTCGGAATATGTCTACGCGGTACGGCCGGGATTGCCGATCCCGGACGATCGCCTCTACGCCATTCTGTGGGTCGACCGCAGCGCGGCCGAGGCCGCCTTCGACATGAAGGGCGCGTTCAACGACGCGGTGGTCGCGCTCGCTCCGGGGGCCGCGGCGCAGCCCGTCATCGAGGAGCTCGACCGGCTGCTCGAGCCTTATGGCTCGATCGGCGCGATCGCGCGGCGCGACCAGCCCTCGAACCGCTTTCTCGAGGACGAGCTGAACCAGCAGAAGGTGATGTCGATCACCATTCCCATCATCTTCTTCGGCGTTGCCGCCTTCCTGCTCAACAGCGCGCTCGGACGGCTGGTCGCCGCGCAGCGCGAGCAGATCGCCGCGCTGAAGGCGCTGGGTTTTCCGACCTCCGCGCTGACCGTGCACTATCTCGCGCTGATGCTGGTGATCGTGCTGATCGGCTCTCTGCTCGGCATCGCCGGCGGCTTCGGCTTCGGGCAGGCGATGATTGCGAGCTATCACGGCTTCTTCCGCCTGCCGGAGCTGCCGTTCCGGCTGGCGCCCTGGGCGATGTTGGCCGGCGTCGCGATCAGCGCTGCGGCCGGGTCGCTCGGCGTCGTCACGGCGCTGCGCGCGGTCGTCAGCCTGGCGCCGGCGGAGGCGATGCGGCCGGCAATGCCGCTCGGCTTTCGTCGCTCCTGGATCGAACTGATCGTGCCGGGCGGTGCACGGCGCGCGCGGCGGATGATGATGCTGCGCAACGTCGCGGGGCGTCCGTTCCGTTCGCTGTTCACGGTCGTCGGCATCGCCTTTGCCGTGCCGATGATGGTGCTCGGGATCTTCTGGCGCGATGCGATCGGCGAGATGATCGAGCTGCAGTTCAACCTGGTCGAGCGCGGCAATGCCAGCATCACCTTTCCGCATCCGGTGGACCGCGCGGTGCTGCGCGATCTGGCGCGGCAGCCCGGCGTGCTGCTGGCCGAAGGTCAGCGCATCGTGCCGGTGCGGCTGCGCGCCGGCCATCGCAGCTATCTCACCTCGGTGGTCGGCCTCGCGCCGACGGATGAATTGCGCCGGCCGCATGATGCGGCGCGCCGACCGATCGTGGCTGCTCCCGACGGCATCACGTTGACGCGGCGGCTCGCCGAACGGCTGGCGCTGAGCGCAGGCGATCTCGTCACGGTGGAAGCCATGGAGGGCCGGCGGCGCCGCCGCGACGTGCCGGTCAGCGCCATCGTCGACGAGGCGATCGGGATGGCGTCCTACATGGACATCGACACGCTCAACCGCTTCACCGGCGAAGGCACGGTGATCTCGGCCGCCAGCCTGCATGTCGACCCCACGGCGCTGGCCGCGCTCGGCACGAGGTTCAAGAGCCTGCCGATGATCGAATCCGTCTCCATGAAGGCCTATGCCGTCGCATCCTTCATGGACAAGATCGCGGGCCTGGTGTTCGTCACCGCGGGAATCCTCACCGGCTTTGCCGCGATCATCACCGTCGGTGTGGTCTACAACAGCGCCCGCATCAGCCTGCAGGAGCGGGCCTGGGAGCTGGCCAGCCTGCGCGTGCTCGGCTTCACGCGGGCAGAGGTCGCGGGCATCCTGTTCGGTGAGTTCGCGCTGGAGATCGCGGTCGGAATTCCGCTCGGCCTGCTGCTGTCGCGCGGCATCATCGCGCTGATCGCGCGGTTGCATTCCAGCGAGAGTTTTCAAATTCCCGGCGTGATCGCGCCGCGGACCTATCTGATCGCGACCGCAGTGGTCTTGGCGAGCGCCGCGATCAGCGCCATCATCGTCCGCCGGCGGGTCGACCGGCTCGATCTGGTCGCAGCCCTCAAGACCAGGGAATGAGCATGCGTTTGGTGTTGCGCCGTATCATTATCTTGTCAGCGGCTCTGGCGGTCGCCGCCGGTGTCGCCTGGATGATGATGCCGAGCCCGGTCCCGGTTGAGACGGCTGTCGTGACGCGAGGGCGGTTCGTTGCGACCGTCGAGGACGACGGCAAGACGCGGGTGCGCCAGCGCTACGTCGTGGCCGCGCCGCTTGCCGGCCGGCTCGGACGCATCCGCTTCAAGGCCGGCGACCAGGTCAAGGCCGACGACGTCGTCGCCACCATCACGCCGGCGCCGGCCCCGCTGCTGGATCCGCGCGCGCGCCGCGAGGTCGAGGAGCGGCTCGGCGCGGCCGATGCCAATGTCGAGCGCGCCAAGGCGGTTGTTGCGCGGGCGCAGGCGCAGAGCGCGCAGGCGAGCGCCGATCTGGCGCGCACGACCGCACTCGCCGCGAGCGGAGCGGCGTCGACGCAGGCGAAGGAGCGCGCCGAGCTCGCGATGCGCATCGCCGAACGCGACCTGCGCGCCGCAGAATATGTCGACCATGCTGCCGGACACGAGCTCAACCAGCTCCGCGCGCTGCTGTCGCGCTACGGCGGCAACACCGATGCCGATGCGCCCGCGGAGAGTTGGACCATCACAGCGCCGGTCGGCGGGCTCGTGCTGAAGGTGACGCAGGAAAGCGAGACCGCGGTGTTGCCGGGGGCGCCGCTGCTCGACGTCGGCGATCCCCACGATCTCGAAGTGGTGATCGACGTGCTGAGCACCGATGCGGTGGAGATCCGTCCGGGCGCCGATGTGACGATCGATCGCTGGGGCGGCCCGGGCCGCCTGTCGGGGCGGGTCCGGCGCGTCGAGCCGGCGGCCTTCACCAAGATCTCGACGCTCGGCGTCGAGGAGCAGCGCGTCAACGTGCTGATCGACATCGTCTCGCCGGCCGAGCAGTGGTCGCGGCTCGGCGATGGCTATCAGCTCGATGCCCAGATCGTCGTCTTCACCCAGGACGACGTCACCATCGTGCCGACCGGGGCGCTGTTCAAGCGCGGCGAGGACTGGTCGGTGTTCGTGCTGAAGGACGGCCGCGCCGAGTTGCGCACATTGCGGATCATCCGCCGCTCCGGCCGGTTCGCGGCGGTGGCCGACGGCATCGCCAGCGGCGATGTCGTGATCATCTATCCCAGCGATCGCGTTGCTGACGGCGCCAAGGTCGCGCCGCGCTGATCCGCGCTGCTCGTGGAAGCGGCCTCACCGCTGCGACGCCAGCGCCCTCAGCCGCGCGTGCCGCGCCAGCGCGTGCGCGATCAGCTCGTCCATCAGCGCGGGCTGCGGCAGGCCGGTGGCCTCCCACATCTTCGGATACATGCTGATGTTGGTGAAGCCGGGCAGGGTGTTCACCTCGTTGACGTAGATCTCCTCGCCGCGGACGAAGACATCGACGCGCGCCAGGCTCTCGCAGCAGAGCACGCCGAACACCTCGGTGGCCATCTTGCGAATGCGCGCGGCGAGGGCCGGCTCGACCTGCGCGGGGACATGCAGCGAGGCGCCGGAGGCGTCGGTGTATTTCGCCTCGTAGGAGTAGAAGCCGTGGCTGTCCGCCGGCACGATCTCGCCGAGCTCGGAAGCCTTGATCTCGCCGTTCGCGTGCTCCAGCACGGCGCATTCGATTTCGCGCACCGGGGAGATGCAGCGCTCGATCAGGATTTTCAGGTCGAAGCGCAGCGCAAGCTTGCAGGCGGCATCGAATTCAACGGCGTTGCGCGCCTTGGAGATGCCGACGGAGGAGCCGAGATTGGCCGGCTTGACGAACAGCTCGGGCGAACCCACCGCGCGCGCGGCGTCTTCGTAGCTCACCGGCGCTGCCTCCGTCATGGTGACGAACGGCACGATCGGCAGGCCGGCGTCGCGCAGCAGGCGCTTGGCGACGTCCTTGTCCATCGCCGCCGCCGATCCCATCACGCGCCCGCCGACATAGGCGACGTCGGCCAGCTCGAGAGCGCCCTGAACGGTGCCGTCCTCGCCGTTCGGACCATGCAGCACCGGGAAGATGACGTCGAAAGCGAGCTCGCGCGGGGCGCCGTCGCCGAGCACCAGCGCGCGGCCCCGGCCGGCGGGCAGCAGCACGATGTCGGGCCCGTCCGCAGGCACCGTCAGCGCCGTCCCGGGCGCATCATTCGCGGCATCGGCGAGCACCCAGCGGCCGTCAGGAGTGATGCCGATCAAGGTGATCGCGTAGCGGCCGGCATCGAGCGAGCGGAAGATGTTGGCAGCGGAGGCGCGGGACACGTCGTGCTCCGCCGAGCGTCCGCCGAACAGGATCGCCACGCGTGTCTTTGTGTCAGTCATCGTTCGTCACCAGCCTGAGACTTTGCGGTGCGAGACCGTACAGCGAGAGCTCGGCCCGTCGCAATCGCGCCGTTCACCGCGAGCGCATCTCGCCATCCGAGCACAGCAGCGTTGTGCCGCCGGCATGCATGCAGCTGCGGTAGACCGGCGGCTCGACGAAGCGGCCGGACCAGATGCCGCGCCCGGAGCGGCGCGCGGCGAGCTGGTCGGCCGCGTAGGCGCCGTGGGAATATTGCGGCTCTTCGAGCGCTAGCCCGCGCGATACCATGAACTGGCCGAGATCAGCACCGCCGGCGGCGCAGCGTGCGACGATGCGGCCGTAGCGATCGCCCTCGATCGGTCGACAGCGCACGAGCTTGCCGCGCGCAAAGGCGTCGAGCGTGTTGGCGGCCAGCGCGCCGCACCGATAGGGCTTGCGGTCGCGACCACGGCAGAATTGCGCACTCTCGGGCGCATCGATGCCCCAGAGACGGATGCGCTCGCCGTGGACATCCAGGGTGTCGCCATCGACGATGCTGGCGCGGCCGATGAGATCGGCTGCGGCCGCAGGCAGAGTGGCCATGACGGGAAGAACGACGACGGGAAGAACGATGCAGCAGAGGCGAAGGAGGATGGATCGCAAGACGGGGACCTATGGCAGAGAAGGGCGTGAGCGCGTCGTCGGACGAATCGATCGCGAATCATCGTGCCTTATAGCGGAGCCCAGTCGTCCGATTGTGTCGCCGAGCATCGCGACGCCGTTGCGGCGGACGTGATCGGCGGCGTTTCAGCTGACGCGTGATCCGGCGGCGCGCGCGGCGCGTTCGACTTCGGCCGCGAGGTTGCTCAGATGTTCGGCGAGGCGCGCGAACAATTCGCGCTTGTCGCGGTCGGTGGCGAGATCGCGGATGAGGGCGCATTCGGCCGCGTCGGCCCGCAGCTTGTCCGGCTGGGTCATCAACTCTGACATCTTTCGCTTCCCTGCCGCGCCGGCAAGTTTTCGAAACGACGGTCGTTCAACATTGTTCCGTGATGCCGCGAGAATTTTGCACCGGCTTGCTCATTGCCCGACCAGAGTACCTCCAGATGACATCTTCGTTCGCTAAGCCGAGCAACGGGGCATGAAGCGCACGCTGATCGGGCGCCGTCTGCGAGAAGGTCGCCGCGCTTTTCAGCTGCGACAGACCGCGTATAAGTTCCCCGGTCAAAGCGATCGACGGGGGACCCGATGCGGCGATGGATGGTGCTGGCGTTGGCAGCATTGAGTTGGCTTAGCCTGTGCGGCACTGGGCTCGCCGATACGCGCATCGCGCTGGTCATCGGCAACTCCGCCTATCGCAGCGTCAGCCGGCTCGACAATCCCAAGCACGATGCGGAGCTGATGGCGGAGACGCTTCAGGGTCTCGGCTTCGACCTGGTCGGCGGCAGTGCGCGGCTCGATCTCGACGAGGCCACGATGCGTCGCGCCGTGCAGGAGTTCGGTGCCAAGGCGCGCGGCGCCGATGTCGCGCTGGTGTATTATGCCGGCCATGGCGTGCAGGTGCGCGGCGCCAACTATCTGGTGCCCGTCGATGCCAATCCGTCGCGCGAGGCCGACGTCGACTTCCAGATGCTCGACGTCAACGTCGTGCTGCGGCAGATGGAGAGCGCGGGCACCAAGCTCAATCTCGTGATCCTCGATGCCTGCCGCAACAATCCGTTCGGCGGCCGCGGCCTGCGCGATGGCGTCGGCGGGCTTGCGCAGATGCGCGCGCCCGAGGGCACGCTGATCTCGTTCGCGACCCAGCCCGGCAACGTCGCGCTCGATGGCCGCGACGGCAACAGCCCGTTCACGAAGGCGCTCGCCGAGACGATCCGGCGGCCCGGCCTCGACATCTTCAAGACCTTCAACCAGGTCGGGCTGGAGGTGAAGCGGGCGACCGGCGGCACCCAGCAGCCCTGGGTGTCGAGCTCGCCGGTCGACGGCGACTTCTTCTTCGCGGGTCAGGCGTTCGCGCCGGCGTCGACAGCGCCGCCCGCAGCAGGCGCGTCGTCGGATCCGGCCGAGCGTGCCTGGGCGGTGACGCAGAACACCACCAGCATCGCCGTGCTCGAGGATTTCGTGCGCCAGTTCGGCGCGACGCCCTACGGCTCGATGGCGCGGGCGCGCATCGAGGAGATGAAGAAGACGCAGACGGCCGCGCGCCCGGTGGAGTCGCCGATCGAGCGCGCGCAGGCGATCCTGCCCAATCCGCATCTCGTGCCGCGCATGATCAAGCGCAATGTCTCGCAGGGCTATCTCAATCTGCGCCGAGAGCCCGGGCAGAAGTCGGAGATTCTGACGCGCATTCCCGCCGGCGAGACCGCGATGGTCGGAGGCTGCGTGATGCCCGGCGACGGTGTCAGCCGGTTCACGTCGTGCCGCGCGGTCTGGAACGGTGTCGTCGGCTGGGTGTCGTCGAACGGGCTGGAGTAGGCGGCGCCGAAGCGTCAGCCTTCAGCGATGACGTCGGCTCAGCTTTCGGCCCTGACCGTTCTCGGCGCGAGATAGGGCCGCGCGAACAGATAGAGCCCGGTGCCCAAGAGCACGATCAGCGGGATCAATGCCAGCAGGCCGATCCAAAACGCCGGCTGCGTCTGCGTCATCGCCACGATGTTGACGATGACGCCGAGCGTGAAGGCGATCGAGACCCAGCGATGGATCTGGCGGATCGTGTTGGTCGAATTCATCGGTTCCTCCCTGTGATGACAACCTTAGATAAGATGAATGCGCGAGAAACTCTCCTTCGTCATTCCGGGGTGTGCGAAGCACGAGCCGGAATCCATCAAGCGGCAGTTTCCGCTGCTCAGTGGATTCCGGGCTCGCCGCGCTGCGCGCGTCGCCCCGGAATGACGATGGAGTTGTCCGTCAGTGCGGCTCAGTCGAGCCGCGCCAGAGTCTGCTCCAGCCCGTCGAGGAATTTCGGCCAGCCGTAGCGTGCGCCCTGATAGGCGCGGGTCTGGTCGGCGGCGAAGCCGGTCTGCTCCATGCGCAGGTGCGTTCCTGTCGCGGTCGGCGTCAGCGTCCAGGTCACGACGCTGTCGAGGCCGAGCGCGGCCCAGCTGTAGGACAGCATCTTCTGCGGCTCGATGGTCATGACCTGGCAGTCGACGACGCCCCAGTCGGCCTTCAGCTTGAAGCGATGATCGATGGCCGGCACGAAATCATTCGCCATCAGCCATTCCGCGATCAGATGCGGCTGCGTCAGCGCGCGCCAGAGTTTTTCCGGCGGATGCGCGAACTCGCGCTCGACGATGACGGTGCGGGTCTCCGGCGCGGCTGTGGTCATTGATCCATCCTGTTGAGCAGAGTTTCCAGATCGTCGAACCGGGCCTCCCAGAACGCGGCCATCTTGCTGGTCCAGTCGAGCAGCGGCGCCAGCGCCTTCGGCTGCGCGCGATAATGCGTGAGGCGGCCTTCGTGCCGCTCGCGCACCAGGCCCGCCTGCTTGAGTTGGCCGAGATGCTTCGACACCGCCGGCTGCGACACGCCGGCCTTGGCGGTCAGCGCGCCGACCGTCTGCTCGCCATGACGGCAAAGCCCCTCGAAGATCGCGCGCCGCGTCGGATCGGCGAGCGTTCGGAACAGCAGGTCGGGAGAGCGCGGCATTCGATCCATAACTCGTTGGTTATGGATTAATGCATAACTGTTCGGTTATGAACTGGCAAGCGGAAAGGCTTTGCCGGCGCGACGCGGGACGGGGGCGGCCGTCCGTCTCGGCGCGGTGATCAACCCTCGGCATTGTGGGTGATCCGGACGGAAGCGCCGTCCGGATCATGCGTCGTGGCGAGGCGGATCAGGGCGTCAACGTCCACTGCTGCGATCCGGCGGCCGAGGCGGTCGCGGTCAGCAGCTGATTGCCGAGAGAGGTCCCGTTCTGGCTCATCACCTCGACCGGATAGCTGCGCACCGCGATCGTGCCGGCGGCCGCATCATAGCGGAAGCGCTGGTTGTTGTTGCCGGTGCAGGTCCAGATGATCAGCTGCGCGCCGTCGCCATAGGTGCCGTTGTTGTCGAGGCAGTAGTGCGGGTCCTGCATGCTGCGGATCATGCCGGAGGCGTCGTCGTAGCTCCAGGTCTGGTTGGCGGCGCCGGTGCAGTTCCACTGGATCACGGCCGTGCCGTCGGCCATGGTGCCGCCGCTGATGTCCATGCACAGCGCCGACGTGCGGTTGACGATGCGGACCGGCTGGCGCGACGGTGCCGCTCCGGTGGAGACCGGCGCGTAGACGACGCCGAGCTTGTCGATGCCGTCGCCGGAGCGGCCATGGAAGCCTGTGATCTGCCAGCCGCCCGGAGCGGTGTAGCTGGTGCAGTTCGACGTCGTCGTGCCGCCCGACAGGGTGCGGCCTGCGCTGGTGCCGAACGCGATCCTGAAGATGCGGGTGTGGCCCTGATACTGGTCGCTGCACAGATTGACCGAGGTGAGATACTCGCCGCTGCCGAGCGCCAGGCTCTGCGCCGTACCGCCGGTGCCGCCATGGCTGTAGACATAGCCGTTCGAAAGCGTCAGCTCGACCTGGTCGACGCGATTGCCGGTGCGGATGGTCAGCTTGCTGACGACGGGATTGGCGGGCAGCGCGGAGACATCGTTGTAGCTCGTGCCGTGCGGGCCGCCGAACTGGTCGCTGAGCTTGCGGTTCGATGCCGTCGCGTAGCTCCAGTCGACCTCGACGGGGTGATGATCGGACAGCTGCGCGCCGTTTGAATCCAGCGCATCCTGGCGGTCGACATAACCGGACGCCTGCAGGGTCAGGAAGCCGTTGTTGCGCCACAGCACCTTGTCGACGATCTCGCAATCCGGCCGTGCCGTCTGCGTATCGCCGCACACCAGCGGATCGCCGATCGGCGGCACGCTGCCGCCGCGCACCGCCTCGACCCAGGCGTCGCTGAAGCCATGATGCAGGAACTCCCACATGTTCTGGCCGGCCCGCGTGTAGCGCGTGTTGGTGTCACCCATCACCATGACGGCATTGCCGGCGGAATTCGCCTCGATATAGCTCAGGATCTGCGCGACGTCGGACTCGCTGTCGGTGAGATCGGTGGCCGACGTGCCGGACTGGGCGTGCAGATTGTAGAAATCGAGATAGACGCCCTCGGCCAGCCGCGTGCGGACCAGCGAGAATCCCTTCGGCGTCAGCGCGTCGGAATCGGCGCGCTTGGTCCAGGTGACGCGGTCGAGATCGTCGAACCCATAGGTGCTGAGCGTGTTGAGGCCGTCGCCGATTCCGGCGGTGCCGGAGGTCGGCGTGCGATAGGGATGGTTGTC
The DNA here is from genome assembly GCF_024586915.1 of Bradyrhizobium sp. SRS-191. Taxonomy (GTDB): domain Bacteria; phylum Pseudomonadota; class Alphaproteobacteria; order Rhizobiales; family Xanthobacteraceae; genus Bradyrhizobium. The sequence goes on from NZ_JANBVS010000002.1 coordinate 187,673, forward strand.
GCAGGTGTCGTACAACGCAGCATGCCAGAGGAAATCCTCCTGCACGTTGACGATGCCGAACTGGCGCAGATAGCAGCTGATCACGCGCGAATGCGCGTCGCTGCCGCCGTTGTAGGCGGTCGGCGTTTCCGCGACGTTGTAGGTCAGCGTGTTGAAAGTTCCGTCGGCGGCGTGCAGCGCGCTGCCGAGCAGGCTGGCGCATCCGAACGCGATTGCGCCGGCCCATAGGCGAAGTGTCATTGGTCGTTTCCCCATCGATGATGCTGGATAGAGGGGCGCGCGATATCATCCGCCGAATGTCGGTGTGATGACGGATCGATGGATGTTCTGCGTGGCACGTGTCATGCGGACGCGCGCCAGCCCAGGTTGTCATTGCCGCGCATCGAAGGTCGACGTTTCGCCGTGCCATGCGATGCGAATGCAACCGAGCGCCATCTGGCATCTACGGTCTTGGACTCCTGAGGTGAGGGCACCAGCAAACAACGCAGTGTGTGTCGGCGGCCATTCGTCCGCGTGAGCCTGATCACGGTCCTGAACCGCGCTTGCGTCGTACACGGAACGAGGCAGCGCAGGCTGGCCGAGGCGTCGGGCGGCGCTCGTATCGAATGCCGTGCCATACTCCTATCGGGGGACGCTGAGGGGACGCTGGGCTGCTAGCAATCCGATACGACTTGCTGGAGACACCGGACATGCAGGCCCATCAGGTTCCGCCGCGGCTCAGGCCGATCAGGTCGAAGCCATTCACTTCGAAGCCAGTCACTTCGAAGCAATGGCTCGGCGCCGTCGTTCTCGCCTTCTTCTTGATCCTGCACATCGTCGCGATTGCGATTCTGCGAGGAGCGGACACGCCGGACCGCGCGGGGGCAAGTCCGGTTGCGACGCTCCAGACCACCGATTGACGATCCATCATTTCATTTTCATCAGCCGGAGATTTTTCATGCCGGGACTCGGATCATTCTTGCTGCTCAGCGCCGCGGTTTTCTTCGGCGCCTTCGTCTCCGGCCTGGCCGGATTTGCCTTTTCCGCCGTGGCGGGCGCGATCCTGCTGCACAGCCTGCAACCGCTCGAGGCCGTGCCGCTGATGATGGCGTGCAGCGTCGGCGTGCAGGCCACGAATCTCTGGGCGCTTCGCAGCAGCATCCGCTGGAAGGAGAGCCTCGTCCTGATCCTGGGCGGACTGCTCGGCGTGCCGCTTGCGCTGTGGCTGCTGCACAATGCGGATGCGCGACTGTTTCAGCAGGTGTTCGGCGCGACGATCGCGATCTACGCCGGCTACATGCTGTTCAAGCCGGCGCTCGGCAGCCTTCAGCCGATGAACCGCAGTCGCACCGCGATCGTGGGCTTCGGCGGCGGTCTCATCGGCGGCCTCACCGCAATGCCCGGTGCGCTGCCGACGATCTGGTGCGAGATGCACGGCCTGCCGAAGACCGAGCAGCGCGGCCTCGTGCAGCCGTTCATCGCCGCCATCCAGCTCGCCTCGCTCGCGGTGATGCTGGCGCGGCAGGACCTGTCGTCCAAGGTGGTCATCGATCTCTCCTTGAGTATCCCGGCACTGCTCGCCGGCACCGCGCTCGGCATCCTCGCCTTCCGCAAGGTCAACGACGCGCTGTTCAGGAAGATCATTTTGGGGATTCTGCTGGCGTCGGGGCTGCTGCTAGTGGTGTGATCAATCGACGAAACCGGTCGCGATTGCGTTGGCCCAGTCGTGCATGCCATGACGGCGGGCGCGGGCCGACATGGCCGTGGCATCATACGGCACGTAGCGCAGCGTGACCGACCATGGACCGCGTCGGCGCTCCAGGATCGCGTAACAGGCATCCGGCGTGCCGGTCTCCACCTGATAGATATTCGGCGGGCGGCCGCGGTAGCCCGGCAGCCCGACGCTGCCGGGATTGACGATGAGCCGGCCGTCACGCAGCCGCACCACGCGCGGAATATGGCTGTGTCCACACAGGATCAGCGACGCATCGATGCCGCTCGCACGCGCCGTGATGTGCGCGAGACTATTCGGACGCAGCGTGCCGTCATCCATCATCTCCTCGAGCCAGAACGCCGCATCGTCGTCCGGTGCAGCGTGGCAGAGAAAGACGTCATCGCGATAGGTCAATGTCGGCGGTTGCGCCGCGAGCCAGCCGACATGCGCCTGAGACAGTGCACTGACATCACGGCGAGACGAGGAGCCGCTACGGGCAAGGTCGACTATGTGCCGGTCCTGGTCGCCACGAACGGAAGGAAAGCCACGCGCCATCAGCATTTCGGCGGTGCGGACCGGCTCCAGCGGGCCGCTGAGATGATCGCCGAGATTGACGACCTCATCGATGCCGAGATCCGCAATGTCCGCCAGCACGGCCGCGAGTGCGTCGGAATTTCCGTGGATGTCTGCAATGGCCGCAAACCGCATGAGAGCCTCCGTTCGGGGAACGGCGGGCAGGGGCATGGCCATGCGGCGGACCGTTCGCTTTAGCTGCATTTGGAAACGCGCCCGCAAGCTGATGGTCAAATCGGCGCTTGGTGTTGCTCATAGCATGGCGCGGCAAAGAGCGACAGTTGCTCGGGACGATTCTCCGCGTGAGCCAAATCCTTTCGCAACCGCAAGGGCTTGGCCGGACGATCTAAAATCCAAGTGGCGGTGCGCAGACAGGCTGTGTATAAGGCGCGCGCCGCTGCGCGGGGAACGAAGCGTGCTGAGATTGAGAGGGAGTAGAGAGCCATGACGGAGCGCTGGAGCCCGGAGAGCTGGCGGTCCAAGCCGGTGCAGCAGGTGCCTGATTATCCCGACCAGAAGGCGCTGGCCGAGGTCGAGGCGCAGCTTTCGACCTTCCCGCCGCTGGTGTTCGCCGGCGAGGCGCGCAACCTCAAGAAATCCCTGGCGCGGGTGGCCGCGGGCGAGGCGTTCCTGCTGCAGGGCGGCGACTGCGCGGAGAGCTTTGCCGAGCACGGCGCCAACAACATCCGCGACTTCTTCCGCGTGCTGCTGCAGATGGCCGTCGTCATGACCTATGCCGGCGCGGTGCCGGTGGTGAAGGTCGGCCGCATCGCCGGCCAGTTCGCCAAGCCGCGCTCGTCGCCGACCGAGAAGATCAACGGCGTCGAGCTGCCGAGCTATCGCGGCGACATCGTCAACGACACCGCCTTCACGGCCGAAGCGCGCATCCCCAATCCGCACCGCCAGCTCGACGCCTACCGGCAGTCGGCCGCGACCCTGAACCTGCTGCGCGCCTTCGCCACCGGCGGCTTCGCCAATCTCGGCAGCGTGCATCAATGGATGCTCGGCTTCGTCAAGGACTCACCGCAGTCGCGGCGCTACAAGGAGCTGGCCGACCGCATCTCCGAGGCGCTCAACTTCATGCGCGCCTGCGGCCTCGACCTGGAGAGCCACCCTGAGCTGCGCGCCACCGATTTCTACACCAGCCACGAGGCGCTGCTGCTCGGTTACGAGCAGGCCTTCACCCGCGTCGACTCCACCACCGGCGACTGGTACGCGACCTCAGGCCATTTCATCTGGATCGGCGACCGCACCCGCCAGCTCGACCACGGCCATGTCGAGTACTTCCGCGGCATCAAGAATCCGATCGGCCTGAAGTGCGGTCCGTCGCTGAAGCCGGACGAACTGCTCAAGCTGATCGACATCCTCAATCCCGACAACGAGCCGGGACGGCTGACCCTGATCAACCGCTTCGGCGCCGACAAGGTGGGCGACCACCTGCCGGGGCTGATCCGCGCGGTGCAGAAGGAAGGGCGCAAGGTGGTGTGGTCGTGCGATCCGATGCACGGCAACACCATCACGTCGAATTCGGGCTACAAGACCCGGCCGTTCGATCGCATCATCTCCGAGGTGCGCGCCTTCTTCGCGGTGCATGCCGCCGAGGGCACCCATGCCGGCGGCATTCATCTGGAGATGACCGGGCAGGACGTCACCGAATGCACCGGCGGCGCGCGCGCGATCAGCGACGAGGATCTCAACGACCGCTATCACACGGTGTGCGATCCCCGGCTGAACGCCGAGCAGTCGATCGACATGGCGTTCCTGATCGCCGAGTTGCTGAAGCAGCAGCGCGGCGGCAAGTCCACCCCGATGCCGGCGGTCGCGGGCTTCTGATGCTGCGTCTTTGGCGCGCGACGCTCAACTCGCGCAATGGCCTGGCCTTCGCGCTCCGCTCCGAGCAGGCGGTGCGCGAGGAGGTGATCGCGCTGATCCTGGCGCTGCCGCTGGCTTACGTGATCGGCGCGACGCCGATGCGCAGCGTCGAGCTGGTCTGCGCGGTCATGCTGGTGCTGGTCGTCGAGCTGCTCAACACCGCGATCGAGAAGCTCGCCGATCGCCTGACCACCGAGCACGATCTGCAGATCGGCCGCGTGAAGGACCTCGGCTCCGCCGCCGTGGGCGCCGCGCTGCTGATGTCCGGCGGCTTCTGGCTGTTTGCGATCGCCGAGCGGCTCGGGCTCTTGTGAACGAGCCGAGCGATGGCCGCTGACAGCTTCCGGATCACGCTGGCGCAGTTCAATCCTGTGGCCGGCGACGTCGCGGGCAATGCTGCGAAGGTGCGAGAGGCGCGCAGCAAGGCGGCGGCCGATGGCGCCGATCTGCTGGTGCTGCCGGAGCTGTTCCTCGCCGGCGCTCCGCCGCAGCAGTCCGTTCTGGACGCCGCATTCCTGTTGGCGTGCCGCACGGCGATCGAGGCGCTGGCGCGCGAGACCGCAGACGGCGGACCAGCCGTGCTGATCGGCACGCCCTGGGTCGAGGACGGCAAGCTGTATAACGCCGTGGCGCTGCTCGACGGCGGCCGCGTCGCCGCCACGCGTTTCAAGATCAATCTGCCTGATGATCAGAAGCGGTTGTTCTTGCGCGGCCCCGCGGCCGGCCCGGTCAGCGTGCGCGGTGTGCGCATCGGCATCGCGATCGGCGAGGACATCTGGCCCGAAGGGGCCGGCGACGAGAATGTGGTCGAGACCCTGGCGGAGACGGGCGCCGAGCTCGTCGTGGTCTCCGCAGCCGCTTGCTATGTGCGCGGCGGCGGCGATCGGCGGCTGTCGGCCGCGGTGGCCCGCGTCACCGAAAGCGACCTGCCGCTCATCTGGCTCAACCAGACCGGCGGGCAGGTCGGACAAGTGTTCGACGGCGCGTCCTTCGCGCTCAACGCCGATCTCTCCGTGGCGGCGCAACGTCCGGCCTTCGTCGATGATGTCAGTACGCTGGCGTGGAGCAGGGGAGCCGACGGCTGGCAGGGCCAGGGTCCGGTCGCCAAGCTGATCGAGGGCGACGAGGCCGACTATGCGGCGCGCGTGCTCGGACTGCGCGACCATGTCGGCAAGAGTGGATTGAATGGAGTCGTGCTTGGCCTGACGGCGAGTCTCGAAACCGTGTTGTCATTGGCGATTGCGGTGGATGCGCTCGGGCCGGCGAAGGTGCGCGGTGTCGTGCTGGCCGGGCCGGACACGGCGGTGCCGGCACAGGATGCGGCGATCGCGGCCGCGGCACGGCTCGGTGTGGCCGCCGAGGTGGTGCCGATCGCTGCCGCCGTCGCAGGCTTCGAGACCATCCTGCCGGGACAGCTTGGGAGCGGCCCGCATCGCGAGCTGCTGGCGAGGGTGCGCGCGACGCTGCTCGACGCACTGGCCAGTCTCTCCGGCGCGCTCGCTTTTGCTTCGGCGCAGGCATCGACGCCGCATGGCGACGAGGTCGGCCCAGGCTTCACGCTCCTCGGCGACATCTCGCCGCCGCAGCTGAGTCGCCTCGCAGCGCTGCGCAACCGCTGGCAGCCTGCGGACGCGCTGGGACCAGGAGGCGAGGTCATCGCGCCCGACCTCGTCGCACCCGCGGCGACGGACGCGCGCGACGACCGAGGCTGACGCCCCGGCGATGCCGCTCAGCGCGCCGGGATGAAGGTCGGACCGACCGTGCGGATCTGCTTGTCGCCGGCGGCGCCGTCGGCGGTCGCCGTGGTCGGAGCCGCGGGATCGGCCGGCGCGGCGCCCTTCTTGGCAGCCGTCGCCGGCGGCTTGCCGGTCTGGCGCTGCTGCATGCGCTTGGCGCTCTCCTCGGTGACGATGATGTCGCCTTGCTCGGCGGCGGAGGCCCGCTCGTCGATCGACTTCAGCGCCTCGGCCCAGGTCTGGCCCGGCGCCTTGCAGGAGCAGCTCGGGTTGAACTCGGTGCGATATTTGAACGCGTTCGGCAGTGCGCTGTAGGACTGGCCGTTGACCGAGACCGCCTGGTTCATGTCCTCGCCGGGATTGCGATAGGTGAACAGCGTCGCTTCGGCGGCGGGGCATTGCGCCTTGCAGGCGCGCTCGTCATCGGCGAAGCGGCCGGGAACGGTGGCGAACGAGATCGGGAAGTAGGCGCCGTCGCAGGTGCGCACGCAGACGGTGCGATAGGTGCCTTGCGGCGCGGCGAGATCGGCGCTCGGCGGAGGCAGCGAGGCGGCAGGGTTGTTGTCGCCGCCGCCGCCGCCGAACAGGCTGGTCAGGAAGTTGCCGCCGGCATTGCCGCCGCGATTCGCGTTCGCATATTGCTGGTACTGCGGGCCGCAATTGTTCTGGCCGAGCGCGGCGAGCACCGAGCGGCGCTGATTGTCGCGCTCACCGCCCATGCCGCCGCCGCGCAGCCGCTCCAGGCTGCCGGTGATCTGGTCGAGGTTGGAGCGCATCTGCTGGATCTGGTTGTTGACCGGCTGGCATTCGGCGGCGCGGCCGTTGAAGATCGAGAAGAAGCCGGGGCTGTCGCAGCCCATCCGCTTGGCCTGCATGCTGACGCGATCGAGCTCGGCCTGCTGCTTGGCTGCCGCGTCCTGATAGCGCCGGATCTGGTCGTCGCGCGCGGGATCGCCGCCTCCGCCGCGATCGATCGTGGCGAGCTGCGCCTCGAGGCGCGGGCAGATCGGATTGACGCCGGCCTGCGCACCCGGAGGGCCCGGCGGCATCTGCGCATAGGAATCGGAACTGGATTGCGCCAGGGCGTGCGAGCCGGTCAGGGACAGTCCGAGCAACGCAGAACAGGCCAACAGGCGCGGAGACAGGGATGCGATCAAGATGCGGTATTCCGGTCCATGGGTGCTGCCGCGGAGCTAGCACAGAATTCGGAAAATTCGCGGCAGCGGCGGGCATCCCATAGCCGCTTTGTCGGGCATCGTCACGTCGTTTCCGGGGCGCTCGGATGGCGGGAACAGCCGTTCCCTGGCGCCTCAGCGCTGGCAGGTGATGGCGACGTAGTCGCTGCAGCCGCCATGAGCGCAGTTTCCGCCGGCTTTCGGCACCGATCCGGTGATTTCATCAGGGTCGACGCGGCGGTAGGAGGACGCCTGCGCAAAATCGCGTGATTGGCAATAGGAGCGCGCCGCCGAGGCGCCGCATCTGTCGCCCTTGGCCAGGCACTGGTCGACGCCATAGCCGTCGGCCTCGTTGGCGATGATGAAGATTCGGCTCTCGGCCGAGGCGGTCGTCGCGACGGCGAGGACAACACAGCAGGCGAGCAGGCCTGAGGAGAATCGCATGGTGCACCGGTGGATGTAGGAGACAACCCATGGTTAGGCCCAAAGGGTTAAAAATGATTAACCTTGAGGCAGGGCCGGAGCGTTTGAGCGGCGAAAACGGCCGTTTTGCGGCTCTTGACGGCAACACCCTGCTGGATCATGGTGAAACCCATGAACGGTTTCCTCGCCATCTGCTGCATTTGCCGCGAGATTACGCGCTAGCGATTCGCTGGCTGAGGCCGTCTTTTCTCAACAGAGATGATCAGGACGCCCGGCCGGCAGGTCGGCAGCGTGTTTTTGGCCGTGGCCGCCCGCATCCGGGCCGTCATCTGGCGAGGATACCCGTTGCGTCTCGCCCAGTGAGACGCGGGCACAGGCATTCGGGACTGAGGCATTCGGGGACTGACCATGGACTTGCGTTTGTACGACACCGCGTCGCGGGAGAAGCGCCCCTTCGTGCCGCTCGATCCCAACAATGTCCGCATGTATGTCTGCGGACCGACGGTCTACGACTTCGCCCATATCGGCAACGCGCGCCCGGTGATCGTCTTCGACGTGCTGTTCCGGCTGCTGCGCCACGTCTACGGCGCCGAGCATGTGACCTATGTCCGCAACATCACGGACGTGGACGACAAGATCAACGCGCGGGCGGCGCGTGATTTTCCAGGTCTGCCGCTGAACGAGGCGATCCGGAAGGTCACCGAGGTCACGGCCAATCAGTTCCACAGCGACACGGCGGCGCTGGGCAGCCTGCCGCCGACCTTCGAGCCGCGCGCCACCGATTTCGTGCTGCCGCGTCCCGACGGCAAGGCGGACATGGTGTCGCTGATCAAGCAACTGATCGCGCGCGGCCACGCCTATGAGGCCGGAGGCGAGGTGCTGTTCGATACCCAGTCGATGCCGGACTATGGCGCGCTGTCGGGCCGCAAGCTCGACGAGCAGCTTGCCGGCGCCCGCGTGGCGGTCGATGCGCACAAGAAGAACCCGGCCGACTTCGTGCTGTGGAAGCAATCGTCGGCCGACGAGCCGGGATGGGATAGCCCATGGGGCCGCGGCCGCCCGGGCTGGCACATCGAGTGCTCGGCGATGAGCGCGGCCTATCTCGGCGATGTCTTCGACATCCATGGCGGCGGGCTCGACCTGATCTTCCCGCATCATGAGAACGAGATCGCGCAGTCGCGCTGCGCCCACGGCACGTCGGTCATGGCGAACTACTGGCTGCACAACGAGTTCGTGCAGGTCGAGGGCGCGAAGATGTCGAAGAGCCTCGGCAACTTCGTCACCATCCGTGACCTGCTGGCCGACTGGCCGGGCGAGGTGCTGCGGCTGAACATGCTCAAGATGCACTACCGCTCGCCGGCCGATTGGACGGTCAAGAACCTGGAGGAGAGCGCGAAGACGCTCGACGACTGGTATCGCGTCGCCGCCGATGCGCCGGGCGACCAGCCGGAGCCCGCGATCATCGCTGCGCTGCTCGACGACATCAACACGCCGTTGATGATCGCCGAACTGCACGCGTTGCGCGCACGGGCAGTATCCGGAGGGGAGGCGGAACGAGCGGCATTTGCCGGCTCGCTGCGCTACTTCGGTTTCCTGTCCCAAACCGCGGCGCAATGGGAGGCCCGCAAGCAGCAGGCCAAGGGCGTCGATGCCGCCAAGGTGGACGGGCTGATCGCCGAGCGCACCGCGGCCCGCGCGCGCAAGGACTTCAAGGAGTCCGACCGTCTCCGCGACGAGCTCGCGGCCATGGGCGTCGTGCTGAAGGACGGCAAGGGCGCCGACGGCAAGCCGGTCACGACCTGGGAGATCGCGCGATGAAGAAGCCCGACACGCCGTTTCCGCGGCACTGGCTGTACTACATCGTGATCAAGCTCGCGGTGATCGCCGGCGCTGTCGCGATCGTCACGAAGCTCTATGGGATCTGGTGAGGATATGGGACAGTCACTGCCGAAGGCCGCGCTGCGGCCGTTTCTCCCGACCGATACGCCAGTCCTGGCCGCGATTTTCGCTGCGAGCATTCAGCAGCTCACCGGAGACGACTATAGCGAGGAGCAGCAGGAGGCCTGGGCCGCCGCGGCCGATGACGAAGCGAGCTTCGGCAAGAAGCTGGCGTCCACGCTGACCTTGATCGCAACCTTGCAGGGCTCGCCGGTGGGCTTTGCCTCGCTGAAGGGCAATGATCACATCGACATGCTCTACGTGCATCCGAGCGTCGCCGGGCAGGGCGTCGGCGCGATGCTGTGCGATGCGCTGGAGAAGCTTGCCGGCGCGCGCGGCACCACGGGGCTCGTGGTCGACGCCAGCGACACCGCGGTGGATTTCTTCAGGAAGCGCGGCTACGTCGCGCAGCAGCGCAACAGCGTCTCGATCAATGGCGAATGGCTCGCCAACACCACGATGAAGAAGCCGCTCGGGGCGGGAGCGCAGGCATGAGCAGGGAACGGCTTTATCTGTTCGACACCACCCTGCGCGACGGCGCGCAGACCAATGGCGTCGACTTCACGTTGGCGGATAAGCAGGTGATCGCGCGGCTGCTCGACGATCTCGGCATCGACTACGTCGAAGGCGGCTATCCCGGCGCCAACCCGCTGGATACGGAGTTCTTCGCGCACAAACCCAAGCTCGGCCATGCCCGCTTCACCGCCTTCGGCATGACGCGCCGCGCCGGGCGTTCCGTCTCCAACGATCCCGGCGTCGCGGCGCTGCTGGAGGCCAAGGCGGACGCGATCTGCTTCGTCGCCAAATCCTCGGCCTATCAGGTGCGCGTCGCGCTCGAGACCACCAACGAGGAGAATCTCGCCTCGATCCGTGACAGCGTGACGGCGGCCAAGGCGGCCGGGCGTGAGGTCATGCTCGATTGCGAGCATTTCTTCGACGGCTACAAGGAGAATGCCGAGTTCGCGCTCGCCTGCGCCCGCACCGCCTACGAGGCCGGCGCGCGCTGGGTCGTGCTGTGCGACACCAATGGCGGCACCATGCCGCACGAAATCGAGGCGATCGTAGGCCAAGTCCTCAACCACGTGCCCGGCGATCACCTCGGCATCCACGCCCACAACGACACCGAGCAGGCGGTGGCGAATTCGCTGGCCGCCGTGCGTGCCGGCGTGCGGCAGATCCAGGGCACATTGAACGGGCTCGGCGAGCGTTGCGGCAATGCCAACCTGTGCTCGCTGATTCCGACGCTCAAGCTGAAGTCGGAGTTTTCGGACCGCTTCGAGATCGGCGTCTCGGATCAGCAGCTCGGCAGCCTGATGAAGGTGTCGCGCACGCTCGACGACATGCTGAACCGCGCGCCGAACCGGCATGCGCCTTATGTCGGCGAGAGCGCCTTCGTCACCAAGACCGGCATCCATGCCTCGGCCGTGCTGAAGGATCCGCACACCTATGAGCACGTGCTGCCCGAGAGCGTCGGCAATCATCGCAAGGTGCTGGTCTCCGACCAGGCCGGCCGCTCCAATGTCATCGCGGCGCTGGAGCGCGGCGGCATTCCGTTCAGCAAGTCCGATCCGAAGCTGACGCGGCTGGTCGAGGAGCTCAAGGAGCGCGAGGCGCTCGGCTACGCCTATGAGTCCGCCAATGCCTCGTTCGAGCTGCTGGCGCGGCGCACGCTCGGCTCGGTGCCGGAGTATTTCCGGGTCGAGCAGTTCGACGTCAATGTCGAGCAGCGCTACAACGCGCTCGGCGAGCGCGTCACGGTGGCGCTGGCCGTGGTCAAGGTCGACGTCGCCGGCGAGCGTCTGATCTCGGCGGCCGAAGGCAACGGCCCCGTCAACGCGCTCGACGTCGCGCTGCGCAAGGATCTCGGCAAGTACCAGGGCTTCATCGACGGCCTCAAGCTGATCGACTACCGCGTCCGCATCCTCAACGGCGGCACCGAGGCGGTGACGCGCGTGCTGATCGAGAGCGAGGACGAAACCGGCGAGCGCTGGACCACGGTCGGCGTCTCGCCGAACATCATCGATGCGTCGTTCCAGGCGCTGATGGATTCGGTGTTCTACAAGCTGGTGAAGTCGGGCGCGGCGGGATGAGTTAGGGGACCGTCATTGCGAGCGAAACGACGCAATCCAGGGCCGAGTGCGCGACTCTGGATTGCTTGGTCGCTTCGCTCCTCGCAATGACGGAGGAGAGAAAGCGGGGACGAAGCATGATCGACCACATCTCCGTCGGCGTCAGCGATCTCGCGCGCAGCGCCCGCTTCTATGAGCTGGCCCTGGCGCCGCTCGGCCTCGCCAGGCTGATCGAGCGGCCGGCGACTATCGGCTTCGGCAAGGCCTATCCGGAGTTCTGGATCAATCTGCGCGCCGGCATGGCGCGCGTGCCGGCCGACACCGGCTCGCATCTATGCTTCCGCGCCAGGAGCACGGCCGACGTGGACGCGTTTCACGCCGCGGCGGTTGAGGCGGGCGGCGTCTCGGATGGCGCGCCGGGGCTGCGGCCGCACGATCGCGTGCGCTATTATGCGGCCTTCGTGCTCGATCCCGACGGCAACCGGATCGAGGCGGTGACGTTTCCGAGCGAGTAGGGCTCAGAGGCGCTTCGCGATCTCCGGCGCCATCTGGGTCTCTTCCTTGGCGACGCGGGCGGCGGCTTCGCGAAGCCGCGGCAGGATGTCCTCGGCGCGGTCGGCTTTGAGCAGCTCGATCTGGAAGCCCGGGCGGATGAACTCGGTCTCGCGCATGTGGGCGAGAAGAGAAAAGAGCGGCTCCCAGAAGCCGTCGATGTTGGCCATCAGCACCGGCTTGGCGTGGCGGCCGAGCTGCTTCCAGGTCAGCTGCTCGACCAGCTCCTCGAGCGTGCCGACGCCGCCGGGCAGGGCCACGAACGCATCGGAGTGCTCGAACATCAGCCGCTTGCGCTCGTGCATATCGGGCGTGACGATGAGATCCTTGAGCGGCATCATGACTTCCTTCTTCACCAGGAAGTCGGGAATGATGCCGGTGACGTCGCCGCCATGGTCCAGCACGGACTTCGCGACCGCGCCCATCATGCCGATGGAGCCGCCGCCATAGACGAGGCGCACGCCGTTGTCGGCGAGCGACTTGCCGAGGGTCTTCGCCGATTCGATGAAGCTGGGATTGGTGCCCGGGCCGGAGCCGCAATAGACACAGACGGTGCGGATTTCAGTCATGGGATGGGTGTGACACTGCAACTGAAAGGCGTCAAGACGAGGGCGGATGGGGTGGTTCGCGGAGTTCTACGGGCAATCCAATCGATCTGAATCAAGTTATGCAATTACTGCGCCGCCGCAACGGAATCCGTCGGCATGCGGGTGCACTTGGCGGTCGAACACTCTATATGGGGCAGATGATCCTGATTCATAACCGGCCAAGATCCCCACTGTTCCAGATCGCTTGATGCCTCCTGATTCGTCTCCCCATCACGGCGCCGCCCAGCCGCAAGCGTCCCTCGAGCAGGGAACGCTCGCCGGTACCTTGCGGCATCTGTGGCCCTTCATCTGGCCGAGCGATCGCGCTGACCTGAAGATGCGCGTCCTATGGTCGGTGGTGCTGCTGCTGGCCGCCAAGGTCGCGACCCTGGTGCTGCCCTTCACGTTCAAATGGGCCACCGATGCCCTGACCGGGGCCAACACCGCGCCGATCAAGTCGGACGACTGGGCGTTCTGGCTGGTGGCCTCGCCGATCGTGATGACGGCGAGCTATGGCGCGATGCGCGTGCTGATGGCGGTGCTGACGCAATGGCGCGACGGGATCTTCGCCCGCGTCGCCATGCATGCGGTGCGCAAGCTCGCGACCATTACCTTCGTCCACATGCACGAGCTGTCGCTGCGCTTTCACCTGGAGCGCAAGACCGGCGGCCTCACGCGCGTGCTCGAGCGCGGCCGCAACGCCATCGAGACGATCGTGCGCATGGTGATCCTGCAGCTGATCCCGACCATCGTCGAGGTGTCGCTGCTGACCGCCGTGCTGCTGTGGCAGTTCGACTGGCGCTACGTGCTGGTCACGCTGACCATGGTCGCGGCCTATCTCTATTACACCTACATCGCGACCGAGTGGCGGATCGAGATCCGCCGCCGCATGAACGATTCCGATACCGACGCCAACACCAAGGCGATCGATTCGCTGCTCAACTACGAGACGGTGAAGTATTTCGGCGCCGAGGCGCGCGAGGCCGAGCGCTACGACCGCTCGATGGAGCGCTATGAGCGCGCCAGCGTGAAGACCTATACCTCGCTGGCGGTGCTGAACGCGGGGCAGGCGGTGATCTTCACCATCGGCCTGACCGTGGCGATGCTGATGTGCGCCCAGGGCGTGCGCGAGGGGCGCAACACGGTCGGCGACTTCGTCATGATCAACAGCATGATGATCCAGCTCTACCAGCCGCTGAATTTCATGGGCATGGTGTATCGCGAGATCAAGCAGGCGATCATCGACATCGAGATGATGTTCGGCGTGCTGACCAGGGATGCCGAGGTCAAGGACGCGCCGGGGGCCAAGCCGCTGGTCGTCACGTCGGGCGCTGTCCGCTTCGAGGACGTCCGCTTCGCCTACGAGCCGGAGCGGCCGATCCTGCAGGGGCTGAGCTTCGAGGTGCCGGCCGGCAAGACGGTCGCGATCGTCGGCCCCTCCGGCGCCGGCAAGTCGACCATCTCCAGGCTGCTGTTCCGGCTCTATGACGTGTCCGGCGGACGCATCCTGATCGACGGGCAGGACATCCGCGACGTCACCCAGGTGTCGCTGCGGGCGCAGATCGGCATGGTGCCGCAGGATACCGTGCTGTTCAACGACACCATCCGCTACAACATCCGCTACGGCCGGTGGGATGCTGCTGACGCCGAGGTGGAGGAGGCCGCGCGGCTGGCGCAGATCGATGGCCTGATCCGGATGGCGCCGAAGGGCTACGAGACCCAGGTGGGCGAGCGCGGCCTCAAGCTGTCGGGCGGCGAAAAGCAGCGTGTCGCGATCGCCCGCACGATCCTGAAGGGACCGCCGATCCTAGTGCTCGACGAGGCCACCTCGGCGCTCGACAGCCATACCGAGCACGAGATCCAGGAGGCGCTGGACGGCGTGTCGCGCAACCGCACCTCGCTGGTGATCGCGCACCGGCTGTCGACCATCGTCACGGCGGACGAGATCATCGTGCTCGACCGCGGCCGGATCGCCGAGCGAGGCACCCATGCGGACCTGTTGGCGCGGGGCGGACTCTATGCCGGCATGTGGAACCGGCAGCGCGAGGCCGAAGAGGCGCGCGAAAAGCTGGCGCAGATCGGCGACGAGGCCGCCGCGCCGAACCGCAATCCGCCCGGGACAGCCGATTCGGTGGCCACCGCCGCCGAATGAGCCCTTCGAACCGCCTTGATCCACAGTTAAGGAATCATTTTGACCTTCGCCGCGCAGCGACCTAGTCAAGGCGGCGGTCCGCTCTGAGGTCAGAGCGACGACATCTCAACGAAGCAGGCCATGTCGATCAGCAATTCCATCCGTGCCCAGATCCCGCCGATCCATCCCGAGGGCTATCCGTTCATCGGCGCCTTCGCCCTGGTCAGCCTGATCCTGTTCTGGATCTTCACGCCGCTCGGCTGGATCGGCACCTTGCTCACCGTCTGGTGCGCGCTGTTCTTCCGCGATCCGATCCGCGTGACGCCGCAGCGGGACGGGCTGGTGGTGTCGCCGGCCGACGGGCGCGTCTCCATGATCACCCGCGCCTTGCCGCCGGCCGAACTCGGTCTGGGTGACCGGCCGCTGCTGCGGGTGTCGATCTTCATGAGCGTGTTCAACGTCCATGTGAACCGCAGTCCGGTGGCCGGCCGGATCGAGAAGATCTCCTATCGCCCCGGCGCCTTCCTCAATGCGGAGCTCGACAAGGCGAGCGAGGACAATGAGCGCAACTCGCTGGCGATCTCGACGCCGCACGGCAAGATCGGCGTGGTCCAGATCGCAGGCCTCGTCGCCCGCCGGATCGTGTCCTTCGTGCGCGAGGGCCAGACCCTCGGGGCAGGTGAGCGCTTCGGCCTGATCCGGTTTGGCTCGCGGCTCGACGTCTATTTTCCCGATGGCGTCGAGGTGCTGGTCTCCGAAGGGCAGACCGCAATCGCAGGAGAGACCATCCTGGCCGATTTCGACGTCGCCGTGCCTGGCCTGAGCTTCCGGAGCCAGTGAACCGCCGCCCGGTCGGTGTGACTCATTAACGGGACCTTGGGCCGCGTCGCGGCACAAGGTTTGGACCATCCACTTTGCGGTGTGATCATGAGCTTCGATCCGACCTCTCCCGACCTGCGCCGTCGCCGCTTCCGCCCGATCCCGGTGCGGCTGCTGGTGCCGAACATGATCACCTTGCTGGCGATCTGCGCCGGCCTGACCGCGATCCGGCTGTCGACCGAGGGCCGCATGGAGCTCGCGGTCGGCGCCATCGTCTTTGCCGCCTTCCTGGACGGCATCGACGGCCGCATCGCCCGCATGATCAAGGGGCAGTCGAAGTTCGGCGCTGAGCTCGACAGTCTCGCCGACTTCGTCAATTTCGGCGTCGCGCCCGGCCTGATCCTGTATTTCTGGCAGCTCCATGAGCTGCGTGACGGCGGCTGGATCGCCGCGATGATGTACGCCATCAGCGGCGGGCTGCGGCTGGCGCGCTTCAATGCCAGCATCGACGATCCCAACAAGCCGCCCTTCGCCGCCAATTTCTTCACCGGCGTGCCGGCGCCGCTCGGCGCCATCACGGTGCTGCTGCCGGTCTATCTCGCCTTCCTCGACCTGCCCAGGCCGCCGGCGCTGGTGACGGCCCTCTACACGCTGCTGATCGCCTTCCTGATGGTGTCGCGGCTGCCGGTGTTCTCCGGCAAGACCACGCGGATGCGGGTGTCGCCGGAGCTCTTGCTGCCGGTGTTTGCCGCGGTGGTGTTCTTCGTCGCGCTGATCGTCGTCTATCCCTGGCACATCCTGTCGGCAGTCTCGATCCTGTACATGGTGAGTCTGCCGTTCGGCTGGCGGCTGTACCGCCGGCAGGCGGCACGGCATGCCGCCACGCTGGCCGCTGCCGCGGCAGCCCCGCAGGCGCCGTCACCCGCGGCCTCGACATTCACGCCGGCGGCCGCACCCGACCAGGAGCAGCGGCCGCAGGAGCGGCTGCACTGAGCGCAGGGCGGTCCATCCCGCCCGAAGCTTTGCCGCCTGGGAGGCGTCAGTTATACCGGATGCAAGGACGGCGATGACATCCGTCCGCATCATCCGGAGAAAACGCCCGTGACAAGTTCTGCCGCCGCGCCCGTCGCTCCCGCCGTCCTCGAGGCGCTCGCGCGCTACGACACGCCGACCATCTGCAATGCGATGGAGATCGTGGCGCCTGATCGCCGCCTGATCGGCTATACGACCAAGCCGCTGGTCTGTCCGTTTCCCGATCTGCCGCCGATGGTCGGCTACGCGCGCACCGCGACGATCCGCTCCGTGGTCAAATCCGGCATCAGCGTCGAGGAGCAGGCGCAACGGCGCACCGACTATTACGAATATGTCGGCACCGGCCACGGTCCGCGTATCGTGGTGATCCAGGACATCGACGGCCCGGATATCGGCTATGGCGCGTTCTGGGGCGAGGTGCAGAGCAATGTGCACAAGGCGCTCGGCTGTCTCGGCGTGATCACCGACGGCTCCATCCGCGACATCCCGCAATGGGCCCCGGGCTTCCAGGCGCTGGCCGGCTCGGTCGGACCGTCCCACGCCTGGGTGCATGCCGAGAGCTTCGGCGGGCAGGTGCGTGTCGCCGGCATGACGGTGCGCTCGGACGACCTGATCCACTCCGATCGCCACGGCGCGATCGTGATCCCCCACGACATTGCAGCCAGCCTGCCGGAGGCAGCCGAACTGTGCGCCCGCCGCGAGACGCCGATCCTGGAGATCGCGCGCTCGGCTGATTTCTCCCTGGCGAAGCTCAAGGACGCCTTGAAGCGCTCAGCCGAGATTCACTGAGTGCTCTGACAGAGCCGCGCCGCAATGGCGGTGCGGCTCATGAGCTCGGTGTTGCGACAGGGTTGCGGCAAGCCGTGCGATCATCTTATCCGGATCATTACGGGGGGCGCTGCAGTCACGGTGACTGATTACCCATAATTGCGCCGGACGGGCCGAAGGTTAAGGTGCTCTCGCCCGTTGAGAAGATTTTATCCATCAAGCTTTACCTGATGGCGAGCCTGGATCGCTAGGCATGTTCTCCGAGGGCGAGAGACATGCGCAGGCTGATATCCAAATCGATGCCGTTGTTTGGCCGGCTCGACCGGGCCGTCGACAGGATGGTGCGGCTGATCGGGCATTTCGGCAGCGCCGTGATCGGCCTGTCGGCGATCGCGCTGGTGTGGGCCGGCATCTTCTACACGATTACGGAAGAGCATGTGCGGACCGAGCAGTCGGCGCTGAAGAACGGCGCCAATCTCGCGCGCGCGTTCGAAGAGCAGATCATCCGCTCGATCCGCGCCGCGGACCAGACGCTGCTCTATGTCCGAGATTCCTATGCCAAGGATCCCCAGAGCTTCGACATGTCGCTGTGGGCGAAGAACAGCCAGTTCCTGTCGGACTTCTCCTTCCAGGTGGTCGTGATCGGCAAGGACGGCATCATGCTGTCCAGCAACATCGATCCGAAGATGCGCGGCCTCGACCTGCGCGACCGCGAGCATTTCCGCATCCATGCCGACGGCAAGGATGACTTCCTCTTCATCAGCAAGCCGATCTTCGGCCGCGTCTCCAACAAATGGTCGATCCAGCTGACCCGCCGGATCATCATGCCCGACGGCTCGTTCGGCGGCGTGGTGGTGGTATCGCTCGATCCCGAATATCTGTCGAGCTTCTACAATTCGGTCGATCTCGGCAAGAAGGGCAACGTCACGCTGGTCGGCCTCGACGGCATCGTGCGCGCGCGCGCCTCGGCCGGTCCCGCCGGCGTCGGCACCTCGCTGGCCGGCAGCCCGGTGATGTCGGCCATCCAGCAGAAGAGCAGCGGCTCCTACAGCGTCAAGAGCCTGATCGACGGCATCAATCGCATCTATACGTTCCAGCGCATCAAGGACCAGCCGCTGGTGGTCATCGTCGGTCAGGCCTCCGACGAGATCTTCGCCGCCTTCAAGCTCAACCGCGACCGCGATCTCCTCGTCGGCGCGCTGCTGACGGTGATCATCGGCATCATCACGATCCTGATCGCGCGCTATCAGGCAGGTCTCGCCGCCTCGCGCGACGCCGCGGAAGCCGGCACCCGGGCGCGCTCGGAATTCCTGGCGATGATGAGCCACGAGATCCGTACCCCCATGAACGGCGTGATCGGGCTTGCCGACCTGCTGCTGTCGGCGGATCTGGCGCCCGAGCAGCGCAAGATCGCGACCACCTTGCGCGAGTCCGCCGACTATCTGCTGCAGCTCCTCAACGACGTCCTCGATTTCTCGAAGCTCGATGCCGACCGGCTCGAGATCGAGCATATCGAGTTCGACCTGCATCGGTCGGTGACGGCGACCGCCGAGCTGCTGGTGTCGCGCGCCAAGGAGAAGGGTTTGCAGCTGACGACATCGATCGCGCCGGAGGTGCCGAACTACGTCGTCGGCGATCCCGCGCGGCTGCGCCAGGTGCTGTTCAATCTCGTCGGCAATGCGTTGAAGTTCACCGAGGCCGGCAGCGTCCATATCGACGTGCGGGCGGAGAACCTGGCCGGCCCGAACCTGACGCTGGTGTTCTCGGTCGCCGACACCGGCGTCGGCATTCCGGCGGAGGCCGTCGGCCGGCTGTTCAAGCAGTTCTCGCAGGTCGACAACTCGATCTCGCGCCGGTTCGGCGGCACCGGCCTCGGACTTGCCATCTGCAAGCGCCTCGTCACCTGCATGGGGGGCGACATCAAGGTGCAGAGCAAGGTCGGCGAGGGCAGCACCTTCACCTTCTCGATCGAAGTTCAGCCGCAACCGCAGCCCGAGGTCGAGCAGGTCAGCGCACCCGAGGCGACCATCGTCCCCGTCGGCGAGACGCCGGCCGAGGAGCGCCTGCCCAGCATCGAGCCGCTGAAGGTCCTCGTCGCCGAGGACAACCTCACCAATCAGTTCGTGATCAAGAAGCTCCTCGACAAGCTCGGCCACGGCTACGACCTCGTCGAGAACGGCACGCAGGCGGTCGCGGCCGTGCAGAAGCAGAGCTACGACTTGATCCTCATGGACATGATGATGCCCGAGATGGACGGGCTCACGGCGACGCGGATGATCCGTTCGCTGCCGCCGCCCGCCCAGGACATCTACATCATCGCTCTGACGGCCAACGCCACCAGCCAGGATCACCTGGCGTGCACGGATGCCGGCATGAACGACTTCGTGACCAAGCCGGTCACGCGCGATCGACTGAACGCCGCTCTGCTCCGCGCGGCCGCTGCCACGAACAAGGAAAGGCTTGTCGCATGACCGACCTGGTGCAATTCGATGAATCCGTCTACCAGATCCTGATCTCCGAACTCGGCGAGGAAGATGCGCTGGAGGTGCTCAGGACCTTCCTCGACGACACCTCAGGCAAGTTCGGCAAGCTCGCGGCCAAGTTCGAGGATCGCATGGAGCTGAAGCGCGAGGCGCATTCGATCAAGAGCTCTGCGGCGACGTTCGGCTTTGCCGCGCTGTCCCGGCTGTCCCGCGAGCTCGAGCTCGGCTCGGCGACGATGGAGCCGGCGCAGATGCTGGAGATGGTCCGCAGGATGGAAGCATCGTTCGCGCAGGCCGCTCTGTTCGCCGAGGCGAACCTGCTGAAGGGCGGCGTGGCGGCAGCCTGAAATTCGGCCGCCCGACGCAAGGCCAGAGGCGCGGACGACGGTTCGTTTACCTCTCGTTATGCCTACCAAATTCGGTAACTCGTCCTTAATGGCGCGCATCTAATCTCGACAGCGCGTGGGGCAGGGCCGTCGCGCCCGTCCAGGATGGCCGGTAGTTCGCGGATGCGCGTGGAGTAAGTTCATGGATATCATGACGGGTGTGGGGCTGGTCGCGGGCTTCATCGTGATCGCAACGATGATGCTGCTCGGCGGCGACGTCGAGATGTTCATCAGCGAGCACGCCATGATCATCATCTTCGGCGGCTCGATCGCTGCAACCATGATCCGCTTCCCGCTCGGTGCGATGCTGCACGGCCTGCCGCTTGGCGCCAAATTCGCATTCACGATGAGCCGGCTGTCGGCGCGCGACCTGGTCGAAGAGCTCGCCCGCATCGCCGAGATCGCCCGCAAGCAGGGCCCCGTCGGGCTCGAAAAGGTCGAGACGGACGAGCCGTTCCTGGCTAAGGGCATCCGCTACGTCGCCGACGGCTATGACCTCGAATTCATTCGCGACAATCTCGAGCGCGACCGCGACAATTTCCTCATGCATCTCGACGAGGGCAGCAAGATCTATCGGGCGATCGGTGACTGCGCGCCCGCGTTCGGCATGATCGGCACGCTGATCGGCATGGTGCAGATGTTCGCCAACATGACCGATCCGTCCAAGCTCGGCCCGTTCATGGCGACCGCGCTGCTCGCGACGCTGTACGGCGCGCTGGTCGCCAACCTGTTCTGCCTTCCGATCGCCGACAAGCTGCACGGCAAGCTGCTCGACGAGGAGACCAACCGGACGCTGATCATCGACGGCATCCTGATGATCCGCGACTCCAAGAGCCCGGCGCTGGTTCGCGAGATGCTGCTGGCCTATCTGCCCGAGAAGCACCGCCATGCCGAGGGCGAGCCTGTGCCGGCCTGATCGGCAGGGCTCGAGGGGATCGGGGGCGGGTTGAGAGATGGCCAAGAAGAAACGGGGCGACGCGCATGGTGGCGGGCACGGCTGGTTCGTGACCTTCGCCGACCTGATGGGTCTCATGATGAGCTTCTTCGTGATGCTCGTCGCGTTCTCCACCATGGACAACAACAAGCTGAAGGTCGTCGCGGGCTCGATGCGCGAGGCGTTCGGCGTGCAATCCGAGTCGCGCTATTCCGGCATCGTCGAATCCGATGGTCTGCCGACCCGTCCGAAGCTGAAGAACGCCGCGCACATTTCCCCGGAGGAGACGTCGCGCGATCCGAGCCCCGAGCAGGAGGAGCGCCAGCATACCAACGGCGCCAAGCTCAAGACCGATCGCCAATTCGCGCTGGCCTCGGCGTCGCTGCGGCAAGCCTTGCAGGACATGCCGGAGATGACCGAAATCTCCAAGCACATCATGTTCGAGGAGACCAAGCAGGGGCTCAATCTGGAGATTGTCGACCAGGACGGACGCTCGATGTTCGCGGACGGCTCCAAGACGCCGTTCGATCGCACCCGACGCCTGATCGAAAAGCTCGCCGCGCCGCTCAAGGCGACGCCGCTGCGGGTCCAGATCACCGGGCACACCGCAGCCGGCTTCGTCCCGTCACGCAGCGACTACGGCGGGTTTGACCTGTCGGCCGATCGCGCCAACGCCGTGCGCCAGATCCTGGAGCGGGAAGGGCTGCCGCCCAGCCATATTTTTGCGGTCTCCGGCAAGGCGGATACCCAGCCACTGTTCCCTGATGACCCGTCGCTGGCGGCCAACCGCCGCGTCACGATCACCTTGATGCGGGAAGACCCGCCATTGCCGCCGGACCTGAAGCCGTAGTCGCGCATCGGCGTTCCGCAGCATATTGCCGCATCCTGGTCTGAAACTGCTAACGAACAGCGGCACAAGCCCTTGATTCGGCTGCGGCCGATCCGACATTCGCATCACCGTCCCTGCATACCCGGCGGCTTGCCGCGGCGCGGCAAGAGACATCTGTGAACGAGATGCTGTTTGGCAACGGCCTCCGAACCAAGGTCTGCTACGGTAGAGACTTGACCTGCGGCCGGTCTGCGTTCACACGCGCCGGGCCAAACAGGGAAGATGCGTTCCAAGCGACATGACGGCCAGCGCCACATCGACCGAAGGACAGGACACTGCCACCACCTCGGGGTTCTGGGGGCTGACGCTCGGCAGCATCGGCGTCGTGTTCGGCGACATCGGAACTTCGCCCCTCTACGCCTTTCGCGAGGCCGCACATGGCGCCGCGCACGGCGAGCCGGTCTCGCGGATCATCGTCCTCGGGGTTCTCTCGCTGATCCTCTGGTCGCTGTTCATCGTCGTGACCGCCAAATACGTCCTGCTGCTGCTGCGCGCCGACAACAATGGCGAGGGCGGAACGCTGTCGCTGATGGCGCTCGGGCAGCGCGCCCTCGGTCGACGCAGCATGTTCCTGATGGCGCTCGGCGTGATCGGGGCCTCGATGTTCATCGGCGATTCGATGATCACGCCGGCGATCTCGGTGCTGTCGGCGGTCGAAGGTCTCAAGCTCGCCGCGCCGGCGCTCGAGCACTACGTGGTGCCGCTCACCGTGATCATCCTGGTCGTGCTGTTCGCGGTGCAGAGCAAGGGGACGGCGCGGGTGGCCTCGGCCTTCGGCCCCGTCATGGTGACGTGGTTCGCGTGCCTCGCGGTGATGGGCATCGTCCACATCAGTGACGATCCCTCCGTTCTCGCCGCGATCAATCCCTATTATGCGGTGCACTTCCTGCTCTCCCACGGCACCATCGGCCTGGTCACACTCGGTGCCGTGTTTCTCGCCGTCACCGGAGGCGAGGCGCTCTATGCCGATCTCGGCCATTTCGGCCGCAAGCCGATCCAATCGGCGTGGCTGTTCTTCGTGCTGCCCGCGCTGCTGATCAATTATTTCGGGCAGGGCGCCCTGGTGCTGTCCGATCCCGGCGCGCTCGAGAACTCGTTCTATCGGATGGTGCCCGAGATCCTGCTGCTGCCGCTCGTGGTGCTGGCGACCGCCGCGACCGTGATTGCCAGCCAGGCCGTGATCACCGGCGCGTACTCGCTGGTGAGCCAGGCGGTGCAGCTCGGGCTGCTGCCGCGTTTCGAGGTGCGCTACACCTCGGAGAGCCACGCCGGGCAGATCTATCTGCCGCGCGTCAACCGCCTGCTGCTGATCGGCGTGATGCTGCTGGTCCTGCTGTTCCGGACGTCGAGCAACCTCGCTTCCGCCTACGGCATCGCTGTTTCGACCACCATGGTCGCCGACGGCATCATGGGCTTCGTCGTGATCTGGAAGCTCTGGAACCTGCGCGCCGCAGTCGCTGCGGCGGTGATCGCTCCGTTCGTCATCGTCGACATGAGCTTCTTCGCGGCCAACCTGCTGAAGCTCTTGGAAGGCGCCTGGGTGCCGCTGCTGTTCGGCGCGGCGATGGTGGTGACGATCTGGACCTGGCGGCGCGGCTCGGCGATCCTGATGCTCAAGACCCGCAAGATCGAGGTGCCTCTCGACGATCTGGTGTCCAGCCTGGAGAAGCGGCCGCCGCACATCGTCAAGGGAACCGCGGTGTTCCTCACCAGCGACCCGACCTCGGTGCCGACAGCACTGCTGCACAATCTCAAGCACAACAAGGTGCTGCACGAGCACAACGTGATCCTGACCATCGAGACCGCGCAGACGCCGCGCGTCGACGTGTCGGAGCGGGTGCGGATGGAGAAGGTCAGCGAGAAGTTCTCCAAGGTACGGCTGCGCTTCGGGTTCATGGAATCGCCCAACGTGCCGAGGGCGCTCGCGGTGGCGCGCAAGCTCGGCTGGCAGTTCGACATCATGTCGACGTCGTTCTTCGTCTCGCGCCGGTCGCTCAAGCCGTCGTCGCAATCGGGAATGCCCGCTTGGCAGGATCATCTGTTCATCGGGCTGAGCCGATCCGCCAATGATGCGACGGACTACTTCCAGATTCCGACCGGCCGGGTCGTGGAAGTTGGTACTCAAGTAACGATTTAAGGGTTCCAGCTCCCTCGAATCGGTTAAGATATGTTAATTCGGTTTGCTGACATGCAATATCTGCAGGTCAGAGCCCAAGCGCTACGGCTATAAGCCG
Source organism: Bradyrhizobium sp. SRS-191 (assembly GCF_024586915.1). Lineage (GTDB taxonomy): Bacteria > Pseudomonadota > Alphaproteobacteria > Rhizobiales > Xanthobacteraceae > Bradyrhizobium. The sequence continues at coordinate 211,967 of NZ_JANBVS010000002.1, forward strand.
CGCGCTCTGCCATCTTGTGCAGTGAAGCAATTTAACCAGTCCTCGAGGGGGCTACCCCAATGACAGCCGACATCGCAGCCACGCCCGCGGAGACGCCGGCGACCAACGGGCATGGCGATGCCCACTCCACGGCCAGCTTCACGGCGCTGACCCTGGGGAGCATCGGGGTCGTCTACGGCGACATCGGCACCAGCCCGCTGTATGCGCTGCGCGAAGCCGTGATGGCCGCCAGCAGCAGCGGTGAGCCGGCGCCTCACGCGGTGATGGGCGTGATCTCGCTGATCCTGTGGGCGCTGATCGTCGTGGTCACCCTCAAATACGTCGTTATCCTGCTGCGCGCCGACAACCATGGCGAGGGCGGCACGCTGGCGCTGATGGCACTGGCCCAGCGCGGCGTCACCCGCGGCGCCAGCGTCATCGTCCTGCTCGGCATCATCAGTGGCGCGCTGTTCTATGGCGACGCGGTGATCACGCCGGCCTTGTCGGTGTTGTCGGCGATCGAGGGCGTCAAGCTCGTGACGGCGGCGTTCGATCCCTATGTCGTGCCGATGACGATCATCATCCTGGTCATGCTGTTCGCGGTCCAGGTGCGCGGCACGGCCAAGGTCGCAGCCTTCTTCGGCCCGATCATGCTGCTCTGGTTCGTGGTGATCGGGGTCGCGGCGCTGCCGCCGATCCTGCGCCATCCCGAGGTGCTCTGGGCGATCAACCCGTTCAACGCCGTCACCTTCATGCTTCATCACGGCATCATCGGCTTCATCACGCTCGGCGCCGTGTTCCTGGCCGTGACGGGCGCCGAGGCGCTCTATGCCGACCTCGGCCATTTCGGCAAGCGGCCGATCCAGACCGCCTGGCTGTTCGTCGTGCTGCCGTCGCTGGCGCTGAACTATCTCGGGCAGGGCGCGCTGGTGATTGCCGATGCCAAGGCGATCGAGAACCCGTTCTTCCTGATGTTTCCGGATTGGGCGCTGATCCCGATGGTGGCGCTGGCCACCGTCGCGACCGTGATCGCGAGCCAGGCCGTCATCACCGGCGCCTATTCGCTGACCCGCCAGGCGATCCAGCTCGGCCTGCTGCCGCGCTTCGAGATCCGCCATACCTCGGAGGCGCATTCCGGCCAGATCTACATTCCGCGCATCACCAAGCTGCTGCTGGTCTCGGTGGTGCTGCTGGTGCTGCTGTTCAAATCGTCCAGCGCGCTCGCCTCCGCCTATGGCATCTCGGTGACGGGCACCATGGTCGTCACGGCGATGATGGGCTTCGTCGTGATCTGGAAGGTCTGGCGGTGGTCGCCGTTCGCGGCGGCTGCGCTGATCGCGCCGTTCCTGTTCCTCGATCTCACCTTCCTGTCGGCGAACCTCCTGAAGGTGCTGGAGGGAGGCTGGGTGCCGCTGGCGCTGGGCGGCTTCGTGATGACCTTGATGTACACGTGGCGGCGCGGCAGCCGGCTGCTGTTCGAGAAGTCGCGCAAGCTCGAATTCCCGCTCGCCGACCTGGTCGAGATGCTGGAGAAGCGGCCGCCGCAGCGGGTCGCCGGCACCGCCGTGTTCCTGACCTCCGATCCGCTGAGCGCGCCGACCGCGCTGATGCACAGCCTCAAGCACTACAAGGTGCTGCACGAGAAGAACGTGATCCTGACGATCGAGACCGCGCCGACGCCGCGCATCGATCCCTCCGAGCGGGTGCGGCTGGAGCAGATCAGCCCGACCTTCTCCAAGGTGACCTTGCGCTTCGGCTTCATGGAATCGCCGAACGTGCCGAAGGCGCTGGCGATCGCGCGCAAGCTCGGCTGGCAGTTCGACATCATGTCGACCTCGTTCTTCCTGTCGCGCCGCGCGCTGAAGCCGGCGGCGCATTCGGGCATGCCGCGCTGGCAGGACCACCTGTTCATCACCATGAGCCGCTCCGCCAACGACGCCACCGACTATTTCCAGATCCCGAGCGGGCGCGTGGTCGAGGTCGGGACGCAGGTCACGATCTGAGGGCGGGGGGGCTCCGGCGCTCGCCGAAGCGCTTGATTTTCCCGCCGTCCGGGGCGAGTTTGGCGCCGGTTCGGGGCCTTGTCCGGCTCTGCTGAAGGCTTGGAGGATGGCGTGGCTGTTGTGCACGATTTGACCCCGCAGGACGTGGCCAAGGGGATCGCCGAGGGGCGGATTCTGCTGGTCGACGTCCGCGAGCCGAACGAAGTTGCTGCGGAAGCCTATCCCGACGGCATCGTTGTTCCCCTGTCGGCCTTCGACCCGAAGCTGATCCCGGATCCCCAGGGCAAGGACGTCGTGTTTGCCTGCCGCTCCGGCAAGCGCTCGGTGACCGCCTCGATGGCGGCGCAGGCGGCGGGCCTGCCGTATGACAAGCATCTCCAGGGCGGGATGCTCGGCTGGAAGGCGGCCGGCCTGCCGATCAAGACCGGCGGCTGACACGGCATCATGATCTCGCAGAACAAGGTCTTCGCCGATCTGCCCGTCACGATCTTCGAGCAGATGTCGCAGCTCGCGCGCGACAACAACGCCATCAATCTGGGGCAGGGTTTTCCCGACGATCCCGGCCCGGAGGACATCCGCCGCGCCGCGGCTGATGCGGTCCTGAACGGCTACAACCAGTATCCGTCGATGATGGGCCTGCCCGAGCTGCGCCAGGCCATCGCTGCGCACTACAAGCACTGGCACAGACTCGATCTCGACCCGATGAGCGAGGTGATGGTCACCTCCGGCGGCACCGAGGCGCTGACCTCGGCCATCCTGTCGGTGGTCGAGCCCGGCGACGAGGTGATCTGCTTCCAGCCGGTGTATGATTCCTATCTGCCGATCATCCGCCAGGCCGGCGGCATCCCGAAACTGCTGCGGCTCGAGCCGCCGCATTGGCGTCTGTCGGAAGAGATGCTGCGGCAGGCATTCTCGCCGAAGACCAAGGCGGTGCTGTTCAACAATCCGCTGAACCCCGCCGCCGTGGTCTATCCGCGCGAGGACCTCGAGCTGCTGGCACGGTTCTGCCAGGAGTTCGATGCGGTCGCGATCTGCGACGAGGTCTGGGAGCACGTGGTGTTCGACGGCCGCGAGCACATCCCGCTGATCACGATTCCCGGCATGCGCGACCGCACCATCAAGGTCGGCTCGGCCGGCAAGATCTTCTCGCTGACGGGCTGGAAGATCGGCTTCGTCTGCGCCGCCCCGCAGCTGCTGCGTGTCGCCGCCAAGGTGCATCAGTTCCTGACGTTCACGACGGCGCCGAACCTGCAGATGGCGGTGGCCTACGGCCTCGGCAAATCCGACGACTATTTCGTCAACATGCGCGCCGAGCTGTCGCGCAGCCGCGACCGGCTGACGGCCGGGCTCGAGAGCCTCGGCTTTCCCGTGCTGAAGGCGCAGGGGACCTACTTCCTAACGGTCGATCTCTCGCCGCTCGGGCTCAACGAGACCGACGAGCAGTTCTGCCGGCGCATCGTCCACGACTACAAGGTGGCGGCGATTCCGGTGTCGGCTTTCTACGAGAAGGATGCCGTGACCTCGGTCGTGCGGTTCTGCTTCGCCAAGAAGGACGCGACGCTCGACACGGCGCTGGAGCGCCTGTCCGACGCCATCCACCGACGCTAGGAGACGAGCTTGATGACGCGCGGCTGCATTCGTTCGGCTCTGGCGCTGGCCGCCGCCGTCCTGACGCTTTCGGTGTCGGCCGGCCGGGCCGAAGAGCGCGTCGTGAATTTCTACAACTGGTCGAACTACATGGCGCCGGGTGTCCTGGACGACTTCACCAGGGAAACCGGCATCAAGGTCGTCTACGACACCTTCGACGCCAACGAGACCTTGGAGACCCGGCTGCTCGCCGGCAAGTCCGGCTACGATGTCGTCGTGCCCACCGCGTATTTCCTGCAGCGTCAGATCAAGGCCAGGATCTTCCAGCCGCTCGACAAGTCCAAGCTGCCGAATCTCGCCAATGCCTGGCCCGTGGTGACCGAGCGCCTGGCCATCTACGATCCCGGCAACCAGTTCGCCGCCAACTACATGTGGGGCACGACCGGCATCGGTTACAACGTCAAGGCGATCGAGAAGATCTTAGGGCCGGGCGCACGCATCGACAGCTGGGACATGGTGTTCAAGCCGGAGAACCTCGCCAAGTTCAAGGATTGCGGCGTCCACATGCTGGATTCCGCCGACGACATCTTTCCGGCGGCGCTGAACTATCTCGGCCTCGATCCCAACTCGACCAAGCAGGCCGACCTCGAGAAGGCTGCCGATGTGGTCGGCAAGGTCGCGCCCTCCGTGCGCAAGTTTCATTCTTCGGAGTATCTGAGTGCACTCGCCACCGGCGAGATCTGCCTCGTCGTCGGCTGGTCCGGCGACATCATGCAGGCCAGAAGCCGCGCCGAGGAAGCCAAGAACGGCATCGAGATCGGCTACGCCATGCCGAAGGAGGGCGCGCAGATGTTCTTCGACAATCTCGCGATCCCCGCCGATGCCCAGCATGTGCCCGAGGCCTATGCGCTGATCAACTATCTCTACCGGCCCGAGGTGGCGGCAAAGAACTCGGACTTCCTGTCCTACGCCAACGGCAATCTGGCCAGCCAGAAGCTGATCGACCCGAAGATTCTCGGCGACAAGAACATCTATCCTGATGACGCGACCCTGAAGAAGCTGTTCGTCATCACCGCCCGCGAGCCGGCGACCCAGCGCGTGATCAACCGGCTCTGGACCAAGGTGAAGACGGGACGGTGAGGGCAGGTGGGGCGCGCTTTCGATACCACACGATCTTGAGTGGGGGCTACACCTAGGGCGATTTTTTCGCCTCTGCCGCGGCGATCTCGACTCTGGAGGGGAGCCAGGCGGGGACGGAGCCTGTTTCTTGTTTCGCCACCTCAACGGCTTGTTGAAGAAACGATAAAGCGTCCTTTGGCTGCTCGTGCATGAGCATCGATATCCCCATGATGGTGAGGCACTTCCAGCATTTCTTGATCTGAGAGTCGTTTTTATCCAGGATGGTCACCATCAGCGTGCCCGGCTTGAATTCCAACACGTTGGGATCCGTGAGCGTGAGCCACAGGATGATATCGATCGCGGCGTATTTCGGTGTCTTGGGATCTGCCGCTATCCTTCTGCAGGCTTCCCGGTACGCATCCGAAAAGCCCTGTCCTTTTCGTCCGTTCGAGACGTAGGCGCGGGAGGTGCCCGCATTCATCCTGCACAACACGTCATCCGCGTTCTTGGCGGTGACATCTTCGGGCTTCATCGACGCGCCCCGACGAAAGCACGCGATGCCAGTGTTGGAGTCATCTTGGGGGCTCCATTTCATGAAACCCCAACATTCCGCATCTTCGGCCGTCAGCCACAGCATGCTCGAGGGTTTGGTGTATTTGCCGAAGCCCTCGATGACGCCCCACGGCACGCCATGCGCGCGCGCATTGGCGGCCATTGCCGTGTTGCATTGGGCGGATTGAGTGCCGTCCAAACTCGCGCAGGAATGGATGCCGAGTCGGCCGCCGATGCGGACGATCCGCCGTTCTCCAGAGACGAAGATCGCCATGGCACACGCGGAAGCACAGGACGCGCCGGACGGCACGACAGTCTGGATGTTGCCGCGGGCGTCGATGTTCGCGGCAATGGCGAGCGCCTCGCCAACCAGGCCGCCGGGGCTATCGAGCTCCAACGTGTCAAACTTTGCCAAGGCCGCGAACTTTGCTGCATCACCTTGTTCGATCGGTCCGGATGCTTGCACCGTTGACTGGTCCCACCAACGGAAGTCCATCGCGTGCACCGATGGCACCCCCCGGAGCAGCATGATCACCGCTAGTATGATTGGGCTGAGCGTTCGCATGACCGAACTCCAATGGGGCACATAAAATCGATAGAACGAGAACGAACCGCCCGGGGGCGCCGTTGTGAAATGCCGTGGAGCCAGAATCATATCTGCAGGCGAAATGGGCCGCCGCGTATTCATTTAATGAAGAGCGGTCTGGTTGAAGAATGACATCAGGACACGGTCGGCGATATTGTTATCGCCGACCGTGCGATGGTCAATCCCCCATGCGAGAGATGCGTCTGTCGTGAATTTTGGTCGGTCGTTGGGGCAGCGCGAAACGTGCGGGGGAGGGGGCGATCCTGGCCTGGGCTTATCGCCTCAGCCCAGCCGATGCATCGCGCAGAGCTTGTTGCCGTCGAGGTCGCGCAAATACGCGAGATACAGCTTGCCGGCGGATCCCTGGCGCACCCCGGGCGGGTCCTCGCAGGTGGTGCCGCCAGCTTCGAGGCCGGCTGCGTGCCAGGCGTCGGCTTGTTCGGTCGAGTTGCAGGTGAAGCCGATGGTGCCGCCGTTGGCCGGCGTGGCGGGCTGCCCGTTGATCGGCTTGGAGACCGAGAAGATGCCGGTTGGCGTGATGTAGAAGATGCGGTGGCCGTCGACGCGGGCCGGTCGCACGCCGAGCGTCCCCAGCAGTTTGTCGTAAAAGGCCTTGGCCTTGTCGAGATCGTTGGTGCCGACCATGATGTGCGAAAACATCCGCGCTTGTCCTCCTGAAGCTTCCGAACGGCTTGTCGGATACGGCTTCAAGGTAGCGAGCGTCGCGCCGCGAAGTAAGAGTTTTCTTCGAGTGGGGTGTTGATGGAAGGTGGTGCTATTGGTCGCCTTCCCTGTAGTGGAATTTGCCGCGCGCAGCGATTACCGCCAGCGCCGGTGCAGCCAGAGCCATTGCTCCGGATATTCGCGCACCCAGCTCTCGACGACGTCGGTCACCGCCTGCGTCGTGCCCTGGATATCGATCTGGCCATCGGCCGTCCGCACCGGCTTCACTTCCTCCGACAGCTCGGCGCGGAAGCGGTTGCCGGGCAGGCGGATGATGCGCACGCCGTGCACGGGGCATTCGACCTGGCGCAGCAGCCGCGCCAGCATCGGGTTGGCGCGGGTCTTGCGGCCGAAGAACGTCACCTCCACGCCGCCGGTCAGGTACTGATCGACCAGCATCGCGACGTGCTGTCCGTTCTTGAGCGCCTGGCCCAGCCGCAGCGGCGCGTCGCGGCCGGCCGGGATCAGCGTGCCCATCTTGACCTGGCGCATCTCCTGGATGATGCGGTCGGCGGCGGCGATGTTCGGCCGGCGATAGAGGATGGCGGTGTCGAGCTTGTGGGCGACGGCGGCGAGCGCCGGCATCTCCCAATTGGCGAGGTGGCTGGCGAAGATCAGCGCCGGCTTGCCGTCCAGGCGGAGCTGATGAAACAGCTCATGAGTGCGCGGCGTGAGTTCGATGCGGCTGCGCTCGGGATGCTCCTCGTCGAAGTCCCAGATCTTGTCGAGATGGGCGAACTCGGCGCCGACGCGGCCGAGATTGTCCCAGACGCCGGCGAGAATCCGCTCGATCTCCTCGGGCGACTTCTCCGGGAAGGCCTTGGTGAGATTGTCGCGGCCGATGCGCTGCTCGCGCAGCTTAGGGCCGATCCACTGCGCGATGCGCGCGAAGCGATCGGCGGTCTTCTGCGGATCGAAATAGCGCGTGGTCTTGAGCATGCCGACCGTCAGCGCGCCGACGGCCGAGGACCCGAACGACTTCACCTTCTGGCGGATGACGAGCTTGGTCCGGAGGGGAATGAGACTCATCGATGCGAGGGGCGGATCAGGCCGGTTCGCGGGTCAGGATCAGCGAGGCGTTCTGGCCGCCGAAGCCGAACGAGTTCGACATTACGGCGGTGACGCGCGCCTCGCGGGCCTTGTTGCCGACGACGTCGAACAGGATCGCGGGATCCGGAATGTCGTAGTTGATGGTCGGCGGGATCAGCTGATGCTCGAGTGTGAGCAGCGAGATGATCGCCTCGACCGCGCCGGCCGCCGAGATAGTGTGGCCGACCATCGACTTGTTCGACGAAACCGGGATCTTGCCGGTGTGCTCGCCGAACACGGCGGAGACGCCGACATATTCCATCTTGTCGTTCTCGGGCGTCGCGGTGCCGTGGGCATTGATATGGTCGATCTGCTCCGGCGCCATGCCGGCATCGGCCAGGGCTTTCCGGATACAGCCGATGATCGGCTTGCCGTCGGGCGAGGAGCGGGTGCGGTGGAAGGAGTCGGTCAGTTCGCCGCAACCGGCGACGACGCCGAGAATCTTTGCGCCACGCGCCACGGCGGCGTCGTAGCTCTCCAGCACCAGCGCGCCGGCGCCTTCGGCCATGACGAAACCGTCGCGGTTCTTGGAGAACGGCTTGGAGGCGGCTTGCGGCGGATCGTTCTGCGTCGACAGCGCCGAGAGCAGCGAGAAGCGCACGAGGCCCTCAGGATTGACCGAGCCTTCGGTCGCCGCGCACAGCGCCACGTCGGTCTCGCCGCGCCGGATGGCCTCGACGCCGAGCTGGATCGCGGTGGCGCCGGAGGCGCAGGCGGTCGACAGCGAGATCGGCGAGCCCTTGGTGCCGAACGTATCCGACAGCGAATCCGCCACCGAGCCGAACAGGAAGCGGTGGTGATAGTTGACGAACTTGCCGCCGCCGCAGACCTTCAGGAGGTCGTCATAGGTGAAGTGCGTGCCGCCGACTTCATGCGCGAGCTCGAGCCGCTGCGGCCACTCGATCTCGACCGGCGCGACGGCGAGGAAGAGGGGGCCGGGGAAGTCGCCCTTGGAGCCGATGCCGGCCTGCGCGATCGCTTCCTCCACCGCCATGTGGCCGAGCCGCTCGGAGAGGCCGGTCGACGTGAACGGCGCCACGGGGACAAAGTCCACCGTGCCGGCCATCGTCGTCTTCAACCCGTCGATCGGGAAGCGCGTGATGGTGCGGATGCCGGACTCGCCGGCCACCAGCTTGGTCCAATTGTCGGACTTGCCCGCACCCAGCGAGGTGACGATGCCCATGCCCGTCACGACCACGACGGGACGTCCAAACTTGTCGCGTACACTCATGATGTCCCCCGTCGCGTCGTCAGCCGCGCGCCGCGTTCACTTGACAGCTTCGACCAAGGCCATGCCTTCGCCGCGGTAATGGCCGGCGCCGACCACCACGATCTGGGTCGGAGCCTCCTTCATCTCGCTCTCGACGCCCGAACTATCGCCCGGCGCGAACAGCGCGCCGCGCGAGATCGACAGCGCGGCAAGCGCCAGATCGAGCGCGAAATGCGCCTCCATCGTGTGGCCGAAGCGGGTGCCGCTCGAGCGCACGGCGAAGGCCTTGTGATGATCGAGGAAGGCGCGCTCCTCCGATGTCACGGGCTCCGCGCCGGTCGCGCCGGTGATGATAGCGCCCGGCGCGTCGTGCACGTCGAGCGCCGACCACAGCCGGTCGAGCGTGCCGGTGACGGAGCCGGCTTCCTTGCGGCGGGCACGATCGGCGACCACCTTGCTCAGCCGCGCCAGCGGCTTCGCGCCACGGGCTTCGGCATGCGGCTTGGATTCCAGCACCAGGAAGGCGCCGGCCGAGCCGAGCGCGAAGCCCGGATGCTCCTTGCGCGCCCAGACCGGCTTGAACTCGTTCTTCAGATTGTAGTCGCCGAACTCGTAGAGCACGAGCAGGTCCTTGCGCTCGCCATTATGCGAGCCGCCGACCAGCGCGATGTCGCTCTGGCCGCCGGCGATACGCGCGAGCGCGATCTTGAACGAATCGACGCCCGCGACCTCTTCGCCCATGAACGTGCGCGACGTTCCGCACACGCCGTGCGAGATCGCGATGTTGCCGGCGAGCAGGTTGGAGAGCTGCGCCAGGAACAGGGTCGGGCGCAGATCGCTCATCAGCCGGTCGTTCAGGAAGCCCGGCGTGCAGTTGCCCTCGGCCTCGGCGTTGAGAATCGCGGTGTCGACGGAGATGTCGCGCTCGCCACCGCCGGCGGCGACGATCATGTCCATCCGGGACAGGATGTCCTTGTTGCCCTTGAGGCCGGCGGAATCCAGCGCGAGCCCGGCCGCGTAGGTGCCGATGCGCTGCCACGCCTCCATCTGGCGCTGTTCCTTCTTGGGGATCTGCGCTTCCAGATTCACCTTGGCCCAGGGATGCACGATGTAGGGCGCAAAGCCCTGCTGATCGACATTGATCTGGCCGGCGTTGAGGGCCTCCCAGTTCGCATCGAGGCCCTCGCCGAGCGAGGTCGCAAGGCCGATGCCGGTGATCCAGACTTCGACGGGGGCTGATGTCACGGAACGCGTCTCACTCATCGCTGCAGGATCTGTTGCGGAAAGCCGACGCGTTCGGCGACGGCATCCATGTGTCCGCGCAGCTCCGGATTGGGGAAGGGCACGTGGCTGAACGTGATCGTCGCGTTCGAGCGCAGCTTGCCGCCGACCTTCACGCGCGCTTCGGTGATGGCGTAGCCGGAGCCTTCATGAAGCACGTTGGCCTCGACCGTCAGCACCTCGCCCGGCTGGACGAAGCCACGCATCTTGGCTTCCTTCACGGCGGCGAGGAACGGCATCCGCTCGAACTTCATCAGCGCGAGCAGCAGCCAGCCGGAGGTCTGCGCCATCGACTCGATGAGCAGCACGCCGGGCATGATCGGATAGCCCGGGAAGTGCCCTTCGAAGATCGTGCTCTCGGTCGGAACCTTGGCTTCGACGGTGATGGTCTTCTCGTCCAGTCTGAGGTCGAGAATGCGGTCGATCAGGAGGAAGTATTCGATCTGCATGGCGGGCGCTCAGGCGCCCTTGGCGGCGACCAGCTCGTCGATGCGCGCGCACAGGTTCTTGAGCACGAAGTACTGCTCGGTGCTGGCTTTGCCGTCGTTGACTTCCTGCGTCCACTTCTCGAGCGGCAGCTTGATGCCGAAGGCCTTGTCGATCGCGAAGGCGATGTCGAGGAAATCGAGGCTGTCGATGCCCAGATCGTCGATGGCGTGGCTATCCGGCGTGATCGTGTCGCGCGGGATGTCGCAGGTTTCAGCGATGATCGTGGCGACCTGATCGAATGTTGAGGACATCACTAAGCCTTTGATATTTTGGAGCTAATCCGGAGAAGGGCAACGAGAGGACACCGCCTTGGGGGCGTCTGATGCGAGCCCTTTTACCCCCGTCGCCCAGGAGTCGTGTGCCCGTATATCGGAGCGCCGCGGTGAGTTCAATGGAGCCGGGCACGTGGGTTGTGGCGGGATTGTGATGCCCTGTCAGACAGGCGGCGCGGCCCTCAGGGCGTGTAGGTCTCGGTGATGATGCGGGCGCAGTCGCGCCGTCCGGTCAGCAGGCAGTCCTGGGTCTTGCGGAGATCGGCGATGCTCATGGCGAGCCAGATCCCGATCGCCGTCAGTGCGATGGTGAAGGCGATGGCGGCGATGTTGGCCAGGATGCGGTGGCGGAAATCGTCGGGCTCCTCGCGTGGCCGCTCATAGCGGGAGAGGTCGAGCGACACCGGCTCGGGACGCCGCAGCGGCACGGGGGGATTGCCGCTCGCACTGGCGGTCTCGGTGACCCGCCGCGCCGGACCATTGCGGGGCCGGAACGGCACCACGCAATGCTCTTCCTCCGCTGCCATGGGGCGTTGGGACTTCATGCCTCGACTCCGATGCTCTTTCTTAGCACGCGGGCTCAGCCTCTCACAAAGAAACTTTGCTGCTCTTGAGCTGCATCAGACGAGCACAGCGCCCTGCGGATGTGTCGTCGCCACGGCATTTGGTGTATCGGTGGAACTCACGCGCCGGCGGCGCTGATCTCGCCGCAGATGTCGACGACGTCCATTGGAGCCTCACCATGGCCAATACCCGCGAGCCGCTGCTGCATCCGATCCCGATCCTCTCGCTGCGCCCGACGCAGATGACGGTGGGCATGCGCGAGGTGAAGGAGAAGCGTGAGCGCTGGCGCGAGCACAAGGCCAAGAAGAAGGCCGAGCTGCTCGGCAAGCACATGATCCCGGTGGTGCTCGGACCGGACAAGCGGCACTACGTGGTCGACCATCATCATCTGGCGCGCGCGCTGCACGACGAGGGCGTCAAGGATGTCCTGGTCACCGTCATCGGCGATCTCACGATGGTCGATCCCGACGGCTTCTGGAACGTGATGGACAACAAGCGCTGGGTCTATCCCTACGATGCCAAGGGGGAGCGGCGGCATTTCAAGGACCTGCCGAAGAGCGTCGCGGAATTGAAGGACGATCCGTTCCGCAGCCTCGCCGGCGAGCTGCGCCGCGCCGGCGGCTTTGCCAAGGACACGACGCCGTTCAGCGAGTTCCTGTGGGCGGACTTCCTGCGCCGCAAGGTCAAGCGCAAGCGGGTGGAGACCGATTTCGCCGGCGCGATGGAGCACGCGCTGGCGTTCGCCAAGAGCCATGATGCGGTCTATCTGCCCGGCTGGTGCGGGCCGGCGTCGGACGACTGACCGGCGCCTACTTCGTCTTCGGCAGCCGCCCCATCAGGTAGAACTCGTCATTGGGCCGCATGCCCGTGACATTGGCCATCCGGTTGGAGAGCGCGAAGAAGGCCGCGATCGCGGCGATGTCCCAGATGTCGTCGTCGCTGAAGCCGTGCTCCGCCAGCGGCTTGAAATCGGCGTCGCCGACCGTCTGTGCCTCCAGCGCGACCTTCATCGCGAAGTCGAGCATGGCGCGCTGGCGCGGGGTGATATCCGCCTTGCGGTAGTTGATCGCGATCTGGTCGGCGATCAGGGGATTCTTGGCGCGGATGCGCAGGATGGCGCCATGCGCGATCACGCAATACTGGCACTGGTTGGCGCTCGACGTCGCCACCACGATCATCTCGCGCTCGGCCTTGGTCAGCCCGCCGTCCTTCTCCATCAGCGCGTCGTGATAGGCGAAGAAGGCGCGGAACTCGTCGGGCCGGTGCGCCAGGGTCAGGAACACGTTGGGCACGAAGCCGCTCTTCTCCTGCACCCCGAGCAGGCGGGTGCGGATGTCCTCCGGCAGCGCGTCGATCGCGGGGACGGGGAAGCGGCTGATGGCGGGCTGGGTCATGGGCGATGGGTCCGGCATGGCGTGTGGGGAGCGAACCTTAGTCGATCGGCAAAGGGGCGCAACGGCCCGCCTTCAGTTCAACACCTCCACCGTGGCCGATCGTCCCGCGACCAGCTCGCTGCGCCGCGACGTGTCGTCGAGCGCGATGCGGACGGGGACGCGCTGCGCCAGCCGCACCCAGTTGAAGGTCGGGGTGACATTGGCGAGCAGGCTCGCGCCCTCGGCGCGGTCGCGGTCCTCGATCCCTGCGGCGATGCTTTCGACATGGCCGGTGAGTTGTTGACCCGTGCCCATCAAGCGGATGCGCACGGGCGCACCGACGCGGATCCGCGGCAGCTTGGTCTCCTCGAAATAGCCTTCGACATGCAGCGTATCGGTGTCGACCAGGGCCATGACGCCTTTCCCGGCGCCGACATAGGTGCCGGGGCGCAGATCCATGTTGGTGATGATGCCGTTGACCGGGGCATGCACCTCGCTGCGCTCCACATTGAGCTTCGCCACGGCCTGATCGGCCAGCGCCTGATCGTAGGACGCCTGCGCCTGCTGTTGCGTGGCAAGCACCTGTTCCTGCTTCTGCTGCGAGACCGCCTCGGTGGTCAACGAACGGTAGCGGTCGAGGTCGGCATTGGCCTGATTGAGCGTCGCGAGCCGGCCGGCGACGACGGCATCGGCCTGCTGCAGCGCGAGCTTGAAGCGGGCGCGATCGATCCGGAAAATGACGTCGCCCTGATGCACCGGCTGGTTGTCGCGCACCAGCACCTCGGTGACGAAGCCGGAGACGTCGGGCGCGATCTGGACGATATCGGCGCGCACGCGTCCGTCGCGCGTCCATGGCGCCTTCATGTAATAGCCCCATAGATAGCTGCCGACCAGGATCGCTGCGACAACAGCCGCAGCGGTGACCGCCACGCGGCCGAGCAGAGCAGAAGTGCCTTTCACGACGAGAACTCCGAAACAAGATAGACGATGCCGCCGAGCACGCAGACGAACAGCGCAAAGTCGAATAGCGCGCGATGCCAGACCAGGCGATAGAAGCCGAGCCGGCGCAGCCCCACGCTGAGCAGGGCGACGCAGCCATAGGCCACGACGAGCCACAGCAGCAGCGAGGGCACCAGCACCCCGGCGATGTCGATGTCGTGTCTCATGCGACGAGGCTCCGCAGGTCAGCCTGGCTCGCGTGATAGGCCGTCGCGTCCGGAAACAGTCCGGTGCGGATTCCGACCAGCCCGATCAGCGCATCCTCCTTGGCGGCTGCGGCCGGCTCGGCGAGCGTCTTCAATAGGGCCGTGTCGATCGCGGCGAGCAGGCTGGCGGGCATGACGCCGGCTCCCGCGCCGCGGCTGCGGCAGGCGGCGGCGAGACGATCGAGCATGGTGTCGATGGCGCCCAGCGTCGCTGCCGTCAGTCCATGGCGGGCGCGGCGGAGGTCGATGATGTTGAGGCCGACGCGCAACTGGCTCAGGCTGTCGAGCTCGCGGCGGTCGTCCTCGGGGATCGCGGCGAAGCGTTGCGCCAGCAGTCCCAGCCGGTCGAGCATGAGGCCGATGAAGGCGGCGCGATCATGATGGCCGCGGCGCTCGGCGGTCAGCGCCAGGGTCTCCCAGCTCGTGCGCAGCAGCCGCTGGGCGATCCATTCGGCGCGGACCGAGCGCACCAGGCGGGTGAGCACCACGGCCGCGGCCATGCCGACCATGAAGGCGATCGCCGAATTGGCGTAGCTCTGAAAGTCGGCACTGTAGGTCGATTGCAGCGCCAGCAGCGTCGCGCCGTTGGCGCCGAGCGCCATGCCGATCGGCGTCGTCTGCGGGCGGGCGATCAGCACGCCGAACAGCAGGAACGCCGGCGCGAGTGCCGCGATCAGCAGCTCGACGTCCGAGATCGCCGGGATGATGGCAAACAGGTAGATGGCGTCGATGATGATCGCGACCAGCGACCACGCCGTGAACCTGACGATGCTGGGAGCCGGATCATCCTGCGCGGCAAAGAACGAGCAGGCGACGGCGGCCATCATCGGCGCCGAGGCGCCGTCGGTCCACCCGGTCGCGATCCAGAATGCGCAGCAGACCAGAATGGCGACGACCACGCCTGCGGCCGACCACAGCGCCAGCGCGTGGTCGCGATGCCGGGCGGGCGCGATGCCCTGCTCGGTGCGGAAGGCGAGCGGGACCTGGGATGTGTCCTTGCCGGCGGCAATGGCTGCGTTCAACGCCCGGCAATCATCGGCGATGTCGACCAGCTCGCGCAGCCTGATCAGCAGGCTCGCGGTCATGATCTGGTCCCAGGACGAGTTCGCCTCGAGCGAGGGCCGGAGCGCGTCGATCTCGGCCCGCAGGCGATCGGTCGGCGCGCGGTCGCCGGCGGCTGTGACCCAGCCGGCCAGACGTCGCAGCAGATCGCTCAGCTCCCGCTGGATATGGCCTTCGAGCGCCTCCAGCCGGTCGTGGATCGAGCCCAGCAGCGGCAGCAGCAACTGCATGTGCAGCCGCAGCGATCGCAGGCCTTCGACGGCGTCGTGGTCCGCCTGCCGGTCGAACGCGAGGTGCGTGGCGAGCGTATCGATCTCCAGCGCTTCCGCTGCGAGCCGCAGGCGGTGCGCGCGATCCTCCTCGCTGCCGCCACCGCCGAGCAGCACGTCCCGGCTCAGTCGGCGCGCATCGTCGAGCCAGCGCTCGACCTTGGCGGCGACCACGGGAGCGACGCTGCGCGGAAGCACGATGGTGGAGACCAGCGTCGCACAGACGATGCCGAGCGTGATCTCCTGCGCGCGCGACACCGCGACATCGAAGATGCCCCCGGGATCGGTCACGGCGGGAAAGCCGATCAGCGCCAGCGTGTAGCCGGCCAGCATGAACAGATAGCTGCGCGGCGTGCGGTCGAGCAGCGAGACGTAGAGGCAGGCGCCGGTCCACAGCGCGATGACCAGGCTGAGCAGCTCGGGCGCATTGACGAAGCTCGGGACGATGGCGACGGCTGCCGCGGCGCCGGCGAGCGTCCCGAGCACGCGATAGAGCGCCTTCGATGCGGTGGCGCCGGCCAGCGGCTGCGAGGTGATGTAGACGGTGGCCATGGCCCAATACGGCCGGGGCAGGTCGATCCAGAGCGCGATCAGCAGCGCCAGCACGGCCGCGCCGAACGTCTTGACCGAGAATACGAGGTCGGCGCCGCGCAGCGGAAATTTGTTCATGGTTCGCCTGCGGGACCAGCATCGGGCGGAAGGGCTTCGTGCAGCCGCATCATGCGCTGCTCGATGCGATGCAGAACGTCGTAGGCGGTCGCGAGGTCCTCAGCCGGGATACCTTTCAGGAGATCCTCGCGGACCCGCCGCAGCACGCCCTCGATCTCTGCCGTCTTCGCTGCGCCCTTGGCGGTGAGATGCAGCGTCTTGGCGCGGCGATCGCTGGGATCCTCACGGCGCTCCACCAGCTTCTCCGCCTGCAGCAGGTCGATCAGGCGGACCAGCGACGGGCCTTCGATGCCGACGTCCTCGGCGAGCGCGCCCTGGCGGATGCCCTTGCCATCCCTGGTGCCGTGCCTGGCGAGCGCCCGCAGCGGGTGCGCGGTCGCCTGCGACAGGCCGTGATCCGCCAGCGCCTGATCGGCCTCGCGGCGCCACAGCCGCGCGACGCGGGCAACGAGGAGGCCGATTTCCGCGGCAATATTCGGGGGAACGGAGGGCATGACCAATAGATAGGAATAGAATTGGTAGCTTGCAATCTATTGGCCCGCACGATTCACAGCGCGAGTTCCCAGGCCGGCCGGGAACCCGGCCGCCAGCATGCGATGTCCTGATGTTCGCGGGGATTAACGCAGCGGCTTCTTGAGCAGGGAGAAGCGGTCGGGATCGAGGCCCATCGAGGGCTGCAGCATCGGGGCGTCGAGCGACGTCGCCAGACCGCCGCGCTCGCCGCCGCTGCTCATGCCGCCGTCGCCATTCGCGGCATCCCGGCTCGAGGTCGCGCCGCGCCAGCGCTCCAGCACCGCGCTGACGAAATGCATGTCGTGGCCGGCATTGACCGAGCGCACCGTGGCGATCGTCGCCTCGCTGCGCGGCATCTGATGCGGCGGCACCTCCTTGAAGCGCAGCCGGGTCGGCAGCGCGACGCCTTCGCCGAACGCCAGCACCTCGCGGGTGCCGAGCGAGGGGACGAAGGAGAGCAGGTTGGCGGCGGCGTCCGACACCGCCGAGCGCAACAGCGACTGGTCGCGCTCGTTGGCGAGGCGCATCGTGAACAGCGTGTTGCATTGTGAGATGATGGTGGCGTCGAGCTCGGCCGGGCGCTGGGTGATCAGGCCGAGATAGACGCCGTATTTGCGGCCTTCCTTGGCGATGCGCGAGATTGCCTTGCGGGTCGGCCCGAAGCCGATCGAGCGGTCCGCGGAGGCATAGCGGTGCGCTTCCTCGCAGACGAACAGCAGCGGCGAGACGCCGTCGCTCCACAGGCCGAAATCGAACGCCATGCGGCAGACCACCGAGACGACGGAATCGACCACCTCGGCCGGGAAGCCGGCGAGCTGCATCACCGTCATCGGCCGGCCGTTCGCGGGCAGGCGGAACAGATGGCTGATGACCTCGGCCATGGTGTCGCCGCCGACATTGGCGTTGTCGAACATGAAGGCGTAGCGCGGGTCGTTGCGCACGGTCTCGATGCGCGAGATCAGCTTGTGATAGATGATGCGTGAGGAGCGGTTCTCGAGCTTGCCCATGCGCTCGTCGATCAGGTTGATCAGGTCGACGAGGCGGTAGGGCACCGGCGTATCGACCGTGTAGCCGACCATCTTCGGATCGATGCGCTTCAGGCCGATACGGTCCGTGTTCTGGTACTGGGTGTAGATGCCCTTCGCCAGCGGGATGACCTCGGCGAGAATGTCGAGCTCCTCCGGGACGCCGGGACGGCCGCCGAACAGGACGTCGACGATCTCCTCGAAATTGAACAGCCAGAACGGCAGCTTCAGATTGCGCGGGTTGAGCACCAGCGCCTTCTCGCCGAAGCAGCGGCCATATTCGTTGTGGACGTCGAGCAGGAAGATGCGCAGGTTCGGCCGCGCTTTGAGGATCTCGTTGAGCAGCAGCGACACGCCGGTGGATTTACCGACGCCGGTCGAGCCGAGCACCGCGAAGTGCTTCGACAGCATTTCCTCGACATTGACGCAGGCGCGCACGGACGTGTCCTGCTGCAGCGCGCCGATGTCGATATGATCGCCGGCGGTCGGCGTGTAGATCGTGCGCAGCTCCTGGCTGGTGATCATGTCGACGGCGTCGCCGATGGTCGGATAATGGGTGACGCCGCGCTGGAACTTCGGCTTCTCGGCGGGCCCGAGAATCTCGCCGAGCAGGTCGACGGAGGCCGTCGCGACATACTCGCTGGCCTGAGAAAGGTCCTCGCTGGTGACCTCGGTGATGATGGCGATGATCGTGGCGCTGGGGCAGCGGATGCTGATGAAACGGCCGACTGTCGCGCGGATGTCGGAGACGGTCATCTGCTGTGTCGACAGAATGCCGACGCGGGCCTGGGAGCCTCGCACCGAGATCACGCGTCCGAAGGATGTCACGGTCATGAAACCTGTGGTGAATTGTTGCGCTGACACCTTCGCCGCTCCGACTGGACAATTTGTTAAACGGCTCGTCATGATGAACGCATCGGCGCCCTTCCGTGGCCTCGCAGGATGCTGTCCGGCGCTGCAAGCGCGGTTCCTCAAACGCTCGTAACGCATTGGGACGTAACGCTTTCTGCTGGCTTTGCTAAAGCGTTGCACGAGCCGTTCCAGTTTACGTTCGGTTTACCATTTCGAGGGGCTCCTTCAGCTTTGTGCGCGGACTGATCTTTCGAAGGCGATGACGATCAGCGGGCCGGAGCGCAGGTCGCTCGCCGCGGGCGGGCGCGCGGCGATTTGATCGCGATCAATCTGGAACCGCCGTGTGCCCGGTATAGTCTTCCCGTCAAGCGCGAGGGAGCGGATGCGGCCGAGGTCGCGCTGTGCACCGGCCGCGATGCTGCTGAAGAGCCGATCCTCGCGTGAAGCAGGAGGATGACATCATGGCTGAACCCACCAAGCTGCCTGTCAACACCGAGAAAGCGAATGCGCCATCATTGCAGGGATGGCGGCCGTTCGAGAACCTGCGCCGCGAGATCGATCGCGTGTTCGAGGACTTCCACGGCGGAGTCTGGCGCACCCCGGCGCTGTTCGACCAATTGCCGGGTCTTGCGCGCGCGAGATCGTTTGCCGTGGCGCCGGCGGTCGACGTCGCCGAGCACGACAACGCCTATGAGCTCACGGCCGAGCTGCCCGGACTCGACGAGAAGAATGTCGAGGTGAAGGTCGCCAGCGGCGTGCTGTCGATCAAGGGCGAGAAGCAGGAGGACAAGGAGGAGACAAAGAAGGACTATTACGTCCGCGAGCGCAGCTACGGCGCGTTCGAGCGCTCCTTCCAGATCCCGGACGGGGTCGACACCGACAAGATCGAGGCGGTGTTCAAGCAGGGCGTGCTCAAGGTGACCCTGCCGAAGAAGCCCGAGGTGCAGAAGGCCGCCAAGACCATCGACATCAAGGCGGCGTGAGCCGCGCAGCCGCGCGGGCTGTCCCATGATCATGGGACAGCCGATTGGTTTGGACGCTGAGGAGGGCCGCGCTTGCGGCCCTTTTTTTCGGCTGGCTGGAGGGGTAATCTGCCGCTCAAGCAAACGGCCGGCGATATCAGGCCGGGGAACGACCGGAAGGAGACGAGGGATGGGCAAGCTCGCGCTGGCGGCGAAGATCACACATGTGCCGTCGATGTATCTCAGCGAGCTCGATGGCCCGGCCAAGGGCAAGCGGCAGTCGGCGATCGACGGCCATCTCGAGATCGGCCGGCGCTGCCGCGAGGCCGGAGTCGACACCATCGTCGTGTTCGACACCCATTGGCTGGTCAATGCGGGCTATCACATCAATTGCGCGCCGCACTTCCAGGGGCTCTACACCTCGAACGAGCTGCCGCATTTCATCGCCAACATGACCTATGAATATGACGGCAATCCGGAGCTCGGCCACATCCTGGCCGACGGCGCCAATGCGCACGGGATTGCGACCATGGCGCATGATGCGACCTCGCTGGCGCTGGAATACGGCACGCTGGTGCCGATGCGGTACATGAACCCCGATCGCCACTTCAAGGTGGTGTCGGTGTCAGCGCTGTGCACATCGCATTATCTCGCCGACAGCGCCAAGCTCGGCTGGGCGTTCCGCCGCGCCGTCGAGGATCATTATGACGGCACGGTCGCGTTCTTCGCATCGGGCTCCCTCAGCCACCGCTTCGCGCAGAACGGCACCGCCGACGACTATCGCGACAAGATGTTCAGCCCGTTCCTGGAGCGGCTCGACCACGAGGTGATCCAGATGTGGGAGCAGGGCGAGTGGCCGGATTTCTGCGACATGCTGCCGGAATATGCCAGCAAGGGCCATGGTGAGGGCTTCATGCACGACACCGCCATGCTGCTCGGCGCGCTCGGCTGGAACCATTACGACCGCGGCGTCGAGGTGGTGACGCCGTTCTTCCCGTCGTCGGGGACGGGCCAGATCAACGCGGTGTTCCCGGTCTCGCCGATGCCGCAGGCGCTCGAGGATGTCGGCCGCCCGCGCGCTGCGGCGCTTGCCGGCGGGCGGCTCTGACCGCGCGCTGGCCTCACCAGACTCCGGCGCGCGTCAGCATCTCCACGATGTCCTCGGGAAACACCTGGTCGGCCGTCGCCGCCAGCTCGTCCCTCCGCCACCAGCGTTGCGCGGCGATGGCCGCGCGCTCGAGCTCGGTCCAATGCATGGCGGAGATGGCCGCGCTGCCGACCCGGACCAGGAAATAGCGCTCGTCAGCGCTGACCTCCTCGCCATCGACCAGCGTGAAGATCACCGCTCGCTGCGCGATCTCGGGCCCCGGATGATCGATGCGGATGCCGGTCTCCTCGAACATCTCCCGGCATGCCGCGGCCTCGTAGCTCTCGCCCGGATCGAGCCCGCCGCCCGGCGTCGCCCAGAACTGCTGTCCCTCCAGCGCGCCGGCGAGATGCACGAACTTGAAGAGCAGCAGGCGCCCCTCGGGATCGACGACGAGGAGACGCGAGGAGGGGCGTTCACGCATGAGAGGCTTTCGACGTTCCGATGGACGGCGCTGCGCCAAAGTGCAGGCGCGGATAGCACGGGTTCAGCCGGACGACACGCCTTCTCTGCGGCCGCCTGAACTTCAGGGCGCCGAGAGCGACCAAACCCGACAGGGAACATCAATCCGGATCCCACGATGCTTGGAAGAATTTTATTGCTCCTGCTGCTCTCGACGTCTGGGGCGGTCGCGGCTGGCCGCGAGGCCTGCGATGTCGCGGTCGACATCACCGATCCAGATCCCAACGGCGCCAATGTGCGCGCCGAGCCGGGCGGCGCGTTGCTCAAGGCGCTGAAGAATCCGACCAGCAATGGTTGGATCGTCGTGCATCTGAGGGCGCAGCAGGAGGACTGGTTCGAGATCGACCGTGCCGTCCTCATCGATGTCGATCAGGATCGGGAGACGGTCATCTTCCAGGGCAGGGGCTTCGTGCACCGCGCGGTCGTGGGCGTCGGCGGCCTGCAGAACGGCGCGGTGATCTATCGTGATCCCGTCGCCACCAGCGCCAAGCTCGATGCCCATGCGGGCGGCGATCAGGCGGTCGAGCTGCTCGGCTGCTCCGGCGCGTTCGCCAAGATCCGCGTCAAGGCCGGCATCGGCTGGACCCGGCAGCTCTGCACCAACATGGTCACGACCTGCTCGTGAGCGGCGCGCCACCTCCGACGGGCGGGCGAGCGATGATCATCTGACGCGCGCGGCGGGTCACGCGGCGTGGCGGTGGTGCGACAGCCGTTCGGCCTCGCGGCGGCACTCGGCGGCGAACTGCCTGAGGCGTTCGATCGTCACCGCATCGGTGATGCTCCGCTGCAGCCGTTCGGCCCGCGCAATCTGGTCTTCGAGATCCATCAGTCTGCTCATGTCCCGTCTCCCTGAACTGATAATTTGATGCAAATTGCATCGTTCCGGGCGGGTGAGCATCGTGGTGAATGGCGGGTTAATTCCGGCAGTCCTCGCCGGCCGTGACTTGGGCGCAGTAGTCCTGCCAGAACTTGCGATAGCCCTGTTCGACCTGCTGCGTATAGAGCGCGTTGTCTCCGGCGGCCGAATGCGAGACCAGCTCCGGCAGCCGGGCGCGCAGCGCGGCGAGCTCCGCGGGCCGGGAGCAGAATTTCAGCGCGATCGCGAGATAGGCGTCGTCATCTTCGGCGACCCAGTCGTCGAGGCCGACCGCCTTGACGATCGCGCCGCCGGCGCGAGCCGCGGGGCCGCTGCCGAGCTTGGTGACGACGGGCACGCCCATCTGCAGCGACTCCCAGGTCGAGATGCCGCCATTCTGCGGGAACGGATCGAGCGAGATGTCGATGTCGGCGAACATCGCAAGATGCGCCTCGCGTGTCGTCTTTCCCTCACAACGAACGCGGTCCGCGGCAATGCCGTGAGCGGCGAAGCGAGCGAGCAATCGGTCGCGCAGCAGGGCATCGCCCATCGAGTGGTTCTTGACGACGATGATCGAGCCGGGCGTTGCGGCCATCAGCTTCGACCAGAGCGTGAGCGTCGGCTCCGACAGCTTGTCGATGCGATTGAACGCGCCGAAGGTGACGTGGCCGTTACGCAGCATCGGCAGCGGCGATGGCGGAACGGGAGGCGGCGGTTCGATCGTGATGAGCGACGGCAGGTCGTAGATCTTTTCGGCAAACAGCGGCCGGACCTCGGTCGGAATCACCACCGGATCGGCCAGCAGATAATCCATGACCGGCAGGCCCGTCCCGGTGACGCTGCCGACGGCCGAGACCTGGATCGGGGCCGGCTTGCGCGCAAACAGCGTGAGCCGGTGGCCGGCGGAATGCCCCGAGAGGTCGACGAGGATGTCGACCTTGTCGGCCTGGATCCGATCGGCGAGCTTCTCGTCGCTCCACAGCGAGGCGTCGACGAAGCGATCGACCAGCGAGCGGCACAGCTCGGTCTTGGCGTCCTGCATCGGCGAACAGGAATAAGCGAGGATTTCGAACTTCGCGTGGTCGTGGTGGCGCAGGATGGGCATGAAGGCAAAAGCCGCCGAATGATCGCGGAAATCCGACGAGACGTAGCCCACGACGAGCCGCCGGTCCGGATCGAGATTCCGCGCGCCGAGCGAGCGCCGTGGCAAGCGCGACCCGATCGCGTCCCACCAATATTTGCGCTCGGCCTGAAGGCGCTTCACCGTCACGTCGGGCAGGAAATCCAGCGCGAAGATCTTCTTGGTGATCGCGTCCTCATGATGCGGATTGATCGCGAGCGCGCGGTCGTAATGCTCGATCGCCGCGGCGGTGTCGCCCTGCGCCGCCGCGCAGACGCCGAGCAGGGTCCAGGCGAGCTCCGAGTTCGGGTTCTGAGCCAGCACCTTGTTGCTGACGGCGATCGCCTGCGCGATATTGCCATTGGCGAGTGTCACCGTGGCCTTGCCGCAAAGGGCAGCTTCGAGAAGCGGCTCACGCGCCAGCGCGGCGTCGAAATCGGCTTCCGCCTGCTCGAACTTGCCCAGCTCCTGATACACCCGCCCGCGTTGGGCGATCACGGCGCCAGCATTGGGATTGATCGCCAGCGCCGTATTCAGCGCGGCCAGTGCCGTTTCGAAATCGCGCAGATATGTGCTGGCGACGCCCTTGCCGAACAGCGCCGACAGCAAGCGCGGCTGCAGCGACAGCGCGCGATCGAAGTTCTGGCCGGCCTCTCCGTGCCGGCTCGTGAACAGCAGCGTCATGCCGCGATTGGCGTACGCCTCGGCATGGTCGGGCTTCAGCGCGATGGCGCGGTCATGCGCCGAGATCGCCTCCTCGAACCGGAACAGGCTCATCAGCGCATTGCCGAGATGCGTGAGCGCGGCCGGGAAGTTCGGCTTGAGCGCGATGGCGCGCTCGAAGCGGGCACGCGCGTCCTCGTGCCGGCCGAGCCGGGACAGCGCCACGCCGAGATCGGACTGGGCGTCGGCCGAGCGCGGGTCGATTTCGACCGCCCGCGTCAGGAGGAGCACGGCCTGATCGAACCGGCCGCACTCCCGTTCGGAGACGCCGAGCAGATGCAGGGCGCCGACATGCTGTGGCAGCTCCTGCAGGATCTGCTGGCATAGCGCCTGCGCCTCCTGATGCCGGCCCTCGCGATAGGCCTTCACGGCCGCCGGCAACAGCACGTCCGCCTGCTTCTTGGCGCGCTTTTGAAGCCGTGCGTTCTGAAAGGCCCGCGACCCGACGCTGCTCTGCACGTGGAATCCTCCGCCGAAGCGTTCCGTTGCCCGGAATGGTTGTTCCGTTCTCGTCGATTCGCAATGAGCAGAGGTTAACGAGCGGCGGCGCGTCGAAGCGCTGGTGCACGCGGATAGCGGCGTCGGTTCAGGTCACGAGGAAGGGGGCCTGTTCGCTTCAGGCGGTCGCGGCGAGATCAAGCTGGCTGGGGAACCTGGATTCGAACCAAGACAAACAGAGTCAGAGTCTGTTGTGCTACCGTTACACCATTCCCCAACGGAATGCCGAGCAGTTTCAACCATTTGGTGGACTGTCTGGCACCGTTTTGCGAACCGGCCCGCGAAGCAGGCCGGCGGCGGCGACGCGTCCTTCTACCCGCATGTCCGAGGCTTTGGCAAGCCGCTGGATGACGGATTTCCAACCTGTTTGGCAACCTTCAGCCAACCGCCCGGCCTTTAGCGCTTGGCAGAGCGGGCTGGCGGCTTACGGGGCGCGCCGTCCGGCTTGGCGCGCAGCAGCTGGACGAGGCAGGCACCCAGCCTCTGTGCGATCTCGTCGTCGTCGATCGAGAGCGGGCCGGGATCGTTGAGGATGGCGTTCACCAGCGTGCCGAGCACGACCTGGATGCCGAACGCGACCGCCTTGCGCTCCTCCGCGGTCGCGGCCGGCTTGCGGGCAGCGCTGGCGCCGTCAGCTGCCGGCCGCAGCAGCAGCGCCGCGCGTTTCGACAGCGCCTGCGCCAGATCCTTGAAGCCGGTCCAGTTATTGGATCCGTTTTCGCCGCGAACCAGGGCGGCGCGCAGGACGCCCTTGTGACGGCGCATCCAGAGCACGGTGCCGCGGACCAGCAGATGACACTGCGCATCGAGGTCGCCGGCAGGGGCCGCTTCGGCCGCCGGCAGCTTCAGCAGCTGCTCCCGCCCGTCCTCCAGGGTGAGCGCGAGCAGGGCGTTGAAATAGGCCTCCTTGCTGTCGAAGCGGCTGTAGAAGGCGCCGACCGTGGCGCCGATGTCAGCGCACAGCTCGCTGATCGACAGCTCCGCGAGGCTGCGCGTGCGCAGGAGCTCGGCGCCGGCGGTCAGCAGGGCCAGCGTGGTCTCGCGGCTGCGCTGCTGCCGCGACGGCGTAACGCCGGGCAGGTCGACTGCCGCAATCCGCGGGATCATGAAACTCTCCGTCTGGAATAATAATGATAATCATGGTTATGATCTCAGGCAAGCGGGCGCTGCTCTCCCTCGCGGAGGGCGGATCGCGGCAACCAGAACAACGCCGCTGTCGCAAGGCCGCTTCGCCGCGACGCGAGCGACGGGGGAGGACGAGCCATGAACGAGCCGGCATTCGGCGGCACGATCGGCAGGACCATCGCAGGTTCAAAACCGTGGTGGCCGGCGCCGCCGCAGCCGCCCAAGGGCGCGCCCAACATCCTGGTGGTGCTGTTCGACGATGTCGGCTTCTCCGATTTCGGCTGCTACGGCTCGCCGATCCGCACGCCCGCGATCGATGCGCTGGCGGCGCAGGGTCTGCGCTATTCCGGCTTCCATACGACCGCGATGTGCTCGACCACGCGCGCGGCGCTCCTGACCGGGCGCAACCATCATTCGGTCGGCGTCGGCTGCCTCGCCAATTTCGATTCCGGCTACCCAGGCTATCGCGGCAAGATGGCGCGGGAGGCGGGCACGCTGGCCGAGATGCTGCGCGCGCACGCCTATCGCAACTACATGGTCGGCAAGTGGCACGTCACGCCGCTGACCGAGAGCGGGGCGACCGGGCCGTTCGACGGCTGGCCGCTCGGCCGCGGCTTCGACCGCTTCTACGGCTTTCTCGACGCCGAGACCGATCAATATGCGCCGGAGCTCGTGCTCGACAATACGCACATCCCGCCGCCCGGCAGCTACGCCGACGGCTATCATTTGACCGCAGACCTCATCGATCAGGCGATCCGCTTCATCGCCGACCACACCGCCGACCGGCCCGAGCTGCCATGGCTGACCTGGCTCGCGCTCGGCGCCTGCCACGCGCCGCACCAGGCGCCTCATGACATCATCGAGAGCTATGATGCCGTGTTCGCCCATGGCTGGGACGTCGAGCGCGCGGAGCGCCTGGCGCGGCAGAAGGCGATGGGGCTGGTGCCCGAGACAACCGACCTGCCGCCGCGCAATGACGGCGTGAAGGCCTGGGAGGCGCATTCCGAGGATGAGCGCCGCGTCTTCACCCGGCTGCAATCGGCGTTTGCCGGCATGCTCGACCATGCCGACCAGCATCTGGCCCGGCTGCTCGCCTTCCTCGACAAGACCGGCCAGCGCGACAACACGCTCGTCATCGTGATGTCCGACAATGGCGCCAGCCAGGAAGGCGGGCCGCTCGGCTTCGTCAATGCGATGGGGCCGTTCAATTTCAAGCCGGAGCCGATCGCCGAGAAGCTCGCGCGCATCGACGACATCGGCGGCCCCGACACGCATTCCAACTTCCCGCATGGCTGGGCGATGGCGTCGAACACGCCGCTCAAGCGCTACAAGCAGAACACCCATGGCGGCGGCATCCGCGATCCCTTCATCCTGTCATGGCCGCGGGCGATTCCCGCCGGGGGTGAGGTCCGTCATCAGTTCGTCCATGCTTGCGATCTCGTGCCGACCTTGCTCGAGCTGATCGGCGTCGATGCGCCTGCCACGATCGCAGGCGTCCCGCAGATGCCGCTCGAAGGCGTGAGCTTCGCCGCCTCGATCAACGATCCGGATGCGCCGTCGAAGCCGGCCCCGCAATATTTCGAGATGTTCGGCCATCGCGGCCTCTGGCACGACGGCTGGAAGGCGGTCGCGTTTCATCCCACCGGCACGCCGTTCGACAACGACAAATGGGAGCTGTTTCACCTCGCGCAGGATTTCTCCGAAACCCATGATCTCGCCGCCGCCGAGCCGGAGCGGCTCGCCGCGCTGGTGAAGCTGTGGTGGGAGCAGGCCGAAGCGCACCAGGTGCTGCCGCTCGACGATCGCTTCGGCCCGCGCTTCGCCGAGAACGCGGCGCGTGTCCACGGCGCGCGCACGCGCTTCACCTTTCACGCCGGCATGGGCCATGTGCCGACCGACGTCGCTCCCGATGTGCGCAGCCGCGACTATCTGATCGAGGCCCATGTTGAGATCGACGCAGGCGGGAGCGGCGTGCTGATCGCGCATGGCGACGCCACCTCGGGCTACAGCCTCTACGTCAAGGACGGCCATCTCGTGCACGATCTCAACATCGGCGGCCGCCACGAGATCGTCCGCTCGACCCATCCGGTGCCAGCAGGGGCGCATAAACTCGGCCTGCGCGTCGCGCGCCTGCGGCGCGAGAGCGAGCCGGCCAAGGGCGCCCGCACCGGCATGAGCCGGTACACGCTGCTGATCGACGGCGAGGAGGCCGGCGCGGTGACCACGCAGCTCGCCTTCCACACGCTGATCTCCTGGTCGGGCCTCGACATCGGCCACGACCGCGGCAGCCCGGTCTCGGACTACGCGGCGCCGTTCGCCTTCACCGGTCGGCTCTCGCACGTGACGGTGACGATGCAGAACGAGCAGAACCTGGACGGCGAGAGTGTGGGCAACGCGGAGATGGCGCGGCAGTGAAGGACGGCGCGAAGCGGCGGGTTACTCCGCCGCTTCCTTGACCGGCCCTGCCGCCGCGGTCTCCGGCTCGTGCTCGATATGCGCGCGGCCCCAGCGCGAGAAGGCGTTGTTGACTTTGTCGAGATAGAGATAGATCACCGGCGTGGTGAACAGCGTCAGCATCTGGCTGACGATCAGGCCGCCGACCATGGCGTAGCCGAGCGGCTGGCGGATCTCCGAGCCGGTGCCGTTGCCGAGCATCAAGGGCACGCCGCCGAGCAGCGCGGCCATCGTCGTCATCATGATCGGGCGGAAGCGGAGCAGGGCGGCCTGGCGAATCGACTGCTCCGGCGCCAGATGCTGGTCGCGCTCCGCCGCGATGGCGAAGTCGACCATCATGATGCCGTTCTTCTTCACGATGCCGATCAGCAGGATGACACCGATCAGAGCAATGAGGCTGAACTCGTAGCCGAATGCCATCAGGATCGCGAGTGCGCCGACGCCGGCCGAGGGCAGGGTCGAGAGAATCGTGATCGGGTGGATGTAGCTCTCGTAGAGGATGCCGAGGATCAGATAGACCACGACGAGCGCCGCGAGGATCAGGAGCGGCACGGTCGACAGCGATTGCTGGAACGCCTGCGCGGTGCCCTGGAAGCTCGAGTTCAAGGTCGTCGGCGCACCCATCTCGACCATCGCGCGCTGGACGGCATCGGTCGCCTGGCCGAGCGCAACGCCCTGGGCGAGGTTGAAGCTGATCGTGATCGAGGGGAACTGGCCCTGGTGGCTGATCGAGAGCGGCTTGACCGGCACCGTCGTCCAGCTGGCGAAGGTCGACAGCGGCACCTGGTCGCCGGTGGTCGGCGACTTCACATAGAGCTTGTTCAGCGTGTCGAGATTGCCCTGCAGCTCGGGGAGGATCTCCAGGATGACGCGGTAGGAGTTGAGCTGGGTGAAGTACTGCGCGACCTGGCGCTGCCCGAAGGCGTCGTACAGCGTGTCGTCGATCAGCTGCGGCGAGATGCCGTAGCGCGAGGCGGTGTCGCGGTTGATGACGAGCTGCACCGTGGTGCCGTCGGCCTGCTGGTCGGTGGCGACGTCGCGCAGCTGCGGCAGCGCGCGCATCTTTTCCAGGATCTTCGGCGCCCATTCGTTGAGCTCGGAAAGATTCGGGTCCTGCAAGGTGAACTCGAATTGGGTGCGTGACGGCCGCCCGCCGAGGCGGATGTCCTGGGCCGCCTGCATGTAGAGGCGAGCGCCCTCGACCTTCTCGAGCTGCGGCCGCAGGCGGGCGATGATCTGCTGCGCCGTGGCGTCACGCTCCTCGCGCGGCTTCAGCGTGATGAACATGTTGCCGTTGTTGCCGGCGCGGCCGGAGCCGCCGATGTTCATCGCGATGCTGGCGACGTCGTGATCGGCCATCACGATCTTGGCGAGCGCCTCCTGGCGCGACTGCATGGCCTTGAACGAGATGTCCTGCGAGGCCTCGGAGGTGGCGGTGATCAGGCCGACGTCCTGCTGCGGAAAGAAGCCCTTGGGGATCAGAATGAACAAATAGACCGACAGGCCCAGCGTGGCGAAGAACACCATGAGGGTGGCGAAGCGCCAGCGCAGCGCGACGTCGAGGCCCTTCTCATAGGCCCGCAGCATCGCGTCGAACGCGGCCTCGCTCCACTGGTAGAACTTGCCGTGCTGAGCGGCGTGCTCGTTGCGCAGGAAGCGCGAGGCCATCATCGGCGTCAGCGTCAGCGACACGAACATCGAGACGAAGATGGTCATCGCCAGCACCACCGCGAACTCGCGGAACAGGCGGCCGATGATGCCGCCCATCAAGAGCAGCGGGATCAGCACCGCGACCAGCGAGATCGAGATCGAGACGATGGTGAAGCCGATCTCCTTGGCGCCCTTATAGGCGGCGGCCATCGGCGTCTCGCCTTCCTCGACATAGCGCGAGATGTTCTCGAGCATGACGATGGCGTCGTCGACCACGAAGCCGACCGCGATGGTCAGCGCCATCAGCGACAGATTGTCGAGCGTATAGCCGACGCCCCACATCATGGCGCAGGCCCCCAGCAGCGCCAGCGGCACCGTGATGGTCGGGATCACCGTCGCCCAGAAGCTGCGCAGGAAAATGAAGATGACCATCACCACCAGGAAAATGGTGAGGATGAGCGTGAACTGGACGTCCTCGACGGCGGCGCGGATGGTCGTGGTGCGGTCGGAGATGACGTCGATCTTGATCGCCGGCGGGATCGCCGCGACGAGCCGCGGCAGCAGCCCCTTGATGCGGTCGACGGTCTCGATGACGTTGGCGCCGGGCTGCTTGAAGATCACCAGGAACACGCCGCGCGTGCCGTTGGCCCAGGCGGCCTGCTTGGCGTCCTCGGCTGCCGAAACCGCCTTGCCGATGTCGCGGATCCGCAACGGGCCGCCATTGCGGTAGGCGATGATGACGTCGTTCCAGTCCTTGGCGTCGGTCAGCTGGTCGTTGGCGTAGATCGTATAGGCGCGCCGCTCGCCGTCGATGTTGCCCTTGGGCGCATCGACTGTGGTGATGGCGATCTGGCTGCGCACGTCCTCCATCGACAGGCCCTTGGCGACGAGCTTGGCCGGGTCGATCTGGATGCGGATGGACGGCTTCTGCTGGCCGCCGATGATGACCTGGGCGACACCCGAGATCTGGCTGATCTGCTGGGCGAGGCCGGCGTCGACCGCGTCGCTGACGGTGGTCAGCGGCAGCGTCTCGGAGGTCGCCGACAGCAGCAGGATCGGGGAATCCGCCGGGTTGACCTTGCGGTAGGTCGGCGGCGACGGCAGGTTCTTCGGCAGCTGGCCGGACGCCGCGTTGATCGCGCCCTGGACGTCGTTGGCGGCGCCGTCGATGTTGCGGTTGAGATCGAACTGGATGGTGATCGCGGCGGTGCCCAGGTAGCTCGTCGACGTCATCTGGGCGATGCCGGGGATCTGGGCGAACTGCCGCTCCAGCGGCTGGGCGACCGAGGTCGCCATGGTCTCGGGACTGCCGCCGGGCAGGTTGGCCGTCACCTGGATGGTCGGGAAGTCGACCTGCGGCAGCGGCGCAACGGGCAGCAGCGGATAGGCGACGAGACCGATGAACAGGATCCCCGCCATCAGCAGCGAGGTGCCGATGGGGTATTTGATGAAGGGTGCCGAGATGCCGCCGCCGTTCATTCCTGCCGGACCTTAGCTGGGGCCGGCTCCGAGCTGGCCACCGCGGTGGTCACGAGCGAGCCAGGCTGTACTTTGAATTGACCGCCCGTGATCACCTGCTGCCCTGGGGTGAGACCTTCTTCGACGACCGTGCGGCCATCGATCGAGGCGCCCACCTTCACCTTGCGCAGCTCGGCCTTGTTCTCCGGGCTCACGGTGTAGGAGTAGAGCCCGTTGGTGGAGTGCTGGACGGCGTCGTCGGGAACCACCGTGGCGTCCTTCAGCGTCCGCACCAGGAGCCGCGTCGAGACCGACTGACCCGGCCACAGCGTGTGCTCCTTGTTGTCGAACACCGCCTTCAGCCGGATTGTTCCACTGGTCGTGTCGACCTGGTTGTTGACGACCATCAGCTTGCCCTCGGCGAGTTGCTTCTTGCCGTCGGTCGTGAAAGCGATGACCTTCAGAGGCGCCGTCTTCTGCGCCTCGTTGATGTAGGGCAGCTGCTCCTCCGGCGCGGTGAAGATCACCGCGATCGGCTCGATCTGCGCGATCGAGACGATGCCGGTCTGGCTCGATGCGTTGACGATGTTGCCGATGTCGACCTGGCGCAGGCCGGCGACGCCGGAGATCGGCGCCTTGACCTGAGTATAGCCGAGCTGGGTCTGGGCATTGGCGATGGCGGCGTCGTCCGCAGCGATCTGCGCCGTCAGCTGCGCGACGGTGGAGCGCTGCGTGTCCTGCTGCTGCCGCGTCGCGAACTCGCCGAGCTTGGTCGTGCGCTGCAGATCGAGATTGGCGTTGTTGAGATTGGCCTCGTCCTGGGCGCGCTTGGCCTTGGCCTGATCGAGCGCGGCCTGGAACGGGCGCGGATCGATCTCCACCAGGAGGTCGCCTTCCTTCACCAGCTGGCCTTCGGTAAAGGCGATCTTGTCGATCTGGCCGTCGACGCGGGTACGGACCTGGACGGTGTTGAAGCCCTGCACGGTCCCGAGCCCGGTGAGGAAGACCTGGAAGTCCGTCTTCTCGACCGGCACGACCGACACGCGAACAGCCGGCGGGCGGGTGGATTTCTGCGCAGCCGCCGTCTTGGCGGCATTCGCGTCCTGATAACGCTGCCAGCCGTAATAGCCGCCGCCGCCAAGGGCCGCGAGCAACAGGATCCAGGTGATGGTTCGTGATGTCTTCATGCTGGCCCACATGCTGAGGCGGACAGGATAACGGGTCTTTAAAGCCGTTCCCAGCAGCCTAGATATAGTACGCACGCAATTAATGTGTAAACACACGAGCGCTTGGCCGAACCTAAACAATTGGCAAGCTTCGCGGGTGCGATCACAAGACTTCACGGGAGGTCACGGCCATGTCGCTCGACGACAGACGTCAGCTGATCGCGCAGCTTGTCGAAAGCTCGCGCATTCTCCGCAACTATATTGATCATCGTGCCAAGCAGCGCGGCACGACGCGCGCGCAATGGGTGGTGTTGTTTCGGCTCCGCGCGCAGGAGGGGTTGTCGCAGGTCGACCTCGCGGATGTGCTCGAACTGCAGCCGATCTCGCTGGTGCGGCTGCTCGACAGGCTTGTGGAGCAGGGATTGCTGGAGCGCAGGCATGATCCGAGGGATCGCCGCGCGAATCGGCTGTATCTCACCGCCGCGGGCCGGGAGCTTGCCGACAGTCTCGACGAGGTGCGCGACGCGGTCGCGACCGACGTGCTGCACGACATCCCGGACGCCGCAGTGACCTCCTGCCTCGCCACGCTGCGCGAGCTGAAGGAGCGCATCAAGGCGCTGTCCGAAACCAAGGCCGGCATCGCGGTCAAATCGCCGGGGGCGCTCGGATAGGCGTTCTTCCGAT
Organism: Bradyrhizobium sp. SRS-191; assembly: GCF_024586915.1. Taxonomy (GTDB): domain Bacteria; phylum Pseudomonadota; class Alphaproteobacteria; order Rhizobiales; family Xanthobacteraceae; genus Bradyrhizobium. The sequence goes on from NZ_JANBVS010000002.1 coordinate 244,694, forward strand.
CCAGAGTTGCGTTTCCGCAGTGAGACATCCTGAGTGCGAAAAAGCCGGAGAATCGAGCGTTCGCGTGCGAGCGGCGTGCACCGGTCCTTTGTGTCGAAGCCCGGATGATCGCAGACAGGCCGCCGCGCCGTCGGCCGACCTATTGTCGCCGTCTTGTCGCGCCCGATGAGAGCTGATTAGAAGCGTCGATGTCGGCGGCTCGATGATGCCGACGGGCAAGCGCGCGTTTTCAACCAGAGCAGGGCAGCGTCGGCCGGTGAAGGCAACGACGCGCCGTGCGGCCACAATGAGATGGGAAGCTTTCGATGGAAGAACTCAACGGCAAGATGCTCGCGTGCCAGATCCTGGTGACCGGCCTGATTGCGCGCGTCGCCAACGAGCAGCGCGATCCCTTGCGCTTCCTCACCGATTTTCGCGATGAGATCAGGGCGGTCGTCAACGGCGTGCGGATTGCGGGTGTCGACGATTCGGATCGCGTGCGGGCGGTCGCGGTGCAGACCGTGGACGAGCTGTTCTCGCTGATGAAGCCGCCGAGCAGCGACGAGCCGGCCGGCCCCGCGAGCTGAGATGTGAGGCGTCTCGACAACAGCGCGAGTGCAATCGCGCTGTTTAGAACGATTTCAAGTTCCTCCCGGTTATTAGTTGAACGTTTTTAGAATTGTTTTGATCTGGAACTATTCAAGGCCAAATTAGGGCTCCTCAAATTGACCCCCTGAAACACGCCCGATACCAACGACACATCGTCGCGCTGCGAGTGATCCGCGATCGCGATGTGGAATGAAAAATCTGGGGCGCGTGAAAACAAAATGGGACAGGTGAGAGCACCGCGTTCGCTGCGCGAGGGCGCAGCGATGAATGTCATGGACGGACGAGGCGAGGGGCCTTCCGTCACCAAAGTATCGGCCATCGCAGGATTGATGGCGGTGGCGTCGGTGTCGGGGGCCGAAGCCCAGCCCGCTTCCGATCTCCCGCCGGTCAATGTCGATGCGCCGGTCGCGCGCGCCAAGCCCACGTCCTCCAAGCCGAGTGCCGAGCAGGTTCGCGCGCGCAATGCGCTGCGCCGCGCGGCGACCCGCCAGCAGGGGGCGCAGCAGGCTGCCGTGGCCTTCCCGAACGCCGGCGGGCTTTCCGCGCCCGACGCCAACCCCTATGCTGATGCTGCCGAGCCCTACAAGGTCAACCGCGTCCAGGCCTCGGGCAAGTTCCCCGAGCCGCTCTTGAACACGCCGAAGACGATCACGGTGATGAGCAAGGAGGTGCTGCAGGACAAGCACGTCACGGCGCTCAAGGAGATCGGCCGCTCGACTGCCGGCGTCACGCTGGGCTCGGGCGAGGGCGGCAACGCGTTCGGCGACCGCTTCTTCATCCGCGGCTTCGATGCCCGTAACGACGTCTTCATCGACGGCATCCGCGATCCCGCGGTGTCGATCCGCGAGAACTTCTTCACCGAGCAGATCGAGATCCTGCGCGGTCCGGCCTCGTCCTATGCGGGACGCGGCACCGCCGGCGGCGCCATCAACATCGTCACCAAGCAGGCGGGCGACACCAATTTCAAGCGCATGGACACCGAGTTCGGCACCGACCAGCAGAAGCGTGTCACGCTCGACGTCAACCAGGTGATCTCGCCGACCGTCTCGGTGCGCACCGGCGGCGTGTTCCAGGACTCCAACGTCGCGGGACGCAACTTCGTCACCGACGATCGCTGGGGCGCGTTCCTCTCCACCAAGTGGACGCCGACCGAGGATCTCAAGTTCACCACCAACTACGTCCATACCGACCTCTCCGGCTACCCGGATTTCGGCGTGCCCTACTACAAGCAGGGCAACGTCCCGGTGACGTCGGCCGGCATTCCGCGCGGCACCTGGTACGGCTTCCTCAACCGCGACTTCCAGGCCGCGCGGCAGGATTTCGGCACCGCCACGGCCGAGTACAAGGTCAACGAGGCGATCACGCTCACCAGCAAGTTCCGCGGTGAAAACTCGGTTCTGAACTACATTGGTACGCTGCCGCAGAACCCGAACACCACCAGCCCGAACCCGCTGCTCTGGACCACCACGGCGAGCGCGCAGAGCCGCTATCAGACCGTCGACGTCTGGGCCAACCAGAACGACGCCACGTTCAAGCTCGATACCTGGGGCGTGAAGCACACCGCGGTGCTCGGCACGGAGTTCTCGAACGAGAACATCTCGATCGACCGCTACACCGGCCTGGCGTCGGAGCTGTTCGGCGGGGGCTCGACCAGCTCGGGCGCGGTCACCGGCGTCAACGTTTACTCGCCGCAATACACCAACATCCCGTTCAGCACGGTCCCGTCGCTGTCCGGCAACCCCACGCGGTATGGCGTCAACACCAATAGCGTCTACGTGATGGACACGGCGAACTGGCGAGACACCATCATCCTGAATGGTGGCGTCCGCTACGACGGCTACAACATGAGCTCGTCCACCAACTCGCCGAAATATCTCAAGATGAACGCCGACCTGGTGAACTACAACGTCGGCCTGGTCTACAAGCCGATGCCGATCGGCAGCATCTACGCGGCCTATGCGACCTCGGCCAATCCGTTCGGCTCCGAGCTCGACGCCACCGGAACCGATTACGGCGGCGTCCCCGCCAATACCGCCATTCTGCTCGGGCCGGAGCGCAACAAGGCGGCCGAGCTCGGCACCAAATGGGAGCTGGTCGATCGTCACCTCCTGGTGTCCGGTGCGCTGTTCCAGACCACCAAGGACAATGCGCGCGAGACGGTCAACAGCGTCCTCACCTCGGGCGCGGCGTATCGTATCCAGGGCATCGATATCGAAGCGGAAGGCAAGCTCACCGACCGCTGGAGCATCTTCGGCGGCCTGGTGCTGATGCAGTCCAAGGTCACGCAGAGCGGTATCTCCTCCAATATCGGCCTGCAGCTTGCCAACATCGCGCACCAGTCCTTCAGCATGCTGTCGAAGTACAAGCTCGACAATGGCTGGGAGATCGGCGGCCAGGCGGTGTACCGCTCCAAGGTCTATGGCGGTACCTTCGCAGCCAACACCGGCAACGAGCTGCCGAGCTACTGGCGGTTCGATGCGTTCGTGGAAAAGAAGATCGACAAGAACTGGACGATGAAGCTCTACGCCCAGAACCTGACCAACAAGCTCTACTACGACACGCTGTATCGGAGCGCGGTGCCGTTCGTCGCCGTGGCCCCGGGCCGCGCCTTCTACATCGTGACAACTGCGAAGTTCTGATCATGCTGATCTGCATCCCGGACGTTCTGTCCAAAGACGAGGTCGCCGACTTCCGCCGCATCATGGATGCGGCGGAGTGGGAGGACGGCCGCTCGACGGCCGGGGCGCAGTCGGCCATGGTCAAGCGCAACGAGCAGTTGCCGCCGGACGGCGAGGCGGCGCGTGTGCTGGGCCAGCGCGTCATCAGTGCGTTGACGAAGAACCCGCGCTTCCTGTCGGCGGCGATCCCGCTGCAGATCTTTCCGCCCTTGTTCAATCGCTATGCGGCCTCGCGCGGCGACCATTTCGGCATCCATGTCGACAATGCCGTGCGCGGCGATCCGTTGACAGGGCTTCGCATCCGCACCGATCTGTCGATGACGCTGTTCCTGGCCGAGCCCGACACGTATGACGGTGGCGAGCTTGTGATCGAGGACACCTACGGATCGCACGAAGTCAAGTTGCCCGCAGGGCATGCGGTGCTGTATCCGTCATCGAGCCTTCATATGGTCACGCCGGTGACGAGAGGCGCCCGGGTCGCCTCTTTTTTCTGGATGCAGAGCATGATACGGGATGCCCATGTCCGGAGCATGATCTTCGATCTGGACACGGCGATCCAGAGCTTGGCGGAACGCCTCGGGAGGGACGATCCCGATGCGGTCAAGCTGACCGGCATCTATCACAATCTGATCCGGCAATGGGCCGAGGTTTAGTGGGCCGAGATATGATGACATCGTTCCTCGCAAGGTTTGCAATCGTCCTGTCATTTCTGACTGTTTCAGCCGTCACCCCCGCGGGCGCGCAGCAGGTCGGCCAGCCGGCGCCGTCCGCGCCGGCGATCTCGACGGAGGTGTCGGCGCAGCCGGCACCAAGCCAGCCTGCATCTGGCCAGCCTGCCTCTGGCCAGCCTGCGGCGCAGATGCCGGCGACCGCCGAAAGCGGCGCTGCGCGCGCTGGCAAGGCGGTTGCCACCGGGCTCGACGAGCTGTCGCCGCTCGGCATGTTCCTCAAGGCCGACATGATCGTCAAAGCGGTGATGATCGCGCTGGCGCTGGCCTCGGTCGCGAGCTGGACGATCCTGATTGCCAAGAGCATCGAGTTCTCCGTGCTGCGCGGTCGTCTCACGGCTGCGCTGCGCAAGCTGACGGCCGCAAAGTCGCTCGCCGAGGCGCAGCTCGCGCTGGGGCAAGGAAACAGCGCGAAGAACGTCGCCTCGACGCTGCTGCATGCTGCGATCTCGGAAGCGCGTCTGTCGGCCGGGCTGAACAGCGACGAGGGCATCAAGGAGCGCGCGGCCTCGAGCTTCACGGAGATCGTTCGCGCCGAGGCGCGCCGCGTCCGCGTCGGCATGGGCCTGCTCGCCACCGTCGGCGCGATCTCGCCCTTCGTCGGCCTGTTCGGCACCGTCTGGGGCATCATGAACAGCTTCATCGGCATTTCCAAATCGCAGACCACCAACCTCGCGGTGGTTGCGCCTGGCATCGCCGAGGCGCTGCTGGCGACCGCGATCGGCCTTGCGGCGGCGATCCCGGCGGTCATCATCTACAATCACTTTTCACGCGTCACGAAGGGCTATCTCGAGCTCGTCAGCCGCGCCTCGGGCGCCACCGGGCGGCTGCTGTCGCGCGATCTCGATCGCAGCCACATGAGCGTCCACGCGCGCGCGGCGGAGTAGCAGGCGATGGCCGTCTCGCTTTCCGAAGGCGATCTCGACGACGATTTCGACGAGACCCACGACATCAACGTGACGCCGTTCATCGATGTCATCCTGGTGCTGCTCATCATCTTCATGGTCGCCGCGCCACTGTCGACCGTCGACCTGCCGATCGACCTGCCGTCATCCAGCGCGTCGCCGCAGAAGAAGCCGGACAAGCCGACCTATGTCTCGATCAAGCCGGACCTGTCGCTGGCGATCGGGGAAAACCTGGTGAAGCGCGTCGACCTCGTGCGCGAGCTCGACGCGATGACCGATCAGCCGAAGGACCGGCCGATCTTCCTGCGCGCCGACAAGCTGGTGCCCTATGGCGAGCTGATGGGCGTGCTGGAGCTGCTGCGCGTCGGCGGCTACACCAAGATCAAGCTCGTTGCGCTGGAAGCGCCGCCAGCGGCGGCCGCTCAGGGACCTGCCGCGATGCCGGCGGCCCAGCCGGCGCAGCCTTGAGGAGCGCGGCCCGTCATGAGCGACCTCGATCACGGTCACGCCTCTTCGCGCCGCCTCTGGTTGCTGGCTATCTTCGGCGCGCTGCTGCTGCACGCCGGCGGCGCAGCGCTGGCGTTGACCCATCTCAAGGATGACGAGGAGACCGGCGGCCTCGGCGCGGCCGGCGCCGAGGTCATCGACATCGATATGGGCTCGCCGAAGGTCGACAATGACGAGGTGCCGGTCGGGCAGGACTCGGTAGCCCAGGCTGCCGCTCCGCAGATGCACGAGCAGAAGGCCGAGGTCGAGCAGACCGACCTGCAGAAGGATGTCCCGACCACGACGGAAGAGGCCGACCGTGAGGTCACGACCTCGGATGTGAAGAAGCCGACCGAAGAGCAGAAGGTCGCGACCGTCCAGACCCAGGCATCAGAGGCGCAGGAGGCCTCCGAGGACAGTGCGCGCAAGGCTCTGGACGAGAAGGTCCCCGAAGCCGAGAAGACCAAGGCGCCGAATGCCGGTATCGGCAAGGACGTCGAGCGGCTGACGGCCAATTGGGGCCGCAAGATCAGCGCCTATTTCGAGCTGCACAAGAAGTATCCGTCCGGAAAGAAGGTCGCCGCCCAGCTCAAGCTGGCGCTCGTCCTCAACCGGCTAGGCCGCATCGTCTCGGTCGATGTCAAGGAAACCTCCGGCGATCCGGACTTCGATCAGGCAGCCGTCAGCATGGTCCGCCGCTCGGATCCGGTGCCGAAGCCTCCGGCCGGGCTCACCGAGGACGAGTTCTCCTTCGTCCTGCCGGTCAAGTTCAACCCGCCGAAATGAGCGGGTGAGGTCCTCAAGGCCTCACTGCAAGTACAGCCGAATCCCGACATAGACCACGCAGAGCGCCGCGAAGATCAGCGCCACGGGCAGCTTGCGCGGGACGGTGGTGCCGCTTTGCGCGGCCTTCGGCTTCGGCGGCAGCTTGCGGAAGGCGGTGACATTGTCGGTCACGGGCTCGGCTTTCACCGGCTTGACCTCGGGCGGGGCGCCGCCGCCGCCCATCTCGGCGTAATAGGCCTTGTACATCTCGCGGATGGTGGCCTCGGTCGCCTCGTGCTCCGTCATGTCGGTGAGCCGGGTCTTGTAGCTCGCCAGGAACTCCTGCGCGGCCGGCGGCAGCCCGGAGGCGCCGTTCAGCTTGGCGATCATCTTCCATGTCGCGAAATCGGCCCGGGCGCGCGTATCGGCGCGGCGCGCGATCATCATGTCAGCGGCTTTGACCAAGAGTGCCTCGGAGCTCGTTTACCGTCCCTGATGCGAGAGACTTAGGTGTTACCCGTCAATAACAGAAGCAGTTGCTTGAGAGAATCGGTTGTGGCGCGGAGCAGCCCCGACACAAAATCAAGATTAAGACCGAACTGGGAACCCGCCAGGGGCAGCAGGATCAAAAATCCGATCAGAATCAGCATGCCGTAGGGCTCGAGCCGGGCAAAAGGCCGCGCCAGGACTGATGGCAGCAGGCCGACGGCGACCCGGCCGCCGTCGAGCGGCGGTATCGGAAGCATGTTGAAGACGGCGAGCAAAATGTTGAAGGAAAAGGCATTGAGCAGATTGTGGGCAACCCACTGCGCGCCGCCGGCCGGGACGAAGGGCAGGGCGTGGAACGCCAGCCCCGCGGCCAGCGCCAGCGCGATGTTGGTGGCCGGACCCGCCAGCGCCACCATGATCATGCCGGTCCGCAGCGGCTGCAGGTTGCGGAAATTGACCGGGACCGGCTTGGCATAGCCGAACAGGAACGGCGATCCCGACAGCAGCAGCATGCCCGGCAGCAGGATCGTGCCGAACGGATCGATATGCTTGACCGGGTTGAAGCTGACGCGACCCAGTTTCAGCGCCGTGTCGTCGCCGAACCGCCAGGCGACGAAGGCGTGAGCGGCCTCATGAAAGGTAATCGCGATGATGATCGGCAGGATCCAGATGGAGATGCCGTAGGGCGAGAGATTCAAGGAGCAGGTTCCGGGAGGGGGTGACGCCTTACATAGGCACGATGGTTCCGCGATGCTACGCAGGATTTTCCGGAAATTGCGGCAGAGCGTCGTTGATCTCGACCCAGCCGATCTTGGCCGATGTCCAGATGTGCTCGGTCGGCGAAAACACGTTCGGGTCGTCGAAGCACGCCAGCGCCACGCCCACCACCGGGCGGGTGTGCCGCCAGGAGAACAGCCGCGTCCCGCAGCGCGGACAGAACATCCGGTCGAGCGCATCGGAGGAGGGGTGGCGCGCGGTCTCGCCGTGAATCGTCAAGGCATCATGGGAGAACAGCGCGCGGGCGAAGAACGGCGAGCCCGTCGCCTTCTGGCAATTGCGGCAATGACAGATGCGCACGTTGATCGGCCCGCCCCGGCATTCGAAGCGCACTGCGCCGCAGAAGCATCCGCCGTGATGGATCATGGTGTCGGCTCCTGACGAGACGGGATCACGCGCCCGAGCTGCGCATGCAACCATAGCGCATCATCCGATGCGCACCGGCTCGAAGCTAAGACGATCTACCGGCGGGTTGAACAGCGTGCCGTGCGCCAAACCCTAGCACGGCCTACGATGTTTTTCAGACCACACCTCAGGAATCTTGCTGATCACGACGGGAGTTCCGCGATGCCCCTGGATTGCCTCCGCCTTCGCTCTTTGAGCTACGGCGGACACGTCGCTTCACTCGCAGTGACGGAGAGAGCGGGCTGTGGGTTTGATGGTCGATGCCGCAACAGAGAAGGGCCGTAGGGTGGGCAAAGGCGAATGCGAGGTCTTTCAACTTGCGAGCTCGCGGTGGCGCCGTGCCCACCATGTCGCATTGGACTGCGCTGATGGACGGTGGGCACGCGGCCGCCTGCGGCGGCGGCTTTGCCCACCCTACGGAGTCTCAGTTAGCTCCATCCCTCCAGCACGATCTTGCCGCGCGAGGTGTTGCTCTCGATCAGCGCATGCGCGCGCTTGAGGTTCTTGGCGTTGATGGCGCCGTAATTGTCGCCGAGCGTGGTGCGGATCACGCCCTTGTCGATCAGATCCGAGACATCGTTGAGCAGATGGTGCTGGGCGATGATATCCGGCGTCGTGAACGAGGAACGCGTGAACATCGACTCCCAGTGGATCGAGATCGCCTTGCCCTTGAAGGCGGCGAGCGAGAATTCGGCGGGATCGTCGATCAGGCCGAACTTGCCCTGCGGCGCCATGAACTCGGCGATCGCCTTGTAGTGCTGGTCGGTGTGGGTGAGGCTGGCGATGAGGCTGAGCGGCGGCAGCTTGAGCGCGTCGATCTGCGCCTTCATCGGCTTGCCGTGATCGATCACGGCGTGGGCGCCGAGCTTCAGGCACCAGTCGCGCGACTCCGGCCGGGTGGCGGTGGCGAGCACGGTCAGCCCGGTGAGGCGTCGCGCCAGCTGGATCAGGATCGAGCCGACGCCGCCGGCAGCACCCGTGATCAGCAGGGTGCGGTCGTCGAGGCTCTTGCCGGGGACGACGCCGAGCCGGTCGAACAGCAGCTCCCAGGCGGTGATGGAGGTCAAAGGCAGCGCGGCGGCCTCGGCGAACGACAGGCTCTTCGGTTTGCGGCCGACGATGCGCTCGTCGACGAGATGGAATTCGGCGTTGGTGCCCTGGCGCAGGATCGAGCCGGCGTAGAAAACCTCGTCGCCCGCCTTGAACAGCGTCACCTCGGGGCCGACCGCCTCGACCACGCCGGCGGCATCATAGCCGAGGATCTTGGTCTCGCCGGCCGGCGGCGCCGCGCGCTTGCGCACCTTGGTGTCGACCGGATTGACCGACACCGCCTTCACCGCGACTCGGATGTCGCGTCCCTTGGGCTCGGGCTTGGCGGTCTCGAAATCGAACAGCGCGCGCTCCTCGCTGATGGGCAACGATTGCTGGTAACCGACGGCCTTCATGAACAACCTCCTGGCTGGACTTTCGATAGGGCCTACTTGTCCTGCTGGCGTCATTTCGGCAAGTACTGTAAAAACAGGGAACTAGTCCCCGTTTGGATACTATTGGGCCAGAACGCGATGAAACGGAAGAATTTCACCCGGCGGCCTGGCTGCGCGGTCGAGGCCACGCTGGATCTGATCGACGGCAAGTGGAAGGGCGTCATCCTCTACCACCTGCAGGGCGGCAGCCAGCGCTTCGGCGAGCTGCGCCGGCTGATGCCGGGCATCACCCAGCGCATGCTGACCAAGCAGCTGCGCGCGCTGGAGGAGGACGGGCTGGTGGTCCGCAAGGTCTATGCCGAGGTGCCGCCGCGGGTCGATTACACCCTGTCTGAGGTCGGCGAGAGCCTGCGGCCGGTCATCGAGGTGCTGCGCAGCTGGGGCGAGCGGCACCAGGACCGGCTGTCCTGCGGCCCGGTTGCCGAGACCATCAAAACGCCGCATCAGACCGCCTGAGCTTGGCCGCACCGGCCGTTCCGCCTATATCCAGGGCCTCATTTTTCCAGGATTGTTCGCATGACGTTGATTCGCTCCACCGTGCTCCTGCTGCTGTCGCTGCTGGCCGCCACTCCGCTCGCGGCGCAGGAGCGGCGCGTGCCGCAATCCGGCGCCGAGCTGCGGCTGTCCTATGCGCCGATCGTGCAGCGCGTGCAGCCGGCGGTCGTCAACGTCTATGCCGCGAAGGTGGTGCAGAACCGCAATCCCTTCCTCGACGATCCGGTCTTCCGCCGCTTCTTCGGCCTGCAGGGCGGCCCGCAGGAGCAGATGCAGCGCTCGCTCGGCTCCGGCGTGATGATCGATGCGTCGGGTCTCGTCGTCACCAACGTGCACGTCATTGAGGGCGCCGACGAGGTGAAGGTGTCGCTCGCCGACAAGCGCGAGTACGAGGCCGAGATCGTGCTGAAGGACAGCCGCACCGATCTCGCGGTGCTTAAGCTGAAGGGCACCAAGGAGCAGTTTCCGACGCTCGAGCTCGCCAATTCGGATGATCTGCTGGTTGGCGATGTCGTGCTCGCGATCGGCAATCCGTTCGGCGTCGGCCAGACCGTGACCCACGGCATCGTCTCGGCGCTGGCGCGCACCCAGGTCGGTATCACCGACTATCAGTTCTTCATCCAGACCGATGCCGCCATCAACCCCGGCAATTCCGGCGGCGCGCTGGTCGACATGACCGGGAAGCTCGCTGGCATCAACACCGCGATCTATTCGAAGTCCGGCGGCTCGCAGGGCATCGGCTTCGCGATCCCGGCCAACATGGTGCGCGTCGTCGTAGCCTCCGCCAAGAGCGGCGGCAAGGCGGTGAAGCGTCCGTGGCTCGGCGCGCGGCTGCAGGCGGTGACGCCGGAGATTGCCGAGAGCCTCGGCCTGCGCTCGCCGACCGGCGCGCTGGTGGCGAGCGTCACGCCGAACAGCCCGGCGGCGCGGGCCGGCATCAAGTCGTCCGACTTGATCGTCTCGATCGACGGCCAGACGGTCGATGATCCCAACGCCTTCGATTATCGCTTCGCCACGCGGCCGCTCGGCGGCACCGCGCAGATCGAGGTGCAGCGCGGCGGCAAGCCGGTGAAGGTTGCGGTCGCGCTGGAGACGGCGCCGGACACCGGCCGCAACGAGATGGTCATCAACGGCCGCTCGCCGTTCCAGGGCGCGAAGGTCGCCAACATCTCGCCGGCGGTCGCCGACGAGCTGCATCTCGACGCCGACACCGAGGGCGTCGTCATTCTCGAGCCCGGCGACGGCACCACGGCGGCCAATGTCGGCTTCCAGAAGGGCGACGTGATCATGGCCGTCAACAACCAGAAGATCGCCAAGACCACCGATCTCGACAAGGCCGCGCGCGAGCAGGCGCGCCTCTGGCGCATCACCGTGCTGCGCGGCGGTCAGCAGATCAACGTGACGCTCGGCGGATGAGCCCGAAGCGTCCCCAGCAGGGAGGGCCGAGCCTCTTCGCTGCCGCGGGGATGGAGCACGATGCGCCGCGGCCGCTGCCGGAGCGGCTGCGTCCGCACAAGCTGTCGGATGTGGTCGGGCAGGATCACATCCTCGGCCCCGACGGCGCGCTGACGCGCATGCTCGAGACGCGCACGCTCGGCTCCTTGATCTTCTGGGGCCCGCCGGGCACCGGCAAGACCACGGTGGCGCGGCTCTTGGCCGATGCCACCGAATTGCACTTCGAGCAGATCTCGGCGGTGTTCTCCGGCGTGGCCGACCTGAAGAAGGTGTTCGACGCGGCGCGCGCCCGGCGCGAGACAGGGCAGGGCACCTTGTTGTTCGTCGACGAGGTGCATCGCTTCAACAGGGCCCAGCAGGATTCCTTCCTGCCGGTGATGGAGGACGGCACCGTTGTCCTGGTCGGCGCGACGACCGAAAACCCGTCCTTCGAGCTCAACGCCGCTCTGCTGTCGCGCTCGCGCGTGCTCGTCTTTCATTCGCTCGATGCCGCCGCGATCGAGAAGCTCTATCAAAACGCCGAGGCGGTCGAAGGCCGCAAGCTGCCGCTCGATGACGAAGCACGCAACGTGCTGATCCGCATGGCCGACGGCGATGGCCGGGCGTCGCTGACGCTCGCCGAGGAAGTCTGGCGCTCGGCGCGCAAGGGCGAGATCTTCAACGCGGTGCAGCTGCAGGAGATCCTGCAGCGCCGCGCGCCGATCTACGACAAGTCGGCCGACGGCCATTACAACCTGATCTCGGCCATGCACAAGTCGGTGCGCGGCTCCGATCCGGATGCCGCGCTGTACTACTTCGCACGCATGCTCGATGCCGGCGAGGATCCGTTGTTCCTGGCGCGCCGCATCGTCCGCATGGCGGTGGAGGACATCGGTCTTGCCGACCCGCAGGCGCTGGTCATCGCCAACGCCGCCAAGGACGCCTACGACTTTCTCGGCTCTCCCGAAGGCGAGCTCGCGATCGCGCAGGCCGTGATCTACGTCGCGACAGCGCCGAAATCCAACGCCGCTTACAAGGCCTTCGGCGCCGCCAAGCGCGTCGCAAAAGAGGGCGGCTCATTGCTGCCGCCGAAGCACATCCTCAATGCCCCGACCAAGCTGATGCAGAGCGAGGGCTACGGCACGGGCTATCAATACGACCACGACACGCCGGACGCGTTCTCCGGCCAGGACTACTTTCCCGAAGCCCTGGGCCGCCAGCAGTTCTACGATCCCCCCGAGCGCGGCTTCGAACGCGAGATCCGGAAGCGGCTGGATTACTGGGCGAAGCTCAGGAAAGAGCGGGGCGGGTAGGAGCGACGTCGGCTCGGCGCGCTGCTACAGCACCTTCCGCTGCTCATGTCGCATCATGCTCTCACCACGTCATTGCGAGCGCAGCGAAGCAATCCAGAGTCCTCGTTCCGCCCTGGATTGCTTCGCTGCGCTCGCAATGACGGTGGAGAGAGCGCGAACTACTTCCCCGTCTGCACGAACTCCGCAATCTCCCGCGTCAGCCGGTCGTCGTCAGTGTTGATCGAATACACCTCCGACATATGACTGTGCTGCGGCAACATCACCGCACGGGCGCAGCCGGATGGCCGCTTGCACGCGGCCTGCTTCAGCAGGTCGAACTGCTCGACGAAGCGCGGCGGGTCCATCTCGGCGGAGGCGATCATCAGCGGCAGCGACGAGGCTTGCAGGCCTGATAGCGAGGAGCGCTCCTTGAAGCGCGAGGGATCGATGCCGAAATAGGCCATCTCCTGGTCGCCGAGCGGTGTTGCCGTGAGGTCGTAGACGCCGGAGGCCATGATCGCGCCGGCCAGGCCACCGCCGCCGACCTTGTGGAATTCGGGATGCGCCACATAGGTCGCGACGTGTACCGCTCCGGCGGAGTGCCCCATCAAAAAGATGCGCGCCGGATCGCCGCCGTTCTCGGCGGCATGCGCCGCCGCCCATTGCACGGCGCTGGCAACGTCCTCGACGCCCGCGGGCCAGGGGAATTTCGGCGCCAGGCGGTAGGTGATGTTGATGCCGACGAAGCCGTTCTTCACGGCCCACAGCATGATGTTGTCGTAGAACGGGCTGTCCGGCGTGGTGCGCTTGTTGCCGCCGATGAATGCGCCGCCATGCACGAAGATCAGGATCGGGCGCGGCGCAGCCGCCGCGGTCTCCGGCGTGAAGACATCGAGCAGATTGCGCTCGGCCGTGCCGTAGCGGATGTCGCGCTGGACCTTCACGCCGGCATAGGGTTCCCTGGCCTGTAGCGGCGCGTAGATCGCCGCCGTCTTCGGCGGGTCGATGGCGCGGCCGATCTCGATCAGCTTCCAGGCGATGTCGTCGGGCATCGGGCTCTGCTGCGCCTGTGCGGCGCCGAGCGCCAGCGCGGTCGTCAGGATCGTCAAAGCCAGTCTCGTCAGCATCATCAGGTCAGCTCCGATCGCATCCGATTCGTGCAAGGTAGCGCGTTGCCAGGCCGATTTATCGTGATTTCGCCGTGACTGGCAGGGGCTTTTGCGATAGGCACCGTTCATGAGCCGCCGCATCAAGCGAACCCAGACCCGATCCGACCGCCCGACCGACCGCCGCAAGAGCGAGCGGCCCAAAAGCGAGCGGCCCAAGAGCGAGGCTGCGCGCAGCACCGGCGCGGCCGCCAAGCGCGAATCGGCGAAGCGAGAGCCAAGCACGCGGACCGAGGGCGAGCGCCCGCGCCGTGAACGTTTCGGCGGAGAGCGCGAGGCGGGACCGCGCAGCGAGTTCGCACGCGGCAAGGAGAATCGCGTTCGCGCGCCGCGTGGCGAGCGCGAGGACCGGCGCGAGAGCTTTGAGCCGCGCGGCAAGCGCGCTGCCGCCGGCAAGCCCGCACGCGTCGGCGCCGACCGTCCTCAGCGCAAGCCCGCCGAAGTGCCACCGCCGAAAAAGGCCGAGCCTGAAACGACCGTGCTGCCGACCAAGGTGCAGACCGTCGTGGTCTCTGCCGACGAGAACAACATGCGCGTCGACCGCTTCTTGGAAGCGCGCTTTCCCGGGCTGTCCTTTTCCCATATCCAGCGCATCGTCCGCAAAGGCGAGCTGCGGGTAAACGGCAAGCGCGCCGACTCCAAGGACCGCCTGGAGGAAGGCCAGACGGTCCGCATTCCGCCGCTCAAGCTCGATGCGCCGAAGGTCGCGGGCGTGCTGTCGGAGGCCGAGCAGAAGACCCTCGACAGCCTGAAGGCGATGACGCTGTATGAGGACGACGACGTGCTCGTCCTCAACAAGCCCGCGGGCCTTGCGGTGCAGGGCGGCTCCGGCATGACGCGGCACATCGACCAGATGCTCGAGGTGATGCGCGATGCCAAGGGCCAGAAGCCGCGGCTCGTGCACCGTATCGACCGCGAGACCTCCGGCTGTCTCCTGATCGCCAAGACCCGCTTCGCCGCGACGCATCTGACCGGCGCCTTCCGCCATCGCTCGGCGCGCAAAGTCTATTGGGCGCTGGTCGCCGGCGTGCCGAAGCCGAAGCAGGGCCGCATCTCGACCTATCTCGCCAAGGAGGAGAGCGAGGAAGACACCATCATGCGCGTCGCCGCCCATGGCGACGAGGGCGCCAGCCATGCCGTGACCTACTACGCCGTGGTCGAGGCCTCCGCCAACAAGCTCGCCTGGGTGTCGCTGAAGCCGGTGACCGGGCGCACCCATCAGCTGCGCGCGCACATGGCCCATATCGGCCATCCCATCGTCGGCGATCCCAAATATTTCAACATCGAGAACTGGTCGCTGCCCGGCGGCCTGCAGAACCGGCTGCACCTGCTGGCCCGCCGCATCGTCATCCCGCATCCGCGCGGCGGGGTCATCGACGCCACCGCGCCGCTGCCGCCGCACATGCTGCAATCCTGGAACCTGCTCGGCCTCGAGCACGACCGCTTCGACCCGATCGAGAACGCTCCGGAGGAGTGAGCCTCACTTCCTGAACTGCTCCAGGAACAGTCGCAGCGAGTCGTGCGGGGTCTCGACATCGAGGATGACCCAGCCGTCCGGCCCTTTGACCACGATGAAGTTCATCGTCACGCGCCGGCCCTGGTTGTCGAAGCTGGCCGCGACATAGGTCTTGTCGAACTGCTTGCGCAGGATCGCGATCGCGACCGGGCCGAGCTTCCAGCGCGGGCTCTGCACCAGGAAATCGTAGGGCTCGCGCCGCGGCGCCGTCCAGTCCTTGGCAAGGCTGGGATCGAAGAACTGCGCCGCCGCCTCGGACGTGCGCGGCAGGCCGGCCGAGAGCTCCGGTGATCCCTGGCCGTAATACGCATAGACGTTGCGCACCAGCGATTCCGGTGTGCGGAAGCCGGCGGCGGCGGGCATGGCGCTGCCGAGCAGGAGGAGGGCGAAGAGCAGGAGGCGCATCGGCGGCTCGCATTTCGGTCGATCAGGCCTTATCTACCGCGCAAACAACCCATCCCGTATGATCTTCCCTGCAAGAGGGCTGGAATTCCGATGCGTGAGCTGTTTGACGAGGTGGTCGGCCAGGGCAAGTCCGATCCGCAGGAGGCGGCGCGCCAGGCGATGCGGACGCCGCAGCGCAAGCGCTTCTACAAGGAGGCCGGCACGACTGAGGCCGAAGGCGGCCATCACGTGACGCTCGACGGCCGGCCGATCCGCACGCCCTCGGGCCGGGTCGTCGTCATTCCTGCAAGGGAGCTGGCGGAGGCGGTGGCCGCGGAGTGGGGCGCGCAGGGCGAGACCATCGATCCCGCGACCATGCCGCTGACGCGGTTCGCCAACAGCGTCGTTCAGTCGGTGGTCGACCGCGTGGACGACGTCCGCGAGGACATCGCAAAATACCTCAAGTCGGACCTGCTGTTCTATCGCGCCGGCCATCCCGAGGGGCTCGTGGCTAGCGAAGCGGCGCATTGGGACCCGGTGCTCGATTGGGCGCGGGATATGCTCGGCGCGCATTTCATCCTGTCTGAGGGCATCATGCATGTGACCCAGCCGGACGCTGCCGTGCAGGCGGCACGGGACGCGCTGCCGACCGGACCCTGGGCTGTCGCGGCCGCGCATGTCGTCACGACCGTGACCGGCTCGGCGCTGCTCGCCTTGGCGCTGGCTCATGGTGTCCGCGATGCCGACCAGGTCTGGGCCGCCGCCAATGTCGATGAGGACTGGAATATCGAGCAATGGGGCGCCGACGAGGAGGCCATGAGCCGCCGCGCCGCCAAGCAGGTCGACTACCTGGCTGCTGTCCGCATCCTCGGGGCGGTCGATGCCGCCAGCTGAGGCCGGTTAACGCCGGGTTTAGGGCGAGCCGCTAGTCTGCCGCGCGTAACCCGAGTACGCGCATGGTCCAGAGTGTCACCCCGCCGCCTTCCGTGAGCGCCGTCCGCAGCGTGGGAACTGCGGCGACCAGTGCGACGCCGGCCGCGACGTCGGGCACCACCCTGCAGGCCGGTGCGCTCGTCAGCGCAAGGGTGCAGCAGGTGCTCGCCGAGAACCTGGTCCAGGTCGCGATCGGAAACCTGTCGATGGAGCTCGCCACCGAGCTGCCGCTGCAGGCCGGCCAGTCCGTGCAGGTCGCGGTCTCGCAGACCGCGCAGGGGCTGCAGCTCGCGATCGTCGGGCAGGGCACGGCTTCCGGCACCAGTGGCACGCCGACTCCCGCCGCGACCGTCGTCGATGTCACCGGCCGCCTCGCGCCGACCTTGGCGCCGCCGCCGGACCCGTTGACCGGGCTGGAGCGGCTCGCTGTCTCGATCGCCAGCGAGGAGGCCGCGACCCGGCAGGGGAGCCAGGGCCAGTTGTTCGCCGATCTCCAGGCGGTCGCCGACTCGCCGAACCTGCCGCCCGCGCTGCGCGCCGCGGTCTCCCAGGTGCTGGCGCAGCAGACGCCGCTTTCGGCCGCGTTGACGGCCGACGATGTTCGGACCGCTGTCCAGAACTCCGGGCTGTTTCTCGAAACCTCGCTCGCCAAGGGCAGCATTGCATCGGCGCCTTCGGACCTGAAGGCCGCCCTGATCGTGCTGCGCCAGACGCTGGCCACCGTGCTGCAGACGGTCGATTCCGGCACCACCGCGTCGACGCCGCAGCCCGGCGCCTCCTATGCCACGGTGCTGTCGGAGGCGGGGCGCGCCGCGGCCGCGCAACAGAACGCCGCGCCGTCGCTGGTGCCAGACATCGACATCGAGCTGCCGGCCCAGCCCTGGGGCACCGGCATGGCGCGGCCTGACACGGCTTCCCCCGGCTTCACCGGTTCGGCGCTGCTCGAGAGCCTGACAGGCGCCAAGGCGCAGTCGCTGACCCCTGGCGCGGTGCTGGCCGTCCTGCAGGAGGCGCAGCAGCAGATCCCGCGCGCCGCCGGCCTCGTTCCCGGCCGCAACGGCCGCGGCGAGGTCGTCGTCCGCACCAACACGCCGCCGCCGCCGTTCCGTGGCGGCGCACCGGTGCCGCAGCACGTGGCGACGCCGACGCTCAATCAGGACACGCCGCTGCCGGCGATCGCCCACCGCCTGCTCGACGAGACCGACCAGGCGCTGTCACGCCAGACCCTGCTGCAGGTCGCCTCGCTGCCGGATCGCCCCGATGCCTCGGCCCCGCGCAACGATGCGACGCAGCCGCGCTGGAATTTCGAGATTCCGTTCGCCACTCCGCAAGGCACGGCGATGGCGCAGTTCGAGATCTCGCGCGACGGCGGCACGCAGTCGCCTGAAGCCGCCAAACGCACCTGGCGCGCGCGCTTTTCGCTCGATGTCGAGCCGGCCGGTCCGGTGCATGCGATGATCTCCTTCAACGCCGAACGCACCTCGGTGCGGATGTGGGCCGAGCGCCCGGTCACCGCTGCGCGGCTACGCGCAGGCCTCTCCGATTTGAGCCAGGCGCTCAGCCGCGCCGAGCTGTCGCCCGGCGATCTCGTCGTGCAGGACGGTGCGCCACCCGCGGTGATGCCGCCCAAGGCCGGCCATTTCCTGGATCGCGCGCTATGAGCATCGACGTGAAGGCCGCCAACAAGACCCAGCTCGCCGTCGCCCTGCATTACGACAAGGGCCAGGGCGCCCCGCGCGTCGTCGCCAAGGGCAAGGGCACGATCGGCGCCAAGATCATCGAGGTCGCCAAAGCGCACGACATCCCGATCGAGGAGAACGAAGTGCTGGCCGGCGCGCTCTCCAATGTCGAGCTCGGCGACGAGATCCCCGAGGAGCTCTACAAGGCCGTCGCCGAAGTGCTGGTGTTCGTACTCAATCTCTCGCGGCCGGCGCGCTAGAGCGCCGTATTGTGATCTCCGTGATGCTTCGCTCGTGATCGCCCTGTGATAGGAGGGGCGGAGTTCGCCGGAGAGATGACGCGATGTCGATGATGAGCCGCCGCCATGCGCTTGGCCTGATGGCCGGCGCCAGCCTCCTGCCCGCGCGCGCCTTCGCCCATGTCGCGCCGCCGCGCAACGAGCTCCGGACGAGTCTCGCGCAACGCTTCACCGATGCCGGCACCAAGGGCACGTTCCTCGCCTACAAGCCGGAGGAGTATCTGATTATTGCCAGCGACAGCGATCGCTCCAATGAGGGCAAGCTGCCGGCTTCGACCTTCAAGATCGCGAATTCGCTGATCGCGCTGGAGACGGGCGTCGTCGAGGATCCCGACAAGGACGTGTTCAAGTGGGACGGTGTCACCAGGCCGGTCGAGGCCTGGAACAAGGATCATACTCTGCGCAGCGCGATCGCCGTCTCGGCCGTGCCGGTCTATCAGGAGATCGCGCGCCGCATCGGGCCGGAGCGGATGCAGAAATATCTCGAGGAGCTCGACTACGGCAATCACGACATCGGCGGCGGCATCGATCAGTTCTGGCTCACCGGTGCTCTCCGCATCGATCCGGTCGAGCAGGTCGATTTCGTCGATCGTCTCAGGCGCGGCGCGCTGACCGTCGCCAAGCGCAGTCAGGATCTGACGCGCGACATCATTCCGACCACCAAGGTCGGCGATGCCGTGATTCACGCCAAATCGGGATTGCTTGGAAAAGAGCAGGGCTCGCTCGGCTGGATGGTCGGCTGGGTCGACAAGGGCGACCAGCCCACCGTGTTCGCGCTCAACATGGACTGCCCCGAACCCCGCCACGTCGAAGCCCGCATGGCGCTGACGCAGGCATGCCTGAAGGATGTCGGGGCGATTTGAAATTGAGACGCTGATGGAAGCGACACTCCACCACGTCCTTGCGAGCGCAGCGAAGCAATCCAGGATCTTTCCGCGGAGATCGTCTGGATTGCTTCGCTGCGCTCGCGATGACAGTGGAGAGCGGTGCTCCGCCATGCATGAAGTGTCGTAGCGTGGGCAAAGGCGCGAGGCGTGTTGTTAGTTGTGAGCGGCAGTGTCCCGCGCCGTGCCCACCATCTTTCTAGACCAAGACACCCTTTCTAGACCAAGACACCGCGGTGGGCACGGTGCCCGGCACGACGCAATGCGTCGTGCCTGCGGGCCTTTGCCCACCCTACATCTTCGTCACCGCCGCGCCAGCTCCAGGTCGACGCCCTTGATGTCCGTCCCCGCGGGCCGGATCGACACCGTCTGCCGCTTGCCGCTGGTGGTCAGCGCCAGTCCGGCGGAGAACGTCTGGCCGCGCGCCTGGGCCTCGATGCGGTTGCCAACGGCGCGGCCCTCGATCGTGCCGGACGCGTTGTGGCTCGACTCCGTCCATTGTCCCGAGATTTCGCCGCCGCGATAGGCGACGTCGCTGGAGAGGTCGATATTGTAGCTGTCGCTGGCGCAGCGGATGTTGAGCCGCAGCTGCTCGCCGGCGCCGCCGACGTCATAAGCGGCGCGACAGCGCAGCCGCTCCTGGTTGCCGTCGGACAGGTTGATCACGCCGCCGCCCGTCCAGGCGCCCTCCAGCGCGCGAAACGGCGAGGCGGGCGCGCCATGGGCTGCGCTCCCCAATGCGAGGGCGGTGAGCAAAGTGGGAATTGCAAGGCGAGAGGCGCGCATCATCGGGCTCCGTTTCATCGTCGAAAAGCGAGCGACAACGCAGGAACACCGGATACGTTCGATCCGTCACCTCAAAAATTGATCCAAATCGTTCTATTTTGGTCACGAGAGCTTGAACAGCGTACGCAGAAAGTCTGTCACTGCCTGGCGCGCGGCTTCCGCGGTGGCCGAGTTGCCGCCGACATGCGGATCGAGCTCGACGCAGGCGTCCTGATAGGTGAAGGGTTGCTGCGTCTCGGCATTCATCAGCATGCCGCCGTCGGCTTCGACGATGCGGCAGTTGCGCACGGTCTGTGCCTTCGGAGCGAGAGCGAGCATGTTGGCGCCGAGCAGGCCGAGATCGAAGCCATGCGGTGAATCCGGATATTCGGTCAGCTCGACGTCGCGCCCCGCAGCCTTGAGTCGCTCGACATAGGCCTTGCAGGTCCGCACCGGGTTGTAGTCATCAGGCCCGCCATGAAAGATCCGGATCGGCCGCGCCACAACATCGGTGTCGTCGCGATAGGTCGTGGAGCAATCCGGATAGAACGGGATGTAGGCGGTGAATTGCAGCCCGGAGGTGTTCCAGCGCTTGTGGAAACGCGCCAGGCTGGCATAGAGGGCAGCCTGCCCACCGCGCGAGAAACCCATCAGCGCGATGCGCTCGGGATCGACGCGCGGATGCTTCGCCAGCACGTCGAGCGAATGATAGATGTCCATGATGAAATTGAGCCGGCCGAGCAGCGCCTGATTGGTGCTGGTGGCGGTGATGCCGCGCCCGGTGAAGCCGTCGATCACGAAGGTCGAGATGCCCATGGCGTTGAAGGTGCGGCTCCAGGCCGCGATGTTGGCGCCGACGCCGCCAGAGCCATGCATCAGCACGACCACCGGCAGCCGGCCGCTGCCCTGCGCCACGCGCAGCTCGCCAGCCACCGTGACCGGCTTGCCGCCGTCGTCGCCGGCGAGGAACTGCCGGTCGGACAGCGTGAGCGAAGGGATCGGATACATCTCGACCCGGGCCGGCACGTCCTTGGTGATGCCCTGGGCGTGAGCGCTGCCGGTTAACACGACACCGACCACCGCAAGCAGTGCCGCAACGGCCCGAGCGATCGCGCGCGGCCGTCGTTCAGCGGCGGAGGGTCTTGCGGGCGCGAGACCGACGTTCCTGCGCGTGGCACACACCGCCGGTGCGGCACCGATGCGTTGCTCCATGGCCGTCCTCCTGGCTGCGTCTTGTCTCGCAGCTCATGACACGAGTAGAACGACGCCGCCGGACCATGTCAAACCTTGGCGCGCTGGGAGGATACGGACGGCAGTGGAGAACGTGCTCGACGGCTTGCAGCCTGCTGCGCCGCGGCAGGTGCACGATAGCTGGAAGACGTTCGCATGAAAAAGCTCTCACTGATGGTGGACGGAGTCGCGCTCGAGCAATCATCGCCGGCCGTTTTCGAACGGAGCAGGAGTTCGAGCGGCGCGCTACGGATCGTTCTCAGCGTGCCGAACGACCAGGCCGATCTGTTGCAGCGGCTCACCGCGTCGCTTCCGCCACCGTTCTTCGTGCTCTATGTCCTGCATACGCCCCGCGGCGAAGCCGAGCCGGGACGTTATCAGAGCCCAGAGCTTGCGCGGGATCAGCTCGACGCTCTCTTGAGCAAGTACCGGGAGTTCTTGTCCAGCGATGGACGCCATGACATCTGGATTCATTCGCCTCGATCGGGTCAGACCGTCGTCTGGGATCGGCACAATCAGTTGTTTGCCGAAGGTGAGCCGCTCGACATATTCAGGGAAGTCCTTTTGGCGTCTGGCTTCAGCGAAGGTTCTGTGGAACCCCTCGGCGCGCACGCGCACTACTATCGCGCCGAATTCGATGTCGACGCGGCGGGCTTGCTGACGGAATTGGATTGGCACCGAACACCGCTGCGTCCGGAAGACGAGCGATCGTGAAGATGGTCGTGTGCCGCTGAGCTCGAAGTTATCAGCGCCCCCCGTCTTCTGATCAGGAAGTGCCGCCGTGCACCCCGCACGACGGGCATTCCCCGCATGATGCGCATGCACGATTTGCCCGTCGTGCCAGTTTGTCGCGGACGCATCCCTTGTCACGTCGGGCAAATCACCTTCACATTCTCGCGCATCCCGGTTCGCTGAAGAGGGACGTTTCGCGATCGTCACGAACGTCGAGCCGGAGATGCGATGGGCGCGTCGCTCTGCAGCCTGGTGTCGCCATCGGGCCGACGAACGGAGTGATGCGACGGTGAAATCGTGTGGTCCTGGCATCTCGGTGCGGATGCCAAGCGGGCGGTGATGATGATCCGCTCGCGACGGGGGCAAGACAGCCGATCCCCGGGGAGAGCTCGTATAATCCGTCAAACCGTCGCGCAGGGAAGGCCGGATATTGGGCTGAACCTGTGGTTCTGCCGCGTGCTTATTTGCTGCACGCGGACCGCGGGTGTCAGTCGATACCCGGTCTTCCCTGCGCCTCTTCTCCGAAGGAGAGGTCCCTGCTGACAAAACTCGGGCGTCAGGTGCCGCGAGACTGCTCAGTCGCGTCTGATGGTCGGCAAGTCGAAATCCTCGGCTTGCGGGAGGTGACGAGGTTCGGCGGTGCGGGCGTCGGGTCGGTGCCATCGCACCCCGCTGCCGGATAGTAAAAGATCCGTGATCTGCTCCGCCGAACTTCGATGCGTCATGTATCCGAAAACGCATAGGTTGCAGTCCATCCTTCCGGAAGGTGTTTCGGAAACCGATGAAGGCAGCGCCCGGAAAAAAGTGATCGAATGCCAGCCGGATACTGATCTGCACCCGTCGTGCCGTCGTTCAATCGTTACGGGCACGTGCTTTGTTCTGGAGGAAGAGGCGCGACAAAGTGCGCGGGCTGTCCCGCTCCATCGCGGTCCAGAGTCAGGCGTCATTGTCGCAGGTACGTCTTTGTTGAGGAAAGCAGCTGGCCGGGAGCTATCAAGTCACCTATGTAACCGCCGCACGAAAATTCGTCAGCTCGCGACCGTGGTATACGGCGCGCCACGTTGTGAGCGACGACCTGGATGGCAGGGGGCCTGGCGGTTGTTCGCTCTGGTCGACCTGACAACCATCAGGGAGCTGAGCGCGCTGTCGACGTTATTAGATGGGCTTCATGTTAAGAGAGCAGTTGATCCGTTCCGTTGGTGCCGCGTTCTGCGCTGTGTCTGTCATCACGCTTGCGGGTTGCAGCGACCAAGGCGGCGCAGCTGCGCCGGCGGCGTCCAATGCTCCCGAGGTCGGTGTCGTCAGTCTCGTCTCCGCGCCGGTGACGTTGACGAAGGACCTGCCGGGACGCATTACCTCGATGCGGATCGCAGAGGTGCGCCCGCGCGTCAGCGGCATCGTCATCGAGCGCAGCTTTCAGCAGGGCGGCATGGTCGAAGCCGGGGCGGTGCTCTACCGCATCGATCCGGCCCCGTTCGAAGTCGAGCTGGAGAAGGCGCGCGCGGCGCTCGCCAAGGCCGAGGCTGTGCTCTATCAGGCGGACCGGCAGGAGGATCGCTTGAAGAACCTCTTGAAGGGCGAGGCGACCACCCAGGCGCAGTATGAGCTGGCGGTGGCCGCGGAGCGCCAGGCCCAGGCCGACGTCGCGGCGCAGAAGGCCGCTGTTGCTCAGGCTCAACTCAATCTTGATTGGGCGACGGTGCGGGCGCCGATCTCGGGCCGCATCGGCCGCGCGCTGGTGACCGAGGGCGCGCTGGTCAATCCGAACGAGACGACGCATCTGGCCACCATCCAGCAGCTCGATCCCGTCTATGCCGACTTCACACAGTCCGTGGACGAGTTGAATCAGCTGCGGCGCGATCTGACCGAAGGCCGCCTCAAGAGCGTGTCGCGCGAGGCCGCGCGGGTTCGTCTGCTGTTCGACGACGGCTCGATGTACAAGCATGCGGGCCGGCTGCTGTTCTCCGACGTGAGCGTTGATCCCGGTACCGCGAAGGTGACCTTGCGCGGTGAATTTCCAAACCCCGAGGGCGAGCTGCTGCCGGGCATGTATGTCCGCGTTCAGATCGAGGAGGCGATCGATGCCGACGGCATCGTCGTGCCTGCTCAGGCCGTACAGCGAACCACGGCGGGCGGCAGCTCCGTCTACGTCGTCAACGATGAGGGGCGTGCGAACCTGCAGCCGGTGCGTCTGGGCCGTCCGCTCAATGGCGGCATGCTGATCGAGGATGGTCTCAAGCCGGGCTGGCGGGTCGTGGTCGATGGCTTCCAGAAGTTCGGGCCGGGCAGTGCGGTCACGCCGGTGCCGTGGAAGGCTGCCGGCGCCGACAAGCCGTCCGCTTCGAACTGAACCCGGCCCACGGCCCGGAGACCATTTTCATGTCACGCTTCTTCATCGCGCGTCCGATCTTTGCCTGGGTCGTGGCGATCTTCATCTGTCTCGGCGGCATCCTGGCGATTCCGTTCCTGCCCGTCGCGCAATATCCGATCATCGCGCCGCCCTCGATCTCGATCTCGACGTCCTATCCGGGCGCCTCGACCGAGAACCTCTATTACAGCGTCACCCGCCTCATCGAAGAGGAGCTGAATGGCGCCGCCGGGATTCTGAACTACGAGTCGACCAGTGACACCACGGGCGAGGTCGAGATCATTGCGCAGTTCAAGCCCGGCACGGACATCGAGCTCGCCGCCGTCGACGTGCAGAACCGCATCAAGCGCATCGAGCCGCGCCTGCCGGAGGCCGTGCGCAAGCAGGGCGTCGTCATTCTCGAGGCGAGCAGCGCGATCCTCCAATTCGTCACGCTGACCTCGACCGACGGCAGCCTCGACGAGATCGGCCTCGGCGACGTTGCGACCCGCTACGTGCTGCCGGAGCTGCGCCGTGTGCCCGGTGTCGGCCGCGCCCGCTTGTTTGCGACCGAGCGCGCGATGCGGATCTGGCTCGATCCCGACAAGCTGCTCGGCCTCGGCTTGACCGCGCAGGACGTCGACGCCGCGATCGCGGCGCAGAATTCGCAAGTTGCCTCCGGCATCCTCGGCGTCCCGCCGTCGCCATCGACCCAGCGCACCCAGAACATGGTGCTGGTCAAGGGCCAGCTCGAATCGCCGGAGGAGTTCGGCAACATCGTGCTGCGGGCCAATCTCAACGGCTCCAACGTCAAGCTGTCCGACGTGGCGAAGATCGAGGTCGGCGGCCTGACCTACGCCTTCTCCTCGTGGCTCGACGGCAAGCCGGCGGCCGCCGTCGCCGTGCAACTGGCGCCGACCGGCAATGCGCTCGCGACCGCCAAGGCGGTCAAGACGCGGATGGCCGAGCTCGCGGGCTTCTTCCCGCCCGGCGTCAAATACGAGGTCTCCTACGACATCACCCCGGTCATCGCCGCCTCGGTCAAGAAGGTGCTGATGACGCTCGGCGAAGCCGTTGTGCTGGTGTTCCTGGTGATGTTCCTGTTCCTGCAGAACATCCGCTACACGCTGATCCCGACCATCGTCGTCCCGATCGCGCTGCTCGGCACCTGTGCGGTGCTGCTCAGCCTTGGCTTCTCCATCAACGTGCTGACCATGTTCGGCATGGTGCTGGCGATCGGCATCCTGGTCGACGACGCCATCGTCGTCGTCGAGAACGTCGAGCGCATCATGGCGGAGGAGGGGCTGTCGCCTGTCGAGGCGACCGTCAAGGCGATGGAGCAGATCACCGGCGCGGTGATCGGCATCACTCTGGTGCTGATGGCGGTGTTCGTGCCGATGGCCTTCTTCCCCGGCTCGGTCGGCATCATGTACCAGCAGTTCTCGGCCTCGATGGTGGTGTCGATCGGCTTCTCCGCCTTCCTCGCCTTGTCTTTGACGCCGGCGCTGTGCGCGACCTTGCTCAAGCCGATCGAGAAGGGCCATGGCCATGCCAAGCGCGGCTTCTTCGGCTGGTTCAACCGCTGGTTCGGGCGAGTGACGGAGCGCTATACCGGTGCGACGCGCTGGGTCGTGGCGCGCGGCGGCCGGTTCATGATCATCTACGTGCTGCTGCTGGCCGGGCTCGGCTATTCGCTGTGGCGCCTGCCGGGCGGCTTCCTGCCGGTCGACGACCAGGGCTTCGTGATGGTCGACGTGCTGACGCCGGCCGACGCCAGCACCAACCGTACGCTCGACGTGATCAAGGCTGCCGAAAAGACGCTCGCCGAGACCCCCGGCATCGACACGGTGTCGTTCATCTCCGGCTTCAGCTTCTACGGCCAGGGCTCGAACACGGCGCAGGCTTTCGTCACCTTGAAGGACTGGTCGGAGCGTGGCCGCAACGAGAGCGCGGATGCCTTGATCGCGCGTCTCAATCCGGAGCTGGCGAAGATCCGCGACGGCGAGGTGTCGGTGCTGGCGCCGCCGCCGATCGACAATCTCGGCAACACCTCGGGCTTCAGCTTCCGCCTGCAGGACCGTTCGCAGCGGGGCTATGACGCGCTGATGGCGGCGAAGGACCAGCTGTTCGCGGCCGCCGCGACCTCGCCGGTGCTCGGCAAGCTCAGCGTCGAGGGGCTGCCGCCGGCGCCGCTGGTTCGTCTCGAGATCGACCGCGCCAAGGCGGCGGCGCTCGGCGTGACCTTTGCGGCGATCAACGGCGCGCTGTCGACCAGCCTCGGCTCGAACTACATCAACGACTTCCTGAACCTCGGCCGCATGCAGCGTGTCGTGGTCCAGGCCAACGACGACAAGCGGACGAAGCCCGAGCATCTGCTGACCTACAGCGTGCGCAACAGTGCCGGCGAGATGGTGCCGTTCTCGTCATTCGCTCGCATCGCCTGGTCCGTGGGGCCCACCCAGGTCGTCGGCTTCGACGGCTATCCGTCCGTGCGCATCACCGGCAACCCGAAGCCGGGTTACACCTCGGGCGACGCAATCGCGGAGATGGAGCGGCTGATGGGCACTCTGCCGAAGGGCTTCGGCTACGCCTGGACCGGCCAGTCGCTGCAGGAGAAGCTTGCGGGATCGCAGGCGGCGTTCCTGCTCGGCCTGTCGATCCTGTTCGTCTTCCTGTGTCTCGCCGCGCTGTACGAGAGCTGGGCGATCCCGTTCGCCGTCATGCTCGCGGTGCCGCTCGGCCTGATCGGCTCGGTCGCCGCGGCCTGTCTGCGCGGGTTGCCCAACGACGTCTACTTCACGGTGGGCATCATCACCATCATCGGCCTGTCCGCGAAGAACGCTATTCTGATCATCGAGTTCGCCAAGGACCTGCGCGCCCGCGGCACGCCGCTGATCGAGGCGACGGTGACGGCCTGCGAGCTGCGCTTTCGGCCGATCATCATGACGTCGCTGGCCTTCATCCTCGGCGTCGTGCCGCTGGTGATCGCGACCGGCGCGAGCGGCGCCAGCCAGCAGGCGCTCGGCACCGGCGTGCTCGGCGGCATGATCACGGCCACCTTCCTGGCGGTGTTCTGGGTGCCGGTGTTCTTCGTCATGGTGATCCGCTTCTTCACGCGCGACAAGGCGGCGGTCTCTGCGACCAAAGAGGAGGTGCCATCGGCGGCGCATTGAGGGCCTGGCCTGCACGATGCCGAGACGCCGGTTCTTGCCCGTCTCGGCTCGTGGTATCCTCTCCATGAACACGCCTCTCGGCGTGTTCATGGTCCGGTTTGCGGTGCCCCTTGGCTTTTGACCCTCAGGGAACGAGAGCAGCGAAGAAAGGGCTGAGGAGCTGTCATGGTCGGCATTCGGGGGCAGTGACGCAGTGGCCGCAACGCGGATCGCCATTCTCGGCAGTTCAATGCCGAGCTTCGAACTTGCTGATGCTCTCATGGCCGATGGCTGCGAAGTCTGCGCGATCGTGCCGCCGCGCGGCGGGCTCGGTCGCGGAGTCGAACGGCGTGCTGCTGCGCGCCGGTTGCCGGTGTGCGATGTCGGACCGTCGATCAATGATCCGCATACGATCGAGCGGCTGCGGCTGCTGCGCGCCGACCTCTACGTGAATTGGGGGCATCCCGAGCGATTTTCGCAGGATGTGCTGGAATTGCCGCGGCTCGGCGTTCTCAATCTGCATCCCGGCGAGATCCCGGGCGCACGCGGCCTCGAGCCGGTGTTCGCAGCCATCGTTGAGGGTTGGCCGGCGATCACCCAGACGGCCCATCTGATGAGCGCCGCCTTCGACGATGGCCCGATCATCCGCACCCGCCGCATCGCGATCGATGATGAGCCGTATCGGGATGTGGTCGAGGAGCGGCTGCGTGAGGGGGCCGTCGGCTTCTATCGCGAGGCGGTGCTGGCCGTGCTGGCCGGCGAGCGCGGCGCGCCGGGGACGGGGCCGCGGCGCTATTTCGGGAAGCTGAAGCCGGATGATGACGTGCTGCGCTGGACCGAGCCGCGCGAAGCCGTGCTGCGGCGGCTGCGTGCGCTCAGTCCGTTCAAGCCCGCACGCAGCTTCATCGCCGGTCACAGTGAGCCGCTGCTGATCTGGCGCGCGGAGGCGAGTGATATCGCCGCTGAACCCGCGTCGGCCGGACAGGTGATCGCGGCCGGTGACGATGAGCTGTTGGTGGCGGCTGCGGATGGGCTTGTCCGCATCACGGCATATGAGCGCCCGCCGGCGCTGCCGTTGGTCAAGCTGGTCGGCGCGGAGCTGACGGGTGATCAGCCGCGATGAGGGCCGCGCAGCCGGCTCGCCAGCCTCTCGCGCTTGCGCGCGCGCAGGATGCGGTAGGAGAGGCGGCCGTCGGTCATGGCGACCTGCATCTCCGAGCCGGGGCGGGCCATGATGAGATCGAGCACGCGGGCATCGGATTGCGCCGTGACATCATCCGTCTCGGCCGGCGCCGCGGCGCCGAAGCCTGCGAACTGCGCCTCGCCTTCGGCGGCGCGGGCCAGCATCACATTCGTCGTAATATCGCGGTCGCCGAGCACGTCGAGCCCGCAAGCGCCCATCTCGGCACGCCGCGCCATCACGTCGTCGCGCTCGAACACGTCGGTGTAGAGGAACGTACCGCCCGGCCGCAGCACCCGCGCCACCTCCGCGTAGAACCGCGCGACGTGCGGATAGCAGTGCGAGCTCTCGACATTGGTCACGACGTCGAAGCTCTGGTCGGCGAACGGCAGCTGCTCGGCGTCGCCCTCGAGGAAGCGGCTGCGCGGCGCATCGACCGCGCGGCGACAGAAAGCGATGTTCTCCGGCGTGAGGTCGATGCCGGTGACCTCGTGTGGCTTGAAGTAGTTCAGCAGCGTGTGCACGGTGCCGCCGCGGCCGCAGCCGATATCGAGCACGTCGCGGCCGGCGAGATCGGTGTCGCCGACCAGTTCGAGGATGAGCCGCACCGAGCTGGCATTGACGGCATCGGGCCTGGGCAGCAGGCGGGCTTCATCCTGCCCCGACGGCAGGTAGCCCCAGTTCATGAACAGGCTGACCTCGCCGAATGGCAGCCCGTCGACGCGCCGGTTCCAATAGCCGTAGAAGCGCTGGATGCGCGACTTGAAAGCCTCGGGCTCAGTCGCCTTGTCAGGCAGGTCGTAGGCGTCGTGGTCGGACATAGGGTGGTCTCGCTACAGCTCGATGCAGTTGGCGACCTTGCGCAGGCGAAGGATGCGATATTCGAAGCGGCCGTCCTCGATGCTGTCAAAGAACTCGGAGCCTTCCGGCGCGAGGAAGTAGCTCATCAGGGCGGCGCGCGTCGGGTCGGCCGCGTCGGCCTCCTGCGCATTGAAGGCACGCAGCTGCACCTGCGCTGCCTCGCGCCGCGCGGCCAGCACGTTGGCGGTGATGTCGCGATCGGCCGCGATGACGAAGCCGTTGGTGGTGAGGAAATCGCGCGCATGCGCGAACTGCGCCGGCTGCAGCAGGTCGGTATAGGCGAAATGGCCGCCGACCCGCAGCACGCGATTGACCTCGCGGTAGAAGCGGTCGATGTCCGGATAAGCGTTGGACGATTCGATGTTGGTGACGAGATCGAAGGTGCCGTCGCCGAAGGCGAGGTCCTCCGCGTCGCCCTGGAAGAAGCGCAGGCGCGGATCGGCGTGGGCCTGACGGCAATGCGCGATGCTCGTCGGGTTGATATCGACACCCGTGAGGCTGCGCGGCGAAAACCGCGCGGCGAGCGCCGCCAGCGTGCCGCCACGGCCGCAGCCGACGTCGAGCACGTCGAGACCATCGACGCCGAGCGGCCCGAGCAGCTCCAGCACCAGCCGCACCGCGTGGCGATCGAGCATCGCGGCCGGCAGACTGCCGCTCCAATCGTCGGGCCGGCCCTCGACCGGCAGGTAGCCCCAGTTGAAGAACTGCACATAGCCATCGAGGCTGCCGTCGGAGAGATAGGTGTTGAGACCATTGTAGAAGTCGATGACGCGCGACTTCAGCTGCGCCGGTGCAACGCCGAGGCGGTCGCCAAGACGGTCGCCAAGACGGTCGCGAAGACCGGCAGGCGGGATGGCATCGTGCGAGTTCATCGGAGGCTCCGCCTGCGGTCGACGAGGGCATGGCGGCGGCGCTCGGCGCGATCGTCGACATCCTGAGTTTCAGCTGCCGCGGCCTTCTCCTCGGTCGTGAGCCTGGCCTGGTCGGCGATCGTGGTGGCGCGAAACAGGTCGATCAGCGCAAGCTCGCGGCCGAAATGGCTGTTGATGCGATGGAGCAGGCGCACCAGCAGCAGTGAGTGGCCGCCGGCATCGAAGAAGTTGGTGGTGCGGTCGATGCGCTCGCGCTGCAACAGCTCCTGCCAGATCGCATGGACCGCATGCTCGGCGTCACCGGCCGGCGCTGCCGCCTCATTCATCTCGGAGGCGGCTGCGATCGGCGGCAGCGCGCGACGGTCGATCTTGCCGGTGCGGGCCAGCGGCATCCGCTCGATCACCGCGATCTGGGCGGGGATCATGTACTCCGGCAGCAGCCGGCCGAGATGCAGCTTCAGCTCGGGCCCGATACTGCGGCCGAGCGCGGTCTGCAGCGGATCGTTGGACAGCTCGGCCCATGGCTTCGTTGCCCGCGAGACCTCCAGGGGCGAGACGGGACGAGGGCTGCCTTGCGGATACATCAGCACGTCGAACACGCCGTCGCCGGCACGCTCGGACAGCGCAAATTCCACCGCCAAGCCAGCGGCAGCCGCGGCCTGCGCGAGCTGCTCGGGATGCAGGGCCGGGGTGGGCGGCGGCGCATCGGGATCGATGGAGGCAAGCAGCTCAAGATCGTCCGTCAGGCGGCCGTCAGGCACGCCGGTGATGCAAACCGATCCATGCGTATGCGCGGCAGCGATCATCGCGGTGACCGGATCGGCGGCATCGAGTGTGGTCCAGGCCATCCTGACGGCGGGAGGCGACGAGTGAGTGGCACCCGTCTCGAGCTCCACCTCGTAGCGGTACTTGGTCAGCTCATTGGTCGCCATGCCGCGCTTGGCGACGAGCCGGACCGTTGCGCCATGCGCGGCGGCGACGTTGGTGAAGAAGGCAGGATCGAGCACCAGCTCCTTGTCGAAGCGGATGCGATTGGCGGCGCGGGCGAGAATGGCGGGTCCGCCGAGCGCATGCTGCCGCGCCTCGACGGAGACGGCGAACAGGCGCTGCAGGGGCAGCGACCTGATGTCGCCGAGATAGATCCGGCCTGATGGCGCGAGGCAGGCGAAGACGCCGTCGAGCACGCGGCGCAGATAGTCCCGGCTCGGGAAGTACTGGACGATCGAATTGAGGATGACGAGATCGAAATGCTGCAGCGGCAGGCCGGCGAAATCATCGGCCTCGCGCTGCTCGATGGTAACGTGGCTCCAGCCGTTGCGGCGCACGAGTTCGCGGGTGCCGGCCACCGCCGGCGGAGAGAAGTCGGTGCCGTGATAGGATGCGACCACACCGGCAAGGCCGCGCAGCAGCAGCCCGGTGCCGCAGCCGATTTCCAGGACGCGGCGCGGCTTCAGCGCCAGCAGCGCCTCGGTCGTCCTGGCCTGCCATTCGCGCATCTCGGCGACTGCGATCGGTCGGCCCGTGTAGCTGTCGTGCCAGCCGGCAAGATCGGCATCCGCCGCATCGGCGGCAGGAGCATAGGTGATCTCGTACAATTCGCGCCAGTCGGAGACGAACGCCTGGCCATGCTGCTGGTGCTGCACGGTCGCGATGTCCGGCTTGAGCGTGACGAAGGCTTCGAGGAACTTGTCGTCATCTGCCGTCCGCACGACGACGGCGGCCTCGGCGACCGCGGGATGACGGGCGAGCGCGAGCTCGATCTCCTCGATCTCGATGCGGTGGCCGCGGATCTTGACCTGATTGTCGCGCCGCCCGACGAACTCGATATTGTCATCCGGATCGAGCCGCACGAGATCGCCGCTGCGATAGAGCCTGGTGCCGTCGGCCGCCGTGACGAAGCGAGCCTCGGTCGCCTCGGTGTCGCCGAGATAACCGCTGGCGAGCCCGTTGCCGCCGATGCAAAGCTCGCCGGGCATGCCGGCCGGGACGGGCCTGAGATCGGCGTCGAGAATGCGGCAGATGACGCCCGGCAGCGGCCGTCCGATCGGCACGGTCGCGGCACGCTCGGTGAGCTCCGCGATCGGATGGAACGTTGCGAAGGTCGTGGTCTCCGTCGGCCCATAGACGTGCAGCAGGCGGGCCGGCGGACCGGCCGCGAGCACGCTGCGGACATGGTCGGCATTGACCGCCTCGCCGCCGAACAACACGAGCCGCAGCGATGCGAAGGCTGCAGGCTTCAGCTGGGCGACCTGGTTGAACAGCGCCGTGGTGAGGAACATGACCGACATCGCACGCGCCTTCAGACATCGTGCGAGCGCATCGGGATCGAGCAGGGTCTGCTTGTTGACGAGAACGATGCAGCCGCCATTGAGCAGCGCGCCCCAGATCTCGAACGTGGCGGCATCGAACGACAGCGGGGCGGCCTGCGCGATGCGATCGTCAGGCCTCAGCGCGGCGTAGTCGGTGTCGAGAACGAGATTGGCGACTGCGCCCTGCGGCACGAGGATCGCCTTGGGCGTCCCGGTCGAGCCGGAGGTGAAGTTGACATAGGCCGGGCTGTCGGCGCCGATCAGATCCGGCGCGGGCAGCGCCGCGCGGATGCGCTCGTCCATGTCGCCCGGGATCACGATGCCGAGCGATTCATCGATCCGCCTGAGCACGTCGCGAAATGCGGCCGTGGTGATGACATGGCGGACACCGGCCTGCGTCAGCATCAGCGTAAGCCGTGCCTCGGGCAGGGCAGGATCGAGCGGCAGATAGGCGCCGCCGGCGCGAATGACGGCGAGCAGCATGACAATCGTTTCGATGGAGCGATCCGCGGCGATGCCGACGATGTCGCCAAGCTCGACGCCGGCTGCGACCAATTGCTCGCCGAGCACGCGGCTCGCTGTGTCGAGCGCAGCGTAGCTCAGCGCTCGGCCGTCATCGCCTTCGACGGCGATACGATCACCATGCGCCGTCGCGATCGCCTGGAAGCGGATGGCCAGCCCGGCACTGCCGCTCGGCAGCGCGCGCGGCCGCTCCAACGCCCGCTGCTGCATCTGCAGATCAGACGGCAGCGCCAGGACGAGCGAGGCCAAGGGAGCGGCGGGTGCGTCCAGCGCGGCCGTCAGCAGCGTGGTGAACTGCGCAGCGAGACGTCTCGCTGTGGCCGCCGTGAAGAGATCGGTGGCATAGACCAGCAGACCCTCGATGGCGCCGTCGCGTTCAAACAAATGAGTCTCGATGTCGAACCGCGTGGTGCGGATGTCCACCGGGAATGGCGAAGCTTCGATGCCGGGCAGAGCGAGGCGGTCGTCGGTCGCGTTCTGCAGCGCGAATGCGACCTGAACCAGCGGATTGCGGGCGGGATCGCGATCGGGATGCAGGCGTTCCACCAACTGCTCAAATGGCATGTCCTGGTGCTGGTAGGCCTCCAGCGCGACATTGCGCACGCGCGCGATCAGCGTTTCGAGCGACGGCGTGCCCGACAGGTCGAGCCGCAGCGCCAGCGTGTTGACGAAGAAGCCGATCAGATCCTCAGTCTCGTGGCGGTGGCGATTGGCGATCGGGCTCGCCACCGCGAAATCCTCCTGTGCGCCGGCGCGGCCGATGACGGCGCCGTAGATCGCGATCAAAATCATGAAGGGAGTCGCATTGCAGCGCTCGGACAGCGCTTTCAGGTGCGCCGTCGTCTGGGCGTCGATGGTGATCGGCACGATGCCGCCGCGATAGGACTGCCTCGTCGGACGGCGACAATCGAGCGGCAGGCGCAGCTCGGGCAGATCGGCAAGGCGGGCCGACCAGGCTTCGAGCTGCTCACGCGCGCGAGCGCCGGAAAACCAGTCGCGCTGCCATGTTGCGAAATCAGCGTAACGCAGCGGCAACGGACGCAATGTGGCGCCGCTCATCAGCAGCGACAGCTCGCGCGCCAGCACGGTGAGCGACCAGCCGTCGCAGGCGATGTGATGCATCACCAGCGCTAGCACGGCGCTGTCGGTGGCGATCCGGACGAGCGTGGCGCGCAGCAGCGGCGGTTGCGTCAGGTCGAAAGGCTCGAGCGCCGCCTCCGCAACCAGCGCGCGCGCCTGCTCGCTGGCGTCCGGTCGATCGCGGAGATCGACCAAGTGCAACGGACAGCGCATCGGCTGCAGGGGCTCCTGCACGGATTGCCCGTCGCACTCCACCATCCGGCTGCGCAGCGGCTCGTGGCGGGCGATGATGGCATCGAGCGCGAGCTGGAGTGCGGCGATGTCGAGCGGCCCATCGAGCCGATAGGCGATCGGCACGTTGTAGCCGGCCGTGCCCGGGTCAAGACGTTCGAGAAACCAGAGCCGCTGCTGCGCAAAGGACAGCGGCGCGGCGCCAGGCGCGGCCCTGCCGGCGATCACCTCGCGGACCGGCGCCGTTGGAGCGCTCAGCGCGATGGCGGCGGCGAGCAGGCGCGGCGTCGGCTGCTCGAACACGAGCCGCAACGGCACGGCGAGTCCGCGCCGTTGCGCCAGCTGCGAGATCACGCGGGTGGCGAGCAGCGAATGTCCGCCATGCTCGAAGAAGTCGCTGTCGCGCCGGATCGGGTGGGCCAAGAGCTGCGACCAGATCGCGATGATCTCGGCTTCGAGATCGCCTGCTGCGTCGTGATCCGTCAGGAGCGTCGGTGGCGCCAGCGTGATGAGACGCAGCGCCGCCCGGTCGATCTTGCCGTGATCGCTGACCGGCATGCGCGCAATCTGCGTGATCCGGGATGGGATCATGTAGTCCGGCAGCTCCTGTCGCAGCCAGCGCAGGACGGAAAGGGGCTCGGTGCTCTCATCGTCGAGGGTGACCAAGGCTTCCAGAGACTTCTGCTCGCCGTCGCCGCGCACGATGACGGCCGCCTCAGCCACGGCCGGATGTCGTGCAAGCGCCAGCTCGACTTCCTCGACCTCGATGCGATGGCCGCGGATCTTGACCTGGTTGTCGCGGCGGCCGACGAACTCGATGTTGTTCTCGGGATCGAGCCGTGCGAGATCGCCGCTGCGATAGAGCCTGATGCCATCCCGGGCGGTGACGAAACGAGCGTCGGTGGCGGCGGAGTCGCCGAGATAGCCGTTGGCGACGCCGTTGCCGCCTATGCAGAGTTCGCCTGGCATGCCGGCTGGGACTGGCCTCAGCTCGGCATCGACGATACGGCAGATCACGCCGGGCAAAGGGCGTCCGATTGGCACGGTGGCCGCACGATCGGAGACCTGCTCGACCGGATGGAAGGTCGCGAAGGTCGTGGTCTCCGTCGGCCCGTAGACGTGGAGCAGGCGGCCGGGGGGACCTGCCGCGAGCACGCTGCGGACATGATCCGCGTTGACCGCCTCGCCCCCGAACAGCGCGAGGCGCAACGGCGCCAATGCAGCAGGCTTCGACTGGGCAAGCTGGTTGAACAGGGCCGTGGTGAGGAACATCACCGAGATCGCGCGATCCTTCAGGTCGCGGGCGAGCGCCTCGGCATCGAGCAAGGTGTGCTTGTCCACCAGGACGATGCAGCCGCCATTGAGCAGCGCGCCCCAGATTTCGAAGGTCGCAGCATCGAACGAGAGCGGCGCGGCCTGGGCGATGCGATCCTCGGGCGTGAGCGCGGCGTAGTCGGTGTCGAGCACCAGGTTGGC
This sequence comes from Bradyrhizobium sp. SRS-191, assembly GCF_024586915.1. Classification (GTDB taxonomy): domain Bacteria; phylum Pseudomonadota; class Alphaproteobacteria; order Rhizobiales; family Xanthobacteraceae; genus Bradyrhizobium. The sequence continues at coordinate 280,838 of NZ_JANBVS010000002.1, forward strand.
GACCGCGCCCTGCGGCACCAGGATCGCTTTCGGCGTGCCGGTCGAGCCCGAGGTGAAGTTGACATAGGCCGGGCTGCCGGCCCCCATCAGTTCGGGTGCGGGCAGCGACGCGTCGGCGACCTCGCCCGAAGCATCGTCTGCAACAACAATCTCGAGAGAGACTTGAACTCCGATGAAGACGTCGCGCAGCCTGGCTGTGGTGACGATATGGCGAACACCGGCTTGCTTCAGCATCAGTTCGAGCCGCGCCGGCGGCAGCGCCGGATCGAGCGGCAGATAGGCGCCGCCGGCACGGATGACGGCAAGCAGCATCACGATGGTATCGACCGAGCGCTCGGTGGCCACACCGACGATATCGCCGAGACCGATACCGGCAGCGACCAGCCGTTCACCAAGGGTGCAGCTGGCGAAGTCGAGTGCGGCATAACTCAGCGTCCGGCCGTCATCGCCTTCGACGGCGATACGCTGGCTCTGCGCGACAGCGATCGCGGCGAAGCGGGCGGCGAGTCCGGTGTCGCCGCCGGGCAGCGCGCGTGGCCGCTCCAGCAGTTGCCGCTGGGCCAGCAGATCGGCCGGCGAGTCCAGCGGCAGGTCCGCAACGTGACTCTCGGGTGTAGCCAGGCAGACATCGAGCAGATGGACATAGCGGCGTAGCCAGCGCGCGGCGCCGCGGCGCGTAAAGCTGTCGCTGCGCGCGGTGAGCATCAGCCGCAGGCCGTCCTGATCGGCTGTGTCGCTGTCCGTCAGCTTAATCTCGCTGTCGGGAGCGGGTTCCAGCAGGGCCGACGTGGCGTGGCCGGCGAGCGGCCAGACGTGAAGTTCGAGATCGAAGCGGGTGGTGCCGCGCTCAAAGCCGATGGTGCTGACGTCAATGCCGTCCAAGGCGAGCGGCGTGTCGGGGGTGGCCTGATAGGCGAAGCTCGTGAGCGCGGGATCAGCGAGCAGGGCGGAGAGCGACGGTTCGCTGGTCGCCTCATCGCGCGAGGCGTCGAGCGCAGCAGCGAGATCGTCATGAACCTGGCCGAGCAGATCGACAAAGCGCATCGTGCTGTTGAAATCGGCGCTGACGATCAGGGTGTCGACATGGAAGCCGATCTGCTCGGCCAGCGCGGCATCGCGGCGACCCGCGGCCGGCACTGCAATGACTGGCGTCGGGCTTGCCGATAGACGGGCAACGAGCAGCATCTGGACCGCCAGCAGCGTGGTCGCGACGCTGGTCCGGTGCTGACGGGCGAAGGCGCGCAAACGCGCGTGCAAGCGGGACGGAACTCGTGCGGCCAGCGTGTGGCCACCGAAGCGCCGGCCGCTCGGGCGGATCGCGTCGTGCGGCACCGGCGCGGGGCTTGCGTCCGGCAATCGCGCCGGTGCGGTCCTGCGGACAGTGACCGAGGGGGGAGCCATGACAGGGCGGGGCGGGACTTGCCACGTCTGGTCATTCAGCCGCGCGTGATAGGCCGACGCCAGATCGCGGCAAAACACGGCGTGCGACCAGCCATCGGTGACGATGTGATGGATCAGGTGAATGAGGACGTGATCGTCTTCGGCGAAGCGGATCAGAGCGGCCTTGACGAGCGGCGGCTGATCCAGCGCGATCGGCTGTTGTGTGAGGCGAGAGGCGAGATCGCGCGCGACGGAGTCGCGCTCATGGCGGGCGACCTCCGAACGATCAAGGCTCGTGATCTGAAATCGACAGGCTGCGGCAATGAAACGAACGGGCTCGCCATCGACGTCATGAAAACCGGTGCGCAGGGCATCATGTGCGGCGACGACATCGCCGAAGGCGGCTTCGAGGGCGGGGACGTCGAGACGGCCCGTCATGCGATAGGCCGCCGAGACATTGTAGAGGGCCTCGTCGGGCGCAAGCCGGCTGGCAAACCACAGTCGCTTCTCAGCAGCCGAGAGGCGCGACGCGTCACGCAGATGAGCGATGATGTCGGTCCGGTGTGCCGCGATTGACTGGCGCAGCTCTTCGCTCAGCGCGCCCGCAGGGGCGCGAAAGCGCAACTGCTCACCGTCCATGAACAGGACGACGCCGCGGCTCCGAAGCGTTGCGAGAAGGGAGCCTGCGGTCACAACACGCCCGCCTCGAAGGCCGCCACATCAGCCAGACGACGGGCGATCCCCCGCACCGTCGCGTCGGCATAGAGGTCCTGCAACGTCCCGTGCCAGTCGAGCTGCGCGCGCAATTGTCCGAGCAGGCGCATCGCCAACAAGGAATCGCCGCCGAGATCGAAGAAGTCGTCGTCGGCGCCGGACGGCGTCAGCTTCAGGACGGAGGTGAACAGCGCCGCGACCGCCGCCTCATTGGGATCATCGAACTCCATCTCGCTGCTTGCGTCCGCCCGCAGGCGCGACAGCAGCGCGTCGCGATCGATCTTGCCGTTGGCCGACAAAGGAAACGACGGCAGGATCACGAAGCGCGACGGCACCATGGCGGCGGGTAGCTCGGCCTGCAGCTGCGATCGAAGCTGGGCCTCGGCAGGGCCGCGAGCAGCCGATATGGTCACGAACGCATGAAGCCGAACATCGCCCGGCGACAGCTCGGCCGCCAGCACGATCGCGCCGCGTACGCCCTCGATGGCCTCGAGGTGGCGCGCGATCGCGCCGGGCTCGACGCGATGACCCCTGATCTTGAGCTGCTCGTCGAGACGTTCGAGGAAGACGAGCGATCCATCACGCTGCATGCAGACACCGTCGCCACTGCGATACATCAGCCCGCCGGGGCGGAAGGGATCGGGCCGAAACCGTTCGCGTGTGAGCTGGGCATCACCGAGATAGCCCGTCGTGACCGCCTCGCCGCCGATCCAGAGCTCGCCCTCCGTGCCGAGCGCGACCGGGTGCAGATCGGAATCGAGGACGTAGCAGGCCGTGCCGGCGACCGGCCCGCCGATCGAGAATGGCTCGCTGGGAGGCGCAGCTGCGGTGAACCGTGCGGTCGTCGTGAAGACCGCTGTCTCCGTCGGCCCGTAGCAATGCACGACGGCGCTCGCGCCGGCATTGAGCACCCGCTGGGCGGCCGCCGCGCTGCCGCGTTCGCCGCCGGTCAGGACCTCGACCCCGGCGAGCGCATCGGGGCGATCTTCGGCAATCCGGTTGAACAGGCCGGTCGTGATAAACGCCGTCGTGACTCCATGACGGCCCACTAGGTCGGCGATATTGTCGGGGGTCGGCGGCTCATTCGAATGCAGCACCACGCGCGCGCCCGCGGCGAGGAACGGCCAGAGATCGAACACGGCGGCATCGAAGCTGGGGGGAGACAAGGCCAGCGCAACGCTGTTGTTGTTTAGCGTGACGTAGCTCGACGAGACCATCAGCCGCGTGACGTTCTCATGGCGGACAACGACGCCCTTGGGACGGCCGGTCGAGCCCGATGTGAAGATCACATAGGCGGTATCGGAGGTGCGGGCGGCTGGTGGCGGCACTGCTCCCGCGCTTGCAAGGGCATCAGTTGCGATGACGCGGTCGCGCCATTGCGGACCAAGCTGTTGTGCCGTGTCGGCGGCCACGACGATCAGGGCCGGCTGTGCCGTCGCGAGCACGCTTTCGGTGAAAGCCTTGGGATAATGCGGCGCGATCGGAACATAGCCGCAGCCAGCATCGAGCACGCCGAGCAGCAGCGCCGGCAGATCAAGGTCACGGCCTGAGAGCACGGCCACAAGGTCACCGCGCCGTGCGCCGCGGGCGATCAAGGTGGTGCGAACATGATCGGCCCGAGCAATCAACTCACCATACGTCATGGTGCCGGCGGCGCTGATCAGCGCCGGCACGTCGGGCGAGCGCGCCGCAGCGCTGCGGACCAAATCGCCAATACTGCCGCGCTCCGGCTCCGGGTGGTCGTGCCAGGCTAGCGACAGCTCGGGGGCGACGATCAGGCGCGGGCCGATCCCGCCCATGATCCCGGCCATATCCTACTCGACCGGAACGCGTTGCGGACGGCGCTCCTTGGGGCCGCTGTCGGCGCGCTGCTCTTCCTTCTCGACCACCGCGAGCAGGCCGCGCAGCAACTCGGCCTCGCTGCGCAGGATATGCTTGCGCATGATCTGCGCGCTCTCGGCGCGTCCGGCCAGCAGCGGCCCGAGCACCTGGTTGATGGCGGCCTGCGCGTAGTTGAGCAGCGGCTGGAGGTCGATCGTCTTCAGTCCAAGGGTTGCAGCATCGACGGTCGCGTCGTCCTTGTCGTGAGCCTCGGTCATCGGTCTGGTCCTTTCAGGAATCCTTGGCGGGGAAGGGCGTGGGGCGAGACGGCATTGCGGTGCGCAGCTCGGCGGTCGGCCTGATCTGCTGGGCCAGCGCGGCCGACTCCGTGGCTGCGGCGGTGGCAGTTGCGATCGCCTGGGCGCGGCTGCTGTGAACCGGGCTGACGCCGGCAGCTGCGGTCGAGGCCGGCGTGCCGGCTGACGCTGCGGCCGGAGCTGTCGCTGCCGGGCGCGCATGCGTCGCGGGCGGCGGCGTCGACGCCTTGTGCAGCTTGCCGATGAGGTTCTCGACCACCGCGAGCTGGCCCTTGTAGAGCTCAGCCTGGGCCTTCAGCGCCTGTTCGAGCAACGTCCTCATCGCTGAATTATGCGTATCGGCCACCTCGCGCAGATCGTCGGTCAGCGACTGCGATGTGTCCATGGCCCGTTTCAGGAACGGGAAGCTTCCGCGGCTGATCATGAATGCGCATCCTTTCTGAATGTGATTTCGAGTGCATCGCCGTTCATCTTCGCGCCCGCCGTCTGCATCGCTACCAGGGCGCGGGGTAGCAGGATGACGCGCTTGAACGTACCGATCCGGATGAAGAGATCCTCGTTGTCGCGGGAGATCTCCACCTTGTCCTTTGGTGCGAACCGGAGTTGCACTGAGAGCCTGTGTTCGTTGTCGGAGATCTTGGCGAACCCGAATGGCGCCGTCGAAATGCGAACCTCGGCCGGGTCGGCATCGCCATAGAGCTGCGAGCCGAACTCCTCCAGCCGCTCGACGCCGATGACCTCGCTCCGCTGGAACGGGATCGTCGCAATCGGCACCGGATCGAAGTAGCTATGCACTGTCTCGATCATTGCGGTCTGCCGCTCCACCCAGTGCGAGAAGTAGCCGTCGCCTTTGGGTAGCATGCGGTTCACGACGACGGTGTCAATGGCGATCCCGTAGAGGTTGAAATACATGTAGGCCCGCTGGGTCTCGCGAACCACCATCTGGTCGGGCACCGTGACCAGCCGCAGCGAGGTGATGGTGGGATCGTGCAGCATGGTCTCGACGCCCTCGAGCTTCTCGAACAGGCTCTGCAGGGCTGCGAAATAGCCGTCCTCGGGCAGCATCATGGACTCGCCGCCGAATTTCTTGGCAATCGGCCGCAGCACGCTGGCGACCCGGCGGTCGATCTTGAGCCGCTTGCGGACATACCAGTCGATCGAGCCGATGATCGAGACGAAGCGCAACGACTCACTGGTCGGCGGGCAGTCGACCACGATCACGTCATAGGCGCCCTCGCGGGCATATTGGTTGATGTGGAGGAGGGCGATGATGTCCTCCATGCCGGGCATGATCGCCGCTTCCTCGGCGACGATGCCGTCGAGCCCGCCGCCCATCAGGAGATAGGCGATGTATTTGTAGACGTCGCCCCAGTTGCGCTGCATCTCCTCCTGGACGTCGATCTCCTGGAAGTCGAGATTGTCACGCACCTTGACCGGCTGGCCGCGCGCCGTGCTGAACAGCTCCTCGCTCATGTTGAAGCTGTCGGCGAGGCTATGCGCGAGATCGAACGACATCACGATGGTCTTACGGCCGCGGGCGGCCAGCGCCACTGCGGTCGCTGCGGCTACGGTGGTCTTGCCGACCCCGCCCTTGCCGGAGACCATGATGATGCGCGGCTTGGTCCGCGAAGGTTCAGTCCCGGTCATGAAAGTCGCAACTCCGAAGCTGTTGGACCGCGCGCGGCTGATGCGTCGCGCAGCCGTTCCGCGATAGCGCGGGCGATCAACGCCACGACAGCCGGCATCGCGCGATGGATGAAGAAGTGATTGCCGTCGAACATCTCACAGGTGAGAGGCGCCGACGTCATGGCCTGCCAGCTCTGAAGCTCCGGCAGTCCGGCAATCGGATCGCCACGACCGCCGATCGCCAGGATCGGGCAGGGCAGCGGTGGCCGCGGACTCCAGCGATAGGTTTCGCATAGCCTGAAGTCGGCGCGGAGCGCCGGCAGCACCAGGGCCAGCAGCTCGGGCTCGTCGAGCAGCATGGACGGCAGGCCGCCGAGCTCCATGACGGCCGCCACGAACGCAGCATCGCCGAGGTGGGACACGTCGCGGAACCGGCGCGGCAGGTTCGGGGCGCCATGTCCCGAGACGATCAGCAGCTCGGGGATCGGCAGTCCGCGCTGCTGCAGCGCCTGCGCCAGCTCATAAGCGAGCATCGCGCCCATGCTGTGTCCCAGCAATGCGTAGGGCCGGTCGAGCCACGGCGTGATGGCTGGGACGAGTTGCGCAATCAGTGTGCGCGCGTTGTCGATCGCGGGCTCCATGATGCGGCGCTCGCGGCCCGGCAGGTGCACGGGCGAGAACGCGATCCAGCCCGGAAGCCGCGACGGCCATTCGCCGAAGCTTGAGGCGTTGCCGCCGGCGAAGGGCAGCGCGAACAGCCGCAGCCGGCGCGGCGTCTCGGGATCGCCGCCGATCCAGGCGCGCCCCATGCCGCTCTTCGCGCCTGATGCAGACGACGTCGTGCTCATGCGTCCGGCTCGAAGGTTGCGCTGGGTTGCATGATCGGGGTGAAGACGTCGCGGCCTTCGGGGCCGGGCGGAATGTCGCCGATCCAGCCTTGGATGTGGAGCCATTGGCAGATCTCGTCGACCGCCGCCTCGACGTCGGTGTGAGCCAGCGCCTCGTCGATGACCTTGCGGGTCTCGGCGATGTCGAATGGATGCGGCGCGGTGTTGAAATAGGGATCGATGCGCTTGAAGTTGGCGCCGAGCAGCTGCGCGCATTGATATTCGATGATGGCCCCGCCGCCGCGGATCGCAAGCCGCACCAGCAGCATCGGCTCCTTTGGCGACAACAGCCATTGGCCGTAGCCCCAATCGGCGATGCCGTTGACGATCTCGGGCTTCACGGAGAGTGGCTTGCGGCCGCAGCCGACCGAGAGCACGCTGATGCTCTCGACGGCGATCGGCTCACCCGCGGCGCGGCGCTGCTCGAACACCGCCGACACCGCGCACATCGACGGGTTGTTGGCAACGAGGCCGCCGTCGAGATAGCCGATGTCGCCGCCGGCGATGCCGGCGAAGATCGGGCTGATCACGGGGATGTTGCTGGTGCGCAGGGCGACGTCGACGACGCGCTCGTCGGGCGAATAGTCGACGATGCCGGGAATGTTGTGAAACAGCCGCGGACGCCACTGCCGTTGCCGCTCGCTGGCGTTCTCGTGGTGCAGCTGGAAGGCGGGCACGATGACGCGCCGCTTGAGATCGCCGAGCCTTGTGTCTGCGCCGAAATAGCTGACCAGGAAATCGATCATCCGGCTGCGGTCGTCGAACGCCTTGGCGCCGACGAAGCCTGCCATGAGACGGGTCGGCTTGAAGGTGAAGGTGGTGTCGAGGATGTGCTCCCAGAAGCTCAGGGCGCCTTCGATGCCGTGATCGGGATCCTCATGGGCGGCGAGGAACAAGGCGTTCAGGCCGCCGGCCGACGTACCGGCGATGATGTCGGCGCTATCGAGGAAATGGCCGCCGTTGCGCCCGATGCGGTCCGCCGTGCGTCGCAGCACCTCGGCGGTGATGTAGCCGCTGATGCCGCCGTCCATCGCGAGGATGCGCTGATGTGTCATGGCTGCACTCCATCGCCTGTGGCGAGGCCATTGGTGATCGCTGCAGCGAGCGCCGCAACCGACTTGCGCCCCAGCAAAGTCAGATGCGCGGCGCGCACCACTTCAATTCTCGGGGCGAGCGCCAGATGTGGGCTGACGGTCGCCACCAGCGGATCGTCCGGAGCGATCTCGCCATCGACGCTGGCGCGCACGATCAGCGTCGATCCGCAATAGCGGCTCGGCTCATAGTTCAGCCAGGCGCGGCTGAGCGCGGCGAAGCACGGCCAGCGGCTGACCAGCTCGCGGGCGAGCCCGATGACCACGCTTGCGATCCCGGTGTGGCGGTCGCCGGCCAGCCGCGCGAGATCGGTGATGTCGGCTCGCGATCGCGGCGCGCTGCGCAGCAATTCGCGGCCGAGCCCCAGGGCCAGTGCGCCGGCGCGCAGCGGGCTGAGCTTGCCGCCGCGCCAGGGCAGGCCGGCGTCGATCAGCACGAGCTGCACCGACTCGCCTGCCGCCTCCAATTGCCGCGCCATCTCGAAGGCGATGGCGCCGCCGAGCGACCAGCCGCCGACGCGATAGGGGCCATGCGGCGCGACGCGCCTGACGAGCGCAACATAGCTGGCTGCAAGCCGCGCAAGGTGTTTTGCCTGCTCAGCCGCCGGCGCCTCGAGGCCGAACACCGGCCAGTGCTTCGGCAGCGCTTCCGCCAGCGCACCATAGCCGAGCGACGTTCCGATCGCCGGATGCACGAGGAACAGCGGCGGCGCGTCGCCGTCGCGCCGGAACGGCAGCACTTGGGTCGGCAGATCCGCCTCGTCATGGTCCGATGCGAGCGCATGGGCCATCTGCGCGATGCTTGAACCTGCGAACAATGTGGCCAATGCCAGCTCGCGGCCCATGGCGCGCTGCAGCCGGTCTCTCAACGTCAACAGCAGCAGCGAATGGCCGCCGAGCGCGAAGAAATCGGCGTCCCGGTCGAGTTCGATCGCGTTTGCGGCATCGCGGCCGAGAACATCTGCGACGATGCTTGCCACCTGCGTCTCGATCGGGCCAATCGGAGTGGAGCGGTGCGGGGCAGTCCGGAGCTCCGGTAAGGCCAGCAGCGTCGCCAAATCGAGCTTGCCATGCCGCGTCCGCGGCATCGACTGAACCACGACGATGCGATCCGGGATGAGATAGCCGGGAAGATTCTCGCGGAGGAATGCCGTCAACGACGGGCCGTCGAGCGTCGCGGAACCACGCGGAGCGGCGAAGGCGACGAGGCTTGCGTGATGCAGGGTCAGGGCGGCTTCAGCGACATCAGGGTGTCGGCCGAGTGCGGCCTCGATCTCGGCGGGCTCGATGCGGTGGCCGCGCAGCTTCAGCTGCTGATCGGTTCGGCCGAGATACGCAATCCGTCCGTCGTGCTGTCGCCGGCCGCGATCCCCGGTGAGATAGAAGCGCTCGCCGGGCGCGAGCCGCAGATCGGTGCGGAAGCGCGCTGCAGTCTGCAGGGCATCACCGAGATAGCCGCGGGCAAGGCCGATGCCGCCGATCGCGATCTGGCCGGCGATGCCGGTCGGCAGCGCGGCGCCCTTGGCATCGACCACGGCGACGCGATGACCGCGCACCGGGCGGCCGATCGTCGGTGCCGTGTCGCCTTCGACCCGCTCGATCGTGCTCCAGACCGTCGTCTCGGTCGGGCCATAGGCGTTGAACAGCTGTGTCGCGCCGGCCCACTCACCAAGGCCGCCGGGACAGGCTTCTCCGGCCACGACGACGCTGCGCAGCGACGGATGATCGGCCGGGCGCAGATGCAGCAGCATGGTGGGCGGCAACGTGACATGCGTGGCCCGCTCAGTGCGAATGCGGGCCGAGATGGAGAGCCGGTCGACGGTGTTGCCGTGCTCGGGCAGCAGCAGGGTGCCGCCATGCGCCATCGCCATCACGACCTCGAAGATGAAGGCGTCGAAGCTGATCGCGGCGAATTGCAGTACCCGTGCGTCCGTCCCATCCGGGATGATGTCGTCGGCCTGGGCGTCGGCGAGATTGGACAGGCCGCCATGCTCGACCATGACGCCCTTCGGACGTCCCGTGCTGCCGGAGGTGTAGATGAGGTAGGCGAGTTGCCCAGCGGAGGGAGGCGGCAACGATCGTGGCGCAGCGTTCACGAGCAGCTCGGCCACCGAGACCTGCGGCACATCGATCGTGACAGGCTGCTGCGCCGGATCGGTGGTCAGAAGCAGCGCCGGCCGCGCATCGGCCATCAACTCGGCGATACGCGCAGGCGGAAGATCGTGGGCCAGCGGCAGATAGCAGCGGCCGCTGCGCCAGATCGCCAGCAGAGCAACGATCAGCCCCGGGGATGATGGTCCGAGCACCGCGATGACCGTGCCATCCGGAGTCTGCTCCGTCAGTGCGGCGGCTAGTCTCTCGGCCCGCGATGCGAGCTCGCCGTAGCTGATCTGCTCGCCGCGGCAGATCAGCGCGGGATGGCTCGTGCGCGCTTCGGCATGGCGCGCAAAGCGCTCGGGGAGGCTGACATAGGGCCGTGCGGGTGCGCCCGTCGTCTGTTTCGTAAGTGCATCGCGCTCGGCGGCTGTGATCAAGGCGAGGTCGGCAATCGCGGTCGCGGGGCGCGTCACGGCGCCCGCGAGCAGCGTCCTGAAGCGTGCGGCGAACGCCTCCATGCTCTGGCGCGAAAACAGGTCGGCCGCATAGGTCAGCACGCCGCGCCAGCCGCCGGCGCCGTCCGGAAACAGATGCAGCTCGACATCGAAGCGTGTTGCCTTGTAGTCGGCCGAGAGGATCTCGATTGTGCTGTCGCCGAGCCGGCCATTGGCCGGGAAGTCCGGCTGCACCGACAGCGCCACCTGGACCAGCGGATTGCGCGAGGGATCGCGCGGCGGATTGAGCATCTCGACCAGCCGATCGAACGGCGTCAGCGCATGGTCGAGTGCGGCCATCGCGGTGCGATGCGTCTGCTTGACGAGGTCGGCGAAGCTGCGCTCCGGATCGAGCCGCTGGCGCATCACCAGAGTGTTGACGAAGAAGCCGATCAGCGGCTCCAGCTCGGGCCGCGTGCGGTTGGCCGTGACCGAGCCGATCGCGAGATCGTGCTCGCCGGTGTAGCGATGCAGCAGGGCTGTGAACGCGGCGAGGAACACGGCGAAGGCGGACGTGCCGTTCCGGCGCGCGAGCGCGTCGATGAGGCGGCCGTGCTGCGGGGTGATCGCGACTGCCACGGCATCGCCCGCGTGGGTCTGCTGCGGTGGTCGCTGCCGATCGGTGGGAAGCTCGGTCACCGGCAGGTCTGCCAGGGTCTCGCGCCACCACGCCAGTTCGTCCGTAAGCCGCCCGTCACCGCCGGCTTCGTGATAGGCGAGGTCGGCATAATCGATCGCCAGCGGCGGCAGCGTTTCGCCGCGATAGAGCGCATCGAGGTCGCGCAGCAGCACGCCGACGCTCCAGCCATCGGTGATGACGTGGTGGAGATTGAGCAGCAGCGCATGGTCGCGCTCGCCGAGCTTGATCAGTTCGGCCGCAATCAGCGGCGCGCAGGTGAGGTCAAACCGATGCTGGGCATGCCGGACAATGGCCGTGCTCAGCCGCTCTTCGCGCTCGTCGCGCGCGAGTTGCGACAGGTCGCTCTGTTCGAGCCTGAAATCGACGCTTGGCGCGATCGACTGGTACGGCTCGCCGTGGCGCTCGCCGAACGAGGTTCGCAGCACGGCATGGCGGGCGATCAGCGCGCCCAGCGCGGCTTCGAGGCGCTCCGCATCGACGGGACCGCTGAGCCGCAGCGGCAGTGGCGAGTTGTAGGCATGGTCGCCCGGCGACAGCCGATCCAGGAACCAGAGACGGCGCTGCGCGGAGGTCAGCGGTGCCGTGCCGCCCGCGGCCGGAAGCACCTTGGCGATCGGTGACGGCTTTGCCTGTGGCGCGTGCGCGGCCGCAAGCTGCGCATCGAGTGCGGCGCGTTGCGCCGGCGAGAGCTGCCGCAGACGTTCGGCGATATCCGCTGCTGCCGTCATGAGGCCAGCGCCTCCGGCACGCTCTTGCCCGCGAGCTGATCGAGGCCGTCGAGCAGCGCGGTCAAGGTCGCCTTGTCCGTGCTTTCGGCCAGAGTCTGGCCGATGCCGAGTGCGAGGCCGGCCACGGTCGGGGCGGCAAAGAACGTCTTGAGGGATAGCCGAACCCCGAACTGATCGGTGATCCGCGCCAGCAACTGCACGGCGCGCAGCGAATGACCGCCGAGATCGAAGAAATTGTCGTCGGCGCCGATCCGGTCGATGCCGAGCAGCTGGCCCCACAGCGTGGCGAGACCGGTCTCGATCTCGCCTTCGGGCGCGCGATAGGCGGTCCGGCGCTGTGACATCAGCGGTTGGAGGGCGCTCGTCGTTTCGGCGCTCTCGTCGCGCGCAATCCAGATCTGGCGGCGCTGAGCGAGATCTCCGCGCGTGACGACGAACTGCTCGGCCTCGCCCCGCAGGACGATGCGCATGAAGGCATCGAGGCTCTCCGACGGTCGCATCGCGAACGCATCCATGCTCGTGCCGGATCCCTTCGCGAGCTCGCCGTCGCGGGTGAGCCAGCGATCCCAGTTGGTGCTGATCCAGTCGGTGCCGGCGTGTCGGCCGCGGAGTGCCGCGGCTGCATCCAGCACCTGGTTGGCGGCCGAGTAGGCGGCAAAGCCGAGGCCGCCGAGAATGGCGGCGTTCGAGGACAGCAGCACGACGAAGCGCGGCGGGCTCGCGCAGGCGGCGACGGCGGCATCCAGACCTTCAAGCCCCGCCAGCTTTGGCGCGAACTGCGCGGCCACATCCTCCGGCGTCAGCTGGAGGATCGGACTGATCAGGGCTGTGCCGCTGGTGACGGCTGCCGCATGAATGATCCCGGCCACCGGCCCACGGCTGCGCTCCAGCGTCGCGATCGCCTGGGTCATGGCCAAGGGATCGGCGACGTCGGCCTGCACGACCTCGATCGGCAGGCCTTCGCTGCGCCATTGACGGAGGGCGGCGATGCGCTCGGCCTGGCTGGGATCGGCAACGTCCCAGCGGCTTTCGTCCGGAAAGCCGGGCCGCACGATCAATGCCACCTTGGCGCCGAACTGGCGCGCCAGATGGCCGGCCAGCAGCCGGCCGATACGGCCGAGCCCACCGGTGATCACCACGAGATCGCCGCTTGCAATGCTGCGGACGGAGGAGGAATGGGGGCCGAGTTGGACGGGCGTGTAGTCCCGAAGCCAACGGCGGCGGCCGCGCAGCGCTACCACCGGCTCCACGCTGGCCGCGGTGATCTCGCGCAGCAAGGCATCGATGACGGCCTCAGGCGTTGCCGAGGGATCGAGATCGATGACGCAGGCTTCGCAGCCCGGAAATTCCTGCGGCAGCACCTGCGCCACGCCGAGCACCGCGGTGCGCGCCGGGACAAGCTCATCAGCGGAATCGACCAGCACCGCATGGCGTGTCGCGATGAGCGTACGGGTCGGCGGCGCAAAACCCGCCGTCGCGCAGCCCTGCATCAGGGCGACGATGGACATGAAGCCATGGTCGACTTCGGCTGCAGCGCCTCGGCCAGCATCTGCACTCCAGAGATGGACGACGAGCGCAGGCGCTGCGCCGGCGGCGATCAGCAGCAGGCTAAAATCCTCGGCCGATCCCGGGCGAACCTGGAAGACATCCTGCTCGTCGATGGCGAAGCCGTCACCGGCGCGCACGCACAGCACCGGATCATGACCGGCCATGCGCAGAGCGCTGATCACGCCGGCAGCAATGGCGCTGCCGTCATCGAACACCAGCGCGGCGCCGGAAGCAGCATCGGTTCGCGGCACCGGCGGGAGCGCCCTGCGCCAGGCGGGCAGATAGAACCAGTCGTCGATCGGCTTGTCCGTCACTGCTGTACGGCGCTGGCCGGGGACCGGGGCGTCGATCCACAGCCGGTTGCGCTGAAACGGATAGGTCGGCAGCGGCACACGTACGCCGTCGGGCACACCTGCTGTTGCGGAGAGATCAACATCGACGCCCGAGCACCAGAGCTGCGCGGCGGCGGTCAGCAGCACGGCCTGGTCGTCATCGACGACTCCAGCCTTTCGCACCGAGGTCACGCGATGATGGCTCGTGCTGGAGGCTGGATGCTGTGCGGCTAGCATGGTGCAAGCCTCGCCCGGACCGCATTCGATCAGCACCAGGTCGGGCTCGCGCAACAGCGTGGCGAGCGCGCGGTCGAAGCGGACAGTGTGGCGCAGATGCGTGACCCAGTAGTCGGGCGTCAGCTGGCCGGCGCGGAGCCAGTCGCCGGTCAGGCTCGAGATGATCGGGCATGATGGCGAACGCTGTGGCACGCCTGCAAAGGCGGTGCTGAATTCAGCCATCACGGCGTCGATCGCACGGGAGTGGCCGCCGACGTTGAGAACCAGGCGCTGGCTGCGCAGGCCACGCGCCTCGAGCGCGCGTTCGAGCTGATCGATGGCCGCATGCGGCCCCGAGACGGTGCACAGATCGGGGCCATTGATGGCGGCGAGATCGACTTCTGAGCCCGCCAGGCTCATGACCGTGTCGCTCGCGGCCATCACTGCCAGCATGGCGCCGCCGGCATTCGCATCCTGCAGCGCCGAGCGCAACGCCACGATACGTGCGGCTTCTGCGGGCGTGAACACGCCGGCGAGCGTGGCGGCAGCATATTCGCCGAGACTGTGACCCAGCATGATATCGGCCTTGACGCCGCGCGCCTGCCACAGCCGTCCCAGCGCGTAGGAGACGGCGAAAGTGGCGGGCAGCGTGATCCGAGCGCTGCGGTTGGCAGGCGTGTCGGACGCGTCGCGGATCAGCGGCAGCACGTCGGCTCCCGCCGCGCCGAGATGCGACGCGATATCGAGCAACGCCTCCCGGAACGCGGGCTCCTGCGCGAGCAGCCCGCGCGCCATGCCGGGATAGGCGACACCGCCGCCCGGAAACAGGAAGGCACATCTGGGTCGCATCAGCGCCCGGGCCGACACGCGGCGACAGCCGCTCTCGCCTGACAACGCCTCTGCCGCCTGCCTCGCATCGCGGGCGATGATCGCGCCGCGCTGGTCATGAGCGGTGCGTCCGGCCTGCTGCGTGTAGGCAGCGTCGGCGAGCGTGATCTGCCCCTCGGCAAGTCGGCCGGCGAGCGCCGCGCCGAGACGGTTGAAGCCCCCTTCGTCGCGCGCCGAGAAGGGCAGCACGCGCCAGCTGCCGTCCGGTCCTGTCGCGCGCGTCGGCTTGAAGCTCTCGACGATGACATGGGCATTGGTGCCGCCGATGCCGAAGGCGCTGACGCCGGCGCGGCGCACCGCTTCCGGCCACGTCTTGGCTTCAGTGGCGAGATAGAACGGACTGCCGGCGAAGTTGATCGCAGGGTTGGGCGTGTTGACGTTGATGGTGGGCGGGATGATGCCGTCGCGCACGGCGCACACGGCTTTGATCAGTCCGGCGACGCCGGCCGCGGCATCGAGATGGCCGACATTGCCCTTCAGGCTGCCGAGCGCGCAGAAGCCGTTGCGCTCCGTCGTCTCGCGGAAGGCCTGCGTGAGCGCGCTGACCTCGATGGGATCGCCGAGTCGCGTTCCCGTCCCATGGGCCTCGATCAGTCCGATCTCGTCAGCGGTGATGCCGGCGAGCTGCTGCGCCAGCAGCACCGCTTCAGCCTGTCCTTCGACGCTCGGAGCGGTGAAGCTCATCTTGCGTCCGCCATCATTGTTGATGGCGCTGCCGCGGATCACGGCATGGATCATGTCACCATCGGCCACGGCTTCCGACAACCGCTTCAACACGACCATCGCGGCGGCGTTGCCGGGCACGATGCCGTCACCGGCCGCATCGAACGGCCGGCAATGACCGTCGCGAGCAAGCACGGACCCTTCCTGATGCAGGTAGCCGCCGGTGAGCGGCAGGCTGACCGTGACTCCGCCGGCCAGTGCCACGTCGCATTCGAAGGCGAGCAGAGCGCGGCACGCCATGTGGACGGCGACCAGCGAGGTCGAGCATCCCGTCTGCACGTCGACGGCCGGTCCGTGCAGGTCGAGCTTGAACGCCAACCGGGTGGCCAGGAAATCCTTCTCGTTGCCGATGAAGATCTGGTCGTCGCCTTCGGCGGCGCGCGGATTGTCGGCGAGGTTCGACAGCCAATAGCCGGCGCGGGCGGCGCCTGCGAACACTCCGGTCCAGCCGGCGAAGCCGCCCTTGCGATAGCCGGCGCTTTCGAGCGCGGCGTGGCCGACCTGGAGCAGCAGCCGATGCTGCGGATCCATCAGCATGGCTTCGCGCGGCGAATAGCCGAAGAACTCGTGATCGAAGCAGTCGGCGTCGTCGAGCACGGCTTTGGCGCGCACGTAATCCGGCCGGGTGGAGAGCGAGGCGGGGACACCGGCCTTGGCGAGGTCGTCGTCGCTCAAAGGGCGCACGGACTCGACGCCGGCTTGCAGATTGCGCCAGAATGTCTCGACATCGTCAGCGCCGGGGAAACGCCCGGCCATGCCGATCACGGCGATGGCTTCACGCGCGCTCGAGGAGCTCCCGGTCATCGCAAGCCCTCTCCACGCATGCGCAGCGCGCGCCCGCGGATTCCGCTCGCGGTGCTCACGGCGGCCGGGTGCGCTGCCGCACCGATGTGACGCGCCAGCGCCGCCACGGTCGGAAACTGGAACAGGTCGGCGATGGCGAGCGGCACGGCAAAGCTGCTGACCAGTTTGTCGTAGGCCTCCACCAGCAGCAGCGAATTGCCGCCGAGTTCGAAGAATGTGCTGTCGACGTCGACGTCGACGTCGTCGCGGCGGAGCACCGCGCTCCAGATCGCAGCGATCGCTTGTTCGGTCGCGCTGCGCGGCGCGGGTTGGTTCAGCGGCGACGAGGAGGCGAACGGCCGGCCGGCAGCACTCAGCGCGGCGCGATCGACCTTGCCGTTGGCAGACAAGGGGAGCGCATCGAGTTGCAGGAAGCGGGCCGGCATCATGTAGTCGGGCAGGCGGGGCCGCAGCCAGTCACGCAGGGCATGCGGCATAAGAGCCGGTGAGCCGGGAACGACGCAGGCGACGAGTTGGCGGTGGCCGCCCGCATCGCGCTCGGCGATGACAGCGCAATCGGCAACACCGGGATGAGCGGCGAGCACCACCTCGATCTCGCCCGGCTCGACGCGGTAGCCCCGGATCTTGATCTGGTTGTCGCGCCGGCCCAGGAATGCGAGACGCCCATCGCGGTTCAGCTTGACGATATCGCCGGTGCGATACATGCGGGCGTCGGCGGCGAACGGATCAGCGACGAAGCGATCCGCCGAGGCGTCGCCGCCGAGATAGCCATCGGCAACCTGAACGCCGGCAATGCAGAGTTCGCCGGCAGCGCCATAGGGCTGTAGCCGGCCTTCTGCATCGAGGACATACAGGCGATTGCCCGGCAGCGCGCGCCCGGCCGGTGGCAGCATGGGCCAATGCGAGGGATCGCCGTCGAGCACTTCCTCGCTCACCACGTGGGTCTCGGCAGGGCCGTACTGATTGATCAGCCGGAGGCCGGGATGACCAATGAAAAGACCGCGGACCTCGTCGGTGAGTTGGGGCTGCTCACCCGCGGTGATGATCTCACGCAGCCATGGAAGGTGTCGCCCGGAGGTGACGACGCCGCGCGCCAGCAGCGCGACGAGCGGGAAGGGGAGAAAGACGCGTGCGATCTGCTCTCGTGCCATCAGCGCGGCGAGTTGCTGCGGATCACGCCGCTGCGCTTCAGGCGCCGGGACCAGCGTGCCGCCCGTCAGCAGCGTGAAAAACACCTCCTGGATCGCGACGTCGAAGCCGACCGCGGAGGCCAGCAGCGTCCGCATCGGCTGCGGACGGATGGCGAGCTGAGATGCCATCAAGTTGGCAAAGGCGTGCGTGGGCATACGGATGCCCTTCGGCGTGCCGGTCGAACCCGAGGTGAACACGATGTAGAGCGGAGCGTGATTGCACGCGTCAGGCAGGGCAATGACGTCGCGGCCGATGTTGCCGATCAACGTGTCGATCGTCGTGCACGGCGCACCGATCGCCGCGTCGGCTCCACGCTCGCTCGCGCAGAGCACCAGTGCGGCACCGGCGAGCGCGATCTGCTGCGTGAGACGGAGCGGCGGCAGCTCGGGGTCGACAGGCGCAAACGGGAAGCCGAAGCGGGCGCAGGCCAGCATGGCGGCGACGAGATCGCGGCCACGGGGGAGCACCAGCGCGACGACGTCTCCGGCGGCGAGGCCACGTGCGCAGAGCGCCGATCCGATCCGGTCGGCAAGATCGTAGAGCTGATCATAGGTGAGATCGGGTCCGCACCCGTCATGTAAGGCGCAGCCTTCGCCGAAACGCGTGCGCGCCGTCTCCAGGAGCGCGCACAGCTCAACATGCGGAGCCGGACCGCCATCGCCGGCTGCCAGGATGGCGGCCTGTGCGGCCGCATCAAGCAGGGGATAGTCGGTGAGCGGACGGTCTGGCGTCGCGAGCGCGGCCGCGAGCCAGATCTTCAGCATCCTGATCAGGTCGGTCATCGTCGCGCTATCGAACAGATCGCTGTTGTAGAACAACGTGCCCGTCAGCCCGGCGTCGATATCGCGTGCCCCGGTCCAGCTCTGCCGGCCGTCCCACAGATGCAGCTCGAGATCGAAGCGCGCCGCCGGCAGTCGATACGGAAATGCGGCCGTCGACAGGCCTTCGAGCTGCAGCGGCCGCATCGGCGCATTCTGCAGCGCGAACAGCACCTGCACCAGCGGGTTGCGGCTGGTGTCCCGCGGCAGATTCAGGTCATCGACCAGCTTCTCGAATGGCAGGTCCTGATGCGCCTGGGCCTGGATCATCGCCTCGCCGGTGCGGCGGACGAGATCGCTGAAATCCTTTGCTCGCGCGAGATCGAGCCTGATCGCCAACGTGTTGACAAAGAAGCCGATCAGATTCTCCAGCGCCGGATCGGTGCGTCCGGCGACGGGCGTGCCGATCGCGAAATCAGTTTGTCCTGCGATCCGGCCGAGCACCGCGCGGAATGCCGCAAGCAGCACGCAATAGAGCGTCGTCGACTGCTGCCGCGCCAGCTCGCTCGCCGCGGCGATCAGATCCGGTTCGAGGCTGACATCGATCGAGGCGCCACGCAGCCTTGCGAGCGCCGGCCGCGGCCGGTCGAGCGGCAAGTCGAGGACGGGAAGGCCGTCGAGCGTGGTCTTCCAGGCATCGAGCAGATGTTGCAGCCGCGTGCCGCTCAGTGCGGCCCGCTGTGCCGTGCTGAAGCTCGCATAGTCGGTCGCGAGCGGGACGAGGCTCGGACTCTCGCCGTGCCGGCGTGCAGCATAGGCAGCTGCGAGATCGCGATTGAAGACCGCAAGCGACCAGCCATCGGCGCAGATGTGATGGAGCACGATGACCAGGATATGACGGTGCGGCGTCAGCCTGATCAGCCTGGTCCTGAACACTGCCGCGCGCAGATCGAATGGCTTGGCCACTTCAGCGTCGACCAGGCTCCGGGCGGCATCCTCATCGGCCGCATCGACGAGCGGTAGAGCGACCCGCAGCGCAGGCAGCACCGTCTGCACCGGCTTGCCGTCGATCTCGGCAAAGACGGTGCGCAGCGGCGCGTGCTGCGCGACCAGGTCGTTCAGCGCCTCCGTCAGGGCGGCGACGTCGAGAGGTCCTGACAGATCAAAGGCGCCCGGGATGTTGTAGGCGGGGCTGCCGGGATTCAGGCGGTCGAGAAACCACAGCCGTTGCTGCGCAAATGAGAGAGCGTAGCTGTGCGGCTGATCGGTGCGACGGCTCAGGAGTTGCGTCAGCAGGGCGCGCTGCTCCGCCGCGGACATCTTGGCCAGGTCTGGCGTGAGCCGCGCGGCGGTCATGTCGGTTGCCCCTCCGCCAGCAGCCGCTCCAGCATCCGGTTGACCTCGTCGCCCGACATCACCTCGACCATGCGACGCGCCTCCTCGCTCACCGGTCGGACCAGATCGACAGCAGGAGAGGCTGTACTCGGCGGCTGCGCGGCAGCGAGATGATCAAGCGCGGCCGCGAGCCGAGCCGGAGTGGTGTGCGCGAACAACAGATCGGGCGTGACCGGCAATGCGAAGCGCAGCCGCAGGCGTGAGACGACCTGGATGGCCTGCAGCGAGTCGCCGCCGAGATCGAAGAAGTCACCGTCGTGAGGCAGATCGGACCGCCCGAGCACCTCGGCGAAGATGTCGCGAATGCCGTGCACGCGATCCGTCGCACCGCCGACGACAGCATCATTCGCGGTGGCGGCGTGTCCGGCCAATGCAGTCCAGCGCGCAAGGCGTTCGTCGAGATCACCGCCGCAGACGACGAGCTGGCCAGTCAATCCTCCGGCCACGACACGCTCGATGGCGTCGATCGCTTGCGACGTCGTGAGCGCGTAGCCCGCCGACGCGACGTCGTCAGCATCCAATCCTTCCGACCACGCGTCCCAGCACAGCGAAGCCCAGCGGCCATCACGCTCTGCATAGGCGTCGAGCCAGGCATTCGCCGCCGCGTAGGAGGAGAAGCCGAGCCCGCCGAGCAGCGAGGCGAGCGACGACATCAGGATGCGCACACTGAGCTCGCGCTTGCCGAGCACGTTGTCGAGCGCTTGCACGCCCGCGACTTTTGCCGCGAGCATACGCTTCGACGTGGCCTCGTCAGTGTCATGAATGGATGCGAAGGCGCGGGTCTCGGCGGCCATATGAATGATGCCGTCGAGCGGGCCGAACGTCGCTTCGGCGGCGACGACCGCGCTGTTGAGGGCGTCGCCGTCAGTGACGTCGCACGAGAACGCCTGGGCAGAACCACCTTGTGCCGTCACGTCTTCAAGCCGGCGGACGATGTCATCGGGCACCGAGCGGCCGAGCAGCGACAGGCGGGCGCCGTGCCGGCTGGCAAGCTCGCGCGCCACGGTCAGGCCGAGCCGGCCGAGACCGCCGGTGATGAGATAGTGCCCGTCGAGCTTGGCGGTCTTATCGACGGCGCCGACCGGACGGAAGCTGCGTTCCAATACGCGGTCGCCTCGCAAGGCAGAGATGGAGGCGCCCGACGCGGCGCAGGCGGTGACGATAGCAGCATTTCGCACGTCACGGCCGACATCGAGGATGCGCACCGTGACGTTCGGCTGTTCCTGACCGAGCACAATGGCCGGCCCGAGCATCAGGGCGACGTCCGGATCGGGACGGTCCGTGTTGTCGACCGCGAACGCATCACGTGCGAGCACGGCCAGGTCGATGGGGGCCGCGACGTTGGCGGCTTCCAGCGCGGCTCCGATCCGGAGCAGTGACCGATAGCCGCGCTCGCGTGCATCGCCGCTCACGTCCTGCAGCAGCGCGAGGTGCACGATGCGGTCGGGGACCCCGGCACGCAGGTGCGCGATCAATTCGCCATGGTCGGTAGTCGCCGACACCTGCATTAGCCGTCCACCGGCCCGGTCGATGGCGGCAGCGATGGTCCGGGTGAGGTCACCCCCGGCGTCACCAACGATCCAGGTCATTCCGTCCAGCGCACGCGGGACACGTCGTGGCCTGCGCTCCCAGGCCGGCACGAACAGGATCTCGCTTTGTGCAGACGGTCGGCCGGCAGGAGGCGGCGCCGACAGCGCGAGATCGGCGATCATGTCGACAGCGTAGCGGGTCGCCCGGAAAGGATAGGGCGGCAGTGACACCGGCTGTTGCTGTCGGCTCTCGTTGAAGGCCTGCCAATCCAGCTCGCAGCCCTGCGCATAAAGTTCGGCAATCGCCGTATAAGTGGCGCGCGCCTCGTCGATGTCGGCGGACGACGGCTGCGGTAGCATGGCGACGATCTCGGTGTCGGGCGTGCGTGCGGCGTGCCGGCGCGCGAAGCCGCCCAGAACTTTGCCTGGCCCCATCTCGATCAGGATATGAGGTTGCTGCGCCAGCACGGACGCCAGCCCGTCCAGGAAGCGCACCGGCGAGAGCGCCTGGAGAATCCAGTAGGCAGGATCGCAAGCCTCTGCGCTGCTGAGCCAGCCGCCATGGACATTGGAAGCGATCGGGATGCGCGGTGCAGCCAGCGGCGTCCGCGCGAGCGTCGACCTGAAGGTGTCGAGCGCGGGCTCCAGCAGGTGCGAATGGAAGGCGCGGCTGGCGGGCAGCCTCCGCGTCTGCACGCCCATCGCTCTCCAGCGCGCGTCCTGCTGCTCGATCGCCTCGGGCGTGCCGGAGATCACGCATTGCGTCGCTGTATTCACGGCGGCGAGCCGCAGGTCGGGACCGAGCTTGCCGACTCCGGCTTCGCCGAGGGCGACCGCGAGCATCGCGCCGGCAGGGCTCGCTTGCATGGCCTCGCCGCGCGCCACCACCAGCGCCAGGGCGGCGTCTTCCGACATGACTCCGGCAAGGCAGGCCGCGGTCAGCTCGCCGATGCTGTGACCGATCAGGCACGCCGGGAGCAGTCCCCAATGCATCAAGAGTCGGCCGAGCGCATATTCGATCACGAACAGCGCCGGCTGGGTCCACCGGGTGTCGCCGAGGGCGGCCGTATCCAGGCGGCCAATTTCGATCACCTGCCGGATATCGGTGCCGGTCAGCCGCAGGATCGTTGCGGCACACCGATCGACGACATCCTTGAAGCGCGGCTCGGTGCGGAGCAGGCCGCTGCCCATGGCGATGAATTCCGCGCCCTGGCCGGGAAACATGAAGCACAGCGGGCGCTTCGTGGCGCCGACGCGGCTCGAGATCACCGCGCCATTGCCATTGCAGATATCGCGAGCTTCGCTGGCCGTTGCCGCGACGACGGCGCGTCGCCGGGGGAAGTGGCGCCGCCGCGTCTGCAGCGTGAAGGCGACGTCAGCGATGTCGGGCGGCTGCGAAGCCGACAGCGTGGCGCCGAGCCTGTGGACCATCGTATCGGCGACGTCATCGTCCGGCGCCGAGAGCGGCAGGATCAACGGACGCTGGTTTGCCGTCTCCCGAACGACTGGCGCGGGCGCTTCCTGCAGCACGGCATGGGCATTGGTGCCGCCGATGCCGAAGGAGCTGACGGCCGCGAGCCGCGCGCGATCCGACGTCCAGGGCTGTAGACGGTCGTTGATGGCAAAACGCGTGCGGCCCAGCTCCAGCTTGGGATTGGCGCTGCGATAATGCAGCGTCGGCGGGATCTCTCGGTGGTGGAGTGCGAGCGCCGCCTTGATCAGGCCAGCGACGCCTGCGGCGGCCTTGAGATGCCCGACATTGCTCTTCAGCGATCCGATCCAGCAGCGGGTCGCTCCCGGCTCTGCCGGCCCGAATGCCTCGGCGAGCGCGGCGATCTCGATCGGATCGCCCATCACGGTGCCGGTGCCATGCGCCTCGATGAAGCCGATCTCGGATGGATCGACGCCAGCCACCTTGCGCGCCAACGTCAGCACATCGGCCTGACCCTGAATGCTGGGGGCCGTAAAGCCGACCTTGCGGCCGCCATCATTGTTGATCGCGGTGCCGCGGATCAGCGCATAGATGCGATCGCCGGCCTCGAGCGCATCCTCGATCCGCTTGAGTGCGATGACGCCGACCCCGTTCGACGGCAGGGTGCCCGCTGCGTCGGCATCGAACGGCCGGCAGCAGCCATCCGGCGACTCCACCGAACCATGCGCGAAGGTATAGCCCTCGGCATTGGGCGTGCTGATCGACACGCCACCGGCCAGCGCGAGATCGGATTCAAACGTCAGCAGCGACTGGCAGGCCAGGTGAACCGCGACCAGCGAGGTCGAGCAGGCGGTCTGTACGGTCAGGCTCGGTCCGCGCAGATCAAGCTTGTAGGAGACGCGGGTGGCGAGGAAATCCGGGCTGTTGCCGAAGAAGACCGGTGTCGACTTCGCGGCTTCCACAACATCACGCGTGCGCGCGAGCAGGGCAGCCTGGTGGCTCTGCTCGGCCTCGCCGGCGAACACACCGATCCAGCCCTTGAACGTCGCGGGATCGCAGCCGGCATCTTCGAGCGCGTGCCAGCAGCTCTGCAGAAACCAGCGGTGCTGCGGATCGAGATAGGCGGCCTCGCGCGGCGCAATGCCGAAGAACTCCGCATCGAAGCAGTCGCCTTCCTCGATCAGGCCCTTGGCTGGGACATAGTCGGGATGGTCGACCAGCGATGCGGGAAGTCCAGCCGCGATCAGCTCGTCGCGCGAGAGGCGGCGCACGCCATCGCGCCCCTCGCGCAGCAGCGACCAGAACGCTGCGATATCGGCGGCGCCGGGGAAACGCCCGGCCATGCCGACGATTGCGATGCTGCCGGGGGGCACGGACGCCGACGTCATGTGGCGCCAGCCGCGCGCGCGATGGAGTTGCCGGCAAAGGCGGCGGCGAATCCGATCAGCGCGCTCACGAGCATCAGGCTGAAGATCGGCGCATGCTCGACGGTTTCGATCACTCCGGCCGTGGCTGAAATCGCAGCCGCCAGGACCGTCATCAGGAACGTGACGAGCGCCGATGACGTCGCAATGTCGCGCGTTGCCTCGCTGAGGGCCGCCGACCGGCCGACCACCACCGCCATGCCGAGCCCGAAGGTGAAGGTGCCGGCTGCGAGCAGGATCAACGTCACCGAGGGCTCTAGCACGCTGGTGAGCCAACCGGTTGCCGCGCCGATCACGGCGAGGCCGCAGCCGACGAGAATGTTGGCGTGAAGCGACAGCCATTGCCGCCGCAGCGATTCCCGCACCACGATCGATCCGATGATGAAGGGGAGAAAGGCTATGAAGGCCAGAATGCCGTAGGCATGCACTGACACCTTCAGCTTGTGCATGAACAGGAACGGCGCGCCGATGAAGAAGATGGTCAGCGCACCGGTCAGGCACCCGATCATGGTGGCGTACAGCACCAGCCGCCGCTGGCCGAGCGCGATGCGATAGCTCTCCAGCGTCGCGACCAGATGCGGTCGGGTCTTGTCCTCGTCGACCGGCGGCGTCAGAGTTTCCGGGCTGACGAAGGCAAACGGCCCCAATGCGAGCACGACGGCTGCCAGCACCGCGAAAAGGCCGCGCCAGCCGAGCGTGCCGACCAGCGACGTGCCGATGATAGGGGTCAGTGCGGAGGCGAGCGCCAGTGCCGTCCCAAGCCGCGCGAGGATCATCAAGGTCGCCTGCGCATCCCGGCTGTCGCGGATCATCGCCTGGCCGACCGTCGGCAGGACGCCGGCGCCGACCGATAGAATGAAGATGCCGACGAACACGCCGGCTACGATCTGCGCCACCGCAGCCGTGACGGCGCCGACCGCGAGCAGCGCGATGCCCCCGATCAGCACGGGGCGGCGGCCGAAACGGTCGGCGAGGGGACCAACCACGATCTGGACCGAGGCATAGCCCGAAAGAAAAACGCTCATCAGCATCTGCGAACGGCCAGCGGAAATCTCAAAGTATCGACCGATCTCCGGCAGGGCCGGAGCAAAAACGAAATTTGATAGCTGCGACATGACGATGGCTGCACCTGCCAGCGTCGGAATGAAGCGTGTATCGAGCTTGAGAGCTTCGCTCATTTGTCCGACGGAGTTGCCGCACACCGAATCATGACAACAGACTATCCGATTAGAAGACGCGTCCTTGTGAACTATCGCATAAGTCGCACCATATAATTTGGTGCAAAGGCGAACAAGGACGCGGCGCTGTTGTGCACAGCCGCGGCAACTACCAGCCGTCGCTCAGGTCTAAAGAGTCGCAGCTCCATTGAAGCAACTGATGGATTTGGCGCGAAGCCATGGTCGGCCTAGGCGACTGAGGCACTGACGACGGTAGTGCGAGATCATACGAAGATCAGTCTAGTGGTGCGTCGGCACCGATAGTTGTGTACGATGATGTGAGTAGGGAGGGTCTCAGCTGGTCCGGCCCCGTCGATCAAACGCCCGGCAGGCCATGCTAGCCCGGCATCACGTACAGAGTTCTACATGACGGCGATAACGACGCTGTTTCGGTGCCCGGTTGCGGTGAAGGCGTCTGGGCTGTTGACGGCCGAGGCGGACCTGTTTCCTGAGGAGCGCGCCTTTATCCGTGCTGCCGTGCCGAAGAGAAGGGCCGAATTCGCGACCGCGCGGATCCTGGCGCGGAAGGCGCTCGGCACGCTCGGTGCGGTGCCCATCCCGCTCGTGCCGCGACCAGACCGCGCGCCGACATGGCCGTCTGGCTATACGGGCAGCATCTCACACTGCGACAATTTTTGCGCCGTGGTCGTGGCGCGGAGCCGCGACGTGGTCTCGCTCGGCCTCGACGTGGAGAATCGGCGCGAACTCGATCGGACGATGCAGGAGTTGGTGCTGACCCCAGCAGAACGGCAATGGGCTGCGGTTCAGCCCGAGGCGCTCCGGCCGACCCTGCCGATCCTGATCTTCAGCGCCAAGGAAGCCTTCTATAAATGTCAGTATCCAGTCACGCGCGGCTTTCTCGACTTCCAGGATGTCGAGCTGGCGATCGACTGGATGTCGGGGACGTACACGGCGCGCGTTCTCAAGCCGGAATGGCCGGCGGCGGTCGCCTGTTTGTCCGGACGCTTTCTGATCGATGATGATCGGGTCGGCTGCGGCGTCGAACTCTTGCCGGGCTGATTGCCGAGCGCATCCCAGGGTTGGGTCCGCGGAGACGAGGCCGCAAAGAATTTTGCGGCGACCAGATTCTGGAATGTCTCGACCGAGACGCATGTTACCGCAGTCGCTAAACATGATGCGCCGCGGTATCGGCCGAAACGGGCTTGACATGTTTAGTGTGTGCCAATCTACTAAACAAAATACTTAACTCGGGCGATTTGATCCGAGGGCATGGGGAAACGCCTGCGGCTCCCGCTGTCGTTGTGACGGCGCATCTCGCTGCGGGCAGAGATCGCCGTGATCCGTGACAAAGCGGGCGGCGCCAACAGGGAGGGAGTGCCAGATGAAGTTGCTGCAGACATTTGCACTGACGGCGACCGTCGCCGTCGCGACAGTGCTCGGCGCATCCGCGCCGGTGCGTGCCGAAGGAAAGACGATCACGCTGTGCTGGGCGGCGTGGGACCCGGCCAACGCGCTGGTCGAGCTGTCCAAGGACTTCACCGCCAAGACCGGCGTCAACATGAAGTTCGAATTCGTGCCGTGGCCGAACTTCGCCGACCGCATGCTCAACGAGCTCAACTCCAAGGGCAAGCTGTGCGACCTGATGATCGGTGACTCCCAGTGGATCGGCGGCGCCGCGGAGAACGGCCAATACGTCAAGCTCAACGAGTTCTTCGACAAGGAAGGCATCAAGATCTCCGACTTCATGCCGGCCACTGTCGCCGGCTATGCCGAATGGCCGAAGGGCTCGCCGAACTACTGGGCGCTGCCGGCGATGGGCGACGCCAACGGCTGGACCTACCGCAAGGATTGGTTCGCGCGGCCGGAGATCCGCGAGGAGTTCAAGAAGAAGTTCGGCCGCGAGCTCGAGGTGCCGAAGACGCAGGAAGAGCTGAAGGACATCGCCGAGTTCTTCCAAAAGCGACAGATCGACGGCAAGACCGTCTACGGCGCGGCGATCTTCACCGAGCGCGGCTCGGAGGGCATCACCATGGGCGTGACCAACGCGCTCTACCCGTTCGGCTTCAAGTATCAGAACCCGAAGAAGCCGTATGACATGCAGGGCTTCGTCAACTCCGACGACGCGGTGAAGGGCCTCGAATTCTACAAGGCGCTCTACAAGTGCTGCACGCCGCCCGGCTATTCCAACGGCTACATGCAGGAGGGCCTCGACGCCTTCAAGTCCGGGCAGGTCGCGCTGCAGATGAACTGGTTCGCGTTCTTCCCCGGTCTCTACAAGGACCCGAATGTCGGCGGCGACAAGATCGGCTTCTTCGTCAATCCCGCGCAGAAGGAGAAGGGCTCGCAGCTCGGCGGGCAGGGCATCTCGGTCGTGGCCTATTCGCCGAACCGCGCCGAGGCGCTGGCCTACATCAAATGGTTCGCCTCGCTCGATACGCAGAAGAAGTGGTGGGCGCTCGGCGGCTATAGCTGCCACAAGGGCGTGCTGAACGACCCCAACTTCAAGAACACCGCGCCGTTTGCCGCCGACTTCCTGGTGGCGATGGACCAGGTCGTCGACTTCTGGGCCGAGCCGTCCTACGCCCAGCTGCTGCTGGCCATGCAGAAGCGTGTCCACGACTACGTCGTCGCCGACCAGGGCACGGCCAAGGGCGCGCTCGACGGGCTGATCGCCGACTGGACCAAGGTGTTCAAGGAGGACGGCAAGCTCTGATCGCCGCTCGTGAGCGCAATGCGAAACGAAGACCTGATCCGGCAGGCCTCGCCTGCCGGGTTGGACCACCGGCCTCCGAGCCATGCCGTAGCAGCCAGTGAAGCAGTCCCTCGCATGACCAACCAAACCGGATTGAGCGGCCTCGTCGACCGCGCCGCCTTGGTGACGCCGCCCGTCGTGGCGCGGCGCGTGCGCGGCCTGTCCGAGCGCGCCATCGCCTGGCTGTTCATCACGCCGACGATGTTGCTGCTGCTGGCGATCAACATCTTTCCGCTGATCTGGACCATCCGGCTGTCCTTCACCAATTATCGCGCCAACCGCCCCAACGCGGCGGTGCTCGATGTCGGCCTCGCCAACTACCAGTCGATCCTGACGGACCCGGACGTCTGGGCGGCGATGACCGTGACGGCGCGCTTCGTGTTCTGGAGCATCCTGATCCAGACGATGCTCGGCTTCACCCTGGCCTGGTTGATCGACAAGAAGTTCCGTGGCCACGGGCTGTGGACCACCTTGATCCTGCTGCCGATGATGCTGTCACCGGCGGTGGTCGGCAATTTCTGGACGTTCCTCTACCAGCCGCAGACCGGGCTGTTCAACTACGTCGTCTCGGCTGTCACCGGCGCGCCGGCGTCGTCGTTCCAGATGCTGGCGCAGGTGCCGCTGGCGCCATGGGCGATCGTGATCGTCGACACCTGGATGTGGACGCCTTACGTGATGCTGATCTGCCTCGCCGGCCTGCGCTCGATCCCGGACTACATCTATGAGGCGGCCGAGGTCGACCGGGCCTCGCCGTGGCGGCAGTTCTGGTCGATCACGCTGCCGATGGCGCTGCCGTTCATCATGCTGGCGGTGCTGTTTCGCGGCATCGAGAACTTCAAGATGTTCGACATGGTCAACCTGCTGACCGGCGGCGGGCCAGGCTCGACCACGGAGGTTGCCTCGATCACCCTGAAGCGCGAGGCGTTCGAGAAGTGGCGCACCGGCTATTCCTCGGCCTTCGCGATCATCCTGTTCGTTACCGTGTTCGGCCTCGCCAACATCTACGTCAAGGCGCTCAACCGGGTGAAAAGCCGATGACAGGCCTCGTATCAGCTCATTCCGTGGTCGATCCTTCGCCGCAGGTCAAGCGGATCGCAGCCTTCGTCGTGATCGGCTATGCGCTGATCACGCTGGTGCCGCTGCTGTGGATCGTGATGACAGGCTTCAAGTCGCCGTCGGACGCGATCGCCTATCCGCCGAAGATCGTGGCCGAGCCGACGGTGGAGGGCTATTGCAACCTGTTCACGACGCGGACGCGGCAGGCGCCCGAGTACATGGCCAAGCTCCCGCCGGCCGCGGGCATGTGCGACCGCATCTCGCGCGAGCGCAACATGGTGATCGCAGGTCCGTCGAACTACATCCCGCGCTACGTCAACTCGCTGGTGATCGCGTTTGGCTCCACGGCTCTCTCCATCGTGCTCGGGACGCTCGCAGCCTATGCGTTCTCGCGCTTCAAGGTGCCGCTCAAGGATGACCTGCTGTTCTTCATCCTGTCGACGCGGATGATGCCCCCGATCGCCGTCGCGATCCCGATCTATCTCATGTATCGCGAGCTCGGACTGTCCGACACCAAGCTCGGCATGATCCTGCTCTATACATCGGTCAACATCTCGCTCGCGGTCTGGCTGCTCAAGGGCTTCATGGACGAGATCCCGCGCGAGTACGAGGAGGCCGCGATGGTCGACGGCTACACCCGGCTGCAGGCGTTCTTCAAGGTGGTGCTGCCGCAGGCCACCACCGGCATCGTCGCCACCGCGATCTTCTGCCTGATCTTCGCCTGGAACGAATATGCCTTCGCGGTGCTTTTGACCTCCGGCACGGCGCAGACCGCGCCGCCCTTCATCCCGATCATCATCGGCGAGGGCGGCCAGGATTGGCCGGCGGTGGCGGCAGGCACGACGCTGTTCCTGATCCCGATCGTCGTGTTCACCGTCGTGCTGCGAAAGCATCTGCTGCGCGGCATCACGTTCGGGGCGGTGCGCAAATGAGCGAAATCATCCAAGGCAGCACGCCCGAGGTCGCGCCCACGCGCTGGCCGCGCGCGTTGCGGCGCGGCCCGATGGAGACGGTGGCGACCATCCTGATCGCAGCCGGCGTGCTAATGCTGCTGCAACCGTTCGCGCTGGTGCTCTACACCTATTCCTTCGTCACGACGCTGGCTGGCGTGGTGATGTTCACCATCGTCTCCAAGTTTCCGGATTGACGTCATGGCCGAGATCCGGATC
The DNA here is from genome assembly GCF_024586915.1 of Bradyrhizobium sp. SRS-191. Classification (GTDB taxonomy): domain Bacteria; phylum Pseudomonadota; class Alphaproteobacteria; order Rhizobiales; family Xanthobacteraceae; genus Bradyrhizobium. The sequence continues at coordinate 311,028 of NZ_JANBVS010000002.1, forward strand.
GAAAATCTCGAGAAGCAGTTCGGCGGCTTCGCAGCCGTGCGCGGCACCAGCTTCACCATTGCCGATGGGGAGTTTTTCTGCCTGCTCGGTCCCTCCGGCTGCGGCAAGACCACAACCTTGCGCATGATCGCAGGTCTGGAGTTGCCGACCTCCGGCTCAATCAGGCTCGGCGGCGAGGACGTCACCTTCCGCCGCGCGCGTGAGCGCGACATCGCGATGGTGTTCCAGCTGTTCGCGCTGTACCCGCACATGAATGTGCGCAACAACATCGCATTCCCGCTGGTCTCGATGGGGATGCCGAAGGCCGAGATCAAGCGGCGCGTCGAGGATGCCGCGCGTATTCTGCGTATCGACCACCTGATCGATCGGCCGGTGAGCGGCTTGTCCAGCGGTGATCGCCAGCGCGTCGCGCTCGGACGCGCCATTGTCCGTGAACCGAAGGCGTTCCTCATGGACGAGCCGCTCGGCGCGCTCGACGCCGAGTTCCGGCACATCATGTGCGGCGAGCTGCGCGCCCTGCATGATCGGCTGAAGGCGACGACGGTGTTCGTGACCCACGACCAGCTCGAGGCGATGTCGATGGCCGACAAGATCGCGGTGATGAATCGCGGCGTCGTCGAGCAACTGGGGACGCCGCAGGAGATCTACGACCGCCCGGCCTCGATGTTCGTCGCCGACTTCATCGGCTCCCCGGCGATGAACTTCATCCGTTTTGACGCAAGGCTCCCTGCAGGCGCGAGCCGCATTCGCATCGACGGCGCCGAGATCGGCGTGCCCGTGCTGCGCGAGGACGCCGACGGCAGCGCCCTGGTGCTCGGCGTGCGGCCTGAGCAGGTGACGCTGACGACCGAGGGCGGCCTGCGCGGCGAGGTGTTCGGTGCCGAATATCTCGGCACCACCCAGGTCGTCACCATTGTCACCGCGCATGGCATGGTGAAGGCGCGCATCCCGGCCGCCGTTCGGGTCGAGCGCGCGGAGCCGGTCGGATTGAGCTTCCGAGCTGACCGGCTCTCGCTGTTCAATGCCGCGACAGGCCGGGCGATCCGCACGGCGCTCTATGAGCAGCCGGCGAGGGGAGGCCGCCATGGCTGAGACGCGCCTCCACGCCGTCAGCAAATCCTTCGGCGCCAAGCCGGCGGTGCGCGAGCTCTCGCTGACCATCCGTGACGGCGAGCTCGTCGTGCTGCTCGGGCCGACCGGTGCCGGCAAGACGACGACGCTTCGCCTGGTCGCCGGACTCGAGACGCCCGATCACGGCTCGGTGATCATCGGCGGTGCCGACCAGACTCACGCGACGCCTGCGGCGCGCGACGTGACCTTCGTGTTCCAGCAATACTCGCTGTATCCGCATCTGTCGGTGTACGACAATCTTGCCTTCCCGCTGCGCTCGCCGGTGCGCAGGACGCCGGAATCCGAGATCAAGCGCATCGTCGGCGATGTCGCTTCGATGCTGCGGATCGAGGACAAGCTCGGCAACCGCGCCACGCAATTATCGGGCGGTCAGATGCAGCGCGTCGCGATCGGGCGTGCGCTGGTGCGCCGGCCGGCGATTGCGCTGCTCGACGAGCCGCTGTCCTCGCTCGACGCGAAGCTGCGCGCCGATTTGCGCATCGAGCTCAAGCGGATCCAGCAGGATCTCGGCGCCACCATGCTCTATGTCACCCACGACCAGATCGAGGCGATGACGCTCGCCAACCGCATCGGCGTGATCGAGCAGGGGCAACTGGTGCAGGTCGGAACGCCCCGCGAGGTCTATGAGGATCCTGCCAATGCCTACGTCGCGACCCGGCTCGGCAGCCCCGGAATCAATCTTCTGCCCCGCGGACTGTTTCCGGATCTCGCGGTTCCCGGCGAGGTCACGACCATCGGCGCGCGCACCGAGCACATGACCGTGCGCCGCGCCAATGACGGCGCGGCGGCGCGAGTGAAATGGATCGAGCATCTCGGCGACCAGAACCACCTGCACATTACGTTGAACGATCAGAAGATCGTCAGCCTGGTCGAGCCGGACACGGAATTGAAAGTCGGCGACTCCGTCGCTATCGAGTTTACCCGGCCGCTGCTGTTCGACCGGGCGGGTCAGCGGGTGAGATAGGTATGGACCAGGCATTCAAGCGCAGACTGATCGTTGCGATGGCCGACGCTATCATCGCGCATGCCGAAGAACTGACTGAACTCGATTCGGCGATCGGCGACGGCGACCATGGCCTCAACATGAAGCGCGGCTTCGAGGCGGTGCTTGCGGATGCCGACACCATCTCGGTCAAGCCGTTGCCGGATGCGCTGAAGGCGGTCGGCATGGCCTTGGTGATGAAGGTCGGCGGCGCCTCCGGTCCGCTCTACGGCACGCTGGCGATGGGGCTCGGCAAGGCGCTGCCGGTGGAGCCCACTGCGGCCAACGCCGCGGCGGCTCTCGGTCGGGCGATCGAGGACGTCAAGGCGCGCGGCAAATCCGAGGCCGGGCAGAAGACGATGCTCGATGTGCTGATTCCGGTGCAGGTGGCGTTCGCTGCCGGCGGCGACGATCTCGCGACACGGCTGCCGGCGATCGCGGCCGAGGCCGCTGACGCAACCGTGCCCATGAAGGCGATCCGCGGCCGCGCGTCCTTTCTCGGCGAGCGTTCGATCGGGCACATGGATCCGGGTGCGCGGTCGTCCAGCCTGCTGGTGCAGGCGATCTGCAGTGTTTTCAACGAGGCCTGAACATGGGTGAGCAGAAGAACGTCGGCATCGTCATCGTCTCGCACTCCGCCAAGGTGGCGGAGGGCGCGGCCGACATGGTCAGGCAGATGGTCGGCGACAGCGTGCCGCTCGCGGCGGTCGGCGGCAATGCCGATGGCGGGCTCGGCACCGATGTCGGCGCCATCATGGGCGCGATCGACAAGGCGTGGTCGGAGTCCGGCGTTGCGATCCTGGTCGATCTCGGCGGTGCCGAGACCAACAGCGAGATGGCGGTCGAGATGATGCCGGAGGAACGCCGCGAGCGCATCGTGATCTGCAATGCGCCGCTGGTCGAGGGGGCCGTGATGGCGGCGACGGAAGCGTCCGGCGGCTCGCCGCTCGATGCAGTCCGCGCGACCGCCGAAGAGCTGATGGCGAATTGAGTGAGAACGACGATGGCGGATGGTGGAGAGATCGGCATGCAGGACGTCAAGGCGCATGCGCTGTTGATCAACGAGGTCGGGCTGCATGCGCGCCCCTCGGTCAAGCTGACCCAGCTCGCCAAGCGCTTTGCCGCGACGATCGAGATCGCCATTGCCGCCGACGGGCCATGGACCGACGCCAAGAGCCCGGTGAAGATCATGCGCGTCAAGGCCGCCAAGGGCGAGACGCTCTATATGAGGGCGAACGGCACGGATGCGGAGGAGGCGTTGCGCGCGCTCGCTGATCTCGTCAATCGAAAGTTCGACGAGGAGTAGATGGTGGAGCGCTGCATCCGAGGTCGCGCAGCGTCGGAGGGAGTGGCCGTCGGCCCGGCGGTGATCCTGCGCGCGCTGGAAGGCGCCAGCCGGGCCAAGGGCTCGCTTGCAGAGGAGCACGCCACACTTGCGGCAGCCGTTGCGCGTGCGCGCGGGGAGGTTGCCGAACTGATCGGGACGCTCGAAGGCGACGCGGCCGAGCTGATCGGCTTTCAGCTCGCGCTGCTCGAAGACGATGCGCTCACCGAATCCGCCTATGCTCACATCGAGAGCGGTGTCGCCGCCGAGGCTGCCTGGCGCGCGGCGATGGCCGCGGAGATCGCCGGCTATGAGGCAGCAGACGACGAATATTTCCGCGCCCGGGCCAGCGATCTCGCCGACATTCGCGATCGCGTGCTGCGTCATCTGTTCGGGCTCGCTGACGATGGACCGGCTCCGGCTGGCGCGATCGTCGTCGCGCGCGACCTCGCGCCATCCGCCTTTCTCTCGGTCGACTGGACGAAGGGTGGGGGCATCGTGCTCGGTGACGGCAGCCCGACGAGCCACGTCGCCATGCTGGCGCGTGGTCGCGGCGTGCCGATGGTGGTCGGGCTCGGCCCGGCGTGGGAGACACTCTCCGGCTTGCTGCTCGTCGACGGTGGTGCTGGTCTCGTCGAAATCGGTCCGGATGCGGAGCGCGTCGCGCGCGCGCGGGCGCAGGCGGCAACGCTCGTGCAGCGGCGAGCCGACGCGATGGCGCATCAGCTCGAGCCGGCCTTGACGCGTGATGGCACGAGGATCTCGGTGCTCGTCAACATTTCCGGTCCGGCCGACATGACGGCGCTGCCTGCGGCGGCGTGCGACGGCATAGGCTTGGCGCGTACGGAATTCCTGACGGGCAACCTGCTCGGGGATGAAGAAGCGCAGTATCAAGCCTATGCCGAACTGATGCGCTGGGCGGATGGCCGCCCTGTGACGATCCGCACCCTCGATGCCGGCGGCGACAAGCCGATCCCCGGATATACGGTCGACGGCGAGAGCAACCCGTTCCTGGGTCTGCGCGGGATCCGCCTGTCGCTGCGCCATCCCGGGATTTTCCGCGTTCAGCTGCGTGCGCTGGCACGCGCCGCCGTGCTGGGGTCCTTGAAGGTCATGCTGCCGATGGTGACGAATGCGCGCGAATTGGAAGAGGCGCGCGCGCATCTGCGTGCAGTACTCGCCGAACTCGATGACAGCAGCATCGCGTTCGCCGAGCCGGCCTTCGGCATCATGGTTGAAGTTCCTGCTGCCGCGCTCGCCGCGCAGGACTTCGCCGCGGACTTCTTCTCGATCGGCACCAATGATCTCACCCAATACGCCACAGCGGCGTCGCGTGACGGCGCTGAGGTCGCCGACTATGCCGATGTGCTGCATCCCGGTGTCCTCGCGATGATCGCGCATGTCGCGCGCGCCGGCCGTGCCAGGGGCGTCGACGTTTCGATCTGCGGTGATGCCGCCGGTGATGCCAGAGCGATCCCGGCTTTGCTCAAGGCAGGCGTTCGCGCTCTCTCCGTCTCGCCTGGATTGTTGCCGATGGTGAAGGCCGCGATCCGCGGGCTCGACCTCGCGGCTCTTGCGGAGGACGCATGAGCGAGCAGGATGCCTCCGAGACCGCGAGCCCGCTCGCCGAATACAAGGCGATTCTGCGTGCCGTCATCGACAGCCGCCCGTCGGGCACGCGGCAGCGGCTTGCGGAGGCGATCGGCAAGAACCGCAGCTTCATCTCACAGATCATCAATCCGGCCTATCCGACGCCGATCCCGCTGCAGCATCTCGAGACCATCTTTCACATCTGCCATTTCTCGCCGCATGAGCAGCAGGGGTTCCTCGCCGCCTACCGCGCCGCGCATCCGGGCCGTCTCGAGGAAGCCGAGACGCAGCGGCCGATGCGGCGTCTCGTGGTTGAGCTGCCGGATTTCGGCGATGCCGCGCTCAATGCCCATGCCGATCGCATCATCACCGGCGTGGCCCGCGGCATCACCGCGCTGATCTCAGCCAATGAAAACAAGGACGAATCCGATCCGGGAGCGAAGCCATGAAGAAGCTGATCAACGCCGTCGACAACGTGCTGACCGAGAGCCTGCAAGGCTTTGCCGCCGTGCATGGCGACATCATCGCGCTCGGCGAGGAGAACAAGTTCGTCCGCCGCAAGAGCCTCAAGCCGGGCAAGGTCGCGCTGATCTCCGGCGGCGGCTCCGGCCACGAGCCGCTGCATGCCGGATTCGTCGGCCACGGCATGCTGGACGCCGCCTGTCCCGGCCAGGTCTTCACCTCGCCGACGCCGGACCAGATGCTGGCGGCCGCGCAGTCCGTGGACACCGCGGCGGGGTCGCTGTTCATCGTCAAGAACTACGAAGGCGACGTGATGAACTTCGCGATGGCCGCTGAAATGATGGAGACGAAGGTCGCCACCGTGATCACCGACGACGACGTCGCGGTGGAGACCTCGACCTATTCGACCGGCCGGCGCGGCGTTGCCGGCACGCTCGTGGTCGAGAAGATTCTCGGCGCCGCGGCGGAGCAGGGGCGTGATCTCGACGCGCTCAAGGCGCTTGGCGACGAGGTCAACAAGCGGACGCGCTCGATGGGCGTGGCGCTGACCTCTTGCACCGTGCCCGCGGCCGGCAAGCCGACCTTCGCGCTCGGCGAGGACGAGATGGAGATGGGCGTCGGCATTCATGGCGAGCCCGGTCGCCGCCGCGTGAAGCTCGCGTCGGCCGACGCGATCGCCGAGGAGATGGTGGGCGCGATCCTCGCCGATCTCGCGCCCAAGCCCGGCACGCCCTGCCTGCTGCTGGTCAACGGCTTCGGCGGCACGCCGGCGATGGAGCTCTATGTGATGGCCAATGCCGCGCGTCGTTTGCTGGATGGCCGTGGTCTCGCGATCGCGCGTGGGTTGGTCGGCTCCTACGTCACCTCGCTCGACATGGCCGGCTGCTCGCTGACCGTGACCGCGCTCGACGATGCGACGCTGGCGCTGTGGGACGCACCCGTGCACACGCCGGCGCTGCGTTGGGGCTGTTGAGCCTGAGACTGTTCAGCGGATCTCGTTCGAATAGTAGTGATGCGCCGTCGTGGCGCGGTGCTGGCTGAGGATCGCCAGCGCCCCGGTCTGGTCGTAGGCCTCTTCGTCGATGACAAGCACGGCGCTAGGGGAGGGCAGACCAAGCAGTTTGCGGTCTTCCTTGGTGGCGACCTCGGCCGTCACCTTCTCGCGCACCGCCGCGATGCGGATGCCGTAGGCCTCGAGCAGGTGCCGATAGATCAGGGCCGGGACCTTTTTGGCCTGATGCGGAAAGTCCGGCATCCGGCTCGCGACCATCGAGATCCGCGAGTGCAGGACCGGCGCGCCGGCCACCCGGCGGATGCGCTGCAGGTGGAGCAGCGGCTCGCCATCCCCGGCCGCAAACAGCGCGGCTTCGTCAGGTTCCGCCGGGCGTGTGGTCACCGACAGCACCTCGGCGTCGGAGTGCAGCAGGCTGCCGTCCTCGCCGAGCAGCCGGAAATACTGAAAGAAGAAGCTGAGGCCGTGTCGTGACGCCCGGCCGGTCACCACCGTCCCGGTCTTGCGCCGGCGCATCAGCATGCCGCCGGCCGTCAGATCAGCCAGGGCCCGCCTGATCGTGCCGACGGCGACGCCATATTGATTGGCGAGCGCGACCTCGCCTGGCAGCACGGTGCCCGGCGCGAGATCACCGATCAGGATCGCATCCGCGATCTGCCGCTTCACATGCTCGTACAGCGGCACGGGCAGGGCGCCGGAACCTGCGCCCACGTCCTCTGCCGCTTTGCTGGCCACGCCTGCCTTTTTCATGGAATTGACAAGTGCCACATTGTGATTTCTATTTCTATATAGAATATAGGATTGAGCTGGCGGCAAATGATTTCTCAGGGCAACCCAATTCGCAGCGAGGCCGATCTGGCCGGCGCCTTCGCGGCGATCGAGCGGCTGTCCGAAACCGCCGTGGATGATCTGCGCCGCATGGTGGCCGTGGACACCAGCTTTCCGCCCGGCGCGGGCTATGACGCCTTCGCCGATCTGATGGAGCAACTCGCGGCACCATTGGCGCTGGATTGCGAACGCGTGGTCGTGCCTGAGGAACTCTGGCGGGCTCCCGGCGCCTATGGACCGCGCACAAACGTGATTGCGCGGAGGAACTCCGGCAGGCCGGTGCTCGGGCTGTATTTCCATGTCGACACCGTGCCCCCAGCGCCGGGCTGGATCAGTGATCCGCTGCAACTCGCTCGCGAGGGCGATCGTCTCTTCGGTCTCGGTGCCGCTGATATGAAGGGGTCGATCACAGCCACGCTGCTCGCGCTGCGCGCCGCGCGGCAGACAGGCCTCACGCTCGCTTATGATCCAATGCTGCTGTTATGCACCGACGAGGAGGCGGGGCTCTATCCAGGGGTTCGTTACCTTGCGGAGCAGGGACGTCTCGAAGGCCACATTCTGAACTTCAACGGCAGCGCCATGCCCCGAATCTGGGCTGGCTGCTTCGGCCTGTTCACGCTGACGGTGCGCGTGCGCGGCAAGGCGGCTCATGCGGGTGAACAGCGCAGCGCCGGCGCCAACGCGATCGAAGCGGCGTTGCCGATCCTCAATGCGATCGCCGGCTTGAAGCCCGTCATCGCGCAGCGGACGTCGCGCCTGCCGCCACCCCCGCAGGCGGCTGGACCGCTGGCCGCGAGCCTCGACATCTCAGCCATTCATGGCGGGCAATGTGGCGGCCAAATCCCGTCGCAGCTCGAGATCCTGTTGTGCCGCCGCTACGCCCCCGAAGAGGATTTTGCCGCTGCGCGCAGCGAGATCGAGACTGTGATCAGACAGGCCGCAGCCGGCCTCGACCCCGATATTATCCTGACCGGTCATCTGATGCCGACCGCCGACCCCGGCGGTCCGCATTGGCCGCGTTGGCAACGGGCGCTCTCGGCGGGATTCGGCTACGCGCCTGATGACTTCGCGCGATGGGGCGCGTCCGGCTGCTCCGATTTCGGCTGGGTCCAGCAGGCCACTGGCATGCAGGAGGTCCTTCTCACCGGTCTTGGCAAACCCGACAGCCATATTCATGCGCCCGGCGAGGCGACCACGCTGACCGATATCGTCGCATTGGCGAAATCGGTGCTCGCTTATCTTTCAGCCGAGTTCTGTCCCGAACTCTCTCCCGAACACACGACGCCTTAAGAGGACTCCGCCTAGATGTCGTCCGTCACCCGTCGCCACTTCCTCGCTGGTACCGCGCTCGCGCTGGGCGCTCTGCCGCAAATCTCTCTCGCCACAGAGGCTCCGAAGCGCGGGGGCGTGCTGCGCGTTTCCGTCGACCAAGGCGCCGCGGTCATCCATCCGCTATTGGCGCGCGTCAATCCCGAATATCTCGTCACAGAGCTGCTCTATTCCAATCTGACCCGATTGAAGCCGAACATGGCTGTCGAGCCGGATCTGGCGCTGTCCTGGGAACATGCGGCAGGCCTGACCGAGTGGACGTTCAAGCTGCGGCCCAATCTCAGCTTCCACGACGGGTCACCGTTGACGGCCGATGATGTCGTCGCAACCTTCAAGGCGATCCTCGATCCGAAGACTGCCTCGCCCGCGCGCACCAATGTCGGACCTATCCAGGACGTGGTTGCCATCGACGCCGCCACCGTGAAGTTCACGTTGTCCGTATCCTTCGCCGATTTCCCGGTCGCGCTCGCCTATAACAATGCGCGCATCGTCCCGGCGAAAGTCGTTGCCGCGGATCTTGCCAGCCTCGCCACCAAGCCGAATGGCTCAGGCCCGTTCAAGCTCGTGTCCTACGAACCGGATCGCAAGATCGTGGTCGAGCGCAACCCGGCCTATTATGATCCGGCGCGGCCTGCACTCGATCGCGTCGAGATCCTCGTCTATCCCGACCGCACCGCCGAGGCATCGGCCCTGATCTCGGGCGACATCGATCTGATGTTGTCGACCACGCCCGGCGAATATGAGCGGTTGGGCAAGGCCAGCGGCGTCAATGCGTTGAGGATCCCCTCGGGACAGTTTCTGAACGTCAACATGGGATGCGACCAGAAGCCGTTCAACGATGTCCGCGTGCGCCAGGCGCTCGCGCTGACCATCGATCGCGACGCTATGGCCGGCTTCGTTGCTGGCGGCTATGGCACCCCCGGCAACGACACCCCGCTGAGCCCCGCCTATCGCTTCTATCAGGACAGCAAGCTGAAGACGCCTGACATCGCCAGGGCCAAGCGGCTGCTCGCCGAGGCCGGCTACCCGTCCGGCATCGACCTGACGATGGTGGCGTCCGACAAGCCGGACACGCGCACGCAGCTCGGCGTTGCGATCCGCGAGATGGCGGCTCCGGCTGGTTTCCGCATCAACGTTCAGACCATGCCGCACGCCACCTATCTCGATCAGGTCTGGAAGAAGGGCAATTTCTACGTCGGCTTCTACAACATGCAGTCGACCGCCGACGCCATCTTCAAGCTGCTCTATACGTCGGACGCGGCCTGGAACGAGACGCGCTGGAACAATGCGCGCTTCGACGAGATCGTCAATGCGGCGCGGAGCGAGACCGACGACGCCAACCGCGCAGCGCTGTATGCGCGGGCTCAGACCATGATGAGCGAGGAGGTGCCGTCGGTGATTCCGGTGTTCTTCGACATTCTCGCAGCACAGCGGTCTTACGTCGAAGGCTATCAGTTGCATCCGCGCGGGTCGGTGTTCCGGTTCGATCTGGTCTCGCTTGGCGCCGGTGCGCCCAAGCGCGCCTGAGGACGAGGTCCATCGGTGTCGCTCGCCTGGCTGCTGCGGCGGCTGCTGCTCATGATCTATACGGTCGCCGTCGTCTGCGTGCTGGTGTTCGCCATCACGCAGGCGCTGCCGGCCGATGCCGCGCAGACGTTGCTGGGTGAAAACGCCTCGCCTGAGGCGCTTGCGGCGGTCCGCGCGCGGCTGGGGCTCGACGATCCGGTCTGGCTGCAATTCATCCATTGGGTGCGGCACGCGGTCAGCGGCAATTTCGGTGTCTCCATGCGCACAGGTCTTCCGGTCGCGCCGGAAATGCTGACGGCGCTATCGCGGTCGCTGCTGCTCGCCGCCGGCTCGCTTGCGCTGACACTTCTGATCGCGGTGCCGCTCGGGATGTTTGCGGCGCTGCGCCAGGGACGGGTGGCGGACACTGCGACGAGCGTGATCGCCTATCTCGGCGTTTCCCTGCCTGAATTCGTGACCGCGACCGTTCTGGCCCTGCTGCTGACGGACGTCCTGCCGTGGCTGCCGGCGACCGGCTACGTGTCGCCGCTCGAAGATCCCGCGCTGGCGCTGCGTCATCTGGTACTGCCGGTCCTGACCGTGTCGGTGATCCTCGTCGCACATGTCATGCGAATGATGCGCTCGGAGACGCTCGATGTCCTACAATCGGACTACGTCCGGGCCGCCCGCCTGAAGGGTCTGCCGGAGCGCACGGTGCTGGTCCGCCATGTCATGCGCAATGCGCTGCTGCCGGTCATCACCATCGTTGCGCTCGATGTCGGCTATCTGCTCGGCGGCATCATCGTCATCGAGGAGATCTTCGCCATTCCCGGCATCGGCCGTGCGCTGATGATCGCCATCACCACGCGCGATCTGCCGTCGATCCAGGCCGGCGCGATGATCATGGCGGTGACCTACGCCATCACCAACACGCTGGCGGACGTGGTCTATGCTCTGCTCGACCGGCGGATCCGCTATGACTGAGCTGCTCCACCGGATGATCCGCAAGCCGCAGGGCGCGATCGGGCTGGCACTGCTCGTCGTGCTTGCCGCGGTCTGTATCCTGGGGCCATGGCTTGCGCCCTATGGTCCGGAGAAGATGGACTTCCTCGGCCGGTTTCGCGCGCCGGGATGGCAGAACTGGCTCGGCGCCGACCAGTTCGGCCGCGATGTGCTGAGCCGGCTGTTGTCCGGTGCGCGGGCGACTGTGCCGCTGGCGTTGGCAGCGACATTGGCCGGCAGCGCGATCGGTGCCGTCATCGGCGTCGCCTCGGCCTATCTCGGCGGCAAGTCCGACGAGGCCATCATGCGCACCAACGATGCCGTCATGGCGATTCCCGGCCTGCTGATGGCGCTGCTGCTGGTCAGCACGCTCGGCAACGGCGCCGGCAACGCCGTGGTGGCGATCGCGCTGGCTTTTGCGCCGGGTATGGCCCGGGTGACGCGCTCGGTCGCGCTGGCCGTCCGCAATCAGGACTACGTCAAGGCGGCGGTGGCCCGCGGCGAGGCCGCGCCGCACGTCATTTTCCGCGAGATGCTGCCCAACGTGATGGGCCCCATCATTATCGAAGCCACCATCCGGGTGTCGTTCGCGGTCATGCTGTTCGCGACGCTCAGCTTCCTTGGCCTGGGTGCGCAGCCGCCCGCGTCGGAATGGGGCCTGATGGTCGCCGATGCGCGCCAGTACATGCATCGCGCGCCGTGGATCCTGATCGCGCCGTCGGCGGCAATCGCGCTGTCGGCCATCGCCTTCAATCTCGTCGGCGACGCCTTGCGTGATGCTCTCAACCCGCGAGACGATCGATGACAGCAGCGCTCTCGATCACCAATTATGGGCTCGACTACGTCACCCCTGCAGGCGCCATTCCGGTGCTGCGTGATGTCTCGCTCGCCATCGCGCCGGGCGAGGTGCTTGGCCTCGTCGGCGAATCCGGCTCCGGCAAGAGCTCGCTGGCCTGGGCCTTGATGCGGCATCTACCGGCCAATGCCCGCGAGATCTCGGGCTCCCTTCGGCTCGGCGACATCGATCTGCAGGCGCTCGGACCGAAACGACTGACCGAGGTGCGCGGACGCCGGATCGGCATGGTGTTCCAGGATCCGTCCACCGCCCTCAACCCGACACTCACCATCGGCCGTCAGATGACCGAGGCGCTGATGCGTCATCGTGCTCTGAACCACGGCGACGCCAGGAGCCTCGCTGTCGAACTGCTCGGCCATGTCGAACTGCGTGATCCCGCAGCCGTGCTGCGGCGCTATCCGCACGAGATCTCCGGCGGCGAGAAGCAGCGCGTCATCATTGCCACCGCGTTCGGTTGCCGGCCCGACGTGATCCTGTTCGACGAGCCGACGACAGCGCTGGATGTCATCACCGGTGCGCGCATCATCGACCTGTTCGGCCGCCTGCGCGCGGAGACCGGCGTTGCCGCGCTGTACATCTCGCACGACCTCGCGATGATGACCCGCGTCGCCGATCGCGTCGCGGTCATCCGGCATGGCTGCGTGGTCGAGCAGGCGAGTGCGTCCGAGATCTTCCGCAAGCCGCAGCACGACTACACCAAATCGTTGATCGCGGCCGTGCCGCGTCCGGAACGGCGGCTGGTGCACGATATGCCCGGCTCGGACGTCCTGCTGGAGGCCAGGGGCATCGAGGTTCACTATGGCAGGCGCGGCCTGTTCCGTGCTGCGCTGCCGCCGGCGACCCAGGCCGTCGATGTCGATATCCGCGCCGGCGAGATCGTCGGTCTCGTCGGCGAATCCGGCTCCGGCAAATCGTCGATGGCGCGGGCGCTGATCGGACTTGCGCGGTTCTCGGGCGCGATCAGCTTCGATGGCCGGACGCTGCACGGGGCCGGCGACATGAACCGGGCCTATCGCCGCGACGTCCAGATCGTCTTCCAGCATCCGGATTCCTCGCTCAATCCACGCCACCGCGTCGGCGATATCCTGTCGCGGCCGCTGAAGCTCTATGGCGGCGATCCGTCGTCGGTGCCCCGGCTGCTCGAGCAGGTGCGGCTGCCGGCATCCTACGCGACGCGCTGGCCGCACCAGCTCTCCGGCGGCGAAAAGCAGCGCGTCGCGATCGCACGTGCTTTTGCTGCACGTCCGCGGCTCGTGATTTGCGATGAAATCACCGCACCGCTCGACGTTTCCGTGCAGGCCCAGATCGTCGAGCTTTTGCTGGCACTCCGTGCCGAGACCGGCACGGCTTATCTGTTCATTACTCACGACCTGAATCTCATTCGGCAGATCGCCCACCGCATCGTCGTGATGCGTCACGGTCAGCTCGTCGACAGCCGTGCGGTCGATGCTTTCAGCTCTGAGGATGTTCATCCCTATACACGCGAGCTGATGGCGGCTTCGCCCGTTCCGGTCGGCTGACCGCAAGGATTGCAACGCATGGACCGCAACGACCTGATCGCCCGCATCGATGTCCCGGCTGCGCTCGCGTTGCTGTCGCGCATGGTGCAGCACAAGAGCTATTCGAAGACCGAGGGTGAGAGGCAGCTCGCGACTTTCATGGCCGATCAGATGCGCGAGATCGGTCTCGACGCCGCCGTTGCGCCGTTCGGCGATGAGGGGCGCGTCAACGCTGTCGGGCGCTGGAAAGGAACCGGCGGCGGCAAGAGCCTGCTGTTCAACGGCCATGTCGACACCAATCCGGTGACCGAGGGCTGGACCGTTGATCCGTGGGAGGGCAAGGTCGACGACAAGTTCATTTACGGTATCGGCGTTTCCAACATGAAGGCCGGCGACGCCGCCTATTTCTGCGCGGTCAAGACGCTGATCGACGCTGGCGTGAAGCTCCGTGGCGATGTGATCCTGACCTATGTGGTCGGCGAGCTGCAGGGCGGCGTCGGAACCTATTCGCTGATCGAGCAGGGGCTGCGCGCCGACTACTTCATCAACTCCGAGCCGACTGATCTCAAGGCAATGACCATGCACGCGGCGGCGTTCATGTTCATCATCGAGCTGGTCGGCAACACGCGGCATCTGTCGAAGCGGGAGGAGGCGGTCGATGCCATCAGCGCGGCCTGCGATCTCATCCCGCGCCTCAACGCGATGACATTCTCCGGCGCCAGGTCGCCGGCGCACGAGGCGATCAACCGCGTCCATGTCGGCGTCGTTCATGGCGCGCTCGGCCGCGAGCTGCACGAGTGGCGGACGCCGCAGGTGGCGGACTTCGTCCGCATCAAGGGCTCCGGCCGCTATGCTCCCGGCCAGACCGAGCAGGGCGCGCTGGCGGACATGCGGCGCGAGCTCGATGCGCTGGAGGCACGGTTTCCCGGCCTCAAGGCGCATCTGATGTCGGAAGACCGCGCCGGCGTGCCGACGATGCCGCCGTTCGAGGTCGCTCTGGAGAGTCCGATCGTCCGCGCCATCAACGACGCCTATCGCGCGGTGCGTGGCGAGGCGCAGCCGACCGGGCCGGTTGCGCCGAGCTGCTTCTATGGCACTGATGCAGGCCATCTCTATGCCTCAGGCGGCCTGCAGGGCATCGTGTGCGGGCCGGGCGGGCGCTACAACACGATGCCGGACGAGCGCGTCGACATTCCCGACTATCTCGACATGATCCGCATCTACATGCTGGCCATTCTCGACATCTGCGGCTGAGCCCGCGCTCAAGCGCCGGCCGCCTGCTGCTGGAACTGCTCGAACGCACCGATCGCGTCGGCCGCGTACATCAGCGCCGGGCCGCCGCCCATGTAGACCGCCATGCCGAGCGTCTCCTCGACTTCCTGGCGGGTCGCCCCGAGGCGGACCAGCGCCTCGGCATGGAAGCCGATACAGCCGTCGCAGCGGACGGCGACGCCGATCGCAAGCGCGATCAGCTCCTTGGTCTTCTTGTCGAGGGCACCGTCGGCGCTCGCGGCCCGCGCCAGCGCGGAGAAGCCCTGCATGACGTCGGGAATGTCCTTGCGCAGCGTCTTCAGGTTGCCGGAGATGTCCTTGCAGATGTCGTTGTAGTTCTTGGTCATGAGGATGTCCTATGATGTTTTGATGGTCGGCTTGCCGGGGTCGCGCAGCGCGACGTAGATCGCGGGGATGACGAGCACGGTGAGCAGGGTGGAGGAGGCTAGGCCGAACAGCAGCGAGATCGCCAGGCCCTGGAAGATCGGGTCGAGCAGGATCGTCGCCGCGCCGATCATCGCCGCGAGCGCGGTCAAGAGGATCGGCTTGAAGCGCACGGCGCCAGCCTCCAGCACGACGTCGCGCAACGTCTTGCCCTCGCCGCCGCTGTGCCGGATGAAGTCGACCAGCAGGATCGAGTTGCGCACGATGATGCCGGCGAGCGCGATGAAGCCGATCATCGAGGTCGCGGTGAACGGCGCGCCGAGCAGCCAATGGCCGAGCAGGATGCCGATCAGCGTCAGCGGGATCGGCGTCAGGATCACGAGCGGCAGTTTGAAGCTCTTGAACTGCGCCACCACCAGCACGTAGATGCCGAGGATCGCCGCGCCGAACGCCGCGCCCATGTCGCGGAAGGTGACATAGGTGATCTCCCATTCGCCGTCCCACAGCAGGGTTGGATGCTGTTCGTCCTTGGGCTGGCCATGGAAGCCGATCGCGGGCTTCGGCAGCTTGCCCCAGTCATGCGCATCGATGCGATCGGCGACCGCAAGCATGCCATAGAGCGGGGCCTCGAAGCGGCCGGCGAGCTCGGCCATCACCATGTCGGCGAAGCGGCCGTCGCGGCGGAAGATCATCGGTGATCCGTCTTCCATCGTGGCCTTCACCACCTGGCCGAGCTCGACCACGGTCTTGCTGCCGGGCAGCGTGTTGGCCGGCACCGGCGTCGAGGCCAAGGCCTGGCTCCAGCTCTTGGCGCGCTTCGGCAGCTTCACCGCGATCTCGATCGGGTTACGGTCCTCGCCGCGATGCGAGTAGCCGACCGAGACGCCGCCGAACAAGGTCTGGATCGTGTCGTACACGTCGCGCTGCTCGACGCCGAAGAACTCCAGACTGTCCTGGTCAATCGACAGCCGCAGCCGCGGCCGCGGCTGACCGATGGAGTCGTCGATGTCGACGATGAAGGGCACGTCGGCGAACACTTTCTTCAGCTCGGCGGTCACGGCGCGCCGGGTCGCGGCATCCGGGCCGTAGATCTCGGCGAGCAAGGTCGCCAGCACCGGCGGGCCGGGCGGCACCTCGACGACCTTGATGCTGGTGCCCGAGGGCACCGAGACCGCCTTCAGCCGCTGGCGCAGGTCGAGCGCGATGTCGTGGCTGGAACGCTTGCGGTCGCCGCGCGCGGCGAGGTTGACCTGGAGCTCGCCGAGCTCCGGGCGCTCGCGCAGGTAATAGTGCCGGACGAGACCATTGAAGTTGAACGGAGCCGCCGTGCCGGCATAGCTCTGCACGTTGCTGATCTCCGGCAGTTGATGCGCGATGTCGGCCGCCGCGAACAATGTCCGCTCGGTATCCTCCAGGCTCGCGCCTTCCGGCAGATCGACCATCACTGCGATCTCGGACTTGTTGTCGAACGGCAGCAGCTTGACGGTCACGGACTTGGTCGCGAACAGCGTCATCGACAGCAGCGTGGCGATGCCTACGCCGAGCAGGAAGATCCATGCGGAGCGCTTGCTGGCAACGATCGGACGCGCGACGCCGCTATAGATGCGGCCGAGCCGGCCCTCGCCATGCGCGTCGTGATGCGCTCCGGGCGCCATGGCGGCGGTCTGCTTCGGCGCGAGGCGCAGCATCAGCCAGGGCGCCACGACCATGGCAACGAAGAACGAGAACAGCATCGCGGCTGAAGCGTTGGCCGGGATCGGCGCCATGTACGGGCCCATCAGTCCCGAGACGAACAGCATCGGCAGCAGGGCGGCAACCACGGTCAGGGTGGCGACGATGGTCGGGTTGCCGACCTCGGCCACCGCCTCGATGGTCGCCTGCAGGCGCGGACGGCCGTCGCGCATGCCCCAATGACGGGCGATGTTCTCGACCACGACGATGGCGTCGTCGACCAGGATGCCGATCGAGAAGATCAGCGCGAACAGGCTGACGCGGTTGATGGTGTAGCCCATCAAATTGGCCGCGAACATCGTCAGCAGGATTGTCGTCGGAATGACCACGAAGGTGACGAGCGCCTCGCGCCATCCGATCGCGATGGCGATCAGGACGACGATCGAGATCGTCGCAAGGCCGAGATGGAACAGAAGCTCGTTGGCCTTCTCGTTGGCCGTCTCGCCATAGTCGCGGGTCACCGTGACCGTGACATCGCTCGGAATGAGGCTGCTCTTGAGCCCGTCGAGCCGCTGCGCGATGTCGTGCGACACCACGACCGCATTGGCGCCGGCGCGCTTGGCGAGCGCAAGGCTCACCGCAGGCACACGGTGCCAGTCGCCCTTGTCGTTGCGCGCGTCATCCCAGACGCGGTGCTCGGCGAGATTGGGGCCGATGATGACGGTCGCGACATCGCGCACATAGACCGGACGTCCGTCGCGGGTCGAGATCAGCAAGAGGCCGATATCCGGGATGCCCGTCAGCGTCTGCCCGGCGGTGACGTTGCGGACGATGCCGCCGTCGCGGACGTCGCCGGCGAGGAAGGAGCGGTTGGCATCCTTCACCTTGGCGACGAGCTGCTGCAGCGTCACGCCGAACAGCGACAGCTTCTCCGGGCTGGGCTCGACGCGGATCTGCTGGGCGCCGCCGCCGGAAATGTAGGTCAGGCCGATATTGTCGACCTTGGTCAGCTCGGCGCGCAGCTTGTCGGCGAGCTCGTAGAGGTCCTTGTCCGACCAGCGCTCGGCGGCCTCCGGCTTCGGCGACAGAGTCAGCACGGTGACGGCGACGTCGTTGATTCCACGTCCGACGATCAACGGCTCGGGGATGCCGACGGGGATGCGGTCGAGATTGGCGCGGAGCTTCTCGTGGACGCGCAGGATCGCGTCCTCGAACTTGGTGCCGACCAGGAACCGCGCGGTGACCATGACGCGGTCATCCTCGGTCTGGCTGTAGACATGCTCGACGCCGTCGATTGCCTTGACGATCGTCTCCAGCGGCTTGGTCACCAGCTCGACGCCATCGGGCGCACGGAGGCCGTCGGCGTTGACGCGGATGTCGACCATCGGCACGCTGATCTGCGGCTCTTCCTCGCGCGGGATCACGACCACCGCGATGAGGCCGACGACGAGCGAGGCGAGCAGGAACAGAGGCGTCAGCGGCGAGGCGATGGTCGCCTGGGTCAGCTTGCCTGAGAGTCCAAGTTTCACGGCTGCACCAATTGGTCGCCGGCGCGCAGGCCGGACAGGATTTCAAGTCCATCGGGAAGCTCAGGGCTCGGCAGCGCGCGGCCGCGCTGCACGGGCACGCTCACCTGTTGCGATCCCTGCTGCAGCCGGACGTAGTCGATGCCGAAGCGGGTGGTGACGTAGCGAGCGGGGATCACAGTGGCGTCGCGCTGGCCGCCGGAGATCCACACCCGCAGCCGGTCGCCGACATAGTACTGGCCGAGGCCGGGGACGATCGCATCGGCGACGACGCGGCCTTCCTCGATCTGCGGATAGACGAGGTCGATCACGCCCCATTTGTCGCCGGTTTCGCCAAACTCGGCGCCGTCGATGCGGATCTTGTCGCCGGCCTTCAGGAACAAGGCATGGCGCTCGGGGACGCGCAGCCGCAGCTTGAAGTTCTGCTGCGCCACGGTCACCACGGGGTCGCCGGGAAGCACAACCGATCCGACGACGACGAGCTTCTTCAGCACGCGGCCGTCATCGGGCGCCAGCACCTGGCCTTCGCTCATCTGCTGGTTGACCACGGCACGCTCGGCGGTCTTCGCCCGGAGCCCGTTCTCGGCGACGTTCAGCGCGGTGCGGGTCTCGTCGAGCTTGACCCGGGGCAGCGTGCCGCGCTCGACGAGGCCCTCGGTACGGGTGAAGTCGATCTGCGCCTGGTTGGCCTGCGCCTGCAGTGCCTCGATCTGCGCGTCGAGCGACTTGAGTTGCAGCGCGAGCTTCTCGTCGCCGATCAAGGCGATCGGCTGGCCGCGCTTGACCGGGTCGCCTTCGCGGACGGAGAGCTGCGCAACCGTGCCGCCAATGCGGCCGCGCGCCGGGACGACGCTGACGCTCTCCACGGTCGCGAACACCGCCTTCTCGTCGGCGACTTGGCGCGGAGTCACCGTGAGCGTCTCGGCATTGGCTGGTAGTGACTGCCAGCTCATCACGGCGATCAAGCTCAGAAGCGGTAATCTGCGCATTGGCTTCATCCTGTTTTCATTTGAATCAAATCGGGGAGCCGAGCCAAACGGACGGTCCATCCATCCCACCGGACTGCGGGTTCCCACTTGATACGGCTCAAGTCGTGGGCAGCGGCTGGTCATAGTCTCGATCCGGGTTTCGGCGGCGGCGTCGCGCAGTAGACCTGATAGAGCGTCTTCAGGACCTCGCGGGCCGGCTCGCTGGCAATCGAGTAGTAGATGGTCTGCCCGTCGCGCCGGGCGGTGACCAAGCCGTCCTTGCGCAGCAAAGCGAGGTGCTGCGAGACGGTCGAGTCGCGCAGACCGAGGAATGCCGCCAGCTCGCCGACCGACCGTTCATCGTCGACCAGCTGGCAGATGATCAGGAGCCGGTGCCGGTTCGACAGCGCCTTCAACAGGTCGCTAGCCTGGTCGGCCGCCACTTCCATGATGTCAGCATCAAATTTCATAGTTGCGTATATACGGATATTCGAATATATAGTCAAGACCGACCCGGGAGGTCGCGGCTGAGCGAGACAAGAACAAAGCA
This sequence comes from Bradyrhizobium sp. SRS-191, assembly GCF_024586915.1. GTDB lineage: Bacteria > Pseudomonadota > Alphaproteobacteria > Rhizobiales > Xanthobacteraceae > Bradyrhizobium. Next base: position 330,920 of record NZ_JANBVS010000002.1, read on the forward strand.
AGGCGATGGAGGACCCAGATGGCGGACGTTGTCGTGATCGGAGCGGGGCTGAGCGGCTCCCTGATGGCCTATGAATTGCTGCCCCAGATGCGAAAGGAGGATCGTGTGACTGTCATCTCGCAGGGGTCCTCGTATCATTTCGTGCCGTCCAACCCGTGGGTCGCGGTGGGCTGGCGCAAGCGCGACGACATCGAGATCGATCTCGTCGATGTCATGCAGCGCAAGGGCATCCGGCTGCTGACCCAGGGCGCCAAGCGGGTGCATCCGGACGACAACCAGGTCGAGCTGACCGACGGGACCATGGTTGCCTACGACTATCTCGTCGTCGCCACCGGCCCCGAGCTCGCCTTCGACGAGATCCCGGGGCTCGGCCCCGACGGCCACACCCAGTCGGTATGCCACGTCGATCATGCAGCCCACGCGAAGGCCGCCTTTGACAAGCTGGCCGAGAAGCCGGGGCCCGTCATCGTCGGGGCGGTACAGGGCGCGTCGTGCTTCGGTCCGGCCTACGAATTCCTCTTCATCCTCGAGACCGAGCTGCGCCGGCGCAAGATGCGCGACCAGGTGCCGATGACCTTCGTGACATCCGAGCCCTATATCGGCCATCTCGGCCTCGACGGCGTCGGTGACACCAAGGGGCTGCTGGAAAGCGAGATGCGCGAGAAGCACATCAAGTGGATCACCAGCGCGCGCGTCACCAAGGTCGAGGATGGTCGCATGATCGTGGAGGAGGTGGCCGACGACGGCTCGGTCCGCAAGACCCACGAGCTGCCGTTCGCCTATTCGATGATGCTGCCCGCCTTCCGCGGCGTCGGAGCGGTCAGGGGCATCGACAAGCTGACCAATCCGCGCGGCTTCGTCGTCGTCGACAAGCATCAGCGCAATCCGGCCTATCCCAACGTCTTCGCCATCGGCGTCTGCGTCGCCATTCCGCCGATCGGGCCGACGCCGGTGCCGGTCGGCGTGCCCAAGACCGGCTTCATGATCGAGTCGATGGTCACGGCCACCGCCTTGAACATCGGTGCGCTGTTGCGCGGGGAGGCGCCGAAGGCGCAGCCGACCTGGAATGCGATCTGCCTCGCCGATTTCGGCGATTCCGGCGTCGCCTTCCTGGCGCAGCCGCAGATCCCGCCACGCAACGTCAACTGGTCGTCGAAAGGTGAGTGGGTGCATTACGCCAAGGTCGCCTTCGAGAAGTATTTCCTGCGCAAGATGAGGCGCGGCACGCCTGAGCCGTTCTATGAGAAGTTCCTGCTCGACCGGCTCAACATCGGAAAGATCAAGGAAGTCAGGACGGGCACATGAGCGAGACCTTTCAACTGGTGTGCGGCCATTGCGGGCAGATCAACCGTCTGCCGGCGGGCCGCGCGCCGGGCCAGGGCAAGTGCGGCAAGTGCCACCGGCCGCTGTTCTCCGGCCAGCCAATCGAGGTCGACCAGGCCGCGTTCGAGCGTCATGTCGCGCATAGCGACCTGCCGCTGCTGGTCGACGTCTGGGCGCCCTGGTGCGGTCCGTGCCGTGCAATGGCGCCGATGTTCGCGCGCGCCGCGCAAGAGCTCGAGCCGCGCGTGCAACTCCTGAAGCTGAACTCCGACGAGGCGCCGGACGTCTCGGCGAAGTTCTCCATCTCCGGAATTCCGACCCTGCTGCTGCTGCAGAAGGGCCGGGAGCTGCAGCGGATCTCGGGTGCGATGGACTCGCAACGAATCGTTGCCTGGACGCTGTCCGTTCTGCGGCAATGATGCCGCGGCGCCGGCTTGATTACGCTCAAATGCAACCATGAGGGACTATGCCATGAACGTCGACAAAGCAGTTCTCACCTTCGCAGGGTTCGTCGTCCTGCTCGGCCTCGCGCTCGGCTGGTATGTCAATCCGTACTGGTTCCTGCTCACGGCCTTTGCGGGCGTGAACATGATCCAGGCTTCGTTCACCGGCTTCTGTCCGGCGGCGATCGTGTTCAAGAAGCTTGGGTTGCGCAGCGGCAACGCATTCTCCTGAACGGCCAAGAAGGTGGGGCGAGATGACGATGAAGCGAGGACATCATGGCTGACTCGGACGAAACCTATATTGTCGGGCCGCTCTACAAGGCGCGCGACAAGGTCTATCCGGCAGCCGTGCACGGCCGCTTCCGGCGGATCAAATGGACGATCCTTTGCATCACGCTCGGCATCTACTATTTGCTGCCGTTCGTACGCTGGGATCGCGGACCCGGAATGCCGAACCAGGCGGTGCTGGTCGATTTCCCGCATCGCCGATTCTACTTCTTCTTCATCGAGCTGTGGCCACAGGAGGTGTATTATTTCACCGGCCTGCTGATCATTGCCGCCGTCGCCCTGTTCCTGATGAACGCGGTCGCGGGCCGGCTGTGGTGCGGCTACCTCTGCCCGCAGACGGTCTGGACCGATTTGTTCTACGCCGTCGAGCGCTGGGTCGAGGGTGACCGGCGCGAGCGCATGCTCGGCGACAAGCGTGGCTGGACGTTCAGCCACATCCGCAAGGTTGCCACCAAGCACTTCCTCTGGATCATGATCGGCTGGTGGACCGGCGGCGCCTGGGTGCTCTACTTTGATGACGCGCCGACCCTTGTGAAGGACCTCGCCACCTTCCAGGCGCCGTTCACGGCGTATCTGTGGATCGGCATTCTCACTGCGACGACCTACGTGTTTGCCGGTCATGCCCGCGAGCAGGTGTGCATCTACATGTGCCCATGGCCGCGCATCCAGGCGGCGCTGACCGACGAATGGGCGCTCAACGTCACCTACAAGGGCGATCGCGGCGAGCCGCGCATGTCGGTCAAGAAGGCCGAGGCGGCGCGGCTGCAGGGCGCGCCGGCCGGCGATTGCGTCGACTGCCATCAATGCGTCAATGTCTGCCCGACCGGCGTCGACATCCGCAACGGCATCCAGCTCGGCTGCATCCAGTGCAGCCTGTGCATCGACGCCTGCGACAGCGTGATGACGCAGATCGGCCGGCCGACCGGCCTGATCGGCTACGACACCGACATCAACGTGGCCAGGCGCCGCGAGGGCAAGCCGGAGATCTACCGGATCATCCGCCCGCGCACGATCATCTATGCCAGCTTCATCGCAATCGTCGGCAGCATCATGATGTATACCTTGGCGACGCGCGGCACGATGGGCATCAACGTGCTGCACGAGCGCAACCCGTTGTTCGTGCAACTCTCGGACGGCGGCGTGCGCAACGACTACACGGTGCGCCTCCTCAACAAACGCGGCGCGCGCGACTTCGTGCTCGACGTCGTCGGCCTGCCCAATGCCAAGGTGACTGTGGCCGGTGAGACGCGCGAGGCCGACGGCCGCATGCTGATCGATGTCGGCCAGGACCAGACCAGGGAGATCCGCATGTCGATCGAAGCCAAGGGGGCCGACCTGCCGCCGGCGCCTGTCGATATCGAGATCAGGATCACCGATCCCGCGACCGGCACGTCGGTGAGCAAGCACGATCACTTCGTGCCGCCGACGCGATAGGGGCGACGCTCGGCCAGCGCATGTTGCGCCGAACAGCCGAGAAGCTGGTGAAAGAAAGGGAGGAGCAGCCGCTCCTCCCTTTTTCTTTGCTGAGTTCGGTTGTTCCAGATCAATGATGAGCGCGGGTCGCAGGCAGAGCATCGCCACGTCAAGGGATCGATGTTTCCTGCTGACGGAGAAGAACAGATGTTCAAGGTCGCAATTCTCATCTGGGTCATGTTGGGCACCGTGCTCGCGGGCACCGCGGTGACGGCGTTGTTGACGGTGCAGGGCCCGGTCGGAAGTCCGATGAAGGATCTGCCGCTCGCGGCATTGGTCGGCTTCGTGGTCGCAATGCCGCTGTCCTATCTCGTCGCCGCGAAGATCAGCCGCAACGGGCGGGGCCGTACCGCCTGAGGGCGACGGGCCGGACTGAGACGTTCACGGAAATCAAACAGCGCAAAAGCGGGGATCGCAGAACGAGACGTCGTGACGCGATCCCGCGGCGCAGATGCGTCCGGGATGCTCCAGTCCGTTCCGCCCTGTCGAAGAAGAGGGCGCGGGGAATGCCGGGCGCTGGCCGCACCCATGGCCCGCCTGCAGAAAGAAAAGCAGGCGGCAGTCACCACAGGTTCAGCCGAGACATCCCGGCATTCCCCGCGCGATGGTTTTCACGCTTATAACGCGATCTCCCCGGTGTCCGGCTTGTTAGCCACCGTCGCCCGCGCGATGCGCCAGCATCGTCGCGAGCTTGGCGCCAGCTTCGGGGCGCCAGGACCACGCGTCTTCACGTCCGCCATCAGCCGTTCGTCCGCGCGCACTGAAGCACGCTGCAGCATGATCGCGGCCACCGCATCCCACCTCGCGCGTCGTGACGATCGCGATGCGCCCCTCTTGCCGAGGCGGGACGGCGACACTCAACCATAAATTCGGTAAAAGCGAAAGTGAAAAATGGCGAAGGCAGCATGTCGCGACGGCCATGATGTTGATCCTGCTTGCGAAGAATCTTCCCGGGTGCGACGGCCGCCAGGGTCTGCCAGCAGCGCTGGCCACCATGGCTGAGTCGCCCGTCGGGCCAGATGACTGCAGTTATTTGGGGGGGGGCGCGCAGAGGGCTGTCAGTCCTCCGCGGCGGAAGAGATTCACCGAGGTGTCACGGCGTGCTGGATCGTCCGTTTCCGCGGACGGCCGGGGTTACATGTTCAATTTGCCGGGACTTCGAAAACGCTCGCCTAGACGCCGGGTGCGGGGCGAGCGGCGCGCTCCTGCAGGAGCCTCGGAAGCGCCACGCGCGCGCCGTCCATGAACAGCAGGATCGCGTCGCGAACGGTCTGCTCCAGATCGGGCGGCACCGGCGTCTCATAGATGAACTTCCGGATCGCGAGATAGAAGATGCGGCCGTGCAGACCCCATAACATTTCCGTTTCGCGGCTTTCGAGCGGGCAGGTGCCGGCATCCGGCAGCTTCAATTCGTGACGCAGCTCGATCGCGGCCGGCTCGATGATCTCCTGGCGGACGAGATCGAGATAGCGGCCGGTGATGCCGAACGACTTCATTCCGGAGAACACGAAGATCCGCACCCAATTGTACTCGAACACGCGCGCGACGTAGTCGAGATAGAAGCTCGTGAGGCGCGCCTGCAGCGGCCGGCTGCGGTCGCGGATCAGGGGACCCCAGTCCTGCGACCATCGGCTGAGATAGACCTCCTGATAGACCCGCTCGATCAGTGCTTCCTTGGACGGAAAGTGCCGGTAGATCACCGAATGCGCGATGCCCATGCGCTTGGCGAGCTCCCGGGTCTGACCTTCGAAGCCGCGCTCGGCGAAAAAGCGGATCGCTTCATCGACGATCAGCCGCTCGCGATCGGCCGCGCGCATGTTGCGGCGCCGTGGCTGCGGCAAGTTGCCCGGTTGGGACGCGCGTGCGGCGCGGGCGCGGTTTGCCGTCTTGTTTGCGTCGGCTGTCTTCGGGGGCTTGGCCATGATCTTGTCGGTTTGCCGCAATGCGTATGTGATAGCCGAAAGCAGTTTTGTGACCAATCGTTCGTTTCTGGTTGACCGCGGCGGCAACGTCGTGCAACTGTTTTGAGACCAGATGGTCACAAATTTGGCGGTCCGGGCTGATGAGCCGCCGATGAGCCCTTGAGGCGAGGAAACGGATGAAAGCGCGGGCTTTCAGCTATTTTCGTGCACGCACGATCGACGAGGCGCTCGACGCGGCTGCGCGGAGCGGCGATGAGGCGCGCTTCATCGCCGGCGGACAAAGCCTCGTGCCGGCCCTGGCGCTACGGCTGCAGGCGCCGCGCCTGCTGATCGACATCAACCACATCGACGATCTCAGCGGCGTGACCCGCGAGGGCGAATGGCTGCGCATCGGCGCGCTGACGCGGCATTGCCAGATGCTGACCGAGCCGCTGATCGCGCAGTTCGCGCCGCTGCTGCGGGCTGCCGCGCCCTACGTCGCCCATCCCGCCATCCGCAATCGCGGGACGCTCGGCGGCAGCGTCGCGCTGGCCGATCCGGCCTCGGAATTTCCAGCGGTCGTCCTGGCGCTCGGCGCGGAGATGGAGATCGCCGGTCCGGCCGGCCGGCGGCGCGTCGGCGCCGATGAGTTCTTCGTCGATCTGTTCGAGACGGCGCTCGCCCCCGGCGAGCTGCTGGTCGCGGTTCATGTGCCGCTGTTCCGCGCCAACCAGCGCATTGCGTTCGACGAGTTGGCGCGTCGCCGCGGGGATTATGCGCTGGTCGGCTGCGGCATGATCGCGACGGTCGAGCAGGATCTGATCGCGGACATCAGGGTCGCCTTGTTCTCGGTCGGCAATGTCCCGACGCGCGCGAGGTCTGTGGAGGCCGCGCTCGCGGGAGCTTGCCTTGATGCCGACCGCATTGCCGCGGCCCAGGCGGCGCTCGATGGTGATCTCGCGCCTGACGACAGCGACGACGTGCCCGCCGCGATGCGTCTGCATCTGGCGCGGGTGCTGCTCGGCCGTTTGCTTGGCAGTTTGCTTGGCCGTCTCGGGGAGACCGCATGAGCAGGGCGGGCGATCTCGACGAAGCTGACGACGCCGTGCGCGTCCGCATGGTCGTCAATGGCCGCAAGACGGCGTGCGATGTCGCGCCGCGGGACACGCTGGTCGACTGCCTGCGCAATCAGCTCGAGCTGACCGGCACTCATGCCGGCTGCGAGATGGGCGCCTGCGGGGCCTGCCTGGTCCAGCTCGACGGCCGCGCCGTCCATGCCTGCCTGATGTTCGCGGTGCAGGCCGATGGCGCGCGGATCGACACGATCGAGGGACTCGCCGAAAGCGGCGTGATTGCCGACCTGCAAGCCGAGTTTCACCGGCGCAACGCGCTGCAATGCGGCTTCTGCACGCCGGGCATGCTGATGACCGCGCATGACCTGCTGAGCCATGACGCACGGCCCGATCGAGAGACCATCCGCGATGCGCTCTCGGGCAATTTCTGCCGTTGCACCGGGTATGAGGCGATCGTCGACGCCATCGCCGCGGTGGCCGAGGCACGTACAACCAAAGCGTCGCAGCCTGCGGAGGGCTCGTCGTCATGAGCGCGCCGCTGACGTCGCTGGACCGTCCGAATTCTTATATCGGCCGCGCGGTGCCGCGACCGAATGCCAAGCGGCTGCTCGCGGGACGAGGGCGCTATGTCACCGACATCCGCCTGCCGCGCATGCTGCATGCGGCGTTCCTGCGCAGCTCTCATGCCCATGCGCGCATCATCAGCATCGACGCCGAGGCGGCGCGCGCGCTGCCCGGCGTGCATCTCGTCGCGACCGGTCCCGACCTCGCCAAGATCTGCACGCCCTGGACCGGGACCCTCGATCATTTCAAGGGCATGACCTCCGAGCCGCAACTGCCGCTGCCGCTGGAGCGCGTGGTCTGGGCCGGCCAGGCCGTCGTCGCCGTCGTCGCGGAGAGCAGGGCGCTCGCCGAGGACGCGCTGGAGCTGATCTCTGTCGACTATGAGGAGCTGCCGGCGGTCGTGGATCTCGATGCCGCGCGTCAGTCGGGCGCAGAGCGGGTCAATCCCGCAGTTGGCTCCAACATTTGCTTCCGCGCCCAGCTCGACAGCGGCGGTGTCGATGACGCCTTTGCGTCGGCCCTGCATGTGATCGAGCAGGATTTCAGCTTCGGCCGGCATACCCCTGTGACGCTGGAGCCGCGCGCGATCATTGCGGACTACGAATCCGAGAGCGGCATGCTCACGGTGCACCACGCCACGCAGACGCCGTATCAGTTCCAGGATCTCTATTCCCGCCACTACGGCATTCCTGAAGCGCGCGTGCGCGTGATCGCGCCTGACATCGGCGGCTCCTTCGGCATGAAGCTGCATGTCTATCACGAGGACATGGCGGTGGTCGGGCTGTCGATGCTGCTGGGACGCCCGGTGAAATATGTCGCCGACCGCATCGAATCGTTCGTCTCCGACATTCACGCGCGTGATCACCAGGTGAAGGCGCGGATGGCGGTGGATGCCGCGGGAAAGATCCTCGCCATGGACGTCCATGACGTCACCGCGATCGGCGCCTTCTCGACCTATCCGCGCACCAGCGTGGTCGAGGGCAACCAGGTCATCCGCCTGATCGGTGCGCCCTACGACTTCAAGTCCTACCGTGCCGCGCTCGAGGTCGTGTTCCAGAACAAGGTGCAGACCAGCCAGTATCGTGCGGTCGGCCATCCCATCGCCTGCGCGGTCACCGAGCGGATGGTGGACCTTGCCGCGGCACGCGTCGGTCTCGATCCGCTGGCGATGCGCGCGAACAACGTGATCGCCGACGACGCCTATCCGACGGCATCGCCGACCGGCTACAAGTTCGAGGCGCTGTCGCACCAGGCGTGCCTGGAGCGGCTGCGCCGGCTCATGGACTATGACGCACTGCGCGCCGAGCAGGCGGAGCTGCGCCGGCGCGGCATTCATCGCGGCATCGGCATCGCGACCTTCGTCGAGATCACCAATCCGAGCCCGGCGTTCTATGGTGTCGGCGGCGCGCGCATCTCGTCGCAGGATGGCGCAACGCTCAGCCTGACGCCATCGGGCGAGGTGCGTTGCGCGATCTCCGTGACCGAGCAGGGACAGGGCACCGAGGCGATCATCAGCCAGATCGTCGCCGACCAGCTCGGCGTCGCCCAGGAGCACGTCAAGATCCTGACCGGCGACACCGAAGTCACGCCGCATGGCGGCGCGACCTGGGCCTGCCGCGGCGCCGGCATCGGCGGCGAGACCGCGCTGCAGGCCGCGCGGCAGCTCAAGGCCAACATTCTGGAGATCGCCGGGCTCATCCTGCAGGAGCAGCCTGCGGCGCTCGACATCGTCGATGGCCAGGTCGTGGGCAAGGCGACGCAGAAACCGCGCCTCAGCGTCGCCGAGATCGCGCGGATTTCCTACTTCCGCTCCGATACGCTGCCGCCCGGCACCCAAGCGCAGCTGACCGTCAGCCATCACTTCGCCCCGCAGGGCTATCCGTTTGCCTTCACCAACGGCATCCAGGGCTGCTATCTTGAGGTCGATGTCGACACCGGGTTCGTCAAGCTGTTGAAGCATTACGTCGTCGAGGATTGCGGACGCATCATCAATCCGATGCTGGTCGACGAGCAGCTGCGCGGCGGTGTGGTGCAGGGGCTGGGGGCCGCGCTGTTCGAGGAATGCCGCTACGGCGAGACCGGCCAGTTGCTCAACGGCTCGCTCGCGGACTATCTCGTGCCGATGGCGATGGAGATGCCTGATATCGTCATCGACCACGTGGAGACCCCGACGGCGGACACCATTCTGGGCGCCAAGGGCTGCGGCGAGGCCGGGACGGCGGCGGCGTCAGCCTGTGTGCTCAATGCCGTCAATGACGCGCTGACGACGTTCGGCGCGTCCATCAATGCCATTCCGATCACGCCTGCGCGCGTGCTCAAGGCGCTCAACCGCTACTAAGAAAACGAGATGAGGGAGGACATCATGCCAGTCTACGAGACCAAGTCCTACGAGACCAAGTCGCGACCAGCAGGACTTTCCCGCCGCACCGCTGTCATGGGCCTATCGGCCGGCATCGCCGCACTTGCGATGCCGCGGCTGGGGCGTGCCGCCGATGACACCATCCGCATCGGCTTCCCGACGCCGCTGACCGGCCCGTTCGCGGCCGAGGCGCGCGACCAGGTCAAATGCGCCGAGCTTGCGGTCAAGCTGGTCAACGACAAGGGCGGCATTGCGGGCCGCAAGGTCGAGCTTCTGGTGCGCGACGACAAGCTCAATGCCGGCGAGGCGGCGACACGGACACTCGAGCTGATCGAGAAGGACAAGGTGCATGCCGTCGTCGGCGCGCTGTCCAGCGCCGTGCAGCTCGCCGTCAACGAGGTGACACGCGCCCGCGGCGTGATCTACGTCTCGATCAGCCAGTCCGACACCATCAACGAGGCCAAGGATTTCAGCAAATACACCTTCCACGAGGCGCTGAATCCGCACATGACCACCGCAGCCGTGGCGCGGCAGACGATCAAGAAGGGCATGAAGGTCGCCCATCTCGTCGCCGACTATGCCTATGGTCATGAAATGCTGCGCGGCTTCAAACGGGCGCAGGCCGCGATCGGCGCCGAGAGCGTCGGCGAGATCCTGCATCCGTTCGGCGCGGCCGACTATTCCACCTTCATGCCGCGCCTGATGTCGCTGCGCCCGGACGTGCTGTGCATCAGCAATTTCGGTCGCGATCAGGCCAACGCGATCAAGCAGGCGGTCGATTTCGGCATCAAGCAGCAGATGAAGATCGTGGTGCCGGTGATCCTGCACAATCAGCGCCTCGCGGTCGGTCCTGACGTGTTCGAGGGCGTCGTCGGCGGCGCCAATTACTACTGGGGTCTGGAAAGCCAGAACAAGACCGCGGCCGAGTTCAACAAGGCGTTCCGCGCGGCCAATGGCGGCGCGATCCCGACCGACTACGGCGCCTATGGCTATTCCGGCGTCGGCTCGCTGCTGCAGGCGATGCAGGCGGCCGGCGGCACCGACACCGACAAGGTCGTCGCGGCGCTGGAGGGCCTGCAATATGACCTGACCAAGGGCCCGCAGCACTACCGCAAATGCGACCACCAGTCGGTGCAGTCGGTGCTGGTGCTCGAGTCCAAGAAGAAGTCGGCGATGGCCAACGAGAACGACCTGTTCGCGATCGTGGCCAATGACCCCGGCGCCGACGAGATGCTGCGCAGCTGCAGCGAGCTCGGTCACGCGACCTGATCCCGACAGCATGGACCTCTCGCTGATCATCATGCAGCTGTTTTCCGGCATCGCCCTCGGGGCGGTGCTGGTGATCACGGCGCTCGGCCTCACCATCGTGTTCGGCATGCTTGGCGTGGTCAATTTCGCCCATGGCGCGCTGTTCATGATCGGAGCCTATGCCGGGCTGTATCTGGCGTCGCTGACCGGCAGCTTCTGGTGGGGGCTGCTGCTCGCACCTGTGCTGGTCGGCGCGTTTGGCATGCTGATCGAGTTCGTGCTGGTCCGGCGGCTGTATGGCCGGTCGATCGATGATCCCCTGCTGCTCACCTTCGGCCTCAGCTACATCCTGGTCGAGGGCGTGCGCATCGTGTTCGGCAGCGACGGCATTCCGTTTCCGACGCCGTCGCAGCTGATCGGCGTCGTCGATCTCGGCGTCGGCTTCTTTCCGAAATATCGCCTGTTCGTCATCGCGCTGGTCGCCGTCGTGCTGCTGGTGCTGTGGCTGATGCTGGAGAAGACCCGCGTCGGCCTCATCGTCCGTGCCGGTGCGCGTGATCCGCAGATCATGCGCGTGCTCGGGGTCGACATCGGCAAGGTGTGGCTGGCGATCTTCGGCCTCGGCGTCGGCCTTGCCGCGCTCGGCGGCGTGCTCGCGGGGCCGATGCGCAGCGTCAACCCTGAGATGGGAACGCTGGTGCTGGCTGAGGCCTTCGTCGTGACCGTGATCGGCGGCCTTGGGTCCATTGTCGGCGCTGTCGTCGCCGGGCTGATGGTCGGCATCTGCATCAGCATGGTGGCGCTGTTCGCGCCGGAAATGGCGACCATCGTGATGTTCGCGCTGATGGCCGCCGTGCTGCTGGTCCGGCCGCAGGGCCTGTTCGGCCTCAAGGGGAGGGCGTGATGACGGTGGAGTCGACCGGCGAGGCCGCTTCGCTGTCCCACAGCCGGCGCGTGTTCGCTGTCCTGTCCGATCACCGCGTGCTGGTCTCGCTCGCAGCGCTCGCTGTGCTGCCCTGGCTGCTGCCGTCGCAGGCGCTCGCCGTCAACGTCCTGATCTACGGCGTCGTGGTGATGGGCTACAATCTCCTGTTCGGCTACACCGGGCTGCTGTCGTTCGGCCACGCCGCCTTCTTCGGCACTGGCGCGTATCTGACCGGCATCGCCATCGGCCGCTGGGGATTGCCCTGGTTCGCCGCCGTGCCGCTCGCCATCATGGCGAGCACCATGCTCGCCGCGCTGATCGGAACGATCTCGACGCGCACCCGCGGCATCTATTTCTCGATGGTCACGCTCGCGCTGGCCCAGCTCGTCTATTACGTCGCGTTGCAGGCGTCGTCCTTCACCGGCGGCGAGAACGGACTGCGCGGCTTCACCGTCGACCGCATCAATCTGCTCGGCTGGCAGATCAACTTCCTCGATCCGGTCAACAAATACTACGTCCTGATGGCGTTTGCGGCGTTGGCGCTCTGGGTGCAGTCCCGGATCCTCAACTCGCCGTTCGGCGCCGTTATCGAGGCGATCCGGGAGAACGAGCAGCGGGCGCGGGCCTGCGGCTATGACGTCGAGCGCTGCAAGCTGATCGTGTTCATGCTGTCCGGCGCGATCTCGGCGATCGGCGGCTGCATGTCGGCATTGCATCTGTCGATCGTCCCGCTGGATATCCTGCACTACCAGACCTCCGGCATGATCGTGATGATGGTGCTGCTCGGCGGCGCCCGCAGCTTCTTCGGGCCGTTCATCGGCGCGGCGACCTTCCTGATCCTGGAGGATGTCGTGTCGCTGTGGACGCCGCATTGGCAGATCGTGGTCGGCGCCATCTTCGTGGTGTTCGTGCTGTTCCTGCCGAAGGGCATCTGGGGCACGCTGCTGGACGTCCTGCCGTTCGCGAGGGAGCGGCGATGAGCACCGCACTGCTGCAGGCCGAGGGCATCGGGCGCCGCTTCGGCGGCTTCACTGCGCTGGAGGGCATCTCGGTGTCGTTCGCCAAGGGCGAACTGACCTCGATCATCGGGCCGAACGGCGCCGGCAAGAGCACGTTCTTCAACATCCTCTCCGGCACGCTGTCGCCGAGCATGGGCACGTTGAGGTTCAAGGGCCGCGAGCTGACCGGATTGCCGCAGCACCGCTTCGTGCACCAGGGCATCTCGCGCTCGTACCAGATCACCAACATCTTTCCGGACCTGTCGGTGCACGAGAACGTCCGGGTCGCCGCGCAGGCGATGCGCGTGAGCTATGACATCTGGCGCCGGCGCGCCGATCTCGTCGAGCTGAGCGAACGCGCCGATGCGGCGCTGACGTCGGTCGGCTTGATCGGCAAGCGCGGCGAGCAGGCCAAGTATCTCGCCCATGGCCAGCAGCGCGCGCTGGAGATCGCGATCGCGCTGGTGTCCGAGCCGGAGCTTTTGCTGCTCGACGAGCCGACCGCCGGCATGGGGCCGGAGGAGACCAAGGAGATGGTCGCGCTGCTGGAGCGGCTGGCCGAAAAGCGCACGGTGCTGCTGGTCGAGCACAAGATGAAGATGGTGCTCGGCCTGAGCCAGCGCGTGATCGTGCTGCATCACGGCCGGCTGCTGGCCGACGGCAAGCCGGAGGACATCCGCAGCAATTCCGACGTGCGCCGGGTCTATCTGGGACAGAGTGAAGGCTATGGCTGAGACCGCATTGCTCGAGCTCGATCGTGTCCAGGCCTGGTATGGCGCCAGCCACGTCCTGCACGGCATCTCGCTGCGCGTGAACGAGGGCGAGGTGGTCGCGCTGGTCGGCCGCAATGGCGCCGGCAAGACCACGACCTTGCGCACGGTGATGGGACTGATGCCGAAGGCCGAGGGCCGCGTGCGCTTCGCCGGCCAGGACCTGCTGCCGTTGCCGGCGCATCGCCGCTTTCATCTCGGCCTCGCTTACGTGCCGGAGGAGCGGCGCATCGTGCCGGGCCTGTCGGTGCGCGAGAATCTGCGGCTCGGGCTCGTCGCGGCCAAGGCCGGCATCGATGAGCGCGCGGCGATCGCCGAGATCGCCGAGACCTTTCCGCGCCTGCGCGAGCGGCTCGACCAGGAGGGCGTCACCTTGTCCGGCGGCGAGCAGCAGATGCTGGCGATCGCGCGCGCCTTGATCGCGCAACCGCGCATGGTGCTGCTCGACGAGCCGTCGGAAGGCATCATGCCGGTGCTGGTCGAGGAGATGGGCGTGCTGTTCCGGCGGCTGCGCGACCAGGGCAAGACCTTGCTGCTGGTCGAGCAGAACGTCGAATGGGCGCTGCGACTGGCCGATCGCGCCGTCATCATCGACCAGGGCGAGGTCGTGCATGAGAGCAGTGCGGCGGCGCTGCTCGCGGACAAGGACATCCAGGACCGCTACTGCGCGGTGTGAGTCAGCGCTCCTCGGGCGGGGGCAGTTGCGGCAGGCGCGCGAGGCTGACACCCGCAGCTTGATGCTGGAACATGCGCGCGAGCAGGTTCGCGGCTTGCTTGGCGGCATCGGCGGGCGGCAGGCCGCCTTGCCTGACGTTGGAGATGCAGTTGCGCTCGGAATCGACGCGGCCGCGGCGCGGTAGCCACGTGAGATAGAGGCCGAGCGAGTCGGCGGCGCTGAGGCCCGGGCGTTCGCCGATCAGGATGATCGAGGCCGACGCGCCGAACAGCTCGCCGACGTGGTCCGCGAGCGCGACGCGGCCTTGCGACGCCACGATGACGGGCGACAGCCGCCGGCCTGTCGCCGCGAGCAGCGGCAGCAATATCTCGAGCACGGGCAGGGCGTTGACCTGCACCGCGCGGCTGCTCAGCCCGTCGGCGACGACGATCGCGATATCGGCCGGCGGGCGCGGCTCGGAGAGCAACGCTTCCGAGGCGGACGAGAGCAGGCGGCCTTCGTCGGGGCGCTGCAGATAAGTGGCGCGGTCCGTCGCGCGGCTGTGCACGGCGAGCGCGGGCCAGCCGCGCGCGGCGATCTCCGCCGTGAATTGCTCGGCATCGAACGGCTTGAGCACGGCATCGCGTGCCTCGGCGTGCGCGGCCTGAAAGGCGAGATGCGCCGATGTCGGCAGGCCGGGGCCACAGCGTCCGAGGGCGATGCGCGCCTCGGTGTAACGCGACAGCCAGGTCCAGTCGTCGGATGACGATGTCGCGAGCGTCTTGTCGTCCGTGCCGCTCATCACTTGGCTCCCAGCAGCGGCAGCGCCGGCATCAGACGCGCCGGCTCGAAACGCAGCTCGCCTCGTGCATCGCTGATGCCGGTCGCCGCCAGCCAGGCCTCGAACTCCGGCGCGGCGCGCTTGCCGAGCACCTTCCGCACATAGAGCGCATCATGGAACGAGGTGCTCTGATAGTTCAGCATGATGTCGTCGGCGCCGGGCACGCCCATGATGTAGGTGCAGCCGGCGACGCCGAGCAGCGTCAGCAGCGCGTCCATGTCGTCCTGGTCGGCCTCGGCGTGGTTGGTGTAGCAGACGTCGCAGCCCATCGGCAGTCCGAGCAGCTTGCCGCAGAAATGGTCCTCCAGGCCGGCGCGCATGATCTGCTTGCCGTCGTAGAGATATTCCGGGCCGATGAAGCCGACCACGGTGTTGACCAGCAGTGGCCGGTAGCGCCGCGCCACCGCATAGCAGCGCGCTTCCAGGGTCTGCTGATCGACGCCGCAATGGCCCGATGAGGACAACTCGCTGCCTTGCCCGGTCTCGAAATACATCACGTTGCCGCCGGCGGGGTAGCGCCCGAGGCTTTCGGCCGCGGCGTACGCCTCGTCGAGCAGCGCCAGCGTGATGCCGAAGCCGCGATTGGCCTCCTCGGTGCCGGCGAGCGACTGGAACACGAGGTCGACCGGTGCGCGGCGCTCGATCGCCTTCAGCGCGGTCGTGACGTGGGCGAGCACGCAGGACTGGATCGGTGCGTTGGAGGCCAATCGCAACGTCTCGATCATGTCGAGCAGCCGCATCATCGTGTCGGCATCGTCGCTCGCGGGATTGATGCCGATGGTGGCATCGCCGACGCCATACATCAGCCCGTCCAGGATCGAGGCCGCGACGCCCTTGGGATCGTCGAGCGGATGGTTGGGCTGCAGCCGCGTCGACATCGTTCCCGGCAGGCCGATGGTGCAGCGGAAGCGGGTCACGACCTCGCATTTGGCTGAGACGGTGACGAGGTCCTGCAGCCGCATGATCTTGCAGACGGCAGCGACCATTTCAGGCGTGAGCCCACGCGACACGGCAGCGAGCATCGCCGCATCGGTCGCATCCGACAGCAGCCATTCGCGGAAGGCGCCGACCGTCAGACTCGCGACAGCAGCGAAGGCGGCGTTGTCATGCTGGTCGACGATCAGCCGCGTGACCTCGTCGCTCTCATAGGGAATGACGGCCTCGTTGAGGAAATGCCGCAGCGGCAGATCGGCAAGCGCCATCCGCGCGGCGACACGCTCGGCCGCATCCTGCGCCGCGAGCCCGGCGAGCACGTCGCCCGAGCGCAACGGCGTTGCCTTCGCAAGCAAAGTGCGAAGGTCGCCGAAGCGATAGGTCGTGCCGCCCAGCGTGTGTGAAAAACCCATGAGCCTTCTGTCCTGTGTCCTCACGCCGTCCGGTCATTATCAGCGGCAAATGTCGTCATCACAAACCGCGTGCTGCCATCCCACACCTGTAAGCACCAAGCGCGCGAAGGGGAGCATGTGCTCAAGCAATCTGCCTTTCTCGTAGGCATCTGCTGATTTGCACGACATATGCGCAATCAACGTAGACGCGGTTCCACAAATTTGCAAATAATCACTCAAATCCACAATCGGACGCGCGGGATCTAGCCCGCGCCGCAGCTTATGAGGGCATGACGATGTTGCAGCTGTTGAAGGGTGTTTCCGCAAGTCTTGCTCTGCTCATGTTGAGCGCGGTCGCGCAGGCAGGGACGGTGACGGTCTACACCGCGCTCGAAGAGGACGAGATCGCCGACTACGTGAAAGCGGCCAAGACGGCGCTGCCCGATGTCGACCTCAAGGTGCTCAGGCTGTCGACCGGCGATCTCGGCGCGCGCATCATCGCCGAGTCCGGCAATCCGCAGCATGATGTGATCTGGGGCTGGGCCGTCACCAACATGCTCGATCCGCGCATCACGGCGCTGCTCGAACCCTATGAGGTGAAGGGCGCCGACAAGCTGCCGGCCTCCGCCAAGGGCACTGATGCCAGCTGGTTCGCCGCGACCGGCTATGTCACCGCGTTCTGCGTCAACACGGAGGTGTTGAAGGCGAAGAATCTGCCGATGCCGACGTCGTGGAAGGATCTCACCAACCCCGTCTACAAGGGCGAGGTGGTGCTGCCGAACCCCGTCTCCTCGGGCACCGGCTACATGCAGATCGCCGGCATCCTGCAGTCGCAGGGCGAGGACAAAGGCTGGCAGTTCCTGAAGGCGCTCGACGGCAACGTCGCCCAATACATCAAGTCCGGCTCGCGGCCGTGCAAGGCGGCGCGCGGCGGCGAGTTCGCGATCGGCGGCTCGCTGGCCTTCGCTGCGATCAAATCGATCGAGGAGGGCTTTCCGATCAAGATGGTGATCCCGACCGACGGCGCCGGATACGAGCTCGAGGCGTCCGGGTTGATGAAGTCGGCCAAGAACAAGGCCGATGCCAAGCGCTTCCTCGACTGGACCTTGTCGCCGGAGGCGGCTGCGCTCTACACCAGCTACAAGGAGCTCGTGACCATCTCCGGCACCGCGCCGTCGAAAGCCGCGCAGACCGCAGGCTTCCCCGCCGACGTCGCCAAGGCGGTGTATCCGATCGACTTCGCCCGCTCGGCCAGGGAGCGCGACGGCATCCTGAAAAACTGGCAGACCAGCATCGGCCGCTGAGCGGGTGATCCTATGACGCTTGAGCTCGACCGGCTGCACAAGACGTTCGACGATTTCACAGCGCTCGACCGCATCTCGCTGAAGGTCGAGGGCAGCGAGTTCGTCTGCCTGCTCGGGCCGAGCGGCTGCGGCAAGACCACGCTGTTGCGGATCATTGCCGGGCTGCTGACCCAGGACAGCGGCCGGCTGCTGCTCGACGGCCAGGATCTCAGCGCGGTGCCGGCGCGCGAGCGCGGTTTTGGCATCGTGTTCCAGTCGTACTCGCTGTTCCCCAACATGACCGTGGCCGAGAACATCGGGTACGGCATGCGCATCCGGAAAGTGGAGCGCGGCAAGATCGCCGCACGCGTCGCCGAGCTGCTGGAGCTCATCAAGCTGCCGCATCTGGCTGACCGGCTGCCGTATCAGCTCTCCGGCGGACAGCAGCAGCGGGTGGCGCTGGCCCGCGCGGTGGCCGTGGATCCGCGGCTGATCCTGCTCGACGAGCCGCTGTCCGCGCTCGACGCCAAGGTGCGCGCCGATTTGCGCGTCGAGATCCGCGAGCTGCAGCGCAGGCTCGGCATCCCCACCATCATGGTCACCCACGACCAGGAGGAGGCGATGATGCTGTCCGACCGGATCGTGTGCATGAATGCCGGCCGCATCGAGCAGGTCGGCGCGCCGCAGGAGCTCTACCTCAAGCCGGCGACGAAGTTCGTTGCCGACTTCATGGGCAGCAGCAACCTGCTGCCGACCGACTGGGTGCGCGACGCCATGCCGGCGCTGCTGGCCTCGCGTCCCCAAGGCGCCGATGCGGATTTCCTCGCGTGCCTGCGACCCGAGCATGTCCGGCTTCAACCTCTCGCGTCCGGTGAGGCGCGGGTGGTCGACGTCACCTTCCTCGGCAACATCAGCCGCACCCGCGTCGCCTGGAAAGGCCGTGAGCTGATGGTGCAGACCGCTCCTGTCGACGGCGTAACGCCGGGCGCCGCGGTCGCCGTGTCGGCCGATGCCGCCGGCTGCGGCTGGGTGCGCGCGTGAGCATCGCCGCCGTCGAGGTGGCCGAGCGCGCCGGCTTTCGCCTGCGGCGTTCCGGCAATGACCATCTGCTGATCGCCGCCGCCATCGCGCTGCCATGCCTGGCGCTGCTCATCTTCTTCGTCTTTCCGCTGGCGATGATGTTGTGGCGCAGCCTCGTCGCCGATGACGGCACGATCGGCTTTGCCAACTATCTCGCGCTCGCACGCACGCCCGGCATCCTCAAGGCGACGCTCAACAGCCTGACGCTCGGCCTTGCGACGACGGCGGTCTGTCTCAGCCTCGGCTTCGTGCTGGCCTATACGATGACCCGCACCCGCGTTCCCGGCGCGCGCATCGTCTCCGCGGTGCTGGCGCTCCCGATGCTGGCGCCGTCGCTGGTGCTCGGCCTCGGGCTGATCTTCCTGCTCGGCCGCAACGGGCTGATCAGCGGCATGCTGGGCAAGCGCATCGACATCTACGGCTTTCCGGGCCTGCTGATCGCCGACGTGCTCTACGCGCTGCCGCAGGCGGTGCTGATCCTCAAAGCGGCGCTCGCCCATGCCGATGCGCGCTACTACGATGCCGCAGAGGTGATGGGGGCCGGGCGCTGGCGCCAGTTTGTCGACGTCACGCTGCCGAACGTGAAGTTCGGCCTGCTCAGCGCCGGCTTCGTCGTGTTCACGGTCACCATCACCGATTTCGGCAATGCCGCGGTCATCGGTGGTGACTATGCGGTGCTGGCGACCGAGATCTACAACCAGGTCACCGGGCAGATGAAGTTCGGCATCGGCGCCGTCGTCGGTCTCCTGTTGCTCGCGCCGACCGGCATCGCCGTCTATATCGAGCGGGTCGCGGCGCAGCGCCAGTTCGGTGGCGGCGCGGAAGGTGCCGTGCCGCCGCAACTGAGCTTTGTCCCGGCGCGCGACATCCCGCTGTCGATTGTGACAGGCCTCGCGACCTTGTCCGTGCTCGCCGTGATCGGCGTCGTCATCTATGCGAGCTTCATGCGTCTCTGGCCGTATCGGCTGACGTTCACGCTCAAGCATTACGACATCACGCTGAGCGGCGGCTATGCGCCGCTGTGGACGTCGCTGCTGGTGTCGCTGTTCGCTGCGGGCCTCGGCACGTGTCTCCTGTTTGCACTGGTCTATGGCATCCGCCGGCTGCCGTCGTGGCCCGCCAAGATCGTCTATCTCGTCGCTGTCATGCCGGTCGGCGTGCCCGGCCTCGTGCTCGGCCTGTCCTACATCTTCGCCTTCAACATCGCGGGATCGCCGCTGTCGGTGCTATACGGCTCGACCTTGCTGCTCGCGCTGTGCAACTTCTATCACTACCACACCCAGGGCTTCCTCACGATGGTCACCGGCATGCGCGCGGTGCCGCCGGCGCTGGAGGAGGCCGCGACCTGCCTCGGCAGCGGCGCTGCGCAGGTGCTCGCCAACGTCATCATTCCTGCGATGTCGCCCACGCTGGTCTCCGTCTTCTTCTTCCTGTTCATGCGCTCGATGGTGACGTTGTCGGCCGTCATCTTCCTGGTGACGCCGTCTCTCGGCATCGCCGCCGTGTCGGTGATGCGGCTCGACGAGGCCGGCTTCGTCTCGCAGGCCGCGGCGTTCTCGACCTGCATCATGGCGGTCGTCTGTACCGCGGCGCTCGTCATGCAGCTCGCGCTGAAACGGCTGGCGCGCGGCGGGCGCCGATGATGCTCCAGGAGGACCGCCACCAGCGCATCCGCGCGCTGCTCGCCACCGTCGGCCGCGCCACCACCGACCGCATCGCGACCGACCTTGGCGTCTCCCGCGAGACCGTACGCCGCGACGTGCTGGCGCTGGAGGCGCGCGGCGAGCTGCGCCGCGTCCATGGCGGCGTCGCCGCGATTGCGCCGGAGGCGGAGCCGCCGATCACGGTGCGCGCCCGCGTGCGACTGGCCGAGAAGACGCGGATCGCGCAGGCCGCGGCGCGCATGGTCAGCCCGGGTCAGACGCTGTTTCTCGACGTCGGCTCGACGGTCTCGATCCTCGCCCGCGAGCTCGCGACCTTGTCGGGGCTCACCATCGTCACCAACTCGTTCGAGGTCGCGACCATCATCGGCAGTCCTCCGGGCGAGCGCAGCAACCGGGTGATCGTGCTCGGCGGTGAGCTCGGCAGCACCTTGCCGGCGACGTTCGGCTCCACGACGGTCGCCGAAATCCAGCGCTGGCAGGCCGATGTCGCGCTGCTGTCGCCGGTCGGCATCGACCATCGCTACGGCGCGACGAGCTTCGACATCGAGGAGGCGAACGTCGCCCGCGCGATGGCGGCCGCCGCCAAGCGCGTGCTGATCCTCGCCGACCACAGCAAGATCGGCCAGACCAGCCGCGTCGCCTATTGTGCGCCCGACCGTATCGACAGCCTGATCACCGACGCGCGCGCCGCCGATGAGCCCGCGCTCGGCGCACTGCGTGGGGTGGTCGGCGAGGTCGTGATTGCCTGAGGCGCGCTGCCTGGGTGTCGCGTCGGTTGCGCTTGGTGCTGATGGCGCTAAGGTCGCGCGCCGAACGATCCAAGCCAGCCGAGAGGGAACACAATGGCGCGCATTCGCTGTATCACCGAGATGGGCATGGGCGTCGACGTCCACGGCCGCGACGCCACCAAGGCGGCGAAGCGCGCGGTGTCGGATGCGATCCGCCACTCCAGCCTCGGCTTCTTCCGCATGGTCGGCAAGACGCCGCAGGACATGCTGGTCGACGTGACCATCGCCGTTCCCAATCCCGAGGCGGTCGACACGGCTGCGGTCGCCAAGGAGCTGCCTTATGGCACGGTGACCGTCACCGCCGTGAAGGGCGGGCTGGAGATTCCCGCCGAGGCCGGCAGTGACGCCATCATCATCGCCAATGCCGCGGTGCTGGTGCATCTCGACGACGGCAAGTGAGCTTTCGCGCATCATCATGTGCGTGTCGTTCTGATGTGAATGTCAGACAGCGGAGCATGTCGTCGCGTTTCCGCGATGCCAGGCCATCCGGGGCATGTCCGGACGCTGGCCCTCTCTTGAACGGAGGGGGCAGGGAAGAGCGGGTATCCGCTGGACCCCGCGGACCCCGTGCGTGAAGACGTGCACGGGCGTCGCTCCAACATTGTCGTCGCTTGCTATTTGTCGAACTCATTCCATCAAATTTTTGCCAGTTTCAGACGCCCGCGACCGGGCTTTGTCTTGGCAGGGTCCTGTCAGGGTCTTGGCAGCGGAGTGCGGCTCCGCCGCGATTTCGCCTCTCGGTTTCCAAGAGGTGAATGAATTCAGTTGATCTGGCGGAGATCAGCCGGAAACGGCGATGCTGACGCATTGAACAGCTTGCAAACGGTGCAGGAGCCGTCGTCGCTGCTTGCCGGTATCACAACCTTGAGATGTGCAAAAACAACTAATAACTCATAGGATGTTGTCGTCTCCGAGGCATTCGGCTGGAGGCAAACGCAGGACACGAGAGGCTGGAGGAGATCAAGGTCTCTTGATGGCCCTATCGTTCACGAAAGGAGACATGGTCATGTGCTTAAGCTCCGCGATCCACATCGGTCGTCGCCAAGTCATCGGGACTTTGATCGGGCTTGGTGTCATTGCAACGAGTGCCGATGCGGCCTTTGCCGTCGACTTGGCATTCAGCCCTGATTGCCGGACGTTCTCGGCGATCAATGTCACGGCGCCGAACACCGGAATAACTTTCCGGAAGAATCCGAATAGTCCCACGACGCGTGCTGCCACCGCGACAGTGTTTCGAATCAATACCGCAAGCAATATCGTTATCCCCGCGGGTGGGGCGTCGTGCTTCTATGCCGTCGTGGGCAACGACAGCTATTGCTTTCTTGCTCGCAGCTCGCCCGCCATCGCCAACGTCAATGCGGTCCCAGGCACCAACGTTGCGGCAGCCCCCGCGTGTCAGTGATCCCGGCTGATGCGGTCGGACACAAAGAGGGGATCGTCGCAGCCATGACCCGCACGGCGCGGCAGACGAGTGCGGGACTAAGTCGACGAGCGGTCGGTCTCGGCCTTGGAAGGCCGTGCCGGCCGCTGTCCATGGCCGCTTTCAATTGGTCCTCGAGCCACAAGCGAATGGCGCGGGTGTCAGGTTCGCAATGAGCGGCAGATGCTCTTGGCGCCGCATCGCTCGGCGTTGTTTCCTGCGGGAAAAGGTTCCGGCTGATGATCGGTGCGGACCGCGCACGAACGATGAGCGGATTTGCCCGCCGTACAACCAAAAGAAGTATTAAAGAAGAATGATTGGATATAGGTTGGTGCACCAGGTTGTTGTTGCCTCCGGGATTGTTGCGGCTGGAGGCGACCTTGGGAAATTATCGGCGGAGAGAAGATCAACATGACCACCATTACGATCAATGTCATTAATGAGAGCCCCGAGCTGCAGAACTTTTTCATCTTTCAGCAGCCGGCGGTGGAGACGGTTGGACAGCAGGTCTATGCGAATAGTCTCGATAGCCAGGCTGTGTCGCCCCACACCACGTCGGACGCTCATCTCACATTCTTGATCGGGGATGTCGACTGCGAGCAGGTCATGATCTTCTACGTCCAGACAGGGACATATTCCGCCGGGACCGTCGTGAACGTCACGGACGCGTCGATCAATGCGGCGGTGTGCGATGCGACGTCCGGAGACACGACGTTCGACGTGACCTACAATGCCGATGGAAGCTGGAGTGTGCGGGCCATGCCTGTGGGAGAGGCGGCCAACAGTGCGTAAGGCTGGCGCGTGAAGGCGGGGCCGTGCACAACCGTCGGAGTGACATGATATCGCGCGCCGACATTGAGAGGCAGAACGCCTATCTCCTGCGACAGCAGCACGACTTCCGCCGCGCGGCTGACATCGTGACCGATGCGCTGGCCGCGTTCGAGGAGATCGCGGTGATCGGCTCGGTTGCCAAGCCGCGGTGGAAGCGACGCGGTGCCCGTCGCGTGCAGCCGCGTCAACCTCATTGGCTGCCCTCACTGATCCACCGCGCCAGTCCCTCCGCCAGCCCATCGAACATCGCGCGGATCGGCGGGAGGTCCTTCTGGTCCTCGTGCACGGCGAGCCAGCAGTCGAGCTTGAAGGCGACCTGGTCGGCGAGCACCGGCACCAGTGCTGGCTTGCGCTTCGCCATCGCCGTCTGCATGCCGCCGATGCCGAGGCCGGCCTCGATCGCGGTGACCTGGGCGACATCGGAATCGGTGCGGTAGGAGAAGAGCTCGCGCGAGAGCGGCAGTTGGGAGCTGGCGACCGAGCGCGCCGAATGATCGTCGCGGTCGAAGCCGATGACGTGATGCGCCTTGAGCGTCTCGATCGTGTCGGGCAGGCCGAAGCGGGCGATGTAGTCGCGGTGGGCGTAGAGGCGAAGCGGGATGCGGCCGAGCTTGCGCGCGACGAGGCCGTCCTGTTTCGGCCGGATCATGCGCACCGCGATGTCGGCGTCGCGCCTGAGCAGATCGTCGGTGCGGTTGTTCAGGACGAGCTCGATAACGATCTCGGGATAGCGCTTGCGGATGCCGGCCAGGATCGGCGGCAGCACGAAGGTTCCGACGATCTCGCTCGCCGAGATCCTGACCACGCCGCGCGGCTGCCCTGCATCGCCGCCGGTCCTGGCCGCGCGCACCAGCGCCGCGAACGCCGCTTCCATCGCCTCGGCATACGGCACCAGGGTCGCCGCCGCTTCGGTCGGCAGCAGGCCGGCCTGGGAGCGGGTGAACAGCGCGACGCCGAGACCGGCTTCGAGCTCGTCGATGTGGCGGCCGATGGTCGGCTGCGTCGACCCGGTCGCCCGCGCGGCCGCGGACAGGCTGCCCCGCCTGACGACGGCGAGGAACGAACGCAGCAGGCTCCAGTCCGAGGGTTCGATCATATAAAAATGTATAGCATCTCAAGAATGTTTGGCAATTTTCGTTTTGGGACAATCGGAGGAGATTGCAGGGACAGCAGGAGATCGATCCATGTCCCACGACACCAATGTCCCCACCGTCCTCATCCTCGGCCTAACCGGCGCGATCGGCGGCGCCGTCGCCAGCGCGCTGGCCCGGCGCGGCTTCACCATCCGTGCGCTGACGCGCCGGCCGCCGGCCGAACGGCCGTCCTTTGCCTTCCCGGTCGACTGGCGCGACGGCGATGCGCGCGATGCGGCCTCCGTGCTTGCGGCTGCCGAGGGCGCCAGCCTGATCGTGCACGGCGTCAATCCGCCGGGCTATGCGCGCTGGCGCGAGGATGCGCTGCCGATGCTTGCCAACACCATCGCGGCGGCGAAGGCGGCCGGGGCGACGATCGTGTTTCCGGGCAACGTCTACGTCTACTCATCAGCGTCGCCGGCGGTGGTCAGTGAAACGACGCCGCGGCAGCCGACGACACGGAAGGGGCAGGTGCGGCTGGAGATGGAGGAGATGCTGGAGCAGGCGGCGCGCGACCATGGCGTCCGCGTCATCGCCGTCAGGGCGGGCGACTTCTTCGGCCCCGGCGTGACCAACTCCTGGTTCGCACAGGCGCTGGCGAAGGGCGGCATGCAGGCAACGTCGGTGCAGCGCCTGACGCGGCCGGGCATCGGCCATGCCTGGGCGTACGTGCCCGATCTCGCGGAGACGTTCGCGCGCCTCGTCGACATCAGCGCCGAGCTGCCGGCCTACACGATGCTGAATTTCACCGGGCACTACGATGCGACAGGGCATGACATGACCGACGCAGTCCGCCGCGTGCGCGAAAAGCCCGACCTGCCGGTGAAGCCGTTCCCCTGGATCATCCTCTGGCTCGCCGCGCCCTTCATAGGCTTCATGCGCGAGGCGATCGAGATGCGCTGGCTGTGGAAGCAGAGTCTTGCGCTGGATAACGGCGGGCTGGTCGGGCTGCTGGGACAGGAGCCGCATACGCCGCTGGATGAGGCGGTGAAGGCGGCGCTCGGGAAGTCCGGCTGAACGGACTGTCGTGTTGGTCACGGGCGGACTCCGGGAAAGCCGTTAACGGACCGCGTTGCTTGCTGCGAACCGCTACGGCGGTGACACGTGCTTCCTCGATCTCGCGGCGCCCACGGCGTCCGAGCTATGCGGGTCGTTTCACCCTCGAAATGCCGAGGGCGCAGGGAATGCCGGGCGCTGGCCGCACCCATGGCCCGCCAGCGAAAGAAAATGCTGGCGGCAGGTACCACAGGTTCAGCCGAGACATCCCGGCATTCCCCGCGCGACGGTTTTACGGCTTATACGTCCTCTCCCCGGGGACCGGCTGTCTTGCCCCCGTCACGAATGGATCATCGTCACCATCCGCTTGGCCTCA
Source organism: Bradyrhizobium sp. SRS-191 (assembly GCF_024586915.1). Taxonomy (GTDB): domain Bacteria; phylum Pseudomonadota; class Alphaproteobacteria; order Rhizobiales; family Xanthobacteraceae; genus Bradyrhizobium. The sequence continues at coordinate 356,677 of NZ_JANBVS010000002.1, forward strand.
GCACCGGGAGGCCAGGACCCTACGATTTCGCCGACGCACAGTCTCGTTCGTCCGCATGACCAGCATGCTGCGAGACCCGCGCGCCCATCGCATCCCACCCCGCGTGTCGTGACGATCGCGAAACGCCCCTCGTGCCGAGGCGGGACGGGCACATACAATCATGATTTTCGGAAAAGCGGAAGCGCGATATTTTTCGCGGCGGGACTGGACACGGGTGATGTCGTTGCCGCATCGCGCTAAATGAGATTTTCCGAGCACGAGCGCCCGGCGCTGATCTCGCGGCCATAGGACCAGCCCTGGGAGGCCAAGTCGCCCGTCGGGTCGCACCGCTTGTCCTTGGGATGGCCGCCCTTCGAAGGATTGACGCCGGCGGTAAAAATGCGGAAACACGCATCAGGACGCATGGTTTGGTTTATTCGCTCGACAAGTGAATTGCAGGGGTGGGGACGGGGCATTGACCAGCTTCTATGAGCGGCCGATTCTCAATTCGCCGTATGCTGCGCCGCAGTGGCACCATCCGATGGACGATCACGGCCAGCCACTCGATGGGCCGCCGCGGCCGGGGCGCCGGCCGTCGCGGTTCATCGTTCCCGTGCCCGCGGCGCGGAAGAAGGCGGCTAGCGCGCAAGCGTCGCTGGAGCTCGAGACCTACAGCGAGAATGCGCTGATCAACGAGATCCGCGGTCACGTCGATTCCTGGCGCAGCTTGCGCAATCCGGCCGATTGGGGCGTGACGTCGGCGACGCAGCGGCTGCTCGAACATTGGCGGCACCACGAGTTCGTCGGTCCGCGACCGTTCTTCTGTCAGATCGAGGCGGCCGAGACCATCATCTGGTTCACCGAGGTCGCGCCGAAGCGGGCCGCCACCCGGAAATTCCTCGATGAACTGCGCAAGGCCAATGACGAGGCCAACCCGGAGCTGTTCAGGCTGGCGCTGAAGATGGCGACGGGCACCGGCAAGACCACGGTCATGGCGATGCTGATCGCCTGGCAGACTGTCAACGCCGTGCGCAGGGATTCCAAGGACTTCTCCCGCGCCTTCCTGATCGTGGCACCGGGCATCACCATCCGCGACCGGCTGCGCGTGCTGATGCCGAGCGAGCCGGACAATTACTACGAGACGCGCGAGATCGTGCCGCCGGAGATGCTTCCGGACATCCGTCGCGCCGAGATCGTCATCACCAACTATCACGCCTTCCAGCACCGCGAGACGCTGTCGCTGAGCAAGGTCGCGCGCAGCTTTCTGACGGGCAACGCGCCGGAGCCGATCAAGACCACCGAGACCGATGCCGAGATGCTGAAGCGCGCTTGCGAGAAGCTGCTGAGCTTCGAGCGGGTCAATGTCATCAACGACGAGGCGCATCATTGCTATAGGCACAAGCAGGGCGAGGACGAGGAGGGCGGCCTCACCGGTGAGGACAAGAAGGAGGCGGCCGAGAACGAGGAGGCGGCCAGGCTGTGGATCAGCGGCATCGAGGCGCTGAACCGCAAGCTCGCGAAGGGTGTCCGCGCGGTCTATGATCTCTCGGCGACGCCGTTCTTCCTGCGCGGCTCCGGCTATCGCGAGGGCGTGCTGTTTCCCTGGGTGGTCTCCGACTTCAGCCTGATGGACGCGATCGAGAGCGGCATCGTCAAGTTGCCGCGCGTCCCAGTCACGGACAATCTGGTGCAGACCGATGCGGTGGTGTACCGCGATCTTTGGAAGCATGTCGGCAAGGAATTGCCGAAGACCGCCGCTGGTGCCAGCAAGCTCAGTCCGCTCGACCTGCCGAACATGATGAAGACGGCGCTCCATGCGCTGTACAGTCACTATGTAGGCGAGTTCAGGCGGTGGGAAGCTGCTGGCATCGGCGTGCCGCCGGTCTTCATCGTGGTCTGCCAGAATACCGCGATCTCGAAATTGGTCTTTGAATATGTCGCCGGTTTCGAGCGAGACATCGAGGATAGCGAGCGGTCGGCTTTCCAGCCCGGAGAATTGAAGCTCTTCAGCAATTACGACGATCAGGGCACGCGTTTGCCGAAGCCCCGCACTTTGCTCATCGACTCCCGGCAGCTCGAATCCGGCGAGGCGCTCGACAAGGGGTTCCGCGAGGCAGCCGGTCCGGAGATCGAGCAGTTCAAGCGCGAGCGCGCGGGTCGCGAGGGCGCGGGCGGGCAGGGTGAGGTCAGCGACAGCGAGATCCTCCGAGAGGTCATGAACACGGTCGGCCGCAAGGACCGGCTCGGCGAGCAGATCCGCTGCGTGGTCTCGGTGTCGATGCTGACCGAGGGCTGGGATACGAACACCGTCACGCATATTTTCGGGATACGCGCGTTCGGCACCCAGCTTTTGTGCGAGCAGGTGGTCGGCCGCGGCCTGCGCCGGCAGTCCTATGAGCTCAATCCCAAGACCGGCCTGTTCGACGTCGAATATGCCGACATCATGGGAATTCCGTTCGACTTTGCTTCGTCCCCGCAGGAGACTAAGCCGACCGCGCCAAAGCCGGTGACGCGGGTCCATGCGATCAAGGAGCGCTCCAGCCTGGAGATCGTATTTCCTCGCGTGAGCGGCTATCGCCGTGATTTGCCGTCCGAGAAGCTGCAAGCCGAGTTTACCGCAGACAGCCGGCTGGAGATCACGCCGCAGGACATCGGCCCGACCAAGGTGGTGATGGAGGGCATCGTCGGTGCTGGTGTCACGATCGAGCCCGACGAATTGAAGGCGCTGCGCTCGTCGGAGATCAGCTTCAACCTCGCCAAGCATCTGCTCTACACGCATTTCCGGGATGATGACGGCTTCCCCAAGCAGCATCTGTTTCCGCAGATCCAGCGTATCGCCCGCCGCTGGATCGACGAGGGCTATCTGGTGACGAGAGGCGTGCCGATCGGCGCCATCCTCTACAAGGACCAGCTCGCGCGCGCGGCCGAGAAGATCAACATCGCCTGCACCCGCGGCAGCGCCGGGCGGCTGCTCGCGGTGCTCGATCCCTACAATCCCAAGGGCTCAACGCGCTTCGTCAACTTCATCACCTCCAAGCCGGTGTGGAAGACCGGCGCGCAGCCGCCGAAATGCCAGATCAGCCACGTCGTTGTTGACAGCGACTGGGAGGAGCAGCTCGCGCTGACGCTGGAAGGTCATCCGCGCGTGCTCGCCTATGCCAAGAACCAGGCGCTCGGCTTCGACATTCCCTATCTCGATGCCGGCGTGATGCGCCGCTACATCCCGGATTTCCTGGTCCGACTCGATGTCGGCGCGGAGGAGCCGCTCAACCTCGTGCTCGAAGTGAAGGGCCAGCGTGACGAGAGCGACAAGGCCAAGGCGCAGACTGCGCGCGATCTCTGGGCCCCCGGCGTCACCGCCCTCGGTGGCTTCGGCCGCTGGGCGTATGCGGAATTCCGCGACTGGGCGTCCATGGAGGAGGATTTTGCCAAGCTGGTCGACCGGCTGATGTCGGAATCCGCATCTGCGACCGCGCAGGTGCCGGCATGATCGACGAGAACAAGAGAGATTGCCCCCTTGGGGCACGTCATGGCCGGGCTTGTCCCGGCCATCCACGTCGTCCGGCGATGTGGATGGACGTGGATGCCCGGGACAAGCCCGGGCATGACGAGGATAGAGTTGCGTGCATCTCTGCGCGTCGCATCTGACGCTGCTTAGCTTACCGAGACTGAATGATGGCCCGTTCGCCGAAATCTCCCAAGCCCTCCAAATCCACCAAGCAGGTCGATGCGCTCAAGCACGAGGCGGCGTCGCGGCGGAACATTCCGACGGCGGAGATGGAGAGCTTCTTCCGGCGCGACGAGGATGCCTCGCCGCTGCCGCCGAAGCACTATCCGCGGGCGCGGCCGTTGCCGGAGGGTACCACGCGCACGCCGGAGGAGCCGAGCCAGCCGGAGCTGATCTGGAACGGCATGCGCATCACCATCACCGAGGCGCAGAAGCAGGAACTGGCAGAGACCGGCAAGCTGACTCTGTCGGATGCGCAACTGGTCTGGCGCGGCAAGGACCGGCAGGACTGGTCCGACCTCGTCGTCAACGTGCCGCCGCTCTACATCCAGGAGAAGATCCATCCCAAGGCCATCATCGACGACCTGAAGCGTGAGACCGCCGAGCGGCGCGAGGCCGGCAGCGACGCGCCCGATCTGTTCGCCGACTTCAACGGCATCGAACCGGACCAGCGCGCCGAGTTCTACCAGCACGACCAGCACTGGTCGAACCGCATGATCCTCGGCGACAGTCTTCAGGTGATGGCGAGCCTCGCCGAGCGCGAGGCGCTGCGCGGCAAGGTGCAGTGCATCTATTTTGACCCGCCCTATGGCATCAAGTTCAACTCGAACTGGCAGGTCTCGACCCAGTCACCTGATGTCAAGGACGGCAAGCAGACCGACATCAGCCGCGAGCCGGAGCAGGTCAAGGCGTTCCGGGATACGTGGAAGGATGGGATACACAGCTACCTCGCGTATTTGCGTGATCGACTGACCGTAGTCCGCGATCTCCTGACTGAAAGCGGATCGGTCTTTGTACAGATCGGCGACGAGAATGTGCATCGAGTTCGCGCGGTCATGGACGAGGTGTTTGGAGCTGGGAACTGCGTTAGCGAGATTATCGTTCAGAAAACTTATGGATTTTCCTCGGACGCGATTTCAAATGTGTCAGATTACATTCTTTGGTATGCCCGACATCGTCCGTCGCTAAAGTGGCGTAGCTTGTATGAGGCTAAGCCATTCGTGCTTGGTGAAGGAAATGCCAAGTGGCTTATGTTTCCCGATTTTACGTATCGTGGCGTATCCGCTAGTGAAAAATCATCTCAAGTGATACCTGAAGGCGCGAGACCATATAATCCCGATAACCTAATCTCTCAAGGGCGAGCATCAGATCGCCAGCCGCTGACGTATCGAGGTGTAACCTCTGATCCGTGGGAGAAAAATTCACACTGGAAGGCGAACTACCCTGAAGGTGTTAATCGCCTTGTACGGAGTGAGCGGCTGCATCTGGCAAGCAACAGCTTCCGCTATCGCCGTTTTCATAACGACTTTTCCTACCAGCCGTACTCAAACATTTGGACCGACACAGGCACAGGTAATTTTACCGAAAGTAAGATCTATATAGTTCAATCGGGCAGCAAGACTGTTGAACGCTGCATCTTGATGTCAACCGATCCCGGCGATCTTGTGCTCGACCCGACCTGCGGCTCTGGTACGACCGCTTACGTCTCGGAATATTGGGGGCGCCGTTGGGTCACCATCGATACCAGCCGCGTAGCGCTTGCGCTTGCGCGTGCTCGTTTGATGGCCGCTCGATATCCTTGGTTTCTCCTCGTCGATAGTGTGGAGGGGCGAGTAAAAGAGGCGGAGCTTACCCAGCGCGCACCACTAGGCGGGGGCATTCGCAACGATGTCCGTCAGGGCTTCGTCTACTATCGTGCTCCACACATTAGTCTGGGCGATATCGCAAGAAATAGTGCTGTGGACGACATCTGGGACAAGTGGCAGCAGATCCAGGAGCCGCTACGCGCGACGCTGAATGCGGCGATGAGCAAGAGCTGGGAGGAGTGGCAAATCCCACGCGAGCTGCCGGCCGATGCGCCGACGGAGGCAAAGGAGCCACACGCAAAATGGTGGGAGGCGCGGATCGCGCGGCAGCGCGAGATCGATGACTCGATCGCGGCGCGGGCCGAGGTCGAATATCTCTACGACAAGCCGTATCAGGACAATGGCCGTGTCCGCGTCGCCGGCCCGTTCACGGTCGAGAGCCTGTCGCCGCACCGCGCCGCGCCCGCGAGCGAGGAGGAACTGATCGACCTGATCGACGCCGCCGAGGGCAAGCGCGCGGCGGGAGATGCCGATCTCGCCGGACAGGACTTTGCGGCCATCGTGATCGACTATCTCAAGACCGAAGGCGTCAAGCAGCAGGCCAAGGGCGACCGCATCACCTTCGAGAGCCTGTCGCCTTGGCCGGGCAATTTCATCGGCGCCAGCGGCAGCTTCATTGAAGGCGACAACGGCCCGGAGCGCCGCGCCGCGATCCTGATCGGCCCGGAATACGGCACGGTCGGCCGGCAGGACATCGTCGCCGCCGCGCGCGAGGCGGTTGACGCCCGTTTCGATGTGCTGATCGCCTGCGCCTTCAATTTCGATGCGCATTCCTCGGAGCTGGGCAGCCTCGGCAGCCTGAAGATCCTGAAAGCGCGCATCAATCCCGACATGCACATGTCGGACGAGCTGAAGAACACCGGCCGCGGCAACATGTTCGTGGTGTTCGGCGAGCCCGACGTCGAGATCCTCGACGCGGGCGGGCCGGAGATCCGCGTCAAGGTCAACGGCGTCGACGTGTTCGATCCCAACACCGGCGACATCCGCTCCAATGATACCAAGGGCATCGCCGCCTGGTTCATCGACACCGACTACAACGAGGAAAGCTTCTTCGTCCGCCACGCCTATTTCCTCGGCGCCAACGATCCCTACAAGAGCCTCAAGACCGCCCTTCAGGCCGACATCGACGAGGACGCCTGGGCGACGCTCTATTCGGATACGTCACGGCCGTTCCCACGCCCGAAGAGCCGGCGCATCGCGGTCAAGGTGATCAACCATTTTGGCGATGAAGTGATGAAGGTGTTCGGGGTGTAGCGATGGCCGTGCTGATCGAAGCGATCTCCGTCGTCGTCAAACTGAGCTCGCTCTTCGAGCGTTCTCCGGCGGGATGGGAGGATCTCAAGACATCGGTGCCCAACAACACTCTTTGCTCGGATAATGAACTTGCGCGTGTCGGCTTCATGATGGCCGAAGATGTCCGACCGTTTGTGGAGAGTTTGACAGCTAGCTGCGGTCTCATTCACATTGCCGGTGGCGAAGCAGTGGACGTCGTGGTGGTCGATCAACTGGCGGGGCCAAAATCGAAATGTTCATGGATCGAGTACGGTCATCTGAATCTCGGTGGCAATCCGAAGATGCGTGTGGCAGCGTGTCGCCTTAAGGGCAGCAAGCTTACGCAAATCTTCACGCCGGAGGGCTGGGAATTCGAGCAGAGTCTGTCCCGTAGCTACGGCTTTGTTCCTGGCGGCTCTGAGGCGAAGTCATTGACCTTCCTACGAAGGCAAGACGGTGTTGATGTCTATCTCAATACCCTGACTGGTAAAGAGGTGTACGTCGGACGAACTTTTGGGGACCAAAGTTAAACTCATGAACTTCCTCCTCGCCGATACATTCACCGCCTCCTTCGCCCGACTCTCCGGCGCGGACCAGAAGGCTGTGAAGGCGAGCGTGTTCGACCTTCAGCTCGACCCTAGCGGCAACGGGTTGCAACTGCACCGGATCGACAACAGCAAGGACCGCAATTTCTGGTCGGCGCGGGTCAATCGCGATGTCAGGCTGATCCTCCACAAGACCGGCGATACCGTGCTCGTCGCCTATGTCGGCCATCACGATGAGGCCTATGCCTGGGCCGAGCGGCGCCGGATCGAAGCGCATCCGCGCACCGGGGCGATCCAGATCGTCGAGGTGCGCGAGCGGGTCGAGGAGGTGGCGCCTCCGGCGACGCTGGATCTGGTCGCGCCCGAGCAGGTGAAGGGCAGGGCGAGAGAGGCGGCGCCCCTGCTGTTCGCCGGGCTCGATGACGAGGCGCTGCTGTCGATCGGCGTGCCGGCGGACTGGCTCGCCGACGTCAGGGCGGCCGACGAGGACGGCTTCTTCACGCTGACGAAGCATCTGCCGGCCGAGGCGGCGGAGGCGCTGCTCGAATATGCCGCCACCGGCAAGCTGCCGGTCCCGGCGCCGGCCGCCGCCGATCCCTATGCACATCCCGATGCCCTGCGCCGCATCCGGCCCATTGCCGGACACGAGGAGCTGGAGCAGGCACTCGCCTACCCCTGGGAGAAGTGGGGCGTCTTCCTGCATCCCTCGCAGCGCGCGCTGGTCGAGCGCAGCTTTGCCGGGCCGGCGCGGGTCGCGGGCTCCGCCGGCACCGGCAAGACCATCGTCGCGATCCATCGCGCCGTCAGGCTCGCGCGCGACAATCCCAGCGCAAAAATCCTGCTGGCGAGTTTTTCGCAGCCGCTGGCGGATAGCCTCGCGCGAAAACTGCGCGTGCTGGCGCCGGAGACCGGCGGCGTGGTGCCGCGCATCACCACCGCCTCGTTCAAGGGTATCGCCGAGCAGATGTATCAGCTCGAACATGGCGTTCGGCCGCGCATCGCCTCCGAGCAGGTGCTGCGCGAGCGGCTGCGCGCGGCGGCGGCCGACCTCAAGGGGTTTTCCGAGCGCTTCCTGCTGTCGGAATGGATCAACGTCGTCGATGCCTGGGGACTCGCCTCGCTCGACGCCTATTCCACGGTGCAGCGGATGGGGCGCAAGAGCCGGCTCGGCCCCAACCAGCGCGCGCGGCTGTGGCCGGTGTTCGCCGCGGTGCGCGCGGCGCTCGCGGCCGAGCGCTACACGACCTGGGCCAACGTCTTCACCGACCTGGCTACGGCGCTCGACGGCCGGGCGATCAAGCCGTTCGATCATGTCGTGATCGACGAAGCGCAGGACCTCGCGCCGGCCGAACTGCGCTTCTTTGCAGGCTTGGCGCCGAAAGCGAATGACGGGCTGTTCCTGGCCGGCGACGCCGGGCAGCGCATCTTCCAGCATCCGTATTCCTGGGCGAGCCTCGGCGTCGACGTGCGCGGCCGCTCGTTCACCTTGAAGGTCTGTTATCGCACCTCGCAGCAGATCAGGCGCGCCGCTGACCGGCTGCTGCCGACGGTCTTACGCGATTCCGACGGGCTGGAGGACGAGCGGCGCGGCATCATCTCGGTGTTCGAGGGGCCGCCGCCGGAGGTCAGGGCGTTCGCCGATGTCGCGGCGGAAGGCGCGCATGTCGGCGCGACCATTGCGGGATGGCTCGCTGACGGCATCGCGCCGCAGGAGATCGGTGTGTTCGTGCGCACCGAGGCGCTGGTCGCGCGGGCGCGGGATGCGTTGGCCGGGATTGCCGGTGCGGAGGCGATCACCACGGGCGCGATGAGCCTCGCCAAGGGGCTGGAGTTTCGCGCCGTCGTCGTGATGGCCTGCGACGAGGGCATCCTGCCGCTCGACGAGCGCGTCGAGGACGCCGCCGACGAGGCCGAGCTCGACGATATCTACGAGACCGAGCGGCGGCTGCTCTATGTCGCCTGCACGCGTGCGCGCGAGCATCTGCTGCTGACCGGCACGACCCCGGCGTCGGCCTATCTGGCCGATTTCATGCAGTGAGGTCTTATCGCCCTCACTCCACCGCATCCTTCTTCGCGATCCGATGCAATTGCTCGAACAGATCGGCCTGCTCACTGGTGCATAGACACACACCCTGCGCCGAATCCGCCTCGCCCGCGTTCAGGTAGGCGTGGCCCATGGTGCTGTCGAGGTACATGCCGTCGCCTTCGTGCAGGATCTCCGGCGCGTAGAACTCGGTGTGGACGGCGATGGTGCCGCGGGTGACCAGGAAGTATTCCTCGCCGCTGTGGCGGAGCAGGGGGCCGAACTCTTCCAATGTGCGGGCGCGCACCTCGGTGATCATCGGCACCATGCGTTTGCCGATCAGGTCGGTGCATTGATAGGTGTAGGTGTAGAACTTGGTGTTCACGACCTGGCCCTGGCCGGCGCGGCTGATGCTGCGGCGGGCGGTCACGGCGCGGCCGGGCTCGGGGCGCGGCGCGGCCGGGCTGAACAGCTCGGCGATGTCCATCTGCAGGCCTGAGGTGAGCTGCAGCAGCTTGTCATAGGTCAGCGACATCAGGCCGTTCTCGACCTTCGACAAGGTCGACAGCGCCATGCCGGTCTTTTCGGCCACCTGCTTGAGGGTCAGGCCGCGCGCCTGGCGGGCCGCCTTCAGGCACTGGCCGAGCTGGGAATGGGGGCCTTCGGCGGCGGTCTCGCTGACGACGGTGTCGGTCACTTCAGGGCTCCGGAAAATCCGTTAGCGGATCGGGTGGTCTGCGGCGCGGCGGCAGTCGGGCAATGTCGCGCGAAACCAGTCGACGAATCAATGGGCTGGACCGGCGCTTCACGGGCATGCGTGACGCGCGGTGGAACATTGCGTTTTCAAGTCGTGCATTCGATTTCTTATGTGCTAAATAGTTTTCCGAAACGGAAAAGAGAAGCCCTGTGGACTCGATTTGCGACAAGACGGCCGGCGAGCTGGTCAAGCTGCTGAAATCAAAGGCCATCTCGCCTGTGGCGCTGCTCGATTCGTGCCTGGAGCGGATCGCCGCGGTCAACCCGGCGGTCAATGCCGTGGTGACACTCGATGAGGCCGGCGCCCGGGCGGCCGCTGAGCGTGCCGAGGCCGAGCTCGCCAAGGGCGAGGACAAGGGCCCGCTGCACGGCCTGCCGGTGCTGATCAAGGACACCCAGGACACGGCCGGGATGCGCTCGACCTATGGCAGTCCGATCCTGGCGGACAATGTGCCGGCGATCGACCAGGCGTCGGTGGCGCGGCTGCGGGCCGCGGGCGCGGTCATCTTCGGCAAGACCAACACGCCGGAATGGGCTGCGGGCGGCAACACCCGTAATCCCGTGTTCGGCGCGACCGGCAATCCCTTCGACCCCTTGCGCTCGGCGGCCGGCTCCTCCGGCGGCTCGGCTGCTGCGCTGGCCTGCGGGATGGCGCCGCTCGCCTCGGGCTCCGACACCGGTGGGTCATTGCGCAATCCGGCCGGGTTCTGCGGCATCGTCGGCATGCGGCCGTCCTATGGTCTGGTGGCGAGCGAGAAGCGCGCGCATGGCTGGTCGTGTTTGTCGACCGACGGGCCGATGGCGCGCAGTGTCGCGGATACGGCGCTGATGCTGTCGGTGATGGCGAGCGACGACGCGCGGGATCCGCTCGCCTACACGTTGCCGGGCGAGGCGGTGCGCGGGCAACCCGCGCGCTGGGCCGCGCTGCCGCAGGCGGACTTGCGCAAGCTCAAGCTCGCCTTCACCGAGGATTTTGGCTTCGCGCCGACCGAGCGGCTGATCCGCCGCGCCTTCCGCGCGCGGGTGACGCGCATCGCGCCGTTGTTTGCGGAGGCAGCCGAAGCGACGCCGGATTGCAGCGGCGCCGACGAGACCTTCGCGGTGCTGCGCGCCTCGCTGTTCCTCACCCAGCACGGCAAGAATTATCGCGAGCGGCCTGAGATGATCGGGCCGAACGTGCGCGCCAATGTCGAGGAGGGGTTGTCCTACAGCCTCGAGGATTTTTCGCGCGCGGCCGCCAACCAGACTCGCATCTATCGCGCCTATCAGAGCTTCTTCGCCCGGCACGACGTGCTGATCAGCCCGACCATCACGCTCAGCCCGCGGCCTTGGGCGGAGCTGTACCCGGCCGAGATCGACGGCGTGCCGACCAAGTCCTACTTCCATTGGCTGGCGCTGGCCTATGCGGTGACGCTTGCCGGACATCCCGCGCTCAGCCTGCCGCTCGGCGTCGACGAGAACGGGCTGCCGTTCGGCCTGCAGATTGTCGGTCCGCGCGGCGGCGATGCGCTCGTGCTCGGCGTCGCCGCGGCCCTGGAGCTGGCCTTTGCCGGCGATGCCGAGCTGCGCCGGCCGCAGCCTGATCTCGCAAAGCTTGCCGCGCTGCCGCCGCTGGCGCAGACGCCCGGTTTCATGGCCTGGGACTAGAGCGGGCCTCAATGATCACCATCTTCCGGAGCTGACAATGTCCGACGCAAACTCATGGCCGTTCTCGCTGGTGCGCCGCGCCGGCGGCCTCGTCTTCCTGTCGGGCGAAGTCCCGGTCGCCGATGACGGCAGCATTCCCGAGGGCATCACGGCGCAGACCGAGCTCGTGTTCAAGCACATCTCGGAGACGCTGGCGGGCGAGGGACTGACGCTCGACGACATCGTGTCCTGCATGGTGCATCTCGCCGACAAGGTTGATTTCGCCGAATACAACGAAGCCTATCGCAAGCATTTCAAGGATCCGCTGCCGGTGCGCACCACGGTGCAGGCGCAGATGATCGCGGACGTTCGGCTGGAGGTCACCGTCGTCGCGGCGGCGCGGACCTGATGGGAGTAATGACGATGCGGAGCGCAATCGTTCTCGGGGGCGGCATGGTCGGCGTCGGCACGGCGCTGCATCTGCAGAGCAGGGGCTGGTCGGTGGCGCTGGTCGATCGCCGCGAGCCCGGCCGCGAGACCAGCTACGGCAATGCCGGCATCATTCAGAGTGAAGCCGTCCGGCCGTATGCGATGCCCTATGATCTTGCCGGCGTGCTCGACATTGCGCTCGCGCGGACCAACGACGTGCACTACCGGCTGATGGCCTTGCCCCATCACGTCAAGCCGTTGCTGCGTTACTGGTGGAATTCGTTTCCCGCCCGCCATGAGGTGCTGACGCGGACCTACGCGCAGCTGATCGCGCGTGCCGCGCCCGAGCACGAGCCGCTGATCCAGGCCGCCGGTGCCGGTAATCTCGTGCGCCGCGACGGCTTCCGCGTGCTGCACCGGACGCAGGCGCAGTTCGACAAGGAAGCGAAGGAGGCCGAGGCGGTCGGCAGGGCGTTCGGCGTCAAGTTCAAGCTGCTCAGCGCCAGCGAGCTGGCGAAGGCGGAGCCCGGCCTCACGGACAGCGGCATCGGCGGCCTGCATTGGCAGGAGCCGTGGACGGTGTCCGATCCCGGCAGCCTGGTGACGTCCTACGCGGACTTGTTCGTGAAGCGCGGCGGCAAGCTGCTGGTCGGCGATGCGACGACGCTCGTGCAACAGGGCAGCGGCTGGGCGGTGACGACGCAGGAGGGCCGCATCGAGGCCGAGGCCGCGGTGGTCGCGCTCGGGCCGTGGTCGCCGGAGTTCCTCAAGCGCTTCGGCTACGACATCCCGATGGTGCGCAAGCGCGGCTATCACCGGCACTACTCGGGCGGCGCGCCGCTCGATCTGCCGCTGCGCGATGCGGCGTTCGGCTATCTGATGAACCCGATGGCCAAGGGCGTGCGCATCACCACCGGCGCGGAGCTGTCATCGCCGGCTGCGAAGCCAACGCCGGTTCAGCTCGGCAAGGCCGAGGCGGCCGCGCGCCAGCTGATCGATCTCGGCAAGCCGGTCGAGCCCGAGCCGTGGGTCGGCACGCGACCCTGCATGCCGGACATGCTGCCGGTCGTCGGCCCAGCCGCGCGGCACAAGGGCCTGTGGCTCCATTTTGGGCATGGTCATCAGGGCTTCACGCTCGGACCGGCGACCGGACGCATCCTCGCCGAGCTGATGAGCGGCGAGGCGCCCGACGTCGACGTCGCGGCCTGCGCGCCGGCCCGTTTCGGCGCGTGAGCTGTCAGTCTTGCGCGACCGCACGAGGGGGTGATCCGGGAAGGCTGCAAGCGAAGGCTGCAAAGTGCAGTCAGTCGTTTACCACGCGAGCCATTCCGGACCCCGGAAAACCCACGCTTCACCAAATCGCAAGCCCCGCTCTCCTAGCGTGGCGGTGCCGGTTGGGGTCAGGACACTGGGGCGAACGCGGTTCGTGAGTTCTGCCGTCGGCCAGCGATCCGAGCATCGTGTGGGGGAGCAGATGAACTTCGCGGGCCTAGCCTACCGCTTCGTGTCCAATTTCGTATTTCTCGCGGCTGTGTTTCTCAGCCTGAACTACATCGAGAAATACCAGAACCGCGCCGTGCTGGCGCTGATGGTGCTGATCTACGCCGGCATGCGCGCGGTGACGGTGGTGCGTACCTTCCACTTCTTCGGACGCATCGAGAAGATGGAGACGGACGTTCGCCGGCTGGCCGGCATGCTGGGCGAAGGGCCGGTCGGCCAGGTCGTCAGCAAGCAGGTGATCGCCGACGTCGGCTCGCTGCGCAAGGACGGCGAGAAGAAGTCCTATATGGACCTGTTCTTCCTGGCCGCCGCCGTCATTCTCTGCGTCAGCAAGCTGATCTCCAACTGACGCGGCGGAGAGCGCATCAGGGACGAGGCCATCGAGATCACCGAGTCAAAAAGGGGCGCGTTCGCGCCCCTTTCTCGTTTCTATGACCTGCGCTTTGATCGTCAGCGCCTGCGCAAGGCTGCGAGGCGAACAGGGCGGCTGGCCGGCTTTGTGGCGGCCTGGCCCTCGACCCGGACGACCTGATGCCGGCGCGCCGAGAGCGGCGCCACCGGAGGCCAGGTGAACAGCTCGGCCGACGGAGCAGGAAGCGCCGGCGCCGTGGCGAGCCGCTGCTTGACCAGGGGGCGCGGCCATGCCGGCTTCGGCAGCGTGCGCGACGCCGTGGGCGGCACATCCAGATTGCCGAAATCGTCCAACGCCGCACGCGCGCGCGTATCGGCCCCAGCGAGATCGGCCGGCGTGATCGCCGGCCAATGCGCGACCGGCGTCTCGTCCGACGGACGGTGCACCAGCCAGTCCTCGGGCTCGGTCGGCGTCGCTGGCCGGTCCGGCGTTGCGGCCACGACATGCACGATGCGGTAGTTCTTCGCCTTGAGATCGGCCAGGATCTTCGGCAGCGCCGCGACGGTGCGCGCCTGGATGTCGTGCAGCAGCAGGATGCCCTTGCCGCGCGCCTCCAGCCGTTTCATCGCGAGCTCATGGACCTTGGCGCCGGAGATGCTGCGCCAGTCGTCGGCGAGGAAATCCGCGCTCCACACCTGCAGCCCGAGCGAGGCCGCGTAGCTCTCGACGGCGTCACCGCGCAGCAGGCCGGGCACGCGGAAGAACGGCGACAGCGCCGACGGATCGGTCAGCGCCGCCTTGGTCCAGGCGATGCCCTGATCGACCTCCGGCTGCACCTGCTCGAGCGTCATCCGGTTCATGCTCAGCGGATGGTTCTGGCTGTGCGTGCCGATGGTGTGACCGGCGGCCGCCAGCTTGCGCACGCCTTCAGGGTCGGCCTTGGCCTGGCGCCCGATGGTGAAGAACGTCGCCTTGACGCACTGGTCGGCGAGGATCTGCAGCACCTGGTTGCTGTATTTCGGCAGCGGCCCGTCATCGAAGGTGATGACCACCTCGTGATCCCGAAGCGGCAGCGTCTCCTTGTACTGCATCGCCCCGAGGCGCGGATGCTCACGCGGATCGACCACGAGAACGCGAGAGGTGCCGAGCGCGTTGGGATTGCCGGGGCAATCCGCGGCCCATGCGCCTGACGATCCCAGGCTCAAGGCCATTCCGGCGACGGTCCCCAGCAGCACTGCGAGCCATGTGGGCCGTCCGACGCAAGCAGACTTACGATCACGCATCACGCTGCTCGATTCCCTTCACCGGGCCGGATCCTTCAGGCCGGCTCCTCGATGGTCCATGATAGGTCGCAGCCCTGCTGGCAAGCTCCCACCGAGACATAGCAGGGATGTTGCGCCGTCGCGACATCACATCGTCCTGAGTTCCGGTTTGCCGGTAGCTGTTGCCGGATTGCAATCGGCTGGAATCACCGACGCTGCGACAGTCAAGCGTAAACCACGGCGCTGAACGGCGGATTAACCACCGCCATGCGGCTCGGCAGGCGGAGGGCTGCCGCTGTGCTGCTCACTGTGAGGTTCCGCCGCTGCCTCGGACTTCGCCGGCACGATGTGGACCACGCGATAGCCGTGATCTTTCAGATAGCGCAGGAACGCCGGCAGCATCGCCACCGTGCGCGGCTGGGGATCGTGCAGCAGGATGATGCCCTTGCGCGCCAGGTTCAAACGTTTGATCAGCAGCTTGAAGGTCTGCTGCGGCGACATCGCGGTCCAGTCGCTGGCCCAGAGGTCGGCGCCGAACACGGCGATGCCGCGCGACTGCAGCAGGTCGAGGGTCGCCGGCGTCGATTCGAAGTAGGGGAAGCGGAAGAACGGTGTCGACGGGGTCGTCGTCTCCAGGCCGTTGAGCGCCTTCTCATCGGCGGCAATGCCGCGGTCGATCTCTTCGACGGCCTGTTCCGGCGAGATGTGCGCCAGATGTGCGTGCGTGTAGGTGTGATGGCCGACCGTGTGGCCTTCGGCTGCGATCCTCCGCACCAGTTCAGCGCGGCCCGACGCGGGCTGGCCGACCAGAAAGAAGGTCGCGCGCACGCATTCCCTGGCGAGCGCCGCGAGCACCTTGTTGGTCATCGGCGGCGACGGGCCATCGTCGAATGTCAGGACCACCTCGCCGTCTTCCAGCGGCAGGGTATCGGGGAAGCTCTTCAGGCCGACGCGGGGATAGTTCTTCGGGTTCACGCTCAGCACGCGTGAGGTGCCGAGCGTGCCCTCGCGTGGACAGGGAGCAGGCTCGGCGCAGGCGCCGTGCATCACCAGCAGCGCGGCCAGCGCGCCGGCTGCGTTTATCCATCCCGCCATCCACCGCGCCTGAGACATCTTTTCCCGTTGCGCTCGCTGTTGCCGATTATGTAATGCGTGAAAGCACAAATCAGACCATTTGTCTGAATAAGAACGCGTGAGGCACGTCATGAACGATACATTGGACGTTGCCCCTGCCGATGCAACTCTAGCCGATCGCGCGGCGATGCGCACCGAATCCGGTGAAATTCGCGCTGAATTCATCGCGGCCATGACCGCCGCGATCGCGGCGGAAGACGAGGGGTTCCTCCGCGCGGAGGTCGCCGAGCTGCACGAAGCCGATCTCGGCGATCTGATCGCAGCACTCGCGCCCGACGACCGCGTCAGGCTGGTCGAGCTGACCGGCACCGATTTCGACTTTTCGGCATTGAACGAGGTCGATGACGCCGTTCGCGAGGAGATCCTCGAAGAGCTGGAGCCGGCCACCGTCGCCGAAGGCGTCCGCGAGCTCGAATCCGACGACGCCGTCGAGCTGCTGGAGAGCCTCGACGAGGAGGACAAGGAGGAGATCCTCGAGCGGCTGCCGCCGTCCGAGCGCGACGTCCTCGAGCGCAGCCTCGATTATCCCGAAGGTTCCGCGGGGCGCCGCATGCAGACCGAGTTCATCGCGGTTCCGCCGGCGTGGACCGTCGGCGAGGCGATCGACTACATGCGCGAGACGCCGGACCTGCCGGAGCGCTTCTACGAGATCTATGCCGTCGACGAGGCGCGGCATTGGCAGGGCGCGGTGTCGCTCGATGCGCTGCTGCGCGCCCGCCGCCCGGTGCCGCTCGCCGAGCTGATCGACGAGGACCGGCGGCGCGTCACCGTCACCGACGATCTCGCCGAGGTGGCGCGGCTGTTCGGCAAGTACAATCTGGTTGCAGCCCCCGTGGTCGATGCCGACAACCGTGTGGTCGGGGTCATCACGATCGACGACGTCGTCGACGTGATCGAGGAGGAGGCCGACGAGGACTTCAAGGCGCTCGGCGGCGTGTCCGGCGACGAGGAGCTCTCGGACAGCGTCTGGACCATCGCCAAGGGCCGCTTCAACTGGCTGCTGATCAATCTCGCCACCGCGTTCCTCGCATCCTCCGTGCTCGGCCTGTTCGAGGGCCAGCTGCAGCAGATGGTGGCGCTTGCCGTGCTCGCGCCGATCGTGGCGAGCCAGGGCGGCAATGCCGCCACCCAGACCATGACAGTTGCCGTGCGCGCACTGGCGACGCGCGAGCTCGGGCCCAACAATGCGCTGCGCGTGGTGATGCGCGAGGCCACGGTCGGGCTGGTCAACGGGCTCGCTTTCGCGCTCGTCACCGGCGTCGCCGCAGTGGCCTGGTTCAAGACGCCTGGCCTCGGCATCGTGATCGGGCTGGCGATGGTCTCCAATCTCGTCGCCGGCGCGCTTGGCGGCATCCTGATCCCGATGGTGCTCGAGCGCGTCCGCGCCGATCCGGCCGTCGCCTCCGGAACCTTCGTCACGACGGTGACCGACGTGGTCGGTTTCTTCTCGTTTCTGGGCATCGCGACGCTCTGGTTCGGCTTGAAATAAGCCCGGCGCCTGAACGACTTATATCGTTAATCCGGCCTTAACGCGGCTCGGCGACACTCGGTATCGAGATGGAGTCGGACCATGCAACAACGCTTGCGGCTGAAGGCAGACGGACGGATCGTGGAACTGCGCGACGGCGGGGAGTTTCCGCTGGCGCCGTCGACGGCCGCGCCGGCAAGCCCGCTGGAGGTGCGCGATCTCCGGCGGCGAGTGCAGCTGACGCAGCAGGAGTTCGCCGCCAAGCTCGGCGTGCCCGTCGAGACCATTCGCAACTGGGAGCAGGGCAAGCGCATGCCGCGCGGCCCGGCGCGCGCGCTGCTGACCGTGATCGCGCATGCGCCCGATACCGTGTTCGCGGCCTTAGCTAAGACTTAAGCTAAAAACCGGTCGCGCGTTGGCAACCACTTCTGTGTGCCTACATAATCCAGCACGCGTCTGGAGTGCACGGCCATGCTGACGATCGAGGCCAATGGTGCAAGGATTCCCGCTCTGGGTCTCGGGACCTGGGAATTGCGAGGGCGGACCTGCGCCCGTATCGTCGAGCAGGCGCTGACGCTGGGCTATCGGCACATCGACACCGCCCAGGTCTACGAGAACGAGACCGAAGTCGGGGAGGGGCTGCGCGCCTCACGCGTCCGCCGCAACGAGGTGTTCCTGACCACCAAAGTGTGGACGACGCATTTCGCGCCGAATGACCTGGAGCGCTCAACCAAGGAGAGCCTGGTCCGCTTGCGGGTCTCCGAGGTCGACCTGCTGCTGCTGCACTGGCCGAATTCGCATGTGCCGCTGGCCGAGACGCTCGGCGCGCTGGCGCATGCCAAGACGCTCGGTCTGGCGCGGCACATCGGCGTGTCGAACTTCACGGTGGCGCTGCTCGACGAGGCGGTGGCGCTGTCGACGGAGCCTTTGGTGTGCGACCAGGTCGAATATCATCCCTATCTCGACCAGACCAAGGTTCGCGAGGCCTGCGCGCGGCACGGCATGGCCGTGGTCGCCTACAGCCCGATCGCCAAGGGCAAGATCAAGAACGATCCGACCCTGACGCGGATCGGCCGCGACCATGGCAAGAGCCCGGCGCAGATCTGCCTGCGCTGGCTGCTGCAGCAGAACGTCGTGGCGATCCCGCGGACCTCGAAGATCGAACGGCTGTCCGAGAATCTCGAACTGTTCGATTTCGAGCTGTCCGAGCAGGAGATGGCGGACATCTTCGCGATGGGCAGCCCGGAAGGGCGGATGACCAACTTCGCCTTCGCCCCCAAATGGGATTGAGGGCGCAGCCTTCGCGTTTATGCTAAAGCCCGAGATGACAGGGGGAGCGGCCGGCGGGCCGCGCGGCAGGTGGCGCCGCACTCCCGGTCGATGATCGGAGCGAATGCGCGCGCATCCGCTCGTGCGCGGGCGTCGTGAGCAGCATGGAACGTTGGCAGTTCATCCGTTGGGGCATTGCCGCGTCCGTGCTCGCGCATGTCCTGCTGGTCAGCGGGGTCGTGGTCTCGACCTCGGTCCGGCCTTATGAGCTGCCGAAAAGCGACGAGGTTCCGGTGGATATCGTCGATGCCGACGAGCCGAAGAAAACCCCGGAGCCGGTCGTCACCCCATCGCCGTCCCCGACGCCTGAGCTGACCTTGCCGCAGCCGGCCCCGAGCGCCTCGCCGGCGGCCGCCGCGCCGCCTCCGGCCCCCGAGCCGTCGCAGACGCTCCAGCGCGAGGCCAAGGAGCCGGCAAAGCCGCCGCAGCCTTCAGCGTCGCCGTCGCCGTCGCCAAAATCCGCGGCGAAACCGGCGGCTAAATCTGAAGCCAGGCCGGAGTCGAAATCAGAGGCGAAGTCGGCCGCCAAGCCGCCGTCTGCAACCACGCCGAGCTACGTGCAACCCGAGCCGGACCTCACCGTGAAATACGGCGTCATGCTCGGTCTGCCGGCGCCGCTGCCGCCCGTCTCGCCGCTGCCGCCGGCGAACGCCCCGGAGGACGGCCAGGAGACCGGAGCGATGGCAACGACGAATCTCGCGGCCAATCTCGAGACGGCGCTCCGCCAGCGGGTCAGGAGCTGCGCGCATCTCGCGTCATCGATGTCGCCCAGTGATCGCGTCCTGGTCAGACTGCGCTTCGCGATGACCCCCGACGGCAGGCTGGCCACGGAGCCGGAGGTGAGGGAGGTCATTGCGCCGCTGAAGGCTGCGCAGCTGAAGGAGAGCGCAGTCCAGGCGCTGAACGCGTGCCAGCCTTATACGATGCTGCCGCCCGATCGATACGACGAGTGGAAGGTGATCGAGATGTCGTTCACGCCGCAGGATTTCAGCCGCTGATCGTGCGCCCGTTCAGGTCGCCCATGGAGGCTGACAAGATCGCAGGACGTCGCTCGACGCAGCCGGCGATCATCCTGTATGCGTGCCGGACGGCAAGGCTGCCCATCGGCCGCCGCTGTGCGGTCAATGCGCAGCCTTTAATGGCCTTGGATCGCTTGAACACGGAGACGGTGCGACATGACCCTGAAGCTGGTGATCGGCAACAAGAACTATTCCTCATGGTCGATGCGGCCGTGGCTCGCGCTGCGCGGCGCCGACATCGCCTTCGAGGAGATCGTGATCCCGCTCTACACCGATGATCCCGCCGACAAGGCTCGCATCCTCGAACATTCGCCGGCCGGCAAGGTGCCGATCCTGATCGATGGTTCGGTCACCGTGTGGGATTCGCTGGCGATCATCGAGTATCTCGCCGAGCGCTTTCCCGCGGCCGGCGTGTGGCCTGCCGATGTCGCCGCGCGCGCTCATGCGCGCTCCGTTTCCGCCGAGATGCATTCCGGCTTCCAGGCATTGCGCAACGAGTGTCCGATGAACCTGCACCGCCCGGTGCGAGCGGTGGAACTCTCCGCCGATGCCAAGGCCAACATCGCCCGGATCGAGGACATCTGGCGCGACTGCCGCTCCCGTCACGGCGCCGGGGGCCCGTTCCTGTTCGGTCGCTTCAGCGGGGCGGATGCGATGTTCGCGCCGGTGGTCACGCGGTTCCATACCTTCGCGGTTCCGGTCGCGGCGGACACCAAGGCCTACATGGACGCGATGACGGCGATGCCGGCCTTCGCTGCATGGGTCAAGGACGGGCTGGCGGAAAGCTGGATCATCGACCGGGTCGAGAAGGTCTGACCCTGTCTCGCCGCTCGCCATGGGCAGCGGTGCTCCTTGTTAGTCCAGGAGTACCGCTCCAGCCGCCATCTCGTTGAAGAAACTCGCAATATCAGTGTTCGCCATGTTGCGAGGCCGCTGGCCAGGGCGGGCGGCGGCGTGCTATAGAGCGCTATCTATAAAGACACGCCGGCCCGGGCAGCGGGACCAGGGGCTCTTGCCGGCATGCGAGCAGGAGAGGGCGTTGAAACACAAGTTCCCCATTGGGTCGACGGTCTATTTTACCGCGAGCAATGTCTCGCGGCCGGCGGCCAGCGGTACCTACGAGATCATCCGGCAACTTCCGACGGAAGGGGATGACTGCCAGTACCGGATCAAAAGCTCGACGGAAGCCTTTGAGCGGGTTGCAAGAGAAAGCCAATTGGCCTTGTCTTGAGCTGCTCGGCGTCAGGACGTCAGGCTGTGCGCGTCGGCGGACGCGGCCGCCGATCGGAGGAGGAGAGACCCGGCAGATGTCACGGGGCTGAAAGCCGCGGCCCGAAGGTCTTACGAAGGCTGCGCAATCCCTCTTGGGGATAGTGGGTAGCTCCACACCATCCGGCACCCCTCGGTGCATGGAATCGTCTTATTGTCAGGGCGTGGGGCCGCGACGGATTTGGGTGATCGTTTGAATTTGGTGATCGTTTCACGGCCGTCCCATGTCGGGGCGCCATCGGGGCCGTTTTGGTTGGCCCGCGTCAGGAATCAGCGCGCATGAACTCGACCTGGCCCTCATCACTCGACCAGCTCTTGAACTCGCCGTCGTTCCCAATGTGGCTCACGGTGGCCGCGGCAGGCTTCTTCGCGCTGATTGTCCTGGTCACGCTGCTGCGGGCCGAGAAGTCAGTCGCCAATGGTGCTCTGACCGTGATCACGCTGCTGGCCGTCGGGATTGCCGTTGCCTCCATGATGCGCAGCCAGGATCCGTCGCAGCGGGGTGGCAATGGCGATCCCACGACGACGGCGTCGGCCGGCCTGTCGCCGCCAGCCTTGGCCTGCATCGATGACATGGCCGGCGATCTCGTGCTGTCGAACTGTGAGAAGAGCCTGTTCGGGGCGGCTGATATGACGGCTGCGGCCGTCAGCTATGCGGCGGGCATGCTCAGCCGGCTCTCGCAGGCCGGCGACCTCGCCAGCGCCAACAAGGTGATGACCGCCGAATTGCTGGCGCTGCGGCGGGCGGTGGAGCGCGACCGCTATGGGCTGATGGCCTATGTGCTGCTGACGCGCGACCGCTGCACGCCGAACGATTGCGTGATGTTCCGCGCCGTCGGCGATCGCCAGCAACTGGTCAACAACATGGAGGGGCGGACCTATGAGGGGCTGGTGACGCGCTACGCCTCGCAGTGGAACGCAACGCCGGCGGCCCCGGGCCAGCCGGTCGTGGGAACCTTCGCCGGCCTCGCGCCGTCGGCGCCCACCGGCAAGCCGACGACCGCGGAGTTTCCGAGCTCGGCCAACACGCCGCCCGTCAGCATCATGAACCCCGAGCCCACGGCCTCGACCCGCTCGGTCGCGCCCGCCGCGGCGGCCAAGCCGCAGCCGCCGACCCAGCTCGCACCAGCAGCGGCGGCGCCGCCCACCGTTGCCGCTAGCCATGCCCAGGCGCCGCCGGCGGCCAAGAAGGCCGCGCCGAAGCCCAAGCCGGCGGCGGCCGCGCCGCAGGGGGCGCCTGACGCCGCCGAGCCGGCCGCCAAGGACGAATAAGGACGAAGAGAGCCGTCGATCGAAGCGCCATCATGCCCCTGCATCTGATCAAGCTGGCCGTCGGCTGCGAGTCGGTCAAAGAGCTCAAGGAATGGATCGCCGAGCGCATGCTCGCGGCCAAGAAGAAGGGCCTGCCGCAGCAGCACGTCCATGTCACGCGGATGACGCCGAAGCGGGTCGAGGACATCCTCGGCGGCGGCTCGCTGTACTGGGTGATTCGCGGCGAGGTCGCCGCGCGCGAGAAGATCACAGGCATCGAGCCGTTCCGCGACGGCGACGGCATCGGCCGCTGCCGCATCATCATGCAGCCGAAGGTGATCGCGGTGTCGCCGCGGCCGATGCGCCCGTTCCAGGGCTGGCGCTATCTGACCGCCGAGGACGCGCCGGCCGATCTCGGCAAGGCCAGCGCCGCCGGCGTGGAGGCCATGCCCGAGCCGCTGCGCCGCGAGCTGCGGGATCTGGGGCTGTTGTAGGGATTCGAGTTGCGCGTGAGCGCCGCGAGCCACGCCGACACTCAGCTTCGACGGGAAGCTCAGCGCATCCATCCGCTCGGCGGTGCCAGTTGTTGCGCCCTCTCCCCGTGCGGGAGAGGGCATCACCGGCCCATCCTCGCCTAAGGTTGGGTGAGGGGTATCTCTCGGGGAGCAACGCTTGCGGAGACATACCCCTCGCCCCACCGAGTTTGCCGTACTGTCCTACATGCCCTCTCCCGCAAGGGGAGAGGGCGCAGTCACGGGCACCGCGTAAATGGTGTCATCCGGCTAGTGCTGGTTTCGACGGCCGTGACGCTTTCTCTCGCGAGCCTCACGCCGCGATGTTGTCGATCAGTCGCGTGGTTCCGAGCTTGGCGGCGACCAGGATGCGCTTCGGTCCGGACTCCTTTGGACCGATGGGCGCCAGGGTCTCGGCGTGGCGGACCTCGAGATAGTCCAATGCGAAACCGGCGTCGGTGATTGTCGCAGCGCCGTCACCAACCGCGGCCAGCATGTCGTCGCCGGCGCGCAGCCGCGTCGCGATCTGCTTCAGCACCCGGTGCAGCGTCGGGGCCACACGCCGCTCGTCTGCACTGAGATAGACATTGCGTGAGGACATCGCGAGCCCGTCGCGTTCGCGCACCGTACGGGATCCGACGACGCGGACGCCGAGATCGAGGTCGCGGGCCATCTGCGACACCACGCGGAGCTGCTGATAGTCCTTCTCGCCGAAAACAGCGACGTCGGGCCGGACTTGCGTGAACAGCTTTGCGACCACGGTCGCGACGCCGCCGAAGAAGTGCGGACGGAAGCGATCCTCCAAGCCCGCGAGCGCCGGGCCGTCGGGAACGATCCGCGTGGCGAAGCCGTCCGGATACATGGCCTTCGCGTCGGGGTGCCAGATCAGATCGACGCGTTCGGCTTCGAGCTTTGCAACATCCTCCTTCCAGGTACGCGGGTATGAGCCGAAATCCTCTGTCGGCGCGAACTGAGTCGGGTTGACGAAGATCGACACCGCGACCTTGTCGGCGCGCCGCTTCGCCAGGCGGACGAGCGAGATGTGGCCGTCGTGCAAGGCGCCCATGGTCGGCACGAGCGCGACGCTGGCTTTTCGCGTGCGCAAGCTGTCGAGCTCGCGGCGGAGGACGGAGAGGGTGCGGGCGACGCGCGGCGTTCGTGACATTTTTGCTCGATCTCACGGTGAAAAAACGCAGTTTTCCTGTTCGGCCTTGACGCTTCTGCGACCGCCTTTAACAAGGAGTCCCACAAGCCGCTCAGCCTACTTGAATACGTCTGTTAGCACGTCTGCGCATCACATGCGGAGTTGGTAAACGCTGACGTCAAGTAGTAGCGGAGGATGCGACCCCCGTGGATTCACGATGATGCTGCATTTCACTTGACCACGGACGAGCGTGACTCGAAGATGATCGTAAGGGGTCGAAAACATGCTGGTGCAGACTAGCCAAGGACAATCGGGCTCGGCCCACGTGGTTGTGCTTGGAAACGAGAAGGGCGGGTCAGGCAAGTCGACCACCGCCCTGCACATCGCCGTGGCACTTCTGAAGGCGGGCCAGCGCGTCGCCACCATCGATCTGGACTGCCGCCAACAGAGCTTCACCCACTACATCAACAACCGCAGCGCCTGGGCGCGCCGGACCGGCCTGCGCCTGGAGCTGCCGACTCACTACTGCATCAAGCTCGGCCAGACGCTGCAGATCGACGAGAACGAGAACACCGAATTCCAGCAGTTCATGGAGGCGGTGACCGCGGTCGAACATGCGTTCGATTTCATCGTGATCGATACGCCGGGCAATGACAGCTATCTGATGCGCCTGGCGCACTCGATGGCCGACACGCTGGTCACCCCCATCAACGACAGCTTCCTGGATTTCGACGTGCTGGGAACCGTTGATGCCGCGACCTATGCCGTCACGGGTGAGAGTCACTACGCCGAGATGGTGCGCGACGTCAGGCGCAAGCGCCGCCAGATCGACGGCGCGATGACCGACTGGATCGTGGTCCGCAATCGCTTGTCGATGCTCGGCTCGCGCAACAAGCAACTGGTGGCCGAGGGCCTGAAGGACCTGTCGCTGCGGCTCGGCTTCCGCGCCATCGACGGCTTTGCCGAGCGCGTCGTCTATCGCGAGTTCTTCCCGCGCGGGCTGACCGCGCTCGACGACATCGACGAGGCGACGCTCGGCACGCGGCCCAATCTCGGCCATGTCACGGCGCGGGAGGAGGTCACCAGCCTGCTGCGTCAGCTCAAGCTGCCGCTCGACGAGCGCGGACGCCGCCGGGCCGCCAACCGGGCCGAATGGTTTGCCCAGGTCGACAAGCCGCTCGACCTGCACGACATCATCAGCGCCTGAGCCTCATCGAGGCCGCGGACTACGTCCTGCTACATGCTGATGAGGGGGCCGCCGGGCGCGTCTTGTGGTCCAAGGAAGCGGCGCGCCGGCCTGAGACATTGTGCGCCTTGTAGGCGTCATCTCGACTTCGCTATCAATTGCTGGCGGGCCCGCGACGGGACGTTCCGGGTGTTTTTTGGCCCGGATTGTCTCAGGTCAAGGCCGGAGTGCCAATTTTGGCTAGATTACCGTCAAATTCGCGACTGATTTGAACCTGACGTTCAGGGTTCAAGTCACAAAGGAAGCACAGGCTGGCGCTCATGTTGCACAGCAACTAGGTGCGCCGCACAACGAACGGGCGATGGATACACAACATTTAGTCTTCCTGTCACAGCGCCGTTACATATACTGAACAGAACGGGTCACGAGAGTCTTGCAGGTTTTGGACTACCTTTGATTGTAGCTCCCGAGGGACGAACATGAAGCGTGGAATAACCGTCCTGTTGTCCGTCAGCGTGTTGGCGGCCGTCGGCTACTTCACCGCCAGCAAGTGGGCGATCCGCCACGAGACCGTCCGGTTCTATGATGCCTCCCGCGGCAACCGCCTCGTCGAGGTCGCCGTCGCCGTCCGTCGCGACAAGGAGATGCAGGCCGAAGCCGGCATGATCAAGCTGCCGGTCGCGATCCTCAACCACGGCAACACCGTCAAGTTCACCGAGTATTCGTTCGTCGCCAACGTGTTTGCTGCGCGCGGCTACATGGCCGTCAGCATCCAGCACGACCTGCCGACCGATCCGCCGATGGTCACCAAGGTCGGCGAGCCCTATGTCGGCCGCCTGCCGCAGATCCAGCGCGGCGTCGCCAACATCCGCTTCGCCGTCGAGCAGATGCGTCAGCTGCAGCCGAATGCCGATTATGATCATTTGACCATGGTCGGCCATTCCATGGGCGGCGACATCTCGATGTACTTCGCCAAGCAGTACCCGGACGATGTCCGCAAGGTCGTCACGCTCGACAATCTGCGCGTCCCGTTCGTGACCGAAGGCAAGTTCAAGATCCTGTCCTTCCGCTCCAAGGATCCGCAGTTCAAGACCGACCCGGGCGTGATCCCGGACAACGAGATCTGCGAGAAGGAGGGTATCACTGTCGTGAACACCGACTTCCAGCACAACGACATGCGTGACACGGGGCCCGACGAGGCCAAATCGTCGATCCAGGCCATGCTGGACAAGTTCCTGGCCGATAGCGACAGCACCAGCGACATCGGCCCGGTGAAGACCAAGACGCCGCTGCTCGATCCCGGCCCGGTTGCGCCCTATGCGCCGGTCGGCAAGACGGCGACCCCGGCCAAGCCGCTGACCCACTGATCTCCGGACGGATCGTACGGTCCCGTTGACGCCTTACGCCCGCATGCACGAGCGGGCGTCGATGGTTGCGACGGCGCTCATTGCAGCCGCAGCCTGGGCTGCCCACATCATGCTGATCCCAAGCAGGTGTGTGCATGGTCGATCGTCCCTCCCGATCCCGTTCCGGTCCGGTCACCGCATCTGACGCCCGCACGGGCGGCGAGCGGTTGCCGGAGGCAGAGCGTTCCACGGCCGACGCCATTGCAGCCTTTGTGACGCAGGCGAAGGCCATGGCGCCGATGGCCCAGGGCACGCAAGGCCGCCTCGTCTTTGCCCTCGACGCCACCTTGAGCCGCCAGCCGACCTGGGACATGGCCTGCGCGCTCCAGGCCGACATGTTTCGCGAGGCCGCCGCCCTGGGCAGCCTCGACATCCGGCTGGTCTACTATCGTGGCTTCAACGAGTGCCGCGCCACCGGATGGATCTCCGACAGCGCCGAGCTGGCGCGCCTGATGGGCAAGATCGATTGCCGCGGCGGCAAGACCCAGATCAGCAAGGTTCTCGCCGAGGCGCGCCGCCACGCCACATCGGCCGGGATTCGTGCGGTCGTGTTCGTCGGTGACGCCATGGAGGAGAGCGTCGACGAGCTCTGTGCCAAGGCCGGTGAGCTCGGGCTGTTGAAGGTCCCATTGTTCATGTTCCAGGAAGGCAACGATGCGGTCGCGGAGCAGGCGTTTCGCGAGATGGCGCGATTATCCGGCGGCGCGTGGTGCCGCTTCGATCCAGGCGCCGCGGCGCAGTTGCGTGAGCTTCTGCGCGCCGCCGCGGCCTATGCCGCCGGCGGACGTGAGGCGCTGCTGCGCCTGGCCGCATTCGAAGGCGCGGCTGCGCATCTGCTCGGCCAGCTCAAATGAGGATCGGTTGCTGATCGCGGGGCTCACGGGCGCAGCCTGGCGATCATGCATTTTGTCCCGACAGGCTCTATATTCGCGCCATGACCCTGATCGCTGGCGCCGTTGCCGTCATTACCCTGTATCTTCTGCTGCAGATGTTCCGCGCCGCGAATCCGGCCCTGCTGGCCCGCGCCATCAAGATGGCCGGCGGTGTCGGCTGTCTCGCGATCGCCGCCTTCACCGGCATCCGCGGCGAGCTGGTGGTCGCGATCCCGATCGGGCTGTTCGGGGCAGGGCTGCTCGGCTGGTCGCCGGGCGGGCTCGGCCAGCTCGGCGGCATGTTCGGGATCGGCGGAGCACGATCGCAGGGGCAGAATTCGCGGGTGCGCTCGCAGTTCATCGAGATGATGCTCGATCACGACAGCGGCCAGCTGCAGGGCCGCTTCGTGGCCGGGCCCCATGCCGGCCGGTCGCTCGATCAGTTCGATCTGCCGCAGCTTGCGGCGATGATCCCGAGCCTGGATGCCGACAGCACGGCGCTACTTGAAACTTATCTGGACCGCCGGTTTCCCGCCTGGCGTCAGCACGCGCAAGGCGATGCGGCAGGGGGGCAGCGCCGCGCGGCGTCGAGCTCCAAAATGACGGAAGAGGAGGCCTATCAGATCCTTGGCCTGCAGCCGGGCGCGGGGCGCGACGAGATCGGGCGTGCCCACCGTGCGCTCATGAAGAAACTGCATCCCGACCAAGGGGGGTCGACGTATCTCGCCGCCCGGGTGAACGAGGCCAAGGATACTCTGCTTCGTACGCATCACGGCTAACTCCGGCAACGCCACCAACGCCACAACACCGAACCTGCTTCCATCACAGTCACGTCGACATCAGCGGCTCTCGGCTCTGTGAGGCGCGATCGTTCGACATGGTGAAAAAGTTCTAGCGGCAATTCCTTGACGAGTGGTTTGCGCGAGAGCCCTCGCTGCCGTGTCGTGCATGCGCAAAGAAAAAGGCCCGCGCGTGTGTCGCGCGGGCCTCATGTGCAGGGGATGTCGATCAGGTTAGTTGTGCACGGTCATGCAGGAGATGTCGGCGCGCTTCAGCTTCTTGCACACCGCTTCGGCCTGATCGCGATCGAGGCCGGCGAAGCGGGCGCGGATCAGCCTCTTGTCGCCTTTCGACACCGTCTCGGTGAAAGGATCGGCTTTGCTCAGCAGGCCCTGCGCCGAGCTGCGCGCGGCCTCGATGCGCTTCTGCGCCTCGGCCTCGCTGTCGAGCGCGCCGACCTGGATGATCCAGCCGCTGCGCGCCACGGCGGGGCGGGCCGGCAGTTCCTGGGCAGGGCTCGCCGAAGCGAGCTGGGTCGGCGCCGGCGATGATGGCTGAGCAGCAGGCGCTGCATAGGCCATCGCCTGGGACGAGGCGGGCGGCAGGCTCGAGGCCGGCAGCACGCCGAGAATGCCGTTGCCGGTGCCATGGCCCGCCGGCTGCGGCGGCATCTCAGGGCGGACGGCCTCGGCGCGAGCCATCGGCGGTGCCGGCTCGATCGCCTCGACGCGTTGCGCGAACGGCGCGGGAGCAGGGGCCACCGGCTGCGGGGCGGCCGTGGCGAGCTTGACGGCGCCGGCCTTGACCTGAACGGTCCTGACCTTCACCGGCTTCATCGGCTCGGTCGAGCCGGGAACGATCGACATCGGCT
Source organism: Bradyrhizobium sp. SRS-191 (assembly GCF_024586915.1). Classification (GTDB taxonomy): domain Bacteria; phylum Pseudomonadota; class Alphaproteobacteria; order Rhizobiales; family Xanthobacteraceae; genus Bradyrhizobium. The sequence continues at coordinate 386,035 of NZ_JANBVS010000002.1, forward strand.
GGGTCTGGATCACGCCCGACGTCATCGGCGCGGGCTCGACCTTGGCCTCTTTCGGCGCCGCCGGCGGCAGCGCCGCGGTGGCTTCCGAGAGGGTCGAGATCAGCTTGGCAGCGCGGCTCGGGGCCGGAGTCTCCGGCGCGGCCGAGGCGAGCTGGACCGTGCCCTGGTCGTCGCCGGCGTCGGAATTGCCGCGCTCGCCGATCGCAGCGACAGTGCGCTTGGTCGCGCCCTTCTCGAGGTTCTCAGCCAGCAAATTGCGCATGATTGCGTCGCGCGAACCGCCACTGCGGCCGCCCAACACGACGCCGATCAGATGGCGGTTGCCGCGGCGCAGCGAGGTCACGAGATTGAACCCGGATGCGCGCGTGTAGCCGGTCTTGATGCCGTCGACGCCCTCGACGCTGCCGAGCAGGTGATTGTGGTTGCGGATCGACTGGCCGCGGAAATTGAAGACCTCGGTCGAGAAGTAGCGATAATAGCGGGGGAAGCGGTCCTGGATCGCGCGGCCGAGGATCGACTGGTCGCGCGCCGTCGTGATCTGCTCGTCGGCGGGTAGCCCTGAGGCATTGACGTAGGTGGTGCGGCTCATGCCCAACGAGCGCGCCTTGCGCGTCATCAGCTTGGCGAAATCGTCTTCGTCGCCGCCGATCGCCTCGGCGATGACCACCGCGGCGTCGTTGGCCGAGCGCGTCACCAGGCCCTTGATCGCGTCCTCGACGCGGATGGTCTGGCCGGGCCGAAGGCCGAGCTTGGTCGGCGACTGCTCTGAGGCATGCTCGGACACCGGCATTTCGGTGTCGAGCTTCATCTTGCCGGACTCCAGGCGCTCGAACAGCAGATAGAGCGTCATGATCTTGGTGAGCGAGGCAGGGTGCCGCAGCGCGTCCGGGTTGGTCGCGGTCAGGGTCGCGCCCGAATTGCCGTCGACGATGATCGAGGCGAATGCCGGGCTGTAGCTGCCCTCGTCGGCATGGGGAGAGTGACGCGCGTGGTGGTGCCGATGACGCCGGCGCGCTTCTGCGCTGTCCACCGTGACGACTGCCGCCACCGTGAGGGTGAGCAGCCCATAGACGCCAACCCGCAGCAGGCGCGAGGAAGCCAGGTTTTTGCGAAGCATGAAATCCCCGTCCAATTTCTGACGTGATCACCGGGAGTTGAGGCGAAATTGTGCCAAAACGCCCCCGTGATCTTTGCCTGTCGGACCTCCAGTTTGCGCCTCGACGCGGTCATGCATCGAAAGGCCCCAACTGAGGTTTTGTTAAGACGCTGTTTTAGAACAGCTTTACGGTTCGGCCGACGCTGGCCGGGACCCCAGGAGAGGTTAGGACGGTCGAGTTGCCAAAGGATTAAAGAAACCTTGCGCCGATGGCGGGGATTTCGGTCGAACTGGCCCGACTTGAAGCGATCCGAGGCTTTAGCAGATTGGGGCGCGCCTTAATGCCCGCGATGGTGCATTGCACAAGATTCTTGCTTCTTATTGTGCAGTGCATTATATTGGGACTGCGTCAGGGAGCCCGGCCTCCCTGGGGGTGATAAGTCAGGGAAAGGAATGCCACATGTTTAAGGTTGAAGACTTCCAGAATTACGGCAAGGAGCAGTTCGAGACCGTCGTGAATTCCGCGACCACGGTGCAGAACGGCCTCCATGCGATCGCCACCGCCTATGGCGACTACACCAAGAAATCCTTCGAGGACACCAAGTCGTTCGTCGAGAAGCTGCAGGGCGTGAAGTCGCTCGACAAGGTGCTCGAGGTCCAGACCGAGTTCGCCAAGTCCGCCTACGAGACCTTCGTCGCCGATTCGCAGAAGATCGCCGGCCTGTATTCGGATCTCGCCAAGCACGCGTTCAAGCCGCTCGAAGGCCTTGCTGCCAAGTTCACCCCGCCGGCCGCGCATTGATCGCAGCCACCGCGAGGTGACAGTCGAAAGCCCGGCTCGCGCCGGGCTTTTTTGTTGGGCGAAAATGATCGATGGCGTGAGTGCCGCCTTTATTTGGCGACGCGCAGCTTGGACAGCGAGGTTCCGATCGAGTTGAAGGTGGTCACGATCTGGGTCGAGCTCGTCAGCATGAAGAACTTGTCGGGGCTTGAGGCGCAGTTCTGCAGCACGGTCGACGTTGGATCGGCGGGCGACGAAGTGTTCACCTGGATCGTGTAGATCGTGTACATCGAATTGCCTTTGGCATCCTTGGTGTTCTTCAGGTTGGAGCACAGCAGGGCCTGCCGCGCGTCGATCGGGTTGCCGGAGGCCTGGCTCGAGCCGTTGCCGTATTCCGGCCAGCGATCTTCCGTGTTCAGGCCGTCCGACAGCAGGATGATGACGCGATTATACGTCGTGCTCGCGGCTTCCGCCGGAGCGCCCAGGACGCCGTTCGGGATCAGCGACTGCACGGCCCAGGCGAGGCCGATGGCCTGGTTGGTGCCGCCGGTCGGCTGCATCGCATTCACCGCGGTCTTCAGCGAGCTCCAATTGTAGCTGAGCGGAACGATCTGCGCGAGCTTGGTCGAGGCGCTGCTGCTGCAGTACTGGGTGTTGTTCTCCATGTGCTGGTTGGCCGGGAACAGCGTGGTCACGTCAGACGTGGACGGGGAGACTGCATTCGCGTCGTTCGGCTGGGTGCGGTCGGCGACGCAGCCCGTCCAGGTGCTCTTGGCATTGGCGACCCAGGTCTTGTTGTAGGTGTTCACCTTGCAGGTGTAGCCGCTCGTGCCTGACGTGCCCGTGCAGCTGCAGCTTTCATTGGCGCCGTTGCTGCACCTGCAGCTCGAGCCGGTGCAGTAGGTGACCACGGTCGAGGTCTTGGCGGTCGTCCAGCAGCCATTGTAGTAGCTGTGCGAGGCTGAATCGTAGCCCGGGCAGATCTGGCCCGCATTGGCGTCGCCGGTCTTCGGGATCGTCGAGACGCTGGAGCTGCCCGTGGTCGGGCCGCTGACGCAGCCAAAATAGGAGAAGCCGTTGCTGGATTTGAACGGGCAGGAGGATCCTGGTCCGATCATGTCCCACTGCGCCTGCGAGAAGCTGCCGTTCGGAATTGCGGCCTGATAGGAGCCGTTAGCGGGCTGAACGGTGGGCGGATTTTGCCAGTCGGTCCAATCCAGCCAGTTCTGGGAGTAATTGCTGTCGCCGACGTTGACGACCTTGGCGAAGGGAACGACCGAGATGTAGACGTCGCCGGGCGCCTTGGCGAGCGCGCTGAGCTGGTCGATCAGGCCGCCGCTGCCGGCGACCGCGTTCTGCAGGGCGGTCATCTTGTTGCTGGAGGCCATCGAGCCGGTGTTGTCGAGGGCGAGCGCGACGCGCATCTTCACGTCGCCCCAGGTCGTCGTCGCCTTGGTGCTGAAGTCCATCGTCGGGAAGCCGGCGAGCTTCATGAACTGGGTGACGATCTGCCCCGAGGCGGTCAGCTGGATGTTGGACGCCGTGGTGGTGGTCGGGGCGGTATAGCTGACGTTCACGGCGATGCCCTTGGCATCCGCACTGGTGTACAGCGCCTTGAAATAGGCCGATGCCTTCGTTGCAATGTCGGTCGAGCTGATCGTTCCCTGGGCCAGATCGCGCGACAGCATCAGCGCGGTCGAATCCAGCGCGGCCTGCATCGACGATCTCGCGGCGTTCGCCCGGCTGTAGTCGATGCCGGCGCCGACGAAGGCCAGAATCGGCAGCAGCGCGATCGCGAAGGTCACGGCGATATTGCCGCTGGTGTCGCGGACGAAGCGTCGCACGGTCTTGCGGCAGAAGCGGACGAAGGTCTCGGCGGTCATGTCGCTCACCAATGATGATTTTCCGCGGGCCATTTCGGGGCGGGTTCGTCAAGGGTGGGTAAATCGAAAGCTCGAAAAACCGAGCGAATACCGCGGTATGGCCGTCGCGCCGCCGCCGCCGCAGGTTCCCTGTCAATGCCCGGTGAATGGGCTTTGTAAAATGCGACCGGTTTGTTTAACCTTCGGCCTCATCGCCGGGGCAGGGAATCGGTCCTGCCGGAGCGTCCGTCCATTGATCGGATGCGCTTGCGGCAAACCGGCCGCTGACCCATATTCCTGGTGTCGGTCCAACCGGACCGGTCGGCTGGGACAGGCGATCTGGAACGCAGGACCGGGTGGCGGAAGCGGCCCGGTAGGGGACAGTGCGAGAAACCCTTTATTGGGAGCCTCGCAGCATTATCTAACGCGTGCAAGATGTCGCAGCCAAATTCCAGATTGAACCGATCCGCGCCTAGGATGAGCAATAACGACAATAAATCCGGTGGCACCGGCGGTCCGGCCACGTCCGTGATCACGAAGGTCAAGCCGAAGACCAAGCGCCCCAATCTCTATCGGGTCCTGATCCTCAACGACGATTACACGCCGATGGAGTTCGTCGTGCACGTCCTGGAGAAGTTCTTCAACAAGGACGTCGAGGCGGCGACCAAGATCATGCTCCACGTGCATCATCACGGCATCGGGGAGTGCGGCGTTTTCACCTACGAGATCGCCGAGACCAAGGTGACGCAGGTGATGGATTTCGCCCGCAAGCACCAGCATCCGCTGCAGTGTGTGATGGAAAAGAAATAGGGCGACGGTCGCAGGACGGGAGCCGGCAGGTCCCATGCTCTCCGCTGTCCGACCGGGACGGCTTGCTCTGCGCCATCGACTGAAACGCACAGGCGGAAACGTCGGGACGGGCGTTCCGGCCGGCAACCACCGGGGCAGCGGTCGCCCGGAGAACTACGGCCGGATCCCGCGCGTTTGAAAAGGTCTGCCGTTCGGTTGCCGAAGCCGGGTTTGCCGCAATCGGAACGGGTTTTGCATTGACGATCCGGTGAACCCGTAATCGAGACGCTCGGCCGGTCTTTTGTCGCACTCGGTTATAACTATATTTGACAAAGGTTGTTGTTGCCTGACCGGGCGGCGGCGATCATGATGGCAGGGGGCCACAGAGGACGCGCATGCCGACTTTTTCTCAAAGCCTTGAACAATCCCTGCATCGCGCGCTGGCGATCGCCAACGAGCGTCATCATCAATACGCGACATTGGAACATCTCCTTCTGTCCTTGATTGATGACAGCGACGCAGCGGCCGTGATGCGCGCGTGCAGCGTCGACCTCGACAAGCTGCGCGGCAGTCTCGTCAATTATCTCGAAACCGAGTTTGAAAATCTGGTCACGGACGGCAGCGACGACGCCAAGCCGACCGCAGGTTTCCAGCGCGTGATCCAGCGCGCGGTGATTCACGTTCAGTCGTCGGGCCGCGAAGAGGTGACCGGCGCCAACGTGCTGATCGCGATCTTCGCCGAGCGCGAGAGCCACGCTGCCTATTTCCTGCAAGAGCAGGACATGACGCGCTACGACGCCGTGAACTACATCAGCCACGGCATCGCCAAGCGCCCTGGTGTCTCCGAAGCCCGCCCGGTGCGCGGCGTCGACGAAGAGACCGAGACCAAGGGCAACGAGGACTCCAAGAAAAAGGGCGAGGCGCTGGAAACCTATTGCGTCAATCTCAACAAGAAGGCCCGCGACGGCAAGATCGATCCGGTCATCGGCCGCAACTCTGAAATCAACCGCGCGATCCAGGTGCTGTGTCGCCGGCAGAAGAACAACCCGCTGTTCGTCGGCGAAGCCGGTGTCGGCAAGACGGCCATCGCCGAAGGTCTCGCCAAGCGCATCGTCGACAGCGATGTGCCGGAGGTGCTGTCGGCTGCCACCGTGTTCTCGCTGGACATGGGCACCTTGCTCGCGGGCACGCGCTATCGCGGCGACTTCGAGGAGCGCCTGAAGCAGGTGCTGAAGGAGCTCGAGGCGCATCCGAACGCGATCCTGTTCATCGACGAGATCCACACCGTCATCGGTGCGGGTGCGACGTCGGGCGGGGCGATGGATGCTTCGAACCTGCTGAAGCCGGCGCTGGCCTCGGGCTCGATCCGCTGCATGGGCTCGACGACCTACAAGGAATATCGCCAGCACTTCGAGAAGGACCGTGCGCTGGTTCGCCGGTTCCAGAAGATCGACGTCAACGAGCCGTCGGTGGAAGATGCGATCGCGATCCTGAAGGGCCTGAAGCCTTACTTCGAGGACTATCACCGCCTGAAGTACACCAACGAGGCCATCGAGGCCGCGGTGCAGCTGTCGTCGCGCTACATCCACGACCGCAAGCTGCCGGACAAGGCGATCGACGTGATCGACGAGTCGGGCGCTGCGCAGATGCTGCTCGCCGAGAACAAGCGCAAGAAGACGATCGGCATCAAGGAGATCGAGACCACGATCGCCACGATGGCGCGCATCCCGCCGAAGAGCGTGTCGAAGGACGACGCCGAGGTGCTCAAGCATCTCGAGCAGACCCTGAAGCGCGTCGTGTTCGGCCAGGACAAGGCGATCGACTCGCTGTCGGCCTCGATCAAGCTGGCGCGTGCCGGCCTGCGCGAGCCGGAGAAGCCGATCGGCTGCTACCTGTTCTCGGGACCCACCGGCGTCGGCAAGACCGAGGTGGCCAAGCAGCTCGCCGCGACGCTCGGTGTCGAACTCCTGCGCTTCGACATGTCGGAGTACATGGAGCGGCACACGGTGTCGCGGCTGATCGGCGCACCTCCCGGCTATGTCGGCTTCGACCAGGGCGGCCTGCTGACCGATGGCGTCGACCAGCATCCGCATTGCGTGGTGCTGCTGGACGAGATCGAGAAGGCGCATCCTGATCTGTACAATGTGCTGCTGCAGATCATGGATCACGGCCGGCTCACCGACCACAACGGCAAGCAGGTCAACTTCCGCAACGTCATCCTGATCATGACGACGAATGCGGGTGCGGCTGATCTCGCCAAGCAGGCGTTCGGCTTCCACCGCTCGAAGCGGGAAGGCGACGACCACGAGGCGATCAACCGGCAGTTCGCGCCGGAATTCCGCAACCGCCTCGATGCCATCGTCTCGTTCGGCCACCTCTCGGTCGACGTGATCGGCATGGTCGTCGAGAAGTTCGTGCTGCAGCTCGAGGCCCAGTTGGCCGACCGCGACGTCACGATCGAGCTGTCGGAGCCCGCCAAGGCCTGGCTGATCCAGCACGGCTATGACGAGCAGATGGGTGCGCGACCGATGGGCCGCGTGATCCAGGAGCACATCAAGAAGCCGCTGGCCGACGAGGTGCTGTTCGGCAAGCTGAAGAGCGGCGGCCACGTCCGCGTGGTGCTCGTCAAGGACGAGTCGGGTGTGGACGAGAAGATCGGCTTCGAGTTCGTCGACGGCCCGGTCTCGCCGAAGTCGGAAGTGCCGGCCGCGCGCAAGCGCAAGCCGAAGTCCGGCGGCAGCGGCCCGAAGGGCCCGGCCCCGAAGGGACCGCTGGTCAAGGCGTAGCGCCTGGACCCTGGTCATGAATGTGAAAGGCCGGCCTCGTGCCGGCCTTTTCTTTTTGGGCGTTTTCTTTTGGGCCGTTTTGTTTCGGGGCGTTGTCTTCGCGGGCGTTTCTCGTTGATCGAGAGGCTCGCGCGCTTCGTCCGGCTTACGACGAAGGAGAGAAAGCGCGAACGCCGATCGCTTCGATCTCGATCAGGTAGCCGTGATGGAGTCCGGGCACGGGGATCACCGTGCGGGCCGGCTTCGCTTCTCCCAACATGTCGGCGTAGATCCGGTTGAAGGCTGGCCAGTGCTCGACGCCGGCGATGTAAGCGGTCATCCGCAGGACCCGTTCAGGCGGGCAGCCGGCCTCGGCCAGGATGGCCAGCGCGTTGGCGAGCGCCTGACGCACCTGCACCTCGAACGGCTGGCCGGCGGTGTGCGTGCCGTCGGGGCGCGCCCCGAGCTGGCCGGAGACAAACACCAGATCGCGCCACGCTGTGGCCTGAGCGTAATGCCCGGCCGGTGCCGGCGCGGCAGGGGTCGAAATGCGCGCGATGGGTTCGTTCGCGGAAATGGGGTCGTTCATGAAAGACTCTCCTCCCAGCCGTTGATGCGCGACCACACCGCGCCGACGCGGCCGGAGGCATCAAGAACGTGATAGCGGTCGTGCTGAGCGCCGGTGGCGCAGGCATGGTTCGGCAGGATGCGCACACGTGATCCGAGCGGCAGATCCGGCAGCGGAGCGTTCGAGCCGCGCCGCAGGGCGATGATGCCGTGCTCCTGGTTGGCATCGGCGACGATGAGATCCGGGTAGGGCTGTCCCGTGAGGTCGCAGACCACACCGTAGCCCTGGTCAACGGCCTGCTTGGCCGTGCCGCGATCGCGCGACATCGCCATCCAGCCGGCATCGATGATGATCCAGCCTTTGCGGCGTTGATGCCCGATCACGGTGGCGAGGACAGACAGCGCGATGTCCTCCATCGCGACGGCACCAACGCCCGCCTGATAGAGGTCGCCGAGCATGAAGACCCCGGCGCGTACCTCGGTCACTCCGGTGAGATCGCGGGCGTAGCGTGCGGTCGGGGTGGAGCCGACGCTGACCACGGGACAAGGCAGCCCCGCCGCGCGCAGGGCGTTCGCTGCCGTCACCGCTGCGAGGCGCTCGGCGTCTGCAGCGGATGTGAGCGCCGCAGGATCGTTCAGATTGTAGCTGTCGCCGGCGTGAAGCAGCACACCGCGCAAGACCGCGCCGCCGGACGTCACGCATCGCCCGATCGCCACGAGCATGTCGGTGTCTTCAGGCGCGACGCCGCTGCGGTGGCCGTCCGCGTCCACCTCGATCAGGACAGGAATCGCGTCGCCCATGCTGCGTGCATGCGCTGCGACGGCCTCCGCCTGTTCGAGACTGTCGATGATGACAGCGAGATCGACACCGCCGGCGCGGATCGCAGAAACGCGGGGAAGCTTCGCCGGGGCGATGCCCACCCCGTAGATCATGTCTCGGACGCCGCCTGCGGCGAAGTACTCGGCCTCGCGCAGCGTCGAGACCATCGCGGGTCCTTCCGGGGTCGTCATGGCGATGCGGGCGACATCGAGCGATTTCGCGGTCTTGAGGTGCGGCCGAAGGCCGACACCGAGACGCGTCAGGTGGTTGCGCATCCGGTCGATATTGGCCCGAACCTTGGCCTCGTCGAGCAGCAGGCAGGGCGTCTGCAGGGTCTCCAGCGTCACCTTCGTAGGGAGCGTAGGCGCGGTGGCGGCGGGGGCGTCCGCGATCATGTTGGTCCTTTCCGGGCGGGTGCTTGAGCCACAAAGCCACGGAGGGAGACAAATTGCCATTAACGAAAGCTGTTCTCTACGTTAAGCTTAGACTTAATGCTGACCACAGACGATCTGCGCTTCTTTGCTGCCGTCGCGGCCGCACCGTCGCTGGCGGCGGCGGCGCGCCACCTCAACGTGTCACCGCCTGCAGTGACCCAGCGGCTGCGCGCGCTGGAAGCGCGGCTGGGCGTGCGTCTGATGGACCGCACGGGACGCCGCATCATACTGACGGACGAGGGCGAACTGCTGGCCGAGCGCGGGCGCGACGTTCTCGATGGCCTGAGCGAGCTCGACGACGCGTTCGCCGAGCGACGCGGGCAGGTTACAGGGCATCTGCGTGTGATCGCGCCGCTCGGCTTTGGCCGCCGTCACGTGGCCCCGGTCGCCGCAGCGTTCCAGGCGGCGCATCCCCAGGTCAAGATCGACCTAGTCCTGTCGGACCGTCTGAGCGGCGTGCCTGCCAGCAGCTGGGACCTCGCCGTCCATGTCGGTGAGACGCAGATGGTGTCACCCAGCCTGATCGTGCGCAGCCTTGCCGCCAACGAGCGGATCCTCTGCGCGGCGCCAGCCTATCTCGATGGGCGTGGCATGCCGTCCACGCCGAGCGAGTTGCGGGCCCATGCCTGCATCGCGCTGCGCGAGAATGACGAGGACGTGACGCTGTGGCGCTTTCGACCACTCAATGGCGACGCAGAGGAACGCGTCCGCGTCGAGCCGAACCTGGCCAGCAACGACGGCGAGGTGATCCGCGGCTGGGCGCTGGCGGGCCGGGGGATCATCGTGCGTTCGGAATGGGACGTGGCCGCCGACCTCCGGGAGGGGAGGCTGATCCGGCTTCTGGAAGGATACGCGCTGCCTGCAGCCCCCGTCGTCGCACTGTTCGGATCGCGGCATCGGCAAGCGCGCGCCGCGCGGACCGGCCGGTTCTTCGACGCGCTCAGGAAAGCGCTGGACCCGATCCCATGGCGGAGCTTCGACGCGCCGACCCCGCCGTGAACTCCGCGATGGGAATGTAATCGAGAGGTCCGCCCTCTCAAGCCGGCTTGATGAAGAAGTACACCGTCAATCCGCAGCCGACCGCGATGATGAAGCGGCGCACATAGGCCGGTGGAATGATCTGACTGAGCCGGGCGCCGACGAAGCCGCCGAGCATGCCCGTGCACATCATCGTCAGCGTCTCCATCCAATGCACGCGGCCCGAAAACGCGAAGATGATCGAGGCCATGATGTTCATCAGCGCGGCCAGCCAGATCTTCAGGCCGTTCATGGCGCGGATGTCGCGCATCCCGTAGAACACCAGCGCTGCGAGCATCAGGATGCCGATGCCGCCGCCGAAATAGCCGCCATAGATCGCGATCACGAACTGTACGGCCTGGATGGTCAGCGGCCCGAGCCAGGGCTTGCCGTCCTTCGGTGTGAAGCGCATGCCGAAGGCGAACACGACCGTGGCGAACAGCAGCAGCCACGGCACGAGGCGGCTGAACGCCGCCGAAGGTGTCACCAGCAGCAGCACCGCGCCCAGCGTGCCGCCGATCAGGCTGATGACCGACAGCCGCACCAGATCGCGCCGCCACGACGCTTCGGCATCTCCCAGGATCTCACGGGAGGCAAATGCACTGACGAACTGACCGGGACAGAGCGCCACGGTACTGGAGGCGTTGGCGTCGATCGCGGGGATGCCGGCGGCGAGCAGGGTCGGGAAGGTCAGGAACGCGCCGCCGCCGGCGAGCGCATTGACGATTCCCGAGCCGAAAGCGGCAAGCGCGAGCAGAGCGAGCATGGTCCAATCGATCGTCACTGCCGCTACTCGCCCTTCAGTCGCTGGCCGTCATGGATGCGGACATGCTCGGCGCCGCGGGCGCCGGCCGGCGACAGCCTGAGCATGCTGAGGAAGGCGCCGACCAGCGCGAAGCCGACGCCGGTCAGCAGCGACAGCCGCGTGCCGCCGGAGGGATCGATCGCCAGGAACATCGCGACCAGCGCCGCGCCCGTGGTCTGGCCGAGCAGGCGGGCGGTGCCGAGCATGCCGCTGGCGCCGCCGGCGCGCTCGCGCGGCGCGGCTGCGATCATGGTGCGGTTGTTTGGGGTCTGGAACAGGCCGAAGCCGCAGCCCGCCAGCGCCATCCGCCACACGACGTCCCATGACGAGGGTTGCTGCGGCAGCAGGCCGAGCGCGCACAGGCCGGCCGCAAAGATCACGAGACCGATGCCGCCGAGCAGGCCGGCGGGAACGCGCTCCACGAGCCGTCCCGCGATCGGCGCGGTCAGTCCGACCGCGATCGGCCAGGGCGTGATCAGCAGGCCCATCTGCACCGGCGAGTAGCCGAAATGGCTTTCGAGATAGAACGGGATCGCGACGAAGGCGAGCATCTGGCCGCAGAACGAGGAGATCGAGGTCGCAATCGACAATGCGAAGACGGGGATGCGCAGCAGGTCGAGCGGCAGCAGCGGCGAGGCCATGTGGGTCTGGCGATAGACCAGCCACACCCCGGCGATGACGGCGACGACGAACTCGATGGCGCAGGTGACCAGCGCCTCGCCATGGCCGAGGCTGTCGACAGCCGCGATCAGAAAGCCGAACGTGACCGCGCTGAGCGCGGCGCTCTGCCAGTCGAACATGTGCGGCGCGCGCGGCGTATGCGGCAGGAAGCGGAAGCCGAACACGAAAGTGACGATGCCGAGCGGCACGTTGATCGCGAACAGCCAGGGCCAGCTGCCGACCGCGAGGATGCCGGCGGCGATGGTCGGCCCGACCGCCGCGGAGACCGCGACCACCATCGCATTGATGCCGATGCCGCGGCCGAGCAGCGCCTGCGGATAGGTGAAGCGAACCAGCGCCGAGTTCACGCTGAGAATGCCGGCGGCGCCGAAACCCTGCAGGATGCGTGCGAGCGTCAGCAGCAAGAGGTTGTCGGCCAGCGCACAGAACAAGGAGGCGGCCGTGAACAGCACGAGGCCGGCGAGATAGACGCGGCGATAGCCGATGATCTCGCCGAGCGAGGCCAGCGGCAGCAGCGAGATCGTGACCGCGAGCTGATAGCCGTTGACGATCCAGATCGAGAAAGCGGGGCTGGCGTTGAGATCGCGTGCGATGGTCGGCAGCGCCACATTGGCGATCGCGCCATCGACCACCGCGAGCACGATGCCCAGCGCGATCGTGACGATCGCCCAGGTCCGCTGCGGCAGCGGCAGGCCATCGGCATGCACCATCGTGGTCGTTGACGTCATCGCGGGAGCTCCAGCCGCAGCCGGGCCGCGGATGAGGGACGGGACCGGGCAACCGCGCCGCACAATCCGCGTTCCATGCCCTCGAGCGGAGCCAGCGCGTCACCGTCGCTTGGGACGGACCTGGATAGCCTTGAGATAATTGACCACGGCTTCGGCATCGGGCCGATCGAACTGGAAGCTCGGCATGTCCTTGTGGATCGTCGAGAGGCCGGTCTGTAGCCGCTGGGCGAAGTCTTCGTCGTAGAGCTTGCTGTCACCGAAGGTCCTGAACGGGGGCGCGTCGGGATGCGGGCTGGCGCCGGTGGGACCTATCGCATGGCATCGGCTGCAAAGGCTTTGCAAGAGCGCTTTTCCACGCCTCTGCTCGCTGTCCAGTGCATGGCTTGGCCAGGCAAGGGTGCACAGCAACACCAAAGCTAATCCTGCTCGCATCCTCATGGCGCCCGCTCATCCGCTCCCGGCTACCAGCGGCCGGTCGCCTTCCCATAGGCGTAAAGCGCGATCAGGCCAATGGTGACGAGCGAGGAGGCCATCAGCACGATGCGGTCCCAGCGCGGCGGATCGTCGTCGCGATTGAGCGTCAGCAGGGCGAACAGGGCCTTCAGGGCAAAGCGGCGCATCGCATCATCCGTACGGCCGGCGCGTGAGTCGGCCGCGTGACGGCGAGCTTAGCGCGTCACGGCGCTGCGCCGCCACTCGCGCGGCGTCATGCCGAACTGCTCCCGGAACACGCGGCCGAAATGCGAGAGGTCGTTGAAGCCCCAGGAAAAGGCGATCTCGCTGATCTGACGATGCGCCAGCGCCGGCGAGCCGATGTCGCGATGACATTGCTTCAGGCGCTCGGCCAGCACATGACGCTGAAACGACAGCTGCTCGTCAGAGAACAGGTCGTTGATGTAGCGCGTCGACAGGCCGAGCTCGCGGGCGACCTCCTGCAACGACAGATCCGAATCCGAGAGCCGCGTGCGGACATGCGCCTTGATGCGGTAGAGCAGCGCCGCGCGATGGCTGGAGGCGGGCAGGGGCTGTGTCCTCAGCCGTTCGGCCAAGGTCATCGCCAGCAGGTCGGCGGCCTGATCGGCGAGATGCTCGGCATTCTCGACGTTGATATGGTCAGCGCGCTCGCACAGCTTGATGATGAAATCGTAGGCCAGCGGCTGCAGCGGGCCGTCGGCGCCGAAGGTGATCGCCGTGACGGCCTCGGTGGCCCCGATCCTGCGCTGCAGCATCTCGCGCGGCAGCTTGAACACGGTCTGCCGGAATGCGGCGTCGAACTGCAGCTCGTAGGGGCGCGTCGTGTCATAGATCGCGAATTCGCCTGGCCGGATCACCGTGTCGCGGCCGTCCTGGGTCACGCCTCCGATCCCCTCACGCCCGAGCGCGACCAGCACGTAGTCCGCATCCGCCCGCGCGATGCGTTGCGACGTCCGGTGCACGCGCTGCCGGTCGGAGGCAACCTCGGAGCAGACGGCCCGCCCCAGCGTCGTGTGCGTGACCGAGCCACGAAACGCGCTGCCGAGATCGGACGTGCAGTCGAGCCCGACATAGACGTCGCAGACGATGTCCTGCCACAGCGCCAGCCGGCGGTGGCCCGGGCTTCCCTCCGTGGTGAACAGGACCGGCATCGCGGTCTCCCTTTGCACCTGTGCCAATGGACGGTTGGAAATGCAGCAAATTCCGGGCCGGCGCCTCGCACTGTGCCTGCCGCAGTCGAGTTTTCGTGCCGAGCCAGACGAGCGCGAATGGCGGCTGAGGTCAATACTTCCCAATCGAAGCGCGCGCGGCGGGACGCCGCTGATCCGGAAAAGGGGAGACGAGCGATGGGACTGGCACATCCGAAATACAAGGTGGCGGTGGTGCAGGCGGCGCCGGCCTGGCTCGACCTGGACGGCTCGATCAAGAAGACGATTGCGCTGATCGAGGAGGCGGCCGACAAGGGCGCCAAGCTGATCGCCTTTCCGGAGGTGTTCATCCCCGGATACCCCTGGCACATCTGGATGGACTCGCCCGCCTGGTGCATCGGCCGTGGCTTCGTGCAGCGCTATTTCGACAACTCGCTCGCCTATGACAGCCCGCAGGCCGAGGCGCTGCGCACCGCTGTGCGCAAGGCGAAACTAACGGCTGTGCTTGGCCTGTCCGAGCGTGACGGCGGCAGCCTCTATATCGCGCAATGGCTGATCGGTCCGGATGGCGAGACCATCGCCAAGCGCCGCAAGCTACGGCCGACCCATGCCGAGCGCACCGTCTATGGCGAGGGCGACGGCAGCGACCTTGCGGTGCATGAGCGTCCCGACATCGGCCGGATCGGCGCGCTGTGCTGCTGGGAGCATCTGCAGCCGCTGTCGAAATATGCGATGTATGCGCAGAACGAGCAGGTGCATGTCGCGGCGTGGCCGAGCTTCTCGCTCTACGACCCGTTCGCGCCTGCGCTTGGCGCCGAGGTCAATAATGCCGCCTCGCGCGTCTATGCCGTGGAAGGCTCGTGCTTCGTGCTGGCGCCGTGCGCGACCGTTTCACAGGCGATGATCGACGAGCTCTGCGACCGTCCCGACAAGCACGCGCTGCTGCATGTCGGTGGCGGCCATGCCGCGATTTTCGGTCCCGACGGCTCGATGCTCGTCGAGAAGCTGCCGCCGGAGCAGGAGGGTCTGGTGATCGCCGAGATCGATCTCGGCATGATCGGCATCGCCAAGAACGCCGCCGATCCGGCTGGGCACTATTCGCGCCCCGACGTGACCCGGCTGTTGCTCAACAAGAAGCCGTTCAATCGCGTCGAGGCGTTCGCGCTCCCGGTCGATACCGTTGCAGCCGCGGCATCCGGCGAGGCCGCGGTCGCGCGGCCTGATCAAACCGCTTGAGGGGACGCGTCATGGAGTCGGCAATTCCCTCGCATCTGACGACCACGCGCTGCCGCCATCGCCGGGTCGATGACGACTACAAGCCACCTTATCCGTCGTTCGTCGCCCGTCATGGAGCGGGCGTCAGCCGCGTGGTCATGGCCTATTTCGGCGTGCAATACCGCGCCGAGACGGCGGCCGCGCCCCCGTCGACGTCGGACTTCATGACGCTCGTATCACGAGCCGACGGACCATCGCATTGGGACCTCGCGCACCATGTCGACCAGGCCGGATGTGCGAACGACGTCTTCGTCGCCTATTGGGACGATGTCCTGCGCTTCGACAGCTGGTTCGAGCCGGCGCGCCTGGCCTGGACCGGGTCCGGCGCGGAAGGGAGCGGCCGCTTCATCGAGGTGCTGCGCCCCGCGATCGAGCGTTATGAGACGTTGTTCTCGTCGCTGGGACGTCCCGAGGGGATCGCGGTCATTGCCGAGGGCATGAGCGGCGAGGTGTTGGAGCATGCTTATTGGGGCGGCATGCGCGATCGAATCCCGTTGTCGCAAACCAACGAGATGCGATCGCTCGGCAAGCCGACCCTGCTGCAGGACGGGCCGCGCCTGCGTGTGATCGCGCAGGACAATCTCTGCATGATTCGCTCTGGCCAGGATTGGAGCGATACCGATGCGGCGGAGCGCCGGATGTATCTCGACGATGTCGAACCCGTGCTGCGCGAGGGCATGGATTTCCTGCGTGATCAGGGAATATCGATCGGCTGCTATGCGAACCGCTATATGCGCTTGCGAGGCACGGACGGCGTCCTCACGGAGAAATCCTACGGGCAGAGCTGGTGGCAGAGCCTGTCGGCGCTTGAGCGCTGGGCGGAGTCGCATCCGACGCATGTCAGGATCTTCGGCGCGGCGATGAAATATCTGTCCTCGCTCGGACCCGCCGCCAAGCTTCGGCTCTATCACGAGGTCACGGTGGCGGCTGCCGACGAGCAGTTCTTCGAATATGTCGGCTGCCACGCCAAAACGGGGATGCTGGCGGCCGTGAGTTGAGACGGCGCGCCAGACCCTCAACCGGTTGCTTCTATACTACACTGCTACCGAATCGATCGGCCGGGCGAGATATTCAGGCATAATCTCGTCCGCCAGCGCCTCGGCGGCTTGCGTTTACCCTCACATTGTTTCACGAATTCGTGGGCAAGGGGGGAATCATGTTCGTAGAGTGGCGCAATACCGGTCTTCTGGGCGCTGTGTTGGGGGCTCTTGCTCTCGGCGCCTGCGCGTCGAGTTCGACTGACATCACCCCGACCTACGTGTCTCCGATGATCTTTCAGTCGTACAACTGCCAGCAGCTTGCGATGGAAGCCCAGAGCGTCTCCTCGCGTGCAGCCATTCTGTCCGGAGCGCAGGACAAGCAGCGAACGAATGACACGATCGCGACCACTGCTGCGGTGGTGGTGTTCTGGCCGGCGGCATTTCTGGTCGGAGGCGACAAGCAGACGGCCGCCGAGCTGGCCAACATGAAGGGCCAGATGGTTGCCATCGAGCAGGCCTCGATCGCCAAGAAGTGCAACATTCAGTTTCAACGGCCCGAGCCGAAGGCTGAAGAGAAGTAGCCGTTCGGTTTTCAAGCTCGCTGGTTGACCTCAGGTCAGGCCGCGTCAGTTCGACCGCGTCTAGGCCGAGGTGTCTCGCAGGCCGCGTGCGATCGCCTTCTGGGCATCGAACTCGGCGCGCCGGCGCGCGAGTTCGGCCGGTGCGAGCAAAGCGGGATTGCTGTAGTCGCGCTTCCAACAGTGATCCCCGCTCCATTGCAGCGGCGATTGCACGGTGGTTCGTGCGGCCGGTGAACGCTCGAGCACATCGAGCGCGAGTTCGAGCGTGAAGGCTTGCGACGCCGTGTCGTGCGGCTTGCCGGCGGAATTGCCGAGCGGGAAATCCGAGAACAGGAAGCGCGGCGCGGCGGCATGCTCGACGATGTCCTTGGCGCAGCCCATCACGACCGTCGCGATGCCGTTGGCTTCGAGATGCCGCGCCACCAGTGTCACGGTCTGATGGCACACCGGGCAATTCGGCACCAGCACGACGGCATCGATCTCATCGGCGCGGCAGCGCGCCAGAATCTCCGGCGCATCGCTCTCGATGGTGACGCGCTGGCTGCGA
Organism: Bradyrhizobium sp. SRS-191; assembly: GCF_024586915.1. Taxonomy (GTDB): domain Bacteria; phylum Pseudomonadota; class Alphaproteobacteria; order Rhizobiales; family Xanthobacteraceae; genus Bradyrhizobium. Next base: position 403,385 of record NZ_JANBVS010000002.1, read on the forward strand.
TTGGTCGGTGCCCCGAAGAAGCGTGGCCCGACGGCGCCGATGCGGCCCTCGCGAGCGAAGCGGAGCAGTTGCGCCAGGGGAAACCAGGTGTTGGAGTCCATTGCCGTCGTATGCGTCCGATCGTAAGCGATGTGCGAGATCCGCAGATCGTGCTGCGCCGACGTGTCGCCGTCATAGACGGAGTAGAACTTGGCCCCGCCATTGTAGGGCGCGCCGGGACCCTGATCGCCTTTGGCGGGATCGAAAGGCGCGGCGGTGGTGACGATTGTCACGCGCGACTGCGCCAGGGGCTTGCGCAGCGGCTGGAACGGCGCTGAATTGTAATGAGCCCAGCGATACGGCGTCCCATAGCCGATGGCGAGGTAATAGTCGCGGGTGCGCGCCATGTAGGCCAGCGGCACGGTGTCATCCGGGGCGAAGCCGAGTGTGTCGTCGGTGGGGGTGGCCATCCGTTGCGCTCCCTTGGAGATTGATGATCTGCTAGCGGCGCGACCGTCTGTGTCAAGGCGCCGCGTGCTGGAACCGGAGCACGCCTGAGGCTTTGTCTGTTTGCGGTTGGGTCCGCCGGCGGTCAGGCCGGCTTTTTTCATCGTGTCCATGCTCGTTTCGGTTTCTGCAGCTTGCCAGTCCTTGGGTATCGTCTTCTGTCTCATGGTCGCGATGCTGGGTAGCGTCGCCGCCAATGAGGGCGAGACCGTGTGGCCGCTGGTGGACGGGGCACCTCCGGCCCAGAATGATCCGAAAGACTCGGCCGCGAAGGCTGATGACCCCAAGGAGAGCGGCACCCGCGAGGCGATCTGCCTGATGATCGAGTCCGCGGCCAAGTCCAACGATCTGCCGCTCGAATTCTTTACCCGCGTGATCTGGCAGGAGAGCCGCTTCCAGAGCGATGCCGTCGGCCCGGTGACGCGCAACGGCCAGCGCGCGCAAGGCATTGCCCAGTTCATGCCGGGCACGGCGAGCGAGCGCGAGCTGCTCGATCCATTCGATCCGGTGCAGGCGCTGCCGAAATCGGCGCAGTTCCTGGCCGAGCTGCGCGATCAGTTCGGCAATCTCGGCCTGGCCGCCGCTGCCTATAATGCCGGCCCGCGTCGCGTGCAGAACTGGCTCGCCGGCAAGGGGCAGATGCCCTGGGAGACGCGCAACTACGTCTCGGCCATTACCGGCACCTCGATCGACGAGTGGGCGGCCGCCGGCAAGGGGAGCGAGAAGGGTGGCAAGCTGCCGCCGAGCGCCCGGCCGACCTCATGCCATCAGCTCATGGCGTTGTTGAAGCGCGCGCCCAATCCGTTCGTCACCCAGCTGGAACAGCATGTCGCCGTGTCCGCCGCGAAGGTGTGGGGCGTGCAGCTGGCGGCCGGCTTCGACCGCAACAAGGCGCTGTCGATGTACGCGCGGGCGATCAAGGGCCTCGGCTCGGTGATCGGCGATCGCGACCCGAGCCTGCTGTCCTCGGTCATGCGCACGCGCGGCAACCGCGCCTTCTATCAGGTCCGGATCGGCGCGGACACGCGCGGCGAGGCGGACGCGCTCTGCAACCGCATCCGCGGCGCCGGCGGCGCCTGCTTCGTGCTGCGCAACCGGGCCTGACGGCGGGCGGCTTGCGCCGCGTGCAGAGCCGCGCGCGCGTGATGACGGTTGACGCCGGGCGGTTTCGAAAGCCTTATCGCGCTCCGTTCCGCTTGGCCGCCCGTGACACTTCCTCCGCTCGATTCACCGCAATGGCATGGTTCGCTCCGGGCCTTCGGCTGGGGGCTGCGCGCGACGTCGGCGACCATCCTGTCGGTGGTGCTGTTCGTCACATTCATCGGCATCGGCGCGCTCGCCCACGACACCCATTTCAGCATGCTCTGGGCGATCCTCAGCACCGTGCTGGTGTGGGCCGGGCCGGCGCAGATCATCCTGGTGTCGACGCTTGGCTCCGGCCAGACCATCCTGCAGTCGGCGATCGCGGTCACCATGAGCGCGATCCGGCTGTTTCCGATGGTGGTGGCGGTGCTGCCGTTGATCCGCGAGCCGAAGACCAAGCGGCGGCATCTGGTGCTGATCGCGCACTTCACCGCGGTGACCCTGTGGGTCGAATGCTATCGCTTCCTGCCGCATGTGCCGCGCGAGCGCCGCATCGCCTTCGTGCACGGCCTCGGCAGTGGCCTGATGGCGGTGGCGCTGGTGGCGACCATCATCGGCTATCTGCTGGCGGCCAACCTGTCGCAGACCTTCGGCGCCGCCGTGCTGCTGCTGACGCCGCTCGCCTTCCTGTTCTCCACCCTGCGCAACGCCAAGGAGCTGGCGGACGTGCTCGCGCTCGGCCTCGGCCTTGTACTCTATCCGCTGGCCGCGAAGCTCAACAGCGGCGTCGACATCCTGGTCAGCGGCGTCGTCGCCGGGACGGTTGCGTTCGCCGTCCACAAATGGCGCGAGCGACGGGAGGCGGCATGAGCGACTTCATCGGCGACTGGCATGCGCTGGTGGTGCTGCTGGTCGCGGGCGTCATCCCGAACCAGATCTGGCGGCTGCTGGGCTTATGGTTCGGCAGCGGCCTCGACGAGGGCTCGGACCTGCTGATGTGGGTGAAGGCAGTCGCGACCGCGATCCTCGCCGGCGTTATCGCCCAGATCGTCGTGCAGCCGCCCGGCGCGCTGGCCAGCGTGCCCTGGGAGCTGCGCTATGGCGCTGTCGCAGCCGGCCTTGCGGCCTTTCTCGCGACGCGCCGCTCGATCTTCGCTGGCGTCGTCTGCGGCGAGGCGGTCATGCTGGCCGGAAAATGGTGGCTCGGCTGAGTTGCGCGACCGCAATTGCCGTGCCGCCGCATTCGGCTAGATTGACGGAAGATCCGAGGATTTTGCGATGACCACTGATACCGATCTCCGCCCGGGTGAAGTCGCGATCGCGGCGCCGCAGCCGCGTGATGCTTCGCTGTACTTCATCGGCCGCATTCGCACGCCATGGACCTCGCGGCTGGAGACGCCGCGGCAGGGCAGCTTCGAGGGGCCGGTGTGCCGGCTAGAGATCTTCGAGCCTTGGGTGGCGGCGCTGCAGGGCATCGACGGCTTCAGCCATCTCCAGGTGCTGTACTGGCTCAACCGGGCCCGGCGCGATCTCGTCAAGCAGAGCCCCCGCCATCACGACGGCGAGACCCGCGGCACCTTCGCGCTGCGCTCGCCGGTGCGGCCCAATCCGATCGGCGTCTCGACCGTCCGCTTCGTCGCGCTGGAGAGCAGCACCGTGCTGGTGCGCGGGCTCGACTGCCTCGACGAGACGCCGCTGATCGACCTGAAGCCGGACCATTGCGTGTTCACGCAGGCGCCTGCGTCGGGGGACGACGACAACGCATAAGATCGACGGAGCTCGATAGTCAACGTGAACAAGCGGCCGCAGAAGACCGTAACGGCTCTCGATGCAATCACCGCGGACCTCGTCGCCGTGCTGGTGGCGGTGACCGACGGGCAGCCCAGGATCATGACCATCGAACACGCCGCGGCATTGCCGAGCGGACCGTTTCAATTCGGTCACCGCTCGTTGCAGACGGGGCTGCGCGCGTGGGTCGAGGCACAGACCGGGCATCCCCTGGGGTATGTCGAGCAGCTCTACACTTTCGCCGACCGCGGCCGTAGCGGTGATCCCGACGCGCCCCATCGCATTTCCATCAGCTATCTCGGCCTCACGCGTGAGGAGGAGGGGCGCGAGGGGGCCGATGCGCAATGGTCGTCCTGGTACGACTACTTCCCATGGGAGGATCACCGCGATGGTCCGCCGGCGATCCTCGCCAAGATCATCGCTCCCAAGCTGAAGGCCTGGGCGCGATCCGCCGAACAGCCTGCGCTGCAGAAGACGCGGTGGCGGCGTGCCGCCATCACCTTCGGTGTCGATGGCCACGAGTGGAACGAGGAGCTGGCGCTGCAGCGCTATGAGTTGTTGTACGAGGCCGCGCTGATCGCCGAGAGCGTGCGCGAGAAGGGCGGCGAGGGTGTCGTGCCCGGCCGCGCAATGAGGGGCGACCACCGCCGCATTCTCGCCACCGGCATCGCCCGGCTGCGTGCCAAGATCAAGTATCGCCCGGTCGTGTTCGAGCTGATGCCCGACGAATTCACGCTGCTGCAACTGCAACGCAGCGTCGAGGCGCTCGCCGGGCGGCTGGTTCACAAGCAGAATTTCCGCCGTCTCATCGAGCAGCAGGATCTCGTCGAAGAGACAGGCGCGATGGCGGCCGACACGATCGGCCGTCCGGCCAAGCTGTTCCGCTTCCGCCAGGGCGTGCTGGCCGAACGCGCCGTGGTCGGAACCAAGCTGCCGCTCTCGCGGACGTGATCTCCGGCCCTTGACACGATTTATGCTCAGGATAAGTATAAGCCAGATTATGCTCAAGGAGAGTATAAATGGCCGAGATTGTCCTTTCTCCCGTCGCGCCGAATGCACCGCTCGCCGACCGATTGAAGCGGGTGATCCCGCCGCCGGAATGGGCGGTATACGAGGAGGACGTCGAAGCCATTCGGGCGCTGAAGCGCCGGCGCAAGGCCGTGGTGCTCGCGCATAACTACCAGACGCCCGAGATCTTCCACGGCGTCGCCGACATCGTCGGCGACAGCCTCTTGCTTGCACGTGAAGCGACCAAGGTCGATGCCGAGGTGATCGTGCTCGCCGGCGTGCACTTCATGGCGGAGACCGCCAAGCTGCTCAATCCCGAGAAGACGGTGCTGATCCCGGATATGGAGGCGGGCTGCTCGCTCGCGGAGTCGATCACCGCTGACGATGTCCGGCTGATGCGCGCCCGCCATCCGGGCGTGCCGGTGGTTGCCTATGTCAACACGTCCGTCGCGGTGAAGGCCGAGTCCGACATCTGCTGCACCTCCGGCAATGCACGCGCGATCGTGGAGTCTCTCGGTACGGATCACGTGATCATGCTGCCGGACGAATACCTCGCGCGCAACGTGGCGGCGCAGACCGAGGTGAGGATCACGGCGTGGAAGGGACACTGCGAGGTGCATGAGCGCTTCAGCGCGGAGGACGTTCGCACGCTGCGTGACAATCATCCAGGGGTGACCGTGCTGGCGCATCCGGAGTGTCCGCCCGAGGTGGTGGCCGAGGCGGACTTTGCCGGCTCGACGGCTGCGATGTCCGATTTTGTTGGTGACAAGCGGCCGGCGCGGGTGGTGCTGCTGACGGAATGCTCGATGAGCGACAATGTCGCGGTGATGTATCCCGACATCGAGTTCGTCCGGCCGTGCAATCTGTGCCCGCACATGAAGCGGATCACCTTGAAGAACATCCGCCATGCGCTCGAGACCAACACGCATGAGGTGACGATCGATCCAGGGATGGCCGAGCGCGCGCGGCGTTCGGTGGAAAGGATGCTGGCGCTATGAGTATCGATCTTTCTGACCTCACAGGTTATCCCGTGATCATCGGCGGCGGTGCGGCCGGATTGATGACCGCGCTCGCGCTGGCGCCCGAGCCGGTCGTTCTGCTGTCGAAGTCGCCGCTCGGCGCTGAAGCATCGAGCATGTGGGCGCAGGGCGGCCTGGCCGCCGCCGTCGGTGCTGACGACGATCCGGCGCTGCATCTGCGGGACACCATGCTGGCCGGCGCGGGCCTGTGCGACGAGGCCGCGGCGCGCCGCATCATCGATGCGGCCCCGGGCGCGGTCGAAAGGCTCGCCGAGCTTGGCGTCGCGTTTGATCGGAACGCGGATGGGAGCTGGCGCCCCGGCCTGGAGGCCGCGCACAGCCGCAACCGGATCGTCCACGCCACCGGCGACGGCACCGGACGCGAGATCATGCGCGCGCTGATCGTGGCTGTCAGGCGCTGCCCGTCGGTGACGTTGCTCGAAGGCGTCGAAGCGCGGCAGTTGATCGTTGCGGACAATGCGGTCCAGGGCGTGCTCGCGGTCCGCGGCGACGAACCGCTCGTGCTCGCCACAACACGTGTCGTGATCGCGACCGGCGGCATCGGCGGCCTGTTCCTCGACAGCACCAATCCATCCGGCTGCTTCGGCCAGGGCCTGGCGCTGGCGGCGCGGGCAGGGGCGGTCCTGTCCGATCTGGAGTTCGTGCAGTTTCACCCCACTGCCTTCGATGGGCTGTCGCGGCCGCTGCCGCTGCTCACCGAGGCGATCCGCGGCGATGGCGCGGTGCTGATCGACGAGCGAGGGGTACGCTTCATGGCCGACGAGCCCGGGGCGGAATTGGCGCCGCGCGACGTGGTGGCACGGGCGGTGTGGCGTCACCGCGCGGCGGGTCACCGGACGTTCCTCGATGCGAGGGAGAAGCCAGGCTCGGCCTTCGCCGCGCGCTATCCGGTGATCAGCGCGTTCTGCCGCATGGCCGGCCTCGATCCGGCTGTCGATCCGATCCCGGTGCGGCCGGCCGTGCACTACCATATGGGCGGCATCGCTGTTGACGGGGTGGGCCGAAGCTCGGTCGAAGGCTTATGGGCCTGCGGCGAGGCCAGCCGCACCGGCCTGCACGGCGCCAACCGGCTTGCCAGCAACTCGCTGATGGAAGCCATCGTCTGCGCGCAATGGGTGGCCGAGAGCGTGGCTGGTTCGCCGCCGCGCGCGGCCAAGCCCCGACAGGCCGCAGCAATTCCCGCTGCATCCGATCCCGCAGCGGTGCGTCCGCTGCTGTCCGATGCGCTCGGCGTGCTTCGCGACCGCGATCGGATGACAGAAGCGATTCGGAGCCTGCTCCCGCTGGCGCTGGGAGCAGGGCCTGCGGCCGATCCGGCCCTGGTCGGCCTGATGATGTCGGTTGCGGCGATGGCGCGCGAGGAGAGCCGCGGCGGGCATTGCCGGACCGACTATCCGGACACGCAGTCCGTTGCGCAGCCGTCCCGCTTCACATCGTCCTCGGCGATCGCCGCCGCGCGGGAGATCGCCGAGACCGAGCGTCCCTCGTTCAGGAGCGTCGCATCATGACCCTCAATCCAATCTCGCCCGTGCTCTATGAGCCGCTGGTGCGCATGGCGCTGCTGGAGGATCTCGGTCGCGCCGGCGATATCACCACGGATGCGATCGTGCCTGCGGAGCAGCGCGCGTCTCTCAAGCTGCGGGCGCGCCAGCATGGTGTGATCGCCGGCCTCGACATCGCGCGCTGCGCGTTCCAGACGGTCTCCCCCGAGGTTCGTATGGAGGTCATCCGCGGCGATGGCAGTGTCGTGGTGCCTGGCGACGTGATCGCCACCATCGGCGGGCCGGCGCGGGCGCTGCTGACCGGCGAGCGTGTCGCGCTCAACTTTCTCGGCCACCTCAGCGGCGTCGCCTCGGCGACGGCGTCGCTGGTCGCGGCGGTGAAGGGCACGCGGGCGCAGATCGTTTGCACGCGCAAGACCACGCCGGGGTTGCGCGCGCTGGAGAAATATGCGGTGCGCGCCGGTGGTGGAGGCAATCACCGGTTCGGGCTCGATGATGCCGTGCTGATCAAGGACAATCACGTCGCCATTGCGGGCGGCATTAAGGCTGCGATCACGAGGGCGAAGGCTCATGCCGGCCACCTCGTGAAGATCGAGGTCGAGGTCGACAATCTGGCGCAGCTCGAGGAGGCGCTGGCGCTTGGTGTCGATGCCGTCTTGCTCGATAACATGACGCCGGCGGAGCTCGAACGCGCCGTCGGCATGGCCCGGGGCAAGGCGATCACCGAAGCGTCGGGCCGGATCACGGTCGACATCGCGCCGGCGATTGCGGCGGCGGGTGTCGACCTGATCTCGGTCGGCTGGATCACGCATTCATCGGCCGCGCTCGACATCGGCCTCGACGACGCCTGATCAGCCCTTCAACGCTGCGATCAGCTTCGCGGCGTTCTCCTCCAGCACCTTCGGATCCTCCTTGCGGCTCGCCGGCGGCAGCAGGCTGTCGCCCGCGTGGCGCGGCATGATGTGGACGTGGAGGTGGAACACCATCTGGCCGCCGGCATGCTCGTTGAACTGCTGCACGGTGATGCCGTCGGCGGCAAAGGCGGTCTTGGCGGCGCGGGCGATCGTGCGCACGGCGCGGCCGACGTGGAGATAGTCCTCCTCGGTAATATCGAGGATGTTGCGGGCCGCGGCCTTCGGGATCACCAGCGTATGGCCGGGCACGCGCGGCATGATGTCGAGGAAGGCCAGCACGTGGTCATTCTCGTAGACCTTCACGCACGGGAATTCGCCGCGCAGGATCTTCGCGAACGGATTGTTGGGATCGTAGGCGGTCATCGGCAAATTCCTTCAGCGGTTCCTCGTGACGCGCCTTACTCTCATTGGCCCGTGCCGCCGGTCAAGATTGCTCGTCCACGCTCTTGCGGAACGGTCCGGACTCGGCAAGCTCGCGGCCGGCCTCTTCGATGTAGGCGCGCTCGCGTTTCAGGTAGTCATCGATGGCGCGGCGCAGGCCGCGGTCGGCGATGTAGTGGGCGGAATGGGTGGTCTGCGGCAGGTAGCCGCGCACGATCTTGTGCTCTCCTTGCGCGCCGGCCTCGACGACAGCGAGCTTGTGCTGGATCGCGAAATCGATCGCCTGGTAGTAGCAGACCTCGAAATGCAGGAACGGGTGGTGCTCGATCGCGCCCCAGTTGCGGCCGAACAGCGTATCCGAGCCGATGAAGTTGATCGCGCCCGCGATCCATCGGCCATCGCGCTTGGCCATCACCAGCAGCACGTCATCGGCCATGGTTTCGCCGATCAGCGAGAAGAACTTGCGGTTCAGATAAGGCCGGCCCCATTTGCGCGAGCCGGTGTCCATGTAGAAGTCGAAGAACGCGTCCCAGGCGTCCTCGGTGATGTCCTTGCCGGTCAGCCAGTGGATGGTGATGCCGGCACTGAGCGCGTCGCGCCGCTCGCGCTTAATCGACTTGCGGTGGCGCGAGTTCATCGTCGCCAGGAAATCGTCGAAGGTGGAAAACCCCTGATTGTGCCAGTGGAACTGCTGGTCGGTGCGCTGCAGGAAGCCTTGCGCGGCGAGCATCTCCCACTCGGCCTGCTTGGCGAAGGTGACGTGCACCGAGGACGCCTCGCTGATCCCGCACAGCGCCTTCAGGCCTTGGGCGAGAGCGTTGCCGATCATGTCGCGGTCCTGGTCGGGCCGGATCAGGAGCCGCGGCCCGGTCGCCGGGGTGAAGGGGACGGAGACCTGGAGCTTCGGATAGTAACGCCCGCCAGCGCGCTCATAGGCGTCGGCCCAGCCGCGGTCGAAGACGTATTCACCCTGCGAGTGCGATTTCAGATAGCAGGGCACGACGCCGAGGACCTCGTCGCCGAGCTTGGCCACCAGATGCCGCGGCGCCCAGCCGGTGCGGATCGTCGCTGAGCCGGAGGCTTCGCAGGCGGACAAAAAGGCGTGGGAGACGAACGGGTTGAAGGAGGGGCCGCAGGCGGCGGATGAGCCGGGCGCGAGGCGGCCGGCGGGATTGGCGCAGGCGTCCCAGGCGGCGGCCGGGATCTCGGAGATCCCGGGAACGGCTTCGAGCGTGATCTCAGGTGAGGCCATCGAACCCTTGCAACAGACACGGGCATGGAACGCTCAGCGGAAGCGTCCGGATTGCCTTGCTTCCAAGATCGTGCATCGCAGCACCGACTTCAAGGCCGGCTTCACGTCTCCGGCGTAAACCCTTCGAAGATCATCTGATCCGCGTAGCGGGCGGCGGTGGCGCGCTGCTCCGGGGTGCGGACGGTCCAGGTCAGCAGCGGGCAGCCGAACACATTGCGTGCAATCCACGGCGCGGGGGCCGGGAGCTGCTGCACCCAATAGGCGACGAAATGCGGCTGCGTGCTCATGCCGTGCTTGAGATGCAGCATGCTGTCGCGCTGCCCCTGGGTGAGCTTGTCCCAGTAGCCGTCCTGATAGGTGCGCTGGGCGACGATGCCGCGCGTCAGCGTCGGCATGGTCTCGCGCATGGCGCGCACTTGATCTGGATCGAACGACATGCCGACGGCGGGGCCGGAATAGGCCGACAGCACCTCGGCCATGCGCCGGACCAGCCGGCGGTCACCCTGGAAGGTGCTCTTGACCTCGACCACCAGCGGCACGCGGCCACCGATCAGGTCGCAGAGATCCTTGAGCGTCATCATCCGCTCGTCGGTCTGCTTGAAGCGGATGGCCTTGAGCTCGGCCGCGGTCTTCTCGATCAGCAGGCCCGAGCCCTCGGTGAGACGGCCGAGCTCGTAGTCGTGATGCACCATCGCCTCGCCATCGGCCGACAGCTGGATGTCGCATTCGATGGCGAATTTGCCGGCGACGGCGCCGCGCGCGGCGGCCGGCATGTTCTCGATGATTCCCCGGCTTGCATCATGCAGGCCGCGATGGGCGACGGGGCGGGCCGTCAGCCAGTCAGGTGCGCGCATTCGCCCCGTCCATTCTTGTCCTCGTCAATCCTATTCAACCTCGAACACGCCTTCGACCTCGACCGCCGCATCCGACGGCAGCGCCGAGACGCCGACGGTGGTGCGGGCATGGCGGCCCTTGTCGCCGAACGCCGCGACCATCAGGTCGGAGGCACCGTTGAGCACCTTCGGCCCGTCGAGGAAATCGGGCGCCGAGTTGACGAAGCCGCCGAGGCGGACCACGCGGACGACCTTGTCGAGGTCGCCGATCGCCGCCTTCACCTGCGCCAGCAGGTTCACGCCGCAGCCCTTGGCCGCCGCATAACCATCCTCGAGCGCAACGTTGTAGCCGAGCTTGCCGGCCGCGATCAGCTTACCGTCGCCGCCGAGGCAGACCTGGCCGGAGACGAACAGCAGGTTGCCGGTGCGCACGAACGGGACATAATTGGCGACCGGCGCCTTCGGTGCCGGCAAAGTGATGCCCTGTGCCGCCAGATTCTGTTCAACCGTACCCGCCATCTGAAATCCCCGTTCTGTCGCGTGAGCGCCGGTCCCGTGCCGGACCGCGGCCCTGTTTGGCGCAGTTGCCAGTGACATGCAAGCAGCCAGCGCCGGCGCGAATTCCCCGCCTGGAGCGCACGTTTCCGTGAGCCAGCCGCAGTTGCGACGTAATGCAGCGGTCTCTAATGTGACGCTTTAACGATACGTCCCTCGAGGAAAACTCATGGCTCATTCGTTTCGACTGTCGATGGGAGCGCTGGCTGTCGCGGCGATCACGTTCGCTCCGGCGCAAGCCGGAGCCGGGGTGCCGTTCCTGCCACATCAGGCGCTCTATGAGCTGAGCCTGCTCAAGTCGCGCGGATCGAGTCCGGTCAACAGCGCGCGCGGCCGCATCCTCTACAATTTCTCCGGCAATGCCTGCACCGGATACACGTCGGACTTCCGCCAGGTCTCCGAGCTCGATCTCGGCGAGGGCAAGGTCACCTTGAGCGATCTGCGCTCGACCGCGTGGGAGGATGGCGCCGGCAAGAGCTATCGCTTCAAGATCGACTCGCGGATGAACGATCAGGCGTCCAGCCCGGTCGACGGCATGGCCGAGCGCACCGGAGACCACATCACCGTCAAGCTGAAGCAGCCGGAGGCGAAGACCTTCACGCTCGATGGCGCGACCGTGTTTCCGACCGAGCAGATCCAGCGCATCATCGCGGCTGCGCGCGAGGGCAAATCGTTGCTCGAGCTGTCGGTCTATGATGGCTCCGACAATGGCGAGAAGGTCTACAACACGCTGACCGTGATCGGCGCGGCCGTGCCTGGCGACAAAGCGGCCGCCAAGCCGGACGCCTCGACTGACAACAGCGAAATGAAGACGTTGACGCGCTGGCCGGTGACGGTCAGCTACTACGACCGCGACGCCAAGCGCACCGAGGGCGAGCAGACGCCGGTTTATGCGATGTCGTTCGAGCTGTACGAGAACGGCGTCTCCCGCGCCCTCGTGCTCGACTACAACGACTTCGTCATTGCAGGCTCCCTCGGCAAGTTCGACGTCAAGGACGCGAAGGACAGCAAGCCCTGCAGCAACTGAGACTGGCCTCATTCCGTCTGCTCCGGGCCGTCATAGGCGATGCCGCGGATGACCGCGGCCTGGCCGAATTTCTTGCGCAGCGCATCCATTGCGCGTTCGGCTGAGGCCGAGCGGCGGTCGAGCATGTCGGTGTCGGAAGCCTCGGAGCCTGGACGCAGGGCGCTGACGCCTGCGCCCATCAGGCGAAACGCCGTCCCATCGGTCTCGCGCGCGAGCATCTCCTTGCAGATCGCGAAGATCTTGCCGGCCAGCTGGGTAGGGGCGGCGATCGATTGCGAGCGGGTGCGCTGGCGGAAATCCGCGGTCTTCAGCTTCAGCGTGATGGTCGAGCCGGCGAGCTGGCTCGCCTTCAGTCGCGCCGAGACCTTCTCGGACAGCCGCCACAGCAGCTTTTCCAGGGTCGCATAGTCGCGGATGTCGGTATCGAAGGTGGTCTCGCTCGAGATCGTCTTGGCGCCGCGATCGGCCACCACCTTGCGGTCGTCGATGCCGCGCGCCAGCCGCCACAGCCGTCGGCCCTCGCCGCCGAACTGCTTCATCAGCTCGATCTCGTCGGCGCGCTGCAGGTCCGCGATCAGACGAAAACCGTGGCTCGCCAGGCGCTGCTGGGTGGCCGGGCCGACGCCGAAGATGAAGCCGACCGGCTTGTCGGCGAGCATCATCAGCGCTTCGTCCTGGTCGAGCGCGGCGAAACCGCGGGGCTTATCGAGATCGGAGGCGATCTTGGCCAGGAACTTGTTGCAGGACAGCCCGACCGAGACGGTGATGCCGATCTCGCGCTCGACATCGCGGGCGAAGCGGGCCAGCACTTTCGCCGGGATCATGCCATGGACCCGCTCGGTGCCGGCGAGATCGAGGAACGCCTCGTCGATCGACAGTGGCTCGACCAGCGGCGTCAGAGCCAGCATCGCCTGCCGAACCTCGCGGCCGACCCTGACATATTTCGCCATGTCGGGGCGAATCACCACCGCTGAGGGACACAGCTCCAGCGCCTTGAACATCGGCATCGCCGAGCGCACGCCATAGGTGCGGGCGATGTAGCAGGCCGCCGAGACCACACCGCGCTTGCCGCCGCCGATGATGACCGGGCGGTCGGCGACATCAGGATTGTCACGCTTTTCGACCGTCGCATAGAAGGCGTCGCAGTCGATATGGGCGAGCGTCAGGGCCGGGAGGGTGCGGTGGCGAACCAGGCGCGGCGAGCCGCAGGCGGAGCAGCGCCGCACGGCGGGGGCCAAGTCCGCCAGACAGTCGCGGCAGAAGCAGGCCGGCCCGGCTGCCGCGCGCGATGTACCCTCTGGCGCCGGCGTGGTCACGGCACGTCACGCTCCCATTGGCGGTCGCCCAATACCTGCCGCGCTGCCATGATATTGGTCGGATGTAACTTGGAGTGGGCGGCAAAAGCCTTTACCGTTTCCTCGTCGCGCAGCACGAAATCGAGCACGCTGACCAGGAAATTCGGGTCGGCCGCCGAGGATCGCAGCGTCTCCGGCCCAATCCCGGTCTCGGCCAGGAAACGGCCGATACGCTCGGGGTCCCCGGCCAGGAATGAAAGGGCCTGAACAGCAACGATTTCAGCCACTTCGCGCGGATTTTGAGAACGCTTTTTCAACGGGACATTTGCCTTTCCATTAACTTGTCGTCTCTACTTTGCAGGCCAACATGCCCGAGTCTTCGGAGCCGGTTCAAGCAAGTGGAAACCATCTCGGGCAAAGATGGAATACCGACTTAACGGCTTTGAACGAATCTGGGGCTAGTTTGAATTAGATCAGTAGCGGTGGACAGGCGTCCGCCAGAGGACATGCCGGTGTCAGTGATTCGGAGGGGCGGATGGGCAAGACCGTCCTGATCGTGGAGGACAATGAGCTCAACATGAAGCTCTTTCGCGATCTGTTGGAGGCCCACGGATACCAGACGTCCGGCACCTCCAGCGGCGTGGAGGCGCTCGACATCGTTCGCAAGACGCGGCCCGACCTCATCCTGATGGACATTCAGCTGCCACAGGTCTCGGGGCTGGAAGTGACGAAATGGATCAAGGACGATCCGGATTTGCGCGCGATCCCGGTGGTCGCGGTGACGGCTTTTGCCATGAAGGGCGACGAGGAGCGCATCCGCGAGGGTGGCTGCGAAGCCTATCTTTCTAAGCCGATTTCGGTCGGAAAATTCATAGAAACCGTGCGACGTTTTATCGGCTGAGGAGTTTTTGCAGTGTCCGCGCGCATCCTTGTGGTCGACGACGTCCCCGCCAACGTCAAGCTGTTGGAGGCGCGGCTGTCGGCTGAATATTTCGACGTGCTGACCGCTTCGAACGGCGCCGAGGCGCTGCAGATCTGCCAGCGCGCCGAATGCGACATCATCCTGCTCGACGTCATGATGCCGGACATGGACGGCTTCGAGGTCTGCCGCCGGCTGAAGTCGAATCCGGCCACGCATTTCATTCCCGTGGTGATGGTGACCGCGCTCGACAGCCCGTCCGACCGCGTGCGCGGCCTGGAGGCCGGCGCCGACGACTTTCTCACCAAGCCGGTCTCCGACGTCGTGCTGATCGCGCGCGTGCGCTCGCTGACCCGGCTGAAGATGATGACCGACGAGCTGCGCATGCGCGCGCTGACCTCGCTGGAAATCGGCGTGCAGGCGCCCGAGCGCAATGCGGTGGCCGATGCCGGGAGGGGCGGGCGGATCCTGCTGGTCGACGACCGGCCGTCGTCCTATGAGCGGCTCGGGCCGATGCTGGCGACCGAGCATTCGGTCGACGTCGAGCCCAACCCGGCGGAGGCCGTGTTCAACGCCGCCGACGGCAATTACGACCTGGTCATCGTCTCGCTCGACCTCAACGATTTCGATGGTCTCAGGCTGTGCAGCCAGCTGCGCTCGCTGGAGCGCACGCGCCACGTGCCGATCCTGGCGATTGCGGAAGCCGAGAACAATTCGCGGCTGCTGCGTGGGCTGGAGATCGGCGTCAACGACTATCTCCTGCGCCCGGTCGACAAGAACGAACTCCTGGCGCGCGCCCGCACCCAGATCCGCAAGCGCCGCTACACCGATCATTTGCGCGACAACGTGCAGAACTCGATCGAGATGGCGATCACCGATGCGCTGACGGGCCTGCACAACCGCCGCTACATGGAGACGCATCTTTCGACGCTGGCCGACCAGGCCGCGAGCCGCGGCAAGCCGCTGGCGCTGATGATGCTCGACATCGACTACTTCAAGTCGATCAACGACAATTACGGCCATGATGCCGGCGACGATGTGCTGCGCGAGTTCGCGATGCGGGTGCGCAAATCGATCCGCGGCATCGATCTCGCCTGCCGCTATGGCGGCGAGGAGTTCGTCATCGTGATGCCCGAGACCGATCTGCACGTCGCCGGCATGGTCGCCGAGCGTCTGCGCCGCTCGGTCGCCAACGAGCCGTTCGCCGTGCACAAGGGCGAGAAGCGCATCGAGGTCACCGTCTCGATCGGCATCTCCACCCTGGAGCAGAAGGGCGAGCCGATCGCCGACGTCATGAAGCGCGCGGACGTCGCGCTGTACCGCGCCAAGAACGAAGGCCGCAACCGGGCGGTCGCGATCGCGCCGGTGCATCAAGCGCCGCCCTTCCTGCCGCAGGCCGCGGGCAGGGGCCGATAGAGGGCAGGGCGGGTCAGCGCTTTCTATCCTCTGCTGAGGTGGCCCGGCATCTCTCAAATGCCTTGAGTCCGCCATGGCGCTCATCCGGGCCTCGTGCTTTGAGACGCGCCGCAAGCGGCGCTCCTCAGCATGAGGGGTGAGAGTGTCGCCAAGATCTCTCCGAGTTCTCTCATAGACGGCTCCAAGCCCACCGACCTCGTCCTGAGGAGCACGCCGCAGACGTGCGTCTCGAAGGACGGCCGCGAGCGCTGACGAGCAGGCCGGCTCCGACGTCCGCGACGGCGTGGTTCACCGAGGCGCCGCGGCGTACTGGATCGTCCGCTTTCGCGAACGATCACAACTATGGGGGTGGCATTCACCGTCGTAGACATCGACGCGAGCTCATTCATCCTCGCCGCGCCTCCGCGCCCGAGCTGTGCCATTCAAAACCCTCTTCGAGAACAGAGGGCGCAGGGAAGGCCGGGTGCTGGTCGCACCCATGGTCCGCGTGCAGCAAAAAAGCACGCGGCAGAACCACAGGTACGAACCGGACATCCGGCCCTCCCTGCGCGATGGCTTTACGGCTTACTCCGTGCTCTCCCCGGGGACCGGCGTTCTTGCCCCCGTCGCGAGCGCGCTTCGTCAGCGCCCGCTTGGCCTCAGCATCGGGAGGCCAGGACCACACGGCTTCACCGTGCGCATCAGGATGTTCGTCCGCGCGGACAAGCCACGCTGCACCCCGACACGCCCACCGCAGCCCACCTCACGCTCGTGACGATCGCGATGCGCCCCTCTTGGCGAGGTGGGATGGGCGACGTGTAGCATGATTTCCGGAAAAACGAAAGTAAAAATGCGATACGGGGATCGGAAAGGACGATCATGTTGAGATCATTTGAGAAGTTGGGGTTTCGAAGGAGGGAGATCTCGGAGGCTGCTGAGGGCCGGATTGACTTCTGGTCGCGCGAAGCTCCAGGATGGCTTAGGAGGATCACGCTGGCGTTGATCTGCCTACGAGCTTCAGCGATCTCGTGCTAACACATGCGCTTCCAAGCAACCCGCGATCTCTGGGGAAAAACCAATGAGGCCGCTTCGTATCGGTGCTCTAACTGGTGGGCTGATGGTGTGCGGACTCCTGATCCTTTACGCCTTCGGCGTCGAAACCAACGCCTTAGTGATGGGAGTTTTGGGAGGTGTTGCCGCGTGGTTGGCTGGCTTCATTGAGGATCGCTTCATTGCCACTCGGGGAGTGCCGTAGGGCAGGTCCGTCGGGCGGATCAGCGTAGCGCGATCCGCCGCTTTGCTGCCGCGCCCAAGGACGGCGCATTACGCTAACGCGAACCCGTCCTACGGATCCGGGTTTTATCGGTAGCATGCCCATCGGCTTGGGTGCGCTTGTTGTCGCTAGAAACTTGGGCCTGCAGCGGCCTTCAGTCTCCGCCAGACGTCGTCGGCCATGCGGCTTTGTCCCCAGACGGCACCGAGCATCTTCCTCACGACCGCGTCCTGGCTTGCAAGCTGCTCGATCCGGCCGATGAAGTCGGGGCCGTGGAGGCACAACAGGTCTTCAACGGGTCCCGCGGCGATCAGGGCTAACATACGGTCCGATTGGGCGAGCATCCACAACTGTCGAATGATCGGCCAAGCGGCTTCGGGCTGGTCGCGGACGAGGGCATCCAACGCGTCCCACGCGGAAATGAGTTGTCCGCCGTTCGCCTCGCTTGGTGACAGTCGATGAGAGTCGATCCAGGCTTGGGCGAGGTCGTGGACGCTCTGCTTGGTCATCTGCATCACTCCAGCGGGCTGGCCCTGAGATTTGACTTCATGCGGCTCGTTCAAGCAGCTCTATAGGTGCGTAGCGTAGGGCGGATTAGCGGAGCATAATCCGCCGCTTGTCCGCCCGTGACATGGCGGATGACGCTGCGCTAATCCGCCCTCGCGACGTTGCCGACTCTTCAGTTCGAAGTACTCCCGTCAGAGATGTGCCATCATGCGGAACATCTCTTGATTTTATCCGACATCGATGGTATCCAGTTCTCATGAGCACATCGATCCGCATCGTCAACTTCGATCACATGACCGGCCTTGGCCGGGCCATGGAAGGAGTCGCGCGCTAGGAGATCGACGACGCGATGTTCTCACCAGGCCCCGCCGGCATCGGACGGGGCCTTTTCGTTTGGCCTTGCTCCCTGCCGGCACAACAGCAGGAGCGTAGCATGCCACCTCACCACACCCATTCAACGATCGGCGCCGGGCACGTGTCAGGGCTCAATGTCGATCTCTCGCTCGCGTCAGCGACGGGCGCGATCGGCAGCGTGCAGCCATCGATGCAGTCCGAAGCCTCCATCGCGGCGTTGCGCGAGGTGTTGTCGGAAAAGGACGCGGCCGGTCCTCCGGCTACGCCGACCTGGCTGATCATCCGCCTGATCGGCCGGTGCTGGCGCGCCATTCAAGCGTGGCAACGCCGCGAGTCCGTGCGGGCAAGCCTGTCCGGGCTGAGTGAACGCGAGCTCACCGACATCGGCATGACGCGTGCCGAGATCGAGCACATCGCCGCGCTGCAGACGCTCGAGAGCTTGAGGGAAAACCCGCTCTATCTGGTCTCGCGCAGGGGGATGTAGTCGGTCGCGGGCCGTAGCGATGCGGAGGACGGTCGGCCAATAGAGCGAGATGGTCGCCACAACGTCATTGCGAGCGTCGGCGCAGCAATCCAGGGTCCCGCCCACGACTCTGGATTGCTTCCGCCGTCAGCCTTCGGGCCATGGCGGACATGTCGCTGCGCTCGCAATGACGGCGGTGAGATGGCGCTTCTTTCTGAACAACATTCAGCCGGAGGCGTCGTTTTCGGAGTTCGGCAGAACACGAGCCCCGCATGGGTGCTCATCCGTGAGCGCAGGAACTACATGCCTTGATCTGGCGCAATCTTCGTGGTACTTGCAAACCATGATCAACGTCGTGCGCCACTCCAACCGCAAAAACCCGACCCGCCGTAGCTGGGCCGTGGGAGGAGTCGTGCGCTAGGATTTCGACGACACGATCATTCCACCAGGCCCCGCCGGCATCGGACGGGGCCTTTTTGTTGGGCCACGCTCCCTGCCGGCATCACACAGCAGGAGCGACCGATGCCGCCTCAGACCCACCTCACAGCCGAGATCGCGCACCTCGATCTCGTTCGTCCGACGACGGCCAACGCTGCGCGCGACGTGCCAGCCGCGCCGCGCCCAGCGGCATCCATCACGGTACTGCGCGACGCCATATCTGAGAAGGACGCCGCTGCGCCGCCGGGCGCGTCAGGTCGGCTTGGTCTGTTCGCGCGCCTGTGGCAGTCGTTTCAGGAGCGCCGCCGGCTGCGGCAGATGCGCATCCATCTGGCCAACCTGAGCGAGGCGCAGCTGATCGACATCGGCCTCGGCCGCGCCGACATCGAGCACATCGCCGCGCACCGCGCGCTGGAGAATCTCAAGGACAAGACGGCGCATCTCATGCTGTCGCGCGGCGTGATGTAGCTGCGGACCGGGATCGCGGCTCGGCCCCCGTGCCGGCCGAGGAGAGCGGATCAGCGCAGCTGATCCGCGCCGATGACGCGCGTCGTGACAGGCGGATCAGGCTGACGCCAAGCCGCCTTTCACGTTATCATGCCGGATTCCATGAGTGGGTGAGGCGACGTGTGACGCAACATATCGGCATCGTCGGCTGCTCGGCCGAGGGCGCGGCGCTGTGTTATCGCACGATCTGTAGCTCGCCGACTACGTGGCCTGGCTGCTCGCGCGAGCGGCGCTATCACGCATTATGGCTGGAACGAGCTACTAAGAGGGGCACGGTCTGACACGGCCTCGGGGGAAAGAAAGATCATCCGAGCTTGCGCGGGGAGGGCGGCGGCAGTTCGTCTGCCGATCCCCAACTCGCGACCCAGGCCCTCACGTCATCGAGCGGAACAGCGAGGCGGGTCTGATGAAACGCATCGAGACGCCTGCGGTCTTCGGCGACATCGGGGCCGGCGATGTCGATCATGGAATCGAGCAGCGCGACCGCTTCGGCCAGAACGGCCGCAACATCCTGGCCGCGCTCGGCCGCCAGCTCGGATAAGCGAGTATCGGTCGCTGGGTCGATCTCGATGGTGCGGCTGACGAGCTTCATGGAGCCAAGATAGCGATGCTGGCCGGGACTGTCGAGGCGTCCCGCCAGTCGCGAAGCGTCGTCGGATGATTCGGGAAGGCGGATCGTGCCGGAACCGCACGCCGTGACCCGCGTTTGTCCCCGCGCCCAAGGAGGAGCCCCTTATGACAAAGCTGATGTTCGCGGTTGCCGTCTCGTTGTCCGTTCTGCCGTCATTCGCCCTGGCGCAGGGCCATATGGGCACGCCGCAGGAGCAGAAGGCATGCGCGCCGGACGCCAAGCGCTTCTGCCGCGCTCAGCTCGGTGACGATTTCGGTGTGCAGAACTGCCTGACGCAGAACCGCGCCAAGCTCAGCAAGCGCTGCTCGGCGGTGTTCCAGAGCCACGGCATGTAGTTCGAAAGCGTCGCTCAGGCGGCGCGGACCTTCCGCAGGAATTTCTCCAGCTCGTCCTTCAGCCGATCGCTCTCGCGTGACAGCGAGTGCGCTGACGTGAGGACTTGGGAGGACGCGGAGCCGGTGGCGTCGGCGCCCTTGCTGACGTCACCGATGTTGCCAGCGACGCGCGCCGTGCCGCCGGCGACCTCCTGGACGTTGCGCGAGATCTGTCCGGTGGCGGCGCCCTGCTGCTCGACGGCCGCGGCGATGCCGGCTGCGATTTCCGAAATCTGCTGGATGGTGCCGCCGATCTGCTTGATCGAGGCCACCGACGACTGCGTCGCGTTCTGGATGCCCTCGATCTGCTGGCCGATCTCCTCGGTCGCCTTGGCGGTCTGCGAGGCCAGCGCCTTGACCTCGGAGGCGACCACCGCAAAACCGCGGCCGGCATCGCCGGCGCGCGCTGCCTCGATGGTGGCGTTCAGCGCCAGCAGGTTGGTCTGGGCGGCGATCGAGGTGATCAGCTTGAGCACGTCGCCGATGCGCTCGGCGGTGCGGGACAGCTCGCTGATGCCGACGTCGGTCTGCTCGATCTGGCGGACGGCTTCCTTGGCGATGCTGGTCGATTCCGTGACGCGGCGGCCGATCTCGTGGACGGAGGAGGTCATCTGGCCTGCGGCCGAGGCGACCGAGTGCACGGTGGCCGAGACCTGGCCGGAGGCGGCGGCGGCGCTGGACGACAGCTGCTGGGTCTGCTCGGCGGTCTTGCTCAGCGTGTTGGCCGAGACCTCGAGCGTGCGGGCGTCGGCATGGACCTTGTTGATGATCTGGCCGACGGTGGATTCGAACTCGTCGGCCATGCGCTGCATGGCCGTGTGCTGCTCGGTCTTGGCGGCGTCGAGATAGACCGAGATCGCGAGGTCCATGTCGATCATCGCCGCCTTGGTGATCGCCGCCTGCAGCGCCGCCTTCTTCTCGCGCGCGGCTTGCCCTGCGAACCAGCCGTCGGGCAGCTCGGTCTCGATCGCCCGCTGCAGGCCGGTGACGATCAGCGAATAGCCGGCGATGTACCAGCGCGGCTCCAGCCCCATCCGGTTATGGGCCTGGCCGATCCGCGTTACCGATTTCACATAGTCGGCGTCGAACTTGGCTGATGCCAGCGACATCCAATGGTCGAGCTGGGCCTTGTGGGCGTGCCGCATGGCGGCCTGGCTGGAGAACATCTTGGCGAGCGAGGGGACCTTGCCGACATGGGCGTAGAACTGGTCGAGCAGGCCGGGCAGCACCTTGCCGATCAGCGGCCGCAGCTCGCGCAAGTGCTCGCGGGTCGCGTTGTCGATGCCGATGAAGTCGAGACGGGACTGCAGGGTCTGAGGGTCGGTCATCGCGGGGCCCGGTAAGCTGGGTGAACATGAGGAAGCCGCCGCCGACATGCGGGCGCTTATCTGCCCCAAATTTGCATGGGTTTGGTTGATGGTTCCTTACGGCCGGAACCTCAATTTAACCGACCGGCGAATATTACCGGCGCGTCACGCCGGCACGGCCGATGGGGCGTGAGACAGGCGCAATAAAAAACGGGGCCGAAACGGCCCCGTTGAAGTCGAAAGCAGTCCCGCGATCTTACTTGATCTTGGCTTCGCGGAATTCGACGTGCTTGCGCGCGACCGGGTCGTACTTCTTCTTGACCATCTTGTCGGTCATGGTGCGCGAATTCTTCTTGGCGACGTAATAGAAGCCGGTGTCGGCCGACGACACGAGCTTGACCTTGATGGTGACCGCTTTGGCCATGTCTTGAACCTCTGCAATGGGATCGGGGGTGGGCACCGGCCAAAGAGGGGGCGCCGTTGGCCGGCAACCTACCCAGCCAGCCCTCAAAGTCAAGGTTGCCGGGCCAGATCCGGGGCAGATTCTCAGGTTCTAGGCCGGGAAGAAGCGGTTTTTCGGCCTGGGCAGGCCGAGATTTTCGCGCAAGGTGGGGCCTTCATACTCCGTCCGGAAGATCCCGCGGCGCTGCAGCTCGGGAATCACCTTGTCGACGACATCGTCGAGGCCCGCGGGCAGGAACGGGAACATGATGTTGAAGCCGTCGGAGCCGCGGCTTTCCAGCCAGTCCTGCATCTGGTCGGCGATGGTCTTTGCGGTGCCGACGAAGGCGAGCCCGCCATAGCCGCCGACCCGCTGCGCCAGCTGCCGCACCGTGAGCTTGTCGCGGGCGGCGACGTCGACCAGGCGCTGGCGGCCGCTCTTGGAGGCGTTGGTCTCGGGGATCTCCGGCAGCGGGCCGTCGGGATCGAAGCCGGAGGCATCGGTACCGAGGATGACCGAGAGCGAGGCGATGGCGCTGTCGTAATGCACCCGGCTGTCGAGGAGCGCGCGCTTCTCCTTGGCTTCCTCGACGCTGTCGCCGACCACGACAAAGGCGCCGGGCAGGATCTTCAGATGCTCCGGATTGCGGCCGATCTTGTCCATGCGGCCCTTGATGTCGGCATAGAGCTTCTGGCCGTCCGAAAGGCTGCCGCCGCCGGTGAACACCGCTTCCGCCGTCTCGGCCGCGAGCTGCTTGCCGTCCTCGGAGGCGCCGGCCTGCACGATGACCGGCCAGCCCTGCACGGGGCGGGCGATGTTCAGCGGCCCGCGGACCTTGAGATATTTGCCCTTGTGGTCGAGCACGTGCATCTTTCCGGGATCGAAGAACAGCCCGCTCTCAACGTCGCGCACGAAGGCATCGTCGGCGAAGGAATCCCACAGGCCGGTGACGACGTCGTAGAACTCGCGGGCGCGCTTGTAGCGCTCGGCATGCTCCATGTGATCGTCGAGGCCGAAATTCAGCGCCGCATCAGGGTTGGAGGTCGTGACGATGTTCCAGCCCGCACGGCCGCCCGAGATATGGTCGAGCGAGGCGAAACGCCGGGCGACGTGATAGGGCTCGTCGAACGTGGTCGATCCCGTCGCGATCAGGCCGATGTTCTCGGTGACCGCCGACAGAGCCGACAGCAGCGTGAACGGCTCGAACGAGGTCACGGTGTGGCTGCGCTTCAGCGCATCGATCGGCATATTCAGCACGGCCAGATGATCGGCCATGAAGAAGGCGTCGAACTTCCCGGCCTCCAGCTTGCGGATCAACTGCTTGAGATGCCCGAAGTTGAAATTCGCGTCCGGCCAGGCGCCGGGATAGCGCCACGCGCCGGTGTGGATCGAGACCGGGCGCATGAACGCGCCGAGCTTGAGTTGACGAGGGGCCATGAGGGGGAAGTCCGCGATGGTTGCTGTCTTTGAGGAGATAGGAACTTCGCGGGCGCGCGTCAGCAACCCGCCGCAGAACACGATTTCGTTTTTGGGGCCGCGCGTAGCACGCTCATTCCAGAGAGGGCCGAGCAAGCGACCCAAACAACAGTGTCGTCCCGGCCTTGAGCCGGGACCCATACTCCGTGAAGCCTATGTGAGGCACGGTCTCCATCATCCGGGCCTAAGACAGATTCCGCGGTATGGGTCCCGGCGTTCGCCGGGACGACACTTTTGGTGTGGCGCGACCGCCTATCTCATTCTGAGTGTGGTGGAGCTGACCGCGATCATTCGCGAGAAGCGAATGACATCCTCGCCTTGATGCTAGCCGCCCAGCACGTCCTTCTGCATCTTGCCGCCGTAGAAGTGGAAGAACGGCACTGGCGCGTCGTGGCGCAGCGGGCCGGTGGCCAAGCGCTTGTCGAGTTCGTGGAGGACGTTCTTCGTCATCGGGTGCAAATCGGCCAGCGGCTTGGAGCCGAGCTCGACCCAGACCAGCTCGACCAGCTCCGCATCGGCGTGAATGACGCCGTCGACGCGGTGGGTGATGGCCGATGCATCGGCCGTGAAGAAGCGGGTGTCGAAACGCTTGATGCGGCCGGGCGGAGTGATGGCGCGGGCGATCAGGAACAGGCCGGAGGGATCGGGCAGGAGGCCCGCTTCAGCGAACGGCGCCCATGGTCCGTCCAGCTTCGGGGCAGGGCCGTCGACCTTGCGGCCCAAGCACAGGCCGGTCTCCTCGCAGGCCTCGCGGATCGCGGCGACGGCCAGCGATTTCGCGCGCGAGGCCGTGGTCTGCGGCTTGCCCTTGAACAAATTGGCTTCGAGCTCGGCCGCCATGGGGGCGGCGACCGGAATGCGGTGATCGGTCTTGTCGACGCGGCCGCCGGGGAAGACGAACTTGCCCGGCATGAACACGACCTTGTCGTGGCGCTTGCCGACCAGCACCTTCGGCACCGTGCCGCTGCGGTCGACCAGGATCAGCGTCGCCGCATCCCTTGGCTTGGTGTAGGGGTGGTGATCCGCTTCCTTCTCGGCGGGCTTGCCCGCCGGTGCGCTCGTCGCCGGTGCCGTCTCGCTCATATCCTCCCCGCCTTTTCTTGTTTGTTGATCGTCCCGTCGCTCAAACCGGGGGAATGCCTTCCACCGGGTTGTCGTCGAAGCCGTGCATGCGGAACGCCCATTGCAGCCCGACGACGGCGCCCTTGACGGGCTGGATCAAGGCGAGTGAGGCAATCAAGGTCACCGGCAGATAGACCGCGAGCTGCAGGGCCACCGGCGGCGCGTAGTTGGTCTCGATCGACAGCACCAGCGGCACGATGATGTGGCCGACGATGACGATGACGAGATAGGCCGGCAGGTCGTCGGCGCGATGACCCGAGAAATCCTGGCCGCAGCGGTCACAGTTGTCCGCGACCTTGAGGAAGGCGCGGAACAGCTTGCCCTCGCCGCAACGTGGGCAGCGGCCGCGCAGGCCGCGCTTCATCGCCGTCCACACGTCGCGCTTCTCGGCGAGACCGGTGTCGCGGGTCCAGGTTTGTGGCAATGCGCGGGGCGTTGAACTCATGGCGTCCATGATCTGCCTTTCTTCGATGTGCCGGGCTTGCGTTTTGCCCCTGCCTTTTGGCTTTTCTTACGGCTCTTGTCTTTATGCTTTGGACGAGGTTCGGGCTTGGTCCGCTTGGCTCTCGTCCCGACGGTATTCTTGCGCTTCGGTCCCGCGCCGCGCGGATGCCGCGACACCAGCACGTCGGCCTGCGTCAGCAGCTCGAAGCGCAGTGCGCCGGCCACCGGTTGAGCTTCTACCAGACGCACGTCGACGACGTCCCCCAGCCGGTGCATGGCACCGCTGCGCTGGCCGATCAGCGCGTGGCGGGTCTCGTCATAGTCGAAATATTCCGTGCCGAGGGTTCGGATCGGCACCAGGCCGTCGGCGCCGGTATCATCGAGCTTGATGAAGAGACCCGCGCGGGTGACGCCGGAGATGCGACCCTGGAAGGTGGCGCCGATGCGGTCGGCGAGGTGGTGCGCGATCAGCCGGTCGGCGGTCTCGCGCTCGGCCTTCATCGCGCGGCGCTCGGTGACCGAGATCTGGGCTGCGACCTCGGCCAGATGATCCGGCGTCTCGCTGTCGGGCAGGGCGCCGTCGCCGAGACCCAATGCGCGCAGCAGGCCGCGATGCACGACAAGGTCGGCATAGCGGCGGATCGGCGAGGTGAAATGCGCGTAGCGGCGCAGGTTCAGGCCGAAATGCCCGTAATTGTCCGTGGAGTACTCGGCCTGCGCCTGCGAGCGCAGCACGACCTCGTTGACGAGCTGCTCGTAGTCCTGCCCGGCCACGAGCGTCAGCACGCGGTTGAACAGCGATGGCCGCAGCGCGCCCGATTTGGCGAAGGGCACATCGAGCGTCTTCAGGAATTCCTGCAGCGCATGCACCTTCTCCACCGTCGGCTCGTCGTGCACGCGGTAGATCAGCGGCAGCGCCTTCTTCTCCAGCAGCTCGGCCGCGGCGACGTTGGCCGAGATCATGAACTCCTCGATCAGCTTGTGCGCGTCGAGGCGTTCCGGCACGACGACGCGGTCGACGGTGCCGTCCTTCTTGAGCAGGATCTTGCGCTCGGGAATGTCGAGGTCGAGCGGATCGCGCGCATCGCGGCCGCGCTTGGCGACCTCATAGGCTGCATAGAGCGGCTTGAGGATCGGCTCGAGCAGGGGACCCGTCACGTCATCAGGCTTGCCGTCGATGGCGGCCTGCGCCTGCGCGTAGGAGAGCTTTGCGGCCGAGCGCATCAGCACGCGGTGGAAGGAGTGCGAGCGCTTGCGGCCGTCGGCGCCCATCACCATGCGCACGGCGAGCGCACCGCGCGCTTCGCCCGGCACCAGCGAGCACAGATTGTTGGAGATGCGCTCGGGCAGCATCGGCACGACGCGGTCGGGGAAGTACACCGAGTTGCCGCGGATCAGCGCGTCGCGATCGAGCGCCGAGCCGGGCCGCACGTAGTAGGCGACGTCGGCGATCGCGACGTGGAGGATGAAGCCGCCGGCATTGCTCGGATCGAGATCCGGTTCGGCGTGGACGGCGTCGTCGTGGTCCTTGGCGTCGGGCGGATCGATCGTGACCAGCGGCAGCTCGCGCCAATCCTCGCGCCCCTTCAACGTCGCCGGCTGCGCCGCCTCGGCTTCCGCAACGGCCGCAGCCGAGAAGTCCATAGGGATCTCGTGGGCGTGGATCGCGATCAGGCTGATCGCCTTCTCGGTCGCGACCGAGCCGTAGCGCTCCTTCACGCGGCCCGACGGCAGGCCGTAGCCGCGCCCGCGCAACAGGTCGACGCTGATGAGATCGCCATCCTTGGCATCTTTCGTATCGCCAGGGGCAATCGACAGCTCGCGTCCGGCCTGCTTCTTGTCGACCGGGATCAGGCGCCCGCCGTTGCCGTTGGGGTTGCTCTTGAAGATTCCGAGCACGCGGTTGCGCGCCTGGTCGAGCACCTTCAGCACGCGGCCGCGATAGGCGATCCCGTCGGCATCGTTGATCGGTTCGACGCGGAGCAAAGCGCGATCGCCGACGCCGGCGGTGGCACCTGGCTTGGCGAGGCGAGATGCGTAGATGCGGATGCGCGGCGGCTCGGACTGCTCGGCCTCGTCCCATTCGGCAGGCTTGGCGATCAGCTCGCCATCGCTGTCACGGCCGGTGATGTCGGCGACCAGCGTGGCGGGCAATGTCGCGGGCTCGACGATCTTTTTGCGGCCGCTCTTCTTGACGGTGCCGTCGGCGACGAGCTCGCGCAGCAGCTCTTTCAGTGCTGCGCGATCGGCGTTCTTCAGGCCGAACTCGCGGGCGATATCCTTGGTGCCAACCTTGCCCGGATTGGCGCGGATGAAGGCGACGATGGCCTCCCGCGGAGGGAAGCCGATGTCGCGCTTTTTGATCATTTTCTCATCCGCGGGCCTTGCCGGCGCTCTTCTTGGGCGTGGCCTTGGTGGCAGGCTTGGCCGAGGTCTTGGCGGCCTTGGCAACCGGCGCACGCGCCTTGCTGGTGGACTCTGACTTCGGCTTGGCCGCTGCCTTCTTGGCGACCGCCTTCTTCGCAGGCTTCGGCGTGTCGTCGTCGCCTCCGGCCTTCGGCTTAGTAGCCGCCTTGCTTGAAGAGGACTTGGGCTTCGCAGCCTTCTTCGGAGCCTTCGCCTTGCCGCCGCCCTTGGCCGCACGCTCGTCGATCAGCACGATCGCCTCGGCGAGCGTGATCGTGTCCTTCTCCTTGTCGCCGGGGATGGTGGCGTTGACGCCACCCGCGGTGACATAGGCGCCGTAGCGACCGGCCTTCACGGCGACCGGGCCGAGCGACGGATGGTCACCCAGCGCCTTGCCGGGGTCGGCGCCGAAGCGCTTGCTCGGGCCCTTGGCCACCTTCTCGGCGATCAGGGTGACGGCGCGGTTGAGGCCGATGTCGAACACCTCGTCGCCGGCCTCCAGGCTGGCATAGGTCTTGTCGTGCTTCACGAACGGTCCAAAGCGGCCGAGTCCGGCGGTGATCGGCAGACCCGTTTCCGGATGCTTGCCAATCTCGCGCGGCAGCGACAGCAGCTTCAGCGCCAGATCGAGATCGACGTCGGAGGGCTGCGTGCCCTTCGGGATGCCGGCGCGCTTCGGCTTCTCGCCTTCGGCATAGTCCTTCTGCTCGCCGAGCTGGATGTAGGGCCCGAACCGGCCGGCCTTGACCGCGACCTCGAGGCCGGAATCCGGATCCTGGCCGAGCATGCGATCGGCCGCGGCCTCGCTGTCGGCGGCGAGCGGGCGGGTGTAGCGGCACTCCGGATAGTTGGAGCAGCCGACGAAGGCGCCGAACTTGCCGGCCTTCAGATTGAGCCGGCCGGTGCCGCAGGTCGGGCACTGTCGGACGTCGCCGCCATCCTCGCGCGGCGGATAGATGTGCGGGCCGAGCATCTCGTCGAGCGCGTCGAGCACCTGCGCCACGCGCAGGTCCTTGATGTCGTCGACGGCGCCGATAAAGCCGGTCCAGAAATCCTTCAGTACCTGCTGCCAGGCGATCTCATTGTTGGAGATGCGGTCGAGCTGCTCCTCCAGGTCCGCCGTGAAATCATACTCGACATAGCGGCGGAAGAAGTTTTCGAGGAACGCGATCACGACGCGGCCCTTGTCCTCGCCGTGCAGCCGCTTCTTCTCCAGCTTCACATAGCCGCGCGCCTTCAGCACATCGAGGATCGAGGCATAGGTGGAGGGCCGGCCGATGCCGAGCTCTTCCATGCGCTTGACCAGCGAGGCCTCGGAGAACCGCGGCGGCGGCTCGGTGAAGTGCTGGGTCACCGCGAGATTCTGGCGCTTGAGCGGATCGTTCGGGCTCATCTGCGGCAGGCGGCGGCTGTCCTCGTCCTCCTCGTCGTCGCGGCCTTCCTGATAGAGCGCGAGGAATCCGTCGAACTTGACGACCTGGCCGGTGGCGCGCAGCTCCAGGGTGCGGCCGCCCGCCTTGGCGATGATGTCGACGGTGGTGCGCTCCAGCTCGGCCGACTCCATCTGGCTGGCGATGGTGCGGGTCCAGATCAGCTCATAGAGCTTGGCCTGGTCGTCATCGAGCCGCTTGCGCAGCTCGGCCGGCTTGCGCGACAGGTCGGTCGGTCGGATCGCCTCGTGCGCTTCCTGGGCGTTCTTGGCCTTGGTCTGGTACTGGCGCGGGCTGTCCGGCACGTATTTGTTGCCGTAGATCTCGCCGATCACCTTGCGCGCCTGGGTGATCGCCTCAGGCGCGATCTGCACGCCGTCGGTACGCATATAGGTAATGAGACCGGTGGTCTCGCCACCGATGTCGATGCCTTCATAGAGGCGTTGCGCGATGCGCATCGTATGCGCCGGCGCGAAGCCGAGCTTGCGGCTCGCCTCCTGCTGCAGGGTCGAGGTGGTGAAGGGCGCCTGCGGATTGCGGCGCGCCGGCTTGGCGTCGACGGTCGCGACCGTGTAGCTCGCCGCGTTGAGCGCGTTCTTGAAGTCTTCGGCTTCCGCACCGGTCCCGATGTCGAGCCGCTGGATCTTCTTGCCGTCGGCACCGACGAGGCGGGCCTCGAACGTGTCGCCGCGCGGTGTCGCCAAGGTTGCGATCAGCGACCAGTATTCGCGCGGAACGAACTTCTCGATCTCGAGCTCGCGATCGCAGACGAGGCGCAGCGCCACCGACTGCACGCGGCCGGCCGAGCGCGCGCCCGGCAGCTTGCGCCACAACACGGGGGAGAGCGTGAAGCCCACGAGGTAATCGAGGGCGCGGCGCGCCATGTAGGCATCAACCAGGGCGCCATCGATCTGGCGCGGATTCTTCATCGCCTCGGAGACGGCCTGCTTGGTGATCGCATTGAAGACGACGCGCTCGATCTTCTGATCCTTCAGCGCGCGCTTCTCCTTCATGACCTCGAGCACGTGCCAGGAGATCGCCTCGCCCTCACGATCAGGGTCGGTCGCGAGAATCAGGCGGTCGGCGCCCTTCAGGGACTTGGCGATATCGTTGAGTCGGCCGGCGGCCTTGGGGTCGACCTCCCAGATCATCCGGAAATTTTCTTCCGGATCGACCGAGCCGTTCTTCGCAGGGAGGTCGCGGACATGGCCGAACGAGGCCAGAACCTCATAGGAGGAGCCCAGATACTTATTGATCGTCTTGGCCTTGGCAGGCGACTCCACGATGACGATATTCATGTATTTCCAATGACTTAGTGGAGGGGTCGAAGCCGGTTTCGCGGGATTCGCGCTCGGCCCGTTGACCCGAACATGGGTGGTGAGGGGGTTCCTGTCAAATCGGGGGGCCCCGAAAGTCGATTGCGTCCCACTGGGGAAGTACCTATCAGGTTGTAGGGAGCGCCATTGGAACCGTGCTCTTTTTCCGATGTTTTTCCTTAAATACCCGTCATGGGATAGGTCGATTGGTCAAGGAAGCGGACAGACGCGACCAGGATATAGAAGAGTCGATGGAGGATCCCGATGCCGCGGCGGCGCTGATTGCCGAGGTCACGGCGAGCCTGTCGCAGCTCGCGCAACGCCATAACCTGGACATGCTCGACTACCTCCTGCGCATGGCCAATCTCGAAGCCGAGGAGCATCTCAGGCTGCGCAGCAAGCGCAGGCTGAGCTGATCTTGGTCGCGCTCACGGCGTCGCCACGGTGGTCGCTTCGTCTTGGCTGAGTTCTTGTCGGAACAGAGACGCGGTTGGCTGACAAGCCTGCAGCGACGGAGAGCGGCGGGTGCAGCGTGCTTTCCCGCGCGCTCTGGGAGAGCTGCGCCCGAAGGGGTGATTTCGTTCAGGTCAATACGGTCGGCGACTGCCTGCGCCTTGTTGCGGCAGTCGCCGAAGTCTCTCAGGCCGCGAGGTCGCTCACGGTCTTCAGCGCATGTGCGAGCGCCTGCTCGCGTTGCTCGGGTCCGACCATGATGCCGTCGGCGGCCACGAATTCAGGCGCCGTCACGCCGATGAAGCCGAGCACACCACGCAGATAGGTTTCGAGATGCTCGAGCGCTGCCATGGGGGCGGAGCCGTAGAAGCCGCCGCGTGACAGCGCGACGATGACGCGCTTGCCACCGACGAGACCCTCCGGGCCATTGGCGCCATACTTAAATGTCTTGCCCGGAACCAGAATGCGATCGATCCAGGCCTTGAGCTGGCTCGGGACGGAGAAATTGTACATCGGTGCGCCGATCACGACGATATCGGCGCGGAGAAACTCGTCGAGCACCGCTTGCCCGGCGGCCACGTCCGCCTGCACCGCAGGGTCTGTGATCGCGGCGCCATGAGCAATCGCCATATGTGCTCCGGACAGGTGCAACAACGGCGTAGCTGAGAGATCCCGGTAGGTGAGCTCGAGACCGGGCGTGAGCTCGCGCAGGCGAGTGACGATCGCGGCCGACACCTGACGGCTAACGGAATTGGGGCCGAGCACGCTGGAGTCGACATGGAGCAGTTGGGTCATAGGTCAGTCACCTCAGTACTGGTTTGTAACTGGCGCACTATGAGTGACTGTGCTGTAACCCCACAAGAACGCACATTTTTGAAACCCGGGCACAGCCGTGACACTTGCTGACAGCGATGATCCTGACCTTCCGGCGCAGCCGGGGCCGAATGACTGCCGGGGCGTGGCCTCGATCCTGGCGCGTGTCGGCGACAAATGGAGCGTATTCGTCATCATGATGCTGCAGGACGGACCGAAGCGCTTCAACGAGCTGAAGCGCCTCGTCGGCGGCATCTCCCAGCGCATGCTGACCTTGACGCTGCGCGGGCTGGAGCGCGACGGGCTGGTGACGCGGACGGTGTTTCCGACCATCCCGCCGCGGGTCGACTATGAGCTGACCGATCTCGGCCGCGGCCTGTCGCAGCCGGTGCAGGCGCTCGGGCACTGGGCCATCCAGCACCAGGAGCAGATCGAGCAGGCCCGCTCGCGCTTCGATGCACGCAAGGATGGCGGCTGAGCGTCAGGTGAGCGACACCATCCCGCCGCCATGACGCTCCAGCCGGCCGGCCAGCTCGAGCTCCAGCAGCACCATGCGCAGCACTGCGGGCGACAGGCCGCTGAGCCGGATCAGGTCGTCGATCGACACCGGCGTCGGGCCGAGCAGGGCGGTGATCTGCGCGCGGTCGTGGTTCTCGGGATCGGGCGCGAACAGCTCCTCGTCGGGTTCGCGCAGCGACAAGGGCAGCGGCCGCTCCAGGATCGGCCCGACTGCCTGGATCACATCGGCGGCCTCGGTGACGAGCGTGGCACCCTGCTTGATCAGGTCGTTGGTGCCGGCCGAGCGGGGATCGAGCGGCGAGCCCGGCACGGCGAACACCTCGCGGCCCTGTTCGCCAGCCATCCGGGCGGTGATCAGCGAGCCCGAGCGATGCGCGGCCTCGACCACGACGACGCCAAGCGAGGCGCCCGAGATCAGCCGGTTGCGGCGGGGGAAGTCGCGGGCGCGCGGCTCGTGTCCGAGCGGCATCTCGGAGATGGCGGCGCCGCTGCCGTTGACGATGGCGCCGAGCAGATCGACATGCTCCGGCGGGTAGATGCGGTCGTGGCCGCCGGCGAGAACGGCGACCGTGCCGCTGCTGATGCTCGCGCGATGCGCGGCCTGATCGATGCCGCGCGCCAGGCCGGAGATGATGACGAAGCCGGCCTGGCCGAGCTCATGGGCGATCTGGCCGGCGAATTTGAGCCCGGCCGCGGAGGCATTGCGCGAGCCGACGATGGCGATCATCGGGCGCATCAGGCTGTCGCGGGGGCCGCGGACGGCGAGCAGCGGCGGCGCATCCTCGCAGGTGGCGAGGCGCGGCGGATAGCCGTCCTCGTCCGGTGCCCGGAGTTGGACGCCCCGGCTTTTGCAGGCTTCGAGCTCGGCTTCGGCCTGGCCCACAGTGCAGATCCGGCCGCTCGTCGCCGCGCCGCCGCGGCGAGCCAGGTCCGGCAGACGGTCGAGCGCGGCGCGGGCGGTGCCGAACTGGTCGAGCAGCGCGCGGAAGGTGCGCGGGCCGACATTGTCGGAGCGGATCAGGCGCAGCCGGTCGCGCCGCTCGGTTTCGCTCAGCTCGATGGTCGTATTGATTGCGTCCACGCCAGCCTCCTCGAACAGGGCCAGCATGGAGCAACCCGAGGACGCATGGAAGAGGGCGCGCTACGCCGGAGCGACCTCGCGCGCCTCCTCAGTCGAGGTGGCCGGCCGCTCCTCCGCGATGGCCGGCATGGTGCCGGCGGGGGCCTCGCGCAGCCAGCGGTCCGCTGCCTCGCGCCCGCGTTGATGCAGCATGGCGATGAAGTCGCTGCCGAAGTCGGTGGCCTCGCGCTGCGCCAGGGACTCGATCTCGTCCTCGGCGGCGAGCCGATGCAGGCGGGGCGGGTGCAGGCCGTCGCTGCGGGCCCATTCGAGCGCCGCAAGCTCGGCGTTGAGCACGGCATTGGCTGCGATCTGGTCGAGGCGGCGATCGATCGCGGCTGAGGTCATCGGCACATGGCCGTCCCGCGCCGGCGTGACCTGAACGACGAGCAGATCGGCTGCGCTGGACTCATGTGCAATCTGGATCAGCGGCGGGTTGGCGGCGTAGCCGCCGTCCCAATAGCTTTCATCGTCGATCTCGACGGCCGCATGCATCTGGGCCGGGCAGGTTGAGGCGAGCAGCACGTCCGGCGTGATGTCGCCGTTGCGGAAGATCTGCGGCTGGCCATCGCGGATCCGGGTGGCCGCGAGCAGCAGGCGCGGCGCGCTTGCGCTCTGCACGGCGGCGAAATCGATCGTCGCGGTGAGGATGTCGCGGAGCGGCGCCAGATCGAGCGGATCGGCGCGTCCGCCGCGCAATCCCGTGCCGAACGAGACCGCGCTGCTGGCCGGCGAATAGCCGCCGATCAGCATCAGCGCGCGGAACGAGGCCTCATCGGCAAGCCCGGTCCAGAACTCGGCCAGCCGGCCGCGGGCTTCGTCGCGGCCGCCGCTGGCCAGCCCGCTGGCGAGTAGCGTCGCGTTGATCGCGCCGGCGCTGGCGCCGCTGATCGTGTCGAAATCGCAGGCCGGCTCCTCCAGCAGGCGGTCCAGCACGCCCCAGGTGAAGGCCGAGAAGGTTCCGCCGCCCTGCAGCGCCAGCGACAGCTTGCGCGGCGGCCACACGCGCGGCGGCGGCGGCAGCTTGGCGTTCGCGATGGTCTCGGCCAGGGATCGCTCCGGCGCGTCGGCGGCCTTTGGCTCGGTGGTGGCGGTCGAGCCCGTGGCGGCGATCATCATCTCGACGACGGCCGTGGCGCTCTCGGATGGCGTGGTCGCGGCCGTTGATGCGATCGGGGCAGCCGGGCTCTCGGCCATCGGATCGGCTGCGAGGTCGTGCGCCGGCGGCTCGATCGCTGCGGCCTGTGTCGGTTCAGCGGTGTTGCCGGCGGATGCGAACGGGTCGTCGGTCGACCAGATCTGGGCCGCGGAGAGGAGGGCGCTGGCGCTCGATCGAATGGGTGTGGACATTTGCTGCGCCGACTCCTCCTCAGTGCGGTGATCGCGGGGAAGCCGCGAGCCGCTTGAATTGGTCTTGCGTGTTCAGATGCCGGAATCATGACAGGCAATCATGATTCACACCAGAGTCGGCGTTAACTTATTAGCTGATGATGTGGCGGTGTTGCTGCGTTGCCGCTGTAATTTCAGGGCGAGACACAGGATGTGCGCATTTGCTCCGTATTTGTCCGGAGTGATTACTTCTTAGCGCCGATCTTGCTCTCTGTGCCGCCCTGCAAGCGCTTGATGTTTTCGCGATGCATGTAAATGAGCAACAAGGTGAGCAGGGCAAACAACGCGGCCAACGCAGTGTGGCCGAAAGCCCACAGCATGATCGGTGTCAGCACGCTCGCGACGAGTGCAGCAAGTGATGAGTAGCGGAACGCGAAGGCGGTCGCGAGCCAGACCAGGCAGAAGAAGATCGCGCCGGGCCAGAACAGGCCGATGAGGATGCCGATATAGACCGCGACGCCCTTGCCGCCGCGGAATTTCAGCCACACCGGGAACAGGTGGCCGAGGAATGCGCCGAGGCTCGCGATCATCGCGGCGTTGGGACCACCGAGATAGCCGGCGACGATGACGGCGGCCGTGCCCTTCAGCGCATCGCCGAGCAGGGTTCCGGCTGCAAGCCCTTTGCGGCCGGTGCGCAGCACATTGGTGGCGCCGATGTTGCCGGAACCGATGCTGCGCAGATCCTGGGTACCGGCGAGCCTGGTGAGGATCAGGCCGAACGGGATCGAGCCGAACAGATAGCCGATGATGAGAGCGACCGGGAGGAAGGCTTCGGAACCCATCACACAACTCCTTGCGCGCGATGCCGTGCGTCAGACATGTTCGAACACGGTGCGGCCGCCGACGATGGTGCGGACCACGCGGCCGGTGAAGCGGGCCTCGTCGAACGGCGTGTTCTTGCACAGTGATTTCAAGTCGGCGGGATCGAGGATCCAGGGCACATCCGGATCGATCACGATGATGTCGGCCGGCGCGCCCGCGCGCAAGGTGCCGCCGGGCAGGCCGAGCAGTTCCGCCGGGCGAGTCGACATCGCGCGGATCAAGGTGGTCCAGCTCAGTTCGCCGCTGTGCACCAGCCGGAGCGCGGCCGACAGCATCGTCTCCAGGCCGACCGCGCCGCTCGCGGCCTCCGCGAACGGCAACCGCTTGACCTCGACGTCCTGCGGATTGTGGTCGGACATGATCACGTCGATCAGGCCGGACGCCAGTGCCTCGACCAGCGCGCGGCGGTCGACCTCGGTGCGCAGCGGCGGCGTCAGCTTGAGGAAGGTGCGGTAGGGACCGATGTCGTTCTCGTTCAGCGTGACATGGTTGATCGACACCGAGGCGCTCACGGCAAGGCCGGCGTCGCGCGCGCGCTTGAGGACGTCGAGCGAGTCCACCGAGCTCAGCGCAGCCGCGTGGTAGCGGCCCTTGGTGAGGGCGACGAGACGCATGTCGCGCTCGAGCACGACGGCTTCGGCCGCAGGCGGAATGCCGGAGAGGCCGAGGCGCGAGGCGAACTCGCCTTCGTTCATGACGCCTTCGCCGACGAGGTTCGGATCCTCGGTGTGATGCACGATCAGGGCGTCGAAGTCGCGCGCGTAGGTCAGCGCGCGCCGCATCACCTGCGCGTTCATCACGCTGGTGTGGCCATTGGAGAAGGCGACTGCGCCGGCGGCGCGCAACAGGCCGATCTCCGTCATCTCCTCGCCGCGCAGGCCCTTGGTCAGCGCCGCCATCGGCTGGATGTTGACGATGGCGGTGTCGCGGGCGCGGCGCAGCACGAAGTCGACGGTGGCGGAGTTGTCGATGACCGGCTCGGTGCCGGGCTGGCAGATGATGGTGGTGATGCCGCCGGTGGCGGCGGCCTGGCTGGCGCTTGCGAACGTCTCGCGATGGCCGAGGCCCGGCTCGCCGACGAAGGCGCAGATGTCGACCAGGCCTGGCGCGACGATCTGGCCGGCGCAGTTGATGACATCGGTTCCTTCCGGCACGCCGGCGGCGCCGATGCCGCGCTTGAGGTCGCGGATGACGCCGTCGGCGATCAGCACGTCACCGGGACCGTCGATGTCGCGGGAGGGATCGATGACGCGCGCGTTGGCGAGCAGGATCGGGCGGCGATCGGTCAGCATGTCGTTTCGTCCCGAGGTCTCAAATCAAGCATTGGGCAGGTTGCGGGCCAGCGCCTCGAGCACGGCCATGCGCACGGCGACACCCATTTCGACCTGTTCCCGGATCAGCGACTGCGCGCCGTCGGCGACGATGGAGTCGATCTCGACGCCGCGGTTCATCGGGCCGGGATGCATCACGAGCGCATCGGGCTTAGCGTAAGCGAGCTTCTTCTGGTCCAGTCCGAAATATTGGAAGTACTCCGACGAGGACGGCACGAAGGAGCCGTTCATGCGCTCGCGCTGCAGCCGTAGCATCATGACGATATCGGCGCCGTTGAGCCCCTCGCGCATGTCGCGTGCGACCTCGACGCCCATCCGCTCGATGCCCGGCGGCAGCAAGGTGGAGGGCGCGACGACGCGGACGCGCGCGCCCATCGTGTTCAGCAGGAGGATGTTGGAGCGCGCCACGCGCGAATGCAGCACGTCGCCGCAGATCGCGATCACGAGGCCCTCGATGCGGCCCTTGTTGCGGCGGATGGTCAGCGCATCCAGCAGCGCCTGGGTCGGGTGCTCATGCGCGCCGTCGCCGGCATTGATCACGGAGCCGTCGACCTTGCGGGCCAAAAGCTCGACCGCGCCGGAGGCGTGGTGGCGGACCACCAGGATGTCCGGATGCATCGCATTGAGCGTGACGGCGGTGTCCACCAGGGTCTCGCCCTTCTTGATGGACGAGGACGACACCGACATGTTCATGACGTCGGCGCCGAGCCGCTTGCCGGCAAGCTCGAACGAGGATTGCGTCCGCGTCGAGGCCTCGAAGAACAGGTTGACCTGGGTCCGGCCGCGCAGCACGGTGCGCTTCTTGTCGACCTGACGATTCAGTTCGACATACTCCTCGGACAGGTCGAGGAGACCGGTGATGTCGTGGGCGGAAAGGCCCTCGATTCCCAGCAAATGCCGGTGCCCGAGGACGAAAGTCGATTTCGGAGAGGTTGCCATTAAAGCCAGAGCTATAGGCGCGGTTTCCATGGCGGGCAAGGCCGAAAGCCGGGGTTCCGAGTTATCCCCCGTTCCGTCTCGCGGCTTGCGGCGGCCTGCAGGGTGGCGGTTGATCGCTGCCGGAAGATTGCTCGGATCGGGCATCCTGCTGGCGAGCCTTGCGCCGGCCTCGGCGGCGACCCTGATGGCGGATTTCGCCTACCTCCGCGACATCGATCCGACCATCCTCCAGGACATCCGCTATGCCGGCAGCAACAATTTCGTCGGGCGCCGCCTTCCAGGGTACGACGCGGCCGAATGTATCGTGACGCGCAAGGTGGGGCTGCGGCTGAAGGCGATCCAGGCCGAGTTGCGGCCGCGCGGTCTGTCCCTGAAGATGCTCGACTGCTACCGGCCGGTGCGTGCCGTCGCGGAGATGCTGGCCTGGTCGCAGGACGGCGAGACCGCTGCCGCTCGCCGCTACAATCCGCATGTCGCCAAGCAGGACTTGTTCCGTCTCGGCTACATCGCCCTGCGTTCCGCTCATTCCACAGGTGCGGCGATCGATCTGACGCTCGTCGAGCTCGCGGCCGACAATTCCGCCGCGTTCGATCCGGCCAAGGACTATGCTGACTGCACGGCGCCGGCGGCGCTGCGTGCGCCCGAAGGCAGCGTCGACATGGGAACGGGCTATGATTGTCTGGACCCCAAGGCTCATACCGCCGCGCAAGACCTGACGCCGCAGCAGCGGCGCTGGCGCAATGAGCTGGTGACCGTGATGGCGCGGCAAGGTTTTGTGAACTATGCCAGGGAGTGGTGGCACTTTTCGCTGCCGGGCGCGGACACGACCACTTATGTTTTCCCCATTCGGCCGCGCCGATAGTCGATTCGCACAGGCAAGGCCATGACCCAGTCTTTCCACGCGACCCACGAGGTCTTCAACCAGTCGCCGCCATTCGAGGACGTGAACCTGTTCACGGTGGACCGGCCGCTGATCGACGCCGTGAAGGCGAATGGCGGCGTCGGCGCCGAGCAGGAGCTCAGCGCGTTCGGCGAGCTGTGGGGCACGGCTGAGATGGCGGAGCAGGGCCGGCTCGCCAACGAGAATACGCCGAAGCTGCGTACTTTCGATGCCAAGGGCTTTCGTCGGGACGTGGTCGAGTTTCATCCGGCCTATCATCACATGATGGCGCGATCGGCTGCGGCCGGATTGCACAATTCGACCTGGACGGCGCAAGGCAAGCCCGCCGGCGGCAGCTCCGAGGTGGTGCGCGCGGCGAAGTTCTACGTCGCTTCGCAGGTCGAGAGTGGTCATCTCTGTCCGGTCACCATGACGCGCGCCTCCGTCGCGGCGCTGGCGTCGCAGCCTGACCTGCTGGCCAAGGCGATGCCTGTCATCGCGACACGCAACTACGATGCTGCGTTTGCGCCGTGGTGGCGGAAGCGCGGCATGACGCTCGGCATGGGCATGACCGAGAAGCAGGGCGGCACCGACGTGCGTGCGAACATGACCCGCGCCGAACGCTCCGGCGACGGCTATCGCGTCACCGGGCACAAATGGTTCATGTCGGCGCCGATGTGCGACGCCTTCCTGGTGCTGGCGCAAGCCGAGGGCGGCCTGACCTGTTTCTTCATGCCGCGTTTTGCGCCGGACGGATCGATCAATGCGCTCCGCTTCCAGCGCCTCAAGGACAAGCTCGGCAATCGCTCCAATGCATCCTCCGAGGTCGAGTTCGCGGGCGCTTACGCCGAGCGCGTCGGCGAGGAGGGCAGGGGCATCAGCACCATCATCCAGATGGTGCAACTGACGCGGCAGGATTGCGCGATCTCGTCCGCCGGCCTGATGCGTTCGGGGCTGGCGCATGCGCTGCATCACGCGCGTCATCGCAGCGTGTTCCAGAAGCATCTCGCCGACCAGCCGCTGATGCAGTCGGTGCTCGCCGACATGGCCCTTCACGTCGCGGCGACGGTGGCGCTGGTGATGCGGCTGTGCCGCGCGTTCGATCGCATGCACGAGGATCCGGCCGAGGCGGCGTACATGCGGTTGCTGACGCCCGCGATCAAATACTGGGTGTGCAAGAGCGCGCCGCCGTTTCTCTACGAGGCGATGGAGTGCCTCGGCGGCAACGGCTATGTCGAGGACGGCCTGCTCGCGCGCCACTTCCGGGAGTCGCCCGTCAACGCGATCTGGGAAGGCTCGGGCAATGTGATGTGCCTCGACGTGCTGCGCGCGCTGTCGCGCGAGGCGGAGGCGGCGACTGCGGTCTTGAAAGCCCTGGCCGAGGAGACGCGTGCTCTGCCCGGCGCAGCGGACGCGGTCGCCATGATCGGCAAGGCCTTCCGGCGCGGCGACGGCGAGCGTGTCGCACGGCTGGCCGTCGAGACGTTGGCGCTGCTGGCGGCCGCGGCCGCGCTCAATGCGGTGACGCCCGCTCACGCCGAGCTGTTCGCCGCCACGCGGCTCGCCAACGTTCATCCGAGCATGTATGGCGCCGTCGATCTCGATCCCGCCGCCATCCGTGCCCTGCTGGAGCGCGCCCTGCCTTGACCGACACTCCCGACACCGCCGTCATCGATTCCCTCGATCCGCTCCAGCCGCCGCAGCAGGTTGCTCCGGCCCAGCATCAGCCGCGCACGCTCGGCTTCTGGCGGACGACGTTGTGGGGTCTCCTCATCATCGTCCTCTTCTTCGTCGGTCAGCTGACGCCGATCATCTATCTGCTGCTGCGCCATGACGGCGCGTTCACGGGCGCGGTCGAGCTTCAGACGGCCGCGGTCCAGATCGCGAGCCGGTCGCTCACGGTGTCGCTGTCGGCGATCATGGGTGTGCCGGCGATCCTGCTCCCGATCTACTTCGCCGTCCGCCACACCCGCAGGTCGTTCGCCGACTATCTCGGCCTGCGTTGGACCGGCTGGAAGAATTTCGCCCTCGGCGTGGTCGGCATGGTCGTGATCCTGAGCTGCTGGGAACTGGCGGCGCATCTGACCGGACGCGGCGACTCGTCGTCGAGCTTCATGGTGGACATCCTGAAGACCGCGAAGGGCGACGGCGTGGTCTGGCTGATGGTCATCGCCTTCTGCGTCGCGGCGCCGGTGTCGGAAGAGCTTATGGCGCGCGGCTTTCTCTATCGCGGCTGGTCGGACTCCTTCCTGCGGGTGCCCGGGGCCATCCTGCTGTCATCAGCGGTCTGGACCGTCCTGCATCTTCAATACGACTGGTTCGCTTTGCTGAACGTGTTTTCGCTGGGCGTGTGGTTCGGCTATCTGCGCTATCGCACCCACTCCCTTTATCTGACCATGGTGCTGCACGGCCTCAACAACCTCGCCGCCACGATTCAGACGATGTGGCTGGCGAGCGGCAACGGGTGATTGAGCGATCCCGGAGGCCCTCGTTGCTTACCTCGGTCTTCCGCGCGACCATGCTCCGCAACATCCGGGGATCATCATGACCGATGCCATTCGGGCAACCAAGGCGCCGCGTACCTGGTATTTTTTCGGGACGCTGGGGTTCACGCTGCTCGCGGCCTTGGCCTCATTGCTCGGCGGATTCGTGACGCTGGTCGTCCTGCTGCTCGTTCACCGCGTCCCGATGGAGGGCGCCTATGAGCAGATGATGACTCACGTCTACTGGAAGACGGCTGCGGGGATCGGCAGCGTTCCCGGCGAGCTTGCCGGGATCTGGTTCGCGGTGCGCTGGGCACGTCGGCGGTTCTCCGAATATCTCGCCTTGCGCTGGCCAACGGCGCAAGACCTCGTTCTCGCCCTGCTCGTCATGCTGGCCGTCATCCACATCGTCAGCTTCATCGGACAATCGATGGGGGAGACGCTCGACGCGGGTGTGCTCGCTGAATTCGGTCGCGCGCGCCGCGATGGTCCGCTGACGCTGTTCTTCTACCTGGTGATGGGCTGCATCGCAGCTCCCATCGTCGAGGAATTCGCGGTGCGGGGCTTCATGCTCCGCGGCTGGTCCGAGTCGTTTTTACGGCCGGCCGGGGCGATCGTGCTCACGGCGGCTTTCTGGGCCATTTGCCACACCCAGTACAATTGGTTCGGCGTGTTCGAGATCTTCGTGATCGGCCTCGTGCTGGGTTATTACCGCCTTCGCAGCGGCTCGACCTGGCTCACGGTCGTCGTGCACTCCGCTAACAACATCTATTCGTACTTGATCATCGGTCTGCTCACCTAGCCCGTGCCGACCAGTGCGATGAAGAGCGGCATGGTCAGCGCGGCGAGCACCGTCTGCAGCGAAATGATCTGGGCCAGCAGCGGCGCGTCGCCGCCCATCTGCTTGGCGAGCACATAGGCGCTGGGCGAGGTCGGCACCGCCGCGCAGATGGCGACCACCGCGAGGCTCGGGCCGCTGACGCCGAACCAGGCCGCGAGCCCGATCGCAAGGATCGGCATCAGCACCAGCTTGAGCGCGACGCCGAGTGCGGCCGCAGGTCCGGCGCGCCGCAGGCCTTCGAAATGCAGGCCCGCGCCGGTCACCAGCAGGCCGATCGGCAGCGACGCCTGGCCGAGCGCGTCGGCGGCGTCATGCCAGAGCTTCGGCAGCGGCAGATGCACCAGGTTGAGCACGAGCCCGACGATGCAGGCCCAGATCAGCGGATTGCGGACGATCGTCGCGACGATCTCGCCCATCGAGCGCCGGGTCGGAGAGGCATAATGGGCGAGAACGGCGACGCTGAACACGTTGACCATCGGGATGATCGCGATCATGCCCACCGAGGCCACGGCAAGCCCGGTCGGACCGAACAGGCTGCCGGAGACGCTGAGCGCAACATAGGTCTGCCAGCGCGTCGCCCCCTGGAAGATCGAGGTGAAGGCCGGGCCGTCGACGCCGGAACGGGCGAGCAGGGGCCGCAGCGCGAGACATAGCGCGGACATGGCCAGCATTGCCAGGAACAGCGCGCCGCCGATGCCAGCCACCGGGACTTTGCTCAGATCGGCCTTGACCAGGCTCTGCAGCAGCAGCGCCGGAAACAACACATAATAAGTCAACCGCTCGAGCCCATGCCATTGCGTGTCGAGCCGGATCAGGCTGCGTCGCAGGCCGAACCCTAGCACGATCAGCAGGAACACCGGCGCGAGCGCCGCAACGACGGGGCTCATGGGCTAGCGGCCGGACTGGCGCAGCGTCGCGAGCCGGTCGAGCGCGCCTTGCAGAATGAAGATCGCCGCATGGGTGTCGATCACCTCGGCGCGCCTGGCGCGGCTGACATCCATGCCGATCAGCTCGCGCTCGACGGCCGCCGTCGACAGCCGCTCGTCCCACAGGCCGATCGGCAGGTCGGTGAGGCCGGCGAGGTTGCGTGCAAAGGCGCGGGTCGATTGCGCCCGCGGCCCTTCGCTGCCGTCCATGTTGATGGGCAGGCCGAGCACGAAGCCGACCACCTTGCGCTCGGCGCAGATCGCGAGCAGCCGCGCGGCATCGGCCTTGAACGCCTTGCGCTGGATGGTCTCGACGCCGGTGGCGAGTTTCCGGTCCGGATCGGACACGGCAACGCCGATCGTCTTGGTGCCGAGATCGAGGCCGACGAGCGCGCCGCGTTCGGGCCAGCGGGCGGCGGCTTCGATGAGAGGAAGAATGGGAGCGGGCATGGCGCGCCGCTTAGCACGCGGGTCGGCAACGGGCCAGCAGGCGCGACGCATGTCTTGAGGTTTGGCTGGAGTGGACGGCTCGGGTTGTCGCTGCACTGCGATCGGCCTATATGGAGCATCGTACCGTGAACAGGAGTGGTGCCGTGGATCGCAGGACCAGCTTAGCCCGCCGCTTTGTGTCCTCTGCCGTCACGGTTGCTCATGCCCTCCTTTCTGACGCTCGATGCGGTCTCTGCCGCGACACCTGATCACCATCGTCTGTTCGACAACCTCTCCCTTTCGATCGGCGCCGAACGCATCGGTCTGGTCGGCCGCAACGGCTCGGGCAAGTCGACCTTGCTCCGGATCGTCGCGGGGTTGTGCGAGCCCGCCGCGGGAACGGTCACGCGCACCGGCGCGCTCGGGCTGCTGGCGCAGTATTGGGATCCCGGACTGCGCGTGAGCGAGGCGCTCGGCGTCTCCGGCGCGCTCGCGACGCTCGATCGGATCGTCGCCGGGCAGGGTAGTGACGTTGATCTCGCTAACGCCGATTGGAGCCTGCCGGGCCGCGTCGACGAGGCGCTGCTCGGGGCAGGGCTGCCCGGCGCGGCGCTCGATCGCGCGATCGACTCGCTGAGCGGCGGCGAGCGGACGCGCATCGGCATCGCCCGGCTGCTGATCGAGGCGCCGGACCTGCTGCTGCTCGACGAGCCCACCAACAATCTCGATGCCGACGGCCGCGCTGCGATCGGCCGCCTGGTGCAGAGCTGGCGTGGCGGCGTGCTGGTCGCCAGCCACGACCGCGCGCTGCTCGAGCTGATGGACCGGATCGTCGAGCTGACGCCGGTCGGCGTACACATCGTCGGCGGCGGCTGGTCGATGTTCGTGCAGGCCCGCGACGAAGCGCGGGCCCGCGCGGACGCGACGCTGGAACGTGCCGATGCGCATCTGCGCGACGTGGGCCGCGCCGTGCAGCGCCAGCGCGAGGCCAAGGCGCGCAAGGACAAGGCCGGCCGTGCCTTCGCTGCCAGCGGTTCGGCGCCGAAGCTGCTGCTCGGTGCGCGCGCCGAGCGGGCGGAGGCCACCGGCGGCCGCTCGCAACGGCTCGCCGAGCGCATGGTCACGGCAGCGACCGAGCAGCGCGACCAGGCGCGCCGGCAGGTCGAGGTGCTGACGCCGCTCTCGATGGTGCTGCCGCCGACCGGGCTCGGCGCCGGGACGGAGCTCCTGGTCATGGACCACGTGGTCGTGAGAGCGGGCGACCGCAGCTTCGGCCCCTGGACGCTGCAAATCAAAGGGCGTCAGCGGATCGCGGTGACCGGACGGAACGGCGCCGGCAAGACCACGCTGCTGCGCGCGGCGATCGGCGCCATTGCATTGTCCGGCGGCACGCTCCGGCGCGCGGAGGGGATCGCCATGCTCGACCAGCATGTCGCGCTGCTCGA
The DNA here is from genome assembly GCF_024586915.1 of Bradyrhizobium sp. SRS-191. Classification (GTDB taxonomy): domain Bacteria; phylum Pseudomonadota; class Alphaproteobacteria; order Rhizobiales; family Xanthobacteraceae; genus Bradyrhizobium. The sequence goes on from NZ_JANBVS010000002.1 coordinate 447,743, forward strand.
TCGCGGCGACAGCATCATCGGCAATTTCCGCCGGCTGCATCCGGCGCTCAGCCGCGAGGCCGCGCATGCGGCCTGCGCGCGCTTCGCGTTCCGCAACCACGACGCCGAGCAGAGGGTGGAGACGCTGTCCGGCGGCGAGCGGCTGCGCGCCGGATTGGCCTGCACGTTCGGCGGCGAGCAGCCGCCCTCGCTGTTGCTGCTGGACGAGCCGACCAACCATCTCGACATCTTTTCGATCGAGATCCTGGAACAGGCGCTGCGCGCCTTCGACGGCGCGCTGCTCGTCGTCAGTCACGACCGGTCGTTTCTCGCGGCGATCGGTGTCGAAGAGGAGTTCGTGGTCAGAGGCTGAACGCCTGATCATCAGTGCCGATCGGTGTACCACCCAAGGGCGGCACCTCTCGCCGCTGAGCGCGAAGCACTCGCATATGACGATGGGAGTTTGTTTGGGGCTCTCCGTCCCGGAGCGTCATTGCCGGGCCTGTCCCGGCCATCCACGTCGATCGGCATCCTCGGAACGACGTGGATGCCCGGGACGAGCCCGGGCATGACGGAGTAACCAACTCGCTGTGCAACTCGTCGCGGGCGGCCCGGAGTCTTTCTGTGCGATCGCACTCGCTCCAACCGGGAGAGGTGAGGCCGCTACCGGATCGCGATCGGGTTGATGTTGCCCTGGACGCCGCCGCGCCAGCGCGGTTGGCCCAGGACGAACAGGAACTCGTAGCCCTTGTCCTTGGCCAGCGCGGCGGTGTCCATGTTCTCCAGGATGTAGGTCCCGTTCATCGCGAGCAGGATCTGGTGCACCTCGAACAGGTTGTTGGACTCGAACGGGATCGCCTCCACCGCCCAATTGTCGGCGCCGACGGCGACCACGCCCTTCGAGGTCAGGTACTTCGCGCCCTCGACGCCAAGGCCCGGCTCACCGGCGCCGTAGCGCTTGTCGTCCTTGCCGATCAGACCGAGCCAGCCGGTGTGGAAGATGACGATATCGCCCTGCCGGATCTCGACGCCCTGTTTCTTGGCGGCCTCCTCGATCTCCTTGACGTTGAAGGCGGTGCCTTCCTTGACCACGTCGGTGTTGTAATAGGCAGCCATGTCGAGCAGCACTCCGCGCGCCACCAGCGGCGGCACCTTCTCGATGCCAAGCTTCTTCAGACCGGTCGGGTCGGCGAAGTCGAGCAGCTTGTTGCCGTTGTAATAGACGTGCTCGATGCCGAGATGGCCGAGACCGTCGAGCTGGCTGCCGACGCCGACCCAGCCCTCGACGATGTCGTCATTATAGGTCGCCTTGTTCGGGCCGAGGCCGGGAATGCCGGCCTGTCCCGGCTGCACCACCGTGATCTTGAACGAGCGCGGCGGATAGGCGGGGGTCTTGGAGTCGATGATCATCCCGAGCGGGTAGGTCTTGCCGGTCTTCACCAGCGAGGCGGCTTTGACCACCAGTTCCGGCGTCATGTAGTTGGCGGCGCCGATCTCGTCGTTCGGCCCCCATTTCGACTTCGTCCAGTCCTGAGCATGAGCCGTCCCGACCGCACCGATCATGACGATCGAGCAGCACAACACGAACGCGTTGCGCATCGCATTTCCTCCGACATGTTGATGTTTGTTGTTTTCGCGCTGGCCAGCGCCGCATTCTAACTGAGGTCGACGCTGTTCAAAGTTGTTTTTCGCGTTTGCGTTGCACTGTGCCGGAGTGTCGCATCTGACGATATTGCCGAGCGGCAACCGCCTTGCGACATGGTTTCACGACGCGGAATAGGTGCAATGCGTCGGGTTCTCGCCGGCACTCCAGACTGTTGCTGGCGCACGCACGGGAGTAGTGTCGCACTGCATTCGTGAGGTCGATCCGATCGCCACGTCTCGGCTAAGAAAACGTCTCGGCTAAGAAAACGTCTCGGCTAAGAACACGTCCCGGCCAAGAACAAGCACGCACAAGGAGCAGCCCATGTGGCCCGATCGCCGCTTCCTCGACCTCGTCAAGACCGAGCACCCGATCGTGCTCGCCCCGATGGCGGGGGTGATGGATGCCGATCTGGTGATCGCGGTCGCGCAAGGCGGCGGGCTCGGCTCGCTGCCGTCAGCGATGCTCAGCCCCGACAAGGTGCGCGAGCAGGTCAACATCATCCGCCAGCGCGTCTCGGCGCCGATCAACCTGAACTTCTTCTGCCATACGCCCGTCGAGGCCGACGCGGCGCGTGAGGCCGGGTGGAAGAGGCGGCTCGGTGCGTATTATCAAGAGTACGGCGTTGATCCCGAGGCTCCGGTCGCGGCCGCAAACCGCGCGCCGTTCGATGCGGCGATGTGCGCCGTGGTCGAGGAGCTGAAGCCGGAGATCATCAGCTTCCATTTTGGCTTGCCGGAGCCGACGCTGCTGGCACGTGTGAAGGCGACCCGTGCGGTCGTCATGGCCTCGGCCACGGTCGTGCGCGAGGCGGTGTGGCTGGAGAAAAACGGCGCCGACGTCATCATCGCGCAGGGCGCGGAGGCCGGCGGCCATCGCGGCATGTTCCTGACCGACAAGCTCGCCGAGCAGGTCGGCACCTTTGCGCTGGTGCCTCAGGTCGTCGATGCGGTGAAGGTGCCGGTGATCGCGGCCGGCGGCATTGCGGATGCGCGCGGCATCGCGGCGGCGTTCGCGCTCGGCGCCTCCGGCGTGCAGATCGGCAGCGCCTATCTGCGCTGTCCCGAATCGAAGGTCAGCGTCATGGCCCGTGCCGCTCTCGCGGCGGCTGACGACGAATCCACCGTCATCACCAACGTGATGACCGGCCGGCTGGCCCGCGGCGTCGCCAACCGGGTGATGCGCGAGGTCGGGCCGATCTCGCCGGACGCGCCGGCGTTCCCGCATGCCGCGACCGCGCTCGGCCCGCTCAAGGCGGCCGCGGAGAAGCAGGGCAAGGTCGATTTCACCAATCTCTGGGCCGGCCAGGCGCTGCCGCTCGGGCGCGAGATACCGGCGGCCGGATTGACGCGGACGCTGGCGGAGCAGGCGCTCGCACGCCTCGCGAAGCTGGCGGGCTGACGCCGCGGGAAACGTCGAGGGCAGGGCGGCGCCCCGGAAAACCCTGAAGCCAGCCGGTTGCGGCGCGAAAGCGGGCTCTGCTATAGGGCGGGTTCACTATTTTTCGTGAGGCTCTATATAATGTCGGTCGATGCCGCCACCGTCCGCAAGATCGCGCAATTGGCGCGGATCGCTGTCACTGACGCCGAGGTCCCGCATCTGCAGGGCGAGCTCAATGCGATGCTGGCCTTCGTCGAGCAGCTCTCGGAGGTCAATGTCGAGGGCGTCGAGCCGATGACCTCGGTGACCCCGATGGCGATGAAGAAGCGCCAGGACGTCGTCACGGACGGCGAGATCGCGGACGACATCATCAAGAACGCGCCGATGACCGAGAACAACTTCTTTCTCGTGCCGAAGGTCGTGGAATAGCCAGGTGGAATAGCCGAGGCAGGTCGGCGCGCTCCTCGCGCGCCATCTGCTCCTCCAACCGACAAGCGAGCCGACGCCGATGTGCATGCTCTGCGACGATGAAGCGGCCTACAAGGCCTATATGGACTATCTCGACGCGATGGAGCGGCAGGGCCAGGCCGCCGATCCGGACAAGACCGTCAACGAGATCCTCGACCAGCTCGAGGCGGCCAATGCCAATAAGGCCAAGCCGGCGAACAACAAGTTCTTCGCCGACGATGCCGCCGACGACAAGACGCTTTCCCCGTTCTTCTGCAGCCCGATCAACAAATGACCGATTTGACTTCGCTGACGCTCGCCGAGGCCCGCAAGGGTCTCGACAGCAAGACCTTCACGTCGCTCGAGCTGACCGACGCCCATCTCAAGGCGATGGAAGACGCGCGCGCGCTCAACGCCTTCGTGATGGAGACGCCGGATCAGGCGCGCGCGATGGCGCGCGAGGCCGACGCCAGGATCGGCAAGGGCGAAGGCGGGCCGCTCGCCGGCATTCCGCTCGGGATCAAGGATCTGTTCGCGACCAAGGACGTCCGCACCACGGCGTGCTCGAAGATCCTCGGCAATTTCGTGCCGACTTACGAGTCGACCGTCACCTCGCAGCTCTGGCGCGACGGCGCCGTGATGCTCGGCAAGCTCAACAATGACGAGTTCGCGATGGGCTCGTCGAATGAGACCTCGTGCTTCGGCCCGGTCGGCAACCCCTGGCGCCGCGAGGGCTCCAACACGACGCTGGTTCCGGGCGGCTCGTCCGGCGGCTCGGCCTCTGCGGTGGCGGCGCTGCTCTGCATGGGCGCGACGGCGACCGACACCGGCGGCTCGATCCGCCAGCCCGCCGCGTTCACCGCCACCGTCGGCATCAAGCCGACCTATGGCCGCTGCTCGCGCTGGGGCATCGTCGCCTTCGCCTCGTCGCTCGACCAGGCCGGGCCGATCGCGCGCTCGACGCGTGATGCTGCGATCCTGCTGCGCTCGATGGCCGGGCACGACCCGAAGGACACGACCTCGGTCGACATTCCCGTGCCGGACTACGAGGCTTCGATCGGCAAGTCCGTGAAGGGCATGAAGATCGGCATTCCCAAGGAATATCGTCTCGACGGCATGCCGGCCGAGATCGAGAAGCTGTGGGCCGAGGGCGCGGCCTGGCTGAAGGCCGCCGGCGCCGAGTTGGTCGAGGTATCGCTGCCGCACACCAAATACGCGCTGCCGGCGTATTACATCGTGGCCCCTGCGGAGGCGTCCTCGAACCTCGCCCGCTATGACGGCGTCCGCTACGGCCTGCGGGTGCCCGGCAAGTCCATCGGCGAGTTGTACGAGAACACCCGGGCCGAGGGCTTCGGCGCCGAGGTCCGCCGCCGCGTCATGATCGGCACCTATGTGCTGTCGGCCGGCTATTACGACGCCTATTACATCCGGGCGCAGCGGGTCCGGACCCTCATCAAGAAGGATTTCGAGGACTGTTTCACCAAGGGCGTCAACGCGATCCTGACGCCGGCGACGCCATCGGCCGCCTTCGGCATCGGCGAGAAGGGCGGCGCCGACCCGGTCGAGATGTATCTCAACGACATCTTTACAGTGACGGTGAACATGGCCGGCCTTCCCGGCATCGCGGTGCCGGCCGGCAAGGATGCGCAGGGCCTGCCGCTCGGCCTGCAGCTGATCGGCCGTCCGTTCGACGAGGAAACGCTGTTCTCGCTCGGCGAGGTCATCGAGCAGGCGGCGGGACGGTTCACGCCGGTCCGGTGGTGGTAGGCGTAGCCGATTTCAACAGGAGCCTCGCGGGCGATAAGCCCGCCGCCGGCCTGTCGCCCGTGCTTACCGGCCTGTGGTGGCTGGCGAAAGGCGATTGGGACCGGGCGCACAGGATCATTCAGGACGAGACCGGCCGCGATGCGGCCTGGGCGCACGCGCATCTGCATCGCGTCGAGGGCGACCTCGGCAATGCCGGCTATTGGTACCGCCAGGCGGGGCAGCCGGTGGCGACAGATGCATTGGATATCGAATTCGAGCGGATCGTCTCCGCGCTGATGGGGAGTTGAGGGCCATGACGGCAACCAGCGGCAAGCTGATGAAGGGCGCCACGGGCGACTGGGAGGTCGTGATCGGCATGGAGATCCATGCCCAGGTCACCTCGAAGTCGAAACTGTTCTCGGGCGCCTCCACCGCCTTCGGCGGCGATCCCAACACCCACGTCTCGCTGGTCGACGTGGCGATGCCGGGCATGCTGCCGGTCATCAACGAGGAGTGCGTGCGCCAGGCCGTGCGCACCGGGCTCGGTCTGAACGCCAAGATCAACCTGCGCTCGGTGTTCGACCGCAAGAACTATTTCTATCCCGACCTGCCGCAGGGCTACCAGATCAGCCAGTACAAGGATCCGATCGTCGGCGAGGGCGAGGTCACGGTCGAGCTCGACGGCGGCAAGACCGCGACAATCGGGATCGAGCGCCTGCACATCGAGCAGGATCCGGGCAAGATGCTGCACGACCAGTCGCCGTCGCTGTCCTATATCGACTACAACCGCTGCGGCGTGGCGCTGATGGAGATCGTCTCCAAGCCGGACATCCGCGACGCCGAGCAGGCCAAGGCCTACGTGACGAAGCTGCGCTCGATCATGCGCTATCTCGGCACCTGCGACGGCGACATGGAGAAGGGCTCGCTGCGCGCCGACGTCAACGTCTCCGTGCGCAAGCCGGGCGGTCCGCTCGGCACTCGCTGCGAGATCAAGAACATCAACTCTATCAGCTTCATCGGCCAGGCGGTCGAGGCCGAGGCGCGGCGCCAGATCGAGATCATCGAGGACGGCGGCGTGATCGAGCAGGAAACCCGCCGGTTCGATCCCGACAAGGGCGAGACGCGCTCGATGCGCTCCAAGGAGGAGGCGCATGACTACCGCTACTTCCCGGACCCGGACCTGCTGCCACTGGAATTCAGCCAGGCGTTCGTCGACGAGCTGAAGGCGGCGCTGCCGGAATTGCCCGACCAGAAGAAGGCGCGCTTCATCGCCGATCTCGGCCTGTCGCCGTACGACGCTTCGGTGCTGGTGGCCGAGCGGGAGAGCGCGGCGTTCTATGAGAGCGTGCTGGCGGCGCTGCCGGACCGGGCGCGCGACGGCAAGCTGGCCGCCAACTGGGTCATCAACGAGCTGTTCGGCCGGCTGAACAAGGAAGGCCGCGACATTGCGTCGTCTCCCGTGTCTGCTTCGCAGCTTGCTGCCATTGTCGCGCTGATCGGCGAGGGCACCATCTCCGGCAAGATCGCCAAGGACCTGTTCGAGATCGTCTGGAGCGAGGGCGGCGATCCGCGCGAGCTGGTCGAGAGCCGCGGCATGAAGCAGGTCACCGACCTCGGCGCGATCGAGAAGGTGGTCGACGAGATCATCGCCGCCAACCCGGACAAGGTCGCGCAGGCCAAGGCGAAGCCGCAGCTCGCCGGCTGGTTCGTCGGTCAGGTGATGAAGTCGTCGGGCGGCAAGGCCAACCCGCAGGCCGTCAACGATCTCCTGAAGAGCAAGCTCGGCATCTGAAACGACGATCGCTTATCTTCGTTCCGGCGGCGCGCACCAAGGTGCGCGCCGTTTTCGTTTGGGCTCGCGTCCGGCGAATCGCCGCACGCGATTCGCAAAAAAGCCACCGTTCGCGAGCGATCGAACGCGCACGACGGTGTGTACGATGAAAATTTTTTCGTTGCCAAAATTTACGACTCGGAGTCCGCGAGCGGCTCTTCTGATGTGAGTCTGCGCGGCGCAACGGAGTTGTCGCCGCTGCCGCCTCGTCTTGCAGCAATTCAGGAAATCCTTGCAGCGTAGGCTTTTCCTGCGATCGCTATTAGTAGCAGGCTCGCCGTTGCGCCGACGCGGAAACGCATTTCCGATGTCGACGGTCGTGCTGCTTCGCGCGTTTCGTCAGCCGTACACGCGCGCGCGTGTCAACACTTCCTTAAGCCGGAAGCTGTTTTTTTTCACTCGTTGGTGTATCGATATGGAGTGCATCTCGATTCCCGAGTGCACGCATCGACTAAGCCAACTCACATCGGAGGGCAACATGGCCAAGAAAGCGAAGAAGGCGAAGAAGGCAGTGAAGAAGGTCGCGAAGACCGCGGCGAAGAAGACTGCCAAGAAGACCAAGAAGGTCGCCAAGAAGAAGTAACTCTCGCAGTCCGCTGCGAGATGAGTCCGGCAGCTTGAAGCCGGCACGTCGTTGGAACGAAGGGACGCGCAGCTCGTTCAGAGCCGGCGGATAATCTTAGGCTCCAGTCGACGATAGAGGGTGTCGGCGAGACATCAGGTCAACGGTCGGATCGAACTAAGGCAGCTTCGCTGCTGCGGGACGGTCCGGTAGAAGAAACAGGATTTCTTCGTTCGGTGCAGATCGCGCTTTCGGTCTGCAATCTCACGAGCGGCTAACAGCCAGAGTGAGATCTGATCCTGACGTGTTCGCCGACGCCCTCGATCCCCGGCACCGCGCCGATGGCGGCGGGCCTGACGTCCTTTCCATTGTTCAATCTCGATTGCTCATTCAGTCCGGCGCCCGCGCGGCGGCCTCTGCTGTCTGCTGGCTCTTACATACCGGCGCAGGCGACGGCCTGAGATCACGCGGGACTGATGGCTCTGCCGCGATGCCGGAGCATCGCCTGAACGCGAAGGCAGCGTTCGCCCACGAGAGGCTCGACAGGCGTGATCCGCGGAGCCTGGTCCCCGAAGGACTTGCTGAAGCTTCATGCTTGGACGGATCGCGGCAGGGACGTGCCTCCTGCGCGCTGCGGCCCTCGGCGATTGCCGTTGATCGCCACCCACACCGCGGCGCTCTCTCGCTCGATCTCGACCCATAACCTCGGACGACGGGGCGATCGCATCGCGGGCGTCCGTGCCCTCGGTTGCAGCCGCCGAACGATCGCGTTTTGCGGATGGTTAGAGGTTTGCCAAACAGAACGGTAAACCACTGTTTGCCGCTTTGGAGAATCGCATGTGAATCAATCGCTTGCGGACAGGCCCGGACAATCGCGGGTTTCGTGTTCAAGCTTCTTTCAGCAAGATGTTTAAACTGCCCTTCAAACTTGATCCGTCATCCTTCGCGCATAAGCCGTCAAACGGCATGGGGACTAACCAGGCGTTGAACAGTTGGACGGGGGCCGCGCTCCAGGGGAGCCGCCTCCTTGAATGAAGGAGAGCGACGATGTTTCAGGGACAACTCAATTTCGTTGATGTGACCACCGCCGAGCAGGGCGCCAATGGCGACGTGCTGTTCGAGCTCGGCATGCTCTATGCGAGCGGCCGCGACGGCGTGGTCGATCTGATCGCCGCGCATAAGTGGTTCAACCTCGCCGCGCTCAAGGGCCGCGTCGATGCGGTCGCGATGCGTCGCGAGGTCGCCGAGCAGATGTCGGAATCCGAGATCGCGGCTGCGCAGCGTGAGGCGCGCGCCTGGATGACCGCGCGCTGATCATGGTGTGCCGGGGCTCTCCGGCCTCGCGCCTCGTCACGAGGTGAACGCGAGGTCGGCCGCCGGCGGCAGTCGCCGCCTGACACGTCCGTCGCCTCGCGGTGACCTCGGGCAAGCCTCGTCGGACGCCCACAAATCTCCTATCTGTCGTCCCATGCGACGATCGAAGCGGGATGAGGGCATGAGGCAGGCGCAGCGACAGGCGAAACGGCAAGAGCTGATCGACTGCCATGACTGCGGGAACGGCGTGTCGTTCAGCGCGGTGGCGTGTCCGCATTGCGGCTCGACGGAGCCGGCCGGGCCTGCCGTGCAGAGCCGGCGCGAGTTGCAGCGATTGCGGATCGAGGCGAGCAACGACCGGCGGCTCGTCGTGGTGACCGCGCTTTGCGCGAGTCTCGGCATTCTCTACGGTGCGGTGATGGGAGCAGGGGGCACGGCCTCGTTATGGGCCGCGTTGTTCTATGGCTTCATCGGCGCGGTGATCGGCGTGCCCGCCGCGTTCGTGATCAACATCAGCCGCAGCCTGTTCGATTAGGCCCCCGCTCCGGCACATAAGGTGAAATATCCGAGCGGCTCCCGACAACCGGCCTTCAGCCGCGGCTCGGAGGACCCCGGCGGCCTGTCGCGTGTCTTAGCATGGAGAGGAGTGAGTGTGGCTCGGCTTGGCAGAGTGCCTGGCGGAGAGGGAGGGATTCGAACCCTCGATACAGCTTGAGACCGTATGACGCTTTAGCAAAGCGTTGCCTTCAGCCACTCGGCCACCTCTCCGGCTGGGGTCGGTATGCCCCACGACGCGCTGAGCCGCAAGCGGCAGATTGCGCCCCGATCTGAAATCCTCACAGGAGCGCGTGCTCCGCTCCCTCTCTTCCGGTCCGGGTTGGACGGTGCGCCTCCTGGACACCTAATCCTGTTTGGGAGCGTGGCTCCTGCTCAGGGTGCGGGTTTTTGCATTTAACCTCATAAGTTGCCGAAATGCGGGTCTGAGGCAAATCCGCAACAGCTCCGCGGCGCGGCTGCGATTCCTGCCAGCAAGGGCCGAGATTCGAGGCCTGGGACGCCCGAGTTGCGCCCGCTTCTTGCCGGGCGAGTGTGTCCGGGCATAAGCACCCAAGATTGCGTTGTTACAAAACATGAGAAGAAACAGGAACTTAAGCAAGCCCGCAGAACCACGGTTTCGTGCCTTTTGTGCAACACCGCTCCAAAAAGGCGCCCGCCGGCCGCCGCAATGATGGTTCCTTTGTTGCGTGTGCAAAGTCCTTCGGTAATTCTCCCAGCACGACGAAGGGGGGCATCCCGACGTCGTCCCGTTTAGGTCGTTCGCTCAAGTCCCTCGCGTTCATGCGGGTGTGTCCGATAGCGCGAAGCGGCTGAGCGACGGGTCGAAGGGGGACAAGGGCCAAACCTCGAGGGTGTCTCACACCCAGCGGACGCGGAACCTTCCCTGACTGAGCAACTTGGAGGTTTAACACTATGAACACGATCAAGAGCCTCGTCCTGGGCTCGGCGGCAGTTCTCGTCGCCATGTCTGGGGCCCAGGCAGCTGACCTTCCGATCAAGGCCAAGGCGGTCGAGTACGTGAAGGTCTGCTCGCTGTACGGCGCCGGCTTCTACTACATCCCGGGCACCGACACCTGCATCAAGCTGGGCGGCTATCTCCGTGCGGAGACCTCGTTCGCCAGCAACGGGCAGTACAACAACGCTGTGACGGCTCCCTCGGGCCTCAACAACCGCTACAGCAACTACTTCTACACCCGCGCGCGTCAGGACCTGAACATCGACACGCGCACCGCGACCGAGTACGGCGTGGTCCGCACCTTCGCTGACCTGACCTTCACCTGGACCTCCGGCAACTTCGCCGGCACGGGCAACGGCGGCACCTTCTACAGCACCGGCGCTGCCAACACCGCTGGCCTGACCTCGGTCAACGGCCTGAGCAACGACGGCATCGCCGGCGGTTCGCTCGGTGTGTACTACGCCTTCATCCAGTTCGCCGGCTTCACCATGGGTAAGGCCGTGTCGCAGTTCGATACGCCCTGGACCAACTACCCGGGCAACAACTTCGACGGTCTGTGGGGCGGCGGCGGCACCGTCACCGGTGTCAACCAGTTCACCTACACCGCTGACTTCGGCTCCGGCATCACGGCTGCGATCTCGGCTCAGGAGCAGGCGGCGTACTACCAGACCAACATCTGGAACACCTCGGGTGCTCTGCAGTCGGCTTCCAGCGTCCTCGGTGGCGCCTACGGCACCAACTCGATCGGCGGCACGGTTGCTCCTGATATCGTCGGCATGGTTCGCGTCGACCAGGCTTGGGGTCTGTTCCAGGCGTCGTTCGCGGCGCATGACAACCACGCCGGTTACTACGGCGTTGCCGAGACCTCCGGTCATCCGTCGGACAAGTGGGGCTGGGCTGGTCAGCTGGCTCTGTCGATCAAGAACATCCCGACCGGACCTGGCGACACCCTCAGCATCCAGGGCGTCTACACCAACGGTGCGACGCGCTACAACGCGCAGAGCCTCGTTCCGACCACCTACCAGATCTTCGGCAGCGCGAACAACGGCGCCTATCAGAGCGTTGCTTTCGCTGGCGTGTCTGACTCGGTGTACGGCGTCGGCACGGCTCAGGAGCTGACCACCTCCTACGGTTTCCGTGGTGCCTTCACGCACAACTGGAACCCGGCCTGGAACACCGCGGTCTACGGTTCGTGGGCTGCCCTGCGCTACAACGGCAACGCCAAGGCCTTGATCTGCGGCGGCGCTGGCGTGGCTGGTCTCGGCATCACTGCCGCGAACTGCAACCCGGACTTCAACATCTCCACGCTGGGCCTGATCACCCGCTGGACCCCGGTCAAGAACCTGACCTTCTCGGCTGACGTGGCCTGGACCAACCTGGACCAGAAGTACACGGGCAACGCCACGCTGGCTGCTGCCAGCGGTTCGTCGGCCAAGCCGGCTGCCGTGTATCAGCTCAAGGACCAGAACTCGGTCTCGATGCTGCTCCGCGCTCAGCGCAACTTCTGATCCTGATCACCTGATCTCGATCACGGCCCCCGGCAGGCAACTGCCGGGGGTTTTTGTTTGACTAACGCGACCGTCGCGGCATGCACCCGCGCTTCCTCGCGTCGGTTGAGGCCCCAGGGGCCGCTCTGCTGCGCGTCATGGCTGCGCGGGTCAGGAGACAGGGCTTTCACGAAGCGTCATCATCGCCTGCCTCCGTTGCCGGTCACGCGGCCGCCGTGTCGTTTGAGCTGGCGATCTCATAAGATGCGCCACGATGCGATGATCCGACGAGGTGAGACAGGGCGCATTCGCATGTCGTCCCCACCCAGATGCCATTGTTTTTCAAGGCCTTCTCAGAATGTTGGAGATTTCGTAGAAAAGGTGTTGAAAATAGATGAGTTGATAAGATAATTTTTCAGCGCTGCCGATGAAGTCGGACTCTTGATTGTCCGACTGATCCGATCGGATTGATCTGAAGTTAGACCTCCGAAGCCTCCGGCGATGCCCCGCTGGAGGTTTCTTCGTTTTGGCGCATCGCTGATGCGGGTCCGCCAGCTCGCGGCCGAAAGACGCGGGTCCGCCGAAAGGACCATAGGTCCGGCGGCGCGGAACGTCCTGCTGCGACTCTGCAGCACTTCCATTGGTCGAAAAACTTACTCCCCCCGGCTTGACCGGGCATTTCTGCGTCGTCACAGTCTGACAAAGAGATGACGGGTCCTGACACCGTTACGCGAGTGAGGAATCGGTCCAAGATGAGTTTGGAAAGCTCTCTGGGAGTGTTGCGTCCCTGGTCGGAGCAGGACGATCAGGCGGAGGCGATCAGGAGGATGCTCGAAGCACGGCCGGAAGGCTGCGCAGAGCTGGCTGAAATCCTGGCGACCGCCCGGCGGATCGATCCGAGCGACGAGGAGTCCTGGTATCGCGAGTGGATGCAGTGCGCCGACGCGCTAGGCGCTGCCGCCCGTGATGCCGTGCGAAATGGCCGGCCCGAACTGGCCATCCGCAAATGGTCGGGAGCCGTCCATTGCTATGAGGCCGCGGCCTGTCCCTTCAGCGGCTCGCAGCCGCGTCAGGCGGTCGTCCTGTCCCGTATGCGCGACTGTGCCCGCGAATTCCTGCGTTGTGCCGATCCGCAAGGGGAGGTCGTCACGATTCCCTGGCGTGCCGACTATCAGCTCGAAGGCTATTTCCTGCCGGCCCGTGGTGAGCGCGGCAGGGCGCCCACCGTCATATGCATCGGCGAACCCGGTCGTCGGAAGGAGCCCTCGCTGTTCAAGCTCGCGGCTCATGCGGAGCGGCACGGCTTGGCGCTGCTCGTCGTCGACCTCCTGGGAAATGGTCCGGACTGTCGTTTTGAAGAGATCGTCGGCCGCCGCGACCTCGAATCGGCGATCGCAAGCGTGACGGACTACGTGACGGGACGCGACGATGTGGACGAGGACCGGATTGCGATCCTTGCCGATGACTGGAGCTCCTCCTTCGTCGCGCGTGGCATCGCGCTCGACCCGCGTTATGCGGCGGCGGTCTGCGATGCCGGGCTGTGGGACATCCATGAACGCGTCTTCCTGTCGCGTCGTCTGGCCGCGCGGGAGCGGGGCAGGCCGCCGATCGCAAGCGATGGTCTGGCTGCTCGGCAGATCATGTGCCCGCTGCTGGTGAATGTGCCGGAGCGCGGCTGGCTGCGGGCCGACATCGCGACCCGGCTCGTCGCGCAGATCAAGCGCGAGCATCCCGACATCACTCTGAAGATCGTCTCGGGCGCGTGCGCAGACTCGCGCGACGCGGATGTTTTCGTGTTCGACTGGATCGCGAATCGCCTGGCGAGAGCCGCACGGCCTTCCGGCTAGCTTCGTGCTTGCCGGCTCTGTGGCGCGGGAGTCGACCGGCCGTGCCGTCTATCGGCGTCAGAGGCCTACCGACAGCCTGGTGCTGGCCTTTTCGAACCGGTCCTTGAGGCCGGAGAGCTTGTCGGTAAAGGTCGCGAGCTCGCGCGTGTCGAACTCCTCGAAGATGAAGGCGAAGACCTGCGCCTGTTGAGTCTCAAGCTCGGCGAACTGCTCCGAGGTCTTGGCCGTCAAGGACATCAGCACGACGCGGGCGTCGTTGGGCGCCGGCTTGCGCTCCATGAAGCCCTTCTTCTCGAGCAGCTTCGACTGGGTCGTGACGAAGGAGGGGTCGACGTGGAGCCGCTTGGCGGCCGCATTAACGGCGACGCCTTCGCCCCGGTCCAGCTCCGAGATCGCCATCAGGATCATCCATTGCGGACCGCTGATTCCGATTCTCTTGGCCCAGAAATAGCGCAGCTCCTCCAGATGGACGTTGATCGTCGAGATCTCCCTGGCGAAGCGAATGATGGCGTCGCGATTCTTCGGCAGATCTACAGTCATCTGCGGCTGCGCGTCCGTTTCCACAGGTGCGGCAGAGGTATTCTTCAAGGGCGCCATTGCTCAGCAGTTCCAATCCGAGGCGAGACCCTAAAGAAAAAAAATCCGCAACAAAATCACTTATCTAGGAGGTAGTCCGCAGACCCCCTCGCGCCGCACAATCGCCTGCCTTGGTGTTGCCCTGAGGACACATTTCGGCTTCATTCAATTACCTGACTGCATAAACTATTTTGCTTACCGAATGAGCGAAGGCATAGTTCCTGACGACGGTGGGGGGTTACTCGATCGTCCCGTTACAGGTGGTTCGCTTAAGTCCCTCGCGTGACGCGGGTGTGTCCGAGAGCGCGAAGCGGCTGAAGCGGTTTTTCGGGAGCGGAGGAAGCGGATCGTCCTGGGGGATCTTGATCCGGTTCTTTCTCAAAAGAGCAACTTGGAGGTTTAAATGAAGACGGTTAAGAGCCTTGTCCTCGGCTCGGCGGCAGTGCTGCTCGCCATGTCCGCGGCTCAGGCGGCCGACCTTCCGATCAAGGCCAAAGCGGTCGAATATGTGAAGGTTTGCTCCCTGTATGGTGCGGGCTTCTACTACATCCCCGGCACCGACACCTGCATCAAGCTGGGCGGCTATCTCCGTGCGGAGACGGCGGTCATGGCGAACGGTTCGTTCAACAACGCGGTCACGGCTCCGTCGGGCCTGAACAACCGCTACAGCCCGTACTTCTACACCCGCGCGCGTCAGGATCTGAACATCGACACGCGCACCGCGACCGAGTACGGCGTGGTCCGCACCTTCGCTGACCTGACCTTCACCTGGACGTCGGGCAACTATCAGGGCACCGGCAACGGCGGCACCTTCTACAGCACCGGCGCCGCCAACACCGCTGGCCTGACCGCGGTCAACGGCCTGAGCAACGACGGCATCGCCGGCGGTTCGCTCGGTGTGTACTACGCCTTCATCCAGTTCGCCGGCTTCACCATGGGTAAGGCCGTGTCGCAGTTCGATACGCCCTGGACCAACTATCCGGGCAACAACTTCGACGGTCTGTGGGGCGGCGGCGGCACCGTCACCGGTGTCAACCAGTTCAGCTACACCGCTGACTTCGGCTCCGGCATCACGGCGACGATCTCGGCTCAGGAGCAGGCGGCGTACTACCAGACCAACATCTGGAACACCTCGGGTGCTCTGCAGTCGGCGGCTGGCGTGTTCGGTGGCTCCTACGGCACCAACTCGATCGGCGGCACGGTTGCTCCGGATATCGTCGGCATGGTCCGCGTCGACCAGGCTTGGGGTCTGTTCCAGGCGTCGTTCGCGGCGCATGACAACCACGCCGGCTACTATGGCGTTGCCGAGACCTCCGGTCATCCGTCGGACAAGTGGGGCTGGGCTGGTCAGCTGGCTCTGTCGATCAAGAACATCCCGACCGGACCTGGCGACACGATCAACATCCAGGGCGTCTACACCAACGGTGCAACGCGCTACAACGCGCAGAGCCTCGTTCCGACCACCTACCAGATGTTCGGCAGCTCGGGTAACGGCGCTTATCAGAGCGTCGGCTTCGCCGGCGTGTCCGACTCGGTGTACGGCGTCGGCACCGCTCAGGAGCTGACCACCTCCTACGGTTTCCGTGGTGGCTTCACCCACAACTGGAACCCGGCCTGGAACACCGCGATCTACGGTTCGTGGGCTGCTCTGCGCTACAACGGCAACGCCAAGGCCTTGATCTGCGGCGGCGCTGGCGTGGCTGGTCTCGGCATCACTGCCGCGAACTGCAACCCGGACTTCAACATCTCCTCGCTGGGTTTGATCACCCGCTGGACCCCGGTCAAGAACCTGACCTTCTCGGCTGACGTGGCCTGGACCAACCTGGACCAGAAGTTCACGGGCAACGCCGTTCTCCCGGCCGCCAGCGGCGCGACCGCGAAGCCGGCTGCCGTGTACGAGCTGAAGGACCAGAACTCGGTCTCGCTGCTCCTGCGCGCTCAGCGCAACTTCTGATCCTGATCGTCTGATCTCGATCGAAGCCCCCGGCAGGCAACTGCCGGGGGTTTTTCTTTGACGTGTGCGGCAGGATCCGCAGCATGTCCCGAGGGGGAGCTAACCCTGCGAAGGCTCGCGCTCGGTTGAGCCGATCGCCGCGCAAGCTCGATCGTGCAGATCACCAGACCGGGTGAAACGTCAGGCGGGCCAAGAGGCGTCAGGCGGTCCATTGCGGCGACCCGCCGTGTCCGTGATGCGCCGGCCAAATCTGTCCTCTTTGCGGCTTTCGCTGAATTCTGGTCACGTCGACGGCGCCGGCGCGGCGGCGGCCGGCAATTCGGGCGTGCGGATGTCGTGCTTTTGGCGCCGGCTGGCCGTGCCCGGACTTCGCCACAGCTGCGTTTCGCGGCGTCACGAGAATGGTCCGATAAAACACCAAATTCGCCGCGCGATCGTTCCGACTGCAACGCTATGCGCGGGCACGGTGTGAGCCGGCTGGAAATGCGCTGACTCGTCGAGCAGGGGCGATGGACCCTGCTTCGCGACCGGTACGACGTGAGCAATTTGGAGGTTAGTATGAAGACTGTGAGGGGCCTTGTTCTGGGCTCAGCGGCGACGTGGCTCGCCATGAGTGGGGCTCAAGCGGCCGACCTTCCGATCAAGGCCAAGCCGGTCGAGTATGTGAGGGTCTGCTCGATGTACGGCGCGGGATTCTTCTATATCCCGGGCACGGACACCTGCATCAAGCTGGGTGGCTATCTGCGCGCCGAGGTCGGATTCGGCACCAATACGATCTTCCAGAACGCCGTGAACGGGGTCGCGGGCGCGCGGAATCGCTACAGCAACTACTACACGACGCGCTCGCGCGCCGACCTGAACATCGACACCCGGACTTCGACCGAATACGGCGTGGTTCGGACGTTCTTCGATGCGGTGTTCCAGTGGACGTCCGGCACCTATGCGGGGGCTGGAAACGGCGGCACCTTCTATAACACCGGCGCGGCCAACACCGCGGGGCTGACCAACGTGAACGCCTTGTCCAATGACGGCATCGGCGGCGGTACGCTCGGCGTGTTCTACGCCTTCATCCAGTTTGCCGGCTTCACGATGGGTAAGGCGGTGTCGCAGTTCGACGCCCCCTGGAGCAACTATCCCGGCAACAATTTCGACGGTCTCACCGGCGGCGGCGGTTCGATCACCGGCGTCAATCAGCTGACCTACACCGCTGACTTCGGCTCCGGCATCACCGCCGCGATCTCCGCGCAGGAAGCGGCACTGTACGGACAGTCGAACATGTACAATACGTCGCTGCAGACCGCGGCGGGCGTGATCGGCGGCGCCTATGGTGCCAACTCGTTCGGCGGCCAGGTGGCGCCTGATATCGTCGGCATGGTGCGCGTCGATCAGGCCTGGGGTCTGTTCCAGGCGTCGTTCGCCGCTCATGACAATCATGCCGGCTTCTTCGGGCCCGGTCTGGAGACCAACGGCCACCCCGCCGACAAGTGGGGCTATGCCGGTCAGCTCGCGCTCTCGATCAAGAACATCCCGACAGGCGTGGGCGATACGCTGAACGTGCAGGGCGTCTACACCAACGGCGCCAGCCGGTACAACTTCCAGAGCTTGGCGCCGATCAACTATGCGATGTACGGCGGCAGCAACATGGCCGGGGCGTTTCAGAGCCTCGGCTTTGCCGGCGTCACCGATTCGGTCTTCGCCAACGGCACCCAGCAGCAGCTGACCACGACCTACGGCTTCCGCGGCGCCTTCACCCACAATTGGGATCCGGCGTGGAACACGGCGGTCTACGGCTCCTGGAGCGCCGTCCGCTACAATGCGACGGCCAAGGGATTGATCTGCAACGGTGCGGGCATGGTCGCTCTCGGCATCGTCGGCGCGAACTGCAACCCGGACTTCAACGTCTCCACCCTGGGTGTGATCACGCGCTGGACGCCGGTCAAGAATCTGACCTTCTCGGCCGACGTCGCATGGACCCGGCTGGACCAGAAGTTTGCCGGCGTTGCGAATGCGCCGGCGGCGGCAGCCATCGCCAAGCCGGCGACGACCTATCAGCTGAAGGACCAGGATTCGGTCTCGCTGCTGCTCCGCGCTCAGCGCAACTGGTAACGACGAAGAGTGGCGAATGGCGAATTGGGAGTAGCGAATAGCCGTTGACGGACCATCGTGATGTCCGTTTCGCTATTCGCTATTCGCTATTCGCTATTCGCTATTCGCTATTCGCTATTCGCTATTCGCTATTCGCTATTCGCTACTCGATCACCGCGCCGCGGCGCAGGTCGGCCTCGATCTGCAGCCGCGAGCCGCCGCCGAAGCGGGCGCGATAGACCTGCAGATTCTCCATCACCCGCTGCACGTAGTTGCGGGTCTCCGCGAACGGGATCAGCTCCACCCAGTCGACGGCGTCGACCTTGGGATCGCGCGGATCACCATAGCGCTCAATCCATTTTCTCACGCTGCCGCGGCCGGCATTGTAGGCCGCAAACGTCATGATGTACGAGCCGCGATAGTCCTCGAGCAGGCCGCCGAGCTCGGCGGCGCCGAGCTGGGCATTGTAGACGGGATCGGTCTTCATCCGGTTCAGGTCAAAGCTGACACCGGCGCGCTTGCAGACATAGCGGCCCGCATCGGGGGTCACCTGCATCAAGCCGTAGGCTTGCGCCGGCGACACCACCGCCTGGTTGAAGGCGCTCTCCTGGCGCGCGATCGAGAAGATCACGCTCTGCTCGACCTCCGGGCCGATCGAGCGGAAAGCAGGGATGCCGTTGACCGGATAGGCGTAATGATCGAACGGCAGCCCGCGATTGAGGGCAGCCTTGCCGACCAGCAGCGTCGCCCGCGCGTCGCTGTTACGGGCGGCGATTTCAGCCAGGCCCAGCAGCACGTCCGGATCGCCATTGTCGCCCATGTCCGAGAAGATCGGGATGGCGACCTCGCCCTCGTCGAGGTCGTAGAGCAGCTGCACCGCGCGGACCACTTCCAGCCGCTCGACACCGCGGCCGCGCCCGGCCGGCGCGGCATTGAGGCCGAGCTGCGGCAGGCCGAGCTTGGCGCGCGCCAGCTGACCATAATAGCTCGTCGACTGCTCGGCCGCCGACGTGTAGGCCGCACGCGCCTCCTGCATCCGGCCCATCGCCTCGGCGGCGCGGCCCTGCCAATAACCGGCGCGCGCCAGCGTGGTCGGATTGACACTGCCGACGCCGATGCGCGCGAAATGCTGGGCGGCCGTCGCCGGGTCCTTGAGGAAGCGCAGCGCGATCCAGCCGGCGGTGAACTCCTGCTCGGTCTTGTAGATGTCGCGGTTCGGCAGCGCCGCGTCGCGGGCGATCAGATAGGCGCTGCGATACTCGCCGGTGTCGATCATCTTGCGCGCCAGCAGGCGGCGCTCGATCCACCATTCGTCGAGATTGTGCAGCCGGCCCGGATCCTTCGGCGCGCTCAGCATCAGCTGCGCCGCCTCGGTGAAGTTCTCGTCGCGCCTCAGTAACTGAATCCGGCTGAAGATGTAGCCGGCGTCGCCATGCAGTTCGCGCGGCACGGCGTCGAGCAGCGCCTGGCTGTTGGAGGCCTTGCGGTAGGTCGCGATCCGCGCCTTGGCCAGCGCGACGTGACCCGAGCCGAGCCGGCGCGCGGCGCGCAGCGCGGCCTCATGTTCGCTGCCATACAGCAGCGTGTCCATGCGCGCCTTGTGGTCGCCGCCGGAGAGCAGGGCGCCGAACTGGTCGAGGATGATGTTCTCGGTGTCCTCGGACATCGTGTCGCCGCGCCAGGCATCGCGCACCAGGCGCTCGGCATTGGCGCGATCGCCGCGATTGAGCATGACGCGGGCGAGCGCGAACTTGCCCTTGGCCGACAGCGGCGATTCGTTCTCGAACCAGGACCACACGACGGAATCGTCGCGCTTGTCGTCCCACAGCGCCGCTTCCAGCCGGCGGCGCAGGAAGGTCTGCGACGGCCAGCTCGGATTGGCGGCGATGAAGGCGCGGTAGCGCTCGACGGTGGCGTTGTTGTTGTCGCTGCGCAGGATCACCCACTCGGCGAGCTTGCGCGCGACCGGATCGGAGATCGCCTGCTCGACCTGGGTGGCGTCATCCGGCTTGCGCTTGCGGACCAGCTCGATCACGTTTTCGAGCGCATCCTTGTCGGATTGCGAGGTCGAAGACGTCGCCGCGACCGCCGCAGGCATGATCGGCTTGCGGGAAGCGGGCGGGGCGGCGTGCTGGCGCGGCGGCAGGCTCATCGTCGCAGTCGGCGTGATGTCCCGGGGAGCACCGCGCAGCGGCTCGCCAGCCGCCTTGGCGCCACTCCTCACGTCGGCCTTCATGTCCGCCTTCATATCCGCCTTGGCCTCGGCGCGGGCGTCCTGCTTGCTGCGGGACTCGGCTTCTTTGGGGCCGGCTGCCGGGGTCGTGCTGCGCGCGATCGGCCGCGCTTTCGGCAGCGGAACCTTGTCTTTTGCGAGGGCGATGTCGACCAGAGCCCAGCCGACCGTCAGGCTGGCGGCCAGGGACACCGAGAGAGACATCGACAGGGCGGTCGATCGCAATGCGGTGGCGCGGGCAAAAAAGGGCACGGCGTTCCTTTGCGGCGGATGACTTCGATCCCTGACGACCTTGGTCTATCGAAAAGGTGAACAAATACTAAATGTACAGGGATGAGTTGCAACCTGCGCCAACACCGCGGCGAAATCACGACCGAAGGGCGGCGCTGCGGCTCTGCAACGCAGATGGAACTGCCGGTTCCGCCCGAGGTGGGCCGCGACGGTACCTCATGCCGCTGCCGGCAAGGCCTGGAGCCGGGACCGATTCGGGCGGTGCGCGTGCCTGTTGAGAAGGCAGCCGAGATCAGGGCAGGCCTTCCGCCGGATGTCCAGACCCGGTATGAAGTGCGCTTCGCTCTGGGGCAACAAGCGTTTGGGAGGGAGTTTCATGGCGGCCAAGACGAATTTCCGAGGCTCTTTCACGGCCCTCGTGACCCCCTTCAAGAACGGCTCCGTGGACGAGGCGGCGTTCCGCAGCCTCGTGAACTGGCAGATCGACGAGGGCACCAATGGTCTCGTGCCGGTGGGCACGACCGGCGAAAGCCCGACCTTGAGCCATGACGAGCACAAGCGCGTGGTCGAGTGGTGCATCGCCGAGGCCAAGGGCAAGGTCCCGGTGGTGGCCGGCGCCGGCTCCAATTCCACCAAGGAGGCCGTCGAGCTCGCCCAGCACGCCGAGAAGGCGGGCGCGGATGCGGTGCTCGTGGTGACGCCGTACTACAACAAGCCGACGCAGGAAGGCCTGTATCAGCACTTCAAGGCGATCAACGACGCGATCGGCATTCCGATCATCATCTACAACATCCCGCCGCGTTCGGTGATCGACATGTCCGTCGATACGATGAAGCGGCTGTACGACTTGAAGAACATCGCCGGTGTGAAGGACGCCACGGCCAGCATGGTGCGGGTGTCGCAGCAGCGCGCGGTGCTGGGCGAGGATTTCAACCAGCTGTCGGGCGAGGATGCCACCATCATCGGTTACATGGCCCATGGCGGCCACGGCTGCATCTCCGTCACCTCGAACGTCGCGCCGCGGCTGTGTGCCGAGTTCCACAAGGCTTGGCAGAAGGGTGATGTCGCGACCGCGCTGAAGATCCACGACAAGCTGATGCCGTTGCACACCAATCTGTTCATCGAGTCCAATCCGGCGCCGGTGAAGTATGCGCTGTCGCTGCTCGGCAAGATCGAGGAGAAGCTGCGGCTGCCGATGGTGCCGGTCTCGGAGCCGACGCGGGTTGCCGTCCGCGATGCCATGGTTCACGCCGGTCTGATCAACTGATTTGAGCCGCTTCTTTCACGTCTGAGGGGGAGTGCAGACATGCTGAAGGAATTTCGCGAATTCGCCATGAAGGGCAACGTCGTCGATCTCGCGGTCGGCGTCATCATCGGCGCGGCCTTCGGCGCCATCGTCAATTCGCTGGTCGGCGACGTCATCATGCCGATCATCGGCGCCATCACCGGCGGCCTCGACTTCTCGAACTATTTCATTCCGCTCTCCAAAGCGGTCAACGCAACCAACCTGGCCGACGCCAAGAAGCAGGGCGCGGTTCTGGCCTATGGCAGCTTCCTGACGCTGACGCTGAACTTCTTCATCGTGGCCTTCGTGCTGTTCATGATCATCCGCGGCATGAACAAGCTGAAACGCAAGCAAGAGGCGGCGCCCGCGGCCCCGGCCAAGCCCACCGCCGAGGTCGAGCTTCTGACCGAAATCAGGGATCTCCTGAAGAAAGCCTGACGTGGCGAATAACAACGAGCCGAAGATCACCGTCGCCGCCGAGAACCGCAAGGCGCGGTTCAACTACGCGATCGAGGACACCATCGAGGCCGGCATCGCGCTGACCGGCACCGAGGTGAAGTCGGTGCGCAGCGGCAAGTCGACGATCGCGGAATCCTATGCGGATTCGCGCGACGGCGAGATCTGGCTGATCAACGCCAACATTCCCGAATATCTGCAGGCCAACCGCTTCAACCACGAGCCGAAGCGGCCGCGCAAGCTGCTGCTGCATCGCAAGCAGATCAACAAGCTGATGGGCGCGGTCGACCGCGAGGGCATGACGCTCATCCCGCTCAAGCTCTATTTCAACGAGCGCGGCCGTGCCAAGCTGCTGCTCGCCATCGCCAAGGGCAAGAAGCTGCACGACAAGCGCGAGAGCGAGAAGAAGCGCGATTGGGGCCGCGAGAAGGGCCGGCTGCTGCGGGCGCGCGGGTAACGAGGCCTTAACTCGTCGCCCGCCCTCTGCTCGGCGGAACGCCCAGGCCAGGGAAGCAATCCGATGCCTCAGAAGAACCTGCTGAACGTTGATTGGAGCCTCATTCCGGCGCCGACCGATGATGGCGCAGCCGATCATCTCATCGGGATGACGCTTCCGCCGGTGAGCCTGCGCGCGACCGACGATACGCTGGTGACGCTGTCGGATCTCCCGGGCCGGACCGTGGTGTTCGCTTATCCGCGCACCGGCGAGCCCGGCAAGGTGTCTCTCGTCGAGGATTGGGACATGATCCCGGGCGCGCGCGGCTGCACGCCGCAGACCTGCAGCTTCCGCGACCTGTTCGGCGAACTCAGGGCCGCCGGTGCCGCTCACGTGTTCGGCCTGTCGACGCAGAGCAATGCCTATCAGACCGAAATGGCCTCGCGCCTGCATCTGCCGTTTCCGGTGCTGTCCGACGAGAAGCTCGAGCTGACGCAGGCGCTGCGGCTGCCGACGATGGAGATCGCCGGATTGACCCTGATCAAGCGGCTGGCGCTGATCATCGACGAGGCACGCATCACCCAGGTGTTCTATCCGGTGTTCCCGCCGGACCGGAACGCGGGCGATGTGCTGGCGTGGCTGAAGGACAATCGCGTCGTGGCCTGAGATGCGGTGCGCATGAATGCGCCCTCTCCCCTTGCGGGAGAGGGCATGTAGGACAGCGCGGCAAGCTCGGTTGGGTGAGGGGCATCTCTCCACAAGCATCGGTCGCGGAAAGATACCCCTCACCCAACCGCGTGCGCAGATGGGCCGGAGATGCCCTCTCCCGCAAGGGGAGAGGGCGCATTCATGGCCACCGGTTTTTTCGCCAGAGCGCCGCGGTGAATTCAACGGTCGCGGCGAAGCGCGACCTAATCCAGCTCCGCCTTCACGCGCGCGAACACCGCGTGGAACATCTCGGTGGTGAGCACGCCGGTGTTCGTGTTGTAGCGCGAGCAGTGATAGCTGTCGTACAGCCTGATGCCGCCGGCCTGATGCACGGCGCCATGGGCGAACGGGGCGGCGACGGCGCGCAGGCCGAGCAGCTTCAGCATCGTGTCATGCGAGATGCGGCCGAGCGCGACGATGCTGCGCAGGCGGGGCATCGCGGCGATGCTGGCGCCGAGGAAGCTGCGGCACTGGTTGATCTCGGCCGGCAGCGGCTTGTTCTGCGGCGGCACGCAACGCACCGCATTGCTGATGCGGCAGTCGACCAGGGTCAACCCGTCGTCCGGGCGCGCCTCGAAGCGCCCCTTGGCAAAGCCGTAATGCAGCAGCGTCCCATAGAGCAACTCGCCGGCGTAATCGCCGGTGAAGGGGCGGCCGGTGCGATTGGCGCCCTGCAGTCCCGGCGCCAGGCCGACGATCAGGAGGCGCGCGTTCTGATCCCCGAATGACGGAACGGGCGCGTTGAACCATGATGGTTCGCGCGCCCGCTGCGTGTTGCGGAAATCAACCAGACGAGGACACAGCGGACAGTCGCGATCGGGATCGGTCGGATGCGCTGCTGAGGGAGGTGAGGCCGAATCGGTCTTCCGGGCGCCGCGCGCGACCGTTCTAGTCCTCGAAGTCGTCATCGGGCGACGTGGACGTGGTGGTGGGCGTGGGAGTCCGAGCGGCCGGCGCGGTCGAGCGCTGCAGGAATTGCGGCGAATGGTGCCGCGGCTCGCGCGGGGCAGGGCGTTCGGACGGATCGCGGCCGAGCTTCGACTGCAGCTCGACCAGGTCGGTGAAGACGTCGGCCTGGCGGCGCAGCTCATCGGCGATCATCGGCGGCTGGCTCGAGATCGTCGAGATCACGGTGACGCGAACGCCGCGGCGCTGCATCGCTTCGACCAGCGAGCGGAAGTCGCCGTCGCCGGAGAACAGCACCATCTGGTCGATGTGCTCGGCGAGCTCCATGGCGTCGACGGCGAGCTCGATATCCATGTTGCCCTTGACCTTGCGGCGGCCGCTGGCGTCGATGAATTCCTTGGTCGCCTTGGTGACGACGGTGTAGCCGTTGTAGTCGAGCCAGTCGATCAGGGGGCGAATCGACGAGTACTCCTGATCCTCGATGATCGCCGTGTAGTAGAACGCACGCAGCAGCGTGCCGCGGCTCTGAAATTCCTTGAGCAGGCGCTTGTAGTCGATGTCGAAGCCGAGAGTCTTGGCTGTCGCGTATAGGTTGGCGCCGTCAATGAAGAGCGCAATTTTGTTGGTCGAAGATGACATTCAGTGTCTCGCGTTAAGTTAGCTTCTGTTTCTTGGCGCGACTCGAGGCCGGTCGCGCATTCCATTTCAAGATACTGCCAAGGATACAGCCAAGGCTTGCGCGGTTGATCTGGTGTGACGATACCGCAAATAGGAGTGATCGGGGCAACAAAGGCGCACTTGTGACGACGTAATGAAGCGTTTTCTTGTCCAAGGCCCGAATTCTGCGGATCCTTTGGGCATCGCCAGCCAAGGTTGCCGACCCGGTACTCCTTGCCCCTTACCAAGGCCTGACACCAGTTTGGCCTTGCGAAAGCCGGTCAGTCTCTATAACTAGCCGAGCATAATCAGCATATTAAGCACACAAAGGACCGGAGCGACAATGGCGCGCGTCACTGTGGAAGATTGTATCGATAAGGTCGACAACCGGTTCGACCTGGTCCTCCTGGCCGCGCATCGCGCGCGCATGATCTCGTCGGGATCACAACTTACAATTGACAGAGATAATGACAAGAATCCCGTTGTGGCACTCCGGGAGATTGCGGATTCGACCATCTCTCCCGAGGACCTGAAGGAAGAACTGGTGCATTCGCTGCAGAAGTTCGTCGAGGTCGACGAGCCGGAGCCGGACACGGTGCCGCTGATCGGCTCGGCCGGTGCCAGCGTCGATGCCGACGACACCGAGGTCGCGGTCGAGCGCATGACCGAGGAAGAACTGCTGAAGGGCCTCGAGGGCCTCGCTCCGCCGGAGGAGCAGCCGGAAGAGGACGAGTGATCGTATCACCGTCCGCTTCGTCCCGGATTAACTTGTGAGAATGTGAAGGCCCGGACACCGTCCGGGCCTTTGCATTTGAGCGCCGTTTCGTGATTACCATAGCGTTGCGGCGGTCGCCTGCGGCCGGTGGATTCGGTCCCAAAGATAAAGGTTTAGTCATTTTCCATGGTGGTTCCGGGCCACACTCCTCAGCAGATGCAGGCAGCGGCCGATCAGGCCGCGGTGGCGCCTCCGCCGCCGGCTGAACGGCCGCGCCCGCAGAAGCCGCGCTCGCGCATGATGCGCCAGTATGACCTCGTCGAGCGGGTCCGCTCCTACAATCCGGATACTAACGAGGACCTCCTCAACCGCGCGTATGTGTACGCGATGAAGGCGCACGGCTCGCAGACCCGCGCCTCCGGCGATCCGTATTTCACCCATCCGCTCGAGGTCGCGGCCATTTTGACCGACCTGAAGCTGGATGATGCGACCATCGTCGCGGCGCTGCTGCACGACACGATCGAGGACACCGAGGCGACTCGCGCCGAGATCGACCGCTTCTTCGGGCCGGAGATCGGTGCGCTCGTCGAGGGGCTCACCAAGCTGAAGCGCCTCGAGCTCGTCTCGCGCGAGGCCAAGCAGGCGGAGAACCTGCGCAAGCTGTTGCTGGCGATTGCCGATGATGTCCGTGTGCTGCTGGTCAAGCTCGCCGATCGGTTGCATAACATGCGCACGCTCGAATTCGTGCCGGAGGCCTCGCGCCGCCGCATCGCCGAGGAGACGCTCGACATCTATGCGCCCCTTGCCGGGCGCATGGGCATGCAGGAGATGCGCGAGGAGCTCGAGGATCTCTCGTTCCGCACCCTTGATCCGCAGGCCTACAGCGTGGTCATGCAGCGGCTCGATGCGCTGGCGGATCGCAATCGCAACCTGATCGGCGAGATCGAGAGCCAGCTGGCGCGCAAGTTTCGCGATCACGGCCTGACGGCGCGCGTGTTCGGCCGCCGCAAGCGGCCGTTCTCGATCTGGACCAAGATGGAGCGCAAATCCATCGGCTTCGAGCAGCTATCCGATATCTTCGGCTTCCGGGTGATCATGCCCGATCTCGAATCCTGCTACCGGGCGCTCGGCATCGTGCATACGACCTGGCCGGTCGTGCCGGGTCGCTTCAAGGACTACATCTCGACGCCCAAGCAGAACGACTACCGCTCGATACACACAACTGTGATCGGCCCCGGCAAGCAGCGCGTCGAACTGCAGATCCGCACCGAGGACATGGACCAGATCGCCGAGCTCGGCATCGCCGCCCACGCCTTCTACAAGGACGACATCGGCTCGCCCACGGAGCTCTTGAAGCGCGAATCGAACGCATTCGCCTGGCTGCGTCACACCATCGGCATCCTCTCGGAGAGCGCCAATCCGGAGGAATTTCTCGAACACACCAAGCTCGAGCTGTTTCACGATCAGGTGTTCTGCTTCACGCCGAAGGGAAAGCTGATCGCGCTGCCCCGCCACGCAAATGTGATCGACTTCGCCTATGCCGTGCACACCGACGTCGGCAACAGCGCGGTGGGCTGCAAGATCAACGGCAAGTTCGCGGCGCTCTCCTCGGAGCTGCAGAACGGCGACGAGGTCGAGGTGCTGACCTCGGACGCGCAGTCGGCGCCGCCGTCGGCCTGGGAGACGCTCGCGATCACCGGCAAGGCGCGGGCCGCGATTCGCCGGGCCACCCGCACCGCCGTGCGCGATCAATATGCCGGGCTCGGCCGGCGCATCGTCGAACGTCTGTTCGAGCGCACCAAGCTCGAATATGCCGACGACAAGCTGAAGGGCGCGTTGCCGCGTCTGGCCCGCGCCTCGATCGAGGACGTGATGGCCGCGGTCGGCCGCGGCGAGATCAAGGCCTCCGACGTCGCTCGCGCGATGTATCCGGACTACAAGGAAGAGCGCGTCGTGCGCTACGGTGCGAAGAAGATGGCTGCGCCGGCGGGCGCGGCGAAGGCGGCAACGTCGCCGGCCGCCGAGCCGCACCGCGGCCCGTTCGCGATTCCGATCAGCGGTCTCAATTCCGGTCTGCCGGTGAAGTTCGCGCCCAATGGCGGTGCGGTGCCGGGCGACCGCATCGTCGGCATCGTCACGCCGGGCGAGGGGATCACGATCTACCCGATCCAGTCGCCGGCGCTGAAGGATTTCGAGGAGGAGCCGGAGCGCTGGCTCGACGTGCGCTGGGACGTCGACGAGACCACGCCGCAGCGCTTTCCCGCGCGCATCCGCGTCGAGAACGTCAACGAGCCCGGCAGCCTCGCCCAGGTCGCGACCGTCATCGCCGAGCATGACGGCAACATCGACAACATCAGCATGAGCCGGCGCTCGCCTGATTTCACCGAGCTGACGATCGATCTCGAGGTCTACGACCTCAAGCATCTCTCGGCGATCATCAACCAGCTGCGCGCCAAGACCATCGTGGCGCGGGTCGACCGGGTGAATGGCTAATCTGCGGGTTTGACGGCAGCGTTTCCCCCGGCGATGCGTTAAACCAGCAATCTCCGTTTCGAGAACTCTGCGAGCCCCGCCGATGTCCCATCCCCCGAAGCTGCGCCTCGGCGTCAATGTCGACCACATCGCCACCTTGCGGAATGCGAGGGGCGGCCGCTTGCCGGATCCGGTGCGGGCGGCGCTGTTGGCGATCGAGGCCGGCGCGGACGGCATCACCGCGCATCTGCGCGAGGATCGCCGGCACATCCGCGATGACGACATGGCCAGACTGAAGGCCGAGATCTCCAAGCCGCTGAACTTCGAGATGGCGGCCACCGAGGAGATGGTACGCATCGCGCTCGCGACGCGGCCGCATGCCTGCTGCCTGGTGCCGGAGCGGCGCGAGGAATTGACCACCGAAGGCGGCCTCGACGTCGTCGGTCAGCACAACGCGCTGGCGCCTGCGATCGCGAGGCTCAGCGAGGCCGGCATCCGGGTCTCGCTGTTCATCGCCGCCGATCCGGCGCAGATCGAGATGGCGGCGCGGCTGCGCGCGCCTGTCATCGAGATCCATACCGGCGGCTGGTGCGACGCCATCACCGACGGCCATCACGACAAGGCGGAAGCCGAGTGGCAGCGCATCGTGGCCGGCGCCCGGCAGGCCTATGCTGCCGGGCTCGAGGTCCATGCCGGCCACGGTCTCGATTATGCGACCGCCGAGCAGATCGCGACCTTGCCGGAAATTCGCGAGCTCAACATCGGCTACTTCATGATGGGCGAGGCGCTGTTCGTGGGCCTTGCCGAGACGGTGCGGAGCATGCGCGCGGCGATGGATCGGGGCCGCGCCCGGGCCGGCGTGTAGGAGCACGCCGGCATGATCATCGGCATCGGCTCCGACCTGATCGACATCCGCCGCGTCGGCGAGGTGATCGAGCGCCATGGCGAGCGCTTCCTGAACCGGATCTTCACTCCGGCCGAGCGCGCCAAGGCCGAGCGGCGCGCCAAGAACGAGAAGATGGTGATCGCCACCTACGCCAAGCGTTTCGCCGCCAAGGAGGCCTGCTCCAAGGCGCTGGGAACGGGCATCCGGCAGGGCGTCTGGTGGCGTGACATGGGGGTGGTCAATCTGCCGGGTGGCCGGCCCACGATGCAACTCACGGGAGGTGCCGCCGAAAGGCTGAAGGCGCTGGTCCCCGAGGGGCACGAGGCCCGGATCGACCTGTCGATCACCGACGACTGGCCGCTCGCTCAGGCCTTCGTCATCATCTCGGCGGTGCGAAGCGAGCCGGCCTGACCCCCGTTCGCCATCGGGCGCTAAAACAAAAAAACAATCAATTCCAGAGGGTTATGCAGTTTTGATGCGGCCCTTGATTGCGCCGCTCCGCGCAGTCGTCTAAAAGCCGAAAGCGAACGAGCCGGCATCACCGGGCGGATTCTGGGTCAAACCGGAGTTGGCCTTAACCACCAGAATCAGGACAGACTCCTTTAAACCGCGGAACAGTACGTTGTTCGCGGACGGAGGGGTGTTATGCAACGGCTGGCGAATCCTCGGACCATTCGCCAGAGACTTCGCCAAGGGACAGTGAAAGAGCGATGAGCGTGACCTCCGGAACCAAGACTGAGAGCGGCCTCGGTGAAACCGTTCGTGTCGTCGTTCATGCCCTCCTGATCGCGCTGGTGATCCGCACCTTCCTGTTCCAGCCCTTCAACATCCCCTCGGGCTCGATGAAGGCGACGCTGCTGGTCGGCGACTATCTGTTCGTCTCGAAATATTCGTACGGCTACAGCCATTTCTCGATCCCGCAGTCGCCCAACATCTTCTCGGGGCGCATCTTCGGCTCGGAGCCGCGGCGCGGCGACATCGTGGTGTTCCGGCTGCCGAAGGACACCGAGATCGACTACATCAAGCGCGTGATCGGCCTGCCGGGCGACCGCATCCAGATGCGTGACGGCCTGCTTTACATCAACGACACGCCGGTCCAGCGCGAACGGCTGTCCGACTTCGTCGGCGAGGACCCCTGCGGCACGGCCGACTCGATCGCCCGCGTGAAGCGCTGGAAGGAGACGCTGCCGAACGGCGTCAGCTACGAGAGCTTGGATTGCTTCGACCACGGGCCTTACGATAATACGGACGTGTACACCGTGCCGCCCGGCAACTTCTTCATGATGGGCGACAACCGGGACAACTCGACTGACAGCCGGGTGCAGACGGCGGTCGGCTACGTGCCGTTCGAAAACATCATCGGCCGCGCTCAGATGATCTTCTTCTCGATTCGAGAGAACGAGCATGCCTGGGCGTTTTGGCGCTGGCCGATGTCCATCCGTTGGGAACGTCTGTTCAAAATCGTGCGATGATCGACGACTCACACGATATCCGGACCACGCAGGCCGCCGCGGCGAGCCCGCAAGCCGGTGCGAGCGCCCTCGAAGCCGCGCCGAAGGCGGCGTCGCGCCCGAAGCCTGCCGAGGTGAAGGCGGAGTCCAAGCCCGAGATTAAGACCGAGACCAAGCCCGAAGCCAAAGCAGACGCCAAGCTCGAAGCCAAGATCGACATCAAGATCGAGGCGAAGCCGGACCCCAAGCCGAGCGGTGTCGACGCCAGCGGGACGGTCGTGGAGCAGGGACCGGAGATCGCCGCGCCCGACGCCGGCGCCGATTCCCATGAGAAGCCGGGCAAGGCCAAGGGCAGCCGTCGCACCAAGAGCGCCGGCAGCGGCGTCACGAAGAGCGCCAAGGCCGCTGAGAAGGCGGCCAATGCCGCCATCGAGGCCCGCATCGGCCATCGCTTTGCCGATCCGTCGCTGCTCAGCACCGCCTTCACCCATGTCTCGGCACTGAAATCCTCCAAGAAGCGCGGCGACAGCTATCAGCGCCTCGAATTCCTCGGCGACCACGTGCTCGGCCTGATCGTCTCCGACATGCTGTATCGGTCGTTTCCGAGTGCCGACGAGGGCGAATTGTCGAAGCGCCTGGCCGACCTCGTGCGCAAGGAGAGCTGCGCCGACGTCGCCAAGTCACTCGGCCTGCTCGACGACATCAAGCTCGGCGCGGTCGGCGCCGGTGCCGGCGCGCGGCTGCGCAAATCGGTGCTGGGCGATGTCTGCGAAGCGGTGATCGGCGCGATCTTCCTCGATGGCGGCTACACCGCCGCCGCAGGCTTCGTCGAGCGCAACTGGACCGAGCGCATGCACAAGCCGCGGCGTCCGCTGCGCGATCCCAAAACCGTGTTGCAGGAATGGGCGCAGGGCAAGGGCCTGCCGACGCCTGTCTATCGCGAGGTCGAGCGCACCGGTCCGCATCACGATCCGCAATTCCGCGTCGCAGTCGATCTGCCCGGCCTGGAGCCGGCCGAAGGTGTCGGCGGCTCCAAGCGCGCGGCAGAGAAGGTGGCAGCATCGGTCATGATCGAACGCGAAGGCGTCAGCGGCGGCAGCAATGACGGCTGAACAACAGGCCGGGCAGGCGGCCGCGACCCGCTGCGGTTTCGTCGCGCTGATCGGCGCGCCCAATGTCGGCAAGTCGACCCTCGTCAATGCGCTGGTCGGCTCCAAGGTCACCATCGTCTCGCGCAAGGTGCAGACGACGCGCGCCCTGATCCGCGGCATCGTGATCGAAGGCCAATCGCAGATCATCCTGGTCGACACGCCCGGCATCTTCTCGCCGAAGCGAAGGCTCGACCGCGCGATGGTCACGACCGCCTGGAGCGGCGCGCATGACGCCGATCTCGTCTGCGTGCTGCTCGACGCCAAGAAGGGCATCGACGACGAGGCGCAGGCGATCATCGACAAGGCGGCTTCGGTCGCTCACGAGAAGATCCTGGTCGTCAACAAGGTCGACCTGGTGCCGCGCGAAAAGCTGCTGGCGCTGGTCGCGGCCGCCAACGAGAAGCTGTCCTTCGCGCGCACCTTCATGATCTCGGCCATCTCCGGCGACGGCGTCGACGATCTCAGGCGTGCGCTGGCCGAGATGGTGCCGCCGGGCCCCTTCCACTATCCCGAAGACCAGATGTCCGACGCGCCGATGCGTCACCTCGCGGCCGAGATCACCCGCGAGAAGATCTACTCGCATCTGCATCAGGAGCTGCCGTACCAGTCCACGGTCGAGACCGATAGCTGGACCGAGCGCAAGGACGGTTCGATCCGGATCGAGCAGACGATTTTCGTGGAGCGCGACAGCCAGCGCAAGATCGTGCTCGGCAAGGGTGGCGCGACGATCAAGTCGATCGGCGCCCAGTCGCGCAAGGAAATCGCCGAGATCACCGGCGTTCCGGTGCACCTGTTCCTGTTCGTGAAGGTGCGTGAGAACTGGGGCGACGATCCCGACCGCTACCGGGAAATGGGGCTCGAGTTCCCCAGGGAATGACGATGAGCGTGCCGCGCAACGTGTTGTGGTTCGAAGTGCTGCTCTACATCTCCTTGATGCTGGATGCGCTGTCGGTTGCCGTCTCGGACCGCACGCCGACCTTCGAGATGACCGAATCCATGATCGCGCAGCAGACGATCTTCAGCGGGGTCATGATCCTGCTGCTGTTCTATTTCGTCTATCTGGCGGCGCAGCGGCGCAAGAACTGGCCGCGCTGGGTGCTGCTCGGCGCGCTGGTCCTGTCCGACATCGGGCTGATCGAGGTCATCAGCCAGAAGGGCATGACGCTCGACGCCGGCATCGAGGTCATCTCCTGCGCGCTGACCACGATCGGTCTGTACTACTCATTCACCGGCGACGCGCGCGGCTGGTTCGACGCGTGATGGTTGGCGGGTAGGCGCTTAGGGTGGGCGAAGCGCAGCGTGCCCACCGCGACATTCGCGTTGCTGCTGACGGTGGGCACGCTGCGCTTTGCCCACCCTACGTTCGGTTGCTGTTGCGCGAGCCATGGAGACCGTCTGCCGATGGAATGGACCGATGACGGCATCGTGCTCGGCATCCGGCGTCACGGCGAATCCTCCGCCGTGGTCGAGCTGCTGACGCGCGAGCATGGCCGGCATCTCGGCCTCGTCCGCGGGGCCAGTGGCAAGCGGATGCGGCCGGTGTTGCAGCCGGGCAATACGGTGCGTGCGATCTGGCGGGCGCGGCTCGACGAGCATCTCGGCATGTATGCGATTGACGGGCTGACGTTGCGCGCGGCCGATTTGATGTCGGCCTCGCATGGGGCTTACGGGGTCACGCATCTGGCGTCGCTGGCGCGGCTGTTGCCCGAACGCGATCCGCACGACGACATGTATTTCAGGCTCGAACATGCGCTCGATGATTTCGCCGACGCCGGCGTCGCCGCCGCCCATATCGTGCGCTTCGAGCTCGCAATCCTCACCGAACTCGGTTTCGGCCTTGATCTCGAATCCTGTGCCGCGACAGGCGAGACCACCGATCTGATCTATGTCTCGCCGAAATCCGGTGGCGCGGTGTCACGCGCCGCCGGTGCGCCCTGGGCCGACCGGCTGTTGCCGTTGCCGCAATTCCTGCGCGAGAGCGACGAGGACCATGGCTGGTCCGACCAGGATCTCCTCGACGGTTTCCGCCTGACCGGCCTGTTCCTGCTGCGCCACGTCCTGGAGCCGCGCGGGCAGAGCCACTCCGATGCGCGCGAGGGCTTCATCAACGCGATGACGCGCGCCCGGGCCCGCCTGGCACGTCCGGCCGAGTGAGCCGCCGCATCGCGGAAAGCACGCAGCACGCGTGATGTCTTTCACAGTCTCGTCTGGAGAGTGGTTGTAATCTGGAGCGCCGGGACAGACATCCCGGCCGGCGTCCACGCGCCGTGATCGCAACCGCCCACGGGCACACGGGGAGGCGACCATGCCTTTGAAGGACTATTCGCTTTTGAAGGGAAGGCCCATCGGCAACCGTCTCGCGACGGGGAGCAGCCCGCACTATCAGGTGCAGGTGTCAGCTGATGGCGAGCTTTATCGCATCGCGATCAACGTCCGTTCTCAGGACGGCAGCGAAGTCGAATTCCTGGTCCGCTCGCGTTTCGAGCACCCGATCGTCGACGGCCTGAAGGATTTTTCGGAAGGGCTGCATCCGCTGCCGAGCAAGCCCGGCGGCGTGGCGCTCGACTTCATCCGCGGCAACCTGATGCAGCCCTGGGAGCTGAAGCCGCTGCCGCTGTCGGCGGCCGGTCCGGACAACGATCTCAACGAGAAGATCGACTCTTACGTGCAGCGCGCGATGTCGGACGAGAATGCGTTCATCTACGCCTTCGGCATCGCATGGGGCCCGGAGGACAAGGCCGATCGTTATTTCGGTTTCAAGCCCGGCCGCGGCATCCATGACATCCACTTCAACCAGGGCAATCCGCCCGGCAAATTCGCCGGGGACAACGGGCCATGGCAGGATGGCGGGCTGATCTTCGAGTTTCCCGATCAGCAGCAATGGGTCGCGATCTTCCTGAAATTCCAGACCCAGGCCTGGCATTCCGACGATGCCAGCGGCGGGGTCATTCTGCCTGTTGATCCCGATCATCCGGAAGCGCCGCATACGCCGCCCGACCGCGACCACATTCCGCCGCTCGACGTGCCCGACGGGCTGGTGCGCATCATCGCGGCCTATGTCAACGATGTGCGCACGCCGGAGCACGAGACGGTGACGCTGCTCAACACCGCCGATGTCGATATCGATCTCGACGGCTGGCAGATCAAGGACAAGCAGAAGAACGCGATGCGGCTGACCGGCACGATCGCGCGGGGCGCGACCATGGTGGTTCCGATCGTCGCGCCGGTGGCCCTGTCCAACAAGGGCGGCATCATCACGCTGTTGAACGCGGCGGGCGTCAAGGTACACGGCGTGTCCTATACGCGAGAGCAAGCCGCCCAGCCGGGCCGCACCATTCCGTTCCAGTCCTGAGCCGCGTCTCGCCACCCGTGTCCTGCTGACAGGACACGGGTCGGCGCACTGGCGCCCAGGCTGGCCGGCGTGTACTCCTCTGATGCAGTTCGCCGATCCGCGAGGGAGCTCAGTGCGGCTTCCAGCGCGGCGCCGATGCCGGGGAGAGCGGAATGGGACTTCTGGTCGACGGCCAATGGCATGACGTCTGGTACGACACGGCAGCGTCCGGCGGCCGCTTCATCCGCAAGGACTCGGCATTCCGCAGCTTCGTGACATCGGATGGCAGTCCAGGGCCGACCGGCAGCGGCGGCTTCAAGGCGGAGGCCGGGCGCTATCATCTCTATGTCAGCCTCGCCTGTCCCTGGGCCCACCGCACCCTGATCATGCGCGCGCTGAAGGGGCTCGAAGGGATGATCTCGGTATCCGTCGTGCACTGGCTGATGCGGGAGCAGGGATGGACCTTTGCCGGGGGGCCGGGCGTCGTCGCCGATGAGATCAATCATGCCGAGGTCCTGCACCAGGTCTACACTGCGGCCGATCCGCATCATTCCGGCCGCGTCACCGTGCCGGTGCTGTGGGACAAGGCGCAGCGGACAATCGTGAACAATGAGTCCTCCGAGATCATCCGGATGCTGAATTCGGCCTTCGACGGTGTCGGAGCCAGGCCCGGCGACTACTATCCGGAAGCCTTGCGCGCCGAGATCGACGCGGTCAATGCGCGCATCTACGACACGCTCAACAACGGCGTCTACAAATGCGGCTTCGCCACCACGCAAGCCGCCTATGAGGAGGCGATCGCGCCGCTGTTCGCGACGCTGGATTGGCTCGAGGAGCGGCTGGCGACGCGCCGATTCCTGCTTGGTGACGCCATGACCGAGGCCGATATCCGGCTGTTCACGACGCTGATCCGCTTCGATGCCGTCTATGTCGGCCACTTCAAGTGCAACATCCGCCGCATCGCCGATTATCCGTATCTCGCGGCCTACACGCGTGACCTCTATCAGTGGCCCGGGATCGCCGCGACGGTGAATTTCCAGCACATCAAGGGGCACTACTACGAGAGCCACCTCACCATCAACCCGACTGGCATCGTCCCGGTCGGTCCGCTGCTGGACTTTGCCGCGCCGCATGGTCGTGAACGCCTGGCGAAGTCCTGACTGCGCCATGGCAGCGGAGCGCAACCTCGACGCGTTGCTGCGCAGGATGAGTCCCGAGTTGCAGGACGGGGTCTTCGTGTTTTGCAGCCTCGCTCCCGCCGACGAGCCTCCCCTCGCGCTGACGCCGCTGATGCTGTTTCGCGAGCGTGAAGGCATCACGCTGATCGTCCGGCGTGAAGAGGCCGAGCAGGCCGGGCTGATCCATCAGTTCGCCGCCCGCCTGATCACGCTCTCGGTGCATTCCGCGCTCGACGCGGTCGGCTTCCTCGCTGCCGTGACCACGGCGCTGGCGGCCGCCGGCATCAGCGTCAATGCGGTCTCGGCCTTTCACCACGATCATTTGTTCGTACCGGAAGGGCAGGGAGAGCAGGCGATCCGGCTTTTGCGGGAGATGTCTCGCGGTGCGGGCGGCGACTGACCGCGCAACGCCGGCGATGGAGTCAGGTCTTCCCTCTAAAGCGCGATGAGCTCAGGCATGATCTTTTCGGAGAACCGCTGCGCACTTCTCCGGATCATGCTTTCGTGTGATGACGCGACGGGTTGCGCCGGGCTGCGCTCGGCTTCTTGCGCGGGGCAGGCCCTGATCGGCGCGCGTTGCGCGCATTGCGAGGAGCGGGCGGCCGGCGTGGTCCGGTCAGCGTTCGCGCAGCCTGCGCGCGCACCAGATCCATCAGCATCATCGCCGCGGGCGACAGGGTCCGCCCCTTCAGGCGCAGAATCCCGAACTGCGCCAGCAGCAGGTCTGACGCGCGGGGCTCTCTCAGTTCGGCGATGTTGAGCCGGACCAACTGGCCGGAGGCGAGCTCCTGGGTGAGAACCGCATCTCCAGCGACGAGAATGACGTCCGAGCGTAGCGCCATCTGCACCAGCAGGCCGGCATTCTCGGATTCCAGCGCGACGTCGAAGCCGCGCCCCGCCGGCGAAGCGATCAGCTCATCCAGCCGGCGGCTGAATTCCGGCGGCAGCGCGACGGAAGCGAAGTGCTGGCCGGCGAGATCGCGGGCCGAGAGTTCTCGCCGGCCGGCCAAGGGATGGCTTGGCCGGCAGTAGAAATGTCCGGGCAGGCTTCCGAGCGGCTCGATCTCCAGGCTGTCATCGGCGCGGATCTCGGTGGTGTGCGCCAGGAAGAAATCGAGCTTGCCTTGTTGCAGCACGTCCATGAGGGCGCGCCAATTGTCCTGCACCACCGTGATGCGCACCGACGGATGGTCCGAATACAGCTGCGCGATCGGGTCCGGCAGCAGCGTCAGGCCGGTGAACGCGCCGACGCCCACCGCCACCTGGCCGGCGTCTCCCGAGCGCAGCAGCCGCATCTCGCGGTCGAGATCGTCGGCGCCCGACAGCAGCGCGCGCGCCCGTGCCACCAGCCGCTCGCCGACCGCGGTGATCTCGACCGAGCGCGAGCTGCGGTCGAACAGCCGCATCCCCGCGCCGTCCTCCAGGGTCTGCAAGCTGCGGCTCAGCGCGGACTGCGTGACGTGCGCGCGCTTGGCGGCCCGGGCGAAATGCCGCTCCTCCGCCAGGTAGACCAGCTGCTGCAACTGCCGCAGGGTGGGCGTGTGCATCGATGATCCCAGCTCATTGATCCCGCCATAACAATTCATTGGATTTCTGAGCCGGTCAATCCCACAATGGCAGAAACAAATTGCGGGGAACGCCGGAGCGAAGCCGATCAGCCCGCTCTCGAGACAAGGCGTCGCCCTATAAGAGGCTTTTCATGCCCAATGGCGCACAAGCTCTGATACGGACCCTCGTCAATTCCGGCATTCGGGTCTGCTTCACCAATCCCGGCACCTCTGAGATGCATTTCGTCGCGGCGCTGGATTCGGTGCCGGAGATGCGCGCGGTGCTGTGCCTGTTCGAAGGCGTCGCGACAGGGGCGGCGGATGGCTACGCCCGCATGACCGGCATGCCCGCGGCGACGCTGCTGCATCTCGGCTGCGGCCTCGGCAACGGCCTCGCCAACCTGCACAATGCGCGCAAAGGCAAGGTTCCGGTCGTCAACATCGTCGGCGATCACGCCACCTATCACGTTCCCTATGACGCGCAGCTGCAGTCCGACATCGAGACCGTCGCGCGCAACGTCTCGCCGAATTTCGTCTGGACCTCGCAGGTCACCTCCGAGCTCTGCCGCGACGCCGTGGCGGCGGTGAAGGCGGCGTGCTCCTGGCCGGGCCAGGTCGCGACCTTGATCCTGCCCGCGGACGTGTCCTGGGGCGAAGGCGGCGTTCCCGAGCCGGCGCCGGTGGTCGAGCCGCCCGCGGTCGCCGACGATGCGACCGTGCAGGCGGTCGCCGACGCGATCAAAGCGGGCGGCCGCAGCGCCATCCTGCTCGGTGGAACGGCGCTGCATGAAGAGTCGCTGCTGCCTGCCGCGCGCATTGCCGCGACCTGCGGCGTGCAGGTGTTCGCCGAGACGTTTCCAACCCGCATGCAGCGCGGCGCCGGGCTGCCGCAGGTGGAGCGCATCGCCTATCTCGCCGAGATGGCGCAGCTCCAGCTCAAGGAGATCGACACGCTGATCCTGGTCGACGCCAAGGCCCCGGTGTCATTCTTCGCCTATCCCGGCAAGCGGAGCTACCTGCCGCATGACGGCTGCAAGGTGCTGACCTTGTCGACGCCCGCGCAATGCGCACCGGGCAGTCTGGTCAAGCTTGCGGCCATGCTGGACGCCGACAGCGCCACGCCGGTGTTGTCAAAACCCTCCCGGCCTGGACGCCCG
Organism: Bradyrhizobium sp. SRS-191; assembly: GCF_024586915.1. Classification (GTDB taxonomy): domain Bacteria; phylum Pseudomonadota; class Alphaproteobacteria; order Rhizobiales; family Xanthobacteraceae; genus Bradyrhizobium. Next base: position 486,906 of record NZ_JANBVS010000002.1, read on the forward strand.
CGCGGCAAGAAGCTCACCGCGGAGAAGGTCTGCAAGGCCGTCGGTCATCTGCTGCCGGAGAACGCCATCATCGTCGACGAGGCGATCAGCTCGGGCCTGATGCTGCCGAAGTTCACCGCCGGCTCGCCGCGGCATGACCTGATCACCTTGACCGGCGGAGCCATCGGGCAGGGGCTGCCGAATGCAATCGGCGCCGCGATCGCCTGTCCGGACCGGCCCGTCATTGCGCTGATCGGCGACGGCAGCTCGATGTACACGATCCAGTCGCTGTGGACGATCGCACGCGAGCGGCTCAACGTCACCGCCATCATCTTCAACAACGCGTCCTATTCGGTCCTGAATGTCGAACTGGAGCGCGTCGGCGCCGAGGAGATCGGGCCGAAGGCGAAGGCCCAGCTCGACCTGCATGGTCCGGTGCTGAAGCTCGCGCAGATCGCCGACGGCATGGGCGTGCGCGCGACCCGCGTCAGCACGCCGGACGAATTCACCTGCGCGCTGAAGGGCGCGCTGGAACGGCCGGGGCCGCATCTGATCGAGGCGATGGTGCCGCCGGCGCTGAGCGGCCTCAAGCTGAAGCTGCTGCCGCATCTCCTGGGGTCGCTCGATCGCATGCCGCTGCCGATGGCGCGCATGCTCAAGCGCAAGCTGGCGCCCTGAGATGAGCGCGATGCTGCAATCCGATGTCGTCATCGCCGGCGGCGGCCTCGCCGGCATCGTCACCGCGCTCGAGGCGCTGCGCGCCGGCAAGTCGGTCGTGATCGTCGATCGCGACACGCCGGAACGCTTCGGCGGCTTGGCGCTGTGGGCGTTCGGCGGCATGGCGCTGGTCGGCACGCCGTTGCAGGCGCGCATGAGAATTCCGGATACACCGGAGATCGCGCTGCGCGACTGGATCAGGTTCGGTGAGCTCGACGCAAGCGAGCACTGGCCGCTGCAATGGGCGCGCTACTACGTCGAGCATTCGCGCAGCGAGGTCTACGACTGGCTCTCGTCGCATGGCGTGACCTTCATGCCCGCGGTGAACTGGGTCGAGCGCGGCCTCGATGGCGACGGCAATGCTCTGCCGCGCTATCACATCGTCTGGGGTACCTCGCAGCGGCTCACGCGGGTGATGATCGGCGCGATGCGCGCGGCTGACAGCGGCGGCCGGCTGACGGTGCTGCACCGTCATCGCGTCGTCAGCCTGGATCGCGCAGGCGGCGCCGTGTCGGGCGTGGTGGCCGTCAATGAGGAGACCAGCGCCGATGTCCGTATCGCCGCGCCGCTGACGGTGCTCGCGATGGGCGGCATCAATGGCAGCCACGCGGAAGCCCGCGCGAACTGGGTGAAGGGACGGCCGCTCCCCGCATCCATGCTCAACGGCGCGCATCCGTTCGCCGACGGCAAGCTGCATCATCATGCGGCCGAGACGCTCGGGGCCGAGATCACCCACGCGGGCGAGATGTGGAACTACGCCGCGGGTATCCCGCATCCATTTCCGCATTTCGAGGGCCATGGCTTGTCGCTGGTGCCGTGCAAATCAGCGCTGTGGCTCAACCATCGCGGCGAGCGCATCGGGCCGCAGCCGCTGGTCACAGGGTTCGACACCCACGATCTCTGCCAGCGCGTCGCCGCGCAGGAGAAGCCGTATACGTGGCATCTTCTGAACTGGCGCATCGCTGCCAAGGAGTTTGCCATCTCCGGCGCCGAGCACAACCCCCGCATCCGCGAGCGGCAGATGCCGATGTTCCTCAAGGAGACGCTGCTCGGCAATCATCGCCTGGTGAGGCAGATGCAGCGCGAGAGCCGGCATTTCCTCGTCGAGGAGACGCTGGCCGGCCTCGCGGCAAAAATGAACGCGCTCACAGGCACTGACGACGTCAAGCCCGAGGTGCTGCAAGCGACGGCCGATGCCTTCGATGCCAACTTCGCAAACGGAGACAAGCTCCACAATGATGATCAGATCCGCCGCATCCTGCACGCGCGGCAGTGGGGACCGGACAAGCTCCGCACCTGCAAACCGGCGCCGCTGCAGATGAGCGGGGCAGGGCCTTACATCGCCATCCACATGCAGCTCATCACCCGCAAGAGCCTCGGCGGTCTCAAGACCGATCTGCAGAGCCGGGTGCTGGATGCCGCGGGCACGCCGATCAGCGGCCTCTACGCCGTCGGCGAAGCCGCCGGCTTCGGCGGCGGCGGCGCCTCCGGCAAGCGCTCGCTGGAAGGCACGTTCCTGCCAGGCTGCATCCTGACCGCACGGGCGGCGGTAAAAGCGATGTGATCTCCAAGGCAGCGAAAGCGACGGGACATTCGCGGAACCGCTGCAAATTTTCCCGCGCGCGGCTGTCGATCCGCTCCCCGCGCGTTCGTCTTCAAGGCATCAGCCATGGAGACCCCCTGATGAAGATCTACTGGATCAAGGCCCAGGCCCCGCGCCGCGTGCTGGCGCTGGTCAAGCATCTCGGCGTGCCCGCCGAGTTCATCGACATCACGCGTGGCCTGAAGACCCCTGAGTTCGCCGCGCTCAATCCCAACATGAAGGCGCCGGTGCTGGTCGACGGCGACACCGTGCTGTGGGAGTCCACCGCGATCATGGCGCATCTGTGCATCCGTGAGAGCTGCGATATGTGGCCGGCGCGCGATCCGCGGGAGCAGGTCGAGGTGCTGCGCTGGCTGGCCTGGACCGACAGCCATTGGAACCCGGCCGTCGCACCGTTCTATTTCGAGCACATCGTGCGCAAGAACTTCAGCCTCGGGACGCCGAACCGCGCCGCGCTGGTCGACAAGGTCCCGCCGCTGAAGACCTACGCGTCCGTGCTCGATGCCCATCTGCGCTCGCACAGCCACATCGCGTGCGATCGACTGACGATCGCAGACTTCGCGGCCGCTTCGATGGCCACCGACTGGCGGGAGGCGGAGATGCCGCTAGAGTCGTTTCCGAACATCGTGCGCTGGCTCGACGGCCTGATGCGGCTACCGGCCTGGGCCGAGCCGTGGCCGGAGCAGCAGTCGGCCGCCGCGTAGAGCATGATCCGGAAAAAGTGGAAACCGGTTTTCCGAAAAGATCATGCTCAAACAAAGAGATAAGATTATGATGCGCTTCCGTAGAAGCGCATCATAATCTGGGCTTTACGGCTGCACCGTGCCGTGGCCGAGCTGCTTGGAGATCTCGGCCGCGCAGGCGCGCAGCCGGTTGGCGAGCGGCGATTGCCAGCCGGCATCGAAGGTGCCGGCGGGTCCCATCGCGGTGATGACCAGCGCGACATGGCCTGCGTGATCGAACACGGGTGCTGCGAAGGCATTGACGCCGGGCAGGGGATCGCCGACGGCGCGGGCCAGGCCCTGCGCGCGCACCTCGGCCAGCATCTCCGTGACCTTGGGACTCTTCGGCGCGCGCTTCGGATTGTAGCCGACGCCGAGACGATCGAGCCCGGCGTCGAGCGCGGCCTTGATTGTCTTCGGCGGCAGGAACGCGGCGAAGGCGCGCCCCGTCGCGGTCTCCAGGATCGCCATGATCGAGCCGACGCGCATCACGATGTGCACGGCATGGCTCGGCTCCTCCAGCCGCACCACCGTCGGGCCATTGGTGCCCCACACCGCGAGCGACACCGCGTGGTCGATCGCGCCGGCGAGCGCCGCGATCTTCGGCGTCGCGATCCGCACAGCCGACAGCCGCCGCAGGCTGATCAGGCCGAGCTCGAGCGCCAGCGGGCCGATCTCGTAGCGGCCGGTGGTCGCGTCCTGCTCGATCAGGCCGATGCGCGAGAAGCTGACGAGATAGGGATGCGCCTTGGCCGGCGGCAGCCCGGCCTCGCGCGCGAGGTCGCGCAGCATCATCGGCTCGCCGCTGCGCGCCAGGGCCTGCAGCAACGCGCCGCCGACCTCGATCGACTGGATGCCGCGGCTCTCTCGTCCCATGCCGTGATGTGTCCCCTGGTCCGGCGCCGTGCCTACACCGCCAGGAAGCCGCCGTCGACCGGCAAGGTCACGCCATTGACGTAGGACGCCATGTCCGAGACCAGGAACGCCACCGGGCCTACGAGCTCCTCCGGCTGGCCGACGCGGCCGAGCGGCGTGCGGCTCATGAAGCCGGCGAGCCGCTGTGGATCGTTGCGGGTGGATTCCGTCATCGCGGTCGCGATCACGCCGGGCGCGATGGCGTTGACGCGGATGCCGTCGGCCGCGAGCTCGCGCGCCAGCGCCTGGGTCAGCGACTTCACGCCCCCCTTGGACGGCGAATAGCCGAGCGTGTTACTGATGCCGATGAAGGACGCCACCGAGGCAATGTTGACGATCGTGCCGCGCGTCTCGCGCAGGGCGGCGAGAAACGCGTAGGTGACGTTGAACACCCCGTTGAGATTGACGTCGATCACGCGCTGCCAGTTCTGCGCTGCGCGGGGGGAGTCGATGTTTTCCCGAATGATGATGCCGGCATTGTTGACGAGAATGGAGACGGCGCCGACCTCGGCGCGGAGCTGTGCCGCCAGTGCCGCGCAGCCCGGGGCATCGGTGACGTCGAGCGTGTAGGCCCAGGCCTTGCGGCCGTGGCCGCGGATCTCGGCGGTGGTGCGCTCGGCGCCATCAATGTCGATGTCAGTGATGACGACATCGGCGCCGCGGCCCGCGAGCCCGAGCGCAATCGCGCGGCCATTGCCGTTCGCCGCGCCGGTGACCAGCGCCAGCTTCCCTGCCAACATCTGATGGTCGCTCATGCGGCGCTCCTCTTGGCGGCACGTTCGGCGAGATGCCGGCCGGCAATGTAGCCGAAGGTCAGCGCCGGTCCCAGCGTGATGCCGGCGCCGGGATAGTTGCCGCCCATGATACTCGCCATGTCGTTGCCGGCGGCATACAGCCCCTCGATCGGCTGGCCCTGCGCGTCGAGCGCGCGGGCATGTTCGTCGGTGCGGATGCCGGCATAGGTGCCGAGATCACCGATCACCATCTTGATCGCGTAGAACGGCCCGTCCTTGATCGGCGCCACGCACGGGTTCGGCCCATGCAGCGCATCGCCCTGGTAGCGATTATAGGCGCGCGAGCCCTTGCCGAAGCTCGGGTCCTGGCCGAGCGCCGCGTCGGCGTTGAACGCGGCCACCGTGGCTTCAAGCGACATCGCATCGATCCCGGTCACGCGGGCGAGCTCGGCCAGCGTCGCGCCGCGCTTCAGATAGCCCGTGCTGAGATGATGCCCGAGCGGCATCGGGAACGGCGGCACGCAGCCGAGGCCATAGCGACGCAAGGAGCGGTGATCGGTGACCAGCCAAGCCGCGATCTCGCGCCCCGGCTTGGCCGTCTTGACCATGGCCTGCACGAAGTCGTGGTAGGAGTTGCCCTCGTTGGCAAAGCGCACGCCATCGGCGGTCACTGCGATCACGCCCGGCTTGGCGCGGTCGATGAAGTGCGGCATCACGCCCTTGCTGCCGTCCTCACGCGTGGTGACGGAGACCGGCACCCACGCCGCCGCATGCGGCAGGCCATCCTCGACACGGCCGCCGACGGCTTCCGCCAGCCGCAGGCCGTCGCCGGTGTTGCCTTTGGGGCCTGGCGAAACATGCTCCTGGCCGGTCGGCGCATGCGGAAACATCGCCCGGCGACGTTCGACATCATGCGGAAAGCCGCCGCAGGCGAGCACCACGCCGAGCCGCGCATTGACTCGGACACGCTTGCCGTGCCGCGTGACGACCGCGCCGCGCACGGCCTCGCCGTCGCGGATCAGCTCGGCCACGGGTGACGACAGCCACAAGGGAATGCCGAGGTCGAACGCGGACTTCGCGAGCCGTCCCGCCAGCGCATTGCCGTTGGTGAGCGTCATGCCGCGGCCATGGCGCAGCACGTCGCGCGCATGCTTCGACAGCCGCTTGGCGACATAGAACGCCGAGGCCAGCGACTTGGTCGCGCGCATGAAGTGGATGATCTCCTTGCCGGAGCCGAGCATCATGCCGAACACGGTGAGCTCGGGCAGGGGCTGTCCGAGATCCTTGATGTGGTCACCGAGCTCGCGGCCGTCGAACGGCCGCGTCACCATCGAGCGGCCGCCTTGCGTGCCGCCCGGCGCCTCTGCGTGATAGTCCGGAAAGGTCAGCGGCATGTCGAACTTCAGCGCGGTCTTCCCGGTGAAGAAGTCGACCGCCTCCGGCCCCCTGGTCAGAAACGCGTCGACGCGCGCGGCGTCGAAAGCGTTGCCGGCCTCGTGGCGCATGTAGGTGCGCGCCAGCTCCGGCGGCTCGTCGATGCCCCAGGCCTTCGCAAGCGACGTGCCGGGAATCCACAGCCAGCCGCCGGAGCGCGCCGTGGTGCCGCCGAATCGCGGCTCCTTCTCGGTGACGACGACCTTCAGCCCGGCATGGGCGGCGGTGACCGCCGCCGACAGCCCGGCACAGCCGGAGCCGACCACCAGCACGTCGCAATCATAGGTGTCGCCGTTGTTGGGACCAGCTCCGCTCATGCCTCGCGCTCCTACTTCTTCAACAGCGGGCACTTGGATTCGGAGACCGGCCGGAACGCATCCTCGCCCTTCACGGTCTTGACGATCTCCAGATAGTCCCACGGCTCCTTCGACTCCGACGGCTTCTTGACGCGGGCGAGATACATGTCGCGGATCACGCGGCCGTCCTCGCGCAACTTGCCGCCGTGGACGAAGGTGTCCTCGATCGGCAGCTCGCGCATCTTCGCCATGACAGCCTTGGGTTCATCGGTGCCGGCCGCCTTGATGGCCTTGAGATAATGCAGCACCGAGCCATAGACGCCGGTCTGGATCATCGTCGGCATCACCTTGGTGCGGGCGTAGAACTTCTTCGACCAGGCGCGGGTGGCCTCGTCCATGTTCCAGTACGACGCCGTGGTCATGTAGGTGCCCTGCGCGGCGTCGAGCCCGATCGCGTGCACGTCGGTGTCGAACATCAAGAGGCCGACCAGCTTCTGGCCGCCCTTGACGAGGCCGAACTCGCCGGACTGCTTGATCGCGTTGTCGGTGTCCTGGCCGGCATTGGCGAAGGCGACGACATCGGCCTTCGAGCTCTGCGCCTGCAAGGCGAACGACGAGAAGTCCGCGGTGTTGGTCGGATGCCTGACGCCGCCCAGGATCGTGCCGCCGAGCTCCTTGATGAAGCGCGTCGCGTCCTTCTCCAGCTGCTGGCCGAACGCGTAGTCCGCCGTGATGAAGTACCAGGACTTGCCGCCCTGGCCGATCACCGCCGAGGTCGTCACCTTCGACAGGGCGTAGGTGTCGTAGGTGAAGTGCACGGTGTTGGGGCTGCACAGCTCGTCGGTCAGCGAGCTCGCGCCGGGGCCGGACAGCAGCGCGATCTTGTTGCGCTCGCGCACCATGTTGTGCACGGCGATGGCAATGCCGGAATTGGGGATGTCGACCACCGCGTCGACCTTGCCGTTGTCGAACCAGTCACGCACCACCGTGGTGCCGACGTCGGTCTTCATCTGGTGATCGGCGCTGATGATCTCGATCGGCTTGCCGAGCACGGTGGGACCGAACTCCTCGAGCGCCATCTTGGCGGCTTCGACGGACCCTGGGCCGCTGTTGTCGCGTCCCCAACTGGAGAGGTCGGTCAGCACGCCGATGCGGACTACGTCGTCCGAGACCTGGGCCGATGCGGTGGTCGCGATGAATGATGTCGTTGCCAGAAACGCGCAGGCGAGCAGCTGCCGTCGCATGAGGATCCTCCCGGTTCGTCCGCTCTGTCGGCGGTCATGCCAGGAAGTTAGGCAATGGCAAATAGATTTGTCAATGACGAATGAACGAGGTGCGGCGCACAAGGGGACGGTAGCGACTCATCGGAGTAGGTGTCGGATGCTGCTCGGCGCTGTCGACGCAGCGGGCGCGTCGCCGTCGCCTCTCGGGGGTGGACAAAGACTGCAAGACAAGTTCGGGATTCCGGGTTCAAGGCCTGCGGCCTTGCCCCGGAATGACGGCGTGGGGCGCGGTAAGCGAGTCGGTCCTACACCCGCGGCATGAGCTGCAATTCAAGCAGTGCCAGCCGTTGCATCACCGTCGGGTCCCGCTCGCCGGTCTTGGCGGTGCGGAGCACCGACTCGGCGAGCCAGGTGACGTGCGTCGAGCTCACAGGCTCCGGCAGGGCGGCAACCGCGCCGTCGAGCGCCTGGGTCATCAATGCGATCACGTCCGGCGAAAAGGCAGCGTCTGAAAAGTCCTTCATAACAGGCTGTCCGCAGCAGGAGATTCGACTGACAATCACGCATTACGCTGCGAGGCTCGACAATTTCAGCTAAACTAACGCGCCTCGCCGCAGCCCGGTTCCGTCCGGCCGCTGCTTCGGATGCGCAGAAACGCGGATCTCCCATGCGCAAACTGCCCGTCGAGCCAATCTGCCGCAGGGGCCTCTGCTTGTGTCGTCGGGCAAATCAGGACGATCTTTCCGCGCATCCCGCCTCACATCGGAGGGCGTTGCGCGCGATCGTCACGACACGCGAGGCGGGGAGCGGTGGCCTGTCGGATCGCAGCGTGCTGTTTGCGCGTGGACGAACGAGTCCGGCAGGACGATGAAATCGCAGCGTCCTGGCGCCCCGATGCTGGCGTCAAGTTCGCGAGGGATGCCCATGGGGAGTCCTTGGGGCATCGCGCGGGCGATGGTGGCTACAAGCCCGGACACCAGGGAGACTGCGTATAAGTCGGAAGCCCATCGCGCAGGGAGGGCCGGGTCGTCCGGCTGACCCGTGGTACCTGCCGCCTGCATTTCTTTCGCAGGCGGGCCACGGACCTCAGTCGAGGTCCGGCCTTCCCTGCGCCCTCCTGTTCGAGAGGGTGATCTAATTTGATAGCTCGGGCGCTGACCGCGTCGCGAGAAGTTTTGACCATGTCTCCAGCAAACGGATTGAAGCGATGGTGGACGGCAGCAGCCCCGGGTTCGTCATGGCCGGGCTTGTCCCGGCCATCCACGTCGCACCGCGTACGCCGAACGACGTGGATGCCCGGGACAAGCCCGGGCATGACGAGCAAGAGGTGGTGGTCTCCCGCCTCATCAGCACCGAATGCTGTTTCAGCGACACCGAGCTTGCAGCTACCCCTTGATGAACGCCAGCAGGTCGGCGTTGATCACGTCGGCATGTGTCGTGGCCATGCCATGCGGGAAGCCCGGATAGGTCTTGAGCGTCCCATGCTTCAACAGCTTGATGCCGATGCGCGCGGAATCGTCGATCGGCACGATCTGGTCATCCTCGCCATGCATCAGCAGCACCGGCACGTCGATTGCCTTCAGATCCTCGGTGAAGTCGGTCTCCGAGAACGCCTTGATGCAGTCATAGTGCGCCTTGGCGCCGCCCATCATGCCCTGGCGCCACCAGTTGCGGATCACGCCTTCGGAGATCTTGGCGCCGTCGCGGTTGAAGCCGTAGAACGGGCCGGTCGGGATATCCAGGAAGAACTGCGCGCGGTTGGCGGCGAGCGCCGTGCGGAAGCCGTCGAACACCTCGATCGGCAATCCGCCCGGATTGCTCTCGGTCTTCAACATGATCGGTGGCACCGCGCCGAGCAGCGCTGCCTTGGCGACGCGGCCCTTGCCGTGCTTCGCCACGTAGCGCGCGACCTCGCCGCCGCCGGTGGAATGGCCGACGTGAACGGCGTCCTTCAGGTCGAGCTTGGCGGCGAGTGCCGCGACGTCGGCCGCATAGGTGTCCATCTCGTTGCCGTTCTCGGTCTGGCTCGAGCGGCCATGGCCGCGGCGGTCATGCGCGATGACGCGAAAGCCCTTGTCGAGGAAGAACAGCATCTGCGCGTCCCAGTCGTCGGACGACAGCGGCCAGCCGTGATGGAAGACGATGGGCCGCCCCGAGCCCCAATCCTTGTAGAAGATCTGCGTGCCGTCCGATGTCGTCACGAATCCTGAGCTCATGGGTGTGCCTTTCTGATGGGAAGAGAGCGGCTGCGGTCAAGGCGCAGCCCGCCTGCTGTCCGCGTCACCAGACGATGTCGGGGATGCGACGCCCGCGCAGCATAACGGTAGCCGGTGACATTCTCAGCAATACTCAGGTCGATGCGACATTGTTGCGCTCCACGAGACTGCGCGCCGGCTGCTCAATCGATGAGCTGACCGCCGCAATGGGCGGTGAACTGAGACTGCTCACTTTCGCAGCCCCCGCCCGGTTCCGCGGCAGATCCCCGCGAATCGCGCCGCGGAACCGTTCGAGCCCATCGTTGCGCCGCGGCCCGCGATCGCATAAAGCCTGTTCCCAAATCGTTCACGTTGGCTCAAGCTCATGGGCTAACCCACTGAAAGCTCGACGCTTATGGGAAAAACACTGATTCCGCCGGAGCCGGCGGAGATTCACGAGGTCGCGCTGCGCGAGGCGCTGGAAGAGCGCTATCTGGCCTACGCGCTCTCCACCATCATGCACCGCGCGCTGCCCGACGCCCGCGACGGCCTCAAACCCGTGCACCGGCGCATCCTCTACGGGATGCGGCTGCTGCGGCTCGATCCCGGCACGGCGTTCAAGAAGTCGGCCAAGATCGTCGGCGACGTGATGGGTTCGTTCCATCCGCATGGCGACCAGGCGATCTACGACGCGATGGTGCGTCTCGCCCAGGATTTCTCCTCGCGTTATCCGCTGGTCGACGGCCAGGGCAATTTCGGCAATATCGACGGCGATAACCCGGCTGCCTACCGCTACACCGAAGCGCGCATGACCGATGTCGCGCGGCTGCTGCTCGAAGGCATCGACGAGGACGGCGTCGAGTTCCGGCCGAACTATGACGGCCAGTCGAAGGAGCCGGTGGTGCTGCCCGGCGGCTTCCCGAACCTGCTCGCCAACGGTGCGCAGGGCATCGCGGTGGGCATGGCAACCTCGATCCCGCCGCACAACGCCGCCGAGCTGTGCGACGCCGCGCTGCATCTGATCGAGAAGCCCGATGCGAAGTCGCGCGCGCTGCTGCGCTGGGTGAAGGGCCCGGACTTTCCGACCGGCGGCACCGTGATCGACTCCAAGGAGCAGATCATCGAGGCCTACACCACCGGCCGCGGCGCGTTCCGCGTCCGCGCCAAGTGGAAGCAGGAGGAGGGTAACCGCGGCACCTGGATCGTGGTCATCACCGAGATCCCGTATCTCGTGCAGAAGTCGCGTCTGGTCGAGAAGATCGCCGAACTGCTCAACGAGAAGAAGCTGCCGCTGGTCGGCGACGTCCGCGACGAATCCGCCGAGGACGTGCGGCTCGTGATCGAGCCGAAGTCGAAGAACGTCGATCCCGCGCTGATGATGGAATCGCTGTTCCGGCTCACGGATCTCGAGAGCAAGATTCCGCTGAACCTCAACGTGCTGATCAAGGGCAAGATTCCGAAGGTGGTCGGGCTGGCCGAGTGCCTGCGCGAATGGCTCGACCATCTGCGCGACGTACTGCTGCGGCGCTCGAACTACCGCAAGAAGCAGATCGAGAACCGGCTGGAGATTCTCGGCGGCTATCTGATCGCCTATCTCAACATCGACGAGGTGATCCGGATCATCCGCACCGAGGACGAGCCGAAGCCGGTTCTGATGAAGACCTTCAAGCTCACCGAGGTGCAGGCCGAGGCGATCCTCAACATGCGCCTGCGTTCTTTGCGCAAGCTCGAGGAGATGGAGATCCGCACCGAGGACAAGAACCTGCGCGGCGAGCTCAAGGGCATCAACGAGCTGCTCGCCTCCGAGCCGTTGCAGTGGGCCAAGGTCGGCGATCAGGTCAAGACCGTGCGCGACCTGTTCGGGCCGAAGACGCCGCTCGGCAAGCGCCGCACGAATTTTGCCGACGCGCCGGAGCATGATCTGGCTGCGATCGAAGAGGCCTTCATCGAGCGCGAGCCGGTCACGGTGGTGGTCTCCGAGAAGGGCTGGGTGCGCACGCTGAAAGGTCACGTCGCCGATCTGTCGAACCTGCAGTTCAAGACCGACGACCAGCTCGGCCAATCCTTCTTCGCCGAGAACACCTCCAAGGTATTGCTGTTCGCGACCAACGGCAAGTTCTACTCGCTCGATGTCGGCAAGCTGCCCGGCGGCCGCGGCCATGGCGAGCCGATCCGCATGTTCATCGATCTCGACCAGGACGCCTCGATCGTCTCGATGTTCGTCACCAAGGGGGAGCGCAAGTTCCTGGTGGCCGCGTCCGACGGCCAGGGTTTTGTCGTCAAGGAAGAGGATTGCGTCAGCAACACCCGCAAGGGCAAGCAGGTGCTGAACGTCACGGCGCCGGCCGAGGCGCGCGCGATCACCACCGTCACGGGCGATCAGGTCGCGGTCATCGGCACCAACCACAAGATGGTGGTGTTCGGCCTCGACCAGGTGCCGGAGATGGCGCGCGGCCGCGGCGTCCGTCTGCAGAAATACACCAGCGCGCAGCTGTCCGACGTCACCACGTTCGAGCAGAAGCAGGGCCTGGCCTGGAAGGATTCCGCGGGACGCGACCAGGGCCTGAGCTGGAAGGACCTCGCCGACTACCGCGGCAACCGCGCCGACGCCGGCCGCATCGCGCAGGGCCTGCCGAAGTCGAACAAGTTCAACCGGCCGATCGAGTGAGGCGGGCAGGCGTGAGATGAGCGAAGCTTCGACATCGTACGCCTGTTCGGCAAGCCATCGGCTGGTGCAACACATGAGGTCGTCGTCCCGGGCAAGCCCCGCGCGCACAGCGCGGGGGGCGCCGACCCGGGACCCATAACCACAGGACGCGGGATGGGGCAGGCTGGAACGACGCGCGCACCAACCGATTGCCGCCGGTGGTCATGGGTCCCGGCGTTCGCCGAGACGACATCGAGAGCAATCATCAGCAGCGAATGTTAGGTCGCATGGCGCAGTCGCATTCCCATCACGACGACCATGACCACGACGACCATGATCATCATGGCCATGCTCACTCCTCGTCACATTCTCACTCCCACGCCGGCCACAGCCACGCCCCCACCAGCTTCGGCGCGGCGTTCGCAATCGGCGTCTCGCTCAACACAATCTTCGTCATCGCCGAGCTCGTGTTCGGCTATGCCGCGAACTCGCTGGCGCTGATCTCCGACGCCATTCACAATCTCTCCGACGTGATGTCGCTGCTGCTGGCCTGGGGTGCGCTGTGGCTCTCCGGCCGCCGGCCGACCGACCGCCACACCTACGGCTATCGCCGCGCCTCCATTCTCGCCGCGCTGATCAATGCCGGCCTGCTGCTGCTCGTGGTCGGCGGCATCGGCGTCGAGGCGTTCGACCGCCTGCGCAATCTGGGCGAGGTGGCCGGCGTCACCGTGCTGTGGGTCGCAGCGCTCGGCATCGTCATCAACGGCGCAACCGCGCTGCTGTTCATGCGCGGCCGCGACACCGACCTCAACATCCGCGGCGCCTATCTGCACATGGCGGCCGATGCAGCCGTTTCGTTCGGCGTCGTCGTCGCGGCTGTCATCACGATCTGGACCGGCTGGCTGTGGGTCGATCCGATCGTCAGCATCGTCATCGCCCTCGTCGTTCTGCTCAGCGGCTGGGATCTCGCCCGCGACAGCGTCAATCTCGCGCTCGACGCCGTGCCGCGCGACATCGCGTTGCCGGCGGTGCGCGACTATCTCGCTTCGCTCGACGGCGTCAGCGAGGTCCACGACCTCCACGTCTGGGCGATGAGCACCAACGAGACCGCGTTGACCGCGCATCTCGTGTGCCCCGGCGGCACCGACGACGCCTTCCTGCACCGGGCGTGCGCCGAGCTGTCGCGCCGCTTCAACATCCAGCATCCGACCCTGCAGATCGAGGTCGACGGCAAGCCATGCAAACTCGCGCCAGCCGACGTGGTGTGAGGAGACGATGCGTCAGCTCCATCCCGCCAGCCTGATCAGCACACCGGCGGCGCAGGCGGCGGCGAGCACCGTGAGCATGCCGAGCTTGAAACGGAGGATGGCGAGCGCCGCGGCCAGCGACAGCAGCAGCGCGGCGCCGTCGACGCTGGACAGCACCGGCGCATCAAAGTCGAGCCCGAAGCCGCTGACCGGTACGGTCTGGCGGAACAACGTATGCAGCGCGAACCAGATCGAGAGGTTGAGGATCACGCCGACCACGGCCGCAGTGATCGCGCCGAGCGCGCCTGCCAGCCCCTTGTTGCCGCGCAGGCGCTCGATATACGGCGCGCCGACGAAGATCCACAGGAAGCATGGCGCGAACGTCACCCAGGTCGCGAGCAGGCCGCCCAGCGTGCCCGCGATCAGCGGCGAGAACGACCCGGGATCGCGCGACGCGGCGACGAAGCCGACGAATTGCAGCACCATGATCAAGGGGCCCGGCGTGGTCTCGGCCATGCCGAGCCCGTCCAGCATCTCCGCAGGCTTCAGCCAGTGATAGTGCTCGACCGCCTGCTGCCCGACATAGGCGAGCACCGCATAGGCGCCGCCGAACGTCACCATGGCCATCTTGCTGAAGAACAGCGCGATCTGGCTGAACGTGCTGCCGCTGCCCGTGGTCGTGACGATCGCGGCGACCGGAACCAGCCACAGCGCGAGCCAGACCAGCGCGGTGACCAATGTGCGGCGCGCATTCGGCTTGGCATGCTCCGGCATGATCTCACCGAGCGCGCTGTCGCCATCGCCGTTGCCGCTGGAGCCATGACCCGCGGCGGCGAATTCCGGCCGGCCGGCGCGCGCGCCGAGATAGCCGATCAGGCCGGCGGCGACGATGATCAGCGGGAAGGGCACAGCGAAGAAGAAGATCGCGATGAAGGCCGCTGCCGCCAGCCCGATCATGACGTTGTTGCGCAATGCGCGGCTGCCGACGCGCACCACGGCCTGGATCACGATCGCGAGTACCGCCGCCTTCAGGCCGAAGAACAGCGCCTCGACGAACCAGACATGGCCGAACGCGACGTAGATCCAGCTCAACGCCATGATCGCGACGATGCCGGGCAGGATGAACAGGCCGCCGGCCATCAGGCCGCCGGCGGTCCGGTGCATCAGCCAGCCGATATAGGTCGCGAGCTGCTGCGCCTCCGGGCCGGGCAACAGCATGCAGTAGTTCAGCGCATGCAGGAATCGGCTCTCCGACACCCACCGCTTCTCGTCGACGATGATCCGGTGCATCACCGCGATCTGTCCGGCCGGGCCGCCGAACGACAGCGACGCCACGCGCAGCCAGACCTTGAATGCCTCGGCGAAGCTGACGCCATGGCCGGCGTCAGCCTCAGAGGGGGCAGTCGATGAGACCAGCTCGGTCATGGCTTCACCTTGTTGGTCGGCCAGTTGTGCGATTCGCTCGTGGCATCCCGGCACCAGCGATAGAACGCATCATAGAGGCCAAGGCCAGCCTCGAGTTGGGTGAGATCGTCATCGTACATGCGGGACAGGCCGAGCGACGCGGCGAGCAGGCCCGGCGCCTCCTGGCTGAGATCGAGCCGGGCGGTATCTGCCGCGCGCACGATGGTAGCGAGCCGCTGCAGGGCAGGGGTCGTCAGCCCGAATTCTTCGACCATCACGTCGAAGGTGCAGAGCTCACCGCGATGACTCCAGAAGGTGTTCTCGACATCGAACGGCGCGGCCTGGAAGCGTTCGGCGACCGCCATGACCTCGGATGGCGCGACGTACAGAAACACGGCCTGCGGGTCGACGAAGCGACGGATCAGCCAGGGACAGGCGATGCGGTCGATCTTCGGGCGGGCGCGCGTCACCCAGACGGTTCGCCCGTCGGCATCGCGCGGCGGCAGCCTGGCGACCGGAACGAGCGGCAAGCCCGCCGCCGTCCAGGCCTCGAAACCACCCTCGAGATTTTCGGCCGAGGCCTTGGCAACCCGCAGCCAGGCCGCCGCACCATGGGACAGCTTGGCGCCACGCTGGCAGATGACGATCACCGATCGGCCGGCGAATTCAGTGCTCCACTGCGCGGCCTGCAGCGCGGGGCGCCGGACCGCGCCGGGAATGAGCCGGGGATCGGCGGCGAAATCCTCGTCGGTACGAACGTCGATCAGGACCGGGCCCTGCGGGGTTCCGATCAGACGGCTGAGCTTGTCTGGAGATATCGATGCGAAGGATGACATGATGCGTCCTCGTGCGAGAATGACGGGACGCGATACTTGGGCATGTCGCCTCGTGGGGAGATCGCGATGTCCCCATATGGAACATTACAGCGGAACCGGTTTGCGCTGTCAATCGTGGTGCAGGGCGGCTACGTCCCCTTGTGGTAACGTGGGGACCGCGCCCCGCGGGGCGTGCCGAGACCGATGAGGAGAATGGCCGATGCCATCACAAGCCGATCATTGGGCGCATGATCACATCTTCCTCGGCGCCCAGCACGAGCGAAACGAGCGTCGCACCTGGTTCGTGGTCGGCCTGACGCTGGTGATGATGGTCGGCGAGATCGCGGCCGGCTCGCTGTTCGGCTCGATGGCGCTGCTCGCCGATGGCTGGCACATGGGCACGCATGCGGCGGCGCTCGGGATTGCAGGGCTCGCTTATCTCTTTGCCCGCCGGCACGCCCGCAATCCCTCCTTCAGCTTCGGCACCGGCAAGTTCGGCGAGCTCGCGGCGTTCTCCAGCGCGCTTATCCTGCTGATCATCGCCGTCCAGGTCGCCTATGAGAGCGCGGTCCGGTTGTTCAACCCCGAGCCGATCGCCTATGGCGAGGCGATCGCGGTGGCCGTTCTCGGTCTGCTCGTCAATCTCGTCAGCGCGTGGCTGCTGGCCGGCGAGCACCAGCACCACCATCATGGTCACCACGATCACGAGGGTCATCATCACGACGATCACGGCGACCACGATGATCACCATCACGACCACCATCATCATGGTCACCACGACAACAATCTGCGTGCGGCCTATCTGCACGTGCTGGCGGACGCGGCGACCTCGCTGCTGGCGATCGGCGCACTCCTGATCGGCATGTATCTGGGCTGGAGCTGGGCCGATGCGGCCGTGGGTCTGATCGGCAGCGTCGTGATCGCAAGCTGGGCCTATGGGCTGATCCGCGATGCCGGCGCGGTGCTGCTCGATGTCAATGGCGACCGGCGCCTGGAGGCAACGATCAGGGCGCGGCTGGAGGCGGGCGGCGACCGCGTCACCGACCTGCATCTGTGGCAGGTCGGGCCCGGCCATCGCGCCGTCGTCGTTTCGATCGTCTCTCATTCCCCTCTGGCGCCTGCCATGTACAAGCAACGCCTGAGGGACCTGCACGGCCTGAGCCACGTCACCGTCGAGGTGGAGCACGGCCTGCACGCCTGAGACCTGGTTATTGATTGAAGTTGGGGATCTGTTTGAATGACTGTCACGATCTTTCACAATCCTGCCTGCGGCACGTCGCGCAACACGCTGGCGATGATCCGTGCCTCGGGAGAGGAGCCGGATGTGATCGAATATCTGAAGACACCGCCGAGCCGCGAGCAACTGATCGCGCTGATCAACGCGATGGGGATCAAGGTGCGCGACGTGCTGCGCGAGAAGGGCACGCCCTTCGCCGAACTCGGTCTCGGCGATCCCAAATGGACCGACGACCAGCTGATCGAGGCGATGCTCGCGCATCCGATCCTGATCAACCGGCCGATCGTGGTGACGGGCAAGGGGGCGCGGCTGTGCCGCCCGTCCGAGCTCGTGCTCGACCTGCTCGACCATCCCGTCGCCTCGTTCACCAAGGAGGATGGCGAGGTGGTCAGCCGGCCTGCCTGACGCTTTGCCGCACGTGTTGCGAGAAACTGGTGAGTTGAACCATGGATACGGCGACCCGTCTCGAAGTGATCAATTGGCTCACGGCGCAGGGACTGACCGGCGTGCCGGAAAACGAAATCCTGCGCGGCTTCTGCGAGCGTTGCTGCGCGGCCGGCCTCGAACTGTCGCGCAGCCTCGCGATCATCGATACGCTGCATCCGATTTTCGAAGGACGTGGCTTCCGCTGGAACGACTGTGACACGAACGAACCCGACAGTTTCGAATATGGCTCCAGCAATGAGGGGGAGGCGGCGCAGAACTGGCGTCGCTCCGTTTTCCATCACATGCTGCAGACCGGTGACGATGAGTTCCGCATCGACCTGATGAACTCGGCGCATCTCGATTTTCCTGTCATCGAGGAGCTCTCGGCCCAGGGCCATCGTCACTACCTCGCCTTCGTGCACCGCTTCGGCGAAGCCGGCACGCTCGGGCAGATGGACTGCTTCTATTCGAACTGGCTGACGCGCCGCCATGACGGTTTTACCGAGGATCAGATCAGCGCCTTGCGCGACCTGCTCCCGCTGCTGGCATTCACGATCAAATCGGCGCAGCAGGTCGACATCGTGCGCACGCTCGGCCGGGTCTATCTCGGCCGCGATGCCTCGGAGCAGGTGCTGCGCGGCCGGATCTCCCGTGGTGTCACCGAGCGCATCAACGCCGTGCTGTGGTTCTCCGACCTGCGCAGCTCCACCGCGATCTCCGAAAGCATCTCGCCGGACGAGATCATCCCGCTGCTGAACGACTATGCCGAGGCCTCCATCGACGCGATCTATGAAGCCGGCGGCGACGTGCTGAAGCTGATCGGCGACGGCGTGCTGGCGATCTTCACCGGCGACATGGCCACGGCCCGGCAGGCGGCGCTGCGCGCCGAGCATCGCTTCCGCCTCAACATCAACGAGCTCAATGCGCGGCGAAATGGGGAGGGCAGGCCCGTGACCACGGCCTATGTCGGGCTGCATGTCGGCGAGGTGTTCTATGGCAACATCGGCAGCGAGGACCGGCTCGATTTCACCGTGGTGGGACCTGCGGTCAACGAGGTCAGCCGCATCGCCTCGATGTGCCGCTCGGTCGATCGCGAGCTCTTGGCCTCATCGGAATTCTGCGCCGGGCTCGACGACGAGGGGCGCCGCTATCTCGTGTCGACCGGCCGCTACGCGCTGCGCGGCATTGGCCGCGCGCAGGATCTCTACACGCTCGATCCGGAGATCGCGGCGAGCCAGCCTGCGACGCGCGCCTACGAGAACTACCTGACGTAGGAATGACCTGGCGGACGAGATGTCGCACCCTTGACCCACGTCAATGCTCGGGAGAGCCTGATCTGCCCAGCATCATCTGCCGGGGAGATGACGCTCATGTACTCACATATTCTGCTGCCGACCGATGGTTCCGACCTGTCCAAGGCCGCCATCAAGCACGGCGTCGCGCTGGCCAAGGCGACCGGCGCCAGGGTCACCGCGCTGGTGGTGTCGACGCCGCTGCATTCCCTCGTTGTCGATCCGCACGCCGCGACCAAGGCGCTCGCGCAATACAAGTCGCTGGTGGCCGACCAGACCGCGAAATATCTCGATCATGTCAAGGATGATGCGGAGCAGGCGGGGGTCAGCTGCGCCACGCTGTGCGTCGAGCACGACAAGCCGTATGAGGCGATCGTCGAGACCGCGCGCAAACAAGACTGCGATCTCGTGCTGATGGCCTCGCATGGGCTGCGCGGCGTCTCCGCGATTCTCGGCAGCGAGACCTTGAAGGTGTTGACGCATTCGACGGTGCCGATCCTGGTCTATCGCTAGGCCGGCTGCGGCGCCGGCTGCTGCGCGATCGTGACGGCGGGGGAGCTGACGATGACGAGCGCCTGCAGGCCGAAGATGGCTGCGGCGAGATAGAGGCAGGCGTCGGCGCCGTAGCGGCCGCCGACAATGGCGCCGAGCAGCGAGCCGAGCGGGCGGGCACCGTAGCTCAGGATGTTGATGGCCGAGACGCGCCCGAGCAGTCCGGCCGGCGTCACGGATTGCCGCAAGGTGGTGGTCGAGATCACCCAGAGGATCGGGCCGGCGCCGAGCAGGAAGAAGCTCAGCGCTACCAGGAGCGGAGATGGGACGAGTGTCGTGACCGCCATCACCAGTGCCGCGACGAAGCCGGTGACGGGACCGAGCCCGATGACGGTGCCGAACGGCACGCGCCGCATGATGCGTGTCGCCAGAAGCGCACCGCATACCATGCCGGCGCCGAACATCGACAACACCGTGCCCACGCCGCCTGCCGACAGGCCGAGCCGGTGCACCGCATAGGGTACGAACACCGCGAGCAGCAGGAAATGCGCGGTATTGAAGATGAATTGCGTCACGAACACCGGTCGCAGCAGCGGATGATGCAGGACGAAGGCGGCCCCCTCGCGGATATCGGCGAACGGATGCCGGCGTGGCGCGGGCGCGCGGGCAGGCTCGGCGATCCCGGCGAGGCACAGCGCAGCGCTCAGCGACAGCGCCGCCGCGACACCGAAGGCTGGCGCGCCGCCGATCCATCCGACCAGCATGCCGCCGACAGCGGGCCCGGCGGCGAAGGCGACGGTGCGGGCCAGCTCGATCCGCGCATTGGCAGTGGCCAACTGCGTCGGGGAGACGAGGCTCGGCACCAGAGCCGGCGCGGCGACGCTGAACACGACGGTGCCGCACACCGCGGCGAAGCCCAGCGTGGCGAGCAGCGGCAAGGTCAGAGAACCGGTCGCGAGAGCCACGAGGATCGCAAGCAGCGCCAATGCGCGCAGCGCTTCGGCGGCTGCCATCAATCGCCGCCGCGGCATGCGGTCGGCGAGCAGGCCGGCCGGAATGGCGAACAGCACGAACGGCGCGGTCAGCGCCGTCTGCAGCAAGCCGGTCTCGCCCTCTCCGACGCCGAGCGCAAGCACGGCGACGATCGGTGCGGCGGCGAGCGCAATCTGCTCGGCCGATTGCGCCGTGAGGTTGGACCAGGCGAGACGGTGGAAGGCGGCGGGCAGGGCAGAGGACGGCAGCATGTCGGGCGACCCAATGTGATGATGCTGCCATCATCAGCTGCGGGGCGCGCCGCGCCCACCCGCTTTCCGTTCACCGCGACCGCGCGCCGCTCAGCCCGCGCCCGACGCTTCGGCAAGGCCCCACTGCTCGGGCAATGTGCGGAACGCCAGATGCGTGCCGGCATTCAGCGGCGCGGTCTTGAAGCCGAACTTGTGCCAGGCCAGCGCCAGCGCATGCTTGGTGTAGATCGAGATGTGGCCGTTGCGCGGGCCGATGTACCACCAGGACATGCCCTGGCTGTCGAAATCGTCCGGCTGGGTCAGTGTCGAATAGAACACCGCGCCGGGCTCGGCGACGCAGGCCGCCATCGCGCCGATCGCCGCCAGTGGATCGGGCACGTGCTCGAGCGTCTCGAAGCAGGTCACGAGATCGTACTTGCCTTCAGGAACCCTCGCGTGCTCCGGCACCATCGGGTCGTAGGTGAGAGCTTCGGCGAAGCCATGGGCGCGCAGGCTGGTGCAGAACACGTCATTGCCGCCGCCGAAGTCGAGCACGCGCATGCCGCCCTTATGCGGCGCCCAGAAGCGGGCTACGGCGGCCGCATTGTCGGTCGGGCGCTTGATCCGATACTCTGGATCCACGGCCTCATAGCCGTCGTTGTAGATGTGGGTCCTGAACTGCTCGATGCTCCAGTCGTCGAATGCGTCCGTGAACAGGAAGCCGCAGTCGGCGCAGCGGCGGTAATAGATCGGTACGCCGGACAGTGCGGCCTGGTGCACCTGCGCGCTCTGGCATGGACGGTTCATGTCGACCACGCCGTAGAGTTTGGCGGGACCGTCACAGATCTTGCAAGGCATGGGCGCGTTCGACACGGGCCGGAGACCAAGTTGGGCAGACAGCATGTTGAATTCCGTCAGTGGGGCAAGGAAGGCCGATGCTGCCGCTGCGCCAGATCAGCCCCGAATCGGCACGAGCGTCCTGTTCCGATGATGGAGCGGTATGGGAATATTTCCAGCGTCCGCACTGCAAGGGTGGCGTTGGCTGCTCTTGCAAATAAGTTGCATTAAAGGTCGGTTTCGTTCAGGATGATACAATGGACGCAAAATCGACTGATCTTTCGCAGCTGCATGCCATGGTTCCGCCGAGCGACCGCCGGATGAGCGGGTGGCGCAACGAGCGTGGCGAGCCGTCGCTGGGCGACATGTTCGGCTCGGTGCGAACCTCCGCCAAGGGATCCCTGTGGCGAAAGCTGATCGCGTTTCTCGGCCCCGGCTATCTGGTCGCCGTGGGCTACATGGACCCCGGCAATTGGGCGACCTCGCTCGCCGGCGGAGCCAAGTTCGGCTACGTGCTCCTCTCCGTCGCGCTGCTCTCCAATCTGATGGCCATCGTGCTGCAGTCGCTGTGCACGCGGCTCGGTGTCGCCACGGGACGTGACCTGGCGCAGGCCTGCCGCGACTCGACCCCGCGCTGGGTCTCGGTGCCGTTGTGGCTGTCGGCCGAGATCGCGATTACCGCGACCGATCTCGCCGAGGTCATCGGCACGGCGATCGGTCTCAGCCTGTTGTTCGGACTGCCGCTGTCGATCGGCGTCTGCGTCACCGCGCTCGACGTCTTCCTGATCCTGGCTTTGCAGGCGTTCGGCTTCCGCTGGATCGAAGCCTTCGTGGTCGCGCTGCTCGGCGTGATCGCGCTGTGCTTTGCGATTCAGATCGCGATGGCGCAGCCGGACTGGGCTCAGGTGATCAAGGGCTTCGTGCCGAGCGGCCAGCTCATCGCCAATCCCGAAATGCTCTATCTGGCGCTCGGCATTCTCGGCGCCACCGTGATGCCGCACAACCTGTATCTCCATTCCGGGCTGGTGCAGACCCGCGGCTATGGCGACAGTCCGGAGGAGAAGCGCGAGGCGATCACGCTCTCGACCCTCGATTCCACCATCGCGCTGTGCCTGGCGCTGACCATCAACGCCTCCATCCTGATCCTGGCCGCGGCGACCTTCCACAAGACCGGCCAGCATGACGTCGCCGAGCTCGACCAGGCGCATTCCTTCCTGGCGCCGCTGTTGGGATCGACGCTGGCCCCGACATTGTTTGCGATCGCGCTGCTGTGCTGCGGCCTGAACTCGACGATCACCGCGACGCTATCCGGGCAGATCGTGATGGAAGGTTTCCTGCAGTGGCGGATCGCGCCATGGCTGCGCCGCCTGATCACCCGCATGATCGCCATCGTGCCGGCTGTCGTCGTGACGATCTGGGCCGGCGAGAAGGCGACCGGGCAGCTCCTGATCCTCAGTCAGGTCGTGCTCAGCCTGCAGCTCCCGTTCGCGGTGGTGCCGCTGGTACTGATCACCGCGAGCCGGGCCAAGATGGGGCAGTTCGTGGCGCCGCGCTGGTTGACGGCGCTGGCCGGACTCATCGCCGTCGTGATCATCGCGCTCAATGCCAAGCTGGTGTGGGACCTGGCGACGGGATGAGAACAGGCGAGTGGCTAATAGGGAGTGGCGAACAGGAATCAAGAACTCTATTCGCTACTCCCCATTCGCTATTCGCCCTCTGTCACTCCTGCGGCTCGGGTGCCGTCTCGCCCTCGGCGTCGACGCGCAGCCAGCCGGCCGCCGCCAGCCGCTGTTGCGGCAGATAGCGGCTCTTGTAGTCCATCTTCTTCGAGCCCTCGATCCAATAGCCCAGATACACGTAAGGCAACCCCTGGCGCCGCGCCCGCGCGATGTGGTCGAGGATCATGAAGGTGCCGAGGGAGCGCGTAGTCTCCGAGGGGTCGAAGAATGAATATACCATCGACAGTCCGTCGCTGAGCACGTCCGTCAGGGCGACGGCGATCAGCTCGCCGCCGCGTGCGTTAGGACCATTGCTCAGGTTGCGCTTGCGATACTCGATGATTCGCGTCTCGACGTGGCTGTCCTCCACCATCATCGCGTAGTCCAGCACCGTCATGTCGGCCATGCCGCCGTGGCGGTGACGCTGGTCGAGATAGCCGCGGAAGATCGAATATTGCTCCGAGGTTGGCACTGCGCTGCGCTGCTCGCCGACGAGGTCGGAGTTGCGCGCCAGCACCTTGCGGAAGTTGCGCGAGGGGCGGAATTCGTTGGCGATCACACGCACCGAGACGCAGGCCCGGCACTGGTCGCAGGCGGGACGGTAGGCGATCGACTGGCTGCGGCGGAAGCCGCCATGGGTGAGGAGGTCGTTGAGATCGGTCGCCTTGTCACCGACCAGATGCGTGAACACCTTGCGCTCCTGCCGCCCGGGCAGATACGGGCAAGGCGAGGGGGCGGTCAGGTAGAATTGCGGGGTGTCACGCGAATGCTGGGTCAAGGAACGTCGTGAGCCTCCGAGAAACGTGAAACGGCGATCGTGAACAGAATTGCGCTCCGGAGGCGGCCGGTCAATCGCTTTTGATGCGTCACCTCGGGTCTCACCACGTGCGAGCGGGTTCGCCGAGCTGCGCCCTGACCGACGTGTTGATCACGACGGTGCCGAGCACGTAGTCGTGCAGCAGCCGGCGGCGTCCGTTGAAGAGCCCGATCAGCAGAACGAACGGCGACAGCACCGAGACCGAGATCCAGAAGCAGACCGCATGCACGGCACCGAGCACAAAATAGCCGGGCGCGCCGTACCAGGTCCGCAACTCCAGATCCATCATCCGCATGCCGATCGTGGCCGAGTTCGGGCCGCCGATGGTGGCGCCGTAATAGACAATGGCCCAGATCACCGAGGCAGGCGACACCAGCCAGAACAGCGCCCAGCCGAGGCCGAGCGTGACCACGCCGAACAGCGCGATGAAGATCACGGCCAGGATCACCGGCACCGACAGCACCAGGAGATCGATCAGGAACGCAATCATCCGCCGCGTCAGCACGCCGCGAAACAGCTCCGGCTGCTGAGTGGGATCATAGGCATGTGGCCGTACGCCGGGTCCGCCGCTGGACCAGCCGCCGCCATTGCCCGAGCCCATAGATGCCATCGATATACCCTCCCGAACTGGCAAACAGGACATGGGAACAGCGCGGGCGCTTGCAAGAGGCGATCCTTGCACGCGCGCGGCAAAATTCCGGCGATTTCACGAATTCACGCGGTCGGACGCAGCCACCCGCAGGGTCCGGGCGTTGTCAGCGCCAAAGGCCAGCGTAGCGACATGCAGGCGGCTCACCCCTGGCGGCGAAGGCGCTCGGCGGCTTGCGGCGCGAAATAGGTGAGCACGCCATCCGCGCCGGCGCGCTTGAAGGCGAGCAGGCTCTCCATCATCGCCCGGTCGCCGTCGATCCAGCCGTTATTGGCGGCGGCCGCGATCATCGCGTATTCGCCGGACACCTGATAGGCGAAGGTCGGCATGCTGAAGGTGTCCTTCACGCGCCTGACCACGTCGAGATAGGGCATGCCCGGCTTGACCATCACCATGTCGGCGCCCTCGGCAATGTCGAGCTCGACCTCGCGCAGCGCTTCGTCGGTGTTGGCGCTGTCCATCTGATAGGTGCGCTTGTCGCCGCTCAGCGTCTTGGCCGAGCCGATCGCATCGCGGAACGGGCCGTAGAAGGCGGAGGCATATTTGGCCGCGTAGGCCATGATCTGCACGTCGAGGAAGCCCGACTGGTCGAGCGCCTGGCGGATGGCGCCGACGCGGCCGTCCATCATGTCCGAGGGCGCGATGATGTCGCAGCCGGCTTCGGCCTGGACCAGCGCCTGGCGGACCAGCACCGCGACGGTCTCGTCGTTGAGGATGCGGCCGTCCTTGATCAGCCCGTCATGCCCGTGACTGGTGAACGGATCCAGCGCCACGTCGCAGAGCACGCCGATATCCGGGAATTCCTTCTTGATCGCGCGTACCGCCTGGCAGACCAGATTGTCCGGGTTGCAGGCCTCGGAGCCGTGTTCGTCGCGCAGCGACGGCTCGGTATAGGGGAACAGGGCGATGCAGGGGATGTCGAGCTTGGCGGCGCGCTCGGCGTCGCGGACGATCTCGTCGACGCTGAGCCGCTCCACGCCGGGCATGGACGCGACCGTGCTGCGGGTCCGGTCGCCTTGCACGACGAACAGCGGCCAGATCAGATCGTCCGTCGTCAGCACGTTCTCCCGGACCAGACGGCGCGCCCATTCCGCCTTGCGGTTGCGGCGCGGGCGGATGGTGAGATCGAGCACCGGCGGGGTTCCCGTGGCGGGGTTACGCGCGACGTCGCGCACATCGATCGGGCGCCCGAATTTGATCGCCATGGGGTGCTGGCTCCTTGAGATGGCCGGCGAGCCGGAAATTTTGATTTGTTGGTATTCCAACAATCTGTAGCACTTTGCCCGTCGTCCGTCACTTGACCTGACGCAAGCGGCCCGGGTTGATTTCCGCTCCGGTTGGTTTCACGGTGCGGCCCGGCCAACAACCCCGGCCCAGAATCGCCATCCTCCTGGTCTTGAGAGCCTAGATGTTCCCGACGATGACGTGCCAGACCCGCGCGAGCTGCCATGCCTGAGATTCCCTCGGCGCGGGATCTGGCGCGCGACAACGCCGCGATGTCGATTGCCGCCATGTCCTCCGACCGGCGGGAGGGGGACGACAATGTCTGGACGCGCCGGCTGGTGCTGTTCCTGCGCGTCATGGCGATGCTGTCGATCGCCAAGGGGCTTTATCATTGGGCCCAGGTCACCGGTTTCATCGGCGGCGAGGATGACGCGTTCGAGAACCAGGCGATGGCCTGGCAGGCTGCCACGGTCTATTTCGCCGTGATCGAGCTCGTGGCCGCCGTGGGCCTGTGGCTGGCGACGCCGTGGGGCGCGGTGGTGTGGCTGACCACGGTCGTGTCGATGGCGGTGATCGAGCTGATGTTCCCGGGCATCTATGGCGGCAACCT
Source organism: Bradyrhizobium sp. SRS-191 (assembly GCF_024586915.1). Lineage (GTDB taxonomy): Bacteria > Pseudomonadota > Alphaproteobacteria > Rhizobiales > Xanthobacteraceae > Bradyrhizobium. The sequence goes on from NZ_JANBVS010000002.1 coordinate 513,362, forward strand.
CGCGGTGGTCGCCGGCGAGGCGGTCATGCTGGCCGCCTACCTCGTGTTGGCCTGGATGTCGGCGCGAGAGCGGCCACCGTAGGTGGTGCCGAAAATTCGTTGCACGCCGTCAATCTTTTCCACGCGATGCAAGTAATGTTTCGAACACCTTAAGAGCGGTTGCCACAGCTGTTACAGAGACCTTAGCAGCGCTACCCAAGCGTGTTTTGGAATGCGACAGGTGGGTGAAACGAAGCGCGAACATCGTGCCTCCACCGTCAACGGACTCTTGCGAAACCCTCTGTAATTACTGAATTAAAAGACGATTCACTCTCCGCGATTCATTCTCTCTTTATGCTCTTATTTAAGGCGATCTTCAAAGCACGCCCCTTAAGTTCGCTCTATCAGACGGGACAAAAGTTTCGTCGAATAAGTCGACAAAAACGACGACAGGGGAAGTGTCATGATGAAAGCCGTTGCGACGGCCGTGGAGACTGCTGCGCCGGGCCAGGGCGGCACCGTCCAGTCGCTCTATCTGGAAGCCCTGACTCTGGTGGAGCGGCTGCACCGCCGTCTGCTCGACGTCATCAAGGACGAGTTCGACCGCCGTGGTCGTTCCGACATCAACTCGGTCCAGGCGCTGCTGCTCTATAATATCGGCGACAAGGAGCTGACCGCGGGCGAGCTGCGCACGCGCGGTTACTATCTCGGCTCCAACGTCTCCTACAACCTGAAGAAGCTGGTCGAGCTCGGCTTCCTCGATCACCAGCGCTCGCGCGTCGATCGCCGCTCGGTCCGTATCCGCCTGACGCCGCAGGGCCAGGAGATCCGCCGCATCGTCGATGCGCTGTACCAGAAGCACGTCAAGACCGTGGAGCAGGTCGGCGGCATTTCGAGCGAGGAGTTCTCCACGCTGAACAAGTCGCTGCATCGCCTCGAGCGGTTCTGGACCGACCAGATCCTGTATCGGCTTTGATCGCGCTCACATCCTCTCAGCTGAACCGGCCTCCGCTTGCGGAGATGTAAGACCGGACGGCCAAATGGTTTCATCTCGCGCCGGCTCCACTGGGGCCGGCGCTTTTCTTTTGTTCGCGCTTGTCTTCGCTGTTGCGAGAAACTTTTGATGCGAACTGGAACCAATCTCGTCTTCAAGGCTTATCTCGGCCGGAGGTCGGACCATGCTGCACGATCGCGGAATGCAGGTCATGAACGTGGAGTTGGTGGCCGACGCCTACGCGATCGCCGCCAACTATCTGCGTTTGTCGGGGGCCCTGCCGGAGACGATCACGCCGGATGAACGGCTGGTCGACGTCATCGTGCAGCTGATCCACCGCGGAGAATTCAACAAGCTCAGGCTGGCAAACAAGGCGATCTCGATGTTCGAGATGGCCTACGCGGCCTGACCATCAAGAGGGGATGATATGGAAGCTGCCATCGATCGCATCATGCATACGTATGACCTGCTGGCCAACCGCACCGCTGCCGCCAGCGCGGAGGCGCGTCAGAAGGTCAGCGCCTACATTCAGACCCTCTTCGAAGCCGGCGAGCGCGATCCGCATCGTCTCACGGTCTGCGGCCTCACTTATCTGCGCCAGCTCGACGGCCGCGTCGATCCAGTGAAGGCGGGTTACACCGGCCTCTGATATCGTCCGCGCAAGTTGCTCGCCGCGCGCTTGCCTCATGATACCGACAACCTGTATGAGACCGTCTGGTTTCATTCAGGTTGTTTTGTTTTTGGGCGGGGCGAGATGTTCTGGATGTCGCGCGCGATCGTCGTGCCGCTCTTGATGATGGCGACCTGCTCCCAGAACGAGACGCCGGCGACAGACGCCGCAACGCCCGTTGCCGCGGCTGCGCCGGTCATGGTGGCCAACCCGACCAAGATCGGGGAGTGCGCGGAGAGGACCATCGCATCCATTTCGACGCGCATGAACGACAGGCTGCCGTCCAAGCAGCCCAAGCCCGGCAAGGACGGCGGCAGCTTCGTGGCGTACACTAACAAGGATACGCAAGTGTTGTACGACTGGAGCGCGGCGCTCGCGCGCTCCAAGGTCGGCGATCGCGTCCGGATGTGCCTCGTCTCGATTCCAAAGGATTGTCCGCCGGGCGACGAGCGCGGCCGCGTCTACGAGTCCACCAATCTGAGGACCAACGAGGCCTGGACCATGCCGGACGATCCTCATACCTGCGGCGGAGCCTAGCGCCCGGACGGGGTCTTTTGTCCGCTGTGCATCCACCATATCTGGCACAAAAGCGCAGGACGACCCGCAACGGCTTGGCTGTCCCTTGGCCTGCCGCTGCCCGTATGGTAAGGGCAGGGGTCTTTTCCGACCGCCTTCACTGAACCGACCGCAGACCGCTTAAGGTCTTGCGGACGTGGAGATATTCCGCCGATGACCGCTTCCAGCGCCAAGCCCGCCTCGTCCGTCGATTCCTTCTTTTCCGCCCCCCTGGCCGAGGCCGATCCCGAGATCGCCGCCGCCATCAAGGGTGAGCTCGGTCGGCAACGGCACGAAATCGAGCTGATCGCCTCGGAAAACATCGTCAGCCGGGCGGTCCTGGAGGCACAGGGCTCGGTGATGACCAACAAATATGCCGAGGGTTATCCGGGCGCGCGCTATTATGGCGGCTGCGAATGGGTCGATGTCGCCGAGAACCTCGCGATCGACCGCGCCAAGAAACTGTTCGGCGCCAATTTCGCCAACGTCCAGCCGAACTCCGGCAGCCAGATGAACCAGGCAGTGTTCCTGGCGCTGCTGCAGCCCGGCGACACCTTCATGGGCCTAGACCTCGCCGCCGGTGGCCATCTGACCCACGGCTCGCCGGTCAACATGTCCGGCAAGTGGTTCAAGGCCGCGCACTACACCGTCCGCCGTGACGACCACCTGATCGACATGGATGCGGTGGCCAAGCAGGCCGAGGAAGTGAAGCCGAAGCTGATCATCGCCGGCGGCAGCGCCTATTCGCGCCCGTGGGACTTCAAGCGCTTCCGCGAGATTGCCGACAGCGTCGGGGCCTATCTGCTGGTCGACATGGCGCACTTCGCCGGCCTCGTCGCCGGTGGCGCGCATGCCTCGCCGGTGCCGTATGCCCACATCACCACGACCACGACCCACAAGTCGCTGCGCGGCCCGCGCGGCGGCCTGATGCTGTGGAATGACGAGCAGTTCACCAAGAAGATGAACTCGGCGATCTTCCCGGGCCTGCAGGGCGGCCCGCTGATGCACGTCATCGCCGCCAAGGCGGTGGCGTTCGCCGAGGCGCTGCGGCCGGAGTTCAAGGTCTACGCGAAGAACATCGTCGAGAATGCGAAGGCGCTGGCGGAATCGCTGCGCGCGCAGGGTTTCGACATCGTCTCCGGCGGCACCGACAACCACCTCATGCTGGTCGACCTCCGGCCGAAGGGGCTGAAGGGCAACGTCTCCGAGAAGGCGCTGGTCCGCGCCGGCATCACCTGCAACAAGAACGGAATCCCGTTCGACCCCGAGAAGCCGTTCGTCACCTCGGGCCTGCGCCTCGGCACGCCCGCCGCGACCACCCGCGGCTTCGGCGTCGCGGAATTCCAGCAGGTCGGCAGCCTGATCGCCGAGGTGCTGAACGCGATCGCGCAGTCTTCGGAAGGTAGCGCGCCGCTGGTGGAAGCCGCGGTGAAGGAGAAGGTGAAGGCGCTGACCGACCGGTTCCCGATCTATCAGTAAGGCTTAAGGCGACATGCGCTGCCCGAGCTGCAACAGCCTCGATACGCAGGTGAAGGACTCCCGCCCCACCGAGGATTCCTCGGTGATCCGGCGGCGGCGGGTCTGCGTCACCTGCAATTTCCGCTTCACGACCTTCGAGCGGGTGCAGCTGCGCGAACTGACCGTCATCAAGCGCAACGGCCGCCGCGTTCCGTTCGACCGCGACAAGCTGATGCGCTCGGTGCAGATCTCGCTGCGCAAGCGCTCGGTCGATCCAGAGCGCGTCGAGAAGATGGTGTCGGCGATCGTGCGCGAGCTCGAGAGCGGCGGCGAATCGGAGGTGTCGTCGGAGGCGATCGGCGAGATCGTGATGGAGCATCTGCGCGATCTCGACGACGTCGCCTATGTCCGCTTCGCCTCGGTCTATCGCAATTTCCGCGAGGCCAAGGACTTTGAGGCGGTGCTTGGCGAGCTGTCCTCGGAGGACGAGGCTCCGCGGCTGGCGCCGGTCCGCAAATGATCTTCCGGGTCCTGGTCGATCAGGTCGGCGAGAAGCTGCGTGCGCAGAAGGATGCCGATCGCCGCTACATGCAGCTGGCCTTGTCGCTCGGTCGGCGCGGGCAGGGCCGCACCTGGCCGAACCCCGCCGTCGGCGCCGTCGTGGTCAAGGATGGCGTGATCGTCGGCCGCGGCTGGACGCAGCCGGGCGGCCGGCCGCATGCCGAGCCCGAGGCGCTCCGGCGCGCCGGCGAGGCGGCCAAGGGCGCCACGCTCTATGTGACGCTGGAGCCGTGCTCCCATTTCGGCAAGTCGCCGCCTTGCGCCGATGCGGTGATCGCCGCCGGCATCAGCCGCGTCGTCTCGGCCATCGAGGATCCCAATCCCGAGGTGTCCGGGCAGGGCCATGCGAAGCTCCGCAGGGCCGGCATCCAGGTCGAAGTCGGCCTGTGCTCGGCGGACGCCAAGCGCGACCACGCCGGGTTCTTCCGCCGCATTCGCGAGGGCCGGCCGCACGTCGTTCTGAAGCTCGCCGTGTCGGCCGACGACAGGATCGCCGCGGCCGGCAACAAGCCGGTCGCCATCACCGGCGAGGCGGCACGGACGCGCGTACATCTGTTGCGTGCCCAGAGCGACGCCATCCTGATCGGCGTGCGCACTGCGATCGCCGATGATCCGCTCCTGACCTGCCGGTTGCCGGGCATGGAGACCCGTTCGCCGGTCCGTGTCGTGCTCGATCCGATGCTGCGACTCCCGATGACCAGCCGTTTGGTGCAATCGGCGCGAACCACCCCGCTCTGGATGGTTGCGTCCGCGCTTGCGGAGCCCGCGGCGGCGACCAAGCTCGGGGCTGCCGGTGCCCAGGTGATCCGGGTGCCGCCGCAGGCCGAGCCCTCCGCGCTGGAGCCGCCGGCGGTGGTCAAGGCCCTCGCCGAGAAAGGCATCACCCGGCTGATGATCGAAGGCGGCAGCCGCGTCGCATCGTCTTTCATGCAGAGCGGCCTGGTCGATGAAATCTGGCTCCTGCGCGGTCCCGGCGAGATCGGCGCCGACGGCATCGCTGCGCTGGACGCATTGCCGCTGACCGCAATCACGCAGTCGCCGGACTATCGCGTCCGTGCTAGCGAGACGCTCGATCCTGACACCCTTACGATTTACGAGCGCGCGTAATGTTCACCGGCATCGTCACCGACATCGGCGAGATCGTCAGCCTGACGCCGCGGACTGAGGGCAAGCTGCACCGGCTGCGCATCGCCTGTGCCTACGACCAGGCCACGATCGCCGATGGCGCATCGATCGCCAACAACGGCGTCTGCCTCACGGTTGTGCAGTCGGGTGTCGCCGACGGGAAGGCTTGGTTCGAGGTCGACGCCGCCGCGGAGACGCTGGCTCTGACCACAGCCAAGCACTGGCGCGTCGGTACCAAGCTCAACCTGGAGCGGGCGCTGAAGATCGGCGACGAGCTCGGCGGCCACATCGTCTCCGGCCATGTCGACGGCATCGCCACCATCGTCAGCCGCGAGAACCTGCCGGATATGGCGCGGTTCGTCTTCAAGACGAGCCGCGAGCTGGCACGCTTCATCGCCACCAAGGGCTCGATCACCCTCGACGGCGTCTCGTTGACGGTCAACACCGTGGACGAGCTGACCTTCTCAGTCCTCATCATCCCGCATACTCTGAGCGTCACCACGCTGTCGTCCTGGCAGACCGGCAGCGAGGTCAATATCGAGGTCGACCTGATGGCGCGCTACGCGGCGCGCCTCACGGAAATGAAGTAGCCTCGAAAGCGAGGCTTTCTGTCTTGGCTTTGCCGGCGCTCGCGCCTACAAGGCCAGCCCTCATGGCGAGGCGGCGCTGATGCGCCGGCTCGCGGCATGAGTTGATTTCATCTTGCCCTTCGCGACGCGGCCGAGTGGCCGCTCCCTTGTGGGGTGAGGCAGCTGAAGACAATGGAAACCGAACCATGGCAGACGCACGGCGCGCGCCGCTGAAAGACCAGACCGATATCACCGGCGCCCGGGCGCTGATCGTCGAGGCGCGCTTCTATGACGATATCCAGGACGCGATGCTGGAGGGCGCCACCGCCGAGCTGAAGGCGGCCGGCGTCAGCTACGACGTCCTCACCGTCACCGGCTCGCTGGAAATCCCGGCCACGATCGCGATCGCGCTCGATGCAGCCGTCAAGACCGGCAAGCCGTATGATCTCGCGATCGCGCTCGGCTGCGTGATCCGCGGCGACACCATTCATTTCGAGATCGTCTCGCAGGAATCCTCCCGGGCGCTGATGGACCTCTCGGTCGCGCGCGGCCTGCCGCTCGGCAATGGCATTCTGACGGTCAACAATGAGGACCAGGCCTGGGCGCGCGCCCGCGTTTCCGAGATGAACAAGGGCGGCGATGCCGCCCGCGCCGCGCTCGCGGTGCTGCGCATCAAACGCCGTCTGGCGCGAGGCTGAGATGGCCGAGAACAGCAACAGACCGTTCAAGGGCCCGATCCGCGCCAACAACGACCGCAAGGCCAACCGTCGCGGCGCCGCGCGCCTCGCCGCCGTCCAGGCGCTGTACCAGATGGACATCGCCGGCGCCGGCATCAACGACGTCCTCGCCGAATTCGAGAGCCATTGGCTCGGCAACGAGGTCGAGGGTGAGCAGTATCTGCCGGCCGAGGCCGCGTTCTTCCGCGACATCGTCTCCGGTGTGGTGCGCGACCAGACCAAGATCGATCCGGTGCTGGACACCGCGCTGGAGCGCGGCTGGCCGCTGCAGCGGATCGAGGCCATCCTGCGCGCCGTTCTGCGCGCCGGCGCCTATGAGCTGGAGCGGCGCAAGGACGTGCCGGCCAAGGTCGTCGTGTCCGAATATGTCGACATCGCCCACGCCTTCGTCGAGCGCGACGAGACCGGCATGGTCAACGCCGTGCTGGAGCAGCTCGCCCGGCAGTATCGCGGCGACGAGCTGGGGCCGAAATAGGTGATGCGCCGGACCGCAGCAGGGTCGTTGCGAACCGGCGCGGTGCCAGCCTGCTTGCTCAACTGTCATCACCCGCGAAAGCGGGTGATCCAGTATTCCAGAGACGTTCGAGGAATACGGAGGGGCCGCGGCGTACTGGATCGCCCGGTGGAGCCGGGCGATGACAGCGGAGTGCGGGGAGGGCGCCCATGACCCAAGCGCCCTCCGGCGAGGACTCCCTCATCGCCCGCTACTTCAAGCCCCTGGCGACCGATCCCGGCGCTTTCGGCCTCGTTGACGACGCCGCCACCATCCAGGCCGGCGCTGACGACCTCGTTGTCAACACCGACGCCATCGTCGAAGGCGTCCATTATCTCCCCGACGACCCGCCCGACACCATCGCGCGCAAGGCGCTGCGGGTGAACCTGTCCGATCTCGCCGCCAAGGGCGCGATCCCCGCCGGCTTCCTGCTGACGCTCGCTTTGCGGCAGAAGGACGAGGACTGGCTCGCCGCCTTCGCCCGCGGCCTCGGCGAGGACGCGACAAGCTTCGGCTGCTCGCTGCTCGGCGGCGACACCGTGTCGACGCCGGGGCCCGTGATGATCTCGGTCACCGCGTGGGGCCGGGTGCCCCGGGGCCGCATGGTGCACCGCTTCGGTGCCCGGCCGGGCGACAGGGTCATGGTCACCGGCGCGATCGGCGATGCCGCGCTCGGCTTGAGCATCCTGACGAGCAAAGCGGAAGCAGACTTGCTGGCTGATGATGCCGCCGCACGGGACATGCTGATCGGCCGCTACCGTGTGCCGCAGCCGCGCAATGCGCTGGCCATGGCCGTCCGGGATTACGCGACGGCGTCGATGGACGTCTCCGACGGTCTTGCCGGCGACCTGACCAAGCTTTGTGCTGCCTCTTCCGTGAGCGCCGACATCGTCCTGTCACACGTTCCGATCTCATCAGCAGCAAGCAAGCTCGTTGCTGCGGGAGCGATCCAGCTGGAAACTCTGATCTCCGGCGGCGACGACTACGAGATTCTCTGCACTGTTCCCGCAGCGCAATGCGACGCATTCCGCACTGCAGCTGACGCAGCAGGCATTGCTGTTGCCGACGTCGGCGCCATCGTCGCAGGATCGCATGCGCCGCGATTCCTTGACGGGCAGGGCCGTCCAATCAGCTTGAAACGGTTGTCCTACAGCCACTTCTGACACCCATTCGCAGCCGCACAATGCGACCAAAGAAGCGTCTGAATTTGGAGCGGTTCAGGTGTCGCGGCGTTGCGTCATCATGGCGATTTTGGCAAGGTTCATGATGTTCGAGGCGGCTCCGCCCGGAGCGGCCTGACAAGGGGGCGTGCGTCGCACCATCGCGGCGTGACGTAGTTAGAAAAAGCAAAGAGCCGAGGAAACTAAATGTCAGCTTTATGGGTGATCGTGCTCTGCGGAGCGCTGTCGATCGTCTATGCGATCTGGGCCACACAATCGGTGCTCAGCGCGGACGCCGGCAATGCGCGGATGCAGGAAATCGCGGCGGCCGTGCGTGAAGGCGCGCAGGCCTATCTTCGCCGCCAATATACGACGATCGGAATCGTCGGCGTCGTGATCTTCGTGCTCCTTGCGTATTTCCTCGGCATGCTCGTCGCGGTCGGCTTTGCGATCGGCGCGATCCTCTCCGGCGCGGCCGGCTTCATCGGCATGAACGTCTCTGTGCGCGCCAACGTGCGCACCGCGCAGGCCGCGACCACCTCGCTCGCGGGCGGCCTCGAGCTCGCCTTCAAGGCGGGCGCGATCACCGGACTGCTGGTCGCCGGTCTCGCGCTGCTCGGCGTCACCATCTACTTCGGCATCCTCACCGGCTTCATGAAGCTCGCGCCCGACAGCCGCACCGTCATCGACGCGCTGGTCGCGCTCGGTTTCGGCGCCTCGCTGATCTCGATCTTCGCCCGCCTCGGCGGCGGCATCTTCACCAAGGGCGCCGACGTCGGCGGTGACCTCGTCGGCAAGGTCGAAGCCGGCATCCCCGAGGACGATCCGCGCAACCCCGCGACCATCGCCGACAACGTCGGCGACAATGTCGGTGACTGCGCCGGCATGGCCGCCGACCTGTTCGAGACCTACGCCGTGACCGCGGTCGCCACCATGGTGCTGGCTGCGATCTTCTTCGCCAAGTCGTCGCTGCTGACCAACATGATGACCTTGCCGCTCGCCATCGGCGGCATCTGCATCATCACCTCGATCGCCGGCACCTTCTTCGTCAAGCTCGGCGCCAGCCAGTCGATCATGGGCGCGCTCTACAAGGGCCTGATCGCGACCGGCGTGCTGTCGCTCGCCGGCGTTGCGCTGGCGATCGGGTGGCTGATCGGCTTCGGCAAGCTCGACGGCGTCGACTACACCGGCACTGCGTTGTTCGTCTGCGGCGTTGTCGGCCTCATCGTCACCGGCCTGATTATCTGGATCACCGAATACTACACCGGCACCGACTTCCGCCCGGTCAAGTCGATCGCTTCGGCCTCGGTCACCGGCCACGGCACCAACGTGATCCAGGGCCTCGCCATCTCGATGGAGTCGACCGCGCTGCCGGCCATCGTGATCATCGCCGGCATCCTGGTCACCTACAGCCTCGCCGGCCTGTTCGGCATTGCGATCGCGACCACGACGATGCTGGCGCTGGCCGGCATGATCGTCGCGCTCGACGCCTTCGGCCCGGTCACCGACAACGCCGGCGGCATTGCCGAAATGGCCGGTCTGCCCAAGGAGGTCCGCAAGTCCACCGACGCGCTCGACGCCGTCGGCAACACCACCAAGGCGGTCACCAAGGGCTACGCGATCGGCTCCGCCGGTCTCGGCGCACTGGTGCTGTTCGCGGCCTATAACCAGGACCTGCAGTTCTTCATCGCCGACTCCGCCAAGCATCCGTACTTCGCGGGGATCAAGCCGGACTTCTCGCTGAACAATCCCTACGTCGTGGTCGGCCTGCTGTTCGGCGGCCTGCTGCCGTATCTGTTCGGCGCGATGGGCATGACCGCGGTCGGTCGCGCCGCGGGCGCGATCGTCGAGGAGGTGCGGCGTCAGTTCCGCGAGAAGCCGGGCATCATGCAGGGCACCGACAAGCCGGATTACGGCAAAGCGGTCGACCTGCTGACCAAGGCGGCGATCAAGGAGATGATCATCCCCTCGCTGCTGCCGGTGCTGTCGCCGATCGTTGTCTACTTCCTGATCTACGCGATCGCGGGCGGTGGCGCGGCCGGCAAGTCGGCGGCGTTCTCGGCCGTCGGCGCCATGCTGCTCGGCGTCATCGTCACCGGCCTGTTCGTCGCCATCTCGATGACCTCGGGCGGCGGCGCCTGGGACAACGCCAAGAAGTACATCGAGGACGGCCATTTCGGCGGCAAGGGCTCCGATGCGCACAAGGCGGCGGTGACGGGTGACACCGTCGGCGACCCCTACAAGGACACGGCGGGCCCCGCGGTGAACCCGATGATCAAGATCACCAACATCGTGGCCCTGCTGCTGCTGGCGATCCTGGCGCACTGAAAGTAGAACTGTCGCGACAAAAAAGACCCCGCGGTGCGAGCCGCGGGGTTTTTCGTTCGTCTTGGGAGTCTTGCTACTCCGCCGCGCGCTGCTGCGTCCGGTAGCTCTGGAGGGTGCTCTGCGCCATGCGCGGCTGCATCTGTGTGAAGTTCGCCAGATGCTGATCGAGCTGCGGGCGGGCGCTGCCGCTGGCGCTGGCCTGCATGAACAGCAGCGTCGTGGTGGTGACCCAGGAGAGGTCGAGCGCCTTGGCCAGCACCAGGAGCTGATCCGGCTGCTTGCGCACGAAGGAGCGCTCGACGACGTCGAGCGGCAGCTTGCACATCAGGGCCAGCGCCAGGGTGACCTTGTCGAAGCTGCCTTCCTTGGCAAAGCCGTGCAGCTGGGCTTCGTGGAGCTGGCCGGTCGCGTGCAGCATCTCGACATAGCCCTTCGCGTCGGCGAAATCCGCCGAGCGCATGCGCGCCGCCGCCTGAAGCCGATCGGACGCCTGCGCAACGGCGAGCTCGACGATCTCCTTGCGCGAGGCATCGGCCGACGCGAGCTGACCGCGCACGGCGTCCGAAGCTTCCACGAACAGCCGGACCAGCACCTCGCGCGGACTGTCAGGACGGCTCCACAGCTTCATCGCGAGGCCGGGATCGCCGGACGCCTTGGTGACGAGACCTGAAAATCCGTGCTCGGAAAAGCGTGCGCCGTCATTGTTGGCGGTGTTTGCGACGACGGCCTGATCGCCGCGATCGACCAGTACGTCGGTGATGGCCTCGGTCAGGGTCTTGCGGCCGGAGATCGCCAGGAGATGCTCCTGGCTACGCGCCTGCGCGGTGGCGACCAGCGTATGCTCGTCGAGCCGGTCGCTCTGGCGCAGGACGGGACCCGCAACCGCGATCGTCTCGTCACTGGCCAGCAGCTTGATCAGGCGCGGCGGCGCATCCGGCAGCACTGCGAGACGGCTGCCGAGCTGCGCCCGGGCCGCGACGGCGACGTTGTCGAGCAGCTTGAACAGCACGTGATCGAACAGGTCGACATGCTCTTCGTTGAACTTGCCGGAGCCGACGACGAACAGGTCGGTGACACGATCCAGGATTTCCGACTGTCGCGAGACGTAACGGCTGGCGAGGATGTCTTCGAGCTGATGCAGGACTTTGTTGGGCAAGGCGCGGCTCATGCGATGGTCGACGCCGCTGCCTGCCCTTCGGACGGTGATCAGGGGGAGGTCCTCTCGGAGGGCTTCGCCCCGGCATCCGCTGACGGTATCTTGCAACCAGATCAAAGACACGCGGCAGTCATCTATCGCACCATTCGGCTTAAGGTGCCGTTACACCGGACGCCGAAGGCCGGTACTCCGGTGTCGCCCGGACGGCTGGCGCCATTCACTGCACATCCATCTGCAGCCCTTCCTTCTGGATGATGGCGGCGAATTTGGTGGTCTCGGCCTGGACGAAATCGCCGAACTGCTGCGGCGTGCCGTAATCGGCCCGGGCGCCCATCGCGGCGATGTTCTTTCGGATGTCCTCGCGCTCCAGCAGCGCCTTGACCTGCAAATTGAGGGCATTGACGATCTCGGGCGGGCAGGCCTTGGGCAGGAACACGCCGAACCAGGACGACACGTCGAACTTGGCAAGCTCCGGCGCGCTCTCGCGCATGGTCGGCATGTCCGGCGCATTGGCGCTGCGCTCGGGGGTCGTCACGCACAGGCCGGTCAGCTTGCCGTCCTGGATCTGCGGCAGCGACGGAAACAGGTTGTCGAACAGGATCTGGATGTCACCGGCGAGCGCGGCCTGCAACGCCGGGCCGGCGCCGCGGAACGGGATGTGCGTCATCTTCAGGCCCGTGAGCTGCAGGAACCAGGCGCCGGTGAGGTGCGGGCTCTGGCCGACGCCGGATGAGCCGTAATTCAGCTTGTCGGGATTGGCCTTCAGGTAGGCGATCAGCTCGGGGATCGATTTGATCCCGGTCGACGGATGCGCCGAGACGATGTTCGGGATGCGGATCATGTTCGACACCGCCTGCAGCTGATCCGGCTTGTAGGCGAGGTTGCGGAAGATCGAATAGGCGATCGCGTTGGGGCCGGGATTGCCGATCAGGATGGTATAGCCGTCGCCCTTGGTGTTGCGCGCCACTTCGGCGGTGCCGATCGTGCCGCCACCGCCGGACCGGTTCTCGACCACGGCGGATTGTCCCCACGCCGTCTGCAGATGTGCGGCCAATAGCCGGCCCATCACGTCGGTGCTGCCGCCTGGCGCTGCCGGCACGATCAGCTTCACCGTTTCGGTCGGACGCCAGTCGGCGAAGCTCGTGCGCGGCAGAATGGCGGCGGTGGACAGCGCCGCGGCGCCGGATAGCAGCTTGCGGCGCGACAGCGCGATGCGATGAGCCAATGATTCCTCCCAGCTTTTGTTGGGTGGGAGGGTAGGGACGATTGCGCCGCCAGAGCAAGCACGGGAAACGCACGCAAGCTGCGCCAATCAGCGCAGCTGACATCGTTCCTGCCGTGACCCGGAATCAATATTCCGGACGACGGCCATCAGCTGCGGATCAGTTGAAGCTGAGCAGCTTGAACAGCGGCGTCAGGTAGCTGAGCTCCTGGCCCGAGGTCGGCGTGGTGCGGCTGACGAAGTCGAAGATCTTGCCGTCCTTCATGCCGTAATTGGCAAGCCGCCGGACCTGGCGGTTCTTGTCGAAATAGATCGCGACGACGCGCTGGTCCACGACCTTCTGGTTCATGAAGGCCACCGTGCGCTCGGCGCGCTGGGAGATGTAATAGAACACCTCGCCGTCGAGCGTCGCGACCGTGGAGGGAGTCCCCATCACGATCAGCACCTGGTCCTGGCTGGCGCCGATCGGGATCTGCTCCAGCGCGCCGGGCGGCATGATGTAGCCCTTCTGGAACTGCTCGCCGGTGCAGGCGGCCAGCGCGAGGCAGGTCAGCGCGATGGCGCCGGCGGTGCGCAGACGGGTGCTGAGGCCATGGTTGAGCAGGCGGGCGGTCATTCGCATTGTGTGGGTCATCTTCTTCAGATCGGATCCCGTCCCCTTGCGTCGGGCAGGGCGTTGACGTACCGGGCAAAGCAGCGGATTGCAACATGCCCCCGCACCGGGTCACGGAAACTCAAGCCGCGGAACCTTCATGCTCTGGCCATTCAACCATCTCAGGAAGTTGCGACCGTCCCCGCGCGGGACCATCGAGCCGATCTATGGCATGATCGTGGCGCAAACCAGAGAACCGTTGTTTTATAGACACTTAAATGTCCCTGACACGGTCGAGGGACGGTTCGATCTGTTGATTCTGCACCTCTGGCTGGTGCTGCGCCGGCTGCGCGGGGTGGGGGCGGAGTTGTCGCAGGCGTTGTTCGACCGGTTCTGCGACGACATGGACGACAATCTGCGCGAGATGGGGGTGGGCGATCTCACGGTGCCCAAGCGGATGCAGAAATTCGGCGAGGCGTTCTACGGCCGCACCGCGGCCTATGACCTCGCCTGGTCGGAGAGCGAGGCCCAACTGGCGGACGCGCTGCGGAAGAATATCTTGAACGGAGAGCATCCGGACAGCGCGGCCGGACTTGCCGCCTATGCGGGACGGGTGGCCGCGCAACTTGCCGCCATCGACGACAACAAGCTGCTCGGCGCGACCTGGAGCTTCCCGCGCCCGGTGCAGCAGGACTGAGCGACATGAGCAGAGACAGAGAACACTCCCGCGAGACGCCGCGCGAGCCCGGCAAGGACCAACCGAGAGATCCTTGGCGAGCGGCGCCGGTGATCGTGGCGCAGATCCCCGAGGCCGGGCTGCATCGCGAGATCGAGGCGGATGCGGCCGCGCGCGCCGCGCTGGCCGAGATCGGCGAGCTGCGCGAGGTGCTCTCCGCCCATGCCTCCTTCGACGTGGTGGAGAAGCGCGACGGCAAGGTGCATGTCGAGGGCCGGGTGCGCGCCCGGATCGGCCAGACCTGCGTCCTCACCCTCGATCCGATCGAAACCGAGATCGATGAGCCGATCGATCAAATGTTCGCCCCGCCGGAGCAGATTCCGGAGCTGGCCGACTTCGTCGAGGACGATCCGAACAGCGAGGTCGACACCGCAGATCCGCCGGAGCCGATCATCAACGGCCAGATCGATCTCGGCCGTCTCGCCGCCGACGCGCTGTTCCTGGCCATCGATCCCTATCCGCGCAAGCCGGGCGCCGTGTTCGAGCAGCCGGCGGAGGCGGCCTCCGCGGAGGACCACCCCTTTGCCGCGCTGAAGTCGCTCAAAGCCGGTGCGGACGCGCCACCGCGTAACGGCCGGCCGAAGAAGCCCACCAAGGATTGAGACGTTACTCCCGACAATGGGATGCCGGCTGATCTTGGTCGGAAAGCTTCGAAAATGAGCGCAAGTGACTGTTCTTGAACGTCAATCTGCGCTTTTCCGGAAGTGCCGGGACGGCAACGGTTGCAAAATGGCATCGGGCCGGGAGGTTGTTTCGACACGGAGAGACGCTATTGTCGCGGCCGTGTCGGGGGCGACCAAGCCGCTCAGCCGGCCCTGGGACTGCCCCTTTGGCAGTGCAGGGCCTCTCACGACCACAACAAGACGGCCAAGCACGACACGGCCGAGACGAGATCAGGATCAGGTTTCCGGGACGTCATGCCTCAAAAGGTTCGAATCGCGCTGGACGCCATGGGCGGGGATTTCGGCGCGTCCGTCGTCATTCCCGGTGCCGCGATCGCGCTCAGCCGCCATCCCGATGCGGAATTCCTGCTGTTCGGCGACAGCGGCAAAATCGCTGCCCAGCTCGACCAGCACCCAAGGTTGAAGGCGGTCTCGCGCGTCATCCACACCGATGTTGCCGTCGGCAACGACGAAAAGCCGAGCCAGGCGCTGCGGCGCGGCCGCAAGACCTCGTCGATGTGGCTCGCCATCGAAGCCGTGAAGAAGGGGGAGGCTGACGTCGCGGTGTCCGCCGGCAACACCGGCGCGCTGGTCGCAATGGCCCGTTTCTGCCTGCGCACGCTGGATGGCATCGACCGGCCGGCGCTGGCCGCGATCTGGCCCACCACGCGCGGCGAATCGGTGGTGCTCGATCTCGGCGCCACCATCGGCGGCGATGCGCATCATCTCGTAGCGCTGTCGGTGATGGGCAGCGCGCTGGCGAGCGTGCTGTTCGACAAGCCCAAGCCGACCGTCGGACTCCTCAACATCGGCGTCGAGGAGATGAAGGGCCACGAGGAGATTCGCGAGGCGGCCGAGCAGCTGCGCGCGATGAACCTGCCTCAGCTCGATTATATCGGCTTCGTCGAGGGCGACGGCATCGGCAAGGGCGCCGCTGACGTGGTCGTGACCGAAGGCTTCAGCGGCAATATCGCGCTGAAGGCAGCCGAGGGCACGGCGCGCCAGGTCACTGAATTCCTGCGCGGCGCGATCCAGGCGAGCGTCATGGCCCGGATCGGCTACCTGTTTGCCCGCGGCGCCTTCGCGGCGCTGCGCGCCCGGCTCGACCCACGCCGGTCCAACGGCAGCGTGGTGCTCGGGCTCAAGGGCATTGTGGTCAAGAGCCATGGCGGAACCGATGCCGAGGGCTTTGCCTCCGCCGTCAGGGTTGGCTATGAGATGGCCCGCTGCGATCTCCTGACCAAGATCACTCAAACACTCAATCGCGACGGCGGCGCATTGGCGTCCGAACCGGTCGCCCAGGAGGCTGTCTCGTGACAATTCGTTCGGTCGTGCTCGGCTGTGGCTCCTATCTTCCGCAGCGGGTCGTGACCAATGCCGAGCTGGCAAGCCGCATCGAGACATCTGACGATTGGATCGTCCAGCGTACCGGCATCCGGGAGCGCCATGTTGCGGCTGACGGCGAGTTCACCTCTCACCTTGCGATCAATGCCGCCCGTGCGGCGCTTGCGGCAGCCGACGTCGATCCGCAGTCGATCGATCTGATCGTGTTGGGCACGTCGACGCCTGACAATACCTTCCCGGCGACCGCAGTCGCCGTCCAGAACGGGCTCGGCATCCATCATGGTGCGGCGTTCGACCTGCAGGCGGTGTGCTCCGGCTTCGTCTTTGCGCTCGCGACCGCCGACAATTTTCTGCGCAGCGGCTCGTTCAAGCGCGCGCTGGTGATCGGCGCCGAAACTTTCTCGCGCATCCTCGACTGGAATGACCGCACCACCTGCGTGCTGTTCGGCGACGGCGCCGGCGCCCTGGTGCTGGATGCCCAGAAGCAGGACGGGACCTCCGCCGATCGCGGCGTGCTGACCACGCATCTGCGCTCCGACGGCCGGCACAAGTCCAAGCTCTATGTCGACGGCGGCCCGTCCTCGACCCAGACCGTCGGTCATCTCCGCATGGAGGGCCGCGAGGTGTTCAAGCACGCGGTCGGCATGATCACCGACGTGATCGTCGACGCTTTCGAGGCGACCGGCCAGTCGGCCGAGACCATCGACTGGTTCGTGCCCCACCAGGCCAACAAGCGAATCATCGACGCCTCCGCCCACAAGCTGCACATCGCGCCGGAAAAGGTGGTGCTGACGGTCGATCGGCACGGCAATACCTCGGCCGCGTCGATCCCGCTGGCGCTCGATGTCGCCGTCAAGGACGGCCGGATCAAGAAGGGCGACGTGGTTCTGTTGGAGGCGATGGGCGGCGGATTTACCTGGGGCTCGGCGCTGGTGCGCTGGTGAGCCATTCCGTCCCACGAGATTTAGCTGGGGCGATTGACGCTTAGCCCTGCAGTTCCGTTCACGCTGCTGTTGACCATCGCCGCTTAACCTCTTAATTTCCGGAGCGAATTATTCGCCGTGAGTTTGGGGCAGGCGATGGCGGGAACCGGAAAAACAGTTACACGGGTTGATCTGTGCGAGGCAGTCTACCAGAAGGTGGGCCTGTCGCGGACGGAGTCGTCCGCCTTCGTCGAGCTGGTCTTGAAGGAGATCACCGACTGCCTCGAACGTGGCGAGACGGTCAAGCTGTCGTCGTTCGGCTCGTTCATGGTGCGCAAGAAGGGTCAGCGCATCGGACGTAACCCGAAGACCGGCACGGAAGTGCCGATCTCGCCGCGGCGGGTGATGGTGTTCAAGCCGTCCGCGATCCTCAAGCAGCGCATCAACGGCCAGCAGTCCAACGGCAAGATGAACGGCGACGCGGCTGCCTCCGAGTTCAGCGCCGAGACCGAGTAGCCTCGGGTCCGGCCCAGAGCGAGCCCGGCCCGCCGGGCCGGCCCAAAAGTGTCATTGTCAGCGTAGCCTAGCGTCACATCTTGTCAGCACGATCGAAGGGGAACGGGCATTTGGACAAGGCGCCGGATGCGTTTCGGACGATCAGCGAGGTCGCGCAGGAGCTCGACATTCCGCAGCACGTGCTGCGGTTTTGGGAGACGCGGTTCGCCCAGATCAAGCCGATGAAGCGAAGCGGGGGCCGGCGCTATTACCGGCCCGACGACGTCGATCTGCTCAAGGGCATCCGCCGTCTGCTCTACAGCGAAGGCTACACGATCAAAGGCGTGCAGCGGATCCTGAAGGAGCACGGCGTCAAGTCCGTGCAGGGGCTGGCCGACAGCTCCGCCGCAGTCTCCTTTGGCGCGCTCGAGGAAACCCTCGGCCAGGCCATGATGGAAGAGGAGCCGATCGGCGAGGCCGAGGTCGAATCGGAGGATGAAGAGGAGGAGGCCTCCGAGGAGGAAGGCATCGATTTCCGCTTCGTCGACACCGAGGACGACATCCTCGACACCTTCCGTGTCGGCCCACCCACCCGCGCCGGCATGAAACCGGAGGAGCGCGACAAGCTCGAAGGCGTGCTCAAGGAGCTGCTGGACTGCCGCGCGCTGCTGGATCGGGCGATGAAAGAGGTCTGACGCGCCGGGTGAGAGGGGGGACTATAACCCTCCGCCCATCCCTCCGCCCCCACGAAACCCGCCCGCCCGACCTTGCATCCCATCCCAATCGCGGCTACAGGATCGGCCATCGGAGCGTGGCGCAGCCCGGTTAGCGCACTAGTCTGGGGGACTAGGGGTCGTGGGTTCGAATCCCGCCGCTCCGACCATTTTACATCGCTGTGATAGCGACCCGGATCGCCCGGATCGGGTGCAAGCTTGGCGCAGACAGATGTTGCGGTCGCCGGCACCGTTTCCCTTTGGAACCAGCCCATATCCGCGCTATTGTCCCTCATCCCCGGCTGAGGCTCTGCCCGTAGGCGCTGGGGGCTGAGAGACCGATTGCGCTCCCGCCTGCATGGTCAGGGAGCGCGCCGCAATGCGGAAGCACGTCTATTTTCCATTGAAGATCGATCGGATACGTTTCTGGGCCGAAAAAGCTATGAGCCGTTCCCGACCGAGGCGACGCCGAGCGACGCCGGGGGCGACAATGGGGGCGGCGGCACCCCTCCGGCTTGAGCATGGTCGATGATGGATCCTCTGTTCACCCGTGCCCAACGCGTGATCGACGAAAGCATCACGACCCGGCGGGAGCGCAGGCTCCATGCCGCGGTCGGAGGTCCTGCCTCATCGGCAGAACCATGACCGTGAGAACACGCGTGAGCGCGACGTGACCCCGTGAGCGCGTCGCGCCGGCTTTTCAACCCGCCGGTCGCCGCCTAAACTCCTGGCTTGGGGCTCCCGGTGCCCGTTCGGCGCCGGAGCTCGCTTTTGTTTTTGGATAATGCTCCGAGTTCCCGCATGGATGCCGCCGTCGTCGACACCTCCTTTGGTCATTTCGAGAACGCCGAGCAGATCGCCTTCTGGAACGGAGCGGGCGGGGCGCGCTGGCTGGCGCGGCGCTCGGAGATCGACGCGATGCTGGCGCCAGTGCAGGAGGCGCTGCTGGAGCGGGCCGCGATCCAGCCGGGCGAACAAGTGCTCGACATCGGCTGTGGTTGCGGCGCGACCCTGATCGCGGCGGCGGAGAAGGTCGGCCCCGGCGGCAGCGTGCTCGGGCTCGACGTTTCCGCGTCGATGCTGACATCAGCGCATGAGCTCGCGCCGGCCGAGGCGCCGGTCAGCTTCGTGCAGGGCGATGCCATGGTGCATCACTTCAAGGCCGCGAGCGCTGACCTCGTGATCTCGCGACTCGGCGTGATGTACTTCGCCGATCCGGTCCGCGCCGTGCTCAACATCCGCAATGCGCTGCGCTCGGAAGGCCGCGTCGCGTTCGCCTGCTGGGGCGAACTGCGTGACAATCCCTGGGCGCTCGAGCCGTTGCAGGCGGCCTATGACCACGTGCCCAAGCTGCCGGGCTTGCGGCCGCATGCGCCGGACGATTTCGCCTTCGGCGCCGCCGACTGGGCGGAGAAGGTGATGACCGATGCAGGCTTGCGCCGGGTCCGGCTGGAGCGTTGCGATGTCGCGCTCGATCTTGGCGCCGGCAGCGGCCTCGATGCCGCCGTGCAGACGGCGCTCGCGGTCGGCCCTGCCGGCCGCGCCGTCGCCGGTCAGCCGGCCGAGCCGCTGCAAGCTGCGACAGCGGCCGTGAGGAAGGCGCTCGCGCGCTACGCCAAGGGGCAGGGCGTCATGGTGCCCGCCTCGTTCTGGATCGTGACCGCCGTCGATCCGTAGTTCGCCGCGACGGATTCGTCGCGCGGCGGCATTCCGGACCGGCGCGGGCCGACCAGCACGTCTTCCGACAAAGAGAGAGCGTTTCACGATGCGCAAGATGACGAGCCTGCTCTCAACCATTGTCCTGGTGATCGCTTGTCCCGGGGTCTCGAGCGCCGACGTTCAAATCAACATGCAAGCGGGATCGCAGTGTTGGTCTTACCAAGGGCTGGATACGCGCTTCTACGGCAACTTTGCCGGCGGGCAGGCTCTGACCGTCGCGGTCGTGGAGCAGCAGTTGAACGAGAAGGGCGGGATGGAGGCCGTTGCTCATAACGGCGAGCAGGTCTGGGTGAACGGGCCCGATGGCTTTCTCAAGAGCGGCTACCGTGAGGAGCGCGACCGGATCGTCTACACCGACAAGCCCGGCCGCTACATTTTCAATTTGTATGAGCACGGAACGGGGGGCGCCTATCCTGTCTTCGTGAAGATCTGCGCGAGCAAGAAAGATCAGACCAATAAGAAGTGACACGATCCTTTTGTGCCGCCTGACCGAACCGCAAGATCGGTCGAGCGCATCCGCTGCGGGCGCGCTTAGTTGCGGCTGCCACGGAGCAGGGAACGATGACAGCGGCGCTGCGAAACTACCACGCCCGGATGCAACGGGTGATGGATCATATCGACCGGCATCTGGACGATGATCTGGATCTGGACGCCCTGAGCAGCATCGCGGCCTATTCGAAGTATCATTTCCACCGGCAGTTCACGGCGACCTTCGGTCTCTCGGTGTATCGCTACATCCAGCTCGCCCGCATGAAGCGCGCATCCTACCAGCTGGCCTATAGCGATGCTCAGAGCGTCACCGATGTGGCAATGGACGCCGGCTATGATGCGCCGGACGCTTTTGCCCGTGCCTTTCGACAGAGGTTCGGGCAGTCACCGTCATCGTTCCGGAAGTCTCCCGATTGGGAGCCGTGGCTTGCGGCCTTCGGGCCTCTCGACGACGCGAGGAGCAAGCTGATGCGGACGACCTTTACCCCTGACGACGTGACGATTCGCGATGTGCCGACCACGCCGGTCGCGATCATGGAGCATCGTGGCGATCCGGCGACGCTCGGCGCCACCATCCAGCGCTTCATCGCCTGGCGAAGGGCCGCGGGTCTCCATCCCCAGACGAACCCGACCTTCACGGTCTGGCGCTCCGAGCGCCGTCCGGAGTCGCCGGCCGACTATAGCGTGGACCTGTGCGTCGGGACCGATCAGCCGATCGCCGACCACGGCGAGCAGATCAAGGCCGGCGAGATTCCAGCCGGCCGCTGTGCCGTGCTCCGCGTGGTCGGCAATACGCACAATCTGGAGCCCGCCGCGATCTATCTCTACCGCGATTGGCTCCCCGCCAGCGGCGAGGAGGCGCGGGACTTCCCGATCTACTGCCAGCGGCTGAGGTTGTTCCCGGAGGTGCCGGAGCATGAAACGGTGGCGGATCTCTTTCTGCCATTGAAATAGGTCGGCGATGGCGACCTGTCGAAGGCGCGGCAGGTCGCCTTCTTCGAAGTCCCAAGCTGCACGGAACGCAGCTTGTTTTGAGAGGTTCTAGTTCCCGGTCGGAACCGCAACGCCAGCATCCGCGTTGTCCCCCGCAATGGCCGGGGTGTGGCGATACACCCTGACATTGAACCTTTGCGCGTACGCGCCAACCAACCTGTATTCGGCTCGATGCGGAGCCGGGTTTCAGGAAATTTCAGACTGACGTCGGGGTTTACCTCGATGTGCTGTTCATTGTCGTCGTAGGAGGCGCGTATGGTCCTCAGGACTTTGAAGCTTTCGCTGTCGGTTTTTGCCGCTGCAACGTCGGTGTTGTCGCTGTTTGCCGTGAGCTGGGTCGGTCTTGCGCTGCTGGGCTATTGATCAATTCACCTCATGATGCATAGAGATCGATTGCATCTCGCCTGACGGAAAAACGCCCGGATCGATGACGATCCGGGCGTTTTCGTTTCGACAGAGGCCAAGCCGGCAGCTCGATGTCAGGCAAGCGCCTTCTCCACGGTCTCGATCAGCACACGCAACGATTTGTCGTGACGCGTAATCGGCGGAATGGCCCGGGTAATGTCGAGCAGCTGATAGACCGCCATCTGCGCCGCGCGCACCGAATATTCCACCGTGAACACGACATCATCGGGGATCTCGACGAACTGGCTGATGAAGGCGAGGTTCCTGGAGGTCGCCGGCACCGGCAGCGGCCGGTCGCTCTTATGGCGCGGCATGAACATGCTGGTGATGTAGGGCAGGCGGCAGGGCACGCAGCTCGCATTGTCGAACACCGCGAGCTCGAAGTTGAGATGGCCGCACAGCTCCTTCAAGATTTCGGCGCCGCTGCAATCCGCCATCGCCTTCGGCACGAAATTGCCGATGCGATCGGGGTGCAGCGCATAGCCCCAGAACACCTGCACATCCCGGGGCTGACCGACGAAATGCGGCTGGTGATACAGCACGATCGACATGAGCCAGTTGGACTCGGTGAAGGTGACGAGGCCGCCGGTGCCGGCCTTGTTGCCGCTGAAGGCTTCCATCGCGTCGAAGAAGCGCGGATTCCGGCAGGTGACGGTGAAGGACTCCCAGCAGGATTCCGGAATCGAGGAGTTGAACGCGTCGGGATTGCCGAACTCCGGACGACCCTGCGCGATCTTCTCCCACAACGCCCAGCCCTTGCTCTCGCGCTTGGTCAGCCGTGGCGGCGGCGCGTATTGCGAGCCGAGGCTGGTGGCGTCGGTCATCGAGCCGTTCTGGAAGAACACGAGATCGTCGGCCGCGACAGTTAGCGCCTCGGTCTTGCCATTGCGATCCAGCGTCAGCTGCGTCACCACATGCTTGCCGGCCTCGGTCGTGATCGCCATGTCCGTGACGTCGACACCGCCCTCGAAGTTCACGCCATGGCCTTCCAGCCATTTCATCAGCGGCACGACGATCGCATCGTACTGATTGAACACGGTGCGCTTGACGCCGGCGAGCGTCTCGATGCGCGGAAACTCGTTCATGAAGCGATGCAGATAGCGCTTGAACTCGACCGCGCTGTGCCAGGGCTGGAACGCGAAGGTCGTCTGCCACATGAACCAGAACTTCGTGGTGAAGAACGGCGGTGACAGCCAGTCGGTGATGCGGGAGTTGCCGAGCTTCTCCTCGGAGGCTTCCGTCAGCCTGACGAGCTCGAGCCGGTCCTGCATCGAGAAGCCCATCGTCGAGACGTCGACCTTGTGGCGGTTGCGATCGACCAGGCGCGCCTGCGAATGCGCGACATGGTCCTTGTTAAAGGCGAGCGTCTCGTCGCGCACCGTGCGGTTCGGATCGCTGCCGCCTGGGATGGTCGAGAGCAGATCCCACGTGCATTCGTAGTGATCGGTGGTCAGCATGCGGCCGCCGCGCAGCGAGAACGAACCGTCGGGCAATTGCGTGCCGTCGAGACTGCCGCCGAACGGGAGGTTCTTCTCAAAGATGCTGATGTTGCTGCCCGCGACGCCGCCGTCGCGGATCAGAAATGCCGCTCCAGCAAGGGCGCCGATGCCACTGCCGATGAAGTACGCTTTCATGATGTCACCTGGATCGTCTGTTACGATCCGGGGCTTAGCGGCTGACAGCAGTGGCGGAACTGATCCAGGTCAACTCGCCTGGGGCGCAGCGATCACGATCTCGCGCGGCGCGCAGACCTCAGCGCACATTGTCGCGACGCCATTTTTCCAGATCCTTCTGGGCCTCGGCGGGCCATTTCGCATCCGCCGGCACGATCAGGAGTGGCTTGTCGTTGTAGCGCATCGCCACCGCGACCCGCTTGGTCGCGGCATCCATCACCACCAGCGCCGCGGTGGTGCTGCAGTTATGCAATTGGCAGGCTTCGCCGATGAAGATCTTGCCGTCGTAGCGGACCTTCCCCAGCCCGCTCAGGGTCCATTGGAGATCAGGATATCGGGCGCTCGACACTGCCGCCTTGAGCGCCTTGGCCAGCTCGGCGTATCCCAGGAGCTCCTCCGTATTGTAGATGGCACCGCGGCCCAGCGCGTCCCATCCCTTGGCGGCGGTCTGGAATTTCAAGTCCTCGACCGGACCGAATCCGTTCGCCGTCCATGTCCAACGGTGCCCGCGGAGTGTCGACCTGGGCGCCGTCTCGAACACGATCCGATCGGGCTCGATCGTCTGTTTCACGATCGCGCAGTTATTGAGCGGCCCGTCCAGGCGAACGGGCTGGTTCGCCGTGAACCGGAGCACGAAGGGCGATTCGTCGCACGCGTTGCCGCCGTCGCTGCTCGAGCCGATCACGAAATCGGTGGCACCGATCCGGCCGTTGTTGTCGAGATCGATGATGTGCTTCGTCAGGAGCAGCTTGCCGTCGACGAACAGCTGGTCGTCATCGTCGGGCGGGACTTCCTTGATCTCGATGGTGTGACCGAACAGCTCGGTCTTGACAGGTTTTGCGAATGCAATTCCGGGAACCAGGCAGAGAACAATCAGCAGGGCACGCATGTCCAATCGGGCCTTCACTGTGAGACAGTGGTTCAAGCGAATGATTTCACCGCTGCCTGCAATAGCACCTTCAACGATTTGTCGTAAGGCGTCACCGGCGGAATGGCGCGGTCGATGTTCATGAGCTGATAGACCGCGTGCATGGCCCCGCGCACCGAATATTCGATGGTGAACACGGCATCCTCCGGCAGCTCGACGAACTGGCCGAGGAAAGCGAGGTTTTGCGAGGTCGGCGGCACCGGCAATGGCCGGTCGCCCGGGTTGCGCGGCATGAACTCGCTCATGATGTAGGGCATCCAGCACGGCACGCAGGTGGCGTCGTCGAACACCGTGAGCGGGAAGCGCAGGTGCCCGCACAGCTCCTTCAGGATCTCCGCGCCGCTGCATTCGGACATCGGCTTGGGCACGAAATTGCCGACGCGATCGGGATAGAGACCATAGCCCCAGAAGATCTGGATGGCTTCGGGCTGGTCCGGAAAATACGGCTGGGCGTACAGCACGATCGAGAGAAGCCAGTTCGAATCCTTGAAGGACACGAGGGCGCCGGTGCCGGCGACGTTGCCGCTGAAGGCCTGCATCGTATCGAAGAAGCGCGCGTTCCGGCAGGTCACCGTGAACGACTCGAAGCTCGACTCCGGGATGTTCGAATTGAAGATCGCGGGATTGCCGAATTCGGGCCGGCCGGCGGCGAGCTTCTCCCACAGCGCCCAGCCATGGCTGTCGTGCTTGGTGAGCTGCTTCGGTGGGCTGTCATGGCTGCCGAGGCTGGTCGCATCGGTCATCGAGCCGGCCGTGTAGAACACGAGGTCGTCGGCGGCGAGATCGATGCTGCGGCTCGCGCCGTTCTGCTCGAGGTCGAGGCGCGTGGCGCGATGCCTGCCGTTCTCCGTCGAGAGCGCGATGTCGGTCACATCGGCACCGCCGACGAAGTTAACGCCGCGGTCCTCGAGCCAGCGCATCAGCGGCTTCACGATCGAGTCGTTCTGATTGTAGACCGTGCGCTTGACGCCGCCGAGCGTATTCATCGTCGGGAATTCGTTCATGAAGCGGCGCATGTAGCGCCTGAACTCGACCGCGCTGTGCCAGGGCTGGAAGGCGAACGCCGTCTGCCACATCAGCCAGAAATTCGTGGTGAAGAACGGCGGCGACAGCCAGTCCGAGATCAGCGAATTGCCGAGCTTGTCCTCGGAGGTCTCGGTCAGCCTGGTCATCTCGATGCGGTCCTGCATCGAGAAGCCCATCGTGGAGACGTCGACCTTGTGCCGGTTGCGGTCGACGAGGCGCGCCTGCGCATGCGTGACATGCAGCTTGTTGAACATCTCGGTTTCGCTGAGGATGTTCTCGGACGGCTGGGAGGCGCTCGGGATCGTCGACAGCAGATCCCAGGTGCATTCATATTGCGTGGTGGTGAGCATCCGCCCGCCGCGCATCGAGTACGAGCCGTCCGGCAACCGGGCGCCATCCAGACTGCCGCCATAGGGCAGGCGCTTCTCGAAGATGGTGATGTTCTGCCCGGGCACGCCGCCGTCCCGGACCATGAATGCTGCGCCTGAGAGCGAACCGATGCCGCCGCCGATGAAATAGGCCTTCATGATGCCGACCTGCGATTTAAAGGTTTGAAACAAAATAGGAAAAATGCCGGCAGGCGCGGCGAATCACTGGCCGTAACAAAGCCTGCCAAGCGTCATGTTACCGCAGCGGGATAAATTAGTCGTCAACAGCTTGAGGTCGTTTGTCCGGGTGCGGCGCAATGTCCCGGGGCGCGCGGTCTCTCCATCGTCATTGCGAGCGCAGCGAAGCAATCCAGAGTGGTGTGCGGGACTCTGGATCGCTTCGCTACGCTCGCGATGACGGGGAGGAGTGCGGTAGGGTGGGCAAAGGCGCGCCCGCGATGTTGTTGATAGGACCTTCTCCATCGCGCGCCGTGCCCACCGCGGTCCCTCGGTCGACAATGGTGGGCACGGCGCCGCAGCAGCGTCGCGCGTCGATGCAGCGGAGCAGGGCGCCTTTGCCCACCCTATGCACTGCGCTCGCAATGACGAGGCAGCTCATATCGAGCTACGTCATTAGCAACCTGAAACGATTAGTACATCGATTTTCGCGAGGTACGGACCCCGTCCTCAATGCCCCGCCATGTGCCGTCCGATCTCCGTCAGGTCGGCCTCGCCGGCGCGGGTCTCGTAGACCAGCTGGCCGTGGAACATCACGACCAGCCGGTCGGACAACTCCAGCAATTCGTCGAGATCCTCGCTGACCAGCAGCACGGCGGCGCCGCGGTTGCGGGCGGCCATGATCTCGGCGTGGATTTGGGCGACGGCCGCGAAGTCGAGGCCGAAGCAGGGATTGGCGGCGATCAGCACCTCGACGTCATGGCCGAGCTCGCGGGCCAGCACCGCGCGCTGCACGTTGCCGCCTGACAGCGCCGAGATCGGCGTATCCGGCGTGCGCGTCTTGATCTTGTAGCGGTTGATCTTGCTGGTGGCGTCCTTGCGGAACGCCGATTTGTTGAGCCACCAGCCGCCGCTTGCGAACGGCGCGCGATCGAACTCGCGGAGCGCTATGTTGTCGGCGACGCTCATGCCGCCGACGCAGGCGTTCTTCAACGGCTCCTCGGGCAGCAGCGACATCTTGTGCCGGCGCATCTCCTCGCGGCTCGCAGAGTAGGGCGCGCCGGAGACCCGGACAGCGCCGCTCTCGGCCTCGCGCTGGCCAGCGAGCACCTCGACCAGCTGGCGCTGGCCGTTGCCGGAGACGCCGGCGATGCCGACGATCTCGCCGGCGCGGACGGTCAGCGACAGATCCTGCACGGCGAGGCCGCCGGCATCGTCGCGCGCGACCAGTTTCTCGACCTCAAGCCTGATCTTGCCGGCTTCGCCGGTGCGGGACGGCTGCACCGTGAGCTGCTCGGCGCCGATCATCATCCGCGCCATGTCGTCGGGCGTCAGCTCGCTGACCTTGCCGCGCCCGGCGAGCTTGCCGCGGCGGAGGATGGTCACCTCGTCGGCGAACGCCATCACCTCGCGGAATTTATGGGTGATCATCAGAATGGTCAGCTCGCCGGCCTCGACCATCTTGCGCAGCATGCCCAGCACCTCGTCGGCCTCGGCGGGCGTCAGCACCGAGGTCGGCTCGTCCAGGATCAGGAAGCGGCGCTTGAGATAGAGCTGCTTGAGGATCTCGCATTTCTGCCGCTCGCCGGCGGAGATGTCGGAGACTTTTGCGTCGAGCGGCACGCGGAACGGCATGCGCGACAGGAACGCCTCCAGCTCCTGTTTCTCCTTCGCCCAGTTGACCACCGCCGGCACGTCGTCGCGCGCCAGCACCAGGTTCTCGGCCACCGTCATCGCCGGAACCAGGGTGAAGTGCTGATAGACCATGCCGAGGCCGAATGCGTGCGCGTCCTTCGGATTGCTGATGGCGCGCTCGCGCTCGGCGATCAGCACGTCGCCCTCGGTCGGGCGGTAGTAGCCCATGATGCATTTGACCAGCGTGGACTTGCCGGCGCCGTTCTCGCCGAGCAGCGCGTGAAACGAGCCGGGCCTCACCTTCAGCTCGACATTGTCGAGCGCGGTGAACGCGCCGAAGCGCATCGTCATCGCGATGGCCTCGACGCCGAATGCGCCCGCGGGCGTCGGATCCTCGCCGATCACGACAGCGCCTCGATCAGCGCCGAGGAGGTTGCGACGGCGCCAAAGACGCCACCTTGCATCTTGATCATCTTCAGCGCGTGGTCGTGGTTGCCCTTGTCGGTGGCGCCGCAGCAGTCCGACAGCAGCACGCATTCGAAGCCGCGGTCGTTGCCCTCGCGCATCGTGGTGTGGACGCAGACGTCGGTGGTGATGCCGGTGAGCACGATGTTCTGGATGCCCTTGAGGCGCAGGATCAGCTCGAGGTCGGTGGCGCAGAACGAGCCCTTGCCGGGCTTGTCGATGACGATCTCGCCGGGCAGCGGCGCCAGCTCGGAGATGATCTCCCAGCCCGGCTCGCCGCGCACCAGGATGCGGCCGCACGGGCCGGGATCGCCGATGCCGGCGCCGATCTGCTGCGAGCGCCAGCGCTTGTTGGCGGGAAGGTCGGAGAGGTCGGTGCGATGGCCCTCGCGGGTGTGGATGATCAGGAAGCCCTGCGCGCGCATCACCGCGAGCAGCTTCTTGATCGGCTCGATCGGGGCGCGGGTCAGCGAGAGGTCATAACCCATCTTGTCGACATAGCCGCCGACGCCGCAGAAATCGGTCTGCATGTCGATCACGATCAGCGCCGTGTTCTCTGGGCGGAGATCGCCGTTGTACGGCCACGCATAGGGCTCGGACCGGATGGTGCGCTGGGTCATGTGCAATCTCCCGGAGATCAGCGGGTAATGGACAGCTCGGCCGGCGCGCCGCTGAGGGTGCGCTTCGGCGAGCAGGTGATGATCATGATGAGCAGCGTCAGGATGTACGGCGCGGCGTTGAACAGATGATAGCCGGAGGTGACGCCGACCGATTGCAGCGCCGGGCCGAGCGCGGCGGCGCCGCCGAAGGCGAGCGAGGCCCACAGGCACAGCATCGGGTCCCAGCGCGCGAAGATGACGAGCGCGACGGCGGTGATGCCCTGGCCGGAGGACAGGCCCTCGTTCCAGCTGCCGGGATAGAACAGCGACAAAAACGAGCCGCCGATGCCGGCGAGGAAGCCGCCGGCCATGGTCGCGCGCAGCCGGATCGCCAGCACCGAATGGCCCATCGCGCGCGCCGCGTCGGCGCTCTCGCCGGCGGTGCGGATGAGGAGGCCCCAGCGCGTGGTCTTGAACGCCCAGAACAGGATCGGCGCGAGCGCTACTCCGATCAGGAACAGCACGTTGATGCGCAGCGCGGCGCGGACCTGCGGCACGTCGCTCCACCAGCCGAAATCGATCGCCGGCAAGCGCGCCGCCGTGGGCTCGATCAGCGGCTTGCCGAGGAAGAAGGCGAGCCCGGTGCCGAACAGCATCAGGGAGATTCCGACCGCGACGTCGTTGACGCGCGGCAGCGAGCAGATGCCGGCGTGCAATGCGCCTAGCAGCGCACCGGTGAGCCCGGCCGCCAACACGCCCAGCCACGGCGAGCCCGAGAGATAGGAGATGCCATAGGCGCTCATCGCGCCCATCACCAGCGTGCCCTCGAGGCCGAGATTGATGCGGCCGGAGCGCTCGGTGATGCATTCCCCTAAGCTGACGAACAGAAAGGGTGTGGAGACGCGGATGGCGCCGCCGAGCACCGCGAGCGGCACGGTCCAGAGTCCGATGTTGCCGTCAGCCATGTCTCACGACTTTCCCTTGAGCAAGCCGATGCGCCCGTAGAGCGCGTCGCTCGCCAGCACCGAGATGAAGATGATGCCCTGCAGCACCAGCACCGAGGCATCGGGCAGGCCGAGCCGGCGCTGCAGCAGGCCGCCGGAGGCATTGATGCCGCCGAGCAGGATCGCCACCGGAATGATCGCCAGCGGATTCTGCCGCGCCAGGAACGCCACCAGGATGCCGGTGAAGCCGTAGCCGACCGCGAGATTGGCGTTGGTGCGGCCCTGCACGGCGGCGACTTCGACCATGCCGGCGAGGCCGGCGCAGGCGCCCGCCAGAAAGCACACGGTGAGGATCAATTTGCCGACAGAGAGACCGACGATCTTGGCCGCGCGGATGTTGCCGCCGGCAACGCGCGCGGCGAAGCCGAACGTCGTATGATAGATCAGCACATAGGATGCGACCGCCAGGATCAGCCCGAACACCAGGCCCCAATGCACGTCGGTTCCGGGGATGCTGCCGATCATGTTGGCGGCGCCGATCTCGCGCGTCGACGGCTTGTTGAGGCTCGCCGGATCGCGCATCACGCCCTCGACGAGATGGTTGAGGATCGCGAGCGCGATATAGACGAGCAGCAGGCTTGAGATGGTCTCGTTGACGCCGCGATACTGCCTGAGGCCACCCGACAGCAGGATCCACAATCCGCCGCCGGTCATGCCGGCGATCACCATCGCGACCTGGACCACCAGCGGCGGCATGCCCTGCAGCGCCAGTGCGGCCGACGTCGCCGCGAGCGCGCCGATCAGCAGCGCGCCTTCGCCGCCGATGATCACCATGCCCAACTGCGCGGGCAGGGCGGTGCACAGCGCCGTCAGGATCAAGGGCGCCGCGCGGCTCAGCGTGTTCTGCCACGAGAACCAGGTGCCGAACGCGCCGTAATACATGTACCAATAGAGATCGAGCGGGTTCTTGCCGAACAGCGCGACGAAGATGCCGAACACGACGAGCGCGGCGACCAGCGCCGCGCCCGGAATCAAAATGTATTCAATGCTCGCGCCATGGCGTTGCAGAAAGCCTGCATCAGCGGCCGGCGCGATGGCGGCCGCATCAACCGGATCGGCCGCCTCCGTGGTCACGACGTCGCTCCGATCACGCCCTCGACCAGATAGTCCATCTTCTCCAGCTCCGGATCCTTCTGGCCGCGCTCGGTGCCGGCGGTGATCACGGTGTTGCCCTTGTTGTCCTTCAGCGGGCCCTTGAAGATGGTGTAGCCGTCGCCGAGGAATTTGGCCTTGATCTCGTCGGCATGCTTGCGCGCCTGCTCCGACACGGCCTCGCCGTAGGGCGAGATCTTGACCACTTCCTCCTTGAGGCCGCCGCGATAGAAGTTCGGGATGCTCTCGCCGGCCGCGAGCATCTTGACGAACTTCGGATACAGCGCCTCCCAGTTCCACTCGGCGCCGGTGAGATACGCCTTCGGCGCAAGCGGCGACTGGTTGACGTGATAGCCGGTGACGAAGGCGCCGCGGCGCGCGGCGTTCTCGACCATCGTCTTCGGACCGTCGACATGGCAGGTCAGCACGTCCACGCCCTGGTCGATCAGGCTGTTCGTCGCCTCGGCTTCCTTGACCGGCATCGACCAGTCGCCGGTGAAGATCACCTGCGTGGTGGCCTTGGGATTGGCGAGTTGCGCGCCGAGCGTGAAGGCGTTGATGTTGCGCAGCACCTGCGGGATCGGCTTGGCCGCGACGAAGCCGAGCTTGCCGCTCTTGGAGGTGTAGCCCGCGACGATGCCGGCGATGTACTGCGCCTCGTCGATATAGCCGAAATAGGAGCCGGCGTTCTTCGGATCCTTCTCGCTCCACAAGCCGCCGCAGTGCTCGAAGCGCAGCTTCGGATACTTCGCCGCCATCTTGATCATGTGCGGGTTGTAGTAGCCGAACGAGGTTGGGAACAGCAGCGTGGCGCCGTCGAGATTGATCATCGACTCGATCGTCTTCTCGACCGCGTCGGTCTCCGGCACCTTCTCCTCTTCGATGACCTTCAGCCCGGGCAGCTTCTTCAGCGCCGCGGCACCTTGCGCATGCGCCTGGTTGTAACCGTAGTCGTCCCGCGAGCCGACATAGATGAAGCCGATCGTCGTATCGCCAGCGAAGGCCGGCCGCAGGCCCGCGGCTGCGCCGAGCGTCAGCGCCGCGCCACCCTGCAACAGATGCCGTCGTGAAATCCTGCCAAAGTCCATTGGTGTGCTCCCTCGGCGAGCCCCGAAGCCCGCGCTTGTCATCGAGGCATCGCCGGCACGGCGGAGCCTCGTGAGGGAGCTCTTCAAGCTTTGTGCCAGGGCCTGCGGTGCCAACGGAAGAGGTAAGCCACTGAAATACCTACGACTTGCGGCTGACTGCGTTATGGGCAGTGAAGCGCGTCGGCGAGATTGAGCTTATTTTTTCATCAATCGACTTCAATTGTATGCAACGAGTTCAGCGTATCGAGACCCTCAGACCGTCACCCGGCATGTTCGCGCACTGAGGTTTTGAGAACTTGTTTCGAGGCGCCAAGCTCTCCCCCAGGCGGTCGGCTCTCCCCACGTCATTGCGAGCCACCCGGTCCGCGCGAAGCACGGCCGGATGACAGGCTCCGCGAAGCAATCCACGGGCTCTGGGCGGAACTCTGGATTGCTTCGCTGCGCTCGCAATGACCGAGGAAAGAGCGGCGCACACGACGCTGCGGCCACGCTTGGCGCGGCCTGTCATGTCAGGATGATGCGCCTCGGACCAGTCAGATCCCGAGCAGCCACACGGCGACGATGGTGCCGATCACGGCAATTCCTGAGATCGTCCAGCCTGTGACATAGGCGCCGTTATCGGCGACGACCTGGTCGACCATCGTGTCGCGCCAGCTCTCGTCCTGCCAGTGCCCCTGTTGGTACGCCATGCGAACCTCCTCGAGCCTGCCTCCCCATGGAATATGTCGGGGACGATCGCGCGCGGTTCAACCGGTGGATGAATCTTTTCGGTGGTGCGCCGCAACGCCGAGCCGCGACATCTGCTCTGGTCTTGTCCGGCCAACGCCCTAAGCTCAGTACGCGTTCCGCGAAGAGAACGAGCAAGTCGCCGGCGCCAGTCGCGCCGGCCGCAGGGAAGGACAGACCTCGATGAAGGATTTTGCCGGCAGGACCGCCGTGATCACCGGAGGCGGCACGGGCATGGGCCGCGAGCTCGCCCGCCAGCTCGTTGCCGAGGGCTGCAACGTCGCGATGTGCGACGTCTCGACCGAGGCGATGGCCGAGACCAAGCGGCTCTGCGAGTCCGACGGGTTGCCGCAGGGCCTGCGCGTCACCACCCACGTCGCCGACGTCTCGATCGAGGCGCAGCTGCAGCGCTTCCGCGACGAGCTCGCCGAGCAGCAGGAGACCGACAAGATCCATCTCTTGTTCAACAATGCCGGCATCGGCGGCGGCGGCAGCCTGTTCAGCAACAGCCGCGAGCAATGGGAGCGCACCTTCAACATCTGCTGGGGCGGCGTCTATCTCGGCGTCCGCACCTTCCTGCCGATGCTGCTGAAGGCCGACGAAGCGCACATCGTCAACACCTCGAGCGTCAACGGCTTCTGGGCCTCGGTCGGCATGGGCGTCTCGCACACCGCCTACAGCGCCGCGAAATTCGCCGTGAAGGGTTTTACCGAAGCGCTGATCAACGACCTCCGCCTCAACGCGCCGCACATCAAATGCTCGGTCGTGATGCCCGGCCATATCGGCACCTCGATCGTGTCTAACTCGCGCAAGGTCCAGAGCGGCGGCGCCTCCGACGAGCTCAGCGACACCGAGATCGCCCAGGCCCGCCAGCGCATGAAGGGCATGGGGATCGATGTCTCGGCGATGAGCGATCAGGACATCCAGAACGCCGCCCGCGAACGCGCCCGCAGCTTTCTCGAGGACGCGCCGACCACGGCCGCGCAGGCCGCGAAGATCATCCTCGGCGGCGTGAAGGCCGAGCAGTGGCGCATCCTGGTGGGCGAGGACGCCAAGCTGCTGGATATGCGCGTGCGGCAATCCCCGGAGCAGGCCTATGAGCCGGAGTTCTATCAGCGCTTCGCGCAGGAGGCGGGGTGGAAGCTGGGGTAGGGGGGCTGCTGTTAGTTGGAACGCGAGCTCTGGCCGCGGAGACGGTGTGCTCCCCTCCCCCTTGCGGGGAGGGGTCGGGGGTGGGGGTCTCCGAGTCCCGCTGCTTATGATGAGATTAGATCTCATGGACGATAGCAGACGATCATTTGCTCACCGCATGCGCGCCGAGCCCACCGAAGCCGAACGCATCCTCTGGCAGCATCTTCGCCACGATCTCAAGCTTGCCGGCTCTCACTTCCGTCGTCAGGCGCAGATCGGACCCTTCATCGTCGACTTCGTCAGCCGCAAAGGCAAGTTAGTGATCGAAGTCGATGGCGGTCAGCACGATTGGCAGCAAGAAGAAGACGCTGCCCGCACGCGACAGATCGAAGCGCTGGGCTATCGCGTTCTTCGCTTTTGGAACAATGATGTGCTGGGAAATATCGAGGGTGTGCTTCATGAAATTCAGCGCCTGGGGACCCCCACCCCCGACCCCTCCCCGCAAGGGGGAGGGGAGACGAGACTGCCGCGCCGTCCCCGCAGAACGCGGCGACCGAGCAAAGCGTAACGCTGCGAAGCGTCGAGGCGGATAGGGCTGTAGGATCTTTGCTACGTCGCCTCCTTCACTACCTCGACGACGCCACCCGATACGCCATCCGCGTATGGCTCGGGCAGTACGGCAAGCCCTCGATCGGCTTCGAGCCGCAGAAGCAGAAATCATCTGCGCCCGGCGTCGAGATTGGCCAGCGGCAGCGTTCCTTGGAGAGTTCGAACAGCGAGCAGCCGTTCTCGACAGGGCCGGCCGGCGGCTCTTCGATCATGATCGGCGGCGGATCGTTGGGCACCGCGCGCAGGATGCGGCGGCGCAGTTTCGGCACGGGGCGGCGGGCGCCGTCGCGGGCGTTGTCCCGGACCATGCGCCTGGTGTCGCCGCCATTGTCGCGCGTCAGCGCGAGGCGGGAGATCTTGCCGATCACGGCATTGCGGCTGACGCCGAGCTCGGCGGCAATCTCTCGGCAGGTCAGCCCGGCCTCAAAGTGCTGCTTCAGGGCCTGGAGCCGTTCCTCGGTCCAGGTGGGTTGTGTCTGTCGTTCGGCGGGCATTGTGTCGCTTCCAAGTTTGATCCGTCCTGGATCGTCCTGGCCGACGGCTGCACCCGAAACTGTCTCCGCTTGACGTGTCCCTGTTACGCCCGTCCGTTGTCGCGAATCGACAGCAGCCCGTCCTTGATGGCGAGCCGGATGCCTTCTTCGATCAACGTTCTGCAGACACCCGGAACGCTGGTGCCGTGGGTGCCCTGTTTCACGAGCTTTTCGAGATAGCCAATGGTTGCCAGGGCCAGGGTTACGGGGATGCGGTCAGTTTCGGCTTTTTCCGTCGCCATGCCTAAAAGCTAGTCCGTAACCGGTGTACAGAAAAGTAACTTTTTAGACTCTATTAGGAATCCAATAGGTTGTACAGCCACTTGGGGATAAGTGGTTAAGGCATTGAATTTTAAAGAAATGTGACGAATCCGGCGGGGCGCGGCGGTGACTCTCCGCGCGCTCGGCGAGTCCCGGTCCGGAATGGTACGGGCAACAGGCCGACGGGAGGATTCGCGGGGCCACGTCTGGCGGGTTGCAACCTCGGTCGGCGGACCGCTTAGGCCTCCTGAACCCGCTCTCGGTTCCCGCGGCGCACTTGCTCGACGGCGCCTCTCATCCAGCCGCGTCGCCCAAAGCCAGCCTGCTTCGCCAATTCAGAAAATAACACTTTCGCTTTTCCGAAAATCATGCTCTACTGCCGGCATCCCGCCTCACTCGGAAGGGGCGTAGCGCGCGATCGTCACGACACGCGAGGCGGGGATGCGATGGCCGCGATGGAGCCGCAGCGTGTTCTCAACGGATGCGCGGACGAACGGCGAGGCCGCGGACGTGAAAGCGTGTGGTCCTGGCGCCCCGAAGCTGGCGCCAAGTTGGCGGGATGACCCCCGCCGACGACGGTGGCTATCAAGCCGGACACCGGGGAGAGCGCGCCATAAGCGTGAAGACCGTCGCGCAGGGAAGGCCGGGTCGTCTCGGCTGCACCTGTGGTACCTGCCGCCTGCATTTTTTCTCGCAGGCGGGCCGCAGGCGTCAGCCGACGCCTGGCCTTCCCTGCGCCCTCCGATGGATGAGGGTGAGACGCTGCAGCATGACTCGGGCAGATTCTGCCGCGGGGCAGCGGACGTATGCGCGTGTGCCGATGAGTTTGCTCCGTTCGCGCCTCATTCTCCGCTGTCGTCCCGGGCAAGCCGCGACGCCGCGTCAGCGGCGGTGTGGCGCCGACCCGGGACCCATAACCCCAGGGAGTAGTTGGCTTGCGCAAGTCCGGCCACCTCGTGTCACCACGTCGGCCGGTGGTTATGGGTCCCGGGTCAAGCCCGGGACGACAACTGTGCTCATGGCGCCGGCATGCGCTCCTGACGCAAAGCTCACCCGTGCACGACGGCCTTCGCGATCATGCAGTGAATGCCCTTCGAGCCGTTGACGGTCTGCGTCACCCTGAGATCCGCCGCGAGGCTGCACAGCGTATACGCGTCCTCGCGCGACAGATTGCGCTTCTCGCCGAGCAGCACGATCATGTCGCGCAGCGCCTTGACCACGCACTGGTCGAGGTCCGGGTCCATCGCCATCGTCATGTAATGCGTGGGCGTTTCGGCGCGCGGATAATCGAATTTGAGATCCTTGCGCACGGTGAGGCGGAAGCGGCCCTGGAGGGCGGTCTCGATCGCGGTGACGCAGACCTCGCCGTCGCCCTGCACGCCGTGGCCGTCGCCGCAGGAGAACAGCGCGCCCGGCACGAACACCGGCAGATAAAGTTTCGCGCCGGCGCCCAGCTCCTTGTTGTCGAGATTGCCGCCCATCGCGCGCGGGATCAGCGAGGTGATACGGCCCCAGGCCGGCGGCGGCGCCGTGCCCATCACGCCGAAGAACGGCGCCAGCGGCAGCTCGAGCCCCCACGGCATCTTGCCGATCATGCGCTCGCGATCGAGCGGGATGTTCATCAGCCGGCTCTCGTGAAAATCGTCGGGCAGGGTGCCAGCCAACGGGCGGATGAAATTGTAGCCCCAGTCCTGGCGCAGCTGCACGTCGAGAATGTCGACCTCCAGCACGTCGCCGACCTCGGCGCCGCGCACCGCCACCGGGCCGGTCAGGATGTGGCCCGGCACCATGCGCTCGCTGCGGGCGTGCACGTCGAACAGCTCCGGCGGCACATGGAATTTGCTGGTATCCGGCACCACGTCGGGTCCGCCGCTGATCGAATCGATCGTGACCTCGTCACCGCTGTCGACCGTCAGCACCGGCTTCAGCCGGGATTCGAAGAAGCCCCAATGGCAGGTCTCGGGGCTGGCGTGCAGATGATGATGAGCCATGATCCTCTCATTCGTGCCGGTTCGGCCGGAAGCATAGCCCATCACATCGCGTTCGCAGAGAGATGGCAACGCATGGCGGCTGTCGTGTATGAGGGCAGCCGTGGCATCTCACCTCGCGCCGGAGCCTGGAATGTTCTTTGTGCTGTCGAAGACGCTCGGCCTGCTGGCGCTGCCGACCAATTTCATGATCGCGCTCGGCCTTCTCGGCGCGCTCCTGATGCTGACGCGGTTTGCCGTGGCGGGACGCAGGCTCGTGGTCACGGCGATGCTGCTGCTGGCGATCGTCGGACTGACGCCGCTCGGCAGCCTGATGCTCCATCCCCTCGAGAGCCGCTTCCCGAAGTGGGACCCGGCCAAGGGCGCGCCGGACGGCATCATCGTGCTTGGCGGTCCCGTCGATTCCGATCTCTCCGTGATGTACGGCATGCCGGTGACGGTCGCGGGCGCCGACCGGGTGATCCAGGCCGCGGTGCTGGCGCGGCGCTATCCGAACGCGCGAATCCTGTTCACGGGCGGCAGCGCCAACCTGATCGCGACCGAGGCCAAGGAGGCCGATGTCGGTGCGGAGATCCTGGAGAGCCTGGGCGTGCCCAAGGAGCGGCTGCTGCTCGAGCGGCAATCGCGCAACACCTACGAGAACGCGATCTTCTCGAAGGCGATGATCGCGCCAAAGCCGGGCGAGCGCTGGCTGTTGGTGACGTCGGCCTACCACATGCCGCGTTCGGTCGGACTGTTCCGGAAGGCGGGCTTCCCGGTCGAACCCTATCCGGTGGATTGGCGCGTTGGCCGTGTGCTCGATGTCGACGGCATCTCGCTGCTCGGCCTGCGCCGCGCCGACATTGCCGTGCGCGAATGGGTCGGCCTCGTGGCCTACCGCCTGCGCGGCCGCACCGACGATCTGTTTCCCGGCCCGACTTAAGGCGTCGGTTTGAAGGCCGCCGCCTTCGCCGCCAGCTCGCCCCGCACGCGCGCGACCACCGGCTCGAAGCGACAGCCGGCATCCTGCCGGAACAGCCGCGCGCTCGGATACCACGGGCTATCCTCTCGGTCGCGCAGCCAGCGCCAGTCGGCGACGTGAGGCAGCATGATCCAGGTCGGCCGCCCCAACGTCGCGGCGAGATGCGCAGTGCTGGTGCAAACGGTCACGACCACGTCGAGGCAGGACATGAGCGCCGCCGTCTCGGCGAAGTCGGTCAGTTCGGCAGTGAAGTCGCGGATGCCGCTCTGCTGCGCGAGCAGCGCCTTGTCCGCGAGCCGCAGCTCTTTCTGCAGGCTGATGAAGTCCGCCTCGACATCGAGCAGCGGCAGCAGGGTCGACAGCGGCATCGAGCGGTTGCCGTCATTGGCCTGGTGCGGGTTGCCGGACCAGACGAGGCCGACGCGCAGCCGGTCGTGCGGTCCGAGCCGCTGCTCCCAGGCCGCGATGCGATCGGCCGGCGGAGGCGGCAGATAGCTGGCGGGCGGAATGGTGGCGAGCGTCGTGCCGAAAGCGAGCGGCAGGCTCATGATCGGGCAATGCCTATCGAAGGCCGGCCGCTGCAGGTCCGGCGTGAAGGCGAGGCACTGCGAGACGCCGTCGATGCCGGCCATCAGCCGCCGCAGCGGCTCGCGCACCACCAGGATCACCTTGGCGCCGCGCGCCGCGACCAGGGGCAGATAGCGCGCGAACTGGATGTTGTCGCCGAAGCCCTCGTCCTCCTCGATCAGGATGGTCTTGCCGGCGATGTCCTCCTTCCCGAGCCATTTAGGCTGAGCGAAGCGCGGATAGTCCGGCGAGAAATCCGGCATCCTCCAGCGCGCCTCGCGGTGTGCCCAGCCGGCTTCGTAGTCGCCGCATTGCAGCTCGACATGGGCGAGCTGCCACTCAGCCTTGGCGTTGTCGGGGTCGATCGCGAGGATCTCGCGGTAGACCGCGGCAGCCGCCTCGAAGCGCGGCAGCTGCAGCAGCGCAAAGCCCTTGTTGTGCAGCACGTCGACGAAGCCCGGCCGCAGCGCCAAGGCCTTGTCGAACCAGACCAGCGCCTCTTCGTTGCGGCGCAGGCGGACGAGGGCATCGCCGAGATTGTTGCAGACGAGCGGATCCGTCGGCGCAAGCGCTTGCGCGCGCTGGCAATCGGCCAGATAGTCGTCGTAACGCTTCATCTCGCGGGCGCAGCGGGCGCGCATCTGCAGCGATTGGAGGTCGTCAGGCTGCTGTGTCAGGCAGACCGTGAAAGCCTGAATGGCTTCCTCATAACGCTGCTGCCCATGCAGCAGCAGGCCGCTCTGGAACGCGGCCTCCCGGTGAACGGGATTGATGGCCAGCGCATGCTGATAGCTCAGCAGTGCTTCCGCGCCGCGATCCTGCGCCAGCAGAACCGCGCCCATGTGCTTCCACAATTCGGCATCGTCGGGCTTGAGCTGGATCGCCTTGTCGAACACGGCGAGCGCATCGTTGAGCCGGCCCATCTGTTTCAGCGTGAAGCCGAGGCTGGTGAGATAGTCGATCTTCGGATTTTGCCGGATCGCCCGCGAGAACCATGCCACGGCGTGGTCGTGCTGCCCCGTCTGCAGTGCGATGATGCCCATCAGCGCCAGGCTGTCGGCGTGGTTCGGGTCGGCCGCCAACGCCTGCTCGCAGCACATCTGCGCGTCGAGCGGGCGGCCGCCGCCGAGATGGAGCATGGCGGCCTCGTACAATGCCGCCGGCGACAGCGGCGGCGCCTTGCCGGGGCCGGGCGTTGCGCTCCTGGCGCCTTTGTTCCGGTCGCTGCGGCTCATCGCTGGATCCTGTCTCGGGATCGAAAATTCATAAGTGATTCCCGTGATATCGAGAAGGATCATGGTAGGGCGGGTGAGCATGGGCGGCGGAGGGGCTGGCCTCCCGCGTCGCGAGCGTCTAACAAGCGCCCCGAAGTCGAACCAGGCCTTTGCAATGACACGCACCGCGGGCTCAGACCGCGCGGCAGGGAGGGAGCGCCATATGCAACAGCCGAACGCCTCCGAACGGCTCGATCTGGCGGCGATGGTCGCCGATCTCAACGCCCTGTTGCGGCTGAAGACGACGGTGATCGGCATCAAGATGTTCGCCCGCGTCGCGGACATGGAGGCGGTCGAGAAGATCCGCCGTCCCACGGCCGTGCACACCACCGACCAGATCGTCAGCATGGCCGCGCGGCTCGGCTGGACCGTCGGCATCACCGGCGACGATCTCGTCGGCGCGCAGTGCCGCGCCGTGATCGGGCTCGGCCCGCAGGACGAGACCTGGTTGAAGGGCGAGGGCTATGTCGGCGTCTGGCACGGCACCGCCGAGGATGCCCGCAAGCGCCAGGAGGCGCTCGACGTCGTGCCGGTCGGCCGCTATCAGGCGATGGTTGTCAGCCCGCTGGCGAGCGGCCGGCTCGATCCGCCGGACATCTGCCTCGTCTATGCGACGCCGGGACAGATGATCATCCTGATCAACGGCCTCCAATATGTCGGCTACAAGAAGTTCGAATGGGGCGTTGTCGGCGAGACCGCCTGCGCCGATTCCTGGGGCCGTGCGCTGAAGACCGGCGAGCCGAGTTTGTCGCTGCCATGCTTTGCCGAGCGCCGCTATGGCGGCGTTCCGGACGAGGAGATGCTGATGGCGTTGAAGCCGTCCGATCTCGCCAAGGCGATCGCCGGCATGAAGCAGCTCGCCAAGAACGGCCTGCGCTATCCCATCGCGCCCTACGGCATCCAGAACGACGTCCGCGCCGGGATGGGCGTGTCGTATGGGAAGAAATGAAACCAAATCCGCCGTCACGGCTGAACTGATCCGCATCGACTTCCAGGAAACGAGAATGACGTCATCCAAATTCGACCTCGTCGTCTACGGCGCAACCGGCTTCACGGGGAAGCTCGTCGCCGAATATCTCGCCACGCAGTATCGCGGCGACACCTCGCTGCGCTGGGCGATGGCCGGCCGCAGCCTGGACAAGCTCGCCGCCGTTCGCGACGAGATCGGCGCGCCGGCCGATACACCGCTGATCGCAGCCGATGCGTCCGATCCGGAGTCGCTGAAGGCGATGGTGGCGCAGACCAGGCTGGTACTCACGACCGTCGGTCCGTATCAGCTCTACGGCAACGAGCTCGTCGCCCTCTGCGCCGAAACCGGTACCGACTATGTCGATCTCTGCGGCGAGCCGGTGTGGATGCGGCAGATGATCGACAGGCATCAGGCTGCCGCCGAAAAGAGCGGGGCGCGCATCGTATTCTCCTGCGGCTTCGATTCCGTCCCGTTCGAGCTCGGCGTCTACTTCGTGCAGCAGCAGGCCAAGAAGGCGCTCGGCGCGCCTGCCGCCCGCGTCAAGGGCCGCGTCCGCGGCATGAGCGGCACGCTGTCGGGCGGCACGGCCGCGAGCGCCAAGGCAACGTTCGATGCGGTCGCCAAGGATCTCAGCCTCGTGTCGATCCTGAAGGATTTCTTCGCGCTGACGCCGGGCTTCAAGGGCCCGAAGCAGCCGGCCGGCAACAAGCCTCTCTATGAGGAGGACCTGCAGTCCTGGACGGCGCCGTTCATGATGGCGCTGATCAACACCCGCAACGTCCACCGCTCCAACATGCTGATGGGTTTCCCGTACGGCCAGGACTTCGTCTACGACGAGATGGTGCTGACCGGACAGGGCGAGAAGGGCGAGGCCAACGCCAAGAAGGTGATGGCGGCGAACGCCGAGAAGACCGGTCCGAACGCGCCGAAGCCGGGCGAGGGCCCCTCCAAGGAGGAGCGCGACAACGGCTACTACAACCTGCTCTTTGTCGCGATCGGCCCCGACGGCCGCCAGGTCCGCGCCACCGTCAAGGGCGACCGCGATCCCGGCTACGGCTCGACCTCGAAGATGATCTCCGAATGCGCCGTCGGCCTGCTGCGCGACGGTGCCAGCGTGAAGGGCGGCTTCTGGACCCCAGGCGCGGCGCTCCAGGACAGCCTGATCAAGCGGCTGGTCGACAATGCCGGGCTGACGTTCACGGTGGAGGATTAAGATGTGGCGTGCGGGCCGGTCGACAATGATCGGCTCGTCTCGGCCTGATGCGCGCGGGTGGCGGCGATCATGCCCCACATCGTGCCAAGCATCAGGAAGAAGTGCCGCCAGTGGTCGGTGTCGATGATGAAGCTTTCGCCGACGGTGCCGAGGAAGGCGGAAAAGACTGCGATGTATGTGCGCTGCCACGGCACGCGCACGAACAGATAGCGGAAGCCGAGAAGGACGGTCGTGAAGACGAGCGCGGGATAGCAGATGCCGGACAGCCAGCCGCCCGACATGAAGGCGTTCAGATAGGAGTTGTGGGTGTCCTCGGGGAAGTAGTTGTGGAACTGCAGCGGTCCGATCCCGAACGGCAGATCGAGCGCCATGTCCGCGCCGAGGATGTGGCGGCCGAACCGGCCGAAACGGCCCTCGTCGTAGCTCTGGTCGAAGCTCGCCCGCTGCTTGAACATGTCGGCGATGGAGTCGATCGAGAGCAGGACGCCGATCAGGAGGATGCCCGCCACGGCGGCCGCGAGCGTCATGACGATGATGCGGGAGCGTTCGCTCCGCGTCTGGCTGGTCAGCACCATCAGCACCAGCATGAAGGCGGCGGTGAGCACGAGGCCGCCCCAGGCCGCGCGGGAGAAGGCGAGCAGGATGGCGAGCGCCATGATGCTGAGCGCGAAGCTCGCGCGCAGGGTTGCGGCGAGGCGGGCGGTGACGACGTTCTGCAGCGCGAGCAGCGCCGGCAGGATCAGGAATGCGCCGAGCACGTTCGGGTCCTTGAACGTGCCGCGCGCGCGGCCATACAGCGTGAGGAGATCATAGCCGCCGGGTACGAGATGAAAATATCCGGCGACGCCCGCGAGGCCGGCAATCGCGCCGCCCATGACGAGGCCGCGCCGGAGCATGTCGAGCCGCGCAGCGGTGTCTTCCGCGGTCACCATGGCCAGCAGCATGGCGGTGACCGCCATGTACCAGGAGGTCGCGATCCAGCTCGCGATCTTGGAATCGCCCAGCAGCGGAACGGCGCTGATCGTGTAGCCGAGATTGACCAGGAAGAGGAGCAGAAGGAGGGGCAGAAAGACGGCGCGCAGCCTGATCCCCGTCGCGATGAAAACCGCGGCGGATGCGAGCGTGGCGAGCTCGTACGGGCTGGGTTCGATGAAGACGATGGCGCCGGACGCACCGATCATCCAGACCAGCGCGCGCTGAAGGGCCGTCACGCCTGGAGGGGCGATCGGCCTCGACGCGAACTCTCCGGCAGCCGCCGTGTACGCCATCACCAACTCACACTCATACGCAACATCAGGCGGGACCGGCCGTACAAACACACGAAGCGGATATGCGTCCGCTCCGGATCCCGGAAATCAGTAAGCGTTCTCGTTCTTGGTCATCAGCGCCAGCGGCGTCTTCAACAGGATGTAGAGATCGAACAGCACGGACCAGTTCTCGATGTAATAGAGGTCGAACTCGACGCGCTTCTGGATCTTCTCCTGGTTGTCGATCTCGCCGCGCCAGCCATTGATCTGCGCCCAGCCGGTGATCCCCGGCTTGACGCGGTGGCGGGCGAAGTAGCCGTCGACGGCCTCGTCGAACATCCGGTTCTGCAGCTTGCCCTGCACCGCATGCGGCCGGGGGCCGACGAGGGAGAGGTTGCCCTTGAACACCACGTTGAACAGCTGAGGCAGCTCGTCGAGGCTGGTCTTGCGGATGAAGCGGCCGACGCGGGTCACGCGCGGATCGTTCTTGGTGACGACCTTGGACGCCGTCGGATCGGCCTGATGATGGTACAACGAGCGGAACTTGAAGACGTCGATGCGCTCGTTGTTGAAGCCGAACCGCTTCTGCCGGAACAGCACCGGTCCCGGGCTGTCGAGCTTGATCGCGAGCGTAACCAGCGCCATCACCGGCAGCGCG
Source organism: Bradyrhizobium sp. SRS-191 (assembly GCF_024586915.1). Classification (GTDB taxonomy): domain Bacteria; phylum Pseudomonadota; class Alphaproteobacteria; order Rhizobiales; family Xanthobacteraceae; genus Bradyrhizobium. The sequence goes on from NZ_JANBVS010000002.1 coordinate 557,633, forward strand.
AACAGCAGGATGAGGCCGCCGACCAGCCGGTCGAACAGCAGTTTCATCACGAGGTCCCAATCCGTGATCGGCGCCTCGAAGACATCGAGCGTCGGAACGGCCCCGAGATAGGAATAGGAGCGGGGGCGGAAGCGGAGCTTGTTGGTATGGGCCGAGAGGCGGATGTCGACCGGCAGCACCCACAGCTTCTTCAGCATGTCGAGGATGCGCGTCTCCGCCGAGATCGGCAACGCGAACAGCACGAGATCGACGCGGGTGCGGCGGGCGAACTCGACGATGTCGTCGACCTTGCCGAGCTTGGGCGCGCCGGCGCAGGTATCGAGCGCACGGGAGTCGTTGCGGTCATCGAACACGCCAAGAATTTCGATCTCGGAATCATCCTGCGCCTTCAGCGCGCGCACCAGGTCTTCGCCGCTTTGGTCGGCGCCGACGATGATGGTGCGCCGATCGAGCCGACCTTGCCGGGCCCAACTACGGATCATGTTGCGCAGCACGACGCGGCTCGCGACCAGCGCGCCCAGCCCGATGAAGAAGAACGCCGCCAGCCACAGCCGGGAGACTTCGCTGCCGATCTTGGCGAAGAAGGACAGGCCGATGAACAGCAGGAACACGAAGCAGTAGGAGGAGATCATCCGGGTCATCTGCCGCACCTGGGCGCGGAAGACCTGGATTTGGTAGATGTCGGCGGCTTGGAAGCAGACCACCGCGCTCACGGCCAGGCCAAGAATGGCAACGAGATACTCCCAATGGAAGCCGCTGAGCGGAACGACGTAGCCGAAGTAAACGAGGCTGCCGACGATGCTCAGCAGCATGAAGTCCGTGATGCGCACGACTCCGGCGAGAACGATTGGAGAGTAGGCGCGGTGAACCTTCTGATTGGCCACAGCGAGGGCGGCCGGCGACAGGCGGCGGCGCCGTTCAATGGCCGGCTGTCCGGCCGCGGCAGTCGATGCGGCCGTGGCGGCGGCAGCATCCAACATCGAGCGAGCGTTGATCGGTTCCACAGTCGTACAAGCCCGGATTATGTTTGTTAGTATTTTTGGTCATGTAAGCGCTGAAAGCGCCGGGGGGAATTCCCCACCGGCGGGATTAATTGGTAAATCGGAAGAAACGGTTAGCGATGGTAAATGACGTCAGGTCTTGGTAAATGCTTCGCGGTAGCTGTCGAGCACGCCCTCGACCATCGCCTTCTGCGAAAAATGCTGGAAGACCCGTTCGCGCAGCGCCTTGGCGCGCAGCTGCGCAGTGGCGGGATCGTCGAGCGTGGCTGCGATGGCATCCGCCATGGCGACGGCGTTGCCCGGCATGAACAGCGCCTCGCTGTGCGGCCCGAATATCTCCGGGATGCCACCAATCCTCGCCGCGATCATCGGAACGCCGGCAGCGCCGGCTTCGATCACCACATAGGGCATGGAGTCGCCGCGTGAGGGCACGACGAGCAGGCGGCCCTTGGAAAATCCGTCACGGGCTTTCACATGTCCGATGAAGCGCACCGCAGCCGTCAAACCCAGACGCTCGACCTGGGCTTTCAGCCGGGGCAGCTCTTCGCCATCGCCGCCCAGCGTGAGCGTCAGCGCCCGGCCGCGACCGCGCAGTTGGGCCACGGCATCGATCAGAAGATCGGCGCCCTTGATGTGTCGGAACTCGCCGACATAAGCGAGATCGGTCTGATCCGCGGCCGCCGTGACGGGATCGAATTCGCCGGCGGTGACGCCGTTGAAGACGCAGTGAACGAGGCCCTGGGGGTGGCCGATCATGCGCTCATAGGTGTCGCGGGCGAACACGCTCTCGAACAGGAAAAGGTCGGTGCGGTTCATCAGCGCCCGTTCGAGCCGTCCGTAGAGTGCGCCCTTCAGCGTGTTGCGCGGATAGTGCAGGGAGCCGCCGTGAGGCGTATAGATGCGGATTGTGCCGGGCCGATGCGGAAGCAGGCGGACGAACGCGCCGGCTTTGGCGCCATGACCGTGCAGCACGTCCGGATCGATGTTGCGCGCCAGCCGAGAAAACCGGCTCAGGGCCACGACGTCCGTTGGCCAGGGCTCGCGATGAATGGCGATGCGATGAACGCCGAGCCTCAGGCGCGGCGCGATCTGCGCCAGCGCGGCATCCGCGCGCTCCCCGCCGGTCAGGCTGTCCGCGACGATGCCGACATCGTGCCCACGATCGACCTGACCGTTCGCAAGGTCGAGAATGTGACGGAAGATGCCGCCGACCGGAGCCCGGACGGCATGAAGGATCTTCAACGGCTTGTCAGGAGATGGGACCATGTCGCGCTCGTCAGCGCCGTCGGCTGTGACCTGCCAGGCGCCGCTGCGGGAGCTGATCTGACGACTGGCGGATAGAGGAAGCACGGGCGCCTCTCGTCTCATTCCTGTTATAACCTCCACTCGATAGATGATTGATGATTAACAAAGTCTCACCCGCCGCACTTCGATCCTTCGCTCGGTGCGAAATTGTGACGATCTGGCGCAAGCCGAGCTCAACTCCAAAGTCAGGATCTCCCATGTTTGCTGCAAGGATCGCTGGATGGTTTTTCGGTTAACCCGTCAGCAACCTTAATGGAGTGTAATTGTACCACGTATGGTGGCGGCGTGGCGTAGATCCCGCGGGAGTGGATGATGCAGTTGGCGTTCTGGCGTGCCGGCAGGAAGAAGAAGGGGGCTGATGAGGCTTCCATTCCGCCTGTTAGAAGCTCGTCGTCTTCGGCCGAGCCCGTCGCGTCCGGCGATCTCGACATCCGGCTGATCGGTCGCGCTTTGGCGCGAAAACGCGGTTTCATTCTGCTGCCGACGCTGCTTGCATTGGGCCTTGCGGTCACGGCGGTCAACATGATCACGCCGCGCTACAAGTCCGAAGCGCGCATCCTGATCGACGGCCGCGAGAACGTGTTTCTGCGTCCGAACAGCGAGCGTGTCGAAGAACGCCAGGCGCTCGACGCCGAGGCCGTGACGAGCCAGGTGCAACTGGTGCTGTCGCGCGACTTGGCTCGCGACATCATCAGGAAGAACAAGCTCAACGAGCTGCCGGAGTTCGATTCCGTCTTGCGCGGCATCTCGCCGCTGAAGTCGATTGCCGCGATGCTCGGGCTGGTCAGGGATCCCTTGGCCATGACGCCGGACGAGCGTGTCATGGACGCCTATTATGAGCGGCTGACCGTTTACGCCGTAGACAAGTCGCGCGTTCTCGTCGTCGAATTCCAGTCGCAGGACCCGGATCTCGCTGCCCAGGTCGCCAACTCCATTGCCGACGGCTACCTCGTCGTTCAGCAGAATGCGCGCCAGGCTCAGGCGAGGTCGGCAAGCCAGTGGCTGGCCGGGGAGATTCAGAGCCTGCGCAAGAAGGTCGAAGAGGCTGAGTCCCGGGTCGAGGAGTTCCGTGCCAAGTCGAATTCGTTCATGGGCACCAACAACACCTCGCTCTCCAACCAGCAGATGGGCGAGACCAGCACCCAGCTCAACAATGCACGGGCATTGAAGTCGGACGCCGAGACCAAGGCGCGACTGATCCGCGAGATGCTGCAGAGCGGCCAGCCGATCGAAGCCTCCGAGGTCCTCAACTCCGAGCTGATGCGGCGACTGTCCGAGCAGCGCGTGAATCTGCGCGCGCAGCTGGCCGAGCAGTCGTCGACGCTGCTCGACAACCATCCCCGCATCAAGGAGCTGAAGGCCCAGCTGGCCGACCTCGACCGGCAGATCCGCGACGAGGCCGGCAAGATCTCGCGCTCGCTCGACAGCGACGCGCGCATCGCCGAGGGGCGGGTGCAGATGCTGACCCAGAATCTGGAGCAGGCCAAGAAGCAGGCCTCTTCCACCAATGGCGAGGACGTCAAGCTGCGGGCGCTGGAGCGTGAGGCGAAGGCGCAGCGCGACCTGCTCGAGTCGTATCTTGCCAAATATCGCGAAGCCAATACCCGCGAGTCGCTCGACACGCCGCCGGCGGAAGGGCGGATCATTTCGCGGGCCGTGGTGTCGAACACGCCGGCCTATCCGAAGAAGCTGCCGATCGTGTTGATCGCGACGCTGGCCACGCTGATGCTCACCTCGGGCGTCGTCATCACCGGAGAGCTGCTGCGCCTCACCGCGCCGCGCGCGGCCTCGGTCGCGCCGGGCGTCGCCGAAGCTGCGCCAGCAGCGCGGATCGAGCCGGTGATGGCTGCGCCGACGCCGGCGGCCGCGGCCGCCCCGGCTGTCCCCGAACCCGTTGCAATGGTCTCTCCTGTCGCCGCCCAGATCGTTCCCCCGACACCGGGGCCCGTCGCTCTGCCACCTGCCGGCGCTTCGCCGCCGGCTGCCCCAGCCGCAGAGCCGGCCAAGCCAGCGCCGCCGCCGTTGGGCGAGCTGGACCAGCTCGCTGCCAGCCTGCTCGCCGCGGGAGAGGGCGCCCGCAAGATCACCGTGCTCGGTACGGCGGGCAGCGAGGCGGTCACTGCGACTGCCTTGTCGATCGCCCGCAGCATGGCCCGCGACGCCCGGGTGGTGCTCGTCGATCTCGCCGGGCGTCCGCAACTGCTCGCCAGCCTCTCGGTCGATCCGGCCGCGCCCGGGCTGATCGAGCTCATGCTGGGCGAGGCGACGTTCGCGTCCATCATCACCAAGGACCAGGCCTCGCGGCTGCATCTCGTCAATGCCGGCCGTCCCGGTGCCGATCGCAACCAGCTGCAGTCGCCGCGGCTCGCGCTTGCGATCGACGCGCTGCTGCGGGTCTATGACCACGTGCTGCTCGACGCCGGCAACGCCTCCGACCTGCCGGCCGAGTTGCTGACGACGGCAGCGCGCGCCATCGTCGTGCCCGATCCCGCCATGCCTGCCGAAGCGCGCGGCCAGATGAGCGAGCAGCTGCGCGAGGTCGGCTTCGGCGCCGTCGCCATGCTGAAGGCGCCGGTCGGCAGTGCCAACCACAACCAGCCGGGCCCGCGCGGCGTCGCCGCCTAATCCTCGTCCTTCGCGGCGCCCGTCCGCGGCTGCAGCGCGCCGCGGAGACGCTGCGCGAGGCGGAACAGGGCGGGGCTGTGCTTGACGGCGTGCTTCGCCCGCCCGACCGCAGCCATGGCGCTCGCGGCGACCCGGCCACGTGCGGTGAGTGGGATGAAGCTGTCGAAGATCGGCTCGTCGTCCTTGCAGAACACCCGCTTGTAGTCGTCCAAGCCGATGCCGAGATCGAGCGCGCGAAAATCCCGTTGCGCATAGTGATCGATGATGGAGCGCATCAGGATCAGCCCGGGGCTCCAGCGCGCATTCTCCGACAGCGTGTAGGTGTTGAACATCATCGAGAAGCGCGCCCCGTCCGCGACGCCGGCGAACAGCGCGATGATCTCGGCGTCGCAACGCAATGCATGAATCTCGATGGCGCGACGACCGCAGCCGAGCCTGGCCATGCAGGCGTGCCGCACGAAGGCTTCGACGCCCGGCTCGGCGAACACGTTCGGCAGCTTCTGCTCGGCCATGCGGATCGGCTTGGTGCGGAAGAACCAGTCCAGCATCTCGCCGACCTCGGCGTCGCTGTCGGCGATCATGTAGCGATAGCCGGGCAGCGCCTGCAGCTTCTTCTCCTTGCTCTTCAGCCGCTTGCGAAACGAGTTCGACAGCAGCGCCGTCGGTGCGGCGCCCGGCGGCATCAGCAGCACCGGGCAGTCGTTCACCGATGGCTGGTGCGGCCACTGCGCCAGGGGATTGGCGAGGTCGCGCCAGCGCATCGGCTGCTGCGACAGCGCAAGCACGTCGACACCGCCGTGATCGCGCAAACCCGCGAGCACAACGTCGAGATCGCCGGCGTCCGCGCGCGCGGCGAAGTCGCGGTCCATCAGCGGCATGTTGAAGGTCGTGTGCTTGCCGCCCATGAAGGAGGCGACGCGGACGCCGAAGGCGTTGCGCAGCGCCAGCGGCAGCAGCATCAGGGGACGCTGCTCGGCATCGCGCCCGACGACGATGAACGGCAACGCATGCTCGCTCGCGCCGACGGCGCGTTGCCAGGCGCCGAGCAGATCGATGCGCTGATAGGGCGTCGAGACATGCTCGGGAGATTCGAGCGCGCGCCAGACCGGATCTGCGGCGGCGAGGTCGGAGATGATGTCGACGTCAGCGATTTCCGACATCAGCTTTTGCACGGGCGCCTGCGCCGTCCGGCTCTCGATCACGGCGGCCATGGTCATCGCGCTGCTCGCGTTGTCGTGGAGGATGTCTTGGAGTGGAGGATGTCTTGGAATTTTGTTGCTTGGCGTCGAGGGACCCTCGCAAAGAAGTCTCAACAAAAGGTAATGGCAATGATCTCGTCCCAAATCGGGAAAGGCTGACGAAAAGACCTGTTCAAACCGGCATCTGCCACCCGATCTTAAGAGGAAATGTTCTTAAAGATCATGCGACCTCGACGATGACGCGATCGCGCCATGGTCTGTCAGCATCAGGTGGGCGCGGTCGGTTTGGTTTCAAGTGGGCTTTGCGGAAGGGACCCGGGATTTGTCGGCGGACAACAGGTGGCTGCGCAGTGCCCGGCTCGAACTGGCTCATTTCAGCGGCCGCGCGTTGCTGGCCTCGCGCGCGACGCGGGGCGCCGGCGCCATCCTTCGGTTCGAGCGCGTGCGCCCGCGCCGCAAGGGCGCATTTCAGCCGCTGAAGCATGCCGAGATCACGCCTGCATTTCTCGACAAGGTGATCCGCGCGCTCAAGCGCTGGGGCTATGACATCGTCTCGCTCGACGAGGCCTGTGAGCGCTCGGTGCGGCTACCCGAAAGCCGCCGGTTCGCCTGCCTGACCTTCGATGGCGGGGCGAAGGACCTGATCACGCATGCCTATCCCGTGCTGGCCAGCCACGGCGTGCCGTTCACGGCCTATGTGCCCACAGCGTTTCCTGACGGGCTCGGTGAGGCCTGGTGGCTGGCGCTCGAGGCCGTCATCGCGCGGGAAGCCCGCATCAATCTCGTCATCGATCATCGCGAGCAGCGCTTCTCCGTGTTCAAGCCGGCCGAGAAGGCCGAGCTGTTCGCCTATCTCTTCGCCTGGCTGCGCAGATTGCCACCCGCGGAGCTGTCGGTTGCGATCCGCGATCTGTGTTCGCGCCACTCGGTCGATATCGTCGCGTTGAGCCGCGAGGCGTCGATCGACTGGGCCGACATCGCGCTGCTCGCTGCTGATCCCAACGTCACGATCGGCAGTGCCACCGTGCATTATCCTGTGCTGGCGCATCTCAAGGACGTCGATGCCCAGCGCGAGATCGCGATGGGCAAGGCGGTGCTGGAGACAGCGCTGCGGCGCCCGGTCCGGCACATGGCGTATCCGTTCGGCGACGCCCAGTCCTTCCGCCGCAGCGACGCCGTGCTGGCGGAGCAGGCTGGCTTCGTCAGCGCCGCCACCACGATCGGCGGCGTGGTACAGAGCGAGGGCCGGACCGACCTCCACATGCTGCCGCGCATCGCCTGGGACGGCCGCTCGCGCTCGCTCCGGGCGCTGAAGGTTCTGATGGTCGGCGTGACCCTGCCGCGACAAAAATTCGCGCCGCGACCCGGGCTCGACCTCGGCTGATCAGATCGGCCGCTCAGCTTTCCTGCGCCGGATCTGGGCGCAGCATCCAGCTAACGATCGGCATGGCCAGCAGCACCCAGCCCATGCCGACGACGACGTAATACACCGCCTGCATCCAGCCGGAATTGGCGATCAGGGGGAATTGCGCCAGCACCATGCCCATCATCGACCAGGCGAAGGCGAGCAGCAGCAGGGCTATGGCGCCGATCAGTTTGCGGGTGCGGATCGTCATGACGGGAATGTCAGCCTGGGTTGGGACCGGCGCGGCTTGCGCGCGAATTCACTGGGATTATAAGGGCCTGACAGCTTAGGTTCAATCGAGCGTTCAACCTCCATGACCACGGTTCCCCACACCCGAGACACCGCCGCGATCCGCGTCTGGCTCACCATCGTCGCCGGTCTGATCGCCCTGATGGTGCTGGTCGGCGGCGCCACCCGGCTGACCGAATCCGGGTTGTCGATCGTCGAGTGGAAGCCGGTCACCGGCACCCTGCCGCCGCTCTCGGAGCAGGCCTGGAGCGACGCCTTCGAAGCCTACAAGCAGATTCCGCAATATCGGCAGATGAACGCCGGCATGACCTTGCACGAGTTCAAGACCATCTTCTGGTGGGAGTGGGGCCACCGGCTGCTCGGCCGCGTCATCGGCATGGTCTATCTGCTGCCGTTCCTGTGGTTCCTGTGGCGCGGCGCCGTCTCCGGCCCGCTCGGCCGCCGGCTGTGGCTGATCTTCGGCCTCGGCGCGCTGCAGGGCGCGGTCGGCTGGTGGATGGTGGCCTCGGGCCTCACCGAGCGCACCGAGGTGGCGCCGGTCCGGCTGGCGACGCATCTGTCGCTGGCGCTGCTGATCTTCGCGTCGATCGTCTGGACCTTGCGCCGGCTCGAGCCGCGCGACGAGGCCGAGGTGCCGGCGCGGCTGCGGCTGACGGCATGGGTGCTGGTCGGTGTCACCTTCGTGCAGCTCTATCTCGGCGCGCTGGTCGCGGGCCTGCGCGCCGGCCTCGTCTACAACACCTGGCCCGACATCGACGGCGGGCTGATCCCGAAGGCGGCCAGCCTGTGGGTCCATTCGCCGTGGTGGATCAACCTGTTCGAGAACGATCTGACAGTGCAGTTCATGCACCGCATGACGGCCTACACGCTGCTGGTGCTGGCGGCGTGGCATGCGTTCGACGTGATGCGCACGGGTGCCGGCCGCTCGGCCGTGCGCGGTGCGCACCGGCTGCTGGCGGCGATCCTGGTGCAGGCCGTGCTGGGCATCGCGACGCTGCTGATGGTGGTGCCGATCTCGCTGGCGCTGTTGCATCAGGGCACGGCCATCATCGTGCTGACCTTTGCCGTGCTGCAGGCGGAGCGACTGTCGCCGCGGCGGGTGGCGAGCGTTGCCGTGCCGCAGACGGCGGTGGTCGCGGAGCGGGCGGGGTAGGGGCTCGGTCTCTCCTTCGTCATTGCGAGGAGCCGAAGGCGACGAAGCAATCCAGAGTCCCGCCCACGACTCTGGATTGCTTCGTCGCTTCGCTCGTCGGTGCGCTTCGTCGCCTGTCATCGTGCTGCGCTTGAACCACACAATCCGCTGTCATCGCCCGGCCTTGACCGGGCGATCCAGTATCCCAGAGACGGTTGTGAGTCCTCGATGGGCCGCGGCGTACTGGATCCCCCGCCTGCGCGGGGATGACGACCGATGGTGAGGAGACCTCATCGTCCACATCGAAGACACGCCTCTTCATCCTCGCGCGCGTTCACGCCGAGTCATGCCGATCGTTTCACCCTCGAAAACGCGAGGGCGCAGGGAAGGCCGGATGCCTGGCCGGCACCCATGGCCCGCGTGCAAAGAAAAAAGCACGCGGCGGTCACCACAGGTACGGCCTGGAAACACCCGGCCTTCCCTGCGCGATGGTTTTAACGCTTATACGCGATCTCCCCGGGGACCGGCTGTCTTGCCCCCGTCACCTCGCGCGATGCGTGAGCACCAACACGAGACTTGGCGCCAGCCTCGGGGCGCCAGGACCACGCGATTTCGCCGTCCGTCACAAGCCGCTCGTCCGCGCCAGCATACGCCCGCGCACGGCCCGCCACGTCCACCGCGGTCCCATCCCACGCAACTGGACGATCCGGAAGCGCCCCTCGGCTGGATAGGAATAAACGCAGAATATGCTGATTTGCCGAAGTTGGCAAGCCCGTTCGTTCTCGCGACTGTTCAGTGGCCGACGACGATCTCGGGGGCGAGCGCAGGATCGTCAAGACCCCTGCCTCCCACGCGTTGGCAGATGGTGTGGACGCTCGATCCAGCTGGCTACGTCGTTACAGCGAAGGACGACCCTGCGAACCTTAGGGAGGGCCGGTCTTGAAAGCTCGCACGATCGATCAGGATCAGAGCTTTGGCAACGAGTCGATCGCCTCTTGATGAGAGGTCGCGGCGTCGATCCGGCTGATGACTTCCATGGCCAGCGTCTGGTCGGAGTCGTATCGAAAGCGGCTTTTGACCGCCTCGGCCAATTTTTGTTTGTAGTCGGACAGGGAGAGCTCTCGCTCGTTCGTTAAGACCGGAATGGCAAATATCGATCCTAGCAGGCGGAGCCCGAACCCTCTCACGCCCCCAAGCGGGCGGGTTTGTGTCCAGTCGGCAACATCGAAGCTTCGCCCTTGAGAATCAAGCAGCTGCCATTCGCGTGCGCGAGTTCGTTGAAGTGTGCTTTCGAACATCGACCGCGGGTGAGCACAAAGTTCGGTGGGAGTGTTCGCCAGGTAGATATAACCCTGGCGCCACAGCAGTGCAGGATATGAAATCGGCGGCAGGTCTGTAGCCATTTGCGGCATGCCTAACCTTCTGAGAGCGTCGCATCACTCCTCCGCAGCGCGACTTGCGATAGAGCCACCCAGCCAGCCCGGAAGTCGCAGTCCGTGCAAACCCTCAGCAATACCCCGTCACACCACAAGCATAAGGCAGGCGGAACATGTAGTTCGTATAGCCTTCGCCGCCGTAATACGGGCCCTGGTAGTCGTAGGAGAACGCGCGGCCGTAGTAGCCGGGGAGTTCCTGGCGGCCGAGCAGCAGCGGGGTCGAGGGCATCATCGGCGAGATCAGCGAGTCCTGGTCCTTGACGACGACGACCACGGGCGGCGCGGCCTTCACGGCGCGGCGGGCCTTGGTGTGGACGACCTTGTCGTGGATGCCGGGCAGGTCGGCGGCGAGAACGACGCCGTTTGCCGCGGTGGCCGCCAGCAGCATCATGATCACTAGGGTACGCATTCTGCTCTCCTGCCTTGTCACATCGGTCGCGGGCCGGATGTCGAGACCGGCGCCAGCGCGGCGGCGTCAGGCACCGCGCGATTCCATGGACGGCAGGATGGGCCGTTTATGGTTAACGAAAACTTTCTCGCAGGGCCGCGTCGGCTGCAATCGCCCGTAGAAGGACGGGCTTTTTCAGCTTCCGTTAAGATCTGCTGGTGCAAGTTTACGGCCGTCGGCGATTTTGAAGGTCGGCGGAACGAAGGGCCGGCGGCCCGCGTTCGGGACAGAATCTCTGCTGCATTTCATCAGAGTCTCAGACCAGAAGGTTTCGAGCATGTCGGTGATTCCGTTTTGCGCGTCGGCGCGCCACCATCTGCAATCACGGACAGGCTCATTCCAGACCGATCTCGCTGCCTATGACGAGGACGCGGCTTGTTTGCGGGCTCTGGCGGTGAGCCGGCTGATTGCGGTGACGGCACTGCCGCTGGCCGGCCAGACGCATGCGCGGATGCTGCACCCGATGACGTGACACGATGAGTTAACGAGGGCGCGGTTCGAGAAGCCGGCAACGGCCCGACCGTGGGACGAAGGAGAGCGCGGAAGCCCAGGGGGGCCGGCCGCGCTCTCTTTGTTTGTGGTGGGGGCGTGGTCTGGGCATTATGTTAGTTGCTCGTCATGCCCGGGCTTGATCCGGGCATCCACGCCTTTCCGACCGCTGAGAAAACGTGGATGGCCGGGTCAAGCCCGGCCATGACGTGGAGAGAGACTCGCCTCATGACCCGCCAGACGCGTGGCCTGACTGGCGGGACGATCTCGCGGTTACGCGCTCAGCGCCTGCTCGAGGTCGGCGATCAGGTCTTCCTTGTCCTCGATGCCGACGGAGATGCGGACGATGTCCGGGCCGGCGCCGGCCTTGATCTTGGCGGCGTCGTCGAGCTGGCTGTGGGTGGTCGAGGCCGGATGGATGACCAGCGAGCGAGTGTCGCCGACATTGGCCAGATGCGAGAACAGCTTCAAGTTCGACACCAGCTTGACGCCGGCGTCATAGCCGCCCTTCAGCGAGAAAGTGAACACCGCACCAGCGCCCTTCGGGCAGTATTTGCGGGCGAGCGCGTGATACTTGTCCTCGGGCAGGCCGGCGTAGTTCACGGCGGCGACTGCCGGATGCTTGCTGAGAAATTCCGCGACGGCCTTGGCGTTGTCGCTGTGCTTCTGCACGCGCAGCGGCAGGGTCTCGATGCCCGTGAGGATCATGAAGGCGTTGAACGGCGACAGCGCAGGTCCGAGGTCGCGCAGGCCGAGCACGCGGCAGGCGATCGCGAAGGCGAAATTGCCGAACGTCTCGTGGATGCGGATGCCGTGATATTCGGGACGCGGCTGCGTCAGCATCGGATATTTGTCGCCGCTGCCTGCCCAGTCGAAGGTGCCGGCATCGACGATGATGCCGCCGATCGAGTTGCCGTGGCCGCCCAGGAACTTGGTCAGCGAGTGCAGCACGATGTCGGCGCCGTGATCGATCGGGCGGATCAGGTAGGGCGAAGCGAGCGTGTTGTCGACGATCAGCGGCACGCCGGCCTTGCGCGCGACCTGCGCGATCGCCTCGATGTCGGTGATGGTGCCGCCGGGATTGGCGATGGACTCGATGAAGATCGCCTTGGTGCGCGGGCTCACCGCGGCCTCGAAGCTCGCGACGTCATCGGTGTCCGCCCACACCACGTTCCAGCCGAAGCTCTTGAACGAATGGGTGAACTGGTTGATCGAGCCGCCATACAGTTTTCGCGCGGCGATGAATTCGTCGCCGGGGGACAGCAGCTGCTGCAGGGCCACGACCTGCGCGGCATGGCCCGAGGCGACGGCGAGCGCGGCGGTGCCGCCCTCGAGCGCGGCGACGCGCTCCTCCAGCACCGCGTTGGTCGGGTTGCCGATACGGGTGTAGATGTTGCCGAACGCCTGCAGGCCGAACAGCGAGGCGGCGTGGTCGGCGTCGTTGAAGACGAAGGACGTGGTCTGGTAGATCGGCGTCGCCCGCGCGCCGGTGGTCGGATCGGGCTGGGCGCCGGCGTGAATGGCGAGGGTGGCAAATCCGGGGGCACGTTCGGTCATGGTGTTTCCTCGTGGGCTTGATCCTTCGCGCGGCGGCACCGGCCGGCACGGGGATCGATGATGGGAGACGGTGTCGATAGCGCGTCGTTGTGCGCCTCCGCGTCATCCCGGCGGAGGACATTTGCCAGCGGCCATGATGCCGTCAAGGTGGGCTGCGACGTCAGGCCAGATTTGAAATGCGTTGCTGTGTCGCGCCATGGTCGCGACACGTTCCTTTCGCAGATGCGTCAGGTCGGATCGCTTCTGTCCTTCGCGGCGCGGTCGGCCGCGGCAGTCGTGCCGCCGCCGACGCTGGTGCGATTCAGCGACAGACGCATGCCTTGCGTGGGGATCGGCGCGCGCTTGGCGCTGATGGTGCGGGAGTTGACGCCCATCCAGGAGATCTCCGAGGACAGCCGGCCGTATTCGATCTTGGGGCAGCGGTTCATGACCACCTTCATGCCGGCGGCCTCGGCCTTTGCCGCCGCGGCGTCATCGCGCGCGCCGAGCTGCATCCAGATCACCTTCGGCAAGGGGGACAGCTTCAGCGCCTCGTCGACCACGGGCATGATGTGCTGCGAGCTTCGGAAGATGTCGACCATGTCCAGCGGACGGCCGATATCGGCCAGCGAGGCCACGAAGGGCCGGCCCATCAGGCTCTTGCCGACATGGCCGGGGTTCACCGGGATCATGTCGTAGCCGCGCTGCACCAGATATTTGAAGGCGAAGAAGCTCGGCCGGATCTCGGACGGCGAGGCGCCGACCATCGCGATCACCTTCACGCCGTTGAGAATGCCGCGGATGTAGTCGTCGGGATAGGTGTCGTGATTCATGCTTGATGTCCTTGGTCCCTCATGGTGAGGAGCGAAGCGTCTCGAACCATGAGGCCTCGATCGGGCCTCATCCTTCGAGACGCCGCTCCGCGGCTCCTCAGGATGAGGAATGGGCAGCAGCTTCGTAGCTACTCATCCCGCCACGTGGGTGTCCGCTTCTCGATGAAGGCGCCGATGCCTTCCTCTGCGTCGCGGGCGAGCATGTTTTCGGTCATCACCTCTGCCGCATAACGATAGGCGTCGGCAAGGCTCATCTCGGCCTGGCGGTAGAAGGCCTCCTTGCCGAGCTTGATCGTATGCGCGGATTTTCGCGCGACTTGTTGTGCCAGCGCAATCGCCGCGTCGCGTTCGGTGCCCGGCGCGACCACGCGATTGACGAGGCCGATCTCGCGGGCGCGCAGCGCTGGAACCGGCTCGCCGGTCAGCAGCATCTCCATCGCCTGCTTAGCGCTGACATTGCGCGACAGCGCCACCATCGGCGTCGAGCAGAACAGGCCGATGTCGACGCCGGGCGTGGCGAACGCGGCGCGCTCTGACGCTATGGCGAGATCGCAGCTTGCGACCAGCTGGCAGCCGGCTGCGGTGGCGATGCCCTGCACGGAGGCGACGACGGGTTTCGGCAGATGCACGATCGCCTGCATCATCGCGCTGCAGGCATTCATCAGCCTGGCGAAGAAGGCGCGGCCGCGATCGGCGTCGGCCCGGCGCGCCGTGAGCTCTTTCAGATCATGGCCGGCGCAGAAGGCCGGACCATTGGCGGCGATCACGACGGCGCGCACGGCCTTGTCGGCGCCGATCTCGGCGAGCGCCTGATGCAATTCGGCGATCAGCGCCTCCGACAGGCTGTTGCGCTGCGCCGGCCGGTTCAGCGTCAGCACAGCAACGGGGCCCGCCATCTCGTGCAACAGGATCGGCGCGGCAGCGGCATCGGCGAGGGCAGGGGCGGACATTCCGATTTCCATATGGGCGTGTCGTTTCCGCTAATGTAACAGATTGCCAACAACCAGAGCAGGGGGAGACATGTCGGCGAAGATGACGATCGCGGAACTCGAAGCGTTCCTGCACGCGGAATTTCCCCAGGCCTTTCGCACCGGCGGCGACATCGCGATCGAGAGCGCGGATGGCAAGGGCTGCGTGCTGCGGCAGCGATTCAACGAGCGCATGCTGCGGCCGGGCGGAACGGTGTCCGGGCCGACCCTGATGGCGCTGGCGGATTTCGCGATGTACGTGGTGCTGCTGTCGGCGATCGGCCCGGTCGGGCTCGCGGTCACGACGAATCTCAACATCAATTTCCTGCGCAAGGGCGCGGCCGGCGCCGACGTGCTGGCCGAGGCGCGGCTGCTGAAGCTCGGCAAGCGCCTCGCGGTCGGCGAAGTCACTCTGCTGTCAGGGGAATCGCCCGATCCGATCGCCCATGTCACCGCCACCTATTCCATTCCGAATGCGTGAGCTTTTCGAGGGTATTATTGCACCATATTTGCAAGTTGCTGTTTTCCTTGCATGAATTTTGCTCCAGTGGCGTTGACGAATGCAGGGCGCTTCTCTAGAAGCAGCCCCAGTTCGGCGCGTCACCCGCGCCGCATTCTCCCTGTCACGGATATCTCTCATGAAAACCTTTTCGGCAAAGCCGGCCGAGGTCCAGAAGAAGTGGGTCGTGATCGACGCCAAGGGTCTGGTCGTCGGTCGTCTCGCCACGCTGGTCGCCATGCGGCTGCGCGGCAAGCACCTCCCGATCTACACGCCGCACGTCGACTGCGGCGACAACGTTATCATCGTCAATGCCGCGCACGCCGTTCTGACCGGCCGCAAGCGCGAGCAGAAGGTGTACTACAAGCACACCGGCTACGTCGGCCACGTCAAGGAGCGCACCGCGCGCCAGATCCTCGAGGGCCGCTTCCCGGAGCGTGTGATCGAGAAGGCCGTCGAGCGCATGATCCCGCGCGGGCCGCTCGGCCGCGTGCAGATGGGCAACCTGCGTGTCTATGGCGGACCCGATCATCCGCACGAGGCGCAGAACCCCGAGAAGGTCGACATCGCCAAGATGAACCGCAAGAACACGAGGGCCGCATAAGATGGCCGAAAGCATCCAGTCTCTCGATCAGCTGTCGCAGCTCAAGGGCGCGGTCACCGCTCCGGACGCTCCGAAGTATGAGAAGAAGGTCGACAAGTTCGGCCGCGCCTATGCCACCGGCAAGCGCAAGGACGCGGTCGCCCGCGTCTGGATCAAGCCTGGCTCCGGCAAGGTCACCGTGAACACCCGCGACATCGAAGTGTACTTCGCCCGTCCGGTGCTGCGCATGATGATCGAGCAGCCGATGGTCGTCGCCGCCCGCAAGGGCCAGTACGACGTGATCTGCACGGTCGCCGGCGGCGGTCTGTCCGGCCAGGCCGGCGCGGTCCGTCACGGCCTGTCCAAGGCGCTGACCAACTTCGAGCCGGAGCTGCGCAGCGTCCTCAAGAAGGGCGGCTTCCTGACCCGCGACTCGCGCGTCGTCGAGCGTAAGAAGTACGGCAAGGCCAAGGCCCGCCGCTCCTTCCAGTTCTCGAAGCGCTGATTTCTCTCAGCCTCCAATACGAACGGGCGCCCTCGCGGGCGCCTGTTTTGTTTTGAGCGTGAGTGGATCAGGCGCTGGCGCGGCGCGCCGTCAACCACTGGTTCGGCGCCAGCGGCTTTGAAACGACACGCACCTCGCCGATGCTGCCGATGAAGCCGTCGGACGGCGCGCGATCCCACCAGCCGCAGCCGAGTGCCCAGGGCTGGGAGGCCGCGACGCTGGCGAGGCCGTTGCCGCCGATCACGCTGCGCACCACCGGCGCGCCCTCGATGTAGAGCACCGTTGAATTGTCTTTGGGGTCGTTGACGATCGCGAGGTGATACCAGGTGTTGAGCATGATCTCGCCGGACCAGTCGGTCTGCGGCTGGCTGGTCGCGCTCGACGGCACGATCTCCCACTGCACCTCGCGCAGGTTCGAGATCGCGAACAGGATCGGCGGCGATTCCGGATCACCGCCGGCATAGCCCGGCAGCCAGCCGCGGTTGCCGAAGCGGGTGAGGATGTTGCACCAGGCGTGATCGGCCGCTTTCCAGTTCGGATCGATCTTGATGAAGGCCTCGACCGTGTAGCCCTGGGCGAAGGTGGCCGCGTTGATCGGCGCGGTGGCCGCGGTCGTGAACCAGCTGAAGCGGCCGGCGCCGGCGTGCGTGGTGTTGAGGAACTGCACGCTGCCCGGCGCCGACGACAGCCGATGCTTGTCCGCGGTGAAGACGACGTCGGCCACTTGAGCAGCACCGGCGAGCGAGGCGCGCTGCATCGGATTGCCTGAGGTCAGGTCCGGCAGCGCGGTGCCGGTGGCGACGGCCTTGCCGATCGCCGAAGAGGCGATGCGCCAATGCGCGACCGTCTCGGCAATCAGAGGATAATCCTGCTCGTTGGCCGGCGGCACGACCACGGGCTCGGGCTGTTCGGTGTAGTTGGCATAGAGGTCCTGCTTCACCCGCGGCAGGATCGGCGTGCCGGCGAAGGCCGGCAGGTGGCAGAAATGGGTGAAGCGCGAGAACCGGCGCTGGAAGTCGATGTCGATGGTGAATTCGTGGTTGTCCTCGGTCAGCCAGGCGCGGTCGAACTGCTTGAGGCTGTCCTTCGGCTTCTCGACCACCCAGGGCGAGAACGAGGCGACGTCGATCTTGTTCTTCGTGAAGTCGAACTCGTAGAGCCGCATCAGGCCGTTGCCGCCCTGATAGGCCATCTGATAGTCGACGACCATCTCGTGCACGGGATTGTGGAAGTCGTTGAACTTCACGAGGTGCGCGCCGCCGTGATAGTGGCCGTTGAGCGTCATGAAGATCTGGTCGTTGCTGCGGATGAGCTTGTCCCAGAGATACTGGCCATAGGCGACCTCGAGCGGACTCACGCCGTCATTGGCGATGTTGAGCAATTGGTGATTGGCGAGGATCACCGGCAGCATCGGATGGCGCGCGATCATGCTGCGCGCCCAGGCGATGGCGTCGTCGGACGCGCGCCAGGACAGCGACAGCACCATGAAGCTGACGCCGCAGGCGTGGAACACATGCGCCTCGTGCCAGCCGCTTGGATGGCGCTCCAGGAAGGTCTGCTGCTTGGCGGCGCGGCTGGTCGGGAACCAGGACAAATACGGCTCGGAGGCAGCGCGCTGCGCGTCGGTGCCTGAGCCCTGGCTTGCCGCATTCTCGAACTCCAGCGCCGACAGCACGTCGTGATTGCCGGCGAGCACGGAATAAGGCCGGCCGGCGTTCTCCAGCAGCTTCATCGCGGCGTCGGCGACCGCCCATTGCTGCGGATGCTTGGACTGATCGACGACGTCGCCGAGATGGATCGTGAACGGGATGTGATATTTTGCGGCATTGTCGACGATGAACTGCGTCTGCGCCGGGTAGGGCGTGCTGCCATATTGGCGCTGATAGGCCTGGCCTTCCTCCGAGGTCGCGTAGCGCGAGTAGAACTGCGTGTCCGGCAGCACTGCGAGCGCGAAGCTCGTCGTGACATGATGATGGTGAGGGTGCATGCGCCAATGCCAGTGCGCCTGCGCCTGGCCCGGCAGCATGCCGGCGCCGAGGCCGAGCGCCGAGGCGCCCATGGCGTTGCGCAGCAGCGTGCGGCGATCGACGCCGCCGGCCGGGTGATCTGCCGCAATTTTCTTGTCGTTTGAATCGTCGAAAGACATTCTCGTTCCCACCTCATGCGGCGCATCGCGCCCCCGTCGGAACGTGTTAGGAAGAGATGATCTCAAATTTGAGAAGGTTTCTTATCGTTTCGATGAGTGTCCGCAATCGGATGTGAACTGGTTCATATGTCTCGCCTTCGTCCTCAACTATCAATGAACGTCGGCTGTCGGTGTGCAATCCAAGCGGGCATCGGCTCCCGCGCCCGCAATCGGTTTTGAATCCTTTTTGCTGCATTTTTATGTAGCAATTTACGGGCGAGTTGTGCCGAGCTTTTCGAGAAAACTTGGTATCCCAGGCAAACGTCTTTCGAACAGACCGCCGGTTAGGTTGCTTGCGATAAGGCCGCGCTAACCCTGAGCTCCCGCGCCGCCGCAGCAACCGAGGTGACGCATGGCACTCGACAGCATGACGCTCGACATCGTAGCGACAATGGTCGCGGCGCTGCTTGGCGCCATGTTGCTGTATTTCGGGCGGCAGGAGAACACGCCGGCGCTGCGCTGGTGGGGGGCGGCCTACATCCTCGGCGCGGTCGCGATCGCGCTGTGGACATTGGTCGCCGACAGCTATGGCGAGGTGGTGTCGCTGTTCCTGAGCTCGATCGGGCTGATCGCCACCGCCATGGTCTGGAACGCGGCGCGTGTCTTTCACGGCAAATCCCCGAGCGTCGCGGGTCTTGCGCTCGGCGCGATCGCATGGATCGCGAGCGGCATGCTGCTCGATCCCACGGCGCAGGCGCTGCGGCTGACGATCGGCGCGGCCATCGTCGTGATCTACGCGACGCTCACGGCGGCCGAACTCTGGCAGGAACGGCGGCGGACCCTGCACAAGCGCTGGCCGGCCGTGATCGTGCCGGCGATGCACGGCTTTGTCCTGATGCTGCCGATCCTGCTCGGCAACATGCTGCGCGACGCCAACGGCGCCTTCGCCGCCGCCTGGGTGACGATCTTCTCGATCGAGCTCGTGCTCTACGCGGTCGGCACCGTGTTCGTGATCTTCATGCTGGTGTCCGAGCGCATCGTCTCTGCCCACAAGCGTGCGGCGACCACGGACCCGCTGACCGGGCTGCTCAACCGCCGCGGCTTCGCCGATGCCAGCGCCCAGCTGATCGAGCGCGAGGCGCGCGCCGAGCGGCCGGTCAGCGTGCTGATCTTCGACATCGATCATTTCAAGTCGATCAACGACCGCTTCGGTCATGCCGAGGGCGACGAGGTGCTCAAGCTGTTTGCCAATGTCGTCGTCGACAAGCTGCGGCTCACGGACCTCTCGGGACGCATCGGCGGTGAGGAGTTTGCGGCGCTGCTGCCGTGCTCGATCGAGGAGGCGATGGTCGCGGCCGAGCGCGTGCGCCAGGCCTTCGCTGCGTCCGGCGTCGTGTGCGAGGACAAGACCGTCGACACCACGGTCAGCATCGGCGTCGCCGGCGGGCCGGCGGGCACCGATCTCGACGTGCTGCTCGCCGCGGCCGATACGGCGCTCTACAAGGCCAAGCGCTCGGGCCGCAATCGCGTCGAAGCCTCGGCCGAACTGCCGCTGTCGCTGGAGCGCTACCGCCGCCAGCGCGCGGCCGCGGCGTCGGCTGCTCCCGCGCCGCAGTCCGGGCACGCGGCGCTCTCCAGCTGACGCGCGGCTTTCTCTCTCCCCTGGTCTGGGCTAGACAAACGGTCCAACAACCAGGGGAGGCCGACCGCCCATGATCACCGAAATCGCCCAGATCGACGTCAAGCCCGGCACCGAGAAGGATTTCGAGGCGGCCGTTGCCAAGGCCCGCGCCGCCTTCGGCCGCTCCAAGGGCTTTCACGGCTTCGAGCTGCACAAGTCGATCGAGAAGCCACAGCGCTACCGGCTGATGGTGAAGTGGGAGACGCTCGAGAACCACACCGTGGACTTTCGCGGCTCGGAGAACTTCACGGAGTGGCGTGGTCTCGTCGGCCAGTATTTCGCCAGCCCTCCGGATGTCGAGCACACCGAGACGGTGCTGACCTCGGCCGGCTGAGCGCGCGAGCCGCAATCATGACCCATGAGGAGCTGGTTGCGGCCTATGCCGCGCCGGGGCGGCACTACCACGATCTCAGCCATATCGAGGATTGCCTGGCGCGGCTCGGTCGCGTCGCTGATCTCGGTGTCGGCGATCGCGAGATCCTGACCCAGGCGATCTGGTGGCATGACGTCGTCTACGATCCCAGGCGGTCCGACAATGAGGAGCAGAGCGCCGTGCTCGCCGAGCAGCACGTCGCGCCGGAGCTGCGCGACGAGGTCGCCCGGCTGATCCGCCTGACGCAGACGCACGATGTTGCGCCGGGTGATCGCCGCGGCGCGCTGCTGATCTCGATCGACCTTGCGGTGCTTGGCGCCGACGACGCGACCTACGATGCGTATGCGCAGGCGATCCGGCGCGAATATGCCCATGTGCCGGATGACGCCTATCGCGCCGGGCGCGCCGCCGTGCTGGAACGGTTTGCAAGCCGGCCGGTGATCTACCCCGATCCGGCTTTCGCCGCCGCGCTCGACGCGAAGGCACGGGCGAATCTCGCCCGCGAGCTGAAGCAGCTCCGGTCCTAGCCGAACGCCGTCCGCGCAGCATGTATGTGCTGATAGCGCTTGTGTTTTGCCGTGGCGCGGCATGCAATGAGGCGGCATGCGCGCCGTCCTGGCGCGCTCCTCATTTTTCGGAACTCCATTCATGCCGATCATCAACCGCGCCGCCGAGCTGGCGGAGGACGCCACGGTCTGGCGCCGCGATTTCCACGAACATCCGGAGTTGCAGTACGAGGTGCACCGGACGGCCGCGCGCGTCGCCGAGCTGTTGACCTCGTTCGGCGTCGACGAGGTCGTCACCGGCATCGGCCGCACCGGCGTCGTCGGCGTCATCCGCGGCCGCCAGCCGTCGGAGCGCGTCATCGGCCTGCGCGCCGACATGGATGCGCTGCCGCTGCAGGAGACCAGAGATATCCCGCACAAATCCAAGATCCCGGGCCGGATGCATGCTTGCGGCCATGACGGCCACACGGCGATGCTGCTCGGCGCCGCGCGCTATCTGGCTGAGACCCGCAACTTCGCCGGCACGGCGGTCGTGATCTTCCAGCCGGCCGAGGAGGGCGGCGCCGGGGGCCGCGCGATGGTCGAGGACGGCCTGATGGAGCGCTTCGGCATCGAGGAGGTCTACGGCTTGCACAACGCGCCGGGCCTGCCGCTGGGACACGTCTCGACGCGCCCCGGTGCGGTGATGGCCGCGGCCGACACCTTCGAGGTGCGCCTCAAGGGCCTTGGCGGGCACGCCGCGCGGCCGAACAAATGCGTCGATCCGATCATCGCCGGCGCGCAGATCGTCACGGCCTTGCAGTCGATCGTCGCCCGCAATGTCGATCCGGTCGAGAGCGCGGTGCTGTCGATCACGCGCTTCCATGCCGGCACCTCGGCCGACAACATCATTCCGCAGACGGCGGTCATCGGCGGCACCGTGCGCACGCTCGACGAGGAGGTCCGCCGCCTGATGGACGAGCGCTTCAAGAGCGTCGTGACGGGGCTCGCGAACGGCATGGGCGTCGAGGTCGAGATCGACTACGACTGGGGCTATCCGGTCGTGGTCAACCACACGGAGCAGACGGCGTTTGCCGCCGACGTCGCACGCAGCGTCGTCGGGCCGGACCAGGTGAAAACCGACATGCCGCCCCGGCTGGGCGGCGAGGATTTCGCATACATGCTGCAGGCGCGCCCCGGCGCCTTCGTGTTCATGGGCATCGGCGACGGGGCCGGCGTGCACCACCCGGAATACGACTTTAACGACGAGGTGATTCCGCACGGCATCAGCTATTGGGCGAAGCTCGTCGAAACGGCGATGCCGGCCGGCTGAGCCAAAGACCGGTCAGATCGCGGCCGCGGCATCCTCGGTGCGGCGGTCGCTCTTGAAATAGTCGATCATGACCTTGGCGATCGCCATCAGCGGCAGCGCCAGGGTCAGGCCCCAGACGCCGAACACGATGCCGAGCAGGATCTGGAAGGCGAACAGCGTGGCCGGCGGTATGTCGAGCGCCTGGCGCTGGATCAGCGGCGTCAGCACATAGCTCTCCATCGCGTGCACGCCGAGGAACAGCACGAAGGCGGAGACGGCCGCGACCCAGCCGGAAGCGAGGCTCGCCAGCACCACGATCACGCCGGCGATGATCGCGCCGACGGTCGGGATGAACGCCAGCAGGCCGGCCTGGATGCCGAGAATGAACGAGCTCTGCACGCCGATGATCGCGAGCCCGATCCAGGTGACGAGGAACACGGCGAACATCGTGGTGATCTGCGCGATCAGCCAGCGTTCCAGCGTATAGCTGATGCGGTCGATGATCACGGTGGCCTCGTCACGATACTTCGCCGGTGCCAGGAACAGCAGCCCGCTGCGATAGACCGCCGGCTGCGCCGCGAACGCCAAGCCAAGGAACAGCACGATGAAGAAGTTGCCGACGGCGCTCACGGTGCCCAGCAGCAGCTTGAAGGTCTGGCTGACGATGGCGCCACCGGACGAGGCGAGCGCGCTCGGCGAGGGCAGGCCGCCCGGCAGGCCGTGCGACGACGATTGCGTCGGGGTCGTCGTCCCGCCATCGGGCGCCGCCGTGGCCGTGGTGGCGCTGTTGAAGTCGAAGAAGCTGGTGTCGATGCCGTTGCGGTCGAGGAAGCCCTTGATGTTGCCGAGTTGCGACTTGATCGTGTCGCTCAGCACCTTGGCCTGGTCGGCGATGGTGGTGCCGCCCAGGAAGACGATGCCGACCAGCAGGGCCGCGAGCGTCAGGCAGACGATGGCGAGCCGCAGCGGGTGCGGCCAGGGCAGAACCCGGCCGAGCAGATTGGTCATCGCGTTGAGCGCGACGCCGAGCAGCATGCCCGAGAACAGCAGGAACAGAGCCGCAGCGTAATACCAGCTGAAGGCGAGCGCAGCCACGAACAGGATCACGCCGATGCCGCCCACCGTAATGGCCCAGGCCAGGTCGCTGCGGTGCTCGCTGCGGGCCTGGAGGCGGGGGTCGGCGGGGGCGGTCATGCGTCGTCCTCTGTGCTGATCGGCCCCCACACATTGGCGAAAATGGCTGGCGGATCAAGCAAAGGCTTGCGGGACCGTTGAGCCGCTGGAAGCCATGCGGGGTTGTCCGGAATTGGCATTGGGGACCCGCGCGGTCATATGTTGATCCGGCTTTGCGACACGGGCATGATTTGAGCACGCATGATTTGTGCCTCCAGCCCAGACCAGGATCGGGCCGGCACAGGATTGCCTGGTCGCACAGGGAGAGAAACGAGGGCAATGAAACGTCCCGTCGTCGGCGTGATCGGCAACAGTCATCGCGTCGAGAACAGGTTCACCGTCCAGATGGTGGGCGAGCGCAATCTGAGCGCCGTGGCCGAGGTTGCGGGCGCGCTGCCGCTGATGTTTGCCGGCGTGCCTGAGATCACCGACATCGGCGCACTGCTCGACGTCGTCGATGGCGTCGTGCTGACCGGCGCCCGGGCCAACGTGCATCCGACGCGCTTCAACACCGAGCCCAGCCTCAAGCACGAGCCCTACGACGTCCATCGCGACGAGGTCGCGCTGCAGCTCACGGAGGCCTGCGTCGCCAGGGGCATCCCGCTGTTCGGCATCTGCCGCGGCCTGCAGGAAATGAACGTCGCCTTCGGCGGCTCGCTGCATCCGGAGATCCGCGAGATTCCCGGCCGCATGAACCACCGCATGCCCCGGCTCGAGAATGGCGAGATTCATCCGGATCCCACCGTCATCTTCGCCGACCGCCATGAGGTGCGGCTGACGCCGGGCGGGGCCTTCGCCTCGATCCTCGGCTGCGACGCGATCAAGGTGAACTCGCTGCACGGCCAGGGCATCCTCGAGCCGGGCGACCGCGTCGTTATCGAGGGCATCGCCGAGGACGGCACCATCGAGGCCATCCGCATCGCCGACGCGCCGAGCTTTGCCTTGGGCGTGCAATGGCACGCCGAATACGACCCGCAGAAGAACCCGATCAACCGCAAGCTGTTCGAGGCGTTCGGGGAGGCGGTGAGAACGCGGCGGCTGTCGTCGTGACGTCGGGCTGAACCCGAGCTGCGACGAAACAGACCTAATGCTGTCCGCCGCGTTGTTCACAAGGGTTCCCTGATGCGCCATGTCCTGATCGCTGTCCTTGCGCTGGCTGTTGCCGGGCCAGTCCTTGCTCAGACCGCGCCGCCGACGGAAGGCCCGATCTCGTGCACGCTGCCGGTGGCCGCGACCGACACGGCGAAGAGCCTGAAGCAACGCTATGGCAGCGAAGCCGTCATCGAGGATCTCCCCGGAGCGGAGGGGGAGACCTACAAGGGCCTCGTGCTGTTTCCGCGCGCAATGGACCGGCGCATCGAAGTCGCCTTCATCGAAGACAAGGCCGCGACGGTGTCGGGGCTCACGTTACGCGACACGGCCAAGACCAGCCGCTGGAGCGTCGCCGGCATCACGATCGGCGCGAGCCTCGCGGCGGTGCAGAAGGCCAACGGCAAGCCGTTCGCCGTCGCCGGCTTCGGCTGGGACTATGGCGGCTACGTCACCGACTTCAAGAACGGCGCGCTGGGGCGGACACTCCCGGGCGGCTGCTCGATCACGCTGCGCTTCGGCACTGAGAAGGATACGCCGCGGGCGCTCTCGGGCGATGGCGTGAAGGTGTCGTCCGACAATCCGGCGCTGCTGAAGCTCGCGCCTGTGGTGACGGAGATCGGCGTGAATTTCGCGGCGAAGTGATCGCCTGAGGCTGGCCTGCGGGCCTCATGGTTCGAGACGCGCCGCGTACAACGGTCTCCCTTTGTATCGGCCCAGATCGGCGCGTCGCTCCTCACCATGAGGATCAGCTCCGACACCGGAGCAGTACATGGATCATGAGCAGCGTGCTCGGGAGGGGAGAAGAAGCAACTCCGGAGCATGCTCAAGCTCCTCATCCTGAGGAGCTTGGCGCAGCCAAGCGTCTCGAAGGACGAGGCCCGTGCGGGCATGGATGCCTCGAACGATGACAGACTGTCGTTGTTGATCGCGGCTCGAACCTCGGGATTGTCAGCTCGATCTGACTGTCACAATGACTTATCACTTCAGTTCGGTGAAAAGCCGTAGAGGCGGTGCGCGTTGTCGGCGAGCACGCGGTTGCGCGCGGCGGCGTCGGGCACCCAGTCGGCCAGTAAATCGAGCAGGTCGCCGACGTTCATCATGTGGCCGCGGTGTGCGACGTGCGGCCAGTCGGAGCCCCAGACGCAGCGGTCGGGCGCGGCCTCGTGGAGGCGGCGGACGAAGGGCACGGTGTCGGCATAAGGCGGGCCTGCGACCGTGTTGCGGTAGGCGCCGGACAGCTTGACCCAGGCGCCGTCGCGCACCAGCGAGACCAGTGTCTGGAAGCCGGGATCGGCGAGGCCCCGCGACACCGGGAAGTGGCCCCAATGATCGATCACGATGGGGACCGCGAGCCCCTCCAGCCGCGGCGCCAGCGCCGGCAGGTCGGCGGCGTCGATCAGGAATTGCAAGTGCCAGCCGAGCTCGCGGGCGAGCGCCGCATAGTCCTGCAACTGACCGAACCCGATGCCGCCGCCGTAGAGGACGTTGAGGCGCAGGCCGACGATTCCGGCCTGCTGCAGCGCTGCCAACTCCCGGTCCGGCAGGCCGAGCGGGATCACTGCAATGCCGCGCAGCCGCTCGCGGTTGGCGCGCAGCGTCTCGACCATCAGGCTGTTGTCGGTGCCGTGGACGCTGACCTGGACCAGCACGCCATAGGTCATGCCTGTCGCATCGAGCATCGCCAGGTAGGATGCCGCAGTGGCCTCCGGCGGCGTATAGCTGCGCGTGGCCACGAAGGGATGGCGCGGCGGCAGCCCGATGACATGGGCGTGGGCGTCGACCGCGCCTGATGGCACGACGAAGCGGGAGGCCTTGCGCGGATGCGGATCGGGCCCCGCGCAGGCGGGAGCCCGTTCCGTTGAGGACGCGATCTCACGCATCGGCTTGCAGCACCTTGCCGCGCGTCTCCGGCAGCGCATAGGCGGCGACGAAGAACAGCGCATAGGCGAACAGAGCGAACAGGCAGATCGCGGTGGCGAGCGAGGTCATCTGCGAGAGATAGCCGACCAGGAACGGAAACAGCGCGCCGATGCCGCGGCCGAAATTGTAGCAGAAGCCCTGGCCGGAGCCGCGCAGGCGCGTGGGATAGAGCTCGGTCAGGAACGCGCCCATGCCGGAGAAATAGCCCGAGGCGAAGAAGCCGAGCGGAAAGCCGAGCAGCCACAGCACTTCGTTCGACAGCGGCAACTGGGTGTAGGCGGCGACGACGATCATGGCGCCGAGCGAGAACACCAGGAACAGATTGCGCCGGCCGAAACGGTCCGCATACCAGGCGCCGACGAGGTAGCCGATGAAGGAGCCGATGATGAGGGCCGCGAGATAGCCGGTCGAGCTCACGATCGAGAGCTTGCGCTCGGTGGTGAGGAAGCGCGGCACCCAGAAGGTGATCGCGTAGTAACCACCCTGGCAGCCGGTGGCGACCAGCGAGGCGAGAATGGTGGTCTTCAGGATCGGGCCCTGGAAGATCTCCAGGATCGACGGGCTTTCGCCCGCGGCGGCGACCTTGGCGCGCGCGGCAGCCGCGACCTCGGGCTCCTTCACATAGGCGCGCAGATACAGCACCAGCAGCGCCGGCAACGCGCCGATCGCGAACATCCAGCGCCAGGCCTGATCGGCCGGCAGCAGCGAGAACAGAGCGGCTTGCGCCAGCACGGCCATGCCCCAGCCGACGGCCCAGCCGGACTGCACGCTGCCGACCGCGCGGCCGCGATACTCGGCGCGAATGGTCTCGCCCATCAGCACCGCGCCGGCCGCCCATTCACCGCCGAAGCCGAGGCCGAGCAGGGCGCGCAGCACCAGCAACTGCTCGAAGTTCTGCGCGAATGCGCACAGCAGCGAGAACAGCGAGAACCAGATGATGGTGAACTGCAAGGTGCGAACGCGGCCGATGCGGTCGGCGAGATAGCCCGCCGCCCAGCCGCCGAAGGCCGAGGCGAGCAGCGTCACCGTTCCGGCGAGGCCCGCGGTGCCGGCGTCGACCTTCCACAGCGCGATGATCGTGCCGATCACCAGCGGGTAGATCATGAAGTCCATGCCGTCGAGCGCCCAGCCGGTGGCGCAGGCCCAGAAGGTGCGCCGTTCGGCCGTGGTCATGCCATTGTAGAAGCCGGTGAGGCTCGTATCCTCGATCGGCACCACCGTCGTCTCTGCAGCTGTCGACATGCTTCCCTCCCATGCGCCGCCCTTGTTGAACGGTCGACCCGCAGCAGAGTTCGCTGAAAGATCCGGCGACGTCTGTCAGAAAATCGCCGGGATGAGTGCCGCCGCACCCGGCTTTGTCAGGAAATCACCGGCCGCCGCGCTGCAGGCGGCGATAGCGTGCGGGGCTTTCGCCCGTCACCGCCCGGAAGGCGGCGCCGAAATGCGATTGCGAGGAGAAGCCGAGCGACAAGGCAATCTCCACGATCGGCAGGTTGGAGGTCGCGAGCAGCCGGCGCGCGGCCGTTACGCGTTGCTCGACGACGAACCGATGCGGTGTCGTTCCCGTCGCCTGCTTGAAACTGCGGAGGAAGGAGGAGGGGCTCATGCCCGCCACCTCTGCCATTGCGGCCAGCGTGACCGGCGCACCGGGATCGGCGCGCACGAACTCCGTGACGCGCGCCTGCATCCGGTCGTCCAGCGGCGGCACCTGCTCCGATCCGGGCGGGCGCTGCGCCGCGTAGCGGTCCGAGACGTGCAGAGCGAGCGTGTAGGCGAACTGCTCGGCGAGCAGCCGGCTCGGCCTGCCGCCATCGCCGCAACTCTCGACCAGCCGCTTCGCCGCGGCTTCCAGCATCGGATCCTCGGTGTCCCAGGCTTGGTGCGTCAGCGTGACCGGCGCTGCGGAGCCGCGGGAGGCCGCGACCTCCTTCAGCAGGGCATCGCCGAGATACAGAATGAGTAGCGGACCTGAGCGGACCTCCGGCACGGCATCGACCACCACACTGCAGCCGGGCTGGCCGATCCGGAAACGCCCCGCGCTGACAGGCGCATCGCGCCGGACCGTGCCATTCTCGATCAGGACGTGACGGCGGACGTCGTACAACGTGATCGCCACCGTCGGGACCGGCAGCTCGCCATACTCGTAAAGATGCGGCCCGGTGACCTCGCTGATCGCCGCGGCAAACCCGGCCGTCGACCACAGGTCGATCAGCGCCGATTGGCGTCGTCCCGTGACGCGCTCGGCATGGCGAAGGGGGTGGAGCTGCATGGGGCGGGGTGCGTCTGGCTGAATGGATGAACGTAGATTTAGCATTTTCTTGGCGGTCTGGCGACCGCAGGGTAGGTACGGCGCGGCGTTCTCCAGGGCATTCGGCTTTTTCTACTCACGCGAAGCCGGCTTTTCGAATGCCGTTCTACGTGCGGAGAGAGCCTGCAAAGCGCCGAAATCACCGCGGATCAGCGCTTCCTTTTTTGCGCGGCTCCACTTCTTCAGTCTGCGTTCGTTCTCGATCGCGTTCGTGATCCGCTCGAACCATTCAGAGTAGACCAACTTCACTGGGCGCCGTGCCAGCGTGTAGCCGCCAAACGTCCCGTCATTGTGTTGGGCCAGCCGCATCTCCAGCGACGTCCTGGTCCTGCCGATATAGAGACGGCCGTCGGCGCAAAGCAGGATGTAGAGATAGGCGCCTTCGGTCACGGCTGTCCTCCTCAGCTTCTCCTCACCCTGAGGAGCCCGCCCAAAGGCGGGCGTCTCGAAGGGCGAGGCCATGGTCCGGGCCTCATGGTTCGAGACGCGCCGCGTGCGACAGCCTCGCCTTCTATCGGCCCGATCGGCGCGGCGCTCCTCACCACGAGGGTCCAGCTCCGAAACCTGAGCGGCAAATGGACTACGAGCAGCGTGCTCGTGGAGAGGACAAAAAGCAACTCCGGAGCATGCTCAAGCTCCTCATCCTGAGGAGCTTGGCGAAGCCAAGCGTCTCGAAGGACGAGGCCACGGTCCGGGCCTCATGGTTCGAGACGCGCCGCGTGCGAGGGCTTCGCCTTGTATCGGCCCGATCGGCGCGGCGCTCCTCACCATGAGGGTCGAGCGCCGAAACCGGAGCCGCACATGGATCATGAGCAGCGTGCTCGTGGAGAGGAGAAAAAGCAACTCCGGGGCATGCTCATGCTCCTCATCCTGACGAGCTTGGCGAAGCCAAGCGTCTCGAAGGACGAGGCCCGTGACTTCGCTCGCCGAAACAAAAAGGGCGCCCCGCGAGGGGCGCCCTGGTGTCGTTTCCGCCGATCGGTCGGGCTTGTCAGCCCGAGTAGTACATGTCGAACTCGACCGGGTGCGGGGTCATTTCGAAGCGCTCGACCTCGGTCATCTTCAGCGCGATGTAGCTGTCGATGAAGTCGTCGTCGAACACGCCGCCGGCCTTCAGGAAGGCGCGGTCCTTGTCGAGGTTCTCGAGCGCCTCGCGGAGCGAACCGCAGACGGTCGGGATCTGCTTCAGCTCTTCCTTCGGCAGGTCGTAGAGGTCCTTGTCCATCGCCGGGCCCGGATCGAGCTTGTTCTTTACGCCGTCGAGGCCGGCCATCAGCATCGCGGCGAAGCCGAGATAGGGGTTGGCGAGCGGATCGGGGAAGCGGACCTCGACGCGCTTGGCCTTCGGCGAGGAGGTGTAGGGGATGCGGCACGAGGCCGAGCGGTTGCGCGCGGAGTAGGCGAGCAGCACCGGCGCCTCATAGCCCGGGACCAGACGCTTGTAGGAGTTGGTCGACGGGTTGGTGAAGGCGTTGATGGCCTTGGCGTGCTTGATGATGCCGGCGATGTAGGACAGGCAGGTCTCCGACAGGTCGGAATACTTGTTGCCCGCGAACACCGGCTTGCCGTCCTTCCAGATCGACTGGTGAACGTGCATGCCCGAGCCGTTGTCGCCGTAGACCGGCTTCGGCATGAAGGTGGCGGTCTTGCCGTAGATGTGCGCGACCTGGTGGATGCAGTATTTGTAGATCTGCATCTGGTCGGCCATCAGCGTCAGCGTGTCGAACTTCATGCCGAGCTCGTGCTGGGCAGAGGCGACCTCGTGATGGTGCTTCTCGACCTTGACGCCCATGCGGGCCATCGCGCCCAGCATCTCCGAGCGCATGTCCTGCACGGAGTCCTGCGGCGGCACCGGGAAGTAGCCGGCCTTGGTGCGGATGCGGTGGCCGAGATTGCCGCCCTCATACTCGGTGTCCGAGTTGGTCGGCAGCTCCGAGGAGTCGAGGCGGAAGCCGGTGTTGTAGGGCGAGGAGCTGTAGCGGACGTCGTCGAACACGAAGAACTCGGCTTCGGGGCCGACGAACACCGTGTCGCCCACGCCCATCGACTTCACCATGGCCTCGGCCTTCTTGGCGATGCCGCGGGGGTCACGGTTGTACGGCTCGCCGGTGGTCGGCTCGAGCACGTCGCAGGTAATGATCATGGTGGTTTCGGCGAAGAACGGATCGATCGTCGCGGTCACCGGGTCGGGCATCAGGCACATGTCGGATTCGTTGATCGCCTTCCAGCCGGCGATCGAGGAGCCGTCGAACATGGTGCCTTCGGCGAAAATGTCTTCGTCGATCATGCTGACGTCGAAGGTGACGTGCTGCCACTTGCCCCGCGGATCGGTGAAGCGGAGGTCGACGTATTTGACGTCGTTGTCTTTGATTGCCTTCAAGACGTCCTTGGCGGTCTTCATGAATACCCCTCTTGGCTGAAACGTCACGGCCCGGCGCGGGACGGCGTCCGCGGGTCATGCTCCATTAGCCTCGCCGGGGGACCAAGACAATATCGGAAAACGCCAAAAAGGCCGCATGCAGATGCCTCCTAGAGGACATCTCAGCTGCCTGAACGCTGCTTGTGCAGCGGATCTTCTCGGCGGAGGGCCTGGAGCGACATCGCCGTTCCAGGCCGCCCGCTTGGGGCTCCAGCCCTTGAGGCGTCAGCCCCGGGTTAGATCGCGTCCAGTCCCGATTCGCCCGTCCTAATGCGGATGGCTTCCTCGATGTTGGACACGAAAATCTTGCCGTCGCCGATGCGGCCGGTCTGGGCGGCGCGGCGGATCGCCTCGATCGCGCGCTCGACCAGTTCGTCGCCGATCACGATCTCGATCTTCACCTTCGGCAGGAAGTCGACGATGTATTCAGCGCCCCGGTAGAGCTCGGCATGGCCTTTCTGCCGGCCGAAGCCCTTGGCCTCGGTGACGGTGATGCCCTGAAGTCCCACCTCCTGAAGCGCCTCCTTCACCTCGTCGAGCTTGAACGGCTTGATGATGGCTTCGATCTTCTTCACTGAGCGCCTCCCGGGCATTCCGCATTAAGAAACAGTTGGGTCATCGTCAGGCTGCGCCAACGCGCAGGTCGTTCGATCACTTCGTTACCGGGCCTGACACTCTCCGGCGGAGGCCCGGTGATTGACAGCCCGTCTTGCCCCGTGCCGAAGTGGCTCCACAAAAGCAGGGTCTATGCCAAGTCGTTAATGAGGCCAAATCGAGCGGATATCCCGGTCTTTCGCATTGGGCCGACGATTCCCCATGGGAGTGCCCAGAATACCGAAGCTCGCGAATTAGGCAAACAGGCCAGAAGTTGTGCAGACGGCGGTGCGGCGTTCGCACGCCGGCGAAAATGCCCAGGGAAAAGGCGGGAGGATCGCTTGAGAGCCCGCTTAGCGGGGAGGCACCAAGCCTCGGCTCTTGTCTCGGCTCTTGGAACTTGCTGCTGGGCACGGCAATAGGGATGCAGGATTCGGTGGGGGTGTCCGGCTTGGGGAAGCCGGTGCACCGCGATTGACGTCGAGCAGCCGCAGAGGACGGCTGCAGGGGATATAAGAGCTGCAATGGAAGTCTTGACCACGAGCGAAATGGAGCGCGCCGACCGGCTGACGATCGCGGCCGGTACGCCCGGATTCTCGCTGATGCTGAGCGCCGGCCAGGCGGTCGCCGCCGCCGCCATGGACCTCGTCGAGGAGGGGCCGATCCTGGTCGTGTGCGGCCCCGGCAACAATGGCGGCGACGGCTTCGTCGCGGCCGCCGAGCTCGCAGCCCAAGGCCGCGACGTCTCGGTCATCCTGATGTGCGAGCGCGATGCGCTGCAGGGCGATGCGGCCTCCGCCGCCAAGGGCTGGAAGTTTCCGGTGCTGCCGTTCACGCCGCAGGCGATCGGCAAGCCCGCGCTGATCATCGATGCGCTGTTCGGCGCCGGTCTCAGCCGTGCGGTCACCGGCGAGCCGCATGACGTCATCGCGGCGATCAATGCCAATGGCGCGCCGGTGCTCGCGGTCGATCTGCCGAGCGGCATCAACGGCACCACCGGGACAGTCATGGGCATCGCCGTCAGGGCGACGGAGACCGTGACCTTCTTCCGCAAGAAGCCGGCGCATCTGTTGCTGCCCGGACGCCAGCATTGCGGCCGCGTCCGGCTCGCCGACATCGGCATCGATCCGCAGGTGCTCGACGAGATCAAGCCGCAGGCGTTCCAGAACGAGCCGGAGCTCTGGCACGGCCGCTTTCCCGTGCCGCGCATTGACGGTCACAAATATGCGCGCGGGCATGTGCTCGCGGTGTCCGGCGATGTCACGGCCACGGGCGCGTCGCGCATGGCCGCGCGGGCTGCCTTGCGGGCCGGCGCCGGCCTCGTCACGCTGGCCTCGCCGCTGTCAGCGCTGACGGTCAACGCGTCGGCGCTGACGGCGGTGATGGTCCGCGCTGCCGACACCGCGATCGAGTTCGGCGAGCTGGTCGGCGACAAGCGCTACAACACCTGCATCATCGGCCCGGGCACGGGTGTCAGCGAGCGCACGCGCGATCTCGTCTTCACCGCGCTCTCGGCTCAGCGTCATCTGGTGCTGGACGCGGATGCGCTGACGAGCTTCGCCGATGCGCCGGAGCGGCTGTTCGAGCCGATCCGGGCGATGGCGGACGCGCAGATCGTGCTGACCCCGCATGAGGGCGAATTCCCGCGGCTGTTCTCGGATCTCAGCAACAAGAATCCCGGCCGCTCCAAGCTCGAGCGGGTCCGCGCCGCCGCCGCACGCTGTGGCGCCGTCGTGCTGCTGAAGGGCGCCGACACCACAGTCGCAGCTCCCGACGGCCGCGCCGCCATCGCCGCCAACGGGCCGCCCTGGCTCGCCACTGCCGGCGCCGGCGACGTGCTCGCCGGCATCATCGCAGGGCTCCTGGCGCAGGGCGTCCCGGCGTTCGAGGCCGCCTGCATCGGCGTCTGGATGCATGGCGAGGCGGGCTCGGAGGCGGGGCCTGGGCTGATCGCGGAGGATCTGACGGAGACGCTGCCGGCGGTGTTCCGGCGGCTGTATGATCGGTTGGGGATCGAGTATTGACGTTGCCGGTCGCCATGCGGCGTCTCGAACTGTCCGACATGGACGCCTCCGCGCGCCTGCACCGCGCGGCCTTCGATGCCGCTCTGCCATGGCTTGCCGGTCTGCATACGCCGGACGAGGATCGCTGGTTTTATCGCGAGCGCGTGTTTCGCGACTGCGAGCTGTGGGGAGCTTTCTCCGGCGACGACCTGGCGGGCCTCATTGCTCTCCGTGCGGGATGGATCGATCAGCTCTACGTCGGACCCGGAGCGCAGGGGCGAGGCGTTGGCAGTGCGCTGCTCGACGTCGCCAAGCTAGGCTCGGACCGTCTGCAGCTCTGGACGTTCCAGCGCAACATCGCTGCGCGCCGCTTCTATGAGCGGCGCGGTTTCCTGCTCGTCGAGGAAACGGACGGGGCCCACAACGAAGAGCGCGAGCCCGACGCGCTCTATTGCTGGGCGCGC
Organism: Bradyrhizobium sp. SRS-191; assembly: GCF_024586915.1. Taxonomy (GTDB): domain Bacteria; phylum Pseudomonadota; class Alphaproteobacteria; order Rhizobiales; family Xanthobacteraceae; genus Bradyrhizobium. The sequence goes on from NZ_JANBVS010000002.1 coordinate 591,795, forward strand.
CTCTGATGATTCACGTCACCTGATACTTCGCCACCGCGCTCTCGTTCCATGCGAGGCCGAGGCCCGGGCCTTTCGCCGTGACCTTGCCGTCGATCACCTGCAGCGGCTCGGCGAGGATGGCGCCGGCGAAGTCGAGCACCTCGAGGAAGTGCGCGGTCGGCGTCACCGCCAGCACATGGGCGCTGGCCTCTGGCAGGATGTGGCTCGACATCGGGATCGACGCGGCGTCGGCTTGGCCTGCGACATTGAGCCAGCCGGTGATGCCGCCGACCTTCATCAGGTCGGGCATGATGAAGTCGGACGCGCCGGTCGCGATCGCTTCGGCAAAGCCGCGCGGAAACCACCAGTTCTCGCCGGCCTGGATCGGAATCTCCGAGCGCTCGCGCACCCGGGCATGGCCGGAGAGGTTTTCCTGCGGCACCGGCTCCTCGATCCAGGTCAGGTCGTAAATGGCAAGGCGGCTGATTCTGCGCGTGGCCTCCGTGGGATCGAGCGATTGGTTGAAGTCGAGCATCAGCGCCATGTCCGGGCCGAGCAGGGCGCGCAGGCCCTCGATCATCGCTTCGTCGGTCGCGAGGTCGCCATGGCCGCCCTTGGTCTTGATGGCGCGGAAGCCGTGCTCGTTGCGCGCGGTGCGCAAGGTCCGCTCGTCCGCCTTGGCATCGAGCACGCCATAGCTGTCATAGGCAGGGATCGGGCGGGCGCTGCCTCCGAGGAGCTCGACGACGGGCTTGTTCGCGAGCCTGCCCAGCGCATCCCAGAACGCCATGTCGAGGCCCGACACGGCCATGCCCACCAGGCCCTGCCAGCCGAGCAGGCGAAACTTGGCGTCCATCGCCTTCATCAGATCGAACGGGACCAAGGCCTTGCCTTGGAGTTCGCGCCCGATGTCCTCGACCAGATGCACGAGCGGCTTCAAGGCCAGCTTGGTGTAAGCGAAGAGATAGGAATGGCCGGTAACCCCCTGATCGGTCGTGACGTCGATCAGCACCAACGGTCCGGAGTCGATGACGCCGAAGGCGTTGCGCAGGGGACGTTTCATCGGGGTGACGACGGCGCGCGCGGTGACGCCGGTGATGGCAGCTGTTGTCATGGGGAGTTCTCCCTGGTTCGTTTCCTCAACCGATCTCATACCACCTGATAAGCCGCGGCGCCGCCCAGTCCGTGGCCATGCGCTCGACCAGAAACCGCCCGGCGGTTTCAGCCAGGAAGGCGATACGCTGGGTCTGGCCTGCCTCGACTGCGAGCGTGTCGAGCCAATATGGCTTCCAGCCATCGTCCAATCGGTCGAGCAGACGGAACGGCTGGCCCTGCAGATGGACGACCATCGTGCCCGCCGCCTTGTTGGCCAGCGCCAGCACGGCGACGCGGCCGGGCTTGATCCGGAAGGCGGGGGCACTGCCGGGATTGAACTGGGTGGGGGGACTCCAGTCGGCGCCGTCGAGCGCGAGCTCGGCGCGGATGGCGCTGCGCAGGTCGAGCTTGTCCGGCAAGCCATTCGCGGGCAGGGGCGATGGAGGCGGGAGGGGCGCGGCGCGTTGCGCCGGCTCACTCGACAGCGCGAGGCGGGCGAGGGGGCGTGCCGCCGTACCGTCGTGCAGCAGCACCGGCAGCGCGGCCTTGGCGGCGGGCATGTCGATGACCACGTCGGTGCGGCCGCCCGGCGGCAGCACCACGGCGCCGTTGCGGGCCAGGAACGGCTCCGCCGGCTGGCCATCGATCGCCATCACCCGGACGGTGTCGATGTCGGCGATTTTGATCGCGATGACAGCGCGCTGGCAGCCATTGATGAACCGCAGCCTGACCCGCGCCTGGGCGCGCAGCGCGATCTCCGGCTGGACCTGGCCGTTCACGGTATAGAGCAGTTCGGCGTCCTTCGGGTCTGTGCCCGGCGCGATCGCCGTGCCGTCCGGCTTCAGCCTGAAGTCCTCGACCAGGAAAACCTCGTCGCGGTCAAAGGTTACCGTCGAGACTTCATCGACGATCACAGGCAGCGGGCGCAGCGGGGCGGCAGCGCCGTCGGCGAGCAGCCGCAGGTCGAGCAGTCCGGTTCCGGTCCGTGAGGCCATCGCAGCGACCGTGGCCCGGCCGCCTGCTGCGGTCGGCTGTTGGACGAGCAGCGGCGCCGGCAAAGCGAGACCGCGGCCGGAAAGCGTGGCCGGTATCGAGAGACCGTTGACGAGGGAGAGATCCAGCGCGGCGCCGCGGGCCAGCCGGAGCACCGGTGAGCCCCCGGCGAGCTGCCATACCCGCGCCGGCGAGCGCCCCTGCGACAGGGCCAGAGATTCGGTCCGCGCCTCCAACGCGACGGACGTGCGTTCGGCGGCGATGGCGAAACGCGGAATCGCGGTCGCGCAGGCTGCGGCAAGGCCGCCGAGCACGGCGCGGCGGCTGACCCCGTCCACAGGCTGCGTCATGCGACAAAACATTGTGCGTTGAGGGGGATGCGGATCATCTCATTTTCCCTTATCTGTGCCGCGAGCCTGGCCGATCGGCCGGTCGCGGGCGCTCTTTGGGGCCCATTTTTTTGCTGCGGACGGTTTCACGCGTGGTATAAGCCGCGCCGCCCGCGGCATCGCGGCCGGGCTATCGATGCAGTTCACGCGGGCGTGGCGGAACTGGTAGACGCGCTGGATTTAGGTTCCAGTGACGAAAGTTGTGGGGGTTCGAGTCCCTCCGCCCGCACCAAGCGCTTCCTCAGCGTTTGCCGAAAGTTTCACGGCGCAGCCGCGCTCCTGATCTCGGGAGAACGGCGGCACCGATCCCACCGGCGCAAGGCTCGTTGGCCGCGCGTCGTCCACAATTGAATCAGGTGTGTCCGGATCGCAAGGGTCCGGACCGTAGCGGAAGAAGATTGACGCCATGCAGGTCACAGAAACCTTGTCAGAAGGCTTGAAGCACGAGTTCCAGATCAGCGTTCCCGCGGCCGATCTCGACGCCAAGGCGGATGCGAAGCTGGTCGATCTCAAGGACAAGGTCCGCATCAACGGCTTCCGTCCGGGCAAGGTGCCTGTGGCGCATCTGAAGAAGATCTACGGCAAGTCGGTGATGGCCGAGACCATCGACCAGACCATCCGCGACACCAACACGCAGATCTTCACCGAGCGCGGCTTCCGTCTCGCCACCGAGCCGAAGGTGACGATGCCGACCGAGGAAGCCGAGGTGGAGAAGATCCTCGCCGGCCAGACCGACCTGACCTACACCGTGGCGATCGAGGTCGTGCCCGCGATCGCGCTCGCCGACTTCAAGACCTTCTCGGTCGAGAAGCCCGTCGCCGACATCACCGATGCCGACGTCGACGAGGCGATCAAGCGCCTGGCCGATGCCAACCGCGGCTATGCGGCCAAGGCTGATGGCGCCAAGGCCGAGAGCGGAGATCGCGTGAAGATCAACTTCAAGGGCACGATCGACGGCGTCGCGTTCGACGGCGGCACGGGCGAGGGCATCGATGTCGTGATCGGCTCGAACACCTTCATCCCCGGCTTCGAGGACCAGCTCGTCGGCATCGGCGTCGGCGAGACCCGCACCTTGAAGGTCTCGTTCCCGACCAACTATCTGAACAACGAGCTCGCGGGGAAGGCCGCGGAGTTCGAGACCACGGCGACCGCGATCGAGGCGCCGGAGGACAAGGTCGTGGACGACGAGTTCGCCAAGACGCTCGGCCTCGAATCGCTCGACAAGCTGAAGGAGCTGATGCGCGACCGTCTCGCCGGCGAGTTCGGCCAGGCGACCCGTCAGCGCGTGAAGCGCGCGCTGCTCGACCGCCTCGACGAGACCCACAAGTTCGATGCTCCGCCGTCGCTGATCGACGAGGAGTTCAACCTGATGTGGAACTCGGTCCAGGCCGAGATGAAGTCGAGCGGCAAGACCTTCGCCGACGAGAACACCACCGAGGACAAGGCGAAGGAAGAGTACCGCACCATCGCCGACCGCCGCGTCCGGCTCGGCCTCGTGCTGTCGGAGATCGGCGAGAAGAACAAGATCACCGTGACCGACGACGAGGTCAGCCGCGCCGTGATCGAGCGCGCGCGCTCGATGCCGGGCCGCGAGAAGGAGGTCTGGGACTTCTATCGCAGCAACCCGCAGGCGCTCGCGCAGCTGCGCGCGCCGATCTACGAGGACAAGGTCGTCGACTTCATCCTCGAGCTCGCCAACGTCACCGAGAAGAAGGTCTCCAAGGACGAGCTGTTCAAGGACGACGAGAACGACAAGGCGGCCTGATCAGGCCACCTCTGGTCGGGTTTGCGACATCAGCGCATGATTAAGGTTGACCGGCGAAAGCGCCGGTCGGCCCGGTTCCGGCGCTGGCCGCCGCCGCGGGAATCAGCTTGAACAAGGCAACGACCTCGCTTGCGGTTGGCCGGTTACCGGTCTTGTCACCGGGAAATTGGTCCATATCTGTGGGCTCGGTCTTGAAGTTCTGCATCACGGGGCCATCGTCCGTCGCTGCTCGCTGAACGAGCCTCACCTGCGGCGGCCGGTCGTCTTCAACTGCTGGTCCAACCCTTGGGTGATTCATGCGCGATCCCGTCGAAACCTATATGAACCTTGTGCCCATGGTGGTCGAACAGACCAACCGCGGTGAGCGCGCCTACGACATCTTCTCGCGCCTCCTTAAGGAGCGCATCATCTTCGTGACCGGTCCGGTCGAGGACGGCATGGCGACGTTGATTGTCGCGCAGCTGCTCTTCCTCGAGGCCGAGAACCCGAAGAAGGAGATCGCGATGTACATCAACTCGCCTGGCGGCGTGGTGACGTCGGGTCTCGCGATCTACGACACGATGCAGTTCATCCGTCCGGCGGTGTCGACGCTGTGCACGGGCCAGGCGGCGTCGATGGGTTCGCTGCTGCTCTGCGCCGGTCACAAGGACATGCGCTTCTCGCTGCCGAACTCTCGCATCATGGTGCATCAGCCGTCCGGCGGTTTCCAGGGCCAGGCGACCGACATCATGCTGCACGCCCAGGAGATCCTGAGCCTCAAGAAGCGGCTCAACGAGATCTACGTGAAGCACACCGGTCAGCCCTACAAGGCGATCGAGGATGCGCTGGAACGCGACAAATTCCTCACGGCGGAAGCCGCCCAGGAGTTCGGGCTCATCGACAAGGTGCTCGACAAGCGGCCGGAAGATCCGGCGGCGATGGGCAAGTGAGCCGTAACTGAGTAAGGCGAGGTCCGTTGGACGGGCCTCGAAGCATCACGGCATCGCCTTTGCCGGCTCCGGCCGGCAGAGGTACTAAGGTGGGGTCCCAAAAGGGCCGCAACCCTGCCGTGCAACCGGCAAACAGGCGTGGCAAACACGCAACGTTCAGCCGATTTCGCGTGTTCTTACCGTGTCAAGCCCCAAAATCACGGTAATGTCACGGTCTAGGGTCTGTGCTCCGATTAGCGAATTCTTGATAGTCGGATGACAGCATGATTGGCTAGAGTGCCCAGTTATGGATCGTGGGGGATTCGCGTAAGTCGTGGGTGCACGGCGGGTCAAGAACAAGGTTTTAATTTTGGTACGAAATTTGCTCTTTCACCAATTCGGTCCGGCCCGCGCCGGGGCGGAACGAACGAGCGGACAAGAGCGAACCGCGGACGGAGACAGGAATGAGTAAGGTCGGCACGGGCGACGCCAAGAATACGCTTTATTGCTCGTTCTGCGGCAAGAGCCAGCACGAAGTCCGCAAACTGATCGCAGGTCCAACCGTCTTCATCTGCGACGAGTGCGTCGAACTCTGCATGGACATCATCCGCGAGGAGAACAAGTCCTCGCTGGTCAAGTCGCGCGACGGCATTCCGACCCCGAAGGAGATCTGCAAGGTTCTGGACGATTACGTCATCGGTCAGAACCATGCGAAGAAGGTGCTGTCGGTCGCCGTTCACAACCACTACAAGCGTCTCAATCACCAGACCAAGCACTCGGACGTCGAGCTCGCGAAGTCGAACATCCTTCTGATCGGTCCGACCGGTTCGGGCAAGACGCTGCTCGCGCAGACGCTCGCCCGCATCCTCGACGTGCCGTTCACGATGGCCGACGCCACGACGCTGACCGAAGCCGGCTATGTCGGTGAGGACGTCGAGAACATCATCCTGAAGCTGCTGCAGGCGGCCGACTACAACGTCGAGCGCGCACAGCGTGGCATTGTCTACATCGACGAGATCGACAAGATCAGTCGCAAGTCGGACAATCCCTCGATCACCCGCGACGTGTCGGGCGAGGGTGTCCAGCAGGCGCTGCTCAAGATCATGGAAGGCACGGTTGCGTCGGTTCCGCCGCAGGGCGGCCGCAAGCATCCGCAGCAGGAGTTCCTGCAGGTCGACACCACCAACATCCTGTTCATCTGCGGTGGTGCGTTCTCCGGTCTCGAGAAGATCATCTCCTCGCGCGGCCGGTCGACCTCGATCGGCTTCGCGGCCCAGGTGCTGGCGCCGGAAGACCGCCGCACCGGCGAGATCTTCCGTCACGTCGAGCCCGAGGATCTCCTGAAGTACGGCCTGATCCCGGAATTCGTCGGCCGTCTGCCGGTCGTGGCGACGCTCGAGGATCTTGACGAGAACTCGCTGAAGAAGATCCTGACCGAGCCCAAGAACGCGCTGGTGAAGCAGTATCAGCGTCTGTTCGAGATGGAGAACATCGAGCTCACCTTCGCCGACGAGGCGCTTGGCGCCGTGTCGCGCAAGGCGATCGAGCGCAAGACCGGCGCACGCGGTCTGCGGTCGATCCTCGAGAGCATCCTGCTCGAGACGATGTTCGACCTGCCGGGACTCGAAGGCGTCGAGGAAGTGGTCATCTCGCGCGAGGTGGTCGAAGGCACGGCCCGTCCGCTCTACATCTATGCCGATCGGTCCGATCGCGCCGTGGAAAGCAGCGCCAGCGCGTGATCCGCGCTGGTACGATCGACAGACGACCTCGTTTCATCAGTTCAGCGATCGCTGCGGACATCATGTCCGCGGCGTCGCAGCGTTTCAGCTCCCCGCCGCGTAAAGCCACTTTTGGCGGGCGTTTACCGATACTTGACACCCCCCGGGTCGATAGCCACCTAATGTCGCGTGGCGATACAAATCTCAATCCCGGGATTCGCCTCACAGACGATCCGAAACGAGCAGGCGATATCGACGCGCCAGCTACGTCCGGATCAGATCGCACCTTGTGGCGGTTGCGCACGATGGCGGACTGCGTGCAAGGGGGCTAAACAAAAGGAACAGGCCATGACGACCCCCAAACCCCGGCCGACCATCGTTTACGGCGAGAGCCACGCCTATCCGGTGCTGCCGCTCCGCGACATCGTCGTCTTCCCGCACAACATCGTTCCGCTGTTCGTCGGCCGCGAGAAATCCATTCGCGCCCTCGAAGAGGTCATGAAGAACGACGCTCTGGTGATGCTGGCGACGCAGAAGAACGCGTCCGACGATGATCCAGCTCCGGATGCGATCTACGAGACCGGGACGCTCGCCAGCGTGCTGCAACTCCTGAAGCTGCCCGACGGCACCGTGAAGGTGCTGGTCGAGGGCCTGGAGCGCGCGCGCGTCGAGAAGTACACCGATCGCGCCGACTACTACGAAGCCACCGCCGTTGCGCTCGAGGACACCGACGCCAAGTCGGTCGAAGCCGAGGCGCTGGGCCGCTCCGTCGTGTCGGACTTCGAAAGCTATGTGAAGCTGAACAAGAAGATCTCGGCCGAGGTCGTCGGCGTCGTTCAGTCGATCACCGATTTCGGCAAGCTGGCCGACACCGTCGCCTCGCATCTCGCCGTCAAGATCGCCGATCGCCAGGGCATCCTGGAGACGCTGTCCGTCACCACGCGCCTGGAGAAGGTGCTGGGCCTGATGGAGAGCGAGATCTCGGTTCTGCAGGTCGAGAAGCGCATCCGCTCGCGTGTCAAGCGCCAGATGGAGAAGACTCAGCGCGAGTACTACCTGAATGAGCAGATGAAGGCCATTCAGAAGGAGCTGGGTGACGAGGACGGCCGCGACGAGCTCGCTGATCTGGAAGAGCGCATCAACAAGACCAAGCTCTCCAAGGAAGCGCGCGAGAAGGCTCAGCACGAGTTGAAGAAGCTGCGCCAGATGTCGCCGATGTCCGCGGAAGCGACCGTCGTGCGCAACTACCTGGATTGGCTGCTGTCGATTCCGTGGAACAAGAAGTCCAAGGTGAAGAAGGATCTGGAGGCCGCGCAGGCGGTTCTGGATGCGGATCACTATGGTCTGGAGAAGGTCAAGGACCGCATCGTCGAGTATCTCGCCGTGCAGTCGCGCGCCAACAAGCTGACCGGCCCGATCCTGTGCCTGGTCGGACCGCCCGGCGTCGGCAAGACCTCGCTCGGCAAGTCGATCGCGAAGGCCACGGGGCGCGAATTCGTTCGCGTGTCGCTGGGCGGCGTGCGCGACGAGGCGGAGATCCGCGGTCATCGCCGGACCTATATCGGTTCGATGCCCGGCAAGATCATCCAGTCGATGCGCAAGGCCAAGACTTCGAATCCTCTCTTCCTGCTGGATGAGATCGACAAGATGGGCTCGGACTTCCGGGGTGATCCGTCGTCGGCGCTGCTGGAGGTCCTGGACCCCGAGCAGAACACGACGTTCAACGATCACTATCTGGAGGTCGACTACGACCTGTCGAACGTCATGTTCATCACGACCGCGAATACGCTGAATATTCCCGGGCCGCTGATGGACCGCATGGAGATCATCCGCATCGCCGGCTACACCGAGACCGAAAAGCTCGAGATCGCCCGCAAGCACTTGATCCCCAGCGCGATCTCCAAGCACGGCTTGGACTCGAAGGAGTGGTCGATCGACGACGACGCGTTGCTGCTCGTGATCCGGCGCTACACCCGCGAAGCGGGCGTGCGTAACCTGGAGCGTGAGATTTCCACACTGGCCCGCAAGGCCGTGAAGGAGCTCATGATGTCCAAGAAGAAGTCGGTGAAGATCACCGAGAAGACCGTCGAGGAATTCTTGGGTGTTCCGAAGTACCGCTTCGGCGAGATCGAGAGCGACGATCAGGTCGGCATCGTGACGGGCTTGGCCTGGACCGATGTCGGTGGCGAGCTGCTGACGATCGAAGGCGTCATGATGCCCGGCAAGGGCAAGATGACGGTGACGGGCAATCTGCGCGACGTCATGAAGGAGTCGATCTCGGCGGCCGCCTCGTTCGTCCGCTCGCGGGCGATCAACTACGGCATCGAGCCGCCGTTGTTCGACCGGCGTGACATCCACGTCCACGTGCCGGAGGGGGCAACCCCGAAGGACGGACCGTCGGCGGGTGTCGCCATGGCGACGACCATCATCTCGGTGATGACCGGCATCCCGGTTCGTCACGACGTCGCGATGACCGGCGAGATCACCTTGCGTGGTCGCGTGCTGCCGATCGGCGGTCTGAAGGAGAAGCTGCTGGCTGCGGCCCGCGGGGGCATCAAGACGGTCCTGATCCCCGAGGACAACGCCAAGGATCTCACGGAGATTTCCGATGCGATCAAGGGCGGCATGGAGATCATCCCGGTCGCCCGTCTGGACGACGTCGTCGCCCGGGCCCTGGTCCGCAAGCCGGTGCCGATCGTCTGGGAAGAGGACACCAAGGTGCCCGTGAAGGCTGATGGCGACGAAGCCGCCGGCGGCCTGACCGCCCACTGAGGTCAGAACCCAAAGGAAACGGCGCCCGAGAGGGCGCCGTTTTCGTTTGAGGGATCGGTCCGGCTGCTGCGGGGGATCTGAAGCGGGGCATCTGAAAGTCACGCCGGCGACGCGGCTTTCCCGCGCTGCCGTGCGGTTCCGGCGTTGATTGCGCGTCGGGCAGGGGGTAAAGAAGCGCGCGTGAGGGCGGCTAGCTCAGCTGGTTAGAGCATCTCGTTTACACCGAGAGGGTCGGGAGTTCGAATCTCTCGCCGCCTACCATCCGGGCAGGGCCGATAGTCCGCTCGTCGAACAACGGCTATTCAGCCGCGCGTTTCTCCAAGCTGACTGCAATCCGCTCCAGCAGCGTGTTCATGCGCTGGGTTTCTGCGATCTGCCGCTCATAGTGATCGTGCAGTTGGGTCGACATCTTCGTGACATTCATCCGCTTGCTGAAAGCGAACCAGACTGCGATCAGGATCAGGAACGGCAGCCACGAAATGAGCAGATCCATCCATTGGTTCTTCATGCTTATTCTTCAACCCCGCTTCCCGTCGATTCCCGCAGGCTGACGTCTTGCCTGCACCCGTTGCTTCCAGTCGCCGCAAATTCGTGTGGCGATCGGCTGTGCTTCCGTTACGCTGCTGCGTGGACCGAGGTCGAGGCAAATACATGACCGACTTTCTGCGCCATTGTACCGGAGGCGCTGAGCGGACGATCAACGCCGGTGTTGCCCTCCTGGAAGAGGGCGGCAACACAGGGCATCTCTACATCCTGCTGCAGGGGCGGCTGGAGGTCATCAAGGCCGGCTCCACCGTGGCCATCGTCTCCGAGCCGGGCGCGCTGTTCGGTGAGATGTCGCTGCTGCTGGAGCAGCCGCACACGGCCACCGTGCGGGCGCTCGTCGACTGCCGGATCTATGAGATCCTGGATGCGCCGCGTTTCCTGGCTGAAAATCCCGAAGCGACACTGGCGATCGCACGCATGCTGGCGCAGCGGCTCAACGTCGCCAACACCTATCTCGCCGACCTCAAGCGGCAATATGCCGGCCACGGCACGCATCTCTCCATGGTCGGCGACGTCCTGCAGAGCATGATCAACCTGCCGCCGCAGCAGGTCGCGCCAGGAACGGATCGGGAATCCGATCCACGGCTCTGAGCCAGTCCGGCGCTGACGTCACCACCTGCGCAGGCCGCTGCAGCGGGCTGGCGAGATCGATCCATTCAGCTTGCCCCGCTGCCAGCCAGAACGCGCGCTGCTCGCCGGTGTCGAGCACCATGTAGGTCGGCGGCCGTCCGGGCTGACGCCCGGTGTTGAACACCCAGGTCTCTCCTAAGCGATCGAACCATGAGCCGTCCTTGATGAAGGGCGATTGGTGAACGTGGCCCGAGATCACCATCGCCGGCCGATGCCGCGCGATGAAGCCTTCGAGCTCGGTGTCGCCGAAGAAGCGCTTGCCGCCCCAGCTCACCGGCGAATTGGCCGGCGGCGCGTGATGCACCCAGATCCAGCGCGCCGCGCTGCGCGCGGCGGCTGCGTCGAGCTGGCGTTCGATCTGCGCCTTGACGAGCGGGCCGTCCCACCAGGGACAGATCGAAAACAGCGTGTCGCCCACCCGGACTTCGTCGCCGTCCGAGGCGATGCCGAGTTCGCCGACCGTTCTGATCCAGGCCGCGATCTTCTCACCCTCGGCGTTGCGTTCCTCCAGATCATGATTGCCGGAGCAGATCATCACGCGCGTCTTGGCGGCCAGCAGCGCGAGATACTTCTTCACCACCACGATCTGCGCGCGGATGTCGACGATCGAGGCGAGATCGAGCGCATCTCCGGCGAACACGACCGTGTCGAAATGATCGGCCGCCGCGACCAGCCAGTCGAGCTGCGGCAGCGTGTAGTGGAGATCGGCGACGATGAGACAGCGCATGAGACTCCTGACGCGCAGGATCGAAGCAAGAGTGGGACCAGACTCTGCTCCGCTATTGCATCTCGAGGGGCTGCGCGCCAGCAGGGCCAGGTCCTTGCGTCGATCGGTCGACCCCGGCGGTATGGGGCGGCCCGGCGGAGGTGACCGGGTGCCGCGCTCGTGCCTTGACAGGCAAGAGCCGTGCGTGCGCGATACCGGTTCGACGACGACATCAGACAAGGCGCGCATCATGCAACTGCCCTCAGGCCACGACCGCAATGCCGACCAGATCGCCTATTGGAACGGGCCGGGCGGCCAACGCTGGTCGGATCGCCAGGAGGCGCAGGACATCCTGCTCGCGCCGGTGTCGCAGATCCTGATCGAGCGCATTGGAGCCAAGCCGGGCGATCGCATTCTCGATGTCGGCTGCGGCTGTGGCGGTCTTTCGATCGTGCTGGCCGGGCAGGTGGCGCCTGATGGATCCGTTCTCGGCGTCGACATCTCCGCGCCGATGCTCGATCGGGCGCGGGCCGTGGCTCCGGCCGGGCTTGCCGCTGACTTCGTGCTGGCCGACGCCACCGTGCATCCGTTCCCGCCGGCGAGTTTCGACCTCCTGGTGTCGCGCTTCGGCGTGATGTTCTTCGCCGATCCCGTGTCGTCGTTTGCCAACATCCGCCGGGCGCTGAAGCCGGGCGGCCGTGTCGTGTTCGCCTGCTGGCGCGAGCCCAAGGCCAATCCCTGGATGATCGCACCGTTGCAGGCGGTGTATCGCCACGTCCCGAAGCTGCCGGAGATGGCGCCGGAGGATCCCGGTCCTTTCGCCTTCGCATCCGAGGCGCGTGTCACGCGCATCCTCGGCGAGTCCGGATTCAGCGACATTGCGCTGGAGGCCCATGCGCTGTCGCTCGACATCGCGCGCGGGCAGGGGCTCGAGGCGGCCGTTCAATCGGCCTTCGAGATCGGCCCCGCCAGCCGCGCGCTGGAGGGCCATCCCACGGAGACGCGCGAGGCTGCGCGGCAATCGGTCCGCGAGCTGCTCGCCCAATACCAGAATGGCGGCAGCGTCACGCTGTCCGGCTCGATCTGGCTGGTGACGGCGCGCGCCTGAGGCCCGCGCCGCGCGGCGTCAGGAGCGCTCCTCCCAGATCATCGCCAGATGCACGATGGTCTGCACCGCCGTCTCCATGTCACGGACGCTGACCCATTCCAGCCTGGAGTGGAAGGCGTGCTCGCCGGCGAAGATGTTGGGGCAGGGCAGTCCCATGAAGGACAGCCGCGAGCCGTCGGTGCCGCCGCGAATCGAGGTCCGGACCGGCGTCAGCCCGGCGCGCCGGATCGCATCCTCGGCATAGGTGACGATCTGCGGATGCAGGTCGATGACCTCCTTCATGTTGCGATACTGCGCCTTGACCTGCATCTCGTAACTCGAGCGCGGATAGTCCCGCAGGACGTCCTTGACGATGTCCTCGAGCAGCGCCTCCTTCTGCCGCAGCCCCTGCTCGCTGAAATCGCGCACGATGAAGTCGAGCCGGGCCTGCTCGAGCGTGCCGGACACCCCGACCGGATGCAGGAAACCTTCCTTGCCCTCGGTGGTCTCCGGCGAGCAGGTGTCCTTTGGCAGACGATCGACGATGGCGGAGGCGATCTTGATGGCGTGCTCCATCTTGCCCTTGGCAAAGCCGGGATGCGCGCTGACGCCGTTGATGATGATCGTCGCGCCATCCGCCGAGAACGTCTCGTCCTCGATGTTGCCTGCGGTCTCGCCGTCCATGGTGTAGCCGAAGTCGGCGCCGAGCTTCTTCAGGTCGACCCGGTCGACGCCGCGGCCGATCTCCTCATCGGGCGTGAACAGGATCTTGATCGTGCCGTGCTTGATCTGGGGATTGCTCAGCAGGAACTGGGCGGCATCCATGATCTCGGCGATGCCCGCCTTGTTGTCGGCGCCGAGCAGGGTGGTGCCGTCGGAGGTGACGATGTCGCAGCCGATCTGGTCCTTGAGCGCCGGATGCTCGGCCGGGCGGATCACCTGCGCCGGGTCGCCGGGCAGCACGATCTCACCGCCCTGGTAGTTGCGCACGACCTGCGGCTTCACATCGGCGCCGGAGCAGTCCGGCGAGGTATCCATGTGCGAGCAGAAGCAGATCACCGGCACTGTCTTGTCGGTGGTCGCAGGGATCGTCGCATAGACGTAGCCGTGATCGTCCATATGAGCATCCGCCAGGCCCATCGCCTGCAACTCTGCCGCGAGCAGACGGCCGAGATTCTTCTGCTTCAGCGTCGAGGGGCAGGTGGGCGATGTCGGGTCCGACTGGGTGTCGATCACGACATAGCGGAGAAACCGCTCGAGAACGGAATGGGTGAAGTTGAGCGACGTATCGGGCATGAGCACCACGGAATGCAGAGAGGGATTATGTTACCGTCAATAGCAAGCATATTAATATATCAGGCTGCGTATACCACATACCAGATCTGCACATCAGCTAGTATGTCACAGGATGCGGCATGAGCCACTCGGATTACGCGCTTGCCTTGATCGGCACAGAGCCCCGGGCGGCCGGCCCGCGGCGCATGCTCTGGGATCTTCGTGCACAGGAGTCGGAGTGTCTTGCTTCGGGGAGCTGAGCTGGACGATTCGCTTCCGTTGATCTGCAGCATGCGGGTGCAGGGGCTCGGCAGGGAGCGTCTGACGTTGGGGGCGCGCGTGACCGGAACCCAGCTCCGCGCCTTGTCATGGTCGAGCCCTGCCATCTGCTGCAAAGAGCCGGAAGAGGGCGATGCGGGACGCTTATGGCGCGCGGCTGGGCTCATCCCTGTTCTGGATCGACCTCTGCGGGCGCGGCGGCGATGGTGTTGGGTGGTCTTGGGGACCCATCAACGACTTCTCACAAATCCGGTTTCATTGTCCTTGACTTCGAAACATCGCCCCTTTAAGTCGCACTCCTCCGCGGGATTTCGCGATCACGCGGGAGTAGCTCAGTTGGTTAGAGCGCCGGCCTGTCACGCCGGAGGTCGCGGGTTCGAGCCCCGTCTCTCGCGCCATTCTCATGGCACATCCCCTCGTCTGATCCGCCCGCCAGCGTCGCTCCCGAGCTTCCCGTCTTATCCGATCCGTCGACATGCCCGGCGCTGCAACGCGCGTGGCAGTGCTCGTTGTCAGGCCGGCGGGACACGAAAAAGGCCGCCACGAGGGCGGCCCGACATACATCTGGAGCTGATCGGCGCGGCGCGTTTCGCGCTCAGCGCACCATCGAGCCGTTGGAACTGGTCACGACGACCGGCTTGCCCGCCTTGACCGGCGTGTGCGAGGCCGTCTGGCTGTAGTCGGCATTGGTCCGGGCCGCGATGCCGAAGGCGGTCACGGCGATGCCTGCAATGAGGGCCACGACCACGATCTTCAGATGGGTCGAGCGGTCCGCGGAATGGATCGAGTGGTTCATGTCGGCCTCCCGGCGTCTCAGAGCGCCACTTTGTTGGCCAGACATGTACCTTCGCTTTGTTTCGATCCGGTTTCTTGGTTTCCTCAAAATGGTTTCATCGGTTGCAGGGCTCACGGCGGCAATCGGGAGTAAGCGGCCGGGTCGCCGGACCGCCTCCGGGCGGTGACCGCTGCGATCCGCACCTGGGAAGCGCCCTCAGCTACGCCGCTCCTTGATTCGGCGCGCTGCCGCGACCATCTCACTCGATAGCGGAAGCGTATCGGGTCATAGCCCAGCCGCCCCATCGCGGTCGTCCGATCGCTGCTCCGCACCCTGTTTCCGACCAGCTCCGCCTGCGCACAGTGTCGTGCGTGTTCGCAATCGCTGACCCTCTCAGCATTCGGTCGATGTCGCGTTCGACACCGTATTGCTGCGGGTCCGTCATGCGCGCGTAGCGCTCGTGCCGCGGCCGCCGCACTCGCCTGTGTGTCCGGGTTTCCGCAATGTGGGGAGGGATGACGGCGTTGAGCGGGCCTGTCTTGCGCGGCTTGGTGCGCTGCGCTAAGGCTTCGACCAATTCCAATGCAGCGAGTCTGTGGTTTGCACCGAAACCGCAGAGGAAAGTGGCGCCGATGACCGGCATCCTTCAGAACTATCTCCCCCTCGTCGTTTTCATAGGTGTCGCAGCCATCATCGGGGTGGTGCTGTTGATCGCGCCGTTCGTGGTCGCCTACCAGCAGCCTGATCCCGAGAAGCTCTCCGCGTACGAATGCGGCTTCAATGCGTTCGACGACGCGCGCATGAAGTTCGACGTCCGCTTCTATCTGGTTGCCATCCTTTTCATCATCTTCGACCTCGAAGTCGCCTTCCTGTTTCCCTGGGCAGTCGCATTCGGCAAGCTCGGCGCGGCCGGCTTCTGGTCGATGCTGGTGTTCCTGGCCGTGTTGACGGTCGGGTTTGCCTACGAATGGAAGAAAGGCGCGCTTGAATGGGATTGAGCCCGACCCCGTCCTCTGGTCCGGTGATCGCACCGGCCCCGAAGGGCATTCTCGATCCCGCGACCGGCAGGCCTGTTGGTGCCAACGACCCGTATTTCCTCGAGGTCAAGCACGAGCTGTCGGACAAGGGATTCTTCGTCGCCACCGCTGACGATCTCATCACCTGGGCCCGCACCGGCTCGCTGATGTGGATGACGTTCGGCCTGGCCTGCTGCGCCGTCGAGATGATGCAGGTCTCGATGCCGCGCTACGACGTCGAGCGTTTCGGCTTCGCGCCGCGCGCCTCGCCGCGCCAGTCGGACGTGATGATCGTCGCCGGCACCCTGACCAACAAGATGGCGCCGGCGCTGCGCAAGGTCTACGACCAGATGCCGGAGCCGCGCTACGTCATCTCGATGGGCTCCTGCGCCAATGGCGGCGGCTACTACCACTATTCCTATTCGGTGGTCCGCGGCTGCGATCGCATCGTTCCCATTGATATCTATGTGCCCGGCTGTCCGCCGACCGCGGAAGCGCTGCTGTACGGAGTTCTGCTGCTGCAGAAGAAGATCCGTCGCACCGGCACCATCGAACGCTGAAGGTTTTGGTCATGGACGACGGCAGGCTCGACGCCCTTGGGCAGACGATCGTGAGCGCGCTTCCGGGCGCGGCGATCGGGCATTCGGTCGCTTTCAAACAGCTCACGGTCAACGTCGAGCCGGCCCGGATCGTCGAGGTCGTGAAGTATCTGCGCGATGATCCGGCCTGCCGCTTCATCAACTTCACCGACATTACGGCGGTCGACTACCCCGAGCGCGCCAAGCGCTTCGAGGTCGTCTACCACTTCCTGTCCCCGACGCTGAACACCCGCATCCGGTTGAAGGCCGAGGCCGACGAGACGACGCAGATTCCGTCGCTGATCGACGTCTTCCCGGGGGCTGACTGGTTCGAGCGCGAGACCTACGACCTCTACGGCGTGATCTTCGTCGGCCATCCCGACATGCGCCGGCTGCTGACCGACTACGGCTTCGACGGCCATCCGCTGCGCAAGGACTTCCCGACGACCGGTTTCGTCGAGGTGCGCTACGACGACCAGGAGAAGCGGGTGATCTACGAGCCGGTCCGGCTCAACCAGGAATTCCGCAAGTTCGATTTCCTCTCGCCCTGGGAAGGCGCGGACTATCCGCTGCCGGGCGATGAGAAAGCGACCAAGTGAGTGGGAGCGCAGGCATGAACGAGCAGAGCCCCGCACTTCGCAATTTCACGATCAATTTCGGCCCGCAGCATCCGGCGGCGCACGGCGTGCTGCGTCTGGTCTTGGAGCTGGACGGCGAGGTCGTCGAGCGCGTCGATCCGCATATCGGCCTGCTTCACCGCGGTACCGAGAAGCTGATCGAGACCAAGACCTATCTGCAGGCGATGCCCTATTTCGATCGGCTCGACTATGTCGCGCCGATGAACCAGGAGCATGCGTTCTGCCTTGCCGCCGAGCGGCTGCTGGGCATCGAGCCGCCGCGCCGCGGCCAGCTGATCCGCGTGCTGTATTCCGAGATCGGCCGGCTGCTGTCGCATCTGCTCAACGTCACCACTCAGGCGATGGACGTTGGCGCGCTGACGCCGCCACTGTGGGGCTTCGAGGAGCGCGAGAAGCTGATGGTGTTCTATGAGCGCGCCTCCGGCTCGCGCATGCACGCCAACTACTTCCGCATCGGCGGCGTCCATCAGGATCTTCCGACGAAGCTGATCGACGATATCGACGCGTTCTGCGATCCCTTCCTGAAGGTCGTCGACGACCTCGACCAGCTGCTGACCGGCAACCGCATCTTCAAGCAGCGCAACGTCGACATCGGCGTCGTCACCCTGAAGCAGGCCTGGGAGTGGGGCTTCTCCGGCGTGATGGTGCGCGGCTCCGGCGCGGCCTGGGACCTGCGCAAGTCGCAGCCTTACGACTGCTACGCCGAGATGGAGTTCGACATTCCGATCGGCAAGAACGGCGACTGCTACGACCGCTACCTGATCCGCATGGAAGAGATGCGCCAGTCCGTGCGCATCATGAAGCAGTGCATTGCCAAGCTGCGCGCGCCGGACGGGCAGGGGCCGGTCGTCGTCACCGACAACAAGATCTCGCCGCCGCGGCGTGGCGAGATGAAGCGCTCGATGGAAGCGCTGATCCATCACTTCAAGCTCTACACCGAGGGCGTGCACGTGCCGGCCGGCGAGATCTACGCCGCCGTCGAGGCGCCGAAGGGCGAGTTCGGCGTGTACCTGGTCGCCGACGGCACCAACAAGCCGTACAAGTGCAAGATCCGCGCGCCGGGCTTCGCCCATCTGCAGGCGATGGACTTCCTGTGCCGCGGCCATCTGCTCGCCGACGTCTCGGCCATCCTCGGCTCGCTCGACATCGTGTTCGGAGAGGTGGATCGCTGATGGGCCATGCGCCGATCCAGTTCGATCGTGCTTCCGGAGCGCTCGAAGGAGCGAACCTCTGGGAGCGCACGGCTGCATTGGCGCTGTCTACCGGTTCGAAGATCTCGTCGCACTTCTCCCATCGCGGCTACAATCGCTGCGCCAATCTGCTGCGCCTGGCCCTGCCGGAGCGTAACCTCGCTGTAAAGCTCAACCCGGACGCCGTGTTCGAGTTCCCCTATGGCGACGGCTATTGGAGCAAGCTGCTCAACCGCGACTACACTTACGAGGATGAGCTCGAGCTGCTGTTCCTCGGCGCTGTTGATGTCGATTACACCTTCATCGATGGCGGCGCCAATTACGGCTATTGGTCGGTGTTGGTGTCCAGCGCGCCGTACGGCGCGCACAAGGTGATCGCGATCGAGCCGTCAGCGGCGAACTTCGCCAAGCTCGCCAATAATGCCGACATCAATGGCGGTCGCTTCGAGGTGATGAAGTACGCCATCGGCGAAAGCCGCGGCACGGCGGTTCTGACAGGCACCAAGCACGAGGCGTTCAGCATCGCCGGCGGCAGCGATGACGGCGAGCAGGTGCCAGTAATGGCGCTCGATGATCTCATCGACGACGGCAAGGTCGCGGCCTCGGGCAAATACCTCATCAAGCTCGACGTCGAGGGCGTCGAGATCGAGGCGATCAAGGGCGGGGCGCGGCTGCTCGCGACCGACAGCATGATCCTGTGCGAGGAGCACGGCCAGGACCGTAATCATACTGTGTCGCGCTACATCCTCGATCAGACGCCGATGCAGCTCATGGTCTACGACCCCGAAAGCCGTCGTTTCGAGACCGTGACCGAGCTGTCGATCCTCGACCGCATCAAGGTGTCCGCGCACGTCGGCTATAACGTGTTCGGAACTGCAAGTGCCTTCTGGCAGAATCGCGTCGCAGCGCTCAATGCAAGTGCCGCGCGCCGCATGCAATGAAAGACTAGAGAGCCATGTCCGTCCGCCGTCTTGCCCCGAAGGAAGTCCAGCCCGCGAGCTTTGCGTTCACGGATGAAAACCTCGCCTTCGCCAAGGCCCAGATCGCCAAATACCCGGAAGGCCGCCAGGCCTCGGCCGTGATCGCGATCCTGTGGCGCGCGCAGGAGCAGAACGCGGGCTGGGTCTCGGAAGCCGCGATCCGCGTCGTGGCCGACATGCTGGGTATGCCCTATATCCGCGTGCTCGAGGTCGCGACCTTCTACACGATGTTCCAGCTGCAACCGGTCGGCAAGAAGGCGCATGTCCAGGTCTGCGGCACCACGCCCTGCCGGCTGCGCGGCGCCGAGGAGCTGATCGAGCTCTGCAAGCACCGCATCCATCACGACCCGTTCCATCTGTCCAAGGACGGCGACTTCAGCTGGGAAGAGGTCGAGTGCCTGGGCGCCTGTGTGAATGCGCCGATGGTGCAGGTCTGGAAGGATACCTATGAGGACCTGACGCCGGAGAGCTTCGGCAAGGTGCTCGACGGCTTTGCGACCGGCAACCTGCCGACGCCGGGTCCGCAGAACGGCCGTCAGTTCTCGGCGCCGGCGGGCGGACCGACCACGCTGAAGGAGAAGACATGAGCCGCAATCGCACCCGCGTTGCGGCCCTGAGCCAAGAGGGCGCCGCGATGAAGAACTGGCGCTACGTGGCGCTGCATACGCTCGCAGCCGCCGCTTTCATTTTCGTACTGCAGCGGTTCGCGCTGAACGCGACGCTGGAGTCCAGTCTGCTGTGGGCCTTGGTATTTGGCGGCTGCGCCGCCTTCATCGCCACCATGCAGTCGAACCGCTGATGTCAGAGGAAGCCGTCTGATGCTCGACGACAAGGACCGCATCTTCACCAACCTCTATGGCCTGCACGATTGGGGCCTCGAAGGCGCGCGCCGGCGCGGCAGCTGGGACGGCACCAAGGGGCTGATCGAGAAGGGCCGCGACTGGATCATCAATGAGATGAAGGCGTCGGGCCTGCGCGGCCGCGGCGGCGCCGGCTTCCCGACCGGCCTGAAATGGTCGTTCATGCCGAAGGAATCGACCGACGGCCGGCCGAGCTATCTCGTGGTCAACGCCGACGAGTCCGAGCCCGGCACCTGCAAGGATCGCGAGATCATGCGGCACGATCCGCATCATCTCGTCGAGGGCTGCCTGATCGCCAGCTTCGCGATGAACGCGCACACCTGCTACATCTATGTGCGCGGCGAGTTTATCCGGGAGCGCGAGCGGCTGCAGGCGGCAATCGATCAGGCCTATGAGGCGAAGCTGGTCGGCAAGGACAACATCCATGGCTGGCCGTTCGACATCTACGTCGCGCACGGCGCCGGCGCCTATATCTGCGGCGAGGAGACCGCGCTGCTCGAAAGCCTCGAGGGCAAGAAGGGGCAACCGCGCCTGAAGCCGCCATTCCCCGCGAATGTCGGCCTTTATGGCTGCCCGACCACGGTGAACAACGTCGAGTCGATCGCGGTCGCGCCGACCATCCTGCGCCGCGGCGCCTCCTGGTTCGCCGGCATCGGCCGTCCGAACAATGTCGGCACCAAGCTGTTCTGCATCTCCGGTCACGTCGAGCGGCCCTGCAACGTCGAAGAGGCGATGGGCATTCCGTTCCGCGAGCTGATCGAGAAGCACTGCGGCGGCATCCGCGGCGGCTGGGACAATCTGAAGGCCGTGATCCCCGGCGGCTCGTCGGTGCGCATGGTGCCGGCCGAGCAGATCATCGACACGCCGATGGATTTCGACAGCCTGTCGAAGCTGCGCTCGGGCCTGGGCACCGCGGCCGTGATCGTGATGGACAAGTCGACCGACCTGATCCGGGCGATCGCGCGTATCTCCTATTTCTACAAGCATGAGAGCTGCGGCCAGTGCACCCCGTGCCGCGAGGGCACCGGCTGGATGTGGCGCGTGCTGACGCGCATGGCAGAGGGCCGCGCGCACAAGCGCGAGATCGACATGCTGCTGGAGGTCACCAAGCAGATCGAGGGACACACGATCTGCGCGCTGGGTGACGCCGCGGCCTGGCCGATCCAGGGCCTGATCACGCATTTCCGTCACGAGATCGAAGCGCGCATCGACCAGTATTCGCATAAGGCCGATGTCGACGACGTCGGCGTGCGCGATCCCGCGCACATGGTGGCGGCGGAGTAGGTGATGGCGGTCCTGTCCGCCAGCGAGGTTTTCCCCCGCGATTGCGCCCTCACGGCGCGGAGCGCGGTGGTCCGTGGTTTGAGAGAGATGTGAGGCAATGACCAAGATCATCATCGATGGCAAAGAGATCGATGTGCCGCCGGAGTACACGCTGCTGCAGGCGTGCGAGGCGGCGGGCGCCGAAATTCCGCGCTTCTGCTATCACGAGCGGCTGTCGATCGCCGGCAACTGCCGGATGTGCCTCGTCGAGGTGAAGGGCGGACCGAAGCCGGTTGCGAGCTGCGCCTGGGGCGTGCGCGACTGCCGGCCAGGCCCGAAGGGCGAGCCGCCGGAAATCTCCACGCGGTCGCCGATGGTCAAGAAGGCGCGCGAAGGCGTGATGGAATTCCTTCTGATCAACCATCCCCTGGACTGCCCGATCTGCGACCAGGGCGGTGAGTGCGACCTGCAGGACCAGGCGATGGGCTATGGCGTCGACACCAGCCGCTACGCCGAGAACAAGCGCGCAGTCGAGGACAAGTATCTCGGCGCGCTGGTCAAGACCTCGATGACCCGCTGCATCCAGTGCACGCGCTGCGTCCGCTTCTCGGCGGAGGTGTGCGGCGTGCCGGAAATGGGCGCGACCGGCCGCGGCGAGGACATGGAGATCACGACCTATCTCGAGCAGGCGTTGAGCTCGGAGTTGCAGGGCAATCTGGTCGACATCTGCCCGGTGGGCGCGCTGACCTCCAAGCCCTATGCCTTCGCGGCGCGTCCGTGGGAGCTCGGCAAGACGCAGTCGATCGACGTCATGGACGGCCTGGGCTCGGCGATCCGCGTCGACACCCGCGGTCGCGAGGTGATGCGCATCCTGCCGCGCGTCAATGACTCCGTGAACGAGGAGTGGATCTCCGACAAGACGCGTCACGTCGTCGACGGCCTGCGCACGCAGCGGCTCGATCGTCCCTATGTGCGTGAGGACGGCAAGCTGCGTCCGGCAACGTGGCCGGAAGCATTCAAGGCGATCGCGACCAAGCTGTCGCGCATCGACGGCAAGCGGATCGGCGCCATCGCCGGCGACCTCGCCGCAGTCGAGGAGATGTTTGCGCTCAAGGATCTGCTCGCCAAGCTCGGTTCGACCAATGTCGCGGTGCAGGGCGGTGACAGCTTCGATGCCAAGCTCGGCCGTTCGTCCTATCTGTTCAATCCGACCATTGCCGGCATCGAGCAGGCCGACGCGATCCTGATCATCGGCGCCAATCCGCGCAAGGAAGCGGCCGTGCTCAACGCCCGCATCCGCAAGCGCTGGCGCTCCGGCCAGCTCAAGGTCGGCGTAGTCGGCCCGAAGGTCGATCTCACCTATTCCTATGAGCACATCGGCGCGGGCACGGACTCGCTGAGCGACGTCGCCGCGGGCAAGCATTCCTTTGCGTCCGCGTTCCGCAACGCCAAGAACCCGATCGTGCTGGTCGGCGCGGGTGCGGCTGCGCGTCATGATGGCGGTGCGATCCTGGCGCTCGCCGCCAAGATCGCGATGGACGTCAACGCGGTGCGCGACGACTGGAACGGTTTTGCCGTGCTGCACGACACCGCGTCGCGCGTCGGCGCGCTCGACATCGGCTTCAACGGCACCGGGCTGACCGGCGCCCAGATGACCACCTTCGGCACCATGGACGTGATGTTCCTGCTCGGTGCCGACGAGGTCGAGATCCCCGAGGGCGTGTTCACGGTCTATATCGGCACCCATGGCGACCGCGGCGCGCATCGCGCCGACGTCATCCTGCCGGGCGCGGCCTACACCGAGAAGTCCGGCCTCTACGTCAACACCGAGGGCCGGGTGCAGATCGCGGCGCGTGCGTCGTTCCCGCCGGGCGAGGCCCGCGAGGACTGGGCGATCATCCGCGCGCTGTCCGACGTGCTCGGCCGCAAGCTCGGCTACGACTCGCTGGCCGCGCTGCGCGCCGAGATCGTCAAGGCGGTGCCGCATCTCGGCCGCATCGACCAGATCGAGGCCGGCACGATCGCCGACATCAAGACCCTGGCGGGCAAGGGCGGCAGCCTCGAGAAGGCGCCGTTCAAGCCTGTGATCGATGACTTCTATCTCACCAATCCGATCGCGCGCGCGTCGGCGGTCATGGCGGAATGCTCCCGCCTGGCCTCCGGGCAGATGCTGACGGCAGCGGAGTGAGCGTGACCTGATGGCTGATTTCTTCGCAAGCTCGTTCTGGACCGGCTTCCTCTGGCCGCTGATCATCATGATCGCGCAGAGCGTGCTGCTCCTCGTCGTCCTGCTGGTCGCGATTGCCTACATCCTGCTCGCCGACCGCAAGATCTGGGCGGCGGTGCAGATCCGCCGCGGCCCGAACGTGGTCGGACCCTGGGGCCTGTTCCAGTCGTTCGCGGACCTGTTGAAGTTCGTGCTCAAGGAGCCGATCATTCCGGCCGGCGCCAACAAGGGCGTGTTCCTGCTGGCGCCGCTGGTGTCCTGCGTGCTGGCGCTGGCGGCCTGGGCTGTCATCCCGACCAATCTCGGCTGGGCGATCGCCGACATCAATGTCGGCATCCTCTTCATCTTCGCGATCTCGTCGCTGTCGATCTACGGCATCATCATGGCCGGCTGGTCGTCGAACTCGAAATATCCGTTCCTGGCGGCGCTGCGCTCGGCGGCGCAGATGGTGTCCTACGAGGTCTCGATCGGCTTCGTGATCATCACGGTGCTGCTCTGTGCGGGCACCCTGAATCTCTCGGCGGTGGTCGAGGCGCAGCATGCCCGCGGTCTCGCCAGCCTGATCGGCCTGCCGCAGCTGACGATCCTGAACTGGTACGTCTGGCCGCTGTTCCCGATGTTCGTGGTGTTCTACGTCTCGGCGCTGGCCGAGACCAACCGTCCGCCGTTCGACCTGGTGGAAGCTGAATCCGAGCTCGTCGCCGGCTTCATGGTCGAATACGGCTCGACGCCGTACCTCCTGTTCATGCTCGGCGAATACGTCGCTATCACCACGATGTGCGCGCTGGCGACGATCCTGTTCCTGGGCGGCTGGCTGCCGCCGATCGATGTGGCGCCGTTTAACTGGGTGCCGGGCGTCATCTGGTTCTCGCTGAAACTGTTCTTCATGTTCTTCCTGATCGCGATGGCGAAAGCGATCGTGCCGCGCTACCGCTACGACCAGTTGATGCGACTCGGTTGGAAGGTGTTCCTGCCGCTGTCGCTGGTCATGGTGGTCGTTGTCGCGGGCGTGCTGCACTTCGCCGGCATCGCGCCGAAATGAGGCTGTCATGAACATCTCCGCCACCGCACGGTCGCTGCTGCTGCAGGAGTTCGTCTCCGCGTTCTTCCTCGCGATGCGCTACTTCTTCCAGCCGAAGCCGACCCTGAACTATCCGTTCGAGAAGGGCCCGATCTCGCCGCGCTTCCGCGGCGAGCATGCATTGCGCCGCTATCCCAATGGCGAGGAGCGCTGCATCGCCTGCAAGTTGTGCGAGGCCGTCTGTCCGGCGCAGGCGATCACCATCGAGGCCGGTCCGCGCCGCAACGACGGCACCCGCCGCACGGTGCGCTACGACATCGACATGGTGAAGTGCATCTATTGCGGCCTGTGCCAGGAAGCCTGTCCGGTGGACGCCATCGTCGAGGGACCGAACTTCGAGTTCGCGACCGAGACCCGCGAGGAGCTGTACTATGACAAGGCCAAGCTGCTCGCGAACGGCGACCGCTGGGAGCGCGAAATCTCCAAAGCCATCGCGCTCGACGCGCCGTACCGCTGAGGCCGTCCGATGATCCTTCCTGCGCTCTTCTTCTACCTGTTCGCGGCGGTCTGCGTGGCCTCGGCCGTGATGGTGATCGTCTCGAAGAACCCCGTTCACTCGGTGCTCTATCTGATCCTCGCCTTCGTCAACGCCTCCGGACTGTTCGTGCTGATGGGGGCGGAGTTCCTGGCGATGATCCTGGTCGTCGTCTATGTCGGCGCGGTCGCGGTGCTGTTCCTTTTCGTGATCATGATGCTCGACGTTGACTTCACCGAGCTGCGCGAGGGCTTCCTGCAGTACATGCCGATCGGTCTCGTGATCGGCGGCATCTTCCTGTTCGAGCTTCTGCTGACGGTGTCCTACTGGGTCATCAACCCGACGACGCCGAAGGCGATCACGGCGGCGATCCCGACCAACGTCACGAACACCGAGGCGCTCGGCCTCGTGCTCTATACGAAATACGTCCATTACTTCCAGCTGTCGGGCATGATTCTGCTGGTGGCGATGATCGGCGCGATCGTGCTGACGCTGCGCCACAAGGCGAGCGTCAAGCGCCAGGACATCAACGTCCAGAACGCCCGCACGCCGGAGATGGCGATGGCCGTCCGCAAGGTCGCGGTCGGGCAGGGGCTGCAGGACACGGACGCCGCGGAGTGGGTGAAATGACCATCGGACTGGGACATTACCTCGCGGTCGCCGCGATGCTGTTCACGCTCGGCATCCTCGGCATCTTCCTGAACCGCAAGAACATCATCGTCATCCTGATGTCGGTCGAGCTGATCCTGCTCGCCGTCAACATCAACCTCGTGGCGTTCTCGACCTTCCTCGGCGACATCGTCGGCCAGGTGTTCGCGCTGCTGGTGCTGACGGTGGCGGCGGCGGAGGCCGCGATCGGTCTCGCCGTGCTGGTGGTCTACTTCCGCAACCGCGGCTCGATCGCGGTCGAAGACGTCAATCTGATGAAGGGCTAAGGCGCATGATCCGCAAGAGTGGGGGCCGGTTCGCCGGCAAGGTCATGCGTAAGGGAACGGGCGAATGATCCAGGCCATTGTCTTTCTGCCGTTGCTGGGCGCGATCCTGGCCGGCCTGATCGCTGTGCTGGGGGCGCATGCGCGCCATCCGAGCGGCGACGAGGTCGAGCATCATCACGACGACCATGGTCACGGCGTCGCCGACGCGCACGCGCATGCGCATGATGACCACGGCCATGACGATCACGGCCACGGCCACGACGACCATCATGTCGCCGAGCCGCCGGCGTCCGGCACCTGGGCCGCGCAGGCGATCACCACCGCGCTGCTGTTCGTCTCCGCCGCATTGTCCTGGGCGATGCTGGTCAGCGTTGGCTTCATGCACCACGAAGCCGGCGTGAAGGAGCTGCTGCCCTGGATCAATTCCGGCGAGCTGCAGGTTTCCTGGGCGCTGCGCGTCGATACGCTGACCGCCGTGATGCTGGTCGTGGTGACGAGCGTGTCCTCGCTCGTGCATCTCTATTCGATCGGCTACATGGACGAGGATCCGAACCGTCCGCGCTTCTTCGCCTATCTCTCGCTGTTCACCTTCGCGATGCTGATGCTGGTGACCGCGAACAACCTCGTGCAGCTGTTCTTCGGCTGGGAGGGCGTCGGTCTCGCCAGCTACCTGCTGATCGGCTTCTGGTTCCAGAAGCCGTCGGCCAACGCCGCCGCGATCAAGGCCTTCGTCGTCAACCGCGTCGGCGATTTCGGCTTCGCGCTCGGCATCTTCGCGATTTTCCTGCTGACGAAGTCGACCGACTTCGAGACCATCTTCGCCGCCGCGCCGAGCATTGCCGGCAAGACGACCATCAACTTCCTCGGCTGGCATGCCGACGCGCTGACGCTCACCTGCCTGCTGCTGTTCATGGGCGCGATGGGCAAGTCGGCGCAGTTTCTGCTGCACACCTGGCTGCCGGACGCGATGGAAGGTCCGACCCCGGTCTCGGCGCTGATCCACGCCGCGACCATGGTCACCGCCGGCGTGTTCATGGTCGCGCGCCTGTCGCCGCTGTTCGAACTCGCGCCGAACGCGCAGGCCGTTGTGATGTTCTTCGGCGCCACCACCGCGTTCTTCGCGGCGACCGTCGGCCTCGTGCAGAACGACATCAAGCGCATCGTCGCCTATTCGACCTGCTCGCAGCTCGGCTACATGTTCGTGGCGATGGGAGCTGGGGCCTACTCGGTCGGCATGTTCCACCTGTTCACGCACGCCTTCTTCAAGGCGCTGCTGTTCCTAGGCTCCGGCTCGGTGATCTACGCGATGCATCACGAGCAGGACATCCGCAACATGGGCGGCCTGTGGAAGAAGATCCCGTATACCTTCGCGGTGATGACCATCGGCACTCTGGCGCTGACCGGTTTCCCGGGCTTCGCCGGCTTCTTCTCCAAGGACGCGATCATCGAGGCCGCCTACGCCGCGCATAATCCGTTCGCGACCTATGCGTACTTCCTGACCATCGCAGCCGCCGGCCTGACCTCGTTCTACTCCTGGCGCCTGGTGTTCAAGACGTTCTTCGGCACGCCGCACGACCAGCATCACTATGATGCCGCCCACGAGAGCCCGATCTGGATGCTGATCCCGATCGGCGTGCTCGCGGCCGGCTCGATCCTGGCCGGCTTCCCCTTCAAGGGCCTGTTCACCGATCCCCATGGTGTCGAGCACTTCTTCGGCGAGTCGCTGAAGATGAACCCGCACATCCTGGAGGACATGGAGCATATGCCGTTCTGGCTGGGCCAGCTGCCCTTCATCATGATGGTCGGCGGCTTCGCGGTCTCCTACTTCTTCTACGTCAAACGTCCGGATATTCCGGAGGAGCTCGCCGCGCAGCAGCCGCTGCTCTACAAGTTCCTGCTGAACAAGTGGTACTTCGACGAGCTGTATGACCTGATCTTCGTCCGTCCGGCGAAGTGGCTCGGCCGCTTCCTCTGGAAGAAGGGCGACGGCTTCGTCATCGACGGGTTCGGTCCGGATGGCGTCTCGGCGCGGGTGCTCGACGTCACGCGCAACGTCGTCAAGATCCAGACCGGTTATCTCTATCACTATGCCTTTGCCATGCTGATCGGCGTCGCCGGCCTGATCACCTGGTTCATGTTCATGGGGGGCCAGCAATGACCACCTGGCCGATTCTCTCCGTCGTCACCTTCCTGCCGCTCGTCGGCGCGCTGCTGATCTATCTGGTCCGCGGCGACGACGAGGCGGCCCAGCGCAATGCGCGCTGGATCGCGCTGTGGACCACGCTGATCACCTTCGCGGTGTCGGTGATCCTGGTGCTGCGCTTCGATCCCGGCCAAACCGACTTCCAGTTCGTCGAGAAGTCGAACTGGCTGGCAGCCGGCATCAGCTATCACATGGGCGTCGACGGCATTTCGCTGCCGTTCGTGATCCTGACCACCGCCTTGATGCCGTTCTGCATCATGGCGAGCTGGAAGTCGGTCAAGAACCGCCTGCGCGAATACATGATGGCGTTCCTGATCCTGGAAACGCTGATGGTCGGCACGTTCTCGGCGCTCGACCTCGTGCTGTTCTACCTGTTCTTCGAGGGCGGCCTGATCCCGATGTTCCTGATCATCGGCGTCTGGGGTGGCCCGCGCCGGGTCTACGCGTCGTTCAAGTTCTTCCTCTACACGCTGCTCGGCTCGGTGCTGATGCTGCTCGCCATCATGGCGCTGTATTGGAACGCGGGCACGACCGACATCCCGACCTTGATGCACACGGCGGTGCCGCGGTCCTTGCAGACCTGGGCGTGGCTGGCGTTCTTCGCCTCCTTCGCGGTGAAGATGCCGATGTGGCCGGTGCACACCTGGCTGCCGGACGCGCACGTCGAGGCGCCGACCGCCGGCTCGGTGATCCTGGCCGCGATCCTCTTGAAGATGGGCGGCTACGGCTTCCTGCGCTTCTCGCTGCCGATGTTCCCGCTGGCCTCGCACGACTTTGCCCCGCTGGTGTGGACGCTGTCGGCGATCGCGATCATCTACACCTCGCTGGTCGCGCTGATGCAGGAGGACATCAAGAAGCTCATTGCCTACTCGTCGGTGGCGCATATGGGCTTCGTGACGATGGGCATCTTCGCCGGCACCATGCAGGGCGTGGCCGGCGGCGTGTTCCAGATGATCTCGCACGGCATCGTCTCGGGCGCGCTGTTCCTCTGCGTCGGCGTCGTCTACGACCGCATGCATACCCGTGAGATCGCCGCCTATGGCGGCCTCGTCAACCGGATGCCCGTTTACGCGCTGGTGTTCATGGTGTTCACCATGGCCAATGTCGGTCTGCCCGGCACCTCCGGCTTCGTCGGCGAGTTCATGACCCTGCTCGGCACCTTCAAGGTGTCGATCCCGACGGCGTTCTTCGCCACCTTCGGCGTCATCCTGTCGGCCGGCTATGCGCTGTGGCTGTACCGCAAGGTGGTGTTCGGCGCGCTGACCAAGCCGTCGCTCGCGAGCATCAAGGACCTGACCTTGCGTGAAGGCGTGATCCTGTTTCCGCTGGTGGCGCTGACCATCCTGTTCGGCGTCTATCCGAAGCCGATCCTGGACATGTCGGCCGCCTCGGTGCAGCAGCTCGTCACCAACTACAATACCGCCGTGACGGCCGTGAAGGCCGCCGCGCTGCTCCAATGATGAGACCCTTGGGGTCGGGACAGAGACGATGATCGAGAATCTTGGGCCTCAGCTTTGGGTGGTGCTGCCGGAGCTGCTGCTGGCCTTGGGGGCCATGGCGCTGTTGATGCTGGGTGCGTTTCGCGGGCAGGGGGCGACGGGGATCGTCACCGGCCTTGCGGTCGCTCTGCTGATCGTGGTCGGCATCCTGGTGCTGAGGCAGCCGGTCGGCCAGGCCTTCGGCGGCAGCTTCATCGCCGACGGCTATGCGCGCTTCCTGAAGATCCTGGCGATCATCGGCTCGGTGGCGACGCTGGTGATGTCGGTCGAGTTCCTGTCCTCGCCCGACCGGCGCATCTTCGAATACGCGATCCTGGTGCTGCTCTCGACCTTGGGCATGCTGGTCCTGATCTCGGCCGGTGACCTGATCGCGCTCTATCTCGGCCTCGAGCTGATGTCGCTGGCGCTCTACGTCGTCGCCGCCAGCCATCGCGACAACGTCAAGTCGACCGAAGCCGGCCTGAAGTACTTCGTGCTCGGCGCGCTGTCCTCGGGCATGCTGCTCTACGGCGCCTCGCTGATCTACGGCTTCACCGGAACGGTGAACTTCGCCGGCATCGCGGCGGCGACCAAGACCGGCGGCGTCGGCGTCATCTTCGGCCTTGTCTTCCTGTTCGCCGGCATGTGCTTCAAGGTCTCGGCGGTGCCGTTCCACATGTGGACGCCGGACGTCTATGAAGGCGCGCCGACCCCGGTCACCGCGTTCTTCGCCTCGGCGCCGAAGGTCGCCGCGCTCGCGGTGTTCGCCCGCGTCGCGTTGACCGCGTTCCCCGGCATCACCTTCCAGTGGCAGCAGATCGTCGTGTTCGTCTCGATCGCCTCGATGGCGCTCGGCTCGTTTGCCGCGATCGGCCAGACCAACATCAAGCGCCTGATGGCCTATTCGTCGATCGGCCATATGGGCTTCGCACTGGTCGGCCTCGCCGCCGGCACGGTCGAGGGCGCGCAGGGCGTGCTGACCTACATCGCGATCTATGTCGCGATGACGCTGGGCTCGTTCGCGGTGATCATGGCGATCAAGCGCAACGGCCAGTCGTTCGAGAAGATCAGCGATTTCGCAGGTCTCTCGCGCACCAATCCGCTCCTCGCCTTCATGTTCGCGATGCTGCTGTTCTCGCTGGCCGGCGTTCCGCCGCTCGCGGGCTTCTTCGCCAAGTGGTACGTGTTCGTCGCCGCGATCAAGGGCGGGCTGTTCACGCTGTCGGTGATCGGTGTGCTCACCAGCGTTGTGGGCGCCTACTATTATCTGCTCATCGTCAAGACGATGTATTTCGACGAGCCTCTCGCCACGGTCGATCCGGTTCGGATCGAGCTGCGCACCGTGCTCGCGATCTCCGGCATCTTCAACATCCTGTTCTTCGCCTATCCCGGCCCGCTGGTCAGCGCCGCCGCGGCCGCGGCGAAGTCGCTGTTCTAAATGTCATTTGCTCTCGGGGCCCGTGCCGCTGCCAGCGGCTACGGGCTCGTCGTCTTCGATCAGGCCGGCTCGACCAATATCGAGGCCCTCACCGCCGCGCGTCAGGGGGCCAGGGCGAGCTGGTTCGTCACCACGGAGCAGACGGCCGGACGTGGCCGCCGCCAGCGGCCGTGGATCGCGCCACGCGGCAATCTGGCGTCCTCGGTCCTCGAAGTGCTCAATGTCGCGCCGGCCGTCGCCGCGACCCTCGGCTTCGCCGCCTGCCTCGCAATCTCCAGCGCTTTGCGACAGGTCAGCCGTGAGGCTGTGCTGCGGTCCGGTGGCAGTTCAAACCTCGATTTCTCGGTGAAATGGCCTAACGACGTGCTCGCCGGCGGCAGCAAGATCGTGGGCATGCTGCTGGAAGCGGAGCAAGTGTCCGGCGGGCTCGCGGTCGTCGCCGGCATCGGAACCAATGTGGTGGCAGCGCCGACCGATACCCCGACACCGGCGGTCTCGCTGCGGGACCTCGGAGTGGAGGTCAGCGCCGAGGATCTGTTCACCGCGCTGTCCGACAGCTGGGTCGAATACTTCGGCATCTGGAATGAGGGGCGCGGCTTTGGCGACATCCGAAAGCTGTGGCTGGAGCGGGCGGCTGGCCTTGGTCAGCCCGTCGCCATCAGGTCCGGACATGCTATCATCGAGGGGATTTTCGACACGATCGACGAACAGGGTTGTATGCTGGTGCGGACCGCGGAGGGACGATTGGAGCCGATCACGGCCGGTGATGTTCATTTCGGCTCGGTCGCATCCAAAGGAGCGGTCTAGATGGCGCGTCCCGACGAACTGACATTTGCGCCGCTCGGCGGCGTTGGCGAGATCGGCATGAACCTGTCGATCTACGGCCTCGGCAATCGCCACCAGCGCTCCTGGCTTGCGATCGATCTGGGCGTGTCCTTTGGCGACGAGGAGCATCTGCCGGGTATCGATCTGATCATGCCCGACGTGAGCTTCCTGGAGAAGGAAGGCAAGAACCTCGTCGGCCTGGTGCTGACGCACGCGCATGAGGACCATTTCGGCGCCATCATCGATCTCTGGCCGCGGCTGAAATGCCCGATCTACGCGACCAAGTTCAGCGCCGCGCTGTTCGAGGCCAAGTGCGAGGCCGAGCGGCTTCCCGCCAAGATCCCGGTCAAGGTGATCCCGTCGGGCGGGCGCGTCGACATCGGCCCGTTCAACGTCGAGTTCATCCCGGTCGCGCATTCGATTCCGGAATCGCATGCGCTGGCGATCCACACCGAGGTCGGGACGGTGCTGCACACCGGCGACTGGAAGATTGATCCGACGCCGGTGCTGGGCGCGCCGACCGACGAGAAGCGGCTGCGCGAGCTCGGCGATGCCGGGCTGCTCGCGCTGATCGGTGACTCCACCAATGCCGTGCGCGAGGGGCGGTCCCCGTCCGAGGCCGAGGTTGCCAAGACGCTCACCGCGCTGGTGAAGGAAGCCAGGGGGCGCGTCGCCGTCACCACGTTTGCCTCCAACGTCGCGCGCATTCGCGCCGTCGCCGACGCCGCGCGCGAAGCCGAGCGCGAGGTCGTCATCGTCGGCCGCGCCATGGAGCGCGTCGTGCAGGTCGCGCGCGAGACCGGCTATCTCGAGGGCGTGCAGAATTTCCGCGGTATGGATCTGTACGGCCACTTCCCGGCCGACAAGGTCCTGGCGCTGTGCACCGGCAGCCAGGGCGAGCCGCGCGCGGCGCTGGCGCGCATCGCCAATGACGATCATCCGCTCGTGACGCTGAACAAGGGCGACACCGTCATCTTCTCCTCACGGACCATCCCCGGCAACGAGAAGGCGGTCGGCGCCGTCATCAACGGCCTGGTGCAGCAGGGCATCGAGATCATCACCGACCGCAACCATCTGGTCCATGTCTCCGGCCATCCCCGGCGCGACGAACTGCGCGACATGATCGCCTGGACGCGGCCGCAGCTCCTGATCCCCGTTCACGGCGAAGCGCTGCATCTGCATGAGCACGCGCGGCTGGCGCGCGCCTGCGGCGTGCCGAAGGTGATCACCTGCCGCAACGGCGATCTCGTCAAGCTCGGCCCCGGCGATCCCGGGATCATCGATCAGTTGCCGGCAGGACGCCTCTACAAGGACGGCACCATCCTCGAGGATTCGAAGTCGCGCGCCGTCGTCGAGCGGCGCAAGATGAGCTTCGCCGGCTGCATCTTCGTGGCCATGGCCGTCACCGAGAAGGGCGAGCTGGCCGATGACCCCGAGGTCGACATGGTCGGCATCCCCGAGAAGACGACGGCCGGCGAGCAGATGGACGACATCGTCTTCGACGCTGTTGTCTCGACCTTCGAAGGCCTGCCGCGCGCGCGCCGGCGCGATCCCGATGCCGCCGCGGAGTCGGTGCGGCGTGCCGTGCGGTCCGCCGTCAACGAGCAGTGGGGCAAGAAGCCGATCTGCCTCGTTCACGTCTTGGAAGTCTGAGTATTGGAAGTCTGAGCACGCAAGGCCGATTCAACGGCCGGGGATCAAAGAGTGGAGGATGTCATGCTGGGCCGGCTGAACCACGTCGCCATCGCGGTCAAGGACGCCGAGAAGGCGGCAAAGATCTACGGCGCGGCATTCGGCGCTGAGATCTCCGCGCCGCTGCCGCTGCCGGATCACGGCGTCATCACGGTGTTCGTGACCTTGCCCAACACCAAGATCGAGTTCATCCAGCCGCTCGGCGAGGCCTCGCCGATCGCGAAGTTTCTCGAGCGCAACGCCGATGGCGGTATTCACCATGTCTGCTACGAGGTGCCCGACATCATCGCTTCGCGCGACACGCTGATCAAGGAAGGTGCCCGCGTGCTCGGCGACGGGCTGCCGCGCATCGGCGCGCATGGCAAGCCGGTGCTGTTCCTGCATCCGAAGGATTTCTCCGGCGCGCTCGTCGAGATCGAGCAGGCCTGAGGCAGCGGGACGATCATGGTCTATACGATCTCAACCTGGCTCGCGATCTACTTCGTGTTGTGGTGGGTCACCCTGTTCGTGACGCTGCCGTTCGGCGTCCGCAGCCAGCACGAGACCGGCGGCGCCGCGCCCGGCACCGATCCCGGCGCGCCGACGATCAGCCTGATGGGACGCCGCCTGATCTGGACCACGGTGCTGTCGGCCGTGATCTTCGGCCTCGCGCTCGCAGCCTATCAGGCCGGCTATCTCAGCATCGAGCGGCTCTCGAAGCTGATGGGACTCCCGTTCTAGCCGCTTGCGTCGCACAACATCCCGACGAAGCCGATGCGCGGACGCGCGTCGGCTTTTTTGCTATAGGAGGCGACAACAAGATCGACAGGGAGGTCGCGCGTGACGACATCGGCCGCAGCCGGGCAGGGGACGCCGCCGGGCTATCGCATTCTCAATGAAACGGATCTTCGCCGCACACTCGCGGCCACACCGGCGGTCGCAGCCCAACTCGGCGGACCGGCCGAGAACTGGGAGATCACCGAGGTCGGCGACGGCAATCTCAATCTCGTCTTCATCGTCAAGGGATCGACCGGCGGTCTCGCGGTGAAGCAGGCGCTGCCTTACGTGCGCCTGGTCGGCGAGAGCTGGCCGTTGCCTTTGTCACGCGCTCACTATGAGCATCTGGCGCTGACGCATCAGAACCGTCTCGCATCCGGCCTGGTACCGGCGATCGTGCATCATGATCCGGCGCTGGCGCTGACCGCGATGGAGCTGCTCGAGCCGCATATCATCATGCGCAAGGGCCTGGTTGCCGGCACGATCTATCCGGGCTTCGTCGAGCACATCACGACCTTCATGGCGCGGACGCTGTTCTTCTCGTCCGATCTCGCGCTCTCGGCCGCTGCGAAGAAGGACGCGATCGCAAGCTTCGCCGGCAACCACGCGCTGTGCAAGATCACCGAGGATCTGATCTTCACCGATCCCTATCGCATTGCCGAGCAGAACCGCTGGACCGCGCCCTGGCTCGACGCGACCGCGGCGGACATTCGCGCCGATCTCGATTTGCACGTCGCGGTCTCGCGGTTGAAGCTCAAGTTCCTGTCGCGTGCCGAGGCGCTGATCCATGGCGATCTGCATACGGGATCGATCATGGTGACGGACACCGAAACCAAGGTGATTGATCCTGAGTTCGCCTTCTATGGCCCGATGGGATTCGACGTCGGCGCCGTTCTCGCCAACCTGCTGATGGCCTATTTCGCCTCGGCCGGGCACGAGCAGTCGCACGGCGACAGGGAGGCGTTCGAGAGCTGGGTGCTGGGCACGGTGGATGAGGTGTGGAGCGGCTTCGTTCGCAAATTCCTGGCGCTGTGGCGAAGCGAGGCGACAGGCGATGCCTATCCGTTATCGCTGTTTCCCGGCGAGGCAGGCGCCACGCGGCTCGAGGCCGAACGTCAGGCCTATCTGGCGAGGCTGTTCCAGGACGCCATCGGCTTCACGGCGGCGAAGATCATCCGCCGCATCCTGGGCCTGGCGCACAACATCGATTTCGAGTTGATCGAGGATACGAGGCAGCGCGCGACGTGCGAGGCGCGGGCGCTGCGCCTGGCGCGCACGCTGATGGTCGAGACGGCTTCATTCACAACCATCG
Organism: Bradyrhizobium sp. SRS-191; assembly: GCF_024586915.1. Classification (GTDB taxonomy): domain Bacteria; phylum Pseudomonadota; class Alphaproteobacteria; order Rhizobiales; family Xanthobacteraceae; genus Bradyrhizobium. The sequence goes on from NZ_JANBVS010000002.1 coordinate 627,659, forward strand.
GCGCGGTGACGAAGGCCGCGCGCGAGCTGCGGCATTGGCAGCCGGAGTTTTGACCTGTCGGTGTTAGTCCGGCGGAGCACAACGCTCACTCGGCCATGACGTGGCGGAGGCTGCGCTTGCCCTGGCCATAAACGACGCGGCCGCCGATCCCGCCGGAGGACCGGTGGCCTCTGCCTTTCGGCGAGGGGCGGAATCAAATACCGTCACGCCCAATCTGCAATTTCAGGTGGCGCAATGGCTGGTCGCAAGGATCAGAAGGCTCAGGATCGAACCAAGGCCGGCCCGGCGCCGGGCGGCGATCTGGCCCAATTGCACCAGACCGCGGTCGAGCACATGCGCGCCGGCCGGACTCTCGACGCCCAGCTGTGTTGCCAGCAGCTGCTGGCGCAGGACCCCGGTCATGCCGACACGCTGCATCTGATGGGCCTGTTGTGCATCCAGAGCAAGCAGCTCGACCATGCCGTGGAATGGCTCGCCAACGCCCTCAGGCGCGAGCCCAAGCCGCTCTACCTCACCACGCTCGGCACCGTGCTTCTGCAGCAGGGACGCGGCGCAGAGGCGCTGAAAGCCTTCGAGAAAGCCGTCGAGCTCGAGCCGGGCAGCGCAGAGCGGTGGCACAATCTTGGATTGGTGCTCGCCCAGCTGGGAGGCAACGATGACGCCATTCTCAGCTTCCAGCATGCGCTCAAGCTCGATCCCGCCTATTGGAGCGCCGCGCAAAACGCCGCGATCCTCTCGCATCAGGCGGCGCGTTTCGAGGACGCGCTCGTCCATCTCGATCTGTGCGAACGGCTCCGCCCCGGCGACACAAGGACACTGAGCCTGCGCGCGACGACGCAGATCGCTCTCGCGCGCTATTCGGACGCCCTCGTCGATCTCGAACGGCTCCGCTTGCTCGATCCGACCAATGCTGACGTCTGCAATCAGATGGGGAACTGTCTGTCGGCGCTCGGCCGCCATGGCGACGCCTTGCTCGCTTATGACATCGCATTCGCGCTTGGCGACAAGCATGCGCTGAAGAACAAGGCGATTGCGCTCGAGCAGCTCGGCCGCTTCGACGAGGCCTTGGCCGGCTATCAGCGTGCCGTGGCTGATGATGCAAGCGATGCCGGCGCAGCCTGGAATCTGGCGCTGCTTCAACTGCTGACCGGAAATTTCGAAGCCGGCTGGGCCGGGCGAGAGGCGGCCCGCTGGCGAATCCCGATCCTCGTCGACGGCTATCCCAAGCTGTCCGGACCGCTGTGGCAGGGGGCCGAGCCCATCGACGGCAAGACCATCCTGGTCTGCCCGGATGAAGGTCTCGGCGATGTCATCCAGTTCGTCCGCTACGTCCCGATGCTGGCGGCCCGCGGCGCGCGGGTGATCCTGCTGGTTCAGGACGAATTGCAGCCGCTGCTGTCGCAGCTTCCCGGCGTCGCGCAGTGCATTCCGAAATCGGCGGCGATGGTGCCGCCCTATGACTTTCACTGTCCGCTGACCAGCCTGCCGCTGGTGCTTCAGACCCGCCTCGACACCATCCCGTCTGAGACGTCCTATCTGCCTGCGGCGCCGCCGGATCGTGTCGCGGCGTGGGATCGGCGCCTTGGCTCGCATGATCGCTTGCGCGTGGGGCTCGTCTGGTCGGGTAACCCCCGGCACCCGCGGGATCGCGCCCGTTCGATGCCGTTCCGGACGGTTGCCGGGCTGCTTGATGCCGACGCGACCTTCATCAGCCTCCAGAAGGACCCGCGTCTCGAGGATCGGCCCGCGTTGGCGGCACGGACGGATGTGATCGATCTGACGGCCGGTCTCACCGATTTCGTCGAGACGGCGGCGCTGGTCTCGAGCCTGGATCTCGTTATCACCGTCGACACCAGCGTTGCGCATCTCGCGGCCGCGCTCGGTCGTCCGACCTGGGTCCTGTTGCCCTATGCGCCGGACTATCGCTGGCTGCTCGGCCGCGACGACAGCCCGTGGTATCCGACCATGCGCCTGTTCCGGCAGGACGAGCGTCGCGACTACGCCGAGGTCATTGGGCGGGTCCGCACAGCGCTGCAGGACACCATCGCCCGTCGCGCGCTTCGGAGCGAGACGCGCTGAGCGGCGTGCCGTCGGGCCGTGCGGCCGCCCGGATTGCTGATGTCTGTTGGCGGTGTATAAGTCGGCCCCCGTCTGCGGCTGCCGCGGACAACCGTCCCATGGCAGGCCATGCGTCCAACCGACAGCACGAAACCCGATGAGGCTGGGTCGCCGCAGGCGCCGCGCGGCGGCGCGGTCGCGTTCATCTTCGTCACCATCCTGCTCGACATGCTCGCGCTCGGCCTGATCATGCCGATCCTGCCGAAGCTGATCGAGAGCTTCGTCGGCAACGACACCGCGCAGGCGGCGCGCATCTTCGGCCTGTTCGGCACCGCCTGGGCGCTGATGCAGTTCGTGTTCTCGCCGGTGCTCGGCAGCCTGTCGGACCGGTTCGGCCGGCGGCCGGTGATCCTGCTGTCGAACTTCGGGCTGGCCGCGGACTACGTGCTGATGGCGCTGGCGCCGTCGCTCGCCTGGCTGTTCGTCGGCCGGCTGATCTCCGGCGTGACCTCGGCCAGCATCTCCACGGCGTTTGCCTACATCGCCGACCTCACGCCGCCGGACCGGCGCGCCGCGATCTTCGGCCGCATCGGAGCTGCGTTCGGCGCCGGCTTCGTGCTCGGGCCGGCCACCGGCGGCCTGCTCGGCGACATCGATCCGCGGCTGCCGTTCTGGGCGGCGGCGGGCTTGAGCTTCGCCAATGCGCTGTACGGCCTGTTGGTGCTGCCGGAATCCTTGCCGGCCGAGCGTCGCAGCCCGTTCCGCTGGCGCGCGGCGAGCCCGCTGGGCGTGCTGCGATTGCTGCGCTCGGACCGGACGCTCGCGGGACTGTCGCTCGTCAACTTCATCACCCAGCTCGCCCATGTCGTGCTGCCGTCGACCTTCGTACTGTACGCGACCTATCGCTATGGCTGGGACACCCGCACGGTCGGCCTGACGCTCGCGATCGTGGGCGTCTGCGCGATGGTGGTGCAGGGCGGGGCGGTCGGCTTCATCGTACGCACGCTCGGCGAGCGCGGCGCGCTGATGTTGGGGCTGTGCTCGGGAACCCTCGGCTTCCTGATCTTCGGCCTCGCGCCGACGGGGCAGCTGAGCTGGCTCGGCATTCCCGCGATGGCGCTGTGGGGCGTGTCAGGCGCTGCGATCCAGGCGCTGATGACGCGGCTGGTGCCGCCGGACCGGCAGGGCCAGCTGCAGGGGGCGACCTCGAGCGTGCAGAGCATGGCCCAGCTCGCGGGTCCGTTCCTGTTCACGCTGACCTTTGCGTATTTCATCGGCGCCACGGCACCGCTGCATCTGCCCGGCGCGCCGTTCCTCCTGGCATCTGTGCTGCTGATCGCGGCGCTGCTGGTCGCGATGCGGACGCTGCGCGCGGGCAAAGAAAAACCCTCAGCCTGAGCGGATGAGGGTTTCGCGTCGAGCCGAGACGGCGCGCGGCGCCGCCTCGTCTGAGATTGAAGCTGTTACTTCTTCACCAGGGGGCACTCGCTGGCTTCGAGCGGCTTGGCGGCGTCCTCGGCCGGGATGGTCGCGATCAGCTTGTAGTAGTCCCACGGATATTTGGATTCTTCCGGCTTCTTCACTTCGAACAGATAGGCCGGGATCAGGCGGCGGCCGTCGGCGCGCAGCGGGCCCTTGCCGAACAGCGGATCGTCGGTCGGGATCTCCTTCATCTTGGCGACGACCTTGGCGCCGTCATGCGGATTGCCGCCGAGCGCTTCCAGCGCCTTCAGGTAATGCAGCGTGCCGGCGTAGTTGCCGGCCACCGTCATCGACGGCATCGTGCCCTTCGGCGACAGCTTCTGGAACCGCTTCGACCATTCGCGGGTGTTGTCGTTGAGATCCCAGTAGAACGACTCGGTGAACGTCAGGCCCTGCGCCACCTTCAGTCCCAGCGCATGCACGTCGTTGACGAACAACAAGAGCGCGGCGAGCTTCTGGCCGCCCTGGACGATGCCGAACTCGGACGCCTGCTTGATCGCGTTGGTGGTGTCGCCGCCGGCATTGGCGAGGCCGATGACCTTGGCCTTCGACGACTGCGCCTGCAGCAGGAAGGAGGAGAAGTCGGCGGTGTTGAGCGGATGCTTGACCGAGCCCAGCACCTTGCCGCCATTGGCGGTGACCACCGCCGACGTGTCGCGCTCCAGCGCGTGGCCGAACGCGTAGTCCGCGGTGAGGAAGAACCAGCTGTCGCCGCCGGCCTTGGTCAGCGCCTTGCCGGTGCCGTTCGCCAGCATGTAGGTGTCGTAGGTGTAGGAGATGGTGTTGGCGTTGCAGGCCTTTCCGGTGAGGTCGGCGCTGGCGCCGCCGGAATTGATCAGGATCGAGTTCTTCTCCTTGACCAGGTTGGAGATGGCCAGCGCCACGCCGGAGTTCGGCGTGTCCATGATCACGTCGACCTTCTGGGTGTCGATCCACTGCCGGCCGATGTTGACGCCGATGTCGGGCTTGTTCTGGTGATCGCCGCTGATGACCTCGATGGTCCAGCCCTTGGCCTTCATGCCGGAATCTTCGACCGCCATGTTGATCGCAGCCACCGAGTTCGGGCCGCCGATGTCGGCATAGAGGCTCGACATGTCGTTGAGCACGCCGATCTTGACGACCTTGTCGTCGGCGAAGGCGGAGCCGGCAAAACTGAGCGTGGTGGCGGCAAGCAGCGCGGCCATCCGCCGCGCGTGAGACGTCGTCATCAAAGTCCTCCCTGGTGTCGTGTCGCGGCGTGGCATCTTGGGCGCCTTTTGCCGTCTGCCGTCCTGATTAGCCGGTCTCGTCAGTTGCGGCAATGCGCCAAAAGGGGGGAGACGCGCCCAAGCTTTGGGCGTCTGCCCTGAGCGTTAACGCAGCGCGTCCGAGGTCAGCCGGAATTTCTGGATGCGCTTCCCCGTATCGACCTCAGCGGTATAAACGTTGCCCTGTCGGTCGACCGCCATCGCATGCACCCAGTGGAACTGGCCGGCATTGCGGCCATTGTGGCCGAAGCTTCCGACCACGCTGCCGTCCGCGCGTCTGATGATCCGGATCTCGTTGTTCTCGCCGTCGGCCGACAACAGATAGGTCTGCTTCGGATCGGGCCAGATCGCGAGGTCCCAGACCGCGCCGTTGCCGAGCGTATTCTTTTCGAAGAACCACTCGGTCACGAAGGTGCCATCCTTCTTGAACACCTGGATGCGGTCGTTGATGCGGTCGCAGACATAGACGAGTCCGTCGTCGGCGATCTTGACGCAATGCACGGGATTGCCGAATTGCTGCGCCACGGGCGCCTTCGGATCATACGGCGCCTGCTTGGCATCATCAGGCACATGGCCATAGGCGCCCCAATGGCGCTTGTAGGCCAGCGTCGTCGCATCGAACACGATGACCCGCCGGTTGCCATAGCCGTCGGCGACGTAGATCTCGTTCGCCTCCTTGTCGATCGCGGTTTCCGCGGGCTTGCCGAGCTGCGTGGTGTCGTTCGAGCCCTTGCTCGGCGCGATCGATCCGATCTGTGCGACGAACTTGCCGTCTACAGTGAATTTCAGGATCGCATTGTCGTTGTCGGCATTGCCGCCGATCCAGACGAAGCCGCGCTCGTCGACCTCGATGCCGTGCTCGCGGCCGACCCATTCATAGCCGGGGCCGGGCCCGCCCCAGGCGCGCAACAGATTGCCTTCGGCATCGAACTCCAGCACCGGCGGCGCCGGGATGCAGCATTTCGAGCGCGGCGGCGTGAGGGCTGCGCCCTTCTCGTCGTCGGTCAGCGAACGCGGCCGGTGGATCACCCAGATATGGCCCTGAGCATCCACCGTGATGCCGCCGACCTGGCCGAGGATCCAGTTGTTGGGCAGCTGCTTCGGCCAGGACGGCTCGACGGCAAAGGCCGGGACGTCGGCGGCGCCGGCGGTGCGCGGGAGCAGGGCGCCCGCCGCGGCGACGACGATCAGCAGGAGCGTTCGGGCATAGCCGTCGGCGCGTCCGCCTCGTGCTCGCGTCATGGCATCCTCCCGATCTGTTGCTTGCGGTCATCCGCTTAGTTGACCGCAGTCAATCGCGCGCGCGGCAGGGTGTCAATCGCGGGCGGGAGCGAGCGGTGTCAATCGGCTGCGTGCGCGGCGGCTAGCTTGACCACCGGCGCGGCCGCGGGCTTGAGGAAGCGCGTCAGCATGAGGCGCAGATGCTGCGTGCACTGTTTCACGTCGACCGAGGGATTGCGGATCGGCAGCGCACGCGCGCCATCGACCACGGCGAACAGGATGTTGGCGGTTGCCTCGGGATCGAGACCCGCATCGACCTCGCCGCGGCGCTGCGCCTTGACGAGGAAGTCGACCAGCAGCGCCCGCATGGCGCGGGCATGCGCATGGACGATGGTCGCGAACTCCGGATTGCGGCAGGCCTCGGCCAGCGCCTCGGCGCTGAGCACCTGCGCCTGCGGCTGGTGGATGCTGGTGCTCTCGAGTTCCAGCACCAGCGCGTCGATGACATCGGGCCCGGCCAGGATCAACTGCAGCCGCGAGGCGGCGTGGCTGAGGTTCTGCTCCACCAGCGCCTGGATCATCGTCTCCTTGCTGGGGAAGTAGTGATAGAGGTGCCCCGGGCTGATCCCGGCCTCAGCGCAGATGTCGGTGGTGCTGGCGCCGTGAAATCCGTCGCGGACGAAGCAAGCCAGCGCGGCCTGGAGAATCTCCCGCCGCTTCTGCTCATGCCTGACCGGATCGACCTTCCTCATCGCACCAGATCTCGCCTGCCCAACTCCTGCCTTATTGTATGAGAGTGAGCCAACCAATTGTAATATAAAATAATATTTCTCGCCTCTCCAATCTAGAGAATTTGATCTAGTTTACATCGACAAGACCCGCGGCCTGTGAGAATAGCTAGAGTGAGTTATCTATCAATGGGTCTCTTGAGGATGTTGCCTGTCGCTCCGCTGCAGTTGACGGCGTTGGCTTCGCTGACCCTGGGCACCGCCGGTTGCGCGACCGCGCCGCTGGAGCGAGCCGGCTCATTGCGGAATTACGACAGTCTGGCCGAGGCCAACGGCCTGGTGACGCGCGCGCAGATCAAGGCCAACAAGAAAGACCTGCTCGACGCCAAGACGGTCCGGGTCGAACCCACGGCCTTTGCGCCGCGCAGCGATGTCGGCTTCGACGAGGCGGAGCGGAAGCTGGTGGCCAACGCCATCAGCCGCGAAATGTGCCTGCGGCTGAGCGAACGCTTCCAGATCGTCTCGGCGAACGAGGACGCCGACCTCATCGTGAAGGCGACCGTCACCCATGCCACGCCGACCAATGCGACCGCGTCGGCGGCCTCGCAGGCGGCGTCGATCGCCAAGAGCGTTGCGCTGCCGGGCGTGCCGGTTCCTGTGCCTCGGCTGCCCGTTGGGCTCGGCACCTTGTCGGTCGAGGCGGAGGCGCGTGACTTCGCCGGCTTCCAGAAGGCCGCCATGGTGTGGGCGCGCGGTGCCAATTCGGTGTCGACGGCACGCATGGCCAATGATGGCGATGCCTACGACCTTGCCGGCGAGTTCGGCGCCGACTTCGCCAAGCTGGTCTCGACCGGCGAGTCGCCGTTTTCAGGCGTCGCCTCGTTCACGTCTTTGCCATCGGTGGCGAGCGTGCCGGCCAAACTCGGCGGCGCCCCCAAATATGCCGCATGTGAGCAGTTTGGTCGCTTCCCGGGTCTGAAGGGATTCGTCGGCGCCGGCCTCGGCCTGCCGCCGGGCTGGACCGACAAGGGCGCGGACGAGGCCAAATCGTCGTCGCCGCAGCAGCCCTCGCCGGAGATCGCGAGCATGGAGCAGCAGCCGACGCGATGACGCCCGCCGTGACTTTCCGCGCACTTGTCTCGCGTCTGGCGGTCGTGCTCGTGGCCTCGCTGCAACTGGCCGCCTGCGCCGCGATCACGCCGCGCAATGCACCGCCCGAACTGGCAGCGCTGAGCGCCGAGCCGGTCGGCTTCCGCGACGTCCGCTATTGGGGCGATGAGCCGTCGCCGCGCATCGCCGAGGCCTCGGTGCAGCGCGCCTCGGCAGACATGGCCGTGTCGCGCCCGCTGAACTTCCTGGCGATATCAGGCGGCGCCGAGAACGGCGCGTTCGGCGCCGGTTTGCTCGCCGGCTGGGGCGAGGCCGGCAACCGGCCGAGCTTCGACATGGTGACGGGCGTCAGCTCCGGTGCGCTGATCGCGCCGTTCGTCTTCCTGGGCCGCGCGCATGACGAGCGGCTGCGCGAGATCTTCACTGCCTATGAGCGCAAGGACATCTTCACCGTCAACATTCCGGGCCTGCTGCAGGGCTCGGCGCTGGCCGACAACACGCCGCTGTCGCGCCTGATCGAGAAATATGTCGATCGCGAGTTCCTGCGCGACGTCGCCCGCGAGAGCGCGAAGGGCAGGGTGCTGCTGGTCGGCACCACCAATCTCGACGCGCAGCGGCCGGTGTTGTGGGACATGGGCCGCATCGCCGCCGCCGACACGCCGGAGTCGATCGACCTGTTCCGCCAGGTGCTGCTGGCCTCGGCCACGGTGCCCGGCGCCTTCGCGCCGGTTCGTATCAAGGTACGGATCGGCGACAAGGACTACGACGAGCTGCATGTCGATGGCGGCGTCACCCGGCAGGTGTTCATCGGCCCGTCGGTGCTCCGCCTCGTCTCCGGTCGCGGCCCGCGCAGGAGCGTGAGCGGCGCGCATCTCTACGTCATCCGCAACGCCCGCATCGATCCGCAATGGGACAGCGTCGGCGCCGACGTGCTCTCGGTGACGCAGCGCTCGCTGTCGACGCTGATCAAGAACCAGGGCATCGGCGACATCTACCGCATCTACTCGGTGGCGAAATTCAACGGCATCGACTTCAACCTCGCCAGCGTGCCGGCCGATTTCCAGGCCAAGGCCGATGGCCCGTTTGATCGCAGCTACATGACTGCCTTGTTCGATCGCGGCTTTGACATGGGACGGCGCGGCTATCCCTGGGTGAAGGCCTTGCCGGGTCTGCAATCCAACGAGCATGCCATCACCGCACAGATCCCTGCGCACACCATGGCGGCGGCTGCGCGATGACCCCATCGACGTGTCGTTCCGGCGTGAGAGCCTGCATGCGCGCGGTGATGGCCGGCGGAGCCCTGCTGATGATATTGCCACTCGGCGGATGCGCGACCTCGAATACGCCTGCGCCGGAAGCCTCCGGGTCGTTTCAGAACACCTACAACTATCTGCCCGTCAACGACGTGCCGCACGACGATCAGCGGCCGGTGCTGTCTGTCGAGCAGCAGGAGAAGCTGCGCAAGGAGCTGATGTCCGTCCGCGATCGCCAGTTGCCGGCAGCCGTGAAGGGGACGCCAGCGAAGCCGTCGGGATCGAATCCGGCTCCGAAGTAGGCGGCGGTGCTGATCAGCCGCGACGTCGCCCGGTCACAAACGTGTCGGAGGAGCATCCATGAGGCGGGAAGTGCTGACCACATCCTCCGCTGTCGTCCCGGCGAACGCCGGGACCCATACCGCATGATGTGAGTGGGGATAAAAAGTCTGAGTTGCCATCATCTGCAAACATGACCGCCGGTGGTTATGGGTCCCCGCGTTCGCGGGGACGACAGCGAGGCATGTCGCAAGCGGCTGGGCAGGATCGGCCGATGTTGAAGCCAACGATCCGTAGCTGCGCGAACGACCCGGCAAGACACTCATCGTCACGGCTGCCGCCTGACGCCCATGAACCAGGAGCAGACCACGTGACCGACCCGACCCAGCCGATACTCTCGAAGCGCACCAATCCCGCCAAGGTCCGCAAGGCCGCGCAGCATCCGAAGCGGCCTGGTGTCGGCTGCAAGGCCGAGCCGGGCCGTTTCGTGCCGGTGGTCGACCACAACAGATGCGAGGCCAAGGGCGATTGCGTCGAGGTCTGCCCCTACGACGTGTTCGACATCGTGCCGATCAGCGACGACGATTTCCGCGCGCTGACCTTTCTGGGCCGGATGCGCGTGCGCTTCCACGGCATGAAGACGGCCACCACGCCGAACAGCGACCGCTGCCTCGCCTGCGGTCTGTGCGTCGTCGCGTGCCCGGAGCGTGCGATCGCTCTCGTGGAGGTGGCGGCGGGCAGGGCAGGCCTGCGGTAATGCTGCCGCGTTACGCCGGCAGCTGGAAGCTCTTCAGGGTGCGGGTCTTGTACTCGTAGATCTTGCCCGTCTCGGTCCACGACGGCAGGCACATCGGCACGATGAATTCGGCAACTTGCTCGGGCGTCTCCAGCGTCATCGGATCCTCGCCGGGGAACACCGTGGCGCGCATGCGGGTGCGGATCGGGCCGGGGCTGAACAGGTTGACGCGGAGCGGCGTGCGCTCGGTCTCGTGGGCCCAGACGCGTGCCAGGGTCTCCAGCGCCGCCTTGGTGACTGCATAGGGGCCGAGATAGGCCTGCGCGCGCTGCGCGGCGCCGGACGTCAGGAATACGGCGCGGCCGGCATCGGAGACCTTCAGCAGCGGCTCCATGCAGCGGATCAGCTGGAAGTTGGCCGTCATGTTGACGGCGACCACGTCGTTCCAGGTCTTGAGGTCGATATGGCCGAGCGGCGAGGACGGGCCGGGCACGGCGGCGTTGCCGACGAGGATGTCGAGCTTGCCATGGCGCTCATGCAGCGCGGCCCCGAGCCGGGCGATGCCGTCGCTGTCGGTCATGCTGAGGGGCACCAATGTGGCGCTGTTGCCGGTTTCTTTGCGGATCTCGTCGTCGAGCTCCTCCAGTCCGCCTTGCGTGCGGGCGACCGCGACGACATGCGCGCCGGCACGGGCGAGCGCACGCGCGGTCGCATGGCCGATGCCGCGCGAGGCGCCGGTGACGAGGGCGATACGATTGGCGAGGGGAAGGGTCATCTCGATCATCTCTAGGCCGTCGTCCCGGCCTGGCGCGCGATTGCGCGTCTGGAGCCGGGACCCATACTCCGCGGCGGTTATGAGGGAGTTGGCTGCCTGTGGCTAGTCCTGCCCGTCAAACGACGGCCGGTGGTTATGGGTCCCGGCGTTCGCCGGGACGACGGCTCACTATACGCCGTCATTCCGGGGCGAGGCCGCAGGCCTCGAACCCGGAATCTGGAGGTGATACGGAGAAAAATAGGCTCGAGATTCCGGGTTCGATGCTGCGCATCGCCCCGGAACGACGGCGTGTGGTGATGACGCTGTGTGGTCGCAACGCCGTGTGGCAACGACGTCGCTGGCGGCGACGTCTGGGCCGGCCTCAGCTCGCCTCCGCCAGCAGCGAGAGCTGGTGCTGGGTCGGCTCGACCAGCGACTGGTCGGTGAGGTTGGTCGGGTAGCTGCCGGTGAAGCAGTGGTCGGCGTATTTCGGCGCGGCGGGGTCGCGGGCCGGCTCGCCCATCGCGCGGTACATGCCGTCGATCGACAGGAAGGCAAGCGAATCCGCGCCGATCAGCTCGCGCATTTCCTCGAGCGAATGCGTGGCCGCCAGCAGGCCGCCGCGATCCGGCAGGTCGATGCCGTAATAGTCGGGATAGAGGATCGGCGGCGAGGCCAGGCGGAAATGCACCTCGGTCGCGCCGGCGTCGCGCATCATGCGCACGATCTTGCGCGAGGTGGTGCCGCGCACCAGCGAATCGTCGATCAGGATGATGCGCTTGCCTTCGATCGCGGCGCGGTTGGCCGAGTGCTTCATGCGCACGCCGGATTCGCGGATCTCCTGGGTCGGCTGGATGAAGGTGCGGCCCACATAATGGTTGCGGATGATGCCGAGCTCGAACGGCACGCCCGAAAATTGGCTGTAGCCGATCGCCGCCGGCACGCCGGAATCCGGCACCGGCACGACGACATCGACTTCGGGATGGCTCTCGCGCGCGAGCTGCGCGCCGAACGCCTTGCGCACCTCGTAGACCGAGCGGCCGCCGACCACGGAGTCGGGGCGAGCGAAGTAGATGTATTCGAACACGCAGGGGCGCGCCGGCTTCGGCGGGAACGGCTTGTGGCTGTGCATGCCGGTCTCGTCGAAGATCACGACCTCGCCCGGCTCGATGTCGCGGATGTAGCGGGCGCCGATCATGTCGAGCGCGCAGGTCTCCGACGCCAGGATCGGGCAGCCTTCGAGCTCGCCATAGACCAGCGGGCGAATGCCGAGTGGATCGCGCGCGCCGATCAGCTTCTTGTTGGTCATGCAGACCAGCGAGTAGGCGCCTTCGATCGCGCGCAGCGCCTCGATGAAGCGGTCGATGAAGTTGGTGCGGCGGGAATGCGCGACCAGATGCAGGATGACCTCGGTGTCGGTGGTCGACTGCATGATCGCGCCGGCGCGGACCAGCTCGCGGCGCAGAGTGAGGCCGTTGGTGAGATTGCCATTGTGGCCGACGGCGAAACCGCCGGCACCGAGTTCGGCGAACAGCGGCTGCACGTTCCGCAGAATCGTCGCGCCGGTCGTCGCATAACGCACATGACCGATCGCGGCGTTGCCCGGCAGCCGTTCGATCACCTCGCGGCGGGAGAAGGTATCGCCGACCAGGCCGAGGCGCCGCTCGCTGTGGAAGCGTGTGCCGTCATAGGAGACGATGCCGGCGGCTTCCTGGCCGCGATGCTGGAGCGCATGCAGGCCGAGCGCGGTGATCGCGGCCGCGTCATTGTGCCCATAAATGCCGAACACGCCGCACTCTTCGCGCAGCGTGTCTCCGTCCAGGTCTGGGTCTCTCGTGTAGGCTTGAGGTCCGAAGTCCAGATCCCCGTAGGATTCCGATTGGGCTTGGCCTGAAGAGTTTCGGCCGGAAGAATCGTGGTGCTGGTCCATCGCGCCTCTCTTCTGGGCTTGGCTCACTTGGCCGCGGGTTTCTCGATCAGCTTCTTCAAGCTGTCGCGGGCAGGCTTGCTGTACCCATCGCCGCCCGCTCCGGGCGACTCGGTGTCAGTCTGGTCTTCGTCCGGCTTGTTCTTCTTGAATTTCTTTAAAATGGTGTTCTCGGGATCATCAGGCAAGAGCGACATCAGCCAATCCCCGGTTCCCTGCAGGACCACACGGGATTTCGCGCCTGTAACCCAGTCCGGACGCTGCTTGTCCGGCACCAGCCAGCTGAAGAACAGGAACGCGACCACGACGATCAGGAGGCCGCGGCCCAGTCCGAACAGGAATCCGAGGGTGCGGTCGAGCGCGCCGATGCGCGAATCCAGGATCATGTCGGAGATCTTGACCGTGATCACCGAGACGATGAGCAGCGTGCCCACGAAAGTACCGGCGACGACGACGACGCTCGCGACCGTATCGTTGTTGAAATAGGTCTTCGCGGTCGGCAGCAGCTTGGAGAATGAATAAAGCGTGACCAGAGCCGCCGCGCCCCAGGCCGCGATCGACAGCACCTCGCGCATGAAGCCGCGGACCATGGCCAGCAGCCCCGAGATCAGCATGACACCGAGCAGGATGAGATCGAGGATCGTTACGGGCATCGGCTGCTCAGGTCCGCTTCAAGGTCAAGGTTCGCTTCGAATCGACGGAGGACGTCCTTCCCAGGTGCAGGAAAGCAGGGTTCCCCGGCAAGCCCGGTCCGTCACACGATGCCGTGCGAGCCCGGATGCGGCGTTGTATAGCGGCGAGTCACGGGAACGTCACGGTCCGGCTAGCCGTCCTGGCGGCGGAATCTCGCTGGTGTGGCATTTTTTTCGGCATGGCTCGGAGCACGACGGCCTTGATCGCGCGAATCGTCGTCGTCGCGGCCGCTGCTGTGGCGCGCGCGTGGCGTGCCGCGGGCGGCGATGTCTGCAACCAGCGAGGTGAGTCCGCCGACGGTGTTGAGGTTCAGGCCGGCATCTCCGCCGGCCTCGCCGCGGGCGCGCTCCGGCAGCACCACGCGCAGGAAGCCGAGCTTGGCGGCTTCTTTCAGCCGCGCCGAGGTCTGCGCCACCGGCCGCACTGCGCCTGACAGCGAGATTTCGCCGAAATAGACGGCGTCGGGCGGCAACGGGGCGTTCACCAGGGATGACACCAGCGCCGCGGCCGCCGCGAGATCCGCGGCGGGCTCGTGGATGCGCAGGCCGCCGGCGACGTTGAGATAGACGTCATGGCCGGACAGCTTGACGCCGCAATGCGCCTCCAGCACCGCGAGCACCATCGACAGCCGGCTCGGGTCCCAGCCGACGACGGCACGGCGGGGCGTGCCGAGCGAGGTCGGCGCCACCAGCGCCTGCATCTCGACCAGCACCGGCCGCGTGCCCTCGATGCCGGCAAACACGGCCGTGCCGGGGCTGCCGAGGTCGCGCTCGGACAGGAACAGCTCCGAGGGGTTGGTGACCTCGCGCAGGCCGAGGCCGGTCATTTCGAACACGCCGATCTCGTCGGTCGGGCCGAAGCGGTTCTTGACCGCGCGCAGGATACGGAACTGCTGCGAGCCTTCGCCCTCGAACGACAGCACCGCGTCGACCATGTGCTCGACCACGCGGGGACCGGCGATCTGGCCGTCCTTGGTGACGTGGCCGACGAGGATGATGGCGGCGCCGGATTTCTTGGCGAACCTGATCAGCTTCTGCGCCGAGGCGCGCACCTGGGTCACCGTGCCCGGCGCAGACTCGACCGTGTCGGTCCACATCGTCTGGATCGAATCGATCACGATCAGCCGCGGCATCGTGCCTTCGGACAGGGTGGAGATGATATCCTCGACCGAGGTCTCGGCCGCCAGCTGCACCGGCGCATCCGCGAGCCCCAGCCGCTCGGCGCGTAGCCGCACCTGGGCCACGGCCTCCTCGCCGGAGATGTAGACGGCGCGGTGGCCGGCGCGCGCCATCATCGCGGTGGCCTGGGTCAGCAGGGTCGACTTGCCGATGCCGGGATCGCCGCCGACCAGCAGGATCGAGCCGCGCACGAAACCGCCGCCGGTGACGCGGTCGAGCTCGGTCATGCCGGACGACAGCCGCGGCGCGTCGATGCTCTTGCCGGTCAGCGATTCCAGCTGGAAGGTGCGGCCCTTGCGCTTGGAGCGCAGCGACACCGGCGCGGAGGTCGCGCCGGTCGCGTCCTCCTCGGCCAGCGTGTTCCACTCGCCGCAGGCCTCGCACTTGCCCTGCCAGCGCGTATAGGCCGCGCCGCAGTTCTGGCAGACGAAGGAGAGCGCGTTCTTGGCCATGTCGGGAGAATCGTTGCGGTCAGGAGTGGGTGGCGTTCCATAACATACTTAGGCCCGCGGCCAGCATGATGCCATCCATGACCAGGCGGAACATGTCGGGCTTCATGTGCAGCACGAAGCGCTTGGCGACGAACGCGCCGGCCATCAGCGAGCCGCCGGCGATCAGGCCTTTCAGCAGGATGTCCGGCATCAGCGCGCCGAAGCGCTGAAACGTGATGGATTTGGACATATAGAGCCCGAGCGAGCTCGCGGCCTCCGTGGCGAGGAAGGCGCCCTTGGACAGGCCGTAGAACAGGAACAGCGGCACGCTGAGCGGTCCGGTCGAGACGACGATGCCGGTCAGAAATCCGATCACCGCACCGCCGATCGCGAGGTGCCAGAGATTGGCCTTGATCTCGTGCCGCGTCAGCCAGTGCCGCACCGGCACCATCGCCATCAGGAACAGTCCGATGGTGATGTCGACTGCGTGAGACGGAAGGATCAGCAAGGTGCGCGCGCCGAGCGCCGCGGCCGGGATGCCGGTGACCGAATAGGCCGCGCAGGCGCGCCAATCGACCTCGCGCCACCACGCCAGGATGCGCGACAGGTTGGCCATCACGGCGGCCACCGCCATGATCGGCACGGCCTCCTTCGGCCCGTACTCATAGGCCAGCACCGGCATCAGCATGATCGACGAGCCGGTGCCGACGATGCCGGACAAGGTACCGGCGACGAGGCCGACGGCGAGGACGAACAGGAAGCCCAAGGTTGTCGTCCTCCGCGGCGGGCGGCTCGGCGGCGTCATTCCGCGATGGTCCGAAGGACCAGACCCGGAATCTCGAGATTCCGGGTTCGATGCTGCGCATCGCCCCGGAATGACGTGAAGGCCGCTTTGATGCTTAACAGGTGGTTCGAGCCGACTCGAAATCGACGATGATTGTGCGTCTGCATCTTTAAAAGTTGAAGCGTATTCGTCGCATCACCTGCCGATGTTCCGCAGCGAGGCGAAGATGAGCAGACAGCCGACATCCGCAAGCATGCAGCCGCATGCCGCTGACTTCCCATGGCTCACCGGCGCGTTGCTGGCCGTCGAGGCGGGCGAGGTGATCCGGTTGCGGCTGGAAAAGTTCGCGCGCGGCGACCAGGACTCGCCATATGAAGCGCAGCTGATGGTCGGCGAAAAGATCGCGGCCGCGTTCGAGGCCGCCGCGAGCTTGTGCGCCGGCGCATCTCCCGCTGCGATCGTCGGCCGCTATCGGGAGCACGTCGCCGCCAACGCGCGGCGGTTGTCAGCCTGAGTTCGACTGCACCCGCCAATCACGCGGGCGCAGGCCGAAGCGCTGCTTGAAGCGGCGCGTGAAGTGCGACAAGTCCGAAAAGCCCCAGTCGAACGCGATGCGGCCGATGTCGTGGCCGGCGCAAGCGGGATCGCGCAGATCGCGCGCAACGCCATCGAGCCGCCGCGCCATTACGAGCTCCGAGAAGCTGGTGCCGGCGCGCGCCAAGAGCTTGTGCACGTAGCGCTCGCTGATCCCGACAACAGAGGCAATCGTCGCCACCGTCAGGCCGGGCTCGCGCAGCCGCTCGTGAATGGCGCGGCGCAGCGCCAGCGTCGTGGCGTCGGCAAATGACGCCGTCGCATGCGCCTCGCGTCGGCCGCGGCGCGATACGCTCAGCGCGACGAGATCGAGCAGCACATCGAACAGCGCCGTCGCATCGTCCGACGCGAGCCGCAGCGCATTGGCGTTGAGCGAACGCGCGGTCTCGACGATCAGCGGGTCGAGGCAGGGATCATCGGACAGCCGCGTCGGCTCGACGTCCCGCTCGGCGGGCAGGCGCCCGAACAGCGCATCCGCCGGAACACGAAAGGAGATGACGCCGAGCGACGGGCCGCGATCGTGTTGCAGCACGAAGGTGCGGTCGCTGTCGAAGATTCCGACCTGTCCCGCCGACAGGCTGACCTCGTGCTCGTCCTGCAGGATGGTGCAGCGGCCGGCGAGCTTGAGGTTGAGATAGAAGCAGCGCTCGCCAGAGGCGGCGATATCGCTGCGCGAACGGCGAACGATGTGCTCCGGGAATGTGACCCGATTGATCGCGCCGTTGCCGAGGCTGACATGCTGCACCTCCGCCGCGAAGCCTGTGCCGCGCGCCGGCTCCGGCGTCAGGTTCATGAAAGCCTGGCAGATCGCCTCGCGATAATAGGAGAACTGCTCCTCCGGCTGCACGGCGGCCGTATTCCAGCTCCGCTGACGTTCCGCCTCCGCGCCCGGCATCGGTTCACTCCGAGACCAATCTGTTCAGTTGCAGCCAAGCGCGGCGAGCGCGCTCCGGCCATCCTCCTTGCACCGTCCTTCATCGTGCAAAGGAACATGATCATGTCAACCTACGTCCTGGTCCACGGCGCCTGGCATACCGGCGCCGAGCTCGAGCCCGTCGCGGCGCCGATCCGCGCCGCCGGCCACACCGTGCATCTGCCGACCATCCGCGGCAACCGTCCCGGCGACGCCAAGACATCAGGCCTCAACGAGGCCATCAGTTCGATCTGCGACTACTTCACGGAGCACGACATCACCGATGCCGTGCTGATGGGCCATTCCTATGGCGGCATGGTCATTACCGGCGTCGCCGATCGCATGCCTGAGCGCATCCGCCGGCTGGTGTACTGGAATGCGTTCGTGCCCAATGATGGCGAATGCCTCAACGACATGGTGCCTCCGCACTACGTCGCGCTGTTCGACGCCGTCGCGGCCGAGCGTGGCGACGGCTCGGTGGTGCTGCCGTTCTCGGTCTGGCGCGAGGCCTTCATCAACGATGCCGACCTCACTACTGTGACGCGCACCTATGAGATCCTCAATCCGCACCCGAACAAGACCTTCACCGACGCGATCAAGCTGAAGACCAATCCGGCCGAGATGACCATCGCCAAATCCTACATCAACTGCACCGAGGACACCGCGCTGCCGCACAGCCTGCCATGGCATCCGCGTCTCTCCGGCAAGCTCGGCCTGTTCCGCCTGGTGCAGGTGCCTGGCAGCCACGAGCTGTGCTTCTCCGATCCGGCCCGTCTGGCGCAGGCGATCATGGACGCGGGGCGCGACTGATAGGGCAGGGGGGCTGACCGTCAGCCGTGCAGCGAATGAAGACGGAAATGTCTGGTTGTGATCCGCCTCACATTCGCCACGGCCGAGACCTGCGAGATTAATCTCCGATGAACGGACCCGGTTGGTCAGCAAGCCCCCTGCGAAACATCGGAGAACGCAGTCATGACCCAGCTCCATTTGACGTCGTCGTCCAAGGTCCTGTCCGGCAAGGCCGTCAGCGCCAAGCCGGGTGCGTCGAAGACCTGGCTTGCGATGGCGGCCGGCGCGCTCACCGCCGTGTTTGCCGCCATCGGCGCCGTGAACAGCGTCATTCCCGCGGTGTCCAACATCGGCTCCGCCACCCTGGACATGCTGAACCTGCCGGCCTGCCTGACCTATGCCGATCGCTTCGCCGGCACGCAGAGCAGCTTCCGCAAGGAGGGCAATATCTGGCGCGAATATCCGCGGGGCTCGGAGACCTACAGCTACGAGTTCAAGGAGATCCGGCGCACGCCGCAGGAGATCATGCTGTGGAACGTGACGCCGCGCGCCAACGTCCCGGATGCCGCGAGCCTCGTCGTCCATCTGCCGGTGTGCGGCGGCACCGCCATGCTCACCGAGGGGTTGCCGGAGCGCTCGACCAAGCTCGAGGAGGTCTGGCCGGATCGCGGTTGAGCCCGCCTCATGATGTGCTTTTGTTTGTTCGTTTGCTCGACCGGCTCAGCCCGGCGCTCCGCTTCAACACGATCCAGGCCGGGGCGTGATCACTGGCGCCGTCCTCGCCGCGCATGGCGCGGTCGACGCCGGCCTTGGCGAGGCGCGGCGCGAGCTGCGGGCTGAGCAGCAGATGATCGAGCCGCAGGCCGGCATCGCGCGGCCAGCGGTTGCGCTTGTAGTCCCAGAAGGTGAACATCGGCGCGTCCGGGTGGAGCGCGCGGATCGCGTCGCACCAGCCCTGATCGACGAGGGCCTTGTAGGCCGCGCGGCTCTTCGGCTGGACCAGCGCATCCTTGTCCCATGACCTGGTCGGATAGATGTCGAGCGGCGTCGGCGCGACGTTGTAGTCGCCGGCGAGCACGACCGGCAGATCGTCCTTGATGAACTTGGCTGCGTGCCTCTGGAGCCGCTTGAACCAGGCGAGCTTGGTGTCGAATTTCGGCCCCGGCTGCGGATTGCCGTTCGGCAGATACAGGCAGCCGACCACGATGCCGCGCACCGCGGCCTCGATGTAGCGCGCTTCCTTGTCGCCTGGCGCGCCGGGCAGCGCGGTGCGGATCAGCACCGGTTCGGCCTTGCGCGCGAGGATGGCGACGCCGTTCCAGGTCTTCTGCCCCTGCCACACCGCGCCATAGCCGGCCGTGGCGATCGCATCGATCGGAAATTCGTCCTGCGCAGATTTCAGCTCCTGCAGGCACACGACGTCCGGCTTGGCGACGCGCAGCCAGCCCAGCAAGTTGGGGAGACGCCGCCGGACATTGTTGATGTTGAAGGTCGCGATCTTCATGATGCCGCCGCTGAAGGGATCGACTGGGATGAAAAAGCTCGCAACCGCCATTTTGTTCACGCTGACGGTCGCGGTCGTCCCCGCTGCGCACGCGCAGCGGCAGCCGACCGACGAGGAGCGCACCGCCTGCCAGGCCGATTACGACAAGTTCTGTCTCGGCCTGATCCCCGGCGGCGGCCGCATCATCGCCTGCCTGCAGCGCAACTATGCCCAGCTCGCCGACACCTGCAAGAAGATGCTGGACGCCTACAAGGCCGAGGGCAAGGAGTAGGGCCCGACGGCTGCTCGGCCGCTGAGCGCGACGATCGCGCGCTCATCCCGGCTTGCTGCCGGTCACCACGGCGAGCGCCTCGACCAGCCGGTCGAGATCCGCCTCTGTCGTGTAGAGCGCCGGCGTCACGCGGACGCATTGGCCGTTGGCGACGCCGGCGCGGCGCACGGTGAGCACCTTGTGCTCGTCGCGGAGCTTGGCCACGATGGCCTCGTTGTCCGCCTTGCTGGTCTTGCCGGCGAGCCGGAACGAGGTGATGGCGCCGTATAGGCCGGGCTCGTCCGGCGTCAGGATCTCCAATCTCTTGAATTCGCGGGCGCGGCTGACCCAGGAGTCGCGGAAGTGGCGCAGGCGCGCCTGCTTGGCCGCCGCGCCGATCTCCTGGTGCACAGCGATCGCGGTCGGCACCGTCAGCACGGTCGCGAAATTCATCGTGCCCGTATGGACGCGCGAGCGGATGTCGCTCTCGGCAAAATCCTCGTCGCCCATGTCGCGGTCGATGCTGTCGAGCCGGTCCTTGCGGACATAGAGGAAGCCGATGCCGAGCGGCGCGCCGATCCATTTGTGCAGGTTGAAGCCGATGAAGTCGGACTCGATATCGCCGACCTTGATGTCGATCTGGCCCCAGGAATGTGCCGCGTCGATGATGGTGTCGATGCCGCGCGCTTTCGCCATGCGCACGATCTCGGCAACGGGCATCACGAGGCCGGTGCGGTGGCTGACATGGGTTACCAGCAGCAGCCGCGTCCTCGGATTGGCTTCGAGAGCGCTGGCATAGGCGTCGAGCACGGCCTGCCGGGTCGCCGGCTCCGGGATGTTGAACTTCACCACGTCGACGCCGCGCCGGGTCTTCAGCGCGTTCATGGCGTACTGCATCGAGTCGTAGTCGAGATCGGCATACAGCACGGCATCGCCCGGCTTCAGCCGGTTGTAGCCGCCGATCAAGAGCTGCAGCGCCTCGGTGGCGCCGCGCGTCAGCGCGATCTCCTGCGGCGTGGCGCCGACAGCCTCCGCCACCTTGACCCGCACCGCCTCGAAATCCGCACCGAAGCGCTGCCGCGCGTAGTAGGAGTTCTCCCTGTTGACCATCTCGGTCTGGCGCATGAACTCCCGCCTGACAGGCTCCGGCATCACGCCCCAATAGCCGTTCTCCAGATTGACGATGTCCGGCGTCACCGCATAGAGCCGGCGCACGGCGGCCCAATAGGCCTGATCGGTGGCGATCTCCTGTGCCGATCCGGCCGGCGACTTGGGCAGCCCCGCCAGCGCGCCCTCGGCGGCCATCGCCGCTCCCGCCACCGGCAGCGCCGCACCGGCCGCGAGGCCACGCAGGATGGTACGGCGGGTGGATGTCGTGTCAGTTGGGGTCATCGCAAGCTCTCCTGAATCGTCGCGCACAGAGCAATCCGCGACGAAACGAGGATGACGGCTGCGTGACGGTTCGATGATGCGGAGGCATGCTTCAGTGCACCTTCCTCGCCGACGCTGCTCGCCTCTGGGATGGCGGTCCTTTCAGCCGCGCAACGCAACATCACGCTGCTTGACGCCTACCATAAAAAAAGAACAACATGAACGAGTGCGGCATCCAGAAGTATTGCTCTGGTTGAGGTGGGAACGAAGATGATATTCGTCATCAAAGCTGTTTTCGCGATTGCAATTCTTACTGTTTTGTTCGGTCTTAGGCACCTCGATTTCGGCGATGCAGGAACCGTCGAATTTATTGAGGGGGATCATAAGACCCTCGTTGTCTATGGTCCACCGTTGGGCGGAAGGGCAAGCAGGCCAGATCTTGAGAAGCTGATCCGAGAGTCGTGGCCTACAGCGGATATGCTGGTCCCCACTTACACCCACGAGTGGGCATCCAATATCGATCCCTACCATCTCACAAGCATGATAGAGAGCTCCATTAGAACAGCTTATGATAAGCACAGTTATGAGAAGATCATTCTATTTGGTTATAGTACAGGTGGGCTATTGCTTCGCAAAGCTTATCTTTGGGGGCACGGTTTAGAGGATCGCCCCGACGCGCGCGCGCGCGGGGGCCATCCTTGGGTCGATAGTGTCGATCGCTTCGTTTCGCTCGCTGCGCCCAATCGAGGCTGGCCAGATCATAAGCCAAAAAACCTCAATGGCTACTTGTACGCCATAGGTTATACGGCGAAACAAGTGGGGTATCTGACGGGTACCGGACAGTTTATTGCGAGCCTCATGCAGGGCTCACCCTTTGTCGCGAATATGCGCGTTCACTGGATCGACCTGTTTAGAACGTGGGAATCGTCTCACAGTCGCAGGCTGCCGCTGATCATTCACCTCTTAGGAGAGAAAGATGAACTGGTCGATCGCGAGGACAGTATAGATTTCGAGGTTGTCGCGCCCGGAAACGTGATCATCAAGACGCTCGAAGGACTATCTCATGCCGAGATTGCGGCTCTCTTGTACCGCGAAGATGGTCGAACGCTGAGCCCAGCTGGGGAAGCTATCAAGATGTCGCTCACCCGAGCACGGGAGGAGTTCCCGCCCTACTGGGCTGATAAGTTAGGAAGACTACAGACTGATCCGGCCGTCACGCAACTCATATTCGTGATGCATGGCATTCGAGACGAAAGTACATGGCCCGCGGAGGTCAAGCGTTCAATTGAGAAGCAAATTGGAGATCGTGCGGCGACCGTCAAGGTCATTCCTCCTCTCTATCGTAGGTTCGCAATGCTGCCGTTTCTTCTCTACTGGGACCGTCAGGAGAATGTGCGATGGTTCATGGATCAATATATCCAAGCTAGGGCGATGTATCCTAATGTCGACACCATGGATTTCATTGGGCACAGCAATGGCACCTATATTTTGGCCAGCGCACTACAGCGGTATCCAGTCTTGAAGGTAAGGAATGTCTTCTTTGCTGGGAGTGTCGTGCCCGCTCACTATGACTGGGCTACTCTGATGAGTGGCGAACGAGTGACGGGACGGGTTTGGAATATCTGCGCCGACAAAGACTGGGTTGTGGCAATCTTTCCCCAATTTTTTCAGCAGATATCCGATCTCATGAAGCTAAAAGCCGAGCCTGGCTTCTTTGATATAGGCTCGGCAGGCTTTCGTGGGTTTCGTCATGGTTCAGGAGATGAGGGGCGCCTCTTGAATCTGAAGTACATTTCAGGTGGCCATGGAGCTGCAGTCAAGATTGCCATGGTCGAACCGATCGCCACCTACGTTGCCGCGGATCCGAATCTCGATTTCGTCCAGCTCTGGCGGCCTGGTGATCGGCCGGAGCCGAGCGCTTTGGAGTTCGCCTCGAACCTCAGTTGGCTGATCTGGATCTTGGGAGTAAGCGTGATAGTAGCTGCAGGTTTTCTGATGTATCAATTTGGGCGATGGTGGCTTCTGGCATACGCGGTGCTGATGTTGGGCGTGTTAATGACTGTTTGATATTTCACCAGTCGCGAAATATGTGTGAGTTTGCTGTAGTTGCGGTGTAATGCTTCGTTTTCGCTGATGCCTGTTTCGTGGCGAGTTTGATTTGGAGGGCAAGCTTGGTCGTTGAAAGAGCAGGTCTGGGGTCGGAAAGCTGCACCAAAACACGGAATTCGCCAGCGATCTCAAGGCGACTCGCGCTGTCCAGTCGTGCCGTGAAAAATATTCGGCTTTTGTTTTTCCGAAAATCATGATTGTATAGCGCCGTCCCGCCTCGGCACGAGGGGCGTATCGCGATCGTCATGACACGCGGGGTGGGATGCGGTGGGCGTCTTGGGTCGCAGCATGGCTTGGTCGTGCGGACGAACGGTCCTGAGCGCACGTCGAAAACGTATGGTCCTGGCATCTCGACGCTGATGCTACGCCGGTGGTGATGATGATCCGCCGGTCACGGGGGCAAGACAGCCGATCCCCGGGGAGAGTACGCATAAGACGTAAGCCATCGCGCAGGGAATGCCGGT
>NZ_JANBVS010000020.1 GCF_024586915.1 Bradyrhizobium sp. SRS-191
AAACCATTGCGCGGGGGAGGCCGCTTGGTGGCCCGACCTGTGGTGACTGCCGCCTGCTTTCCTTGTTGCAGGCGGGCCATGGGCCGTGGTCAGCACCCGGCCTTCCCCGCGCCCTCTTGCTTTTATGAGGGCTGACGGCCGTATCACCCGGGCACATCGTGTCGCGGGATCGCGAGCGCGCATGCCGATCACATCTTCATCCATTCCGTGCGGAGAGGTCGAGCAAGTGGACCATCATCACGCAATGACGAGCGACGGCAGCGCCGATGCGGCCCCGCCGTCATCCCGCCCAAAGGCCTTACAGTTGCGTCGCGCGCAGCTCGATCGTCATCGGGATGGCCGTGCGCCTGGTCGCCGGATCAGCCGGCATCTGCAGCACGCGGGCGCGCTGGCCGGTGGCGAGGTCGGTGACCTTGACGATGCGGCCATTGGAGAATTCGAGCGCGTCGTGGTGCTCGGTCGGCTTGTTGGTGTCGACCTGACGGAAGCGGGCGAGATGGGCGCCGACCTTGCGGCGGAAGAAGAAGCCCTTGATACGCACGTCGCCCTCGAAGGCAAGCTCGGTGCCCGGACGCAGGCACACCGCCGTCAAGGGATCGTCCTTGGTCGAGAAGCCGCGCGTCTCCGTGCCGGGGAAGCGACAGGAGACCAGCACGTCGTCGATCTTGGCATCACGGGAGGAGACAGTATGAAGGCTGTAGTCACACATGGAAAGCTCCTGAAGGCCACCAGCACTGAGGCCGCAACGGCGCAGCAGACAACTCGTTCCATGAAGTTGAAGGTCTCGCCTGGTTCCACCGCCCGCGCGGCGGGCGGTGGAGGAGCAGGCGCCGCATCAGGTGAGATGCGCGGCCTCCTCGGCGTCGTCATCCTCGGCCGCGCCCCAGTGCGAGGCGTCCTTGATGGTCGGGTCGATCAGCTCGCCGCGCAGCAGCGCCAGCGGCGACTTCCAGTACAGCGCGATGTTGTGGAAGGGGTCGGTGAGCACCTTGAACGCCCAGATCAGGCCGGTCGCGACATCCTGCGTTGCAAACAGCTGGATCACGCGGAAGAGGCCGCCGCCGATGCCGACCGCGAGCCAGAGCACGCCGACGTGGCGGATGAAATCCATCCGGGTCGCCGGCGCGTCGAACAGACCGAACAGGGTCGGGACGGCGAACAGCGCGACCGGCACCAGGCCCCATACCGTCAGCAGCACGATCTTGCGGCTCTGATTATAGCCGACCTTGACCGCTTCCTTGTAGTCGTTGGTCACGCCGTTGACGTGATCATAGCCGTTGGGCTCGAAGAAGAAGTGCCCGGTCTGCCGCGTCAGCATCGCGAGCCAGCCGACCAGGCCGGCCATCGCCGGATCCTTGAACAGCAGGGCGTAGCAGACGAGGAAGATCACGGCGCTGATCAGATGCAGCGTCTGATTGATCCGGCTCTGATGATAGTAGCGATAGTCGTCGAAGCGCTGCGTCTGCAGGATTTTGTAGGTGCGCGACATGCGAATCCCCGTTCGTGTGTGGAACGGGGCGGACACGTAGAGACGCTCAGTGAATGTGGCGTGACATGATGATGTTGTCACAATGAAACAGAGCAGCTTCAGACGTTATTTGTTGCAATTGCAACAACCTGGCAATGTGTCGCGTTGGACGCATCCCTTCAGCTTCCTCGGCGGCGGCGCCGTGGTCATTGATCCATGTCAAATGCGCGCTATTTCGCCGGATCATCGAACAGGCATCGCTCGCCTTGCCCACGACCGACGATTCAGGCTTGCGCCCCGAGCACACTGCACTCCCTCTCCCCGTTCTTCACGGAGAGAGGGTCGGGGTGAGGGGCAGCCGCACGGGAAGTATCAAACAAGAGACTCGTATCCTCTCACTCGGATTGCATCCGATGATCGGAGTTTTGCGCCGGCCTATCTCCACGTCGTCATGGCCGGGCTCGTCCCGGCCGTCCACGTCGTTCGGCGTCCTGGGAGCGACGTGGATGCCCGGGACGAGCCCGGCCATGATGGAGTAACTAACTAACTGGCAAGATTGTCAGCGCGACAGTGCTCATGTCGCAACGTCAGCCGCCCGGCGATCGCGCCAGCCGGATTGCCTCGCTCAGGATCGCGCGGTCGCCAATGTGGTTGGCGAGCAGCAGCACGAGCCTCGCATTCATGCGCAGCGCCTCGCCCTCGGCGAGCTCGCGCTGGCTGCCGATCAGCTCGGCATAGAAATCATCGGGATTGCTGATGTTCGGTGTGAGGGTCAGGCTCATGCAGCAAGCTCCTGCTGGACCGGCCCGGGTCTGCCGCAGGCGCGCCGGACGGCTGCGGCGATCGCGGCCTCGTCGAGTTGCGGGAAGCGGGCGGTGACGTATTGATCGGGACGGAACACATAGGTCGTGCCTTCAGCGGCGCCGTAGCGCTCTGCGAGCAGCCCCTTGGTGTCGGCGATGTCGCGGCCGACGGCGAGCACGCGCGCCGCGAGGCCGTCGATGCTGAGCTCCTTGGCCGTGACGGCGCGATCGAACGTCAGCACGGTGAAGCCGTCGCCGAGGTAGTTCAGCAACCAGCCGGGCTGCCCCGCAATGGTCACGGGCGCATCGGCGGCATTGGTGCCTGGCGTCATGGCGACGGAGTCCGGTACGCCATCGGGCGTGTTCAGCGACGAGGCGACATAGGGCGTCGGTGTCGACAGCCGGCCGCTATTGACCAGCGGCCGCGCGAAGGCGTGGTGCTGCGCGAGGTCGAGCGCGGCGTCACGGAAATGCCGGCTCACCTGCGTCTTCGGCGTAATGAAGTCGGTGGCGCGGGTCGAGTTCAGGATGTTGTCGTCGGCAGCAAACGCTCGCTCCTCGTGATAGCTGTCGATCAGGCTCTCGGGCGCCTCGCCGCACAGCACCAGCGAAAGCTTCCAGGCGAGATTGTCGATGTCCTGCACGCCGGTGTTGGCGCCGCGGGCGCCGAACGGCGACACCTGATGCGCCGCGTCGCCGGCGAACAGCACCCGTCCATGGCGGAAATTGTCGATCCGGCGGCAGGCGAACTGATAGATCGACACCCATTCGAGTTCGAACTCGGCGCTCTCGCCGAGCATCGCCCGGATGCGCGGGATGACGCGCTCGGGCTTTTTCTCCTCGTCGGGATTGGCGTCCCAGCCGAGCTGGAAATCGATGCGCCAGATGTTGTCGGACTGGCGATGCAACAGCACCGACTGGCCCGGGTGGAACGGCGGATCGAACCAGAACCAGCGCTCGGTCGGAAACTCCGCCTTCATCTTGACGTCGGCGATCAGGAAGCGGTCCTGGAAGAACTGGCCCTTGAATTCGGCGACCACCATCCGCCGCGTGTCGGAATTGGCGCCGTCGCAGGCGATCACCCATTGCGCCTCCATCGTGAAGATGCCGTCCGGCGTCTCCACGGCAAGCTGAGCATGGTCGTCGGTCTGCTTGAGGCTGACGAGCCGGTGCTTCCAGCGCAGCTCGATCAGCGGGCTCCTGCTGCAGGCCTCGACCAGCATTTTCTCGAGGTAGTATTGCTGCAGGTTGATCATTGCCGGCCAGCGATGGTCGGGCTCCGGCAGCAGGTCGAACTGATAGGACAGCTGGTCGCGGAAGAACACCTTGCCGATGTTCCAGCTCACGCCTTTCTCCACCATCGGCTCCGCGCAGCCGAGCCGGTCCCAGATCTCCAGCGGGCGCTTGGCGTAGCACACGGCGCGGGAGCCGATGCTGACGGTGTCGTTGTCGTCGAGCACGACCACCGGCTGGCCGCGGGCGGCGAGATCGAGCGCCGCGGTCAGGCCGATCGGCCCGGCGCCGATCACGACGACCGGATGGCGGCGAGTCTCGCCGCTCGTCTGCTCCGCCGAGCAGACATAGGGAAATCGCGGATAGACATAGTTGCTCATGGCTGCCTCGGCTGGCGCGTTACGGTCGGGATGTCGGAAACGAACGCTTGCTCAGTCGGCGCCGGCGAATTCCTTTTCGTGCATCCAGGCGGTGTGCCGCGGCGGCTTCTTGGTGGTGGCCCATTCGTCGACCATGGCATGGGCGACCGACTTCATCCGCGTGATCTGCTCGGGCGTGGCGGTCCAGGTCGCGATCTCCAGGCGGTGGCCGCTCGGATCATGGAAGTAGATCGACTTGAAGATGGTGTGGTCGGTGATCCCGACGACGTCGAGGCCGGCCGCCTCCGCGCGGGCCTTCGCTTCCTCCAACTCCTCCATGTCCTTGACCTGGAAGGCGATGTGCTGGGTCCATTCCGGGGTGTTCGGATCGCGGCCCATCGGCGGCGAGTTCGGCAGTTCGAAGAAGGCGAGGATGTTGCCGTTTCCGGCATCGAGGAAGATGTGCATGTAGGGATCGGGGGCCTTGGTCGAGGGCACGCGGTCCTCGGCGATGGCGCCGAGCAGGTCCATGTCGAGGACCTTCTTGTAGAAGTCGACGGTGGCCTTGGCGTCGACGCAGCGATAGGCGACGTGATGGATCTTCTCGATCTGCATGATGGTCCTCCCATGATCATTGTTGGCAAGATCGTAACGGATGATACGATCTGGCGGCTTTGATCCAGATCAACCCGAGCGGGATCGGATTGAGGTGGCGAGAGGCGAGCGGACGAGGGCAGGGGATGCAATGACGAAGGCGGCCGACCAGACCAGGGATCAGCGAGGAAGTGACGAAGCGCCTGGGCGCGAGCTCCGGCTGCAGCGCTATTTTCCCTATCGGCTGGCGCGGCTGGCCGAGCAGGTGTCGCTGGCGGTCGCCGAGGTCTATGCCGACCGCTTCGCGCTGTCGCGGCAGGAATGGCGGATCCTGGCGGCGCTCGGCGAGCAACCGCTTCTGCCGACCAAGGAGATCGGCCGGCTGACGACGCTCGACAAGATGAATGTCAGCCGCGCCATGCAGAGCCTGGAGACGCGCGGCATCGTCAGCCGCAGCCGCGACCCCGAGGATGGCCGCGAGCGGATCGTGACCCTGACCGCCGCCGGACGGGCGCTGTATCGCAAGATCGTGCCCCATGCGCTGGCGCGGGAGGCCGATCTGCTCGACGTGCTGACGCGGGACGAGGTCGCCACCCTCAACGCCGTCATCGACAAGTTGCTGGGCGCGACGGAGCGGCCGGAATGATGCTGCGCCGCAGCCCCGAAAGGCCGTTCGCAACCCGCGATCGAAGGCTTGATCGACGCTGTCGCCGCGCTATATCGACGGTCTCCCCTTCATTGCCAGCATGGGCCAACGCACGACGATGACCGACACCGCGACCGTTAGCCATTCCTTCCAGGCCGAAGTCTCCGAGCTGCTGCATCTGATGGTGCACTCGGTCTATTCCGAGACCGACATCTTCCTGCGCGAATTGGTTTCGAATGCCTCCGACGCCTGCGACAAGCTCCGCTACGAGGCCATCGCCAAGCCCGAGCTGATCGGCGACGGCGAGCCGCCGCAGATCCGCATCATCCCGGACAAGGCCGCAAGCACCCTGACCATCGCCGATAGCGGCATCGGCATGGACCGCCAGGAGCTGATCGACCATCTCGGCACCATCGCCCGCTCCGGCACCAAGGCCTTCGTGCAGAAGCTGTCCGAGGCCAAGGACGGCACCGGCCTGATCGGCCAGTTCGGCGTCGGCTTCTATTCGGCCTTCATGGTCGCCGACCGCATTAATGTGATCAGCCGCCGCGCCGGCGGCAGCGAGGTCTGGACCTGGACCTCCTCGGGCGGCGCCGGCTTCGAGGTCGCGCCGGCCTCGGAGGAGGACGCCCAGCGGGTGACGCGCGGCACCGAGATCGTGCTGCACCTCAAGGACGACGCCAAGAAATATCTCGAAACTTACGAGATCGAGCGCATCGTCACCGCCTATTCCGACAACATCCAGTTTCCGATCATGCTGGTCGCGGAAGAGGGCGAGCCGCGCCAGATCAACTCCGCCAGCGCGCTGTGGCAGCGCTCGAAGTCCGAGCTTTCGGCGGAGGACTACGCCAAGGCCTACAAATCGATTGCGCACGCCTTCGACGAGCCGGCGATGACGCTGCACTACCGCGCCGAGGGCCGCTATTCCTATGCGGTGCTGCTGTTCGCGCCCTCGACCAAGCCGTTCGACCTGTTCGAGCCGGCGCGCAAGGGCAAGGTCAAGCTCTATGTCCGCCGGGTCTTCATCACCGACGACGCCGATCTGATGCCGGCGTATTTGCGCTTCATCCGCGGCGTGATCGACAGCGAGGATCTGCCGCTCAATCTGTCGCGCGAGATGCTGCAGAACAATCCGCAGCTGGCGCAGATCCGCAAAGCCGTGACGACGCGCGTGATCAGCGAGCTGGAGCAGCTCGCCGAGAAGGACGCCGAGAACTTCGAGAAGATCTGGGATTCCTTCGGCGCCGTCATCAAGGAAGGCCTCTACGAGGATTTCGAGCGCCGCGACAAGCTGCTGGCGCTGGCGCGCTTCACGACGACCACAGGTGAGAAGCGCTCGCTGAAGCAGTATGTCGAGGGCCTCAAGGAGAACCAGACCGAGATCTACTTCCTGGTCGGCGACAGCCTGGAGCGGCTGAAGTCCAATCCGCGGCTCGAGGCCGCCAAGGCGCGCGGCGTCGAGGTGCTCTTGCTGACCGATCCGGTCGATGCGTTCTGGACTTCGGCGCAGCTTTCGTTCGACGGCAAGCCGCTGAAGTCGCTCAGCCAGGGCGACATCAATTTCGATCCGATCCCGGTGACCGAGAAAGAGGCCGAGGACGAGGCGAAGCCGGCGGCCGACGAGGCCAACACCATCGCGCTGATCAAGGCGAGCCTCGGCGATCACGTCACCGACGTGAAGGTCTCGACCCGGCTGACCACCAGCGCCTCGTGTCTGGTGGCGGGCAGCCATGGGCCGGATCGCGAGCTGGAGCGCATTCTCTCGCAGCAGGCGCGCGGCGCCCGCACCAAGCCGATCCTGGAGATCAACCTGCGCCATCCGCTGGTGGTCGCCGTCGCTAAGGCGGCCGCCGACAAGGCCAAGGTCGACGATCTCTCGTTCCTGCTGCTGGAGCAGGCGCAGATCCTCGACGGCGAATTGCCGGAGGATCCCGCGGCGTTCGCGGCGCGGCTCAACCGGCTGGTGCTGCAGGGCGTGGCGGCATGAGGTGACGTATGGCGGGCGCCACGGCCTATTTGGTGGGGCCTGCCTGCGCGGCCACGAGCTTGCGCCAGCGCATCACCTCGGCCCGGTAGGTCGAGGCATAGACGCCGCTGTCGCCGGTGATCGGCGTCGCTCCGATCTCGGCGAGGTGCTGCAGGATCTCGGGATCGGCCAGGGCCGCATTGATCTCGCGGTTGAGCAGGTCGACGATCGCCTGCGGTGTCCCGCGCGGCGCGGCGACGCCGTAGAAGCCGGAGGTCTCGAAGCTTGGCAGCACATCGGCGACCGGCGGCAGATCGGGGAAGGCTTGCGACCGCTCGCGGGTCGACACCGCCAGCGCCCGGATCTTGCCGCTGCGCAGCAGGTCGGTCGCGGAAGCGGTGTTGTCGAACATCGCATGGATATGCCCGGAGGCGAGGTCGGTCAGCGCCGGGCCCGAGCCGCGATACTGGACGACGGACCAGGTGATGCCGCTGAGTGTTCGGAACAGCTCGGCCGACAGGAGCTGAACCGTGGCGGGGCCGGCCGAGCCGACGCTGAGCTTGCCGGGGTTGGCTTTGGCAAAAGCCAGGAACTCGGGCAGCGTCTTGACCGGCAGCTGCTTGCTGACCAGCAGCAGCAGCGGCATCCGCGCCATGCCGGCGACCGGGATCAGATCGTCGTCGGCGCCGGCTGCCGGATCGTGGGAGGCATTGATGATGTTGGCGGTCGAGGTCGCCAGCATCGTGTAGCCGTCCGGCGCGGAGCTCGCGACGCTTCTGGTGGCGGTGACGCCGCCGGCGCCCGGCCGGTGGTCGAGCACAAAGGCCTGGCCGAGCCGTCGCGACAGCCGGTCGCAGATCAGCACCGACAGCCGGCCGGTGGCGCCGCCGGGCGCGAATGGAATGACCCACGTCACCGGTCGGGCCGGGTAGGGAGCCTCGCCACCGGCGGCTGCCGCAGCCGGATGCACCGCAGCAAGACCGCTCCAGGCCGCAGCTTGCAGCAGGGCACGTCGTGTAATCGTCAAATCCTTGGGCATGCCGGCCTTCGCTTTGGCATGTTCTGGGAAACACAACCTAACCGGCATTTCCGATTACTTCGTAAAGGTTCGCATCTACTTCGATCGCGACCCGCTTCACGCAGGTTAACCCTGCCGGTTAACGCCTGGTCAGTCCGCGCGACCTATAAGGACGCCGTACTGGAAGCGGTGGCAGGCATGACAACCGAGCGCGCGGACCGATCTGCGGACCCCATCACGCCCGCGCGGAGGCCGTCGACGGCCAAGATCTGGCTCAAGGCGATCGAGCTGACATCGCGCATCGAGGCCGAGCCGACGCGGCTGTTTGTGGATGTCATCGACGATTGGTCGGCCAGGCAGCCGGGTCGTCCGGCCCTGATCTCGAACAGCGAGACGCTCAGCTACGCCGCGCTGTCTGCGCGCATCAACCAATATGCCCGCTGGGCGCTGGCCCAGGGCATCGCGCCCGGCGACACCGTCGCGCTGATGATGCCGAGCCGGCCGGACTATCTGGCGGCCTGGCTCGGGATCAGTCGCGTCGGCGGCATCGTCGCGCTGATCAACACCAATCTGGTTGGTCCCTCGCTGGCGCACTGCCTCAACGTCGCGGCGCCAACCCACATCATCGTCGCCAGCGAGTTTCAAAGCTCCTATGCCGACGCCATGCCGCTGATCTCCGGCGCGCCGCGTGTCTGGAACGCCGGGGGCGATCTCGACGCGGCGCTCGCCGTGATCGACCCGCGCCCGCTGGAGGCCCACGAACGTCCCGCCGTCACGATCAACGACCGCGCGCTGCTGATCTACACGTCGGGAACGACAGGCCTGCCCAAAGCCGCCAGCATCAGCCACCGCCGCATCCTGAACTGGGGCGGCTGGTTCGCGGGCCTCACGGGTGCAGGGCCCGAAGATCGTCTCTACGATTGCCTGCCGGTGTATCATTCCGTTGGTGGCATCGTCGCGCCCTGCAGCATGCTGCGCGCCGGCGGCACGGCTGTTCTGGCCGAGAAGTTCTCGGCGCGTCAGTTCTGGCGCGATATTGTCCATCACGACTGCACGCTGGTGCAATATATCGGCGAGCTCTGCCGCTATCTGCTGACGGCGGCCCCATCAGATCTCGATCGCGCCCATCGGCTGCGGCTCGCCTGTGGCAATGGCTTGCGCGGCGACATCTGGGAGGCGTTCCAGGCGCGCTTCGCGATTCCGCAGGTGCTGGAGTTCTACGCGGCGACCGAAGGCAATTTCTCGCTCTACAATGTCGAGGGGAGAGTGGGCTCGATCGGCCGCGTGCCGTCGCTGCTCGCGCATCGCTTCCCGGCGGCGATCATCCAACTCGATGCGGATCAGCGCGCGCCGCTGCGCGGGCCCGACGGGCTCTGCCTGCCATGTGCGCGCGGTGAGATCGGCGAGGCCGTCGGCCGCATCGGCAAGGCCGACGAGGGTGGCGGCCGCTTCGAGGGCTATACTGATCGCGCGGAAACCGAGAAGAAGATCCTGCGCAATGTCTTTGCTGAGGGCGACGCCTGGTTCCGCACCGGCGATCTCATGCGCCAGGACGAGCAGGGCTTCTTCTATTTCGTCGACCGGGTCGGCGACACCTTCCGCTGGAAGGGCGAGAACGTCGCGACCAGCGAGGTGAACGACGCCATCCTGCAATGTCCGGGGGTCGTGGAGGCCTCGACCTATGGCGTCGCCGTGCCCGGCAGTGACGGACGGGCTGGCATGGCCGCGCTGGTCGTCGAGAAGGATTTCGATCTCGCGATGCTGTCATCAGAGCTTGCGCGCCGATTGCCGGCCTATGCGCAGCCAGTCGCGCTGCGCATCACGCCCTCGCTGCAGTCGACCGAGACGTTCAAGCAGAAGAAGCCGCAGCTGATGCGCGACGGCTTCGACCCCTCGATCGTTTCCGAGCCATTGTACATCCGCGAGGCTGCGACCGGAGCCTATCATCCGCTCGATGCTGATCTCCATGCGCTGATCGCGACGGGGAAGGTCCGTTTGTAGATGTTTTTAATCATAGGCCGCGAGGTGCATTTACCAACGGCGCCAAAACATGCCGCGAAGGTCCGGGTTCCTTCACCTTGTCCCTCTAGTGTCGCTCGCATCGTTTGAACAATGACGGATTTCGCCATGTCGGTACGGTTAAGAATCATTGCAGCGATCAAGCAGATTGCGGAGGAGCAGAAGGTGAAGCTGCCGCCGCTGACGGACGAGTTGACCCTGCACGAGACCGGCTTCGACTCGCTCGCCTTCGCGATCCTGGTCGCCCGCCTCGAGGACGATCTCGGCGTTGATCCGTTCACTCTGTCCGAGGAGGTCACGTTCCCGAACACGATCGGCGACTTCATCAGGGCCTATGAGAATGTCCCCGCGTGAAATCTTCGCGCTGCGCGACCATCTCGGAACGGCGCTGACAGAGCGGACGATCTCCGATCCACGTCACGTCGTCTCGCTGGCCGAGCTGCCGCGCGGAAGCTGTCTCGGCGGCCGCGGCGGCGAGCTCGACGGCCGCTCGGTCCTGCTCGCGACGTCCGGCCAGCTGTTGGCCGGCCTGGCACTGATCGAGATCGATGGCGTCGCCCGGCGCATGCTGCTGTGCCCGCCCGATCTGAAGGACGAGCATCTCGGCAGCATCATCGCTGAGGCCGGGATCGATGCTATCGTCACCGATGAGCCGCAGCGCTTCGCAGGCTTCGGCATTGATCTCGTCATCCCCGTCGGCCTGCCGCAGCCTGCGACCCAGGTCGCGCCGACGGTCCGTGCGACCGAATGGCTGATGCTGACGTCGGGCACCTCGGGTGTGCCGAAGATCGTCGGCCATACGCTGGAGGGCCTGTGCGGCGCCATCATCGGCGATCGGCCGGCGCCCGGCGATGCATTGCCGGTGTGGGCGACGTTCTACGACATCCGCCGCTATGGCGGGCTGCAGATCTTCCTCCGCGCCATCGTCGGCGGCTCCATGGTGCTGTCGGATCCCGGCGAGGCGCTGGCCGATCACGTCGCGCGCCTCAATGCGCGCGGTGTCACGCACATCTCGGGAACGCCGTCGCATTGGCGCAAGCTGCTGATGAGCGGATCGGCCGAGCAATTCGCCCCGCGTTACGTGCGGCTGTCGGGCGAGATCGCCGATCAGGCCGTGCTCGACGGTTTGAAGCAGGCGTTCCCGAACGCCTCGATCGGCCATGCTTACGCGTCGACCGAGGCAGGCGTCGGCTTTGCGGTCAATGACGGGCTGGAGGGATTCCCCGCGACGCTGCTCGGCGAAGGCCGCGGTGCCGTGGACATGAAGGTCGTCGACGGTTCGCTGCGCATCCGCTCCAAGCGCGCGGCGCATGCCTATGTCGGTCGAGCCGCGGCTGCGCTGACCGACGCCGACGGATATGTCGATACGGGCGACATGGTCGAGCTGCGCGGCGACCGATACTACTTTGTCGGCCGGCGCAACGGCATCATCAATGTCGGCGGCCTGAAGGTTCATCCCGAGGAGATCGAAGCCGTGATCAACGGTCATCCCGAGGTGCGGATGTCGCGCGCCAAGTCGCGGCGCAGCCCGATCACCGGCGGCATCGTCGTCGCTGAGGTCGTGCTGACTGCAGACAGCGATCCGGCGCGGGCCGATGCTGTGCGCAATGAGATCCTCGCAGAGTGTCGTGCGCGTCTGGCGGCCCACAAGGTGCCGGCGATGATCCGCTTCGTGCCGGCGCTCGACGTCACTCCGGCCGGCAAGCTGGCGCGCGCCGATGCATAACGTCCTCGTCACCGGCGGCAGCCGCGGCATCGGATTGTCCATCGCCCGCCGGCTTGCCGGCGCTGGCTATGACGTGATCGCGGTCGCCCGTCGCGAGAGCGACGAGCTGCGCGCGGCCATCGCCGAGTTCAGCGCCTCCAGCGCCGGCATCCATTTCCGCGCCTGCGATCTCAGCGCGGTGGACGCGATCCCCGCCTTCGTGAAGTCGGTGCGCGACGAGTTCGGTCCCCTCTACGGTCTCGTCAACAATGCCGGCATCGGCACCGAGGGACTGCTCGCGACCATGCACAATACGGAGATCGAGGGGCTGGTCCGGCTCAACGTG
This sequence comes from Bradyrhizobium sp. SRS-191, assembly GCF_024586915.1. GTDB lineage: Bacteria > Pseudomonadota > Alphaproteobacteria > Rhizobiales > Xanthobacteraceae > Bradyrhizobium. Next base: position 12,158 of record NZ_JANBVS010000020.1, read on the forward strand.
CTGGCGCCGATGATCCTCACCAAATATGTCGTGCGGCACATGATGGCCGCGGGCGAGGGGCGCATCGTCAACATCTCCTCGATCATCGCCAGCACCGGCTATAACGGCCTGTCGGTCTATGGCGCGACCAAGGCGGCGGCCAACGGCTTCACCCGCTCGCTGGCGCGCGAGGTCGGCAAGGTCGGCATCACCGTCAATGCGATCGCGCCCGGCTTCATCGCCACCGAGCTGACGCAGAGCATGGACGATGAGCAGCAGCGGCGCATCGCGGGCCGCAGCGCGCTGCGCCGGCTGCCGGAGACGGACGATGTCGCTGCGATGGTCGAGTACCTGCTCGGCGAGGGCGGGCGCAACGTCACCGGCACGGTGCTCACTGTCGACGCCGGCAATACCGCCTGAGGCGGTCATCTGCCGCATCAGCTGTTGATTTCGCTCAAGCGGCCGCGTGGCGGCCGCGGCGATAGTGCCGACGCAATTCCGGAACTGATCGCCATGTTCGAACGCATCCTGCGATGGACTCTCGTCGCAATCGCCGTCGCGGGCCTCGCCGCGGGCGGCCTCGCGCATGCGGTCGGCCGGCCCGAGTGGGCCGACATTGCCTTCACCGCCTCGACCGTTCCGGTCATCGCAGGCCTGATCGTCTCGATCATCCGCGACGTCCTCGCCGGCCGCATCGGCGTCGACGCGATCGCGCTGGTGTCGATGAGCGCGGCGATCGTGCTCGGCGAGCCGCTGGCGGGCGCCGTGGTGGCGTTGATGTATTCCGGCGGCAACGTGCTCGAGGACATCGCGGTCGCGCGTGCCGAGCATGATCTGCGCGCGCTGGTCGACCGGGCGCCGCGCATGGCCCATCGCTGGCGTGAGGATCGCATCGAGGATATTGCGGTGGCCGACGTGGCCGTCGGCGATCGCCTGATGGTGCGTGCCGGCGAGATCGTTCCGGTGGACGGTGTGGTGGAGACGGCGATCGCCCTGGTCGACGAATCCGCGCTGACGGGCGAGCCTATCCCGGTGTCCAAGACGCGCGGCATGGCGATCCTGTCGGGCTCGCTCAACGCCGGCGAGACGTTCGAGCTGTCGGTCACCGCGACTGCGGGCGAGAGCACCTATGCCGGCATCGTCAAGCTGGTGACGTCGGCACAGACCGCGAAGGCGCCGTTCGTGCGGCTCGCCGACCGCTACGCGCTGATCTTCCTGCCGGTGAGCCTGGCGATCGCAGCCGCGGCCTGGTTTGCCTCCGGCGATCTGATCCGGGCGCTCGCCGTGATGGTCGCCGCAACCCCTTGTCCGCTGATCCTCGCGGCGCCCGTCGCGTTCATCGCCGGCGTGGCGCAGGCGGCGCGCAGCGGCATCCTGGTCAAGGGCGGCGGCAAGCTGGAGGCACTGGCGCGGGCGCATACGGTGCTGTTCGACAAGACCGGTACGCTGACCGTTGGCGGCGCGCGGCTGCTCTCGGTCGAGGCCGCGCCGGGCGAAAATGCCGACAATGTGCTGCTGCTCGGCGCTTCGCTGGAGCAGGCCTCTCACCACGTCCTGGCCCATGCCATCGTCGAGGCCGGCCACGCCCGCGGGCTCAAGCTCAAGGTGCCGGAGCGCGTCAGGGAGACGATGGGCTCGGGCCTTGCCGGCCTGATCGACGGCCGCCGCGTCAGCGCCGGCTCGCCGGACCTGATCCTCGGCACCCACGCCCCGCCGCCCTGGGCCGCGCGCGCCATCCGCCGCGCGTCCTGGCGCTCGGCGCTGATCGTGCTCGTCGCTGTCGACGGCAAGCCGATCGGCGCGCTGCTGCTTGCCGACGAACTGCGCGCCGACACGCCGCGGGCGATCCGCTGGCTGCGTGAGGCCGGCATCGCGCGCATGGTGATGGTGACGGGCGACCGCGCCGCGGCGGCGCAGGCGATCGGCGCGGCGCTCGACCTCGATGCGGTGCTCGCCGATCGTGTCCCCTCGGACAAGGTCGATGCGGTCAGGAGCGAGCAGCGGCTGCATCCGACCATCATGGTCGGCGACGGCATCAACGACGCGCCGGCGCTGGCGTCGGCCGATGTCGGCATCGCGCTCGGCGCACGCGGGGCCAGCGCCTCATCGGAGGCGGCCGATGTCGTCATCCTTGCCGACCGGCTCGACCGCGTCGGCGAGGCCATCGTGATCGCGCAGCGTGCCCGGCGCATCGCGCTGGAGAGCATCATCGCCGGCATGGCGCTGTCCTTCATCGCGATGGGCGCGGCGGCGGTCGGTCTGCTGCAGCCGGTGCCGGCGGCGCTGGTGCAGGAGGCGATCGACGTCGCCGTCATTCTCAACGCGCTGCGGGCGCTGCTGCCGGCCGGCCGCGGCAAGTCCGGCCAGATCACGGCTGAGGACGGCCTCGGCCTGCGCCATGACCATCAAGCGCTGCTGCGTGGCCTCGACCGTCTCCGCGCGATCGTCGATGCGCTCGATGAGGCTTCGCCGGAGCAGGCCATCAGCCTGATCGTCGAGGCCAACGCGCTGGTGCAGGACCAGGTCGTCGCGCATGAGCGCGATGACGAAGGTTCGGTCTATCCGAGGCTGGCGCGGCTGCTGCAGGACAGCCACGGCCTGTCGGCGATGAGCCGCGCACATCGCGAGATCCTGCACCTCGCCCGGCTGCTCGGGCGGGTGGTCGAGGACCTGCCGTCCGAGAAGATCGACCGCTATCTGATCCGCGATGCGCAGCGCGTCATCGAGGCGATCGAGACCCTGGTGCGCATGCATACCGCGCAGGAGGACGACATCTACGAGGCCGTCGCGGCGCGCTCCGCCGCGTAGCTCAGTCGAGATGCTTCGGCAGGTCGATGCGCTCGCCGGCAAACTCCGCCGGGCCTTCGACCAGACGGCGGATGCGCCGCTCGCGCTCGTCGGCCGGCAGGTTGGGATCGAGCATCTGGTCGATCAGCCGGATGGCATTCTGCTCGATCGTCAGCGGATCCCTCGGCTTGGTCTGCGCAGACGGCGCCGGCGGAGAGGCATGCAGGCCGATCGCGAGCAGCTGGCTGATGGCATCGGAGCGCGTGACCTGGTGCGTCTCGGCCCAGGCATCGATGTCGGCGGTGAGCTGCTGCGACAGCTTCACCGCGCTCACCGCGTCATGTCCCAGCCGGACGGCGGGACTGTGATCCCTTCGGGTGTCGGACAACGTCATCTGCCTGTTGATCATGTCAGCCTAGGATACGCTGGAGGGAATGGGATTTGATTTCGATCAAGGACGGCCTAAGAAAGCGGCCGTCTCGCGGCGCCCCAGGCCGTGGGCCCTGACCATGCCAGCCGCTGCACGAGCGGAGCGTGATACCAAAGACAGTCCTTGCCATGCGATTCCTGCACACCTTCCAGCTCTATGATTTCCTCGACACGCTCGTCAGCCTGTTCACGGCCTTCGTGCTGGGCACGCTGATCGGCGCCGAGCGGCAATTCCGGCAGCGCAGCGCCGGCCTGCGCACCAATGTGCTGGTCGCCGTCGGCGCAGCCGCCTTCGTCGATCTCGGCAACCGCCTGACCGGCGCCGACGGGGCGGTGCGGATCATCGCCTATGTCGTCTCGGGCATCGGCTTTCTCGGCGCCGGCACGATCATGAAGGAGGGCATGAACGTCCGCGGCCTCAATACGGCGGCGACGCTGTGGGCCTCCGCGGCCGTCGGCGCCTGCGCAGGCGCGGATCTCGTGGCCCAGTCGGTGGCGCTCACCCTGTTCGTGCTCGCCGGCAACACCCTGCTGCGGCCGCTGGTGAATGCGATCGATCGCATCCCGCTCAACGCGGCGACCTCCGAGGCCAACTACGAGATCGTGGTGACGACCGACATCCTGCATGCCGCCGAATTGCGCGAGGCGCTGGATGAGCGGCTGGAGGCGGCCAAATATCCGGTGCGCGAAACCGAGGTCGCCTATCGTTCGGACGACATCGCGGAGATCACCGCGACGTTGGTGCCGCTGGCGGCCGATACGGCCGAGCTCGATCGCGTCACGGCTGAACTGGCAAAGCTGCCCGGCGTGCGTCATGCGACTTGGAACGTCAGCGCGCTGGAGTGATCAGGGGGAGGACCGGCATCGCAGCGGCAGGACATGCGTCCTGCAGCCCCCCGGCTTGTCTCCGACAATGATGACTGCCCACGTTCGTCATCCCGGCCTGCTCCCGATGCTCCTCACTGAGCATGACGGCAGTGTTCCATGCGGCGGCTGAACCCAGGCTGAATGTACGGAACCCGACTGGACTGACACGACGGGCGATGCGTCGATCAATGCCCGCCGCGGGCGAAGATCTCGTAGAAGCCGAGCACGATCTCGCAGGCGATCAGGATGACGACGATGACCTCGAGCCGCAGCGAGCGCTTGGTATCGATGATGTCGGCGAGCGCGGTCGCGGTCTCGGCGATCACGGCGAGCTTGCGATTGAGCGTCTCCTCGCGCTCCTTCAGCTCATACTCGTCCTCGAGCCGGGCATAGAGCCGCTCGAGATCGGGCCGGTCCCACAGCACGTCCGGCTTCTCGCCGACGGCGACGCGGCCGGAGACGCGGTGCTGCACCAGGAGCGCCGCGCCGAGCAGCTTGAGCATCGCGACCCGGCTCTTCGACGTCCGTCCGAGCGAGGCCAGCTCGCGCGCGAACGGCTCGATCGTGTCGAACACGGCTGCGATCTCGCGTTCGCTGCGGCCGAGCACGACGCTCTTGGCGAGCGCATCGGCGACGATGAGCAGCCGCTCCAAGGACAACTCCTTGACCAGAATCGGACCGCCGACCGGGATCGGCTCCTCGGATTCGCGCGCGACCTGGACCTTGGCCGTCTCTTCCTCATGCGGGGTGATCGGGCCGAACAGCCGCGGACCCAACTGATCGAGGAAGTTGATCTCCTCGGCGACGCTGAGGCCGATGAACACGACGACACCGTAGCGGAAGACCACGGCGATCCCGGTCTCGCCGATGCGAACCGCGAGCGGGGTGGCCGACAGCACCTGGCCTTCGAAGCCGGCGGTATTGATGCGGTCCGCGATCTGCAGGGCGCGGGCGGCGAGTTGGGGGACAGGCGGGGTATCGGCACTCATGAGGCAACGCTAGCACGTCGAACCCGACGGAACGATAACACGCGCTGCCTGGTGTTCCCCGGCTGAACTCGCTTGACAGGAATGATCGTAGCTCCGCATGGAAGGTGCATTCCGGACGGATGGCCTCGCGATGTCGAAGATCAGCGCTGCAGACTATTATGCCTCGATCCCCGTCTTTCGCGGCTTCTCGCGGCTTATGGATCCCGCGCTGTACAAGCGCGTGCCTGAGGATTGGCTGATCGGCACGGCTGATATCGTCGAATCGACCAAAGCGATTGCGGACAAGCGCTACAAGGCGGTCAACATGGCCGGGGCGGCGATCATCGCCGCGGTCACCAATGCTCTGGAAGGACGCGAATTCCCGTTCGTGTTCGGCGGCGACGGCGCGAGCTTCGCGGTCGGACCTGACGATGCCGCGGCGGCCCGCGAGGCCCTCGCCTCCACGGCGCGCTGGGTCAGCGACGACCTTGGGCTGGCGATGCGCGTCGCGCTGATCCCGGTCAGCGCGATCCGGGCCGCGGGCCATGACGTGCGCGTGGCGCGCTACGGTCCGTCGGCCAACCTGTCCTACGCGATGTTCGCCGGCGGCGGGATCGGCTGGGCCGAGGCTGCGATGAAGCGCGGCGAGTTCGCCATTGCGCCGGCGCCGCCCGGGACGCAGCCGGATCTGTCCGGTCTGTCCTGCCGGTTCGAGGAGATGCCGTCGGCGCGCGGCCTGATCCTGTCGGTGCTGGTGCTGCCGGTCGCGGGCGCCGAGCCGCAGGCCTATCGCCGCGTCATCGAGGACATCATCACGCTGACGGAGCGCAGTCCCGAGGCGGGGCGGCCGGTGCCCCCCGGCGGGCCGGCGCTGCAATGGCCGCCGCAAGGCTTGGGCTACGAAGTTCGCACGTCACGAGGCCCGGGCGTCGTACGCTGGGTCCGCGTCCTCGGGCGGACGCTGTTCGTCTATGCCATCATGCGCTTCGGCATCAGCATCGGCGGCTTCGTGCCCGATGTCTATCGGCAGCAGATCGTCGAGAACTCGGACTTCCGGAAATATGACGATGCTCTGCGGATGATCCTCGACTGTACCGAGGATCTCGCGAAGGAGCTGGAACGGCGCCTCAGCGAGGCCGCGTCACGCGGGCTGGTGCGTTACGGCCTGCATCGGCAGGCCTCGGCGATGATGACCTGCTTCACGCCATCGGCCATTCGTCCCGACCACGTGCACTTCATCGACGGCGCGCAAGGCGGCTATGCCTCGGCGGCGACCGCGCTCAAGACCGCGGTCGCCTGACGGCGCTCAGCGCGCGCGGGTCCAGGTCTCGCCGCCGCACATCGCGCCGACGCAGCCTTCGACCTTCAGCGTGTCCGGGCCGGACACCGAGATGTGGCTGGTGTAGCTCTGGCCGTCATCGGCGTTGTAGATCTTGCCGGACCATTTGTTCGGTCCGTCCGGCTGCACGCCTTCGAACAGCTGCAGCCCGATGATCGGGCGGTTGGCGAGGGCGCGATTGGGGTTCTTGCTGTCGACCGCCGGCTTGCCGGTGTCGGTGTCCATCGGCTCCTTCAGCCACACGACGGTGCCGCACAGATTGGCGCCGCATTTGGCAACCTTGATCCTGGCGTCGCCGGCCTGGGTCAGCCAGGTGCCGGTCGGATCATCGGCGGCCAGGGCCGGCTGTGCGATCACCATGGTCGCGAGTGCGAGACCAGCCAGACGCAATTTCCAAATCATCTTACCCCCCGTTCAAGCCGCGCTTCCATAACAGCAAACCGCGCGGTTGCAATCGGCAGAGCTGCGGTTGTCCCAAGCGTCGTCATCACGATCAGGTGCATGGGCGATGGGCTGTCTCAATTCCTTGCGCGGTTGTCTCATGACGCCGGATCAGGTCCCGGCTGTAGCGACAACCACCGCCGTCGTCCCGGCCTCGAGCCGGGACCCATACCACCAGGGAGCAGTTCGAGGCACGCTGGTGAGTGGCACTTTGCTCCTCACACCCGTCACGGAGTATGGATCCCGGATCTGCACCGCGCCGCGCTGCGCGCGTCACGGCTTGTCCGGGACGACAGCGGAGGATGAGGCGCGTTTCCATGTCGACAAACTCTGCCGTCGTCCCGGCGAACGCCGGACCCATAACCACAGGGAGTGGTTTGAGGCAGGCTGTTCATGACCAGTTCGCGCCTCACGACCGCTGCGGAGTATGGGTCCCGGATCGGCGCATCGCCGCGCTGACGCGCGTCGATGCTGGTCCGCGACGACGGCGTTGGGTGTGGTGGATTTACGGCTCAAACAGCAAAGTAAAGGAGTGGGGCCACGCAACCACAGTCTCGCGGCACGTCATGCCCGAGGTCTGCGTTCAGTTCGTCCCTCGCAAACAGCGCAGAGGGCGCAGGGAATGCCGGGTGACAGCCTCACCCATGGCCCGCCTGCGAAAAAAATGCAGGCGGCAGGTACCACAGGCAAAGCCGAAACACGCCGGCATTCCCTGCGCGGTGGTCTTCACGCTTATACGCAGTCTCCCTGGTGCGCCGGCTTGTTGGCCACCATTCGCGACGACGCGCTCTCACGCGCCGCGCGGGACACCAGCTTCGGGGTGTCAGGACGCTGCGACTTCACGTCCGCAAGCGATCGTTCGTCCGCGCCTTCGTCGAGAAGACGCTGCGATCTCTCGCGGCCACCGCATCCCCGCCTCGCGTGTCGTGACGATCGCGCGCTACGCCCCTACTGCAGTGAGGCGGGATGCGGGGAGTTGATCATGATTTTTGGAAATACGCAAGAAGATTATTTTTTTCGGAATTCGCGTTTTTGTGAGCCAGTGGGCAGTGAAGCCCGGCCGGCGCTTGCAGCAGCGGTGCGCTCCCTCTCCCCGTTCTTCACGGGGAGAGGGCTGGGGTGAGGGGCAACGGAACGGGTAGTGTGCGTGAAGAAGTCTTAGATTCCAGGTTCTGAGCTAAGTTGAAAAAGTTGGGGCGGGGGCTCCTGCATGCACTTCCCGTGTGGCCTGCCCCTCACCCCGACCCTCTCCCCGTGAAGAACGGGGAGAGGGAGTGCACTGCCCGTGCCGCGCGCTCCGCTGTCGTCCCGGCCTTGAGCCGGGACCCATACTCCGCGGCGGTCGTGATGGGCAAAAGGCTAATTGTCAGCGTGCCTCAAACTTCTCCCTGGGGGTATGCATCCCGGATCGGCGCGCGCGTGCCGCGCGCTTGTCCGGGACGACTCGTGGAGGGAGAAGCGGCCTCACCACGGCAGGCCGCAGAGGTCGATGGTTCCGCGGGTCGGCGCGGTGCGCTTCACGTCGTGCACCATCGCCGACAGTGTGTCGAAGCGGATGCGGCCTTTGTCGGGCTGCTCGGCGTAGACGTCGCCGTCGAACGGAATGAAGCCGCGGGCGCCGTAGAAGGCGATGCGATCAGGTGCGCAGAACAGGAGGGCGTAGTTGATGGAATCCTCGTGCCGCAGGGTCTGGACCGCCGCGTTCAGCCCCACCGTGGCCAGTCCGCGATTGCGCATGTCGGCGCGCGTCAAAACGCCGCCGATGCCGGCGATGTTGACGTCCTGTCCGTTCCATTTCACCAGGCGGCGATAGATGCCGACATGGCAGAGCACCTCGCCGGCCTCATCCTGCACCAGGACGCGCAGGTCGGCATGCGCAAATGTGATACCGGCCCAGGGTAGGGTGGCCACGACCTTGGGCGGCCAGATCGCATCATAAAGAGGCTTCGCCAGCGGCCATCCGGCGTCGGCATTCAACACATCGATCTCGATGCTCATCAAAACGGCTCGCTTTTTCCAGAATCACGGTGTTTTACGGCTTGGGAACCTTCTATAAGGAGGTCCCGTTAAATCCCGTCTTCCCACAAGTTGCGGAACCGACCCATGACATTTACGCTCCCCCCTCTGCCTTACGCCTACGAAGCCCTCGGCCCCTACATGTCCAAGGAGACGCTCGAGTACCACCACGACAAGCATCACCAGGCCTATGTGACCAACGGCAACAATGCGATCAAGGGGACCGAATTCGAAGGCAAGTCCCTCGAGGAGATCGTCAAGGGCTCGTTCGGCAAGAACCCCGCCGTGTTCAACAATGCCGGCCAGCACTTCAACCATATCCATTTCTGGTCGTGGATGAAGCCGAACGGTGGCGGCTCCAAGCTGCCGGGCGCCCTGGAGAAGAAGATCAACGAGGACCTCGGCGGCTTCGAGAAGTTCAAGACCGACTTCGCCGCCGCCGGCGTCGGCCAGTTCGGCTCGGGCTGGTGCTGGCTCTCTGTCAAGAACGGCAAGCTGGAGATTTCCAAGACCGCCAACGGCGAGAATCCGCTGGTGTACGGCGCAACCCCGATCCTCGGCTGCGACGTCTGGGAGCACTCCTACTACATCGACTATCGCAATCGCCGTCCCGACTATCTCAAGGCGTTCGTCGAGAACCTCATCAATTGGGAATATGTCGAAGAGCTCTACAGCAAGGCTGTCTGATCTGACGTGATCGACAGGGAAGGGCGGTGAGCTCAGAGCTCGCCGCCCTTTTTCTTTGACGTTGATGTGACGAGGGCCGTTCTTGCCAGGAGGAGATGGCTACGGCAAAAGTTTTGGCTGTTGCGGGGAAGAGGGCAGGGCATTCGTTCTCTCGATGCCTTGTAGGGGTGAGGGTCGGTGAATCAGCTGTTCGGATATTTTCTCGTCTTCTTCGGCGGCGGCTGCGGGGCTTCGATCCGGCATGCGGTCAACATGGCGAGCGCGCGGGCGCTCGGCACGGACTTCCCATGGGGCACTTTCATCATCAACATCACCGGCTCGACGGTGATGGGATTGATCGCCGGCTACCTGACATTCAAGGGCGGCGCGACCCAGCACTGGCGGCTGTTCCTGATGACCGGCATCCTCGGCGGCTACACGACGTTCTCCGCGTTCTCGCTGGACACCGCACTGCTGTATGAGCGCGGCGCGCTGGGACTAGCCGCGCTTTATGTGGTGGGCTCGGTGGGGATCTCGATTGCCGGCCTGTTCGCGGGGCTGGCGCTGGTGCGGGTGTTGAGCTGACGGATCGACAGCCCCTTTAGCAAAGGCTGAAACGGCACGTTTTGCTTGGCCCCTGGATCGCTTCGCTGCGCTCGCGATGACGGAGGTCGTGGCGACGCCCGGTGCCCGCCTAACCCGTGATTGTGGCACACCGCCCGAACCTTGCTCCGTCATCGCGAGCGCAGCGAAGCGATCCAGGGCCCAAGGAGAAAGCCTGCGCGATTTCGGGCTACTCTCCCATATCGCACGGTCCAATCGCCACTTTCCTGCGGTGGACAGGGGTGATGTTATAATGTAACATTATGACGAAATGACCCAGTCTGCCCTTCAGAGCCCCGGCCACAGCCATGCGCATGGCGCGCAGGGGCATGGCCACAATCACGCGCATGGCCACAGTCATGGCCCCGCGACGCCGCATCCGGCGCAGCCGGCGCCGTGGTCGATCCTGCGCATGCCCGTGACCGTCCGGCTCGGCGCCGCGCTGGCCGCGAGCGCCGTGCTCTGGGTGATCGTCATCCTGGCAATGCGGTGAGGATGCCGATGGCGCAACTGCAATTCCGCGACGTCACGCTGGGCTATGACCGCCACCCGGCCGTGCATCACCTCTCGGGCGACGTGGCCGAGGGGGCGCTGCTGGCCGTGATCGGCCCCAACGGCGCCGGCAAGTCGACGCTGTTTCGCGGCATCGTCGGGCTGTTGAAGCCGCTCGCCGGCAGCATCGCCGCCGCCGGTTTGAAGCCGCGCGAGATCGCCTATCTGCCGCAGATCGCCGACATCGACCGCACGTTTCCGATCTCGGTGTTCGATTTCGTCAGCACCGGGCTGTGGCGTTCGGTCGGCATCTTCGGCGGCATCGGTGCCGCGGCGCGCGACAAGATTGCGCAAGCCATCGCCGCTGTCGGGCTCACCGGCTTCGAAGGCCGCGGCATCGGCACGCTCTCCGGCGGCCAGATGCAGCGCCTGCTGTTCGCCCGCGTGCTGCTGCAGGATGCGCGGGTGATCGTGCTCGACGAGCCGTTCAATGCGATGGACTCGAAGACCTCGTCCGATCTCTTGCGGCTGATCGAGCACTGGCATGGCGAGCGGCGCACCGTGCTGGCGGCGCTTCACGACATGGACATGGTGCGCGCGCACTTCCCGCAGACCCTCTTGCTCGCGCGCGAGGCGGTGGCGTGGGGACCGACGGCCGAGGTGCTGACAACGGACAACCTCGCGCAGGCGCGCCGGATGTGCGAGGCCTTCGATGATGCCGCCGCACCCTGCGCACCGGCGCAATCCTCGAAGGCGGCGTGATGCTGCGCGAGGTGCTGTTCGCTCCGTTCTCGGATTTCGAGTTCATGCGCCGGGCGCTTGCCGCCGTGATCGCGCTTTCGCTTGGCTCCGGTCCGATCGGCGTGTTCCTGATGCTCCGGCGCATGAGCCTCGTTGGTGATGCCATGGCGCACGCGATCCTGCCGGGCGCCGCCATCGGCTTCCTGCTCTCGGGCCTCAACCTGTTCGCGATGACGACCGGCGGCCTCGTCGCCGGCTTTGCGGTGGCGCTGCTGTCGGGCCTGGTGTCGCGCTCGACCGGACTGAAGGAAGACGCCTCGCTCGCGACCTTCTATCTGGCCTCGCTGGCGCTCGGCGTCACCATCGTCTCGGTCAAGGGCACCAATATCGACCTGCTGCACGTGCTGTTCGGCAACATCCTGGCGATGGACGATCCGACCCTGCTGATGGTCGCGACCAACGCCACCATCACGCTGGTCGTGCTCGCGGTGATCTATCGTCCCCTGGTGGTCGAGAGCGTCGATCCCTTGTTCCTGCGCACGGTGAGTCGCGCCGGCGCACCGGCGCATCTGATCTTTCTCGGCCTGATCGTGGTCAATTTGGTCAACGGCTTCCAGGCGCTCGGCACCTTGCTTGCGGTCGGACTGATGATCCTGCCGGCGGGCATCGCGCGGTTCTGGTCGCGCGACGTCACGCCGATGATCTGCATCGCGGTCACGTCAGCCATCGTCTCCGGCTATGTCGGCCTCGTGCTGTCGTTTCAGACCCGCATTCCCTCGGGTCCGGCGATCATCCTGGTCGCGTCGCTGCTCTATCTCGGCTCGGTTCTGTTCGGACGCGTGGGCGGCGTGCTTCCGCAACTGTTTCCGGGACGCCATCTCGAAGCCTGAAGTGCATGCCATGAAACGATTGCTGTCCGCCCTGATCCTGCTTTGCAGCGCTCTCGCGCTCTCGCCCGCGTCGGCTGAGACCCGGCTGAGCGTCATCACCAGCTTTTCTATCCTTGCCGATTTCGTCCGCCAGGTCGGCGGCGACAAGGTCGAGGTGACCTCGCTGGTCGGCCCCGACAGCGACGTGCATGTCTACACGCCGACGCCGCACGACGCGAAGGAGGTCGGCGCGGCGAAGCTCCTCATCGTCAACGGCTTCGGCCTCGAAGGCTGGTTGCCGCGGCTGCAGCAGGCGTCGGGCAGCAAGGCGCCGATCATCGTGGCGACGGCCGGCATCACGCCGCGCAAGCGCGGCCCGGATGCCGACCCGCATGCCTGGCAGTCGGTCGGCAATGCCAAGGTCTATGTGACAAACATCCGCGACGCCCTGGTCGCGGCCGACCCGGCCGATGCCGAGACGTTCAAGGCCAATGCCGAACGCTATCTCGGCGAGCTCGACCAGCTCGACCGCGAGGTCCGCGCCGAGATCGACAAGATCCCGGCCGACCGGCGCAAGGTGATCTCCACCCATGACGCCTTCGGCTATTTCGCCGATGCCTATGGCCTCGCCTTCATCGCCCCGCTCGGCGTCTCCACCGAGACCGAGCCGTCGGCCCGCGACGTCGCCGAGATCATCCGCCAGGTGAAAAAAGCCGGGATTCCCGCGGTCTTCCTGGAGAATTTCAACGACGATCGGCTGATCGGCCGGATCGCGGCCGAGACCGGAGCCAAGATCGGCGGCACGCTGTATTCAGATGCCCTGAGCGCGCAAAACGGTCCCGTTCCCACTTACATTGCCATGGTCAGGCACAATATAAGGGCCCTGACGAGCGCGCTTGTCCGTTAGGGTTTTGCCCTCGCGGCGGGGCGCTTTTGAGCCATTTTCGACGCAAGTTTTCGGAGTGCGCATGTCCGACGCGAGCAAGACCCCTGTGACGGTGCTGACCGGCTATCTCGGAGCCGGCAAGACCACGCTTCTCAACCGCATCCTCTCCGAAGACCACGGCAAGAAGTACGCCGTCATCGTCAACGAGTTCGGCGAGATCGGCATCGACAACGACCTCATCGTCGGCGCCGACGAGGAAGTGTTCGAGATGAACAACGGTTGCATCTGCTGCACCGTGCGCGGCGATCTCGTGCGCATCATCTCCGGCCTGATGCGCCGCAAGGGCAAGTTCGACGCCATCATCGTCGAGACCACGGGGCTCGCCGATCCGGCGCCGGTGGCGCAGACCTTCTTCGTCGACGAGGACGTGCAGAAGAACGCGCGGCTCGATGCCGTCGTCACGGTGGCCGATGCAAAGTGGCTGTCGGATCGGCTCAAGGACGCGCCGGAGGCCAAGAACCAGATCGCGTTCGCCGACGTCATCGTGCTGAACAAGACCGATCTCGTCACCAAGCCGGAGCTCGCGGAAGTCGAGGCGCGCATCCGCGCCATCAACCCGTACGCGCGGCTGCATCGCACCGAGCGTTGCCAGATCGCGATCTCGGACGTGCTGGAGCGCGGCGCGTTCGATCTCGATCGCATCCTGGAGATCGAGCCGGAATTTTTGAACGCCGGTGACGACCACGATCATCATCACCATGATCACGACCACGGCCATGATCATGATCATCATCATCATCATGATCACGGCCTGAAGCACTATCATGATGAGGAGATGCAGTCGTTGTCGCTGCGCTCCGACAAGCCGCTCGATCCGTCGAAATTCATGCCTTGGCTGCAGAACCTGGTGCAGACCGAGGGCGGCAGGATCCTGCGCTCCAAGGGCATCCTGGCGTTCCAGGACGATGACGACCGCTACGTCTTCCAGGGCGTGCACATGATGCTGGAGGGCGATCACCAGCGGAAGTGGAAGCCGGACGAGGCGCGGCAGAGCCGCGTCGTCTTCATCGGCCGCGAGCTGCCGGAAGCCGCCATCCGCGAAGGCTTCGAACGCTGCATCGTGACCTGATGAGCAGCTTCGATACGGGCGGCGAGGCCGCATCCATCGTCTCCGTCACCGACAAGGTGAGGCCGGTCTCGCTCGGTATGGCCGTGACAGCAGTGCACTATCTCGGTGACCGCGCCGCTTTTGTCGGCACCGAGGAGAGCGTCGCTGTCGTCGATACCGAGGGCGAGATCAGCAAGGTCGAGGTCACCAGTGGCGGCATCCTGTCGGCGGTGTCCGATGGATCTCGCATCCTGTTCGGCGGCGATGACGGCAAGGTCTCGTCGCTCGACAAGGCAGGCCACGTGAGCGTGCTCGCCACTGATCCGAAGCGGCGCTGGATCGACAATGTCGCGGTGCATCCGGATGGCGCCATCTCCTGGTCGGTCGGCAAGACCGCGTTCGTGCGCGCGCCCAAGGGCGAGGAGAAGTCGCTCGAGGTGCCCTCGACCGCCGGCGGACTTGCGTTCGCGCCGAAGGGGCTGCGGCTCGCGATCGCGCACTACAACGGTGCGACGTTGTGGTTTCCGAACATGGCGGGCGAACCGGAATTTTTGGGATGGGCCGGCTCGCATCACGCCGTCACCTTCAGCCCCGACAACAAGTTCCTGGTCACCGCGATGCACGAGCCGGCGCTGCATGGCTGGCGGCTGGCGGATTCCCGGCACATGCGCATGACCGGTTATCCGTCGCGGGTGAAGTCGATGTCGTGGGGCAGCGGCGGGCGCTTCCTCGCCACCTCGGGTGCTGACATGGTCATCCTCTGGCCGTTCGTCGGCAAGGATGGGCCGATGGGCAAGGAGCCGGCGATGCTGGCGCCGATGAAGGCCAAGGTCACCGCAGTGGCCTGTCATCCCAAGCAGGACATCCTGGCCTGCGGCTATGAGGACGGCACCGTGCTGATGGTGCGCATGCAGGACGGCGCCGAGATCCTGGTGCGCCGGAACGAGACGCCGCCGGTGGTGGCGCTGGGCTGGAATGCCGCGGGGACGTGGCTCGCGTTCTCGGATGAGAGCGGCGAGGCGGGGCTGTTGCGGCTCTGAGGCTGCGTTCCCTTGGTTAATGGGGCATAGCGGCGCAGACCCGAACGGGAACTTCGCCTGCCGGTGACCGTTGTTCCGCGCATCACGAGATGCGGAGGACAGTCCATGGCCCCGATCAATAGCAAGAAGACGTTGCGCAGGGATCTGCTGCTCGCAGCCGGCCTGCTCGGCCTCGGTGCGGTCGTGGCGATCGTCTCGATTGTCGAGATCAAGGCGGGTCACCTCGACCAGATGGCCCAGGCGACGCCCTCCGCCTCGCCTGAGCCGTCGGCAACCCCGGCCGAGTCCAAGCCCGGCGGCACTCGCCCGACCACGCCGGCGCCCGAGCCCGCGCGCCCCGATCCGGCCGCCGTCCAGGAAGGCGCCAAGCCCGCGCTGCCGCCCGCGCCCGCCGAGAAGGTCGCGCCGCCGATGGAGAAGAAGTAGTCGGATTGCCCGACGCCTCCGCAAATCAGATGTCGTCCCGGCGAACGCCGGGACCCAGAGCCACCGGCCGTGATGAGGCAGGTCGCTGACAGCCAAGTCCCTCGATAGCATCCGCGGTATGGGTCCCTGCGTTCGCAGGGACGACACCGGTGATTGGGCCGCCCGACCTGTCGTGGGGCGATGGTCGCGGTCGTGGGACGGGGTGTGCGGTCCGGCTGTTGGGCATGCCTTCGCAACACACTCCGCTGTCGTCCCTGCGAACGCAGGGACCCATAACCACAGGGAGGAGTGTGGGGCAGGCTGGCCGCTCCAGCCCGCGCCTCACGACTGCTGCGGAGTATGGGTCCCGGCTCAAGGCCGGGACGACAGCTAGGGTTTACCGCACCAGGATGTTGCGGAACTGCCAGGGATCGGACGTGTCAATGTCCTCCGGGAACAGGCCCGGGCGGTCGTTCAGCGGGGTCCAATCCGTGTAGTAGCCCTTCACCGGGCCGAGATACGGTGTCTGGATCTCCAGGCAGCGGCGGAAGTCCATCTCGTCGGCTTCGACGATGCCGGCATTGGGGTTCTCCAGCGCCCAGACCATGCCGGCGAGCACCGCTGACGAGACCTGCATGCCGGTGGCGTTCTGATACGGCGCGACGCGGCGGGTCTCCTCGATCGACAGCTGCGAGCCGTACCAATAGGCGTTCTTGCCGTGGCCGTAGAGCAGCACGCCGAGCTCGTCGATGCCGTCGACGATCTCGTTCTCGTCGAGGATGTGCCACTTCTCCTGCATCTTGCCGGTGGCGCCGAAGATCTCGTGCAGCGATAGCACCGCGTCGTTCGCCGGATGATAGGCGTAGTGGCAGGTCGGGCGGTACACCACCTTGTCGCCGTCGCGCACGGTGTAGTAGTCGGCGATCGAGATCGACTCGTTGTGGGTCACCAGGAAGCCATATTGCGCGCCCGGCGTCGGGCACCATGAGCGCACGCGGGTGTTGGCGCCGGGCTGCAGCAGATAGATCGCGGCGCCGCAGCCCTCGGTGTGGCAACGGCCGTTGTCCGGCATCCACTTCTCATGCGTGCCCCAGCCGAGCTCGGCCGGCTGCATGCCCTCGGAGACGAAGCCCTCGACCGACCAGGTGTTGACGAACACATCCATCGGCTTCGGGTTCTTGGAGCGCTGGGTGTCGCGCTCGGCGATGTGCACGCCCTTGACGCCGAGCTTCTGCATCAGCTGCGCCCAGCCCTCGCGGCTCTTCGGCTCGACGATCTCGGTCTTGGTGTCCCGGGCGATGTCGAGCAGCGCCTGCTTGACGAACCAGGAGACCATGCCGGGATTGGCGCCGCAGGTAGAGACGGCGGTGGTGCCGCCCGGGCTCTTACGGCGCGCGGCGAGCAGCGTCTCGCGCAGCGCGTAGTTCGAGCGCTGCTCGACGCCCATCTGCTTGTCGAAATAGAAGCCGGCCCACGGCTCGACGACGGTGTCGATATAGAGCGCGCCGATTTCGCGGCATAGCGTCATCAGGTCGACCGAGGAGGTGTCGACCGAGAGGTTGACGCAAAAACCCTGGCCGCCGCCTTCGGTGAGCAGCGGCACCAGCAGCTCGCGGTAATTGTCGCGGGTCACGCCCTGCTGGATGAAGCGCACGCCGTGCTTCTTCGCCAGCGCGCCGTCGTCATGCGGATCGATGATGACGAAGCGGCTCTTGTCGTACTCGAAATGGCGTTCGATCAAGGGCAGGGTGCCCTTGCCGATCGAGCCGAAGCCGATCATCACGATGGGGCCGGTGATCTTCGCGTGGATCTGCGAGCTCATGAGGGATGGTCTCCGGACAGGTGCTTTCGCGTTCGTGGATTGAGTGGCGCTGCGTCAGGCGCTGCGCCGTTTGGCGGTGACTTCGATCTCGACCTTCATCTCAGGCTTGTAGAGGCCCGCGACGATGAGCAGCGTTGCGGCCGGGCGGATGTCGCCGAGCACTTCGCCGCAGACGGCAAAATGCGCGTCGGCGTCGTTGACGTCGGTCAGGTAGTAGGTGGCGCGGACGATGTCGGCCATCTCGAAGCCGCCCTCCTGCAGGGCGGCCGCGATGGTCTTGAAGCAGTTGCGTGACTGGCTCGTGACATCGGCCGGCATGGTCATGGTGGTGTAGTCGTAGCCGGTCGTCCCGGCGACGAAGGCGAAGTCGCCATCAACAACCGCGCGGCTGTAGCCGGCGGTCTTCTCGAACGGTGATCCGGTAGAGATCAAACGGCGGGGCATTTCGGGGACCTCGTCGGGGGATTTTCGGGGGTTAAAGAGCTTTTGCTGCACCTGCGCAACCCCTGGCGGGGCGGGCCGGGCACCGCTTGCCGGAATGCCTAACGCAGCCGCGTGACGTCGGGTCCGGCAGGCGGGGAACTGTTCCAGCGCCTGACCACGATGTCGCGGACGATCATGATCCCGAGCAGGATCAGGACGAGCGTCGGCAGCAGGGTCCGCCGCGGCGGCGCGACCGCCGCCCGGCTCCTCACGCCGCGCATGGCAGCGGCCGCTCCTTGCGGCGGCGGGCTTTGCGCTCGGGCGCGCCGGTGGCGACGATCATGCCGCTAGCGCCGTCCAGCGCGCCGTCGACCAGCTCGAGCCCGAGCAGGCGCGCGCGCTCGAACGCGCCGGGCAGCTCCAGTGCGGCGGCCTTGGCGGCTTCGAAGCCGAAGCGGGCGTAGTAGGGCGCATCGCCGAGCAGGATCACCGCGCCATGGCCGCGCGACGCCGCGATCATCAGCGCGGCGTTCATCAGTGCCGCGCCGACGCCGAGGCTGCGCGCCTCGGCCGCGACGGCCAGCGGCCCGAGCATCAGCGCATCGCGTCCGCCGGCGCTGACGTGCCACAACCGCAGCGTTCCCACCAGGACGCCGCCGCGCATCGCCGACAGGGCCAGGCCCGCGGCGGGCGCGCGTCCGTCGCGCAGGCGCTGGCAGGTGCGCTCATGGCGGTTGTCGCCAAAGCAGGCATCGAGCAGCGTCTCGCGCGCCGCCACGTCGGAGGCACGCTCGCTGCGGATCACGAACGGAGCGGCAGTCCGAAGCGGCGTCATCGTCTGGGAGTGGAAAGCGGTCATGGCACGTCAGTCCCCGGCCTGCGCGGCGAGCTGTCGCCCGCGCGCAAACACATCAAGTCGGTTGATGAGGTAGGTCTGTCGTTCTCGCTCCCGCGGTCGGGAGAGAGGTGGGGTGGGGCTGCCCTCACCCGACGCTTCGCGTCGGCCTCTCCCGCAAGCGGGAGAGGCGAAGCGAGCGGATCAGATGTGATACGTCTTCAGCGGCGGGATGCCGTTGAAGGCCACCGACGAGTACGTCGAGGTATACGCCCCGGTCCCCTCGATCAGCACCTTGTCGCCGATCGAGAGCGTCACCGGCAGCGGATACGGCAGCTTCTCGTACATCACGTCGGCCGAATCGCAGGTCGGGCCGGCGAGCACGCACGGTGTCGTCTCCGCGCCCTCATGCGGGGTGCGGATGGCGTAGCGGATCGATTCGTCCATCGTCTCGGCGAGACCGCCGAACTTGCCGATGTCGAGATAGACCCAGCGCAGCTCGTCCTCGTCGCTCTTCTTCGAGATCAGCACCACTTCCGACTCGATGATCCCGGCATTGCCGACCATGCCGCGGCCCGGCTCGATGATCGTCTCCGGGATCTGGTTGCCGAAATGCTTGCGCAGCGCGCGGAAGATCGAGCGGCCGTACTGCACGACCGGCGGCACGTCCTTCAGGTACTTGGTCGGGAAGCCCCCGCCCATGTTGACCATGGTCAGGTTGATGCCGCGCTCGGCGCAGTCGCGGAACACCGTCGAGGCCATCGCCAGCGCGCGGTCCCACGCCTTCACCTTGCGCTGCTGCGAGCCGACATGGAACGAGATGCCGCACGGCTCCAGGCCCAGGCGCTTCGCCAGGTCCAGCACTTCCACAGCCATCTCCGGATCGCAGCCGAACTTGCGCGACAGCGGCCACTCGGCGCCGGCGCAATCGTACAGGATGCGGCAGAACACCTTGGCGCCGGGCGCCGAGCGCGCGATCTTCTCGACCTCGGCGGCGCAGTCCACAGCAAAGAGGCGGATGCCGAGCGCGTAGGCGCGCGCGATGTCCCGCTCCTTCTTGATGGTGTTGCCATAGGAGATGCGGTCCGGCGTCGCACCGGCGGCCAGCGCCATCTCGATCTCGGCGACGGTCGCCGTGTCGAAGGACGAGCCGAGCGAGGCGAGCAGCGACAGCACTTCCGGCGCAGGGTTGGCCTTGACCGCGTAGAACACGCGGCTGTCCGGCAGCGCCCGGGCGAAGTTCATGTAGTTGTCGCGCACGATGTCGAGGTCGACGACGAGACAGGGCTCGTGGTCCAGACCTTCCTCGCGGCGGTTGCGCAGGAATTCCCGGATACGTTCGGTCATAGCACCCTCCAAACGGCCCGTTTGCGACGTGGCCCGTTCAAAATGATCCCGACACGGGTGCCTTGGCCTCGCCGCCCGATGGAAAGGCGACAAGACCTCGAACCCGAAGCCGAATTGTGCTGCCGTGGATTGGTTGGGAATTTCCCGCCCGCACACCTGGCAATGAAGGACAAGCCTTTTCAGTAGCCCGCGCCGGCGTTGGACTGCCGGTAGAGACCAAAAAAGCCCGATCCGTCGTTGCTTTAAGTCGCGTCCCCCGTTGAGAGCGGGGTGCGCCGGTTCGCCTCCGGCTGCCAGTCACGGTTGCAAAAGAGGAGGTGACCTTCAGCGGCATCTCTTGAGAGAGATGCTGGGCTCTTGGAGCATGACGATCTCGATCGAACTGATCTTGATCGCAACGATCCGAGGGCCCCTCGGTTCCTCATCCCTTGGCGGCTGTCCGGCCTCTTGTCCGGATACCTACCGACTGACACACGACCACAGGCACGTGCGAAATTGGGCAAGACCGGAAATATGCGTTTTGAATTTCGTTCGCAAGGAATTTTTGGGTGCGGCGAAAGATTTCCCTAATCTGTGCTTGCGCGACACACAGAGCGGCGCCGTGTCTGAACGAACGTTAAGCGAGCTTAAACTTTCGTAACGCGTTCACGCTTGCAGGACAGCGTTTTGCGCTGTTCACGCGCGCTTGGTGAAGGGCTCGATGCGCTGTGCGCCGCGGATGAAGCCGATCATCACGAACACGCCGATCGCGAACAGCACGGCCTGCAGGATGTGCGCGCCCTGGTCGCCGAGCCCGAACAGAATCGCCAGCGCCCAGCCGCCGGCAAAGGCCGCGCCGAACACTTCCGCGCCGATCAGGATCGCCGCCGAGATGACGGTGATCACGGTCTGCCAGGCGATCTGGCGGGCGGGCTTCGCGGTGCTGTCTGCGCTCATGGTCCGGGGTCCTTTTGAGGGGCGCAATCTCTCCGAAATGGCCCCGGCCTTCAAGGGGAAATGACCCAAAAAGGACCGGCTCCGTGGTAGGAGGGGCGCCTGTTTGATCCGGAGAGCAAGAGCCGATGTCCGACACGACCGCCTCGATCGACGCCCAGAGCAATCCGCTGCTCGCGGCCTGGGACACCCCGCACCAGACACCGCCCTTCGACGCGATCAGGCCCGAGCATTTCCTGCCGGCCTTCGAGCGCGCCTTCGCCGATCACACTGCCGAAATCGCAGCAATTTCCCACGATCCGGCGGAGCCCGACTTCGCCAACACCATCACGGCGCTGGAGCGCTCGGGCAAGCTGCTCTCCAAGGTCGCGGCGGTGTTCTACGATCTCGTCTCGGCGCATTCCAACCCGGCGATTCTGGAGATCGACAAGGAGGTGTCGCTGCGGATGGCGCGGCACTGGAACCCGATCATGATGAATGCCGTGCTGTTTGGCCGCATCGCGCTGCTCTACGACAACCGCAAGACGCTCACGCTGACCGGCGAGGAGCAGCGGCTGCTGGAGCGCACCTACACCCGCTTCCGCCGCGCCGGCGCCGGCCTCAAGGACGAGGCCAAGGCGCGCATGGCCGAGATCAACGAGCAGCTCGCCCAGCTCGGCACCACCTTCAGCCATCACGTGCTCGGCGACGAGCAGGACTGGTTCCTGGAGCTCGGCGAGGATGACCGTGCCGGCCTCTCCGACAGCTTCGTCGCCGCTGCCAAGGCTGCGGCGGAGGAGCGCGGCATGCCCGGCAAGGCGATCGTGACCCTGTCGCGCTCCTCGGTCGAGCCGTTCCTGCAGAGCTCCGCCCGCCGCGACCTGCGCGAGAAGGTGTTCAAGGCCTTCACCGCGCGCGGCGACAATGGCAATGCCAACGACAACAACGCGGTCATCGGCCAGATCCTGGCGCTGCGCGAGGAATCCGCCAAGATCATGGGCTTCCCGAACTTCGCGGCCTATCGCCTGGAGGATTCCATGGCGAAGACGCCGGAGGCGGTGCGCGGCCTGTTGGAGCGGGTGTGGAAGCCGGCGCGTGCCAAGGCGCTGGCCGATCGCGACCAGTTGCAGGCGCTGATCGCGGAGGAGGGCGGCAACTTCAAGCTCGAGGCCTGGGACTGGCGCTACTACGCCGAGAAGCTGCGCCAGGCGAAGGCCAACTTCGATGACGCGTCGATCAAGCCGTATCTCTCGCTCGACAACATGGTCGCGGCCGCGTTCGACTGCGCGACGCGGCTGTTCGGCATCACTTTCGCCGAGCGCAAGGACATCCCGGTCTGGCATCCGGACGTCCGGGTGTGGGAGATCAAGGCGCCCGACGGCAGCCACAAGGCGCTGTTCTATGGCGACTACTTCGCGCGGCCCTCGAAGCGCTCCGGCGCCTGGATGACCTCGCTGCGCGACCAGCAGAAGCTCGACGGCGACACCGCGCCCTTGATCATCAACGTCTGCAACTTCGCCAAGGGTGCCGACGGCCAGCCCTCGCTGCTGTCGCCGGACGATGCCCGCACCTTGTTCCACGAGTTTGGTCACGGCCTGCACGGCATCCTCTCCAACGTGACCTATCCGTCGCTGTCCGGCACGTCGGTCTTCACAGATTTCGTCGAGCTGCCGTCGCAGCTCTACGAGCACTGGCAGGAGCGCCCCGAGGTGCTGCAGACCTTCGCGAAGCACTACCAGACCGGCGAGCCACTGCCGCAGGATCTGCTCGAGCGCTTCCTGGCGGCGCGCCGCTTCAACCAGGGCTTTGCCACGGTGGAGTTTGTGTCGTCGGCGCTGATCGATCTGGAATTCCACACCCAGCCGGCGTCGGCGTCGAAGGACGTGCGCGCGTTCGAAAAGGCCGAGTTGGAGAAGATCGGCATGCCCCAGGAGATCGCGCTGCGCCATCGGCCGACCCAATTCGGCCACATCTTCTCGGGAGACCATTATGCGGCGGGCTATTACAGCTACATGTGGTCGGAGGTGATGGATGCGGATGCCTTCGGCGCCTTCGAGGAAGCCGGCAACATCTTCGATCCTGCGGTGGCCAAGCGGCTCCACGACAATGTCTACTCGTCGGGCGGCTCGCTCGATCCCGAGGCGGCTTACGTCGCCTTCCGCGGCCGCGAGCCCGAGCCTGACGCGCTGCTGCGCCGGCGCGGCCTGCTCGATATCCCCGCGGCGGCTTGAGGTGAGGATGATGGCAGTTGTTCGTGTCGTTCTCGCTGCGCTGACGCTCGTGCTCGGCGCGAGCGCGGCGAGCGCCCATCCGCATGTCTGGGTCACCGCGACCAGCGAGCTGCTCTATGCGGCCGACGGCACGGTGACCGGCGTGCGCCACGCCTGGACCTTCGACGACATGTTCGCGACCTATGCGCTGCAGGGGCTCGAGACCAAGCAGAAGGGCGTCTACACCCGCGAGGAGCTGGCGCCGCTGGCGCAGACCAACGCCGAGTCGCTGAAGGAATATGCCTACTTCACCTTCATCAAGGCGGATGGCCGCAAGCAGAAGCTGGTCGATCCCGTCGACTACTACCTCGAATACAAGGACACCAAGCTGACCCTGCACTTCACGCTGCCGCTGAAGGCGCCGGTGAAGCCGAGGGATCTGCAGGTCGAGGTCTACGATCCCAGCTATTTCATCGATTTCCAGATGGCGGAGAAGGATCCCGTCAAGCTGGTCAGTGCTCCCGCAGGCTGCAAGTTCGGCCTGGTGAGACCGAGCGACGGCGGCACCGTCGCGCAGACCATGAACGAACAGACATTCCTGAGCGGCGGGGCGAACGCCAATTTCGGAATGAACTTCGCCAACAAGATCTCAGTGGAATGTCCATGACACCTCGCCCCAGCTCCGCCCGACCGTTTCTCACTTGCGCCGCGATCCTCGCGGCGCTTTTGGCTGCCGACGCTGCCTCGCATGTGCTGCTCGCCAAGTCGCCGTTCGGCGCGCCGGCGGAGCCGCAGGTCGGCGGCATCGTCGGCTGGATCCTGGCCAAGCAATCGGAATTCTACCGGCAGATGTCGTCGACGATCCGTGCGGCCAAGGAGGATGGCTCGGCGGTGTGGTGGCTGCTGGCCATCTCCTTTGCTTATGGCATCTTCCATGCGGCCGGGCCCGGCCACGGCAAGGCGGTGATCGCCTCCTATCTCGTCGCCAACCAGGAGACGGCGAAGCGCGGCATCGTGCTGTCGTTCGCCTCGGGCCTGATGCAGGCCCTGGTCGCGGTCGCCATCGTCGGCATCGGCGCGGTGCTGCTCAACGCGACGGCGGCCACGATGTGCAGCGCCGAGAAGGTGGTGGAGATCGCGAGCTACGGCCTGATCGCGCTGCTCGGCGCGCGGCTGGTGTGGGTCAAGGGCTCAGCGTTCCTGCGGACGTGGCAGCCGGCGACGCCGGCGCTTGCGCTGGCTGGTGCGCCAGCGGCGGCCGTGGCGCCGTCAGCGCATGATCATGGCCACGCCCATGATCATCAGCATCGCGCGCAGCATGATCATCATGGCCACGACCACCATCATGGCCATGACCACCACGGGCACGATCATCACGGCCATGATCACCACGGTCACGTGCACACGCAGGCGGCGGCGCACGGTCACGCCCATCATGACCACGTGCATCACGACCACGTCCACGGCGACGATTGCGGCTGCGGCCATTCCCACGGGCCCGCGCCGAGCGAGCTCGCCGGTCCCGGCGGCTGGCAGCGCGGCTTCCAGGCGATCTTCGCCGCCGGCATCCGCCCGTGCTCGGGCGCGATCCTGGTGCTGGTGTTCGCCCTGGCGCAGGGCATGTTCTGGGCCGGCGTTGCCGCCACCATCGTGATGGGCATGGGCACGGCGATCACCGTCGCGACCATCGCCGTCATCGCAGTGGCCGCCAAGGACATCGCCCGCCGCCTCAGCGCCGGCCGAGACGGCGGCGGCGCCCTGATCATGCGGGGCTTGGAGTTCGGGGCGGCCGGGCTGGTGTTGTTGTTCGGCGCAGGCCTGCTGCTCGGCTACATGGCAGCGGAACGGACGACCTGCTTCTGAGCGGCGCGGGCTTCGTCGCTCCGCACTCGGCCGACACGGCCACCTCGGCGTACTGGATGCTCCGCCTGCGCGGGGCATGACAGCGGATGAGATTGCCCAGCTCGAGCAACGCCACCAGTGTCGTCCCGGCCTTGAGCCGGGATCCATACTCCGCGGCGCTCGTGATTGAGCGAGCTGCCAACTCCAAGCCTGCCTCAAACCGCTCCCTGTGGTTATGGGTCCCTGCGTTCGCAGGGACGACAGCGGAGGTTTTAGCGAGAGCGTGCCTCACAACAGGTGTCGTCCGGCAAGCCGCGAACGCGCGACAGCGCGGTCTTGGCGCCGACCCGGGACCCATACTCCGCGGCAGTCGTGATTGAGAGAGCTGCCAACTACAAGCCTGCCTCAAACCGCTCCCTGTGGTTATGGGTCCCTGCGTTCGCAGGGACGACAGCGGAGGCTTTGGTGAGAGCGGGCTCCAAAACATGTGTCGTCCCTGCGAACGCAGGGACCCATACCGCGGATGCTGTCGAGGGACGGGGCTGTTAGCGGCGCGTCTCATCGCGGCCGGTGGTGATGGGCCCCGGCTCAAGGCCGGGACGACACCGAGGGGGGGGGATGCAGCGTACCGGATGGCGGAGAGCTAATAGCGCCTACCCATGCCCCTGCGGCCGCAGTGCGCGGCCCAAGGCCATCAGCGGGAAGTAGTGGCGGTACATGCCGTAGCGGAGCATGAAGGCGCGCGAGAGTTCGGGGCCCTGCATCAGTCGTTCCTGCAAGGAGGGGTCGTTCAGCTTGATGGTCTGGCCGACGCCGTAGCCGGGGAAGCCGGTGCCGGTGAATTCGGGCTCGTCCCAGGTGCCGGCGGACTGGCGCTCGACCAGCCACATGCAGCCACGCTCGATCGCGTCCCTGTCATCAGGGCGATTGGCGGCGAGCAGCGCCATCAGCGCCCACGCCGTTTGCGACGCCGTGGTGGTGCCGCGGCCGACCGCGCTGACATCCATGTAGGACGCGCAGCTCTCGCCCCAGCCGCCATCGGCTTGCTGGTTGGCGACCAGCCAGTCGCAGGCCCGGACGATATAGGGCTGGGTCATGTCCTCGCCGATCGCGGCCAGCGCCGGCAGCACCGCGCCGGTGCCGTAGACGTAGTTGACGCCCCAGCGGCCGAACCAGGGGCCGCTCGGCTCCTGCTCGCGCCGGATATAGTCCAGCGCCTGCACCATCGACGGGTGGTTGCGCGAAATGCCGAGCTTGCCGAACGCCTCGACGATATGAGCTGTCACGTCGACCGAGGGAGGATCGAGCGCCTCGCCGTAATCGCAGAACGGAATCTTGGTCAGGATCTTCTGGTTGTTGTCCTTGTCGAACGCGCCCCAGCCGCCGCCCTGGCTCTGCATGCCGATCAGCCAGTCGACGCCGAGCTGGATCGCCTCGTCGATGCCCTTGGCCTTCCACTTGGGATCGTGGCGCAGCGGCGCCAGCGCGATCAGCGCGACTGCCGTGTCGTCCGTGTCCGGATAGTAGTTGTTGGCGTATTCGAACGCCCAGCCGCCGGGCTTGACGTGCGGCAGCTTCATCGACCAGTCGCCGGGCACGCGCACCTGGCGGTCGAGCACCCAGTTCACCGCCTTGTCGACGGCTTCGGGATAGTCGCCGAGCACGCCGGCATCGTCGAAGGCGAGCAAGGTCAGGATCGTGTCCCAGACCGGGCTGTTGGTGGCCTGGATGTAGGTGGCGTCGCCGACATCGACGCGCCAGCCGGGGTCGTTGAGCGCATCGAGGCCCTTGGCGAGCACCGGATGGTTGAGCGGATAACCTTCCGTGTAGAGCGCCATCAGGCCGTAGATCCAGGGCGGCTGGATGCCGCCCCAGGCGCCGTCGAAATCCTGGTGACGGATCATCCATTCCAGCACGCGGCTGGTCGCGGCGGGGCGGAACAGGCCGAGATTGAGCTTGTTGCCGAGGTTCTGCAGGGCGTGCAGCACCTTGTCGGCGCCGCGGAAGAACTTGTCCCAGCCGCCGGCATTGGCCTTGACCGGCAGCTCGTAGTCGAACGCGGCGCGCCCGCGCGGAAACAGCGCATCGAGCCGGTTCTCCGGCGGCAGCGGCCGGCTCGGCCGCTTCGCCGAGAGCACCGCGATCGGCATCAACGTCGCGCGGGCCCATTGCGCAAAATTGTAGATCGAGAACGGAAACCAGAGCGGAAACCAGATCACTTCGGGCGGGATGTTGGGGGTCTTCTCCCACGGCCATTCGCCGATCAGCGCCAGCCAGTAGCGCGTGAACACGCGGATGTTGCGCAGGCCGCCCTTGGCCTCGATCCACTCCCGCGCCCGGCGTACCGCCGGCTCGTCATCGCGGAAGCCGAGCGAGCGGAGCGCCGCATAGGCCTCGACGGTGGCGTTGATGTCGCCATTGGGCGCGCCGAAATAGACCTGCCAGGCGCCGTCCGGGCGCTGGCTGTCCAGCAGCGACTGGCCGAGGCGCTTGCGCAGCGGATGATCCTCGAGCCCCATGAACCAGAGGGCGAGACACCATTGCGCCTCCATGCAGGCGTTGGACTCGGCGCGGCCGACCCAGTGTCCGTCCGGCTTCTGGCTGGCGATCAGCCAGTCCGCCGCGGCCCGCACGGTCGATTGCAGGGCGGTCTGATAGTTTCCCGGGTCGCGCTGCGCGCGCGCGGAGGCCGAGTTGGTCAAAGTCATCACGATTCCTCTGGCGGCCACACGGCGCCGCGACAGCTGTCGAATTCACCCCGCCCTATAGGGAATTTCGCCGCCAAATCCAATCAACAGGCCGTAGCCGACCGGATCAAAAAGGAAACGAAAGGCGTACGGACGGGGTCTCCCGCGGTCGTGGTTAGCACCCCCATGGGAGCAGGGATGTGACGCCGCTCACGTGCGGTCCGCTCAGGCCGGAAGGTAATTGCGCAGCAAAGGGAGGAAGAAGATCCCGACCGTGATCAGGAAGCCGATCGCCCACAGGATTGAGCGCAACGAGGGCCGGTCGCCGATATAGGTCAGCACATAGGCCACGCGGACGATCACGAACAGCACCGACAGCTCGTTGATCAGGTTCTGCGGCGCCCCGCGGAACTCGGCGAGCAACACGGCGGCGGCAAAGAATGGAAACGCCTCGATGCCGTTCTGGTGGGCACCCAGTGCCCGCTCGCGGATGCCGCCGTCATAAAAGCCGGGATCCCTCGGTCTGGAATTGTCGTAGCGGCCCGCACCGTCGACGCTGATCCATTTCGCCGGCACGATCGTTACGAGGTAGAGCATTACGCTGGCGAAAATGCATAGCTCAGCAATCGTCATGGCTCCTCCAGCCCGCTCCTCCAGCCCGATGACATCGGTGAAATGGCCCTTATCTTGACAATGTCGAAACAAGCCGCCAAGCCTCGCCCTTCACCAGTCACGGGCATCATGACCGCCGCCATCTCTCTCGACAATGCCAAGCCTGCTGACCTTAAGCCTGCTGACCTCAGGCCTGTTGAGGTCAAGCCCTTGCCGGCTGCGAGCGCGTCGCGGGTCGGCGTACTGCTGGTCAATCTGGGAACGCCGGATACGGCCGATGCCGCCGGCGTGCGCGTCTATCTCAAGGAATTCCTGTCCGATCGCCGCGTGATCGAGGACCAGGGCCTGTTGTGGAAGATCATTCTCAACGGCATCATCCTCAACGTCCGGCCGCGCAAGAAGGCCAAGGACTACCAGTCGATCTGGAACAATGAGAAGAACGAATCGCCGCTGAAGACGATTACGCGCGCGCAGAGCGACAAGCTTGCAGCCGCAATCGCCGACCGCAGCCACGTCGTCGTCGACTGGGCGATGCGCTACGGCAATCCATCGATGAAGGCCGGGATCGACGGGCTGAAGGCCAGGGGGTGCGATCGCATCCTCGTGGTGCCGCTGTATCCGCAATATTCCGCCGCGACCTCCGCGACTGTCTGCGACGAGGCGTTCCGCGTGCTGACCGAGATGCGCGCGCAGCCGACGATCCGGGTGACGCCGCCGTATTACAATGACGATTTCTACATCGAGGCGCTCGCGGTTTCGATCGAGGAGCACCTCAAGACGCTGCCGTACACGCCCGAGCTGATCGTGGCGTCGTTTCACGGCATGCCCAAGGAATATGTCGACAAGGGCGATCCCTATCGCGAGCAGTGCGTCGCCACCACGGAGCTGCTGCGCAAGCGGCTCGGCATGGACGACACCAAGCTGCTGCTCACCTTCCAGTCCCGCTTCGGCTTCTCGGAATGGCTGCAGCCCTACACCGACAAGACCATCGAGAAGCTCGCCAAGGACGGCGTCAAGCGCATCGCCGTTGTCATGCCGGGCTTCGCCGCCGACTGCCTGGAGACGCTGGAGGAAATCTCCGGCGAGAACTGCGAGATCTTCAAGCACAATGGCGGCGAGGAGTTCTCCGCCGTGCCGTGCCTGAACGACAGCGCTCCGGGTATGGAGGTGCTGAGGCAATTGGTGCTGCGCGAGCTGCAGGGGTGGCTCTAAGCCGCGGCCGTTATTGCCGGCCGTCTAGGTAAGCTCCACCTCGGCACAAGATCGACGAACGCGCGGCCGTCGAAAATATCTTCCTGAACCGCGCCCATCGGACCCCCGACAAAATCATGCGGCAATCCCTAGATTGTGATTGCTGCAGAGGCTGGTGAGGAGACGCCGTCTCCTCCCTTGGAGGATCCATGAGCGGTTTCGATATTTTCGCCATAGCGCTGGTGCTGCTGATCATCTTCACGCTGTACTCCGGCGTGAAGACGGTGCCGCAGGGGTTCGACTGGACCGTCGAGCGGTTCGGCAAATACACCGGCACGCTGTCGCCGGGCCTGAACCTCATCGTCCCGTTCTTCGACAAGATCGGGCGCAAGATCAACATGATGGAGCAGGTGATCGACATCCCCGAGCAGGAGGTCATCACCAAGGACAACGCCACGGTGACGGTGGACGGCGTCGCGTTCTACCAGGTGTTCGACGCGGCGAAGGCGAGCTACGAGGTCGCCAACCTCAACCAGGCGATCATCACGTTGACGATGACCAACATCCGCTCGGTGATGGGTTCGATGGATCTCGACCAGGTGCTGTCGCATCGCGACGAGATCAACGAGCGGCTGCTGCGCGTCGTCGACGCCGCGGTGTCGCCGTGGGGACTCAAGGTCAACCGCATCGAGATCAAGGACATCGTGCCGCCCGCTGATCTGGTCGAGGCGATGGGCCGGCAGATGAAGGCCGAGCGCGTCAAGCGTGCCGACATTCTCCAGGCCGAGGGCCAGCGGCAGTCAGAGATTTTGCGCGCGGAAGGCGCCAAGCAGAGCCAGATCCTGCAGGCCGAGGGCCGGCGCGAATCGGCGTTCCTCGATGCCCAGGCGCGCGAGCGGTCCGCCGAGGCCGAGGCCAAGGCGACGCAGATGGTGTCGGACGCGATCGGCAAGGGCGACGTCGCGGCGCTCAACTACTTCATCGCCGACAAATACATCAAGGCGTTCGGTCAGCTCGCGGACTCCCCCAACCAGAAGGTGATCATGCTGCCGATCGAGGCCACGGGCATGCTGGCCTCGCTCGCCGGCATCGGCGAGATCGCCAAGGCGACGTTCGGCGAGAGCGCGGCCTCGGCCGTCGCCGCCGCACGCCGCGGCGGCTCGGTGCCATCGGCGGGTACACCGCCGAAGCCGCCCGTGCCGCCGCAGCAGGCCTGATCGGAGGAGGCGTCTCATGAGCGACATCCTCGTGACGCTCGGCACCTGGAACTGGCTGATCTTCGGCATCGTCCTGATGGCGCTGGAGCTGCTCGCGCCCGGCGTGTTCCTGATCTGGCTCGGCATCGCCGCGCTATTGGTCGGCATGATCTCGTTTGGCCTCGCGTCCACATGGCAGCTGCAGATCCTGATGTTCGCGCTGTTTGCGATCGCCGCCGTGCCGCTGTGGCGGCACGTCGCGCGCAGGAGCACGGCGTCGGCCGGCGACAACCCGTTCCTCAACCGCCGCTCCGCGGCGTTGGTGGGGCGCGAGTTCACACTGGAAAAGCCGATCATCGACGGCAACGGCACCGTGCGCATCGACGACACGGTCTGGCGCGTCGCCGGCCCCGACACGCCCGCCGGCAGCCGCGTGCGCATCGTGCAGGCGGACGGAGCGCATCTGACGGTGACGGCGGCGTAGCTCTGCGCTGTTAAATACAGCGCCCTCTCCCCTTGCGGGAGAGGGCATCGCCAGCCCATCAACATACTCGGTTGGGTGAGGGGTATCTCTCCGCGATTCGTGATCGCCGAAGCATACCCCTCACCCAACCGAGTTTGCTGCTCTGTCCTACATGCCCTCTCCCGCAAGGGGAGAGGGCGCAGTCATGAGCAGCGCGCCGTTCATTATCTTGCTAGTTAAACGCCCAAACTTGCTGTTTAATTCTGCAGCCTCACTCCCAGCATCACCACCGTGCCCGACGACCCCGCGCCGGCGATGTTCGAATCCAGCCTGTCATAGCGCAGCGTGCCCTTGACCCAGAGGCTGCGCGTCATCTTGTAGACGAGGTTGCCCTCGGCCGAATACGTCCGGTCGTTGCGGCCGTAGCCCTGATAGTCCAGCGTGCCGAAGGTGAACTTGCCGATGCCGGTCAGCCAGCGGCGGAAGTCGTGGTCGACCTGGACGGTGTAGGTGCGCACCAGCACGCCGGAGGCGCCGGCCACCGTCGTTTCCGCGACCTGCGTGTCCGACAAAAAGCGCGCCGTCGTCAGCGGTGTCGCCGACCACACCAGCGAGGCTGACGTCAAAAATCCCTGCAGCCGGTCGAGCCGCGGGTCGGTGTAGCTGCGCGTGGCATAGCCGAGCGAGAGCTCGCCGGTCAGCAGCCGCGTGAACTCGAACGAGGTGCCGGCCTTGGCGTAGCCGCCGGCGGAATCGCGCTGGTAGCCGGAGCGGTCGAACTGCTGGTCGTAGGTGCGGGTGTTGCCCTGCACCTCGGCGAACGGCTTCAGGCCGGGGGTGACCTCGTAGGACACCCGGCCGATGCCGCCGAACTGGTTGTAGTTGCGGTCGTCGTTGGACGTCATCGTGCCGTCGGTCAGCTTGCTCTCTTGATAGCTGGTGCGGTCGGCGGTGGCGCCGGCCGAGATCTGCAGCCGGTTGAAGCGCTGGTCGAAGCCCAGGGTGGTGCCGAGCGTGGTGTAGACCGGATAGCGCGCCAGGCCGGCCTGCACGCTGGGGCTGCCGGGATTGTCGGTCGCGGCGCGCAGGCGGAGCTGGGCGCCGACCGAAGTGTCGCGGCTAACATCCAGGCGGCCGTCGACATGGCCCGTGAAATCGGGGCGGTCGAGCGTGGTCGGCGCTGAATTGATGCCGCCGTCCATGATGGCGGGCAGGGTGCTGCCATAGCCGGTGAACGAGCCGCGCAGGTCGGCGACGAGCGCATGCCGCTCCCAGTTCGACACCGCCAGGAATTCCGGCGCGATCATCCAGGCCGGCATGCCACGCGGCTTCGCAAGGCGCGCCGGGTTGCTGTCATAGCCGGCCGACAGCTCGACCGCGCCCCTGATCAGGAACGGCCCGACATAATCGCCGACCGCGCCGAACGGGTCGTCGTCGACCTTGAGCCGCTTGCGCGGCGGCTGGCCGGGTACCGTGCCGGCCATGGCCGGCGCGACCGGCTGCCGGTTGGCGGAGGCTGAAGGCGGCAACGTGGGGCGCAGCTGCCCTGTCAGCTCACCGGAAGGACGCGTGCCGGGCCCCGGCGCAGGCTTGGGCCGGGCCTGGGCAGGATAGAACTTCGGCTTCTTGCGGGTGCGGTTCAGCGAATCATAGCCGACCTCGGCCGCGCCGCTGGCGGCGGGCACGCCGGGCAGGGGGACGCGGTTGGGGCTGGATGCCGTGCTGGCCGGTGCCGGGTTGGTTGGGACGCCAGGCGTCGGGACGGGGTCTGACAGCCCGCTCACGACCGTCCGCCGCAGCGGCGACTCCTGCGGGGCGAGGAAGCCGTCGCGAACCGGTCGGAGCGCGTCGATGGTCTGCGCCCGAGCCGCGCCGGTGCCGAGGGTACCGAGCAGCAGACACGCGGCGGAGACGCCGCGCCGCATCGCGCGCCTCCTGCGGCCGCTGTCAGGCCTCCACCCCACGATCTGAAAACTCCAACAAAATCATGCATATCGCCAAGCGGCCGTACGCCGCCGGCAAACACCGTCGTTAAGGGAGTAAAAACAAATATGGTTAATGGGCTGTTGATGACGCCTTGCCGCCTTACCCATGCTAAAGAGCGGCGCCTGACTGTCTCAGCCTTGGAATCAGCCTTGGAATCGCGAATGCCGAGATCGAAGCCGTTGACCGAAGCCTCTCCCGCCAACGCGGACATCCAATCGGCGCTGCGCACGCTCGACGCCGGCAGCAACGGCATCGCCGCGATCTCCGCCGCGCTGCGGGGACCGTTGGGGGCGGCCTTCGCCGCAGCCGTCGAGCTGATCCGGCAGGCCAAGGGCCGCGCCATCCTCACCGGGCTCGGCAAGTCCGGCCATGTCGCCCGCAAGATGGCGGCGACCCTGGCCTCGACCGGCACGCCCGCCTTCTTCGTCCATTCCGCCGAGGCCGGCCATGGCGATCTCGGCATGATCACCTCGGACGACGTCGTGATCGCGCTGTCCTGGTCCGGCGAGCAGCCGGAGATGAAGACGCTGGTCAACTACACCAAGCGTTTCGCCATTCCGATGATCGCGATCACCGCGAACGCGCAGTCCTCGCTCGGGCAGGCGGCCCGCATCGTGCTGGAGCTGCCCAAGGCGCGCGAGGCCTGCCCGCATAATCTCGCGCCGACCACCTCGACCCTGATGCAGGCCGCGATCGGCGATGCCTTGGCGATCGCGCTGCTCGAGGGCCGCGGCTTCACCGCGCTCGAATTCGCCAACTTCCATCCGGGCGGCAAGCTCGGCGCCATGCTCAAGCACATCTCCGATTTGATGCGCTCCGGCGACGCCGTCCCATTGAAGCCCTTGGGCACCGGCATGGCCGATGCGCTGGAAGAGATGACCGCCAAGGGCCTCGGCTGCGTCGTGGTCGTCGATGGCCGCGGCCATGTCGCGGGGATCATCACCGACGGCGATCTGCGCCGGAAGATGCGTGCCGATCTCCTGTCCGTCTCGGTCGACGAGATCATGACCGCCAACCCGCGCACCGTCCGACGCGAGGCGCTGGCGTCCGAGGCGCTGGAGATCCTGAACTCCGCGAAGATCACGACGCTGATCGTGACCGACGGCGCGAAGCCCGTCGGCATCCTGCACATGCACGATCTGCTGCGCGCCGGGGTGGCGTGATTTCAATGCCGGATGGTGGTCCGTCATTTCGGGGCGGTGCGACGCCAGTCGCACCGAATCCGGAATCTCGAGGTTCCGGGTTCGCTCGTTTCACTCGCGCCCCGCGACGTGGTGACCGCTGAGAACTGTCCGCATGTCCTCTGAGTTCAATCTCGACAAATATCTCGCCCGCATCGGCTATCGCGGGCTGCTGACGCCCACGTTCGAGACGCTGGCCGGATTGCAGGCAGCGCATGTCGATGCGATCGCGTTCGAGGGGATCGATCCCTTGCTCGGCCGGCCCGTGAACATCGATCTCGCTTCGGTGCAGGCCAAGATCGTCGACGGCCGCCGCGGCGGCTACTGCTTCGAGCAGAACGCGCTGTTGAAGGCGGCGCTGGAGGCGATCGGCTTCGCGGTGACGCCGCTGTCGGCGCGGGTGCGCTGGCGGCTCGACGCGGCCGCGCCGCTGACGCCGCGCACGCATATGATGCTCAAGGTCGACCTGCCGGAGGGGCCGTACATCGCCGATGTCGGCTTCGGCTCCTGCCTGCTCGATACCCCGCTGCGGATGGTGCCTGATCTCGAGCAGGCGACCGCGATGGGCACGTTCCGCCTCACGGTCTCCGACGGGATGTACTGGCTCGCAGCGAAGCAGCCGACGGGCTGGCGCACCATGTATGTGTTCGATCTCGCGCCGCAGATCCACGCCGACTATGTGCTCGGCAACTGGTTCACCTCGACCAGCCCGCTGACGCCGTTCACCTCGATGCTGATCCTGGAGCGGCTGACATCCGAGCTGCGCTACAAGCTGGTCAACCGCCGGCTGGTGGTGGAGGCGCGCGACGGCGAGATCAGGAGCGAGCAGATCATCGAGACGCCCGAGGCGCTGCAGCGGGTCGTGGAAGAGATCTTCGGCGTCACGTTCCCTGTCCACGTCGATCTGGTTTGGGCACGGATCGAGACCTGATCGGGAAGGCGCTGCGATGGCCGATGAGTTTCGACTGGAGTCCTATCTCGCCCGCATCGCCTATCGCGGGCCGCTCGCGCCCGACCTGCCGACGCTCGCGGCGCTCCAGGCGGCGCATGTCGATGCGCTGCCGTTCGAGGCGCTCGATCCGCTGATGGGACGACCGGTCCATGTCGATCTCGCCTCGGTGCAGCAGAAGCTCGTGGGAAGCCGTCGCGGCGGCTATTGCTTCGAGCAGAACGTGCTGTTCCAGGCGGCGCTGGAGGCCATCGGCTTCAAGGTCACCGGCCTCACCGGGCGGGTGCGCTGGCGCTCGGCGCCGACGGATCCCCTCGGGCCGCGCCAGCATATGATGCTGCTCGTCGAGGTCGACGGCCAGCCGCATCTCGTCGATGTCGGCTTCGGCATCTGCATGATGGATGGACCTGTGCGGTTGGAGGCCGGGCCCGAGCAGCCGACGCCGATGGGCACGTTCCGCATCGGCACTTGGAACGGCCTCCATACGATCAGCGCGAAGCAACCGACCGGCTGGCGCATGATGTACGCGTTCGATCTCGCCCCACAGATCCACGCCGACTACGTGCTCGGCAGCTGGTACACGTCGACCAATGCGAACGTGCCTGCCACGCACACGCTGATGATGGAGCGGGTGGAGCCGACCGTGCGGCACAAGCTGGTCAGCCGCCGTTATCAGCGCCAAGCGCGCGATGGCGAGGTGATCGAGGAGCGGACGATCGAGAGTGCCGCCGAGCTCGGCCGGATCATCGACGACGTGTTTCGGGTGACGCCACCTATTCCGGCCGTCGCCCTCTGGGATCGAACAACGGGTTGACGAAGGTATCATGATGCGGTATTCGGTGTTCGTAGAATGAACATCTGTGTCGGCTGATCTACGAAGATCTTCAGCTCGGCATTTGAGGGGAATGCCGGTCCTTCCGTTGGGTTTATCTTAAGGGTCGCACCCTTAGGTTGCGGGAACCTGAGGGGGCTCGCGGCGTCCTGCCGTGGAACAATGGGGATCGTCCAGCATGGCTGACATCGTGGTGCACGCGACGCGATCAATCCTGCTCGAGACAACAGGGCCTGTCTGCGCGCGCCGCAGACAGCCTCATCCAACCTGACATCAGAGCCGCGGACGTGCGGCTCATCCGAGCTGGCCTGACGGCCAGGGACGGGTGGGGGCTTCACGGTTGAAACGTCGACCCTGACGCTTCGACGCTCATCCGATCGATTTGAGACCACGGCCTGACCTGCCACTTCAGGCCGATCGGAGACTCACGTCGAGGAAGCCCCCACCCATTTTTATTCCTGCGATGAATTCTGCAAATTGAAATCGAGCTGCAAGCGACGAGCTCGGTGCGCTCCCCTCCCCCTCGCGGGGAGGGGTCGGGGGTGGGGGTCCACGAGTCCCGCTGGATATGATGAGAGCTGAATCTCTGTCCGCGAGCGGGAAAGCCTGCTGATCACGATAGTCTCACCGCGTCATTGCGAGCGAAGCGGTAACTGCCCAGGTCGCGCAACACCAACGGTGTCGTCCCGGCCTTGAGCCGGGACCCATACTCCGCGGCGGTCGTTTTGGACGCGATGTCAACGGCGCGTCAGCCCAAACCAACAGCCTGTGGTTCTGGGGCCCGGCGCAAGGCCGGGATGACAGCGCAGTTTGCCGCTCCTGCATACGCAATCTCGTATCACGTGAGTGCGCGAACCATCGCTCAAGCGTCATTGCGAGCGAAGCGAAGCAATCCAGAGTCGGGTGCACGGCTCTGGATTGCTTCGTCGCTGCGCTCATCGAAATGACGGAGACTTTTGAGTTGAGTTGAGAAGAAGAGAGGGCGACGGGAGCGACTGCCTGGCGCTTGTTGACGCGTCGGTGAAATCAACGCTGTTCAGCGCCCGGGGACCCCCACCCCCGACCCCTCCCCGCAAGGGGGAGGGGAGCGCACCGGCGTTGGGGTAGGCAGTCGGGCTGCTCAGACCGATCTACGGCACGTCCATTATACGCCGCGCTCAGCGCGGCAGCTCCGTCTTGCCCATCAGGAACTTGTCGACGGCCTGGGCGCACAGGCGGCCTTCGCGGATTGCCCAGACGACCAGCGACTGGCCGCGGCGCATGTCGCCGGCGGAGAACACCTTCGGCACCGAGGTCTGGTAGTCCGACAGATTCGCCTTGACGTTGCCGCGCGGGTCGAGGTCGACGCCGAGGCTCTTGAGCAGGCCCTCATGCACCGGATGCACGAAGCCCATTGCCAGCAGCACCAAGTCGGCATCGAGCACGAACTCGGTGCCCGGGATCGGCTTGAACTGGGCGTCGACGCGCACGCAGTGCAGCTTCTTGACCGCGCCGTTCTCGCCTTCGAACTTCTGCGTCAGCACCGCGAACTCGCGCACCGCGCCTTCGGCCTGGCTCGACGACGTCCGCATCTTCAAGGGCCAGTTCGGCCAGGTCAGCGCCTTGTCCTCGCGCTCCGGGGGCGCCGGCATGATCTCGAGCTGGGTCACGGACAGCGCGCCCTGGCGCAGCGAGGTGCCGATGCAGTCAGAGCCGGTGTCGCCGCCGCCGATGACGACGACGTGCTTGCCGCCGGCGAGAATCTCGGTGGCGTTCACAGGCTCATTGCCGACGCGGCGATTCTGCTGCGGCAGGAAGTCCATGGCGTAGTGGACGCCGGCGAGATCGCGGCCGGGGATCGGCAGGTCGCGCGGCGCTTCCGCGCCGCCGGTCAGCGCCACGGCGTCATAATCCTTCAGCAGCGACTTCGGATCGATCCCGTCCTTGCCGCCGACATGGGCGCCGTAATGGAAGACGACGCCTTCGCCTTCCATCTGCGCGATGCGGCGGTCGATGATCCCCTTCTCCATCTTGAAGTCGGGAATGCCGTAGCGAAGCAGACCGCCGGCCTTGGCGTGCTTCTCATAGACATGCACCTCGTGGCC
This sequence comes from Bradyrhizobium sp. SRS-191, assembly GCF_024586915.1. GTDB lineage: Bacteria > Pseudomonadota > Alphaproteobacteria > Rhizobiales > Xanthobacteraceae > Bradyrhizobium. Next base: position 50,366 of record NZ_JANBVS010000020.1, read on the forward strand.
GGCGCGCGCGAGCTGCTGCGCGGCCGCCAGGCCCGCGGGGCCGGCGCCGACGATCGCGACCTTCTTGCCGGTCTTGACCGCGGCCGGCTCGGGCTTGATCCAGCCCTGCTCGAACGCCTTGTCGACGATCGCGCATTCGATCGTCTTGATGGTCACCGGATTGTCGTCGATGTTCAGCGTGCACGACGCCTCGCACGGGGCGGGGCAGATGCGGCCGGTGAACTCCGGGAAGTTGTTGGTCGAGTGCAGGTTGCGCGACGCCTCTTCCCAGTTGCCGTTGTAGATCAGGTCATTCCAGTCCGGGATCTGGTTGTTGACCGGGCAGCCGGGCGTGCCCGGCGCGGCCGAGCCGGTGCCGTGGCAATAGGGAATGCCGCAATTCATGCAGCGCGCCGCCTGGTCGCGCAGCTCCTTCTCGGAGAGCGGCACCACGAACTCGTTGAAGTTCTTCAGCCGTTCGGCAACCGGCGCATACTTGCGATCGTGCCGCTCGATTTCGAGAAAACCTGTGACCTTGCCCATGACCTACGACGTCCCTGACTGCTCGGGCCTCATGGTTCGAGACGGCGCTTTCGCGCCTCCTCACCATGAGGATCTAGTTTCCTGCTTCTCCTCACCCTGAGGAGCGGCGTCTACGCCGCGTCTCGAAGGGTGAGGCCTCGACCTCGGCCTCATGGTTCGAGACGGTGCTTCGCACCTCCTCATCATGAGGGTTTTGCTCCGTCCTTCTCCTCACCCTGAGGAGCGGCGCTTGCGCCGCGTCTCGAAGGGCGAGGCCCCGCTCTCGGCCTCATGGTTCGAGACGGCGCTGACGCGCCTCCTCACCATGAGGGTCGACATCAAGCCCCGATCGCGATTTTCGGCTCGGCGTCGGCGTTGGCCGCCATTTCCTTCAGGGCGCGGCGGTACTCGACCGGCATGACCTTGCGGAACTTCGGCGCGAACTCCTTCCAGTTCGCCAGGATGTCGGCGGCGCGCTTGGAGCCGGTGGCCTTGGCGTGACGCGAGATCAGGACGTGCAGGCGCTCGACGTCGGACGCCAGCAGGTTCTTGAACACGTCGACGCGGCCATGCGCCTCGAGATCGCCCATCTGGTGATAGGTGTCCTCGGCGATCATCTCCTCCGACAGCACCGGTTCGAGCTCGACCATCGCCATGTTGCAATGCTTGTCGAAGTCGCCGGCCTCGTCGAGCACATAGGCGACGCCGCCCGACATGCCCGCGGCGAAGTTGCGCCCGGTCTTGCCGAGCACGACGACGATGCCGCCGGTCATGTATTCGCAGCAATGATCGCCCGCGCCCTCGACGACCGCGACGGCGCCGGAGTTACGCACCGCGAAGCGCTCGCCGGCGATGCCGCGGAAGAAGCACTCGCCGGAGATGGCGCCGTACATCACGGTGTTGCCGACGATGATCGAGTCCTCCGGCACGATGCCGGAGTTGCGCGGCGGCTTGACGATGATGCGGCCGCCCGACAGGCCCTTGCCGACATAGTCGTTGCCCTCGCCCTCGAGCTCGAAGGTGACGCCGTTGGCGAGCCAGGCACCGAACGCCTGGCCGGCGGTGCCCTTCAGGCTGACATGGATGGTGTCCTGCGGCAGGCCGGCATGGCCGTAGATCTTGGCCACCGCGCCGGAGAGCATCGCGCCCGCCGAACGGTCGGTGTTGTTGATCTCGGCCTCGATCTTGACCGGCGCGCCGCGGTCGAGCGCGGGCTTGGCCTGCTCGATCAGTCTGCGGTCGAGCACGGCCTCGAGGTGATGGTCCTGCGTCTCGGCGTGATGGATCTTCTGGCCCGGCTCCGCCTTCTGCTTCACGAACAGCTTCGAGAAGTCGAGGCCCCGCGCCTTCCAATGCGCCACCAGCTTGGACTGGTCGAGCATCTGCACCTGGCCGACCATCTCGTTGAAGCTGCGATAGCCGAGCGCCGCCATGATCTCGCGGACCTCCTCGGCGACGAAGAAGAAGTAGTTGATGACGTGCTCGGGCTGGCCGGTGAAGCGCTTGCGCAGCACCGGGTCCTGGGTGGCGACGCCCACGGGACAGGTGTTGAGGTGGCACTTGCGCATCATGATGCAGCCGGCCGCGATCAACGGGGCCGTCGCGAAGCCGAACTCGTCCGCGCCGAGCAGGGCGCCGATGACGACGTCACGCCCGGTGCGGAAGCCGCCGTCGACCTGGACCACGATGCGGCTGCGCAGCCGCTCGCGCACCAGCGTCTGGTGCGTTTCGGCGAGGCCGATCTCCCACGGCGAGCCCGCATGCTTGATCGAGGTGAGGGGAGAGGCACCGGTGCCGCCCTCATAGCCCGCGATCGTGACATGGTCGGCGCGCGCCTTGGCGACGCCGGCCGCGACGGTGCCGACGCCGATCTCGGAGACCAGCTTGACCGAGACCTGACCGTCGGGATTGACGTTCTTCAGGTCGTAGATCAGCTGCGCGAGGTCCTCGATCGAGTAGATGTCATGGTGCGGCGGCGGCGAGATCAGGCCGACGCCGGGGGTCGAGTGGCGCACCTTGGCGATGGTGGCGTCGACCTTGTGGCCGGGCAGCTGGCCGCCTTCGCCGGGCTTAGCGCCCTGCGCCATCTTGATCTGCATCATGTCGGAGTTGACGAGATACTCCGTCGTCACGCCGAACCGGCCGGAGGCGACCTGCTTGATCGCCGAGCGCATGGAGTCGCCGTTCGGCAGCGGCTTGAAGCGGTCGGCTTCCTCGCCGCCTTCGCCGGTGTTCGACTTGCCGCCGATCCGGTTCATGGCGATCGCGAGCGTCGTATGCGCCTCGCGCGAGATCGAGCCGAAGCTCATTGCACCCGTGGCGAAACGCTTGACGATCTCCTTGGCCGGCTCGACCTCGTCGAGCGGGACAGGCTTGCGCTTGTCGTCCTCGGCCGACCTGATCCGGAACAGGCCGCGCAGGGTCAAGAGCCGCTCCGACTGCTCGTTGAGCAGCTTGGCGAACGCCTGGTAACGATCCTTGGAATTGCCGCGCACCGCGTGCTGCAGGGTCGAGACCGACTCCGCCGTCCAGGCATGGTCCTCGCCGCGGGTGCGGAAGGCATATTCGCCGCCGACGTCGAGCGCGGTCTTGTAGACCAGCGCGTCACCGAACGCGTCGCGATGACGGCGCGTGGTTTCCTCGGCGATCTCGGCGAGGCCGACGCCTTCGATGCGGGTGTGCGTTCCGTAGAAGAACTTCTGCACGAACTCAGCCTTCAGGCCGACCGCGTCGAAGATCTGCGCGCCGCAATACGACTGGTAGGTCGAGATGCCCATCTTCGACATGACCTTGAGAAGGCCCTTGCCGATCGACTTGATGTAGCGCTTGACGACCTCGTAGTCGCTCAGCGCGCCCGGCAGCTTGTCCTTCAGCGCGATGATGGTCTCGAACGCGAGATACGGGTTGATCGCCTCGGCGCCATAACCCGCGAGACACGCGAAGTGATGCACCTCGCGCGGCTCGCCGCTCTCGACGACCAGGCCGACCGACGTGCGCAGGCCGGTGCGGATCAGATGGTGATGCACGGCGGCGCAGGCGAGCAGCGACGGGATCGGAATCCGGTCGCCCGAGACCATGCGGTCGGACAGGATGATGATGTTGACGCCCTCGCGGACCGCAGCTTCCGCGCGGCCGCAGAGATCCTCCAGCACCTGCTCGAAGCCGGCGGCGCCGAGGCTCGCGTCGAACGTGGTGTCGAGCGTGCGCGAGACGAAGTGGCTGTCGGAGACCTCCGAGATCGAGCGGATCTTCTCGAGGTCCGCGTCGGTTAGGATCGGCTGATGCACTTCGAGCCGCTTGGTCGAGGCGACGCCTTCGAGGTCGAACAGGTTCGGACGCGGGCCGATGATCGAGACCAGGCTCATCACCAGCTCCTCGCGGATCGGATCGATCGGCGGGTTGGTGACCTGGGCGAAGTTCTGCTTGAAGTAGGTGAACAGGAGCTTGGGCTTGTCCGACAGCGCCGAGATCGGCGCGTCGTTGCCCATCGAGCCCATCGCTTCCTCGCCGGTCGCAGCCATCGGCGTCATCAGGAGGCTGATGTCCTCCTGGCTGTAGCCGAACGCCTGCTGCCGATCGAGCAGCGGCAGGTTGGTGCGCGCGCCCTTGGTCGGCGCGTCCGGCAGCTTCTCGACCTGGATCTGCGTGCGTCCCAGCCACTCGGTGTAGGGATGGCTGGCGGCGAGCTGCGCCTTGATCTCGTCGTCCGGAATCAACCGGCCCTGCTCGAGGTCGACCAGCAGCATCTTGCCCGGCTGCAGCCGCCACTTGGTGACGATCTGGTCCTCCGGAATCTTCAGGACGCCCATTTCGGACGCCATCACGATGCGGTCGTCCTTGGTCACGAGATAGCGCGCCGGCCGCAGGCCGTTGCGGTCGAGCGTGGCGCCGATCTGGCGGCCGTCGGTGAAGGCGATCGCGGCGGGGCCGTCCCACGGCTCCATCAGGGCGGCGTGATATTCGTAGAACGAGCGGCGCTCCTCCGTCATGAGCGGATTGCCGGCCCACGCCTCCGGGATCATCATCATGACCGCGTGCGGCAGCGAGTAGCCGCCTTGCACCAGGAATTCGAGCGCGTTGTCGAAGCAGGCGGTGTCGGACTGGCCTTCATACGAGATGGGCCAGAGCCGGCTGATGTCCTTGCCGAACAGCTCCGAGGACACCGAGGCCTGGCGCGCCGCCATCCAGTTGACGTTGCCGCGCAGCGTATTGATCTCGCCGTTATGCGCGATCATCCGGTACGGATGCGCCAGCGACCAGGTCGGGAAAGTGTTGGTCGAGAAGCGCTGATGCACCAGTGCCAGCGCGCTCTCAAAGTCCGGCTCGTGCAGATCGGCGTAGTACTTGCCGAGCTGGTCGGCCAGGAACATGCCCTTGTAGATCACGGTCCGGCACGACATCGAGCAGGGGTAATAGCCCGACATGCCGCGGTCGCGGCGCTGGTAGATCGCCTGCGAGATCGACTTGCGGAGGATGTAGAGCTTGCGCTCGAACTCGTCCTCGGTCTTGGCGGCGCCGTTGCGGCCGATGAACACCTGCATGCTGCGCGGCTCGGTCGGCTTGACCGTCACGCCCAGCGAGGAGTTGTCGGTCGGCACGTCGCGCCAGCCGAGCAGCACCAGGCCCTCGTCCTCGATCTGGTCGGCGATGATGCTCTTGATGACGTTCCGCCAGGAATCGTCGCGCGGCATGAACAGCGCGCCGATGGCGTATTCGCCGGGCGCGGGCAGGGTGAAGCCGAGCTCCTTCGCCTTGCGCGAGAAGAAGGCGTGCGGAATCTGCACCAGGATGCCGGCGCCGTCGCCGAAGCGCGGGTCGGCGCCTACGGCGCCTCGGTGCTCGAGGTTGCACAGGATGTTCAGCGCGTCGGCGACGATCTGGTGCGACTTCTGGCCCTTGATGTTGGCGATGAAGCCGACGCCGCAGGAATCCTTCTCCTGCGAGGGGTCGTAGAGGCCTTCAGCTTCCGGGCGCCACGTATGCAGCTCGCGGGTGATCTCGGCCGGTTTTTCGTGCGAATCCACAGCCAGCACCGCGCCGCCCAAAATTCCGTGCTCGACCTTCGATCCGCTCATATCCGTCCCCATCAGTTATTGGTCAGGGCCTTCACCACAGTCCGGTACACAGTCCGGCGCACCCCGGGCGCTGCGCGGGCTCCTCTCCGGAACCAACGCTCGTCCTTCTCAGCGAGCCGCATTTGCAGAGTTCAGGCCAGTCGCCGGGGGGCAGGGCCCCCTCTGGACGACCGCGGCCTGGTCATGTCGCAGCGCCCATGTCGCAACGTCACCGGGCGCGGCAACATCATTGCAAAGTCTCGGTCACCTTTGCAACGAAATTTTAGACAGCATTTCTGTCCTAAACCGCAAGATGCCAAAGTTTAACCTATCACACAAGCGCACCGGAGTCCCTGGTTCCGAGGCGTTCAGGACGGCATTCCCCCGGCAAATCTCCCGTTTCTCTGTCCATCCAACGAACCGCCCGGGCCGGCCGATCACGCGATGCGCGCGATTTCGCAACATGGCGCCCCGATCCCGCCCACACTCCGACCCAGGACCGCCGGAATCGCGGCAGACGTTCTGCGGCACTTGAAGAAGCGAACAGCTTCACGTGCGGGGGCATGCAGGAGCTTTGAGCCATGAAGTTGCTAGTTGGAGCCGTCTCGGCCTCGTTGATCGCAGCCTTTGCCGCGCAGGCCGAGCCGCTGCCGGGTGTGCGCGGACCGTACACGGCGGTCTCCGATTTCGATGCGCCTTATTCCGAGGCGCCGCCGGCCGTCGTGCCCGCACCGCCGCCACGCTATGGCTACGGGCCAGGGCCTGACTACGGCTATCGCGAGCCACGCTACGCGCCGCCGGCGCCGGTGTATCGCCAGGACGGCTACCGCGAAGGCTATCGGCAGGACGGCGACCAACAGGACTATGGCTATGCGCCGGCGTTCCTGCCGGTGCATGAGGTCTATGCCATCCTGCGCGACAACGGCTTCTCGCCGCTCGGCGCGCCGCGGCAGCGCGGCAATGTCTATGTCGTCGCGGTGCTGGATCGACAGGGCGAGGACGGCAAGCTGGTCGTCGACGCCCGCTCCGGCCGCATCCTCCGCTTCGTGCCGGCGTTCCAGTCGGGCGACGACTACGAACGCATGCGCTACGAGCCCGCCCCGCTCGGTGGCCTCGACCGCCTGCCGCCGCCGACCGTGATCCGCGCCGATCCGCGGCTGGTGCCGCCGGCCCCGGTCTCCCCGCGGATGGCGAATGCCATGCCGGCCCCACTGCCGAAAGCGCCGACGCCGGCGGCTCGACCGGTGGCCCCGGCGCCGCAGACGGCCGCGCTCAACCCCAAGCCTGCCGAGGCAGCCAAGCCGGCCGCGCCCAGGCCCGCTGACGTCAAGCCGGCCGAGGCGAAGCCCGCCGATGTGAAGCCGCAAGAGGCCAAGTCGTCTGACGCCAAGCCATCGGAGCCGAAGGCAACCGAGGCGAAGGCAGCGGATGCCAAGCCGTCGGATGCCAAGCCGTCGGGCGCTCAGGTCTCCGACGTGAAGCCATCGGACGCGAAGCCGGTCCAGTCGGCCGCGGCCGCGCCGCAGACGACCGGCTCCGTGACCCCGCCGGTGGCGAAGCCTGTGCCCCAGATCCTGCCGACGGCAAAGATGCCGCCGGCCCAGGGTCTGGATTGACGATTGCGAGCAGTCGCTGTCGCCCCCACAGCTGTCATCGCCCGGCTTGACCGGGCGATTCAGTAATCACCGGCATCTCGGTTCATCACCACCGTCTCGGCGTACTGGATGCCCGCCTGCGCGGGCATGACAGCGTGCTTGGAGTGGCTGCAATCGCATCAGCACAGCCCAATCCCCGCGCACAAAAAAACGCCCCGGTTGCCCGGGGCGTTCGTATTCCTACAGAGCTGTGCTGGCCGGTTACGCGGCGGCCTTCTCGGCGGTGCCTTCGATCGCCGGCTGCTCGGAGCCTTGCGCCTGGGTCGAAATCGGAATCGACCGCGGCTTCTTGGCCTCGGGGATCTCGCGGACGAGGTCGACGTGGAGCAGGCCGTTCTCGAGGCTGGCGTTCTTCACCACCACGTGGTCGGCGAGCTGGAACGAGCGCTCGAAGGCGCGGGCGGCGATGCCGCGATACAGCACCTCGCTCTTCTTGCCGTTCTCGTTGGCGGCTTTCTCGCCCTTGATCGTCAGCGTGTTTTCCTTCGCGACGAGGGAGAGCTCATCCTTGCCAAAGCCGGAGACGGCGACGGTGATCCGGTAGGCGTTCTCACCGGTGCGCTCGATATTGTAGGGCGGATAGCCGGGGGTCGTCTCGGCGGTCGCCTGGTCGAGCAGCGAAAACAGACGGTCGAAGCCGACGGTGGAACGATAGAAGGGGGTGAGATCGTAGGTACGCATGGTCAAAGTCCTCCATTGAGCGACTGTTGGCAAACCCGCCCGCCATCGGGCCGGGCTGTCGTGCAGCCATAACGGCCTGCACGATCTCGATATGGGTCGGGCGGTTGGACCTTCAAGAGCCCCCAACACCCGCTCTTTTTGCCGCTCCACCTCTTGATTCCCATCAGCATTCACCTATTCGATGGGCGCCTCATGACGCTCGTCTCGATTCCCGCCAATCCCGTCCCCGAGAACGCCACCGCCGGCACCATCAAGACTCCTGATGGCGCCGAGCTGCGCTTCGCGCGCTGGGCGCCGCCGGCCGGGCGCAAGGGCACCGTCTGCGTGTTCACCGGCCGCAGCGAGTCGATCGAGAAGTATTTCGAGACCGTGCGCGATCTACGCGACCGCGGCTTTGCCGTCGCCATCATCGACTGGCGCGGCCAGGGGCACTCGTCGCGTCGCCTGCGCGATTCCCGCAAGGGCTACGTGCGCTCGTTCTCCGACTACGAGCTCGACGTCGAGACCTTCATCACCGAGGTCGTGCTGCCGGACTGTCCGCCGCCTTACTTCGCGCTGGCGCATTCGATGGGCGGCACCGTGCTGCTGCGGCTCTCCCATGCCGGCAAGCGCTGGTTCGACCGCATCGTGCTGTCGGCGCCGATGATCGACCTGCCGGGCAAGCGCACCGCGCTGCCGGCGCGGCTGCTGCTGCGGGCGATGCGGATCGCGGGGCAGGGCGGACGCTACGTGCCCGGCGGCAATGACGAGATCAGCGGCCTGGCGCCGTTCGTCAACAACCCCTTGACCTCCGATCCCGTGCGTTATGCGCGCAACGCCGCGATCCTCGAGGAGGACCCGACACTCGGCATCGCCTCGCCGACGGTGGCCTGGGCCGACGCCGCGTTCTCGGCGATGGCGACCTTCCGCGGCATGACCTACCCCTCACAGATCCGCCAGCCGATCCTGATGCTGGCGGCCTCCAGCGACACGGTGGTGTCGACTGCCGCGATCGAGGAGTTCGCCTATCATTTGCGCGCCGGCTCGCATCTCGTCATCGCCGGCGCCAAGCACGAGATCCTGCAGGAGCAGGACCGCTACCGCTCGCAGTTCTGGGCCGCCTTCGACGCCTTCGTGCCGGGCACGCCGCTGTTCGGGTGAGGCGCCGTTGCTGGACACCCCATCGCCGATCGGGCTAGAGCTAGCGGCGGTTTCCACGCATCGTAACGGCTGATCGTGAGCAAGGCGCCGACCAGATTGCAGGCCCAGGCGCTGCAGGAAGCGATCCACGCGCTGCGTGCGCGACAGTTCGCCCGCGCCGAGCAGATAGCAGCGTCCATCCTGCGCAACGTCAAGACCGATCGCGCCGCATTGCTCGTCCATGCCCATGCGCTGCTCGGCCAGCAGCGCGCCAGCGAGGCGATCGCGCCGTTGGAGAAGGCGGCGCTGCGCGGCCCTGATCCAGAGCTGGAGACGTTGCTGGGGGCCGCGCTGTGTGAGTCCCGGCGCGTCGCCGATGGTCTCGCGCAATTGCGCAGGATCGCGGCGCGGCGTCCGCCCTACCTGCCGGCGTTCCAGGAGCTCGCGGGACGGCTGGCGAAATCCGGCCAGCTCGGTGATGCGATCGGCGTCATCGAGGAAGCGCTGGCGCTGGCGCCCGACAGCGTCGACCTCAAGCTCGATCTCGGGCGGCTCTGCCTGCAGGCCAATCAGCGCGCCCGCGCACGAGACAACTTCGTCGCGGCGCGCGACGCCGCGCCTGGCCGCCCCGACATCCTGATCGAGCTCGCCTGGGTGCTGTTCCTTGACGGCGACTATGCCGAGGCGGCCGGGACCTACAAGCACGCGCTCGGCCTGCGCCCCGAGGACACCCAGACCCGCGCCAATCTTGCGATGTGCCTGATGGAGCTGGGCGACCGCGCCGGCGCTGAGGCCGCCTTGCGCACGGTCATGCGCGGCCGGCCGCATCTGCTCAGCCGCGCGGCCTATACGATGGCCGTGAGCTCGCATGGCCGCTTCTTCTTCCGCCTAAGCGACGCCGCCAGATTCCTCGGTGCCGATGGGGCAGGGACGGTCAAGCCCTGAACTGCTTGCGGTACAGGCCCTGCTCGCGCTTGAGCGCGTCACGCACCGTGTGAATCTCCTGAACCTCCGCATCGGTGAAGGCCGAGGTCTGCATCGTCCACGCCTGCCGCTTGACCGGGATGCATTGCGCGACCGGCGTTCCCTTGGGCAGCACGCCGCGAAACGCCGTGTCGTGCCAATGCGCCGGGAAATGCACGAAGCTGTCGTGGAAGCGGTCACTGTCGACGAGGCCGGTTACGGTCGTGAACGGCAGGTCGAAGCGGTTCAGAGGATGGGTGAACAGCAGCGACCAGCCCTCCGGCGCCTGGATCGTCCAGAGATTGTGAAACTTCAGCAGGAAGCGGTCGGCCTCGAACAGCGGCGATCCCGTGACTTGCGCGACATCATGAAAGCTGACCGGTGAGCGCGGAAAATCGATCGCGCCGCCCGGCGGCAGCTCATGGTCCCAGCTGATGCCGCCATCCTCGACCCGGAGATCGCAGACCAGCGGAATCAAAAAGCCCGCCGTCATCGCATCGATGAAGGGCGGGCAGCGCTTGACCGTCTGCTCCTCCGCCTGGTTGAGCGCGCTGAACGCGGTCGCGGGCATCGCCTTGACCCAGTCGGGAATGCCCATCGGCGCCGGCACCGGCTGCGGGATCAGGCCTTCGAGCTCCCGGGGGCAGCGGAATTTCAGCGTGAGGGCATCAGTCTCGGACATCGCGCCGCGGCTCTCCTGTGGTCGACAGGAGAGGTCTACGCCCTCTGCGCCGAAACTCCAACCGGCCGCTACTTGCCCGTTACTTGGTCGACAGCACCTCGCCGAAGCGCTCCCATTGCTTGCCGGTGAAGCGCATGAACTGCACCTGTTCGACCGGCAGGTGGTCGCCCTCGGACGTGTTGACCTTGATGCCCGGCAGCAGCATCGGCAGCTCCAGATCCTTGATCGACAGCGCCTGCTTGAGGATGTTCTCGCGCGACAGGTCGTTGCCGGCGGCCTTCAGCACGTGCTCCAGCACCATGCCGTTGTTGTAGCCGTTGACGTAGTTGGAATCGCGGATGTCGCCATCGGGCACGTATTTCGCCATGTAGTCGCGCCAGCCCTTGACGCCGGCATCGTCGGCCCATGCCGGATCGAGCGGGTCCTTCACATAGGCCGTCGAGATGATGCCGGTGCCCGCATCGAGCCCGGCCGGCTCCATCACCGAGGATATCCACACCGAGACGTTGGTCAGAAACGTCATCGGCCGCCAGCCGATCTCATGGGTCTTGCGGATCGCCTGCGCGGCGAATTTCGGCGTGGCTGCGATGATCAGCGCGTCGGCGCCGCTCGATTTCAGCTTCACGATCTGCGAGTCGATGGTCGGCTCGGTCGGCTCGTAGCTCGCCACCGTGACCGCCGTATCGAAGCGCTCGCCGAGCACGTCCTTCAGCCCGGCGAGATAGTCGCGGCCGAAATCGTCATTCTGCGCGAGAATGGCGAAGGTCGCGTCCGGCTTCTTCTGCAGCGCGTAGCGCGCATACATCCGCGCCTCGTTGCGGAACGGCGCCATCACGCCCATCAGCGTCAGCGGAAACTGCTGGGCATCGCCGAACTTCGAGGCGCCGGAGGCCACGAACAGCTGCGGCACCTTCTTGCCCTGAAGATATTTGGCAATGGCCGTGTTGTGCGCGGTGCCCATGGTCGAGAAGATGAAGGAGACCTCGTCGCTCTCGACCAGCCGCCGTGTCTGCTCCACCGTCTTCGGCGGCACGTAGCTGTCGTCGAGCGAGAGCAGGTTGACCTTGCGGCCGTTGATGCCGCCGCGATCGTTGACCATCCTGAAGTAGGCGACCTCGCCCTTGCCGAGGATGCCGAACGCCGACACCGGCCCGCTATACGGCATGGTCTGGCCGATGCGGATTTCGCTCGCGGTGATGCCGGGCGGATCCTCCGCCCAGGCGGGCAGCACGGACGCGGACGAGATGACGGCCAGCCCTGCGGCTGCGATGGCACGTCGCATGGATACCTCCCTGGTCACCGCGCTGACGGCGGCATTGGCGGGGAAGCTTAGGGGTGTCCGGGCCCTCCAGCAATGAAAATATATTTTCCTGGAAAAATCTATTTTCTGTTCTGATAACGTGCCCCCCCGAATCCATCGGGATGAGTCCATGTCCGCCAGCGCCACCCAGACCGCCTATGAGCAGCTGCGCGCCAGTCTGCTGGCCGGCCTCTATCAGCCCGAGGAGAAGCTGAAGATCAGCGAGCTCGGCGCTTCCTTCTCGGTCAGCCCCGGCGCGATCCGCGAGGCGCTGGCGCGGCTGACGGCGGAGGGCCTAGTCATCGCGATGCCGCAGCGCGGCTTCCGCGTCGCGCCGGTGTCGGTCGCCGATCTGCGTGATCTCACCGACATGCGCATCGAGATCGAGACCAAGTGCCTGCGCCGCGCGATCGCCAACGGCGACCTCGCCTGGGAGACGGCGGTGGTTGCCGCCCATCACCGTCTCGCGGCGACGCCGATCGCCACCGCCGATGGCCGCTTCTCGCCGGCCTGGATGCTCGCGCATGGCGATTTCCACACAGCCCTCGCCCAGGCCTGTGGCAGCGCCTGGATGATGCGGGTGCGCGATCTCTTGTTCGTCCACAACGAGCGCTATCTCGAGCTCGCCCGCAAGGCCGACCGCGGCAACCGCGACGCCGCGCGCGAGCATCGCGAGCTGATGGAGGCGGCATTGGCACGCGACACCGAGCGCGCGGTGACGATCATGACGGTCCATCTCGGCAACACCCGCGACACGATCGAGGCTGCGCTGCTTGCAACCACGGCGATGAGCGCGGCGAGGTGACGTCCACGAAAGCATGTCCGGACAATGTGCTCTGGCTGCTCTCGCGAAGATCGGCGGGTTGAGTCATCCTGCTCCGGCCACGCTGGATCCAGATGCGTGCAACTGACGTTTCCGACCCGCTTCGACACGGGCCGCAGTGCCCCAATGAATGAGATGCAGATGCGGGATCAGCGCGCGCCTCTGAAGGCCCTCGAGGATTGGTACGCCTCCCAATGCGACGGCCATTGGGAGCATCAGTACGGGATCAAGATCGGAACCCTCGACAACCCGGGATGGGCTCTCAGGATCGATCTCTCCTCCACGGATCTGGCCGAGCGCCCGTTCGCGGAGGTGAGGGTTCAGGGCGACGACGATGATGATTGGTGCCACTGCCGCGTCCGCGGCGCGGTATTCGAAGCCTATTGCGGCCCGCATCATCTGGACGACGTCATCTCGATCTTCCTCGCATGGGCGATTGCGGCCGCGCGGGAGGCAAAGCATTGAGAGTGACGCGGCAGATCTGATGCCGATTTTGAGGTCCGTATTTTGCGACCCCGGCGAACAGATGTGTGAGCGGTATTTTAGTACATCAAGGCGCGGAAGCGTTGTAAGGTCCGGCTTGCTCGTCAGCATCGCCCGCGAGGCCGCGCCGTGGACCAGTCGGAAAAATATCGCACGTTCTACGCCAAGCTGATCTGCACGGCCGCCAAGCTCGACGATCCCAGGATCGAGGAGGCGTTCCGCAGCATCAAGCGCGAGCCCTTCGCTGGACCGGGGCCCTGGTGGATAACCCTCGGCGGCCATTCCTATGTGCAGACGCCCGACGATGATCCGGCGTTTCTCTATCAGAACCTGCTGCTCGCGCTGGACCATGAGCGCGGCATCAATATCGGCCAGCCCAGTGCGCATGCGATGTGGCTGGGAGCCTGCAACGTCAAGCCCGCCGAGACCGTGCTGCAGGTCGGGGTCGGCAGCGGCTACTACACCGCGATCCTCGCGCATCTGGTCGGCGCGCAGGGGCGCGTCCATGCCTATGAGATCGACGAGGCGATGGCGGCGCGGGCGCGCGAGAACCTCGCGGATCTGCCGCAGGTCGAGCTGCGTATGCAATCCGGAGCCGTCTCGGACCTGCCGCAGGCCGACCTGATCTACGTCTGTGCCGGCGCGGCGCAGCCGAGCCGCTCCTGGCTCGATGCCTTGCGGACGGGCGGCCGGCTGCTGTTCCCGCTGGCTCCGCAGGGCGTGTTCGGCGGCATGCTGCTGATGACCCGCCCCGACCAGGGCGCGGTGTGGCCGGCTAGATTTGTCAGTCGCGCCGGCTTCATCGGCTGCGTCGGGCTTCAGGACGATGAGACCGGCCGCCGTTTGAGCGCGGCCTTTGCGACCGATTGGGCCGCGGTGCGCTCGTTGCGCCTCGATGGAGCGCCTGACGAGAGCTGCTGGTTCGCCGGCGACGGCTGGTGGCTGTCGACCGCGGAGGCGCCGGTATCCTCCGATCTGCCCGGAGCATGATCCGCGACGCTGATCTTCCCAGGTGCCGAGGATTTCGTGCCGATGGTTTCGCGCCGCGATCGCTCCATCACCAGAGCACGACGCAGCGCTGGTCTCATCGGGTGAGATGCGCTTCCGAGACCGCGTGATTGAACATCGCATTCAGCGCCGACGTGATGTCGGCCGGCGTGTTCGCCGTGTAGAAGAATCCGGGCGATGCGCAGGCCTGCAGGCTGGGCGGAATGTTGGGGATGTTGTTGTTGGCATAGTCGTCTTCGTCGCCGGCGAAGGACGCATTGACCGGATTGATCGGCTGATAGGGAATATAGAGCACCGAGATGATGATGCCGCGGTTCTTCAACGGCGTGCATGAGGTGGCCGCATTGATCGTGGTGGCATGATTGCTGCCGGACCATGAGCCGTTGGGCACCCCCTTCACCTGCGGATCCTGCGCACCGTCGGTCACGAGGAACACATAGGGCAGGGTGTTGGTGGTGGCACTGCCGTTGCCGACACTGGTGATCAGGTTGTTGACGCTGGAGAGCGCCGTGTCGATGTGCGTGCCGCCCGAGCCGAGCGAGGCGTTGGTGTTCGTGTCGAGCAAGGTCGCGAGGTTCGCCGCAGCGTAGTTGATGGTCGTCGAATCGCTGATCGAGCCGCTGATGTTGGTGGTGAGCGGATAGTAGGAATAGAGATAGCGGATGAACGGGTAGAGCCCGATCCGGAACTGGTTGGTGACCTTCTTGGTGTTGTTCGCCGTCACGAACAGCTGATTGACGGCATAACCTACCGCGTCCAGGCGGAGCTGGATGCAGGCATCCGTCCCGTCGGTCGGGCAGTTCGCAACCGTTGGCAACTTGTTGTAGAGCGAGTTCGGCAGCCCGGACACGATCGTCGAGGGAAGCTGAACGCGCTTGGGATTGTTGTTGTTGGTGGTCAGCAGGCTCTTGTAGCCGCTTTGGCTGACGCGCGAGATCGCATAGCCGAGGCAATAATTGTTGGTCGGGTAACCTTGCGTGCCTGAATCCGTGCAGGCGCTGTTCTGCGGAGAGAAGTGGCAGGCCAGCGTGCAGCCGGTGGGATATTGCCTGTAGTTGTCGGGGCTGATCGCCTGCATGCGCTGCGCTTCCGCCGTCGTCGAGGGCAGGCCCATCGAGCCCGACACGTCCAGGGTCAGATAGAAGTCGAGATACAGCGGCAGCGTGACGGAGGACGACGAGCGTCCGGTGAGCGTCAGATTTGGATACCCGATCACGCCCAGGAACGTCGTCGGCATGGTGGCGGTGAACTGGACCTGCGACGTCAGGGATGCCCCGCTCTTGGTGACGGTGCTGCTTTCAGCCGTCAACGTATAGCCTTGGATCGTGGAGGCGTTGCCCTTGAAGATGCTGTTGGCTTCCGCGACACCAGCGCTCACCGATCCGTCCGCGGTCATCGCCATGGCTGCTGCATAGCCGGCGGAGTTGACTGCGATCGAGGCGATGCTCGCGGCATCCGCTGCGGATTGCAGCTTGACCTTTAGCCGCATCGCCATGGAGTAGTCGGTCGCGCAGCCGATCGCCGCCAGGATCGGTAACAGGGCTATCGAGAACGTGACGGCGATGTTGGCCCTGCGATCCCGGAGGAAGAGCGCCGTGAGGGCCGCGGCCCGGCGCAGTCGTCGGCTGTTACCCACGCTTGTCCTCCAAGATCCCGTCAAGATCCCGTCCCCTGTCCGGTCCGGTGACTTGCTCTTCGTTGACCCATGTCCGCGCTGAGGATGGGCCGGGGCCTCCGGCGCCCCTGGTCGGGTTTGCGCACGGGCAGTCGCAAGTTCGGACGCCGTGCGACAAAATATCGCGCATGGACCTTTCGTTCGAGTTTAAGTCCTTGAGAAGTTTGGAGGTTTTATAGTACTTCTACGCGGCAAAGTTCCCGCCGCGGCCTCAGGTCGCTCAGCCCCGGGTACAGTCATGACGCCCAGTCAGGCGACTGCGGATCTGCAGGGAGCGTGGGACTCAGGCGGTCAACCGGGGGCTCACCGGCGCGCTCCTCCTGCACTCCGAACTGCATCGCGCAGCGCAGGCCGCCCGGATCGAAGTCGAGCGTGACGGACCAGCCGGTCTCGGAGCCGAACATGCGCGTGATCATCTTGGTGCCGAAGCCGCGCCGCGTCGGCTTGCGGACCAGCGGCCCGTCGCGTTCCGTCCAGACCAGCCGGACCATGCCGCTCTCCTGGCCGGTCCAGGCGATGTCGAGCTTGCCCGCGGGCGTGGAGAAGGCGCCGTATTTGGCGGCGTTGGTGCTCAACTCCTGGATCGCGGCCGACAGCGCCAGCGTCAGCTTGGGCGGCAGCAGCAGGCGGGAGCCGTTGATGGTGAGACGGTCGGGGCCGGCATAGGGCGCCAGCGTGCGGTCCACGATCGCCCTGACGTCGGCGCCGACCCAGTTGTTCTCGGTTAACAGATTATAGGCCTCGGACAGCGCAAGGATACGCGCCTCGAACGCAACGACATAGTGCTCGATGTCATCGGCACTCGCGCGCGACAGGCGCGCGATGGATTGTACGGTCCCCAGCGTATTCTTCGCGCGGTGATTGATCTCGTCGAGCAGGTCGCGCTGCTGGCGCAGGGCGCTCGCCAACTCGCCGCCCACCTCGTAGAGCACGTGCTTCATGCGGTTGACTTCGGCGATCCGCCCCATCCGGGGCGCGACGGCGCCGGCCTGCAGCCCCGACACGTAGCGCTCCAGATCAGCGAACTCGGCGACGAAACGATGCGCGAGCAGGCGTGCCAGCACCATGCCGAGCGCAAAGGTGAAGACGGTGAGCGCCACGATCCATTCGATCGTCCTATGCAAGGGCCCGTCAATGGCGTCGCGAGGCAGAGCGAGATTGACGGTCCAGCCGCTCTGCTCGGAGCGCAGCAGCGACGTGTAGGTCGGGACGCCGGCTCGCGAGACCGCCTTGATCCACCATGCCGCGGCCTGTCCGATATGCGCCCGGACCGCCGGGATCGTCGGCTGGCCGATCAGGTCGTCGTCGCCCAGCAACGGCCGCCGCGCGAGCAGCAGCCCTTGCTGATCGATGATGCTGCCGACGAGATCGCCCGACACGTAGTCGTCCATCAAGGTGGACAGATAGCGCGGCGACAGTCCGACGTTCAGGGCATAGCGGATCTCCCCGGCGATCCGCACCGGTACGGCGATCGTGACGATGGCCTGGCCATCGACCACCGCCTTCTGCAGGCCCGAGACTTGCGGACGGCCGGTGTCGATCGCGCGCCGCTCGGCATCGAAGGAGACGCGCTTCGGCAGCGGCGTTCCCGGCTCGAGCCGGGTGTTGACGAGCTGCTGCCCGTCGGGCTGATACAACGCGATCGCCACGCCGCCGATCAGCTTCACCGCGTCGACCGCGTGGTCCCTGAATTCCTCATAGCGGCCTTCCGCGAGCAGCGGCGACAGCGCCAGGATCTGCAGATCCTCGATGATGTTGGCGAGGCGCAGCTCGGTCGCGTTGCGCATCAACCGCAGCCTGTCCTCATATTCGACCTTGCGACATTGCGAGGATTCCGCGACGAAGTGATGGGCGAGAAACGCCGCGCAGGCGGTGATCGGAACGGCGGTCGCGAGCGCGAGAACGAGGAGGTAGGCCGAGATGGGCCAGGTCCCGGACCTCATGGCGATCCGCAATGCCCCACGAGACACGACATCTCCTCCCCCGCTCGCGCGGTTCAACGCTCCTGCCCGGGGCGTCGTCAATCTGCTCTTGCGATGAAAGCTGCCGGCCGCGGCGGAACCCGAACTACCATGTGGAACTTTTGTTCCAGCGATTCTGACGCGCTTCAGCCGCTGACGATTGATCGCGTTGTTGTCCTCGCCTGTCAACCACAACCGCCGCTCCGCTGCGGAGACAGCCTCGAAAGCGAGCATGGCGAAACACCCCGAGGTCTGCGCGGCCGCAAGGTGCGTGGACGGCGAGAGACGGCGCGCCACCCCATGAGCCCGGGATCGTCTGCCGGCGGCGCCGCGCCGGACGACATTGCGCCCGCAGGTGGGAACGATGGGCGCGATCCCACTCTATTAGTTGACGACGGACGTCGCCATCGGCGGCGATCCATGAGTCGCCGGCGACGTGGCTCGCGTCCCAACCGGCCGCCCGATCGGCGTGCGCCGCGTGCTGCACGTCCTGGTGAAGGTTGCCGGACGATTCGCCTTGAAGTCGCTGCTCTCTCTGCGGCAAATCCAGTTTCGCCCAACGAGAAGTTGTCGGGTCGCGCAACTTGTTAGTGCGATGCGCCGGGCTTCCGGCGAAGTAATTAGATGGCGCCGGTCACAGTTAAGCGGTCTTCACGCCCGCCCTGCGGCCCATTCAACGATACGTTCACTACGTGGCGATCCCACTGCCGTTGGAAACTCGCCGGTAACGCGCCGTCGCTCTAGTGATGCTCATTCAAGACATTCAGGAGGAGACATTCATGTTGAAGATGATTGCGCGCAAGCTGCTCGGCCCTCATGCTCTCAATTCCGGCTTCGGCCTGGTGACGATGTTCGCGTTGACGGGCGTCGTCGCCTCGCTGGTGCTGGTTCAGCGCGGTATCGACGTCAGCCCGCCCGGCATGTTCTGACCGGGCCGCTCAAAAGCTGCGGCCAGCTCGCAAGCAGAGCTGCAAGCTGGTCGCATGACGTTTTATCTCTCGGCACGGTCGATGCCGCCGCAAGTCAAATGGCCCGATTTGCCCGACGGGCGCGCGCCGCAAAATCCTGTCCAGCCCTGCCGCCAAAAATATTCTGATTTACAAAAATCCGAATTCGTGTAGTCTGCGCGGCGTCCAGTCTCCGCGAGGAGGGGCGTATCGCGGTCGTCACGAGCGTGGGAGGCTGGATGCGGTGGGCACGGCGGGTCGCAGCGTGATGATTCATGCCGACGAACGATCCGACGGGCACGGTGAAATCGCGTGGTCCTGGCGCCCCGATGCTGGCGTCAAGCTCGTGCGCTCCTGATGAGGCGCGCGGGTGACGGTGGCTACAAGCCCGGACACCGGGGAGAGCGCGTATAAGCCGTAACGCCATCGCGCAGGGAAGGCCGGGTCTGTCCGGCTGAACCTGTGGTTCCTGCCCCGTGCATTCTTTCCGCACGGGGGCCACGGGCCTCAGTCGAGGTCCGGCCTTCCCTGCGCCCTCCTGTTAGAAGCGGAGGGTGATGATGCGCAAAGCTCGGGCGGATGCCGTCGCGAGAGCGCGATCCCGTGTGTTTGTCGCTGTTTGACATCCGTGTAGTATGTCCATGGAGATCTAGTGCGGTGCTGACGAATGTGCCCTCTCCCCTTGCGGGAGAGGGCATGTAGGAAAGCGCGGCAGACTCGCTTGGGTGAGGGGTATTTCTCCACGAGTGCGCTCGCGGAGAGATGCCCCTCACCAACTGAGCGCGTGGAAAAACCTGCGATGCCCTCTCCCGCAAGGGGAGAGGGCGCTGTATCAGGCCGCGTCCACCATCGCGGCTCATAGCTCACCCCGCCTTCTTGCCGCGCGAGCCGATCAGCTCGGCGACCAGCGGGTTCGGGTAGCGGCGCTGCTGGCTCACCGCGAAGAACTGCTCCTTCAGCTCGCTGAGCCGCGCGCGCTCGACCAGCACGCCGGAGCGCAGTTCGTCGATCACGACGATCGACGGCACCAAGGTGACCGTGCCGCTCTCGCGCGCCATCAATCGCAGCATCGCCATGTCGTCGACCTCGGCGGCGATGACCGGACGAATGCCGCTGGAGCCGACCAGCGCATCGAAGGCGGAGCGCAGCGCGCTGCCGCGGCCGGGCAGGATCACCGGCGTCGTCGCCAGATCCTGCGGAAAGCGGAAGCGGGCGGCCTTGGCAGGCTTGCGGCTGACCAGGCTGACGCGCTGCTCGTCGATCAGCGTGTTCTCGAAATTGCTGCGCGTGTCCGGCGCGGCCGGATGGTTAGCGAGCACGAGGTCGAGCTTGTGGGCATCGAGCTGCTCCAGCAGGTCGGCGAACTGGCCGGTGCGGATGATCAGCTCGACATCGCCACGCCCGATCAGCGGCTTGAGGAATGCGATCTGGAAGTTGCGCGACAGATTGGCCGCCGCGCCGACCCTCAGCAGCTGCCGTCCCGGGCGCAGGCCCGACAGCGTCTCGATCAGCTCATGGCCGGACTTGAACACGCTGCCGGCATAGTCGAGCGCGATGCGGCCCGCCTCCGTCAGCTGCAGCGAGCGGCCGGTGCGTTCGAACAGCTTCTGGCCGAGCTGGTCCTCGAGCGCCTTGACCTGCACCGACAGCGAGGAGGGCGAGACGTTGAGGCGCTGCGCGGCGCGGCTCATGCTGCCCTCGCTGGCGATCATCCAGAAATAGCGCAGGTGGTGGTAGTTCAGATGCGGCATGGTGATCGTTCTATATTTTCTAACGATCAGGTTCAATGATTGAAATTTTAAGAAGGCATCGGGGCCGTTAAGACGAAGGGCAATCGTCTCATTTGATCAACCGTCCGAGCCGCCAATGCCGCCAATGACCCAGCTCCTTCCCTGTCTCGCGGCGCTCGCGCCGCTCACACTCGCCCTTGCCGTCCTCCTGGGCACGGAGGCCGGCGCCCGCGCCGTCGCCACCCGTGCCATCGTCGCCGCCGCGATCGCCTTCGGCATCGCCACGGCCGCGAGCCTCGCCGCCGCCGTGCTCGGGGCAGGGCGCACGCCGCTGCTCGGCGCCTACGGGCTCGGCCTGTCGCTGCAGCTCGATGCGCTCGGGGCGATCCTCTCCGTGCTGGTCAGCTTCATCGGCCTGGTCGTCATCCGCTACAGCCGCAACTATCTCGACGGCGATCCCGGCCAGGTCAGGTTCATGCGCTGGCTGCTGCTGACGCTCGCGGCGGTGCTGCTGCTGCCGATCGCGGGCAATGTGGTGCTGCTGTTTGCCGCCTGGGTCGCGACCAGCCTGGCGCTCGGCAAGCTGCTGTTGTTCTACGAGACGCGGCCCGCCGCGATCCGCGCCTCGCGCAAGAAGTTCGTGGCGAGCCGGCTCGGCGACGCCTTCCTCGCGACAGCGGCCGTGCTGCTCTACATCCGGTTCGGCACGCTGGAGATCGCAGGCCTCGCCGCGCACGCCCGGGCGGGCGAAGGCGCCGGCTCGGCGATCGTCACGATCGCAGCGCTCCTGATCGTCGCGACTGCGATGCTGAAATCCGCGCAGCTGCCGCTGCATGGCTGGCTGATCGAGGTGATGGAGACACCGACGCCGGTGTCGGCGCTGCTGCATGCCGGCATCATCAATGCCGGCGGCTTCCTGGTGCTCCGGCTCAGCGACGTGCTGCTGCTGGCGACCCCGGCGCTCGACGTGCTTGCGGTCGTCGGCGGCGCCACCGCGCTGTTCGGCTCGCTGGTGATGCTGACTCAGACCTCGGTGAAGGTGCAGCTCGCCTATTCCACGGTGGCGCAAATGGGCTTCATGCTGCTGCAATGCGGACTCGGCGCCTTCTCCGCGGCGCTGCTGCACATCGTGGCGCACTCGCTCTACAAGGCGCACGCCTTCCTGTCGTCGGGCAGCATCATCGATCTCGCCCGGGCGTCGTGGACGCCGAGCCCCGGCGGCCAGCCGCATGCGGCACGGCTGATCCTGGCGCTGGTCGCGGTGATCGGTCTGGCGCTGCTGACCGGGCTTGCCTTCGGCATGACCCTGCGCAGCAACCCGGCGCAGATCGCGCTCGGCTCGGTGCTGCTGATGGGGCTGGTGCACCTGATGGCCAACGCGATCGACGAGCGGCCGAATGCCTTCGTCGTCGCCCGCGCCGCGGTGACCGCAGCCGGCGTTGCGGTCGTGTACTTCGCGCTGCAGGCGGGCACGGCCTGGCTGGTCGGCGGCAGCATCCCCGCATCGCGGCCGGTCGACGGCGTCGTGCCGATGCTGATCGCATCTGCCGTGGTGGTCTCGTTCGCGGCCGTCACCGTGTTCCAGAACCAGATGATGCGCCGCGCCGACGCACCGTTCTGGATCGCAGCCTACATCCACCTGCGCAACGGCCTCTATCTCAACACCCTCGCCAACCGCCTCGTGCTGACGTGGTGGCCGCGCAGCTCGACCTCGCACCTTCCGTCCAAGCCGTGAGCCGGAGATCAAGATGACCCAGGCTGCCCTCGCCATGTCCATGACCGACCCGATCGACACCACCGCCGAGGCCGGGCTGATGGCCCGCATCGACAGCGCCTGCGGGCGGGTCGCGCCGCTGTGGCCGCTGAAGCACTTCGTCGCCGTCAACCCGTTCCTCGGCTTCACTTCGCAGAGCTTCGCCGCCACGGCTGCGACGTTCGAGCGCGTGGTGCGGACGCGGATGCTGATGCCGCGCGCCTACTATCGGCAGGCGCTCGACGACGGCCGGATCGACGATGCCGCGCTGGCGCAGGCGATCCAGCAGCATCCGACGACGGGGCTCGAGGTCGATCAGCTCAAGCAGAAGGCGCGCGCCGAGGCTGGGCCGTCATCGCCGCCCGCCGTCGTGGCGACCGTCGCCGAGGTGCTCGACCGGCTCGCCGCGGGCGATCGCTACGTCTCGCTGGTCGCCTTCATGATCGACGAGATCTCGGCGTTCTGCGCCACCTATTTCGACGAGGGACAGGCGAGCTGGCCAACTCCGGTGCGCAAGCTCAAGCCGTACGCCGCGTGGCGGACGATCGCGGCCTATGACCGCAATCCGGAAATGATGGGGCTCACCGGCTTCCGCAAGGCGATCGCCGAGTTGCCGGCCGATCCGGTGCAGGCCATCGGCGTGATCGTCGAGCGGCTCGGCATCCCCGAGCGCGCGGTCGAGGACTATCTGGTGCGGGCGCTGTTCGATCTCGGCGGCTGGTCGGCCTATGCGCGCTACATCGGCTGGAATGCAGAGCTCGACGGCCAGCGGGACGATACGCTGCTGGAGCTGCTGGCGATCCGGCTCGCCTGGGGCTACGCGTTGTTCAAGGCGCGCACCGACGCCGCATTCAAGATGGCCTGGGCGCAGGCGATGGAGGAGGCGGCGCGGCTGCCGGCCGATCATCGCCTGGATGAGACGCCCGAGCTCGCCATCGACCTGCTGCTGCACGAGGCCTATGAGATCGCCTTCCGGAACGGGCTGGTCGCCAAGCTCGCCGCTCACGGCTCGCCTGCACCAACCACCAGGCTTCCGGCGCGGCCGCCGGTGCAGGCCGCGTTCTGCATCGACGTGCGCTCGGAGATCTTCCGGCGCGCGCTGGAGACCGCCTATCCGGAAGCCGAGACCATCGGCTTCGCCGGATTCTTCGGCTTCCCGATCGAATACGTCCCGATCGGCCACAGCAAAGGCGGCGCGCAGTGTCCCGTGCTGCTGAAGCCCGCCTTCATCGTCTGCGAGGCCGTCAAGGACGCCGATGATGTCGAGCAGGCCGAGGTGCTCGGCCTGCGGCTGCTGCGGCGGCGCGCGGCCAAGGCGTGGAAGTCGTTCAAGGTCTCGGCCGTGTCGTCGTTCTCCTTCGTCGAGACCGCCGGCCTCGGCTTCGCCGCCAAGATCGCAACTGATAGCGCGGGCGTGACGCGGCCGGTGCCGTCGCCGGTCGTCGATGGTCTGGATCCCGAGATCGCCGCGCGCGTCCAGCCGCGGCTCGTGCCGGGCGAGCTCGCCGGACGGGCGACCGGCTTCACCGATCCGCAGCGGGTCGCGATGGCCGAGGCGGTGCTCAAGGCGATGTCGCTGACCGGGCCGTTCGCGCGGCTCGTGCTGCTCGCCGGTCACGGCAGCACAACGGTCAACAATCCGCATGCGTCGGGACTCGATTGCGGCGCCTGTGGCGGCCACACCGGAGAAGCCAATGCGCGGGTGGCCGCCGGAGTGCTCAACGATTGGCGTGTGCGCGAGGGGCTGCGGGCCCAGGGCATCGACATCCCCGCGGACTGCTGGTTCATCGGCGCGCTGCATGACACCACCACCGACGCGGTGACCTTGTTCGACGAGGACGACGTTCCGTCCGCGCTCGCGCCGGACCTGCAGCGACTGAAGCAGAAGCTGGCGGACGCTGCGCGGCTGGCGCGGCTCGAGCGCAGCGCGCTGCTCGGCATCGCGGATAAGTCCAACGTCGATGACGCCGTGATCGCGCGCAGTCGCGACTGGTCGCAGGTGCGGCCGGAATGGGGGCTCGCCGGCAACACGGCCTTCATCGCTGCGCCGCGGGCCTTCACGCGGGAACTCGACCTCGGCGGCCGCGCCTTCCTGCACTCCTATGATCAGGCGCGCGACGACGGCTATCGCACGCTCGAGCTGATCATGACGGCGCCGATGGTGGTCGCGAGCTGGATCAATCTGCAATACTACGGCTCGACCGTGAACAACGCCGCCTTCGGCAGCGGCAACAAGGTGCTGCACAACATCGTCGGCCAGCTCGGCGTGCTCGAAGGCAATGCCGGCGATCTCCGCGTCGGGCTACCCTGGCAGTCCGTGCATGACGGCAGCCGCTTCATCCACGAGCCGGTGCGCCTGAACGTCTTCATCGCCGCGCCGGAGGCTGCGATGGACGAGGTGATGCAGCGTCACCAGGGCGTGCGCGATCTCGTCGTCAATGGCTGGGTGATGCTGCATTCCCTCGGGGAGCAGGGACCGATCCGGCGCTGCGTCCGTCCCGGCGAATGGAGGGCGGCATGACAGCGACGGCGCGCCTCGCCATCGGCAAGGCGCACCGCGTGATGGCCTCACAGCGTCTTCAGGTACTCGATCAGGTCCCAGCGCTCCTCCTCGGAGAACGCGCCTCCGAGGACGCCGTTCGGATAGTCCTTGGGATTGGGCTTGGTCGGCCCCTCGAAGGAATGGCCGAGCGTGCTGTTGCCCTTGATCGGCTTGCCGCTGCCGTCCTTGCTGGCGAACACGGACTGCCCAACCTTGCATGCCGTCTCGCCGCCCTTGGCCACGTCAAAGCCGACATGCTTGGGATCATAGTCGCGGGCGCCCTGGCAGAACGAGGTCGGCCGCTCAGCCGCCGGCGTCAGCAGCCAATACAGCGACGGCACCGAGCCATTGTGCAGATACGGCGCGGTCGACCAGACGCCGTTGAGCGGACGGGCGCGGTAGGTCTTGCCGGCGGGATTGGGACAGTTCGGGCGATCCCCCCACAGCGCCGCCTGCTCGGCCGGGGAGAGCTTGCGGTCCTCCATCCACTTGTCGCTGGCGCGTTGCACGACGGCCATCAGCGCCAGCGCGTAGGGCATCTCGGTGGTTGAGCCCTGCGGCAGATTGCAGCCCTTCAGGTCCTTGGCCGGATCGACCTGGAGGAAGCCGGGCACCTTGACCTTGCGCGTGGCAAGAATGCTGGCCTGTCCGGGATCGGTCTGCATGACCTCGACGGGCTTCTGCATCAGGTCGAGGATCGGCCCCTTGGCGCTCCAGCCCTTCGTTTCCCAGTCATCGGCAGGCTTGATCTTCCAGAAGCTCTTGTCCGGATAGGTCTTGTCGAACACGGGATCGGCGACGGGGCCGAGGTGACATTCGACGCAGATCGTCGCGTAGATCTTGCGGCCGCGCTCGACGCGGGCCGGATCGATCTTCCAGGCGTCGTCGCCGGCGAACAGCTTCTCCGGCCATTTCGGCGACGTCAGTCCGCCGAAGGCCGGCGTCGTCGTCGCGAACGGATCGGGGCCGCGCAGCATGTCCTCGATATGGGTGAGGTTCTCGACCGCCATGGTCGACCGCCACAGCTTCTCGCTCGCGGTCTCCGGCGAGAAGTTGATCTGCGCCGACACGCCGAGCGCCTCGCCGGCATTGCGGATCAAAGGCTGCGAGATCGAGCCGTCATACTGCGCCCAGGAGAACCAGGGCACGGTCCAGATCGGCGGATAGGACACCGGCGCGTCGATGGCCTCCTGGTTGCCGAGCATGTCCGGCAGGCCGCTCACGGCCATGTCGAGATAGAACACCTGGTTGCCGATGCGGTTGAGCGCATCGAGCCGGCCGAAGCCCTCCTCGGTCTCGGTCTGGCCCTTCGCCTCGATCGCCGTCTGGTAGTTCTTGGCCTGCATGTTGAGCGCAAAGTCGGTCGCCGCCTTCAGCCCCTTCTTGAGGGCATCGCGATCGGCATCCGTGGCGTTCGGCCCGAGCACGCGATCGGCAAAGCGCGCGAAGCGGCCGGGCACGTATTGCGTGAAGATCATCGCAAAGCCCATCGCCTCTTCCAGCTTGCGCAGGTCGACCATTCCCGGGCCGCCGTCGAAGCGCACGCTGACGCCCTTGTAGTGGATGCTGCCGGTGTGACAGGCCGCGCAGGTCAGGCCGATCTTGTCCGACTGTGCGGCGCCCGTGGCCGGATCGGTCGCGCCGGAGAGCCGGGCGAAGCCGACCGGCAGGCCGCCTTCATTGCCGGCCGGCGTCGGCTTCAGGCTGGCGGGCAGCACGGGCGCGATATCGGTCCTGGCAGCCGTCGTGGCCGCGTAGCCGAACGCGCGAAGCGCGCTGGGATCACCGTCGACGCTCTTCGGACTGGGAATGAAGCCGAAGCGCTCGAGATAGGCGCTGTCGGAGATCAGGCCGGGCGTGCCGAACAGCGACAGATAAGGCTGCTCCATCGCCATGAACCAGGTGTAGGGAATCGGGAAGGTCGCCGTGCCCTGCGTGACATGGTGGAACCAGTGCCGGTCCTTGGTGGTCCAGCCCTGGTCGAGCCAATAGGCGGCCTTGGTCGGCTCGGCCTCCGGCAGCGCCGGCGGAATCAGGGCCGCAGCCTTCTTCGGCAGGATAGCGCTCAGCTTGTCGCTGACCGCGTCCGGCGCAGCCACCCAGGCGAGCAAGACCGCGACCGCAGCCAGCACCGCCGTGCCGACGACGGCCTTGCCGATCCGCCAGATGATGTTGGCGGGGGTCGGCTTGGCCATCAGGCGCGAGACGATGCGTTGCGGAAAACGGCGCTCGACGAACAGCGTGCGGACCTCGGCGACCGACAGATAGCGGCCGTCGCCTTCGCCCTTGCCCAGGATGTTGAGCAGCACCGGCCATTCGCCCTGCATCAGGATCGGGAAGTACCAGCGCGCCTGGTCGCCGTCGCGCTGCAGATTGGCCTTCATGAAGGTCTGGATCTGCGCTTTGTTGAGGCCGTGCTCGGTGCCGCCATTGGGATCAGGATAGTCGCTGCCGAAGCTCGCGAACCGATCGATCTCCTCGGGATGGACCTTGGCCTCGGCATCGAGGATGCGCGAGCCGCCGCCATGCTTGTCGAGCGGACCGTTGCGCAATTCGTCGAGATCGGCGCCAGAGACCATGCTCTTCAGCAGCCGCAGCGGCGAAAGGCCGTTGGCAATCAGTGCGACGCCGAAGGTCTCGATGCCGACGATGCGCCTCTTGAAGCCGGTCTCACCACTGGCCGCCTCGACCTGATGACCGATCGTCTTCAGCGGGACGCTGTGTCCCTCGACGAAGCCGCCGGCCACGAGCGCGCGCAGGAACGGACAGGGATTATTGGCGGAAACGGGGACTTGTCCCGGCAGGGCGTCACGGACGCGGGCGCTGTCTTCTTGCATCGTGCGACATCCTTGAAAAGCACCTGAGTGATGAAAACGGGTACGCAAACAAACAAGGTCGGCGCCGAATTGCGCCGCGGAAGGGCGAAGCCCTCAGCGTCTGAACGTTACAATGCAACTATGAATGATGGCGTAACCCGCCGCCGTGTCAACCTCAAGTCGAGATTGCGTTATTCGCCCGCGTATTTCGCCTTGGTGTCGACCAGCGTCAGCTTGGTGAGCGGCACGCCGGCTTTGACCAGACCGTCGCGATAATGGGCGATGTCAGCCGGATTGCGCCAGCGGATGTTGCTCAGAAGCCGGTCGATCGTCATCCACGGATGCTGACCGAGCAGCGCGGCGACGGCCTCGCCGGCTTCGACCGACCGTCCGAGCTGCGCCAGCGCGGCGGCGCGAATGGCGAGGCACTGCAGATGGTTGGGGTTTTGATAGTGCGACTCGCGCGCCCAGGACAGCGACGCGTCATACTGGCCGAGCATGTAGTGGCTGAAGGCGCTGAGCACCGACCACTGATAGCGCGGATCACTGTTGCCGCGCTGCGCCGCCACCGAGAACAGCTCGATCGCCTGGCGGTGTTCGCCGCCGACGAGGTGACACACGCCGAGCACGCCGCGCGCGCCCATGTCATAGGGATTGAGCTGCAGCGCCTTGCGTGCCGCCTCCATGCCCGCTTCCACCCGTCCCTGCATGGCATGGACATAGGCCAGCAGCGAGTAGGAAAAGGACGAGCGGGAATCGAGTCGCACGCCGGCTTCGGCGAGCGCCATCGCCTCGTCCCACAGCTCCCGCGAATTCCGGATCCAGCCGAAATGGATGCCCTGCAGCAGGATCGTGCCGAGATAGGTGTGGGCGATGGCGAGACCCGGGTCGATCTTGATCGCTTCGCGGAACAGGGCGATCGAGCTTTGGTAGTCGGCCTTGGTCGGCTGGTAGTAATGCGACAGCCCGCGCAGAAAACGGTCCCACGCCGTCAGATCGGTGGTCGATCTCACTGGTACGGCGGCTTCGGCGCGGTAGATCTCGGGGATCAGGGCCGTGCAGAGATTGGCGGTGATGTCGTCCTGGACGGCGAACAGGTCGCCGATGTCGCGGTCGTAGCGGCCGGCCCAGATCTGCTCGCCATTCTCGGGGGCGACCAGCTCGGCGGTGACCCTGATCTTGTTGCCGGAGCGCCGCACCGAGCCCTGGATCAGATAGGTCGCATCGATCTCGCGCGCGATCAGGCGCGCGCTCATGCCCGCATGCTTGAAGGCAAAGGTCGAATTGCGGCTGAGCACGCGGAAGAAGGATTGCAGCGAGAGCGCGTGGATCAGGTCTTCCGCCAGGCCGTCCGAGAAGTACTCATCGGTCTCGCTGCTGAGATTGGCAAAGGGCAGCACGCCGACGATGGCGGTCCGGTACTCCGCCGGCAGCGCGGTTGCGGGCGGCGTCTCGCGGCTCTTTTCCGGCGAGGACGGATCCCAGGTCCAGACGTTGATTGCGCCTTCGATGTTCTTGAAGCGGAACGGACCCCGGTCGACAAAGGTCACGGTCAGATGCTTGAAGGCTTCCTGATAGGCCTTGTTGGACAGCGCGATTCCGCCGGGAGGGGCTGCGGCTTCAAGTCGCACTGCGGTGTTGACGCCGTCGCCGAACACCTCGTCCTCATCGAAGATGACATCGCCCATGTTCACGCCGAGGCGGAACTGCATGACGCGGTCGGCCGGCAGATGAGCATTGCGCTCGGCCATCAGCTTCTGGACCTCGACAGCGGCCGCAATGGCGCCGACGATGCTCGGAAACTCCAGGAGAAACCCGTCCCCCGTATACTTTACGATGCGGCCGCCGTGATTGAGGATGATCGGATGGATGGCGCCGCGATGCGCCTTGAACGCGGCATGGGTTCCCGCCTCGTCGGCGCCCATCATCCGCGAGTAACCGACCACATCGGCACAGACAATGGCGGCCAGCCGTCTCTCCATTCGTTTCCTCGCTCCTACACTGGGCGATAACACGGCAGCGCTGCTTGAATCCAATGATTTTGCGGAAGCAATGTGTAGGCCATGTGGCGGTCCGGCGACTGATCCCCGCCTCAGATCAATCCCGCCTTGATCAATCCGTCGCGGTAGTGGTCGATATCGGCCCGGTTCTTCCATCGGATGTTCTTCAAGTGGCGGTCCAGCGTCAGCCAAGGATATTGCTCGCCCAGAGCGGCAATGGCGTCCCGGGCCTGATCGTGGTCGCCGAGCTGACCCAGGGTCGCGGCCCGGATCGTCAGCGCCTGCAGATGGTTGGGATAGAGGAACAGCTCCTCGCGGGCCCAGGACAGCGCCGCCTCATACCGGCCGAGCAGATAGTGGCTGTAGGCATTCAGGGCCGGCCATTGGTACCGTGGATCGCTGTTGCCGCGCTGGGCCGCGATCGAGAACTGATCGATCGCCTGCTGATGCTCGCCGCTGACCATATGGCAGAGGCCAAGCACCCCACGTGCCCCCATGTCGTAAGCGTTGAGCTGGGTCGCCTTGCGCGCCGCCTTCATGCCCTCGTCGTGCGCGCCTTGCATGGCCTGCACGAAGGCGAGGATCGCGTAGGTGTAGGAGAAGCGAGGGTCGAGCCGGACGCTGTCCAATGCGAGGCTCTTGGCCTCGTCCCAGAGCTCACGCGAGCCCTTGATCCAGCCGAAGCTGATGCCCTGCATCAGAATGGTCGCAAGATAGGCATGGGCGATACCGAGCGTTGGGTCGAGCCGGATCGCTTCGCGGAACAGCGCGATCGAGATCTCGTAGTCGGCCTTGGTCGGTCGATAGTAGTGGGACAGGCCGCGCAGGAAGCGGTCCCAGGCCGTCGGGTCGGCCGCCTGCGAACGAACCGGCACCGAGGCTTCGACGCGGTAGATCTCGGGCATCAACGCGGCGTAGAGGCTGGTGGTGATCTCGTCCTGCATGGCAAACAGATCACCGATGTCGCGATCGTAGCGTCCGGCCCACAATTGGGCGCCGGTTTCGGGGGCGATCAATTCGGCCGTCACGCGGATCTTGTGCTGCGAGCGCCGCACCGTTCCCTGGATCAGATAGGTCGCATCGATTTCGCGGGCGACAAGCCGGGGGTCGACGCCGCGATCCCGGAAGCGAAAGGTCGATGTCCGGCTCAGGACGCGAAAGAAGGATTGCAGCGACAGCGCGTGAATCAGATCATCCGCGAGCCCGTCGGCGAGATATTCGTCGCTGCCGTCCGCGAGATTGGCAAACGGCAACACGCCGACCACTGCTGTGCGATAGTGCGGCGGCAGGCTGGCGGCGTTCCTCTGCATCCCCGACGTGGCGTCGCTGTCGGGCTCCCATGTCCAGGCTTGGATCGGTTCCTGGAGATTCCTGAACTGGAAGCTTCCGGCATTGATCAGGCTGACGGGAAGCTGCGGGCTGGCTTCCTCATAGGCGCGTCCCGAGATGGCGACGCCGCCCGGGGTGGCAATCGACTCGAGATTGACGGCGACATTGATGCCGTCGCCGAAGGCCTCGCCGTCGTCGATCGTGACCTCGCCCTTATGGATGCCGAGACGAAAGCGCATGTTGCGGTCGGCCGGCAGATGCGCATTGCGTTCCGCCATGAGGCATTGCATCTCGACCCCGAACTGGATCGCGCTGGCGGCGTTCGCGAATTCCAGCAGGAAACCATCGCCGGTGTGTTTGACGATGCGGCCGGCGTGATTGAGGATGATCGGGTGGATCGCGCCGCGATGAGCCTTGAAGGCGGCGTGCGTGCCGGCCTCATCGACCCCCATCATGCGCGAATAGCCGGCAACGTCGGCGCAAAGGATGGCAGCGAGGCGTCTTTCCATCACGTCGTGCTCCCGCCTCGCGCATACCATGGCCGAGGCGGCCGAATCCAATCCTTTTCCAGAACCAATTGGCTACCTACGGTCATAGGGTCGGCCGCCACTTGTGACGGCAAAACCAGGATGGCTTGAGATTTAGACCGATATCGTTAGGAAACGTTCAATCATGTTCGGCATTCACGACCTGCTGCTATTCCTCGTCTCCGGGCTTCTGCTCAATATCACCCCGGGGCCGGACACGGCCTACATCGTCGGCCGGAGCGTGCAGATGGGCTGGCGGGGCGGCGCCGCGGCGGCCTTGGGCATCAGTGCGGGCTGCCTGGTCCACGTCTTCGGCAGCGCGATCGGGCTATCGGCCCTGCTCACCGCCTCGGCAACGGCCTTTGCGATCGTGAAATGGGCGGGGGCTGCCTACCTCGTCTATCTCGGGGTCACGCAACTCCTGGCCCGGCGCCAGATGGGTAGCGAAGAGAGCGTTGCGGTCGCAGCTCCAGCCGTGGCGCTGCGCCAAGTGTTCTGGCAGGGGGCGCTCACCAACATTCTCAATCCGAAGGTGGCGATGTTCTTCCTCGCCTTCCTGCCTCAATTCGTCGCAGCCGACGCGCCGCACAAGCCGCTCGCTTTCCTGCTGCTCGGCACGATCTTCATCGTCAACGGCACGATCTGGTGTCTCGGTGTCGCCGTCGTGGCGGCCCGCGCCGCACGTCGCGTTCGCGGCTCGTCCGCCGTACTGCTCTGGCTCAATCGCGCCATCGGCGGGCTGTTCGTCTATCTCGGTGTGAGGATCGCAATGTTCGAGGCGCGCTGATCACCACATCAACTCGATGATCGCACTGCCGGCGAGATAGAGCCCGAGCACGATCATGGCGATCAGGAACACGCGGCGGAAGGCCTCGGCCGGCAATCGCGACCGTGCGGCTTGGCCCGCGTACATGCCGGCAAAGGCGCAAGCCATCGCCACCGCGCCGGGCAGGGCGGTCGCGCTGCTGAGCAGGCCGGCGTTCGTCAGGTTGAAGGCGAGCGTAATGGTGGCGACCGTGAAGAACACGCCGAGCGCCTGGACCAGTTCGTCCTTCTCCAGCCCGATCGCCTGCATGTACGGCACCGACGGCACGACCTGCACACCGGTCGCGGCCGAGATCAGCCCCGTGATGAGGCCGACAATGCCGCCGACCCATTTTTCGTGGGGTTGCGCGACCTTGAAGGCGAAGCGGGTGAGACCGAGTGCGGCATAAACCATCAGCAGGGCGCCGAGCGCGATGTTGCCCCAGCGCGTCGAGGCGTGGCGGAGCGCGCCGGCGTTGAGGCAGATGCCGATCGCGGTCCCGGCCATCAGCGGCCATAGACGCTTGGCGATATCGCGCAGATAGGGACCGGCGAAGGTCTGCCAGATGTTGGTGATGACCGCCGGCACGATCACGATGGCCAGCGCCCGGCCAGGCGGCATGGCGATGGCCAGCAGCCCGACCGAGATGGTGGGCAGCCCAAGGCCCAGCGCGCCCTTGACGAAGCCGGCCAGCGTCAGCGCAAAGGCGATGAAGATCAAAAGCGGGTCGCTCATGACGCGACATTGACCAAAGCAGGACCACGGCACAATGTGGAGCTTACGGAGATAGCCTTCGTTCTGGACAGAGGCAGGGCCACATGCGCTTCGATCTGGTCGATCTCAGGCTGTTCATTGCCGTTGCCGAGGTGCGCAGCATCACCGGCGGCGCCGAGCGGGCGCATTTGGCGCTCGCTTCCGCCAGCGCCCGCATCAAGGGTCTGGAGGATGCGTTCGGCGTCGCGCTGTTCAAGCGAGGCCGGCGCGGCGTCGACTTGACGGCCGCCGGAGAGAGCCTGCTCGAACACGCCCGCATCATCATGGCCAATGTCGAGACCATGCAGGGGGAGCTGGCGGGCTTCGCCTCCGGCCAGCGCGCCAATGTGCAACTGCTGGCCAACACGGTCGGGCTCGCCGAGCATCTGCCCAGGGCGCTCGCAACCTTCCTGCGCGAGAACCCGGACATCAATGTCGATGTCGAGGAGCGTGAGAGCACCGAGATCGCCGAGGCGATCGCGTCCGGCCGCGCCGATCTCGGCTTCGCCGCGGAGCATGCACTGCCGGAGACGATCGAGCGCTTTGCCTTCGGTGAGGACCGGCTGATCCTGGTGGCCGGCAAGCCGAGCCCCTTTGCAGGGCGCAGGCAGATCGATTTCAGCGAGACGGCCGGTCAGGACTTCATCGGCCTCACCCAGGGGACTGCGCTGAACGTGCATATCGGCCGCCACGTCGCGCGGCTCGGCATCCGCCAGCATGTGCGGGCGCGGCTGCGCGACTTCGATGCGATCTGCCAGATGGTGGCCGCCGGCATCGGCATCGCCGTGGTGCCGGAAGCGGCCGCGCGGCGCTGCGCGCGGTCGATGCCGATCAGCCTCATCGCGCTGCGCGATGCCTGGGCCGACCGCAGGCTGGTGATCTGCGCCCGCAGCTTCAAGACCTTGCCGCGCCCCGCCAAGCTGCTCGTCGAGCACCTGCGCAGGAGCGCCGCGTGAGCGGTCAGGCGGCGCGGACGGTTTCAAGGAAACGGCCGACTTCGAGCTTCAGCCGGCTGCTCTCTTCCGACAGCGACTGTGCCGCCGAGAGCACCTGCGCAGACGCCGAGCCGGTCTCGGTGGTGCCTTGCTGGACCTCGACGATGTTGTCGGACCCGCGCTGCGTTCCCTGCGCGGTGTGCTGGACGTTGCGCGAGATCTCCTGGGTGGCGGCGCCCTGCTGCTCGATTGCCGCGGCGATGGTCGCCGAGATATGGGACAGCCGCTCGATCGTCCCTGAGACCTCCCGGATGACGTCGACGGACTCGGCGGTGGCGGACTGGATGCTTGCGATCTGTTGTCCGATCTCCCCGGTCGCCCTGGCGGTCTGCTCCGCCAGCGCCTTGACCTCGGATGCGACGACCGCAAAGCCGCGGCCCGACTCGCCCGCGCGCGCCGCCTCGATGGTCGCGTTCAGCGCCAGCAGATTGGTCTGCCCCGCGATGGTGTTGATCAGCTCGACGACGTCGCCGATCCGGGTGGCCGCCTTCGACAGCTCACCGACGCGCTCATTGGTGCGCCGCGCCTGGCCGACCGCTTCGCCGGCGATCCGCGCCGATTCCTGCACCTGTCGGCTGATCTCGTCGACCGACGCCGACAGCTGCTCGGTCGCCGACGCCACGGACTGCACACCGGCTGCGGCTTCCTCGGAAGCCGAAGCGACCGTCGTCGCCAGCGTCTGGCCGTGCCGAGCATTTCGCGTCAAGGTCGTCGCCGACGCTTCGAGTTCGGTGGAGGCGGAGGACACGGTCTCGATGATCTCTCCGACAGCGGTCTCGAAGCTCCGGGCAAGCGCTGCCATGTCGGCCTTGCGCTGCTCGGCCTGACGCTGCTCGACCGCAGCCTGCTCGGCGCGCAGCC
Organism: Bradyrhizobium sp. SRS-191; assembly: GCF_024586915.1. GTDB lineage: Bacteria > Pseudomonadota > Alphaproteobacteria > Rhizobiales > Xanthobacteraceae > Bradyrhizobium. The sequence goes on from NZ_JANBVS010000020.1 coordinate 85,329, forward strand.
GCTCGGTCTCGATCATGTTGGTCTTGAAGATCTCCACGGCGCCGGCCATCTCGCCGATCTCGTCGCGCCGGCCGACACCGGGAATCCGGATTCCGGCATCGCCGCCCGCGAGTCGCGTCATGGCCTGCACCATGTGGCGGATCGCATTGGAGATGCCGCGGCCGATCAGGAACGACACGCAGCTCACCAGGATCAGCGAGATGCCGAGCGTCCACAGCATGCCGCGCTTGACGGCGTCGCCGGTCTGCACCTCGGCCTGCTGCGCCGCTGCGTATTGCTGGACGACAGCCTTGCCGATTTCGGCGACGACGGGCTCTATCTCGGCGAACGCCTTCGACATCGCGGCGCCGTGGCGGGCGGCGTCCTGGGATGCTTCGGCCCAGGCGAGGAAATCCTTCTGGTACTTGTCGAGCTTCTGGCCGATATCTGCCTTCATCGCCGGCGCGAGGTCGGCGCTGGCAACTGCCTTCGCGAACTCGGCGGCGGCGGTCTTCAGCTCGTTCACATATTTCGAGTCGCGACGCAGCATGAAGTCCTTCTCATGCCGGCGCAGCATCAGCATGCCGCTGGTGAGGCGGGGGTCGCCGACCTCCTTCAGCTTGGCTTCGATGTCGTGCACCGCCGAGCGCAGCGAGCCGGACAGGCCGAGCGTCTCGTTGAGGCCGAGGCGGACTTCCGAGGTCTCGGCTGCGGCGAATTCCGAGCTGTAGGAGGCGAATCCGCTCGCGACAGCATCGATCCTGGTTGCGATCGACGCGTCGCCGATCGTCCGGACGGCGCCGCGCAGCTGGTCGAGCTCGCGCTTGATCGCCGTGCTCAGCTCGGCATGGCGCGCGGCGTATTTTGGATCGCGCCGCAGCAGGAAGTCCTTTTCCGCGCGCCGCGCCTCGAGCAGGTCGGTCAGGAGCTTCTGGTTGAGATCGGCAACGTCGCGGGCGCGGTCGGCGAGGCGGCGGGAGGCGTCCTGGGAGACGTTGCCGGCGAAATAAATGGCTCCGAAAGCTGCCAGCGCGCCGAGGCCGATCAGCGCGATGGCCATGATCTTATGAGTGAGCCGTAAGCTGAAACGAGACATCGACGCCGCCTTCCCAGGAAATCTGTAAAATCTGCACAAATCCTAGGAGGGGGAGATCAACGCGTTGTTAACAATGCATGTTGCTGTGCGTGTCCAGTAATTCTACGGGTCGTGATCACCCCTCCGCGAGCCGCTTCAGTGCCGCCTCGTGAACGCGCTTGTCGCCGGCGGCGATGATGCGGCCGCCGTTCTGGGCCGGGCCGCCTTCCCAGTCGGTGACGATGCCGCCGGCGCCGTTGATGATCGGGATCAGCGCCGCGATGTCGTAAGGCTTGAGCTCGGTCTCGATGACGAGATCGAGGTGGCCGGCCGCCAGCATGCAATAGGAGTAGCAGTCGCCGCCATAGCGCGACAGCCGCGTCTCGGCCTCGACCTTGGCGAAGATCGCGCGGTCGCCTTCGTTCATCAGCCGCGGGCTCGTCGTGTAGCACACCGCGTCCTCGAGCCGCTCGCAGCGCCGCACCGACAGCCGGCGCTCGCCGGCCGCGTTCTTGTAGTTGGCCGAGCCATTGTCGCCGGCGAAGCGCTCGGCGATGAAGGGCTGGTGCATCATGCCGAACACCGGCGTGCCCTTGTGCAGCAGCGCGATCAGGGTGCCCCAGGTCGGAAAGCCCGCGATGAACGATTTGGTGCCGTCGATCGGATCGAGCACCCAGACATAGTCGGCGTCCTCGCGCTCATTGCCGAACTCCTCGCCGACGATGCCGTGCTGGGGGAAGTTCGCCTTGATCAGCCGGCGCATCACCGCCTCGGCGGCGCGGTCGGCCTCCGTCACCGGATCGAAATCGTGCCGGTTGCTCTTGTTGTCGACCAGGAGGGAGGTCCGGAAGAACGGCAGGATGGTTTCGCCCGAGGCCGTCGCCAGGCGGCCGATGAAGGCAGAGAAGTCGATGACCGTCACAACACGTCCTTCGGTAAGGGAATCGGATGGCGCGCGAGCCTGATCATGCCTAGCTCAAAGCGGCCGGACGCGCATCCGGAGATGGAACGGCAACTTGGCATCTTGGATACCGTCGGGTGACGACCGGGGTTCGCATCGCGCGCGTTTTCGGCTCCGAACGGCCAATCGAAACCGAAAACGAATTGGACCCGCCCGGTTCCATTGATCAGACTTTTCAATCAACCCATTGATGGACCGTATGAAATGCCGCTCGGGTCGCGCTGCGTGCAAACCCGGCCTGTGTTTTTTGCATGGAGTTCAGCCGAAAAACCCTTGCGTTTTGTGCAGCGCATCTGCATATTGTTGCGGTGCGGTAGCGCTTCGCGTTATCGCTGCCCTCCTTGGGCGTTTCCTCCCTAGACTTGGGCCGCTTGTCATTCAAGCGGCCCTTTTTTTTGCGCTGACATCATCGGGCGCCAAGCATCCTTCCGACGCAGAGAAAAGCGCGCGCCGTCTACTCCGCCGCGGCCTGGAACGGCCCGAGATCGCCGAGCGGCACCGTCGCCAGCACCTCGGCGAGCACGGCGAGATCGGAGGCCACCTGGGCGAAGCGCGGGCCGCGCTCCCGCTTGCGCTCGTCCATGTAGATCGCGCGGTTGAGCTCGATCTGGATCGCGTGCAGGCCCGAGGCCGGGTTGCCGTAATGCTCGGTGATGAAGCCGCCGGCGTAGGGCTTGTTGCGGCCGACCGAATAGCCGAGCCGGCCGAGCACATCCTCGAACAGCTCCGGCAGCAGCGCCGCGCAGCTCGTGCCGTAGCGGTCGCCGATCACCATGTCCGGCCGCCGCGGCTCGTCGCGCGAGACGCCGACCGATGGCATCGAATGGCAGTCGACCAGCACCACCGTGCCGAACTGCTGGTGCACGCGATTGATCAGCCGGCGCAGCGCGCGGTGATAGGGTTTGTACAGCGTCTCGATCCGGTGCAGCGCCTCGTCGACGCTGAGCAGGTCGCGATAGATCTCCTGGCCGTCGCCGACAACGCGCGGGATGGTGCCGAGGCCGCCGGCGACCCGCATCGAGCGGGTGTTGGCGAAGCTCGGCAACCGGCCGGTGAACATCCGGGGATCGAGCTCATAGGGCTCGCGATTGACGTCGACATAGCAGCGCGGAAAGTGCACGCGGACGACCGGAAAGCCGCGCGTCAGGAGGTCGGCGATCAATTCGTCCATGAACGAATCTTCCGAGCGCCGCAGCGACGGCAGGTCGATTCGCGAGGCCAGCAGGAACTCGTCGGGATAGGCGGAGCCGGAGTGCGGCGAATTGAAGATGATGGGCGCGCGCCATTCGGCCGGCTCCATGATCTCGAACGGCGGCAATTCGCCTTCAAAGTCCGTCATTGCTGGGCGCCGTCCCCTTGGCCACGTGCTTCAATGTCACGTGTTTCGATGTCATGTGGGTCGATGTCAGGTCCGTCGAGGTCAGGTCCGTCGAAGTCACGTTCGTCGAGGTCACGTCCGCCGATGCGCCGGTATCCTCCGGCCGTAGAGCGCTGGACGACGCAGGCACTGTTCATGCGCAAGCCGGCATCTTCGATAATCCGGGCCGTTCTGCCAAGCGAAAAGCAATGAAAAAGTTCATCCGCCGTTTGGAACAACTCTGAGCTGGCGCGCGGCCTTGGCGGGAACGGCCAACGTTCAGCCCTCAAATTGCCTTGTCGATGTCGGATCAAAAGGCGCAATCTTTCACCCGAAATTTACCGCCCGTCAGGCTTAGTGGCGGCCACGCTCCGCCTCTCACCGGTTCAGACTCCCAAGCCATGCACAAGATCCTGCTCGCCGAAGACGACAACGACATGCGCCGCTTCCTGGTCAAGGCATTGGAAAATGCCGGGTTCCAGGTCTCGCCCCACGACAACGGCATGTCGGCCTACCAGCGGCTGCGCGAGGAGCCGTTCGAGATGCTCCTCACCGACATCGTGATGCCGGAGATGGACGGCATCGAGCTGGCGCGCCGCGCCTCCGAGCTCGACCCGGACATCAAGATCATGTTCATCACCGGCTTCGCTGCGGTCGCGCTGAACTCCGATTCGGAGGCGCCCAAGAACGCCAAGGTGCTGTCCAAGCCGGTGCACCTCCGCGAGCTCGTCAGCGAAGTCAACAAGATGCTGGCGGCCTGAGCCGCCGGGACCGCGTCTCGCGAATTCGCGGATTATTCCCAATTTCGGCATTTTGCGTCCTTGCCTGCCTGCGTGGGAGCCGATATAGGGACGCCCACCCGAACGGACTTCTTGGACTAGGGCACGTAGCTCAGCGGGAGAGCACTACCTTGACATGGTAGGGGTCACAGGTTCGATCCCTGTCGTGCCCACCATCGGCCGAAGCGGCCGATGACCCAGCCTGGTCCGGTTTTTCGATCATCGCAGATGCGCCGGTGTCGCCGTCCATTGACGAGCCATGGCTCGCCGTGGCCGGGACGATCAGCTCCGCTGCCGCACCTGCGGCCGTGGGGTTGGGCCCGTCCGTCTCCGCGTCGTCATGGCTGAGCCGCTCCCGCCTGCAGACCTTAAGCCGCCTCGGTGCTTCGAGGTCGCGGTCGTTCACGTCTCGAGGCCTCGGGAGACGGTGAGGAGAGGCCCCGGCGTTTGGCTGTGCGGCGCTCGCTCGATCCGCGCTGTCGTGATCGTCGCCCGTGTCTCGGTCGCCCGCGTCCTGGGGGAATGCTGCGTTCATGGCTCCGCTGCCTCGCGGCGCGCTGTCGCGTCCGAGCTTTGCTGGTCGATGTCCCTCTTCCTCAGAAGAGGGCACGGGGAATGCCGGGCGCTGGCCGCACCCATGGCCCGCCTGCAGAAAAAAGCAGGCGGCAGTCACCACAGGTTCAGCCGAGAACACCCGGCATTCCCCGCGCGATGGTTTTGACGGCTGCTTCGCGTTCTCCCCGGTGCACCGGCTTTTGGCCACCGTATCGCGACAACGCGCTTGCGCGCGCCACCGCGGGACACCAGCATCGGGGTGTCAGGACCACGCGACTTGACCGTGCGCATCGCTGCCGTTCGTCGGCGCGGAAATCCACGCTGCGACAGCCACGCGCCCACCGCATCCCGCCTCGACGTTCGTGACGACCGCGAAGCGCCCCTTGTGTGAGACGGGACGGACGGAGTAGAGCATGATTTCTGGAAAAAAGAAAGAAGAAAATTTTGAATGCACACCGAATGGTGGTTCGGCCCCGGCAGGTGGTGGCGTTGCTTCCATGAGACGCCCGGTGGTCTCAAGGCCGAAGTGACGTCGTAGTCGATTTGGAGTCATGGGGCTCGCAAATTGCTCAGATCGAAAGAAGCGAAAGGCAATGTCTGCATTTTGTCCGGCCTGTTCAGGACCCTGGCAGATATGTTAGTTGAAGCGAGCCTGTGCATGGCCGTGAAGACGCCCAGGTCGTCGGAGACTGCGAGTGCGACAATTTCCAACGATCCTCCGTGTGCCAGGTGTGCTCATCGCGACGTCGCTGGCGCTCGGAACATCAGCAGCCCTGATCTTCGGCGAAGCTTCTCCTGCTTGCGCAGATGCGCAGACGAGCGTGAGGCAGACGATCATTGCGCCATTTGGCGAGCTACGTCTCGGAATGACGGAAGATGAGGCTGTGACGCTTTTTGGTCGTCCCGCCGAAGAGTTGCCGGGGCGGGGCGTTACATTGCGCAGCATCACTCGTGCCGCGAATGATCGCGTCTACAGAGTTCTTCTGACAAAGAGGGGAACCGTCTATTCCATTCGATCGACCGAGTGGTCGGCGCAAGATCGTCAAGCGGGCGAACAATCGCTGGATCAACGCTTTCTTATGTACTTGGACGCTTACGGCGGCGTCGGGCAGGACCAAGTCGAGGAAAAAGATGGTCGACTCATATTTCGACGTTGGTCGGAAGACCGTGGATATCTGGTCGAGGTCAGGCTGGGGTGTGCCCTCACGCAGTTAACCGTGGAGCTTACTGACGATCGAATATTGACGAGAGATGGCGGTACTCCAATCGACGATCGAGTCCTTGATCAGAACTTTAGGCACGCAAACGAATGTGTGTTCTAGGAATGTGTGTTCTAGGAATGGCTGTTGTCGCCTGATAGGTCTCGTCTCATCGAGAATCGAAGTCCGGCGGTCCGAAGCGCGGGCAGGAATCAAGTTGTCGTCGTTCCTCCGGATGGGCTTTTACCAAGAGCCGAAATTGGGCCGTAAGGCGGTCGGTCTCGTTGAGACGCCGTTATGGGTTGAGCTCGGGAATTCGGGGCGGGACATGTTCGAGGATGAGGCAGGCCAGCAGATGCATGGCATTCACAGGCTCCCTCGCGTGATTTCTGCCCGTTATCTCACTTGCGTCGTCGTCCTTGCTCTTCTGCCAACCGGGGCTATCGCCTCGTCCGTCTTCAAGAGCGGCATCTGCACCCACTTCGATGGCTTCGAGCGGGCCGAGCAGGTGCGGACGCCAGTCGCGGCCGGTCCCGACGCCGTCCAACGAGCGCGACACGATGACATCGAGCGATTTGGGCGACCGACATTCGAGCTACAGGATGGGCCCGGCAGTTTGACGCTCGTATGGGTCGCCGCCGACCGCTCTTCCGCCGAGAACGTCACGATTGAGATCGTTGACGGCAATCTTCATGTCATCTGCGCGCTTACATTTTAGGTTGGCCGTAAGTGCTGCGGCGATGACAGCCTGTAGGGTGGGCAAAGCGGCGACTTGCTCGGTGTGTCGGCAGGCGATGGCGAAAGCGTGCCCACCGCTTGCGGAGCGACGGCTCTCAGTACCGGCGATCCATTGTACCGATGCGGTCATGGCGCGAGATGGTGGGCACGGCGCACGATGCAGCTGAGCATGTCGCGATTGTGTGCCCTGCGCCTTTGTCCACCCTGCGGTGCTCCGGTGCGAGATCTGGACAGCCGGCATGAGTTGAGGCTGGAGCGGACCCGATCTTTTGACGTACGGAGTTTGGCGACCGAACGCGTTGGTGCGCCAGCTCATGACCGCGAAAGGGCTGGTGAAGAGGCGCCGGGATCCATCCGACAAGGGTGGATTTCAGATCCAGCTGACTGCCAAGGGTAAGCGGGATGCCGACGCGCTTGCTAGAACGCGCCGATCTCATGGCCGGCGAGGATGCCGACCGCGATCTTCAGCCCTTTGCGACTTCATCGCACCGGCTCGTGCCGCGCCGCGTCCGCCGTCCGGAGCTTGTCGAAAATCGCCCCGTTCATCAACAGGGCGATCTCGCTGGCCGGCATCGGCTTCTGGCATTCGGACAGCGGGTTGAACCAGAAGTTCGCGCCAGGCAGCATCTTGAACAGATCGCGGGCCGCAGCCCCGAGGCAGGCTTCCGGCTCCTTCACATAGTCGGAGATGCGTTTTCTGGAGGTGAACGCAGGCAGCCAGGTCAGGCCCTGGAACTCGACGCTCGCGACGTTGATCCGCTCCTGCCGCGTCAGCGAGCGGTGCTGTCCGGGCGCGATCGAGGCCTCCGGCGTCAGCACATAGATCTCGGCGTCGAGCAGCGCGCGGTAGAACCGCGGGACGATCGCGGGATCGCGGCCGGCCGCCTGCATCAGGGCTTCGAGACTGTTCTCCGGTTCAAACATCGTGACCTCCTTTGGGATTGATGAAGTTGTCGTCGTGCCCGGGTCAGTCCGGCTTGCCGCGCAGCGCGCGATAGACGGTGTTGCGCGAGATGCGGAGCCGCCGTGCGGTCTTGCTGATGTTGTTGCCGGTCTCCGCGAAGGTCGTGAGCACAAGGGCGCGCTGGATCTCGTGCAGATCGGCCGGGGCGCTCGCGTCCAGCTTGATCTTCGGCGCCACGGGCGCGGCGACGGCTGGGCCGAGGACGTCGTCGACGGTGGCGGCGTCGATCACGGGGCCGCTCTCGCTGAGCGAGAGCCGTGCGAGCGCGTTGCGGAGCTCGCGGATGTTGCCGTCCCAGCTGCGTTGCGCCAGCCGCTGGACGGCCGCCTCGGACAGCGCCACCGACGGATCGATCTTGTGCATCAGGTGGCGCGCGATATCAGCGAAGTCGGTGCGCTCGCGCAGCGGCAGCAGGGTCACCTCGAGGGTGTTGAGGCGGAACAGCAGGTCGGACCTGAACCGACCGTCGGCGATGGCATCGTCGAGATCGGCATTGGTGGCGGAGACGAGCAGCACGTCGACCTCGCGCTTGCTGCCGCCGACCGGCCGCACGGTCCAGTCGTCGAGGAAACGCAGCAGCACCGCCTGCAACGTCACCGGCATGTCGCCGATCTCGTCGAGGAACAGCGTGCCGCCATCGGCCTCCTTGAACAATCCCTGCGCGCCGCCCTTCCTGGCACCGGTGAACGCGCCCTCGGTATAGCCGAACAGCTCCGCCTCGATCAGGCTGTCGGGCAGGGCCGCGCAATTGACGGCGACGAATGACCCGGTGCGCCGGCTCGCGGCATGTGCGTGCCGCGCCATCTGCTCCTTGCCGGTGCCGGTCTCGCCGCGAATGAGGACCGGCATCTTGCGCGCGGCGGCAACCGCGACGCGCTGCACGATCGCCGCGATCCTGGGATCGGCGGAGACGAACGGCGGCGCGGGGCTTTTCGGCGGCACCGGCCGCGGCGTCAGCACGCGATGGCTCATCGGGAACTGGCGGCTGTTCTCGATGGTCGCGACGAACTGGCTGCCGACCTCATCCTCCAGCCGCTGCCGCTCCTTGCGCCGGCCCTCGTCGACGAAGTCGCTGAAGCGGCCCCGGAACACGTCGCCGAACAGACGGCCGGCGAAGGCCGGCAATCCGTGCAGCAGCACGCGCGCGGCGCGGTTGGCCGCAAGGATCCGGCCGTCATTGTCGACGGCCAGCAGGCCGGCGCTCAGCGTGTGCAGATATTCGCCGCGGTTGTGGAAGGCGATCAGGATGTTGCCGCGATGCTGCTCGCGGAATAGCCCGTTCTCGATCTGGGTCGCGGCCATCGCGACCAGCGCCTGGGTGTGTGCCTGGCGCGACATGCAGTCGGATGACGCATCGAGGATGCCGGCGACCTCGCCGTCGGGCGCGAAGATCGGCGCCGCCACGCAGGTCAGATTGTTGTAGCGGGCAAAAAAGTGCTCGCGGCCGTGGACCACGATCGGCCGCTTCAGATAGGCGGCTGTACCGAGCCCGTTGGTGCCGCAGACGCTCTCGGTCCAGATCGCGCCGGCGCGGATGCAGGCGGCGTCGGAGGCATCGCTGAAGCTGGAATCGGAGATGATGTCGAGCAGCAGCCCTTCCGCGGTCGCAAACGCGATCATGAAATTGGAGCCGGCGATCTGCTGATGCAGCGTGTGCATCTCGGCCAGCGCGAGGCCGCGCACCAGCGAGCAGCGCTGCTGCTCCTGCCGCAGCACGGCGGCATCGACGAATTCGGGCGACGGCGGACGCAGCGCGTCGAGCCCCAATGTGATGCAGCGCATCCAGCTGTCGTAGATGTCGGCCGACATCACGCCGGCTGGCGGCTGGCCCTGCTCGTCGAGCTTCAACCACGCGCCATCGAGGCGCCGGCTGGCAGGCAGCATCGTCATCCTCCCGTGTCGCGGCTTCGCCGTTGTCCCGGCCTCGTCGCTGTTTGATTGTTCGTGATCTGGTGCTGCGTCCCTCATTATTAAGCAATCGCGCGGAAAGTAGAAATTCGCCGCCGCCAGCGCGCGCAGTCCGTGACTTGCGAAAACTGTTCCGTCTCGGAACAGTTTTGCCATCAGCGTTGCTCCGCGACGGACCGAAGATCACGCCAGAGGCGGATGAGAAAACACGGACTATCAGCCTGTTAGCTCGCTGGCATAGCTCTTGCTCAACCTTCCTCAACGACGGCTGCGACACGTTGACGTCGACACAAAAAAATCCGGGGAGAGACCATGAAGGCCGCGGTGCTCCATGCGTTCGATGAAAAGCTGACGGCGAAGGAATTCGTCCGCTACGAAGAGGTCGCCGACCCGAAGATCTCGCGTCCGATGGATGTGATCGTGCGCATCGGCGGCGCCGGCGTCTGCCGCACCGATCTCCACATCGTCGAAGGCATCTGGCGCAGCAAGGTCGACGTCAAGCTTCCCTACATCATGGGTCATGAGAACGCGGGCTGGGTCGAGGCCGTCGGTCCCGGCGTCGAAGGCGTCAAGGTCGGCGACAGCGTCATCTGCCACCCGCTGGTGACCAGCGGCCATTGCCTGGCGTGCCGGCGCGGCAACGACATGCATGCGCAGGACAGCTCGTTTCCGGGCATCAACGCCAATGGCGGCTACGCGCAATATCTGCTGACGGGACAGCGCTCGCTGATCAAGCTGCCGAAGTCCCTGGCGCCCAAGGACGTCGCTCCCTATACGGACGCAGGTCTGACGGCATATCGCGCGGCGAAGAAGGCTTCCCGGCATCTCTTGCCGGGCGAATATGCCGTGGTGATCGGGGCAGGCGGCCTCGGCCATATCGGCATCCAGGTTCTCGCCGCGCTCTGTGCGGCGGAGATCATCGTCGTCGACCGCTCCGAAAAATCGCTGGAGCTCGCCAAGACGTGCGGGGCGCATCATCTGGTGAAGGCCGATGGCGGCGAGGTCGAGGCGGTGCTGGCGCTGACCGGCGGCCGCGGTGCGGAGGCCGTGATCGACTTCGTCGGCGAGGGCGATGCGATCGCCAAGGGCCTCGCGATAACCGCGAATGGCGGCTCCTACTACATCGTCGGCTATGGCGGAAAGATCGACATCCCGACCATCGACATGATCACGACGGAAAAGACCATCGTGGGCAATCTGGTCGGCACCTATGCCGAGCTGGTCGAGCTGATGGCGCTCGCCGATCGCGGCCTCGTGAATCTGCACACCAGGGAATACCGACTCAGCGAGGCGAACGACGCGCTGCATGATCTGCATCACGGGCGCATTCACGGGCGCGCTGTGCTGGTCCCGTGAGCCGTGCGCGTCCAGATGATCTGCGTCGATCCCAATCGCCCAACGAGAGTGATGCTTGTGACGAAGTCCAGCGAAAGCGGGCCACAGATCACGGCCGAGGAAGCCGTCCGGCTGCAGCAAGCCCGCGACCGCATGATCGCGCGGCACAAACTGATCGAGGGCATCATCCGCAACAACGAGATGCAGCTCAGGAACGAGAGCGCGCGCGGCGGCGCCGAGATCGAACTGGAATGTGCACGGCGCGACGTCGCGCGCTCCGAGGGCGGCCACGCGGCCCAGACCGAGCTCGACAGAGTCACGGAGCGCCTGAGCCAGCTGCGCGACGAGCACAGCCGACTCGTCGCCGAGCGCGAATGGCTCAATCACGCGCTGTTGGAATTCGACAGCGCGCCGACCGAGGACGACCACAAACGTACGGGGCATGCATGATGAGCAAGGTCGAAATGAGCAGGCTCAATCTCAAGGCGTCGGGGGCGCCGGTCTCGGCGGTGCCGCCTACGGAGCCGACGGACGAGGATCGTTCGAAGGATGAGTTCTTCGCGCAGGTAGGCCTGCTCGCCGAGGCGATGATCGCGCGGCACGGCAAGGAGTTTGCCATCGGCACGCTGGTGCTGGCGGCGAAGTTCGTCGCGGAGGGCCGGTCTCTGGTCAGCCGCGGCGCAGAAGCAGGCGGGGCGGTAAGCGCTGCCAAGCCGGTTTGAAGTGCCAATTCATTGCGGGAGTCAAAGTCAATTTTCGGACCTCAAAGTTGATGGGCAGACGTGAATTTGCAGGAGACCTCGTGGGAGCCGCTCGTCGCAGCTCCTTCGATCCGACGACCAAGGCCTGAATTCAAGAAGCTGATGCAACGTTCAAAGGAGAAGGAAATGTCTGCAAGTCTGACGCTCAATAAGATTACGGCCCAGAAGGGCATCACGATTGCCGAGGCAGCCAACCGCGTCGCGGACCTGGGCTGGACGCCCAGTTACGTCCAGGAAGCGATGACGTTCCCGACCGACTACAAGATTTCGAAGACTCCCCGCGACCCGATGAAGCAGGTGCTGCGTTCCTACTTCCCGATGCAGGAAGAGAAGGACAACCGCGTCTACGGCGCGCTCGACGCGGCGCTCCGCGGCGACATGTTCCGCAATGTCGAGCCGCGCTGGGTCGAGTGGATGAAGCTGTTCCTGGCCATCATCCCGTTCCCGGAAATCTCGGCGGCGCGCTCGATGGCGATGGTCGGCCGGCTGGCGCCGGGCGAGGAGCTGCGCACCGGCTTCACGATGCAGATGGTCGACGAATTCCGTCACTCGACGATCCAGATGAACCTCAAGAAATGGTACATGGAGAACTACATCGATCCGGCCGGGTTCGACATCACCGAGGCGGCGTTCGGCAAGTGCTACGCCACCACGATCGGCCGCCAGTTCGCCGAGGGCTTCCTGACCGGCGACGCGATCACCGCCGCCAACGTCTACCTGACGGTGGTCGCCGAGACCGCGTTCACCAACACGCTGTTCGTGGCGATGCCGTCGGAGGCCGCCCGCAACGGCGACTATGCGTTGCCGACCGTGTTCCTGTCGGTGCAGTCGGATGAATCCCGCCACATCGGCAACGGCCATTCGATGCTGATGGCGATGATCAACGATCCCTCGAACCACCAGCTGCTCGAGCGCGACCTGAAATACGCATTCTGGCAGAACCACGCCATCGTCGACGCCGCGATCGGCACCTTCATCGAATACGGCACCACCAACCGCGACAAGAACAAGGAATCCTATGCGGAGCTCTGGCACCGCTGGATCTATGAAGACTATTACCGCACCTACATGCTGCCGCTCGAGAAGTACGGCATCAAGATCCACCATGACGACGTCGCCGCTGCCTGGGACCGTATCGTCAAGAAGAACTACGTCCACAAGACCGCGCAGTTCTTCGCGGTCGGCTGGTCGGCGAACTTCTGGCGCATCGAGGCCCAGACCGAGAAGGACTTCGAGTGGTTCGAGCACAAGTACCCCGGCTGGTACGCCGAGTTCGGCGACTTCTGGAAGTGGTATGCGAAGCTGAGCGTGCCGGGCGAGACCAACATCCTGTTCAACAGCGACGTCGGCTACGTCTATCCGCATCGCTGCTGGAGCTGCATGGTGCCTTGCCTGATCCGCGAGGACTTCGTCTGCGACGAGGTCGACGGCAAGATCTACACCTACTGCTCGGAAGGCTGCCGCTGGACCCACAAGGTGGCGTTTGCCGCCGAGTATGAAGGCCGCGCCACGCCGGCGATGGGCCGCTTCAGCGGCCGCCGTGAATGGGAAGACTGTTACCACGGCTGGGACATCGCCGATGCCATCAAGGATCTCGGCTTCGTCCGTCCGGACGGCAAGACCCTGACGGCGCAGCCGCATCTGCGGTTCGACGCCAAGGACATGTGGACGCTCGATCACGTGCGCGGCCACCAGCTCGGCAGCCCGCTGCGCGGCTTCCGTGCGCTGTCGCCGATCGAGCGCGAGGTCGCGGTCGCCGATTATCGCAAGGGCTTCACCATCAATCCTTGCCATTGACGATGCGAGCGCAGGGGGCCGGTTCGCCGGCTCCCTGCGATCATCTGCCGGAGTTCGCTGGGGAGGTTGTCGATGTCGGTTGGGTCCAAGGCTGTCGTGACGGATGTGCAGGTCCACAAGGTGCGCTTCGAGCCCGTGGGGATCGAGATGGAGGTCGAGGAGGGGGAGACCGTGCTCGATGCGGCGTTCCGCCAGGGCATCTCGCTGATGCATGGCTGCAAGGAGGGCCAGTGCGGCAGCTGCAAGTCGAAGCTGGTCGACGGCGACATCGAGCTCATGAAATACTCGACCTTCGCGCTGCCGGATTACGAGAGCGAGAACGGCCATGTTCTGCTGTGCCGGACCCACGCCTATAGCGACGTCAGCTTTGAGCTCCTGAACTACGACGAGGACATGCTGCGGCGATCGATCGCGGTCAAGACGTTTCGCGGCCGCGTCGCGGCGATCACGGCGCTGACCGCCGACATTCGTCTGCTGGAGATCGAGATCGACAAGCCGATGAAGTTCTGGGCCGGTCAATATGTCGATCTGACGATCGACGACGGCCGCATCACCCGCGCGTTCTCGATGGCGAATGCGCCCGGCGAAAGCACGCGACTGAGCTTCATCATCAAGAAATATCCGAACGGCGCGTTCTCCTCGCAGCTCGATGGTGGGCTCGAGGTCGGCAGCGTCGTGATGGCCAAGGGCCCCTATGGCACCTGCTTCCGGCGCGAGGAGCGGTCCGGCCCGATGCTGCTGATCGGCGGCGGCTCCGGGATGTCGCCGCTGTGGTCGATCCTGGCCGATCACATTGCGAGTGGGGAGCAGCGGCCGATCCGCTTCTTCTACGGCGCCCGTACCAGGGCGGACCTGTTCTATCTCGACGAGATCGCGGCGATCGGCCGGCAGCTCCCGGATTTCAAGTTCATCCCGGCGCTGTCCCATGCCACGCCCGATGACCATTGGGAAGGCGAGACCGGCTTCGTGCACGAGGTCGTCGCGCGCCACCTGAAGCAGGAGAGCCTGGCGGGCGCGATCGACGCCTATGCCTGCGGTCCGACGCCGATGATCGACGCGGTGCTGCCGGTGCTGCAGGTCAACGGCGTCGAGCCGGACCACATCTATTTCGACAAGTTTACGCCGGCGGTGCGATGACGGCGCTCGGACATCGTCGCAACACAACCACAAAAGAGGGAGGTCGCCATGAGTGCACAAGCAAGCGCAGCCACTGCAGAGCCGTCAGTCGTCAAATCCGGTGCCGCGGGATCGGCCGTGTTTCCAGGATCCGACAGCCGCAAATATAACTACTTCGAGCCGAAGGGGCGCAAGGCGACCCACTACGAGGACATGACGGTCGACGTCCAGCCGGATCCCGAGCGCTATCTGCTGCAGGACTGGATCATCTCCTTCCCCGACGGCACGCCGACCTACAGCAAGGACTGGACCGCGGCGAAGAGCTCCAACTGGCACAAGTTCCGCGCCGTCGACCAGGAATGGGAGCGGACGCACTATCAGCGGCAGTCGACGATCTGCGGCATGGTGCAGAACACCATCGAGAACGGCCGCAAGTCCGGCGCGCCCGCGCGCTTCGACCCCGCCTGGGTGAAGATCCTGCAGAACCACCTCGGCGCCTACAAGCATGCCGAGTTCGGCCTGGGCACCTCGACGATGCAGGCGCAGCGCTATGGCTACACCCAGATGGTCAACAACGCCATCCTGACCAACTCGTCCTACAAGCTGCGCTTCGCCCAGGACATCACGCTGTATCTCAGCGAGATCGCGCTCGACATCCCCGGCTTCGACGTCAATGCCGGCAAGCAGCATTGGCTGGAGGATCCGATCTGGCAGGGCGTGCGCAAGTCGATCGAGTCGGTGATGGGCTCGAACGACTATCTCGAGCAGTATTTCGCGACCAACGCGGTGTTCGAGCCCCTGGTCGGCGAGCTGTTCCGGTCCGGCTTCCTGATGCAGGCCGCGTCGGCGCAGAACGACTTCATCACGCCGGCCGTCGTCTCCGCGGCGGAGGCCGACTACGAGCGCAACCTGGCCAACACGGTCGAGCTGTTCCACATCCTCGGCACCGATGCTCAGCATGCGGCCCATAACATCGCGCTGTTCAACAAGTGGCTGGCCAAGCATGCCGAGCTCGCGCTCGACGCCGCCAACCACCTGCAGCCGATCTGGTCGCAGCCGCGCGTCAAGGTCGTGAGCTTCAGTGACGCGCTCGCGCAGGCCAAGAACCGGATCAGGGGAATCGCCTCCGAGCTCGGCCTGACGGTGCCGGCCAGCCTGTCCTAGCCGAACTCAGCTTGTTTCACTCAATTTGTCAGGGGAGTCACCACGATGCAGGAAGCCGACACCATCTTCAAATCGATGAAGGACATCAAGTTCGAGGACACCGTGTCCCATCAATGCGGGGTCACGATGAACGACAGCGTCGAGGCGCGCGCCATTGCCGATGTGATGAGCCGCCATGACCATATCACCGTGACCTACATGCCGGCGATGATCCGCATCGACGGCATCGGCAAGATGGAATTCAAGATGGACGAGATCTCCGAGGAGCTCGGCCGCGAGATGACGCCGCATCTGTTCGAGATCGCGACGTCGACTCATTACGGGCGGATGGTCATGATCGACGACAACACCGTGATGCTGTTCGGCGACATGAACGAGATGATGAAATACATCGTCTGAGCAGGATTGCGCAGGACGCCCGGCCGGCCTCGCGCCGACCGGGCCAACCTGGCTCTGCCATCAATGGCGGGCCTCATAACAGTCAATCTGGGAGCGGGAGACACGCCATGTACAGGACGGCCGACGGCAAAGAGATTTTCGTGATCGACGGGCACACCCATTTCTGGGACGGCAGCCCGGCCAACCAGAAGAACATCCACGGCAAGCAGTTCATCGACTGCTTCTACGCCTATCACGCCAACCTCAGCCCGCCGTCGGAGAAGTGGGAGAAGGAGAAGTTCGAGAAATACGACGCCAAGACCATGTTCGACGACCTGTTCGTGTCGGGCTATGACGACATGGCGATCCTGCAGCCGACCTATCTGACCGATTTTTACAAGAACGGCTTCAACACCACCGAACGCAACGCGGCAATGAAGAAGAGCCATCCGGATCGCTTCATCCTCAACGGTGCGTTCGATCCGCGCGACGGAGCCAAGGGCCTGGAGGACCTGCACGCTCTGGCGGAAAAGTACAAGCTGCAGGGCGTGAAGCTCTACACCGCCGAATGGCGCGGCGAGTCCAAGGGCTACAAGCTGTCCGACAAGGACTCCTACAAATATCTTGAGGCGGCGCAGAAGCTCGGCATCAAGAACGTCCACGTCCACAAGGGCCCGACGATCATTCCCCTCAACCGTGATGCGTTCGATGTTGCCGACATCGATGACGTCGCGACCTCGTTCCAGGATCTCAACTTCATCGTCGAGCATTGCGGGCTGCCGCGGCTGGACGATTTCTGCTGGATCGCGACCCAGGAGACCAACGTCTATGCCGGCATCGCCGTGGCGCTGCCGTTCATCCATTCGCGGCCCGGCTATTTCGCCCATGTGATGTCGGAGCTCTTGTTCTGGCTCGGGCCGGACAAGATCCTCTATGGCAGCGATTACGGCATCTGGACGCCGAAATGGCTGATCGACAAGTTCATGGCGTTCGAGATTCCAGAGGACCTGACCAAGGAGACCGGATCGGTGCTGACCCTGGAGAACAAGACCAAGATCCTCGGTCTCAACGCCGCGCGGCTCTACGGCATCGATGTCGAGGCCCAGAAGCAGAAGATCAGGGCCGGCGGCGGCTACGCACATCTCGCCGAACCCGTGCCGGCGTGAACGCCATGAGCGGAGATGTCGCAACGCGCCTGCCGGAACGGGACCGGCAGGCGGAGCATAGGCAGGCCGAGATCTGGGCTCGTCTGCAAAGCGTGATGGATCCGGAGCTCGACGAGTCCGTCGTCGACCTCAACTTCGTCAGCCGCGTTGATGTGGATTCGGCCAACCGCGTCCACATCGCGTTCCGGCTGCCGACCTATTGGTGTGCGGCCAACTTCTCCTTCCTGATGGCGGACGACATGCGCCGCGCGGTGGCGGCGCTCGACTGGGTGACGGGCGTCAGCGTGGTGCTCGGCGAGCACATGTACGCCGACACGATCAATGCCGGGCTGGCGCAGGGCCTGTCGTTCCAGGAGACGTTCGGCGTCGAGGCCGATGGCGACCTGGAGGATCTGCGGCGGACGTTCCTCGTCAAGGCGTTTCAGCGCCGGCAGGTCGCCTTGCTAAGCCACCTCACCGCCACCGGGCATTCGCCCGAGATGCTCACGACGCTCACCGTGTTGGAGCTGCGTGGCCTGCCGGTCGATGACGAGGGCGACCGGCTGAGGCGGCGCTATCTCGAGCGGCGCGACGTCGTGGCGGACGCGGGCGACGAGATGCCGGCCTTCGTCGACGCCGCGGGATTGCCGCTCGGCGCCGAGCGCTTCGCCGGCTACGTCGCGGGACTGCGCCGTGTCGGCATCAACGCGGAGTTCAACAGCGCGCTGTGCCGCGGCCTGCTGTCGGTGCGGTTCGATCTGGAGACGCCGTTCATTCCGAAAGCACGCGCCTCGGCCTGATCGGCCGGGGGACAACGAAAAATCGCGCCGGCCAACCGGTGCACGACCAGGCCAGAGGGAGGTTGAGACCATGCCGAAGATCATGCTGCATGACGAGGCGGCGCGGGCCGCCTTGGGACGAGGCGTTGCCAAGCTCGCCAAGGCGGTGCGCGGCACCCTGGGTCCGAAGGGAATGAACGCCATCATGGACCGCCCGATCGGGACGCCGATCGTGTCGCGCGACGGCGTCAGCATCGCCGCCGAGATCGAGCTGGAATGTCCGTTCGAGAACATCGGCGCGCAGGTGCTGCGCGAGGTCTCCAAGCAGACCAACGACACTGCGGGCGATGGTACAACCACGGCGACGGTGCTCGCCGACGTGCTGGTGCAGGACGGGCTGAAATGCCTCGCGGCCGGCGCCAATCCGGTGGAGCTCGTCGAAGGGCTCGAGCTCGCGGTCGCCGAGACCATCAAGAACCTGAAGCGCTCCGCGATCGCCCTGCAGGGCTCGGCCGGCCTGCGCGCGGTCGCGAGCATCGCCGCCAATGATGTCGCGCTCGGCGACATGGTCGCAGAAGCGTTCGAGCGCGCCGGCACGCACGGCATCGTCGCAGTCGAATATGGCAGCACGGTCCAGACGACGCTCGAGGTCGTCGAAGGCATGGCGTTCGAGCGTGGCTACCTCTCGCATCACATGGTGACGGATGTGGAGCGCATGCAGGTCGTGCTCGACAACCCGTTCATCCTGATGACCGACCACAAGATTCAGAGCGGCGAGCAACTGACCGGCGTGATCTCGCTGGTCGAGAAGAGCGGCCGGCCCTTGCTGATCATCGCCGAGGAGGTCGCGCCGGTCGTGATCATGCAGCTCCTGGCGCGCCGCGAGAAGAGCAACTTCAAGGTCGCCGCGATCCACCCGCCGGAGTTCGGCCATTGGCGCAAGGCCATGCTCGAGGACATCGCGATCACGACGGGCGGCCGCGTGATCTCGGCCGACCTCGGCGGCCGGCTGGAGAAGGCGGAGTTGCAGGATCTCGGTGCCGCCCGCCAGGTGCGGATCTCCGCGTCCAAAACCCTGATCACGGCGGGCGCCGGCGATCCGGACAGGATTGCCGCCCGCCGCGCGCAGGTGATGCGGCAATATGAGGCGGCGCCGGAGAATATCGAGCGCGACAAGTTCCAGGAGCGCATCGCCAAGCTTTCCGGCGGCACGGCGATGATCCTTGCCGGCGGCGCCACGCCGGTCGAGCAGAAGCGCCGCACGCAATTGATCGAGGACGCGATCAATGCGACGCGGGCGGCGATCGAGGAGGGCATCGTTCCCGGCGGCGGCTTCGCGCTGCTGAAGGCGGCGCCGAAGCTCGACGAGCTGATCAACGGGCTGGACGGCAGCACGCGGCAGGGCGCCGAGCTATTGCAGCGTTCGCTGAGCCGGCCGCTGTTCCACATCGCGTCGAACGCAGGCCTCGATGCCGAGGCGGAGGTCAGCAAGGTGGCGAAGGGCGCCAACGGTCATGGCCTCGACGCACGCAACGGCGGATCGGTCGATCTGGTCAAGGCCGGCATCGTCGATCCGGTCAAGGTCTGCTACAGCGCGGTGCGCAACGCTGCCTCCGTGGCCGGGCTGATCCTGACGACGCAGACATTGATCGCGAAGAAGCCGGACGACTACGATCCGACCGCCGGCCCGGCCTTGGGCGGGGGCGCTGAGCTGCTGTAAGTCCGGGCGGCTTGCGTGTGATGGGCCGGGCGCCTCTGCCCGGCTCAGGCGGCGGACGCCGCGGCAGAAGTCTCTGCATCGCCAGGCGCCGATGATTCAAGGCCGCGGCTGTCCGAGCGCGCGATAGATCGTATTCCTGGAGACGCCGAGACGGCGCGCGGTCTCGCTGACGTTTCCATTGGTCTCCGCGTAGACCATCAGGATGCGGGCGCGCTGGACGTCGTGCAGCGATCCAGCGTCCGCCTCCGCCGGCGACGGCCGGGCGACCACCTGGCCGATCATCGCGTCGACACAGGCCTCGTCGATCAGCCCGTTGGAGACGCCGAGCGTCAGCCGCGCCAGCATGTTGCCGAGCTCGCGGATGTTGCCGTGCCAATGGTTCGGCGCCAGCCGCGCCAGCGCTCCGGCCGTGATGGCGCAGCCGGGATCGATCTTGTGCAGCAACTGGCGGGCAATGGCGTCGAAATCGCAGCGCTCGCGCAGCCGCGGCAGCCGCACTTCGAGCGTGTTGAGGCGATACAGCAGGTCGGAGCGGAAGCGCCCGTCGGCGATCGCCTTGTCGAGCGCGGCGTTGGTTGCCGACACCAGGAACACATCGACCTTGTAGGCCGCGCCGCCGACCGGCCGCACCGTCCAGTCGTCGAGCAGGCGCAGCAGCACGCCCTGCAGCGCCACCGGCATGTCGCCGATCTCGTCGAGAAACAGCGTGCCGCCGTCGGCCTCCTTGACCAGACCGGTCGCGCCTCCGGAGCGCGCGCCGGTGAAGGCCCCGTCGGCATAGCCGAACAGCTCGGCCTCGATCAGGCTGTCCGGGAGGGCGGCGCAGTTGACCGCGACGAAGGAGCCGGAGCGGCCGCTGGCGGCGTGGGCATGGCGCGCCAGCTGCTCCTTGCCGGTGCCGGTCTCGCCGCGGATCAGGATCGGCATCTTGCGCGCCGCCGCGGCCTCGACCCGCCGCACGATCGCCTGCACGTTCGGGTCCTCGGCGACGAAACGGGGGCTCTTGTTGTTGGCCGGCTTCGCTTCAGGTTGCGCGGGCCGCGAAGGGGCGGCCGCGTCGCGCCCGCGCATCGCCACGGCGCCGCGCTCTCCGGGAGCGCGGCGCCTTGCATGCATCACGACGATGGCGCCGACGCCCGTGCTGCCGTTCTTGACCAGCTCGAAGCTCGCATGGGGCAGGATCTCCCTGAGCTTCGCCGGCCAGTCCTCGAACGCGACCGTCTTCAGGAAGCGCGTCGGGGCGTCGCCGTCGGTGTTGAGGCCGTTGTCCTTCATGGCTCTCAGCCCGCGCTCGGTCGCATGCAGGATGGCGCCGCGGCGATCGAGCAGGATGCATTCCTCGGTCGCCCAGGTGGCGCGCTTGGCGATGAAATCGCACAGCAGCTGCTCCTTGTCCTGTCGCGCCAGCTGCGCCAGCACGCTCTCGACGTGGTGGCCGACCGCGACCGCCAGCGCCAGGCTCTGCGGATTGAACGTGCTGGCCGGGCCGGAGATGTCGACCACGCCGAGCAGCTCGCCATCGTTCGGATCGTGCACGGGAACGGCGGCGCAGGTCCAGCGCTGGACCTCGGTGCAGAAATGCTCGGCGCCGTGAATCTGCACGGGGCATGAATCGGCCAAAGCCGCGCCGATCGCATTGGTGCCGATATCGGCCTCGCTCCACCGCCCGCCATGCTCGAGATGCACTGCGCGACCGGCATCGATGACCCTGGCATCGCCCTGTGTGTCGATGATCAGGCCGGTCGGATCGGTGAGGATCATGATCGAGCCGGCTTCGCTCAGGAACGTCTTGGAGTTTTGCAGTGCGCAACGCGCGGCTTGGCGAAGCGCGGCATGTTTGGCGCGCTGACGAAACAGTTCAGCCTCGGCGACGAGCGGCGCCTTCTGGCGATCGACCGTGATGCTATGCTGCCGCGACCGCTGCCACGACGCGGCCACCGTTGATCTCACGTCACCAGACAAGGTGCCGCGCTCGACGAATTTCTGCCATGCGGCCCGTACGTCCCGTTGGTCCATTCCGGTTCCTCCAACGTGTCGATGCCCGCTGCCCGCGTCGCCTCGCGATCAAACGCCTGCTGCTGATGTCTCGTCCTGGCTCACCGGCCACGCATCAGCCGCAATCGTCGAATCGCCGGGGCGTTTCGAACCTGATACCTCCAAAATGTCGGAAAACAGCTACGCGTACGATAACGCGGGCGACGAGCTCGGCCCGTCAACCACCTTGCTCGCGTTTCACATCCCCGACGTTCCAGCGCTTCGTGGACGCTGGTAACGCCTGACTTTATACGCGTTGGTGAATGGCGCAAAGCCGAACTCATCGCGTTGTCGATCAATCATGCGACAATTTGAACGCGCATCGCATCTGTTCCGTCCAGATGCGTTGACACGCACGACATTGAATGCCGGCAACCAACGACATCGCCTCGATCATCAAGACGTCTGTTCCGCCCCAGTGTGCGATGCGGGATAAGATCAGATATGTCGTGGGCCCCACGTCATCGCGGGCTACTCGCAAAATTGGAGCCTGGAGAAGGAGCCTGGGACGCTCCGCACGCGCAGGACGAGGAGGCCTGATCCCAATCCGAACGGATCGCCAGATCACCCGCTTTTTCGAAAGCTCGATCCGTCCAGACGCTCTTCAGATTCGACAAGCTTTATGCCGGTCTCTTGTAGGACGGCGTGGCCGTGATCGAAAGAGCCGAGGCGGTTGACGAGAACTGAGATGAACCGTTGGGGCTGTTTCATCTGTGCACGCCAGGGCAGGGTTGTCGCCCTCTGATCCATTGCAGTTTGGCGGGGATCATCTCTCGGATGCTTGTGATATAGGTCGACGATGACGAAGAAATTCGCCGCGGCGGAACATCAGGCATCGCTCGATAGCAATTTCCCTTATCTCGAGCGAGACGCTGAGCCTCCCGGGCGCTGGGTTCCTAACTCACCGAGGGGGAAGCGATGGGAGGGGCAAGCACACTGGAGCACGCGCCACGGCGATGCGGTCGTGCGTTGGGGCCTCGGCGAGCCAGTCAGAATCGACTTCGCACTGTATCCCGACCGAACGCGGGGCGTTGTGGAGCAGAACGGCTATGGCGGATGGCGGCGCCTAGCCAGGAACGCTCGAAACTGGATTCACGGAACCGTTCAGATCAGGGCGGACGACGTGACATTCAGCGACGGAGAACAACCCGTCTACCATCCGCCTCCGCTGACCTCTGTCCCAAGTCTCGAGGCCGATCTCGCTCGCGACACAGCATTTCTCAAAGCGCTGCAGGATGACGGCTTCGCCGGTGCGACGTACGATGTTTTGAAACAGCATCGGTTCTATAAGGACAAAATGTGCGGCTGGCTTGGCGGCGGGGGAGATGCAGCGGGCCTCGTCGCGGACCTCCGAGGGTTGGGCGAGTCCTTCCAGGATTGGCATCCGTGGGGTGGCATTCACAATGAAGCCCGCCTGCGTTCAGTCCATGAGCATTTGGCTCGCATCGGCTGGCGAGTTGAAGGAGAGAACGATCAGGAATGATCGGGAGCAGCCGATGAGACTCGAGGTCGGCTCCTAACCCATCGCGGACCTGACTGACAGCACCTGGACTAGCGTGGCGATCACTTGTTCAGGACCCATCTGCCGTTGAGCAATGTGACCTCAGCGGGGTGTGTCACCATCGCCGAGCCCCCGTTCTCATGAACGGTCACATTCAGCAAGAGGCGTTCGTCGCCATCCCAACGGACGAACTCCCAATTTTCGTACTCCGCCGGCCTGTAATGTATGGACGGTCCACTCGGGTTCATATCCGCAGGGAGAATGTCAAAGCCATTGTTCGCATCGCTCGGGCCGTCGATTGCGTTGACTGAGGCCAACCATCTCTTGCTGGGTGAATAGCCCGGAGGCGCGACAATCCTCCGCTTCCGACCATCGCGCTGGCTGATCAAAAACCAAGCGTCGCTTTCATAGCCCTGGTCGTGAACCAGGAATAATCTGCTCTTCGGAAAATAGTCGTACAGTGAGAAGAGTTCGCACGTATCCGGATGTCGCTCGCAATTGGGCTTGTCTTTGAACGATTTGACCTTGCCATTGTCGAGCTTCAGTTGAAGACCGGCTGCCCGCCGCACGACGGCTCCGGTCGTTTGCATGATGCAGGCGCGTTCGCTGTCTGGTGAGAATTGATCGCCGTCAACCCGTGTGGCCTTCAGCTTGTCATCGAGAATTACGTCGGGATGTTTGCACACTCCATCACGCGGTTCCGCCGAGAAGCAGGTGTAGCCCTCAGGGCAAGGAGTTCCAGGGAGAAATTCTGCGTATGCCTCAGGCGCGCAGCACAGCAGGACCAAAGCAGGAAGAAGTGCAATTCTGAAAGTGCTCGAAGCCATTCGCCGGATACTCCGTGGGAGCCCTTTACCTTAACAGGCCCAAGCCAATCTGCTCCAGCCGTCCGGCCGGTCTCGTTGGGCGTTTTACTGTCCAGATTTGGCGGACCGATCGTATTTTGGCTTGTGGTCGGCTTGCAGTCTTTCCCAGTGGGCGTACTGCTTGCGATCATTTACGCGGCCCATTTTGTCCTGTCGAACCAGATCATGAGCTGAAGAAGGCGAGGGGTAGCCTAGCAAGATGTTCGGTTCTGGCCCAAAGCGCACTTTGACTTCCAGGAATTTTAACGCTTATGAGACATCTCAGTACCCTGGGTGTTGGATTTGAGAGAACTCAGGCGCGCCCATGCTGGGGGGCCTGAGACTCGCTGTTGGGAGACCGTCGATGGCTCAAGAGAATTCGCGGCCGCGGATCGGTGAAGGGCGCATCGGCAGCTCTCTCTGCGCTGCGATCGGCGTGCTCAGCGTCGCTGCGGTGCTCTGCCTGCGCTATCCTGCCTTTCTCACGACGCCTGAGCTGCGCGTCCATTACGACGTCGAGCTGCTCCGCCTCACGCTCGCGATCGCCATGGTCGTCGGCGCCTGGCTCGGCGTCGTCGGGATCGTGCTGGGCGGCCCGCGAGCGCCCGCTGCCATCGGTCTGAGCGGGCTTTTCCTGGCCACGCTGCTCGGCGGGCCTTATGTGCCGACACCGGATTTTCTCCAGCCGCGCTTCTATTTCGGCCTCGACTGGCTGGTGCTCGATCTGTTCTTCACCGGCGCGGCATTCGTGCTGCTCGAGTGGATCTTCCCGCGGGTGCGGCCGGAGCAGGGGCCGCTCAGCCCGGGCTGGAAGCTCGATCTCGCTTATTTCGGCGTCAACCATTTGCTGATCGGCATCTTCCTGGTGGTCTCGACGCATTTCGCGCATGACTATTTCGCCTGGGCGATCAGTCCGTGGCTGCAGGCCCATGTCGTGGCCCTGCCGGCGATCGTCCGCTTCGTGCTGGTGATCCTGGCGGCCGATGCGGTCGAATACGTCTCCCACCGCGCCTATCACGAGGTGCCGTGGCTGTGGCGGATCCATGCGGTGCATCATTCGCCGGAGCACATGGACTGGCTGTCGGGATCGCGGCTGCATTTCTTCGAGCCGTTGGCAACCCGCGCCCTGGTGCTCGTGCCGATCGTCCTGCTCGGCTTCCCGCAGGACACGATCTTCGCCTATCTCATCTTCATCTCCGTGCAATCGGTGCTGATCCATTCGAACATCAAGATGGATGTCGGCTGGCTGCGCTACGTCATCGTCACCCCGCAATTCCATCATTGGCACCACGCGTCGGACGCCGAGGCCCTCGACAAGAACTACGCGGCTCACACGCCGCTGTTCGACATGCTGGGCGGCACCTGGCACCTGCCCAAGGACCGCTGGCCGGTCAAATACGGCACGGTGAAGCCGATCCCCGGCGGCATGCTCGGCCAGTTCGTGCACCCGTTTGTCGGTCCGGTGAAGGAATTTCTCGAACATCGGGACTCGTGACGGGGCGCATGCCGCTGTCGCCGGCATGAGCGTCGCCTCGCGACGAGCGCCGCGGCCATCTTTGGAACGCTAGCAGGAGGCAACGGGATTGGTCTGTGGTCGCCGTTTTCGACCCGGACCAGACTTCGACACCAACTGAGCTCTCGCAGAAGCCGGCCTGGTTCGCCTCGCTACGGGAGGCGGTGAACTTCGAATGACCCCATCACGTCAAGAATACGCTGCTGCATGCCCTGCCAATCGGGTACGTCCTGCGGCCGATGACGGAAATAGAAGTCCCGCCCCTTGTTGATGAAACGGTGCTGACAGGACTTCGGAAAAGCCTCCGACGGCTCGCCGCAGCTAATCACCGTGGTGTTGATGCGGCTTCCTGCCAGCGACTCGTCGGCGTAGAGATGATAGCGAAATCCGACGTACTGTTTGCCGTCCCTGCCATGAGTGACGCTCTTGGTCTTCGCGAGGCCATGTTCCGTTCCCCGCTCGACGATCGTCTCGCCGGGATCCGCTTTCATGATGCTCAACACCCACTCCGGATTCCATTCGACGAAGACCCAGTTGCTGTCACGCTCGCCCGGTGCCAGATCGCTCCAACGGCGCTCGAGCGGACGAAAGTCGGGTGCGGTCGTCGCCAACAATAGGGTCGGGCGCCTCCCGCCACGCCACTGGGGCTGCCACATGCTTGGAATAAGATAAGTCTCGCCGGTGGAATACCTGATGTAGTTGCTGTCGGACGGTGATCCGGGGAAAAGCGCGAGCCGCTTACGACCGAAGTCACGGGCCGGCTCGCAAGTCAATGCCGGCCGACCATGTTCGATTCGCTCGTTGAGCACGCCCGGTACGAACGCATGGCGACGATATGACCAATGGTAGAGGCGTGGATCGGCAGACTCGCCGACGACGAGAATGGCGTGGTGCTGCATGTAAAGTGGACCGTCGCGCTTCGCCCGCGTTGTGAAGATCGACAGGTCGAGCCAGGAGCGGGCGGGCCGATAGTCGTCAGTCCCGTCAGATATCTGGATACAAAAAGGCTCAGATCCTGCGATCTCTTCAGCACCATGAGCGACGAGGAAAGCTGTCACGGCACCTGCAGCGACGAAGAGCGAGATCACAACCAAGATCAGACCGACAAGCTTTCGTGGCGAAATCACTCTCAGTCCTTGGCCCGCGCACAGCTTCGAACTGCGACATCAGAAGTCGCGTGTGAGATCGGCGCAAGCGTTGCTTTTCGGAAAATTCGGCAGCGCTCCGGGCGGTCGCATGCGGATTTTTACTTGTTTGTCCGCCTTTCGGAGCCCGCAAAGAATCGCCTCCGGCCCATCTCCGACCTCTCCGCCTACCCCGGTCGTTCCAGGTGATGGGCTCGTGATGATGGTCACCCAGGGTCTCTCCGGAAGCAATCGGCAGGGGCAGGCGACCCTCGATCTGCTGACCAACTTCGTTCTCCCGCCAGAGGTGCGCGTCGAAGGTCCTCGCTGATGGCTTGCTGCCATCACCCATGTCCGGCTCGCGCTGAAGCTCCGCGCGGCTGCGCGGCACGTCGCCTGGTCAGAACAGGCCGGGACTGAGATCAAGTCCGTAGGTCAGCGTCAGCGCCGCCACCAGCAAGACTGCGGCAGCGGCCAGCAGGAGCTGTTTGAGCAGCGCGTCTGAAATGCCGTTTGATGAATCAGAAAGGGCCTTGGAAATAGCTTTGGCCAGAGTCGTCATTTGCGACCTCGATCTCGCCCAATATGGACTAGGTCGCGCGAGCAGGCCCAAAGGTTCAACGCAGCCGGGGCGCCGTTGGGCGCAGAGTCTGCGCGAGCCCGGTGTCGCCCGCTGCTGCCTTGTTCGCGAACGGCAACGGCGCCGGTCAGTATGCTCGTTGGGGTTGACGTGAATCAATGCCCTGCGGACACAATTCCAATCTGTTCTACGACCGTCTCGACCTGAGACGATGACAGCCGGAAAAAGGCGTGTTCGAGACTGAAGCGGCTCCGCGTCTGCTCGGATCGTTCTCGCAGGCGGGTGGACAACACGCGCGGGCGAACACCGATATTGCTCGACGAAGCGTCGGGTCGGCTAGGCAGTGCCGGCGAACAGCAAGGAGAGTTGAAATGAAAGCATTTGGATCGATCGTCGCGGGATTGCTTGCCTTCATGTCGGCCGCATCGATGGCGCCCGTCGAAGCCGCGAGCGGATGCGTCGAGGTGTGCCAGGCCGAGAACAGGCGCGACGTGAAACTCTGCAATTACCCAAGAAAGGAGATCGAAGAGGTGACGCGATGCCTGGCGACGGCGCGTTCGAATTTCGATGCCTGCAAGCAGGCGTGCGGCAAGTAGCAGGGCGGCGCAGCTTGCGGCTGGCCCCGCGGAGAGGTCCCGCCGGTTGGATCGTTCGGCCGGCGCTCTCGGAACGACGCAAGCAGGGGGCCTGCTTGGGCCCGAAAGTGAGGTGCGTCGCTCAGGTTCCTGTGGAGACCTCGCGAGGAAAACTGATAGAACCGACCGGTCGACGCACTCACGAGGATGGCAAGACCAATGACAACAAAGCGCGTGGTGTTCACTGGGGGAACCGGCAAGGTGGGACGGCATGTGCTGCCGCATCTGCAAGCCAAGGGGTATGAGCTGCTCAATGTCGATCTCAAGCCGTTCGATCATCCCGGCATCAATACGCTGGTCGCCGATCTCGCCGACAGCGGCCAGGCGTTCAACGCGCTGACGACGCATTACGGCTTTGGCGGCTTCAATGCCGGCCGGCCGGCGCAGGCGCCGGATGCCGTGGTGCATTTCGCCGCGATCCCGCGGGTGCTGATCGAGCCCGACAACGAGACCTTCCGGATCAACACCATCTCGACCTACAATGTGATCGAGGCTGCGGCCAAGCTCGGCGTCCGCAAGATCATCATCGCCTCCAGCGAGACCACCTATGGCGTCTGCTTCGCCGAGGGCGACAAGGACTTCCATCGCTTCCCGCTCGAGGAGGACTACGACATCGACCCGATGGATTCCTACGGGCTGTCGAAGGTCGTCAACGAGAAGACCGCGCGGGCGTTTGCGATGCGCTACGGCATCGACATCTATGCCTTGCGCATCGGCAACGTCATCGAGCCGCACGAATACGACATGTTCCCGCGCTTCCTCGCCGACCCGCCGTCGCGCAAGCGCAACGCGTGGTCGTATATCGATGCCCGCGACCTCGGCGAGATCGTGCATCTGGCGATCGAGAAGGACGGTCTCGGCTTCCAGGTGTTCAACGCCGTCAACGACACGGTGACGGCCAATATCCCGACGCGCGAGCTGCTGCGGCGCTATTGCCCCAACGTGCCGGTCACCCGCGAGCTCGGCGAGCAGGAGGCGCCGCTGTCGAACCGCAAGACGCGCGAAGTGCTCGGGTTCAAGGAGGCGCACAACTGGCGGAAGTATGTGAAGGCGGGGTAGGCGACGAGGAGGGCGGATTGGCGCAGCGTAGTCCGCCTTCCGCCGTCTGCGGCTATTGCTGTTCATGGGTCATTCGTGTGCGGAGCGGCGGATTACGCTGCGCTAATCCGCCCTACGGACCGTCACGCCATCTGCCGCCGGATCGCCAGCATCGCGAGCGACAGCACGATCGTGCCGAGGATGAACACGGCGGCCGCCGAGACGATCGCCGGGCTGATGTTCTCGCGGATGGTGGCGAACATCTGCCGGGCCAGGGTGCGCTGGTTGGGGCCGGCGACGAACAGGGTCAGCACGACCTCGTCGAGCGAGGTGGCGAACGCGAACAGCGCGCCGGAGATGATGCCCGGCAGCGCGATCGGCAGCGTCACCGCGAACAGCACCGTCGCCGGCGCAGCGCCGAGGCTGGCGGCGGCTTGCTCCAGCCTGATGTCCACGCCCTGCAAGGCCGAGGAGACGTTGACCAGCACGAATGGCACGGCGACCACCGTGTGGGCGATGATGACGCCGAGATAGGTGTTGGTGAGGCCGTAGCGCGCGAACATCAGCTGCATGCCGACGCCGAGCACCACGGCGGGCACTACCATCGGCAGCAGGAACACCGTGCGCAGCGTGGAGACCAGCAGCGTGGCTCGCCTGCCGCGCAGGCCGAGCGCGGCGAGCGTCCCGAGCAAAGTGGCGAGTACCGTGGTGCCGGAGCCGATCAGCAGGCTGTTGACGATCGATAGCCGCCAGGAGTCCGCGGTGACGAGCTCCCTGAACCAGCGTGTTGAATAGCCTGGTATGGGATAGTTGAGGAAGACGCTGTCGGTTAGCGACAGCGGCAGCACGGCGACCAGCGGCCCTAGCAGGAAGATCACGACGAGCGCCGCGAAGACGGCCTTGAGGATCGGCAGCGGCCTCATGCGCGCTGCTCCTCGACCGTCAGGCGCATGTAAATGGCGTAGAGCAGGATCGTCATCGCCAGCAACACCAGGCCGAGTGCGCCCGCCATGCCCCAGTTCGCCGCGCCGGTCGCGTAATAGGCGATGACGGACGAGATCATCTGGTCGTTGGCGCCGCCGATCAGCGCGGGCGTGATGTAATAGCCCAGCGCCGCCATGAACACGAGCAGCGCGCCGGAGACGACGCCGCGCATCGACAGCGGCAGCAGCACGTGGAAAAAGGCGCGCAACGGGTGGGCGCCGAGCGAGGCTGCGGCCGGCATCAGATTGCGCGGGATCGCGATCAGCACGCTGAAGATCGGCAGCACCATGAACGGCAGCAGCACATGGGTCATCGCGATGACCACGCCGAGCCGGTTGAACATCAGCGGGACCGGGCCCGCGGTGAGGCCAAGCCCTTTCAAGGTCGCGTTGATCAGGCCGTTGTCCTGGAGCACGACGTACCAGGCGGCGGTGCGCACCAGCAGCGAGGTCCATAGCGGCAGCAGCACGGCGCCGAGCAGCACTTGCCGGCGCCAGCCCTCGACCGAGGCTGCGACCATCGCATAGGGCAGGCCGATCAGGATGCAGGCGAGCGTGACCAGCGCCGAGGTGACGAAGGTCCGGATCATGATCAGCCGGTTGGCCGAGGCGCCCTCGGGCATCGCTGCGATACCGCCGGATGCATTGCGCTCGAGATCGACGGCGGCAAGCAGGTTCTTGTCGGTCCAGGGCGAGGCGACGGCTTCGGCGATGGTCACCCAATAGGAGGTTTCGCCCCAGCGCGCGTCGACACTCGCGAGATCAGTCGCGCCGTTGCCGTCGAGCGCGCGGCGGGTCTTGCCGAGCAGGCTGCGGAAGCCGGATTGCGCGCTGTTGAGGCGGCGGACGAGGTCGCCGAACTGCTCGTCGTTCTTCAGCGCGCGAATGTCGTCAGCGAAGGCGGCTTGGGCAGACGCAGGCGGCGCGCCGGTGCGGTCCCAGCCGGACAGCGCGCGTGCCGTGCGCGGCAGCGCCTCGGTCGCGACCGGATCAGATACCGCCGACTTCATCATCGTCACCAGCGGCACGACGAAGAACGACAGCATGAACGCCAGCAGCGGTGCGAGCAGCAGGGCTGCCTTCAGGCGGAGGCTGAGGTCTGGTCGCATGATCCCACCACCCAGACATCCGATGCCGCAAAGGACAGCGCGACCTCGCGCCCGACCTCCGCCGCCTCGCTCATGCGGTCACCCTTGATGATCAGCCGCTGCTCGCCGACGGAGGCGACGAGGCGCATGTGATCGCCGAAATAGACGGCGTCCAGGACCCGCGCTGTCAGGCGGTTGGCCGTCGCCGCGGCATGATCGTTGATCCGGATCGCCTCGGGGCGGATCGACACGCGCACCTTGCCACCGTCGACGCGGCCCGTGCCGGCATGCGCCGACAGCGAGAGCCCGGACTCCGTGGTCAGATGCACCGCCTCGCCAACCTGGGAGTCGACCTTGCACGACAGCAGGTTCGTCTCGCCGATGAACTCGGCGACGAACGGGGTGCGCGGCAGCTCGTAGATCTCGCGCGGCGGGCCGATCTGCTCGATCCTGCCGTGGTTGAACACGGCGATGCGGTCGGACATCGTCAACGCCTCGTCCTGGTCGTGCGTCACGAACACGATGGTGAGGCCGAGCCGGCGGTGCAGGTCGCGGATGTCGAGCTGCATCTGCTCGCGCAGCTTCTTGTCGAGCGCGCCGAGGGGCTCGTCCATCAGCACCACCTGCGGCTCGAACACCAGCGCACGCGCCAGCGCGACGCGCTGCTGCTGGCCGCCGGAGAGCTGCGCCGGCTTGCGATCGGCCATGGCGGAGAGCTTGACCATGTCGAGCACGCGCGCGACGCGCGTCGCAATCTCCGCCTTGGGCGCGTTGCGCATCTTCAAGGGGAAGGCGATGTTGTCGCGCACGCTCATATGCGGAAACAGCGCGTAGTTCTGGAACACCACGCCCATGTTGCGCTTGTGCGGCGGCAGCCCGTCGACCCTGACGCCGTCGACCGTGATCGTGCCGCTCGTCGCCTGCTCGAAGCCGGCGAGCATCATCAACAGCGTGGTCTTGCCGGAGCCGGAAGGGCCGAGCAGGGCGATGAACTCGCCGCGCGCAATGTCGAGATCGAGATGGTCGACGACGGTCAGCGGGCCGAAGCGCTTGACCACCTGCCGGAACGAGATGAAGGGGGTGTCCATGACCAAGGCTTTCGGCGCAGATCACGCCGGTACGCTTGCACGTGAGGCGGACGCGCGATGCGAGGATCGCGCGTTCAAGGCATTCGACGGCTTCAGCGCGCCAGCCAGGCGTTGAAGCGCTTCGACAGCTCTTCCGAATTGTCGGTCCAGAAGCCGACGTCGAGCGCGATCGCCTGCTTCAGATTGTCGGGCGTGGTCGGCAACTCCGCGGCGTACTTCTCCGGCACCAGCTTGGCGGCGGCGATGTTCGGCAGGCCGTAGGCGATGTATTCCGGCAGCTTGGCCTGGTTCTCGGCCTGGCTTGCGAACGCAATGAAGTTCATCGCGGCGTCCTTGTTCGGCGAGCCCTTCAGCACCACCCAGCTGTCGACCGCATAGATGCTGCCGGGAAAGACGAAGCCGAAATGCTTGCCTTCGGTACGGTTGATGGCCGTGATACGGCCGTTATAGACTGAGGTCATCGCGACCTGGCCTGATGACAGCAGCTGCAGCGGCTGCGCGCCGGCCTCCCACCAGACGATGTCGGATTTGAGCGCATCGAGCTTCTTGAAGGCGCGCTCGACGCCCTCCTTGGTCTTCAGCACCTTGTAGACGTCGGCCGCCGGCACGCCATCGGCCATCAGCGCGAATTCGAGCGTGTATTTGGCGCCCTTGCGGAGGCCGCGCTTGCCGGGGAACTTCGTCGTGTCCCAGAAATCCGCCCAGGTCTTCGGCCCGTCCTTGATCTTGTCGCCGTCGAACGCCATGCCCGTGGACCAGACGATGGCGCCGACGCCGCAATCGCTGACGCCGGCCGGGATGAAGCCGTCCTTGCCGCCGAGCTTGCTCCAGTCGATCTTCTCATAGATGCCGTCGCTGCAGCCGAGCTCGAGCTCCTCCGCCTCGACCTGCACCGCATCCCAGTTCGGCACGCCGGCCTTGACCTTGGCCTGCAGCACGCCGTAGCCGCCGTCCCAGCTCTCGTCGAGCACGGTGGCGCCGAGCTTGGCGGCGAACGGCTGGAAATAGATCTTGCGCTGCGCGTCCTGATAGTTGCCGCCCCAG
This sequence comes from Bradyrhizobium sp. SRS-191, assembly GCF_024586915.1. Classification (GTDB taxonomy): domain Bacteria; phylum Pseudomonadota; class Alphaproteobacteria; order Rhizobiales; family Xanthobacteraceae; genus Bradyrhizobium. The sequence continues at coordinate 118,512 of NZ_JANBVS010000020.1, forward strand.
GACACGACGGTGAGATCGCGCGCCTGGGCTGAGACGAGCAGGCCCACCATCGCGGCTGCGGCCACCAGCACCGTCTTCGACGCCATCGCAGCTGCACGTCTGGCAGTCCGATCCGTCGTGCTCGACACCGTGGCCGTCGTGGAGGTGGTCCGCAGAAAAAGCATGCTCGATCATCCGTCGCGCCTGAAAGGTTCAAAAAAGCTATCGGCTGGACCAAGCCGTGGCAAGCGCGAGTTTTGATCGTCACGTGATGCTATTTTGGCGCTAATGCACTGCATCAGTGGCGTTGCGGCGAAGCGTACACCCCTCACCTTGCCCTGTTTGAGCAGGGACAGGTTGGCCTCGGTCTGGGATCGGCGTGTCCCGTCCTTCAGACGAATTGTTTGTTCTCGTCGTCGATCTCCAGCGCTTCCGTCATCACCCAGGCGATGACTGCAACCGTTCCGGCGAAAATCAGCGCCATCAGCGTATCCGATCCCAAGCTCAGCGCGAGGGTCTTCGCTCCCGGCTGATTGTGGAAACTCAGGACGACGGACAGCGCTGCGCCGGCGAGCGGTTTCAAGAGGGCTGATGCCGCGACAGCGATCGCGAAGGCCTTGAGCTGTTGGATCGACTCTCCCGAGAAGATGCGGCCGGCGGCGAAGGCCTGGAAGCAGCGACGTCCGCTCAGGAGGCCCCAGATCAGCGTTCCCAGCGGGACCATGGCGATGCTGAACGCCAATGCCCGGGTGAAAAGGCCGATCTCGGTCAGGGGAGCGTTCGGAATTCCAGCCTGGCTGAACAGCGCGTGCGTGGGCGTCAAGGTCCAATACAGCACCATGGCCGCGGCGAGCAGTCCGGATGTGACGAGACAGCCCGCCGCCATCAGCTGGCTGAGCCGGCGAATGCGATCACTGCGTCTGTGGCGCGCGGCCGTCGTGCCGAACGTCTCTGCTACGTGCGTCATGGTCGAAGGGTCTCACTGTTGTCGGTCGCGCGACGATCTCCGCGACAGGAGTAGACTATGATCAAAAATTATCGTTTGACAATAATTTATTTTCGTAAGACAGATCGGCCGTCATCACAGGAGCCACTTCATGCCTCGTTGTCTGGCCAAACTCGCCATCACGCTTGTCGCCTTCGTGTCCGCTGTTGCGACGACGTCCCCCTCCACCGCCGCGCCATCAACCTCCCGCGGCCTGATATCGGTCGCCCAGGTGGTTCAGATGCTGGAGAAGGCGCCGACGGACCGCACGGCCCAGCAGGTTCTCACCGCCTATCTTGCCGGCGTCGGCGAGGCCGCCGGCGCAGTCGCCAGCATGGGGCGCGCCACCTGCCGGACGTCGTTGAACTTGAGCACCGCTGATGTCGGCCAGGCGCTGAGCTCCGCTGCCGCAGGGCAGGCCGCGGCGGAAACGCCGGCAACGCCTTTGATCGTCAGGGACATGCTCGATCGGGCAGGCTGCAAGCGCCCATGAGCCGCCCGGGTGCAGCAACCACTATGGCCGGCCAATGACAGCGCGGCACGGCGGCGCGCCGACTACAGGCCGGCGCCGCAGCCATCGCGCTCCGGGCAGATCTGCGAGAGCGACGGATCACACGCCGAATTGTCGACGACGAGGCCGACTGCCGGACGTGAGCCGGCGGCAGTGTTGCCAGGGCCGGCGAGACCGCGAAATGCACGATGCGCGCCGATGCGCTGAAAACCCTCGGCCGTCCTCATCAGCCTGGCTGCGACCATTTGATTCAAAAAATCCATGTTGCAACTCCTAATGTCAAATGACCCGGCGGCCTGGTGCGGGACAGGCCGCCGGGTCGGCGCAACGTGCTGGAGTTGGCGTCCTCCATCGCGCTACGCTGGTCTGTGATCCAGTTCACATCTCACGAAAATTGATCGTGCCCCGGATCATCGGTGGAAGCGTGATGAGGACGCCAATCGTCACTTGCCTGTACGGTACAAGAGACGATCGCGTTTCTCCGTGTCCGACATCACGCCTGTTCACATCGGCGTTTACTCCGCAGGTTGGGCCGCCACCGTGCCGTGGCCGCCATGCTGGGTGAGCGGCTTCATCCCGGTCAGCGTCCGCAGCAGCACGTAGAACACGGGCGTCAGGAACAGGCCGAACACGGTGACCCCGATCATGCCGGAGAACACCGCGACACCCATCGCCCGCCGCATCTCCGAGCCTGCGCCGGTCGACAGCACCAGCGGCAGCACGCCCATGATGAACGCCATCGACGTCATCAGGATCGGCCGCAGCCGCAGGCGGCTGGCCTCGATCGCCGCGCGGAGCGGCGTGCGTCCGGCGAACTCGAGCTCGCGCGCGAATTCGACGATCAGGATCGCGTTCTTGGCGGAGAGGCCGACGAGCACGATCAGGCCGATCTGGGTGAAGATGTTGTTGTCGCCCTTCGAGATGTAGACGCCGGCCATCGCCGCCAGCAGCGCCATCGGCACGATCATCAGGATCGCCAGCGGCAGGGTCAGGCTCTCGTAGAGCGCGGCCAGCACCAGGAACACCAGGAGGATCGCGAGCGGGAAGACCCACAGTCCGGAGTTGCCGGCGATGAACTCCTGGTAGGTCAGGTCGGTCCATTCGAAGGCGAAGCCGGGCGGCAGCACTTCCGCGGCGATCTTCTCGGCCGCCGCCTGCGCCTGGCCCGAGGAGAAGCCGGGCGCCGCTGCGGCGTTGATGTCCGACGACAGGAAGCCGTTGTAGCGGATGGCGCGCTCGGGGCCGGCGCTCTGGCGGATGTTGAGCAGCGCCGACAGCGGCACCATCTCGCCGGACGATGAGCGGACCTTGAGCTGGCGGATGTCGTCGGCGCGGGCACGGAACGGCGCGTCGGCCTGCACGCGCACCGAATAGGTGCGGCCGAACTTGTTGAAGTCGTTCACGTAGTAGGAGCCGAGGTAGATCTGCAGCGTGTTGAACACCTCCGTAACGGGCACCCCGAGCTGCAGCGCCTTGGTGCGGTCGATGTCGGCGAACAGCTGCGGCACGTTGACCTGGAAGCTGGAGAACGCGCCGGCAATCTCCGGCGACTTCTGCAAGGCGCCCATGAAAGCGGTGGTGACGTCGTTGAGTGCGTCGTAGCCGCGGCCGGCGCGATCCTCGATCTGCAGCTTGAAGCCGCCGATCGTGCCCAAGCCGTTGACCGGCGGCGGCGGGAACATCGCGATGAAGGCGTCCTGGATGCCGGCATATTTCTTGTTGAGCTGCATGGCGATCGCGCCACCCGACAGCGACGGATCCTTGCGCTCGTCGAACGGCTTCAGCCCGGAGAACACGATGCCGGCGTTGGAGGAATTGGTGAAGCCGGAGATCGACAGGCCGGGAAAGGCGATCGAGCTCTCGACGCCGGGCTGCGTCAGCGCGATGTCGCTCATCTTTCGGATCACCTCCTCGGAACGGTCGAGCGTGGCGCCGTCGGGCAGGCGGGCGAAGCCGACCAGATATTGCTTGTCCTGGCCCGGCACGAAGCCGCCCGGCACCTGCTTGAACAGGAAGGCGGTGGCACCGACCAGCAGCACGTAGAGGATCATGACGGCGGCCTTGCCGCCGATCACCCTGGAAACGCTGCCGCTGTAATTGTCGGAAGCGCGGACGAAGGCGCGGTTGAAGCCGCGGAAGAACCAGCCGAGCGAACGGTCGAGGACGCGGGTGAGGCGGTCCTTCGGGTCGTGGTGGCCCTTGAGCAGCAGCGCCGACAGCGCCGGCGACAGGGTCAGCGAGTTCACGGCGGAGATCACGGTGGAGATCGCAATCGTCAGCGCGAACTGCTTGTAGAACTGACCCGTCAGGCCGGAGATGAAGGCGAGCGGCACGAACACGGCGACCAGCACCAGCGCGATCGCGATGATCGGGCCGGACACCTCGCGCATCGCCTGATAGGTGGCGTCGCGCGGCGACAATCCGCTCTCGATGTTGCGCTCGACGTTCTCGACCACCACGATGGCGTCGTCGACGACGATGCCGATCGCGAGCACCAGGCCGAACAGGCTGAGCGCGTTGATCGAGAAGCCGAACAGATGCATCACCGCGAAGGTGCCGACGATGGAGACAGGGACGGCAAGCAGCGGGATGATCGAGGCGCGCCAGGTCTGCAGGAACAGGATGACCACGATGACGACCAGCACGATGGCCTCGAACAGCGTGTGCACCACGGCCTCGATCGAGGAGCGCACGAACTGGGTCGGGTCGTAGACGATGTGATACTCGACGCCTTCCGGCATCGTCTTGGCGATCTCGGCCATGGTGGCGCGGACGTTGTCGGAGATCTGCAGCGCGTTGGAGCCGGGCGCCTGGAAGATCGGGATCGCCACCGCCTGCTTGTTGTCGAGCAGCGAGCGCAGGCCGTATTCGGAGGCGCCGAGCTCGATGCGCGCGACGTCGCGCAGCCGCGTGACCTCGCCATGCGCGCCCGTCTTGACGACGATATCGGCGAACTGATCTTCGTTGGAAAGACGGCCCTCGGCATTGACCGAGAGCTGGAGGTCCAGCCCCTTGACGCTCGGCGACGCGCCGACCACGCCGGCGGCGGCTTCGACGTTCTGCGCCTGAATCGCCTTGACGACGTCGGACGCCGACAGGCCATGCTCGGCCGCCTTCTGCGGATCGACCCAGACCCGCATCGAATAGTCGCCGGCGCCGAACAGCTGCACGTCGCCGACGCCGTCGATGCGCGCGAGCCGGTCCTTGACGTTGAGCACCGCGTAGTTGCGCAAATAGGTCGTGTCGTAGCGGCCGTTCGGCGAGATCAGATGCACGACCATGGTGAGGTCGGGCGAGCTCTTCTTGGTGATGACGCCGAGCTGGCGCACCACGTTGGGCAGCCGCGGCTCGGCCTGCTGCACGCGGTTCTGCACCAGCTGCGTCGCCTTGTCCGGATCGGTGCCGAGCTTGAAGGTGACCGTCAGCGTCATCGCGCCGTCGGTGGTCGCCTGGCTGCTCATGTAGAGCATGTTCTCGACGCCGTTGATCTGCTCCTCGATCGGCGTCGCCACCGTCTCGGCGATCACCTTCGGATTGGCGCCGGGATAGGTGGCGCGCACCACGACGGAGGGCGGCACTACGTCGGGGTATTCCGAGATCGGCATGGAGAAGAGGGCGATGAGGCCGCCGAGGAAAATGAGCGTCGACAGCACGCCTGCGAAAATCGGCCGGTCGATGAAGAATTTGGAGAGGTTCATGGGAGGCCCCGTGGTCGGGAGAGGTAGGCTTATTTGGACGACGTTGTTAGTTGCAGGTAGCTTGTTGAAAGACTCAGCAGAGCGTCAGATGTGATCCCGCTATCGCCTTATCCCCGCTGTCGTCCCGGCGAACGCCGGTACCCATACCGCGGACGGCCAATTGGTGAAAAAGACTGCGTGTCATCTGTCTTTGTCGACAAGCTGGGCCGGTGGATATGGGTCCCGGCGTTCGCCGGGACGACGGCTGTGGGTAGCGTTGATGGCTGCGAATGATCACGAAGATCTCTGTGGCTTGTTGTTCAGTTAGCTGTCGTTCGCGCCGCCGCCTCAGCCCCGGTGTCGTCCCGGCGAACGCCGGGACCCATACCGCGGACGGCCAGTTGGTGAAAAAGACTGCGGGTCATCTGTCTTTGTCGACAAGTTGGGCCGGTGGTTATGGGTCCCGGCGTTCGCAGGGACGACAGCGGGGGTGGCGTTGGCAGCCGGGCTTCGATGATGATCAGCGCTGCGCCAGCTGTTTGTTGTCCGGCGCAGCCCCATCGCGCGCGCCCATCTCGGCGACCTGTGTCTTCAACAGCGCCCCCGGGCGCACCCGTTGCAAACCGTTGACGACCACGCGCTCCCCAGGCTTCAGCCCTGCCGAAATGATCCGCAAACCGTCGACACTCCCGCCGAGCGTCACCGGCCGGTACACCGCGCGCTCGTCGTCGCCGACGACCATGACGAATTTCTTGTCCTGGTCGGTGCCGATGGCGCGCTCGTCGAGCAGCACCAGGGATTGCTGCTGCGGCTGGCCCATGCGGACGCGGGCGAACTGGCCGGGGATCAAGGTGCCGTTCTCGTTCTTGAACACGGCACGGACGCGGATGGTGCCGGTCTGGCCCTGGACCTGGTTGTCGATCAGCTGGATGTGGCCCGACGCGGTGATGCCGCCCGACGTCGTCATCTCCACCGGGATGCGGTCGAGATTGCCGCGCTTGCCTGAGGCATCGGCCACGGCGGCAAGCGCCCGCAGCACGACATCCTCGGTGGCATCGAAGCTCGCATAGATCGGATTGACAGAGACCAGCGACGTCAGCACCGGCGAGGCCGAACCCGCGGCGACGAGATTGCCGACGGTCACTTCGATCCGGCCGACGCGGCCGTCCACCGGCGCGCGGACCTGCGTGTAGTCGAGATTGAGCTTGGCGGTCTGGAGCGTCGCCTCCGCCGCCTTGACGTTGGCGATCGCCTCGCGATTGCCGTTGTCGCGCTGGTCGTAGTCGCGCTTGGTGACGATGGAGTTGCCGACCAGCTGCGCGCCGCGCTCGAGCTCATTGGCGGCGAAGGATGCGCGCGCGCGGGCGGCTTCGAGCTGCGCCTGGGCGCGGTCGACCTCGGCGGCGTAGGGCGCGGGATCGATCTTGAACAGGACGTCGCCCGCCTTCACCAGCGAGCCCTCGGTGAAATTGGTGGCGAGGATGGCGCCGGCGACGCGGGGCCGGACCTCGACCCGCTCGACCGCTTCGAGCCGGCCGGAGAACTCGTCCCACAGGCTCGCCTTGCGCGGCTCGATGACGGAGACGGTCACGGGGACAGCCTGCTCCGGTGCTGCGGCGCGGGCGGCCTGCGGCACGGGGCTGACATGGAAATACTGCGAGCCGGCATAGGAGCCGGCGATCACCACGCCAGCGACGGCGGCGGTGCTCAACCACCGCTTCAGGCGGCGAGGGGAACTTGTCTCGGGCGAAGGCATTGTCGCGCTCCAGATTTGTAGTGCTCGCTACAAATGTGGCGCTGGCAACTCGTTCGCAAGAGACTTATGTAACGGATGCTACGAAAATCCTAGAGGGAACTTTGGCAACTGCGGCAGATCAAAGAAATGGCTAGGAATCGCAACTAGATAAGAAATGCACGGGGCGGAGACGAAAACAGGAGTTTTGCACGATGGGCATCGGACGGCCCCGGACTTTCGACCGCGACACTGCGCTGGACCAGGCGATGGAGGTGTTCTGGCGGCATGGCTATGAGGGCGCGACCATCGCCCAGCTCACCGACGCCATGGGCATCAACCCGCCCAGCCTGTATGCCGCCTTCGGCAGCAAGGAAGCGCTGCTCAAGGCTGCGCTCGACCGCTACACCCTCCGCCGGGAGGCCTGGATGGAGGAGGTGCTGGGTGCGCCGACCGCCCGCGAGGTCACCGCGCGGATGCTGATGGGCGTCGCCGAGAAGCAGACCGATCCATCCAACCCGCCCGGTTGTCTCCTGGTGCAGGGCGGCCTCGCCTGCGGCTCCGGTTCGTCCAATGTCCCGTTCGAGCTGGCCGCGCGCCGCGCCCAGACCGAGGAGCAGCTCCGGCATCGGTTCGAGCGCGCGAAGGACGAGGGCGATCTGGCTCCGAGTGCCGACCCCGCCGCGCTCGCGCGCTATGTCTCCGCGGTCATCACCGGCATGAGCGTGATGGCCTCCTCCGGTGCGGATCGTGAGGCGCTGACCCAGGTCGCGGTCGTCGCGATCAAGGCGATCGAGGATCAGTCGGTGCGCGCGCCCGTCCCGGCGAACTGATCGGCCTCATGCGCTGAGCGACGGGGCGCTCTGCCTTCGCGCTGTCTTGTGCTCTGGGAGGCGATGCGGTCCCCTGCGATCGCCTCATCGTCATCGCGCCAACTCAAGAGCCAATCCTCCATGCGTGTCTTCTCCGCCGCCCTCGCCACCGAGACCAACACTTTTGCGCCGATGCCGACGGGGCTCGCGACCTTTCATGAGCGCGCGTATTTCCCTGCCGGGACCCATCCGGACAAGATGCAGATGCATGGCGGGCCGCTCTGGGCGGCGCGGCAGGTCGGGCCGTCCAAGGGATGGACGCTGATCGAGGGGCTGGTGGCTGCGGCCGTGCCGAACGGGCTCGTCACGCGTAATGCGTTCGAAACCTTGCGTGACCAGATCCTCGCCGATCTCAAGGCCGCGTTGCCGATCGACATTGCGCTGATCGGCCTGCACGGCGCGATGATCGCCGACGGCTATGATGATTGCGAAGGCGAGCTGCTGTCGCGGATCCGCGAGATCGCTGGTCCCGACGTGGTGATCGGCGCGACGCTCGATCCGCACGTGCATATGAGCGAGCTGATGGTGAACAGCGCGGATCTCCTGATCTGCTGGAAGGAATATCCGCACACGGACATTCTCGAGCGCGCGCAGGATCTGGTGAAGCACTGCACCGAGCTGGCCGAGAAGCGGCTGAAGCTGCGTTCGGCGCTGGTCGACACCGACATGATCGTGACGCTCCACACCACGCGCGAGCCGGTGCGCAGCTTCGTCGACCGTATCACCGCGCTGGAAGGCAAGGACGGCATCGTCTCGGCCTCGATCGTGCACGGCTTCGGCTGGGGCGATACGCCCGACATGGGCACCAAGGTGCTGGTCTATAGCGATGCCGCCGTCGATCCTGATGGCGCCAAAGCGCAAGGCTTGGCGCGCAAGCTCGCGGACGAACTGATCGGCATGCGCGAAGCAGTGACCGAGCGCATGCCCCGGGTCGATGCCGCGCTCGACCAGGCGCTGGCGAAGGACGGCACCATCGTGCTCGGCGATGCCAGCGATAATCCCGGCGGCGGCGCGCCCGGCGATTCCACCTTCATCCTGCGTCGCGTGCTCGACCGGAAGATCGAGAACGTCTGCGTCGGCCCGATGTGGGACCCGATCGCGGTGCGCATTGCCTTCGATGCCGGCGTCGGCGCTCACCTGCCGTTGCGGATCGGCGGCAAGATCGGCCCGCTGTCCGGCGATCCGGTCGATGCGACCTGGGAGATCAAGGCGCTGAAGGAGAACATGGTGATGACCGGGCTCGCCGGCACGCCGGCCAAGCTCGGCGATTGCGCGCTGATCGCGAGCAATGGCGTCGAGGTCGTCATCACCACCTTCCGCTGCCAGGCGTTCGGGAAAGACTTCTTCACGCAGCTCGGCTGCGATCCTTCGACGCGCAAGCTCGTCGTGGTGAAATCGGCGCAGCACTTCCGCGCATCCTTCGCACCGATCGCAGCCGACATCATCATGGTCGATGCGCCCGGCGTCGTCGCGCGCGACGTGACGAAATTGCCCTACACCAAGATCAAGCGTCCGAAATGGCCGCTCGATGAGTTGCCGCAACCGTCGCGCGCATGATGTGCCAGAGTGCGACGCCGTCGACCGCGGCGTTAACGTTCGGAACGCGGCTTGAACGAACCGCGTCCGAATCAGCTGCGCATCACGGTATGGCGTTTGTTCACGCTAGATGTCGCGGCGCGCAGCAGCGACCTACGATATCCAGACGTTGCGATGGCAAGCTGCGTCCCGCCCGGGCGTCAAACGGTTAATTCGGCGGACCGCCGCTCGCATGGGACGATGTCTCATCGTGCGACGCTGCGGATGGCGACGTTAACGTTCGGAACGCGGCCGGAACGAACCGCGTCCGAATCGGCCTGGACTCACGGTTTGGACTCTGTTCACGGCTAGATGTCGTGGATCTCCGACAAAGAGCGCAACATGCAGCCGAGGCGCGCGTCCCGCGCGGCTCGATATCGCTCGAAAGGTTAAAGGTCGCGACGGAGACGCTTACGTCGTCGATGATCCGAACCGCCGCATCCACGCGGCGCGCAAGCCGAGGGGCGTCGGCGAGAACGGGCCGGGCGGTGCGCGCGTGATCAGGGCAAGCAGCGCCAGCGCGGCGATGGCGAGCCAGAAGCACAGCCAGAACGCATCAAGATAGGCCAGCACATTGGCCTCGCGCTGGACTTGCGCCGCCAGCGTGCCGACGGCGCGGGCCTTGGCCTGTGCACCGCCGTGACTGGCGAAATAGCCGGTGAGCCGCTGCAGCGCGCGGGCGACGTCGACATCGCCGCTCTGGATGTTGAGGCCGAGATAGGCCGAATGCACCTGCTCGCGCACGCGCAGCCACGTCCCCATCAGCGCGACGCCGATCTCGGCGCCGCCGAGCCGCATGATCTGGATGTAGGCGGCGAACGACGTCGCGCGCGCCGGATCGGAGTTCGACAGCGCGAGGATGATGATCGGCAATAATGTCAGGGCCTGCCCGATCGATTGCAGCACGACGATGCCGATGAAGTCTTCGCGCGCCCAGGCGTGGGTGAGCTGCGTGCCCATCAGATTGGCCGCCGCGAACGCGCTCAAGCCGAGCACGACGACGATGCGCGGATCGAAATGGCGCAGCATCCAGATCGACAGCGGCACCAGCACGATCATCGGCAGCGCGCCGTAGAACAAGAGCAGCGAGCCGCTCTGCTCGGGCCGCAGCTGCGTGATCGTGGCGAGGAAGTTCGGCACCAGCGACGCGTTCGACAGGCTGGTCAGCGTGTACAGCAGGATCACCGCCAGCGAGAGCCCGATGTTGCGCGAGAACAGCACGTTGAAATGCGCCCAGGGCTGTGGGGCCAGCGCTTCATTGATGAGGAACAGGACGAACAGCACGGCGCCGCCCGCCAGCAGCGCGGCGACCGTGCCCGACTGCAGCCAGTCGAGCCGGTTGCCCTGGTCCAGTCCGGCATAGATCATCGCCACCGCGCTGCCGAGCAGCAGCATGCCGCCCCAATCGGCCTTCTCGAGCAGCGCGCGATTGACCGGCTCGGCGGGGGTGCCGAGATAGACCATCAAGGTCATCAGCGGCGCCAGCACGACGCCCTGCCAATACAGCCACTGCCAGCCGAGATGCTCGACATAGAAGCCGACCAGCGAGGTCGACGTGTCCAGCGCGAAGCCGACACGGATCGAATAGATCGAGATCGCCGGCAGCCACCAGCGGATCGGCAGGTTGCGGAAGACGATCATCAAGGTCGCCGGCACGAAGGTGCCGAGCAGCATGCCGTGGATGATCGCGAGCACGATCAGGGTCGGATAGTCGTGCACGAAGGGGATGATCAGCGACACCACGGCGTAAATCAGGCTGGGAATGCCGAGCACGCGGCGCAGGCCGAACACGGTCGCGAGCCACGCCACCGCCGGCGCGATCAGGATCTGCGAGCCGATCGCGGCGGTGGACAGCCAGGCGCCCTCGTCGAAGCCGAGCGAGAACGCGCCGCGCAGGTCGGGCAGGCCGACGGAGGTCAGCCGGCTGTCGAAATTCGCCAGGAACGATCCGAGCAGCACGGCGCCGACCGCGAACAGCGGATGCGCGGCCTGGCCGCCGCGCGACAGCGGCCCGCGATCGGTCGCGCTGATATTCTCACTTGCCGCCATCGGCCGCGCCTGCGGTGCGGATATGGGTCACCACCGACATGCCTGGCAGCAACCTCACCAGCAGCGGCTGGTTGGCGTCGAGCGCGATGCGCACCGGAATGCGCTGCACGACCTTTGTGAAATTGCCGGTGGCGTTGTCGGGCGGCAGCAGTGCGAATTGCGAGCCGGAGGCCGGCGCGATGCGCTCGACCCGGCCGTGAAGCGTCTCGCCGGGGAAGGAGTCGACGGTGACGTCGACCGGCTGGCCGGGCGCGACATGCGTGAGCTGCGTCTCCTTGTAGTTGGCGATCACGAACACCTGCGGCAGCGGCACCACGGCGATCAGGCTGCTGCCGATGTTGACGTAGTCGCCGGTCTGCACCTGGCGCTGGCCGACGACCCCGTCGAACGGCGCGGTGATCCTGGTGTAGCCGAGCTTGAGGCGGGCCGCGGCAAGCGCCGCCTTGGCGCCGGCGAGGTCGGCGCCGCGCTGCTTCTTGGTGCCGGTCAACACCTCCAGCTGATGACGCTGGGCGGCGATCACGGCGCGGCTGGCGCGCACGTCGGCCTGCGCCTTGGCATAGGCGGCCGTGGCCTGCTCGAGCCGCTGCTTGGTGCCGGCCTCGCTCTGCGAAAGCGATTGCTGGCGTTCTTCCTCCTGCCGGGCCTGCACCTCGGCGGCGCCCGCAGAGACCTGCTGCGCTTCGGCCTGCGCAATGGTCGCGTATTGCAGCTCGACCTGGTTGCTGAGGTTGTCCAGCGCGGCCTGCGCGGCTTCGACATTGGCCTCGGCCTGCGAGACCTGGGCCTGGTAGTCGGCCGGGTCGATCTGCACCAGGAGGTCGCCGGCCTTGACCTGTTGGAAATCGCTGACTGCGACCTTCAGCACCTCGCCGGCGACCCGGCTCGACAGCTGGGTCAGGTCGGCTCGGACATAGGCGTCATTGGTCGACTGGGTCGTGGCGTTGCCGGTCCAGGCATTCCAGCGGCTGGTCGCGAGCGCCACGAAGGCCAGCGCGACGATCACGGCCAGCAGGGGAATGGCAAGGCGCGCCCACAGGCCCGGCGATGCGGCGGGCGAGGGCGAGGGTGGCGCCGCGCGGGACGCCGGATCGACGCTGCTCGGTATTTCACTCAAGACACGCCTCCATCGCCCGACATTCGCCGCGGCACCAGTCGTAACCCATTCTGCGGATCATGCCACCTGGACTCCCGGGCGAGGAGATATGCATTCGCAGGTCGTGGACATTCGGCGCGGTCAAAGGAACCCGTGCCTGGCACGGCGCGGGCCTGATGTCCCGGAATGCGACGCTGATGGCGCCGACGTTAACCGACAGAACGCGGCTGGAACGAACCGCGTCCGAATCAGCCGCGAATCACGGTTTGAAATCTGTTCACGGCTAGATGTCGCCGTTATCAGCAAGGTCCCGACAACATGCAGCATCCCGTGCGCGCGCCGCGCGATGGCGTTGACGCGCGGAGGTTAACGACGCGCCGGTCGCGCGATGAGGTGCTCCGCAAGCATCGCGTGTCGCGGACGGCATCACTGCGACCAGTTGCATTTGCCTCACCTGCAGCGTCGACCTATGCTTCCGTGCGTTCTGCGTTCGGGCTCTGCCTTTTCACTCTCCAGGACGAAAGCATTCGGACGCATGGCAACAAGGGGCGCGCTTCTGATTGCCGGCGGCGCCGGCTATATCGGCGCTCATTGCTGCAAGGCGGTCGCCGAAGCCGGCTTCGTCCCGGTCTGCTATGACGACCTGTCCACGGGCCATCGCAGCTTCGTGCAATGGGGGCCGTTCGTCTCAGGCGACATCGCCGACAGCGGCAAGGTGGCGGACACCATCCGCCGCTACGACGTCCAGGCGGTGATGCACTTCGCGGCCTCGAGCGCGATCGGTCAATCCATCGTCGATCCGCAGACCTATTATCGCAACAACGTCACCGGCGCGCTGGGTCTGCTGCAGGGCATGCGCGAGGCCGGCTGCTCGTCGATCGTGCTGTCCTCGACCGGCGCCGTCTATGGCGAGGCCGGGCGCGATCCGATTCCTGAAGGCGCGGCCGGACCGGCCATCAATCCCTACGGCCGCTCCAAATACATGATCGAGCAGATCCTGACCGACTACTGCACCGCCTACGGCTTCTCGGCCAGTGTCCTGCGCTATTTCAACGCCAGCGGCGCCGCCGTAGAGCGCCGGATCGGCGAGCTGCGCGACCGCGAGACGCATCTCATCCCGCGCGCGCTGATGGCGATCCTCGGCCATGTCACGGATTTCGCGATCTTCGGCACCGACTACGACACGCCTGATGGAACCGCGGTGCGCGACTACATCCATGTTGATGATCTCGCCGACGCGCATATCGCCGCGCTGGAGCGGTTGCTCGGCGGCAAGGCCGGCGGCACCTATAATCTCGGCACCGGCGGCGGTCATTCGGTGCGCGAGGTCGTCGATGCGATCCGTCGCGAGACCGGCGAGCAGGTGCCACTGGTGTATCGCGCGCGCCGGGCCGGCGATCCACCGGTGCTGGTCGCCGATCCCCGTCTTGCCCGGCAGGAGCTCGGCTTCATGGCGCGTCGCTCGGATCTCGGCACGATCATCCGCTCGGCCTGGGCCTGGCACCAGACCGCGCATCCGCGCATCGTGTGAGCGGCGCGTCGTCGAAGAGGGCGTTGCGCGAGAGCGGCTAGGCCGCCGCCGGCGGCGTATGCGCGAATGCGTCCATCAGCATCAGCTCCACGTGCTCATCTTCCATCGACCAGCGGCCGATCTCGGCGCCGTCGCGGAAGAAGTGGATGCTGTGGACCGGTGAGCGGACGTCGTCGCCGCGAATCATCCGGAGCAGGGTCTGCGCCACGCGGCAATGATCGCCGGGCAGCCTGAGATCGAAGAATGCGTCGCCATAGCCCGGCAGCGGAGTGCCGGCCGAATCGCGAACTTCCATGCGCAACTGTGCCATACTCGCATTCAACGACAGTAACGGTTTCCGCCCGGTAAATGCCGCCGGGTCGCGCATCATTTGAAGCGGCCATCATGGCGTGATCATGTCGCGCGCGACGCCTTCAGGCGCGGTGATCTCCTTCCACGTGGAATTGGCGACATGCACCGGCGGGAAGGCGGCCCGCTCGACATAGCGGCCGTCGCCGGCCTCTGCACGCAGCTCGCCGTCGCGCCAGGCGATGCGGCCACGCGAGACGGTGACGGCCGGCCCGCCGGCGCAGCTGAAGCCTTCGAACACGTTGTAGTCGATGCGGCTGACCTGGCGGCTCGCGCTGATCGTCTTGTGCGCGGCTGGATCCCACACCACGAGGTCGGCGTCGGAGCCGGCCATCACCGCGCCCTTGCGCGGGAAGATGTTGAGGATGCGCGCGATGTTTGCCGAGGTGACCGCGACGAACTCCTCCTTCGTCAGCCGCCCGGTGCCGACGCCCGCGCTCCACAGCAGCGGCATGCGGTCCTCGAGCCCACCGGTGCCGTTCGGAATCTTGCGGAAGTCACCGCGGCCGAGCCGTTTCTGCGCCAGCGTGAAGGCGCAATGGTCGGTCGCGACCACCTGCAGCGAGCCGGATTGCAGTCCCGCCCACAGGCTGTCCTGGTGCGCCTTGTCGCGGAACGGCGGCGACATCACGCAGGCCGCGGCCTGGTCCCAGTCTTTGGCGCGATACTCGCTGTCGTCGAGCAGGAGATGCTGGATCAGCGGCTCGCCATAGACGCGCTGGCCGGCGGCGCGGGCGCGCGCGATCGCCTCATGCGACTGGCGGCAGCTGGTGTGCACGACATAGAGCGGCGCCCCGGTCATGTCGGCGATCATGATGGCGCGGCTGGTCGCCTCGCCCTCGACTTCCGGCGGCCGCGAGAAGGCGTGGCCCTCCGGCCCATCGATGCCGCGCGCCAGCATCGCCTCCTGCATCCGCGCAACGACGTCGCCGTTCTCGGCATGGACCAGCGGCATGGCGCCGAGCTCGGCGCAGCGCGCGAACGAGTTGTAGAGCTCGTCGTCGTCCACCATCAGCGCGCCCTTGTAGGCCATGAAGTGCTTGAAGGTGTTGATCCCGTAGGTTTTGACGACGACCTCCATCTCGTCGAACACCTGCTTCGACCAGGACGTCACGGCCATGTGGAAGCCGTAGTCGGCCGCCGCCTTTTCCGACTTCCGCCGCCAATCCTGATAGGCCGCGAGCATCGACTGGCCGGGATCGGGAATGCAGAAATCCACCACCATGGTGGTGCCGCCGGAGAGCCCCGCCTTGGTGCCCCATTCGAAATCGTCCGCCGACACCGTGCCCATGAAGCCGAGTTCGAGATGGGTGTGCGGATCGATGCCGCCCGGTATCACGTAGCAGCCGTCGGCGTCGATCACCTCGGCCGACAGCGGCGGCTCGATCGATGTGCCGACAGCGAGAATGGTGCCGCCCTGGATCAGGACATCGGCGCGCCGGGAATGATCGTGGTTCACCACCGTGCCGCCGCGGATGAACAATGACATGGATCGCCTCTCGCCCCGCGCATCGCCGGCAGCGTCCGTGCGCCGCCGCTGACGAATCTAGCGTGGCCGCACCGAGCTGCCCTGATGAAATTTTGACCAGGGAAGAGCGCTGATCGGGCAGGACCGACACCGGGGTCGGAACGGCACGGGAGCGCGGGCGACGCGAGCTTTCTCGGCGGCTGCCGGCGCCTCTTGCCGTTCAGCACCCTTGGTATCCTGTTTGGCACCCTATGCGTGCCGGTCACCATCCGGGACGGCTAATGCAGCGTGAACAGCCCCAGCGCGCGGCGCACGTCGCGTTGCGTGGTGTCGGTGATCGCGCGCGCTCGTTCCGTGCCGCGCCTGATCACCTCCAGGATATGGCCGGGATCATGGGCAAGCGCCGCGCGCCGCGCGCGGATCGGCGCGACCACCGCCTGCAGCACGTCCTCCAATCGCTTCTTCACGACGCTGTCGCCGAGGCCGCCGCTGACATAGCGGTCCTTGAGATCGGCGACGACGGCATGGTCGTCGTCGAACGCGTCGAGATAGGTGAAGACGACGTTGCCTTCGATCCGGCCAGGATCGGCGGCTCGAATGTGCAGGGGATCGGTGAACATGCGCCTGACGGCATCGCGGATCTGGTCTTCCGTAGCGGAGAGCGGAATCGTGTTGCCCTGCGACTTGCTCATCTTCGCCTTGCCGTCGATGCCCGGCAGGCGCCCGACGCTCGGAATGAGCGCCTGGGCCTCGGGCAGCACGTCTGCGCCCGCCTGGCGGTTGATGCGGCGGACGATCTCGTTGGTCTGCTCGATCAGCGGCGCCTGATCCTCGCCGACCGGCACGATGGTCGCCTTGAAGGCGGTGATATCGGCGGCCTGCGCGACGGGATAGCAGAGAAAGCCGGCCGGGATGTCGCGGCCGAAGCCGCGCGCCTGGATCTCGTCCTTGATCGTCGGATTTCGTTCGAGCCGCGCGACGGTGACGACGTTGGCGTAAAGGAGGGTGAGATCGGCCAGCGCCGGCAGATGTGACTGCAGGCAGATTGTCGTGCTGTCCGGGTCGATGCCGACGGCGAGATAGTCTGTCGCGATCTCCAGGATGCTCCGGCTCACCTTCGCCGGATCGTGCATATGGTCCGTCAGGGCCTGGGCATCCGCCAGCAGCAGGAACTGCTGATGCGTGGACTGCAGGGCGACGCGATTTCGCAGCGAGCCGACATAATGGCCGAGGTGCAGGGGGCCGGTGGGTCTGTCACCGGTGAGGATGATGGGGCGTTCGGGCAGCGATAGTGGCATCGGAGTTCTCCAGGGGTGAGAACCGCCGCTCGATCGGGCTCTTCGATGCTGTTTGATGACAAGACCGCGTCGCAAGCCGATGAACGGCGGCAACGGGACTGTGATGACGAGGCCGTGCCGCTCCTAGGAGGAGCGCCACCAGATGGTCACGGACACGGTCTCGATCTTCGTCATGCCGTCCCTATGGCCGAAAGCGCCGCTGAAAGCAACCCGCTCACGCGAGCGCCGCTTCTGCCCTGTGCTCAAGCCTATTCCAGATCGATGGCGTGATACTGGCCGGTCTTGTCGAGTTGCGTTCCCCAGACCTTGTGCAGCGCCTGGTGATCGGACGGACCGAAGCTCACCTTCGATCCGACGCCCAACTCGTAGTTCTGCATCGCTTCGAGGGCGTCGACCAGTGACTCCGTATCGACGGCGGGACCGGCGCGACGCAGGCCCTCGATCAGGATGTTGGCCGTCAGATAGGCCTCCAGCGAAGAGTAGTCGGCCGGCTCGCCCGGGAAATATTTGGCGAGCGCTTTCTTGTAGTTCAGCGTTACGGACGCATAGCCCTCGACCGCCGGCGTGACCTGGGTGCAGATGACGCCGTCGGCATATTTGGGACCGAGCACCGTCAGCTCGCTGGCGAGGCCGGTGCTGCCGACGCCCGAGATCGTCGCATAGATCATGTCCGGATAGAGGTCGCGGGTCTTCTCGATGAACTTCGCCGCGGCGCGGAAGGTCGCCACGAGCACGACGGCCTTGATCCCATGTTTCTGTCGGCGCAGTTGCGCGATGGCGTCGTCGACATTGACGGTGTTGCGGTTGTAGCTCATGCGGAAGACTTCGCCCGTGCCGCCGCGCAGGGTATGCATCGCCTTGCTGACGCCGTCCCATCCGGCGTCGCCATAGGCATCCTGCTGGGTGAGAACGCCGATCTCCTGCGGACGCAGCTTGCGGCTCTTGACGAGGTAGTGCACCAGCGCATGGGCTTCCTCGGCATAGCCGGCCCGGTAGTTGAAGACGTAGCGGTCCGGCGGATCGCGGCGCAGCGACGGGGCTCCGGTGAAGGCGCCGAAATACAGCGCATGATGTTCGAGCGCGTAAGGCACCGAGATCAGCGCGGTCGGGCTGCCGTAATTCTCGACGAAGCCGAACACCTTGTGCTGCTCGTAGAGCTCCTTCATCGCGGTCAAGGTTCGCGCCGGCTCGTAGGCGTCGTCGGCCGTGTAGAGCTTGAGCTGGCGGCCATTCACGCCGCCTTCCTCATTGGCCTGCGCAAATGCGAGGTCGATGCCGAGCTTGAGCTGATGGCCCATCTCTCTGGCCGGCCCCGAAAACGGGGCGGCCATTCCGAAGCTGATCTCCGTGTCGGTGACGCCCTGCACCGGAGGCCGTGTGTTGGCCGGCGGCGCCGCCGCGGCATTGGCCATCCGCGTGTCGAATCTCGGCGTGCGGTCTTCCTCACGCAGCGGCGTGCTCTGGTCCGGCGTGGCCGCAGGGAGGGCGCTCGCAAGCGCTCCGGTCGGGAGATTATCCTGCACGGGCGCTGCGCTCGGCGCCGCTCGGGCCGGCCATGACGGCGCCACGGCTGCGGCGGCAACGTCGGCAGTGCTGTTGGCGGAGAGGGCCGCTGTCCACCGCGCCGGCAGCTTCGTCGCGGCAAATCCGGCCACGCCTGCGGCCACGGCCACGAGCCCGAGGATGCTCAGCAGGCCGACGACATTCCGCTCGCGCGGCGGCGGTGGAACCTGCTGCACGCCGAAGCGGGAGGCGAATTCGGCAGGCGTGGGCCGCTCGTGCTCGTCGCGCCACGGCGGCTCATACATCGGATGCCGGCCGTCCTCGTAGCCAGGCGAGAATGGCGGGTCACGGTCATCATTGGGCGCACGCAAATGTCTCACGATTTCCCCCTTGGCTCGCGCGTCCGGCTTCATTGGATTTTTTTGTTTGGCTCGCGCGGCGCCATACGCTGCAGGATCTGCCGGCCGGTGAAGCTGGCCATGCTCCGACGTCTGCGCATGTCGCACGAACTAACACTCGACATCGAGTGTCAGTGGATCAGTCTCAAGCGGATCAGTCTCAGTGGATCGGCAGTTCCAGATATTGTCTGGAACACGTCCGAACCTCGCCATGATACTGCGAAGCAATGCGGCGGTTGTTTGTTCGCTTCGCTCAATGCGGATCAATCGGGCGAGAGCCGCTGTGGCATCAGCAAGGCGAGACGCGCATGATGTTGGTTGCGGTGTCGGGTCGGCTGGCATCAAGGATGCTGACGGCGCGGTGCGCGCGCCATCAAGCGCGCGTCAGCCGCCGCTCTTCTCATTCGCCACCAGCCCCGCCACCATCGCCCTTACCATGGTCGCGATCTGCTGGCGCAGCAGCGCCAGCGGCACGGCGATCAACTTCTGCTCCAGGCCGAGCGCGACCATGCCGTGAACGGCCGAAAACAGACTGCGGGCAACGATGCTGATGTCGTCGAACGAGCGCTGCGGAAACAGCGCGGCCAACGGCTGATGGATGTGGCGGAACAGGTGCATCTGGTCGGCGACCGCCCAGTCGGGCAGGGGCTTGTCGGCCGGCATGCGATGTTCGAACAGCGCGCGCCAGAGTTCGAGATTGTGGGCGGCGAAGTCGCAGTAGGCGATCGCGATGCGCTCCAGCGCGGCCGCCGGGCCGGGCGGATCGGCGCTCTCGGCCGCCGACAATTCCGCATCGAGTCGCGCCAGCGTGCGTGAGCCGACCATCAGCACCAACTCGTCGACATCCGCCACCAGGTTGTAGACGGCGCCGTTGGCGACGCCGATCTCCTGGGCGAGATCGCGCGTCTTCAGGCCGGCCAGACCCCGCGTCCGGATCATCCGCTCGGCCGCCTCGATCAGGGCCTCACGCTGTTTCACACGTCTTTCCAAGGTTTTAGACATTGTTAACCATAACTCTGAGCGATGCTCAAATTTGCTCTTGAGCGACGCTCAAGATTGCGCTAGAAGATTGCTTATGAGCGATGCTCATAGCAGGGAGTTCACAATGTTCAAGACCGTTCTGACGCTGTTTCGGGGAACCGTTGCCGTTGCGGAGGAGGAGCTGCAGGACCGGACCGCGCTGGTGATCCTGGATCAGCAGATGCGCGATGCGGCCGCGGCCGTCGAGCGCAGCAAGCGCGCGCTGGCGCTGGCCATTGCGCAGGACCAGCAGGAGGGCAGGCGCCTCGAAGCGACGCTGGCCCGCATCACCGACCTCGAGGTGCGCGCCACCGCCGCGCTCGATGGCGGCCGTGAAGATCTGGCCCGCGAGGCCGCGCAGGCGATCGCCGGCCTGGAGGCCGAGCGCGATGCTGCCAAGACAGCGCGGGCGCTGTTCGCCACGGAGATTGCGCGGCTGAAGAAGCATGTGGCGGGGGCCGAGGCCCGCATCGCGGAGCTCGACCGTGGCCGCCGCATCGCCCGCGCCTCGGAAGCCGTGCGCAACCTGCGCCGCGGCGGCATCGAAGCGGCGCGTCCCTACGAATGCACGCTGCCGGAGGCGGAGGCGACTCTGAAGCGGCTGCGCGAGCGGCAGATGGAAGCGCAGGCCGCCGACGAAGCGCTGATGGAGCTCGACGCCGCGACCGGGCCGATTACGACCGCCGAGAAGCTGGCCGAACAGGGCTTCGGTCCGCGCATCAAGACCACCGCCGATGATGTGCTGACGCGCCTGAAGGCCGGCCGCACCGCTCCGGCAAACTGAAGCGACGACTGCTCTCCAACCAATCAACTCATCAACCGACACCATAGGAGCCGACCATGAACCAGAACGTCCAGCCCCACAGCGGTGCCTTCGTCACCTTCACCTACGCCTCGTTCGGCGCGTCCGCCTTTCTCGTCGCGCTCGGCGTGTTCTTCATGCCGATCGATCTCTGGATGAAGGGCTATCTGACGATGGGCATCGTCATGCTGGTGCAGACTTGCGTCACCCTGACCAAGACCCTGCGCGACCGCCACGAAAGCAGCAAGCTCGTCAACCGCATCGAGGACGCCCGCGCCGAGCGCCTGCTGATGGAGGTGTCGAAGGCGGCATGAGGCGTGGTCACTTCGCCTCTTTCTCGTGGAAGGAGAGGCCGGTGCGCGCGGCGGCCCCTCACCCCAACCCTCTCCCCGTGAAGAACGGGGAGAGGGAGCGCAGCCGGCCTGGCCGTAACGAGCGACCCTGGAAGCAGGTTACTCCGTCATGCCCGGGCTTGTCCCGGGCATCCACGTCCTTCTCAGTTTGCCGATCGACGTGGATGGCCGGGACACGCCCGGCCATGACGACGCGGAGAGAGATGAGCGCAAAACTTCGACGTCATATGTGAGCGAACGCAAATCTGCTCACTTGAGCCCGGCTGCGCTCCCTCTCCCCGTTCTTACGGGGAGAGGGGTGGGGTGAGGGGCAGCTACACGGGCAGACTTTGCTGTAATGACCATCGTTCAAGCAGCGTTTACCCTGACGACGGCTTCGCCGCTCGGCGTGAACACGTATTAACGCGGGCGGCGCATATCACGGGAAGGCAGGGCTTCGGCGAGCCATTTGCGTTCGCGCTGGGCGGATGAGGGGAATGAACATCGTCGCAGCCGTCAGGCGCCTTCGTGACAATCTCGGCTTCTGGCTGACCGCGCTGGGCCAGGAGGCGATGGACCTGTCGCTGCGCACGCATGCGGATTTGCGCACGCGCATCGTCGAGAGTCCGGGCACGACGCTGGACGACGCGGCGTTGGCCGCCCTCGTCGCAGATCTCCGCATCATCGCCGGCAAGACGCTGCCCGCGGGGGATCTCACCTACGGTATCTTCTCCGGCCAGCGCGAGGCGCTCGCCCGCGCCATCATCACGCTCGTCTCCGACGCTTCGACCGGCCGGCCGATCGCCTTCAACGCGCTTGCCGTGATGCAGGTGGCGCGCGCCGGCGAGACGCAGGAGGTGGTCCATCTTGGGCTGGTGATGGTCGATCCGGACGCGCGCGGCCAGGGCTTGTCGGGCGTGCTCTACGGCCTGACCACGCTGCTGTTGTTCATCCGCGATGGCTTGCGGCCGAAATGGATCTCCAACGTCACGCAGGTGCCGGCGGTGGCCGGCATGGTGTGCGAGACCTTCTCCGACGTCTATCCGTCGCCGCAGCCGGAGGCGCGGCAGAGTTTTGCTCATCTGGAGCTCGCGCGCGGCATCATGCGGGCGCATCGCGCGGTGTTCGGCGTCGGCGACGAGGCCGGTTTCGACGAGGCGCGCTTCGTCATCACCGATGCCTATACCGGCGGCTCTGATGCGCTGAAGAAGACCTTCGAGGCTGCGCCGAAACATCGCGACGACATCTACAACGGCTTCTGCGCCCGCGAGCTCGACTACGCCAGGGGCGACGACCTGCTGCAGCTCGGCCGCATCGATCTCGCCGCCGCCCGGCGCTATCTCCTGCGCGAAATTCCCTCCGGCTCGCTGCCGGCGCTGCTCGCCACCTCGGCGATGCTGGCGCTGCAGCGGATGATCCTGCCGCTGTTGCATTGGCTTGACGACACCAGGCCGTTCGGCACCTTGCGTCCGCGTCTGCCGTCCGGCGAGGCCGCGCCATGATGCCCGGCGTGGTCGCCGATTCCGTCGTCAATCTCTGCGGCGCCATCGGTCTCGCCGTCGCCGCGGCGATGCTGCACCGGCGCGACCCACGCGGACCGCTGACGGCGCGGCTCGTCGCCCTGCTGGCGCTGGTGGCTTCGCTGTTCCTGCTGCGCGGCATCGCCTGGTGGACGGACAACGCCACGCTCGACCGCATCTCGCTGATCCCCGCGGCGCTGATCCCGCTCGGTGCGCTCGTCGTCACCGAGGGACTGCTGCGCCGGCATGCGCATCGCGGACTGAAGCTGGCCGCGTTGGTCGGCGGCATCGGCCTCGCCCTGGCCGGCGCGCTCGGCCCGGTCGCGTTCGAGAACCATCATACGGCGGTGCTGTCGGCATTCCAGCTCGCCGGCTTTGCGACCTGCGCGTGGCTGCTGCTCCGGCGCGATCGCGCCGGGCTGCTGGCCTGGGAGAACCGCGCCATCGACCGCGTCGCGTTCGGCGCGCTGATCGTCATTCCCTTCATCGTCACCGATTTCCGCGTCCTGGCCCCGGACATGCCGGTGCGGCTCGGCGCCCTCGGCGCGCTGCTCGCGGTGACTGCGATGCTCATCGTCGGCTCCAGCGCCGAGGCGCAGCGTCAGGGCGTGTGGCTGACGTCGTTGCGCATGACGGGCGCGGCCGTGCTCGGCGGGGCCGCGGCGGCATTGTCACCTGAGGTCGATGCGGCGCAATTGATGCGCTTCTGCGCGGTCGCGGTCGCGGGCGTGCTCACGATCGGCCTTCTGGGTGACGCGTTGCGCGCGGTGCTCGAAGCGCGACAGCCCGGCGTGCTCGATTCGATCGGCGCAGCGGCCGCGGCGACCCGCGACGAGCTGATTGCCGAGCTGACGCGCCAGCCGATCTTCGAGAGCGCGCGGCGCTATCGCGAGGCGGAGCTTGCCGCTTTTGATCCGCCGCTGCTGCGCGGCTTTCTCGCCTCACGGCGCGTGCTGCGCCGGGCCGATGCGCCATGGGGATTGGCCGCGAGCGACCCCGCGGTCGAGCGCATGGTGGCGCTGATGGCGGCGCGGCATGCGACGCATGTGATCGTGCTGTCGCCTCAGCCGGTCGATCTCATCGTGCTCGCGGTCTCCGTGATCGCGGCCGATCCGGCCACGGAAACCGCGCTGGCATTGGTCAGGCGCCTGCTGGTGCAGGCGCCTGAAGCAACTACGCCCACATGTGATGATGGGCGTGCTGATGCTGCGACATGTCCAACTGCGGAGGGTCGATGACGGGCGTCTCCGGGACTGCGGTCGCGGCGCCCTGCGAGGACGCGGCCGACGGCAGCATGATCACGTTTGCGGCCGGGGCGGCCATGATCTCCGCGAGCACGGCCGCAGCGTTGGCGTTGCCGCCCGTCGTTGCCAGCACCTGCGCGATCGTGGTGCCGTTGACGTCATAGGCGCCGCCATTGACCGGGATGTTGTTGCCGCCGACATCGGCCGCGTTCTGGTGCATCTGGTCGGCGGCCGCCGCCACCAGCGCCTTGTTGCCGGTCTGGAAGCCCTCGAGGATCTTTGCGATCTCGGCGCCGAGCGTGCTCTGGTCGCCGAGCAGCTCGTTGTCGAAGCGGGCCTGGAAGATGCCGCCCTGCGCCGCGTCGAAATCGGTGACGTCCTTCTTGAACGTCATCAGGTCGGCGGTGACCTTGGCCATCGCCGCGGCGTCGCCGGCATTGACTGCTGCGATCGCCGCCTTGCCGAGCGCATTCGACTGCGCGATGAACATGGCCCAGAAATCGGTCTGCGCCTGGTTGTCCTGATAGGCCGGAGTCGGATTGAGGAAGTCGCCGAACTGGCTCCAGCCGTTGAGGCCGTTCTGCTGCGCCATGTTGGCGAGGTTGGTGTCACCGGCGACGATGTCGATGATGTCCAGGAAGTCGTCGTTGAGCGCGCGGCCGATGTCGACATTCCCGGCCGCGCCGTTGATGTGGGTGTTGACGAGCGCCAGCTGATCGATGATCGCCAGCGCGTGCACGCCGGTCAATCCGCCGAACTGCAGCGGGTTGGCCGCGACCAGCGCGTTGAGGCCCGCGATCAGCGCGTCGACGTCGTCCTGGATGATGCCGGCGTTGCTGTCGTTGACGCCGCCGAGCAGCCGGTTGGCGGCATCGTTGAAGATCAGGCCGAGCTCGGCCAGCGTGTTCTTGGGCGCGGTCGCCGCCGTCACGCCGTCCGGCAGCAGCTGCGGCACCTGCAGGAAGCCGGTGGCCCCGTCGGCATTGGTGGCCTTGCCCGCCAGCGCCGGATCGTTGTTGACGACGTTCAGGATGTCGAGATGCGCATTGCGCAGCGCGGCTTCCGCGGCGGCGATGCTGCCGAACGCGCCGCCGCCGGTCACAGAAGCCATCGCGGCGTCCTGCGCGACGGTGATGTCGGCGAGGATCTTGTTGACGCTGGTGAGCGCCTGGCCGTTGAACTGGCCGGCCGCGACCATCGCCTTCAGCCCATCCTGAATGACGGTGAGATCGCCGGTGTAGTTGTAGACGCTGCCGAGACCCTGGCCGCCTTCGTCGACCACGTTGCGCCACAGCCCGCCTTCGAGGAAGCGCGTGGCGTCGTTGAAGACGATGCCGAGATCGGCGAAGCCGAGCGCGGGTGTCGGCGGCGTGGGGGTCGGCGGGGGCGGTGTCGGCGTGGGAGGCGTCGGCGCCGGCTGGCAATGATGATTGTGATGGTGATGGTGGTGGTGATCGTGATGATGATGGCCGTGGTGACTGTCGTGATGGTGACGGTGATGGCGCGTCATGTCCGATGGTCTCCCCAATGCTGCCTACCCCTGTGGATCAGCCGGAGCTGAACGGCTGCGGCTGATACGGGGGCGGGTGATGGAGATGATCTGCCGCCTGCTTCGTGGCTGCTTCGCGCAAGCTTTGTGGAATGCGTCTGCGTCAGATTGTCGTGCGGCGTGAATGCGGCTGATGTGGCGGACCTGCGACATCTCACCGCTTGACGGCTGCTGCCTTTCCGAGGAGCAGGCGACGTCGCTTGCACCGCAAGTCGTTACTTCACGGCAATGTCAGCCGTGACGATTCGATCGATGAAGCAGAACGTAGGAGCGCGCCGACTGTCTTGCGACGATCCGACGCGCTCGGGAACCCCAGCTCTACGCGGCGGCATCGCAACGCAAGCTGCCGCGGCGTGGCCGGATCATGGCGATTTCTTTACGAACGCCGCGAACGCCTCGCCGTAGTCGGCATGCCAGCGCGACAGCGGAGGCCGGTTCTCGACGATGTCGCCGGCCGCCCACAGGATGCGGCGCTCGTCGAGCGCGCGCGGCACGTCGTTGTCGGGGCATAGGATGTAGAAATCGCCGGCCGCCACGCGCTCGAGCATGAAGTCGACGGTCTGCTCGGGCGTCCACGCTCCGGCCGGCTTCTCGACCCGGCCATTGGCGGTGAGCGGCGTGAACACGAAGCCGGGGATGAACAGATGCGCCGTCACCTGGCAATCCCGCGTGTTGCGCAGCTCGTGCTGCAGCGCCTCGGTGAACGCCTTCACGCCGGCCTTGGAGACGTTGTAGGCGGGATCGCCGGGCGGCGTGGTGATGCCCTGCTTGGAGCCGGTGTTGATGATCAGCGCCGGCTTTGCTTGCGCGATCATGTTGGGGGCGAACACCTGCGAGCCGTGGATGATGCCCCACAGATTGACGCCGATGATGCGCTGCCAATTCTCCGCGGGGCCGAACATTGTGCTGCCCGGCTGGATGCCGGCATTGTTCATCAGCACGTCGACGCGGCCGAACCGCGCGCGCACCGCCGCCTCCAGCGCGACCACGCTGTCGCGGCTGCTGACATCCACCTTGGCCGTCATGACCGCCGCCTCGCCGCGCGTCGCGGCGGCGCCGACCTTGGCGGCCGCATCGCGCAGCCGGGCGTCGTCGAGATCGGCGATGCAGACGTTCATGCCGAGCTCGGCGAAGCGGATGGCGGCGGCAAGGCCGATGCCGGACGCGCCTCCGGTGACGACGGCGGTGTGAGCGGCTGATAGAGCAGGGTGGGGCACGGCGTGTTCTCCGGCTGGATCTTGAGACGGTTGTGTATGACGTCCAAGGGCGGCCGCAAGATCATCCGCGGTCACCGCATGACAGGTCTTCGCGCCTGCAACGCGAGACGCGGGCCTCGGTTGCAGGGGCGTCCGCTTTCGGCATGGAGGGTCTGCTCGTGCGGAGGTCGCGCCGAGATTGCCACCGCCATGTTTTGCGAACAAGATGATCCCAACCGACAATCATAACGACATCCCCGGGGGAGAAATGCTGCCTGCGCTGTTTTCGCCGCTCAAGATCGGTCCCTATCACCTCAAGCATCGCGTCGTGATGGCGCCGCTGACGCGCATGCGCGCCGCGAAGGAGACGCTGGCGCCGCGGCAGCTCAACGTCGACTACTACGCGCAGCGCGCGACCCCGGGCGGCCTGATCATCGCCGAGGCCTCGCCGGTGCTGCCGACGGGCACCGGCAGCCCGAATGTGCCCGGCATCTACAGCGAGGCGCAGGTCGCCGGCTGGAAGCAGGTCGTCGACGCCGTCCACGCCAAGGACGGACTCATTTTCCTGCAGCTCTGGCACGTCGGCCGCGTCTCGCATTCGTCGTTCCAGCCCGGCGGCGCGCTGCCGGTCGCGCCGTCGGCGATTGCGATCGGCGACGATCTCAAGGCGATGACGGCGGAGGGCAAGGGCGCGGCCTATGAGACGCCGCGGGCGCTGGAGACCGACGAGATCCCGGCGCTCGTCGCCGCCTATGGACAGGCCGCGCGCAACGCGATGGCGGCGGGCTTCGACGGCGTCGAGGTGCACGGCGCGAACGGCTACCTGATCGAGCAGTTCCTGCAGACCCGCAGCAACCAGCGCACCGACCGCTATGGCGGCTCCATCGAGAACCGCTGCCGCTTCCTGCTCGAGGTGACGGAAGCCGTGATCGCGGCCTGCGGCGCCGACAAGGTCGGCGTGCGGCTGTCGCCCTATGGCATCGCCAATGGCTCCGGCGAGCCGGATCCGATGCCGCTCTATACGCATGCGATCGAGGCGCTCAACAGGCTCGGCATCGCCTATCTGCATTTGATCGAGCCGCGCTCCTCCGGCGCCGGCCGCGCCGACGTCAACTGGCAGAACGTGCCGTCGGCGCTCGCGCTGTTCCGGCCGATCTGGAACGGCGTTCTGATCGGCGCCGGCGGCTTCACGGGAGAGCCGGCGGAGGTGACTATTGCCGAGGGGGAGGCCGACGCCATCGCCTTCGGCCGCTACTTCATCTCGAACCCTGACCTGCCCGCCCGCCTGCAACACGGCTGGCCGCTGACGCCGTATCATCGGCCCACGTTCTATGGCGGCGAGGAGAAGGGCTACACGGATTATCCGGCGTATGACGCGACGGTGAACGCGTAGCGCCCGCGCTCTCTCCACCGTCATTGCGAGGAGCGCCGCAAATTGGAATGCAAGCCGTGTGCTGGTCTACCTCCACGTCGTCATGCCCGGGCTCGTCCCGGGCATCCACGTCCATCCACGCTTGCCGACCGACGTGGATGGCCGGGACAAGCCCGGCCATGACGCGGTGAGGCTTGCGATAACAAATTAGGCTGCGTTGCTCGGAGGAAACCTGATGAAGAACCGCGTCACCGGACGCTCGGCCTTCCTCGCGCTGCTCAAGGATGAGGGCATCACGCATCTGTTCGGCAATCCCGGCACGACCGAGTTGCCGGTCATGCATGCGCTGAAGGACCATCCCGATCTCACCTACGTCATGGCGATGCAGGAGAGCCTGGTGGTGGCGATCGCCGACGGCTTCAGCCGCGCGTCCGGCCGGCTCGTCGCCTGCAACGTCCATGTCGCGCCCGGCCTCGGCAATGCGATGGGTGCGCTCTACAACGCGCAGTTCACGGGCACGCCGATGATCCTCACCGCCGGCCAGCAGGAGCAGGGCCACGGCCTGATGGAGCCGCTACTCTATGGCCCACTGGTGCGCATGGCCGAGCCGCTGGTGAAATGGGCGGTGGAGGTGAACAGGCTGGAGGACCTGCCGCGCATCGTCAGGCGCGCGGCGAAGGTCGCGACGACGCCGCCGACGGGGCCGGTGTTCATCTCGCTGCCCGGCGACATCCTCAACGCCGAGGCCGGCATCGAGCTCGGCCGCTCCACGCGCGTCGATGCCCGCGTACAGCCGTCCGCGGACGCGCTGCAGGGCCTGGCGGAGCGCATCCTCAAGGCGCAGCGGCCGGTGATCATCACCGGCGACGAGATCGTCAAGAGTGATGCGCTGCGGGAAGCCGCCGACTTCGCCTCGGTGCTTGGGGCTCCCGTGCATCAGCAGTCCGCGCCCTATGGCTCGCATTTCCTCTCCGAACATCCCTGCTACATCGGCTCGCTGTCGCGAACACAGAAGCAGGTCCGCGACCTCCTGGCGCCGCACGATCTCCTGATCGTGCTCGGCGCCGATCCGCTGCGGATGTCGGTCCACAGCGAGACCCTGCCGCTGCCCGACGGCCTGCCGATCATGCAGATCGGTCTCGTCGATTGGGAGCTCGGCAAGAATTTCGGCGCGGAGATCGCGCTCAAGGCCGACGTCCGCGAAACGCTCCGGCAGTTGACGCCGCTGCTGCGCGAGCGCGGCGGCGCGCCGCTACAGGCCACGGCGCAGGCGGGCATCGCGGAGCTGGCCTCGAAGAACTGGACCGCGCGGCGCCGAACGCTGACCGCGCAGATCGAGACGGCAGGCGAGAAGACGCCGATCGATCCCGACTACCTGGCGCTGCAGGTGGCACAAGCGATGCCCGAACACGGCATCCTCGTCGACGAGGGCCTCACTTCCGGTCGCTACATGACGGCGCTATGGCCGTATCGCGACCGCTACAACTATCACGGCCTCGCCTCCGGCGGCATCGGCTGGGGCCTGCCGGCCTCGGTCGGCGTCAGCCTCGCCAATCCCGATCGCCCCGTGGTGTGCTACTCCGGCGACGGCAGCGCGATGTATTCGATCCAGGCGCTGTGGACCGCCGCGCACCACAAGCTGCCGCTCTCGATCGTCATCGTCAACAATGGCGGCTACCGCATCATCAAGCAGCGGCTGCTGTCGTTCCACGGCGATGACAACTACATCGGGATGGATTTTGTCGATCCGCCGGTGGACTTTGCGGGATTGGCGCGATCCCTCGGCTGCGAGGCGCTGCGCGTCAGCGATCCCCGTGAGCTCAAGCCGGTGCTGTCGGAGGCCTTCCGGCGGCCGGGAACGAAGCTGATCGAGGTGATGGTCAGCAACGCGGTGAATTGAGCATCTCGGCCTCATGGTTCGAGACGCGCCGCGCGCGTGCAGCTTGCGCGAGCGCCAACCGACGGGCGCGGCGCTCCTCACCATGAGGGTCAAAAGTCGCGGGCGGCACTGTACACTGACCATGAACACGTTGGCGGCGTGTTCATGGAGAGCAACCATTTGGAGAAGCTGGAAACCAAACAGCCTCGCGGCGGGCACGACAGCCATGACTGTGCCCTCGCCCCTTGTGGGAGAGGGCATGTACGCTGGAGCCGCGGACTCGGTTGGGTGAGGGGTCTGTCTCAACGAGCGGCACTCGCGGAGAGA
>NZ_JANBVS010000021.1 GCF_024586915.1 Bradyrhizobium sp. SRS-191
GGATCTGTCCGGCTGTACCTGTGGTTCCTGCCCCGTGCATTTTTATCGCACGGGGGCCACGGGCCTCAGCCGAGGTCCGGCCTTCCCTGCGCCCTCTCGTCGCCGAGAGGGACACCGTCGATGCATCACCCGGGCGCCAGGCGTCGCGGGACTGCGATCGCATATCCCGTGCTGTCCTGATGTCCGTACTGATCCGTTACGCCGCGCTCTTTGAAATGTGAATCAGCCGTTCCCCCATCATCGTCCCGGACAAGCCGCGACGCGCGACAGCGCGTTGCGGCGCCGATCCGGGACCCATACTCCGCAGCGCTGGCGATGAGCAAGAAAGCCGATAACCAGCGTGCCTCGAACCGCTGCCTGGGGGTATGGGTCCCGGCTCAAGGCCGGGACGACAGCGGAGTTTGGAGCCGCCGTAGGGTGGGCAAAGCAGCCGTCCAAAGGACGGCAGCGTGCCCACCGTCGATCCGCTGACGCGGCGAGAATGGTGGGCACGGCGCGCGCTGGAGCTGCGCATCACGCGGACGGCGTCGGTGCGCCTTTGCCCACCCTACGGATCAAGCGCGTGCCGCCTGCTCAGCGATGTCTGCGCTTCTACTGCGCGCCCGCCCACGCCGCGAGCACTGCGCGCTCCTCGCCGGTGATCTCGGTGATGTTGCCGGGCGGCATGGCGCTCGACCACGCTGCATTGCGCGCGATCAGCCGTGCGTTGCGCTGGATGTTGTCGGCGGTGTCGAGCCGCACGCCTTTCGGCGCTGTGACGATGCCGTCCCACACCGGCTCGGCCGCGTGGCACATGCTGCAGCGGGAGGTCACGATCTCCTCGACCTGCGCGAAGCTCGGCTGCGTCGCGGCCGCCGTCTTGGCGTCGCGGGGCCCGGCGGCGGACAACAACAGGATCGCGATCATGCCCGCGGCGGCCACGCCCCACACCCACCACGGCGAGGGATGGCCCTTGTGACGCTCGTTGAAGAAATGCCGGATGACGGGGCCCAGCGCCAGCACGATGGCGACGATCGCCCAATTGTAGCGGGTGCCGAACAGCAGCGGATAGTGATTGCTGATCATCAGCACCACGACCGGCAGGGTCAGATAGTTGTTGTGGACCGAGC
The DNA here is from genome assembly GCF_024586915.1 of Bradyrhizobium sp. SRS-191. Classification (GTDB taxonomy): domain Bacteria; phylum Pseudomonadota; class Alphaproteobacteria; order Rhizobiales; family Xanthobacteraceae; genus Bradyrhizobium. The sequence goes on from NZ_JANBVS010000021.1 coordinate 1,110, forward strand.
GCTCCTTGCCGGCCTTGCCGAGCCTGGGATCCGGCGCTTGACCCGCGAGCAGCGCGGCCACGATCTTCTTCTGATTGGGAATGATCACCGCGAACACGTTGGCGACCATGATGGTGCCGATGATCGCGCCGATCTGGTTGAAGGCGCCGCGGCCGCTCAGCACATGGGTGAAGGCGTAGGTGAGGGCGACGAGAAAAATGTAGCCGCCGATGGCGAATGGCAGCTCGTGCCTCGCCAGTCCGCTGCGGCAGGCGCCTTCGTAGAGCAGCCAGGCGAGCGCCAGCGAGCCGAAGCTGAACAGGCCCGCCTGCAACGGCGTCAGGTCGAGAATGGACTTGTCGATCAGGAACAGATCGGCGTTGAGATAATACACCACGATCATCAGCACGAAGCCGGACAGCCAGGTGGTGTAGGCTTCCCATTTGAACCAGGTCAGCTCGCTCGGCATCTGCGCCGGCGCCACCAGATATTTGACGATGTGGTAGAAGCCGCCGCCATGCACCTGCCAGGCCTCGCCCATCACGCCCTTTGGCAGGCCCTCGCGCGGCTTCAGGCTGAGGTCGAGCGCGATGAAGTAGAACGAGCTGCCGATCCACGCCACCGCCGCGATCACATGCAGCCAGCGGAAGATCAGGCTCAGCCATTCCGATATGATCGAAGCCAACATCGCGCGGTCATCTCCTTCAACAGGGCACGTCCGGCGACGCGCGCCTGCGTCTCATCTGTGGCATCGATCGCGCACGATTTCCAGCGCATCGCTGTGGCAGTCGGTGCACAACAGATTAGCTTCCACGCACGCGCGACATGGTGGACTTCAGCGACCCGATTGCGTTCAATGCGATGGTCGGCAAAGCGAGACGAGCGCGATGAAGAGATTGGCTGTGATCATGGTGGTCCTGGGACAGTTCGGCGCTGCATCTTCGGCGTGGGCGCAGACGGGGCCGAAGCCCAACTCGGCCAAGCGCGCCGATGCCTGCGCACCGATCGGCCGCACCGAGGACGGCAAGCTGGTCTATGCGATGAAGTGCGAGACCATTCCGAAGCCGGTCGCGCCCCCAACGCCACCGCAAGCCGCCGCTCAACCGGCACCGGAACCGGCGGCCGAGCCGGAGCCGGAGACCCAGCGCAGTGGCGTGTTCGGCTGGTCCTACGACCGTCGGCCCAAATAGGTGCGCGGCCATCTCCTGGCACTCCCCTGAACGCGTCAATCGCCGAAGGTCTCCTGCAGTTGCGGAAACAGCCGGTCCGGCTTGAACGGCACGGCGGTGAAGCGGATGCCGGTGGCGGCGCGGATCGCGTTGCCGAGGGCGGCGGCGACAGGATTGTACGGGCTCTCGCTCATCGACTTCGCGCCGAGCGGGCCGATGCTGTCATGGGTCGCGGCGAACAGCACTTCGGTGCGCGGCACGTCGGCGTAGGACGGCAAATGATAGTCGCGGAAGCGCGGGTTGACCACGCGCCCAGTGGCGTCGATGACGATCTCCTCATAGAGCGCTGCTCCCAGCGACTGCGCGACACCGCCCTCGATCTGGCCGCGGCACTGCATCGGATTGGCGACGCGGCCGGCATCCGCCGCCTGCACGCTCTTGAGAATCCTGACCACGCCGGTGTGCTTGTTCACGGCGACGCGAAAACCCTGGACGTTGAACGCAACCGAGCGCGGCGTGCCTTGCGAGTTGCCGGTCGCTGTCAGCCCGTCGCCGCCGAGGCTGGCGATGCTTGCGAAGGAGAGCCGCTGCGCCCCGCAACTGACGGCCTCGTCGGCGATCGCGCAGTCGGCCGGGTCAACCGTCCAGCGATCCGCTGCGAAGCGCTTGATGTTCTCCGCCATCGCTTCTGCCGCGGCCTGCGTCGCGCGTCCCGCCACGAAGGTGCCGGTCGAGCCATAGGCACCGGTGTCGTGACCGCCATGCGCGGTGTCGGATTGACGGAGGCTGATACGATCGACGGTCGTGCCCAGCACGCTCGCCGCGATCTGGCGATGCACGGTGCTGGTGCCGTTGCCGAACTCGGCGGTGCCCACGGTGAGCGTGAAGCCGCCATCGTCGCGCAGGCTGATGCTGGCGTCGGCAAAGTGGCCGTCAGGCGGCACGGTGTCGATCATGGTCAGTGCGATGCCATCGCCCGTGAGCCAATCGTCCGACAATTCCGGTGCCGGCGTGGCCTCGGCCATGGCGCGTTCGACCAGATCGAGGCACTGGTCGAGACCGTAGGAGCCGTACAACACGTCGCTATGGTCGGAGCCGGGCGGCGTCAGCATGGGATCGCCCGGCCTGACGATGTTGCGGCGGCGCATCTCGAATGGGTCGATGCCAAGCTTGAGCGCCAGCTCGTCGATCGCCGCCTCGACGGCGAAAGTGGTCTGCGGCAGGCCGTAGCCGCGATAGGCGCCGGCCGGCACCGTGTTGGTATAGACGGCGACGCCGTCGACCTTCTTGTTCGGGCAGTTGTAGACCGAGATCGACTCGCTGCAGGCGTGAAACAGCACGGGCCCGGCGTGATTGCCGTAAGCGCCGGTGTTGGAGAGCACGTCGAGCTGCAGCGCGGTCAGCCTGCCATCCTTGTCGGCACCGGCCCTGACCGTGACGCGCATCGGATGCCGAGTCGAGGTCGCGATGAACTGCTCTTCCCTGGTGAACTCGAGCTTGACGGGACGGCCCGTCTTCAAGGCCGCGAGCGCCAGGATGTCCTCGACGAACATTTCCTGCTTGCCGCCGAAGCCGCCGCCGACACGCGCACAGAACACGCGGACCTTGTCGGGCGCAAGATCGAAGATCTCGCACAGGGCCCGACGCGTCAGGAACGGCACCTGCGTGCTGGTGCGGACGGTGAGCATGCCGCCATCGTCGAGCCAGGCGAGACCGCCGTGGGTCTCCAGCGCAGCATGCTGGACGCGCTGCGTCGTGAAGGTGCCTTCGTAGGTCGCAGCGGACGACGCGAGCGCGGCCGCGACATCGCCGAATTCGCCATGGGTCTCGGCGGCGATGTTGCGGCTGACATCGGCGATGCGATGCTCGCTGCCATGGCCGGCGTGGATGACCGGCGCGCCCGGCGCGATGGCCGCTTCGGGATCGATCACGGCGGGCAGAATCTCGTAGTCGACGACAAGCCGCCTGCACCCTTCCTCGGCGGCGGCCTCGGACTCCGCGACCACGGCCGCGACCTTCTGGCCGATGAAGCGGACGGTGTCGTCGAGCACGCGGGTGTCGGCCGGATCCATCCAGGCCTGTTCGTGCCGCGCCGTCGAGAACAGCATGCCCGGCGCGTCCTCATGCGTCAGCACCGCATGCACGCCCGGCACCGCGAGCGCTTGAGCCTTGTCGATGCCGACGATGCGCGCATGCGCATGCGGCGAGCGCACGAGCTTGATGTGCAGCAGGCCCTCGACCGCGGTGTCGAAGGTGTAGCGCGCCTGGCCGCGCACCACGTCGGGGCCGGTGGGAGCCGGCAGGCTGCGGCCGAAGGCCTCGCCGGCCGCGACCTCCTCGACATGTGCGCGGCCGAGCAGCGCGTCCTCGATCGCGCGATAGCCGGTGCAGCGGCACAGATTGCCCTTGAGCGCCGCGTCGAGATCCTTCTTCTGCGCCTGGTTGAGCGAAGCGCAGGTCACGATCATGCCCGCGGTGCAGAAGCCGCACTGAAACGCCTGCGCATCCAGGAACGCCTGCTGCATCGGATGCAGGCCATCCTCGGTGGCGAGACCTTCGACCGTGGTGACCGCCTTGCCGTCGGCGCGGAACGCGGGGATCAGGCAAGAATGCACCGGCTCGCCGTCGAGCAGCACGGTGCAGGCGCCGCAATCGCCGGCGTCGCAGCCTTTCTTCACGCCGAAATGCCCGGTGTCGCGGAGGAATGTGCGCAGGCACTGTCCCGGGCGCGGCGCAGCCTCGATTGTCTTGCCGTCGACGATCAAGCTCATGGCCGCACGCCGCCTGCGAGCTCGGCGCGGATCTCCTCGGCGAGCCGCAGCGTCATCGCCTTTCGCCACGCCGGCTTGCCGTGGACATCGTCATGATAGAGCGCATCGGGAATCTCGCTGAGAATGCTTCCGCGCAGCGCGGCTTCGTCGGGCATGGCGCCGAAGTGGAGCTGCAGCGGCTTGACGGTCGAGCCGGTTACGGTGAGCATCAGGTCGCCGTCCCGCCCCAGCGTGCCGATCAGCAGCGCGCCGGAACGGCCGACCGGGCTCAGCGCGATCTGGCGGAACGCGGTCCGTCGCCTGAGCGCGGTCAAGGGAATGTCGATCTGGCGCAGCAGGTCGCCGGGCGCGAGCACGTTGCTGTTGTTGCCCGTGACGAAGTCCACGACCGCAATGCGCTGCTCGCTGCCGTCGGTCTTCCAGATCGTGCAGACCCCTTCGAGCGCGGCGAGCAGCGAGATCATCGGTCCGGCCGGCAGCGACATGCAGAGATTGCCGCCGACGGTCGCCGTCTTCCAGATCTTGAAAGAGGCCAGGAACGCCCGGCAGCATTGGTCGATCAGCGGCGCGGCGATCCAGTCGGCCGGGCAGGGCAGCGCGTCGAGCTCGGCGACGCTGCAGGTCGCGGCGATGCTCAGCCCGTCCTCGCTGATGGCGAGCGCCGGCCAGGCGAGATCGCCGAGATCGATCAGCCGCGACAGCTGCGCCTGTGGTTCCGAGAACAGCCAGGTGCCGCCGGCCAGCCAGGCATCGCCTGCCTTCCAGGCGGGCAGCTCGGCCCGTGTTCGCGGGCGCACTACCTCGGTGATGGTGTTCAGGTCCATGGTGACGCAAGCTCATTCGCGCAGCGGATCGCGGGGCAAATCCTTGCAAGACCGACGCCAACTGGCAATAGCATGACGCTGGCCCTGCGCTTGCAGGCCAGCCCGCGAGACGACCGCGCAATCAGCGAGACGAGGCAGCCATGAGCACCATGCCGATCTGGATCAAGGACCCGCTTGCCATCCTGGCGGAGGACGCCGCACGAGGCGTCGTCGTCAAGGACGGCCGCATCGTCGAGCTGGTGGCTGCCGGGAAGGAGCCTGCAACCGAAGGCGCCGTCGCGTTCGACGCGAGCGTGCATGTCGTGATCCCCGGGCTGATCAACACCCACCATCACTTCTATCAGACGCTGACGCGGGCGCTCCCGGCCGCGATGGACCGCGAGCTGTTCCCCTGGCTGAAGGCGCTGTACCCGGTCTGGGCGAAGCTGACGCCGGAGTCGCTGGACGCAGCGGTCACGCTGGCAATGTCCGAGCTGATGCTGTCGGGCTGCACCACGACGACGGACCATCATTACGTGTTTCCCGCCGGTCTTGAGGACGCCGTCGGCATCGAGGTCGCCGCCGCCAAGCGGCTCGGCATCCGCGTGCTGCTGACGCGCGGCTCGATGAACCTGTCGGAGCGCGACGGCGGCCTGCCGCCGGATAGCGTGGTACAGGACGAGGATACGATCCTCGCCGACAGCGAGCGCGTCGTCGCGACCCATCACGAGCGCGGACCAGACGCGATGGTGCAGATCGCGCTGGCGCCGTGCTCGCCGTTCTCGGTCACGGGCTCCTTGATGCAGAAGACGGCTGCGCTTGCCGACAAGCTCGATGTCCGCCTGCACACGCATCTCGCGGAGACCGAGGACGAGAACCGCTTCTGCGAGGCGATGTTCGGCTGCCGTCCGCTCGATTATCTCGAGAAGAACGGTTGGCTCGGCCCGCGCACCTGGCTGGCGCACGGCATCTTCTTCAATGCCGACGAGATGAAGCGGCTGGGCAAGGCGAAGACCACGATCAGCCATTGCGCCTGCTCCAACCAGCTGCTCGCCTCCGGCTGCTGCCCGGTGTGCGAGATGGAGGAGGCCGGCGTCGGCATCGGGATCGGTGTCGACGGCTCGGCCTCGAACGACGGCTCCAATCTGATGCAGGAGGTGCGTGCCGCCTTCCTGCTGCAGCGGGCGCGCTACGGTGTCAGCCGCATCAGCCACAAGGACGCGCTGCGTTGGGCGACGAAGGGTTCGGCGGCCTGCGTGGGACGGCCCGAACTCGGCGAGATTGCGGTTGGGAAGGCGGCGGATCTGGCGCTGTTCAAGCTCGACGAGCTGCGCTTCTCAGGCGCTGGCGATCCGATCGCGGCGCTGGTCTTGTGCGGCGCGCATCGGGCCGATCGCGTCATGGTCGGCGGCCGTTGGACAGTCGTCGACGGCGCCATTCCGGGGCTCGATGTCGCCGGCCTGATCGGCCGGCACAGCGCGGCCGCTCGTCGGATGCAGGCGGGGTGAATGCGATCGTCAGGCCGGTTGCGTGTCCAGGAGGCGTTCGGCGTAGTGGCAGGCGACGAGACGGCCATCGATCGGACGCAGCGGCGGGCGCTGCGCCCGGCAGAGATCCGTCACATGCGGGCAGCGGGTGGAAAACACGCAGCCGGCGGGCGGGGCGAGCGGCGAGGGCAGTTCGCCCTTGGGCACGATCCGCTGACGCTTGCGGCCGAGGCCCGGCGTGGCGTCGACCAGGGCCTGCGTATACGGATGCAGCGGCCGGGCGAAAATGCGCTGCTTCGGCCCGTGCTCCATCACCAGCCCGAGATACATGATCAGCACGTCGTCGGCGATGTGCCTGACCACGCCGAGGTCGTGCGAGATGAAGAGATAAGCAAGTCCCAACTCGCGCTGCAAATCGGCCAGCAAATTGAGCACCTGCGCCTGGACCGACATGTCGAGCGCCGAGACCGGCTCGTCGGCCACGACGAGCTTCGGCCGCAGCATCAGGGCGCGGGCGATCGCGATGCGCTGGCGCTGGCCGCCGGAGAACATGTGCGGGTAGCGGCCGAGATGCTCCGGACGCAGTCCGACCTTGGCCATCATGTCGAGCGCCTGCGCGCGCCGCTCCTGCTTCGACAGGCTGGTATTGATGACCAGCGGCTCCTCGAGGATGGCGCCGACGCGCTTGCGCGGGTTGAGCGAGCCATAGGGATTCTGGAACACGATCTGCACGGTCCGCCGCAACGTCCTGGCGGCGCCGGCCGGAGGATGGACGGCGTCGAGCCCATCGAGCGTGAGCGTGCCGGCATCCGGCGTCTCGATGAGCGTGACGAGTCGCGCGAGAGTCGATTTGCCGCAACCGGACTCGCCGACCACGGCCAGCGTCTTGCCGGCATCGATGGCAAAGGACACGCCGCCAACGGCGTGCAGATGCGCGGGGCTACGGAACAGGCCCTGCTTGACCTCGTAGCTGCGCTTGAGATCATGGGCGGTGACGAGCGCCGTCATGGCACGGCCTCGCCGGCAGGATTTGTCACGCCGGCACCGCGGCGATCGGCCGCGAGCCGCGCCTCCCTCGTTGGATCACCGAGCGGATAATGACAGCGCACCAGGCCATCATCCCACGGGCGCAGTTCGGGACGCACCGAATCAGTCAGCGGCGTCGCATAGGCGCAACGGGGGCTGAACAGGCAGCCGCGCGGTCGATCGTAGGCGCCGGGCACGACGCCCGGGATGGTGGCGAGCCGTCCGCCGTCGCTGGCTTCCGGCCGCGCCGCCAGCAAGGCGGCCGTATATGGATGCTGCGGCGAGGCGAACAGGCTCGCGGTCGGGCGCTGCTCCATAATCTGCCCGGCATACATCACGGCGACGCGCTCCGTCGTGTCCGAGACCACGCCCATGTTGTGGGTGATGAGAATGAGCGCCATGCCGCGATCGCGCTGCAGCGACAGCAGAAGATCGAGGATCTGGGCCTGGATGGTGACGTCGAGCGCCGTCGTCGGCTCGTCGGCGATCAGGAGCTTTGGATTGCAGGCGATCGCCATTGCGATCATGACGCGCTGGTTCATGCCGCCCGAGAGCTGATGCGGATAGGCCGACAGCCTGCTCTCGGCGGCGGGAATGCCGACCTGCTCCAGGAGTTCGATCACCCGCCGCCGCGCCGCCTTGCGGTCCATGCTCTCATGAATGCGCAGCGTCTCGGCGAGCTGATAGCCGATCGTGAAGGACGGATTGAGCGAGGTCGTCGGCTCCTGGAAGATCATCGCGACATCCTTGCCGGTGAGCGCGCGCCGCTCGCGGCCGGACAGAGCCTGCAGATCCCGTCCCTCGAACATCAATTTGTCGGCCTGGACCTGGCCGGGATAGGGCACCAGTCCCATCAGCGCGAGCATGCCGACGCTCTTGCCGGATCCGGACTCGCCGACGATCCCCAGCACCTCGCCCTTGTCGAGCGTGATGCTGACGCCATCAACGGCGCGGACCATGCCGTTGCGCGATGGAAATGCGACCGACAGATTTTCGATCTCGAGAAGCGGCATCGGATCGCCTTCACTCTCCAGCAGGCATCATCGTTTGAGCTTGGGATCAAGCGCGTCGCGCAACCCGTCGCCGAGCAGGTTGAAGGCCAGCACGGTGATGAGGATCGCGAGGCCCGGCAGCGTCACGACCCACCAGGCCCGCAGCACGAATTCGCGCGCGTCTGCCAGCATGGTGCCCCATTCCGGCAAAGGCGGCTGCGCGCCGAGGCCGAGGAAGCCGAGCGCGGCCGCGTCCAGGATCGCGGTGGAAATGCCGAGCGTCGCCTGCACGATCAGCGGCGCGGCGCAATTCGGCAGCACCTCCTTGAACATCAGCCTGAAACGGCCGGCGCCCGCGACCTTGGCGGCGATCACGTAGTCCTTCGAGACCTCACTGATCACGGCGGCGCGGGCGATGCGCACGTAATGCGGCAGCAGCACGATCGCGACCGCCAGCATGGCGTTCATCAGGCCAGGTCCGAGGATGGCGACGATGACGATCGCGAGCAGAAGGCTCGGCAAGGTCAAGGTGATGTCCATCAACCGCATGATCGCGATTTCGGTCACGCCGCGGAAGAAGCCGGCGATCAGTCCGAGAATGGTGCCCGCGATCACCGACAACGCCACGACAGCGATTCCGATCAGAAGCGACAGCCTTGCGCCATGGATGAGACGGGACAGAATATCGCGCCCGATCGCGTCGGTGCCGAGCGGGTAGGCGAGCGACCCGCTTTGCTGCCAGAACGGTGGCTTCAGGAAGGCGGCGTTGTTGGTGAGCACAGGCGAATGCGGCGCCACGATATCGGCCGACAGCGCGAGCAGGATCAGGACCGCGATCACCACGAGCCCGGCAACGGCGCCCGCGTTCTTCCTGAAGTCCTGCCAGAACTCCAGCGACGGCGAAGGCGGAGTGTCCGGCTGCGCCACGGCGATAGGGGGCTGAATGTTCTCGACGCTCATCGCGTATACCGGATGCGGGGATTGATCAGGCCATAGGCGAGGTCGACCAGCAGATTGACGCTCATGACGATCGCGCCGATCAACAGCGTGCCGCCCTGCAGCACGGGATAATCGCGGCGGTTGATGCCTTCGATCAGCCATTTGCCGACGCCCGGCCAGGAGAAGATGGTTTCGGTGAGGATGGCGCCGGTGAAGAGCACGCCGACCTGCAGCCCGATCACGGTCACGACGGGGATCAGCGCGTTGCGCAGGGCATGGATCGCGATCACGCGGAACGGCGGCAGGCCCTTGGCCCGGGCGGTGCGGATGTAGTCCTCGCCGAGAACCTCCAGCATCGCCGACCGCGTCATGCGCGCGATCACGGCGAGCGGCACGGTGCCGAGCACGATCGTGGGCAGAATCAGATGCGACAGCGCCGAGCGGAACGCGCCGACATCACCGTCCAGCAGCGTATCGATCAGCAGGAAGCCCGTGACCGGCTCGATATAGTATTGCACGGCGATCCGGCCCGACACCGGCGTCCATCCGAGCTGCACCGAGAACAGCAGGATCAGCAGCAATCCCCACCAGAAGATCGGCATCGAGTAGCCGGTGAGCGAAATGCCCATCACGCCGTGATCGAAGATCGAGTTTCGCCTGATCGCGGCGATGATGCCGGCCGGCAGCCCCACGCAGAGCGCAAACAGGATCGCGCAGATCGACAGCTCGACGGTGGCCGGGAACAGGCTCTGGAATTCAGCGATCACCGGCTCATGGGTGACGATCGACCGGCCGAGATCGCCATGCGCCAGCCGCGACAGATAGAAACCGTACTGGACCAGCACGGGCTGATCGAAGCCGTAATCCTTGCGCAGCTGCGCGAGGCGCGCCGGATCGATGCCGCGCTCGCCGGCCATCGTCTCGATCGGATCGCCTGGAATCAGTCGGATCAGCACGAACACGAGCAGCGTGATGCCGATGAATGTCGGAACCACGAGGCTCAACCGTGTGAAAACGAACCGCAGCATGCCGTTCTCTGCCAACGTCCTACGAAGGACCAAGATGCGCACGCATGTTGCGGTGGACCCGGTGCACCTCGCCCCGCTTGCGGAGAGAGGTCGGATTGCATCGGAAGATGCAATACGGGTGAGGGGGGACAGGTCTAACAACCAATACCGATCGGGCGTCTGCCCCTCACCCCAACCCTCTCCCCGTGAAGAACGGGGAGAGGGAGCCTACCGCCTTCTGCGCTACAGCTTGGCTATCATCGGGTCGCAGTGCGGAACGACGAAGGTCGCTCCACCTTGTGATCCGCTAGTCCTTGACGTCGACACCGTAGAAGACGTGTCGTCCGAACGGCGACAGCTTGAAGTCGACCACGCGCTTGCGGACCGGCTTCAACTGCACCGCATGCGCAATGGTGAACCACGGCGCCTGCTCCTTGAACACCACTTGCGCCTCGCCGTAGAGCTTGGCGCGCTCGCTCTGGTCGCTGACGGTCTTGGCCTTCATCACCAGATCATCGAACGGCTTGTAGCAGAACTTGGCGATGTTGGACCCGCCGGACTGGGCCGAGGCGCAGCCCAGCAAGGTGTGCAGGAAGTTGTCGGGATCGCCATTGTCGCCGGTCCAGCCGAACATGCCCATCTGGTGCTCGCCGGCCTGCAACCGCTTGCGATATTCCCCCCACTCGAACGACTTGATCTCGGCCTTGACGCCGATCTTGGCGAGGTCGGCCTGCATCAGCTCGGCAATGCGCTTGGCATTCGGATTGTAGGGCCGCTGCACTGGCATGGCCCATAGATCCGTCTCCAGGCCGTTCGGAAATCCGGCATCGGCCAGAAGCTTCTTGGCCGCCTCGGGGTCATAAGGGTCGTCCTTGACGGCGTCGTTGTAGGACCACATCGAGGGCGGGATCGGGTTCTTTGCCGCGATGCCGGTCGACAGATAGACGGCGTCGATGATCGCCTTCTTGTCGATCGCCATGCTCAGGGCCTTTCGCACGCGCACGTCATCGAACGGCTTCTTCTGCGTATTGAACGCGAGGTACCCGATGTTGAGGCCGGGCTGCTCCAGCACGGTGACGTTCGGATCGTTCCTGATTGCGTCGATGTCGGCCGGGTTTGGATAGGGCATCACGTCGCATTCGCCCTTCTGCAGCTTGGCCCAGCGAACGGACGAATCCGGGGTGATCGCATAGACGAGGTCGTCGATCTTGGCCTTGCCGCCCCAATATTGCGGGAACGCCTTGTACCTGATCACGGCGTCCTTCTGATACTGTACCAGATAGAACGGCCCGGTGCCGACGGGATCCTGGTCGATCTTCTCGGGCGTGCCGGCCTTCAGCATCGCATCGGCATATTCCTTCGACTGGATCGCGGCGAACGGCATCGCGAGGTCGGCGAGGAACGGGGCTTCCGGCTGATTGAGCGTCACCTTGATGGTGTAGTCGTCCATCTTCTCGACGGACTTCAAGAGTTTCGGCATCGCCATGTCGCCGAAATAGGAATGGTTCGGGCTCGTCACCTTGAAATAGGGATTATCTTCCTTCCATTGCCGCTCGATCGAGAACAACACGTCGTCAGCGTTGAAGTCGCGCGTCGGCTTGAACGATTTGGTCGTATGCCACTTCACGCCCTTGCGGAGGTTGAAGGTGTAGGTGGTGCCGTCGGGAGAGATCGTCCAGGATTCCGCGAGACCCGGCACGACTTGCGTGCCGCCGCGCTCGAATTCGACGATGCGGTTGTAGATCGGCTCATTGCCATCGAACGAGGTCCCGGTCGTATTGATGCCGGGATAAAAGTTCTCCGGGCTGCCTTCGGAGCAGAAAACCAGGGTCTTGGCGAACGCGGCCGGGCTGGTCAGAAGCGCCGCGGTGCAGACGGCAGCGAGCAGGATCGATCTGTTCACGGTTGGAACTCCCGTTTACGACTGTCGGTGGTACAACACGACATCCTCGGAAACGATCTACCGCAACATCCGTCGCAACAAAAGCACCAACTCTGAATCGCGAAGTCCGATGTGAGTTAGCACCACCCTGCCGCAAGGCAGCAGGGTGGTCAAAAGTCGAGTTGATTACTTGCCCGGCAGCTTGTCGTCGACGCCCTTGACGTAGAAGTTCATGCCAAGGATCTGCCCGTCGGCGAGATGATCGCCGCCCTTGCACTCGACCTCCTTGCCATCCTGGCCGATCACGGGACACTTGAAGGGATGCAGCTTGCCGGAGGTGATCGCGGCCTGGGTCTCCTCCGCCATCTTCTTCACGTCATCGGGCATGTTGGTGTAGGGCGCCATCTCGAACATCTTCGAGTCGAGGCCGCCCCAGGTGTCCTCCGACTTCCAGGTGCCGTCGAGCTCGGCCTTGACGCGGGCGATGTAGTAGGGGCCCCAGGTGTCGAGGATCGAGGTCAGCTGCGCCTTCGGGCCGAACTTGATCATCTCGGAATCCTGGCCGAAGGCAAGCTTGCCGCGCTCGGCCGCGACCTGCATTGCCGCCGGGCTGTCGGTGTGCTGCATGATGATGTCGGCGCCCTGGTCGAGCAGCGCCTTGGCGGCATCGGCCTCCTTGCCCGGGTCGAACCAGGTGTTGACCCAGATGATCTTGACCTTGATGTTCGGATTGACCGACTGCGCGCCCAGCATCGTCGCGTTGATGCCTGAGACGACCTCGGGGATCGGGAACGAACCGATATAGCCGAGCACGCCGACCTTCGACATCTTGGCCGCGATCTGGCCCTGGATGTAGCGGCCCTGATACCAGCGGCCCGAATAGGTCGACATGTTCTTGTCGCGCTTGTAGCCGGTCGAATGCTCGAAATGCACGTTCGGATACTTCTTGGCGACCTTCAGGGTCGGGTCCATGTAGCCGAACGACGTCGTGAAGATCAGCTTGTTGCCAGCGCGGACGAGCTGCTCGATGGCGCGCTCGGAGTCCGGGCCCTCCGGCACGTTCTCGAGATAGGTGGTCTCGATTTTGTCGCCGAGCTCCTTGACCAGCGCCTGGCGGCCGAGCTCGTGCTGATAGGTCCAGCCGAGATCGCCGATCGGGCCGAGATAGATGAAGCCGACCTTCAGCTTGTCGGCGGCGTGCGCCACGCCGGCGACGCTCCCCGCCAGCACCAGCGCGGCGGCCGCGCCCAGAAGCCTTTTCATCATGGTCATCGTCTCCAAACAGTCAGGGGAAAACGTGATGGTCCCGAGCGTCGCGCCCCATCGCAGGCGCCCGGGATGAAGTCTCTAGCGATCGGGCACGAACACCGTGCCGAGGGCCGCAGGCGCCGTCGAACCGCCGGTGCGGGCGCGCGACAGCAGCACCAGCACGATCACGGTCGCGAGGTAAGGCAGCGCTGACATGAACTGCGAGGGAATGCCGACGCCGGCGCCTTGCGCATGCAGCTGCAGGATCGTCACCGCGCCGAACAGATAGGCGCCGATCACGAGCCGTCCCGGCCTCCAGGATGCGAACACGACCAGAGCCAGTGCAATCCAGCCGCGGCCCGCGGTCATGCCGGGAATGAAGAACGGCGTGTAGGCAAGCGGCAGGTACGCGCCGGCGAGACCGGCACAGCCGCCGCCGAACAGCACGGCGAGCAGGCGGATGCGCAGCACGGGATAGCCGAGCGCATGCGCGGAGACGTGGTTGTCGCCGCAGGCGCGCAGCACGAGGCCGGCGCGGGTGCGATAAAGGAACCACCAGACGGCGACGATCAGCGCCAGCGACAGGTAGACGAAGGCGTCCTCGCCGAACAGGATGCGGCCGACCAGCGGGATATCGGTCAGACCGCGAATGGCGAGTTTGGGCGCGGTGGTGATACGTTCGCCGACGAAGCGCGCGCCGATCAGGCCGGACAGGCCGATCCCGAGGATGGTCAGCGCGAGGCCGGTCGCCACCTGGTTGACGGCGAGGCCGAGCGTCATGAAGGCGAAGATCACCGACATCAGCATGCCGGCGACGATGCCGCAGAGCGCGCCGATGATGATCGAGCCGGACATCCAGGCGCCGGCGAAGCCGCAGGCGGCGCCCACGATCATCATGCCCTCGACGCCGAGATTGAGCACGCCGGCGCGCTCGGTGACCAGCTCGCCGGTGGCGGCCAGCAGCAGCGGCGTCGATGCCGCGAGCACCGACAGGATGATGGCTTCAACGAGCAGCACGTTGCACCTGCGGCGCGGCGGAGACGAGCTTGAAACGGTAGAGGATGAGGGAATCGCAGGCGAGCACGTAGAACAGCAGAATGCCCTGGAACACCTTGGTGACGTCGAGCGGAATCTTCATCGTGATCTGGGCCTGCTCTCCACCGATGAACGTCAATGCGAGGAAAAGCCCTGCAATGAGTATTCCAACCGGGTTCAGCCGGCCGAGGAAAGCCACGATGATCGCCGTGAAGCCGTAGCCGGGGGAGATGCCGGGCTGCAGGTGTCCGATCGGTCCCGCGACCTCGATGATGCCCGCGAGACCGGCCAGGGCGCCCGAGACGGCGAAGGTGAGGAGGATGAGCTGATTGGCATTGAAGCCGCCGAAGCGCGCCGCGCGCGGCGCCACGCCGACCACGCGGATCTCAAAACCCTTGATGGTGCGATCGAGCAGCACGAAGGCGGCGGCGACCACAACGAGCGCGATGATGCTGCCGAGATGCAGGCGGCCGCCCTCGATCAGTACCGGCACCGTGGCGACAGGATCGAACTCCGCCGTCGTCGGGAAGTTGAAGCCGGCCGGATCACGCCAGGGGCCGCGGACGAGATAGTCGAGCAGCAGATCGGCGACATAGACCAGCATCAGGCTGGTGAGGATCTCGCTGGCGCCGAACTTCACCCGGCACAGCGCGGGGATCAGCGCATACAGCGCGCCAGCAGCAGCGCCTGCGACCAGCATCGCCGGCAGCACCCAATGACCGGCCTCGGTGCCTTGCGTCTTCACCGCGATCCAGCTGCCGGCGACTGCGCCGATCAGGAACTGGCCCTCGGCGCCGATGTTCCAGGCATTGGCGAGATAGCACAGCGACAATCCGATCGCGATCATCACCAGCGGCGTCGCCTTCACCGCGATCTCCTGCAGCGAGTAGCCGTCGGTGAGCGGCGCGATGAAATAGACGCCGAGCGCGGTGATCGGGTTCTTGCCGAGCACCGCGAACAGCACGCTCATGGTGACGAGCGTCAGCCCGATCGCGATCAGCGGTGACACCAGCGCAATGGTGCGCGAGCGCTCGGCACGTTTCTCAAGCACCAATTGCATGCGCGGCCTCCTTCTCGAGAGTGGCGCCGCCCATCAGCAGGCCGAGCTTCTCGCGCGTGGCGTCCGCGCGCGGCAGCGCTTCGGAGAGATGGCCGTGAAACATCACCGCGATGCGATCGGCGATCTCGATCAGTTCGTCGAGATCCTGGCTGGTGACGAGCACCGCGGCGCCGGCGCTGGCGAGATCGATCAGCGCCTGGCGGATGATTGCAGCCGCGCCGGCGTCGACGCCCCAGGTCGGCTGGTTGACGACAAGCACGGCGGGACCGCGCAGGATCTCGCGGCCGACGACGAATTTTTGCAGATTGCCGCCGGACAGGCTCGCGGCTTCCGGATCGCGCTTGGCCTTGCGAACGTCGAACGTCTCGGTTGTCAGGTCGACGGTTCGCAAAGTCGCCGCGGCGTTGATGAAGCCGTGCCGGACCATGTCGCCGGCGGCATGCCCGGTCAGCAGCGCATTTTCCGACAATCTCATGCGCGGCGCGGTGCCGTGCCCGAGACGCTCTTCTGGGACAAAGGCCGCACCCATCTTGCGACGCTGAGTGATCGAGAGATGGCCGCAGGCAAGGCCGTCGATGATGATGGTGCCAGGCTCCTTGACGAGGCGCTCGCCGGACAGCGCCGCAAACAGCTCGTCCTGGCCGTTGCCGGCGACCCCGGCGATGCCGAGGATCTCACCGCCTTTCAATTCGAAGGAGATGTTGCGCAGGCTGATGCCGTGCAGTTCGCTCGGCGCGAGGTTCAAATCGTTGACGACGAGGCGTGGCACGGTGGTTCGCCGTTCGGCCGGAGGCTTCACCTCCTTGATCTCGGTGCCGACCATCATGCGGGCGAGGGATGCCGCGGTCTCGCGCTTCGGATTGCAGGTCGCGACCTTCTTGCCGCCGCGCAGGATGGTCGCGGTGTCGCAGAGCCGCTTCACCTCATCGAGCTTGTGGCTGATGTAGAGAATGGCGCGCCCTTCTGCCTTCAGCCGCTCCAGCACCACGAACAGCTGGTCGGCCTCCTGCGGCGTCAGCACCGCGGTGGGCTCGTCGAGGATGAGGAATTTGGGGTTCTGCATCAGGGCGCGCACGATCTCGATGCGCTGCCGCTCGCCGACCGACAATTGCCAGACCTCGCGGCTGGGATCGAGCGGCAGGCCGTAGTCGCGGGCGACGTCGGCCAGCCGCGCCGAGATCGCCTTGAACGGCTCCTTGCCATCGAGCCCCAGCGCGACGTTCTCGGCAACCGTAAGATTGTCGAACAGCGAGAAATGCTGGAACACCATGCCGATGCCGAGCGAGCGCGCCTCGGCCGGTCCGGACAGTTTGATCGGTGCGCCCTGCCAGCGCAACTCGCCGGCGCTGGGCTGCACGAGCCCGTAGATGGTCTTGACCAGGGTCGACTTGCCGGCGCCGTTCTCGCCGAGCAGGGCGTGGATCTCCCGCGGAAATATCTCGATGTCGATGCTGTCGTTGGCCAGGAAGTCGCCGTAGCGCTTGGTCAATCCGACCGTCTGCAACAGCGGATGCGAGGTCTGGGGAGTGGCCGGCGCGGGGTCAAGCATGTGGGTCTGGGCAGAAATGGAACTGCCTCAATTGTGAGCTAATTTGCGGCGGCGCGTAAGAGGCGAAAAGCGCCATCTTGTGCCCAACTCTTGCCCAGCATTCGAAGCCGGCTCTCGCCCGCGAGCGCGGTTGCGGTGTCGGCCCGCCGCAACTTCTGTCGCCGCTCGTCTCAAACTAACATGTGGCACTTTTGCGACAGTCGTTAGGATTCCAAAGGGCCGCAGCAGTCTGCCCGTTGGATGAGCAGCGTCATGCCATGGGCGCTGAGGATCCGATCTCTCGGCCAGCGGGGATGCGAAAGCGTTCCGGATCCGGCGCCGCGCCGTTTCGGAAAAACTCAGCAATGTGAAGCGCGAAGATGGGATTCGCGCAGCGGAGGCGGCGCGACGAATCGTCCCACGCAAAGGACGTCCGCTCGGCGGTCCCGCAGTTCAATGCAGCGGAACTTTGGTCAAACCGCGGGCAAGACCTGGAGAAAGTTGAGGCTTCTCGCATGCAGGCAACGGCGCAATTGTGCATGCAAGTCGGGAATCGGCGCTCGTTAACTGGGGGTGTACTAAATGTCGTTTCGTCAAACCATTGCTGCTGCCTTGACGTTCGGCGCGGCTGTTCTCGCGTCGGCCGGTCTGGCCAGCGCTGCCGATCTGCCGGCCAAGGCGATCGCGAAAAAGGCTGCGCCGGAGCTGCCGTTCTTCCTCGTCGTCGACAACCGCGTCAGCTTCTCCTACATCTTCAACGCCCGCCAGCCGGGCGCCTGGACCGGCAATGCCAACGCCGGCTTCAACGCCAACACGGCCAAGCAGGTCTATTCGTTCAGCCACTTCGACGTGTGGGGCTACGGCACCAACTTCTTCACCATCTCTCTGTTCAAGTCGGATCACAACGACCCGGCCGGTCCGTGCACGCAGACGGGCGGCATCGTGTCGCCTGCCGCTGGCTTCGCGTTCACGCCGGCGAGCTGCGCCGGAGCGACCGAGATCTATGGACTGTTCCGCTCGACCTTCGGCTGGAACCAGATCTTCAACACCAAAGCCTTTACGATGGGCCCGCTGCAGAACATCTCGTTCGAGGTGGGCATGGATGCCAATACCGAGAACCGCTATTTCGGGGCGGCCAAGCGTGACGTCGTCGCCGGTCTGCAGTTCGCGTTCAATCTTCCCTACAAGGGCTATTTCAACGTCGCTCCCTTGATGTACTGGGAGTTCGCCAACCACAACTCGTTCTCGCAGTGTGGCGCGGGCTGGTCGAACCCCTGCATCGCCGACGGCAACACCTCGTTCAAGCCGACCTGGGCGGTCGAGACCAACTACTACATGGACCTCGGCTTCCTGCCGGAGAACATGCAGTTCTTCTCGATCTCGGGCCGCGCCGGCTGGTACGGCAAGAAGGGCTCGGACGCCGAGCCGCTGCCGGCGAGCGTCGCGAACGGCGTCTATCCGACCAAGGTCGAGTTCAACTCGGAGCCGATCCGTCTGACCTTCGACGCGTCCAAGGCCCTGTGGGGTGAGAAGCAGAGCCACATGATCGACGTCTGGGTGGCCTATCGCTACTGGCAGAACAAGTTCGGCAACGACCACAACAACGCGGCCGGCTGCTCCGTCGCTGGCGCCGGCGGCACCCGCGTCAGCACCGGCGCGTGCACCGAGTCCTCCCTGTACTCGGGCGTGACCGTCAAGTTCTGATCGGCGGATCGAGCAGATACGGCGCCGCAGCTTCGGCTGCGGCGCTTTTTTAATGCATCATTTGTCCCAGACCCCGACATGCAGCGCGGCGGCGTCGTCCTCGAGCATGGGGCCAACAATTTCGGTCGCCCGTTGCCCGCTTGCGAACACCTCGCGGCAGGGCAGGTCGAGCGTCGGGTTGTCAGGATGGTTGCCGGTGAAGTCGCGCAGCCGCCGTTCGCTCAAGCCATAGACCACGCGGCCGATGCCCGCCCAGTAGATCGCGCCGGCGCACATCGCGCAGGGCTCGGCGGACGTATACAACGTCGCGGTCGCTCGGATGTGGGGTGCGATCGACCTACAAGCTTGCGTGGCGACCAGCCGCTCCGCATGCGCCGTCGCATCGCGCTCCGGCATGTAGCCGTTCTCGGCCTCGACCAGCACGCGGCCGTCGGCGTCGACCAGAATGGCCCCAAATGGATGATTGCCGTGCGCCAGCGAGCGGCGGGCGACGGCAAAGCTGCGGCGCAGGAAGTGCGCATCACGTTCGCCGGCATCGACAAGATGGCTGTCGCTCACCGGCTCCGTGCCGTTCACCGTCATGACCTGTGCTCCGTTGTCACCGGTCGTGATCCTGACCGCTCCCGGTAAGTGATGCAAGGGAACCGGGATCGGCAGCCGGCGTTGCCCGGCGCACGGAAGACCTGCAGCAGGGTGTCATGGCGGCGAATTCGGATTCCAAAGTTGCCGTCTACGCGGCTCTGGCCGGCAATCTGCTGGTCGCCTGCACCAAGATCGCAGCGGCGGTCTGGACCGGCAGTTCGGCGATGATGAGCGAGGCGGTCCACTCGGTGGTCGATACCTCGAATGAATTGCTGCTGCTGTACGGCTTTCACCGGGCGAGCCGGCCGCCGGATCATCGGCATCCCCTGGGGTACGGCCGCGAGCTCTATTTCTGGAGCTTCATCGTCGCGCCGCTGCTGTTTGCACTTGGCGCCGGCGTCTCGCTGTATGAAGGCGTTTCGCACGTTTTGAATCCGCTGCCGATCGAAGACCCCACGGTGAACTTCATCGTGCTCGGCCTGTCGTTCGTGTTCGAGGCCGGCTCGTGGTGGGTGGCTGTGCGGCGCTTCCGCGCTGCTGCTCCGGGTCTCTCCTATGTCGAGGCGTTCAAGCGCAGCAAGGATCCGCCGGCTTTCATGGTCGTGTTCGAGGACAGCGCCGCGCTGATCGGCATCATGATCGCTGCAGCGGCGACAGCAGCGGCTGTCGCATTCGATGAGCCGGCGTGGGACGGCATCGGCTCGATCCTGATCGGGCTGCTGCTTGCGGTGACATCGATGGTGCTGGCGCGAGAGAGCAAGAGCCTGCTGATCGGCGAGCCTGCGGATCCCGAACTGGCGCATTCGGTTCTGGAGATCGCGCGGAAGTCGAACGGCGTACGCGCCGCCAATGGTCTGCTGACCGTGCAGCTATCCCCACAGCAGGTCGTGGTGGCGCTCAGCATCGAATTTTCCGACGCTCTGCGGGCCGACGATATCGAGCGCGCGGTCGTCGCGATCGAGAACGAGCTTCGCGCTCGTCATCCGGTGATCGCTGCGCTGTTCGTCAAGCCCCAGACTGGCGCGCGCTTTGAGGAATCGCGTGCGCGCCAGCTGCAGGGTGGTTCGGCGTCCGCATGACGGCTTCGGATCAGCGGTAGACGACGTCGTTTCGGGCGGAGGAGAGCCGCGCTAGCATGCCGATCTGATAGATCGCCGAGAGCGCGACGAGCACGTACACGATCCGGGCGATGGGCGAGGACGTTGCGGTCTCCGCGGCGCCATTGCCGAAAACGGCCGTGACGAGGTCGAAGTCGAACAGGCCGACAAGGCCCCAGTTCAAACCTCCGACGATGACGAGAATGAGCGTGATGATGTTGAGTGCGCGCATGAATCTGCTCCTTGGCCCAAGCATTTGATGCCGGGTCAAAGCGGTGTTGCGCGGCTCGTTCCTATCGCGGTCCTCTTGCGACAAAGGGCGCGCTCGCGAGCACGACCACGAGCAGCCCGGCGAGGATCCAGAACGCCGTCGGCAGGCTGGTGGCTCCGGCGACGAAGCCGATCCCCGCCGGCCCCAGCAGCACGCCGGAATAACCGGCCGTGGTGACCGCGGCGACTGCGAGGCCCACGGGCATCGCAGTCTGGGCGCCGGCTCTTCGGAAAAGGACTGGAACGAGATTCGATGCGCCCGCGCCGATCAGCGCGAAGCCTGCCATCGCAGCAACGATCGAGGGAACGGCCAGCAAGACCACGAAGCCGGCTATGGCGATGGCACTGCCCCATAGCAGGGTGGCGCGGTCGCCGACCCGCGCGACGATGCTGTCTCCGATCAGGCGACCGGCAGTCATCGCGATCGAGAACATGATGTAGCCGAGCCCGGCCTGTGCGGCCGGCAGACGACCCGAGCCGCTCAGCAGGAGCGCGCTCCAGTCGAGCATGGCGCCTTCGACCAGGAACATGATCGCCGCGAGGGCGGCCAGCAGCAGCACGGCGCCATGAGGCAATACCAGCAGCGGACCCGACTGC
Source organism: Bradyrhizobium sp. SRS-191 (assembly GCF_024586915.1). Lineage (GTDB taxonomy): Bacteria > Pseudomonadota > Alphaproteobacteria > Rhizobiales > Xanthobacteraceae > Bradyrhizobium. The sequence goes on from NZ_JANBVS010000021.1 coordinate 22,286, forward strand.
GCCGGCTTGTTCGCCACCAGCCGCGGTGCTGCGACGAGCATCGCGGCCAAGGCGAGCGCGCAGCAGGCGAGGGTGCCGAACAGTGGTGCAACCCCGAACGCGAGCAGCACGGTCATCACGCCCGAGCCGGCAAAGCCGCCGATGCTGAATTGCGCGTGAAAGCCGGACATCAGTGGCCGTTCGCTCAGCCGCTCGACTTCGATCGCCTGGATGTTCACGGCGACGTCGAGTGAGCCAAGCGCGCCGCCGAAAGCGAACAGGGCGAGCGCCAGGGTGAGGGGCGTCGCGGCAATCGTCAGCGGCGGCAGCAGAAGGCTGAGCGCGACGCCGCTGACGACGATTACGGGCTTGCTGCCAAACCGCGCGCTCAGCAGGCCCGCTGCCAGCATGGATGCGACCGAGCCGACGCCGAGCGAAAGCAGCAGCAGCCCGAGCGTGGCATCATCCACTCCGAGCCGCTGCTTGGCGAAGGGCACCAGCGGCGCCCAACAGGCGATGCCGAAGCCGGCGACGAAGAAGGCCAGGCGGGTCGCGAGGCGCGCCGCGCTGTGATCCGAACTCATGGGCGGTTTCCTGGATATATCGAAGGCGCCCTCAGCCGGGTGGCGCGGCCGTGATGATGGTGGCCCCCGCCCGTCTGAGCAGGGTGAGCCGGGCCGCCGGCGCATCATGCTCGACGGTGAACTGGCTGATCGTCTTGACGCCGGCAATCCGGTGAGGCGCTCGGGTGTCGAGCTTCTCATTGGTGACCATCGCGACGCTCACCCGGCTTAGCGAGAGCAGAGTGCGCTTGAAGGCGGCATCCGTCGGATCAACTGCGCTGATGCCGCCTTGCGCCGACACGGCGCAGGCGCCGATGAAGCAGCGGTCGATGTTCAAGCGCTGCACCTGCATGAGGGCGTCGGCATCGACACAGCCGCCGACCGCCGGGTGAACGGAGCCGCCGATCACGATCAATTGCAGGTCCTGCCGGTGCAGCACGGCCGCGGCAATGTCGATGGCATTGGTCGCGACGGTGAGATCGAAATCCTCGGGCAGGACTTCGGCGAGCGCGAGATTGGTGCTGCCGCTGTCGAGGAAGAGAAATTCGCCACGCGTGATGCTGCGTGCGGCCGTCCGGGCGAGCGCCAGCTTGCGGTCCCGGTCTTGTCCGATCCGCGCCGCGATCGGCGTCATCCCGCCGGCAAGAGGCAATGCGCCGCCATACACCCGGCGGCAGCGTCCCTCGGCGGCCAGCGCGCGGAGATCGCGCCGGATTGCATCCTCGGAAACGCCGAACTCGGTCGCGAGCGCGGCCGCGACCACCGCTTGTCCGGCAGAGAGACGGCCGGCGATCTGATCGCGGCGCGCCAGGGGAAGGTCTGACATGATGGCCGTCTAACATGCAAAAACAAGAATGACAACGTGCATAAACGTGCATGATGCAGATTGTTGTTTTCGCGGGCCGCCGAGCATGCCATTGCCAGGACGTTGAAGTGTTTCGGGAGCAGGATGTGACCGCCGCCCATTCGTCAGATACGCCGGCCTTTGTCGCGGTCGACTGGGGAACCTCCAGCTTCCGCGCTTGGCTGATGGCCTCGGATGGAGTGCAACTCGCCGAGACGCGCGGCAGCGAAGGCATGCTGCACTGCGCGACCGCGGGCTTCGGCCCCGTGCTGCATGATCATCTCGAGAAGCTCGGCGCCGCAGCCGACCTGCCCGTGCTGATCTGCGGCATGGCTGGCGCGCGGCAGGGCTGGGTCGAGGCGCCGTATCTGCACACGCCGACACGACTCGATGCGCTTCACGCCGGTGCGATCCGTGTGGACACCGATGGCGATGTCCGCATTTTGCCCGGGCTCGCTCAGGCCCGCGCCGACCGCCCCGATGTGATGCGCGGCGAAGAGACCCAGTTGCTGGGCGTCACCGAGCCGGAATTTTCAGGCCTCGTGTGCATTCCCGGCACCCACAGCAAATGGATCCGGATCGAGGCGGGCGCCGTAATCGAATTCGCGACCTACATGACGGGCGAACTGTTCGCCGTGCTCTCCCAGCACAGCATTCTGATGCACGCGGTCATGCCGGATGGGGAAGATGCCGCGGACGGCGTGGCATTCCACGCCGGCCTCGCGACGGCGCAGGCAGCCCCGACCGCTCTGAGCAGCACGCTGTTTCGCCTGCGTGCGGCGCAACTGCTCGGTTTCGAGCAACGCGCCGATGGCGCCGCGCGATTGTCCGGGCTGTTGATCGGCACTGAGATCGCCGACGCTCGCGCGCGGTTCGGCGCAGACTATCCGCTTCGGCTCATCGGAGCAGGCCGGCTCGGCCATCTCTATCGCGATGCGTTGATCGCAAGTGGATTCACTGTAAACGAATGCGACGCCGAACAGGCGTCACGCGGCGGCCTTGTGAAAGCAGCCCGGCAGATCTGGGGAGCGCGTTTCTCATGACACAGTCCATTCCCTGGCCGACCGTCAAGCGGTCGCTCGTGGCGATCCTGCGCGGCATCAAGCCCGACGAAGCCGAGGCGATCGTCGACGCCCTGATCGAGGCCGGCTTCGAGGTAGTCGAGGTGCCGCTCAACTCGCCCGATCCGTTCGTCTCGATCGAACGGCTGGCGAAGCGGTTCGGGACGAATTGCCTGATCGGCGCGGGGACAGTGGTGAATGCCCCGGATTGCGTGCGCGTCGCGGAGGCCGGCGGGCGGTTGATGGTCAGCCCGAATGTCGATGCTGAAGTGCTGGCAACGGCGCAGGCCTACGACATGGTGACCATGCCCGGCGTGTTCACGCCGTCCGAGGCGTTCCTTGCCCTGCGCTCCGGCGCGTCGGCGTTGAAGTATTTTCCCGCAGCGGTGCTCGGCCCTTCGGGAATCGCAGCGCAACTGGCTGTGTTGCCAAAGGGCGTCGTCGTCGGAGCCGTCGGGGGAGTGTCCGACAAAAATCTCGCGTCCTACGTTGCGGCCGGCGTCACCGCGTTCGGTCTCGGCTCGAGCCTCTACAAACCGGGGATGACGGCGAGCGATGTGCGGGAAACGGCGCGGGCCTCTGTTCACGCCTATGACGCGGCTGTTGCCAAAGGTTGATGGCCTATCGCTCGTACATGACGGTTCCGTGACGCATTTATGAAACTGGTGTCGGCCGTCGGCGTTGGAAAGGAACTTGTGTTTGTTCTCTCAACGCCACGGCAATGCGCAGCGCGATCGGAAGAAGCTTCACTCCGCGGACGCAATCGAAACGGCCCGGTCTTCGCGCCGCGATCCGCGTGAAGCCGACCGCGATCGACAGGACGATCGCGGATCTTGCGGCCCACGCGATCATGCCGTTCATTCAGACGCTCGGACGTGGTCTGTCCTGGGGCGCGGATGAAAAGGTCTGGCTGGCGCTGAGCGCGGTCGGATGGATCGTCAGCCGCGGACAAACCCGCTCTGTTCAACGCGCCGCGAACCACGCGCTCCTCGTGAGCGTCACCGTTTCGGCACTGCCGCATGTGATGAAATCGGTGTTCAACCAGACGCGGCGAGATCGAGAACAGTGCAAGGTCATCTCAACGGCGTGCAGCTGTCGGGCCACGCGGAGGACGCCTTCCCGTCAGGGCACGCGCTGCATATGGGAGCGCTGTACTCAGGAGCCGGCACGCTGCCGACTCCCGTGCGGATGGGACTCAGGAGCATCGCAGTCGGCCTCTGCGCCACCCGCATCCTCATCCTGGCGCATTGGGCCAGCGATGTCGCCGCGGGCTTCCTGATGGGGGCTCTGGTCGAACGCGGGCTGCGCCTGTGGACCGGCTATGGACAGGACAGAGCCAGTCCCACATGACCGAATATCTCATTCGCTTTCTGATCGGCGGCGTCATCGTCTCGGCTTTCGCCGTGATCGGCGACGTGCTGCGTCCGAAGAGTTTTGCCGGCCTGTTTGGCGCGGCGCCGTCGGTGGCCTTGGCGACGCTGGGCGTTGCGGTGGTGACGCATGGCGCCGCCTATGCCGCCGTGCAGGGCCGTTCGATGATGTTCGGCGCGGTTGCGCTCTGCCTCTACAGCGTCGCGGTGTGTCAGCTTCTGATGCGATTTCATCTGCGCGCGCTCACGGCGAGCCTGCTCGCAACGGTGGTGTGGCTGGTCGCCGCGTTCGGGCTGCAAGCGATTGTCTCCGGAGGCGCGTGATGCTGATCCGGTTGTCTCCGTCATCGCTGAAGGACGGCAGGTGGCACGAATACGTGGTTCGATTCGTGCTTGGCGGGGCCGCGACCGTCGTGACGGGACTGATCGCCAAGCGCTTTGGGGCTGCGGTCGGTGGGCTCTTCCTTGCGCTGCCCGCGATTTTCTGCGCCAGCGTGACCTTGATCGAGACGCATGAGATCAGGCGCAAGCGCCATGAAGGGCTGGCCGGTGACCGGCGCGGGCGCGAAGCGGCGGCGTTGGACAGCGCGGGCGCGGCGATCGGCAGCATCGGCCTGTTGGCCTTTGCTGCCGTGTTCTCTCTGCTCGTCCAATCCGGCGTCGCGATCGCCTTTGTTATGGCTATGGAAGCATGGCTCACGATCTCGGTGAGCGCGTGGTGGATCAGGCGCAAGCTCCGCATCACCACCGCGCGCAGGAGGGTGGGGCGATCGGAGGCGAATTTGCGGGCGAATAGGCCGCTGGCCAGTTCGCCCCCGCGCTGATCTTCCGCGAACTGCCGTCATCCCACCGCGCGGACACGTGCAGCGCTCCGCCGGGCGAAAAATCAGCCGCGGTCGAGAGGCCAACGGTCGCGGTGGACTGGGCCAGAAGCGTTCCCTTGCTGTGTGATACAACAGGATCGAGGTTACCCGGCGATCGCGCGGCCTCGTGCCCATGCGCCGGACGCGGAGCAGCTCGGCGCATGCCGATCCGAAAATAGATTGAATTCAAATCATTTTGGTCCAAGTGATTGCGCGCATGGCCTCGCCTCCGTCCACCGCCCGTCTTCGTTTTGGCTTCGCGCTCGTTGGGCTCGCCCGCCGCTGGCGGCGGGCGCTCGACGAGCGGATGGGCGCGCTCGGTCTGTCGGATGCGGCCTGGCCGCCGCTGGTGCATCTCGACCGGTTCGGCGACGGCATCACCCAGAATGAGCTGGCGGCGCGCTGCGGCATCGACGGTTCGAGCCTGGTGCGTCTCCTGGACATCCTAGGCGAGCGCGGCCTGATCGAGCGGCGGGTCTCCCCGAACGACCGCCGCTCGCGGCTGGTGTTTCTCACCGCAAAGGGCAGGCGGCTGCTGACCTCAGTGTATCTCGTCCTGCAGGAGGCCGAGAGCGAGATGCTCCGGGACATCGACGACACGCGCCTGCAGGCGACGCTCGACATGTTCGCCAGGATCGAGCTGCGGCTCGGCGAAGGAGACGATGACGAATGAACGCGCCAACCGCCTCGAGGCTCGGCTTCGATGGAGCCAAGCTGGCCTTCGGCTTTCGGACAGCGACCGCCGCCTGTCTCGCGCTCCTGCTGGCCTGGCTGGCCGGATTGGAGCACCCGCAATGGGCGGGCATGACGGTGTGGGCGGCATCGCAGCCGCTGCGCGGACATCTTCTGGAAAAGAGCGAGGCCCGGCTCGCCGGCACCATCATCGGTGTCGTGTTCGGCCTGGCGTTGATGCGCATCTCGCGCGGCGATCCGACAGTCCTCGTGATCGGCATCTCGCTCTGGATCGGCCTATGCGCCTTCGCCGGCAATCTCGTCCGCGGCTACGCGTCCTATGCCGCGCTTCTCTCGGGCTATTCGGCGGCCATGGTGGCGCTGCTCGACGCGGCTCATCCCGAGCATGTGCTGGCCCTGGGCGCCGATCGTGTGCTCACCGTCGCCGTCGGCATTCTGGCCGCGCTGCTCGTGGGCTGGCTGTTCGCCGCGCCCGGCGACGACGTGTCGGTCCTGGAGAAGGTCCGTCTTCTGAACGCGCGGCTGGTTGCCGATATCGTCGCGCGGCTGAACGGTGCGCCGGTCTCGGAGAACGGGCAGCGTTCGATTCTCACGGACATCTCCGCGCTCGAGGGCCTGCTCGACCTGCATGGCGCCGGCTCGCGCAACCGACGGCGATTGGTTCGCAAGGTCCGCGCTGTCCTGGCGGCGCAGGTGTCGGCCGTGCTCTGGCTGCGCTCGGACGACAGTCGCGCCATCGACGCATCGCTGGTCGGTCTATCGGCGGATACGAAGCTGTCCGACACCGGAGTTTCTGCGCCTGCGCTGCGGCACTTGTGCGAGGCGGTGGTCGCCGCGACTCCACAGGGCGCGCTGACCTCGGTGCTGAACGATCTGGTCGTGTCGACAACAAGCCTGGATGATCTCGACGACGGCCCGGCCACCGATCTGCTTCTTCATCGCGATTGGATGCTGGCGCGCCGCGCGATGTTGCGCGCCTTCGTCGCGATGCTCGCCACCGGTCTGGTCTGGCTCGTGACCGGCTGGGAGATGGGCGGCTTCATGATGCTCGGCGCGGCGATCATGCTGTCGGTGTTCTCGACCTTCGAGAAGCCGGCCGCGATCCTGCCTCACGTTCTGGCTGGACAGGTGCTGGGGGCGGGTCTCGCGCTGATCTGCCGCTGGCTGGTCTGGCCCCATGTCGGCGGATCGCTCGGAGCTGTTCTGGCGATGGTCCCCTTCATCCTGCTCTGTGCGCCGTTGTCGGCGCATCGCCTGACCCAGCGCATGGCGTTCGACGTCAGCATGGTGATGTTGCTGATGCTGCAGCCGAGCGGGCCGCAGACCATGACGTTCGGGCATTCGCTGATGGCCAGTCTGGCCGTGGTCGCAGGACCGGTGGTCGGACTGCTCGCCTTCAGCCTGATCTATCCCGTCGACAGCCGCCGGCGCTACGAGGCCGTGAGATATGCGATGATCGACGATCTCGAGCACCTCGCGGCGAGTGCCCTGCAGTCGGACCGCCGCAAGCAATGGCGCGCGCTGCTGCACCATCGCGTCCTGCTCGCCGTGTATTGGGGGGAACGCGCCTCCTATCCGACGCCGCGCCTCGCCGAGGATGCCCTGGCGTTGCTGCATGTCGGACAGGCGATCGAGCAGCTCGGCGAGCTCGCCGCACGTGCGACGTCGCCCGGCGTCAAGCGGCGCTGCGCGGCGACGCTGGAGCGGCTGCACCGGATCGGCACGGACCCGCTGCGCGCGGCGCGTGCCTTGCTCGCTATGGTCCGCCGGCTGCCGGCCGAGATGACCGGCGGCACGATGGTCCTGGCGCAGGCGGCGGCGAAACTCGCCGAGCGCCCGGCAGCCTTTCGCAAGACGGCTTCCGGCGCGCGCTAGCTCGCCGCGGCGTTGATCTCCGGCGAACTGCTGTCTTCCGCGGACTGCGTGAACGCTTGCAGCGCCTCGGCCATCTGGATGCGGCCGCCGACGCCGGTGATGACCACGTCCACCATCGTGAGCGATGAGTGGAAATGGCCGCGCGCCTTGAGCTGGCCGACCGGAACGCCGGCGGCAGAGAGCGCCTCGGCATAGGCGATACCCTCGTCACGCAGCGGATCGAACTCGCAGGTGACGATGTAGGCCGGCGGCAATCCCTTCAATTGTCCGCGCAGCGGCGACACGCGGGGATCGGTGCGGTCGGCCGGCGAGCAGTAGATGTCCCAGAACCAGTACATCAAGCCGCGCGTCAGGAAGTAGCCGGCCGCGTTGTCCACGTAGGACGGGCGATCGAAGCTGCAATCGGTCACCGGGCACACCAGCAACTGACCGCCGATCGCGGGGCCGCCGCGGTCGCGCGCCAGCTGACAGGTGACGGCGGCGATGTTGCCCCCGGCGCTCCAGCCCGCGACCAGTACAGGGCCCTCGCGACCGCCGAGCTCTGCCGCGTGCTCGGCAACCCATTTGGCCGCGGCATAGCCGTCCTCGGCGGCCGCCGGGAAGCGATGCTCGGGCGCGTGGCGGTAGTTCACGCTGACGAAGATCATGTTGGAGCGGCGGCACATGTCGCGGCAGAACGGATCGTCCGACTGCTCGTCGCCGAGCACCCAGCCGCCGCCGTGGAAGTAGACCACGATCGGATGCGGTCCCGGGGTTGCCGGCCGGTAGAGGCGGTAGGCGAGGGGGCCTTCGGCGCCCTGCAACGTCCCGTCCTTGACCTCGCCGACGGGGCGTCCCGGCGGCCTGGCCTTGTTGAATTCGGCGATGAAGTCGCGTGCGCCCTGCGCGCCCATCGATTCGATCGGCGGCAGGTTCATCTCGGTGAGCATGTTCAGCACCAACCGGACATCCGGCTGCAGCTTCACGATCTCGCCGTCATTGCATTGCGTCGCGCCGTCCGGACCCGTGAGTTTGAAGCCGAGCATGCCGCGGCTGACGATCTCGTTGCAGATGCCGCGATAGGGCCCGACGCCGCCGGTATAGGGCATCAAGGTCTGCGGCTTGCCCGGCACGTTGGCGCCCGTGTACCAGGTGTTGGCGAGCCGGTGCAGCGTGACTGTCGAGCAATCCGCCATGTGTCGCATCCAGCCGTCCTGCGCCGTCTCGGTCGGCTCGATCGTCGTAAAGCCGGCGTCGCGCATCGCGGCGAGCCGATCGACCACGAAGTCGACATGCTGCTCGATCGACACCGCCATGTTCGACAGCACCGAGGGGCTACCGGGTCCGGTGATCAGGAACAGGTTGGGGAAGCCGGCGACGGTGAGACCGAGATAGGTCTCGGGGCCATTCGCCCAGCTGTCGTCGAGCGACTTGCCGCCGCGGCCCTTGATCGGATGCACCGCGCGGATCGCGCCGGTCATGGCGTCGAAGCCGGTCGCGAACACGATGACGTCGACGTCGAAGCTGCGCTTGTCGGTCTTGATCGCGCCGGTGGTGATGGACGCGATCGGCTCCTTGCGCAGGTTCACCAGCGTCACGTTCGGACGGTTGAACGTCGCGTAGTAGTTGGTGTCGAGGCACGGACGCTTGGCGCCGAAGGGATGATCGTGAGGCGTGAGCGCCTCGGCCGTCTCGGGGTCCTTGACGATCTCGCGGATCTTTTCGCGGATGAGATCGGCGAGCAGCGCGTTGCCGTCGGCGTCGACGCCCTGGTCGGCCCACAGCTGCGTCAGCATGCCGACGAGATCGCCGGAGGCCCACATCTTCTCGAAGCGCTCGCGGCGCTCGGCATCGCTCAGCGCCCAGCTGAACTCGATGGCCGGCGGGATCGGCACGCCCGTCATCGACCAGCGCGCCTGCTCGCGCAGGCCGGCGCGATCCTGTGCGAGCTGCGCGGCGCGATCGGCCGGCAGCGGACCGTTATGCGCGGGGAGAGCGAAGTTCGGGGTCCGTTGGAAGACGGTCAGCTGCGCCGCCTGCTCGGCAACGATCGGGATCGACTGGATGGCCGACGAACCGGTGCCGATCACGGCCACACGCTTGCCCCGGAGGTCGACGCCGTCATGCGGCCAGCGGCTGGTGAAGTAGATCTCGCCCTTGAAGTCGTGCACGCCGTCGATTTCCGGCGGCTTCGGCTGCGACAGGCAGCCGGTGGCCATGATGTAGTGGCGGCAGGACACGGCGGGGCCGTTGTCGGTCGTCAGCAGCCAGCGCTCCTTGCCTTCATCCCAGGCGGCGCCGAGCACGCGGGTGCCGAAACGGATGTCGCGGCGCAGGTCATAGCGATCGGCCACGAAGCCGAGATAGCGCAGGATCTCCGGCTGGGTTGCGTATCTCTCCGACCATTGCCAGGCGGTCTCGAGCTCGGGATCGAAGGTGTAGCCGTAGTCGACGGTCTGGATGTCGCAGCGCGCGCCCGGATAGCGGTTCCAGTACCATGTGCCGCCGACATCATGGGCGGTATCGAGCGCCACGGTCGAGAACCCCGCCTTGCGCAGCCGATGCAGCAGGTACAATCCCGCAAACCCGGCGCCGACGACGGCAACGTCCACCGTCTGGGTTTCGCCGTGAGTCGATTCCTGTGCGCGTGCCTCGACCAGACCGTCTGACATGCTGACCTCCCGATGATTTTATGATTGCCGGGAAGGCTAGCCTTGCTCGTCTGGTTTGTCAGCACACAAAACAACGATCTGCGGTTGTTGCGCCGCAAGAGGCGGAGTGAATCCGGTATGCCAGGCGTTGATCTTGCATTGCCGCTCAAAACGCCGCTGCGGAGTGGACAAGACCCTGAGAAAGCGACAGAAAGCGCTTCTGCCGCTGCGCATTCACCAAGTTTCAACGCATCGCGACTGTAACAACCGCTACACTACGCCACACCCCGACTGAGTCAGGCCACGCCATGCCGCTATCGTTGCCCAAGCAAAAGATCCGCGTTCTGCTCCTGGAGGGCGTGAACGACTCGGCCGTCCGCATGTTCGAGGCCAGCGGCTATACTGAGGTCGAACGGCTGCCCAAGGCGCTCGGCTCGGCGGAATTGAAACGGATGCTGTCGGGCGTGCACATGCTCGGCATTCGCTCGCGGACCAATCTGACCGCCGACGTATTGCAGGCGGCCGACCGCCTCATGGCGGTGGGCTGCTTCTCGGTCGGCACCAACCAGGTCGATCTCGATGCCGCCAAGCGGCTCGGCATTCCCGTGTTCAACGCGCCCTATTCGAACACGCGCAGCGTCGCCGAACTGACCATCGCCGAGGTCGTGATGCTGATGCGGCGGATCTTCCCGCGCTCGGTGTCGGCGCATGCCGGCGGCTGGGACAAGTCCGCCAATGGCAGCCGCGAGGTACGCGGCAAGACGCTCGGCATCATCGGCTACGGCAATATCGGCTCGCAGCTGTCGAACCTCGCCGAAGCCATGGGCATGCGCGTGATCTTCTTCGATCTCACCGACAAGCTGCGTCATGGCAACACCGAGCCGGTCGAGAGCCTCGACGAGCTGCTGGCCAATAGCGACGTCGTCTCGCTGCACGTGCCGGAGACGCCGGCGACCGCGAACATGATTGGCGAGCGCCAGATCCGTCACATGAAGGACGGCGCTTACCTGATCAACAATTCGCGCGGCACGGTCGTCGACATCGACGCGTTGGCCAGCGCGCTGCGCGATGGCAAACTCTCGGGCGCGGCTGTGGACGTGTTCCCGGTCGAGCCGGCCTCGAACGCCGATCCGTTCGTGTCGCCGCTGCAAGGCCTACCCAATGTGATCCTGACCCCGCATGTCGGCGGCTCCACCGAGGAGGCGCAGGACCGCATCGGCGGTGAGGTCGCGCGCAAGCTGATCGATTATTCCGACGTCGGCTCGACCTTCGGCGCGGTGAACTTCCCGCAGGTGCAACTGCCGGCGCGTCCGACCGGCACGCGCTTCATCCACGTCCACCGCAACGTCCCCGGCGTGCTGCGGCAGGTCAACGAGGCGGTGGCGCGGCACAACATCAATATCCTCGCGCAGTATCTGCAGACCGATCCCGAGGTCGGCTACGTCGTGCTCGAAACCGACGTGGTCGGCGGCGAGGGTGAGGAGCTGCTGTCGGAGCTGCGGGCAGTGGAAGGCACCATCCGCGTCCGCGTGCTGTACGATCACGACCGGCCTTGAGCGCGGAAGGCTGACGTCGATGAGCGCACAGTCCCCATCCTCGTCAGCCTCCTCCGTCGTGCTCAGCACGACCGTTCCGGCGCGGGTGCTGCGGCATGATCCGCAATACGGCATGTCGACCTTGTTCTTCGCCGATGGCGAGCTGAGGGTGCCGATGGTCGATGCGGATGTCGATGCCGGAGTGTCGGTTACCATCGAGGCCCGCGACGTATCGATCGCGCTGTCGCGGCCGATGGACGTGTCGATCACCAATCGGCTGCCGGGCCGGATCGAAGAGATCCTGCCGCTCGATCCGCCCTACGTCCGCGTGACCTTCGATCTCGGCGCGACGAAGCTGCATGCGCTGGTGACCTTGGAGTCGGTCGAGCGGCTGGCGCTGGAGCCGGACCTCTCCGCCTGGGCCATGATCAAGAGCGTCGCGATCGGGCCCGGCGCGGTTCGGCCTTCGGAGCTGCCTCGGCCGCGCCGCTGGCCCGCTTCTGATAGCGGGGATCGGTAGCCTTCTGCAGCTCGCCCAGCGCCGCCGCGGTGGCGGTGCGCGTGCGTCGTTGCATCGATTGATACAGCGCGATCAGCCGCTCGCCGAACGGCGTGATCTCTGCGCCGCCGCCACGTCGACCCGGATGGGTCTCGAACACCGGCGTCTCGAAGGTGCGGTTGAGCGCATCGACCATCAGCCAGCACTTGCGATAGGAGATACCGCTCGCGCGCGCGGCGCCGAGGATCGAACGCTCCCTGCGGATGAACTCGATCAACTGCAGATCCTCCGGCGACAGGCTGCCGCCATTGCCGAAGTTGATGGTCAGTTCGATCTGCGCGGCGCGCTTCATGTCCATCCGATCAATCGTCACATGACCCTGATCATGTCATGCGCAAGCTCGCGATGTCATGACGCGACGAGACCAGTCCGTCAACCAGTCGGCGTGCCGAGCGACGTCCGCTGCAACGCATTCAGCCAAGCTGCCGGTATAATTTTGCCACTCGCTCATCATGGCCGGTGACACCGCAGTGATCACCGGAAGCCCTGCTGAGATCGCTGATCCGAACGCATCAGCAAGGCCGCCGCCCGCCGCTTCCTGTTTGCCGAACTTGCTGAGGATCACCACGTCGGTGCCGCGCGCGATCGACTGCTGCACGGCGGCGCAGGCGAGCACCAGGCCTTCGGGATCGAGGTTGCAGGCCAGCGACCCCGGACCGAGATCCTGCGAGATCGAGAACAGCCTGTTGTCATCGAGGCTGCGCAGCATCATGGCCTTGCACGGCTTGGCATTGTCCGCGCTGCTCTCGATCACGCCGGACACGCGCAATCCCGCGTCGGCGAGGCGCATGGCGAAATCGGCGAGCATCTCCTGGATCACGCTGGACGCGGCGCCTTGCAGCGCCACGATCTGGCACGACCCGATCTCAGCGACACCCATGGCAGTCCTCCTCACACTTTGGCGGAGACGCGGCCCGCCTTCCGACCGGTTTGCATGATCTGGTGAACGGCCGACACGACGCTCGCAGCGATCGATTGCCCGCGTTCGTCCATGCCGGTCCAGGCGGCGTGGCGTCCGCGCGGATCGATCTCGAGCAGCTTGACGTCGGCCGGCACCCGCATCCCGTCACGCGCGATGCCACGCAGCGCGCCGTCGAGCGGCGCCAGCACCGGCCTGCCGCCGAGCGAGCCGAGCTGCATCCCCTTGTATACGCGTGTGCCGATGTCGAGCGGCGTGTGCCAGACGGCGTCCTGGTCCGAGTAGACGAAGCGCTCGCGTCCGGCGCCGCCGAGATCGCGCGCCTTGCCGTCCGCGTTGCGCGTGGTGCCCTGCGCGACGATCGCACCGGTCTCGCACGGGTGCGTCTCGATCGCGACGTCGCAATTGTGCCCGACCGCGAAGCGCGGGCCGATGCCGACGGCAATGCCTGCGACGCCGCGCAGATCCGGCGTGGCCAGATGCTTCTGCATGCGGGCATCGACGATGACGGAGGGATAGCGGAAGGCGATGATGTCGGTGAGATGCATCCCGGTGACAACGACGAGGTTCGGCTCGCGATGAAGCCGGACGACGTCCGCGATGCTCTCGGCCCGGCCCCCGACCACGCCGCCGACCTTGCGCGCCTCGCCGAACAGCACGTCATGGAACGCCATGCCCCGGCGGATCACCGGAGGGAACGCGTCGTGACAGAGCACGATCGCGAAGCGGGCGTCACTGAGCTTTGCCGCAACTGCGGAGGCAATCTCGTTGGTGCCCAGCACCAGCGCCAGCGGCTTGGGCGCGTTCGGATGCCAGGTGACGGCGGCGGCTTTCATGCTGATGACCTCGTGTTGCGAGATCGAATTAGCAAGCGTCGGGCCAGCAGGCCGGGCGCGAGACAAGTCGTTCGAAGCCTTCACGAATCCCGGAACCATCGGGACGGCTTCGGGTATCAGCTGTATTGTTCAGGATATAACATGAGACGCTATATTGTCGCGTATACAACACGGCGTATTGCAGGAGGCGGGCGGGGACCTTCGATCTCAGGCGAGCGGCTCTTCGCGGCGGACCAGCGCGACGCCCTTGACCTGGGCATAGACGGGGAGCCCCTGCTGAAGCCCAAGCTCGTTCCACGAGCGCTGGGTGACGCGGGACAGCAGCCGCGCGCCCTGGCCATCCTCGCCGAGGCCGAGCAGGGCGGTGACGCGGTGATCCGACTGGCTGCGGATCTCGAGGATTCTGGCCCTGAGCACGTTGACGATGGTGCTGCGGCTCGGCGTTTCCAAGGCGAGGCTGACGTCGTCGGCCAGCACGCGCAGACGGCGGCGGGTCCCGAGCGTAAGCGGCTCGGCCGGCACCAGGAAGTATCCGCCGCCGACTTCGAGCGTCGCCATGCCGTCGGCCGCATCCTGCTTCAGCACGGTAGCGTCGAGGCTCACGGCGGCGTCGCGTGATAGCGCGAGCGGCAGCGACAGATCGGACTGCAGCTCTGACAGCGGACCCGACGCCAGCACGGCGCCATTGCGCATCAGCACCAGCTGATCGGCGAGCCGCTCGACCTCGGCGATGTCGTGGCTGATGTAGAGGATCGGCAGCACGAGCGCGGCGTGCAGCCGCTCCAGATAGGGCAGGATCTCGTCCTTGGTCATCTGGTCGAGCGCCGATAGCGGCTCGTCCATCAGCAGGAGCTTGGGCTGGCTGAGCAGCGCGCGGCCGATGGCGACGCGCTGCCGCTCGCCGCCGGAGAGATGCCGAGGCGAGCGTTCCAGCAGCCTGGCGATGCCCAAGAGCCCTACGATCTCGTCGAAGCCGATTGCGCCGGCTCCGGCCTTGCCGGGATGGCCATACATCAGGTTGCGGCGAACCGAGAGGTGCGGAAACAGATTGGCTTCCTGAAACACGTAGCCGATCGGACGCTGATGCACGGGACGGAAGGTCTTCTCGTCCTGCCAGACATCGCCGGCGACGGAGCACATCCCGTCCAGACGGTTGAGCCCGGCAATGCAGCGCATGACCGCGGTCTTGCCGCAGCCGGAGGGGCCGAAGATCGCGGTCACGCCGCGCGCCGGCACCTCGAAGCGTGCGTTCAGCTCGAAGCGCCCGAGCGTGCCGCGGAAGTCGACCTTGACCGTGCTCATGAGGTACTTTTCGTCATCTTCTTCTCGATCAGCATCATCGTGAGAATGACGGCAAACGAGAACACGACCATGCCGAGCGCCAGCACGGAGGCCTCGGTCCATTGCGACGTCTCGACATAGTCGTAGATCGCGACCGACAGCACCTTGGTCCTGCCGGGAATGCTGCCGCCGATCATCAGCACGACGCCGAACTCGCCCACCGTGTGAGCGAAGCCGAGGATCGCGCCGGTGAGAAAGCCCGGGCTCGCCAGCGGCACGGCGATGGTCCAGAACGCGCGCCAGGGCGAGGCACGCAAGGTGGCGGCCGCCTCCATCGGCTTCTCGCCCATCGCCTCGAAGGCATTGCGGATCGGCTGCACCACGAACGGCATCGAGAACAGCACCGAGCCGATCACGAGGCCCGGAAAGGTGAAGGCCAACGTGCGCGCGCCCCACAGCGAGGCCAGTGCGCCGCCCGGTCCGCTCGGGCCGAGCGCGACCAGCAGATAGAAGCCGAGCACGGTCGGCGGCAGCACCAGGGGGATCGCGACCAGCGCTGCAACCGCCTCCTTCCACCACGCCCGCGATCGCGCCAGCCACCACGCGATCGGCGTGCCCACGAGCATCAGGATGACGGTCGTGAGCGCCGCGAGTTCGAGGGTCAGCCGGATCGGTTGCCAGATATCGGCAGAAACGTGGAGGTTCATCCTTTGGGCATCATCGATCGATGGGCTCAGCTGCCGGACTTCGGATCCAGAGCATAGCCGAACTTCTCGATGACGGCACGGGCTTCCGGTGTCTTGAGGAAGGCCAGGAAGGCGGTTGCCGCCTCGTTGCCGGCCGAGGCCTTCAGCAGCACCGCATCCTGCCGGATCTCGCTATAGAGGTTCTGCGGCACTAGCCAGCGCGAGCCGCCTGCGTTCGGCATCAACTGCGACAGCGCGACGAAGCCGAGCTCGGCATTGCCGGTGTCGACGAACTGGAACGCCTGCGAGATGGTGTTGCCCTGGACGATCTTCGGCTGCACCGCCTCATACAGCTTGAGCGCGTTCAGCGCTTCGATGGCGGCAGCGCCATAGGGCGCTGCGGTCGGATTGGCGATCGAGAGCTTGTTGAACGCGTTCGCCTTCAGGGTCTCCTCGCCCTTCACCGTGTTCGGATCCTTGCTCCATAGCACGAGCTTTCCGATCGCATAGGTGAAGCGGCTGTCGGCGACACCCAGGCCGTCATCGACGAGCTTCTTCGGCCGCTCGTCATCCGCGGAGAGCAGGATCGCGAACGGTGCGCTCTCCTTGATCTGCGTGTAGAACTGCCCGGAGGAGCCGAAGCTCAGCACCACCTCGTGGCCGGTCTTGGCCTTGAACAGGCTCGCGATCTCCTTGGCCGGCTCGGTGAAGTTGGCCGCCACGGCAACGTTGGCGCTGCCGGCAAACGCGTTTGCGCTGGTCAGCAGGGCAAGGGCCGCGCCCAGGGCGGCAGTGGCGAAGCGCATCGATCTCATCATTTTGTCCTTATCGTATCCACCAAGACGGGTCGCGACGGTGAAATTGCAAGTCCCGTTCCGGCGCACCGGCCTGCGCCGATGCCATGCTGTATCCATTTGTATATATCAGAATAGACAGCTCGATCGGTTCCCGTCAACACGAGGGCAGCCTCGTGCCGAGGCGATGCGCGTCCCCTGTTCGACTTACGACAATGGCTGCGGCGGCGTGTCGCAAACACGACGGCCAGAGAATGAAGGGCGTGTCGGAATAGGCGCGTCCGCTGCAGAAGATCGCACCGAAGCGTCACGGCGTAGTGGGGCGATCGCCTTCGCGGGGTGATGACAGATGAATGCGTGGTGGGATTTTGCCCAGCTCATGCGCTCATGGGCTGCGAGTTGGAACGGCCCCACGACACATTCGGTGTCGTCCCGGCCTCGAGCCGGGACCCATAGCCACCGGCGGGTGTGTGAGGCAGGACGGTAGCTCAGGATGTGCCCCCCACGTCTGCCTGTGGTTATGGATCACGGATCTTCGCGCGCGATGCGCGCTCGTCGGGGATGACGGCGGTGGGTGGGGCGGTGGTAACGCCGAACGCTCGCTGTCATCGCCCGGGGGACGATGACAGCGAGGGTCAAATGGTTCATGTGGACGCGAACAGGACCTGGAACAGGTCGTCTAGCCCAGCGTCTGCCAGAGCTGCTTGACGAGCACACCGGCGCGCTTCTCGATCGCCGCTGCGGCGTCCAGCGCGAGGTCCTCGCGATAACGGCCCGCGATCAGCTGGACGCCGATCGGCTGGCCATTATGGACCGTGACCGGAACGACCGCGCCGGGCAGGCCGAGCACGTTGATCGCCGAAATGAAGCGGATCTCGTTGAAGAAGATCTCCTGCACCCGCTCGGCGCTGACGGTGTCGTCGCGCGGACCGGGCGTCGGCTTCACCGCGGTCGGCGCCAGCACCACCGGATAGTCCTCCAAGAACAGCTGCCAGGCGCGGATATGCGTCGAGCGCTGCGCCGTCGCATTCATCCAGCCGGCGAGGTCGAGGATCTCGGCCTTCGCCCGCATCCCGCCCCATGCCTTGTGGAAGTCCTCCGAGGTGACGGCGAGCATCTTCGCCTCCTGCATCACCACCACTTCGGTGGTGATGACATCGCACCAGGTCTGCCACACGCCGGAGATGTCGGGGACCTCGACCTCGCTGACGCGGTAGCCGGAGCGCTCCAGATGATCGGCAGCCTGCCGGAGCGCCGCGCGCACCGAGGGATCGACGTCCATGTCGTCGGGGATCTTGGCCAGCGCGACCTTGATCGGCCGCTTGGGCTTGTCGCCCTCGAGCGGCGCCGGCACCCACCAGGGATCGCGCGGATCGCGCCGGCTCATCACCTCCAGCGCCAGCCGGACATCGGCGACGCTGCGCGCCAGCGGACCCTGCGACGACATCAGATGCGCCAGCATCGGCCGCTCGCCCGCGGCGCTCTCATTGTAGGCGGGGATACGCCCCTGCGTCGGCTTGATCGTCACGACGCCGTTGCAATGCGCCGGCCAGCGCAGCGACCCGCCGATGTCGTTGCCATGCGCGATGGTGCCGATGCCGGCAGCGACGGCGCTGCCTGCGCCACCCGACGAGCCGCCGCAGGTGATCTCAGGATCCCACGGGTTCAGCGTCAGCCCGTGCAGCGGATTGTCGGTGAAGCCGCGAAACGAGAATTCCGGCGTGTTGGTGAGACCGAGCACGATCGCACCGGCCTTCTTGAGGTTGCGCACGACGGGCGCGTCCGACGGCGCGATGATCCCCATCTGCGCCGGGACGCCGTTGGGATTCGGCCGACCCTCGTAGTCAACGTTCTCCTTGATCGTGACGGGCACGCCGTGCAGCAAGCCGGACTTGTCGCGGGCCTTGTCGGCGGCGCGCGCGGCCTTCAGGGCTTCGTCGCTGAGATCGACAACGACCGCGTTGAGCTTCGGATTGACCTCATGCATGCGCGCGATGTGCGCCTGGGTCACCTCGACCGAGGAGACGACGCCCGAGCGGATCGCCGCCGCCGTCTCGACCGCCGACCATTGCCAGGCCGGCCCCTTCGGCAGCCGCGGCTTTGCCGCAGCCGCCTTCGCCGGCGGTTTGGGTGCCGCCTTGGTTACAGTCTTCGCCTTCGCCGAAGGTTTCGCCTTGGCCACGGTGCGCGCGGTGGCGCGCTTCGGAACCGGCCGGGCGGCTTTTGTCGCCGGCTTCTTTGCTGTCTTTGCCATTGTGTTCTCCCCCCGGGTTTTCGTCTCAGGCGACCGACATCGTCAGCGGCGGCTCGACATCTTCGGGCAGCGGGCTGACATAGGGCGTGCGCGTCGTCCGCTTGGTCAGGTCGGCCTTGGCGGCTGCGATCAGAGCGGGCTCGTTGAGCGCCTTGATGCCGAGTCCGGCCATCGCCTTGGCTGCCTGCACCATGGCCTTGTGGGCGGCTGGCGTCTTGCCTTGCGCGACCACCTGCCAGGTGTGGAACGGCGTGCCGATCGCGACCGTCGGGGCGTGGACCTGCACCGTCGGCACCACCCAGCTGACGTCGCCGACATCGGTCGAGCCGATCTGCGGATTGCGCTTGGTATTGAGCGGCACGAGGAAGTCGGCGAGCGGCTTGTCGGACGGCTCCATGCCGATGCTGTAGTAGACCGACTCGATGTCCTTGTCGGTCAAGGTCGCCTGGATCTGCCCGGCGAAATCCCTGTCGCTGTCGTCGAAATGCGGCGGCCCGAGCTCCTGCATCACCTCGTACAGCGCCTCTTCGAGCGGCGTGTTCGGCAGGATGTTGGAGACCGCCGAGATGATCTTCATCTCGACCTTGGTCTCGGTCATCATCGCCGCGCCCTGCGCGATCTTGTGCACGCGCCCGACCAGCTCGTTCATACCGGGCAGGTCGCGGGCGCGGATCGAGTAGCGCACGCGGGCATGCGCCTGCACGACGTTGGGCGCGATGCCGCCGGTGTCGAGCAGCGCGTAGTGCACGCGGGCGTCGCTCGGCATGTGCTCGCGCATGTAGTTGACGCCGACATTCATCAGTTCGACCGCGTCGAGCGCGCTGCGGCCGAGATGCGGCGAGGCGGCCGCATGGGAGGTGCGGCCGGTGAAGATGAAGTCCGCGCGGGTGTTGGCCAGAGACGGTGTCATCACCACTTCCCAGAAGCTGGAGGGATGCCAGGTGATGGCGATGTCGGCATCCTCGAACGCGCCCGAGCGCACCATGAAGGCCTTGGCGGCGCCGCCTTCCTCGGCTGGACAGCCGTAGTAGCGCACCCGTCCCGGAACCTTGTTCGCGGCGAGCCAGTCCTTCACGGCGGTCGCTGCGAGCAGCGCAGCCGAGCCCAGGAGATTGTGGCCGCAGCCGTGGCCATGACCGCCGGTCTCGACCGGCCGATGTTCGGCGACGCCGGCTTCCTGAGAGAGGCCGGGCAGGGCGTCATACTCGCCCATGAAGGCGATGACCGGACCGCCTTCACCCCATTCGCCCATCAGCGCGGTCGGAATCCCTGCGACCTTCTCGGTGATGCGAAAACCCTGGTGCTTCAGCTCGGCGAGATGTTCGGCAGAGGAGCGGGCCTCGGTGTAGCAGACCTCCGGCATGCTCCACACGCGGTCGCTGAGCTCGATGAAACGGGTCTTGATCGCGTCAACGCCGCGCCAGATCTCGCTGCGATTGTCCATCTCCGGTCTCGTCCTCTTTAGCCGATGGGAAGCCGGCATGGTTATCAGCTAAGTTCCCGCGCGCCTAGCGATCCCCGGCGGGAGCAGCCATGCGACCGGTGCCAAGCCGCGGGCGCGGGCTCCAAGCCTTGAGCAGGCGATGCCGGGATTGAATGCAGTGCGATGATTTCCGCGCCGCAACGTCGTGCGTCCTTGGCGCCGTGTTCTCACATTTCGGAACTGCCGACGTGCGCGGTTACCGCGCGCCGCTCCAGGAACGATCCCAGTCTCCTCCTGTTCTCGCTTCCAGGAGCGCGGATTGCTATGCGTGCAGGACCGATCACCATCATCGTTGCATTGCTGCTGATCCTCGGGGCCGTGGCCATGTTTGCCTATCAGGGGCTGACACTGCCCGGCGCCCCCATGCCGACCGACGGATGGATCGCGCTCACGCTCGGCGTGGTGTTTTCGCTGATCGTGGGGATCGGGCTGATGGTGCTGCTGTTCTACAGCAGCCGCAGGGGATACGACGAGCCGTCACATTTCACGCCGGAAGATCCCCGGGACTGAGCGGCTCATTCCGGCCGCGGCGGATGCTCCGTACGCGGATGCCGGTCGTGCAGCAGCTTCGCCAGCTGATGCCGCAGATCGTCGTGGCCGCGCATCGCGGTCTCGAACAGCGCCTCCTGGATATCGCGCGGCATGTCGCCCCATACGCCGATCGCGGCGTTGCCGAGCAGCTCGGCGAATCGATTGTCGTCCATGCGGCACCTCCGGACGATGTTACGCCCTGGTGCCGCGAAGGTTCCAAGCGGCTTACTGCAAGCGGCCTACTGGGTGACGAACAGGACAGTGGCGATCGCCACCGACGCCGCAATGGCTGACACGGTGCCGGCGGTCGACAGCACGCCCATGCGCCGCATCGCCGCGGCAAAGAGGATGATGATCGGCGTTGCGGTGACGAGGCCGAGCTGGGCTTCGGTCATGAGATCCTGCTCCCGGTGCTGTCGTCGATCACTAGCGCATTCCTGCGCCGCGCTGTTTGTGCACCGACAAAGAGGATGTCCAGTCTCCTGACTAGCTTCGCGACATCCAATCGGAGGCGGCGATGTCGGCACTCACATGCGAGCCACAGGAAGAGGAGCGCTGGGGCGCGTTCGACGGGCTGCCCGGCGACGTCATGATGTGGGTGCTGATCCTCAGCGAGCTCGTCGCCTTCGGCCTGCTGCTCGGCGCCTTTGTCGTCGCACGCGCGGTCAATCCGGCGGTGTTCGCTGACGGGCAGGCCACCCTCGACGGGCCGCTCGCCGCTTTGAACACGATCGTGCTGGTGACGAGCGGCTGGGCCGCGGCGCGCGCAGCCGCGGCCGCGCGGTGCGCATCGCCGCGCAGCGCGCGGCGCTGGATCGCGCTGGCCATGACGCTCGGCGTTGCGTTCATCGCCATCAAGCTGACCGAGTACGGCCACGAGATCGCGTCCGGCGCGAGCCTCGAATCGTCGGTCTTCTTCACGCTCTACTTCCTGCTGACAGGGTTCCACCTGCTGCACGTCGCGCTCGGGATCGTCATCCTCGCCGTCGTCGGCCGCAGCGCCGCGCCCCATGGCGTCGAGACCGGAGCCGCGTTCTGGCACATGGTCGACCTGGTGTGGATCGTGATGTTCCCGATCGTCTATCTGGTGGGGTGAGCCATGCTGCGCGACCGTCTCGATCTCGCCTGGCTTCAGCTGCTGGGCCTTGCCGCGGCCACCCTCGCCGCCCCGCTGCTGGTGCCGAACAGGTGGCTGCTCAATGCCCTGGTCCTTTCGCTCGCCGTTGCGAAGGGCAGGGTGATCGTCCTCGACTATCTCGGCCTGCGGCAGGCGCCAATGCTGTGGCGCGGGCTGCTCACCACCTGGCTCGCCGGCCTTGCGGCCTTTGCCGCGCTCGCGGTTGCGGCCCGTGCACTGGTCTGACGGCTGATCGTCGCGCTGGTTGCGCCCCGACAAAGAGCCCCTCGGCATCGCCGATAGATTGCCTGCACACCACGATTCTTCACCAACCGGAAAGGACGTGTCATGGCGGAACGCCTGACCAAGTCGGCCGCGCGGAACGTCTTCTACGGCGGTTCGGCCTTCTTCTTTGCGATCTTCCTCGGGCTGACCGCGCACAGCCATTACTACATGGTCACGACCTCGACCAAGGCGTCGACGCTCTCCGACGGCGTCGCGCGCGGCAAGCATGTCTGGGAGAAGAACTCCTGCATCAACTGCCACACCCTGCTCGGCGAGGGCGCCTATTTCGCGCCTGAGGTCGGTAACGTCTGGGACCGCTGGGGCGGCAGAGAGGATCCGGCGGCAGCCCGCGAGATGCTGAAGTCCTGGATGCAGTCGCAGCCCTCCGGCGCGCCGGGCCGGCGGCAGATGCCGCAGTTCAACCTGACCGACCAGGAGCTCAACGACCTCGCTGACTTCCTGCAATGGACCGACACGATCAAGCGCCAGGACTGGCCGCCGAACAAGGCCGGCTGAGCCCTGCATCCCGCCCTTCATCCACGAGAGAGATCCGCGATGAGATATGAGACCCAGAAGGTCGCGATGCTGTATTTCTACGGCGCGCTGACGCTCTTCCTCGCCCAGGTCCTGTTCGGGCTGCTCGCCGGCACCATCTACGTGCTGCCGAACACGCTGTCGGTCCTGCTTCCCTTCAACATCGTCCGCATGATCCACACCAATGCGCTGATCGTGTGGTCGCTGATCGGCTTCATGGGCGCGACCTACTTCCTCTTGCCCGAGGAGACCGAGACCGAGCTCTACAGCCCGCTGCTCGCCAAGATCCAGTTCTGGATGTTCTTCGGCGCCGCCGGAGCAGCCGTGGTCGGTTATCTCTTCCACTATCACGAGGGCCGCGAGTTTCTCGAGCAGCCCTTCATCATCAAGGTCGGTATCGTCGTCGTCTGCTTGATGTTCCTGTTCAACGTCACGATGACGGCGCTGAAGGGCCGCAAGACCACTGTCACGAACATCCTGCTGTTCGGGCTGTGGGGCGTCGCGATCTTCTTCCTGTTCGCGTTCTACAACCCGGCCAACCTGGCCGTCGACAAGATGTACTGGTGGTACATCGTCCATCTTTGGGTGGAGGGCGTCTGGGAGCTGATCATGGCCTCGATCCTGGCCTTCCTGATGATCAAGCTCAACGGCATCGACCGCGAGATCGTCGAAAAGTGGCTGTATGTCATCATCGGTCTGGCGCTGTTCTCCGGCATCCTCGGCACCGGCCATCACTTCTATTGGATCGGCGCTCCCGGCTACTGGCAGTGGATCGGCTCGCTGTTCTCCACCCTCGAGGTCGCGCCGTTCTTCACCATGGTGATCTTCACGGTGCAGATGACCTTGAAGGCCGGCCGCAAGCATCCGAACCGCGCGGCGCTGCTGTGGTCGGTCGGCTGTTCTGTGATGGCGTTCCTCGGGGCCGGCGTGTGGGGCTTCCTGCACACGCTGTCCTCGGTGAATTACTACACTCACGGCACTCAGGTCACCGCGGCGCACGGCCATCTCGCCTTCTTCGGCGCCTATGTGATGCTCAACCTCGCCGTGATGGCCTATGCAGTGCCGCAGCTGCGCCAGCGCGCGCCCTACAACCAGTGGCTCTCGATCGCGAGCTTCTGGATCATGTGCACCGCGATGATGGTGATGACCTTCGCACTGACCTTCGCCGGCATCCTTCAGGTGCATCTGCAGCGCGTCCTCGGCCAGAGCTACATGGACGTGCAGGACCAGCTCGCGATGTTCTACTGGGTCCGGCTCGGTTCCGGCGTGTTCGTCGCGATCTCGGCGCTGATGTTCGTCTGGGCCGTGCTGGTGCCCGGCCGTGCGAAGCCGGCCGTCATCCCCGGCGCGCTGCAGCCCGCGGAGTGAATGCTGGCAGGCGGCGGCTGTGATGCCGCCGCCTGCATTCCCCGATTTTGGAGAGTGACCATGAAAGCCGCGCTGCACGCGATTGACACCGTTCCCGCGCTTCCGCCGTATACGCCGACCTCCAACGAATGCGCGCTGTTCGAGCATGCGTTCCGGCACCGGTTGCCGGTGCTGCTGAAGGGCCCGACCGGCTGCGGCAAGACCCGCTTCGTCGCGCATATGGCCGCGCGGCTCGGCCTGCCGCTGCACACGGTGGCCTGTCACGATGACCTCACTGCCGCCGACCTCACCGGACGCTACCTGCTTAAGGGCGGCGACACCGTATGGGCCGACGGTCCGCTGACCCGCGCGGTCCGCGAGGGTGGCATCTGCTATCTCGACGAGGTCGTCGAGGCGCGCAAGGACGTCACCGTGGTGCTGCATCCTCTCACCGACGACCGCCGCATCCTGCCGCTGGAGCGCACCGGCGAGGAGCTGGTTGCGCCCGACGGCTTCATGCTCGTCGTCTCCTACAATCCCGGCTATCAGTCGCTGCACAAGGCGCTCAAGCCCTCGACGCGGCAGCGCTTCATCGCCATCGAATTCGGCTTTCTGCCCGCCGAGCAGGAGATCGCCGTGGTCGCTGCCGAGAGCGGTCTGTCGCCTGAGCGCGTGCGGCCCCTGGTGGCGCTGGCGCATCGGCTGCGCGCGCTCCAGGGACACGATCTCGAGGAGGGCGTCTCGACCCGGCTGCTGGTCTATTGCGCCACGCTCGTCGCCGCCGGAACGCCCGTTGCCGAGGCCGTGCTTGCCGCGATGATCGAGCCGCTGACCGACGACGCCGACGTCAAGGCTGCCCTGCGCGAGGTCGCGCACGCCGTGATCGGGTGAGCCATGCTCGACTTTCTCGAACTGGAGGAGACCGTCGGCCGCGCCTGGCATCGTCTCGTCGGCACGACGTCGAGCTATCCGGTCCATCCCGATCACGCGGTCGCGCTGAACGACGTCAGCGGGCGCATCGCCGTGATGTTCCGCGGGCTCGGCGGTGAGACCGGCGTGCAGATCGCGGGCGCCAAGGCGCGCAAGTCGGGCCATCGGCTCGGCTGGCGCCAGCGCATCGGGCTGGGTGACGAGTGCCTCGACCAGGCCGGCCGCGATGGCGCCACCGTGTTTCTCCCGGACAGCATCGCGCTGCTGCCGGATCGTGCGCTCAACGCGCAGCTCTATCACTGGCTCGCGGCGTGGTTCGCGGCCATGCCGACCGACCCGATTGCGGAGGTCGATCCGCTGCGGCGTGATCTTCTCGCACTGCGCCGGGCGCGTGAGACCACCATGATGGTGCTCTCGCGTTTTCCCGGACTGAACCGAACCTACGCCCGGCTCGCGCGGGCCCTGGCCGCCGCCCGGCCGCGACGTCCGCTGCCGCGTCTGGAGCAGCAGGTCGAGACGATCGTCATGGCGCTGCTCGGGGCCGCCGTGCCACCGAAGAGCGCATTGTGGGACGCCGTGGTCGCCAACGGCGAATTGCCGGACACCGCGCCGCCCGGCTACCGGCCGATGCTGCCGTGTCCCTTGTGGGGCGATTGCTGGAGCCGTGAGGCCGTCGCGGCCGAACGCGACGACGACGAGATGCAGACGACGGCCGAGCAGGCCGAGACGCCTGATCCCCGCAAGCGCTTCGCGCGGCGGGAGCGCGACGATGCCACCAAGCGCGATCCATTCATCCTGAACCGCTTCGAGAAGATCCTCGCGATGGCGGAGATGGTGAATGTCGATCGTCCCTCTGATGACACGGACGATGACGATGCGCGCAAGGCAGCCGATGATCTCGATGAGCTTGCGATCAGCAGGCGCAAGGGCCGGCCGGCGAGCAAGCTGAAGTTCGATCTCGATCTGCCTCCCGAGGCGGTCGACACCGCGCGGCTCGACAGCGGACGGCTGTACCCGGAATGGAATTATCGCAGCGGGAACTATCTGCCCGATCATTGCCGCGTCGTCACCGGCGACGCCGCCGAGACAGGCGAGACTTGGGCGCCGGACGAGGCGATGCGCCGGCGCATCCGCAGCGTGCGGCGAAGGTTCGAGACCTTGCGGCCGCGCCACGAGGTGATGCGTGCGCAGGCCGACGGGCATGACCTCGATATCGACGCGCTGGTCCGCGCACGCTGCGATCTCAACGCCGGCCATGGCGCACTCGATCGCGTCCACCTCGCGATGCGTCCGCTCGCGCATGATCTTGCGGTGACCCTGCTGGTCGACGTCTCGCTGTCGACGGATGCGTGGGTCGACGGCGTTCGCGTGCTCGACGTCGAGAAGGAGGCGCTGCTGGTGCTGGCTCACGGCCTGTCGGCCTGCGGCGACAGCCATAGCATCGTCACCTTCACCTCGCGGCGCAACTCGTGGATCCGCCTCGAGACAGTCAAGGCGTTCGGCGAGAAGATGAGCGGGCAGGTCGAGCGCCGCATCGGCGCCCTGCGGCCCGGCTACTACACGCGCATCGGCACCGCCGTACGCCACGCCGCCGCCGGTCTCGCCGAGCGCCCCGAGCGCAAGCGGCTTCTGCTGGTGTTGACCGACGGCAAGCCTAACGACATCGATCACTATGAGGGACGGTTCGCGATCGAGGACACCCGCAAGGCCGTTCAGGAGGCGCGCCGTGCCGGCGTGGCGGTGTTCGGCGTCACCATCGACGCGTCGGCGCAGTCGTATTTTCCAACGCTGTTCGGCCGCGGCGGCTACGCCATCGTCGGCAACATCCGCCGCCTGCCGGCGGCGCTGCCGGCGCTCTACCGGCAGCTCGCGCATTGAGTTCGCTGTCGTCAGGTCGCCGGTTCGCGCAGGTTCCTGAGCGACACCGGCAGGTGGCCCATCAGCTTGTCGAACTCGCCGGGATCGAGCTTCTCCCACAGGATCTCGAAGATGCCGCGCGCCGCCTTGAGCGGATCGACCGGGAATTGCGGCGGCAGCTGGCGGAAGATGTCGTCGACGAACTCTTCGAGATGCCGGTCCTTGGTCGGCGTTGCTGCGTGCTGCCAGCTCTCGTAGTAGATGCCGCGGACCAAGAGCGGCAGCTGTACGCCGAAATTCGCCGCGGTGGCGAGCGGCAGGCGGTCGCGCAGCACGTGCAGCACGGCGCGTAGCGCGTTGTAGGCCTGCTGGCGGCTCGCCAGCCCGAGCCGCTGCTCGATCGCCTTCAGCCAGATGTTGGTTTCCTGGACGGTATGGTCCAGCGCCGTGACGCCGATCTCGCTCATCTGATTCTCCATGGCCATGCACAGGGACCGTTGGCGGCACGCTGAACCAGGGAACCGCAACGTGATTCGCTTGGACGTACCGGGAGTAGGCGGCGCGTTCGAGCCGAGAATATTGACATGAATCAATGTCACAGGCTCGTGGCCGACCGCGAGGTAAACGAACGGTCAAGGGCGAGCTTCGGCGTTTACCGTTCCGGCTCCCGGAACGAAGCAGCCTCAAATGTTCGCAGCGCGTTGTCACGCCATCAGGTTGAACCGTAATCGTCCTGCTTGTGCAGAACGCGTCTTCGCTTGCTCGTCGCGACAGACTCACCTTACATCGGTGTCGTTCGAGGCGCGGAGACCCGCGCACCCGGCACCCCCGCAACTCACGAATCGACGTCGGCTCGCAATGCTCAAGTCTGCCCAAGAGAAGTCTGTTCACAACAAGCCTGCTCAAGACAAATCCGGCAACGACCTTCCGCTGACCGGCTATGCGGTCGTGGTCGATGGCCAGATCAAGACCGAGTTCAAGACCAAGGACGGTGCGCATAACGGCGCGCATGACCTCAAGCGCCGGTTTCCGATGTTGCAGATCAAGGTGTACGACGCCGAGACGAAGCAGACGCATGAGATCGAGCTCGCGCGGGCGTGAGGCTTTCCGTGTCGTTGCTTGTGGCTCGGCGAACATTTTAGAAATGCTGCCGCAAGCGCGCTGGTTGTGAATGCGCCCTCGCCCCTTGTGGGAGAGGGCATGCAAGGCAGATCAGCGAGCCCACTCGGGTGAGGGGTCTCTCTCGACGAGTCGCGCTTGTGGAAAGATACTCCTCACCCAACTGAGTCTGTGGAGGCGCTGGCGATGCCCTCTCCCACAAGGGGAGAGGGCGCTGTATTTGGCAGCGTCGTTGCGGAAACAATTGTGTTTGCCTCCTTCGTAAAACTCCGGCTCGCATTCCGCACCTCATTCCGAAACGTCTTCGCCAGATTCGACAGCGGCCGCGCCTCCGACCACAGCACATAGGCTGACACCGCCGTGCTCGGCGTGAACGGGCGCACCACGAGATCGTGCCCGCCCTGGCGCGGCGAGAAGGGATCGACCACGGCGATGCCGACGCCGGTTGCCGCCAGCACGCAGGCGGTGTTGCAGTAGCGGACTTCGACGGTGGGCTGATAGTCGGCATCCGCTTCGCGAAAGCTGTCACGCACCGCTTCGCCGAGGCGCGTGCCGCGCTCCAACCCGATCAGCGGGAAGCCGGCGAGATCGCGCGCTGAAATCTGATCCCGCTCCGCAAGCGGATGCTGCGGCGGCATCACGCAGACCATCTCGCCGGTATGCACCACCTCATGCGCGATGCCGGGATGATCGGACAGGCCGAGTGCGAAGCCGAGTTCGGCCACGTTGCCGAGCACGCCTTCGATGACGCCCTCATAGCGCCTGACGTCGAAGAACATCCGCGTCTGCGGCCGGCGCCGCAGGAAACCCGACAAGGTTGGCGGGATGATGCTGTAGGCGAGCGGCGGCGTGGCGACGATCGACAGATGGCCCATCTTCTGCTCACGCAGGTCGCGGACGCGGTTCTCCAGCCGCGCATGCAAGGTGAAGATCGCCTCGCTTTCCTCATACAGCGTCATCGCCTCCGGCGTCGGAAACAGCCGGTTATTGACACGCTCGAACAGCGTGAAGCCGGCCTGCGCCTCCATCGCCTTCAGCGCATTGCTGATCGCCGGCTGCGACAGCGCAAGCTCCTCCGCCGCGGCGACGGTCGTGTGATGGCGGATGACGGCCCGCAGGATCTCCAGCTGACGCAGGTTCATGTGAACGCCCTATAAGCCCGGGTTATGGTCTCGGCCAAAATATCATAGCGCGCGGCCGTAGGAGCGGATTGCAAATCCCACGCCGGTTTCGCCAAGATGATCCCTTCTTTCGGTGCGCGTCTCCAGGCGATCTTCGCCTGCTCGTTCGGCATGGCGCACAGATCGGAGGCAGTCTTGAGCCGTATTTTCCGTGCCGCCGCCGCCCAGATGGGGCCGACCCAGCGCGCCGACAGCCGGGCGCACACGCTGTCCCGCCTGATAGAACTCCTGGAGCAGGCAGCTCGCCAGGGCGCGAAGCTGGTGGTGTTCCCCGAGCTCGCCTTCACGACCTTCTTCCCGCGCTGGATTCTGGAGGGCGATGCGCTGGATCAGTACTTTGAGCGCAGCATGCCGAATCCTGCCGTCGCCGCATTGTTCGATCGCGCGCGGGCGCTCGGTGTCGGCTTCTATGTCGGCTATGCCGAGCTGACGCCCGATGGCCGCCGTTTCAACAGCTCCATTCTGGTCGATCCCGACGGTGAGATCATCAGCAAGTACCGCAAGGTGCATCTGCCGGGCTCGGTCGAGCCGCGCGAGGGGGCGAAGTACCAGCAGCTCGAGAAGCGCTATTTCGGATACGGCGATCTCGGCTTTCCGGCCGTGCGCGCAGGCTCCGATTGGGGCGGGGCGATCATGGGCATGATGATCTGCAACGACCGGCGCTGGCCGGAGTCGTGGCGCGTGCTCGGCATGCAGGGCGTCGAGCTGGTCTGCGTGGGCTACAACTCCGCAGCCTATGATCCGAACGGCGGCAACACCGAGGATGCAGCGCTGCGCACCTTCCACTCGACCCTGGTCGCGCAGGCCAATGCCTACATGAACGCGACCTGGGCGATCGCGGTCGCCAAGGCCGGCGACGAGGACGGCAGCGGCCTGATCGGCGGCTCCTGCATCGTCGATCCCAATGGCTGCATCGTCGCTCAGGCCAAGACGCTCGGCGACGAGGTGCTCGTTGCCGACATCGATCTCGATTTGTGCCGGCAGGGTAAGGATAAGATGTTCAACTTCGCCGCGCACCGCCGGCCGGATCAGTACAAGCTCATCACCGAGCGTGCCGGCGCGGTCGAGCCGGTTGCCGTCGACTAGCCATTTCGCCCGAAGGAGTCTTGCACGATGAGCCGTTCGTTGTTCGCTGGTTTCGTCACCTTCGCATTGCTCGGCGCAGCCGGCGCGGCCGAGCTTCCAGCCGACATCAAGCAGGCGGGAGCGCTCAAGCTCACGGTCAACTCGACCTACGCTCCGATGGAGTATCATGACCCCGCCACGAACGAGCTGAAGGGGCTCGACGTCGATCTCGCCAACGAGCTGGCGAAGCGTCTGGGTGTAAAGATCGTCTGGAGCGAGACGCCGTTCGCGGAGTTGATCCCTTCGCTGCAGACCAGGCGTGCCGACTTCATCATCTCGGGCATCTCCGACCGGGCCTCGCGCCGCGAGACGGCCGACTTCGTCGACTACCTCGTCACCGGCCCGCAATTCTTCGTGCTCGCCGAGAGCGATGCGAAGGCCGCGGCTGATCTGTGTGGCAAGAAGATCGGCACGACCCGCTCGACCAGCTTCCCGCAGGAGATCGAGAAGTGGAGCAAAGCGACTTGCGAGCCCGCCGGAAAGCCGGCCGCGCAATATGTGCCGGGGGAGAACTCGATCGACGTCCGCAACCAGCTGAAGCAGGGCCGCATCGATGCGGCGGTGCAGGGCAGCGAGACCTTGCCCTATGCGCAATCGCAGGAGGCCGGCAAGTACCGCGTCGTGGGTGAGCCCATTGCGTTCGGCTATCAAGGCATCATGTTCCGGAAGGATGACGCTGCGCTGCGCGAAGTTGTGACGGATCAGCTCAAGGCGATGATCGCCGACGGCAGCTACAAGGCGATCCTCGACAAATGGGGCCTCGGCGCCAATGCGGTGCGCGAGCCGATGCTGAACGCGGCGCCGCAATGAGCCGCAGCGAAGCGCTCGCCGACGGTTTCCCGGATATCTCCGGCCATGCGATCGCGCGGCGGGCGCATTGGGGACGGTGGATCGCAGCTGCCATCATCATCCTCATTCTCCTCGCGATCGGCCGCGCTTTCGCGCGCGGGCAGATCGAATGGCCGTTCGTCGAGCGCTTCATCACCGCGCCGGTCATCCTGCGCGGCATCGTCAACACCATGGTCATGGCGGTGGCGGCGATGGCGCTCGGCATCGCGCTCGGCGTGGTCGTCGCGATCATGCGGCTGTCGCCGAATCCGGTGCTGCGCTCGGTCGCCGCTGGATATACATGGCTGTTCCGCGGCACGCCGCTGATCCTGCAGCTGCTGCTGTGGTTCAATCTCGCGCTGGTGTTTCCGACCATCGGCATTCCCGGCCTGTGGAGCGCGCGCGCCGTCGACGTGATGACTCCGTTCCTCGCCGCGCTGCTCGGGCTCGGCATCAACCAGGGCGCATACACCTCGGAGGTGATGCGCGCCGGGCTGCTGTCGGTCGATATCGGCCAGTACGAGGCGGCGCAGGCGATCGGCATGGGTCGGCTGCAGGCGCTGCGCCGGATCATCCTGCCGCAGGCGATGCGCGTCGTGATCCCGCCGCTCGGCAACGAGTTCATCGGCCTCGTCAAGGCGACCTCGCTCGCGAGCGTCATCCAATATCCGGAAGTGCTGCATTCGGCCGAGAACATCTACTACGCCAACTCCCGCGTCATCGAACTGCTGATCGTCGCCGGCCTCTGGTATCTGCTGGTGGTCTCCGTTTTGACGCCGTTGCAGATGCTGCTCGAACGCCGCTTCGCCCGTGGCGTCGCGAGGAGCCGCTGATGAAGCCGCTGGTCGCGATCCGCCAAGTCAGCAAGCGCTTCGGCGAATTCCAGGCGCTGAAGCAGGTCTCCCTCGATGTGTTCGAAGGCGAGGTAGTGTGCCTGATCGGCCAGTCCGGCTCCGGCAAGACCACCTTGCTCCGCTGCGTCAACCAACTCACCACGGCCGATAGCGGCGGCATCTGGCTCGACGGAGAGCTGCTCGGCTTTCGCGAGCGGGACGGCCGGCTGCATCGGCTGTCGGAGCGCGAGATCGCGCGGCAGCGGCTCGCCTGCGGCATGGTGTTCCAGCGCTTCAATCTGTTCCCGCATTTGACGGCGCTGGAGAACGTCATCGAAGGACCCGTGCAGGTGCAGCGGCGCAAGCCGGCCGAGGCGAAGGACGCGGCGATGGCGCTGCTGCGCCGGGTCGGGCTCGCCGACAAGTCCGGTTCCTACCCCTCGCAGCTGTCCGGCGGCCAGCAGCAGCGCGTCGCCATCGCGCGCGCGCTCGCGATGACCCCGCGCCTGGTGCTGTTCGACGAGCCGACCTCGGCGCTCGATCCGGAGCTGGTCGGCGAGGTGCTCGGCGTGATGAAGGAGCTCGCGACCTCCGGCATGACCATGCTGGTCGTCACGCATGAGCTCGGCTTCGCGCGCGAAGTCGCCGACCGCGTGGTCTACATGGACCAGGGCGTGATCGTGGAGAGCGGTCCGGCCGGCGAGGTGCTGCGTGCGCCGCGCGAGGCGCGGACCAAGGCATTTCTGGCAGCTGAAGTGGGGTGAGATCATGAAATTGAAATCAATCATATTGGCCGCCGTCGCGAGCGCGGCCGCGCTGGGAGCGGCTGCCGCCGAGGTGCCGGCCGACATCAGGCAGAACGGCCTGCGTATCGCCGTGGTGCCGAACTATCCGCCGATGGAGTTCAAGGACCCGGCGACCGCAACCCTGACAGGCTTCGACGTCGAACTCGGCGAGGCGCTGGCCAAGAAGCTCGGCATCAAGGCGGTGTGGCAGGAGACCAGCTTCGATCAGCTGATGCCGGGGCTTGCCACGCAGCGCTTCGACATCATCCTGACGGGCATGACCGACTACAAGAGCCGGCAGGAGACCGCGACCTTCATCGACTATCTGCGCAGCGGCCCGCGCTTCTTCGTGCAGGCCTCGCGCGCCGCCGAGTTCAAGGAGCCCACGGCGTTGTGCGGCAAGAAGGTCGGCGCAAGCAGGCGCACGATGTTTCCCAAGGACATCGCCGCCTGGAGCGAGAAGAACTGCGGCGCGACTCCGATCGAGTTCGTCGGCACCGAGGGCTCGGCCGATGCGCGCACGCAGCTCAAGCAGGGCCGCATCGATGCCGCCGTGCAGGGCAACGAGACCTTGCCCTACATCATGGACCTCGAGCCCAACACCTATGTGCCGGTCGGCACGCCGATCGCCTTTCAGTATACCGGGCTCGCGACGCCAGCGAAGGCGGAGGAGCTGCGCGAGGCGCTGCGTGGCGCGCTGGAGGCGCTGATCGCCGACGGCAGCTACAAGGCGCTGCTTTCGAAGTGGAAGCTTGGCGATAACGCGATCGAGAAGGTGTTGATCAATGCCGGACAGTAAGGCGCTCGCGGGCATTCCGCTGATCCCCTCCAATACGGCGCCCCCGGCGCCGGAATATCCCTGGCCTGCGCCTTATCGCGCGGCCATGTTCCTGTCGTTCGACATCGACGCCGAGAGCGCCTGGACGTCGAAGGACCCGGCGCATGCCGAGCGTCTGGTCACGATGAGTTTCGGCGGTTTCGAGGCCCGCGTCGGCACGCCGAAGCTGCTCGAACTGCTCGCCGACCTCGATCTGAAGGCGACGTTCTTCATCACGGGATGGGCGGTCGATGCGCATCCGGCGATGGCCGAGGCGGTGCTGAAGGCCGGGCACGAGATCGGGCATCACGGCTATCATCATCTGCTGCCGGACCCCGGCGATCCCTTCATCATCGAGGAGATCGAGCGCGGTTTTGATGCCCTCCAGCGCCGGCTCGGCGTCCGTCCGATCGGCTACCGCGCGCCGTTCGGCGAGTTCTGCGAGGAGCTTCGCGTCGCGCTGGTGCGCCAGGGCATCGTCTACACCTCGTCGTTCCGGGACGACGTCAGGCCGTATCGCCATCGTCTCGCCGACGGCAAGCCCGGCACGATCGAGATCCCGGTGACGTCGAGCTACGACGACTGGATGCACGGCCTGTCGGCGCGGTTCTCGCCGCGCTCGATCTTTCCCAAGGAGCACGTCCTGTCGATGTGGAAGGACGAGCTCGACGAGGTCCGGGACTGGGGCGCGATGGTCACCACCGTGCTGCATCCGCAGGTCTCGGGGCGGCCGATGCGCTTCCGTCTGCTGCGCGAGTTCCTGAACTACACGAAGTCGTGCCAGGACGTCTGGATCACCACCGGCGCGGAGATTGCGGCGAACTACCAGCGTCATGAGGCAGCGGAAGCCAAGGGCGCATGAGCACCACGGCGATCTTCGGCAGCTATGTGCTGACCCGCGAGGATGGCGTGCAGGGCGTGCTGCGCGACCATTGGGTGCTGGTCGAGGGCAGGCGGATCGCGGCGGTGACGCGCGATCGTCCCTCGGCCGACGAGGTGTTCGACCGGCCCGGCCGCTTCGTGCTGCCGGGTCTTTTGAACCTGCACAATCACATCTTCAGCGAAGCGATCGCGCGCACGCTGACGGAGGATGGCAACGGCCGCCGCAACAACAAGAGCATCGTCTACACGGTGCTGCTGCCGCTCTCGAAGCGCGGGGCGGAGATCCTCACCGCGGATGAGCGGCTGGCGATCGGCCGCATGGGCGTGCTGCAACTCTTGAAGGGCGGCGCGACCACGGTGATGGAGCCGTTTCGGAACACGATCCCCGAACTGTTCGATGCGGCGCTCGAGATGGGCCTGCGCTTCTACGGCGCGCCCTATCTGTTCTCGACCTCGGATGCCAAGGCGGATGCTTCGGGCGTCGTGCACTATGCCGGCGATGACGGCGGGGCCGACATGGCGACCTGGAACGCGCTGTACCAGCGCTGGCAGGGGCAGGGCGACGGGCGCATTCGCCTGGCGATGAGCCCGCATGCGACCGACACCTGCGGACCTGATCTGTTGCGTGCTGCCGCGGCGCGGGCACGCGAGCTCGACGTTCCCATGACGACGCACATGGCGCAGAGCCCGGGTGAGGTCGCCACCATCGGGCAGCGCTATGGTGGGAGGACGCCGGCCGAATATCTCGATTGGCTTGGTCTGCTCGGGCCGGATCTGCTCGCTGCGCACTGCCACGCTTCGACCGACGCGGATTTGAAGCTGATGGCAGCGCGCGGCGCCGGCGTGCTGAATTGCCCGCGCGTGTTCGCCCGCGCCGGCGTCACCGCCGCGTTCGGCCGCTTCGCCGCGCACGGCGTGCGCACCGCCGTCGGCACCGACGGCTACAACATGGACCTGCTCGGCGAGCTCAACGCGGCGTCGCTGATCTCGAAGGTCGCGCTCGGCAGCGCCGAAACCGCGAGCGCGCCGGAGCTGATCGATGCGGTCACCGCGACGGCGGCCGCCATGATCAAGCGCGACGATCTCGGCGTGATCGCGCCGGGCGCCACCGCGGATCTGACTGTCGTCGACATGACGCATCCACATCTCCAGCCGTTGCACGACCCCCGCCGCGGCCTGATCGCGCTCGCCAACCGCGCCAACATCGATCAGGTGATGGTCGACGGCCGGCTGCTGATCCACGATGGCCGCTATCTGCATGGCGACGAGGCGGCGATCACGGCGGCCGGCGCGGCCGCGATCGAGAAGATCTGGGCGCTGCCGGAGGCGCAGGCGGCGTTCGCGGGCTGAAGCGCTTCCTTCATCTCAGTGAGCCTCGTCAGACACTGCGCAAGCCGCATCGTTGCCGCGGCGCGGAGCGCGCCCGGGTGATGCTGAACTCTCGGCCCTCGACATGATGAGGGCGCAGGGAAGGCCGGGTGCCGGTCGCACCCATGGTCCGCGTGCAGAAAAAAGCACGCGGCAGAACCACAGGTACGGACCGGAGCATCCGGCCTTCCCTGCGCGATGGCTTACGGCTTATACGCGATCTCCCCGGCGCCCGGCTTGTTGGCCGCCGTCATCGGTCCGATGCGTCACACCGGCCGACTTGATACCGGCTTCGGGGTATCAGGACCACGCGACTTCGCCGTCCGCAGAGCACCGCTCGTCCGCGCAAGCGCATCCGATGCTCCGACGTCCACCGCATTGCCGATCCAACGTATCGTGACGACGCGTACGCCCCTCGTCCGGACCGGAACAGGGGAGGAATATCCGATTTTTCTGATTTACGGAAGCTGCTTATTTTTCGCACCGCCTCTTGAAGTCTGGTTTGTCGTTGAAGCGGCGTGCGAAATCAGCCTCGGGGCGCACGGCGGGGCCGCCGCGTGACTGAGCAACAGAGACGTCGGCACGCAGCCAATTCTGCTCGTCGGGCAAATCAGTGTATGTGAACACGACGCTTGCCCCCGATGGGTACCGTAAAGCTCGAGGCCGCAATGAGCACTGAACGCTATTTTGACGGGGAGATCGACGTGCTGCTCGCCGACGGCTCGCGAGAGCGGTCCAGAGTGACGGCAGATGAAATCATGGCCGAGGGAAAAGAGGTCTACTGCATCTCGCTCGTCCAGGGCAGTGAGGTCGAGACGGCGCAATCCGACGTCGACTTCTTCGAAGCCTTGATCGAGCTACGGCTGGAGTTGGAAAAGCGCGGTGCGCTGCTGTGCTGCTTCGGCGCCAGCGAGAACGTTTATCCCTCGGGAATGCAGCGCGACATGGGACCGGCGATCCTGGCTTACAGGATGCGTCTCGGCGAGCCGAGCCTGAGGAAAGACTTGGTCAACATCTTCCATGCCGACGAGACCGTGGTGCCGGCGACGGTGGAGCAGCAGGCGCGCTTTCATCGGCAGTGGGCCGACGGGTTCAGGAAGCGATGACGGGCAGCATGGGGCCTCATGGTTCGAGACGCGTCGCGAGGGCGACGCTCCTCACCATGAGGGGCAAGAGCCGAGGGCGGCACTGCACCGACCATGAACACGCCAAGAGGCGTGTTCATGGAGAGGGTTTCCAGTGATGCCGCGGCAGCAGTTCAATTCGATCCGCAAACCTGACCTCATCCTGAGGAGCATCGCGAAGCGATGCGTCTCGAAGGATCGGCCACGACGGGACTGACAGCGTCACCGCGTCCCATACGCGCGGTCGCCGGCGTCGCCGAGGCCGGGGACGATGAAGGCGTCGTCGTCGAGGCCCTCGTCGATCGCCGCGGTCCACAGCGTGACGTCGGGATGCAGGCCGCGGACGCGCTCGACGCCTTCGGGGGCGGCGATCATGCACACCATGCGGATGTCCTTGGCGCCGCGCTCCTTGAGCCGGTCAACCGCGGCCACCGCGCTGTTGCCGGTCGCCAGCACGGGCGTGACGACGACGGCGAGGCGCTCCTGCAGGTCGGAGGGCGCCTTGAAGAAGTACTCGACGGCGGTGAAGGTCTGCGGCTCGCGGTACAGGCCGATATGGGCGACGCGCGCGGTCGGCACCAGGTCGAGCATGCCGTCGACGAAGGTGACCCCGGCGCGCAGCACCGGCACGAACACCAGCTTCTTGCCGGCGATCTTGGCCGACTGCATCCGCGCCAGCGGCGTCTCGACTTCCACTTCCGTGAGCGGCAGGTCGCGCGTGACCTCGTAGCACAGGAGCATGCCGATCTCCTTGAGCAGCTCGCGGAACGACTTGGTCGAGATCGACTTGTCGCGGATCAGGGTCAGCTTGTGCTGCACCAGCGGGTGATCGACGACCGTGACGCCTTCCATGGCTTTCATCTCCGTAGGGTGGGCAAAGGCGCAAAGCGCCGTGTCCACCGCGATCCTAACTCAGATGGGAATGGTGGGCACGCTGCGCTTTGCCCACCGTACGAACTGAGTATTAGTTGAACCGACGTAGCGCAGTACGGACGGTGTACCCTCTCCCTCGCGGCAATCGCGTAGCGATTGCCTGAGTGGGAGAGGGTGGATCGAACTCGCGGAGCGAGTTCGAGCCGGGTGAGGGGTCTGTGTCCGCGGAAAGAACCCCTCACCCGGCGCGCATTCGCTCCGCTCATGCGCGCCACCCTCTCCCGCAAGGGGAGAGGGCGCACCGTCTCTGCCGCACGAGAGCTATATAATCTCAACACCCCTTAAAACACCGTGCCGTCGCTGATGATGGTCAGTGGCGGCGAACCGTCCGGGCGGCGGGCGAAGGCGAGCTTGCGGCCGGCGGCCCAACTGCCGCCTTCGAGGATGCGGGCCAAAGGCAGCTGCTCAGGCGTCTGGCCGGTGCGCTCGCGGATCAGCGCGGCGAGCCGATCGAGCAGGGCGACGGTGAGCGCGCGCCATTCCACCACCAGCGGGGAGTCGACCGCATGCGCGCGCGTGGCATCAGCTGGATCCCGCAAGCTCAGCACGTCGCCGTCGACGAACAGGCCGCCGTTTCGGTATTCGGCAAGGCCCGTGAGGCCGTCGATGTCATCGACCACCAGGCCCGCGCGCTGCAGCGGTTCGATCAGCGAATAACTCAGCCATTGCGACAGCTTGTGCAACGGGACGAGGCCGGTGGTCTCATCGGCCGTGACCAGCGACGGATACCGCCAGCAATCGCCGAGCGCGACGCCTTGCAGCGCCAGGCGCGACGGCCAGATCGGGCCGAGCTGCAGCAGCACCTGCTGCAGGATGTCGGCAGCGTGAAGATGGCCGCTTGTCGCCACTGTCGCGAGCTCATCGAACAGACCACCGGGACGCGGGCGATCTTTCGCGCCGAAGATCCCAGGCTGTGCAGCAATGACCTCGCCGAGTCGGCGCAGCAGCGCGACGCGGCCTTGCAGCCCGACCAGCGGATTGCCGGGGCCGACCTGAAAGCCGCGTTCGAGATCGGCGACGGTGAGCTGCATGAGCTTGGCCGCATCGGCGCGTAGAGGATTATTCGCGTCGGCGGAGAATGCGCCGCTCGCGAACATGTCGAGGCTCGCCAGCGCGAGCCCCTCGGAGCGGCCGATACGCGCGTCCGTCACGGCGTCTTGATAGCGCCAGGCTGCGCCGGCGCCGGCATCGAGCAGCACGCTGGTGATGGCGAGATCGAACTCGGCGCCCGCGCGCGACGCCGCATCCGGCCAGCTCACTCCGGCGGCGATCTCGGCCCAGCGATCGACGCCGGCGACTACGAAATGCCGCCAGCGCGAATGGAACGGCACCTCGCCGTTGGGGTAGGCCTTGCTCGTGACATCGAGCACGAGATCGGCGATCGCGTCGAGCTTTGCGAGATCGATGCGGAAATGCGGCAGCTTGCCGTCGAGGCCGAGCGCAAGCAGTTGATGCGCCCGCTCGCGCACGGCGCGGGCGGACAGGAGATATGAAACGTCGGTCATGATCAGCCGCTGGGCTCAGTACTTCTCGAGCGGGCGGCCGACGGTGTCGCCGAGCGCTTCGGGCTTCTGCGGCTCCAGCGAGAAATAGCCGGCGGCCTTCTTCGCCGCGATCTCGACATGGGCGTCGGCCGGGATCAGCTCGTCCGGGATCGGCACGCGCTCGACGATGTCGACGCCCTGGCCTGTCAGCGCGTCGTGCTTCATGTCGCTCATCGAGATGAAGCGGTCGATGCGGGTGATGCCGAGCCAGTGAATCACGTCGGGCATCAGCTGCTGGAAGCGCGCATCCTGCACGCCGGCGACGCATTCGGTGCGCTCGAAATAGGCCGCGGCGGCGTCGCCGTCCTCCTGGCGCTTGCGCGCATTGTAGACCAGGAACTTCGTCACTTCGCCGAGCGCGCGGCCTTCCTTGCGGTTGTAGACGATGATGCCGAGCCCGCCATTCTGCCCGGCCGCGACGCATTCCTCGATGCCGTGGATCAGATAGGGGCGGCAGGTGCAGATGTCGGAGCCGAACACGTCGGAGCCGTTGCACTCGTCATGCACGCGGCAGGTGATCTTCGTCCTCGCGTCGTTCAGCTTGGTGACGTCGCCGAACAGATAGACGGTGGTGCCGCCGATCGGCGGCAGAAACACCTGCAGGTCCGGCCGCGTCACCAGCTCCGGATACATGCCGCCGGTCTGCTCGAACAGGCCGCGGCGCAGATTGGTCTCGCTGGTGCCGAAGCGCGCGGCGACGCCGGGCAGGTACCATACCGGATCGATTGCGATCTTGACCACCGACACACTGCCATTGGCATGCACGACCTCGCCGTCGTGAACGAGGCGCTTAGCGGCAAGCGCGGCATGCAGTTCCGGCAGCTCGATGCGCGCCTTGGTCACCGCGATCGACGGCCGGATGTCGATACCCTCGGCGATCTCGCCGCCGAAATTCTCGGCGACCAGATGCCCCCACGGATCGAGCGCGACGATCTTGGCCGGATCGCGCCACTGGCCGAACGGGCCGATGGTGGCGGCGGGATGGGTGTTGGTGAGATCGGGGCGGCGGATCGGATCGAGCGCGCCGGAGGACACCGCGAGCGCGCGGTAGACGGTGTAGGAGCCACCATGGCTGCCGATCACGTTGCGGTCCTGCGGCCGCGACACCGTGCCGATGATCGGTCCGCGCTCGCGCGCGGTCTCGGCGCCCCAATGGAGCGGGAAATTATGCTTGGCGCCTGGCACCGGGTGCGAGGTCAGGCGGATGTGATCCGTGCGGTTGGAGCGAGTCATCGGACAGCTACCCCCAAAACGGCAACGGCCCGCCTTGACGACGGGCCTGAGCAGAACGCGTTCACGTTTTCCATACACGAATATAGCAGCTTTTCCGCAGCAAACAAGGGTGTCCAGGGCGGCATCTATTTGTAAACGAATGGTGACGAAGCCCGGCTTGCAATGCAGCGCAGCCTGGGCCGCTGGCATGGCGCTTGCCTTTTGGACGCGGCGCCGCCAGCTTGGCGCGCGCATGGATTCTTCGGCGGCAAAGGCGGCATGGACCTGATCATTCGCAACGCGGTGCTGGCGCAGCAAGGCGAGCTGCGCCGCGCCGATATCGGAATTTCCAAAGGCCTGATCGTGGCGATCGAGGCTGGGCTGCAGGCGGACGGCGAGGAGCGCGATGCGGAGAATTGCCTCGTCGTGCCCGGCTTCATCGAGACCCATATTCATCTCGACAAGACCTGCATCCTCGATCGCTGCACCATCAAGGAGGGCACGGTCGCCGAAGCGGTGCGCGAGACTGCCGCGGCCAAGCGCAACTTCACGGCTGACGATGTCTACACCAGGGCGAAGCAGACCGTGGAACGCTGCGTCAGCCATGGCACGATGCGGATGCGCACCCATGTCGAGCTCGATCCGGGCATCGGCTTCATTGCGTTCGAGGCGATCCAGCAGCTCGCGCGCGACTACGCCTGGGCGCTCGATCTCGAGATCTGCGTGTTTCCGCAGGAAGGCCTGACGAACTATCCGGGCACCGAGGAGCTGTTGATCGAGGGCCTGCGCCGCGGCGCGCGCACCATCGGCGCCGCGCCGTATTTCGACACCAATCCGCCGGCGCAGATCGATCGCATCTTCGCGATTGCGCGCGAGCACGATGTCGACATCGACATGCATCTCGATCTCGCCGAGACGCTCGATCACATGCAGATCGAATATGTCTGCCGCAAGACGGAGGAATATGGCTGGGGCGGCCGCGTCGCCGTCGGCCATGTCACGCAATTGTCGCTGCTGCCGCCGGAGCGCTTCAACGCGATCGCGGTGAAGCTTGCCGATGCCGGCGTCGCCGTGACGGTGCTGCCCTCGACCGACCTGCATCTGATGGGACGGCGGCAGGATCATGCGATCCCGCGCGGCGTGGTGCCGCTGGAGCCGCTGCGCGCCAGGGGCGTCACCTGCTCGCTCTCGACCAACAATGTGCTCAATCCGTTCACGCCCTATGGCGACGG
Source organism: Bradyrhizobium sp. SRS-191 (assembly GCF_024586915.1). Lineage (GTDB taxonomy): Bacteria > Pseudomonadota > Alphaproteobacteria > Rhizobiales > Xanthobacteraceae > Bradyrhizobium. The sequence continues at coordinate 64,095 of NZ_JANBVS010000021.1, forward strand.
CTCGCTGATCCGCATGGCCAATCTCTATGCCAATGTCTGCCACGTCTCGCGTCCCGACCATCTCGCCGGCTGCCTCGACATGGTGACTCACGATGCGGCGAAGTTGATGCGGCTGGAGGATTACGGTGTGAGGATTGGCGCGCCGGCCGATCTCGTCTGCATCGATGCGCGCGATCCGACGGAGGCGGTGGCGACGCTCGCGCAGCCGCTTTGGGGCCTGAAGCGCGGTCGCCCGTCCTTCTCACGCACGCGCCCGGTCCTGCACCGGCCGGTGTGACAATGAGGTCCGGAGGGTGGGCAAAGGCGCAATCGAAGGTGCTGCGGTGTTCGCAGGCCGATTGCGCGCCATGCCCACCATCTCGAACTACGGAGCGCGGCTGCGGTGGGCACGCTTCCGCCGTAGGTTGCCGATGCACCGAGCAAGACGTCGCTTTGCCCACCCTACGGACTGATTGTGGAGCTCCATGATGCGCATCATCAACGTCGCCGCGGCCCAGATGGGGCCGATCCAGCGGGCCGACAGCCGCGCGGCGGTCGTCGCGCGCATGATCGCGCTGCTGGACGAGGCCAAGCACAAGGGGGCCGATCTCATCGTCTATCCCGAGCTCGCGCTGACGACGTTCTTTCCGCGCTGGTACATGGAGGACCAGGCCGAGGTCGATACATGGTTCGAGGCGGCGATGCCGAACGCTGCGGTGCAGCCGCTGTTCGACCGCGCCGCGCAGCACGGCATCGCAATGTATCTCGGCTATGCCGAGCTGACGCCGGACGGGCATCATTACAACACGGCCGTTCTCACTGACCGCGCCGGCAACATCGTCGGCAAGTATCGCAAGGTGCATCTGCCCGGGCACGAGGAGTTCGAGCCGGAGCGCAGCCATCAGCATCTGGAGAAGCGCTATTTCGAGCCGGGCGATCTCGGCTTTCCGGTCTGGCGCAATCTCGGAGGGATCATCGGCATGGCGATCTGCAACGATCGCCGCTGGCCGGAGACCTATCGCGTCATGGGACTGCAGGACGTCGAGCTGGTGCTGATCGGCTACAACACGCCGTCGGTGAATTCATTGAAATCAGCGGAAGGATTGCAGCAGCGGCTGTTCCACAATCGTCTCTCCGCGCAGGCCGGCGCCTATCAGAACTCGTGCTGGGTGGTGGCGGTGGCCAAGGCCGGCGTCGAGGACGGCCATCACCTGATCGGCGGCAGCCTGATCGTCAATCCCGACGGCGAGATCGTCGTGGAGGCGGTGACGGAAGGCGACGAGGTGCTGGTGGCGGCGTGCGATATGGATGCGACGCGGTTCGGCAAGCAGACCATCTTCGACTTCGCGAGGCACCGGCGGGTCGAGCACTACGGGCTGATCACCAGCCGCACGGGCGCGGTGCCGCCGGAGTGAGGCGACACCTGAGATCGACGAAGCAGTGGTGCATGTACGATAGAGGCGGGAGAGCGCCGCTACAAACTCGGTGTCGTCCCGGCCCAGTGCGCAATTGCGCACGCGACGCCGGGACCCATACAGCGGAATCTATCGAGGAACGTAGCTGACAGTTGCCCGCCTCACGACGGCCGGTGGTTATGGGTCCCGGCTCAAGGCCGGGACGACAGCGGAGAATAAGGCAGCCGGTTGGGCAGATTTGATCGGTGTGAGTTGCGCGCTGCGTCTACACAAAAAGTGTCGTCCCGGCGAACGCCGGGACCCATACCGCGGAATCTGTCGAGGGGCGTCGCTGACAGTTGCCCGCCTTACGACGGCCGGTGGTTATGGGTCCCGGCTCAAGGCTGGGACGACAGCTGAGTGTGGAGCTGCCAACGCGGCAGATCCTTGAAGCGTCGATTGCGAGATGAGCGAACCGCCACTCACCCCGCAAACGCCACCGCGCCGAGTGCCATCGCCACCGCGGCCTGGGTCGGATCGATCACGGGAATCCCCAGCGCGTCCTCCAAATTCTTCCGATGCCGCGCCATGCCGGCGCAGCCCATCACGATGGCGCCGGCGCCGTCCTTGTCCCGGAGATCACGGCCGACTGAGATCATCTTGGCGAGCGTGCCTTCGCCGGACGCGGTCTCGGCCACCGTCATGTCCAGCGGCCGCTCGGCGGCGAGCCGGTCCATGAGCCCCATCTGGCGGAGGTAGCGGATGTGGCGGCGGATCGAGCGTTGCGCGATCGCGAGCACACCGAACGTGTCGGCGCGGGTCAGCGCCGTCAGCACGCCGCATTCGGCGATGCCGAGCACCGGCCGCGTCGTCGCCTCGCGACAGACATGCAGGCCGGGATCGCTGTAACAGGCGATGACGAACGCGCTCGAGGCATTGTCGCCCTCGACGAAGCGGCGCAGCGGCAGCGCGACGCTGTCGGCATCCTTCTGGCTCTCGACGCCGTAAGGCCCTTCCTTCAACGTCTCGCAGACGATCTCCGGGCCCTCCGCGAACATCAGCGGCTTGAGTGCTGCCGCGAGGCCATCGGTGACCACCTGGTTGGAGTTCGGGTTGATCACGGTGATGCGCGGGCGGGACATGGGAGCTACCTGCTTCTTCGGAGTTGACGTCGCGCGACAGGCAACCACTATGCCACGGCGGACGCAAGGAGGCCGACGCGGCTTCGTCGCGTCCACGCCGTTCCATCTGGCAGAACTAGGAGATCGCGATGACCGAGCCGGCCTATGACCTGATCATCCGGGGAGGGCGCGTCGCCACCACCACCGACACGTTCGAGGCCGATGTCGCCATTACAGGCGAGACCATCGCGGCGATCGGCCGCGGGCTTGGGCCGGCCAAGCGAGAGATCGATGCGCGCGGCAAATATGTGCTGCCCGGCGGCGTCGACAGCCACTGCCATATCGAGCAGCTCTCGGCCGCCGGCATCGTCAATGCTGATACATTCGAGAGCGCAACGACCTCCGCGGCGTGCGGCGGCACCACCTCGGTGATCTCCTTCGCCGCGCAACACGTCGGTATGCAGCTGCCTCAGGTGCTCGAGGACTACCACGCGCTGGCGCGCAAGGGCGCGGTCATCGACTACGCGTTCCACATGATCATCGCCGATCCGACCAAGGAAACCCTGGAGCGCGACCTGCCGGCGCTGATCCGCCAGGGCCACGGCTCGATCAAGATCTTCATGACCTATGACCGGCTCAAGATCGACGACGAGCCGCTGCTCGACATCCTCGTCGCCGCGCGCGAGGGCGGCGCAATGCTGTGTGCGCATGCCGAGAACCACGGCATCATCTCCTGGATGGTGAAGCGGCTCCTGGCGCGCGGCTACACCGCGCCGAAATATCACGCCATCAGCCACGCGCGGTTCTCGGAGGCCGAGGCGTTCAACCGCCTGATCGGCATGGCGGCGCTGGTCGATCAGCCGATCATGATCTTCCACGTCTCGACGGCCGAAGGCGCCAAGGTCATCCGCGATGCGCGCGGGCAGGGGCTTAAGGTGTTCGCGGAAACCTGTCCGCAATATCTGTTCATGACGGCTGACGATCTCGACAAGCCGGGCATCGAGGGCGCGAAATGGATGTGCAGCCCGCCGCCGCGTCGCGTCCCCGACCAGGAGGCGCTGTGGCAGGCGCTGTCGCTCGGCGATCTGCAGACGATCTCCTCGGATCACGCGCCGTATCGCTTCGACGAGACCGGCAAGCTGCGCGCCGGTCCGAATCCGAACTTCAAGCAGATCGCCAACGGCCTGCCGGGCCTCGAGCTGCGGCTGCCTTTGCTGTTCGACGCGATGGTGTCGAAGGGCCGGCTCGGCCTCAACAAGTTCGTCGAGCTGACATCGACGGCGCCGGCCAAGATCTACAATCTGCATCCGCGCAAGGGCGCGATCGCGATCGGCGCGGACGCCGATATCGCACTGTGGGATCCGGACAAGCGCGTCACGATCACGGATGAAAGCATGCACGACCTCGCAGGCTACACGCCGTTCGCGGGGCGCAGCGTACAGGGCTGGCCGGTGACCGTGCTGTCGCGCGGCCGCGTCATCGTCGATGACGGCAAGCTGTCGGTGCAGCCCGGTTCGGGGCAGTTCCTCGCCCGCAGCGGCGGGGAAGCCGCGAAGCCGACGGGGCGCCTGGTGGCGGACATGGATCCCGAGCAGAATTTCGGGGCGACGCTGCTGTGAGCGATCTGGCTATATTTCAGGGGCCTCGTCCTTCGAGACGGTCGCTTCGCGACCTCCTCAGGATGAGGGGCGAGAGCTGGATGCGCGATATCTACGCTGCTCGCCCTCATGGTGAGGAGGCTGCGTCAGCAGCCGTCTCGAACCATGAGGCCCCGATGGAGAGGCTCTTCGCATGCATGTCCTGATCTTCGGTGGCGCAGGGTTCGTCGGGCTCAACATCGCGCAAGGACTGCTCGAACGCGGGCATGCGGTGACGGTGTTCGATGCTGCACCTCTGCCGAACGCGGCGCAGCGGGCCTTCGCGCCGTTTGGCGGCCGGCTGCATGTCATCACGGGCGATGTGACCGACGCGGCTGCCGTCGCAAGCGCGGTCGGCAATGGCTGCGACGCAGTCGTCATGGGGGCTGCGATCACTGCGGGGGCCGAGCGCGATGCGGCCGATCCCGAGCGCATCCTCGCGGTCAATCTGCTGGCGCAGGTGCCGATCCTGCAAGCGGCGCGGCGCAGCGGTGTTCGCCGCGTGATCAATCTGTCTTCCGCGGCGTCCTATGGCGCCAGCGGCCAGCATTTCGCGGTGTTGGAAGAGACGACGCCGTGCGAACCCGTGTCGCTGTATGCAATCACCAAGTTCACCTCCGAGCGCGTTGCCGCGCGGCTGTCGGACCTTTGGCAGACCGACGTCATCAGCGTGCGCCTGTCGGCGGTGTTCGGGCCGTTCGAGCGCGGCGGCGGCGTGCGTGATACGCCGTCGCCTCAGGCGCTGATCGCGGCCTGCTGCGCGCGCAACGAGCCGGCGCTCCTGAACGAGCCGGGCGACAAGGACTGGGTCTACGCCGTCGACGTCGCCGACGCCGTCTGCCTGCTGCTCGAAGCCGAGAAGCCCGAGCAGACGCTCTACAACATCTCCAACGCGGCGACCTTCACGGCCGAGGCTTGGGGCCGCGCCTTCGCGAGCGGTCGGGCCGGCTTCACGTGCCGGCTCGCGGAGCAAGGCGAGACGCCGACCGTCCCGGTGTTCGCGCCGGTCCGCGGCCGGCTGTCGACGACGCGGCTGGCCGATGAGTTCGGCTGGCGCGCGCGATTCGACTGCGCGGGCTCGGCCGAGCATTTCGGTCGCTGGTTCGATCAGTACGGGAGAGACTGAGATGAGGCTGAAGGACAAGGTCGCGGTCATCACCGGCGGCGGTTCCGGCATCGGCCGCGCCAGCGCCGTGATGTTCGCGCGCGAGGGCGCGTATCTCGCACTGGTCGATCGCGATGCTGCCGGCGCCGAAGAGACGCTCGCGCTGGTGCGTGAAGCGGGCGGCGACGGCAGTATCCATGTGGGCGATGTCGGTGATGCCGAGTTCGCCAAGGCAACCATTGAAGGCGTGGCCGCGAAGCGTGGCCGTGTCGATGTGCTGATGACCGCGGCGGGCTTCTCCTGTGGCGGCACCGTCGTGACCACCGATCCTGCCGATTGGGACGCGGTCTTCCGCGCCAATGTCGGCGGCACCTGGCTGTGGGCCAAGGTCGCGGTACCGATCATGCAGGCGCAGAAGGCGGGCTCGATCATCACCGTGGCCTCACAGCTCGCGGTCGCCGGCGGCAAGGGCAACAGCGCCTATATCGCCGCCAAGGGCGCGATCATCAGCCTGACCCGCACCATGGCGGTCGACTTCGCCACCGACGGCATTCGCGTGAACGCGCTGGCGCCGGGCGCGATCGACACGCCGCTGCTGCGCAGGAGCTTTGCGCGGCACGCGGATTCCGAGCCGGTGCGCGAGGCTTCGCGTCAGCGGCATGCGATGAAGCGGTTCGGGGAGGCGGACGAAGTTGCTGCGGCGGCGCTGTTTCTGGCCAGCGACGAGGCATCGTTCACGACGGGTGTGGTGCTGCCGGTGGATGGTGGGTGGTTGGCGGCGTAGGAGGCGACTGCGGTTCGCGCTGTAGGCGACTCCTGATTTCTAGTTGAAAGCTGAGCTATCGCCACGATCGCGGTCGGCTCCCCTCCCCCTTGCGGGGAGGGGTTGGGGGTGGGGGTCTCCGGGCGCTGAACTTAGTTAAGCGCGCGGGGCCGTCCGAGGTGGAGCTCTTAGAGCGAGGCTCCTTTCCACACTCTTCGATCGTCAGCACTTGTTTGAGCGCCTCATGTCGAGCGTGACTCGTGGACCCCCACCCCCGACCCCTCCCCGCAAGGGGGAGGGGAGCTCACCGTCTGCTTGGTGAGAAGTCGAATCCCAATACTCCGGATCGGTCACCGCTTCCCCGCTGCGCCCTTCCGATCCCGCCCCCGCAAGATATCCGCCAGCGCCGCGGCGTTGCGTGACAGCGGCTCGAAGCGCGGGGTCAGCAGATACGCCCGCATCGGAATCTTCGGCATCAGCGGGCGCGCGGTGAGGTCGGGCCAGGCGCGGCCGCGCAGGACGAACTCGTCGACCACCGCAAGGCCGGCGCCGGCGCGGACCATGGCGCAGGCGTCGGGCGTGTAGCGCACGATGGTGGTGGGTTCCGGGCCGCCGGCCAGGGCATGCGTGACGATGTGGCCGTAGGGCGTTTGTGGGCCGAAGCCGACCAATGGATAGGGCAGCATGTCCTTTGGCCGGATGCTGCGCAGCTTCGCCAGTGCATGATCCGTCGGCATGATGACATGCAGCGCGCCCTCGGCGATCGTCTCCACAGCCACCGTGGGCTCGTCGACCGGCAGCACGGTGACGCCGACATCGGCGCGCGCGGTGCCGACGCGGCTGACGATTTCCAGTAGTGTCAGCGATTCGAATTCGACGCGCAGATCGGGAAAGCGGCTGCGCAGCCGCGCCACGGCATCCGGCACCATGCCGTATCCAGCGCTCGGGCTGGCGACGACGCGGATGGTGCCGGTGCCGCCGGCGCGCAATTCGTCGGCGAGATCGTTGATGCGCGCGACGCCGCGGTGGATGTGCTCGACCTCGGCGAAAAGCCGCTTCGCCTCGGGCGTCGGCTGTACGCGGCCGCTGATCCGCTCGAACAGCTTCAGCTTCAAGCCGTCTTCGGTATAAGCGAGCAGCCGGCTGATGGCGGGCTGCGAAACCGACAATAGCCGCGCGGCGCCGCTGATCGAACCTGAGATCATGATGGCGCGGAAGACCTCGATCTGGCGCAGGTTGAGCGGCATGCGACCTCTTGTCTCGCTGCAATTGCGAGTGGACTGTACGCGCGGGACCCATTCCATAACAAGCTGTTATGGGCAGCGGACAAATCGGTATGGAAGGCTCAGGGCTCGCTTTGCTAAGCTTCGTTGGCCGGGTGACATGACTGATGGAGAGAGCGTGAGCGACAGCAAGCGTGTCGAGCGCGATTGCGCGTGTTTCATCCGGTGGACGGCATGAGCGACGGTCTCGCCGCGCTGACGGCCCAGGTTCGCAGCGACCTTTCGAAAATCGCGCATCCCACCATGCCATGGTTGACGCCCGTCGCCGGTCCCGACGGCCGGGCTGCACTCGACGTGCTGATCGTCGGCGGCGGCCAGTCGGGGCTTGCGACCGCGTTCGCGCTGCTGCGCTCGCGCGTCAGCAACATCCTCGTGCTCGACAAGGCCGAAGAAGGCCGCGAAGGGCCGTGGATGACGTATGCGCGCATGCCCACCCTGCGCAGCCCGAAGGATTTCACCGGACCCGATCTCGACATTCCCTGCCTGACCTATCAGGCTTGGCACGAGGCGAAGTTCGGCAGCGACAGCTGGCGCGATCTTAACCTGATCCCGCGCGAATATTGGGCAGACTATCTCGCCTGGTATCGCGAGGTGCTCGATCTCCCCGTGCGCAACGGCTGCGAGGTCGTCGACATCGCGAAGGCCGCCGATGGACTGCTCAGGGCGACGGTGCGCGGCAAGGACGGCGAGACCGTGCTCCATGCGCGCAAGATCGTGCTTGCGACCGGCCAGGAAGGCATGGGCGACTGGAGCATCCCGGAACCGCTGCGCCATCTGCCTCCGACACGTTGCACGCATTCCGGCGCGGAGATCGATTTCGATGCTCTGCGTGGCCGCCGCGTCGCCGTGATCGGCGCCGGCGCGTCCGCTTTCGACAACGCGGCCGTTGCCCTCGAGGCCGGTGCTGACAGCGTCGATCTGTTGTGCCGCCGCGCGGAAATCCAGCTGATCCAGCCGTATCGCTGGCTCACCTTCCGCGGCTTCCTGCGGCACTTCTCCGAGCTCGATGACACCTGGCGCTGGCGCTTCATGAACGCAGTCCTGGGACTCCGCGAGGGCTTTCCGCAACACACCTACGATCGCTGCGCCCGCCATGCCGCTTTCCACTTGCATGAAGGAGCGCCCTTGATCGCCGCGCGCGAGACGGCCGACGGCGTCGTGCTCCAGACGGCGAAAGGCGAGATCACGACGGACTTCGTGATCAGCGCGACCGGCATTTCGATGGACTTCACCAAGCGGCCGGAGCTGCATCGCTTCGCCGCGAACATCGCGCGCTGGTCGGACCGCTACACGCCCGACGAGAGCGAGCGCAACGATCGGCTCGGCGCCTTCCCCTATCTCGCCGACGACTACGCGTTGTGCGAGCGCCGCGCGGGCGAGACGCCGTGGATCCGCGACATTCATGTGTTCGCGATTGCCTCGACGATGAGCTTCGGCGCATCGGGATCATCCATCAACGCGATGACGACGGCGGTGCCGAAGCTCGTGCATGGCCTGACGCGTGGATTGTTCACGGCCGATATCGACAAGCATTGGGCCAACTTCCAGGCCTATGATGTGAGGCAGGCCGAGGTGCGTCGTGGCACGTGATTTGCTGACGATTTGAGCTGCTAGTGAGCTGCTCACGCGCGGACATCGCTGGTGACCGCTGACCAATGTTTTTAGTCCCGGATTTTGAGACTGATGAGGGAACAAGGGCGATGAGTTTCGAAATGTCCAAACGTTCGTTGTTCGCGGCGACCGCGTTGCTCGCGGTGACACTGGCGGTGCCGTCGGCGCATGCGCAGAGCCGCGCGGAGACGCTGCGCTACGTCACCGGCGCGACCGTCAACACGCTCGATCCGAACATTCCGGGCTCGACCCGCGAAGCCTTCGCGCTGTCGATGTCGAGCTATGACCGCCTGGTGTCGTTCGGCCGCAAGCAGCTCAATGGTAAGTGGGTGTTCGATCTCGACACGATCACCGGCGAGCTCGCCGAATCCTATTCTGTGAGTGCTGATGGCCTGAAGATCACCTTCAAGCTGCGTTCCGACGCCAAGTTCCAGGACGGCTCGCCGGTCACCGCCGAGGACGTCAAATGGTCGCTCGACCGCTGCGTCACCGCGCCGATCCTCGGCAAGGCGCAGCTGCTGACGGGCTCGCTGACCTCGGCCGATCAGTTCAAGGTCATCGATCCGCTGACGATCGAAGTGACGCTGCCGAAGCCGGACAAGCTGGCGTTGCCGAACCTCGCGACCGTCTATCCGATCATCATCAACTCCAAGCTCGCCAAGGCGCATGCGACGGCTGAAGATCCGTGGGCGCTGAACTGGACCAAGGAGAACGCTGCCGGCAGCGGCGCCTACATCGTCGAGACCTTCAAGCCCGGCGAGCAGGTGATCGCCAAGCGCAACGACGCCTGGAACCGCGGTACGCCGGATAAGCCCGCGGCGTTCAAGCGGCTGATCATCCAGTCGGTGCCGGAGCCGGCGACGCGCGCCAACCTGGTCGAGCGCGGAGACGCCGATCTCGTGATCGACCTGCAGGCCAGCGACGTGCAGTCGCTGGAGGGCAAGGGCAAGCTGAAGGTGATCTCGACGCCGCAGTACAATGCGGTGACCTTCATCTCGATGAACAACACCATTCCGCCGTTCGACAACGTCAATGTGCGCCGCGCGATCGCCTATGCGCTGCCCTATGACGACATGTTCAAGGCGGCGTTGTTCAGCCGCGGCGCGCCGCTGTATGGCGCGACCTGGGCCGACGGCAAGCCGCCGAGCGGCGGCTATCCGATCCCGCAGCCGATCAAGCTCGATCTGGAGAAGGCCAAGGCCTATCTGAAGGACGCCGGCATGCCTGACGGCTTCTCAACCACCTTCAGCTTCAATGTCGGCCAGGCCGCGACCGCCGAGCCGATGGCGGCGCTGGTCAAGGAGTCGCTGGGCAAGATCGGCATCAAGGTCGACATCCAGAAGCTGCCGGACGCGCAGATGTCGACTGCGATCAACGAGAAGAAGCTGCCGTTCTTCATCGAAGGCATCGTCGCCTGGTTGCCGTCGACCGACTACTTCTACCGCAACTTCTACACCGGCAAGCAGCGCTGGAACTACTCCTCGACCGACAATGCCGAGCTGGAGAAGATCGCGCAGGAGGCGCGCTTCGAGGCCGACAAGGCGAAGTATGAGGAAGAGGGCAAGGCGCTCAACGCGATCCATTTCGACCAGATGTTCCAGATCCCGATCTGGCAGGCGGCGCAGGACGCGGTGATGCAGCCGACGGTGGACGGCTACGTCTACCAGTTCACCCGGCAGGTCGATTATCGTAACCTGAGCCGCAAGTAAGGACGACTGGCTCTGCTCCGGATCGTCATGGCCGGGCTTGTCCCGGCCATCCATGCGGTTCGCAGGCTTGGAGAGACGTGGATGCCCGGGACGAGCCCGAGCATGACGGAGTGACAAACCACGACTGGACCGGGGTCGTGAGAGGTTTGGATCGCGGCAGGCGCTGCGGTTCAATTGATAGTTGATCGGGTTAGGAGAACCAAGCGACATGGGCACGATCGGCGCAACTCTGCTGCGGGCGGGACGACGCTTCGTCTCGTCGCTGCCGGCGCTGTTCGGCGTCCTGGTTTTCACTTTCCTGTTGATGCGCGTGCTGCCGGGCGATCCGGCCGTGTTCTTCGCCTCCGGCCCGAATGCCGGCAAGGAGGAGATCGAGGTCATCCGCCGGCAGCTCGGGCTCGACAAGCCGCTGCCGAACCAGCTGGTGATCTATCTGACCGACGTCGCCCGCGGCAATCTCGGCCGCTCGATGATGACAGGGCAGGCGGTCGCCAAGGATCTCAAGGAGCGCCTGCCGGCGTCGCTGGAACTGACCTTGACCGCGCTGCTGATCGCGCTGGTCTCAGCCGTGCCGCTCGGCGTCATCGCCGCGCTCAGGCCGGGCTCGCTGGTTGATCACGGTGTACGGCTGTTCTGCTCGCTCGGCGTCTGCGTGCCGACCTTCGTTTCGGGCCTGCTGCTGATCTACGTGTTCTACTATCTGTTCGGCCTGGCACCCGACCCCACGGGCCGCATCGACATCTTTGCGAGCCTGCCGCCGCAGCGGACCGGTTTCCTGATCATCGACTTCCTGCTCGCCGGCGATGTCGAGGGCTGGTGGGCGGCGGCGCGGCAGCTGATGCTGCCGGCCGTCACGATGGCGCTGTTCGTGATCGCGCCGCTGGCGCGCATCACCCGCGCCTCGATGCTGGTCTCGCTCGGCAGCGATTTCGTCCGCACCGCGCGATCCGTCGGGCTGTCGTGGTGGCGCATCGTCGTCACCTATGCCCTGCGGAACGCGATCCTCCCCGTGATCACCATCGCCGGGATCGTGTTCTCGACCATGCTGGGCGCGAACGTGCTGGTCGAGAAGGTGTTCTCCTGGCCCGGCGTCGCGTCCTACGCGCTCGATGCGCTGCTGGTCTCCGACTACGCGCCGGTGCAGGGTTTCGTGCTGCTGATGGCGACGATCTTCGTGATCGTCAATCTCCTGGTCGATGTGCTCTATGGCATCGCCGATCCCCGCGCGACGGTGGCGTGAGCATGAGCACGATCGAGACGTCATCGACCTTGCGCCACACCGCCTTCGTGCTGCGCGGCAACCCCGTCACCGCCATTGCAGCGGCCCTCGCGCTGCTGCTGGCGCTGATGGCCATCTTTGCGCCGTGGCTCGCGCCTTACGACCCCATTGCGTCCGAGGTCTCTGCGGCGTTGCAGCCGCCGAGCGCAGCGCACTGGTTCGGCACCGACCAGCTCGGCCGTGACGTGCTGAGCCGTCTCATCGTCGCCAGCCGGCTCGATCTGACGATCGCTGTGACCGCGGTCGCCGTGTCCTTTGCGCTTGGCTCGATCGTTGGCGCGCTGTGCGGCTATGCCGGCGGCCGGCTCGACAAGGCGGTCGGCCGCTTCGTCGACGTGCTGATGGCGTTTCCGCTGTTCGTGCTGGCGATGGCGATGGTCGCCGCGCTCGGCAACCGCGTCGAGAACATCGTGATCGCGACCGCGATCATCAATCTGCCGTTCTACATCCGCTTCGCGCGTGCCGAGGTCAACATCCGCCGCAACCTCGGCTGGGTCGAGGCCGCGCGCGCCTGCGGCGAGAGCCACGTGGCCGTGGTACTGCGCTTCCTGCTTCCGAACGTGCTGCCGGCGATGGCGGTGCAGATGTCGCTCAATCTGGGCTGGGCGATCCTCAATGCCGCGGGCCTCTCCTTCATCGGTCTCGGCGTCAAGCCGCCGACGCCGGAATGGGGCATCATGGTCGCCGAGGGCGCGCGCTTCATCTCGACGGGACGCTGGTGGCTGGTGGCGTTCCCGGGCTTGGCGCTGATGAGCGCGGTGCTGTGCTTCAACCTGCTGGGCGACGGACTGCGCGACATCCTGGATCCGAGGATGAGAACGTGATCGGATCTGATAACTCCAAGCCGCTGCTCGAGGTCGAGAACCTCAAGGTCACCTTCTCCACGCGCCGCGGCTTGGTCGAGGCCGTGCGCGGCGTGTCGCTGTCGCTGCAGCCGGGCGAGATGCTCGGCCTCGTCGGCGAGAGCGGCTCCGGCAAGTCGGTCACCGGCTTTGCCATCACCCATCTGCTGGACAAGGCCGGCCGCATCGCCGACGGTGCTATCCGCTTCAAGGGCCAGGACATCACCCGCGCCGGCGGCGCCGATCTGCGCAGCCTGCATGGGGCTGCGATGTCGATGATCTTCCAGAACCCGCGCGCGGCGTTGAACCCGATCCGCACCATCGGCCAGCAGGTCGCGGACGCGATCCTCGCGCATCGAAGGCTGTCGCGGCAGGAAGCTCAGGCCGAGGCGCTGAACCTGCTCAAGGCCGTGCAGATCCGCGATCCCGAGCGGCGCATGAGCGCCTATCCGCACGAGCTCTCCGGCGGCATGTGCCAGCGGGTGATGATCGCGATCGCCATCTCCTGCAGCCCGCAGCTTCTCATCGCCGATGAGCCGACCACGGGACTCGACGTCACCACGCAGAAGGTGGTGATGGACCTGCTTGCCAAGATCGCGGCCGAGCGCGGCATGGCGACCATCCTGATCACGCATGATCTGGGTCTCGCCGCGCGCTATTGCGCGCGCGTGGTGGTGATGGAGCAGGGCCGGCTGGTCGAGGAGGCCGCGCCGCTGACCTTGTTCCACCGGCCGCAGCATCCCTACACCAAGCGGCTGGTCGCGGCGTCGCCGACCGCGACCTCGCGCATCGAGGACCTCGTGCCCGATGGCGACGGGATTCCGCTGATCGAGGTGACCGAGCTGCCGCCTCCGCCGCACGGCACGCCGCTGCTGCTCGACGTCAAGAACATCGTCAAGCGTTTCGACGACGGCACCATCGGCGTGGCCGACTTCTCGATGACGATGCGCGGCGGCGAGAGCGTTGGCCTGGTCGGCGAGAGCGGCTCCGGCAAGAGCACGACCTCGCGGATGATCTGCCGGCTGCTCGACCCGAGCGAGGGCGAGATCCTGTTCGACGGTCAGTCGATCGGCGGCATTCCGGCGCGGGACTTCCACCGCTCCGAGCTGCGCAAGGACATCCAGATCGTCTTCCAGGATCCGAACGACAGCCTCAACCCGCGCTATACGGCGTTCGATTGCATCGCGCATCCGCTGTATCGGTTGATGAACATGCGCTCGGGCGACACGATGCGCCAGCGGGTCGAGGAATGCGCCGAGCGCGTCGGCCTGCCGCGCGAGCTGCTGTCGCGCTTTCCGCATCAGCTCTCCGGCGGGCAGAAGGCCCGCGTCGGCATCGCCAGGGCCATCGCCTGCAAGCCACGGCTGCTGGTGCTGGACGAGCCGACGGCCGCGCTCGATGTCTCCGTCCAGGCGGTGGTGCTGCAGCTCCTCAACAAGCTCAGGCGCGAGGACAATCTCGCCTTCCTGTTCGTCAGCCACGATCTCAACGTCGTGCGCATGATGTGCGACCGCACCATCGTGCTGCGCACCGGGGCCATCGTCGAGCAGGGCGAGAGCCGGGCGCTGTTCGCCAATCCGCAGACCGACTACACCCGCGAGCTGGTCGACGCGGTCCCGCACATCGCCCCGCCGATGGCGCTTCAGGTTTGTACTGTGTGACGAGGACGCGGAAAAGTTGGCGTGTCCTCCACCGTCCTTCGAGACGCCCGCCTGCGGCGGGCTCCTCAGGACGAGGCCGGTTTTGGACGCACGAGTCCAACTCCTCTCCACGAACACGCCTCTCGGCGTGTTCATGGTCGGTGTGCAGGACCCCCTTGGGTGCCAACTCCTCATGGTGAGGAGCGCCGCGTGCGGCGCGTCTCGAACCATGAGGCCCAGCTGTCGCCACCCATAACAATCGATTATGGACGGCGGATAACTTGGTATTGGGGCCGATGCCGCCCATCCTGTTAGTTTGCGGGCATCGCAAAACGATCTCCGACAAAGGTCCCCTCGCGCGTCATGACGAAGCTGATCACCACGTTGCAGGGCATTGTCGGTGCCTCTCATGTCCTGACCGCGCCGGAGGATCAGACGAGCTATCTGCGTGACTGGCTCGGCAAGTATCACGGTGCGGCCCTTGCGGTGGTGCGCCCGGGCTCGACGGACGAGGTCGCATCCGTGATGGCAGCCTGCGCCGAGGCGCGCGTCGCCGTGGTGCCCCAGGGCGGTCATACCAGCCTGTCGGGCGGCGCCACGCCGGATACGAGCGGGAGCGCGATCGTGCTGTCGCTGTCGCGGATGAACAGGATTCGCGCGGTCGATGCGATCGGACAAACCATCGTTGTCGACGCGGGTGTCGTGCTGGCCAAGGTGCAGGATGCGGCGCGCGAGGCGGGCCTGTTCTTTCCGCTCAGCCTGGGGTCCGAGGGCAGTTGCACGGTCGGCGGCAACCTCGCGGCCAATGCCGGCGGCGTGGCCGTGCTGCGCTATGGCGTGATGCGCGAGCTGACGCTCGGAATCGAGGTGGTGCTGCCGGACGGCCGCATCTGGGACGGCCTGCGCGCCTTGCGCAAGGACAACACCGGCTATGCGCTGCGCGATCTCTTCATCAGTTCGGAAGGGACGCTCGGCATCATCACGGGCGCGGTGCTGAAGCTGTTCCCGCAGCCGACCGCCCGCGCCACCGCCTTCGTTGCTGTGGCGGACGCGGCTGCCGCGCTGAAGCTGCTGCAGCGGTCGCGCGCCCGTTGCGGCGATCGCCTCACCGCGTTCGAATTCCTGACCGCGACGACGCTCGAGATGATCACGCGGCAGATCCCGGATGCGCGGCTGCCGTTCGCAGGCCTGCCCGAGGCGGCCGTGCTGATCGAGCTCAGCGATATCGGTGAGGAGGCCGCGCTGATGGCGCGACTCGAGACCACGCTGACCGACGCCATGACGGAGGGGCTCGTCGCCGACGCCGTCGTCGCGCAGGACGGCACGCAGGCGAAGGCGTTCTGGCGCGTGCGCGAGAGCGTCTCGGAGGCGCTGGTGCGTGAGGGCAAGGCGCTGAAGCACGACATTTCGGTGCCCGTCGCCGAGATCGCCGATTTCGTCGCAATCATGGACGCGGCAGTCCGCGCTGCGCTCCCTGGCATCCGCCCCATGGTGTTCGGTCATCTCGGCGACGGCAATCTGCACTATAACCTGATGCGCCCGCTCGACATGAGCGAGGCCGAATTCTACGAATGCGGCCCGCGCATCACCCGCCTCGTCCACGACGAGATCACCCGCCGCCGTGGCTCCATCAGTGCCGAGCATGGCATCGGCCAACTCCGGACCGCCGAGATGCCGCTGTGCAAGCCGCCGCTCGAGCTGGAGCTGATGCGTCAGCTCAAGCGCACGCTCGATCCGCACGGGCTGATGAACCCGGGCAAGCTGCTGCCAAACGTGTAGTTCAGCCTCGCGGTCTCAGTCCGCCTCGTAGCCATACACCTCCGGCAGGATGAAGATCGCGGCGAGCAGGCCGGCCAGCGGAAAGATCGCGACGAACAGCGTGGCGTTGGCCTGGCCGATCGCGGTGAACAACGCCGGGAACAGGAAGATCGCCAGGAACGATGGCAGCTTCACGAACATGTAGGCGAAGCCGCTTGCGGTGCCGCGATAGCGTGGGCGCGCCACCATGGTCGGGATCGTCATGCAATTCGAGGCGTCCCAATAGTGGCCCCACAGCATGGCGGCGGCCGCGAACGGCAGGATGATGGTGTGGCCGGTGTAGAGTGCGCCGGCGGCCACGATCAGGGACACCAGCACGATGGAAAAACCTGCGATGCCGATGCCGCGGTGGCCGATTTTTGGCGTCAGCAGCGGCCCAACCCAGCCTGAGACAGCGGCAAGGCAGAACAGCGCCATGGTGACCAGGTTGTTGCCGAGCGTGGTGGAGACACCGACCATGGTGAACAGCACGGGCAGATAGAAGCCGAAGGTCGCGAATTCGGCGCCTTGCGCGAAGCAGGCGATCCAGCCGTAGATCGTCGCGCGCCAGCGGATCGGATCCTTGCGCAGGTCCGAGAGGAAGTCCCAGGTGCTGGGCTTCTCCACCGCCATGTCCTGGTTCGGCAGCATCGCGAGCTCGTCATTGTACATCTGCCGCGCGACTTCCTTGGCTTCGCGGAAGCGGCCGTGCTGCACCAGCCAGACGGCGGTCTCCGGCACGTCGTGGCGCAGGAACAGGATGATCAGCGCCGGGACCGCGCCGAGGCCGAGGGTGACGCGCCAGACCGTCTCATGGTTGATGTTGGCGACGAGGAAGAGCGCGATGACGCCGAGCGTCAGCACTTCACCCACGGCGAACATGAACTGCCAGCGATTGCCCATGACCTCGCGCTGGCCCTTGGCCATCGACTCCATGATATAGGTGTAGCCGGTGGAGATGTCGCTGCCGAGCGGCAGGCCGAGCAGGAAGCGCACGACGATCAGCCAGGCGACGTTCGGAACGAAGGCCTGGGCGACCGCGAGGACGACGAACATCGTCATCGTGCCCAAGAACATCCACCGCCGTCCAATCTTGTCGGACAGCCAGCCGCCGAGCAGGGCGCCGATCAGGGCGCCGCCCTGCGTGCCGGCCGCGGCGAGGCCAAGCTCCAGCGGGCCGGGATTGAACTGCTCCTTGATGAAGATCAGCACGAACGCGATCGAATAGAGGTCCCAGGCCTCGACCAGGATGGAGGCCATCATCAGCCAGCCGACGCGGTTGCCCTTGGGGCTGTAGTTCTGGACGAGATAGCGCACGGCGTTGTCGATCGAGGCGCGCTGAGGAGACAGCTCCGTCGCTGCTGCGAGGCTCATGGCGGGTCCTTTCGCGATCCGAACGATGAGGCGCGCCGGCGGCGTGCCGCAGCGATCACCGGTTCTGGTGTTCGGCATCTTGACGGCGGAAACCCGTCAAAGTTCCTTCAGCCCCGCCTGAAGATCCCCGCCTCGGCGAACGGGAACTCTCTCTGCACGAGATCAGCGCGCCGACCGGCGGCTCTGCATCACGGTCAGCCGTGTGCCTAGCTGGAAAAGCTGATCGAGCGCCGCCTCGACTGCGGCTGAGAAGCGCGGATCATTCGGCAAGTCGCTGCCGAACACTGACCTGAGCGACAGCAGCGCTGGCGCGAGGCGGCTCGCCACCGGGCCGGCGTCATCTGCCAGCGCACGCAGTTGCGCTGACAGTGGATCGCGCAGATCGATCGACCGGCCGTTTTCGTCGGTGCCGCTGACGTAGCGCATCCATCCGGCCACGGCGAGCGCGAGGCGGGAAATCGGCAGGCCGCGCGCGAGCCGGTCGCTGATGGTGCCGAGCAGGCGCTGCGGCAGCTTCTGCGAGCCGTCCATTGCGATCTGCGCCGTGCGGTGCTTCAGCGCCGGATTGCGAAAGCGCTGCAACAGCGCGGCGCGATAGGCTGCGACGTCGAAGCCGCCGAGGGCAGGCAGTGCCGACGTGACCTCCTCGCGCATCATGTCCTCGACGAGGCCCGCGAGATCGGGCTCGGCCATGGCGGCGGCGACGGTCTCGCAGCCCATGAGATAGCCGAGATAGGCCAGCGTCGAATGCGCGCCGTTGAGCAGCCGCAGCTTCATCAGTTCGAACGGCGCGACGTCCTGGACGAATTGGGCGCCGGCGACATCCCAGGCCGGACGGTCGCCGCCGAAATCGTCCTCGATGACCCATTGGCTGAACGGCTCGGTGACGACAGGCCATGCGTCCATGAGGCCGAGAGCGGCGCCGACATCGGCGCGGTCGGCGTCGGCGGTGGCGGGCACGATGCGGTCGACCATGGTCGAGGGGAAGCGGACGGTGTCCGTAATCCACGTGGCGAGATCGCGGTCCACCAACTCGGCAAAGGCGATCACGAGGCCGCGCAAGGTATGGCCGTTGGCAGGAAGGTTGTCACAGGCCAGCACGGCAAAGGGCGGCAGGCCCTGCTGGCGCCGCAGCCGCAGGCCGCCGACGATGAAGCCGAGCGTGCTGCCGGGATGCGTGAGGTTGGTGACGTCGTGACGTATGCCGGGATCGTCGGCGCGGAGCGCGCCGGTCGCGGGATCGTGGCCGTAGCCCTTCTCGGTCACGGTCGTCGAGACGATGCGCACGGCCGGATCAGCGAGACGCGCCAACAGGCCTGCGGGATTCTCCGGCGCCACGGCAAGGCCGGTGAGCGCGCCGATGATACGGCGCTGATCGGTTTCGCCGTCGCTCGCCGTCACGCTGTAGAGCCCGCCCTGCGGCTGCAGCGCGTCCCGGGTCTCGGGCGAACGCAGCGAGACGCCGAGAATGCCCCAGCGCGGATCGTGCTTCAGCAATGTATCGGTGTAGACCGCCTGATGGCCGCGATGGAACGCGCCGAGGCCGAGATGGACGATGCCGGTCGCGACCGCCTCGCGGTCGTAGTCCGGGATGCGAATGCCTGCTGGCAGGCGGGCGAGCGTGGCTGGGCTGAGGCGGTCCATGCGGGACGTCTAGAAGATCAGCTGCACTTTGCAGCATTCGGTTGGGTTGTGCTCGAACGTGTCGAACGCGGTGGCATAGGCATCGAGGCCGAAGCGGTGGGTGATCAGGCGTTCCGGCTGCAAGGTGCCGCTGGCGAACCAGTCGATCACCTTGGCGAACTTGCCGCTGTTCAGCCTGGAGGCGTGGATCGCGAGCTCCTTGGCGGTGACCTTCTGCTGCACGATCGTCGACGGCTCGGCGGAGAAGCCGAGCAGGCCGATGCGCGCGGCGGGCGAGGCGATCTCGATGGCCTCGGCAAGAATGGCGGGATGGCAGGCGGCATCGATGATCAGCGTTGGCCTGACGCCGGCGTCCGCGAGGGCCGCGGGCAGGGCGGTCGTGGCCGTGTTGATGACGACGTCGGCGCCGTTGTGCCGCGCCGCTTCGAGTCTCGTATCGATACGATCGGTGACGATCAGCTGCTTGACGCCATAGACGTGCTTGAGCACCTGGATCACCGTCAGCCCGATCGGGCCGGCGCCATAGACGAGTGCAACGTCGGAGGCGAACACGCGTGTGTGGTCGGTGATGTTGGCGGCGATCGAGAATGGCTCCACCAGCGGCGCCTTGTCGTCGTCGACGCTGTCGGGCAGCAGATGCGCATTCCCGGCCGGCACGCAGGCATATTCGGAGAAGCCGCCGTCGCGATGCACGCCGAGCACGGCAAGCTCGGCGCAGACGTTGGGCCGGCCGACCGAGCAGGGATAGCAGGTGCCGCAGGCGACGACAGGATCGACCACGACCCTTGCGCCGATCTTCGCGCTGACGCCGTCGCCGAGCTTGTCGATACGGCCGAAGAACTCATGGCCGATCACGCGCGGATAGCGCGCGAACGGGTTGCTGCCGTGCAGGATGTGGATGTCGGAGCCGCAGATTCCGGCACGCTCGACCTTGATGCGGACCTCGCCGGCGGCGGGTTCGGGGATCGCGCGGGTTTCGATCGACAGGCGGCCGGGCCGCTCTACCACCAGGCTCTTCACGCGTTCCTCCGTGTCTTCGAGGCTCATGTCGGCATTGAGCTGGCGTCGTATAGCAATGTCAAAACTTGGATACAAGTTATCTGTTGAAACATATTTTGGTATCCATTATAGGCCTTGAGGATAGGAATGACATACAAAAGGCTCCCAAGTGGGCCGGCAGGGGAGGTTTGCCAATGTCTTCAGCCACATCAATGTCCCGTCGCCGTTTCGTCGGCACCGCGCTGGCAGGCGCCTCGGCGCTCGCGTTCGGCCCCGCGCAGGCGCAATCGGCTAAATATCGCCTGCGCTACGGCACCGCGTTTCCTGCCACGCATCCCGGCGTCGTCCGCATCATCGAGGCGTCAGAGGTCATCAAGAAGCAGACCAATGGCTTGGTCGACCTGCAGGTCTATCCTAACAGCCAGCTCGGCAGTGAGCCCGACATGTTCTCGCAGGTGCGCTCCGGCGCGCTCGACTTCATGTCGACGTCGGGCGTGAACCAGACGGTGGTGCCGATCGGCGGCATCAATGCCGTCGCCTTCGCGTTCGAGAGCTACGATCAGGTGTGGTCGGCGATGGACGGTGATCTCGGCAATCACGTCCGCGGCGAATTCGCCAAGGTCGGCCTGCACGTGCTGCCGAAATGCCTCGACAACGGCTATCGCAACATCACGTCCGGTGCGAAGCCGATCGCCTCGCCTGACGACCTCAAGGGTTTCAAGATCCGCGTGCCCGGCAATCCCCTGTGGGTGACCCTGTTCAAGACGCTCGGCGCCGCGCCGACGCCGATCAATTTCGGCGAGCTCTATGCTGCGCTGCAGACCCGCATCGTCGACGGTCAGGAGAATCCGCTGGCGCTGATTCAGAGCGCCAAGCTCTACGAGGTGCAGAAGTACATCGCGCTGTCCGGCCACATCTGGGACGGCCACTACATCTTCGCCAACGCGACGCGCTGGGGTACCCTGCCGGCTGATGTCCGCGACGCCGTCACCGCGGCCTTGTCCGATGCCGCCGTCAAGGAGCGGCAGGACATCCAGAGCTTCAACGAGAAAGCGCAAGCCGAGATGCAGGGCGCCGGCGTCACCTTCAACAAGGTCGATACCAAGCCATTCCGCGACGCGCTGCGGACCGCCGGATTCTATACGGAATGGAAGACCAAGTTCGGTGCTGAGGCGTGGGGCCTGCTGGAGAAGTCGGTGGGGCAGCTCTGAGGTCACGCGCAGTCAGGCGCCGGGCGGCGGTGGTGGGAGTAGCTCACCGTCATTCCGGGGCAATCGCCGATGCGCGGTAGCGCATGGGCGATTGAACCCGGAATCCCGAGATTGTCGGGGACGGCTGCTAGGCAATGTCGAGATTCCGGGTTCAAGGCCTGCGGCCTTGCCCCGGAATGACGGGATGGGGTGACGAGAATGAGCCGGGGAGGCTACCATGGCCGTTGACATCACCGCGACGACCTCAGCGCCATCGCATGGCGCATTCGCGCGGTTCGATCATCTGCTCGGCCGCACGGTCGAGGCGGTCGCTGCCGCGCTGGTCGTTGCAGAGCTCGTTCTGCTCGGTGCCGCGACCGCCGCACGCTATCTCTTCAACGCGCCGCTGATCTGGTCGGACGAACTCGCCACCGTGCTGTTCGTCTGGTTGGCCATGCTCGGCGCGGTCGTGGCCTTGCGCCGCTCCGAGCACATGCGGCTGACCGCCTTCGTGCGCAACCTGTCGCCGGCGTGGCGCGCGCGCACCGATGCGCTCGGCCTGATGCTGGTCTGCACCGTGCTGGTCGCACTGGTGATGCCGTCCTGGCATCATCTCGACAGCCATCTGATCGCCAAGATGCCGGTGCTCGAGATCAGCGAAGGTTATCGCGAGGCGGCGATGCTGGTCGGCGTGCTGCTGATGCTGCTCACGGCGGTCGACCGGCTGATCCAGCAGGCGAGCCTGCCGCAGATCATCGGCGCGCTGGCGCTGGTGCTCGCCGGGGCAGGGGCATTGTATGCGGCCGCGCCGGTGCTGGAGGATCTCGGCAACATCAACCTGTTCATTTTCTTCTTCGTGCTGGTCGCAAGCGCCATGGTGATCGGCACGCCGATCGCCTTCACCTTCCTGCTCGCCACCGTCGCTTACCTGCATTTCAGCACCACGGTGCCGGTGCTGATCGTACCCGGCCGGGTGAGCGAGGGCATGTCTCACATGGTGCTGCTGGCGGTGCCGATGTTCGTGCTGTTGGGCGCGCTGATCGAGATCGCAGGCCTGGCGCGCGCCATGATCCTGTTCCTGGTCTCGCTGATCGGCCATCTCCGCGGCGGCCTACAATATGTGCTGCTCGGCGCGATGTACCTGGTCTCCGGCATCTCCGGCGCCAAGGCGGCCGACATGGCGGCAGTCGCGCCGGCGCTGTTTCCGGAGATGAAGCAGCGCGGCAGCCGCGAGGGCGATCTGGTCTCGCTGTTGTCGGCCTCGGCCGTGATGTCGGAGACGATCCCGCCTTCGATCGTGCTGATCACGGTGGGCTCGGTGACGGGCGTCTCGATCGCCGCCTTATTCACCGGCGGATTGCTGCCGGCGGTCGTCGGCCTGCTCGCGCTCTCCGTCGTGGTCTACCTGCAGACGCGCAAGGAAGACATGAGCGGTGCGCAGCGGTTCGACGCCAAGACGCGGCTGAAGCTGTTCGCCGTCTCGATTCCCGGGCTGGGTCTGCCGATCGTGATCCGCTCGGCGGTCGTCGAGGGCGTCGCCACCGCGACGGAGGTCGCCGCGATCGGCGTGATCTACACCGTGCTGGTCGGCATCTTCGTCTACCGCCAGTTCGACTGGAAACGTGTCTACCCGATCCTGGTCGACACGGCTTCGCTGTCCGGCGCGATCCTGCTC
Organism: Bradyrhizobium sp. SRS-191; assembly: GCF_024586915.1. Lineage (GTDB taxonomy): Bacteria > Pseudomonadota > Alphaproteobacteria > Rhizobiales > Xanthobacteraceae > Bradyrhizobium. The sequence continues at coordinate 87,137 of NZ_JANBVS010000021.1, forward strand.
GTCGTCGGCGCCGCCACCGGCATGGCCTGGGCGCTGACCCAGTCCGGCTTCTCGCAACAGCTCGTCGACCTCATGGTTGCCGTGCCCGGCGGCCGCTGGGGTTTTCTGCTGATCTCGGCGTTGGCCTTCGTGGTGCTCGGCAGCGTGCTCGAAGGCGTGCCGGCGGTGGTGCTGTTCGGGCCGCTGCTGTTTCCGATCGCGCGCATGATGGGCGTGCACGAGGTGCACTACGCCATCATCGCGGTGTTCGCGATGGGGCTCGGCCTGTTCACGCCGCCGTTCGGCGTCGGCTTCTACCTCGCCTGCGCGATCGGCCGCGCCTCGCCCGACGAGGTCATCCGCCACGTCTGGCCGCATCTCGCCGCGCTGCTGGTGGCGCTGCTGCTGATCGTGTTCCTGCCGTGGATCTCGATCGGCTTCCTGTGAATCGGATAGACTGCCGCCATGGATGACGATCAGACACCGCTGACGCGACTGGACGGCAAGGCCGGGCGGCGGCTCGCCGACCAGGTCTATGAGCGCCTGCTCGAGGACATCGTCTCCGGCGCGCTGCCGCCGGGCACGCCGATGGCCGAGCTCGATTTGTGCGAGCGGCTCGGCGTCAGCCGCACCCCCGTGCGCGAGGCGCTGATCAAGCTCGCCGATGTCGATCTCGTGCGCATCTATCCGCAGAGCGGCAGCGTCGTCGCGCCGGTGTCGCGCGAGGCGTTCGGTGAGGCGCAGTTCATCCGCGAGCATCTCGAATGCGCGCTGGTCGCAGAGGCCGTGCGCTACATGGATGCGACGTCGCTGCGCGAGCTGACCGAACTGATCGAGAAGCAGAAGGCGGCGGCCACGCCGGCGGAGTTCTACGCCCATGACGAGGCGTTCCACCAGACCATCGCCCGCACCAGCCGGCATCCCCATGTCTGGCAGGTGATCCGCCAGACCAAGATTCATTTCGACCGCGTCCGTCATCTCACGCTGATTGAGGACGCCGGCCATATTCCGCTCCTGATTGCGCAGCATCAGGAGATCCTGGACGGGCTCGCGGCCTGTAACGAGGCCCAGGCCGTCGCGGCAATGCGGCGGCATCTGCGCGAGGTGTTCCGCCGCGCCGACGGCATCTTTGCGCGTCAGGAAGAGATGGCGCAGGCGGAGCCGCGCACGCGCGCACGGCGGCGGCGCTGATCGCGCCAGCATTCAGTTTGGAGAGGTCGACGACATGGAACAGACGTGGCGCTGGTTCGGGCCCGAAGATCCCATCACTCTGCCGCAGGTCCGCCAGACCGGCGCCACCGGGATCGTCACGGCGCTGCATCAGATTCCCTATGGCGTGGTGTGGAGCAAAGACGAGATCATCAAGCGCATCGGGATGATCGAAGGCGATTCATCGCTGCGGCTGCGCTGGAGTGTGGTCGAGAGTCTTCCCGTCTCCGAGGCGATCAAGCTCGGCGAGGGCGATCTCACCGAGCTGTTCGACAACTACCGGCAGTCGCTGCGCAACCTCGCGGCCTGCGGCGTCACCACCGTCTGCTACAATTTCATGGCGGTGCTGGACTGGACCCGGACCGAGCTCGCCTTTCGACTTCCGAGCGGCGCCACGGCGCTGCGCTTCGATCTCGACCGCTTTGCCGCCTTCGACTGTTACATCCTGCGGCGCCCCGGCGCCGAGGCGGAGTTCTCCGCCGACGTCCTCGAGCGCGCCAAGGCCTGGGTGGCGCAGGCTTCCGAATCCGACAAGGACCGTCTGCTCGCGACCATCATGGCGGGCCTGCCCGGCGCCTACGACCGCTACGACGTGCCCGGCCTGCGCCGGATGCTGGAGAGATATCGCGGCATCGGCCACGCCGAGCTGCGCGCCAACTACGCGCGCTTCCTGCGCGAGGTGGTGCCGACGGCGGAGGAGTGCGGCGTCAGCCTGTGCGTGCACCCGGACGACCCGCCGCGCGATCTGTTCGGCCTGCCGCGCGTGGTGTCGTCGGCCGATGATCTGCAGTTCATCGTCGATGCCGTGCCGTCGAAGGCCAATGGCATCACCTTCTGCACCGGCGCGCTCGGCGCCGGCGGCCAGAACAACGTGCCGGCCATGGCCGAGCGCTTCGCGCGGCACATCCGCTTCGTGCACCTGCGCAACGTGACGAAGATGCTCGACGGCTCGTTCATGGAGGCGGAGCATCTGCGCGGCGATGTCGACATGGTTAACGTGGTCACAACGCTGCTCAAGGAGCAGGCGCGCCGCAAAGCCGAGGGCGAGCCGGATTGGCGCATCCCGTTCCGGCCCGATCACGGCCATGAGCTGGCCGACGATATCGGCCGCGGCACTCATCCCGGCTATCCGCTGGTGGGCCGGCTCAAGGGCCTCGCCGAGATCCGCGGCGTGATGACGGCGGTTGCGGCGATCAACCGCTTGCCGGTCTGATCGCGTCGTGATCTAGGATCGACCGACAAGACCAGACAGGGAGAACCGGCCGATGCGTGCCGTCGTGATTCACGCGCCCAAGGACCTGCGCATCGACAGCTTCCCCGATCCGGCGCCGGGCGCCGGCGAGGTCCGTGTCAAGATCGCGGCAGGCGGCATCTGCGGTTCGGACCTGCATTACTATCATCATGGCGGCTTCGGCACGGTGCGGATCAAGCAGCCGATGGCGCTCGGTCACGAGATTGCCGGCGTGGTCGCCGCGGTCGGCGCCGGCGTGACCGGCCTCTCCGAAGGCACCCGCGTCGCCGTCAATCCGAGCCTGCCCTGCGGTCACTGCGCCTATTGCCGCGAGGGCCTGCGCAACCAGTGTCTCGACATGCGCTTCATGGGGAGCGCGATGCGCGATCCTCATGTGCAGGGCGGCTTCCGCGAGTTCATCACCGTCGACGCCTCGCAGGCGGTGCCGATCGCGACGTCGCTGTCGCTTGGCGAGGCGGCGATGGCCGAGCCGCTGTCGGTGTGCCTGCACGCCGCGCATCAGGCTGGCTCCCTGCTCGGCAAGCGGGTGCTGGTGACCGGCTGCGGCCCGATCGGGGCGCTGTCGATCCTGGTTGCTCGCTATGGTGGCGCCGCCGAGATCGTGGCGACCGATGTGGCCGAGGCGCCGCTCGCGGTGGCGCGCAAGCTCGGCGCCAGCCATGCCTTCAATGTCGGTGCCGAGCCGGCCGCGCTCGACCCGTGGCGCGCGGGCAAGGGCACGTTCGACGTGTTGTTCGAGGCCTCGGGCAATCAGGCCGCTTTGCGGGCCGCGCTCGATGTCATGAGGCCGGGCGGCGTCATCGTCCAGCTCGGGCTCGGCGGCGAAATGACCCTGCCGCTCAACACGCTGGTCACGAAGGAGCTGCAATTGCGCGGCACCTTCCGGTTCGACCGTGAATTCGATCTGGCGGTGCGGCTGATGGGCGAGGGACTGCTCGACGTGAAGCCGCTGATCTCAGCCACGCTGCCGTTCCAGGAGGCAATTTCCGCCTTCGAGCTCGCCAGCGATCGAAGCCGCGCGATGAAGGTTCATTTGACGTTTTGATCGTGGGATTACGCCGATGAGAGTCGCCTGCATCGGAGAGTGCATGGTGGAGTTCGCGCAGGAGGAGGGCAGCCTGTTCAGGCGCGGCTTCGGCGGCGACACGCTCAACACGGCGCTCTATCTGTCCCGGCTCGGCGTGCCCACCTCCTATGTGACGGCCCTCGGCGACGATCCGCTGAGCGCGATGATGCTGGCGGCGTGGCGGGCGGAGGGCATCGACACCGCCGAGGTGCTGCAGGTCGAGGGCCGCGTGCCCGGCCTCTACATGATCGAGCGCGACGCCCGGGGGGAGCGCAGCTTCCTGTATTGGCGCGACCGCGCGCCGGCGCGCGAACTGTTCGACCGCGCCGATCGCGACATGCTCGACCGGCTGTCGCGCTTCGACTGGATCTATCTCTCCGGCATCAGCCTGTCGCTGTATGGCGAGACCGGCAAGGCCAAGCTGCGCGAGCTGCTCACGGTCGCCCGCAAGCGCGGGGCGCGCGTGGTGTTTGACGGCAACTACCGGCCGCGCGGCTGGGCGAGCCGGGAGGTGGCGCAGCGCGCGTTCCGCGCGATCCTGCCGCTGGTCGACATCGCGCTGCCGACGCTCGAGGACGAGCAGATGCTGTTCGGCGATGCCGATGCCTCGGTGTGCCTGCGGCGCTTCAAGGATGCCGGCGTCAATGAGGTCGTGGTCAAGCGCGGCCCGCGCGGCTGCCTGATCCATGCCGATGGCGTGCTGGTCGACATCGCGCCGCCGGCCGTGCTGCAGCCGATCGACACCACGGCGGCCGGCGATTCCTTCAATGCGGGTTATCTGGCCGCGCGGATCAAGGGCGCGCCGCCGCGCAAGGCGGCGCTGGCGGGCCATCGGTTGGCCGGCGCCGTCATCATGGCGCCGGGCGCCGTGATCCCGGCGACGGCGATGCCGCGGGACATTCTGGCACTGAGCGAGGCATGATGAGAAGTCTGGATAAGCGCGCGAAGCTCGATGCCGTGTTCGGGCTGGCGCCGGTCATCCCGGTGATCACGATCGATGACGCCACACAGGCCGTGCCGCTGGCGCAGGCGCTCGTCAGCGGCGGCCTGCGGGTCATCGAGATCACCTTGCGCACGCAGGCCGGGCTCGACGCAGCGCGCGCGATCATCAACGAGGTGCCCGACGCCGTCGTCGGCATCGGCACGGTGCTGACGCCGGCGGACTACGAGCGCGCCGCCAATCTCGGCGCTGCATTTGCGATCAGTCCGGGGATGTCGATTGGATTGCTGGACGCCGCCAACGCCGGCGAGCTGCCGTTCGCGCCGGGCATCCAGACGCCCTCGGACCTGATTGCCTGCGTGACGCGCGGCTATGAGTTGGTGAAGTTCTTCCCCGCGGTGCCGGCCGGTGGGCTCGCTGCGCTCGATGCGTTGGCAGGGCCGTTCCCGAACGTGCGCTTCTGTCCGACCGGCGGCATCAATGCCGGCAACGCCGCGCAATGGCTCGCGCACAAGAAGGTCGTCGCCATCGGCGGCTCCTGGGTGGCGCCCGCAGCCGACATCAAGGGCGGCGCCTGGGCTCTGATCGAGCAGCGTGCGCGCGAGGCTACGACGCTACGCTGAGGCGGCCCCTAATCCCCGCGAAGGGCGGATTTGCTGCACTGCGCTAGGGGCGGAGGCGAGGTCCATACACAGGCTTCGCAAAAAGTATTACAGTCAAATAATATGACTAGTCAGGCCGGAGGTTCCGTGGAATAACGGCCCCGTCAGCCGTCGCGGCTGGCGTGAACGGTGCGAAGACACCGCTATTAAGCGGCGCCGCATCTACAACAGAGACTCTTGTGGGAGAGAACGCCTGATGACCCTGAAAGCCCTTTTTGCGGCCTCGGCAACGGCCGCCTTGCTGCTTGCGACCTCCGCCAGCGCCGCTGAGCTGACCGTCGGCTTTTCGCAGATCGGATCCGAATCCGGCTGGCGCGCCGCCGAGACCTCGGTCTCGAAGTCGGAAGCCGCCAAGCGCAAGATCAACCTGAAGATCGCCGACGCGCAGCAGAAGCAGGAAAACCAGATCAAGGCGATCCGCTCCTTCATCGCCCAGAACGTCGACGCCATCTTCCTGGCGCCGGTCGTGGCCTCGGGCTGGGACGCCGTGCTGAAGGAAGCCAAGGAAGCCAAGATCCCGGTCGTGCTGCTCGATCGCGACATCGATCCCTCCGGCAAGGACCTCTATCTGACCGCCGTCACCTCCGACAGCGTGCATGAAGGCGCGGTTGCCGGCGAGTGGCTCGCCAAGACCGTGGCCGGCAAGGACTGCAACGTCGTCGAGCTGCAGGGCACGGTCGGCGCCAGCGTCGCCACCAACCGCAAGAAGGGCTTCGACTCCGTCGTCGCCAAGAACGCCAACCTGAAGGTCGTTCGCAGCCAGACCGGCGACTTCACCCGTGCCAAGGGCAAGGAAGTGATGGAGAGCTTCATCAAGGCCGAGAATGGCGGCAAGTCGATCTGCGCCGTCTACGCCCACAACGACGACATGATGGTCGGCGCGATCCAGGCGATGAAGGAAGCCGGCCTCAAGCCGGGCAAGGACATCCTGACCGTCTCGATCGACGCGGTGCCGGATATCTTCAAGGCGATCGCCGCCGGCGAGGCCAATGCGACCGTCGAGCTGACGCCGAACATGGCTGGCCCCGCATTCGATGCGATCGTCGCCTTCAAGGAGAAGGGCACGGTGCCGCCGAAGTGGATCCAAACCGAGTCGAAGCTCTACACGTCGGCCGACGAGCCGATGAAGGTCTACGACAGCAAGAAGGGTCTGGGCTACTGAGCCTCGCCTTCTGATACTGCCGTCGTCCTGGCCTGGTGCGCAATCGCGCACTTGGAGCCAGGACCTATGACCACCGTCGCTGATGAGGCCATGGTATTAGCCAAGTGCCTCAATCGACTATTCTGCGGTATGGGTCCCGGCTTTCGCCGGGACGACGGAGATAGATCGCTGACGCCCGCACGTTTTGCGGACGTCAGCTTTCCGAATGTTGGCCAAGTAGTTCGTGTCGTTCGTCATGTCTGATCCTTCAGCTCCGCCGGCCGCACGTCCAGCCCTGCTGGACATCCGCGGTCTGTCGAAGAGCTTCGGTACGCTGAAAGCGCTTGATGGCGTCGACTTCACCCTCGGTGAAGGCGAGATCCATGCGCTGCTGGGCGAGAACGGCGCCGGCAAGTCGACCCTCATCAAGGTCGTCACCGGCGTGTTCGCGCGTGACGCCGGCACGGTGCGGCTCGCCGGCCGCGAAATCGCGCCGCGCTCCGCCAAGGACGCCGTCGATGCCGGCATCGCCACCGTCTATCAGGAAGTAAACCTGCTGCCGAATTTGTCGGTGGCGCAGAACCTCTATCTCGGCCGCCAGCCGACGCGCTTCGGCGTCGTGCGCGAGGGCGAGATGAAGCGGCGGGCGCGTGCGCTGCTGCTGGATTACGGCCTGGACATCGATGTCGGCGCGCCGCTTTCGAGCTACTCGGTCGCGGTCCAGCACATCACAGCGATCGCGCGCGCGGTCGATCTCTCCGCGCGGGTCCTCATTCTCGATGAGCCGACCGCGAGCCTCGATCGCCATGAGGTCGAGATCCTCTTCAGCGTGATGCGCAAGCTGGCGGATCGCGGCATCGGCATCGTCTTCGTCAGCCATTTCCTCGACCAGGTCTATGAGATCTGCGACCGCGTCACCGTGCTGCGCAACGGCCGGCTGATCGGTTCGCGCGACATTGCCGACTTGCCGCGGCTCGACCTTATCCGAATGATGCTCGGACGCGAGCTGGCCGAAACCACGCATGAGCGTGCGGCCAGCCAGCCCGACACCGCCCGCGAGGTCTGCGTCAGCTTCAAGGGCTTTGGCAAGCAGGGCTATGTCGCGCCGTTTGATCTCGAGCTGCGCCGCGGCGAAGTCGTCGGGCTCGCCGGGCTGCTCGGCTCCGGCCGGACCGAAACGGCCCGGCTGGTGTTCGGCGCCGAGCGCGCCGACAGCGGCGAGGCCACCATCGACGGCAAGGCGATCAAGCTGAACTCCCCGCGCGATGGCGCCGGGCTCGGCTTCGGCTACTGCCCGGAGGAGCGCAAGACCGAGGGTATCGTCGCCGATCTCACCGTGCGCGAGAACATCGTGCTGGCGCTGCAGGCGCGGCGTGGGCTGCATCGTCCGCTGTCGCGGCGCGAGCAGGACGAGATCGCGATGCGCTACATCCGCATGCTCGACATTCGCCCGCCGGACCCGGAGCGGCCGATCGGGCTGCTGTCCGGCGGCAATCAGCAGAAGGCGCTGCTCGCGCGCTGGCTGGCGACGTCGCCGAAGCTGCTGGTGCTGGACGAGCCCACGCGCGGCATCGACGTCGGCGCCCATGCCGAGATCATCCGGCTCGTCCGCGAGCTGTGCGACCAGGGTCTGGCGCTGCTCGTCATCTCCTCGGAGCTCGATGAGATCGTGACCTACTCGAACCGGGTCGTGGTGCTGCGTGATCGCGAACACGTCGAGGAACTGAAGGGCGAGGCGATCGAGGTATCCAGCATTCTCGCGGCGATTGCCGCAGATAGTGCGCCGGCGCACGAGGCCGCATCATGACGCTCCGCATTCCCCGCCGCGGCATGGCGCAGGTGCTGGCCTTGATCATCATCCTGATGATCGATCGCCTGGTGTCGCCGCAGTTCTTCAACCTGCATCTGCAGGACGGCCGGCTGTTCGGCAGCGTGATCGACGTGCTCAACCGCGGCACGCCGGTGGCGCTGCTGTCGCTCGGCATGGTGCTGGTGATCGCCACCGGCGGCATCGACCTCTCGGTCGGCGCGGTCATGGCCATCGCCGGCGCGACCGCGGCGAGCCTTGCCGACACGCACTCGCTGCCGGTGGTGATCGCCTCCGCGCTGGCCGTCGGCCTCGCCTGCGGACTGTGGAACGGCATCCTCGTTGCCGTGCTGCGCATTCAGCCGATCGTCGCGACACTGATCCTGATGGTCGCCGGCCGCGGCATCGCGCAGCTGATCACGGAGGGGCGCATCGTCACCTTCACCTCTCCCGACCTCGTGTGGATGGGCAACGGCGCCGTGCTCGGCCTGCCCACGCCCGTCGTCATCGCGCTCGGCATGCTGCTGCTGACGGCCGCGGTCGTGCGCGGCACCGCGCTCGGCCTCCTGATCGAGGCGACCGGCGGCAACGCGCGCGCCAGCGAGCTGTCCGGCGTCGGCACGCGCGCGATGATTCTGTCGGTCTACATCTGGTGCGGCTTGTGCGCGTCGCTCGCGGGCGTCATCGCCGCCGCTGACATCATGGGTGCCGATGCCAACAATGCCGGCCTCTGGCTCGAGCTCGACGCGATCCTCGCGGTCGTGATCGGAGGCACCTCGCTGTTCGGCGGCCGCTTCAGCCTTGTGCTCGCGGTGGCCGGCGCGCTGATCATCCAGGCCATGAACACCGGCATTCTGCTGTCGGGCTATCCGCCGGAGCTCAATCTGCTGGTGAAGGCGGTGGTCGTGCTCGCTGTTCTCCTGGCGCAGTCGCCGCGGCTCGGCGATCTCTCGCGCTTCACCGCGCGCTGGCGGAGGACCAAGCCATGAAGGCCTCGACCTCGGTTGCGATCACCGCCTTCGTGCTGGTCGCCGGCTTCGCGCTGTGCGCGCTGCAATTCCCGAACATCGCCTCGACCCGTGTCGTCGCCAATCTGCTCACCGACAACGCCTTCCTCGGGATCGTCGCGGCCGGCATGACCTTCGTCATCATCTCCGGCGGCATCGATCTCTCCGTCGGCTCGGTGATCGGCTTCACCACCGTGTTCACGGCGCTGGCGATCGAGCGCTGGGGCATCCCGCCTTTCGCCGCGTTCGCAATGGTGCTGGTGCTCTGCGCGCTGTTCGGCGCCGCCATGGGCACCGTCATCCACGTCTTCGAGCTGCCGCCGTTCATCGTGACGCTCGCCGGCATGTTCCTGGCGCGCGGCGTGAGCTTCCTGCTCTCGACCGAATCGATCCCGATCACTGCCCCGATCTACAGCGCCGTTTCCGATTTTGCGATCAGGTTGCCCGGCGGCGGGCGGCTCACCGCGATCGCGATTGCGATGCTGGTCATCCTCGTCGTCTGCGCGCTGCTGCTGCACCTGACCCGATTCGGCGCCAACGTTTATGCGCTCGGCGGCAGCCGGGCTGCGACGGCGCTGATGGGCATTCCGGTGGGGCCGATGACGGTCCGCATCTATATGCTGTCCAGCGTGCTCGCGGGCCTCGCCGGCATCGTCTTCTCCTTCTATACCGCGGCCGGCTATTCGCTGTCGGCGGTTGGCGTCGAGCTCGATACCATCGCCGCTGTCGTGATCGGCGGAACTTTGTTGACGGGCGGGCAGGGCTCCGTCATCGGCACCTTTCTTGGCGTCCTGATCCAGGGCATGATCCAGACCTACATCAATTTCGACGGCACGCTGTCGAGCTGGTGGACCAAGATCGCCACGGGGGTTCTGTTGTTCGTCTTCATTGCGCTGCAGCAAGGTCTGATGGCGCTCGCGCGCCGCTCATCGCTCAAACCGGCAGGCGCCAAGCCTGTGGACGTCAAGCCCGTCGAGGCCACGCCCGCGGGGGCGCCGACATGACGTCGTCGCACATCGTCTCGATCCCGACGCGGCGCGCCCATTCCAACCACGCCGAGGTCGCCCGCAGCATCGGCATCGACATCATCTCGGGTCGTCTCGGCGAAGGTGCGCGGCTGCCTGGCGATGCCGAGCTGACCGCAACCTTCGGCGTCTCCAGGCCGGTGCTGCGCGAAAGCGTCAAGACGCTGGTCGCGAAAGGCCTGCTCTCGACCAAGGCACGCGTCGGCACCGTTGTGCGCGAGCGCTCGGCCTGGAACATGTTCGATCCGGACGTGCTGGCGTGGCATCTCGACGCGGGCATCGACAAGCGCTTCCTCTCCGACCTCGCCGAGATCCGGCTGGCCATCGAGCCGCGCGCTGCCGCGCTCGCGGCCGAACGCCGCACCGACGACGACGTCGCCGAGATGCGCAAGGCGATGGCGCAGATGGAGCGCGAGCCGTCGACCTCGGTGGCGTTCGCCGAAGCCGATCTGGCGCTGCACATCGCGGTCGCCAACGCCTCCGGCAATCCCTTCATGCGCTCGATCGGCGCGGTCATCGAGGCGGCGCTGCGCGCGTCCTTCGTCTTGAGCGCGCCCGTCGAGACCGCCGATCGCGACACCGTGCTGGTCTGGCACCAGCGCATCATCGATGCGATCGCCGACGGCAATCCCGAGGGCGCCTCGGAAGCCATGATCGAAGTCATCTACAACGGCCGGCGGCGTCATGCGCAATCGGCTGCACGAACGGACCAGGAATGAGCAACGACAAATCAGACAAGCAGCTGCGCAGCCAGGCGTGGTTCGGCCGCCAGGACAAGATGGGCTTCTATTATCGCTCATTCCTGAAGAACAGCGGCACGCCGCAGGACCGCTTCGAAGGCCGCCCGGTCATCGGCATCTGCAACACCTGGTCGGAGCTGACGCCCTGCAACGCGCATTTCCGCGTCATCGCCGAGCATGTCCGCCAGGGCGTGCTGGATGCCGGCGGCTATCCGCTCGAATTCCCGGTCTCCTCGCTCGGCGAGGTGACGATGCGCCCGACCGCGATGCTGTTCCGCAATCTCGCCTCGATGGATGTCGAGGAGGCGATCCGTGCGCATCCGCTCGACGGCGTCGTGCTGCTGATGGGCTGCGACAAGACCACGCCGGCGCTCTTGATGGGCGCGGCCTCGGCCGACCTGCCGGCGATCGGCGTCTCCGGCGGTCCGCAGCTGCGCGGCGTCTATCGCGGCCAGATCATCGGCTCCGGCACCAACATCATCTCGATGAGCGAGCAGCTGCGCGCCGGCGAGATCACCTTGAAGGAATTCCATGAGGCCGAGGCGGGCATGAACCGCTCCGCCGGCAGCTGCATGACCATGGGCACGGCCTCGACGATGGCCTCGATGGTCGAGGCGCTCGGCATCGGTCTGCCCGAGAATGCCGCGATCCCCGCTGCCGACGCGCGCCGCAATCTGCTGGCCCGGATGGCCGGCCGGCGCATCGTCGAGATGGTCCACGAGGACCTCAAGCCGTCGGACATCCTGACGCGCCAGGCGTTCGAGAATGCGATCCGGACGCTGGCGGCGATCGGCGGTTCGACCAATGCGGTGGTGCATCTGCTCGCCATCGCCGGCCGTATCGGCGTCGAACTTTCGCTCGATGATTTCGACCGGCTGTGCCGCGACGTGCATTGTCTCGTCGACCTGATGCCGTCGGGCCGCTTCCTGATGGAGGACTTCTACTACGCGGGCGGCCTGCCGGCGGTGCTGCGCGCGCTCGGCGAGCGCGGCCTGCTGCACAAGGACGCGCGGACGGTCAACGGCAAGACGCTGTGGGACAACGTCGCCGAGGCGCCCAACTACAACGCCGAGGTGATCACGCCGTTCGAAACCCCGTTCAAGACGGAAGCCGGCATCGCCATTCTCAACGGCAATCTTGCGCCCAACGGCGCGGTCATCAAGCCGTCGGCGGCCTCGCCGGAGCTGATGAACCACACCGGACGCGCGGTGGTGTTCGAGAGTGTCGAGGAGATGCATGACGCTGTCGACGACGACAATCTCGACATCGACGCGTCCTGCATCATGGTGCTGAAGAACTGCGGTCCGAAGGGCTATCCGGGCATGGCCGAGGTCGGCAACATGCCGCTGCCGGCGAAGGTGCTGCGCCAGGGCGTGCGCGACATGATCCGCATTTCCGACGCGCGCATGTCCGGCACAGCCTACGGCACGGTGGTGCTGCACGTCGCCCCCGAAGCCACCGTCGGCGGCCCGCTGGCGCTGGTGAAGAACGGCGACATGATCACGCTCGACGTTCCCGGCCGCCGCCTGCATCTGCATGTCAGCGACGAGGAGCTGGCCGCGCGCCGCGCCGCCTGGACGCCGCCGAAGCCACATGCCGACCGCGGCTATCAGAAGCTTTACATCGATCACGTGCTGCAGGCCGATCGCGGCGTGGATTTCGACTTCCTGGTCGGCCGCACCGGCTCGCCGGTGCCGCGCGACAATCACTAAGAGGGGCCCATGACCGCTTCCGCCAAAAAGCTCTACAAGGGCGTCTTCCCGGTGGCGCCGACCGTGTTCGACGCCGACGGCCGTCTCGACCTCGAGGGCCAGAAGCGCGCGATCGACTTCATGATCGACGCCGGCTCGCACGGCATCTGCATCCTCGCCAATTTCTCCGAGCAGTTCGTGCTGACCGATGACGAGCGCGATCTGGTCATGACCACAGTGCTGGAGCATGTCGCGGGCCGCGTGCCGATCATCGTCACGACCACGCATTTCTCGACCTTCGTCTGCGCCGAGCGCTCGCGTCGCGCGCAGGACAAGGGTGCGGCGATGGTGATGGTGATGCCGCCCTATCATGGCGCGACCTTCCGCGTGCCCGACAGCGCGATCTATGAGTTCTATCGCGGCGTGTCGGATGCGATCTCGATTCCGATCATGGTGCAGGACGCACCCGTCGCCGGCACGCCGCTGTCGGTGCCGCTGCTGACGCGCATGGCCAAGGAGATCGAGAACCTCGCTTATTTCAAGATCGAGGTGCCGCGCGCCGCCGACAAGCTGCGCGCGCTCATCGAGGCAGGCGGTGAGGCCATCGAAGGTCCGTGGGACGGCGAGGAGGCGATCACCCTGATGGCCGATCTCGACGCCGGCGCCACCGGCGCGATGACCGGCGGCGGCTATCCCGACGGGATCAGAAAGATCATCGATCCGTATTTCGCGGGCGATCGTGACGCTGCCGCCGCGGCCTATGAGCGCTGGCTGCCGCTGATCAACCACGAGAACCGGCAGTGCGGGCTTGCGACCTGCAAGATCCTGATGAAGGCGGGCGGCGTGATCAAGCACGACACGCTGCGCAGCCCGCAGCCGCCGATCCATCCGGCGACGCAAAAGGGCCTGATCGAGATCGCGCGCCGGCTCGATCCGCTCGTGCTGCGCTGGGGACGCTAGAGATGAGCGAGCTTCGTGTCGCCATCGTCGGCTTCGGCAAGATCGCCAAAGACCAGCACGTGCCGGCGATCGCCGCCACCGAGGGCGTGACCTTGACGGCGGTGGCGAGCCGCAACGCCTCGCTGCCTGGCCTGCCGCATTTCGGCTCGATCGAGGAGCTGCTGCGCGACGGGCCGGAGATCGATGCGGTCGCGCTGTGCACGCCGCCGCAGGTGCGCCGCGCCCAGGCGCTGGTCGCGCTCGAGGCCGGCAAGCATGTGATGCTGGAGAAGCCGCCGGGCGCCGCCGTGAGCGAGCTCGATCCGCTGGTCACGCTCGCTGCCAAGAAGCAGCGCACGCTGTTTGCGACCTGGCATTCGCGCTATGCGCCCGCCGTCGAGCCGGCGCGCGAGTGGCTGGCGTCGCGCGAGATCCGCAGCGTCCGTATCGACTGGAAGGAGGACGTGCGCGTCTGGCATCCGGGACAGGCCTGGATCTGGCAGCCGGGCGGGCTCGGCGTGTTCGATCCCGGCATCAACGCGCTGTCGATCCTGACCCGCATCCTGCCCGAGCCGGTGTTCGTCACCGAAGCAGAGCTGTCGTTCCCGTCGAACTGCCAGGCGCCGATCGCGGCGAACCTGTCGATGTCGACGGCGAACGACCTGCCGATCGCGGCCGAGTTCGACTTCCGCCAGACCGGGCCGCAGAGCTGGGACATCCGGATCGAGACGGACGCCGGACAGCTGAAACTGTCACTCGGCGGCGCGCGCATGACCTTGGATGACCAGGTGATGATCGACGAGAAGGAGCGGGAATATCCCGGTCTCTATCGCCGCTTCGTCGAGCTTGCGAAGACCGGCGCCAGCGACGTCGATCTCGCGCCGCTGCGGCTGGTGGCCGATTCCTTCCTGCTCGGCCGCCGCAACATCGTCGAGCCGTTCGAGGACTGAAGCTATGGCTGAGCCTGATATCACCAGGGATGTGTTTGGCAGCCTGCCGGATGGCCGCGAGGTCGAGCGCGTCACCCTGCGTGGCGGCAACGGTTTCGAAGCCCGGATCATCACCTTCGGCGCCGCTCTGCAGGCGCTGCTGGTGCCGGATGCGCATGGCGCCGTCGACGATGTCGTGCTCGGCCATGACGACCTGCTGAGCTACGTCAAGCTCCGCAAATTTTTCGGCGCAACCGTCGGCCGCTACGCCAACCGCATCGCCGGCGCGCGCTTCACGCTCGATGGCGACGATGTGCGCCTGGAGGCCAATGACGGCGCGCATGCGCTGCATGGCGGCCCGGATGGTTTCGACCGCAAGCTCTGGCAGATTGTTGCCACCGAGGACGGCGAGCAGCCCTCGGTGACGCTGCTCTATGTCAGCCCGGACGGAGAGGCGAACTATCCGGGACGGCTCGACGTCCGTGTCACCTATCAGCTCACCGGGCCGGCGGAGTTGTCGGTGATCTTCGCGGCACGCACCACCCGCACCACGATCGTCAATCTGACCAATCACAGCTTCTTCAATCTCGACGGCCTTTCGGCCGGCACCGGCATTCTCGACCATCGATTGACGGTCGCGGCCGACCATTATCTCGCGATCGACGAGACCGCGATCCCGCTGCCGGGACCGCCGCATGACGTTGCCGGCACGCCGTTCGATTTCCGCGACGCGCAGGCGATCGGCGCGCGCATCCGCGCTGACGATGCGCAGATCAAATGCGGCCGCGGCTATGATCATAATTTTTGCCTGCGTGCTGGCGATGGCGTCCGCCTCGCGGCCCGGCTCGAGTCGCCACGCTCGGGGCGAGTCATGGAGCTGCTGACGGATCAGCCCGGCCTGCAGGTCTATTCCGGCAACTACATCGATGCGACCGTCAGCGGGAAGGGCAGGGTGTTCCGGCAGTCCGATGCGCTCTGCCTGGAGCCGCAGGTCTGGCCTGACACGCCGAACCGTCCGGATTTTCCGAGCGCCCGGCTGGCGCCCGACGACGTCTACAAGCACCAGACCGTGTACCGCTTCTCGGCCGCGGGAGCGCCGGCATGATGGAGCAGGTGCCCACCACGATCCTCTGCGCCGAGCATTGCCATCTCGGCGAGGGGCCGACCTACGATCCAACAACCGACACCGCCTGGTGGTTCGACATCCGCGAAGGCCTGCTGTTCGAAGCCGGCATTGCCAGCGGCGAAGTTCGCCGCCATCTGCTCGGCAAAATGGCGAGCGCGCTCGGCCGCATCGATGCGAAGCGGCAGCTGATCGTGACCGAGGACGGGCTTTACATCCGCAGCATCGCCGACGGCGCGCTGGAGCTGTACCGGCCGCTCGAGGCCGACAATCCGGCGACGCGGTCGAACGACTCGCGCGTGCATCCCTCCGGCACGTTCTGGATCGGCACCATGGGCCGCAAGGCCGAGCGCGGGCTGGGCGCGATCTACGCGCTGCACCGCGGCGAGATTGTCCGCCTGTTTCCGAACGTCACCATTCCCAACGCGATCTGCTTCTCGGCGGACGGCGCGATCGGCTATTTCGCGGATACCGACGATAACGTGCTCTACCGCGTTGCGCTCGATCCGCAGACCGGCCTGCCGCGTGGCGCGCCGGAGGTGCTGCTGCGCCATACCGGCAAAGGCGGCCTCGACGGCGCGGTCGTCGATGCCGAGGGACGGATCTGGAACGCGCGCTGGGGCGGCGGTTGTGTCGACGTGTACAGCCCGCAGGGCGAGCATCTGCGGTCGGTCTCGGTTCCCGCCAGCCAGGCGAGCTGCCCGGCCTTCGTCGGCTCCGATCTCTCGCGCCTGCTGGTCACGTCGGCCTGGCAGGACATGGACGCCGCGGCCAAGGCGGCCGATCCCGGCCACGGCCAGACCTTTCTGCTCGACGTCGGCGCCCGGGGGCGCGCCGAGCCTGACGTCGTGCTGTCGATCTGAGAGGAGGAACAATCAAGTCGAGCGTCGTTCAGCCTAACAGCTAACTGGTATCAGCATACGCAATCGCGTATGTCTTATTGAAATTCGAAAATCCAACAGTTCGAAAATCCAAGAGGGAGTGAAGCATGCTGAATTTGAAGACCATCATGGCCGCCGCTTTGGCCGGCCTCGGCGCCCTGGCGCTGTCCAGCGCCGCCATGGCGCAGAGCAAGGGGACCGTCGGCATCGCGATGCCGACCAAGTCCTCGGCGCGCTGGATCGACGACGGCAACAACATCGTCAAGGTGCTGAAGGAGCGCGGCTACAACACCGACCTGCAATATGCCGAGGACGACATCCCGAACCAGCTCTCGCAGATCGAGAACATGGTGACCAAGGGATCCAAGGTGCTGGTCATCGCCGCGATCGACGGCACCACGCTGTCCGACGTGCTGAAGCAGGCCAAGGCCAAGGGCATCACCGTGATCGCCTATGACCGTCTGATCCGCGATACGCCGAACCTCGACTATTACGCGACCTTCGACAACTTCCAGGTCGGCGTGCTGCAGGCGCAGTCGATCGTCGACAAGCTCGGCCTGAAGGACGGCAAGGGCCCGTTCAACATCGAGCTGTTCGGCGGTTCGCCGGACGACAACAACGCGTACTTCTTCTACAACGGCGCGATGTCGGTGCTGCAGCCCTATCTGGACTCCGGCAAGCTCGTGATCGGTTCCGGCCAGAAGGGCATGGACAAGGTCGCGACCCTGCGCTGGGACGGCGCCACCGCCCAGGCCCGCATGGACAACCTGCTGAGCGCCTTCTACGGCAAGAAGCGCGTCGACGCCGTGCTGTCGCCCTATGACGGCCTGTCGATCGGCATCATCTCCTCGTTGAAGGGCGTGGGCTATGGCAGCGCCGATCAGCCGATGCCGGTGATCTCGGGTCAGGACGCCGAGGTGCCGTCGATCAAGGCCATGCTGCGCGGCGATCAGTATTCGACCATCTTCAAGGACACCCGCGATCTCGCCAAGGTGACCGCCGACATGGTCGATGCCTCGCTCAGCGGCAAGGAAGTCCAGGTCAACGACACCAAGACCTATAACAACGGCGTCAAGGTCGTTCCGTCCTACCTGCTCAAGCCGGTCGTGGTCGACAAGAGCAATTGGGAGAAGGTTCTGATCGACAGCGGCTACTACAAGAAGGCCCAGTTCCAGTAATCCTGGTTGAGGACTCAAGCACCCCTTCCCGGTCTTCCGGGGAGGGGGAATCCTATTGAAGCTCGCGCGGCGGGGGCGGGCCGGCGTCATGAACAGAGACACGAGACGATGACCGCAATCCTGGAAATGCGAAACGTCAGCAAGAGCTTCGGCAACGTGCAGGCCTTGCGCGACGTCAGCTTCGCCGTCGAGCCCGGCGAGATCCACGCGCTGGTCGGCGAGAACGGCGCCGGCAAGTCGACCCTGATGAAGGTGCTGAGCGGCGTCTATCCGCACGGCCGCTACGAGGGCCAGATCATCTTCGAGGGCGAGGAGCGGAAGTTCCGCGACATCAATGATTCCGAGGCGCTCGGCATCATCATCATCCACCAGGAGCTCGCGCTGATTCCGCTGATGACGATCGCGGAAAACATCTTCCTGTCGCATGCGCCGCAGCGCTTCGGCGTCATCGATCGCGACGAGGTCTACCGCCGCACCCAGCAATTGCTGGCGCAGGTCGGCCTGAAGGAATCGCCGGATACGTTGATCACCGATCTCGGCGTCGGCAAGCAGCAGCTGGTCGAGATCGCCAAGGCGCTGTCCAAGCGCGTCAAGCTCCTGATCCTGGACGAGCCGACCGCCAGCCTCAACGAGGCCGACAGCCAGGCACTGCTCGACCGTCTCGTCGCCTTCCGCGAGCAGGGCATCTCCTCGATCCTCATCACGCACAAGCTCAACGAGGTCGCGCGCGTCGCCGACCGCATCACGGTATTGCGCGACGGCCGCAGCGTCGACGGCATCGACTGCCGGGCCGAGCCGGTCCTGGAGGACCGCATCATCAAGAGCATGGTCAACCGCGACATGGCGCACCGCTTTCCCGAGCGCCAGCCGAAGATCGGCGAGCCTGTGTTCACCGTCGAGAACTGGTCGGTGTTCCATCCGCAGCATCCGGACCGCCGCGTCATCAAGAACGTCGATTTCCAGGTGCGCCGCGGCGAGATCGTCGGCATCGCCGGGCTGATGGGCGCCGGCCGCACCGAGTTCGCGATGAGCCTGTTCGGCCGCTCCTGGGGCGTGAACATCTCGGGCCGCGCCAGGCTCGAAGGCCATGACGTCAATCTCACCAGCGTGCCCGCCGCGATCGATGCCGGCCTTGCCTATGTCACCGAGGACCGCAAGCAGCTCGGCCTGATCCTGGCTGACGACGTCCGCAAGAACATCACGCTCGCCAGCCTCGCCCAGGTCGCCTCGAAGGGGGTGATCGACGACATCGCCGAGCTCAAGGCGGCCTCCGGCTACCGCGGCCGCATGCGCATCCGCTGTTCGGACGTCTATCAGGAGGCCGGCCAGCTCTCCGGCGGCAACCAGCAGAAGGTCGTGCTGTCGAAATGGCTGATGACCGATCCCAAGGTGTTGATCCTGGACGAGCCGACCCGTGGCATCGACGTCGGCGCCAAATATGAGATCTACTGTATCATCCAGGAGCTTGCGGATGCCGGCCGGGGTGTGGTGGTGATCTCGTCGGAAATGCCGGAGCTGCTCGGAATCTGCGACCGGATCTGCGTCATGAACGACGGCGCCTTCGTCGGCGAGTTCGCAGGCGCAGACGCCACGCAGGAAAAGATCATGCGCGCCATCATGCGCAACGAAGCCATCAAGAACCAGGAGACGGCCGCTTAAGCGGTCGGGAGGACACCAGCCATGACCGACAAGACGGTTTCACTCCCGGAAGAGAAGCCCCACGCCGGCTTCCTGAAGAACAATCTGCGCAGCTACGGCATGCTGATGTCGCTGTTCGTCATCATGCTGTTCTTCCAGATCATGACCGACGGCACCTTGCTGCAGCCGCTCAACCTGACCAACCTGGTGCTGCAGAACAGCTACATCGTCATCATGGCGCTGGGCATGCTGCTGGTGATCGTGACCGGGCATATCGACCTGTCGGTCGGCTCGGTCGCCGGTTTCGTCGGCGCGGTCGCGGCCGTGCTGATGGTCCGCTATCACGTCGACTTTCCGCTCGCCATCATCGCCTGCCTGATCGTCGGCGGCGCGATCGGCGCGGCGCAGGGCTATTGGGTCGCCTATTTCGGCATTCCGTCCTTCATCGTCACGCTGGCCGGCATGCTCGTGTTCAAGGGCCTCGCGCTGGCGCTGCTGCAGGGACAGTCGGTCGGACCGTTCCCGGGCACGTTCCAGAAGCTCTCGTCAGGATTCATTCCGGAGCTGATTTCCAGCTCCGGAAATCTCAACCTGACCTCGATCCTCATCGGCGCGGTGCTGACGCTCGTCCTGGTCTATGCGAGCGTCAAGGGACGGGCCCGCGAGGTCGAGCATGGCATCGAGGTCGAGCCGTTCGGCCTGTTCGCCGCCAAGAACGTCGTGCTGGCCGGCGTGCTGATGTACTTCACCTACCTGATCGCCTCGCATCGCGGCCTGCCGAACGTGCTGGTCATCATGATCGCGTTGATCGCGCTGTACGGCTTCATGACGCGCCGCACAGTGGTCGGCCGGCAGATCTATGCGGTCGGCGGCAACGCCAAGGCGGCGAAGCTGTCGGGCATCAAGACCGAGCGGCTGGTGTTCCTGACCTTCGTCAACATGGGCGTGCTGGCGGCCCTCGCCGGCCTGATCTTCGCGGCCCGTCTCAACACGGCGACGCCGAAGGCCGGTCTCGGCTTCGAGCTCGACGTCATCGCGGCCTGCTTCATCGGCGGCGCCTCGGCCTATGGCGGCGTCGGCCGTGTCGGCGGCGCGGTCATCGGCGCGATGATCATGGGCGTGATGAACAACGGCATGTCGATCCTCGGCATCGGCATCGACTATCAGCAGGTCATCAAGGGCCTGGTGCTGCTCGGCGCCGTCTGCATCGACGTCTACAACCAGCGCCGCTAGCCGCGCGCCGGCACTTCGCTGTCGGCCGCTCCCGGCGATCCGTCAGAAGATGTAGAGAGGCCAGCGTTTCCGACGCTGGCCTCTCTGCACATCAGCGTGCATGCGAGAGCAGCCCGTAAAAGCCCGGTCGGATCGCCTAGCCGTAATCTCCCGGGTCGTGACTGCGACAGTTCGGACCAATTCCCTTAACACCCGCGTTGCTATCAGCCTGGTGAACGAGCCGGGTGGATCACGCATGTCTAGCTATCATGGCCTCACGACATCTCGCGCAAGCGCCTCGGGCGTTACGAACGACGATGCTGTCGTAGCTGCGATCGATCCGCCTGTTCCGGCCGGTCATCATGGATCCGAGCACGCCAAGGTAGAGGAGCCGTACTAATACGGCTCTGATATTTAACAGTCCAACAATCGCTTCCCACGCAATTTGAACGAGTTGACGCGCGCAAACGCTGAGTCTGTCGGGTGAACTCAAGGTCGTTTTTCAGTCCGTGGCGTCACCGGCGCCGCGGCCGGAGCTCGAAGGCCCCAGCTCGAAGGCCCCATGGAATTTAAGGCATGACGGACGCCAACGCTACAAACCCTGCCGCGACCGATGACACTCCGGACGTCGCTCATGCGCTGCCTCAGATGCTCGATCTGACGCAGGCCGCGCCGTTGCGCGACGAGATGGTCCGACTGGCGGGCGCCGGCGGCATTGCGCTCGATGCGAGTGGCGTGGAGCGGATGTCGACGCCGTGTGTGCAGATCCTGCTCGCGGCGGGACGTGGCGCGGAGGCGGCAAGCAAGTCCTTCAAGATTACGCAGGCATCCGAGCTGTTCCGGACGGCGGTGGCCGAACTCGGACTTCGGAGCGAATTTGACAAGTGGATGGAGTGACATGACCAAGCGAATTCTGGCAGTCGACGATTCGAAGACCATGCGCGACATGGTGACCTTCACCTTGAAGAAGGCCGGCTTCGAAGTGGCGGAAGCCGAGGACGGCAAGGCGGCGCTGAACGTGCTGACCGGCAGCAAGTTCGACTTGATCATCACCGACCTGAACATGCCGAACATGGACGGCATCTCACTGATCAAGAACGTGCGCGCCGGAAGTCAGCACCGTGGCGTGCCGATCCTGATCCTGACGACCGAAAGCGATGGCGCCAAGAAGGCCGACGGCAAGGCGGCCGGGGCGACGGGATGGCTGGTGAAGCCGTTCAATCCCGAGCAATTGATCGCGACGGTCAACCGCGTATGTCCGTGACATCCGAGCAAGAAACCTATCCCGTCGCGCAGTTTCGCAAGACCTATTTCGAGGAATGTGCGGAGCTGCTCGACGCGCTGCAGTCGAACCTCGAGCTGTTGTCCAGCGGGCAGGAGGATGAGGAGACGCTGCACGCGATCTTCCGGTCGGTGCACTCGATCAAGGGGGGAGCCGGCGCTTTCGGCTGTACCGATCTCGTAGCGTTCTCGCATACGTTCGAGAGCCTGCTCGACGCGCTGCGTGACAACAAGATCGCCGCGACCCAGGAGATCAAGCAGTTGCTGCTTCGCGCGAGCGACGCGCTCGCCGACATCGTGAACGCGGCGCGGCTCGAGCAGCAGCTGCCGCCCAATTTTGCCGCCGATATCAGCATTGCCATGCGAGACGCGCTTCAGAGCGCGGGCCAGGCAGTCGAGGCGGCGGTCGGGTCTGTCGCGACCGAGACGAAATCGCTCGGCGAGCAGAAATATCGCATCCGCTTTCGGCCGCATACGGAGATGCTGAAGAAGGCGAACGAGCCGCTGCTGCTGATCAGGCAGCTGCGCAAGCTCGGCACGCTCTCAACCGAGGTGGACAGCTCCGGCCTGCCGGCGCTCGATCAGCTCGATCCGGAAGCGGCCTACTTCAACTGGACGTTCACGCTCGAGACGGCCGTCCAGCGCAGCGCCATCCAGGACGTCTTCGAGTTCGTCGAGGATGATTGCGATCTCGAGATCGAGCTGATCGAAGCCGCGGCCGGCCCGGCCGAGACGGTTGCCAGCGAGGCAGGCGGTCCGCTCGCTTCCGCCGTGGCCGCGGTCAGTGTGGCCCAATCCATCCGCGTCGATGTCGACAAGGTCGATCGGCTGGTCAATCTCGTCGGCGAGCTCGTGATCAGCCAGGCCATGCTGACGGAGCAGGGCCTTGGGTTGCCGGCCGACAAATATCCGCAGCTCATCCAGGGCATCGAGGCGCTCGCCCAGAGCGCCCGTGAGCTGCAGGAAAGCGTGATGGCGATCCGCGCGCAGCCGGTGAAGTCCGTGTTCGCGCGGATGCCGCGGATCGTGCGCGAACTCGCGGCGACGCTGGGAAAGGAGGTCCGCATCGTGACCTCCGGAGAGATGACGGAGATCGACAAGACGGTCATCGAGCAGCTCAACGATCCCTTGACACACATGATCCGCAATGCGCTCGATCACGGCATCGAGCCGCCGGCGGAGCGCGCGGCCGCCGGCAAGCCGCGTCAGGGCACGATTCACCTGTCGGCCGCGCAGCGCAGCGGCCGTATCGTCATCGAGGTTTCGGACGACGGCCGGGGCATCAACCGCGAGAAGATCCTCGCCAAGGCGAGGGCGCGCGACCTGGTGCCGGCGGGCGCCAGTCTGACGGATGAGGAGATCGACAATCTCATCTTCCTGCCGGCGTTCTCGACCGCCGATGTGATCTCGAACATCTCGGGTCGGGGTGTCGGCATGGATGTCGTCAAGCGCAACGTGCAGGCGCTGGGCGGCCGGATCTCGGTGCGCTCGCGCTTCGGGCAGGGCTCGTCCTTCACGCTGTCCTTGCCGCTCACCCTCGCGGTGGTCGACGGCATGGTGGTGTCGGTCGGGCGCGAGACCTTCATCATTCCGCTCGTCGCCATCGTCGAGAATCTGCGGCCGCAGACGGCCGACATTCATCCCGTCGTCGGGCGCGGCCACGTCCTGGCGTTGCGCGGCGAGTATCTGCCGCTGGTCTATCTGCATCGTGTGTTCTCGATCGGCGATGCGATCGGTGATCCGTGCCGCGGCATCGTGATCATCGTGCAGAGCGAAAGCGCCGGACGCGTCGGCATCGTCGTCGACGAACTCCTCGGCCAGCAGCAGGTCGTCGTGAAGAGCCTGGAGGCGAACTACGAGCCGGTCGAGGGCATCAGCGGCGCCACCATACTCGGCAATGGCCGGGTTGCGCTGATCCTCGACGTCGCACGCCTTCACGAGATCGATGTGCGCGGAGCAGCCGGGCGGCTGCCAACGCCGGACTCATCGAAAGCCGAACCCCCAAAGGACCTGATCCATGCAGCCTGACAACAAGCCGGCCGCGAATTTCGGCCAGGACGCAGCCGTCAGCGAGAACGTGCAGCAGTTCATCACCTTCACGCTCGGCGAGGAGGAATACGGTATCGACATCATGGTGGTCCGCGAGATCAAGGGGTGGACCGAGACCACGATGATCCCCAATGCGCCCGCCCATGTGCGCGGCGTGATCAATCTGCGCGGCGTCATCGTGCCGATCTTCGATCTGCGCGCCCGCTTCGGCACCGGCGTCACCGTTCCGACCAACATGCATGTGGTCATCATCGTGGCGGCGGGAACGCGTACGGTGGGGCTGCTGGTCGATACGGTCTCCGACATCATCTCGGTCGATCCCAAGCAGATCCGCGACGTGCCCGACATGGGCGTGCCGATCGAGGATCAGTTCCTGGAGGGCTTGGTGGCGATCCAGGAGCGGATGGTGACCCTGGTGTCGCTGTCCGGCCTGTTCGGGATGTCAGCTGAGTCCGTCAAGCGTGCGGCCGCTTCGGCCGATGCGGCAGTTGCCGCTTGAACTCATTCACAAGTCATTCTGAGAGATCGTCATGAGCGACACATACGAGGACAACATCATGCAGGATTTCACCGCTGACGGCGCTCCGGGCGAGGACAAGGCGAAGCCGAAGGCACGATCACGCTCGCGCAGCAGCCGTTCGCAGCCCGCGGCCGTCAAGGCGCCTGCCGCGCGCGCGACGCCGCGTGACGATCTCATGGCCATGGTGGCTGAACGGGTGACCAGCGCCGTCATGCTGGTCGACGGCGACCTCAAGATCACTTATCTCAACGCCGCCTCGAAGCAGTTGTTCGGCCAGCATCTCTCCGAATTCCGCAAGGTCTGGCCGAGCTTCGACCCGACGGCGATGATCGGCACGTGCATCGACGTCTTCCATCGTAATCCGGCGCATCAGCGGACGATGCTGGCCAACCCGGCCAATCTGCCGTTCAAGACCGACATTTCGGTCGGTCCGCTCAAGATCTCGCTGAGCGTCAATGCGATGCGCGGCGCTCACGGCAATCACGGCTTCATGCTCGAATGGGCCGACGTGACCGACATCCGCAGTCAGGCGTCGCAGCTCGCGGCGATCGATCGCTCGCAGGCGATGATCATGTTCTCATTGGATGGCACGATCCTGGAGGCGAATGAGAACTTCCTGCGCACGCTCGGCTACTCGCTCGCGGAGATCAAAGGGCAGCACCACTCGATGTTCGTCGAGCAGAGCTATCGGCAGTCGTCGGAATACCGAATGTTTTGGGACAAGCTCGGTCGTGGCGAATATGACGCGGGCCAGTACAAGCGGATCGGCAAGGGCGGCCGCGAGGTCTGGATCCAGGCGAGCTACAATCCGATCCTGGATCAGTCGGGCAAACCGTTCAAGGTGGTGAAATACGCCACCGACATCACCGGCGAGGTGACCCGCAACGCCGATTTCGCCGGCCAGATCGACGCCATCAACAAGGCCCAGGCGGTGATTCAGTTCACCCTGGATGGCAAGATTCTGGAAGCCAACGACAATTTCCTCAACACGCTCGGCTACTCACTGACCGAAGTCAAGGGACAGCATCACTCGATGTTCGTTGACGCGGTCCAGCGCAGCTCGACTGAATATCGGATGTTCTGGGACAAGCTCGGGCGTGGAGAATACGACGCGGGTCAGTACAAGCGGATCGGCAAGGGTGGACGCGAAGTCTGGATTCAGGCCAGCTACAATCCGATCCTGGGCCCCGACGGCAAGCCGTTCAAGGTCGTCAAATATGCCACCGACGTGACGGATCAGGTCAAGGCGGCCGAGGTGCTTCAGACGGCCGTCCGCCAGACGCAGGCCGTGGTCGATGCGGCCAAGAACAATGATCTGCGCGAGCGCATTCCGCTCGATGGCAAGACCGGGGAGATCGCTCAGCTCTGCGATGGCGTCAACGGGCTGTTGGATACGATGTCGTCGATCCTCGCCGACGTCATGGAAAGCTCGCACACCTTGTCGAGCGCCGCGCGCGAGATTGCGAACGGCAACACCGACCTGTCGCAGCGGACCGAGGAGCAGGCGGCCAGCCTGGAAGAGACGGCCGCCAGCATGGAGGAGTTGACCTCGACCGTGCGTCAGAACGCCGAGAATGCGCAGCAGGCCAACAAGCTCGCGTCGTCGGCGTCCGACGTCGCGATCAAGGGAGGCACGGTTGTTGCCGAGGTGGTGCAGACCATGGACGGCATCACACATGCGAGCCGCAAGATCGCCGACATCATCGGCGTGATCGACGAGATCGCGTTTCAGACCAACATCCTTGCGCTCAACGCCGCGGTCGAAGCCGCGCGCGCGGGCGATCAGGGCCGCGGCTTCGCAGTCGTCGCGGCCGAGGTGCGCAAC
The DNA here is from genome assembly GCF_024586915.1 of Bradyrhizobium sp. SRS-191. Taxonomy (GTDB): domain Bacteria; phylum Pseudomonadota; class Alphaproteobacteria; order Rhizobiales; family Xanthobacteraceae; genus Bradyrhizobium. Next base: position 113,231 of record NZ_JANBVS010000021.1, read on the forward strand.
CTCGCTCAGCGCAGCGCCAATGCGGCCAAGGAGATCAAGGGGCTGATCTCGGATTCGGTCTCGAAGGTGGAGTCCGGCTCGCGCCTGGTCGATACCGCCGGCAAGACGATGGAGGAGATCGTGCAGTCGGTGAAGCGCGTGACCGACATCATGGCGGAGATCTCGGCTGCCTCGCAGGAGCAGCGCGGCGGCATCGAGCAGGTCAACAATGCCGTCACCCAGATGGACAAGGTCACGCAGCAGAACGCCGCGCTGGTCGAGGAAGCCGCTGCTGCCGCCAAGTCCATGGAGGAGCAGACCGAGACAATGGCCGAGATGGTCGGCCGCTTCATGATGCTGCCGGAGTTCGACCGAGGCCGGCCCTATGCGGCCAAGACCGGCAATCCGGTGGTCGACCGCTCGCTGGGCGCCGGCAAGGACAAGCTTGCGACGATGCGCGGTCCCGGCGCGAGGCCCGCGCCGGCCGCCGCGCCGCGGTCGCCATCCCCGGCGCCACGCAGCTCGGAGGCCGAGCCCGCGCGTCGGCGGGTCGTCGGAGCGGGCGACGTCGATTGGAAGGAGTTCTGAGCCGTCGACAGACGCCCCCGATGATTCGGGGGCGTCTCGCCGAAGTGCCGGGAGATCATCGTGCAGGAACAATACGCGCTCGAAGACAAGGACTTTCGCAAGCTGTCGAAGCTTGTGATGGATACGGCCGGCATCGTGCTGAGCGAGCGCAAGCGTGCCTTCATCCACGGGCGGCTCGGGCGGCGGCTGCGCGTGCTCGGCCTGTCCAACTTCTCGCAATATTGCCGCCTGCTCGAGACCAGCGGCGGCGACGACGAACTGCGTAACTTCATCAACGCGGTCACCACCAACCACACGAACTTCTTCCGCGAAGCGCATCATTTCGATTATCTCGCGCGGGTCATCCTTCCCGCGCTCGCCACCGACAATGCGCTCACCGAGCGCGTGCGCATCTGGTCGGCCGGCTGCTCGACGGGCGAGGAGCCCTACAGCATCGCGATGACCGTCGCGGCCGGCCCGCGGGTCCTGATGGATTGGGATCTGAAGATCCTCGCCACTGATCTGGATACCAACGTGACGGCGCACGCCGCGCAGGGGATCTATGAACTGGATCGGACGACCAGCATTCCCGACGCCTATCGCAAGCGCTTCACGCGAATGCGCGATGGTAACGTCGTCATGAACGATGAGATCTGCGATCTCATCACCTTCGCCAATCTCAATCTGCTCGGTCCGTGGCCGATGTCCGGACCGTTCGACGTCATCTTCTGCCGCAACGTGGTCATCTATTTCGACAAGCCGACCCAGATGCGGCTGTTCGACCGCTACGCGGATCTCATCAAGCCGGACGGCTGGCTCATCATTGGCCATTCCGAGAACCTGCTCGGCGTCACCGACCGTTTCGAACTGGTCGGGCGCACGATCTATCGGAGGATCCGATGATGAAGTCCAGGATGAGGCGGCGCCACGCTCCTCCGACGGTGCCGACCGATGAGATTGCCACGGGTGCGCGGCGCTACCGCGACAGCCGCTTCGACGCGGTCGCCATCAAGGTGTTCCCCGGCGAGCACTACGTCACCGATGTCGAGGACGAGATGCTCGTCACCGTGCTCGGCTCCTGCGTGGCCGCCTGCATCCGCGACCCAAAGACCAAGGTGGGCGGCATGAACCATTTCATGCTTCCGGAGAGCTTCGGCACCTGGGGGGATGCGTCTGACAGCATGCGCTACGGCAACGTCGCGATGGAGCGGCTGATCAATGACATCCTCGCGCGCGGTGGCGCCCGCCGCCGGCTCGAGATCAAGGTGTTCGGCGGCGCCAACGTGCTGAATGGAGTCGCCAAGATCGGGCATCGCAACGCCGACTTCGTCGAGGACTATCTGGCCGCAGAGAACCTACCGATCGCTGCGTATCACCTGCGCGGCTCGCTGCCGCGCCGCGTTCACTATTTCCCTGCGACCGGTCGCGTGATGCTGCTCGAGCTGCCGCGCGTCGAGCATGAGGCGCTGGTCCGCAACGAGACCTCTTACAAATCCAAGATCCAGGTCGAGCCGGTCGCTGGCTCCGTCGAGCTCTTTTGAGGCAGTGAAATGAGTGCCATTCGTGTTCTGGTCGTCGACGATTCGGCCTTCGTCCGTCAGGTTCTGACTGAGATCCTGTCGAGCGATCCGGCCATCGACGTCGTCGGCGCGGCGCCCAATCCGATCGTGGCGCGCGACATGATCAAGACGCTGCATCCCGACGTCCTCACGCTCGACATCGAGATGCCGCGCATGGACGGCCTCGCCTTTCTCGACAAGATCATGACGCTGCGGCCGATGCCCGTGCTGATGATTTCGTCCCTGACGCAGAAGGGCGCCGACACCGCCGTCCGCGCGCTGGAGATGGGCGCCTTCGATTGCGTGGCAAAGCCCGTGATTGGTCTGGTGGAGGGACTGCCGGCGATGCGCAACGAGATCGTCAGCAAGGTCAAGGCCGCCGCCACGGCAAAGATCCGTGCCCGGTCGGGCGAACAGGTCAAGCCGATCCAGCGGCCCGGCGTCTCCTACAATTCCTCCGAGAAGATCATCGCGATCGGCGCGTCGACCGGCGGCGTCGAGGCGCTGCAGGAACTGCTGATGGCATTTCCCTCGGATGCGCCGGCCGCCGTCGTCACGCAGCACATGCCGGCAATGTTCACTGCGTCCTTCGCCGGCCGGCTGAACCAGCTCTGCGCGGTGACAGTGAAGCAGGCCGTCAGCGGCGAGCGCGTGCTGCCCGGCCATGTCTATATCGCGCCGGGCGGCTTTCACATGGAGCTCGCGCGCAACGGCGCCAATTATGTCTGCCGCGTTCACGACGAACCCGCCGTGTCCGGCCATCGGCCTTCGGTCGATGTTCTCTTTCGATCGGTCTCGCATGCCGCCGGACCCAATGCGATTGGAGTGATCCTGACCGGCATGGGACGGGACGGCGCCGTCGGTCTGCTGGAGATGCGCTCGGCGGGCGCGCCGACGATCGGGCAGGACGAAGCGAGCTGTGTCGTCTACGGCATGCCGAAGGCTGCGCGCGAATGCGGGGCGGTCGAGACCGAGCTGCCGCTCAACAAGATTGCCGATCACGTGCTGAGGCGGTGTGAATCGCTCGCTGGTCGCGGCGTCAGGGTGTAGTTCATGTTCGGTTGGAAGCAGAGCAGAGCGGCAGCAGCACGGTCGCCAAATCCTGAGCCGCCGGCGCCGCCGCTGGTGCCGGACTCCGTGTCCAAGCAGGACGAGCTGTTGCGTCGCTGGATGTCCTTTGCCGGGATGCAGCAGCGCGTGATCAGGACGCTGGTCGGCGAGATCCAGCAGACCTCCGCGGTCGTGGAAACGGAAGCGGATAGTCTGAGCAGCCGCTTCCAGCGACTGGCGGTCTGCGCCGGACAGCAGACCGAACGCGTCGAGAGCCTGAGCAAGCTCGCGATCGGCATCGAGGTCGACGGTGAGGCCGTGGCGATCGATCGCATCGCCGGCCTGCTTGAGGAAACCTTGAGCGATGTCGTCGAGAAAATCCTGCTGTTGTCGAAGGACGCCATGTCGATGGTGTACGCGCTGAGCGAGCTCAACGCCAACGTCAATCGCGTCGACAGCTGCATGGAGGAGCTCAACAAGATCAACAAGGTCACCAACATGCTGGCGCTCAATGCCAGGATCGAGGCGGAGCGGGCCGGGGCGGCCGGTGCAGCCTTCCGGGTGGTCGCCGGAGAGGTGCGGGAGCTGTCGGGCGCGACGCAGCGTCTGTCGGTCGACATGGACGCCGAGCTGAAGGCGGTCACCGAGGGCATCGCCAATGGTCATGCGACCCTGCAGCGCGTCGCGACCATCGACATGTCGCAGAACCTGATGGCCAAGGACCGGCTCGAGGTCCTGATGAATGCCTTGATCCAGCGCAGCGGCAATCTGACGGAGGTGGTCGGCGAGGCGATGAAGGAGGCCGAGGTGATCTCGGCCGACGTCGCCGGCATGGTCACCGGCATCCAGTTCCAGGATCGGACGCGGCAGCGGCTGGAGCATGTCGTCGATACGCTGCGCGTGGTCGACGAGGCCCTCGACGAGCTGAAGGCGACGACGGCGGAGACTATCGATGCGCCTGTCGTCGAGACGGCGGACGACAATGAATGGGTGACGGCGATGCTCGATCGCTTCACGCTCGGCGAGCTGCGGTCGCGGTTCGTGGCCCAGATCATCGAGGGCAAGCAGCCGGTCGATCACGGCGAGGTTGCTGCTGCTCCAACCGAGACCGGTACGGTCGAACTCTTCTAGGAGGCTTTCATGCAGATGCAGATCGACCGGACGGGCGGGCAGATCGCCATGAGCGGCGAGTTCACCTTCACCGACCATATTCCTTTCAAGCAGATGGTCACCGAGATCCTCGCCGCTCCCGGCAAGGCCGTGGTCATCGACGTTTCGAAGCTCGATTTCATCGACTCCGCAGGCTTGGGCATGCTGCTGCTGGCGCGGGACGAAGCCAAGAAGAGCCATCGCGAGCTGATCCTGCGCCGGCCGAGCGGACAGGTGAAGCGCATGTTCGCGGTGACCAAGTTCAACACGCTCTTCAAGGTGGAGGAGTGATCCGGGATGGACGTGTCGGTCGATGAGCACGCTGACGCTGATATGCGCGTGTCGTGCTGGGACGGCGCCTCCGATGAGACGCTGCAGGCGGCGCTCGCATACCCCGTGCGGCGATGCATGGAAGTCGACATCATCGACGGTGGCAATGATCGAGCCGATCGCGAGCCGGCTGCCGGAGATCGCCTGAGCCTGCTCGTCACGACGCGCTCCGCCTATCGCCATTCGATCGTGAGGACGTTCGTGGAGGGCTTGAGCAAGCGCCTGCCGCTGACCGAGGATCTGAAGATCAGGATCTCCAGCGCGGCCCAGGAGGCGCTGATGAATGCCGTCCTGCATGGCAATCTGGCGATCGACGGCGAGCTGCGCGGCAGCCTCGATGGCCTCATCGCCGCGCAGGAGATCATCGAAGCCAAGCTGAACTCGCCGGAGATCGGCGGCGCCGTCATCCGCCTCGACGCCGCCTGGACGGCGGCCTGCGTCGAGATCACGATCCGCGACAGCGGGGACGGCTATGACTACAGCGGCGTCCGCCCGGCGGCCGAGGACGGCGCCTCGGGACGCGGGCTGGAGATTCTCCAGGTGTTTTCCGATGCCGTGACGGTGCTGAATGGCGGCACGACAGTGCGGCTCGAGTTTCACCGATGAGCCCGGTCATGAGCACGGTCGAGACCACGGTCGACGATCGCGTCGTGCCGGAAGGGCTTACGGATGCCCGGATCCTGATCGCCGACGATGATCCTCTGTGCCGCCGTCTGGTCGCCGGTGTGCTGCGCGCCCAGAAGTTCACCAATATCGCGTTTGCCGAGGGCGGGCTGTCGGCGGTGGAGCAGGTGCGTCGCTTTCGGCCCGACCTGCTGCTGCTCGACATGCAGATGCCGGACATGAGTGGGCTGGAGGTCTGTCGCCAGATCCGCGCGCAGCCTGATTTTGCCGATGCGCCGATCCTGGTGCAGACCGCCACCGTCGATCGCAAGAGGATGGGCGAGCTGTTCGCCGCGGGCGCGTCGGATTTCCTGTCCAAGCCGATCAATCCGTCGGAGCTGATCGCCCGCGTGGTAGTTCATCTCGATCGCTGGAACTCGCTGCGCGCCTTGCGTGACTATCGTGAGCGCATCTCGGGGGAGCTCGAAGCCGCCCGCCGCATGCAGGTCGAGCTGCTGCCGGATCCCATCACCCTGCAATGGGCGGCGCGCACCGCCGATCTGCGGATCGCCAGCTACAACAGGTCGTCCTCGGAGCTCGGCGGCGATCTTTGGGGCATGCTCCCGATCAACAATGGCGCATTCGGAATCTTTCTCGCCGACTTCACAGGGCACGGCATCAATGCGGCCTTGAATACGTTTCGCCTGCATGCGCTGATCCATGAGTACAAGGGGCTGCACGACGATCCCGGCGCATTGCTGTCGATGCTGAACGAGCGACTCGTCCGTCTGCTGCGCGTCGGACAGTTCGCGACGTTCATGTACGTCGTCGTGGATCATCGCGCCGGCGTGTTGAAATGCGCCTCCGCAGGTGCGCCGCCGGCCATTCTGATCCAGGGAGCGAACGGTCGCGCGCGCCTCTGCGACAGCAGCGGATTTCCGCTGGGGGTCGAGCGCGGCGTGCGATATCGCACCTCGCGCCGCAAGTTCCCGGTAGGCTCGCTGCTGCTGCTGTTCAGCGACGGTCTTTCCGAATTCCCGGATGCAACAGGAGGCCGGGTCGGTGACGATGGGCTGAAGGCGGCGCTCGATGCCTGCGGGCCCGCGCTCACGCCGCAGGAGGTCATCCAGCGGCTCTGCGCCACTGCCGGCATGAGCGATAGTTGCCCGTTGCCCGACGACACGACGATCGTGTGCCTCGATCGGCGCGCGATGCCGCGCTCGCGCGGCCAGAGCGCGAGCGGCCACGGCTCGAGCGATCGCGCCGCGAGCCAGCCGGCGGCGAACTCGTCCCACGGAGGCCGCTGACGTGAGCGTTGCCGCCGCCGTCCCGCTGATCGATCAGGATCAACTCGAGCTCCTGCAAGCCGCGCTCGATCCGGACGAGCTGCGCGCGATGCTGGTCGCGCTTCCCACAGCCGCCGCGGCCGGGCTCGCCGCCATCGAGGCCGCGCTCGCCGCCGGCGATCTGCCGCAGGCCCGCAAGGCGGCCCATGTCCTGAAAGGCTCCTCGTCCAGCCTCGGCGCCGCGCGCCTTGCAGAGCTGGCGCGGATGATCGAGCTCGAGCTGGCAACGGCTGACGAGATCGCCGCGCACCTGCCGCCTCTCGGCGAGACCATCGGCGCCACGACCGATGCGCTGACGCGCGCGGCAGAACGCCTATGAGGCCGGCAATCTCCAGCGAGGTGCCAAGTCCGTCCTGCGCCGATCCCGGCGGCAGACCGCGGCTGGTGCCGGCTGCGGTCGAGCCGGGCGCACGGCTCCGGACCGTCGTGACCTCCGTCGGGACCGCGTCGCTCACCATCATCGCGATCGAGCAGATGACGGATCTGAAGCACGACTGGCTGGTCTCGCTGCTGATGCGTGCGGTCGCCGTCGTCCTCATCATGGTCGTATTGACGTCGATGCTGATCCGCAACAGCCGCCACGCGGCGGCGATGACGGAGGTTCTGAGACAGCAGAACGAGCAGTTGGCGCAGACGACGAAGCTCCTCAACGAGGCGCAACGGATCGGCCGTATCGGCCATTGGATGACGGCGGAGGGCGGCGAGTCCGCGGTCTGGTCCGAGGAGCTGTTCGACATCACCGGCCTGGAGCACGAGCCCAGCGTCGCCTTCACCAGGATGATCGAGATCATCCACCCGGACGATGTGAGCGGCTACATCCGCGCGAGGCATCGCATGCTGGCGACGGGCGGCGCGCTGAAGCAGGATATCCGCATCGTTCGTCCGGACGGCGAGATCCGCTGGATCCGGGTCGTCGCCGACCCGACGGACGATATCGACGGCGGATTCCGCGAGCGCTTCGGCATCGTCCAGGACATCACCGAACGAAAGCTGGCGGAGATCGGCGCCGATCAGGCACAACAGCTGCTGCTCGACGCGATCGAGGCGCTGACCAAGGGATTCGTTCTGTTCGACAAGGACGACCGCTTCGTGCTGTCGAATACGCGATTTCGTGAGATGTTTCCGGGGTGGGCGACGCTGATGCGGCCCGGCATCCCGTTCACCGACCTGATGCGGAAGGCGCATGATCACGGGCTGATCCGTTCCAAAGGTGACGGCTTCGAGGACTGGCTCGCGCGCAAGCGCGCCTGGCATCTCGGCGGCAGCCGCATGATCGAGCACCGCGAGCTCAACGGACGCTGGATTCAGAGTGTCGACCACCGGATCTCCGACGGCGGCACCGTCTGCCTCGTAACCGACATCACCGCCTTCAAGACGGTCCAGGCGGAGCTCGAGCAGAAGCTCGCTTATGTCGAAGCGATCCGGTCCGACCTCGAGGGGCAGAAGCGGGAGCTCGAGGCGACGGGCGCCGAGCTGCGCGCCGCGCGTGATGCCGCCGAAGCCGCCAACCGCGCCAAATCCGACTTCCTCGCGATCATGAGCCACGAGATCAGGACCCCGCTCAGCGGCATGGTCGGCATGGTCGATCTGTTGCGAGGGACCTCGCTCACCGAGGAGCAGAAGCGCTACACCGCGCTCGCCAAGGAATCCGCCGACCTGCTGCTCGAGGTCATCAATGACATCCTCGACTTCTCCAAGCTCGAAGCAGGCCGCCTGCAGTCGGAATGCATCGACTTCGATGTGTCGAACCTGGTCGAGAGCGCGGCCTCGTTCATGGGCGAAAAGGCCAAAAAGAGGGGGCTCGATCTCAAGGTCAGCCTGGCGCCGGGATTGCCGCGCTTCCTCAAGGGGGATCCGACGCGGATCCGGCAGGTGATGCTGAACCTGGTCGCCAACGCCATCAAGTTCACCGAGCAGGGCTCCATCGAATTGCGTGCCGGACATCGCGAGCAGGACGACGGCGCAATCGTACTCAGGATCGAGGTGATCGACACCGGCATCGGGATGTCGCCGCAGATCCAGGCTCAGATCTTCGATCCGTTCGTCCAGGCAGATACCTCGATCTCGCGCAAATATGGCGGCAGTGGCCTTGGGCTTGCGATCTGCAAGCAGCTCTGCACCATCATGGGCGGCAGCATCGGCGTCGACAGCGAGCTCGGCCGCGGCAGCCGTTTCTGGTTCGAGGCGATGTGCCAGCTCGGCCAGAAGCCGGTGCTCCTGGGCGAGCCCGTCATGCTGTCATCGGACCGGGCGCTCGAAATCCTGGTCGCGGAGGATAGTCCGATCATCGTGACCTTGATTCACAGCCTTCTGGTGAAGCAGGGATTCAAACCGACCATCGTCGCCAATGGCATCAAGGCGGTGGCGGCGGTGTCCGAGAAGCCCTACGATCTCGTGCTGATGGACGTGCAGATGCCGGAGATGGACGGCATCTCTGCGACCAAGGCAATCCGCCAGCTGCCGGGCCCCGAGCGCCACGTTCCCATCATCGCGCTGACCGCCAACGCACTGGTCGGCGAGCGTGAGACCTATCTCGCCGCCGGCATGAACGACTACGTCACCAAGCCGATACAGCCGCCGCTGCTGTTCGACGCCATCCGGCGCTGGGCGCTGCCGCAATATGCCGACGCACCGCCGCTGCAGCCCGGCCGCCTCGGCCAGCTCGATATGTTCGTGTCGTAACGCCGGTCGACGCGCGCGCCACTTCTGCGATTGTTTTGCCGGCGACGACGAGGCCGAAGCGAAAATCGTAGGGTGGGCAAAGCGACGCCGTCAGGCGGCGCGTGCCCACCATCTTATCCATTGCGCGGTCAATGGTGGGCACGCTGCATTCGCTTTGCGAATGCCGCTTTGCCCACCCTACATTGTCGAACTACACGACGTGGAAGTTCGAGACCGAGTCGTTGGCGAGCTGGGCGACCAGCTGAAGCTCCCAGTCGATATAGGCCTGCATCGCCTCGGCGGCATTGTCGGTGCCTTCATAGGGGCGCTTGTAGACGTCGTCGGGCGTCGAGATCCATGACGCCTGATCCGTTTCAAGCGCATGGCCTGCTTGCGTCCAGGCCCGGGTGCCTCCCGTGAGCACGCGCAGCTGCCGCGTGGTCGCAAGACGCGCATCGGCCAGTGCAAAGGCGGCTTCATCACCGTCGCTGCTCGTCAGCACGAGTGGTCCGCCGCCGGACAGCTTCGCCAGATCAGCCGCGAAGCGCGAGGCCAGGACGAAATGCGCGCCCGCGATGTGCCCGGCCCTGTAGCTCGGGCTGCGCGTGAGATCGACGATCGTCCACGCGGGCCGGTCGGCGGCGAGCTCGGCGACACCGATCGCGGCGGCGCCGACGTCCGGCAACGGTGGCCGTCGCGGCGCGCGGATCTCGGTCTCCGTCGGCGCGACCACATCGGGCCCGATGATCGATGCATCCCAGCCCATTTGCGTCAGCCAGGACGCCGTCATGCGCGCGCGCACGCCGTCATCATCGAACAGCACCAGCCGGGCACCGCGCACGCCGACCCATTCGTCTGTCGCCTGCACCAATTGTCCGCCCGGCGCCGAGGCGAACCCCGCCGGATGGCCGGCGGCGTATTCCTCGGGCGTGCGCACGTCGAGGGAATACAGCGTGCGCGTGTCGGCCTCGGCCTGATAGCGCGCGAAGGTCGCGGCATCGAGCACCTTGACGCCGACGCGCTCCGCCCACGCCTTCGCGTCCGCCAGCGCCGTCGCGTAGCTCGCCTGCGGCCGGTCCAGCATGCGGGCGGTCTTGCCGCGCTCGACCTGGTGGCCCGCGAGCGTCCAGCCGATCGTGCCGTTGCGCAGCGCGTAGATCTTGTTGCGCAAGCCCGCATTGATCAGCGACTGCGTGCCGATGATCGAGCGCGTGCGACCGGCGCAATTGACAATGATCGTGGTGTCCGGCGACGGCGCGATCTCGCGCGCCCGGAAGGCGAGCTCGCCGCCGGGCACGCTGACGCCGCGCGGAATGCTCATGGTGCGGTATTCCTCGAAGCGGCGGGCGTCGAGCACCACGAGATTGCTCTCGCGCTCGATCAGCGCCTTGGCCTCGTCGGCCGACAGCGACGGCGTATGCCGGATGGCCTCGACGAGCTCGCCGAACGCCTTGCTCGGCACGTTGACGTCGCGGAACACCTCGCCGGCACGGGCATAGCCCGACAGCCCGCCGTCGAGAACAGCGACATCGGTATAGCCGAGCGCACGGATGCGCGGCACGGCGCGCGCGGCGTAGCCTTCGCCGTCATCATAGACGACGATCGGCACGGTCAGCCGCGGGATCAGGTCGAGGATGCGCAGCTCGATCTGGGAGAGCGGCAGCGACACCGCAAAGAACGGGTGCGACAGCGAGTAGGGGCCTTCCTCACGGACGTCCAGCAGCGCGACCTCTTCGCTTGCGCGCCAGCGCCGCCGCAGCTCGGTCGGAGTGATGATCGCAACATCGTCAGGCGTTGCGGTCGGGCCAGAGGTTGGGGACGCTGTCATTCGAATATCCGGAAATGAAGTCGCTGGCGGCGCCGGTGTCCGGATCATATACCGCGCGACGGATGCGGCCGATATTGCCGCCATAGACGTGGATGCTGATCGAGGAGCGGTCCGCCAGACCGTTGGAGATGGCGTGGATGTCGCCAATCTGTGGCGACACCGCGGCGGTTTGTCCAGCCTGTAGCCGCTCCTGCGGCCCTGCTTGCAGCCGGCCGTCCGGCTGCCGCGCATAGCTCACCGCGCGTTCCTCGCCGCGCAGCACGCCGACCAGCCCCCAGACGCGATGATCGTGCACCGGCGTGCCCTGGCCCGGCCCCCAGACGAAGCTCACGATCGAGAACCGGTCGAGCGGGTCGGCATAGAGCAGATATTGCCGGTAACGGTGACCGTCAGCCACGGCATAGGCCTCGGGCAGCCAGTCGTCATGCGTGACCAGCTGCTTCAACCTGGGAGCCAGGACGGCCAGCAGCTCCGGCTCGTTTGTCGTGGTTGCGACGAGGCGTGCGGTGTCGGCGACGAAGTCGCGGAGACGCGCGATGTCGGTCATGTCGGAACTCGTGTGGTGTTGGAAGTGGCGGGCCGCGCCGATGGTGTGCTCAGACGTGGGGACCGAGCATCGCGATGTAGAACAGGTCCTCGTGCGACAGCTCTGCGGCCGGGCGCGGCACGATGAGCTCGCGCCGGGCCTCGCTCGAGTCAGTCAGCCGTTGCGGCAGCAGATGACCGAGCCAATGACCAAGCCATGAGACGTAGTGCATGACCGCCTCCGCGCGATGACATCACTCAAAAGCTACCACGCTGCGGCCGCCATCGAACAGAGCCGGCCGCGGGACGAATGCAGTTTGACAAATCATGCTCGCTGAAGCGCGGCGTCGGAAAATTCCTTTTCTGCGTCATGCAGGTCGCACTGCGCCGCTTCTCCGGTCGTCGTGTCGGGATCGGCATTCCGGCCCATCAGGCTCTCGGACCAATGGGTGCGGAAGGCCATCCAGGAGGCGTGATCCTGGAATGCGACCTCGGCGGACCACTCGACCGTCACGGCGCCGCTCGGCCAATAGCGTTCCCGATCATGCCAGCACACCACGGGCCAGCGCGGATTGCGATACGAGCGACCGCTCTCGTCATGCAGCGAGGGCCGGCCGAGATGATCGATCAGCCAGGACATCACCTCGGGCAGGAACGTCGCGGCAAACGAGACGCCGTGCCGTCCGAGCCGCTGCGGCATGCGCATGATGCGTTGGTCGATGATGGCGAACGCCGGCGGCACGGCGCCGACATTGAACTGCCGGATCATCAGCACGCGGAAACCGCAGTCGCACAGATCGGCCGGCACGGCATGGATTGCGGTCGGTTGAAGTGGAGCCGTCATGTTCATACCAGTGCTCCCTTCGCCTGTTCGAGCATGTGGTCGGGTGAGAGTGCGGCGCCGTCCCGCTGGACGATCGCGCCGAAGGCCGTTGTAAGGGCTGCGCACACGGCCAGCGCCGCGGCCTCCTCGCGCGGATCGCCGCCCCATTTGAATGTCATCATCACGTCGCGTGCATCGTCGCGCGGCGCGGAACAGTCCGCGAAGCGCAGGTCGAAGCCGGCGTCCTCGCCGTCGAACGTGCACGGCAGATAGCCCGCGGTCTTGAGAGGCACATAATCGTCGTCGACCGTGAGAGCGAAAGGAAGACGGTCGATGGCCTGCTGCAGCGCTGCGCGCGCCGGCACATCGCTGCGCTTCAAATAGGCGGTCAGTACACGTGCCATCCTTGTCTCCCGTCCGATGTCGCCCGTCGGCCTGTGCACGACGCTGTACGCTGCGTGCGCCGGCCCTGCGCGGAGACGGCAATCCGGCCCGTATCCGACGCAACGACAATCAACAATCTCCGACATTGCTGCCGGTCAGGGAGAGCAGATCAAGTTTCGTGCCAACGGCAGACGATCAGTGCAGGCTGTGGCCGTCCGGATCATCGTCCGGCGTTGCGAGCTGAGCGATCGGGCTGGATTGATGATGGACCATGCGCCAGCGGCCATCGATCCGCGCGAAGTGATTGGACGCGGCGAGAGCGGCGCCGTCGACCAGCTCGATGCACAGCACGTGGCCGTGATCCCCGTCGACGATCGCGTGCGGATCAGCGCAGACGATCTGCGGCCGCGACGGATTGGCGAGGATGTCGCGCCAGCTGCCGATCACGGCGGTGCGGCCCACGATGGCCGGCCAGCCCGGATGAATGCAGGAGATGCCGTCACGATCAGCCCAGAGCGCCGCGAGCGCGGCAAAATCGCCGGCCGCGAAGGCTGTGTAGAAGGCCGTATTGGCGGTCAGGATCTGGCTCTCGTCGCTCATCGGCATCAGGTGGGGCAACCCCTTGCGAAAATCAAGCAATGTTTGGAACCGCACATGCGGGGCTCACAAAAACTTGCAAGCTTCTTGCAAGACCCGGTCGAGATGACATCGCAACGCATCAATCGAGGTCTTGTCATGCTTGAAACGGCCATTGTCGGCGGTGGATTGTGCGGAATGGCACTCGCGCGCAGCCTGCAGCAGCGCGGCGGCACGTTCGCCTTGTTCGAAGCCCGACATCGCCTCGGCGGGCGGGTGTTGTCGGCCAGGAGCAACGCGGGGCTCGCGCTGGACCTCGGTCCGACCTGGTTCTGGCCGGAGACCCAGCCGTTGCTGACCGGCCTCATTGCGGAGCTCGGCCTGTCGCATTTCGGCCAGCACGACGACGGCACGGTGCTGCACCTCAAGGAAGCCGACAAGACGGCCGAGCAGATCAGCGGCCCGCCGATCCATCAGGGCGCGCGCCGGCTCTCCGGCGGCATGACCCGGCTGATCGAGGCTCTGGCGCGCGACCTGCCGCAGGCCTGCCTTCATCTCGGTCATGAGCTGATGCGCATCGTCGACTGCGGCACGCATGTGCGGCTGATCTTCGCCACCGAGGCGGAATCGGTCGCGGTCGAGGCGAAGCGCGCCGTCCTGGCGTTGCCGCCGCGGCTCCTGATCGATCATGTCGGATTCTTTCCGGCGCTCGACGACGCGACCTTCGAGGCGATGCGCAATGCCGAGACCTGGATGGCGGCGCAGGCCAAGGTCGTGATCGCCTATGAGCAGGCGCATTGGCGCGACAAGGGCCAGTCGGGCAACGCCTTCGTCAGTCACGAGCAGGCCGTGGTCGGCGAGATCTTCGACGCCTGCGACGAAGGCGGCGATCGCGCGGCGCTCGGTGGCTTCCTCGCTTTTTCTCCCGATCTGCGCGAAGCCTTCAATGTCGGCTTGCCGATGCTGATGGACAGCCAGATGGTGCAGCTGTTCGGCGCAGCGCTGGACGGCGGAGAACAGCATTATCAGGATTGGGCGACCGAGCGCTTCACCTGCAGCGCGCTGGACCGCACCACGCCGCGCGGCGAGCACAGCGAGATCGCCAATCCGATGCTGCGGCGGGCGCTGTGGGAAGGCCGGCTGCATCTCGGCGGCGCGGAGACCGCAAGCCATGCCGCCGGCTATCTCGAAGGCGCCGTGAACGCCGCCAAGCGCATCGAGCGGGCGCTCGCGCGCGCCGCCACCGAGACTCCGGGCGGACGCATGGTTGCGGCCGGCGAGAGGCTGTCCGGCAACGCCGCGAGCCTCGCCTGGTTCGCCTCCTGGGTCGCAGCCCAACGCGATGCGGCGTTCGACGACTATCGGCAGCGGCTGAACCGCAGCCTCGCCACCCAGCAGCGCGAGCAGCTGACGCAGCTCGCCGTTCTCGGCGCGATGGAGCAGGTGTTCGCGACGGCGCTGCAAGTGCTGGACGCGCTGACCTTCGACATGCGCGATGTCACGGTGGAACGCGGACGCTCGGCGCTGATGCCGGAGATCCAGAAGCCGTTCCGCGATCTCATGCAATCGCTGCTCGACGATGCCGTCGCCTTCAACCGGACATCCTGTGCGCTGTCGAACTTTCCGTTCGAGCACAAGCCGTCGAAGGATTACGTGCAGACCATCCTGCGCGACGTCGCCGCCGCCTGGCAGGAGTTCTCGCTTGCCGCCAACCGCCTGCTGCTCGCGAAAAGCGAGGCGCTCCGCCAGCCGACGGGCGTGTCGTCATGAATGTGCCGGGGATGAGTGACGACAGATGAAGCTGCAGATCGAACGTCCGACCGTCGAGGCCATGGCGGCTGCCTTTCCGCATCTCGCCTCGCTGACGGAGCAGCTGCGCTTCGGCGACAAGGTCGAGGTGAACCTCGCGCAGCTCGCGGCAGCCGAGCTCGACTTCCTGCGGGACAGTTACCAGAAGGCGGGACCCGAATGGCACGCTCGCGCGGCGCATATCGCGACGCTGCAACGCGCCTTCAGCGATTCCGGTACGCGCTTTTCGGAGAACGAGCTCGAGCAGGTGCTGCCGGCGATCGCACGCTATCTGATTTCGGGTGCCATTCGCGGCTGGATGTTCACCGCCAACGTCGCCAGCCGGCCGCTGCCTTATGTCGTCACCCGGCTCGACTACACGGCGCCGTCGAACGACGAGGCGGGCCGGGTTTTCATCGAGCTCAAGGCCAATGCCAAGGGCGCGATCACGACATCGACGCTGCGGATTTCCGCCGGCGACATCGTCGGCAAGACGGTCGCCGAGATCTTCGCCGCGAAGGGCTTCCTCAAGGAAACGCCCGAGCTGATTGCCGCCTATGACGAGACGGCGGAGCGCTACTTTGCCTGGCGCGGCCGCTACGGCGCGCAGTTCTCCGGCCGCGGCATCGGCTTCTTCGCCGACGATCCGAACGCGTCGCATCGCGACATGGACTGGTCGCGCAAGGATGTCATCGTGCTGTCGTCCGGCGGCGGGACGGCGCGTCTCGTCAACGACGAGGGTATCCTGACCGAGCGCGCGCTGACGCTGGAGGTGACCGGCGACCTTCTCGGGCAGTATCTGCGCAAGGCCGCCAAGAGCAATCTCTACGATGCCGAGCAGGAGGTCGAGGAGTCCAAGGCCGCGATTCCGAAAGGCGTCTTCTGCCGCATTCCCGTCCATCCATACATGCTGATGTTCCATCTCGACCTGCACCATTATCTCTGGGTGCATGCCGATGACATGACGCCTTATGCCTATCAGCCGGAGCTGAAGCAGAAGCTGGTGCTGCCGGAGGAGCAGACCGACCTGATCGACATCCTCACCGCCGAGATGGACCTGCTGATGGACGACATCGTCGCCGGCAAGTCGGGTGGCACGACGGTGCTGTGTGCCGGGCCTCCAGGCGTCGGCAAGACCCTGACGGCGGAGGTCTATGCCGAGATCATCGGCCGGCCGCTGTATCGCGTGCACTCCGGCCAGCTCGGCCTCAGCGTCGCGGCGATGGAGAGCGCACTGAAGGACGCGCTGACGCGCGCCCAGCGCTGGGGCGCGGTGATGCTGATCGACGAGGCCGACGTCTACATCAAGCGGCGCGAGGACGACATGACGATGAACGCCGTCGTCGGCGTGTTCCTGCGCGTGCTCGAATATTTCAATGGCCTCTTGTTCCTCACCACGAACCGCATCGACGACATCGACGAAGCGATCGTCTCGCGCTGCATCGCGCTGATCAAGTTCCAGGCGCCGGACGCCGACGCGCGCAGCCGGATCTGGCGGGTGATGTGCGATCAGTTCGGGCTGAACGTCGAGACCGCGGTGATCGCGCAGCTGGTCGAGATCTTCCCCGGCGCCTCGGGCCGCGACATCAAGGGCCTCGCCAAGCTCGTTGCCAAATACTGCCACCACAAGAGCGTCCGCCCGACCATCGCCGTCTTCCGCCGCTGCGCCATCTTCCGCGGCATCGACCTCGGCGATCACGAGCAGATCGCGGAGGCGGCGGAGTAGATCCGCTCAAGCATGGTCCGGAAAAGCGCGCAGCGGTTTTCCGAAAAGATCATGCGCAAACAGCAACCTAAAGCGCGATGATGATCCATCCTGGTCTCGTCGCGCTTTAGGCGCGGCTGGTCTGCCCCAGCGTCGCGGGATTGTATCCTTCCTCGCGCAGCACGCGCTGCACGACCTGGCGGGCCAACATCCGCCGGTAGTGCGCGAGCAGGTTGGCGGGCAGGGCGATGTCGGTCTTGTCGGCCCAGAACGCGACATAGAACAGGATCGGATCGGCGACCGAGAAATCATCGCCGAGATAAGTCCGCTCGCCGAGCATCCTGCTCAGGATCGCAAAGCCCTTTACGACGATGTTGCGGCCGAGCGCGCGCACCGACTCCTGGTCGGCCTCGTTGCGGCTGAAGGTCGGCGTGGCGAAGATGCGCGCGAAGCCGTGACCGTGCACGGTGCCGGCGATGTAGGTCATGGCCTCGAGCAGCCGCGTTTCGGTCTCGAGATCGGACGGCCACAGCTTCGCGCGCGGCCGTGAGCGGCCGAGCCAGTAGGCGATCGCGGGCACTTCGGTCAGCACGCTGCCGTCTGGCCGCACCAGCGCGGGGATGGTCGATTTCGGATTGATTGCGACGTAGTCCGGCTTGAAATTGTCGCCGGCCGGCAGGTTGACGATATGGGCCTCGAACACCTCCTCGAGCTCTTCGAGGATGATGTGGATGCCGGTCGAGCACGACCCCGGCGTCATGTAGAACTTCATCGCGGCCATCATTGTCTCCAAGCCGACATCGCGCATGCTTTCAGGCGCACACGGCATGCTTCATGCAAAGATCGGGACAGATCGAGAATGACGCGCCGGCGCTCACCCAAATCGGGCTGCTATCGTCAGGTTTGCGACAGGAGATGTCCAGAGGGCCTCGCTGCTCCCGTCGTGCCGTTCAGGGAGACCAGCGCATGACGGAACGTGAGCCGGAAGTCTTCGTCATCTGTCCGACCGGGAGCATCGCCAAGGGCGAAGCCAAGGCGTTCAGCCTGTCGCGCATCGGAGACAATGGCGAGGCGCGGCCGTTTCCGATCGTGATCATCCATACCGCCGCAGGCGGCTTCGTCGGCTATGTCAACAGCTGCCCGCATGACGGCAAATGGCTGAACATCGGCAGCGGCCAGTTCTTCAATGCCGAGCAGACCCGGCTCCGCTGCGGCCGCCACGGCGCCACGTTCGAGATCGAGACCGGCCTCTGCAACGCCGGCGCCTGCGAAGGCCAGAGCCTCCAGCCGATCGCTCTCGCCGTCATCGACGGCGACATCTGCCTCTGCGGCGTCGCGCTTGTCGAGGATATCGGCTTTCCGTTCGACGATCTCGACGAGACCATGGAGATCATGATCCATCCGGATTGAGCGGGATGCCTCCGTCCTGCCGTGCGCATCTCGACCTCTCTCAAAAGCAGACTTGCGAGGGAGACGTAAGCTGCGGCGTCTCGGACAGTCCGCTCCCTCTCCCCGTTCTTACGGGGAGAGGGTCGGGGTGAGGGGCCGCGACACGGGCAGACTTAGTTATTTGCACCATCTTCTATGCATTCGAGAAACGGCATCGCCGAGTCGGCGAGCTCTTCCGGTCTGTGGTTCCGCAGGTGCAGACTCGCACCGCCCGTGCCGC